>NZ_FOGI01000026.1 GCF_900111175.1 Actinokineospora terrae
TGTGGGGTCAGCCAGGTCGCCAGGTCCGGGCCCTTGGGGACGATGCCGGTGGGGTTGATGTCGCGGTGGACCGCGTAGTAGTGCTCCTTGATCTGGGCGAAGTCGACGGTGTCGCCGAAGCCGGGGGTCTGGAACAGGTCCCTGGCGTAGGCCCAGAGCGCGGGGAGCTCGGTCAGGCGGGAGCGGTTGCACTTGAAGTGGCCGTGGTACACCGGGTCCCAGCGGACCAGGGTCGTGAACAGGCGGACATCGGCCTCGGTGATCGTGTCACCGACCAGGTAACGGCGGGCGGTCAGGCGCTCGTCCAACCAGTCCACCGCCGCCCACAACCGATCGTAAGCGGAGTCGTAGGCGGCCTGGTCGCCCGCGAAGCCGCACTCGTAAACGCCGTTGTTCACATCGGCGAACACCCACCAACCGAGTCGTCCCACTCGAACCACAGCACGTTGGTGAACGCCCGCACCCGCACCGACCCCTTTGCCGTGAGCGCAACGTCCAATTCGACGGCGGGGTGCACCCGAACCGCGCCGGGAGCGCACCCCGGCAGCACCCGTGACCAGGCTGAATATCAGGGCTGGAGTGCGCTGGGGCTGGGAATCCTCAGCTCGGGCGCGGGGCGGTCGACTGGAGCGGGGCAGGCAAGGAGGCCGGCGGTAGACACAGGAGCGTGAGGGTAGGCGATGGCTGCGAACGCAACCGAGATCAAGAAGCCGCGGGGCCTGGCCGGGCTGGTCGCGAACTGGGGTATCCGGGCGAAGATCCTGGCCGCGTTGAGCGCGGTCGTGGCGGTGGCCGTGCTCATCGGGGTGTTGGCGATGATCCAGATGTCGAATCTGGACGGCCAGCTCAACCGGGTGGCCACCGGCAACGCCGCGGCGCTGAGCGACCTCGGCGACATCCGGGGCGCGCAGGGGGACATCAACCACTGGGCCGCCATGTGGTACGTGGACAACAGCACCGAGGGGCAGAAGCGCGCCCGCGACGGGCAGCACGCCGCTGACGGCCGGATCGACGTCTCGGTGGAGGCGTACCTGTCGCACACCACCGAGGAGGCCGGGCGGGTGCGCGCGGCGCAGCTGCTGGCCGACCAGAAGAAGTTCCGCGTCGAGCGGGACATCTCCTACGGGGACCCGGTGCCCGCGGGCTACACCCCGATCACCGACATGAACGAGTTCACCACCCTGATCGCCAACATCGACAAGGGCATCGACGAGCTCGCGGTCATCGAGCGGACCAGCGCCGAGCGCGCCGCCGCCGAGGGGCGCGACGCCTACAACTCGGCGTGGACCGTGGTGCTGATCTCGATGATCGTCGGCCTCGCCGCCGCGATCGCGCTGGCGCTGCTGGTCGCGGGCCGCATCGTGCGGCCGCTGCGCCAGATCACCGTCGTGGCCAAGCAGATGGCCGACGGCGACCTGAGCAAGCCCGCCATCGTGCAGGGCCGCGACGAGGTCGGGCAGCTGGGCACCGCGTTCAACCAGGCGCGGGAGAACTTCGGCGCCGCGGTGGCCGCGCTGGCCACCACCGCGCAGACCCTGCAGTCCGACTCGACCCGCCTGGTGCAGGTCAGCGACCGGCTGCTCGACAGCACCACCGGGGCCAACACCCAGGCCACCCAGGTCGCCGCGGCGGCCGACAACGTGTCGCTGAACCTGCAGACGGTGGCCACCGGCGCCGAGGAGCTCGGCTCGTCGATCAAGGAGATCGCGCACAGCGCGAACGAGGGCGCGAACGTGGCCTCGCACGCGGTCGAGGTCGCGGCGTCCACCACCGACGTGGTCGCCAAGCTGGGTGACTCCTCGGCGCAGATCGGCAACGTGGTCAAGGTCATCACCTCGATCGCCGAGCAGACCAACCTGCTGGCCCTCAACGCCACCATCGAGGCGGCGCGGGCCGGGGACGCCGGTCGCGGCTTCGCGGTCGTGGCCAGCGAGGTCAAGGAGCTGGCCCAGGAGACCGCCAAGGCCACCGAGGACATCGCCCGCAAGGTCGAGGCCATCCAGTCCGACACCGCGCAGGCGGTCGGCACGATCGGCGAGATCTCCGAGATCATCGCCAAGATCAACGACTACCAGCTGGTCATCGCCTCGGCGGTGGAGGAGCAGACCGCCACCACCAACGAGATGAGCCGCAGCATCGCCGAGGCCGCCTCGGGCAGCTCGCAGATCGCGGGCAGCATCGGGCACGTCGCCAGCGCCACCGCGACCGCCTCCCAGGAGATCGACAGCAGCAAGCAGGCCGCGGTCGACCTGGAGCAGCTCTCCGCGCACCTGCGCGAACTGGTGGCCAAGTTCCAGATCTAGTTCTCTCCCCACCCCTAGCCGACGGCGGACCGGTCTCACCGGTCCGCCGTCGGTCGTTTTCGCAGGTCAAAGCCGTGTCGCCACCCGGATGGGGCAACCGGGACCGCCCCGACATAGGCTGCCGGTGGCCCTGAGCAGAAAAAGTTCTCGCCCGCTGTCGATCCGCGTCCGCGCCGTTCGACGCAGGGGTGAGCGGGGCCGAGCAACGGGCCCGCAGGAGCGTCAGGGAGACCGACGATGAAGTACATGCTGATCATGCGCGCGTCCGACGAGGCCTACGCCGCGATGGGCGACATCGACTTCGATCAGATGCTGGCGACGGTCGGCAAGTTCAACGAGGAGCTCATCCGCGCGGGCGTGCTGGTGGCGGCCGAGGGCCTCGGGGACGCGGCCGAGGGTGTCGTCGTCGACTACTCCTCGGAGCCGCCGGTGGTGACGGATGGCCCCTACGGGGAGACCAAGGAGCTGTTCAACGGCTTCTACATCCTCAACGTGGCGTCCAAGGAAGAGGCCGTCGAGTGGGCGCGGCGCTCGCCGATCAGCGGGCCCGGGTTCAAGACCGAGATCCGGCGGGTCTCCACCATCGACGAGTTCCCGCAGGACAACGAGTGGATCCAGAAGGAGCGGGCGTGGCGGGAGTCGACCGGTCAGCTCTGACCGGGAGCACCGGGCCGAGCCGTGGCAGTGCCGGTCGGGAGGCTGTCACGGCCGTGTGGCGGATCGAGTCGGCGCGCATCGTCGGCGCGCTGGCCCGCTACACCGGGGACTTCGGCGTCGCCGAGGACCTGGCCCAGGAGGCGCTGGCCGAGGCCCTGGTGAGCTGGCCGCGCGAGGGGGTGCCGAACAACCCCGGCGCGTGGCTGCTCACCGTCGGCAAGCGGCGGGCGGTGGACGCGTTCCGCAGGCGTTCCGCCCTCGACGACCGGTACGCCGCCCTCGCCCACGACCTGGGTGAGGGCACCGTGGACGACGCGGGCTGGGACCCGGACCAGATCGACGACGACGTGCTGGCGCTGATCTTCACCGCCTGCCACCCGGTGCTCGCGCCGGAAGCGCGGGTGGCGCTCACGCTGCGCGTCGTCGGCGGCCTGACCAGCGACGAGATCGCCAAGGCGTTCCTGGTGCCGACCGCGACGGTGCAGGCCAGGATCACCAGGGCGAAGAAGGCGCTCGGCGCGGCCGGGGTGCCCTTCGAGGTGCCGCCTGCCGACGAGCGGCGCGCCCGGCTGGGGTCGGTGCTGACCGTGCTGTACGTGATCTTCACCGAGGGCTCGTCCGCCAGTTCCGGTGCCTCGTGGATCCGCTTCGACCTGGCCGGTGAGGCGCAGCGGTTGGCCAGGGTGCTGGCCAGGCTGGTGCCGGACGAGTCCGAGGTGCACGGCCTGCTGGCCCTGCTGGAGCTGACCGCGGCGCGGTTCCCCGCCAGGACCGGGCCGGACGGGCGGCCGGTGCTGCTGGAGGACCAGGACCGGCGGCGGTGGGACCGGTCGGCGATCCAGCGGGGGCGCGCCGCGCTCGCCCAGGCCGCGCGGGGGCGGGGCCTGGGCGCCTACGGGCTCCAGGCCTCGATCGCCGAGTGCCACGCGGTCGCCGACTCGGTGGCGGGCACGAACTGGGCCAGGATCGTCGTCCTGTACGAGGCGCTCGGCACGCTGGCACCGTCGCCGGTGGTAGACCTCAACCGCGCCGTGGCGGTGTCGATGGCCGAGGGGCCTGCCGCCGCCCTGCCGATCGTGGACTCCCTTGTCGACGCCCTCCCCCACTCCCACCTCATCCCCAGCGTCCGCGGTGAACTGCTGACCCGCCTGGGCCGCACCGCCGAGGCCCGCGCGGAGTTCGAGCGCGCCATCCCGTTGTGCGCCAACACCCAGGAACAGACCGTGCTGCGGGCGAAGCTCGACAAGCTCGGCTAGTGCGGAAAGGGTCCACATCAGACCCACACCACTCCATTGAGGACTATTCGGCTGCGGAATGGGCGCGTTGGCCCGCGGCGGGTGCCGTGCTAGCGTGAAGCCGGGTCTTGGGTAAAGCCGACCTTGCGGAAAGCCGGATGAGCGGAGGGGATTCGGTGGTGACGACCATTCCGAGTGCGCACGGCGAGGTCGCGGTCGGGGATGTGTTGCGGACATCGCGGACCTATACCGTCGACGAGGTGCGGGAATTCCGGGGCCTTTCGGGGTATCCGGACAATTCCGAGCCGAGATACCTGCCCTATCTGCTGGTGGTGGCGCCGCTGACCGAGTTGGGCGGCGACATCGACTACCTGTCCGGGCGGATGACCTGGGCGGTGACCAGGCCGGTCGCCGTGGGCGAGGAGATCACCGCGGAACTCGAGATCACCCGGCTGGAGCCGGGGCCGGGGGTCACCAAGATCGCGTTCGACGCGCGGATCCGGTGCGGCGACGAGGTCGTGGTGTCGGGGACGAGCAAGGGTGTCGTGCTCGTCGGCGAGGGGGCGCGGCGATGATCGGGGCAGGTGCCGCGCTCAGCGCGCGGCGGACCGTCAGCGACGACGACATCGCCGCCTGCGCGCGGCTGACCGGGGACTTCGGGGCGCACCACATCGGTGGGGTGGCGGGCAGGAAGGTCGCCCAGGGCCTGCTCACGCTGTCGGGGACACCCCTGCTCGCCGACGACGGCGTGCACGTGACCGGCATGGACCTGCGGTTCCTGGCGCCGGTGTTCGCGGGCGACGAGATCACCACCTCGGTCACCGTCGACACGCGCGACGGCGCGGACATCACCTTCACCGTGGTGGTCACCAACGCCACCGCCGAGGTGCTGCGCGGCACCGGTACCGCCCGGGTGCTCGACCAGTCCAATGGTCACGTTGCCTGACTAGTTCCCTTACCGCGGCGACCCCTTAGCGCATTACCCCTACTCCGGACAGCGCGAACAATTCCCGCGCGCGCATACCCCATGCCCTCGGCGCGTGTCCACTGTCCACAGCCGGATTGGTGCGTTCCGGTTTTCCCAGCGGGCAATTCCTTGCGGATCGGACTGGGCGTCGTGTTCACTGAGTGGGGAATGGGGCCAATCCGCCACCGGCGCCGGGGTATTCGGCGCGCACACCAGGAAGTCGCCGATATCCGGGGGAAAGGGCGAAGATGACGGATCAGGTCGGCCAAACCACCTTACTCAGCCGCGCGGTGATGAGCGACCCCTATCCTGCCTACGCCCGGCTGCGCGCCGAAAGCCCGGTGTATTACGACGAGCAGCTCAACGGCTGGGTGCTGACCCGCTACGACGACGTGACGGCCGCGTTGCGCGACCACGAGACGTTCTCCTCGCGCCGGTTGGGCCTGCTGGTGGCGCAGCGCGGCGGCGCGGACCCCTCCCCCGCCGTGGCCAGGTTCCTCGAGCTCGCGGCGCACTGGATGTGGATGCTCGACCCGCCGACGCACACCCGCATGCGCAAGCTGATGAACCAGGGTTTCACCCCGCGCGCGGTGCGGCTGCTGGAGCCGATGGTGCAGGGGATCGTCGACGACCTGGTCGACTCGATGGTCGAGCGCGGCGAGTTCGACCTGATGGCCGACTTCTGCTTCCCGGTGCCCGCGCTGGTCATCTGCGGCCTCTACGGGCTGCCCACCGAGGACGCGAAGCTGGTCACCAAGTGGTGCGACGCGATCAAGGTGTTCGTCGGCGCGGCGCCCGACCTCGGTGGCGCGCAGAGCGCGGCGGAGGCGGTGCACGAGATGATCGAGTACCTGACCGCGATCATGGAGCAGCGCCGGGTCGACCCGCGCGACGACCTGGTGTCGCGGCTGGTCAGCGCGGACGAGGACGGCGAGCGGCTCGGCACCGACGAGCTGGTGTCGAACCTGCTGCTGCTGATCACCGCGTCGTTCGAGACCACCATCGACATGCTGGGCAACGGCCTGGCCGGGCTGCTCACCCAGCGCGACCAGTGGGAGCTGCTCAAGCGCGACCCGGGGACCATCGCAGGCGCGGTCGACGAGGTCATCCGCTGGGACGGCCCGGTGCAGCTCACCCACCGGCTGCTGACCAGGGACGTGCGGCTGCGGGGTGAGCAGCTGCGCGAGGGCCAGCTGGCCTACCTCATGCGCGGATCGGCGAACCGCGACCCGGAGCGGTTCGCCGACCCGGACCGCATCGACGTGACCAGGAACGACACCGGGCACGTCGGGCTGGGGCTCGGCGTGCACTACTGCATCGGCGCGGGCCTGTCGCGGATGGAGGGCCGGATCGCGCTGACCGAGCTGACCACCCGGCTGCCCGAGCTGGTGCTGACCGAGCCGGAGCGGTTGAACTGGCGCGCGGACAACCTCCAGTTCCGCGGCCTGTCGGACCTGCGCGCGAGCGCGTCATGACCTCGGTGGCTGTTCACGTCGTGTCGCTGCGTGACCTGGACCGGGTGCGCGGGGACGCCGAACCGGCGCTGCCCGCCGCGGACCGGGCCGCCATCGCTCGTCGTACCCACGGCAGGCGCCGGGTGCAGGCCCAGGCGGCGCGGGTGCTGGCCACCGCCGTCGCGGCGCCGGGGTCGGTGAACGCCAGCCACGACCAGGACTTCCTGGTGCTCGCGCAGAGCCCGGTGGCCTGCGGGGTGGACGTCGAGGACGCCGCGGAGGACGAGTTACTCGAGGTCGCCGACCGGTTCTGCGCCGAGGGCGAGCTGCGGGAGCGGATCCCGGCGCGGGGGTTGTGGGCGGCCAAGGAGAGCGCGGCGAAGGCGTGCGGCCGGGGGCTGCGCGCGGGGTTGCGCACCATCCGGTTCGACGGCGACCCGACCGCCACCTGGTCCGCTGTGGACTGGCCGTTCGGCTCGGGGTTCCTGACCAGGGTGCTCGACCTGGGCGACCGGCACTGCGCGCTCACCGTGCGCGCGGCCACGCCGCCGCGGGTGCGGACGCGGGTGTGGACACCGACCGCGTCGGGTGGGCGGTGGACGTTCGTGCCCGCGACGAGGCCCGCCGGGGATCCGGCGCACGAGGTGGCGGCGGCGCTGAGCGCGTTCGGCGGCGGCCGTGGCTGAGCCGGACACCCTGCACGCGGCGTTGGCGGCAGCGGTGCGGCGGCGACCGGGCACGCCCGTCACCTTCCACACCGGGCGCGAGACGCTGAGCCTGGGCGAGCTCTTGGACCAGTCGCACGCGGTAGCCGGAGCGCTGGCGGAGGCGGGCGTGCGGCGCGGTGACCGGGTGGGGCTGCTGTGCCAGAACGAGGCTGACTTCTTCCGCGTGCTGATCGGCCTAGGTGTCCTGGGGGCGTGCGCGTGTCCGTTCGCCCTGCCGACTACCGCGCGCGATGGCTACCAGGAGCGGATCGCCGGGATCATCGCCGCGGCGGACATCCGGACGGTAGTGCTGTCCGAGCGTTTGGCCAGGTTGCGCGGTGTGCTGGGTTCGGCGTTAGACGGCATCACCGAGGTGTCGACCGCGAACCTGCGCGGCGCGCACGCCGATCCACCGGCGACTGGCGTGACCGGCGACGACGACCTGATCGTCCAGTTCACCTCCGGTAGCACGTCGGCCCCCAAGGGGGTTCGGCTCACGCACACCAACGTGCTCGCGTGCCTGGACGCGATCGGCGGCGGTATCGAGCTGACAGACGCCGACAGCGCGGGCAACTGGTTGCCTCTGTTCCACGACATGGGCCTGTTCGGCTCACTCGCGGCGTTGCACCACCCGATCCCTCTTACCGTGTGGCAGCCATCGGTGTTCGTAAAGGACCCGGCGCACTGGCTGCGGACCATGTCCGAGGCGGGCATCACCGCGTGTCCGATGCCCAACTTCGCTTACGACGCCCTCGCCAGGGCAGTCCCAGAGGCCGAGGTCAACGACTACGACCTGAGCCGCTGGCGGGTGGCGTTCAACGGCGCGGAGCCCATCGCGGTCGACACGCTTGAGGGGTTCCTCGACCACTTCGCGGGCGCCGGTTTCCGGCCGGAGTCGATGCTGCCGGTCTACGGGCTCGCCGAGGCCACGCTCCCGGTGACGTTCTCGACGCTGCACGCCCCACCACATGCGGATTGGGTCGACCGCGCACGGTTGGCGGCAACGGGAGAAGCCGTTGCGGTGGCGCGTAACGCTCCTGGCGCACGTGGTGTGGTGTCGGTGGGACGACCGGTGGCACGGATGACCGTCCGCGTGACCGATCCGGACACCGGTGTCCCGCTGGCCGAACGGGTTGTCGGCGAGGTCGAGATCCAGGGCGCCTCGGTGACCCCGGGGTACCTGCGCGGCGAGCAGCCGTTCACCGCGGACGGCTGGCTGCGCACCGGCGACCTGGGCTACCTGGCGGGCGGCGAGCTGCACATCACCGGGCGCCGCAAGGAAATGATCATCGTGCGCGGGGACAACTACTACCCCGAGGACGTGGAGGCCGCCGTCCGCACCGATCCCGCCGTGCACCGCAGGCGCTGTGTGGCCTACCTGGACGAGGCCACCGAGCGGATGGTGCTGGTGGTCGAGTCGACCGCGCCGGACACCGAGGAGTTGCGCGCCCGGCTGCGGGCCAGGGTCGGTGCCGCCACCGGGCTCGACGACGTGCGGGTGGTCGTCGCCGGACCGCAGGCGATCCCGCGCACCAGCAGCGGCAAGCTCCAGCGGCTCGCGTCGCGATCCAGATTCGGCTGACGCCACCAGGCTCGCCGTGGCCTAAGAGCCCGCGCCCGGGCATAGAGCCACGGCAACCAGAGGACATGCCTGCACCAGAGGAGAAGGGGCCATGCACAGCTTCGACGTCTTCACCCACTACGAGCGCGTCCACTGGCAGCTCAAGGACATCGACTTCGGCAGTGTCGACAAGGACCTGGTCAAGCCAGAGCACGTGGTGATGGCCAAGAGCGGCGTGATGGGCGAGTCCAACGTGATCGCCGCGGTGCACGGGTTCCTCAACGAGTTCGTCGACGACTACGACTTCTCCACCTTCGCGGTGGTGTGGGGCTACCAGGAGGTCCAGCACCACTACGCGTTCAAGTCGTGGCTAGAGGCCATCGGCGAGGCCGTTGACGACGCGCCCGTTCAGGCTATGCGCGAGCCGTACGCCCCTGGTTCAACCCCGGCGGCGACGCTGGCCACGAACATCATCTCCGAGCTGACCGTGAACCACATCTACCGCCGGGTGTCCGCCGCGGTCGAGGAGCCGGTGCTGGCCGACATCCTGCTGCGCGCCAGCCGGGACGAGGCCGGGCACGCCAGGGAGTTCATCCACTACTGCCGCCGGCGGCTGGAGCGCAAGCCGGAGGAGATCCCCTCGGTGCTGGAGACGCTCTACGTCTACACCTCCGACCAGAAGATCAAGCACCCGGTGAGCCTGTTCAAGAGCAACCTCACCGAGCTCGAGGACCACGCGACCATCGACACCGGGTTCGACCTCTTCCTGGAGCAGGTCGCCGACCAGGGCGAGCTCGACGAGTTGCAGGGCAAGATCCGGCAGGTGTTCGGGTCGCTGGTGGACAAGGACCTCAGCACCAACGGCAAGGTCCGCCGGGCGCTGGCCGAGGTGCTCGGGTGAGCACCGGGACACCGATCGAGGTGCCGTGGCGGGTACTGCCGGACTACCGCTGCTTCGGCTGCTCCCCCAGCAACGAGCACGGTCTGCGGTTGAGCTTCACGCACTCCGGTGACGGTATCGAGTGCGTGCTGCGGGTAGACCGCACCTTCGAGTCCTACCCGGGCGTGGTGCACGGCGGGATCGCGACCACGGTGTGCGACGAGATCATGGGCAACCTGCTGGTGCTCAAGGTCGGCACATCGGTGTTCACGACCACCCTTCGTACGCGCTACCTGTCTCCGTTAGCGGTAGGCGTCGAGTACCGGTGCGTTGCCACCGCTGACGATGTCGACGCACCGCCCTACCGCGCGTACGCGGAGATCACCGACCCCGACGGCGCTACCTGCGTTACCGCCGTCGGTACTTACCAGCCCGCGACCGCGGCCCAGGCGCGCGAGCGGATGGACCTGACCGACACCGAGGCCGACCTGATCGAGAGCGCCCTGGCCGACCTGCGCCGCGGCCAGTGAGAACCGGAGGAGACACCGCAATGTCCGACGACGTGATCACCACTGTCACCGGGATCGTGGCCGGCGAGTTCGGCCTGCCCGCCGCCGGGATCAGCCCCGACGTCGACCTGAGCTCGCTGGAGGGCGCCGACTCGGTCAAGGTGCTGCGCGCGGTCGCCAAGATCGAGCGGACCTACGACATCGAGCTCGAGGACGACCAGGTGTTCGGCCTCAAGTCGGTGCGCGACGCGGCGACGCTGGTCGTGGCGACCCTCGCGGAGAAGGAGCCCAGCGGTGGCGGTCGCTGACACCAACGTCCACTACGACCTGGACCCGGAGATCTTCGGGCTGTACCTGGACCCGATGCGCAAGTACTCCGCCGGGCTCTACACCTCGCCGGAGGACACGCTGGAGCAGGCGCAGCGCACCAAGCTGCGGTTCGTCGCGGAGCGGGTGAACCTGGGCCCCGGCAAGCGGCTGCTCGACATCGGCAGCGGGTGGGGGTCGCTGATCCTGTTCATGGCGCAGGAGTTCGGCGCGCGGACGGTCGGGATCAGCCCCGCGCCCAACCAGCACGCGTACATCCACGAGCTGGTGCGCGAGCGCGGGCTGGAGGACCTGGTGTCCACCAGGGTCGGGCACATCGAGGAGCTGGAGATCGAGCCGCGCTCGTTCGACGCGGTGACCATGCTCGGCTCCATCGTGCACATGCCCGACCTCGGCGCCGCGTTCGCCCGCGCCCACGCGGCGCTGCGCACCAAGGGGATGCTGTACGTCTCGGAGAGCTGCTACCGCAACGCGGCCAAGCGCGCGGAGTTCGGCGAGCTGGACTCATCGGCGTTCGTGCGGGACGCGATCTTCGGCTGGGGCGACATGCGGCCGCTGTCGGAGCTGGTGCGCGGCGCCGAGGACGCCGGGTTCAGCGTGGTGGCGGTGGACGACCTGACCGACCACTACCACCGCACCATCGAGGACTGGCTGGCCAACGTCGCGCGCTCGGCCGAGCGGCTCGACGAGATCGAGGCCGGTCTGGCCGACAAGCTGACCCGCTACCTGCGCACGGCGAACGCGGGGTGGGGGTTCACCACCAAGCACTACGCGTTGACCTGCGCGAAACGCCGCTGATCCTGGAGAAGGCATGGCTGAGCACAAGCAGGTCGGCGGGCCGCTGCTGCCCGCCGCCGAGGTGGACGCCGCGGTCGGCTCGTTCCTGCGCGCCGGGCCCGCCCGCGCGCGCTGGGACGAGTTCGACTTCGACTGGGCGGCCGCCGACGCGTCCCGGCTGACCGACGGCCAGCGCTCGGCGGTCGAGTTCATCACCATCATCGAGGACCACCTCCCCGGCTACTTCGCCCTCTACGACGAGAACTTCCCGTTGAACGACAGCGTCGAGCGGGAAGTGTTCGTGCACAACAGGGAGCTGTACCACTTCTCGATCCGGTGGGCGCAAGAGGAGGACACGCACGCGCGTGTCCTCTACCGGTACCAGGTGGAATCAGGCCTGGCCGAACCGGAGCCGTTGCGCCTATCACTGGCGTCGGAGGGACAGAAGAAGTTCGCCGTGGACTACGCGGACGCGGTGCAGTTCTTCACGTACCCGTTGGTGCAAGAGAAGGCGACGCAGCTGTACTACCAGAACCTGCGCCAGGTAGTCGACGAACCCGTCCTCGACCAGATCCTCAACCGCCTCAGCCGCGACGAGGCCCGGCACTTCACCTTCTTCGCCGACATGCTCCACCGCTACCTGGTCCACTACGGCGACGCGGTGGTGGAACCCATCCGCTCCGTCATCGCCGACTTCCGCATGCCCCTGGCCGACACCATCCGCGGCTACTGGCGCTGGGCCCTCAAGATCGCCGACACCGCCCGCTACGACCACACGGACGCTTATGACCACCTGATCCGTGTGCTCAACCGAGCGGTGGACACCCGGTCGGACAAGGTGGACGAACTGATCACCTTCATCGCGGCCTGCCGCACCATCAACGCGTGACCACTGCCAGCACCTTGTCACGACACGGGAACCCCGTCGCCACCAAGCCGCAGACAGCAGCGGCACGGTGGAGACGGGGCCGGCAGGTCACAACGCCTTGTTCATCGGGTCTCGATCCCGTAGGCCGCCCGGGAGTCACCCCAGGAACACGAGGAGGTCGACCACCTGGGATAGGTCGTGACCTCCCAAGCGCCGTAGCGCATGTACCCACTGCCGTACCACGTGGTGCAGCGGGTGTAGGAACGGTAGGCACCGGATCCGGAGGTGCACACCGCGTAGGAGCCGCGAGCGTCCATCTCACCCCAGGTGCAACCAGCGGGGTATGCCTGTGCGGGCGAGGCGGTGACCAGTGCGGTCAGGATCATCAGGCCGGCAACGACGAAAGCACGTACACGAGTCCTCAAGCCGGACACCTCCCTGTAGGACAGAGACGATTCACACAGGATGGTCAGCTCCGTTTGGCTTCCTCGTCAACGAAGTGACGCACAACGTCCTGGAATCGACGTGCTTGCGTCCAACTCCTGTCATGCGAAGTGAAGATCACAAGACAACAGAAGGGGCGGCCAGTGGGCCGCCCCTTCTGTTGTCCCTCAAGGACTCGTCGGTACCACGGACGAGCCCTCGCTCGACGGTGGTGGGCTTGTCGTCGGTTGTTCGCTCGACGGCGGGGGCGGCGAGGTGGATGACGTCGGCGGGGTCGAGGACGACCCCGCCGGGTCCGGTGTGGTGGTGGTCGGAGCCGTCGTCCCGGTCGGGGCGGACGGCGGGACGGTCGTGGTGGTGACGGGGTCGTGGTTCTGCAGGACGGTGAGGATGTCGCGTTTCACTGTGTCCAGTTCGGACTGGATCTGGGTGGGGGTCATGCCGCGCACGCGGTCGGCGAGGCCGGTCATGCGGTTCCAGATGGCGGCGATCTCCGCCTTGGCGGCCTCGTCCGGTTCGCCGGAGAGGGTGACCACCAGTTGGGAGGCCAGGGCGTAGGTGAGGCAGTCGACGCAGGTGTGGTTGACCGCTACCGCGACGTTCTCCGGGATCACCACGTTGGCCTTGCCGACGATCAGCACGATCTGGAACGCGATCGCGACGGTGGCGCAGTTCTGGCAGCTCGCCAGCGCCCACGCCTCGTTGCGGTTGTCCACATCCCCCTCAGTTGCCCACACCAGCCCGAAAGACACCTCGTACTGAACGGACCCGTCCGTAGTGTTGATGACGACGGCCTGGTTGTCGCCGGGACCCGGCGGTTCGGGCCGTTGGAACGGGTACACCAAACGAGGGGCGGTGGGGTTACCGACCGGAGTCAGCACCATCGCCGGGATCGGCTTGTCCTTTGTGGGCAGAGCCGAACCCTGGGGTAGCACCGCCTTGCGCTTGGCAGCCACTGCGACCGGCGCGGGAGCAGTCTCGGCAGGCAACGCGCGCGGTGCACGAGCGCCCATGGGCAGGGCGTCCTGCACCGTGCCCCGCTCCCCCGGCTGGATCGGCCGGTAGCGGTCACCCTCGGGCCACCACGCCCAGGCGAGCCCGGCCAGGACCGCGAGCAGTGCCACCACGGCCACCGCCCGGCGACCCGGCCTGCCCGAGGACCACTTGACGACCTTCGCGACCGCCCGCCTCACCATGCGGGCCAGCAGGTACACGATGCCCGCCATCGGCACCGCGATCGCGACCATCCCGAGCACCCGCACCGCGGACATCGCCAGGTCGCCCTTGTCGAACGCGGCGTCGAGGCCCATCAGCTGCTGCTCGACGCCGTTCACCGCGGTCCCGATGATGCGCGGCAGCGTCAGGACCATCAGCACGAAGCTGAGCAGCAGGACCGGGACGACCACGACCACCCACAGGGTCACGACCGCCCGCGCCCACGGTTTGAGGACCGTGGTCTCCGGCGCGCGCCACCGGTGCGGCAGCAGCCCGAGCAGCGTCGGCTTGATCCGGTGGAACAGGTCGGGCACACCGGTCAGGTCCGCGAGCACGTGGTAGCCGTCGAAGCGGACCAGCGGGGTCAGCTGCCGCACCATCTGCAGCAGCTGCGTGGCGATGACCAGCAGCAACGCGTCCCAGCCGGTGCCGAGCCAGACACCGAACACCGCGACCGACACGATGGCGTTGAAGTACAGCCCGCCCAGGTCGGTGCGCAGCCGACCGGCCCGGCCGAGCCGGTAGCTGTCGGTCACGTCGGTGTAGAACGCGGGCCACATCAGGTACATGCCGAAGCCCATGGCCCCCGGCGTCGCCCCGCCGTAGCGCGCTGCCGCAGCGTGCCCGAACTCGTGGAACCCGGCCGAGACGATCGTGACCGCGAACACCAGCAGCAGCAGCGACGGCTGCTGGAACGCCTCGTAGGCGGCCCCGGCCAGGCCCTTCTCGAACAGCACCCAGAACGAGACGCCCGCGAACGCCAGCACCAGGGCGACCACCACCAGCGGGTGGAACAGCCAGGTGAACGGCGCGGTGACCCGCTTGGTCGTCTCCTCGTCGGAGATGACGCAGCGCATCCGCAGACCGAGCAGCGGGTTCGCCTTGCGCGGCGTCGGGTCGCTGCCATCGGGCAGGCGCAGGACGCCGAGGGGCCGCAGCTTGTCCAGCAGCACCTCGACGTCCTGTGGGCCGACCTGCCGGTTCACGGCGCGGCCGACCCGGTCGGCGATGGTGGCGTGGTCGGCCGTCCCGTCGACGGCCTCCAGCACCCGGTAGAGCAACGGGGTGAGTTGCAGCACCTGGCCGTCGGCGCGGCGGACCAGGGCGGGCGGGCGCCGGTAGCCGGACCCGCTCATCTCCCCGATCAGCCGCACGCCGTCGGCCCTCGTGGGCACCGCGCCGGGGCGGGGCACCTCGACGTCCCGGTCCGGCGCGGTGCCTGAGGTGACGCTCATGCGGACCTCTCTCGTCGGTCGACCCCTACTGGTCGACGTCGCTGACCTGGTCCGCGGTGGCGGTGGCGTTGCCGGTGATGTCCTGGGTGATGATCGCCTGCTGCTGGGCGACCGCGGTGGCCTCGGACCCGGTGGAGCCGATGTTGGCCGACACCGCGGCGTCGATCGGCGCCGCGACGTTGGCCTGGGCGGCGATCGCGCCGTTGATCGGCGCGGTCAGGTCGAGGTCGGCGTTGACGTTCACGTCCAGGTTGAGCAGTCCGCCGTCGAGCGCGCCGCTGATGTCGTCGGGGATGTCCACGGCGTGGACGCCACCGGCCTGGGCGGGCGGGGTGGTGGGCACCGGCTCCGACTGGTCGATGGCGCTGTCCTGGGTGGAGTGCGCCGTCGAGTCGCCGGTGATGCCCTGGGTGATGGCGACGCCCTGGTCGGACAGCGCCTGCGCGGTGGAGTCCGAGGACAGCACGTTGGCGCCGACAGCGGCGTCGATCGGGGCGGCGACGTTGGCGTTGGCGGCCACCGCCAGGTCGATCGGGGCGGCGAGGTCGAGCGCCAGGTCGAGGTCGACGTTGAGGTCGAGCAGCGAGTAGACCTCCTTGTCCGGCAGCGCGGAGCCGGTCTCGGCGGCGAGGTCGTCGGCCGACAGCGGGAGCGGGTTCAGCTGGTTGGTTCGGTCCATGCCGGGTCGATACCCCTGGCCGCGGCCGCCGAAACGGATTCCCCGGGGAGTGAGACGTCGTCGGGTCGACGTTTCTCGATGGCCGAGGGAATCATTTCGTCGGGCGGCGCCGCGGATCACGGACGTGCGACGACGACCGCGCTAATGGAGCACGCCAGTTGTCCAGCGCCCTTGTGGAAATGCCGGATCGCGATACCGAAATCAATTCATGTTCGCCCGCGTCAACCATTATGGACAGTGCTCCGGTACACCTCACGGCCACCTGCCGTTCCACTGAGGATCACCCGGTCCGCCACCCGAATGCCCCAGCGCGATCACACGGTTGGGAGCGTTGCCATCCCACACCGTGGTCCGGTGTCCGGGGCCGTTCGGCCGTGGTGTACGTGATTGGGCCGATCGGGTGGTCACCCCGACGGGGGTATCCCGCGCTGTCGGTATCGCCTTTATCCTGCGGCGCGCACACCACGAAGAAGTGAGGAACGTGAGTCGAGAAGTCCAGTGGCGGGGGCGGACCCGCTCGGACCACCGCGGCACCGGCAGCGGCACCGAATGGGACCGGTGCCCGCGATGACCGCTCCGCACTACCGCAAGGCGATACCCGGACTGCTCGCCGACGAGTTCTTCCTGGCCGGTCTCGACGACATGACCGGTGAACAGCGGTTGGAACCGCAGGCGCTGGCCGCGGGGCTGGCCGCCGCCGTGCTCGGCGAACTGGTCCTGACCCGGCACATGGTCGTCGAGGCTGGCGCGCTGCGGGTCGCCGACGTCGCCGTCGCCGACGGGCTGCAGGAGAAGGTCCGGCTCTGGGTGCGCAAGGACCGCAGCGTGGTGCTGGCCAGGGACTGGATCATGGTGCTGGTCGGCAGGGACATCGCCACCCTGGTGCGGCACCGGATGCTGGCCGCGGGCAAGGTCGTGCGGACCTCCCGCAAGCGGCTGCTGCGCAAACCGCTCGAACTCTACGTCCCCCCGTCGCTGAGCACCGCCGCCGCCGCGGGCGTGCGCATCGCGGGCAACCTCAGCGTGCCCCGCCCACTGTCCACACCAGACCTCCTGCTCGCCGGTCTGCTGCGCGCGACCGGCCGCGACCGGGAGATCCTCAGCCACTGCGAACCGGGTGTGCACGAGGAACTGGACCGCCAACTGCGCGAGAACCTCTGCCCCAGCGCGGCCCAGCTCGTCGACCACACCACCGAGGTACTCGTGACAGCAGCGGTCACCCCGCTGTTCTAACCACGACCGGCGACCGACCGCACCACAGGTACGGCTGCCCACTCCGTCCCCTTCCCCCACATCTGGTCCACAAAGGAGTGAGCGTGTCCACAACCGCAGCCCAGACCTTGGCCGGGCAGCGCGTGTCGACCGCGGGCGTGGTGTTCTTCACCGCCTCGGCCGCCACACCGCTGACGGTCTGCGCGGCGATCGTGACGACCGGGCTCGCCGCCACCGGCAAGCTCGGTCTCCCGCTGGCGTTCGTGATCATCGCAGCGGTGCTGGCGGTGTTCAGCGTCGGCTACGTCGCGATGGCCCGCCGGGTGCCCAACGCGGGTGCCTTCTACACCTACGTCAGCCTCGGGCTCGGCAAGCCCGCTGGGGTCGGTGCGTCCTGGGTGGCGCTGCTGGCCTACAACACGTTGCAGATCGGCCTCTACGGGGCGATCGGCACGCTGGCGCCGATGCTGAACAAGTGGTTCGGCATCGACGTGCCGTGGTGGGTGCTGGCCCTGGTGGCCTGGGTCGTCGTCGCCGTGCTCGGGACGCGCCGGATCAAGCACTCGGCGCGGGTGCTGCTGGTGCTGCTGGCCGCCGAGGTGGCCATGGTGCTGCTCTACAGCATCGCCAACCTGGCCAACCCGGCCGAGGGCGGCCTGTCGGTCGACGGTTTCGCCGTGGGCGACCTGCTCGGCTCGGCGCTCGGCCCGCTGCTGGGCCTGGCGGTGCTCGGGTTCGTCGGCTTCGAGCAGAGCGCGGTGTTCTCCGAGCAGGCCAGCCCGGGCGCGGTGCGCCGGGCGACGATCATCTGCATCGGCGGGCTGTGCGCGCTCTACGCGCTCTCGTCCTGGTCGACCATCCAGGCCGCGGGCCCGGACACGGTGATCGGCGACGCGCAGAGCTCCCCCGCGGCGATCCTGTTCGTGCTCGCCGAGAAGAACCTGGGGCCCTGGGCCGCCGAGGTCGGGCAGGTCCTGCTGGTCACCAGCGTGCTCGCGGCGCTGATCAGCTTCCACGCGACCTGCGCCCGCTACAGCTTCGCGCTGGGCCGCGACCAGGTGCTGCCCGCCTGGCTGGGCCGCACCACCCCGCGCACCGGCCAGCCGGGACCGGCGTCGATCACCCAGAGCGCGCTGGCGCTGGTCGTCATCATCGCCTACGCCATCGGCGGCTGGGACCCGCTGACCGAGATGTTCTACCTCGCGGGCACCGTGGGCGCGCTGGGCGTGCTGCTGCTGCTGGCGGCGACCGCGTTCGCCACCGTCCGGTTCCTGCGCGAGCACACCGACGAGGAGAACACCGGCGTCCGGCGGCTCGCGCCCCCGGTCGCGGCCATCGCGGTGACGGCCATCCTGGTGCTGGTCGTGGCGCACTACGCGCTGCTGCTCGGCGTCCCGGAGGAGTCGCCGCTGCGCTGGGGCGTGCCCATCGTGTTCGCCGTGGTGGCGATCGGCGGCATCGTCTACGGCATCGTCCTGCGCCGCACCCGCCCGCAGGTCTACGACGCGATCGGCAAGGGCCCGGCCCGCACCCCGGTCGGCGCGCGGTGACCGGCGTCGTCCGCGCCACCGGCTCGGACGTGCGGCAGAGCGCGTCGGTCGTGGCCAGGGCGTTCGAGTCCCTGCCGCAGACCGAGTGGCTGATCGACACCCCCGCCGACCGGCTGGGGGTGCTGACCGCGGACTTCGAGATCCTGGTCGAGCACGCCATGACCCACGGCCACGTCGACGCGATCGGCGACCACGCGGTGGCGGTCTGGTTCGACCGGACCGAGGGCACGATCCCCGCCCCCGCGGACTACGCCGCCCGCGTACTTTCCGCTACCGGCCGGTACGCCGACCGCTTCCACGCCCTGGACGCGGCGTTCGCGGCGCACCACCCGGCGCGGCCGCACCACCACCTGGCACTGCTGGCCGTCGTACCGGAGAAGCAGGGCCAGGGCCTGGGCGAGGCACTGCTGCGGCACCACCACGCTGTGCTGGACACCGCTGGCGTGGCGGCGTTCCTGGAGGCCAGTACCCCGGCGAGCGTGCGCCTGTACAAGCGCGAGGGGTACTCGCCGCTGGGTGAGCCCTACGCGCTGCCGGACGGGCCGCTGATGTGGCCCTTGTGGCGGCAACCCCGGTGAAGTCGGAAAGGGCGGTCCCAGCCGGGGCCGCCCTTTCCTGTCAGTGGCCCATGGCACCCTTCACCGGCCGACCGAGGAGACCCGCCCCTCGCGCCCCTGCGCTTCCTCCAGGGCCGCGGTGCCGGGGAACCCCCTCGCGCGGTGTGGACCGCGTGATCCCCGATCACCTCTCCACCGGGGACTCGACAACCCCACGACCGCGCCGAACACACCCGTTCGGCGCGGTCGCCACCCGAAAGCCGTCGTGGATCGTCAGGTGTGGCGGTCCGGCTAGGGTTCTCGCGTGCGTGAAGGCGATGTCTTGGCGGTGGTCCGGCGTCGGGGGGAATTCGTCTTCGCGGTTGTGGCTGTGGTCGGGCTGGTGGGGGCCGGGCTGTGGTTGGGGGCGTTCCCGCCTGGGGTGGCGAGTTATGGGATGACCGCGCAGGCCTTGGGTGTCATCTGGCTGGTGACGTGGGCGGGGATGTTGCCCGCGTTGCAGACGCGGCTGGTGGTGACGACGGCGGGGTTGGAGGTCACCAACTTCTGCTTCCGTTACTGGGTCCCGTTCGGGGCCATCTCGTGGGTGCAGCGGACCGACGAGGTGATCCTGCACCTGGTCGGTGGGGCGCTGCTGCGGGTCGCCGCTGGGGCGTGGTCGCACGCGTCGCGGTTGCGGGGGAATCCGGTTCAGCGGGAGATCGAGGACAAGGTCCAGCTGGCGATGCGGGAGGCCAAGGCGGACCCTGGGGCGGACACCGAGGTCAGGCGGCGGTTGCACGTGCGGCCGGTGCGGGCGGTGGCCATCCTGGTCGTGCTCGAGGTCGTCGCCTTCCTGGGAGCGCGGGATTAACCCGGGCGCCGCGGGCGTTGTGCGGAGCGGGAAGACGGCGACAAGGATGGGGAACCATGCTGTTCGGTGATGAGCACGTCCGGCGGTACGAGGAGACGGACGGGGCGGAGGGGCACATCTGGCAGAAGGGTGCGCCGGTCCTCATCCTGACGACGACGGGGCGCAAGAGCGGGCAGGAGCGGAAGTTCCCCCTCATCTACCAGCGGCACGGCGACGCGTACGTCATCATCGCCTCCAAGGGCGGCGCCCCGAACCACCCCGGCTGGTACTTGAACTTGCAGGCCACCCCCGAGGTCCGCGTTCAGGTCGCGGCGGACAAGTTCGCCGTCCGCGCGCGCACCGCCGAGGGTGCCGAGCGCGACGAACTCTGGGCCAAGATGACCACGGTCTGGCCTGACTATGACGAGTACCGCAAGAAGACCGACCGGGAAATCCCGGTGGTCGTCCTCGACCGCGTCTGACACCGGCGGGTCACTGAGGCGGGGGCGGGTCGTTCGGCGGGGCCGGGGGCTGGGTGGGGCGTTCGGGTGCGTCGTCGGGCTGGGGGTGGTGGGGTGGGGGTGCTCGATGGGGCGAACTTGTTTCGCGCGGGGCCCCTACGACACCCGTGGCAGGACCGCAAAGCAG
>NZ_FOGI01000025.1 GCF_900111175.1 Actinokineospora terrae
GCTTCTTCCGTGCCCGACGATCGGCCGCCATCGCCCGATACCCATCCCGTCCGCCGTTCCGGGCCACCTCACGAGCGATCACTGAATGATGCCGTCCCAGCATCAACGCGACCGACCGAAAAGAGCGACCCGCCCGCAACTCCCGCGAAATCACTTCCCGATCGTCCGGACCCAACACGACACCACGCACAGAAACAATCTCCGATCACTCCGACACGAAGATCATCCCACACATGGCGCATCCACCGATTGAGACCAAGGGCCCCTACGACACCCGGGCAGAACCACAAAGCAGGGGCCGAAAAGCAGGTCCTGCCGCGTGGACGACGCTACGGCTGCTGTCCCCCCACGCAAAACAAGTCCGCCCCATCGAGCAGCTGGCACCAGCGACTCCGAGGAGCGCGGTTCGGTCAACGCCTGAGAGGGGCGTTTTAGGACCAAGGCCTGCGAGAGGTGCGTTGAGGACCATCGCCCGTGTGGGGCCGTTGGGACCAAGCCTGTGTGGGGCGCGTGCGAGCCGACGATCGGGAGGGCCGGGTGGGATCGCCGTTGGTGGAGGGGAGTGGGGGTGGGCTTCCTAGCAGGGGTTTGGGGTGATGGGGGTGTGATCCACTCGATGGTGTGGTGCGGGGGTGGGGGTGTAACGCCGTGTGGGTGGGGGGCGAACAGGTGAGTGCGGCCCCGGCCAAGTCTTCTGACAGCCCCCCGATCAGCTGGGCGGGGCCGCGCTCCCGTCTCTTCGCGGTAGCGTCGGTGGGGTGATCACCGTCGTGGGGTTGCGGAGTTTTCCGGTCAAGGGGTGCGCCGGGATCGCGCACAGCGCGGTCGATGTGGGGATGATGGGGCTCGCCCACGATCGGGAGTTCCTGGTGGTGGGGCCCGGTGGGGTCGGGCGGACGCAGCGGCGGGATCCTCGGTTGGCGGTGGTGCGGCCCGAGGTCGTCGGCGGCAAACTGACCCTGTCGGCGGGTGGGTTCGGTGAGGTCGGGGTGGTAGTTGACACCGAGGGGCCCCGGGTGGGGGTCACCATGTTCGGCGACCCGTACCGCGCGATCGACCAGGGTGACGAGGTCGCCGGGTGGATCTCCGAGGTGCTGGGGGCGCCGAGCAGGCTGGTGCGGGTGCCGCCGGAACACCACCGGGTCATCGAGGGGCCGACGTCGGGGGTGTCCGGGTTCGCCGACAGCGCGGCCGTGCACCTGCTCTCGGTCGCGTCGTACCGGCGGTTGTGCGAGCGGATCGGCGGGGACGCGGTGCCGATCGACCGGTTCCGGCCCAACATCGTCGTCGACGGGCTCCCCGCGCACGCCGAGGACGAGCTGCGGCACTGCGCCATCGGGCCGGTGCGGCTGGGCTTCACCAGGCTCGCCGTGCGCTGCGCGGTGGTGCAGGTCGACCAGGTCGAGGGCACCCGCGCCGGACCGGAACCGCTTCGCACCCTCGCCAAGTACCGGCGCGCCGACAGCGGTGGCGTCACCTTCGGAACCAAGCTGTCGGTGGTCGTAGGCGGCCGCATCGCGATAGGGGACGAACTCGTCGAAAAGTCGGTGTAACTCTCAGGCCCTCCGGAGCATCTAGTCGGTAAGAGCACCTGAGGGAGGCAACATGGACGGGTACCTGTACATCGCCGACGGCAACGGTGACGGCGTCGCGGACACCACCATGCTCGACACCGACGGCGACCAGGTCGCCGACATCGTGACGTCCGATGTGGACGGTGACGGGCTGGTCGACGTCGAGGTCTACGACCTGGACTCCGACGGCTACGCCGACGTCGTGATCGACAACAGCACCACCGAGCCGGTGGTGGACGAGGTGGAGCCCATCTACCCGGAGCCCGCCCCCACCCCCGACCTGTACGACATCCCCAGCGGCACCCAGGCCGTGGTGGACATGACCAGCAGCGGCCTGGCCGACGCGCACACCATCTACCAGGACGCCGTCGACCCCGGCTCGGTCTCCGCCGACGAGGTCGCCGCCGCCACCGAGCGCGCCGACAACGCCGCCGCCCACTCGCGGTCGCTGGAGGGCGAGATCCACCAGAACGAGGTCCGCAACGAGATCAACCTCGGCAACGCCCAGCGCGAGGCCCTCGTGCACGCCCAGGAGACCGCCACCGACGTCTCCATCGAGACCGACCGGGCGCTGTCCCGGGCCGAGGCGGCGCTCGAGGGGTGAAGAATCAGCCCGTGACCCGCGTCCTCGCCTGCCTGATCGCCTCGTTGTTGCTGCTGGCGCTGCCCGCGCACGCCCAGACCACCGCCGTACCGGTGCCTGCGGGTGGCGCGCAGGTGACCACCCCGATCGCACCGGGGAGTTCGTCGGTTCCGGGAGGGGTCCAGCAGATGACGCAGACGCCCATGCCGGGTCCGCCGCAGGTCGAGCCCGCGTGGTGGTCGGGGTGGGTGCTGCCCGCGTTGATCGGGTTGCTCGTGGTGGTGGTCGCGCTGGCACTGGTGGTGCGGCGGCGGTCACGGGTGCCGGTGGCGGAGTTCGGGTCGGCGGCCCCCGTGCCGGTGGCGGACGACGGCGCGGGGCTGGCCCCCGTGCTCCGCCTGGTCGGCGACCACGCGCCCGGTGACGCGATCCGCCAGCAGGTGACGCGGCTGCTGGCGGGCACGCCGGACCGCGCGGCCCTGGTCGACTGCGCGATCCGCCTCCGCGACCAGCTCGGCGACCGCGCCCCCGACCTCGCGCACCGGCTCCTCTCGGCCCTCAACGCCACCGGCATCACCGAGATCACCGCCGACGGCGCCCTGTTCGACCCCCACCACCACACCGCCTCCGGCACCGTCCCCGCCCCCCGCCCCGACTTCCGCGACCGGGTAGCCGAGACCCGCAAACCCGGCTACCTCGACCACGGCACCGTCCTCCGCCTCCCCGAGGTCATCCTCTACCGCTAACCCCACCCGCCACCGCCTTCCCAACACACCGCTCGCCCCTGCCCGCCCGCTACCGCTCAACCACCACCCCCTCCGAGGGCCACCCACCCCAACAAGGGCCAACCGTCCCGCCGACGGCTAGCCACTCCGTCGAAGGCCAACCGTCCCGCCGACTGCCAACCACCCCGCCGATGGCCAACCGGTCCCGCGAAGGGCCAACCATCCCGTCGAAGGCCGATCATCCTGCCGAGGGCCAACCATCCGCGGATGGCTATCCACCCCGCCGAAGGTCAACCGTCCCGCCGAAGAGTCCGCTACCGCTGAGGAGCCCCCATGCCCGGCACCGGCCGACTTGTCCACAACCCCCGAAACCATCCACAGCCCCGGCGCGAACCCCTTGACAGGCCCCGAGAACCGGTACGCTGGAAGTGGGTGGCCCCCCGGGTGGGTGGGGTCTGCCGTCCGGCCGGTCGGCTGCGCGACGTGGGATTTCCTGGTGAGGGACCGCGTGGCGAAGGCATGCGGTCCGGGAGCCCGCACGGCGGAGGGCCTCGCGCTGGGAGTCTGCGTGGGGGGCTTCGTGTCGGGAGTTTGTGCGGCGGGCAGGTCGGGTCAGGGGCTGAGGCGGTCGCGGAGGGTGTGGCGGGCTCGGTGGATCCAGACGCGGATGGAGTTGGTGGGGGCGGTCATGACGGTGGCTATCTGGGCGTAGGTGAGGCCGCTCGCCCACAGCAGGACGGCCTCGCGGTGCCTGGCGGGCAGGGTGGCCAGTGCGGCGCGGACGTCGAGGGTGTCGCCCACCGCGTCGGTGAAGGGGCCGGTCGCGGGGTCGGCGACGCTGTCCAGGTCGACCTCGCCGCGGCGGGTGCGGGTGCGCAGGACGCCGAGGGCGGCGTTGCGGGCGATGGCGTACACCCACACCGCGAACGAGCACGTCCCGGTGAACCGCCCCAGTCCCCGCCACGCGGCGATCTGGGTCTCCTGCAGCGCGTCCGCCGCGTCGGCGTGGCTGCCGGTCAGCCGCACGCACAGCGCGTACGCCCGCCGTTCGGCCCCGGCCCACAGCGTGCGGAACGCGGCCTGGTCGCCCGCCGCGGCCGCCTGGACCAGGTCGGCCTCCAGGTCGGGGAATGGCCCAGCGGTCACCGCGCTCCGTCCCGGTCACGAGGGTGTGGTCACCCCTGTGCTTCGCCGCCGCCCCGCGCGGTGTTATCCCCTGGAGGCAGGTCGTGACCGAGGAGTTCGACCAGGACGCGCTGCGTGAGCTGCTGCTCGACAGCGTCGCCCCACCCGACCCCGCGCTCACCGAGGCGATGTTCGAGGTCACCTTCACCGAGATCCCCGAGATCCCCGAGGCCGCCGCGCCCGAGCCCGACCTGCTGCCGGACTTCGAGGACACCCACTCAGCCCTCGACCTCGGCGCAGACGACCCAGGAGCGCACGACCCAGGTAGCGATGTGGACCCCGACACCGATGGGGAGGGTGCTGCCGACGACGGCTTTCCTGGAGTGGACTGGTGACACGACCCGAGCGCGGTGCCGCGGCGGTGCTGCGCGCCCTCTGCCGCGACGGCGCGTCCCGCGCGACCGATCCCGACCTGCGCGCCGAGCTCACCGCGGCCGCCGACCGGCTCGACCGGCCGCTGCAGCTCGCCGTCGCCGGAGCGGTGTCCGCGGGCAAGTCCACCCTGATCAACGCCATTCTCGGCCGGTCCGTGGCGGCGGTGGACGCGGGGGAGTGCACCCGGATCGTGACCTGGTACGAGTACGGGCCCAAGCCGCACGTGCTCGTCGAGTACACCAACGGCGACACCCGGCGCGCCCCGCTTGGCGAGACCGACCTGGCCGCCGCCGACATCGCGCGCCTGCGGGTGCGCCTGCCCGACCCGTGGCTGCGGACCGTCACGGTGATCGACACCCCCGGCCTGAACACGGTCAGCTCCGAGGACGCGACCCGCGCGCTGCTGTTCGGTGACGCCGCCGCCGAGCACGCGCAGGCCCTGGTCTACGTGCTCCGCTACGTGCAGCGCTTCGACGCCGACACCCTCGCCGAGTTCCGCGGCCTGTCGGCGGCCTGCGGGCTGACCGCGGTGAACACCGCCGCCGTGCTCAGCCAGGTCGACCGGCGCGCCGACGAGGCCGACCCGTGGCCGGTCGCCCGCAGGCTCACCGCGCGCGCCGCCGCCGAGCTGGGGCCGACCGTGCTGGACGTCACCCCGGTGATCGGCCTGCTCGCCGAGACCGGCCGCGCCCGCACCCTGCGTCCCGCCGACCTGGAAGCCCTGCGGGAGTTGGCCTCACTGCCCGAGGTCGTGCTGGAAGACCTGCTGCTGGACCTCGCCGAGTTCACCGCCGAGCCCGCTCACCAGTCCCTTGTGGACCGTCTGCACCGCTACGGGATCACGGTCGCCGTCGACCTGCTGCGCCGAGATCCCCGCGCGGGACTCGACGAGGTGCACCGGGAATTGATCGCGCGGTCGGGATTCGCCGAGCCCGGGCTGGTGGACGTGGTGCGCCGGTTCACCCGGCACGCGGACCTGCTCAAGGCGCACGCGGCGGTCGTGCGGTTGCGGTCACTGGGATCGCGGTTCGGCACCGGGCCGGACAAGAGCGTGGTGGCCCGCCTGTTGTCCACTGTGGAGGAAAACCGGCCGCTGGCCGACGAGCTGGCCGGACTCCGCGCCCTGGCGGCCTGTGCCGCGCTCGCGACCAACGCGCTCGTGCTCGACCAGGACATGACCGACCGGCTGTTCCGGTTGGTGCGCGGCGACACCCCGGCCGCTCGCCTCGGGCTGCCTCCGACCGCGTCTCCGGCGGAGATCGTGCTCGCTGCCCGCCAAGCGACACGCCCCTGGCGTCAACTCGCGCAGATGGCCGGGCCCACCGTCGCCGGACACCGCGCCCAGGACGTGCTCGCCACCCTGGAGGACATCGCGGACTCGGCTCTCGACCAAGACCGCGCGTTGATCGAACGCCTCCGCGACGAACCGCTGCTCGCCGCCCCTGTCCGTCGTGCTGTCGGTGCGCTGCTCGATGGTGATATGTCCGGTGTGGACAGCAGTCAAGTGGTGATCCGGTTGCGCGCCATGCTGCACCGCCCGCTGCCACCGCCGATCCGCCGCGCGGTCGAGGTCGCCTGCGCCGCGTTCGAGAACCTCGCTGGGAGCCGTCCGTGAGTCACGATGTCGTCCGCCAGGTGTTGCGGTTGGCCAACGACACCCACGGGTTGGCGGTGCGGTGCGAACGGGCCGACGTCGCCGGGGTGCTGGCCGCGCAGGCCGGTCGGTGGTCCGAGTCGACCGCGACGGTGGTGGTCGCCGGAGCGCAGAAGCGGGGCAAGAGCAGGCTGGTCAACGCGCTGGTCGGCGTGTCCGGATTGCTCCCGGTCGACGCGGACATCGCCAGCGAGACGCACATCGCCCTGTCCTACGGGGACGAACTGGCGGCGTCGGTCCGCCGGGGTGACGAGGTTGAGGTCGTCGACCCGGCGCGGCTTGCCGAGTACGCGTCTGTGCTGGGAGACCCGGCTCTGAGACGCGGGGTGACCGGGGTAGAGGTGACAGTCAGACACCCTGTGCTGCAAGGCGTCCGGCTGGTCGACACGCCCGGGGTGGACAGTCTCACCGCCGGACATCGGCACGCCACGGTCGCCGCGCTCGGTGGGGCGGACGCACTGCTGTTCGCCGTGAGCGCGCAGGACCAACCGATCCTGCGACACGAGTTGGACTTCCTCGCCGAGGCCGCCGCGCGCGTGCACACCATCGCGTTCGTGATGACCAAAGTGGAGGACTCGGTCGGATGGCGGGAACTGTTGACCGAGAACCGCGAGCGGCTCGCCCGGGCGGTGGAGGCGCTCGATCCCCGTGTGGGCAAGCGTTTGCTCGCCGCGCCCTGGCTACCGGTGAGCGCGAAGCTGGCTGAGGCGGCTCTCGCCTTGACGCAGGCGGGAGCGGACGAGCGCGCGGCGGTCCGGCGCGAGCGCAGTGGCTTTCCGGCCCTGGAGCGGTTGATCGGCCGATGGGCGCTGCGTCGTGAGCTGATCCGGGCGGGTGGCGTGCTGACGGTGACGACCTCCGCCGCCCGCGACCTGGCCGAGACCGCCGGTGACGCCGCCGCCGTCGAATCCGCCGACGAGGCCGATGTCGCCGCTCGACTGTCCGAAGTGGATGCCGAGCTCGCCGACCTGGCGGAGCGCCGCCGTGCGCGCCGGGTCGCCGGGCTGGACCAGCACCTGTTGGCGCGGGAGGCTTCCCGCGGTGCCAAGGTGATCCTCGACGGGTACCGCCGCACGTACGAGAACGAGGTCGCGGACCTCGGCTCCGGGCGGGCGATCGAGGCGTACCTGTCCGCGCTGCCCGACAGCCTCGACCAGTCCCTCGCCGCCGCCTGGACCGAGATCACCGCCGCCGTCGAGGACGTCGCCACCGCCGCGTTCGACAGCTACCTCAAGGCCATGGGCGTCGACGCCCCCGTGGTCGACCTCGCCATCCTAACCCGCCCGGACGCCCCGACCGGCCACGCGGCCAGGCCGGGCGCCGCCCGCTTCGACGTCCTCGCCGAGGGCCTGCCCACCGTCATGATGGCGGGCAGCGTCAGCTACCTCGCCACCATCCTCGGCGCTGCGGCTCTCTCCCCGCTCGCCCCGGTCGCCATCGGCTCCGCCCTCGCGGTCGGCTTCTTCACCCACAAACGCCGCCTGGCCGCCACCACCCGCACCAAGGCCGCCCTCACCACCGCCATCCGCGACGCCTTCACCGCCGCCACCACCGACATCACCCTCGCCGTCGACCGCGCCACCCTCACCTGGCGCACCACCACCGAACAGCACATCGACGAGGCCCTCGCCGCCCGCCACAAAGCCCTCGAATCCCGCAAACGCGACCTGTCCACCCCCGCCCTCGGCGAAGGCGCCCCCAACCTCACCACCGCCACCACACTCCTCGACCGCGCCGCCACCCTCCACAACGCCCTCGAATCCGCCCTGCGCCAACCAGACTGACCGCGCCCCTTGCCGCCAAGCCCCAACAGTTCGATGGACAGCGGTCGAGTCCTTCCCTTTCCGCCGAGTTGGCCCGCCGATGGGCTGTGTGCGCCGGTACCCGCGAGTAGCCTGAGCCGGTGATGGCTCAGGCTGGACCGTTCGGGTCGCGCTTGCTGGGTCCCGCGGACCAGCGGGGGATGGTGCTGCGGGTCCGGGTGCAGGGGCTGCTCACGGTGACGCTCGTGGTCGCGAACGTCATCGGCGCCGTGGTCGCCGTGGTGCTGTCCACCTGGGTGATCCCGGGTCCGGGCCCGGTCGGCGCGACCTGGTTGATGGTCGGGGTCGGCGTGCCGTGCTACGTCGTTGTGGCGTTGGCGTTCGGGGTGGTGTGGGGGACCGGGCGCGCGTTGCGGGCGGTGCGGTGGGCGATCGACGACCGGCCGCCGACCGAGCGGGATCGGCGGGCGACGGTGCGGGTGCCGTTGGTGCTGACCCTCATGCAGGCGTTCCTGTGGGGGCTGGCGACGGTCCTGTTCACCGGGATCGTGCTGGTCATCCAGCCCGCACTGGTGTTCACGGTCGCGTTCACCGCCGGGTTCGCGGGGATCGTGGTGTGCGCCAACGCCTACCTGCTCAGCGAGTTCGCCCTGCGCCCGGTCGCGGCCAGGGCCATCGGCGACGAACCGCTCGGCGGGACGGGTGTGCGGGTGCGGATGCTGCTGTTCTGGTGCCTGGGCACCGGCGTGCCGGTCGCGGGCCTGCTGCTGGTCGCCGTGTTCGCCCTGGTGCGCGACACCGTGCCGACCACCAGGCTCGCGGTGACGGTGATCGTGCTGACCGGCGTCGTCCTGGTCTTCGGGTTCCTGGTCACCGAGTTCACCGCGCGGGCCATCGTCGGCCCGGTCCGGTCGGTGCGCGACGGCATGGGGCTGGTCCGCGAGGGGCACCTCGACACCAGGGTCCCGGTGTACGACGGCACCGAGCTGGGGCTGCTGCAGGCCGGGTTCAACCGGATGGCCGACGGGCTCGCCGAGCGCGAGCGGATCAGGGACCTGTTCGGCAGGCACGTCGGCCGCGAGGTCGCCGAGGCCGCGCTGGCCGCCGAGGTGGACCAGCGGGTGGTGCGGGTGAGCGTGGTGTTCGTCGACATGGTCGGCTCCACCGCGCTCGCCGCGACCCGCCCGCCGACCGAGGTGGTCGCCCTGCTCAACCGCTTCTTCGCCGTCGTCGTCGACGAGGTCGACCGGCACGGCGGCACCATCAACAAGTTCGTCGGCGACGCCGCCCTCGCCGTCTTCGGCGCCCCCCTGCCGCTCGACGACCACGCGGGCCGCGCCCTCGCCACCGCCAGGGCCATCGCCGCCCGCCTGCCCGACGAGCTGCCCACCTGCCAGGCGGGCATCGGCGTCGCCACCGGCCAGGTGGTCGCGGGCAACATCGGCGCCCAACGCCGCTTCGAGTACACCGTCATCGGCGACCCGGTCAACGAGGCCGCCCGCCTCACCGAACTCGCCAAGTCCACCCCCGGCAAACTCCTCGCCTCATCACACGCCGTCGCCGAGGCCCACCCCGACGAAGCCTCCCACTGGCAGACCACGACTACGACGACCCTGCGCGGCCGGACCGAGGACACGCTCCTCGCCGTCCCACGGGAGAGCTAGGCAGACCTACTCCGGCAGCCGGACCAGGGTCGCCGGGGCGGTTCGGGAGTCGCCGGGTGGGGTCTCGGGGGAGTGCAGCGCGAAGCCCTGCCCCACCGGTTCGAGCCAGCCCTCGGCGGCGGCGACCTGGTCGACGCGGCCGCCGCTCACCCGCAGGACCTGCGAGGTCCCCTCGCCCACCTGCGCGCCGAGCCACAGCAGCTCGCCGTCCACCCGCAGCCGCGCCGCCTCGGCAGGGACCACCGACGCCAGGTTGCCCAGCAGGCCGGGGAAGGTCCCCAGCGGACGCGGCGACCGCTCGTCGTACAGGTGCAGGGCCAGTCCCCGGTTCGGCACCAGCGAGTCCTGCACCACCCCGTACATCCGGTTCGCCGTGGCCACCCACCGCACCGCGCCCGCGCGCGGCCGTTCCACGAACAGCTTGCGGTCGGTGCCGACGTACGTCTCCAGCCCGACGTTCGTGCCCAGGTACCAGGACTCGCGCCGCACCACCTGGTGCACCCACAGCGCCGTCGCGTCCTGCTGCTCGGCGACCACCGTCAGGTTCCCGTCGGAGTCCACCGTCGCCACCGTCTGGCTCGGGACCACGACGCTGGAGCGCAGTCCGGTCCGCCGCTTCGTGATCTTGCCGAGGACCACCGCCGCGCCCCGGCCGTCGCCGAGCGCGGTCGGCGGGACAGACGTGGGCATGGCCGGGTCGAGCAGCCTGCGGCGCGCGCCGTCCTCGTTGATGTACCAGGTCGCGGCCGGGCCTAGCGGGCGCGGCGCGGCGTTGACCGGGGCGAACGAGGTCGCGGGGCGGATCACCACCACCTGCAGGTCGCCGGTCTCGCCCCACGGCAGGCCCACCGAGTTGTCCACCGCGCGCGTCCCCGGCCCGCGCAGGAACACCCAGCCGAGGCCGCCCTGCGCGACCAGCCACGGGTCGTGCGCGGTGACCAGGTCGGTGGTCGAGCGGATGATCAGCTCCGGGCTCAGCGCGTGCACCCGGACCGCCTGCTCGCGCCGCTCGGCGACCAGCACCAGGTCGTCGCTGATGGTCCAGCCGGTGACCCGCGCCATCGGCAGCTCGCGCTCCACCCGGCCGCCGCGGTCGAGCTTGCGCACCACGTGCCCCTCGGGTCCCGTGCTCCAGGTGTAGAGGGCGCCGTTGACCGCCTGGGCGTCGACCACGTCGGTCGCCAGCACCGGGAAGCCCGCGCCGGTCCCGGTCCGCCGCGGCGCGGTGACCGGGCGGGCGTTGAGCGCGCGCTGCGCCCACCGGGCCGCGCCCAGCGCCACCACCGTCTTGGGGTCCTGCCAGGTGCGCACCAATCCGTCGTACTGGGCGCGCAGCGTGTCCTGCACCAGCGGGATCCGGCTCGCCCCGCCGGTCAGGAAGATCCCCCGCAGGTCCCCCGGCGCCCGGCCGCTGCCCTCGATGCTCTGCGCGAGCAGCCGGGTGGTGCGCCGCACGTCCTCGCCGACCAGGGCGTCGAACTCGGCCCGGGTGATCCGCACGTCGATGTCGGCGCCCGCGACGTACTGGCTGGCGTCCTCGTAGTCCGACAGCGACTCCTTGGCCAGCCGCGCCTCGGTGAGCAGCTCGCCCGCCGCGGCCAGCCAGCGCCGGTCCGGGTTGGTGCTGACCTGCTCCCACCACTCGGGGGCCAGCCGGGTCAGCTGGGCGCCGAAGTGGTGGAACACCCGCTCGTCGAAGGTCTCGCCGCCGATCTCCGGGTCGCCGCCGGGGGCGCCGACCACGGTGAAGCCGGAACCCTCCACGGCCAGCACGGCGGTGTCGAACGTGCCGCCGCCCAGGTCGTAGACCGCGACGCTGTCCCGGCCGCCGATGCCGTCCGCGGCGTGCGTGTGGCTGTAGTGCACCGCGGCCGCCACGGGCTCCTCGATCAGCTCGACCGGCCTGCCCGGTAGCACTACCTCGGCGACCTCCAGCAGCACCTGCCGCTGCGCCGGGCTCCACGCCACCGGGTGGGTTAACACCAGGGACGCGGGCGCGGCCCCGTCGAAGCGCCTGCGGGCCTCGGTGACGAACAGCTCCAGCAGCGCCGCCATCGCCCGCTGCACGGTGACCGGCTCACCGCCGAGCAGCATCGGGCGGCGGCCGACGTAGCGCTTGGGGTTGCGCTCGGCGCGGTCCGGCGCCCGGCCGACCATCCGCTGCGCCAGGGTGCCCGCGACCAGCCGCCCGGACTCGTCGAGCAGCACCGTGGAGGGGACTCGGCGCTCACCGGAGACCTCGATGGACTCGACCCGCTCGGCCGTGGCGATGGCCGCCGCCGAGAAGCTCGTGCCCAGGTCGACGCCAAGACTCCACCGTGTCACGTCGCTCCCGCTCACTGTTAGCCCATTCGTGTCCGTATACAGGATCGCCTGTCGCCGGGCGGCGTTTCGGTCGGGGTCGCCGCCGGTCCGTAGACTCCCGTCATGGCGAAGTACTTCGACGTGCACCCGGACAACCCGCAGCGGCGCTCGTTGGCGCAGGTCGTGGCCCTGCTGCGGGACGGTGGACTGATCGCCTACCCCACCGATTCCTGCTACGCGCTCGGCTGCGCGCTGGGCAACCGGGAGGGCATCGACCGGATCCGGGCCATCCGCCGCCTCGACGACCGGCACCACTTCACCCTGGTCTGCCAGGACTTCGCCCAGCTCGGGCAGTTCGTGCACCTGGACAACGCGGTGTTCCGGGCGGTCAAGGCGTCCACCCCGGGTAGTTACACGTTCATCCTGCCCGCCTCGAAAGAGGTACCCAAGCGGCTGCTGCACCCGAAGAAGAAGACCGTGGGCGTGCGCATCCCCGAGCACACGGTGACCCAGGCGCTGCTGGCCGAGCTCGGCGAGCCGCTGCTGTCCTCGACGCTGCTGCTGCCCGACCACGCCGAGCCGATGGTGTCGGGCTGGGAGATCAAGGAGGAGTTGGACCACGTGCTCGACGCGGTCCTCGACTCCGGGGAGTGCGGGACGGTGCCGACCACGGTCGTGGACTTCTCCGAGGGCGAACCGGAAATCATCCGGCGCGGTGGCGGGGACACGACAAGATTTGAGTAGCCGTTTTCGGTTGCACGGTGTGTCTCTGGCCACGATCGTTGTATAACGGGGCTATTACGCTACTGTCCACGCCGTGTCGGACCATGACCCTTCACCCGATCAGCCGTTGCGCGCGGTGCCGAAGTTCCCCCCGCGCCCCACGGAGCCGGTGTCCGCTCCCGCGATGATCGTGAGTACCCTGCCGGACGAGCTGCCCTGGTCGCCCAGGTCGCAGCCGGGGGCCTCGACGCCCCCGACCGCCAGCGCCAGCCCGGTGCTGACCAGTCCCCGCTTGGCCCCGGTCGGCGCACCCGCGCTGACGATGGAAGCGGCCACGGTGACCCTGCCCGTTGTTCCCGGTCCCTTGCCTGGACCTGCTGAGCTTGTGGTGCCTCCGCGTCGGCCGAGGTGGGTATTACCTGCCGCGGGGATCGTTGTCGCTGCCTTGCTCGTGGGGTTCATCGTGTGGTTGACCTCGGGTAACGACGACCCGCCGCCGGTGACGCCAACGGCCCCCGCCAGCGAGTACCTGTTCCAGCGGATGGGGGAGACCGTCGAACCTGCCCGCGATAGCGACTGCGCCGAGCACGCTTACGGCAAGGTCAAGCAGTTCCTCATAGCGAATCCGTGCAGGCAGTTGACCCGGGCGGTGTTCCTTACCGCCACCGACAGCGGTCGAACTGTCTACACCTCTATAGCCGTTGTGCGTATGCCGGATCGAGCTGGTGCCGAGAAGCTCGAACTACTCGTTCGTCAAGACGAAACCGGTAGCGTCAACGACCTGTTGCGTGAGAAGAGAGTTAACGTCCCCGGGTTGGATCGCCTGAGCCGGGGTGGCTTTTCCGCCACGACCATGGACCGAGACGTGGTCATAACCGAGTCGGACAGCGCTGACCGTGACGAGGACCCTGCCGCGCACAAGGCCGAGATGAAACGGGTCAGCGTCGCCGCGCTGAAGCTGGCGAAGGAGCTCGGGTAAGAGGCTCGGACCACCCTCACAACCGCGCCACAACCGGGATGCGCTAACCAGACTCGGGGCGCTTTGAGAGAGGGGTATGTCCATGAGGGCTTTGTTGCTCGCGGCGGCCGCGGTCGCCGTGGCGTTGCCGGTCGTGCCAGCGCAGACCTGGTCGACGGCGGCCTGCGGGCCCGCGGCGGTGTCCGTGGGTGACTACCGGCAGTACGAGGGCACCGGTGGTCCCGGCACCACCGGGTTCGCCTTCGCGGTCACCGTCGCGACCGACCCGGGCTGCACCGCGACCGGCTCGGTCAACTACGTCACCGAGCACATCACCACCACCCCGTCCGACATCGTGGCGGCGTCGGGCACCCTCACCTGGACCGACTCCACCACGGCCACCGCCGTCGTGGTCGGCGTCGTCCGCGACAGCGCCCCCGAACCGGAGGAAGCCTTCGCCCTCCGCCTCTACGGCGCCCAGAACCTGGTCATCACCCGAGACCGAGGCCGCGGCCAAATCATCGACGACGACCTACCCCCGGTAGAAACCTCACTCGACGGCGGCAAGATCTGCTGGCGCTACGAGGGCACCGCGGAGGTGGGTGTCCATACCTCGACCCCTGCGCGCGCCCCGATCACCTTGCACTACCGAACCATCCACATCGGCAACAACCCCCCTGGCTACTACCCGGTGAAGGACGGCCTCATCACCATCCCCACCGGCTCCACCCGAGGCACCGCCACCATCCGCCTCAAGCCCGACCAATCCCTCCCCGACGACCAGTTCTACGTCGAGATCTTCTCCCCGTCCGCGGGCACCCTGGGCCTCTCCAAGGTCCCGGTGACGGTGAAGTCCAAGCGATAGCAGTGCCCTTGTCGACGGGCCCGGCCGCTTCGGTGGCCGGGCCCGTTCTCTCGTTGTCTGTCCGTTGTGGACTGTTGGCGCGCGGAATGCCCTCTCGTCGATCACCTGCTGGCCGACTTGCTTCGGTGGGGGGCTCTGGTTCTTCGCTTGTGCCTGTGACCAGCGGATTTCGTGCTTTGGTGCCCTGATCTTTCACCCAGTTCAGCGACAGAAGTTATCCACATCTGGATCTTCGCGCGGCTGTTTCAAGATCGTCTGTCGGTGGGTACCGATAGGCTGGGACCTGGGACGCCCCCCGGAGAGGGTGGGGGCTGGGGCCGGACTGGCGTGCGCGCGCGAAGCGGTCGCTGCGGCGTAGGAGTCCTGGTGTGGTGTAGGTGACCCGGTCCGCGGCAAGAGTTCCGGTTCGGGCTAAGTGTGTTCGCTCGGCGATGCTGGCCGGGGTCTTCTCCGCCTGCTTGCGGACTGGACAACTTGGTCGTCGGCGTTGGGCGTGACCCCAGTCTGAGCGCCGGGCCGCCGAAGAATCCACTGTGGACGATCAGCCGTGTGGAACCCCGCTAAACGATCACCTTCCAACCGACTTGCCCAGGTCCGACGCTCCGACCGCGCCGCAACGGCCCTGACCAGGGATTCTCCTCGCTATCGACCCCTGACTTTCACCTGTTCCAGCGACAGAAGTTGTCCACATCCCGATCTTCGGCGGCCCGTGTCAAGATCCACTGTCGGTGCCCCCCGATAGACTGGCACTGGGACGCCCCCCGGAGTGGGTGGGGGCTGGGGCAGGACTGGCGTGCGCGCGCGAGGCCGAGGCCAGCGGGGCGGCCGGTCAGCGGGGCGGCGAGAGCGGGGCGCGCGAGCGAGGATCGGGTCCGATGAGGACGGTCAAACGAGGGCCAAAGCGGCGCGGGGGACAGCCGAACGGCCCGGCCACTGGGGTGTGGTCGGGCTGTGGTCCGGGGCTGAGGTGCTGGGTGGTGAGGAGTCGCGCCCTCCCGCGCGGTGGGCGAGCGGCCCGGGGGTCCCGCGCCGGTGGCCGGGCCGCTCGCCGTTTTCCTCACCCCGCGGGTGTTAGCCGGTGGTCAGGCGGAACTCGACGCCGCCGAGGTCTTCGCCTCGTTCGTCCGTTTGGTTGAGCCAGAGGACGGCTCGGGTCTGGTCGGTGGCGGTGAACTCGAGCTTGGTCTCGAAGCGCTCCTTGGGGTCGATGGTCAGGCCGAGGAAGCGGGCCTGCTTGGGGTCGGCGATCTCGAAGCGGGTCTCGCCGACCTGGCGGATGCCCTCGCCCTTCTGGCCGGTCTCCTTCCAGCGGGCGGCCAGGGTCTGGCCGAGGTCGATGACGACCTTGCCCGCGAAGGGGCCCTCGGGGGCGGTGAAGACCAGGTTCGTCAGCGCCCGCGGGTTCGGGTTGCCCAGGGTGAACGGCCGGGTGGTGGGCTTACCGGGCACGACGCGCACGGTGTCGACGTTGCGCCAGGCGATGTTGTTGTTGTTGCGGGTGTTGGTGAGCGTGTTGGGGCCCTCGGCGAAGGTCATCGGGTCGGTCGCGGACTCCCAGCGGGCCAGCAGGCAGAAGTGGCCGGGGCCGGGCACGCCGTTCCAGGGGACGACCACGCTCGTGGCGCCCGCGGGCACCGTCACGTTCACCGCGGTGTTGATGTGCGTCCAGTGCGTCGGCCAGACCGCCGCGCCGCCCTGGGCGGTGTAGTACAGCTTGAGGTTGCCGGTCGCGGTGCCCGAGCCGTTGGGGCCGGGGTTGTTGAGCTTGACGTGGATGTAGCTGGTGGACCCGACGACCGGGTTCGCGCCGGCGCAGGGGGCCGCGGTCGGGCAGACGGTGATGTCCGGGCTGGTCCAGATCGGGTTCAGGCCGTGCGGCTCGACGCCGGTGTCGGCGCCGTGGTCGCGGATGAACACGTCGGTGCGCCTGCAGTTGCGCAGGGACTGCTGGATGGTCGTCGCCGTGTTGGACCCGTTGGCCGCGGCCAGGGTGTAGACGCCGCCGGTGGTGTTGGCGTAGTCCTGCATGATCGACACGATCGGAGCGGACACCCCGCCGGTGGGGATGTAGACGCTGCTGATCTTGATGTCGTTCTGCGCGTCGAGGGCCCGCTGGTGGGCGTTGGTGACGTCGACGGCGGTGTGCGCGTCGTCGAACCCGCCGGGCAGCGCGTCGGTCACCAGCACGACCATCTTCGTCGCGTTGGACCGCCAGGTGCCCACGAAGTCACCGGTCTGCGGGCGGCCGAGCGCGGGCAGGTTGTTGACCACGGTGTTGAGCGCCTCGTCGGAGGCCTCCGGGGTGTTCCCGCCGCCGGTGGCCACCAGCCCGTTGACCGCGGCGGTCACCGCGGCCTGGTTGCCCGCGGCGAGGTCGTTGAAGACCCGCACGTCGTCCTTGAAGCTCACCAGCCCCAGCTTGAAGTCCCCGCCGGACAGCGTCGCCACGTCCGAGATGATCGTGTTGATGCCGGTCTTGATGTTGGCGATCGCCGGGCCCATGCTGCCGGTGTCGTCGATGACGAAGGTGACGTCCATCGGGCCGCAGGGACTCGCGGCAGGCGGCGGGACGGCCTTGACCACGGCGGGGGCCGCGGCGGCGGGTAAGGCGGGCAGGACGGCGGCGACCATCGCCGCGGCGGCGGCCATGACCGTCCGGCGGCGGCCGGGTGAGCTGGTGGGCATCGGGGTGTCTCCTCGCGGGACGAGCCGTGAACAGGGCGAACCGAAGCGTGGCCGCGACCGGTTGTGGCATGGTTGTCGCGGAACGCAACCACCTCGCGGTTTCGCGGCACCCCACCTCAACCGGTTGGGTGTTTGCGCAGCGCAGCGGTGTCGTTACGCTCCCTTTACCCAAGTGGCGCGGAAGGAGCTGGGGTGACCCGACCCGGCGAGCTGCGCGTGCTGGGTCCGGTCGAGGCCGTCGGCCCGGCCGGGCGCGCGCTGGTGCACGGCACCCGCCAGCGGGCGGTGCTCGGCGTGCTGGCGCTGCACGCGGGCTCGGTGCTCCCCGCGTCCCGGCTCATCGACGTCCTGTGGGGCGACAACCCGCCGCGCACTGCGGTCAAGACGCTGCACAGCCACGTCGCCAGGGTCCGCCAGGCGCTCACCGCCTGCGGCTTCCCGACCGTGCTGCGCACCAGGGAGCCCGGCTACCTGCTCGAGGTCGAGCCCGAGGTGGTCGACGCGCTGCGGTTCCAGCGGCTGGTGCGCTCCGCCCGCGACCACCTGGGCCGCGACGCCGCCGAGGCCGCCGCGCCGCTGCTGCGGGAGGCGCTCGCGCTCTGGCGCGGGGACGCCTTCGCCGACGCCGCGCTGGAGAGCTGGGGGTGCGGCGAGGTCGACACCCTGCACGAGCTGCGGCTCTCCGCCCTGGAGGACCTGTGGGACGCCGAACTGCGCCTGGGCGGGCACGCCGAGGCGGCCCGCGAGCTGCCCCGCCTGGTCGCCGCGCACCCGACCAGGGAGCGGCTGGCCGGGCTGTGCATGCTCGCGATGCACCGGCGCGGCCAGCACACCGACGCCCTCGGCGTGTTCCGCGCGCTGCGCACCCGCCTCGCCGACGAGTTCGGCGTGGACCCCGGCCCCGAGCTGGTCGAGCTGCACACCGCGATCCTGCGCCGCGACCCCGAGCTGGACCCCCGGCCGACCCCGCGCGGACCCGCCCAGCTCCCGGCCGGGGTCGGGCACTTCACCGGCCGCGCAGCCGAGCTGTCCACACTGGACGCGGTGGTCGCCGACCCGGGTGACGAGCGGCCGGTCGTGGTGATCTCCGCCGCCGCGGGTATGGGCAAGACCTCGCTGGCAGTGCAATGGGCGCGCGGTGTCGCTGACCGCTTCCCTGACGGTCAGCTCTTCCTGGACTTGGGCGGGCAAGACGCTGGGCGTGCTCTCACCGCCGCCGATGCTCTCGCCCATCTACTGCGCGCGTTGGACGTACCCGACGAGCGGATGCCGGCTGAGTTGACCGAGCGATCAGCGCTCTACCGCTCGCTGTTGCACGGTCGCCGCTGCCTTGTGCTGGTCGACAACGTTGGTACTGCCGACCAGGTGCTGCCTCTAGTACCGGGCAGCGGTCGGTCGCTGCTCGTGGTGACCAGCAGGCAGACGCTTGCGGCGTTAGGTACGCGGCACGCTGTGCGTCCGGTAGCGCTGGACAGCCTCGGGCATACGGAGTCGCTAGAGCTGCTGAGCAGGGTCATCGGCACTGAGCGGGTAAGCCGGGAGGCGGGCGCGGCGGCGAGGTTGAGCCGGTTGTGCGGGGGGATGCCGTTGGCGCTCCGGCTCGCGGCCGCTCGGCTGGTCGCGGCACCTGGGCGTTCGGTGGCGGAGTCGGCCGCGGAGCTCGTGGGTGCGGGCAGGCTGGACACCCTGGCGGTAGAGGGCGACACGAGGACCGTGCGTGCGGTGTTCGCCAGTGCCTACGATCCGCTGGAGCCCGGTAGGGCCAGGATGTTCCGGCTGCTGGGGGTAGCGCCGGGGACCACGGTTAGCGCGTCCCTCGGGGCGACGCTGTGTGGAGTCCCGCTAGAGCGCGCGCGGGAGTCGTTGGAGGCGTTGTCAGCCGCCCACCTGATCACCGAGGTCGACACGGACAGGTTCCGCTTCCACGACCTGGTAAGGGAGTTCGCCGCGGGTAAGGCCAAGCGGGACGAGCGGGCGTTGGCCCTGTCGCGGCTGGTGGACTGGTACCTGGTGGTCGCCGATGAGGCTAACCGCGTGATCGACCCCAACCGGGACCTGGTGACGCCAACGCTGCGCCATCCGCGCACACGGGTCCCGTTCAACGACAGGCACGGCGCGTTGGCCTTCCTTGACGCCGAGCGGCCCAACCTGCGTGCGGTGGCGCAATGTGCGCGCGAGTTAGGCAGGCTCGACTCGGCCTGGCAGTTCACCTACTTGCTGACGAGCTTCTTCGATGCCACCGGACACTGGCACGACCGAGTCGAGCTCTGCCGCCAAGGCGCCGCGGCGGCGACCGCGCTGGGTGACCCGGTAGCGGAAGCGGAGATGCTGCGCGCGCTCGGCGTCGCTTACTTCATGACTCGCAGGTTGCGGGAAGCGTTAGAGGCCAACCACAGCGCGCTGCGCACGGTGCGGGCTGTCGGTGATCTGGTTGGTGAGGGCCACGTGCACAACAACATCGCCAACGCCTACGCCGAACTGCGGCGTTTCGACGAGGCCATCGCCGCGCACCGCCTCGCGGTCGCCCGCTGCGCCGAGGCGGGTAGCGACCTCGGCCGTGCCCTCTCCCAGCGCAACCTCGGCCACACGCTCGTCCGGATGGGCCGCGCCGAGGAAAGCCTCACCCCCCTCACCGACGCCCTCACCACCTTCCGCGGCCTCGGCAACGCTCGCCTCGAGGCCGCCACCCTCGACACCCTCGGCGAGGCCCTGCTCCAACGCGGCGACCACCACGCCGCGCTCACCCACCTCGCCCAGGCCGTCGCCGTCAGCCGCGCCATCGGCGACCGCTGGCTCGAATGGGAGTCACTCCTCGACACCGGCCGCGCCCACCTCGACGCGGGGGACATCCCCCAGGCACTCACCCACTTCCGCCACGCCCTCGACCTCAGCCACGAGGTCGGCGACCGCCACGGCGAGGCCACCGCGCTCAACCAACTCGGCCGCGCCTACCTCACCAACGGCAACCTCGCGGCCGCCCGTGACCACCTGGAACGCAGCCTCTCTATCCGTACCGCCGTGCCTGACGACTACGAGCTCGCCCACCTGCACCGCGACCTGGGCGACTTGGAGTCACGCACCGGAGATAACGCCAACGCCACCCACCACTGGTCGCGCGCGCGGTCGCTCTATTACCAGGCAAACGCCACTACCGAGGCCGACGCTCTTGCCGCTCGCGTCCCTTGATGCTCTAGGCGCGGTGGTTCTGTGTATACCGGGGTGTTCTGGGTAACAAGGGGTTCACGGGGGTGGACCGTATGCTGTGGACACATCATGGAGTAGATCAGCGGTAGATCGCCCGGCTTCGGACCGGGAGGGCGCGGGTTCGAGTCCCGCCTCCATGTCTGAGGAGCACACGCTGCCCGGGGGAGGCCGTGCTCGCGTGCGTGGCTGCCTGGGGAGTCGACTGTGTCTGGTTACGCGTACGGGCAGTGGCTGCGGGCGCTGGCGACGCTGGGCGAGGGCGGCCGGGGCGCCGCGGCCAAGGCCAGGAAGTGGCGGGCTGTCCTCGACGGCATCAGCGCGGGTCGGGTGACCGTCGGCAGCCGGACACCGGTGAGTGGGGTGCCGCCGTGGGTGACCGTCGAGGTCGTGCACGGGGGGTTCGCCACCGGGCGCCTGCTCGCCGAGCAGCCGCTGACCGGGCACGACCGGGCCCGGCTCAGGGCGGCCACACCCGGGTCGACCGAGCGCGAGCGGCAGAACCTGCACTTCCTCAGCGACGACGGTCAGGCCGAACTGCTTGAGGCGCTGAAGAGCGGCACGTATCGGATCGACCTGCCTGAGGAGGCCGCGATCCCGGTCGCGGTGGCGCTGTTCGCCGCAGGTAGGGACCAAGAGGCGTTCGACCTGCTTGAGGTGATCTGGCCGTGGATCGACCGGTTGAAGTTCACGCCGACCTTCGACTCGATCGCGGTGCCCTCAGGTGACGCTGTCCGTGTGCGTTCGGTCGGTAGCGTCATGAACACGCTGAAGCAGGTGACCGTACCTGCCCAGATCGCGGCTATGCGGGAGACGCTGACCGTCTGGAACCCCCGATACGAGCGGTTGGTGGCGCTCTGGGCGCGGACGGTGGACGGCGCGCTGCCGAGTCTGCGCGACGGCGCCGTGGTCGGTGGTTGGCCGTGCACGCGCTGGCCGGACGACTGGGCGGAGCAGCGCGATCGATGGCTCGCTGATCTTCCCGGGCCGGTGACCGGCAGGCACGCGCACCCGAGGAGCAACTTCGCCCGCCTGCACGCGGCGCTGCTGCTGTGCCCGCGCGACAGCTCTGACCTCGGCCCTCGCCAGGTCGGCTGGATCCGCCGCGCGCTGGCCAACGCGCTGACCACGCCGCGCCCGGTCGAGCCGGTCGAGTCGTCGACCTACGCCGACATCGCCGCTCGGATGGTGGAGCGCCTGCGCGCGTACCCCCTCCACGGCGGCATCCCCGCGGTCGAGCCCATCACCGCGGACCTAGACCAGCCCGCGCACCTGGTCACCAAGTTGAGCCGCGCGCTCGACGCTCCCGCCGCGGAACTGGTCCGCCGCGGCGTGCTCACCTCGAGCGAGGCCATCGCCGCCGTGCTCCCGCAGCGCACGTCCCGGCTGGCCGCGGGCCGGATCGCGGACCCGGTGCTGGCGACGTTGCACGAGCGCACGTACACCGCGTTCCGCGACCGGCGGAGCCTGCTGCTGCTCAACCTCGCCAAGCAGGTCCAGTTCACCGAACTGCCGTGGGTCGTCGCCGACCCCGAGCCCCGCCCCGACGACGGCAGCGCGCGCCGGGCCCTGCGCGAGACGGTGGACCTGGTGCTCGCCGCGTTCCCGCACACGATCACCCCGAACCCCCTGGTGACCGAACTGCGCGCCCTCGCCCGACTCGCCGACCTCGACCTGCCGCTGGTCGAGGAAGTCGCCGCCGACATCTTCATGGGCCGCTTCACCGACAAGTGGCGCGCCGCCGCGGTCGTGGCCAGCCGCACCATGCGCGACACCCTCTACGCCCACTACTACGACCTCCCCACCTCCTGGCCCACCCCCTTCGCCGACCTCTGCCGCGACCGAGCCCTCGCCGCAGGCGCCGCCACGTCCTACGTCGCCCGCAATGGTGCTGTCCTGGAGCAGAGCCAGATCCTGACCACCCACAACCTGGCCGTCCTTGTGGACGCACTCGACTTGGCCCCTTGGCTGAGAGTTCGCGGACCTGACCTGGCTCGTCGCGCGCTGGACTGGATCGCCCGCCGCGCAAGCCAGCGGTCACCGGACCGGCACGCGGCCTTGGTCCAGGTCAAGAACATCGCCTACGCGTGGCGGCAGGCGGTGTTCTTCCTGAGCTTCTGCCCACCGGACGAGCAACGCGCCCTCGTACAGCGGTTGGCGGACCAGCCTGAGTTGACGCATGTGGTGCGGGGCCTGGAGTACGTGATCGCCGGCGGCCGGTTCGGCGCGGCTGGGTCGGCGCCTGGGGGAGGGCGGCGGTTGGTGGGGTGGGTGGAGCAGCCTGCTTATTGGCCGGGGGTTTCGCGGCGTTGATCTTTGTCCATTGTGGACTCCGGGGCCGGATTGTGGCGCCTGGTTGATCTTTCGCTGAGTGACTTCTTGGGGGCCGCGTCTGTTGGGGCTGTCCTTGGTGGGCTTGGTGGCTCTGACCAGGCGACTCTTCTTTTGACTCGTTTGGAGTTTCACCCGGTTCAGCGAAAGAAGTTGTCCACATGTGGATCTTCGCGCGCCTGTTTCAAGATCCATTGTCGGCGGCTGCCGGTAGGCTGGGACCTGGGACGCCCCCCGGAGAGGGTGGGGGCTGGGGCCGGACTGGCGTGCGCGCGCGAAGCGGTCTGGGGCGGGGTTAGGTGCTGGGGTGGGGTTAGAGGCTTGGGCGGGGCTAGGGGTTGGGGTGGGGCTAAGAGGTGTTGGTGGGGTTAGCGGTTGCGGAGAGGTGAGCGGGCGCCTTGGCCTAAGAGGGTTGCTGGGCTGGTGGGTGGATAGGGCTGTCGGGGCTCGACAGGGTGGCTGGGGTTTCGAAGGCTGCTGGGGCTGAGCGGCTACTGGGGTTAAGAGGCCGCTGGGTTTGCGGGTTGCTGGAGGACAAGAGGCCGCTGGTGTTGAGGGAGCGCTGGGGGATAAGGGCCGCTGAGGTTGAAGGGTTGCTGGGAGATAAGAGGCCTTTGGGGTTAAGGGATCGTCGAGGATTGGTGGCTGTTGAGGGTTGAAAGGTTGCCAGGTCTCGACGCGATGCTGGGACTTGAGGGCTGTTCGGCGCTGTGCGTCTGTCGATTGGGGCACTGTGCGAGTTGGGGCGACTCTGTCGTGGCCGACTCGCCGCTCGGCTGGGCGGTCGTCGGTTGGGGGCGCGGCGGCTGTGGGAATGGCTGGAGAAGGGCGGTCGGGTGCGTGAGTCCGTGCCCGGTGGGTGAGCGCTGCGTTGATTGCCGGCTGGGTGGCGCTGTTGAATCGGGGTTGTTCGAGCAGATCGGATTTGTCCATTGTGGACATCAAAGGTGGTTTGCCGCGCTTAGTTGATCTCTCGCCGATCGACTTCAGTCAAGCGGTGACCGTCGCGGCTGTCCTCAGTGGTCCTATTGGCTCTGACCAGGCGACTCTTCGTCCGTCCAGCATTGAGGTTCACCCGTCCCAGCGACAAAAGTTGTCCACATGTGGATCTTCAGACGCCCGTTTCAAGATCGTCTGTCGGTGGGTGCCGATAGGCTGGGACCTGGGACGCCCCCCGGAGAGGGTGGGGGCTGGGGCCGGACTGGCGTGCGCGCGCGAAGCCGTTGCGGTGGGGGGTTAGAGGCTCGGGCGGCGCTAAGAGGTGTTGGTGGGGAGGGGGAGCCTGGTTGAGAGTGCTGCGGGGGCAGAGGTTGTCGGCTCTGGGGGCGCAGGTAGGGACTAGCGGAGTGTGTGGCGGGCAGGCGCAGGTGAGGGGTGGGCGGCTGCTCCGGTGGGAGCAGCCGCCCGGGGGGTTAGGGGATGGCGGTGAGGCTGCCGTTGGCTAGGTGGTGGGTTATGGGGTGGGGGAGCAGGTAGGCGTGGGCGCCGCCGGGTTGGTTGTGCCAGGGGACGGTTGTGCCTGCCAGGACCGGGAGGTCGCGGGTCACCCGGTAGCGGTGGGTGGGGTCCGACTCGCGGTCGGGGCGTAGGGACATCTCGGGGAACGTGGTGCCGGGGGTGAACACCAGGTTCCCGTCCTCGGTCCCGTGGCGGATGATCTCGCGGCCTTCCATCAGCCACGCGGTGCGCTTGTGCGTGAGCAGGGTCAGCGGCGGCTCACCGGGGAGGGGCTGGATGGGCCAGTCGTTGAGGGCGGCGACGGTGTTGTTGTCGGGGAAGCCCGCTCGGCGGCGGGCGGGGAGGATGGTCAGCGTGCCCAGGAGGTACGCGCCCGCCTCGGTCAGCGTGGGGAACTGGCGTGCCGCGAACGCCCTACCGCGCTCGTACTGCGCTACCTGCCACTGCCCGTCTACCTGTTCCAGCGACCAACTCTCGTCGACCGGACCGTCCAAGCTGTACGCGCGCGGAGACACACCCGCCTCAGACAGCGCCAACGCGATCTGAGCCAACTCCGCCCGATCACCACCAACCGAGCCAGCCGAAGCAGCCGGGGCGACCGAACCAGCCGCGACCTCACCCGTGAGCGCCGTGTACGCAAGAGCCGCCGCGGCAGCGTCCACCGGCGGCGGCGTGAACCCAGCCCCCCGGATGTGCTCGACGAGGTCCGCCTCCGGTGGGATGCCGTGCTTGGCCAGGTAATGCGGGATCGACGCAGGCCAGATCCACGTGCCGTCGGTGAAGAACGCGGCAGGTACGTCCGGCGCGCTCTCCGGCACGAACAGGTCCTGGTCATACCCGCGCCCGCCCAGCAGCACGTGCGCGTGGGTCAGGTAGTGCAAGACCCCGGCGACCTGGTCCGCGGGGACCGGTGGGCGCTCGACGATCGGACGGCCATCCGGCTCGCGGCGGTCGAACACCCGCGCGTGCCGCAGCCGGGCCCGGGCCGCCAGCACCTGGTCCAGGTCCGGCACCAGGTCCCGCATCCACGCGGGCACGTGCTCGGGCGAGCGCGGGAACCTGTTCAGCTCGTCGAGGACCGCCGGGCGCGGCGGCGGGCTGGTCCACCCGGGGTCCTCGAAGGCGTAGCTCGTGCTCGCGCGCAGCGGGTACTCCACGATCACCTGCGCGCCCGACCACGTGCCGCGCTCCGGGTGCGCCATCCGCGCCCGCAGCACCGCGAACTCGTCCGCCACCTCGGCGGGCGGCGCCCAGTCCCGCAACTGCCCGTCCAGGCCGATGACCTTGCCGCGCAACTCCGTGTACTGGCCCGCCGCCCGGTACCCCACCCGCAGCTGCGTCCAGTCGCTCGGTGCCCTGGTCACCAGCAGGTCGCTGATCCGCTGCCCCAGCTCCCGCTGCTCGACGATGCCCGCGGGCTCGGTCGAGACCGGCAGCGGCGGCAGGCCGAGGCGGCGGCGCAACCAGTTCGGCACCTGGTCGTCGGCCCGGGGGAACCGCTCCAGGTCGCGCGCGTACACCTCGGTCGGCACCGGCGGGTCCCACCGGGGCTCCTGCTGGTAGTTGTAGAACACGTGGTACTCGGTCGGCGGGTTCATCACGAACCGCGCGGTGAACCACGCCCCCGTCTCGTGCGTGTAGGTCACCTCCCGCAACGCCACGAACGCGTCGGCGACCTCGGCGGGCGGCTCCTGCCCCACCGCGGTCCCGTCGGCCAGGTGCACCACCAGCCCGTACTCCTGGACCGAGGCGGCCACGGTCGCCACCAGGTCCAGCCGCTGCCACTGCGGCGGGGCGGCCGCCAGCAGCGCGCCCCCGATCCGCTGGATCAGCTCGCCGTACCGGGCGGCCTTCTCGGCCTCGGACATCGTGCCGTCCGCGTCAGACATTGTCGTATCTCCTGAGGATGATCCGGGGTGCCCCGGAGGCGTCGGTCAGCACGAACCTGGTGTGCACCTGGTGCGGGGTCGGACCGCCGTCACCCTGGAAATCGTGCCACTCGACGCGGGCGCCGCCACGTTGGTCCCTGGCGACCCGCATGTCCTGCCCGTACCAGGTGTCCCGGTTGTTGGGCGTGCCCCGGCCCTGGTTCTGCGTGGTGAGCTGCGGGAACTGGCCCACCGCGTCCGGGGTCGGCTGCGTCACCTGGTTGGGTTTGATGTGCCCGCCGTCGAACCTCGGGCCGCCGACGCCCGCCACGATGTCCTGCGACCACTGGTTGCGGGTCTCGCGCCTGCTCGGCCCGTAGGTGCGCTCGTCGGTGGCCTCCGCGGCGATGCCGTGCTCGTTGGTCGAGATCACGTAGCTGCCGTCGAGGACGTAGACGGTGTTGGGGTGGAAGTTGTTCAGGTCCGGGTTGGCGCTGTCGCGCGGCCCGCCGGGGCTCGACACCGCCTCGACGGCCACCACCCGGCCGAACCCGTTCGCGTCCGGCGGTCCGGTGTAGAACGTGCCGCGGCCGGGCACGTCGAACCTGGTGTTGGGCGGCAGGTTCGTCCGGTCGCTGAACGCCTCGCGGTGCCCGAGCGGCCCCAGCGGGTCACCCGGGACGGCGCCGGGCGCCGGGACGCGCACCGGGTTGTCCGGGTTGGTGGTGTACGGCTCGCTCCACTGCAGGTAGCGGGGCGGGAAGCCCCGGTCGTCGGTGGTGTAGCGGTGCTCGGCGCCGTCCACGTCGACCCGGTAGGTGGTGTTCGGCGCGGGCCGCTCGACGTCGGGGTTGCTGTCGTCGCGGGTGTTGGGGGAGACCAGGTCGGCGTGGGTGATCGCGCCGGTGTGGTCGGTGTAGTAGGTGCCGCGACCGTCGACGTGGTACGCGGTGTTCGGGGCCAGCCCGGTCCGGCCGATCAACCGCTCGTCCGAGCGCAGCGGCCGGTTCGGGTCGTTCGGGTCCGGGTTCGCGTGGTCGTCCACGTCGATGCGGACCGGGTTGTCGGCGTTGCGCGCGGGCGGCGGCGTGAAGTCGGACTGGATCAGCCCGCGCGACAGGTCCGGCGGCGTCGAGTCCGATGTGGACCTCGGGGCGGTGGCGTCGGTGACCGGGAGTCCGTTCGAGCCGGTCGGCGTCATGTCCCCGTTGGGGGAGAAGGAGTTCCAGCCGCCGTCCGGTGGGATCCTCGGGTAGGTGCGCCCGTTGGCGTCGGTGTAGTCGGCGCCCGACGAGTACGGGGTCGTGTTCTGCTCACCCGACCACGACCGCTCCGTCGGCGCGATCACCGGCACACCCGCGTGCCTGGCGAGGTCCGCGCCGAGCCCGTCCGGGGTCCGCCCGGCCTCGCACGCGGTGAGCACGATCGGGTCGGACCCGTTCCAGCCCATCGCCCGTGCCAGGTCGGCCAACTCCGCCCCGCCGAGCCGCTGGCCGTTGACCACCGCGGCCGAACCGTCGCTGTGGACGTCGAGCACGAAGTGCCCGGGGATCGGCGCGACCGCGTCGGCGGCCGCCCGGGTGCTGGCATCGTCGCGGTCGAACAGCGCGCCGCCCGCCGGAGTGGCGAAAGCGTTGGGGCGCAGTCCTTCCGGGATGGCGCCGAGGTCGACCCCGCGGATGACACCATCGGTGGGGACGACGTGCACCTCGCGCAGCACACCTTGTTGCAGCAACTGCTCGACGCTGGTCGTGTCGGGGAGGGTGAACTGCCGCCCACCGCCCGGCTGCCCCAACGCGGGCGCCACATCGGCCATCTCACCGCGCAGGCCGGACGGGTCCTGCACGACGTAGATGTGGTAGCCGGCCTCCGCGTTGTCGGGGAAGATCGCCCGCTCGCGGTAGTGGTACGGCTGCCCATCGGCCCCCATCGGCGACAGGTACCGCCCGGTCTCCCCGCCGAACCGGTCCAACACGGACCCGACGGGCAGGGAGACGTCCCGCTGCGACCCCGGCACCGCACCACCGTGCGGCGGCCACTGGTTGGTCCGGTAGGTGCCGTCCGGGCGGTGGTGCTGGTTGAAGTCGTCCCTGTCGCTGTGCGAACCCCACGGGTTGTGGTCGGCGATAAGACCACGGGTCCGCTGGTCGTAACTCCCCATCCCGTTGGAGCGGTCGCCACCCATGGGGACGTAGTCACCCATCGCGGCATAGGGGTGCTCACCCTGGCGTGTGCCCAGGTAGGTGAGGGGGACGCCGTTGTCATCTACGCGGGGGGTGGGGGAGGCGACGGGGGGTGGGCCGTCGTCGCTGGAAGCGGTGTCGGGGTCGGGGGTGGAGCTGGGGTCCGGATCGGGCGCGGGGCCGTCGTCGGAGTTGCCGGAGATGTCGGGGGAGGAGCGGTCGACATCGCCGTGACCGGGGTGCTGGGCGCCCGGGTCGTCGTGGTGCTGGGGGTCTTGATGACGTTGCTGGTCTTGGTGGTGCTGCGCGTCTTGGTGGTGCTGAGGATCTTGGTGTTGCCGCGGGTCGCCGTGGTGCTGGGGGTCGTTGCTGCGCGTGGGGTCGGTCCGGTCGCCCGCTTCGGGGCGGTGCGCGGGATCCGGGCGGTCGGTCCGGTGCGCGGGATCCGCGCGGTGCGAGGGGTCGGATCGCGTGGTGGGGTCCGACCGGTGCGCGGGATCCTGCCGAGCCGCGGGATCAGCCTGGCGGGAGGAATCGGGCCGGTGCCCGGGGTCCGTGCCACGCGTGGAGTCGGGCCGGTTGGCCGGGTCGGCTCGGTGCGCGGGATCCGGCCGACCGCCGGGTCCGGGTTGACGATGGGTGTCCGCCCGGCTGCCCTGGTCCACGTGGTGCGACGGATCCGGCCGGTTCGCGAGCGGTGGCCGAGCGGGATCCGGGCGATGTCCGGGGTCTGCTCTGCCACCGGGATCCGCGTGCCTGCCCGGACCACTCCCATCCGGGCGTCCGGTGTGGACGGCGGGCTCCTGGCGCTGACCTGGTGCGCCACCCGGGTCGGACTGGGTGGAGCGCGGGTCCGGGGTGCCGCCCGCGTAGGACTGCGAGGGGAGGTTCGGGGCCTGGTCGTGGCGCGGGGGGAGGGTGCTCGCGTTGCCGGGGGAAGTGAAGCTGCTGGGGTGGCTGTCCGAGCTGGGGGCGTTGGTCGGGTGGGAACCGGTGGGGTCGAAGGACCCTGGGCCCGCGGGGAGATGACTCCCCTGTGGGCCGGGCGTTCCAGCGAACTGGTTGCCTGCGGGGGCCTGTGGGCCCAGACCGCCGGTGGGGTGGTTTCCGGGGTTGCCTGCCGGATTTCCGCCCGGGTGGCTGCCTGTCGGTGTGTTCAGCCCTGCGGCGGGGTGGCCGCTCAGGCCACCGGCAGAGGACTGCGTTCCCGAGGTCGGGTGGCTCCCTGGCCCGCCTGAGGTCACGGAGCCACCCAGGCTGCCCGTTGGCGACTGTGATCCCGGGGTCGCGTGGCTGCCGAGCGCACCTGCTGGTGACTGGGGACTCCCGGTGGGCTGGTTGCCGAGTCCGCCCGTGGGTGGCTGCGGTCCTGCGGGGTGGCTGCCCGGGCCGCCTGCGGGAGAGGGTGATCCTGTGGTCGGGGGGGTGCCGAGCCCGCCGGTCGGGGACTGGGCGGTGGTGGGGTGGCTACCTGGGCCGCCTGCTGGGGAGTGGGATCCCGGGGCTGCCTGGTTGCCGAGTCCGCCCGCCGGGGACTGGGTGCCGGGGGTCGGGCTGCCGGTGGGTCCGCCCGGTGTCCCTGCGGTCGGGCCGGTGCCCGACGGGTTGCCGAGGCCGCTGCCGGGGTTCTGCGGGCCCGAAGTGGGGCCGCCGCCGGTGGGTGGCTGGGTGCCGGTGGGGTGGTGTGCGAGGCCGCTGGTGGGCGTTTGGGTGCTGGGGGTGGGCGTTCCACCGTGGGGTTGGGAGCCCGAGGTGGGGTTGCCGGTGGGGGATTGGGGG
>NZ_FOGI01000023.1 GCF_900111175.1 Actinokineospora terrae
GCCCTATTGACAGATCGTCCTGGTCGATAGGTTCAGAGATGGGGCCCCGGGCCCCGGGAGGGTGGGCCCCCGGAGCAGAGTTGATCTTGAGCTGGCGGCCAGCAGGCTGCGGGGCGGGGCGGCCGGTCGGTGGCGGGCGGGGCGGGGGCGAGCGGGGCGGGGGCGGTCGGGTGGGGGGACGCGCCGGGCCTGCGGCGGTCGGGTGGCCGGTCGGCGGCGGGTGGGCGGCAAGGGGCCGAGCGGCGGGGGTGGCTCGGTTCGGGGGCGGGTTACTTGAGCAGGCGGGAGAGGCGGCGGTCGGCTAGGGGTTTGCCGTTGGTTTGGCAGGTGGGGCAGTACTGGAAGGCCTTGTCCGCGAACGAGACCTCGCGGATGGTGTCCGCGCAGATCGGGCAGGGCAGGCCGGTCCGGGCGTGGACCCGCAGACCGGAGCGCTTCTCGCCCTTGAGGCGGGCGGCGTCTTGGCCGACCGAACGGGTGACGGCGTCTGTCAGCACTGTGCGCATGGCGTCGTAGAGCTGGTCGATGGACTCCTCCGGCAAGCGCGCTGGAGTGGCGTAGGGGGATAGCCGCGCTACGTGCATGATCTCGTCGGAGTACGCGTTGCCGATGCCTGCTAGGACGCGTTGGCTGGTCAGCAGGTTCTTCAGGCGTTCGGTGCGGCCCGTCAGCACAGCGCCGAACTCGTCGCGGGTCAGGGAGAGGGCGTCGGGGCCGAGGGTGGCGATCTGCTCGATGGTGTCCGGGTCCTCGACGATCCAGACGGCCAGGCCCTTCTTCGTGCCTGCCTCGGTCAGGTCGAAGCCGGGGCCCTGGCCGGGCGGGCCGAGGTGCACGCGCAGTGCCAGCGGGCCCTTGCCCGGCTTGGGCGGCGTTGCCGACATCGTGTCCGCCCAGCGCAGCCACCCGGCCCTCGCCAGGTGCGTGACCAGGTGCAGGCCCTCCGCCGCCACGTCCAGGTACTTGCCGTGGCGGGCGACGGCGGTGACCTCGCGGCCGTGCAGCGCGGTCCATGGCGGGCTGGCGGTTTTGAGGACGCTGAGCGAGGCGACGTCCACCCGCTGCACGCGTCGACCGACGGCGTGTTCGCGCAGGTGGTGGGCTAGGGCCTCGACCTCGGGGAGTTCCGGCACGGCACCAGTCTCGCCGCTGCGGGGCGGTCTGTCATGCCCCGCAGCGGGCCGTCACCGGTCGAGCACGCTCAGGTCAGCGGCTTGAGGACGCCCTCGTAGCTCGGCTGGGTGTCCTGGCTGATCTCCTTGGCGATCCTGGTGATCTCGGTGCGCGCGCTGAAGTAGCCGCGGATCGTGCCCATCCAGCGCTCGGTCGGCTCGCCGTCGCCGTCGTCCCCGGTCTCGGCGACCAGCGTCCACGGCCGCCGCACCGCCCAGCGCGCCGGGAAGAACAGGATGGCCAGCACCAGGAGCAGGACTAACCAGCCCGGCACCACCACGTCGACCGGCATCCAGGCGACCAGCGCGACCACCAGGACCGTGATCAGCACCAGCATCACCACGCCGGGGACGTACCCGGCCGCGACGTCGTGCTCGAAGTCGTCCTCGGTGGCCGGGGTGCGCCACTCGAGGGTGCCGTGCACGGTCCACAACCGACCGTTCACGTCACGTACCTGACGCGTCATCTCCTGCCCTCCGGCCGCCGGTGCGCGGCCAGCGGCACGCACCCGGGTCTGACAGCACCGAGGGGCAACGTTACCGCCTCGGCGCTGCGACCAACGGGTGAAATGCCCGACCAGCCCACGCACCGATTCTGGCACCGGCGACCCGAGTTGATCAACTACCGGGGTCGGGGGACCCCCGTCACGGTGACCGAGGAGTACGACTCCACCCTGGTCCCCTGCCGCACCGGGCGCGGGTGGCGGTAGTGGGTGTACTCCGCCTGCTTGGTCGCGACGGTGGTCTGCCGCGCCGAGTTGACCTTGGTGGTGACCCTCGTCTCGGTGACGACGTCGTAGCGGTCGTAGACCGTCCACCGCCGCTCGTAGGTGGTCTGGCTGTAGACCACCGGCAGCGACTCGTCGAAGGTCGACACCTGCTGGGTGTTCATCCGGCCCTGGTTGCGCTGCCTGGTCTCCTGGGGCGCCTGCTTCGGCTTCTCCACCGGGGAGTTGTTGGGCTGCGCCTTGGGCGGGGTGGCGACCCGGACCACCTGGCTGGCCGCCTGCGGAGACTGCTGGACGGCGGGCACCTGCTGCTGGCTGGTGGCCGTCTGCCTGGCCTCACCGCCCGCGGGGGCGGTCGGGGTGGTCGGCGACCCCGGCCTTGGCCGGTCCTGGGTCGGGACGACCGTGTTCGTCGGCGCCGGGGCGAGACCACCCGCGGCGGACGGGTCCGGCTCGACGAGCAGCTCGGTCGGGCCGCCGCCGTTGAAGTCGGCGTACGCCTGCTGTTCGCCGGTCGTCCCCCACGGGACCAGGGCGAACCCGAACACGCCGACCGCGGCCGCCGAGGTCGCGGCCAGCGTGACCTGCATCTTCGCCGTCGACAGCAGACCCTTGACCGCGCCGAGCCCCGTGGCCGCGCCGGTCGTGGAGCTGGCGATGCCGATCTGCTGCCACAGCGCGATCCCGGCGATCGGGGCGGCGATGAACGCGGCGTGCGCGCGCAGACCGGAGCAGACGTCCTGGAGCTCGGCCTGCATCGACGTGCACGAAGGGCAGATGGACAGGTGCGCGCGGACCTTGCGCCGCTCGGTGCCCTTGATGCTGCCTGCCGTGTACGCGCCTAGCTTCTCCAACACGGACCGGCAGCCGGTAGAGCCGCGGTCGACGGTCAGGTGCGCCTGGAGGTAAGCCGCACGCAGCCCCTGACGCGCACGGCGAGCCAACGCGGCGGTGGCGTTCGGGCTGAGACCGAAGTTGCCCGCGACAACAGCGGGACGCTCCCCCTCGACCTCGACCTTCCACAGCACGCTGCGCCACCGCTCGGGGAGACTGGTGAACGCGCGGGTGATCAGGGTGCGCTCGGTCGACTGACCGGTGTTGTCCGGGCCTGCGCCCACCCGGTGGCTGAGCTCCTCGTCGCTCACCGGGACGTCGCGCTTGCGGGCGTTCCACTCCCACGCGACCCGCCTGGTCACGATCAGCAGGTAGCCGCGCACGTTGTCCACGGGCCCCGAGCCGCGGCGGACCGCCTGCAGCACGCGAAAGAAGGCCTCGGCGGCCAGGTCCTCGGCCTCGGCGCGGTCGGCGACCAACCCCAGGGCCAGCCTGCGCACGGCGTCGGAGTGCCGGGAGAACAGCTCGCCGAAGGCGGCGTCATCACCGGAGCGGAGGCGTTGCAGGAGTGCCAGATCTTCGCAGGCGGCGACTGACGAACCACCCTCGTCAGCGTCGCGACGCCCGCCGGAAGCAGGCCGGTGCATCCCGGTCATCCGGCCCGGTACCTCCTCCTGGCCGTCGTGACAGTGGTGAACAAGATGCCACATGGTGTTGTCCAGCGGTCGATAAACGTGAATAACGTTAAGAGGACCCCATCATCTGCACTAGCCCGTCGGGTAGATCCTGCCTGGCCCAACAGCACCCCCTCGGTCGGCGAGTGTGGGGAAGGTACCCCCCGCTGCGACAGCGTTACCGGAGCCTAAGGTATAGTTCCCGTACCCAAGCAAGACCGGGTAGGCGGATGTAGCGCAGCTGGTAGCGCATCACCTTGCCAAGGTGAGGGTCGCGAGTTCGAGTCTCGTCATCCGCTCACGAATGGTGGCGGGTGCTCATGAAGAGCACTCGCCATTTTTCGTTCGCCGTGTATTTCGGGGGCGAAGCCCCCGCGCCCCACCCGGAGGGCTTCGCCCCCGGACCCCCGTGTCGATGGCCGGGAAGGTAGGGCAAGCGATCAGGTGGGGCTCTCGGGGGTCACTCCTCGTGAAGCGCCGGGAGTTTGCCGGTGCGGACGGCGGCTAGAAGGTCTGCGTGGTCTGACTCGGTCTGGTCTGCGTAAGAGGTCGCGTACTTGCCGATCGCCTCGTCCAAGTCCTCGCCGCAGTAGCCCGCCAGGAGCCTGGGGTCCACGGAGCGGGTGTGGGCGCGGGCCAGGAGTGCCCCCGCGAAGCGGCCGTAGTCGTCGAGGTGGTCCCGCTCCAGCGTTGTGGGATCGATCTCCCCCTTGCGGTTCCGGAACTGCCGGACGATGTAGTGCCTGCCGCCGACGGTGGTCCAACCGAGCAGGATGTCGGTCTCGGCCTGGACGAGCCGCGCGCCGTGGACGATGCGCTTGCCCTCGTGCTTGGCGGGCGCCAGGCCGAGGTGGTGGGCCAGCGCCGAGGACTGGGCCTCCTTCACCTGCAGCACCAGGGCCTCATCGCCGTTGCCGTGCAGCAGCACCAGGTAGTTGCGCAGGCCGACGCTGCCGGTGCCGACCACGCGGAACGCCACGTCGGACACCCCGTACCGCATGATCAGGTTCCGCCGCGACTCGCGCAGCGTGTCGACGTACGTGGGCAGGGCACCGACCACGGCCTCTGCCACCTCGTCGTCGACCGGGGTGAGCACGGGCGGCTCGGTGACGAACCGCCACCGCTGGTCCGCGCCGCGCTGGGTCCACTTCGCGGCGACCTTGGCGCTGGTGTTCTTGCGGGCCTTCTTGGCCGCCTTCGCGAAGTCGTCCAGCAGCGCCTGGCCGTCGACCTTGGCCAGCACCGACTCGTCGCCCAGCGCCGACCACGAGTCGAGGAACGGCTGCTCGGCGAGGTGGTCGAGCGCCTTGCGGTAGGACCGCACCACGTCCTCGGCCGCCTCCCGGCACGACCGCTCGGAGAACCCGCCCTCCCGACCGGCCAGCACGATGCTCGTCGCCAGCCGCTTGAGGTCCCACTCCCACGGCCCCGGCACGGTCTCGTCGAAGTCGTTGATGTCCATGACGATCTGCCCCTCGGGCGTCCCGTACAGACCGAAGTTCGCCGCGTGCGCGTCCCCGCACAACTGCGCGTCCAACCCACTGCGCGGCGTCCGGACCAGGTCGGCCGCCATCAACCCGGCGCTACCCCGGAAGAACGCGAACGGCGACACCACCATCCGCCCGACCCGCAACGGCACCAGGTCCTCGACCCGCCCCGCGTTGCTCGCCGCCACGAAGTCCACGACCGAGGGCCGATCCGCCGCCAGGCTCACCTCGCGGTGCTCCTTGAGCCCCGCCCTCTCCCGCAACGCCTTCCCCTGGGCGAACACCTCCCCAGGCTCCACCCACCGCCCCAAAGCCACCGCGGCCCGCGCCCGCGCCCGTTCACCCATGGCGCAGATCATGCCTGGTCATCGACCCGGATTTCCCCCAACCGACCACCATCGGCCGGAACGCCCCGCCCTACCCGGACATAGCGGGCGACCCTCCCGGGCCCTGCTAGGTCACATGGGCAAACCCTTGCCCCAGCTCCGCAGCCGACGTACATTATTCTGTACGTCGAAGGGAGGGTGTCTGTGAAGACCATGAGCTACTCCGAGTCTCGCGCGAAGTACGCCGAGACCCTCGATTCCGTGGTCAACGACCGCGAGGAGGTCGTGATCACCCGCGCTGGGCACGAGCCGGTCGTGATCGTGTCCCTCGACGACTACCAGTCGCTCAAGGAGACCGCCTACTTGCTGCGGAGTCCTGAGAACGCGCGGCGACTGATCACGGCCATCGAGCGCCTGGAGTCCGGCGACGGCGCACAGCACGACCTGGCGGAATGAAGCTGGTCTGGGACGAATACGCCTCGGCGGACTACGTCTGGTGGCAAACCGAGGACCGCAAGGTCCTCAAGCGGATCAACGACCTCATCAAGGACGTCTGCCGTCACGGCAACGAGGGGATCGGCAAGCCCGAGCCGTTGAAGCACGGCTTCCAGGGCTACTGGTCACGTCGCATCACCGACGAACACCGCCTGGTCTACAAGGTCGTGGACGACACGGTGCGGATCGCCGCGTGCCGATACCACTACGGTAAGTAGCGCCCCCAGCGACACAGCGTTGCTCGAACATTTGTGCACACTGTGGATAACTCCTGTGGATAAACTCATTCCGGTGCCCACCCCCGGTGACTGCTGAAACAGGTGCAAAAGTTGCCTCCGAGCTGGGGAATCACTCGCTCTGGACGGTGCTGTGGGGCACTCCGCGCCGGGTTGAGTTATCCACAGGTGGGGACAACTGGTGCGGTCAAGCGACGGCGGCGGTGGCTGGGGTGCGGCGGGTGAGGGTGAGGAAGGCGGCCAGGACCAAGGTGGTGAGGGCGGCCAGGAGCCAGAGGGAGAGGCGGAGGGCGCTGGTGTAGCCGTCGCCCTGGAGGGTGCCTGCGGTGCCGGTGGCGATGATGGAGCCGACGACGGCGATGCTGATCGTTTCGAAGGCGAGGCGGGAGGTGCCGAACATGCCGGAGGCGGTGCCCGCGCGGTCGGGTCCGGCGCTGCTCAGGGCCATGGCGTCGACCAGGCCTGTCGACAGGCCGATGCCCGCGCCGAGGGTGAGCAGCGGTCCGGCCAGCGACAGCGCGGTGCTGCCCGGGTTGATCGTGGTCAGCCAGCCCGCGCCCAGCGCCACCAGGGCGAGTGCCGCGGCGAGGACGGTGTTCTCCGAGGTCCACCTGGCCAGCGCGCCCGCGACCAGCGGCAGCACGAGGATCGGCGCGGTCATCAGGATCAGCGTGGCCCCGGCCTGCGGCGCCGTCTGCCCGACCACCTCGGTCAGGTACGACGGCAGGTAGACCAGCAGCGGCACCATCACCGCCACGAACGTCGCCGCCGCCATCGCCGCGGCCAGGAAGCGCGGGGTGCGCAGCAGCTCGAAGTGGAACATCGGGTTCGCGACGCGCCGCTCGACCACGGCGAACGCCACCAGCAGGCCGACGCCGACGACGAACGCGAGCAGCACCAGCGGGCTGGCCCAGCCCAGCGCGGGTCCCTCGATGAACCCGGTGATGACCAGCAGCAGCCCGCCGGTGAACGTGGTCGTCCCCGGCCAGTCGACGCCGGTCGCGGCCGGGTTGCGGGACTCGGGCAGCACCGGGACCAGCGCCAACGCCGCCAGGCCGACCGCGGCGGGGAACCAGAACACCGCCTGCCAGCCGAACGCGCCCATGAGCAGGCTCGACACCGACGGCCCGAACGCGAGCCCGAAGCCGATCGTGGTGCCGAACAGGCTGAACGCCAGTGCCTTGGCCTTGCCGTCGAACGAGCCTGCCAGGATCGCGACGGCGCTGGTCGCCGCGGCGGAGGCGCCGATGCCGGACAGGCCGCGCAGCACGTCGAGCACCAGCAGGTTCGCCGCGACCGCGCTGAGCAGGCCGCCCGCGGCGAAGATCGCGGTACCCGCCGCGAACACCCGGCGCCTGCCCACGATGTCGGCCAGCCCACCGGCGGCGAGCATGAACCCGGCGAAGGTCGTGTTGTAGGCGTTGACCACCCACTGCACCGACGCGAGGTCACCGTGCAGCGCGGTGCGGATCTCGGGCAGGGCGATCGAGGCGCCGGTGAGCGTGATCGGGAACATCAGGACGGCGAGCAGCACGGTGGCGAGGGTGACCGCCTGGTGGGTACGCACCCGGCCAGTTTCGTTGTCAGACGAACTATGCGGCAAGAGCTTTTCCTTCCCCGACTACCTCGTGCAGGACCGGCCGTGCGGGCGCGGTCGAAAGGTTGGGAGACGTGCTGGCCCACGCGGGCAGATGGCCGATCCTTGATCGTGTCCGCGCTCGACCTGTACGGGAGCTGCGGTTCACGGAGCTGCGGGCGCACATCGGGGCGGACAGCCAAACGCTCAGGCGCTAAGAGCCTTGGAGCGTGACGGGAGGATCTCCCGAACGGTACCGATAACTGTGGAGTGGTCGCTAACGAGTTTGGGTGGTGCTGTCCAGGCGCGAGTAGCCAGCGCTCGACGACTTGCTCTCGCCGACGCTCTTGCCCACGAAGAACGCGCCGGTCGCGATGCCCAGCACCACGAGGATCGCGATGATCACCAGCCACACCGTCTTGCCGCGGCCGGGCTTGGTGTCGGTGGCGAACACGTCCGCGCTCTGCGGCCACGCGGAGTTGCCCAGCTCGGGCACCTCCTCGCCCGCCCACCACGGCGGCGCGCTCTCGACCGGCCGCTGCTGGTTCCAGCCCGGCGGCACCACCGGGTGCTGCGGTGGGTGCTGGGGCTGCTGCTGCTGGGGCAGCGGCGGGATGTTCGTGGTGACCGTGCGCATCTCGCTGCTGGACACGACCTGGGTGCGGTCCGCTTGCGGCTCCGCGGTGGCCGCCTGCTGCTCGGGGTTGCGCACGACCTGTGTGCGGTCCGCCTGCGGCTCCTGCGGGCGCACCGTCTGCACGGTCTGCGTCCGCTCACCGACCGGGATGCCGGCGGGGCGCGGGGTGTCCGGGGTGATCGCCGGGATGATGTTGGTCGCCTCGACCGCCGGGGTGTCGTCCTTCCACTTGAACGCGGGCGGGAAGGGGCCGTCTGCGGGCTTGTCCGCGACCACGGGCGGCGCGGGGACCGGGACCGGGGCGGAGATCGGCGCCGCGACGGGTGCGGCCGGGGTGGGTGCCGGGGGCAGCGGCAGCTGGGTGATCGGCTCCGGGGCGGGCTGCACGGGGGTGGGCGCGGGCTGCAGCGGCAGGCCGGTGTCACCGCTCGCGGCCTTGGCCAGCACGGCGTCCCGCCGGACGCGGTAGTCGTCGGAGGACAGGCGTCCCGCGGCCAAGTCGGCGTCCAGCTGCCTTAACTCTTCTTGCCAGGTCATCGCCGAGCTCCTCCACCGTGTGCTCGTACCCTACCCAATGTGACTCCGCGAGCTCAGCGGGCAGGCAACGCCAAGAGCGTGCGTGCTAGGACCGAGTCGAAGTAGGCCCGGAACGACACATCGTCGTCCTTCGAGGTGGCCGTGACCAGCACAGTCCAGGTTCCAGAGCGGTAGACGGCGCGGTAGTGCTGTGTGCCGCCTTGACCCGTGCGCACTATCTGTACGCCTTCCGGGGCGGTGTCGTTGGCCCAACCTGTGGCGGCTGCGTAGGCCAGGATGTCTTTGGCCCGATCAGGACCGCCGCCGTTGTCGAGGACGTTGACGGTAAGAGAGCGGGGACCGTCAGTAGAGGCGGCGTTCACGAGGCCCGAGCTACCGGCGTTGGGGACCTCCGGGCCATAGAGGCCGAGCTGGGGGCCAACGGAGACGGGTAAGACTGACGGCTGGGATCTGACTGTGCCGGGCAGCTTGGGTAAGCCTCTAGCGAGTTCGTCTGCCCGGTTGGCGGTCGGAGGCGGAGGTGCGGCTACCGGCGCGGGCTCAGTCGAACCGGAGAACCACCACACAGCCACACCGACCACCGCTGCCGCAGCCACCACACCGAGCGCGACCTTGCCCCTACGGCCCTCCGACTCGACGAACAGCGACTCACCGTCGACGAAACGGCCCCGTTCGCCCAGCTCGAGCGCCCGCGCCGGGCTCAACTCGCGGCGCGGGAGGAACGCTGACGACGGGATCGGCACCCGCCGGGTCGTCCCCGACGCCTCGGCCAGCGCCTCGTCCCGCAACCGCCGGTGCTCGGCGGCGTCGATCTCCCCGGACGACAGCCGGTCGTCGAGGTCGCGAAGGGTGTCCTGCCACTGCATGCGTTGGTCTTCCGCTCGCGGTCAGCTCGGTCCTGTCCCACCCGCACGGGTTGCCGTGGGTCTCTACAGTGGTGTCATGACGCTGTTCAGGCGGGACAAGACTCGTATTGTCGCAGCCGACCAGGCCCTGCCGGGTCGCCAGGAGCCCCTGGTGGTCCCGACGGCGCACACGGTGTACCCCGACCGGCGGATCGTGGCGCCGTTCCCCGAGGGCACGCGCACCGCTGTGTTCGCCATGGGCTGCTTCTGGGGTCCCGAACGGGTCTTCTGGGCGGTCCCCGGCGTGTACTCCACAGCGGTGGGTTACGTCGGCGGCCACACCCCGAACCCGACCTACGAGGAAGTGTGCTCCGGCCTCACCGGCCACACCGAGGGCGTCCTCGTGGTGTACGACCCCGCGAAGGTCTCCTACGACGACCTGCTCAAGATCTTCTGGGAAGGCCACGACCCCACCCAGGGCCTGCGCCAGGGCAACGACCTCGGCAGCCAGTACCGCTCCGCCGTCTACTACGCCGACGACGAGCAAAAGAAGTCCCTGGAAACCTCCCTGGCCGCCTACCAGGACGTCCTCACCCGCGCGGGCTACGGCCAGATCACCACCGAAGTAGCCCCCCTCGGCACCTTCTACTACGCCGAGGACTACCACCAGCAATACCTGAGCCCCCAGAAAAACCCCAACGGCTACTGCGGCATGGGCGGCACCGGCGTCTCCTGCCCCATCGGCCTGGGCGTCCGGGAGAACTAGTCAGTCGACTTCGGGTGGCCGGTGCCCGCATGGGTCACCCACACGACGCGGCGGGCCGGGTCTGGGCAGTACCAGATCCGGCCACCTGCGGTGACTTCGTACTGCCATTGCTCCAAGGGGCGTCCGGAGTGTTCGCGGGTGCCCAGGCTCCCTCGGAGACGATGCTGGCGTGCGGGGCTCTCCGGTTCGGTCGGACGCTCGGTGAGCACGATCCACGCTTCCCAGGTGTTGCTCCTGGCGGTCTGGCACAGGTGCTCCCAGCCCTTCGCCGCCTCGGTGGTGGCGAATCGTGCTTCCCAGCCACTCGGTGGACCCGGTGGGGTTACGCGGTCTCCGCGTTTGGCGGGCACGGTCACTCGCCCATCGGTGGGGTCACGGCGCCGAGGTCGTCGTCGAGGGGGCCGGTGAGGGCGGCGCGGAGGTCGGGGTCGGCGTGAACGGCGGCCGTGCTGCGCCATTCGCGGACTGCCTGGTCGAGCAGGGACCAGTTGCCCAGTTCGGCCGATGCCTGGAACGCGCGGACGAAGTCGTGGGCGAACTGGAGCCGCTCGGGTTCGGGGAGCGCGTCCACCCAGGGGAACTCCTCGATCAGCGCCGTGTTCACCACCTCCGGCGGCAGGTGTGCCAGCACGGTGCGCAGCCCGCGGGCAGCGGCGAACGACCCAGCGGCCGCCGACCGGGCACGATCCGCTCTGACCAGCAGCAATGACGCCCCGTCCCGTCGTCGGACGAGCACGTCGCCCTGGTCCGCGAGGGCGGCGACGCTCTTCGGGTCGCGTTGGAGTTCGCTCCACTGCACCTCAGTTGCCATGCTCTAATTCTGAACTTTTTCAGAAGTTGGGGCAAGTGGTGCGGCGCTCGTATGTTGGGGGTGTGTTCACGACTCGGCCCGAGCTTGCGGGCACCTTCGGGATGGTTGCTTCCACGCACTGGGTCGCGTCCGGGGTGGGGATGGCGGTGTTGGAGGACGGGGGGAATGCCTTCGACGCCGTGGTGGCGGCTGGGTTTGTGTTGCAGGTGGTGGAGCCGCACCTGAACGGGCCTGGTGGGGAGGTTCCAGCGGTGTTCGCGACCGCCGCCGATCCGGTGCCTCGGGTGTTGTGCGGGCAGGGGGTGGCGCCTGCGGGGGCTTCGGTGGGGTACTACCGGGGGCTTGGGCTTGATCTGGTGCCGGGGAGCGGGTTGTTGTCGGCGACCGTGCCCGGGGCGTGGGACGGGTGGTTGACGTTGTTGCGGGATCATGGGACCAAGCGGTTGCACGACGTGCTCGGGTACGCCATCGGGTATGCGCGGAACGGGTTTCCGTTGCTCAAGCAGGTGACCGCCGTCGTCGACAGGGTGCGGGACCTTTTCACCGAGCACTGGCCGACGTCGGGGGCGTTGTGGTTGGGGGCCAAGGGGAGTCGGTTCGCGAACCCCGGTCTGGCCGATACCTGGGAGCGGCTGCTCAGGGCGGCCAAGGGGTCGACCCGGGAGGCCGAGATCGACGCGGCGCGGCGGGCGTGGTCGCAGGGGTTTGTCGCCGAGGCGGTGGATTCTTTCTGCCGCAACGCTTTCCGGGACGACTCGGGGCGGGACCACGCGGGAGTGCTGACCGGGCAGGACATGGCCGACTGGTCCGCCACCTACGAACCCGCCACCACCGCCGACTTCGGCCCGTGGACCCTGGCCAAGTGCGGCCCCTGGACCCAAGGACCCGTTCTCCTGCAACAACTCCGCCTTCTGGAGAACGCACAACTCTCCTATGTGGACGGAATCCCCACCGCCGACACCGTGCACACCGCCCTGGAGGCCACCAAGCTCGCCTTCGCCGACCGGGAAGCCTGGTACGGCGATGCACCAGTCCCGATCGACGCCCTCCTCTCCCGCGAGTACGCCGCCGAACGCGCCAAGCTCGTCTCCGACACGGCCTCGTTCGACCTCCGCCCCGGCTCCCCCGGCGGCCGCGACCCGCGACTCCCCCACTACCCCACCGCCCCCGCCGCCCTGTCCGGCGCGATCGGCGAACCCACCGTGCGCGCGGACGGCTCGACCAAGGGCGACACCGTGCACATCGACGTCGTCGACCGGTGGGGGAACATGATCTCGGCGACCCCGTCCGGCGGCTGGTTGCAGTCCTCGCCCACCATCCCCGACCTGGGCTTCTGCCTCGGCAGCCGCGCGCAGATGTTCTGGCTCGACGAGGGCCTGCCGAACACCCTGGCCCCCGGCAAGCGCCCGAGGATCACCCTCACCCCGAGCCTCGCGCTGCACGAGGGCGTCCCCCGGATCGCCTTCGGCACCCCCGGCGGCGACGGCCAGGACCAGTGGCAGCTGTGCTTCTGGCTGGCGCACACCGTCGGCGGGCTCAACCTCCAGGAAGCGATCGACGCCCCCGCGTGGCACTCCAACGCCGTGCCCAGTTCGTTCTACCCGCGCGACTTCGTCCCCGGCGAGGCGCACGTCGAGTCCCGCCTCGGGCAGGACACGCTGGACTCGCTGAAAGCGCGCGGCCACACCCTGCTCGACGTCGGTCCGTGGACCCTCGGTCGCCTGTCCGCCGTGTCCCGCGACCCTGACGGTCTGATGCGCGCCGCCGCCAACCCGCGCGGCATGCAGGGGTACGCGGTCGGGCGTTAAAGCAGGTCGGCCAGCTTCGTCACGGTGTTGAAGTTGCGGGCGGTCACCACGACGCCCCACTTCTTCTCCACGACCGGGACGACCAGCGGCGCGTTGCTGATGCCGTCCGGGCACCACTGGTAGATCACCCGATCGCCCACCCGCACCCGCTCCGGGTCCAGCGTCACCGGGTCGAACCCCGGCGAGTCCGGCACCGAGGACACGAACGCGGCCACCATCTTCGACCCGTTGTCGGCCTCGGTGAACGGGTTGCCCGCGAGCACCGCCCGCAGCTCATCGCCGGTGCGCACCAAGCACCGCGTCGTCAGCCCGACCTCGGCGAGCAACGCCCGCTCGACGGCCTGCTCGACGTCCGCCGCGTCCGCATCGGTGCGCAGCACGGCGTTGCCGCTCTGCAACAGCGTGCGGACGTCCGCATAACCGAGGCCGGTCAGCACCGCGCGCAGGTCCGCCATCGGGAGCTTCGAGCGCCCGCCGACGTTGACCCCGCGCAGCAGCGCCGCGTACGCGGTCATCGCGCGGCGAGGCCGAAGGACAGCTCGGTCAGTTCCTCGCTGGTGTCCCACAGCCGCTTCGCGAGCTCGCGGTCGCGCGCCGACTCCAGCGGGTGGACCACCGTCGGGTAGCCCTTCTGCTCCTTGCGCCCGTCCGGCCCGATCAGCTGACCGCCGTCGACGTCCTGCGACACCGCGGCGTAGAGCTGCGGCAACGCACCCATCCCGGCGTCCTGCGCGGCGAGCCGGTTGGACACCTTCATCGCCAGCTTCATGATCCCGGTCGGCCCGGCCGACTGCAGGTTCGTCGCCGCGTAGCCGGGGTGGGCGAGGACGCTGGTGATCGGCACGTTGTTGAGCCGCAGCCGCCGGTGCAGCTCCAGGCCGAACACGACGTTGGCCAGCTTCGACTGCGAGTAGTAGCCGGTGCGGGAGTACTTGTGCTCGCCGTGCAGGTCGTCGAAGTGGATGCGGCCGCGGCGGTGCAGGAACGAGGTGACGGTCACCACACGCGGGTCGGCGCCCTGCGACAGCACGTCGAGCAGCCGGGCGGTGAGCGCGAAGTGGCCGAGGTGGTTCACGGCGAACTGCAGCTCGTAGCCCTGCGCGCTGGTCGTGCGCGGCGGCATCATCACGCCCGCGTTGTTGACCAGCACGTCGACCTCGTGGATCCCGGCCGCGAACACCTCGACGCTGTCGAGGTCGGCCAGGTCGAGCACCCGCGTCTCGACCGTGGCGTCCGGGTGCTCCGCGCGGATCCGCTCGACCGCTGCGGCGCCCTTCTCGGGGTCGCGGGCGGCGAGGACGACCTGGGCACCCTTGGCGGCCAGCGCGCGGCAGGTCTCGAAGCCGAGGCCGCTGTTGCCGCCGGTGACGATGAAGGTCCGGCCGTCCAACGCGGGGATGTCGGCGGCGGTCCAACCTGGGGCGGTGACCCCCGGCTCACCCTCTGGTGTCGTGCTCATGGGCATAGCCTGCCTTACCGGGGTCACCCACACAGGGCGCGGTCCACGTTACATCCGATGTCTGGCTCACACGCGCTCTCCCGCCCTATCGTCAGCGGTGTGGAGCTCCGTCACCTGGGTGAGTCAGGACTGGTGGTCAGCGCCGTCGGTCTCGGCTGCAACAACCTGGGCCGACCCGGCACGGCCGCCGAGTCGCTGGCGGGTTCCCGCGAGCTCGTCTCCGCCGCGCTCGACGCCGGGGTGACCCTGTTCGACGTGGCCGACGTGTACGGGGCGCCGCGCGGTCGCAGCGAGGAACTGCTCGGCCAAGCCCTGATCGGGCGGCGCGAGAAGGCCGTCGTCGCCACCAAGTTCGGCCTCGACATGCAGGGCGTCAACGGGCCCGACTTCGGCGCGCGCGGGTCCCGCCGGTACGTGCGGCGTGCGGCCGAGACGTCGCTGCGCAGGCTCGGCACCGACTGGATCGACCTCTACCAACTGCACCGGCCAGACCCGGGGACGCCCGTCGAGGAGACCCTGTCCGCGCTCGACGACCTGGTCCGCGACGGGCTGGTGCGGTACGCGGGGATCTGCAACGTGCCCGCCTGGCAGTTGGCGGACGTGTGCTGGACGGCGCGCACCGAGCAGGTCGGGCCGGTGGTGTCCGCGCAGACGCACTACTCGCTGCTCGAACGCGGCGCCGAGACCGAGTTCCTGCCCGCCTGCGCCCGGTTCTCGGTCAGCCTGCTGCCGTACTTCCCGCTGGCCAACGGCCTGCTCACCGGCAAGTACGCGCGCGGCGAGACCCCGCCGGACGGCAGCAGGCTCGCCGGGCGGCAACGATTATTGGCCGACGCGCCGTGGGACCGGATCGAGAAGCTGCGCGCCTTCGCCGACGAGCGCGGGATCGGCATGGCCACCCTCGCCATCGGCTGGCTCGCCGCCCAGCCCACCGTCGGCTCGGTGATCGCGGGCGCCACCACCCCCGAACAGGTGACCGCCAACGCGGCGGCCGCGACCTGGCGGCCCAGCGCGGACGACCTGGTCGCCATCGACGGCATCTGCCGCGTGCGCCACAGTGCGGTGGGGCAGGCGCTGAACGGGCGTTAACCTCAGCCGCGGAGCACACCGCACGGGCGAGAGGAACGCACAATGCAGATCGACGGGTCCGCGGCCATCGTCACCGGAGGCGCGTCCGGCCTCGGCGGCGCCACCGCCCACGCCCTCGCCGCGGCGGGTGCCACGGTGTACGCGCTCGACCTGCCGTCCTCCATCGCCGCCGCCCCCGCAGTCGACGGGGTGACCTACCTCGAGGCGGACGTGACAGTCCCGGCGCAGGTCAGCGCCGCCGTCGAGCAGGCCGCCGGTGGGTCGGCGCCGCTGCGGGTCGTGGTGAACTGCGCGGGCATCGGGCCGTCGGCGCGCATCCTGTCCAAGCGCGGGCCGCACGACCTGGACCTGTTCCGCAAGGTCGTCGAGGTCAACCTGATCGGCACGTTCAACGTCGTCACCCTCGCCACCGCCGAGATCGCCAAGACCGAGCCGGTTGACGCACACGGCCAGCGCGGCATCGTGATCAACACGGCGTCCATCGCGGCCTACGACGGCCAGATCGGCCAAGCCGCCTACTCCGCCTCCAAGGGCGGCGTCGTCGGGCTGACCCTGCCCGCCGCCCGCGACCTCGCCAGCTCCGGCATCCGCGTCGTCACCATCGCCCCCGGCATCATCGACACCCCGATGCTCGCCACCGTCAGCGAGGACTTCCGCGCCGCCCTGGCCGACGGCGTCCCCTTCCCCAAGCGCCTCGGCACCGCCGACGACTACTCCGCCCTCGCCCTCTCGATCATCACCCACGACTACCTCAACGGCGAGGTAATCCGCCTCGACGGCGCCCTCCGGATGGCCCCCCGCTAGCCCTCAGGAAACGGGCGCGCGGGTCAGGAGACGGGGGCGCGGGTCAGGATGACGGCGAAGCCGAAGGCCAGGCCCATGATGGCTAGTTCGAGGGCTGCCCAGGTGACCAGTGCTGTGGGGCGGTGGGCGGCGATGGCGGGCATGAGGCGCCAGCGGATTTTGGCGCCGAGGGTGGCTAGGGCTATCAGGCAGGCTGTCTTGAGTAGGACTAGAGCGCCGTAGCGGGTGGTGGTGAGGGCCTCGAAGAGGGGGAGGTTCGGGTTCACCACGAGTTCGACCGCGCCGTTGAACAGGCCGGTGGCTGTGACGGTGATCAGGCAGATCGTGGCGAGTTTGGAGAAGCGGGGTAGGGCGTGGGCCAGGAGGGTGCGGTTCGCGGCGAGTAGGACGACCACCGCGCCTAGGCCACCGGTCCAGGCTGCTGCTGACATGACGTGGAGTTCCATCGAGATCATCGTCAGGTCGTGCCAACGCCAGTTGGTGGCGTGACCGGTGACCGGTAAGGGCAACAGCGCGAACAGCGACACCGCCGCGCGTAGTTCGGCTGGCACCGACTCCCCTACGCGTACCGACCACAGGGACAAGCCGAAGCTGAGTAGGGCGAACGCGGCGACGAACAGCAGTGCCTTACCTGCGCCGACAGTGCCCACGTAGTCCCACACCGCCGCGGCTGACACGTTGGTGCCCGGGCGGAGTTCCGCGGTCTGCAAAACCAGCGCGACCAGCGCGGCCACCGCCCACACCAGCGCGCTGAGCATCGCGACCCGCCGCGCGCCCGCGAGCACCGGCTCGGCCAGTTTCGGCCGGTCGAAGCCGATCAGCAGCGGCAGCAGGCAGAGCCCGACCGTCACCACCGCGGCCATGTCCAGCAGCACCCGCACGAGCGGGAGACCCACCCGGACCACCACCGCCGGTTCCGGCAACCCGGGGACCGGGTCCGCCGCGGTCACCGCGAGGCCGACGAGGACGCCGACGATCGAGGAGACCACGAGGACCGCGGCGAGTCCCGGGTAGGTGGTGGTCCGGGTGGCGGTCACGTCTGGCCGCCGCCGACGCGCAATGCGAAGAACACGCCGGCGCCGAGCAGGACGACCGCGCCCGCGATCCACACCCACACCGGGACGCCGCTGTCGTCGGACTCGGCCGAGGCCGGGGCCGAACCGGCAGCGACCTCGTCGGCGGGGGCCGGGGTGCCGGTGCCCGCCGCGGTCAGGGTGAACTTGATCTCGCCGGAGACCGAGTGGCCGTCGGCGGAGAGGATGCGGTAGCCGACGCGGTAGTCACCGGCGGGGCCGAGCGGTCGCACCGCGACGGACACGACGTTGCTGCGGACCACCGCCTTGCCGCTCTGCCACTGGCCCTTGCCGTCCGGGCCGACCACGACGATCGTGTTGAGGTCCTCGCCCGCCTGCACCGGCTGGTCGAAGGTCAACTCGACCGAGCTCGGGCCGGTGCCGACCGACGCCTTGTCCGCGGGGGTGCTGGACACGAGTTGGTTGTGCGCCAACGCGGGTCCGGCGAGGCTGACCGTGGCGACCAGGGCCACCGCGAGCGCCGCGAGGCCACGGCCCAGTGCGCGCATCGGCTACTTCCCCGCCTTCGCGGCGGCGACCGCCTTGCGCGCGCGCAGGGTCGCACCGGCGCCGAGACCGAGGCCGAGCGCGCCGACGACGAGACCGGCACCGCCGAGCCAGCGGGCCGTGTTGTCCGAGCCCGTGGCCGGGGCCGCCTCGGTGTGACCGGCCTTGGTGTCCGAAGTGGACGCGGGCGCGGCCGCGGCGTGGTCGTCGCCGCCCTCGGTCTTCTTGGTCAGCTTGATGACCGGCGCCGGGTGCTCGGGCTCCTCGGCACCGGCGGCGGGCGGCGGGGCGTCCCAGGAGACGACCTTGCCGCTGTCGTAGGTCTGGATCGCGGGGATGACCAGCTGGTCGGTCTCGGGCAGCGCGCCGCCGGAGAGCTCGAACTCGGCGAACTCGCCGGGGCCGATGCGGGTGCCCGCGGCGGCGGTCCAGGTGACGGTGCTGACCGCCTCGGTGATCTCGGTGCCGTGCGAGGTGATCGGCTTGTCCAGCTTGGCCTTGGTGATCACCGCGGACCAGCCCGGCTGCGGCTTGGTGCGCAGCGAGGTGATCGGGACCTCCTGCGGGAAGCGCACCTCCAGCTTCACGGTGCCCGCCGTGGCGTCCTCGTTGGGCACCCGGAAGGTGATCTTGGTGTAGCCGCCCTGGACGGCGGGCTCGCCGATGATCTTGGCGGTCACGTGCGCCGAGGCCAGCCCGGGGGCGAGCAGGACAGCGGAACCGGCGACGGCGAGCACGACACCCGCGCGCGCGGCGAAACGGTAAGTCGACATAGCGATATATCTCCTGAAGTGAGGTCGAGTCAGCGCGACTCGTGAGGGGGTGCGGGGACTTTCAGGAGAGGACCGGGGGGCCGCGCCGTCCGCAGACGACGCGTAAGACGACCGCGAGCAGGTGGTCGACCGAGGTGGCGACCGGGATGCTCGGAAGAGGGGTGCTCGGCGCGAGGCTGACCACCAGGGCCCGCACGATGCCCGAGAGCGTGGCGGCAACGGCGGCGAGCGCGCTACCTGCCACGGTAAGCAGCACGCCGTTGACCAGCGTGGCCGCGATGTGGGTGGCCAGCATCAGACCGCTGGGCACGACCGGGGTGTGCACATGTCCGTCATGCGAGACCGCGATGTCGGTGAGAAACACGTGCAGGCAGAGCTGACTGACGCCGAGCAGTGCAAGCGTCGCGAGGAGACCACCGCGGCGGTCGGCCAAAGCCGTACCCGCCCAGGCGACCAGCGCGGTCAACGCCAAGGTGACCGCCGTGTCGGGGACCCCGCCACCGGCCATGCCGTGCGCGGAGATCGCCAGCGCCGTGCTCGACCCGGCCAGGAGCACGCCACGCACCACGCGGGGCGAACTCACTCGACTGGGGCGCACAAACCAACAGCGTAAGCGTGGGGTCCAGAGGTCTCGACCACAGTCCGGCCGTCAGACGCCCAGCGCGGTCAGCACCTGGCCCTCGAGGCGGTCCAGCTCGGTGTTCACGGCCCGGTGCGCGGCCCGCCTGCGCGCGGTCGGCATCCGCTCCGACGCCCGCACCGCGGCCGCGAGCTGGCGCAACCGGTGCTCGGCGTCCTCGGCGAACGCCCGGTCCTGCGCGCTCGCGTCGGACTTGGTCCGCAGCTCGGCGACCGCGTTGGCCGCACCGGCGATCCTGGCGTGCAGCGCGCCGCCGCGACCCGAGTAGTGGCCGAGGTCGTCCACCGAGACCCCCAGCTTGCGGGCCTTGCGCCGGTCCCAGCTGTCGCGGACCACCGCGGCCGACCGCACCAGGTACGGGGTGACCACCGGCAGGACGGCGGGCGCGATCACCTTCGCCATCGCGATCGCGTTCTTCGCCTTGCCGGGCGTGAACCGGGGCAGCTCGACCGCCTTCTTGCGCGCCATGCCCTGAACCTACTTGCCGTGCTCGGCGCGGGCACGCCGACCTGCTGATCGGGCGGTACCTGGATCGTCCGCTCGCGCAACTAAGCTGCGCAGTGTGACTACTACGGTGCTCCTCGACGCCGGCGTGGTGAGCCGCTGCAGGCGTCGTGTGCACCTCGAGCACGACCCGGCGATGCGCGACGCGCCGCGCGGCGCCCCCGACCCCACCTCCGAGCTGCGCAAAGCCGACGCGACCGCGCACCGCCGCGCGGTCGCCGACCAGCTGGCCGCCCGGTTCGGCGAGCGCTGGCACGAGATCCCCACCGGGCCGGACGTGCGCTCGGCCGAGCGCGAGGCGGCGACGCTGGCCGCGCTCACCGAGGGCCGCGACTTCATCTGGGGCCCGATGCTGCCCCGCGACCTGGTGGCGGGTCGGCGCGGGAGCATGGACATGCTGGTCCGCACCGCGACCGGGTACGTGCCGGTGCTGGTCGTCCGGCACAAGGTCACCGACCCGGGGTCCGGCGCGCGGACGTCGCCGCTGGAGGGCCTTGCCGACGTCGGGGGGACGCCGGACAAGAGCCGCAAGGTCCGCCCGCAGCCGCGTGACCAGCTCCGACTCGCGCACACCCGCCGCCAGCTGCAGGCCGCGGGGTTCGCCGACGACCGCAACGCCTACGCCGGGGTCATCGGCCTCGACGGCGACGCCGTGATCTGGCACGACCTGCAGGCACCGACCTGGCCGGGTGGGCGGACCGCGCTCGCCGAGTACGACACCCGCTTCGCCGACCGCATCGCCGTCGCCACCGCCGCGGCCACCGGTGAACCCGCGCTCGCCGAGCCCTCGCGCATCGTCGAGTGCCGCAGCTGCCCGTGGTGGCCGGTGTGCGAGGCCGACCTGCTCGCGACCCGCGACGTGAGCCTGGTCGTGCGCGGCGAGGACGCCGTCATGCTGCGCGCGGGCGGGGTGACCTCGGTCGACGCCCTGGCCAGGGTTGACCCGCACGACAACGACGTGCCGCTGGTCGGGATGCCGGTCGAGGACGCGGTCGGGTTGGCGCGCGCGTGGCTGGCCGACCTGACGGTCGTGCGGCGCAGCCAGGACATCGAGGTGCCCCGCGCCGACGTCGAGGTCGACGTGGACATGGAGAGCTTCGGCGACGCGGGCGCGTACATGTGGGGCGTGCTGCTCTCCGGCGCCGACATCGGGGAACCGCGGGGGTACCGGGCGTTCGTGAGCTGGGAGCCGCTGCCGACCGACGACGAGGCCCGCTCGTTCGCCGAGTTCTGGGCGTGGCTGAGCGGGGTCCGCTCGGCCGCGGCCGAGCGCGGGCTGAGCTTCCGGGCGTACTGCTACAACGAGCTCGCCGAGAACCGCTGGCTGCTGTCGTCGACCAAGCGCTTCGCCAGTTTCCCCGGCGTGCCGCGCAAGCGCGAGGTGCTGTCGTTCATCGAGTCCGACCAGTGGTTCGACCTGTTCGGCAGCGTTCGGCAGTACTTCCTGTGCTCGCACGGCAAAGGTCTCAAGACGATCGCCCCGGTCGCCGGGTTCACGTGGCGCGACCCGGAGGCGGGCGGCGAGAACTCGATGCGCTGGTACCGCGACGCGGTCGGCCTCGACGGCGGCGAGCCCGACCTGCCGCAGCGCAGGCGGCTGCTGGAGTACAACGAGGACGACGTGCGCGCGACCGCGACCCTGCGCGCGTGGATGACCTCCCCCGCGGTGCGCGAGATCCCGTACGTGGGCGACATCTGAGCACTCGCACCCGGCAGTCGGCTCGCATACGGTGGTGCGCATAAGCGAGTGGACGAGGGAGCAGTGCATGCCGCAGCAGGTCCGGGGTGTTGTCGCCCGAGGCAAGGGTCAGCCGGTCAGCGTCGAGACGATCGTGGTGCCCGATCCCGGGCCCGGTGAGGCTGTCGTCCAGGTGCAGACCTGCGGGGTCTGCCACACCGATCTGCACTACCGCGAGGGCGGCATCAACGACGAGTTCCCGTTCCTGCTCGGCCACGAGGCCGCCGGGATCGTGGAGTCGGTCGGCGAGGGCGTGACCGACGTGGCGCCGGGGGACTTCGTGATCCTCAACTGGCGCGCGGTGTGCGGGACCTGCCGGGCGTGCCTGAAGGGCAAGCCCTGGTACTGCTTCAGCACGCACAACGCCGCGCAGCCGATGACGCTGGAGGACGGCACCGCGCTGTCGCCCGCGCTGGGGATCGGTGCGTTCGCGGAGAAGACGCTGGTCCACAGTGGACAGTGCACGAAGGTCGACCCGTCGGTGTCGCCCGCGGCGGTGGGACTGCTCGGCTGCGGCGTGATGGCGGGCATCGGCGCCGCGGTGAACACCGGCGGGGTCGGCCGCGGCGACACCGTCGCGGTGATCGGGTGCGGCGGCGTGGGTGACGCGGCCATCGCGGGCGCCAAGCTCGCGGGGGCCACGACGATCATCGGCGTCGACCTGGACGACCGGAAACTGGAGTGGGCCAAGGGGATCGGCGCCACGCACACCGTCAACGCGGGCTCGGGCGACCCGGTGGAGCAGGTGCGCGCGCTGACCGGCGGGTTCGGCGCGGACGTGGTGATCGACGCGGTCGGGCGGCCGGAGACCTGGAAGCAGGCCTTCTACGCGCGCGACCTGGCGGGCACGGTCGTGCTGGTCGGGGTGCCGACCCCGGACATGCGCATCGAGATGCCGCTGATCGACTTCTTCTCCCGCGGCGGCGCGCTCAAGTCCAGTTGGTACGGCGACTGCCTGCCCTCGCGCGACTTCCCGTACCTGGTCGACCTCTACAAGCAGGGACGGCTCGACCTCGACGCGTTCGTCAGCGAGAAGATCGGGCTGGACCAGGTCGAGGAAGCGTTCACGCGCATGCACCACGGCGACGTGCTGCGCTCGGTGGTGGTGCTCTGATGTCGGCGCGCGTCGACCACGTGGTGACGTCCGGGACGTTCAGCCTCGACGGCGGCACCTGGGACGTGGACAACAACGTGTGGCTGGTCGGCGACGACACCGAGGTGGTGATCATCGACGCCGCGCACGACCCGGACGCCATCCTCGCCGCCGCCGACGGCCGCCGCGTGGTCGCCATCATCTGCACCCACGGCCACGACGACCACATCAACGCCGCCGCGGACCTCGCCGCCGCCGGACCGGTCTACCTGCACCCGGCCGACGACTTCCTGTGGCGCGCGATCCACCCCACCACCGACTTCCACCCCCTCCACGACGGCCAACACTTCGAGGTCGGCGGCGTCTTCCTGGAGGTACTGCACACCCCGGGCCACGCCCCCGGCTGCGTCAGCATCCACGCCCCCCAACTGAACGCCCTCTTCACCGGCGACACGCTCTTCGAGGGCGGCCCCGGCGCGACCGGCCGCTCGTTCAGCGACTTCCCGACGATCATCAAGTCGATCACCGAACGCCTGCTGGTGTTGCCCGCGAACACCAAGGTCCACACAGGCCACGGCAACACGACGACGATCGGGGCGGAGGCTCCGCACCTGGACGAGTGGATCGCGCGCGGCCACTGAGTCTCGTTCTGCCAAGAGCCCTTTTCTCGAGAAGCCGTCCACCCCCTGTGCCGGGTGGGCGGCTTCTTCGCCTCCTGCTCCCGCCTTGGCCTCCGCCGCGTTTCGCCGAAGCCTCTCCTGAACGACTTCCCCCGGCGAGCCCGCCCGTACCCCGACCGTGTTGCCCCCTCGCTGGCACATCCCCAGCACAACGCCCACATCCCGCTCGAGCGATGTCATCCGGTCCAGCGACAGAAGTTATCCACATCTGGATCTTCGGCGCCCTGTTTCACGATCGTCTGTCGGGGGGTGCCGGTAGGCTGGGACCTGGGACGCCCCCCGGAGAGGGTGGGGGCTGGGGCCGGACTGGCGTGCGCGCGCGAAGCGGTGGGGGCAGGGTAAGCGGAGCGGCGTGGGGTAAGCGGTTCGGTGTGGGTTAGAGGCTTGAGGTGGGCGGGGCGCTTGGCGTGGGCCGGGCGCGCGGAGTGGGGTAGGCGCACGGAGTGGGGTTGATGCGCGGCACGGGGTCGGCGCGCAGCTTAGGTCAGTGGGCTGGCGGGGACTACGCGCGCGATGCAGGTGAGAGGCCTGGCGTCGTCAGAGGCCGAGTGTGGGGCAGGCGCGCGGTGTGGGGTTGACGCGCAAGCACGAGGCGCGGTCGTGGGTCTGTTGTCGGTTGGGCTTCGACGACCCGCGGAGGCTAGTGCGGCCGTTGGGGGCTGACCTGGGGATCTGTTCGGGTATCCCCAGTACCCCCGAGTAATCCACACCGAGTTGTCCACAGTTGTGGATGGATTGGGGTGGGTTATCCACAGGTTGGGTGGGCGTTCGTCGCGGGTTTGGGCCGTTCGGCGCCGGGGTGAGGTGGGGTGGCAACCGAATGAGCGGTTCGGGGTGGGCCGAACGGGGGAACGCCGAGTGGTCAGTCCCGTTCGGTGAGGTGCGCGGCCGCGGGGTGCGGGGAGCGCAGGTGGGAGAGGCGGGCGGTGGCGATCCGGCCGCGGTTCTCCAGTTCGCGGTAGGAGATCCAGCCGCGGGCGTAGGCGCGGTAGGCCTGGGCGAGGGTGATCAGCTCGGCGAGGTGGTCGGCCGAGCGGCGGCGGGCCTCGTCGGGGAGGCGGGTCACGCACGCCAGCTGGCTGTCCACCGCCTGCTCGAGAGCGCGGGCGGAGGCCAGGGCGCGTCGCCGGTACCGGAACATGAGCACCTCGCGTGGGGCCGACACGGACAGTGACCAGGTGCGGTATCCGTGCACTTCATCCGGCCCGCTGACCCTGTCGTCGTTCACAATGCGCAATGCGTTACCCGCCGGGATACCGCCATCCGGTCGTAAGGGCCGCTCAGCGGTAACGCGCCCACCGCGCCGATCTGTCGCCCGTGCGGAAGTCGCGCAGGCGTCTCAGCAGCTCAGGACGCACCTCCGGACTGCTGTTCATGATCGGCAAAACGCTGGTGATGAGCTTGAGCTCGCGTACTTCGCGAAGTACCGAAAATCCACTCCACAGAGTGACATCGAAGCCGTACCCCTCGGCCAGTTCCCGGTACCTGGCCGCGGGCTCCCCGAACCGGCTGACCCCCACCGCCAGCGGCGTCAGGTCCCACTCGGGCGGCCCGAGGCAGCTGGAGTCGAAATCGCACAGGACCGGACCGGCCGGGGTGGGGATGAGGTTGCCGAGGTGGGCGTCGCCGTGCACCGGGCCCCTGGGCAGCGGGAAGCTCAGCGCCCGCAGCCGGTCGTCGGCCTCGTCGACCCTGGCCCGCAGGAACACCAGGTCGCCGTCGTCGAGGCCCTCCGCCTCGCCCAACCGCCTGCGCACGTCGTCGAGCGGGTCCCACTCCGGCAGGTCCGGCAGTTCCGGCAGCGCGTGCACGACCCGCAGCAGCCGCGCGAGGTCGGTGGCCCGGGGTCGGACGTCGTGCTCGGGCACGGCGTCCCACACGGTCGCGGCGTAGTCGCCGACGCACACCGGCTGCTCGATCCCCGGGGTCAACCGGACCGCGGGGACGTCGTTCTCGGCGAACCACTCGGCGATCCGGACCACCTTGTGCACCCGGTGCCGCAGCGCCACGGAGCCGACGATGCGGACCACCACCGGCGCGTCGGCCAGCCAGTACACCGCGTTGTTGGTGAAGCGCAGCAGCCGCGCGCCCGTCGGGTCGACCCCGATCCGCGAGCACACGGCTGCCAGCGCGGCGGCCAGGTTCTCCCTGGTGAACAACCCATCGGTGGCCATCGGTCCCCACTGCCCTGATGACCTGCCTGCACGCCGGTCAGGCCACGCTGAGGTTGATTATCTGCTCGGCCAGGTCACGCGCGTCGGCGTTGTTGCGCCGCTTGCTCGCCTCGTTGAGCAGCGGCTTGAGCCGGTCCTTCACCCTGGTCGACTTCAGCGACTCGGCGAGGTCCACCGCGGCGCGACCGACCTTGGCGCCGTGGTCGATGTCGCCCTCGAGCATGTGGTTGGTGGCCAGCGCGCTGAGGTTGAACGCCCTGCTGCGGGCATAGTCGTCGCCGTAGGAGTCGATCGCCTTGGTCAGCGCCGGGATGGCGAACTTGGTGTGCGTCGGGTCGGTGGTCTGCGCCAGCACCGTGTGCACCGTGCCGATCATGGCGTAGACGTCGGTCTCGTTGAAGAAGCGGACCCAGTCCTCGGCCTTGCCGTGGTCGGCGCGGGCGAACTCGTCGCGGGTCCTGCCGATCAGCTTCATGGTCTGGTCCTTGTGCCCCATCAGCGCGTACGCCCACGCCTGGTTCGCGCAGATCACCGCCACCGCGAGCTCCGAACCCGACTCCTGCGCGGCGATCTGGCCGAGCTGGAACATCTTCAGCGCGTCGTCCGGGGACTCCTTGTGCAGGTACACCCGGCCCATCCGGTACAGGATGTTGGCCACCAGCGGCTCGCTCTTGCCCGCTTTCGCGAGTTCGAGCGCCTTGCCGAAGTGGTTGCGGGCCGAGTCGGTCAGGCCGATGTCGAACGACGTCCAGCCTGCCAGGTTGTGCAGGTCGGCCAGTGCGACGTGCAGGCGTTGTTTGACGTGCTCCGGGCCGGAGGCACCGAGCATCTGCTGACCCCAGGACAACTGCGCGACCACGGCGTCGCGGCAGAAGCCGCCGCCGTACTGGTAGTCCAGCGACCGCAGCGCTCTGGTCGCCGCCTCCACCTGGCGCACGTCGGTCATGCCGATCCGACCGGGCGCTGGGGTCTGGACGGGGTTGGCGACCCACGACCCGGAGTTGTTGCCCAGCACGTTCGCGCCCACCGTGACGGCGGCCGCGTGTGCCAGGAACTCCCGACGCTTCACCTCTTCGCTCTCCTCAGGCTGCGCGGCCTCACGTGTCACCGCCACCCGGACCGCGGTGACCTCGTCGTAGGCGAGGCCCATGTATCCCCTAGGGACACCCAGTCCGTCGGCGATCCTGGCGAGCACGTCGTAGGCCATCACCTGACGACCCTTGAGGATCTCCGACACCTCGGACTGCGACTGGCCGGTCATCGCCGCGATCTGGCGCTGCGACACACCAGTGCGGCGGAGCAACCGGTAGACGGAACTGACCTCCCGCGCGGCGAGCGCGGCCCGCATCTCGGGCTCCTCCCAGGTGTCGGAAGAAATGGGAGAACCCGATGATCCGATGGAGTTCATTCCGCCCCTCTCAGGCTCCGCCGGGCGTCAACCGCAGAGTAAGCGCACTTCACAGGCGGCGAGAAGGGCCGTTCGCCGAACCTGATCGGCCCGACCGAACTCTCCCGACCGCTCACCGTGAAACGAGCACCGATCGGCGCTGTGACGCTCCAAACCCGTTCCGCACGCATCAATGTAGTTCGTTGTAAGCGTACGAGCACGGAGGGAAACCGGGAACGTGGAACTGCTCAGGTCGGCTCCGAGCCCGCTGGTGGCACCGCAGCCGAGGCGGGCGGAACACCACCTCGACGGTCCCCCCGACGGGCGCCGGGACTTCCGCGGCGACCTGCACGGCTTCGTCGGTGAGCGCAGGGTGTGGCGGATCGCGTGCGGTGACGTGATCAACCGCGACCGGTGCCTGACCGTGCTGGTGGAGAAGAACAAGGTGGTCCTGGTCGGGCCACCCGGTGAGACGGCGGTGCTCTCCAGTGGCCAACTCGGCCAACTGCGCGACGCCCTCCGCGAAGCCGCCGAGCAGGCGGAAAGGTAACGGTGACGTTGAGGTGGACGAGATACTCGGCCAGGTCCTGCGCAGCGCCGTCTGGGAGCGGCTGGACATGCTCACCGAACTGGCGAAGCGGGCCGACGCCCCGTCGCTGCTGTCCGTCGCCCGCTCCGAGCTGCCGCGGCTGACCGAGGGCTGGCGGTCGATGCTGACCGCGCACGAGCCGGACGCCAAGGGCAACTGCCCCACCTGTTCGAGCCGGTGGCGCCAGCAGAAGGCGCCCTGCTCGGTGTGGCGCGCCGCCTACGAACACCTCGTCGCCGGGGGTCTGGCACCCCAGCACACCACGCGCCGCAAGGCAGAGGGCGGCACGCGCAAGTCGCGCCGCCTCACCGCGAGCGCGCGCTAGGCAGGCGGTCTGGGTTCCGCCGTTCCCCCGGACGCCGCGGAGCCCAGACCGTCGATCCACCGGGTGGTCCGACCACCCCACGCACTCCGCGGACCGGTGCTGATGTGCTTTCCTGCGTCCCCGACCGGCACCGGTCCGCGGCTCCACTCGGATATTACCCGTCGGTAGTGCCGAAACTCGCTCTCAGAAGTGGCCCCGAGGCCATTTCGCGCGTCTCCCTCAGTCGTTGGACGGGCAAGATGAACGTCTGCGATCCAGGAGGAGACGCTGTGGCAAGCCCTACCCCACTCCGCCGCCAGCCCGTGCAGCAGCGCAGTGCCAAGCGGGTGCAACGGATGCTGGAGGCCTGTGCGGAGCTGGTCGACGAACTCGGCTACGACGGGGTGACCACCACGCTGATCGCCGAACGCGCGGGTGTGGCGGTCGGGTCGCTCTACCAGTTCTTCCCGGACAAGCGGGCGGTCGTGCAGGCGCTGACCCAGCGCAACCTGGACCACTTCATGACCGAGATCGGCCGCAGGCTCGACGAGGCGCACCTCGAGCACTGGTGGGACGGCGCCGACCTGATCTTCGACAGCTACGTGCGGATGTACCGCGAGGTGCCGGGGTTCAGCCGGATCCGCTTCGGTGACGTGGTCGACCTGCGGCTGATCGACGGCGAGCGGGACAACAACACGGTGATCGCGGAGAACCTGGCCTCCTTCCTGGCCGACCGGTTCGCCATCCCGTTCGAGGACATCCGGCTGCCGGTCGCGGTGGCCAACGAGATCGCCGACGGGATCCTGAACCTGGCGTTCCGGCGCAAGCTGTTCCCCGAGGCGGCGGTGATCGCCGAGGCGAAGATGGTGGTGCGCAGCTACCTCTCGGGTCAGATCAAGGCGGCCGGGCAGGACGGTCAGCCGAAGCTGTGACCCTCGCCGCGGTAGGTGGGGAGCGTCCGGACCACGCGCTCCCCGTCGACGAGGTGGTACTCGGCGAACCGTTCGGCGAGTTCACCCGCCTTGGCGTGGCGGAACCAGACCCGATCCCCTATGCGCAGCCGGTCGGCCCCGGCGCCGGAGACCGGGGTCTGCACCTCCCCGGCCCCCTCCATCGTCAACAGGCGTAGTCCTTCCGGCAGGTGCGGCACCGGGAGCCGGTCCCGGTTGGCCGGGCCGGAGGCCAGGTAGCCGCCGCCGAGCAGGGTCGCGATACCGGGAGCGGGGCGGCGCACGACCGGGACCGCGAACAGCACCGCGGGACTCGGGGTGAACCGGCTGTAGTGGTCGAACAGGCCGGGACCGATCAACCCGGACCCGGCGGCGATCTCCGTGACCGACGCGTCCTGCCGGGTGAGCTCGATGCTCCCCGTGCCGCCGCCGTTGACGAACTCCAACTGCCGCACCGCGTTCACCGCGGCGACGGCCGCCGCCCGCCGGGTGGTCAACTCCCGCGCGGACCCCCGCTGCACCCAGCGCAACACCCTGCCGAGCAGCGGCTTGCCCGAGGGCGCGTCACCCATCCCGGCGATCTGGCCCTCGTAGCCCATGAGCCCGACCAGCCGGAACCCCGGCCGCGCCTCGATCGCCGCGGCCAGGTCGGCGGCCTGCTGGGGGGTGAACACCGGCGAGCGGCGGGCACCGATGTGGACCTTGTCACTGCCGCGGACCGGTCGCCACGACACGTCGAGTTCCAGGCACAGCCGGATCTCCGGGTGGTCGGCGCCGAGCGCGGCGTCGATGAGGTCGAGGTGCTCGACCGAGTCGACGGTCAGCGAGACCAGGCGGCGGGCGGAGTCGTCGGCGGCGAGCGCGCGCAGCGCCGAGTGGTCCGCGGTCGGGTAGGCGACCAGGATGTCGGTGTCCGCGAGGTCGGTGCCCGCCCACACCCGGGTCAGCCACAGCGCCTCCGGCAGCGCGTAGCTCATCACCCCGGCGAACCCGGGGCGGTGCAGGACCCGTTCCAGCAGCGCGCGGCAGCGCACCGACTTGCTGGCCACTCTGATCGGGCGACCACCCGCGCGGCGGACCAGGTCGGCGGCGTTGGCGTCGAACGCGGCCAGGTCGACCACCGCGAGCGGGAGGTCGAGGTGCTCGGTGGCGGAGTCGAGTGAGTCGCGGGAGAGGCGCACCGGACAACCGTACGGCATCCGGTCTTGAAATGTGAAGTGCATTCACTTAGCGTGCGGCACTGGGAGGTGCGATGGCACAGGACACCCCGCTGGCCTGGCGAAACTGGGCGGGCACGGAGACGGCGACGGCGGTGGAGCTGCACTCCCCCGCCGACGTGACCGCGATCAGCGCGGCGATCACCTCGGCGGCCGACCGCGGCCTGACCGTGCGGGCGCGGGGCAGCGGCCACTCGTTCACCCCGGCGGCCGCCGCGCACGGCGCCGCGCTGGACCTCTCGACCTGGACCGGGGTCGTCTCCGCCGACGGTGCCGACGTGACCGTCCGGTCGGGCACGACGCTCGCCGAGCTGAACACCGAACTCGACCGGCGCGGCCGGGCCATGGCCAACCTCGGCGACATCGACGCGCAGACCGTCTCGGGCGCGATCTCCACCGGCACGCACGGCACCGGCGCCCGGCTCGGCGGGATCGCGACCCAGGTCAGCGCCCTGGAACTGGTGCTGGCGAACGGGTCGGTGGTCCGCTGCTCGGCGACCGAGCGGCCGGACCTGTTCGCCGCGGCCAGGATCAGCCTCGGCGCACTCGGTGTGATCAGCACGGTCACGCTGCGCACCGAACCGGCGTTCGTGCTGGCCGCCGCCGAGCAGCCGGAGCCGCTGGAGCAGGTGCTGGAGCAGCTGGACCAGAACTGCGCGGACAACGACCACTTCGAGTTCTACTGGTTCCCGTACGGGCGGAAAGCACTCACCAAGCGCAACAACCGCCTACCGGCCGGCGCTCTTCCCCGACCGCTCGGCCCGGTGCGCCAGTTCTTCGAGTACGAAGTGCTGGAGAACGGTGCCTTCGGCGCTTTGTGCAAGATCGGCCGGTTCGTACCACAATTGGTTAGACCACTGAGCAAGCTCTCGGCGTCAGTGCTATCTCCGCGCTCTTACAGCGATGTGTCGCACAAGGTTTTCGTGACGAGCAGACGAGTCCGGTTCGTCGAATCGGAGTACGCGATCCCCCGCGAGGCACTTGCGGAGGTGCTCGCCGAACTCCGCGCCCGCGTCCCCCAACTCGCCGACCCGATCATGTTCCCGGTCGAGGTCCGCGTCGCCGCCCGCGACGACATCTGGCTCTCCACCGCCCACGACCGCGACTCGGCGTACATCGCCATCCACCAGTACCGGGGCATGCCGTACCGCGACTACTTCGCCCTCTTCGAGTCCATCGCCGCCTCCGTCGGCGGGCGGCCGCACTGGGGCAAGATGCACACCCTCGACGCCGAGAAGCTCCGCGCCCTATACCCGAGGTTCGACGACTTCGCCCGCATCCGCTCCGAAGTGGACCCGGACGGGATCTTCCGAAACCCTTACACCGACAAGGTTCTGGGCCCGATCACCTGACGGCGGCCGCGACGGACTCGACGACAGGGACGTCACCGCCGACGAGTTCCAGGGTCAACCCCGCGGTGCGCGGCTCGTCCAACACCGCCACCAGCACGGCGGCGACATCCGCGCGGCTCACCACACCCGGTGCGACTGAGGCGCCGAGCGACACGCGGCCGGTGGGCGCGTCGTCGCTGAGCCTGCCCGGTCGGACGATCGTCCAGTCGAGATCGCGGGCCCGCAGGTCCCGCTCGGCGGCGTCCTTCGCGGCCAGGTAGGCGGAGAACACCTCGTCGGCCGAGCCGCGGTCCAGGCCCATGGCGCTGATCTGCACGTATCGCCGCACTTGTGCGATCTGCGCGGCCTCCGCCGTCAGCGCGGCGGCACCGCGGTCGACGCTGTCCTTGCGCGGGATCCCACTGCCGGGACCGGCGCCCGCGGCGAACACCACCGCGTCCGCACCGGCGAGCACGGCCGCCACCTGTTCCGCCGTCGCGGTTTCCAGGTCGAGCACGACACCGTCGCCACCGCGGGCGCGGATGTCGTCGACGTGGTCGGGGTTGCGCACGACCCCGATGACCGTGTCGCCGCGATCGGCGGCGAGCCCGGTCAGCACCAACGCGATCTTGCCGTGTCCGCCCGCGATCACCAGCCGCATGCGACCGACCCTATAGCGATCAGCTGGTGGCCGCCGCGCCGTCGAGGATCTGGTCGTAGGCGAGTTCGCTGACCCAGCGGTAGAGGGCGTCGACCTCGGGGTACGCGCGGTCCTGGCGGCCGGGGAGGTCGAGCTCGACCTTGGCGTCCGGCTCGGCGCTGACGATCGCGACGCCGTAGGCGCGGGAGCGGGGCAGGCAGTTGGCGAGGTAGTCGTGGGTGAGTACGGCGGAGGTGGGCAGGACCATCGCGGTGTCGCCGTAGCGCAGGAAGGGGACCGCGTTCGCCAGGCCGGTGCGCCAGTGGCGGGCCACCGCGATGGCGCCGACGATGCGCACGGCGGGCTCGGGGACCCGGCCGTTGAGCTCGGGCCACGCCCAAGTGGACACGCTCGCGCGGTCGGTCACCGGCTCCTGCCCCAGGCAGATCCGCTCGGCGTGCACATCGGCCTTGAGGTCGACGACCAGGCACACGCGGCGGCCGTGCAGCGTCATCTCCGGCAGCACCGTCCCGTCCCAGCCGAGCGCCGCGGCGGCGGCGACGGCGAGCTCGTGCACCCCGGCGGGCAGCTCCACCGGCGGCGTCAGCTGCGCGGGCAGTGCCTTCAGGCTCTCGGTTACCGCAGTGCGCCCAGGAATGCCGGTCACGAACTTCCGCCCTTCGCTGCCACCCCGCCGCCTGCCCGCTACCGGGCTGACGAGGTGTTCGAATCGGTACTTCAATTGAGTACCAGTTCGGCATGGACGTTTAAGACCCCAGAACCGCTCTCCTGCGACCGGCGGCGCCAGACGGTCGGTAACCGGTCGACGACCGACATCCCGACTTCACCCCAACTATGCGGCCGTCCGGGTGACCCCCACCCAACCCCCCACCCGCCTCAACTACCCACAGTCCCCCAACGAACACCCCCCACCCCGAGTTCCCCCCACAATTTGATCTTCCCAACCCCACTCCCTCGTTGAGGAAACAATTAGTTCACCCCACCCAAAGAACAGACGTATTCCGTGGACCCCCAACCCCACCCCCGCGAAAGGCGAAGCCCGAGCCGGCCCCCCTAGTCCCGATGCAACGGCCGAAGGCCAAGCAAGCCCAAGCCACGTCCGCCAGGGTCCCCACCCCGCTACGTGCTCGTCCCTCGCACTACGCGCCCCCCGCACCGTGGGGGTCTGGGGGTTCGACCCCCAGATACAATGACGACCGACCCAGTCCACGCTCTCCGTGGACACAGATCGGCCGTCGGTCGTGGGCGAGGAGGGAGTTGAACCCTCACGTCCTTTCGGACACACGGACCTGAACCGTGCGCGTCTGCCATTCCGCCACTCGCCCGAGTGGTGCTGCCCCCTGCGGGACGTGGAGAACACTAGCACGCTCGAAAACCCGGTTCGCACATACCCGTGTCCTGCATGGCGCGCCCGGATACGATCGGTCCAGGAGCACGGGCGGAAAGGAGGTCCCATGGGCATCGGCCAGCGGTTGAACCGCAAGCTGGAGGACGTCGTGGGCAGCACTTTCGCGCGCGTGTTCGGTGGCAACGTGGTGCCGCAGGAGGTCGCGCAGGCACTGCAGCGCGAGAGCGAGGACAACATCCGCGAGTTGGCGGGTGGTCGGTTGTTGGCTCCCAACCACTACGTGGTGCAGTTGGGTCCGGCCGACCACCAGAACTTCGCTGGTGACGAGGACCGCATGAGGGCGCTGTTGGCGGACTGCGTGGCCGAGCATCTCACCGAGCACGGATGGGATACCTACGGAGACGTCGTAGTCTCCTTGGAGCGCTCCGACGCGCTGCACACCGGACAGTTCCGAACCCGCTCGACCGTCGACCCCGACGTGAAGGCCAGTCCTTCCGGCGGCGGTGCAGGCCACCAGGCAGGCAGACGGCCGGCACAACCCCGCAACGCAGGAGACCGATCCATGAGCCAGCCCCCCGGCTACGGCCAGGCGCCTGATGGCGACCCGTACGGACAGCAGCAATACGGGTACGGCCAGGGCCAGTACGGCAACGATCCCAACTACGGTCACGGCTACGGCCAGCAGCAGCCCCAGCAGGGCGGCGGCTACGACCAGGGTTATGGCCAGCAGCAGCAGGGTGGCTATGACCAGGGCTACGGCCAGCAGCAGCCAGGTTACGGGCAGCAGCAGGCCGGTTACGACCAGGGTTACGGCCAGCAGCAGCCGGGTTACGGCCAGCAGCAGGGTGGGTATGACCAGGGTTACGGCCAGCAGGGTGGGTATGACCAGGGTTACGGCCAGCAGCAGCCCGGTTACGGGCAGCAGGGCGGCTACGACCAGGGTTACGGCCAGCAGCAGGGTGGGTACGGACAGGACCCTTACGGCCAGCAGGGCGGGTACGCGCCGCCTGCGGTGCAGACCGGTCCGCGCCAGCTCTCGGCGAGCCTGCAGCTCGACGACGGCTCGAACCGCAACTACTCGCTGAAGCAGGGCGGCAACGTCGTCGGCCGCGGCCAGGACGCGGACTTCCGGCTGCCCGACACCGGGGTGTCGCGCCGCCACCTGGAGATCACCTGGGACGGGCAGAGCGCGACCCTGGCCGACCTAGGGTCGACCAACGGGACGACGGTCAACGGGACCCCGGTGCAGACCTGGCAGCTCGCCGACGGCGACGTGGTGCGGATCGGCCACTCGTCGCTGGTGTTCCGCACCCAGGGCTGACGCGGTCGCGCCAGGCGCTCGTCCGGTGGTCGGGCGCCCTCGGGTCGGGGAAGCCCGAGTCGCGCGAGGCAACGAACGAGGTCGGCGGACGTCCTCATCAACGAGGTCGGCCAGACGTCTTACCGAGGGCTGTCCGGGGGTCACCCTGGGCAGTCCTCACGTCGAGTTGGACACTGTGCGCTGTGGTCATCCCGTGTGGCCCCGGTTCTGACGTGGACACCCCAAGAAGCGGAGCGGTCGCAACAAGTGCCTGAGTTGGTGATGCAGCTGACCAGAGCCGGGTTCCTTGCCCTGCTCTGGCTGTTCGTGCTCGCCGCGTTGCGGGTGGTCCGCTCGGACCTCTACGCCGCGTCGGGGTTGCGTGTCGCGGTGCCCGGCTTCCGGAAGTCGACCGCGGCGAAGATGCGCGGGAAGGCGCCGAGACAGCTGGTGGTGACGCACGGGGCGTTGGCGGGGACGCGGATCACCCTCGACGGGCGGCCGATCATGATGGGGCGGGCGGACGACTCGACCCTGGTGCTCGACGACGACTACGCCTCGACCAGGCACGCGAGGTTGTCGCTGCGCGGGACGGACTGGTACGTGGAAGACCTGGGCTCGACGAACGGGACCTACCTGGACCGGGCTAAGGTCACCCAACCCCTCCGGGTGCCACTTGGTGTCCCGATCCGTATCGGCAAGACGGTGATCGAGCTGCGCTCATGACCCTTGTTCTTCGTTACGCGGCCCGCAGCGACCGGGGCCTGGTGCGTTCCAACAACCAGGACTCCGTGTACGCGGGCCCACGCCTGCTCTCCTTGGCCGACGGGATGGGCGGCCACGTCGCCGGTGAGGTCGCCAGCAAGGTGGTGATCGCCGCCCTCGCGCCGCTCGACGACGACGAACCGAGCGAGGACCTGCTCGGGCAGCTGCGCGAGGCGACGCTCGCGGGCAACGGCGCGATCGCCGAACTGGTGGCCAGCGATCCGGAGCTCGACGGGATGGGCACGACGCTGTCGGCCATCCTGTTCGCGGGCAACCGGATCGGGCTGGTGCACGTCGGGGACTCCCGGGTGTACCTGCGCCGCAACGGCCAGTTCTCGCAGATCACCCACGACGACACCTTCGTCCAGTCGCTGATCGACGAGGGTCGCATCACCGAGGACGAGGCCGCGACGCACCCGCAGCGCTCGCTGCTGCTCAAGGCGCTGACCGGGCACGAGGTGGAGCCGACGCTGACGGTGCGCGAGGCGCGCCCCGGCGACCGGTACCTGCTGTGCTCGGACGGGCTGTCCGGTCCGGTGAGCCACGAGACGCTGTCCGAGGCGATCCAGATCCCGGACCCGCAGGAGTGCGCGGACCGGATGATCGAGCTCGCGCTGCGCGGCGGTGGTCCGGACAACGTGACGGTGATCATCGCCGACGTGGTGGACGTGGACTACGGGGACAACCACCCCATCGTCGGCGGCGCCGCGGGCAACGGCTCGGACGAGACACCGCCACCGGACTCGGCCGCGTCGCGGGCGAGCGCGATGACCACGCCCCGGCCGGAGCCGAGGAAGGTCGAGCAGCCCCCGCCGCCGGACCCGAAGGTCAAGCGGCGCAAGCGGGTGCGGCTGGTGGTCGGGTTGCTGCTGCTGCTCGTGCTGCTGGGCTCCGGCGCGGTGGCGGCCAGGATCTGGGTGAACAACCAGTACTTCGTCGGTGAGGGCGACGGCGGGGAGATCGCGATCTTCCAGGGGGTGCGCGGCAGCGTGCTCGGCCTGTCCCTCAACAGCCAGCTGCAGGGCTCCTGCGACCCGAACGTGGCCACGTGCGACAAGTTCTACGTCGACGACCTGGAGCAGTTCGGCAAGGAAGAAGTCCGCAACGGCAACAACACCTTCGGCAACATCGTCGAGGCGCGGGAGTTCGTGCGCGGGCTGCGCAGCAAGTTCGGCCTGCCCGACTGCGACAGCCTGGTGACCTCGCCGAGCACGCCGACGACGACCACGGAGCCCGGCACCCAGCCGGGGCAGCTGACCAGCACCACGAACCCGCTGGCGCCGACCTCCGACCAGGTCGCCACGACCACGCCGACGCTGCCGGGGACGAGTTCGGCGCAGACGTCCGAGCAGGTCGAGCCGCAACCCGGGGTCAACTGCCGCAACCCGCGGGACGAGGACAAGGGCGGCGGCTGATGGGATCTCCGGTCCAGGGCGCGGGTGGTCCGGCGGCCGGGCAGAGCAGCGCAGGCACCGACGCCGCCGCGGCGCCGACCAGGCGCGGCACCGAGCTGCTGCTGCTCGGGTTCGCCGCCTTCGTGGTCTCCGCCGCGCTGATGCTCGTCGAGGCCAACCAGGAGCAGCAGCTGACGCTGCGCATCTTCTGGTACGGGCTGGCGTTCCTGGGCCTGTTCGGTGTCGCGCACGTGGCGGTGCGGCGGTTCGCGCCGTACGCGGACCCGCTGATCCTGCCCTGCGTCGCGCTGCTCAACGGCCTGGGCCTGGTGATGATCTACCGGATCGACCTGGCGATGACCGAGAAGGCGCTGCGCGCGGGCCGGGAGATCAACAACGACGTGCCCAAGCAGATCCTGTGGACCACGGTCGCGCTGGCGCTGTTCCTGGCCGTGCTGATCGTGGTCAAGGACCACCGCACGCTCACCAAGTACAGCTACACCTTCGGCCTGGTCGGGCTGGTCCTGCTCGCCCTGCCCGCGTTCCTGCCCAGCGTCATCGCCCCGACGATCAACGGCGCGAAGATCTGGCTCAAGGCCGGTCCGTTCTCGCTGCAGCCGGGTGAGTTCGCCAAGATCCTGCTGCTGGTGTTCTTCGCCGCGTTCCTGGTGTCCAAACGCGACCTGTTCATGGCGGCCGGTCGCCGGGTGCTCGGGGTGGACCTGCCGCGGGCGCGCGACCTCGGGCCGGTCGTGTTCGCGTGGGCGGTCTCGCTGGGCGTCCTGGTGTTCCAGAAGGACCTCGGCACCTCGCTGCTGTTCTTCGGCACCATCCTGGTGATGCTCTACGTCGCCACCGAGCGCGCCGTGTGGGTCGTGCTCGGCCTCACGCTGTTCGTCGGCGGCGCGATCGTCGCCTACAACCTGTTCACCCACGTGCAGCAGCGCGTGGCGAACTGGTTCGACCCGCTGGCGACCTACGCCGACGCGGGCGGCGGCTACCAGATCGCGCAGGCGCTGTTCGGGCTCGGCACCGGCGGGGTCGGCGGCACCGGCCTCGGCGCGGGCCGCCCGGAACTGGTGCCGCTGGCCAACACCGACTTCATCGCGGCCGCGATCGGCGAGGAGCTCGGCTTCATCGGCCTCGCCGCGCTGCTGCTGGTCTACACCGTGCTGGCGCTGCGCGGCATGCGCAGCGCGCTCGCCGTGCGCGACACCTTCGGCAAGCTCCTCGGCGGCGGGTTGTCCTTCCTGCTGATCATGCAGGTGTTCGTGGTCGTCGGCGGCGTCACCAAGCTCATCCCGATGACCGGCATCACCGCGCCGTTCCTGTCCTACGGGGGTTCCTCGCTGCTGGCCAACTACGTGCTGATCGCGCTGCTGCTGCGGATCTCCGACGCCGCGCGCAGGCCGCAGACCGGCGCCAGGCCGCGGCCGGTGCCCCAGGCCCCCATCGCGGAGGCGCACACGGTGATGGTGGAGCGGCCGACATGAACACCCCGCTGCGCCGGGTCGGCCTCGCCATGCTCGGCATGATCATCCTGCTGCTGGCCAACGCCACCTACATCCAGATCATCAAGGCCGACGACTACCGCGAGGACCCGCGCAACCAGCGCGTCCTGCTGGAGGAGTACTCCCGAGAGCGCGGCAAGATCCTCGCCAGGGGCGCCAACAACCAGGCCCAGATGCTGGCCACCGTCCTGCCGACCAACGACCGGTTGCGCTACCTGCGCCAGTACACCGCCGGCCCCACCTTCGCGCCTGTCACCGGCTTCTACTCGGTGCGCTACGGCGCGGGCGGGTTGGAGCGCGCCGAGGACGAGATCCTCAACGGCTCCGACGACCGGCTGTTCGTGCGCCGCCTGTCCGACCTGATCACCGGTCGCGACCCGCGCGGCGGCAACATCGAGCTGACCATCAACCCGGCCGCGCAGACCGCCGCGTACGACGCGATGGCCAAGGCCGGGTTCGCGGGCTCGGTGGTGGCGCTCAACCCGAAGACCGGCGAGATCCTGGCCATGGTCAGCACCCCGTCCTACGACCCGAACACGCTCTCCGCGCACGACGGTGCCGCGCAGGAGAAGGCGTGGAAGGACTACAACGCCGACAAGCGCAAGCCGATGCTGAACCGGGCCATCTCGGAGACCTACGCGCCGGGCTCGACGTTCAAGCTCGTCATCGCCGCCGCCGCGCTCGAGGACGGCAAGTCCAAGGAGGACCAGGTCACCTCGACCGACCGGCTCCAGGTCGGCGGTTCCGAGCTGCGCAACTACAACCGCGGCTTCTGCAACGGCACCCCGAACGGGGTGACCATGGAGGTCGCGCTGTCGCTGTCGTGCAACACCGCCTTCGCGCAGCTGGCCGGTGACCTCGGCCCCGGCAAGGTCAGCGAGCAGGCGGCCGCGTTCGGCATCGGCGAGTCCGACCTGGCCGTCCCGATGCGCGTCGAGCAGTCCTGCATCGGCCCGTCCACCGCGTGCATGAGCGTCGGCGACAAGGCCGCGCTGATGCAGACCGGCATCGGCCAGCGCGACGTGCGGCTCAGCCCGCTGCAGAACGCGCAGATCGTGGCCACCATCGCCAACGGCGGCGAGCGGATGCGGCCGCAGCTGGTCAAGTCGGTGCTCGCGCCGGACCTCTCGGAGATCTCCCGGCTCGACACCGACAGCCTCGGCCGGGCCATGTCCCGCGACGCCGCCGGGCAGCTGCGCGACATGATGGTCGCCTCCGAGGCCAAGACCGGCGGCGACGGCAAGCGCGACGGGCTGACCATCGCGTCCAAGACCGGCACCGCCGAGACCGGCAACGACCCGAAGAACACCCCGCCGTTCGCCTGGTACGTGGCCTTCGCGCCCGCCGACGACCCGAAGATCGCGATCGCCGTCGTCGTGGAGAGCCAGGACGTGGCCGCGACCGGCGGCAAGCTCTCCGCCGCGATCGGCAGGGCCACCATCGCCGCCGCGCTTGGCGGTGGCTGAGCCGTGTTCACCTCGGGCCAACTGCTCGCCGACCGCTACCGGCTCGCCCGCCGGATCGCGGTCGGCGGCATGGGCGAGGTGTGGGAGGCCGCCGACACCCGGCTCGACCGCAACGTCGCGGTCAAGGTGCTCAAGCCGGAGCTGTGCGGGGACGCCGAGTTCCTGCACCGCTTCCGCACCGAGGCGCGCACGACCGCGTCGATCAACCACCCCGGCATCGCCTCCGTGCACGACTACGGCGAGACCGCGTCCATCGTCGACGGCCCGCAGGACACCGCGTACCTGGTGATGGAACTGGTCGAGGGCGACCCGCTCGCGGCGATCCTGGCCAAGGAGGGCCGGATCGGCGCCGAGCGCACCCTCGACATCCTCGAGCAGGCCGGGCACGCGCTGCAGGCCGCGCACGAACGCGGGTACGTGCACCGCGACGTGAAGCCGGGCAACATCCTGATCACCCCGACCGGCGTGGTGAAGCTGACCGACTTCGGCATCGCCAAGGCGGCCGACGCGGCACCGGTCACCCGCTCCGGCATGGTCATGGGCACCGCGCACTACATCGCCCCCGAGCAGGCCCTCGGGCACGAGGCCGAACCCGCCAGCGACGTGTACTCCCTCGCCGTGGTCGGCTACGAGTGCCTGACCGGGCGCAGGCCGTTCCTGTCGGAGAACGCGGTGACGGTCGCGATGATGCACATCCGCGACATCCCGCCGCCGCTGCCGCCGGACATCCCGCCCGGCGCGCGCGCGGTGATCGAGGCGACGCTGGTGAAGGACCCCCGGCAGCGCTACGGCAGCGGTGGCGAGTTCGCCGCCGCGGTGGCCGCCATCCGCGCGGGCCGCCCGCTGCCCGCGCCGGCCGGGTACGCCATGGCCGCCCAACGGCACGGCATGCGCACCCCGCCGACCGGCACCCACCCCGGCATGCACCCGGTGGCGCCACCGCCGGGACATCCGAACTCGACCGGTTTCGCGATGCAGCCACCCCCGCAGCGCTCCGGCCGGGGCGGCTTATGGGTGGCCATCGTGGTGCTGGCGATCGCGTTGATCGTCGCGCTGGCGATCGGCCTCCCCGCGATCTTCAGCTCGGACGGGCCGGGGGACCTGCCCGGCGAGCAGGCACCCCGCACCACCACCGCGGTCGTGCCCGACGACAGCGAGGAACCCGGCGGACCACCCGCCGGGCAGCAACCCACCTCGCGCACCCCGCGTCCCACCGAGGGCGAGGACGACGACACGGTCACCATCATCCCCACCCGGTACGCCAAGCGGCCCGCGGACGAGGTGGCCGCGGAGTTGACCAGGCTCGGCGCGTCACCGATGGTGCTCACCGAGGACGGCCTCGTGCCGCAGGACCCGACCGGTTGCCTGGTTGTCGAAGTCTCGCCAGTGGGCCGGGTCCCGCGCGGCGCGCCAGTCACAATCAGGTGCAGGCAGAACGGACCCGCGGGATGAGCGACGACCGGACGACGACGGTCGCCACAGCAGGCATGATGGGACAGGACATTGACTAGGAGCGGGGCAACGCACCGATGACCACACCGCGACTGCTCTCGAACCGCTACGAGATCGGTGAGACGATCGGTTACGGCGGCATGTCCGAGGTCCACCGCGGCCGCGACGTCCGGCTCAGCCGCGAGGTCGCGGTGAAGGTGCTCCGCCAGGACCTCGCCCGCGACCCGCAGTTCCAGGAGCGGTTCCGCCGCGAGGCGCAGAACGCCGCCGCGCTCAACCACCCGGCGATCGTGGCCGTCTACGACACCGGCGAGACCCGCATCGAGACCGGGCCGCTGCCCTACATCGTCATGGAGTACGTCGACGGGCGGACGCTGCGCGACATCGTCAAGTCCGAGGGACCGCTGCCCGGCCAGCGCGCCATGGAGATCATGGCCGACGTCTGCGCCGCGCTGGACTTCAGCCACCGGCACGGCATCGTGCACCGCGACGTCAAGCCCGCCAACGTGATGATCACCCGCTCCGGCGCGGTGAAGGTGATGGACTTCGGCATCGCCCGCGCGCTCGCCGACGGCCAGGTCGCGGTCACGCAGACCTCCGCGGTGATCGGCACCGCCCAGTACCTGTCCCCCGAGCAGGCCCGCGGCGAGACCGTGGACAACCGCTCCGACGTCTACGCCACCGGCTGCGTGCTCTTCGAGCTGCTCACCGGTGAGCCGCCGTTCACCGGTGACTCGCCGGTCGCCGTCGCCTACCAGCACGTGCGCGAGGACCCGCGGCCGCCGTCGGCGCTGAACCCGAGGGTCAGCCCGCAGCTGGACGCCATCGTGCTCAAGGCGATGTCCAAGGGCGCGGCGAACCGGTACCAGTCCGCGGCCGAGATGCGCACCGACATCGTGCGCGTGCTCTCCGGCCAGCGCCCCGCTGCGCCGATGGTGATGACCGACGAGGACCGCACCGCGGTGCTGGGCCAGAACCGGCAGCCCGAGGTGCGCGGCCGCCACCGGCCCGAGGTGCTCTCGGACGACTACGACGATTACAACGCCTACGACGCCGAGGACGACCGCGCGCGCAAACGGCGCAAGACCTGGCTGATCGTGCTGGTAGCCCTCGTCGTCGCCGCCCTGATCGCGCTGCTGTTCCTGTTGCTCAGCGGCAAGGACAAACCCACGACCGCCGACTCGTTCGCGCTACCCGACGTGCGCAAGCAGGTCGAGGCGCAGGCCAACGCCACCCTGGCCAACCAGGGCCTGCAGGTGGTCCGCGAGGCGGTCGCCTGCGAGCAGACCGCCGACGGCCAACCGGGTCCGTGCACCGCCGACGACATCGGCAAGGTCGTCGACACCGCGCCTGCCGCGGGCGCCCAGGTGCGCAAGGGCGACCGGATCACGCTGAAGATCGGCACCGCGCCCGGCAAGGTCGCCGTGCCGGACGTGGCAGGCAAGACCCAGGACGAGGCCAAGAAGATCCTGCAGGACGCCAAGCTCGGGGTGGCCGCGGCCGTCGACGAGGTCGAGGTCGACGACGAGAAGCAGATCGGCAAGGTCGTCGAGACCAGCCCGCCGGTCGGCCAGCAGGTCAACCCCGGCACCCAGGTCAAGCTGGTGGTCGGCAAGGGCCCCGACACCGTCGAGGTCACCAACCTGGTCGGCCAGGACTTCGAGACCGCGTCGAAGAACCTCACCGCCGCCGGTTTCGTGCCGCAGCGCAAGGACGTGTCCTCGGACCGCCCGGCCGGTGAGGTCGTCGACCAGGCGCCCAAGAGCGGCAAGGCGCGCAAGGGCACCACGATCACGCTGAGCGTCTCCAAGGGCGACAAGGTCGACATCGAGATGCCCGACCTGGAGGGCAAGACCCGCGCCGAGGCCGAGGCCCTGCTGCGCCAGCGCGGCTGGTCCGGCCAGTTCAACGTGATCGACGAGCCGACCAACGACCCCGACCAGGTCGGCAAGATCGTCGACCAGCAGCAGCAGCCGGGCGACAAGATCGGCAAGGACACCACGATCGGGGTGCGGATCGGCAAGGCGCGCAACACGCCCACGATCCCGACCTTCCCGACCAGGTAGCTCCTACGACAAGGCCCCCACCGGTACGCCGGTGGGGGCCTTGGGCTTTGGTCCTAGCCGAGCGCCTTGGTCAGCTCGCGCATGCCGCGCTCGAGTTCCTCGACCCGCGCCGGGGGCACCTCGAAGCCCGCGTCGGCGAGGAAGTTGGCCAGCATCCGGTGGCCGCCGTCGGTGAGCACCGACTCGGGGTGGAACTGCACGCCGTGCACCGGCAGCTCCCGGTGCCGCATCGCCATCACGATGCCGCTCTCGGTCCGCCCGGTGACCTCGAAGTCGTCCGGGATGGTGTCCGGCACGATCGACAGCGAGTGGTAGCGCGTCGCGGTGAACGGGTCCGGCAGCCCCTTGAGCACCCCACCCCCGTTGTGCCGCACCTGGCTCGTCTTCCCGTGCAACAACTCCGGCGCCTGCGTCACGGTCGCCCCCCACGCCACCGCGATCGCCTGGTGCCCCAGGCACACCCCCAACAACGGCGTCCCCGCGTCGGCACACCGCCGCACCACCTCGACACTGCGCCCCGCCCGCTCCGGCGTACTGGGCCCAGGACTCACCAGAACCGCGTCGAACCCGTCGAGCACATCAGCCCGCCCCAACTCCGCCGCGTCGTTGCGCCAGACCTCGCACTCAGCACCCAACTGCGCCAGGTACTGCACGAGGTTGTAGACGAAGCTGTCGTAGTTGTCGACCACGAGAACGCGCATGCGGGCCAACCTACCCGCCCACCCACGCCTCCCGCGCCCGACATATCCACGGCAGCCGGTCAGCGGTGGACCGCCGAACTCACTGGGTGGTGACCTGGTTGAACGGCAGCTTGGGCTCGACCCACGGGAAGACGACCAGCATCAGCAGGGCGATGACGCCTGCGACCAGGACGACGGCGGTCAGCACCCGGACGGCGGTGGGGCCCGGGAGGTGGCGCCAGATCCACCCGTACATCAGCTGGTCTCCTTCAACTCGGGTGGCGTCTCGCCGGGCTTGGTCGGGTCCTTCGCCCACTGCTTGACCAGGACGGCGTGAACGATGAGGCGTTGGCGGTCGGAGAAGCGGGGGTGGCAGGTCGTCAGGGTCATCAGGGTGGCGCGTTCACCGATGCTGGGGGCGCCGCCCGCCTGGCCGGGGATGGGGGCGATGACGGTGCCCTGGCTGGGGTTGACGATCTGCTGGCCGACGAGGCCGGTGTAAGGGCCGCCGAGGGGGGCTACGCCCTGGCAGCGCGGGTCGGTGCCCTTGCCAGCCGCCCAGCCGTCGACCTCGTCCTTCTTGGGCAGCATGCGGTAGACGAACCAGTTGAACCTGGTCTCGACCACGATCGCGTCGCAGGAGCCCAGCAGGTCGATGTCGTTGAACGGGGCGCCCTTGCCGACCCGGTGCCCGGCGACGGCGAAGTTGCCCGGCTCGCCCGGGTACGCGGTGCCCTTGTAGTGGCCTGGGCCGATCTCCAGGGAGCGCTCGGTGGTGCCCTCGATGATGGTGAACGAGTAGTCGGCGCCGAAGGAGGGGATGTGCATCTTGGCGAACCCGGCGCCCTCGCCGAGGCCGTCGAAGCGCTCGACCCGCTGCTGCTCGGGCGCGGCCGGGGCCTCGTCGTTCCACTCGGTGTCCAGCTGCGAGGTCGCCTCACGCTGCTTACCTGCGGAAACGATGTCGGTCACGTAGACCTCGTAAACCACGAACAGCAGCACGACCAGCCCGGCGGTGATCAGCAACTCGCCGATGCCGCGGACGACGGTGCGCACCCGGTCCGGCCGCGCAGGCGGCTCGTCGGGGCTGTCGAGGTCGCCGGCAGGCGGGCCACCGGTGTCGAGCGTTGTCACGCGAGGCTCCTTCCGGCCTGCGGATCCGAACATCGTTGGCGACTGGTGATTCGCCGACCTGCTCAGCTACGTTAACGTGTTGCACCGGCGGGAGTCGTCCCAACACGAGCGCGCCCGCACCCGACCGCACCACGTCAGGCGAGGACAGCATGCCGAAGTCCAAGGTCCGCAAGAAGGCCGCGTACACCCCACCGGCCGACCGTCGCACGCCTGTGAAGGTGAAGCAGGCTGGGCCGTCACACCCGATCTACATCGCCGTGATGCTCGGCATCATGGTGCTGGGCCTGGCCTGGCTGGTCGTGAACTACATCGCAGGCGAGAAGATCCCATTCATGACCGACCTCGGCAACTGGAACTTCGCCATCGGGTTCGCCCTGATGATCTCCGGTTTGCTGATGACCATGCGGTGGCGCTGAGCCCACGCACGGCGGTCACGGGTCCCCCGCCCGGCTATCACCACGCTGGGCGACGGGGACTGCTCCATTCAGCGGACAGTCACTGAACCACACGGATGTAAGTAGTCCCCAATGTGGATAACTACTGTGGATGAATGCCCGTGACACCCGAGGACAGGTCAGCGCAGTGGGCTCCCGAGCCCAGGGTGGTGGCCGTCGGCTGGCTGCTGGCGGCTGCATCCGCGCTGGTCGCGGCCCTGGTCGACGACCCGAGGGGTGCGCTGCTGCTCATCGCGGCAGCGGGACTGCTCGGGGTCTTCGCGTTGCTCGGAACGCTGCGCAGACCGCGGCTGACCGCGGATGCCCGGGGTATCACCCTTCGGGGGGTACGCGGGAGCAAGCAGTGGAGCTGGGGCGAGGTGAACGTGCGCCTGGTGCACACCCGCAGGCTCGGCCGCGAGTCCAGCGCCCTCGAACTCGACGCGGACAACGCGGCCGAACCGGACCTGGTCCTGCTCGGCCGCCTCGACCTCGGTGCCGACCCGCAGGACGTGGTCGAGCACCTGCTGCGCCTGCGCACCTGAGCCCGAGCGCGGCTAGACCGGGTAGAGCCAGTCCAGGATCTGCGCCGTGCGGATGGCGTAGAGCCCGATGAGCGCCGCGGTCACCAGGACCACGGTGCTGACCTGCCACGTCCGCCGCTGCTGCGGGGGCGCGTAGACCATCCCGAAGGTCACCGCCGCGCCGACGGCCAGACCGCCGAGGTGCGCGAGCAGCGACACGCCCGGGACGGTCACGCTGATCGCCAGGTTCACCGCGAGCACGCCGAAGACGTTCATCAGCGCGTGCTTGTCCTGCTTGAGCCGCAGCACCGCCACGATCAAGCCGCCCAGCAGGCCGTAGATGGCCCCGGACGCGCCAGCGCCCTCGACCCGCAGCTCGCCGAACACGTACGGCGCAGCGCTGCCGCCGAGCAGCGACAGCAGGTAGACGATCGCGAACCGGCCGCGGCCCAGCAGCAGCTCCATGTCCCGCAGGAACCACAGCGCGACCATGTTGACCGCGAGGTGGATCGGCCCGAAGTGCAGGAAACCGCTGGTCAGCACCCGCCACCACTCGCCGTCGGCGACCAGCGGGGGGTACTCGGAGAGCTCGTGGAACAGCGTGGAGCTGTCGTTGTTGATGGGGTCCTTCGCCACCAGCGCGGTGATCACGAAGACCACGACGTTGATCGCGATCAGGGCGGGGACCAGGACCGGCTTGCTCTCCAGCCGGGCACCGGCCACCGTCGTCGGCTGCAACCGGACCTGCCGTCCGGCGTTCACGCAGTCGACGCACTGGAAGCCGACCGAGGCCTCGACGAGGCACTCGGGGCAGGCGGGCCGACCACAGCGGGTGCAGCTCAACCCGGTGAGCCGGTCGGGGTGGCGGACGCAGGCGGGCAGGCCCGCCTGCGTCCCCGGGTCGGACTGGTGTGGTGGGGTCACCTAGCGCTCGATGGTGACCTTGGTGATCACGATGTCGGTGACCGGCTTGTCACCGGGGTTGGTCGCGGTGTTGCCGATCGCGTCCACCACGGTGCGCGACTCCTGGTCGGCCACCTCACCGAAGATCGTGTGCTTGAAGTTGAGCCAGGTGGTCGGGGCCACCGTGATGAAGAACTGGGACCCGTTGGTGTTGGCGCCCGCGTTGGCCATGGCCAGCAGGTAGGGCCGGTTGAACTGCAGTTCCGGGTGGAACTCGTCGGCGAACTCGTAACCGGGGCCGCCGCGGCCGGTGCCGGTCGGGTCGCCGCCCTGCAGCATGAAGCCGTCGATGACGCGGTGGAAGATCGAGCCGTCGTAGAACGGACCCGAGGTTCCCCCCTGGGCGTTCTGGGCCTTGTACTCCTTGGAGCCCTCGGCGAGCCCGACGAAGTTCGCGACCGTCTTGGGCGCGTGGTCCGGGAACAGGTCGATGCGGATGTCACCCTGCGAGGTGTGCAGGGTGGCGGTCACCTTGGTCCCGACGAGGGATGCGTTGCTGTCTGCCACCGCCCCATCGTGCCATCTTCGGCGAGATCCGCTCGGAAGGGGCAGGATTGACGGGGTCAGGAAAGGTCCCTGAGCACACGATGGACGAGGTGAAGCCATGACCCGGGCCGGAGAGACGGTGGGCAAGGCCGTCGGCACCGGCTGGCGCGCGGTCCGCGAAGGTGCGGTTCGCGCCTCAGCAGCCGGGGCGGAGGCGGCGCACGCAGCCGAGCAGAAGCTCGCCGCCAAGGGCGTCGCCCCCCAGCAGGTCGCCGAGGCACTGGCCGAGACGGCGCAGGTGGCCAAGGAAGAGGTCATCCAGACCACCCGCCGCACCCGCAAGCGCCTGGCCAAGACGGCCCAGCAGGCCCGCAAGGACCTGGCGAAGGCGGCGAAGCAGGCCCGCAAGGACGCCCTCAGGCACCCGGCGACCAAGCGGGCGAGCAAGGCGACCGGGCCGGTGCGGGCCCAGGTCAAGCAGCTGAAGAAGGACCTCAAGCCGCAGGTCAAGCAGTACCGCAAGGAGCTGGAGACGCAGCTGCGGGCGGCCAAGTCGGCCGCGCGGCAGGCGGCGAAGGACCCGTCGGCCAAGCGCCGCAGGTGGCCGTGGCTGCTGGCGGTCCTGGGCATCGGCGCCGGTGCGGCCGTCGTCCTGCGCGGCAAGTCCCAGCAGGCCCCGGTCGAGCCCCAGCCGCAACGCCCGAAGCCGCCGGTCGCCGAGACGCCGACCGGTGGGGCCGAGCGCAACGGCCAGGCCAAGCCGAACCAGCCGATCAGCTCCGAGAAGTAGCTCCGCACCGAGGCGGCCGACCTGCGGGGGTCGGCCGCCTCGCCACGTCCGGGGTCAGAGGCCGAGGTTGGTGATGACCGTCTCGGTGATCCGGCGGGCCTTGATGGTCTGCTCCTGGTTGGTACTGACCACGACCGCCGTGCCCGCCTTGGCGACGGCGTAGACGGCGCCCTTGTCGCCGGAGAGCGAGCCGCCGGTCCACCCCGCCGGGGACGACGCGGGGTTCGACGAGGCGATGGGGGCGGCCTCGTCGACCACCAGCTTCGCGATGGCCGGTTCGCCGGTGTAGACGCGGACGGTGAGCTGGACGCTCCCGTCCGGGCGGTAGTAGAAGCACGCCGGGTGGGGTTTGTCCCCGGACGTGCGCACCTTGGTCACGTGCTGCCCGTTGGCGTCGGCCACCACCGAGCTCTCCAGGTACGGGCACGGCCCGTCCGCGACCGGCTCCGGGGCAGGCGGGGCGGCTGCCGCGCCCGTGGAGGTCGGCTGGGTCGGTGGGGCGACGGCGGTGGTGGTGGGCCGCGGCTGGTCGGCGGGCGGCTCGGTGCTGGTGCACGCCGCGAGCGCGAGCAGGGGCGCGGCGAGGATCACGGCTCTTCTCATGGCCGGGCAAGTCAACCAGATAGCGCTAAGTGTGGTCCCGGCCACTCATTGAACCGGATGACGGTCAGGGGCATTACAGACAGTGTGGCCTCGGCCACGGATGGATGACCCCCTGTTGTTCCGAAATGAAAGAGAGCCAGGCATGGACCTGTTCGACAGAACAAGGGACCACGTACTAGCCCTGTTCCGGATCGTCATCGGCTTCCTGTTCGCCCTGCACGGCGCCGCCACCCTGTTCGACGTGCTCGGCGGTCCCGCCACCGGCAAGGTCCCCGCGTTCGCCCAGTGGCCCAGCTGGTGGGCCGCGGTGATCGAGCTCGTCGGCGGCGGACTCGTGGCGCTGGGCCTGGGCACCCGGTGGGCCGCGCTGCTGTGCTCCGGCACCATGGCGTACGCGTACTTCGTCGTGCACCAGAAGATCGGGCTGTTCCCGATGGAGAACGGCGGCGAGAGCGCGGCGCTGTTCTCCTGGTCGTTCCTGCTGATCGCGTTCTTCGGCCCGGGCAAGTGGGCCGTCGACCAGGTGATCGGGCGTTCCCGCCAGGCCGAACCCGCGGGCGTCGCGGGCTGATCACGCGGTGGTGCGTCCCCCGGTCCGGACACCGGGGCGGACGCCGGAGGGGGCGGGGGACCACGTGTCCCCCGCCCCCTCGCCGTCAGCTCAACGCCGCGTCGAGGGTGATCTCGGTCCCGGTCAGCGCGGCCGACACCGGGCAGATCCGCTTGGCGGTCTCGGCGATCTCACCGAACTTGTCCCCGTCGAGCCCCGGCACGCTCGCCCTGGCGGTCAACGCGATCCCCAGGATCGCGAACCCGTCGCCCTTCTTCCCGAAGCTCACCACCGCGCTCGTCTCGATCCGCTCCGGCGGCGTCCCATTGGCCCCCAACAACCCGGACAGCTGCATCGAGTAGCACGACGAGTGCGCCGCCGCGATCAACTCCTCCGGACTCGTCTGCCCGTTGGCCTCCTGCGCCCGCGACGGGAACGACACCGTGAACGCCGCCGCCTTGGACGTGTCCAGGCTGACCTCCCCAGCCCCCCGAGCCAGATCCCCACTCCACACAGTCGTAGCCGCCCGCTCAGTCATTCCCCAACTCCAAGTCCGTAGGTACGCCCCCCATGCTCGTCCCTACCAACCCCACCCGCGAGCCCACCCGCCCGGCTGCACGCGCCCCCAACCCCCGCCAGCGAACCCGCCAACTCCACCACCGCACCGTGGGAGTCTGGGGGGTCGCCCCCCAGAAACAATGACGGACGACCCGGTCTGCGCACTCCGCAGACACAGATCGCCCGAGTCCGTGGAGCTAACGTCAATGCATGAGAACCACCCCGTGGTGGCCAGGGGGCCTGAGCTCCAGGTCACGCTGGTAGGGCAACCAGTCGGGCCAGCCGC
>NZ_FOGI01000006.1:0-314934 GCF_900111175.1 Actinokineospora terrae
TTGTAGACCGCCAGGTACGCCTCGACCTCGTGCCTGCCGCCCGCCGAGGCACTGACCCTGGCCTGCTGCGGACCGAACACACCGCCGTCGAGGAACCGCTGGGGACCGAACGCGTAGAACAGCAGGGTCCCGAGCTGGTCGAGGCTCACCGGCTCCGCGCTGAAACGGCGATGCGTACGCCGGGAGGTGAAAACAGTCTCGACCGGCATGCGCAACGGCAACGGCGCCCGAGGCAGCATCACCACCCTCGCGCCGGGGTAGTCCTTGAACACCGGCGGCGGCGCACCATCAGCCGCGATCGCACTGGCCTCGGCATCGCGCTCAGGCGAATCGACCAGGTAGTTCGCGTCCCGCGCGTCGGTGTGGAACCGGTGCGCCACCGCGCCCCAGTACCGCCACAACGCCGGGGTCTCGGTCTCCTCGGTGACCAGGATCCCGAGGTCGACCATCTTGCGCAGCGCGGCGCCGGCCTGCGCGGCGGTGTCGGGCCCGAGGCCGTCGGTGAGCGCGTCGAGGTCGGTCCACTCGCCCGCCCGGTCGAGCAGCCCGAACAGCGCGGGCGGCACCCGCACCCAGTGGTGCCGGTCGGCCAGCCCGACCTGCAACCCCTCCGGCTGCCACCGGCACACCAACCCCTCCAGGCGCCGAACCTTCACCGCGAACTCCTCGGGTCTTCGGCGATCGCGCCGCACGGATCGTAAAATGGAGATCCGGCCGCGGGGCGCCACATACGCCCCGCGACCGGCCCTCGACTACCCGACTCAGGTGCCGGGGTGGTGGAGCAGCGTGGCCGCGTCCTCGACGATCTCGATGTCGTACATTGGTGACCCTCCCCTCAGTCAGCGTCACTGTTCGTGCGAACACAGCCATCACAACACCGTCCCGCACACCTGTAAAGCGATCGCCGGGCGTCCTTGCGCATTCCTTTAGTCGGCGGCGCTGACCTGCGTTTCTCGGCCATTGCCTTAGCAGAAGTCGATTCCCCGACCAATTGGTCAACCCCAATCTGCCGGACCCTTTTCCCGGCGCGGGCCGCTCACCCGGTCGCCTCGGCCAGCGCGACGAGGATGCCCGCGGGACCGCGCAGGTAGCAGAGGCGGTAGCTGTTCTCGTACTCCACCAGCTCACCGAGCAACTCGGCCCCGTGCGGCCGCAACCGCTCGACGACGTCCACGATGTCCTCGACGGCGAACATGACGCGGTGCGCGCCCAACACGTTCGCCGGGGCCCGCGAGTCCCCGATCAGAACCGGCGGCGAGTGGTACTTGGTCAACTCGATCCGCCCGTGCCCGTCCGGCATCCGCATCATCGCGATGTCCGACCGAACCCCCGCCAACCCGACCAACCGATCCACCGCGGCGCCCTCGACGGTTGCCTCGCCTTCGAGTTCCAACCCCAACTCGACGAAGAACGCCTTCGCGGCGGCCAGATCGTCGACAACGATGGCGATGTTGTCCATCCGCCGAATCCCATCACGCCCAGAGGTGTCGCCCACGGTCATCTCCATTCAGCAGTCATCCCGGCGACCAGTGTCCTCGTTGTCCTCGTCGGCAGGCGGGCGCGGGTGACACCGCGTCAGCTACTTCGCAGTCCGCCTGCACGGCGGGGAGGTGGCGTCTCTCACACAAGATAACTAACCTAGTTAGTGACTTAGCTAGTAAGCTGATGGCATGACACCCCCAGCAAGCACCGCGCCCGGCGTGGGCAACCCGGTCATGGAGCGGCTGCAAGAGGTGGGGGCGCTGACGCGGGTGATCGAGAAGGGGCTGGGCGGGGCCCTGGGGGTCAACGCCACCGGGCTGTCGGCGATGGAGCACCTCGCCAGTGATGGTCCGCTGACCGCGAAGGACATCGCCGACCGGCTGCGGGTGTCCACGGCGGCGAGCACGCACATCGTGGACCGGTTGGAGAAGGCCGGGCACGTCGTCCGCCGACCGCACGCCACCGACCGCCGCAAGGTGCTGGTCGAGCCGGTCCAGGAGTCGGTGACCCGGCTCTTCGACCACCTCAACCCGCTGCTGCGCGGTGTGGAGGGCCTGGTCGAGGCGCTGAGCGCCGGCGACCGTGACGTGGTGGCGAACTTCCTGAACGAGGTCGTGCGGATCTACACCGACACCGCCGACTCCCTGCCCCGGGACTGATCCCGGCTCGACGACCCCGCCCCGGGCGGGCGCTGATCATCCCAGGTCGGAGACGAAGACATGGCTGTGCAAGAGAAGAAGACGACCCGATCGATGTGGTGGCTGCTGGCCACCGTGCTGGTCGTCGAGCTGATGGACCTGCTGGACTCCACGATCGTCAACGTGGCCGGTCCGGCGCTGGAACGGTCCCTGGGGGCGAGCCCGGTCGGGCTGCAATGGGTGATCGGCGGTTACGCGCTGACGCTCGGCGCGGGCCTGGTCCTGGGCGGACGCCTGGGTGACCGCTACGGCCGCCGCCCGGTGTTCCTCAGTGGACTGATCGGCTTCGTCGCCGCGTCACTGCTGTGCGCGATCGCGCCGAACACCGGTCTGCTGATCACCTTCCGACTGGTGCAGGGCGTCGCCGGAGCGATGATGCTGCCCCAGGGGCTGGGCATCCTGCGCGACAACCTCACCCCGCGCGAGCTGACCAAGGCACTCGCCGTGTTCGGCCCCGTCCTCGGGCTCGGTGGCGTCCTGGGCCCGGTGCTGGGTGGCGCGCTCGTGGACTGGGACCTGTTCGGCCTCGGCTGGCGGCTGGTGTTCCTGGTCAACGTCCCGGTCGGCATCGCCGCGCTCGCACTGTCCTGGCGACTGGTGCCCCGCGACGAGCAGACCAGGACGTTGCGAGTGGACATCGTGGGCGCCGTCCTCGTCGCCGCCGCGTCCGCGCTGCTTGTCTTCCCGCTCAACGAAGGGCAATCCGCGGGGTGGCCACTGTGGACATGGCTGTCCCTCACCGCGGCGGCACTAGGCTACGTGGCGTTCGCACTCTGGCAGCGTCGTGTGGTTCGCCTCGACCGCACCCCGCTGGTCACGCCGAGCCTGTTCGGCAAGTCCGCGTTCACGGTCGGACTGGTCGCGGTCGCGCTGTTCTTCGGGGGCCTGATCGGCACCCAGCTGGTGCTGACGTTCTTCCTCCAGATCGGCCAGGGCTTCACCGCGGGACAAGCCGGCCTGGGCAACCTCCCCGTCGCCCTCGGCACGGCCGTTGGCGGCGGCATCAGCGGCGGCCTACTCGCCGCGAGACTCGGGCGCGCGGTGCTGCAGGCCGGTGCCGTGGTCCAGTTCGCAGGCATCGCCTGGCTGTGGCTCGCCCTCGCCGACGCAACCGACTTCACCATCTGGCGAATCGTCCCCGCCAGCGTCGTCACCGGCATTGGCGCTGGAATAGTCATCGCCGCCGTCTTCAACACCGTCCTCGGCGCCGTCGCCGACAACGAGGTCGGCTCCGCCTCCGGAGTCCTCACCGCGGTCCAGTCCATCGGCGGCTCAGTAGGCGTAGCCATCTTCACCACAGTCTTCTTCACCGGCGAAGCAACCCCCAGCTTCCGCAACGCCCTCATAGTCCAAGCAGTCATCATCGCCCTATTCCTCCTGATCTCCCCCCTCTTCCCCCACCGAGCCCGCCCCGAAACCCCAACCGTGGACGTGGACACACCAACCACGGCAACGAGCACCCCAGTGGAGTCCCGTAGTCACGACAGTTCGGCAACAGATCCAGCAAGTAGTTCTGCGAGATAGGCGCGCAGGTGGGCCAGGTCGTCCAAGTGGATCTCAACCAGCGGCCATCGTGCGGGACCTTGGGACAACAGGTCCACCGCACGAGCGGCGGCCGCCCGATCACCGCTGCTCCGCTCCGTTCACCAGCCACAGTGGACGGTCGACGCGATGTCGCATGTGTCAGCGTTCGGGGTTGTGGATCCAGATCGCGCCGCCCACATTGCCACCGACCTGGACGTTGGAGCCCTCGACGGTGCCGGACACGGACTGGCCCGCGCCGGACTGGACTTGCGGGGACGCCGCGCGTACCGCCTCCAGTAGTCGGGTGGCGAACTCCGGGTCTTGTTCCACGGCTTCCTCCAACGCGAGCCGCACGCGCGTGGTGGTGCGGTCGGTCACCGTTCCGGTGGTGGCCTCGGTTGCCAGGCGTTCCAAGGAGGGGTCGCCGTCGAGTTTGCTGCTGACGAGGGCACGAACTCGGTCGACGCCTGCGTCGAGGGTCTCGTCGATGATGCCGTCCGCGCGTTCGGCGACACGCCTTCCCTTGGCGATGGCCCAGGCGACCAGGAATCCGACCACTACTTCGAGACCCATCCAGCGTCCCCTTTCGCGCGCGACCTGCCTCAACCATAGCCGTACGCGTGGCAAGATGGTCACGATCGGTAGTGGCGAGGGGAGTGTCCGCGCGGTGGCTGACCTGCTCGACGACCAACAGTGGCGGCCGGACGACCACGTCCCGGATGAGCTCGACTCGCTCGACCCCGAGCCGGGGCAGTCGGTTGCCGGGTTCGTCGGCGGACACAACGTGCAGGTTCACGGGCCGGTGAACGCGCCCATCATCGTGGGGGCCAACTTCATCGCCAACCTGCCCGAGCTGCCCGCGCGCGACCCGCTTGCCACGCCGTTGTCGCTGGTCGGGCGCTCGCGGTATTGGGCGACGGTGCAGAAGGTCGCCAGTCGGTGTCCGAGCCCGGTGGGGCGGGAGGTCGAGTTCGCCCAGATCGCGGACTTTCTCATCGGCGAGCAGCCGTACATGTGGTGGATCGGTGAGCCGTTCTCCGGCAAGACCACGCTCGCGGCCGCGCTGGCGACTGACCCGCCTGCAAATGTGTTGGTCGCGGCCTTCTTCATCTCCCGGGCCGACGGCTCCCGGCTGCCCGAGTTCCGGGCCGCACTGGCCGACCAGTTGGCCGTGCTCGCGGGCAAGCCGCGCTCGTGGCAGACAACGCCACACGGGTTCGAGGTGGACGACCTCTGGCGGCTGGCAGCGGCGCGCGTCCGGGCCGCTGGGCACACGCTGCTGCTGGTCGTCGACGGTCTTGACGAGGACAGGAACGAGCGTGGGGTCAGTATCGCCTCCCAGTTGCCCGAGTCGTTCCCGGACGGCAGTCGGGTGCTGGTCACCAGTCGGAACTCGCCGGACGTGCTCGCCTCGGTGGGCGAGCGCCACCCGTTGCGCACCTCGTGCGTGTCGATGCGATTGCGGGCGACCGAGGGCTCGATCGAGTCCCGGGACGCCATGCTGCAGGAGTTGCGCCGGTCGCTGGATGACTCCGACCGTGATACCGCCCGGCTCAACCGATCCCTGCTGGGGCTCCTGGTCGCGGCGGACGGGCACCTCACCGCCGACGACCTGGTCGGACTCAGCCCAGTCGAGACGGACCGGTTCGAGGCGACCCAGACGCTGGAGCAGACGTTCGGTCGATTGGTGGAACCTCGCGACGAGTTCGGCGAGCGGCGCTATGTACTGGCGCACGACATCATTCGAGACCAGACGGTCGCCACCCTCGGCGACACAGTTCAGTCCGCACACCGCGAACGCGTTGGCGAATGGGCGGCGGGGTTCGCAGACAAGGGCTGGCCGGACTCGACACCGATGTACCTGCTCAACCACTACTCCCGGCTCCTCGCCGACGAGGGCGACGTCGACACGCTGCTGGCACTGCAGAACCCTGTGCGACACCGGTTGCAGTACGTCCGCTCCGGTGGCAACCAGCTCACCCTGCGCGACCTCGGAGAGACCGTCGATCTGGTGGCGGCGAGAGGAGCGGACTTCACCACGCTCCTGCGCTTGGCCCTGTGGGCCGACCACATCCGTCATGTCACAGCCAACCTGCCGCCGGAAGTCCCCGGCGTCTGGGCACTGCTCGGCCGCTTCGACAAGGCCGAACACCTGGCGCGCAGGCTCGGCACCGAGTCGGACCGCGTCCGCGCCTTCGCCGCCATCGCGACGGCGGCCGCCGACGCAGGCCAGGCGCACTACGCGCAGTCGCTGCTGGAGGACGCGGAGCTCGCCGCGGCAGGCATGGTGGAACCCGATCAGCGCATGGCGGCGTTCGTCGTCGTCGCCCAGGCCCTTGGTGCCACCCGGGACACCACCCGCGCGCGGTTGGTCCTTGACCAGGCGATGGCGCGCGACGAGCTCCTGCCGAGGACCGACCTGCGTGACGAGGGTCTGGTGGCGGTGGCCGTGGCCGCCGCGACCATCGGATACGCCGACCTCGCCGTCCAGGCCTTGGCGGACATGCGGGGCACACGGCACGGCGACGCGTGGAAGAAGGCCGCGGGCGCGGCCCTCGCGAGGGGCGACCTGGACGCGGCCGAACACATCGCGGCATCTCGGACGAAGAGCTCGGCGAAGCGGCTGATCTCATTGCTGCGGATCGCGGTGGCGACAGGCAACCGGGACGCCGCCGCCGGAATCGTCGACCGGGCAGGTGTGGGCCAGTCGGTCTCGCGCGAGGTTGCCGTCCTCGCGGCGCGAGCCGGAGTGCTCGACCGGGCCGAACAGCTGGCGCGTCCCGGCAACACCAACAGGACCAGCCTCAACACTCGCCGGGCCAGCGTCGTGAAGGCCGTAGCGGAAGGTGCTGTCCACCTCCGCATCGCTGACGCCGCCTTTGCCGCGGCCGAGCGCGAGTACGCCGTGCGTGCCCTGCGGATCGCGAGCTCCGTGCCGGGCAAGCTCCCCGCGTGGGCGATCCTCGCGGGAAGGGCGCTGGCTGCCTTCGACACTGGTGACGACACGCGCGGCGCCGATCTGCTCGGCAAGGCGACCAGCCTGGTCGCGATGACCGACAGCCTCGGCGAACAGATGGCGACACTGGCGGGAAACCTGCTTGTCGCCAACGACGACGGCGACGACGACCGCGTGTCGTCGATCCTGGCTGCCGCCGTGTCCGCGGCGCGGCGCAGCGTCGGCCACGTGCGGGACACCACCCTCGTGAAGATCGCCGTCATGGCCGCGACCATCGGGCTGCTCAGCGAGGCCGAGGAGATCGCGACCTCGATCACCGGACCAGAGGCCGAGAGCGCCGCCCGCGCCCGGGTCGCGGCCGTCTCGGACCTGGCCGTCGCCGAGCGGCTCACGCTGGCCATCCCCAATCCGCACGCGCGTACCGCGGCCCTGCACGACCTTGCGCTGGCGGCGGCCGCGGCTGGGGCGTTCGCCAAGGCCGAGGAGATCGCTCAGCGGATCCTGTTCGGACCACTGCGGCAAGTCACGCTGATGGCGGCGGCGGACCACGCTATCGCCGCCAACGCCCTCGACGCGGCAGAACGGCTGGTCACCTCGGGGAATGTCGTGCGCCCGTATCGACAGGCGACCGGGCTCGCGCAGATCGCGAGAGCCGCACACGCCGCCGAGGACATGACCCGCGCCGAACGGCTGCTGGCCCGCGCAGAGCAGCTCATCGGGGACACGCAACGCGCAGAACCGCTCGCCACGCCGCTGGCCCGCGTCGTCGCGGCCGCCGAGTCGGCGGGCTTGCACGCCGACTCCGAAGCCGTCGCCGCGCTGATGACCGATCCCGCCGCCCGGGGCCGGTCCATCGCGCAACTGGTCGACCAGACGACCCACGTCAGCGACCACGTGCGCAACCGGCGGTTGATGGAGGCCGCCGAACGCGCTGTCCCGGAAGTCACCGACCCGGCGTCGAAGGCCGCCCTGCTCACCCATCTCGCCGACGCCGCACTCCGGATCGCCGACGACGACCGGGTCGGATCCTTGACGGACAAGATCGTTCAGGTTGCCCGCGACGAGGTGACCGAGTTCCGGCAGCAGGTCCGGATGTATCTCACCGCCGCCCGGCTGGCCATCCGGGCGGGTGACCAGGCCAAGGCGTCCCGACTGGTGAACACCGCGCGCCAAGCGGCTCTGTCCGCGCCCAGCTCCGACCAGTCCCGGGCGCTCGCCTACGCGTGCAGGCAAGCCGTCGGCAACGGACAGTTCGACGAAGCCGAACGCCTGGCCAGGGCGATCCCGCGGGCGACGTGGTCGACCGCGATGCTGACGACCATCGCGATCGCCTCTTGGTGGGCGAAGGACCACCGGCGGGCCAAGGCGCTGATCAAGGATGCCGAGCAGGCGAGCACCAAGATCGCCAGTCGAACCGGTCGGGCCGTCGAGCTCGCCCGGGTGGCGCGGGCCGCTGCGCTTGCCCACGACCGCAGATCCGCCAAGCGGATGCTGCGGGAAGCGGAGCAGTTGACGGATGGTCTGCCCACCGTCGAGTCCCGGTTCGACAGCCTGCTCGGCGGAATCCAGGCCTACGCCGCACTGGGCGACACCGCGAGCGCCGGTCGGCTCACCGAGGCGGCGGTGGTCGCGGTGGACGCGATGCCCGACCGGCTGGTGGCCAACCGGCTCGCGGGCGAGCTCGTCAAGGCCGCCGCCCTCGCGGGCCGGATCGACGACGCCGAGCGGATCGCCCTGGCGATGGCGAAGCCGTACCCGAAGTACGCCTTGCTGACCGGCGTCGCGACCATGGTCGCCGACGACGGCGACCGGGACCGGGTCGAGCTCCTGTGCGCCGAGGCGGTGAAAGCGGCCGAGGCCATCGCCAACCGCAAAGCCCGCAACGGCGCCGTCTGCCAGGTTATCGGCAGCATCGCCCGGATGGGCCACTACCAGACTGCCGAAGCCGCGGCACGAGTCTGCAGCGCCCCTTCCCGGGCGCTCACCACGGTGGCGTGCGCACTCGCCCGGGACAAGCGCTTCGACGAGGCCGAACGCGTGCTCGAGACAATCCCCAACGCCCGACACCGCGCCGTCGTCCTGTCCGATATCGCCCGAGCAGCAGCGGCCGCGGCTGACCGCCCGCGCGCCGAACAGTCCCTTCTCCGCGCTTTCCGTGATGACGCCGAGACGGTGCCGGTGGACCTGATCATCACGCTGTACCCGGCAGCGGCCAAGACTCTCGTGTCCACTCTGTCCGAGATCCGCGACTACAGCATTCCCCGAATCTCGGTACCGTCCGACGGAAACTCACCGGCAGGCCGCTGATCGCCGACGAGCGCCATCCGAGGTCCGCGTTGAACCGCCGATTCGGAGCGCGCTGATGGCGGTAGAACGATCACCGACTTCGGGTCGCCGTGTGAGTTCGACTCCTGCGTGCCGCTAAGGGAGAAGCCTGCTCGACCTCGATCGGCGCCGAGGCCCCGTACAGGCAGGCGCGGGTCGACCGGGCCGCTGAACCACCGGATCTGGCGACCCGTGGTCGGTAAGCTACGCACAGCCAGCCAGCAGAGGAGGCCGACCGGTGACGGCGAGCGATGAGCGGATGGTCGGCGATCTCGCGAGGGCCATCGACGAGTCCGACTTCGCCTGGTCGCTGGTGCTGGTCGGTGAGGACCAGCGCGACAAGCTCGCCGCGCTGACCAGCGACCTGCGCGGGAAGCTGTCGACCACCGGCGACGGCAAGCAGATCACCTCCGGGTACGCCTACTGGGGCATCGGTCCGACGATCGCGTGGGCGCACGCCTGCACCGACCCGTTCTACCTGGTCATGAAGCAGAGCCTGGATTCGTTCACCCGCCGCTGGGGTCGGGTGCGCGGCAAGCTCGGCGACGGCTTCCACTACGTCAGCTTCGGTGTCGGCACCGGCCACAAGGACGGGCTGATCGTCGAGCACCTGCTCGGCCGCAACCCGGACATGGTCTACCTGCCGGTCGACATGAGCTCCGAGATGCTGCGCCTGGGCACCCAGGAGTCCACCCACCGGGTGCGGCTGCCGGGTCACCGGGTCGTGCCGGTGCAGGTGGACTTCGCCATCCCGCAGAACCTGACCGAGCTGCGTGGCCTGGTCCACCGGCTCGTCGGCGACGAGCCGGTGCTGTACTCCCTGCTGGGCAACACGCTGGCCAACTTCGACGACGACACCGGACTGCTCACCAACCTCGCCGCGCTGGCCCGACCGCAGGACCGGTTCCTGCTGGAGGTCGCCAGCACCGACGCGGTGTCCGACGAACTCGCCCAGGACGCGGTCGAGGAGTACTCGCGCAGCCGCGCCTACCGCGAGTTCGTCACCAGCGCGCTGCTGCACAACACCGACCTGACCATCAACACCGACGCCGTGCGCTTCCGCGGCGCGGTCGAGGGCGATCGCGCGCTGCGGGTCAAGGTGATCTACCAGAACCAGACCGGCGGCGACATCCAGATGATGCTGCCCGACCGCACCCGCGTGCCGTTCCCCGAAGGCGACACCATCCGGCTCTACCTGACCCGCAAGTACCTGCGCAAGGCGCAGGAGGAGATGGTCAGCGCGGCGGGGATGCGCAAGGTGACCGCCACGCACTCGGACTTCCCCGCGGCGCGCAGCGCGCAGGGGTTCGGCATGGACCTGCTCCTGCTCGCGCCGGGGGAGGCGCCCGCGCCGCCCGCCGAACCGGGGAAGCGGACCAGGGCCGACGAGATCTGGGAGAACTGACCCGGCATGACCCGGATCGTCATCACGGTCGTCACCTTCGGCGCGCTGGTGATCGCGCTGGGCCTCGGCGTGGTCTGGTTCGCGGTGTCCCCGGACGGGCAGCGCTGGGAGCCCGCGGTCAACACCCTCGCCCTGCTCGCGGGCATGACCGGCATCTTCGCCGAGCGGTGGGCGGCCCAGCGCGAACGCCGCAACCAGGCGCTGGAGTCCATCGAGGTCGAGCTGAACCGGAACCTGGAGACGCTGGCGGGCGAGGCGTTCAGCGCCGACGGCCCGGTCGGCAGGCGGCTGTACCCCCGGCTGATCCAGTCCGCTGTGGACTCCGCGTTCGCCTCCGGCGCGCTGAGCCCGCGCCGCGACGCCGAGCTGATCGACCTGCTGCACCGCTGGCGCAGCTCGGTCGGCTCGGTGAACCGGCGGCTGGAGCTGACCGAGACGCTGATGTTCACCAGCGCCTCGGCCGACGAGGTCGAGCAGTTCAACCGCGCCCTGCACAGCGCGGGCAGCTTCGTCCAGGGCGTGCGAACCCTGCTGGACGAGGTGCTGGCATACCTCGACTCCCTGCGCGGCGCGCCATCGAGGCGGATCCCCTCGCCGTTCAGGTAGTCCCCGCTCGATGATCGACAGCGCGTGGGGTGCTGGATCTCCGCAGTACTACCGACATCCCTTTGCTGGCAACGGTATCCCGGTCGACCCGAGCGCGGATGGTCACGAAGTACAGACCCGCGAGCAGGACCAGCGCGCCTGCCAACATGGGCAGGGTGACCACGTCGCCCTCGACCAGCCAGCCGGTGGGGATGCCGACGACCGGGATCAGCAGGGCGAACGGCACAACCTTGTGCGCCGGGTAGCGACCGAGCAGCATCGACCAGACGCCGAGCGCCAGGATGGTGGCGAACACGACGACGTACCCCAGGGCCAGCCAGGTGGTGATGTCCGCGTCGGCGATCGCCGTGATGCCGCGGTCGGCGCCCTCGGTCGCGATCGACAGCAGGAACAGCGGGACAGGCGGGATGAGGCACGACCAGATGGTGACGCGGAATCCGTCATCGGGTTGGGCCATCCGGGTGCAGACGTTGCCGACCGCCCAGCTTCCGGCCGCGGCGAGCACCAGCAGGAGCGACCAGCGGCACGGTGCCACCACGGTTGAACCCGACGATGACGAGCCCGATAACCGCGATCGACAGACCGAGAACCTGTCGCCTCGTCGGCCGTTCCCGCAGCACGGTGGCGGCGACGAGCAGCGTGAGCAGTACTTGGGCTTGAAGCACCAGCGACGAGGTCCCCGGGGGCATCCCAGCGGCCATACCGAGGAAGGGCAGGGCGTACTGGCCGGTGCCCGTGAACAGTCCCACCAGCACGAGGTACCGCCAGGCGACCTTCGGCCGGGGCACCACCAGGCAGCAGACCGCGACCAGCGCGAACCGCAGTGCTGCGAGGAGGACCGGCGGAAAGCCCTTCAGCGCGATCTCGATGACGGTGAAGTTGACGCCCCAGACTCCACGACGAAGGCAGCGAAAACAAGGTGGCGCAAGGGAAGTGCGCTGGCTCGGGTCACGCGTCCAGGAAAGCTCGCCGACTACCATGCAGTCCAGCGAGATCTTCTACGCGAATCCATTCAGGAGTGCTGCATGATCGACCCCCGGCATCTCCGGACCGTCCGCGCGCTCGGTGATCACGGAACCGTGATCGACACGGCGGCCGCGCTGCACCTCACCCCCTCCGCGGTGTCCCAGCAGTTGGCCTCGCTCGCCAGGAGCGCCGGTTGCGCCATCCTCGAACGGCACGGCAGACGGGTGGTGCTGACCGAAGCGGGAAAGGTCCTGCTCAACCACGCGGAAACGATCCTGGAACAGATCGAGCGAGCGCACACCGACCTGCGGCACTTCCAGCAGCGACAGGTTTCCCACCTGAGGATCTCCGCGTTCCCGACCGCGATCGCGGGCTTCGTCGCCGAGGCCGTGGCCCGACTCGGCGTGCGACTACCGGGCTGGCACGTCGAGATCGAGGAAGCCGAGACGGACGAGTCGCTGACCTTGCTGCTCGACCACGACGTGGACCTGGCGGTCGTCATGATCACGCCCAACCAGCCCGGGCTCGCCGACCACAGGATCGAACTGCTGCCACTGGCCGTCGAGAACTACTGCGCGGTTCTGCCTACCGGCCACCCGCTTGCCGGATCCGCTCCTATCCGACTCGCGGACCTGGCCGCTGAGAACTGGGTCCTCTCGCGGCACACCACGTCGTGCCGCGAGGTCGTGGCCAGTGCCTGCGCGATGGCCGGGTTCCAACCGCGCGTCAAACACCACGCAACCGATTTCGCAGCCGCGGTGGGAATCGTGGCAGCGGGGCTCGGCGTCACCGTGGTGCCGGAACTCGGTCTTCCGCCCATCCTGCCGGAGAGCGTTCGGATCCAGGCGATCGCGTCTCACACACCGAAGCGCCAGATCGCGGCCGCCATCCGACGGAACTCCGACCACGGCGAACTGGTGGAAATGCTGCGTTCCGCCGCTACCGATCGGTGTGATTCACGGGTCGAAGAGGCGGAGTGAGAATCCAGCCGACCCATTCAACACTGAAGCCCCGCCCCCCATGAAGGGGGACGGGACTTGTCACCAGTGTGAATACTGGTGGGCGATACTGGGATTGAACCAGTGACCCCTACCGTGTCAAGGTAGTGCTCTCCCACTGAGCTAATCGCCCGAGGCGGAGGCGGGAATCGAACCCGCGTACAGGGCTTTGCAGGCCCTTGCCTAAGCCACTCGGCCACTCCGCCGGATCCCGAAGGGTGTTGGCCCCCGGGGGGCCGGCGCAGAGGCCGAACCGCTTTCCGAGCGGACGACGGGATTCGAACCCGCGACCCTCACCTTGGCAAGGTGATGCGCTACCAGCTGCGCTACGTCCGCGCGCCACCGGTTGTCCAGCTGGGATTCTCGCCCCGGCCGGTTCTCCGTGGTGCGAGGAGAACTCTATAGGACGGCTGATCCCGGCTCCAAATCGGGGGTCCGTTCCCGGTGTTCGCTCAGGTCAGGTCGGTGGAGATCAAGTGCGTGAGGGCCTCGTCGACGTCGACCCAGAGGTGTTCGTTGCCGGGGACGACGACGTCGTAGGTGCGGTCGAGGAAGTCGGCGAGCTCCTGGGCGGAGGCCTCGAACACGGCGTGGCCGGACGGGGAGCTGAGCTCGATCACCACGACCTCGGGGTCGTCGACGGCGGGGCGGATGCGCACGTCACCGTCGCCTGCCTCGGCGATGAGGCCGTCGGCGAGCAGGTCGCGGGCGAAGACCCACTCGACCCAGCCCGCGCGGCCGGTGCGGAAGGCCGCGACCACGGCGTACGGATCACGCGTGTCGTAGCGCAGTTCGACCTTCACCGGGACCGCGGGGGTCCTCGGCGCGAGGAGGTCGAACACCGCGGTTGACCGCAGCGTGACGTGATCGTTTCGCATCGTCGCTACCCTTCTGCTCCCCTCCCAGCCAAACGACTGAGTCCCTTCCATGTGACGGCACCACGCCGGAGCCGGGACGTGGATCGCCTGAGCATCACCCGTCCGGTCCACCAACCTGTGCGTAGGGCCGTCGTACCACTGCTCAGCGTGACGAATCTGCCAGTGGCTTCTCCATACTGGCTGGTTTTCGGCCGCGCCGGTAGCGCCCTGAGCACGAATGTTCCTTCCCTGTTTTCCTCACCCGCGGCAATGCCGCGCTGACCTGCGACACTCCCCGCCGCTGTGGTGTGAGCCACCCCTTCACGCAGGTCACAGGTGGGTCAAGACGCTTGATCGTGCCGCTCGAACGGCCCAACGGCACAATGGTGGCAACGGCGAGGGGGATGGTGCGGACGTGACGGACGAGGCGCACGAGCAGGGTCGGTTCCGCCCCGATTGGGCAGACCGCAACGCCACGACCAGGACGGTGTGGCGGGTGGGGGTTGGACTGGTCGGTGGACTGGTCCTGGTCGCCGGGATCGTGATGATCCCCTACCCCGGCCCCGGCTGGCTCGTCGTCTTCGCAGGCCTGGCCATCCTCGCCGTCGAGTTCACCTGGGCCCACCGAGCCCTCACCTACGCCCGAGGCAAATACGACGCCTGGACCGACTGGCTCAAGCGCCAGCACCTGGCCGTCCGCCTGCTCGTCCTGGCCCTCACCGCCCTCATCGTGGTCACCACCATCTGGCTCCTCAACGGATTCGCCCTGGTCGGCGGCTGGTTCGGCATCCACTGGCCCTGGCTGGGGTCCCCCCTGTTCGCCTGACCAAGACCATCCTGTACTCTTTCCCCAGTCGATGCGGCCCAGCCGCACCGGGCGATTAGCTCAGCGGGAGAGCACTTCGTTCACACCGAAGGGGTCACTGGTTCGATCCCAGTATCGCCCACTGGTTATATTTGCAGGTCAGCGCCCTGCCAACGGATCACGTTGGTGGGGCGTTGATCGTTTCGGGGAGCACGTGGGGAGCAGCGTGATCTGACCCCAATACCCCATACCTAAGAGGTCAGGCTGCTTGCGTTGGTGCGGCGTGGTTTTCGGGCCGCTCCCAGGTCGCATCCTGCTCCCAGCGGTGATCCAAAGTGATCAACATGCGTTCGACCATGCGTTCTGTGACGTGGCTGTAGCCGTCGTCGGTGTCGCGGCGGCGGTGGCCGAGCCGGGCCAGTCGTAGGACGCGGGGGACGTCGTCCTCGATGAGCCAGGTCTGGTGGGTGTGGCGCAGGTCATGAAAGTGCATCCCTTCCAGCAGTGGCGCCCACCCCAGCTCGGCGTCTCCGGCCAGTGCGGGTAGCCAGAAGCGGCGCCGGAAGTTGGACCGGCGCCAGAGTCCGTCGTGGGTGCCGGTGAACACGAACCGCGCGTCGGGGTTGCGTTCGCGGTGGTCGCGGAGCAGCCGGACCAGGAACGGTGGCAGGTGCACGACCCGGACGCTGGCCGGGGTTTTGGGTGGTCCGAGTTCGAGGCGGCCGTTGATTTCGTGCAGGGCGCCGAAGTCGGGGTCGATCTCGATGCGGGGGTTGTCGTCGAGGTAGACCCGGATCCACTGGAGCCCGACCAGCTCGCCCCAGCGCATCCCGGTGTAGGCGGCGGTGATGGTCATCAGTCCGGCGTCCGGTCGCATCCGGCAGGCCAGGGCGTCGACCTCGTCGGTGGTCGCGGTGCCGCGTTCGGGCCGGTCGTTGAAGGTGATCTTCAGTTTCCGGCACGGGTTTGCGGCGATCAGCCCCTCGTCGACGGCTTCGCCGAGGATCATGGAGAACAGGACGAGGATGTCTTTGGCGGACTTGTGCGCCATGTTCGGCTTGAGCCGCTTGTTCACCCATCCCTTGGCCTCGATCCGCGCGATGGCGCCGAGCGCGGTGCCGGACCAGCGGGGCAGGATGTGGTTGCGGATGTGCGAGTCATAGGTGGACCACGTCACTGGCGAGACATCGTGCGCGGCCGACCACTGCCGGATCCACTCATCGAGCACCGTCTCCGCCAACCTGGGATCGGTGAACTTCCGGCGGCGTTGGTCGGACTCCACGTCCGCGGCGCGGTCCTCGGCCGCGTCGAGGGATGCGAATCCGTTCTCGGAGTAGACGGTTCCGTCGTCGAGTCTGTACCGAACCCGGAAACCGTCTTTGCGTTCTTCTACCCATGCCATGAATTGGCCGCCTTCAACAAAGAGAGAGGTGGATGTGGCCGTGCCCGGAATTGGGCACGGCCACATCCACGCTCCATGGGCGGAAAAGAGCAATCTAAATGTGTTCACCCTGGGTTCGAGTGCCTCGACGGCCGCCCGGTCGTGATCGGGTCGGACGAGTCGGTGTTCCGGGCCCGGTGGCCGGTCGGGCGGCGTCGGCGGCGATCCGCTCCAGGTCCGCGCGGGAGAACCGCAGGTGTTTGCCCAGGGCGGTGGAGGGCACCCGACGCTGCCCGGCGCGGCGGCGGAGCCAGGACTCCTTCACCTGCAACAGGTCGGCGGCCTGTGCCGGGGTGAACAGCAGCGGCCCGGCTTCCTCGACCCGGGTATCCAATGACGACTCCATCGCGACATCCGAGTACAGGGGCGGTGAACCCGTCTCGGATCGCCGAGTCGTGTCGGGGTACGGACGGTTGGGTGGTTCGTGTTCAGACATGGCGGTTCTCCTTCACGCACAGCGCGAGGCGGCATATGCGCGGAACTGGTTTGTTCGAGTGGTGTGTGGGCGAAGTCGCGGCGCCCGACTGGTGCACGGTGGCGGGGACTCGTGTCGCGCCGCCACCGCGCCGCGGCGGTCCCGTGGGTGTTCCCGCCTGGTCCCGTAGTTCAGGCCGTTGTGTCGCGCGTGGGGCCGCCTGAAGCGGGCCGCGTGGCGGGTCGTTGTCGCGGGGGTCCGGTGGCCCGCGAGAGCTGGGTATGCGCACGGACACCCGGGCCGGTCCGGCGTCGGCCGGTGGACGTAGTCGCGCGGTGTGGAGGCGTGCCGCGTTCGGGATCTGCGTGCAGCAACGGGGCGAGGTCGTTAAGTAGCAGACTGACCGCGTGGGCGGCTTGGTGGGGAACGACGCCGTTGCCCAGCGCGCGTAGCTGCGCGGTGCGGGGCAGCGGGAGGTCGGTGACCCAGCCCTCGGGCAGGCCCATGAGGTGCTCGACGAACCTGGGTGCGAGGACCGGCCTGCCGTGGTTGCCGGGTTGGGTGGGGTGCGGTGTGGGGCGGCCGAGTATCCGTTCCCATCGCCGGATCGCCGGGCCGTAGACGCCCCAGTCCACCGAACCCCGCGTCCCGGCGGTCGAACCGGATGGTGGGTTCAGGTGGCCGGGTCGGTTGGGGTGGTGAGGTGGATGATCGCCGAGGGCAGCATCAGGTCGCCCTTGGAGCCGCGTTGGGCCGGGCAGCCCTTGGTCCCGTCCGTGGCTCGAGGTGTCGGCAGCAGCCGCGCCTGGTCGGACAGCGTGGGGCCGCCGGTCTGGGTGCGGTGGGTGCAACTCTTCGCGTCCGAGGCGGTCGGGGTCGGCAGCAGCCGCACCGCCATCGCACACGGGCTCCCCATCTCGTTGCTCTCCCGCGCACGTTGATGCTCGCCCCGCCGCGACCAGGTCGAGGAGTCCCCGCCGCCCTGGGGAGTGACCGCCGCCGGAGTCGGCAGCGCCGTCTCTGTGGTCGCGGCGCCAGGCGAGCACGAACACCCGCTCCCGACGGTGGCTGGCGCCGATGTCGGAGGCGCGGACGCTACGCCAGAACGCGTCATACCCCGCTTCGGCCAGGTCGCCGAGTACACGGTGGAGACCTCCGCCGCGCCAGCGAAGCGCGGCGACGTTCTCCACGACGACGAGCGGGGGTCGTAGTACGCGAATACCCGCCATGATGTGGAACCAGAGACCACTGCGTACTCCGTTCTCGATGCCCGCGCGTTTCCCGGCGGCGGAGATGTCCTGACACGGGAACCCGACCGCGAGCATGTCCACCGGCTCCACGACAGACCAGTCGACCGACCGCAGATCACCAAGATTGGGCACTCCCGGCATCCGCGCGGCGAGGATCCGGGCGACGTGCGGGTCGGGATCGGTGACCCAGGCGACCCTGCCGCCGAACATGGCCAGCACACCCAGATCCAGGCCACCAGCGCCGGTGCACAACGACCCGAGAACGGGACCCGACTCACCACCCACCCGGGTACTCGGCCGGGGCACGGCGGGTGGGGGCGCCAGTGCGCAGGCCGGGATCGTCCGGGGTTCGCGGGGGTGGTTCAGGCCGGTCGTCACGCCCGCTCCGACTCGGTGCCGGTCGACGCCTCGATGGCCGATCCCGGCCGTGTCGGAGCGCTGTCGGTCACCTCCGTCTCGGGGGCGTCGGTGGTCGTGGTGAGGGCGGTGCGGAAAACGAGCACATCCTCGTGGGCGATCAGGTGCAGCGGCAGTCCCGCCTCGCGCTGCTTGCGGATGAAGTCCCGTTGGAAGAACGAACCGCGCGCGACGAAGTCGGTCTCGGCGGCGCGGGCCAGCAACGCCACGTTGCGCTCGACCGGGATGAGTCCGGCGGCCAAGCCGCAGGCGAGGATCTGGGTGGGCAGGTCGATGAGTTCGGAGTGCTCGCGCCACGGCCGGATGGTGATGGCGATGTGCCCGCCGGGCTTAAGGAACGTGCGCAGTCCGAACAGGACGCGGGTGAACCCGGCCAGCAGGCGGTGGTGACCGACGTTGGCGAGGTTGCCGCGGTCGAGGGTGTTGCCGTAGAGGTGGTGATACTTCTGCACCCCCTCGCCAGGGGCGACCGAGACCTGCCCGTGGGTCGAGGGCCCGTAAGGCGGGGAGGTCACCACCAGCGCCGCTTGTCCGACGTACTCGGGCGGCAGCAGCGTGACCAGTTGGCGGGCGTCGCCCTGGAAGACCCGCGCGTCGTGGGCGTGGCCGTCGTTCCGCGCGACTTCGAGATTCGCTTTCGCAACCTCCACCCAGTGGGGCTCGTACTCCACACCGACAGCGCGGCGGCCGAGGCGGACGGCTTCGACCAACGTGGTGCCGATGCCGCACATCGGGTCGAGGACCAGGTCGCCGGGCTGGGTGTAGTGGGCGATGGCGTGGGCGGCGACCGAGGGCAGCATCTTGGCCGGGTGCGCGGTCGAGGCGGGCACGTACTTGTTCTTGCGTTGCGTGAGCGGGGACGCCTGCGCGGTGGTCCACACCGACACCGCCCTCTCCGTTGCCCCTCCGGCTCGCGGAGAGTCGTCGGTGCCCGCGGCGGAGGTGTCGAGGGCGGCGATGAGGGCACGCGAGATCGGTTGAGTCGGTTCGTCATCGGAGCCGGTGAGGATGCCCTGGAACGGTGGGTCGGCAGGGTTGTGGGTCATGGGCGGGGTCTCCTGATGGCGCGGTCCTGGGCGAGTGGGGTCGGCGTCGGACGTGGTCATCAGGCGGCACTCCGGTCCCTCGACGTGGTGCTCGTCGGGAGTGGTGTCGGGGTTCGGTGCTCGTGTGGCTGGGCGAAGACCAACAGGTCGGAGTGAACGCGCGCGTGCGGCGACGGCAGGCCGCGGACTCGAGCGCGGTGCCCCTCGTCCGCCCCGCCACCGGCGTCCTGTCGTCCGTCGTGGGTGGGGTCGGGATGGAGGAAGTGGCCGTCGCGGATGGGGGCGTGCAGGGCGACGATGTGCTGCAGGTAGAGCAGGTCGGCGGTCTGCCCGGCGGCCACAACCTCGCCGGTCGGGTCGGTCAGCCGTCCGCTGCTCCAGTCGCAGTGGGTGAGCACGACGAAGACGCCGCCGACGCGCAGCAGGCGTGCCGCGACCAGTGCGGCGACGTCGGCGAGCGGAACGCCCAGACGCCCCGGCGTGAGGTGGGCGACGACGAGGTCCGCGGTGGCGAGGGCCGTGTCGGGACCGTCCGGTGAGACCACCTCGGGCGGCGGTGGGACGGTCGCGGAGGTGGTGTCGGAGTCGGTGACGAGGTCGGCCCAGAACGGGCGCGACGCGCCGCCGGACAACGAGCTGGCGAGCGGTAGCCGCTCGATCCAGGGAGCGCGTTCGAGGCGTTCGACTGCGGCGCGAGCCTCGGCCAGCCCGGGCTCCGGGGCGGTGTCGGGGGCGTGGTCGACGACCCCGCCGGGCCCGATCCACGCGGGCCGCGGGTGCCGGGCTTGGACGGGTTCGGCCAGGAGCACGACGCGCGCGCCGGGGTCGCTGAACGAGGTCACGATCCGCTCCACAAGCGCGACCGGCCACCCGGTGTCGAGCGGGATCGGCGCGGCCCCGGCGGACCACACGGTCGCCGGAGTCGGCGCCGAGGGCGCGGCGTCCGAGCGCGTACGGGCGGTGGCCGAGGCGGGCTTGGCGGGGCTGACCCGGGTGGTGCCGGGAGCGGTGGGCCACGGGCGGCGGTCCCCGCCCCGGCGCCCGCCGGGCCGGTTGTCGGCGGGGCGGGCGGCGTCCGCGCGACGGCGCGGGGCGCGGCGGTCGGGGTGCTCGGATGAGGTCACGGGTCTCCCTTCGGGAGGGTGGGGTGCGCCCGCCGAGGCGTGGCGCTTGAGGACACCCCTTAACTCCGGAAAACAGCACCTGCGGGGACATCGATCCGCGAACTTTTTCTCCGACTTTTCGACCTCGACTTCCGGTGAACAAGGCTCGCGCCCACGCGTACGCGAGAACAGGTATCCCGCGCCGATAAACGTGCGCTTTCAGCGCGCGGAAGATCTTGCTCCGGGTGATCGTCCACGTCTGTTGCCGAGAGTGGTCGTGTTGTCACAGCTATTGCCGGAGTGGTACGAAACTGGTACCGCCGCGCGGATGCCCAGCTAGACCGACACGAATGGCCGCCGTCGTCGATCTTGCCGTTGGGATCGCGTGATCCACACGCGCCCGCGTGGGCGATCTTGTGTCGCGTGTGGACGATCTTGGTAATACCTTGGTACTAGAGCGGTATGGGTTTCGTACCAGTTCGGTAAGAGGTTCGTACCACCTGGGGTGGCGTCCTGGGCGGGTCGTTGTTCCGACTCGCTTCAGGAGCGGTTCCCATGGCTTCTCCTCATTCCCTTCCGCGCTCGGGTTTCGAGCGCGATCAGAACGCTGTGGACGCGGCGCGTGCGGCGTTCGAGTGGTTGGTCACCGGGCCCCACCCGGTCTCCATCGATGGCCGTCTGTTCCCGGGGTTCCCGGCGCGGCGGGTGCCGCTGGACGAGGTGTGCGACTGGCTGTTGCGGCGCCGGTGCCCGCAGACGCTGCGGGACGCGGTGTGGGCGCACCTGGTGCTGCTCTCGCGCACCGAGGGCGGCACCTGGACCGTCGGCGCGGTCGGTGTCGCGCTACCCGCCCTGACCTCCATCTGCGCGAGGTTGGCGGCGCGGTTCGCCGGTGACCCGAGCGACATCCACGCCGCCGTGCTGGCCGGGTTCGTCGCCGAACTCGCCACTGTCGACCTGCGTCGTCCGCGCATCATGAACCGGCTGCGGTGGGCCGCCTACCGCGCCGGCCACGCGTGCGTCCGGGAGGCGTTGGACGCGCCGCTGCCCGCAGGCAACGGGTACCGGTCCATGGCGCCATCGCCGCCGTCCGGGCACCCGGACTTCGTCCTCGCCGACGCGGTCGCCGCGGGCGTCATCACCGCCGCCGAGGCCGAGCTCATCGGCTCGACCCGCTTCGAGGAAGTGTCCCTCGCCGACGCCGCGGCGCTGCGCGACCTGTCCCGCCAAGCGGTGAAGAAGGCACGCAGGAGGGCCGAGTTCCGTCTCGTCGACTACCTGCTCGCCGACACCCACGACTCCCAGACCACACAGGACACCACCCCCACCTCGGCGCCCCGGACCGCCGAAGGCACCAGCCCCTCCGACGCGACCGACCGCCCGAGGGCAACCGGCGCACCGTCACGCACAGCCACCACGGGCCGGGGAAAACGGGCGAAGAAAGTTCAAGATCGCGTGTCCCCGAAAGGCACTTTCTCCGGAGTTGAGAGGCGCGGGAGAAGACACACCCCCGCGGATCCCCCGCCCCAGCCTCAGCCGCTGTCGGGCACGACTCCGGGAGCGTCGCGATGCGCCTGAACCCCACTCACCCTTCCCTGTCGCACGGCCGAGCCCTCGACCACGAGACCGCAGTCGACCGTCCCGACACGACACCCACCACCACGCCGACGGTTCCTTGGCGGTGCCCGAGCGACACCGTGCCCACCGGCCGTCGGCGCCCGTGCCGTCGGGGCCTCGTGGTCCTCGGGCTGGTCGCGTCAGCCGTGCTCGCGACCGTCACACCCGCGCACGCGGACACCGTGGTGTTGGCGATCGCGGGCAGTGTCGACGAGGTCCTGACCAACATCCGCAACTGGTTGATGGGCATCCTCGCGTTACTGGCGACGGTGTTCCTCACCATCGGCGGCGTCCGCCGCGTGTTCGGCGGGGGCGACCCGGGCGAGCAGGAGAAGTCCAAAGAGGCGTTCAAGGCCGCCGGGATCGGCTACGCGTTGGCCGCTCTGGCCCCGCTGGTCGTGACGGTGCTCAAGGGCATCGTCGGGGGCTGAGCCGATGACCACCCCCACCACGCCGTCTCACACCACGACAACCACCACACGAGACGGATCGATAGGCGCCTCGGATCGGCCCATGCTCGCGCCGCCGACGCTACGGATCCGACGGTGGACGCGGTTCGCGCGGCCCACGCGGGCACGGGCCCTGGTGGCGTTGACGGTCAGTCTGCTCGTCCTCGCCGTCGCCGTACTTGCCGTCGCAGGCGCCGACTCCCATAGCGGCCCGCGGGTGTCGCTGGCCGCCGCCGTGCAGCCGCCGCCGTTGCCGATTCCCACGGTCGAACCCGATCCGTGCGGGTCGCTGCCACTGCCCGTCTGCGGCACCTTGCCCCCGACCGCCTCGACCACACCGTCGATGCCGCCGTGCACCGGCGAGGGCTGCATCCCCCAACCCGGGACCACCACCACGCCCGTGCCCGGTCCGGGCACCGGGCAACCGGGGCAGGGCAGTGAGGAGGAGGACGACTGCGGGATCACCGACCCCGTCGCGTGCGTGACCGAGGCCATCAACGCGCTCTTTCGGGGCATCGTCACCGAGGCACTCAACCCGCTGCTCGATCTGTTGTCGCGGACGTTGTTGACCACGCCGATGCCGGACTCGCTGCCCCGCCTCGGCGAGCTGTGGGACAACTCGTGGCAGATCCTGCTGATCGCCTACGGGCTGCTGGTCCTCATAGCGGGTGTCATCGCGATGAGCTACCAGACCCTCCAAACACGACACTCGATCAAGGAACTCGCACCCCGCCTGGTCGTCGGGTTCCTGTCCGGGGCCCTGTCGCTGTGGGTGGCGACCAAAGGCATCCAGATCGCCAACGCGTTGGTGGCCGCGATCATGGGCGGTGGGGTTGACGCGAACACCGCCGGGCAGACGCTGCGCAACCTCGTCATCGGGTCGCTCAACGGCGGGCTGTGGATCATCTTCATAGGCCTGTTTCTCGCCGGGATGCTCATCGCCCTGCTCATCACCTACGTCGTCCGCGTCGCCCTGACGCTGTTGCTCATTGGCGGTGCGCCGTTGGCGTTGATGTTCCACGCCCTCCCACAAACGGAGGGCATCGGTTACTGGTGGTGGAAAGCCTACGGCGGTTGCCTGGCCATCCAGATCGGACAAAGCCTCACCCTCATCACCGGCGTGAAGGTCTTCCTGGCCCCCGGTGGGTTCACGGTCTTCGGACCGACCGTGTCGGGCCTGGTGAACCTTCTGGTCGCGCTCAGCTTGATGTACATCCTGTTCAAGATCCCGTTCTGGGTACTCGGATCCATCCGCGGCGGAGGCGGCCGGTCCCTGATCGGCGGACTCATCAAGGGCTTCCTCGCCTACAAGACCTTCGGCCTGCTCGGGGGAGGCGGAGGTGGCGGGCGGCGAGGACCCCGTCCGACCGGTAGCGGGGGCCGTGGCGGCGGGGGCGATGGCGGTCAGCTCGACCCGTACAAGTCCACGCGCGCCACGTCGAGCGGTCAGCTGATGCTGCCCCTGCCCGGCATCCGCCGGACCCGCCCGACCGCCGCAAAGAAGACGCCCAGGCCAGCAGCGACACCGGGCGCGGGCCAGGGGCGTCAGCTGGCGTTGCCGTTGGGCGAGGACTGGCCGGAGAACAAGCCGGTCCTCGGCCGCGACGGCCAGTACCGACTGCCTCTGGATGTCCGACCCACCCCCGCCTCGCCCACCCCGCCACCGGCCGCCGACCCGGGTGTCCCCCGCGCGGCCAGGAAGCGCGCGAGCCAACCGGAGCTGCCGTTCGACCCCTACCAGGGCAACCGGCCCACCAGCACCGGGCAGTACCCGCTCCCGCTGGACGGCGTGCGACGAGTACCCCGTCCCCCCACTCCGACTCCGACGCCACCGGCTCCGCCCACGACGCCCACTCGTCGGCCTCGCGCGACGCAGCCCGAACTGCCCTTCGACTCCTACAAGGGCGTTCGCCCGACCAACACGGGGCAATACCCCCTGCCGCTGGACGGCGTGCGGCGAGTCCCGACCCCACCACCCGCGCCGACCCGATCACCGGTTCCGCCGAAGTCGTCGCCGCCTCGTCCTCGAGTCGTGCAGCCGGAGCTGCCGTTCGACCCCTACAAGGGCGTTCGCCCGAACAACGCCGGGCAGTACCCCCTGCCCCTGGACGGGGTGCGGCGCACCTCCGCCGCAACGACGCCACCGCCCGCACCGGCATCGCCTCCGCCCGGCCCTTCGCGCCCGGCGCCGCGCGCCGGGAAGCAGCTGCGGTTGCCGCTGGACCTGCCCAAGCCGCCGACCACGCCGCGCGTCACCCCACCACCGCCTTCTCCTCCGCCGCCCACAGCGCGGCCCGCCACACCCAAGCCCGGAGGTAAGCCATGACCGCGCCTGTGCGCATCCCGGCCGATGTGGACATGCACGACCGTGTCCTCGGCCCGCTGACCGCCCGCCAACTCGCGATCCTCGCCACCGCCGGGGCCGCGCTCTACCTGCTGTGGATCGCGACCCGCGCCCTGGTGCCGTTGCCGGTGTTCCTGGCCGTGGCCGTCCCGGTCGGGGCCGCGGCGGCGATGCTCGCCCTCGGCCGCCGCGACGGAGTCCCGATGGACATCCTGCTCTTCGCCGCGATCCGGCAGCGCTTGGCCCCGCGTCACCGGGTCGCGGCGCCCGAGGGGGTGCGGCCCGCACCCGCCTGGCTCACCACCACCCACTCCACCGCTACTTCCGCGGGCGCGGGAAAGCGCGCGGGCCGAGGGGCGCCGCTGCCGGATGAGGCGGTGTCGCCGTCGGCGTTGCGGCTGCCCGCCGAGTCGGTTACCGAAGCCGGGGTGGTCGACCTCGGTGCCGACGGCCTGGCGGTGGTCGCGGTCGCCAGCACGGTCAACTTCGCCTTGCGGACCGCGGCCGAGCAGGAGGCCCTCGTCGCGAGTTTCGGGCGGTACCTGCACTCCCTCACCGCCCCGGTGCAGATCCTTGTGCGCACCGAACGGCTGGACCTGTCCACGCAGATCGCCGAACTGCGCTCGAGGTCCGGTGGGTTGCCGCACCCCGCTCTGGAGGCCGCGGCGATCGAGCACGCCGACTACCTCGTCCACCTCGGGCAGCAGTCCGACTTGCTCCGCAGGCAAGTGCTGCTCGTGCTGCGCGAACCGCTGGGCCCGACCAGGCCGACTGACGGGTTGGGTGGGCCCGGCCCGCTCGCCGTGCTCGCCGCGATGTCCGGCAAGCGCCGCAAGACCGCGAGCGGGCAGGCCGACGTCGGGGCCCGGCGGGCGGCGGAGACACGTCTGGTGCGTCGCCTCGGCGAGGCTGTCGAGCTGCTGTCCCCCGCCGGGATCGTGGTGACACCTCTGGACGCCGGGCAGGTGACCGCCGTGCTGGCTTCGGCGTGCAACCCGGACAGTCTGCTGCCCCCGTCTGCCGAGCTGGCGGGTGCCGACGAGGTCATCACGACCACCCCCACCGCGTGGTTCGTCGAGGACGACCGCGACACCGGTCCTCAGCACGACCCCCGGATGCCAGCCCGCGACGAGGGCGGCGACTGGGACGACGACGAGGACTTCGAGGACGAGAGGGGGCGCTCCTGATGGGCACCCGCACACACCGCACTCCCCGCCGTAAAGCCTCGACGGCCGCGGCGCCCGGAGCTGCGGCGTTCACCCCCGACGCCCTCTCCGTCGCCGCCCGCCACCTGGAGGTCGGCGGCGAGTGGGTCAGCTCGTTCGCCGTTGTCGGCTTCCCCCGCGAGGTGCACCCGGGGTGGCTGGCGCCGCTGCTGACCTACCCCGGACGCCTGGACGTGTCAGTCCACATCGAGCCGATCGACCCGGCCACCGCCGCCGACCGGCTCAAGAAGCAACTCGCGAAGCTGGAGGCCGGGCATCGCCACACCGCCGAGCACGGCCGCCTGTTCGACCCGCGGGTCGAGGCCGCCACCGAGGACGCCTACGACCTGTCCTCCCGGGTGGCCCGCGGCGAGGGGAGGCTGTTCCGGGTCGGGCTGTACCTGACCATCCACGCCGCCACCGAGAAAATCCTCGCCGACGAGGTCGCGGCATTGCGCTCGCTGTGCGCGTCGCTGTTGTTGGACGCCAAGCACACCACCTACCGGTCTCTGCAGGGCTGGGTGTCGACGTTGCCGATGGGCTTGGACCTGATCGGGATGCGCCGCACGTTCGACACTGCCGCGTTGGGCGCGGCGTTCCCGTTCACCAGCCCGGACCTGCCCGCGCCTGACCCCACGTCGGTGGCCGCGCCGTCGGGGGTGCTCTACGGCTACAACATTGGCAGCCAGGGGCTGGTGCACTGGGACCGGTTCGGCGAGGGGATGCACAACTACAACAGCGTGATCCTCGGCCGCAGTGGCTCCGGCAAGTCCTACCTGGTCAAGCTGGAGCTGCTGCGCAGCCTGTACCGGGGTATCGAGATCGCCGTCATCGACCCCGAGGACGAGTACGCCCGCCTGGCCACCGCGGTTGGCGGGACCTACGTCCACCTCGGCGCCCCGAGCGTCAGGTTGAATCCGTTCGACCTGCCTATCCACACCCGCGCCGACGGGCGGCGGACCGCGCCCAAGGACGCGCTCACGCGACGCAGCCTGTTCCTGCACACGGTGATCGCCGTCCTCGTCGGCCAAGATCTGGAGGCGGGCGAACGGGCGGCCCTGGACCGGGCGATCGCCGCGACCTACCAGTCCGTCGGCATCACCGCCGACCCCCGCACCTGGACCCGCCCCTCCCCAATCCTGCGAGACCTGCGCGACCAGCTCGCGGAGGCTGGTGAGCGGTCCGCTGCTGAACTCGCCGCCCGCCTGCACCCCTACGTGGACGGTGCCTTCGCGCAGCTGTTCGACGGCCCGACCAGCACCAGCCCGGAGGGACACCTCACGGTATTCAGCCTGCGCGATGTCCCGGACGAGCTGAAGGGCGTCGGCACACTGCTCGTATTGGACGCGGTCTGGCGGCGGGTGTCCAACCCGGCCGTTCGGCGTCCGCGGCTGGTCGTGGTGGACGAGGCATGGCTGCTCATGCAACAGAAAGCCGGCGCCGAGTTCCTCTTCCGCATGTCCAAAGCCAGCCGCAAACACTGGGCAGGAGTCACCGTGGCCACCCAGGACACACCCGACCTGCTCGCCAGCGAACTCGGCCAGGCGATCGTTGCCAATGCCGCCACGCAGATCCTGTTGCGCCAGGCGTCGCAGGCCATCGACGAGGTCGGCCGCGCGTTCGACCTTTCCGCCGGAGAGCGGGCGTTCCTGCTGTCCGCGGACAGGGGGCAGGGGCTGTTGTCCTCGGGGACTCAGCGGGTCGCGTTTCAGGCCATCGCGTCCCCGACCGAGCACTACCTGGTGACTAGCAATCCCGCCGAACTCGCCACCCACCCCGACGCCCACCACGCCGAGGACATGTTCGTCGACCTCGGCGACGACAGCGAGGGGTTCGGCAGCGACGACACCCCGATCGATCTGGGCACCGCATGAGCCCGCACCCAGTTTCCGGGGCCATGGTCGGTGGCTCGTCGCCGCGCGTCTCCGAGCTGCTCTCGACCACGGTGTCGGCGTCGGGGTGGGTGGAGGACTACCTGCGTGACCCGGGTGGCGCGTTCGCCGCGCTGCTGGGCCGACTCCGCGACCTCGCCATCACGTGGGGGCCGATCACGGTGCCCGTGCTCGCGGTCCTGGTCACGGCGGTCGTTCTCGGGCGTCGGCGGTGGCAGCGGCGCTGCCACGAGCTGCTACTGGCCGATGCCCGCATGGTCACCGTGCTCGCCCCGCCCATAGTGGACCCCGCAGGGGGCGCCGCGCTGTGGTCCAACCTCGTCGGCCTGCTGCGGCCGGGGTGGCGGAGGGCGTTCACCGGGCAGCCGCACGTGGCGTGTGAGTACGTGTTCTCCGAGGCCGGGGTCGCCATCCGACTCTGGGTCCCCGGCCTCATCCCGCCGGGCTTGGTCGAGCGCGCCGTGGAGGCGGCGTGGCCCGGCGCGCATACCCGCGTCGGCCCCGCCGAACCGCCCCTGCCCGCACCCGGTGAGGGGCAGTGGCGGCTGGTGGTCGGGGGCGAACTCCGGCTCGCGCGGGTGGAGGCGCTGCCGATCCGGTCCGCTTTCGACGCCGACCCCATCCGCGCCCTGCTCGGCGCACCGGTCGGACTCGGTCGCGACGAACACGCCTGCGTGCAGGTGCTGGCGCGCCCGGTCACCGGCCGTCGCGTCCAGAAGGCTCGCCGCGCCGCCCGCCACGTCCACACCGGTGGCTCGACCCGGGTGATCGGCCGTCTGCTCGACCTGATCACCCCAGGCACCCGAAGCCGGTCGCGCCGCCCGGCCTCTGCACGCACGGCCGCCGGGGCGCTGCACTCCGACCCACAGACCTCATTGGAATACAGCGCGCAGAACCGGGCGATCGTCGGCAAGCAACGTGGATCGCAGTTCGAGACCGTGGTGCGCTACGCCGTGGCGGCCCTGCTGCCCACCGATACCGACGAGAACACGCTGCGCCAGGCCCGCGCTGTCGCCCGCGGACGCGCCCACGCCCTCGCAGCCTCGTTCGCCTCCTACACCGAGCACAACCACTACACCCGCCGCCGCCTGCGCCACCCCGGCGCGGTGATCGACCACCGGCAACTCGGCCGCGGAGACCTGCTGTCGGTGCCCGAGCTGGCCGCGATCGCCCATCTCCCAACGGACGAGGCCATCCCCGGCATCCAACGAGCCGGAGCCCGCGCCATCGCGCCGCCACCGGGCATTGTCACCCCCGGGCCGGATGCCAAACCCCTCGGCATCACCGACACAGGCCACCAACGTCCCGTCGCTCTGCGCGTCGCCGACGCCCGCCACCACCTGCACGTCCTCGGGGCGACCGGCTCCGGCAAGTCCACCCTGCTCGGGAACATGATCCTGTCGGATGCCGAGGCAGGCCGCGGGATCGTGCTCGTCGACCCCAAGGGCGACCTGGTCACCGACGTGCTCGCGCGCCTGCCGCGCTCGGCCGCCGACCGTGTCGTCGTCTTCGACGCCGACAGCCGATACTCCCCGCCCTGCCTCAACCCCCTCGACGGCGGCGAGACCGACCTGACCGTCGACAACGTCGTCTCGGTGTTCCGGCGCGTGTACGCCGCCTTCTGGGGACCACGCACCGACGACGTGATGCGCGCGGCCTGCCTCACCCTGCGCACCCAGGAAGGCGTCGCCACTCTCGCGGACCTTCCCAAACTGCTCGCCGATCCGGCGTTCTGCGGACGGGTCACCGCAGGAGTCGCCGACCCTGTGTTGCGGGGTTTCTGGTCCTGGTACGAAGACCTGACCGACTCGACCCGTTCCCAGGTCATCAGCCCGCTGATGAACAAACTCCGCGCATTCCTATTGAGACCCTTTGTGCGCGACGCCATCGCGGGTGGGCGCTCCACCGTGGACATGGGCGAGATCCTCGACGGCGGCATCTGCCTTGTCCGCATCCCCAAGGGATCACTCGGCGAGGAGACCACCCGGCTCGTCGGGTCGCTGGTGGTGGCGCGCACCTGGCAGGCCGCCACCGCCCGCGCCCGCACACCCCAACGACTCCGCCGCGACGCGAGCCTGGTGATCGACGAGTTCCACAACTTCCTCAACCTTCCCTACCCCATCGAGGACATGCTCGCCGAGGCCCGCGGCTTCCGCCTGGCGATGACCCTGGCCAACCAACACCTCGCCCAACTCCACCGCGAACTGCGCGAGGGCATCTCCACCAACGCCCGCAACAAGATCTACCTCAACGCAGGCCCCGAGGACGCCCGCGAACTTGCCCGCCACACCGCGCCGCGGTTGACCGACCACGACCTCGCCCACCTCGGCGCCTACCACGCCGCCGCCCGCCTGGTCCTACACGGCGAACAGACCCAACCGTTCACCCTGCTCACCCAACCTCTCCCGCCCGCCATCCCCGGCCGCGCCCGGGAGATCCGCGCGGCGGCACGCACCAACACCACCCGGACCCACCGGACCACGATCGCCGCGGACACTCCCACGAACGACAGCGGCCGGCCTCCTCGACGGCCCACCGGACCGCCCCACCCGGTCGACCGGACGCCGCGCCCGCCGAGCAGCGACCCTCGCCGCGCCCGCTGACCGAGCCACCGCCACACCACTCCCACACCGCCCGCCCCACTCGCCCGGCGCTCCCACGCCCCGCGGGCGGCTTCACCACGCCCATCAGGAGGCCGACTCATGATCACCAACACCACCCGGCAGCGTTCCCTGCGCGGCCACCAGCCGACCCGCCCCAGCCCTCGTTCCGCGAACACGCCCGAGCACCGGGCGATGCTGGCGTGGCGGCTGACCCCACGCGACAAATGGATCGGCCGGATGCTGTGGGAACACCGGGTGTTGACCACCCACCAGCTGACCGAGTTGGCCTTCGCCGGTCCACGGACCGCGCGCATCAGGTTGCGCGAGTTGTTCCTGCTCGGTGTGGTGGACCGGTTCCAGCCGTTCGTCACGACCGGCAGCTCGCCGATGCACTATGTCCTCGCCCCCGCTGGGGCGGCCGTGCTCGCCGCCGAGGACGGCATGGAGGTCAAGGAACTCGGCTACCGACACGACCGCGTCCTCGGCGTCGCCCACAGCCTGCGCCTGGCCCACACCAGCGGCGTCAACGGCTGGTTCACCGCCCTGGTTGCCCACGCCCGCAACACGGGCAACGAGGACACGGCGTTGACGGCGTGGTGGTCGGAACGGCGCTGCGCCCGCCATTTCGGGGACTTGGTCCGCCCCGACGGCTACGGCCGCTGGCAGCAGGCAGGTCGGGAGATCGAGTGGTTCCTGGAGTACGACACCGGTACCGAACCGCTGGGCAAGCTGGCCGGGAAACTGTCCGGCTACGCCGCCCTCACCCAAGCCAGCGGCATCACCACTCCACTGCTGGTGTGGGTGCCGACCTCCCGACGAGAGGCAGGTGCCCGCCGCGCCCTGACCACAGCGTTGCGCGGATTCGACGACCCGGCCTCGGTGCCCGTCGCCACCGCCGCGGCCGAACTCCTCGACCCGGGCGCGGCGCACCCCGGCCCCGCCGACGAGGTCTGGCTTCCCGTCGACGCCGCCCCGGGAGGGGTCCGGCGCGGACTGGCGGGATTGACCGCCGCGTGGCCTCACTTACCACCACCGGTCATCCCGACCACCGACACCGTCCTCGGCGTCGATGTGCCGGCCGCGATGGTCCCCGCGCCGCAGCCGATGCCGCCCTTGGCGCGTAATCGTTCAGGACGGCGGTGACATCCCGGATGCCCACCAAACTGGTCCTTACCGCCGCCGCGGTGCTGCTCGTCATCGTCTTGGCCGGCGCCGGTGTCGCCGGAGCGCTTTCGGCCATCTTTGGCGGTTCGGACACCATCACCCTGGCCAAGTGCTCCACGCCGATCGCCGACATCTCACCCGACTACTGCCGGCTCTACGTCACCGCCGCCCCCGACTGCCCCGGCCTTCCCTGGACCGTGCTCGCCGCCATCGGCAAGGTCGAAACCGACCACGGCCGCTCCACTCTTCCCGGAGTCCGCGACGGCGAGAACAGTGCTGGCGCCGGTGGCCCGATGCAGTTCCTCGCCTCGACCTTCGCCAGTGTTGTTGCCGCGCACCCACTGCCGACGGGCGGTGCCTCACCACCATCCCGGTACAACCCGAGCGACGCCATCCACGCCGCTTCTTTCCTGCTCTGCGACAACGGAGCCCGCCGAGGCGACCTGCGCGCCGCGATCTTCGCCTACAACCACGACGACCACTACGTCGACAAGGTCCTCGCCCAAGCCGCCCTCTACACCCAAGCCCTACTCGGCGGCACCGGCGATACCGGCGGTGACTGCAACGCCATCCAGGCCCCCAACCCCGCCGCGCTCGCCGCGATCAACTACGCCTGCGGACAACGAGGACTGCCCTACGAATGGGGCGGCAACGGCCCTTCCCGAGGCGACGTAGGCTTCGACTGCTCCGGCCTGACCACCGCCGCCTACGCCGCCGCCGGGATCACCCTGCCCCGCACAGCGCACACCCAGTTCCACGCCGGACCGCGCGTCCCCGACGGTCAACCGCTCCTGCCCGGCGACCTCGTCTTCTACGGCACACCCGCCAAGATCCACCACGTCGGCCTCTACCTCGGCGGCGGACTCATGGTCGACGCGCCCGACTTCGGCCAGGTCGTCAAGATCGAGCCCTACCGCTACAACGGCGACGACTACGCCGGAGCGACCCGCCCAACGGTATGAGTTTCCCTTCAGCTCGTCGGGCTGATCGATCCGAGGACCCTTGACCGGCAGCCTGACTCGTCAGCAATCGGCATGTGATAGGACGCTCCTGACGACCGTACCGGGTCTGAATGCTGCCCACTGGGGCCTGCGGCGTCAGAGATGTGGGGGACCATCGACCGAGTGAAGTTGGACGAGACGCGCGACTGATCGGCGCGAAACGGGAACCCCGGAAAGGGGATACCCGCACGGAAGGAAGAAATCGATGACTCTTACGCGCGTGACCGCCGCAATGGCAGCGTTGGCGGTCGCCGGTGTGCCGATGTTCGCAGGATCAGCGGCGGCAGCGGCGGCAACGGCGTTGGCCGAGTGTCCCGAGGGCTACTTCTGCGCCTGGACCGATCCGAACTTCGGGGGTCAGCGCTCCCAGTGGGCAGGCGACGACAACTGGTGGGAGGGCAGTATCGCCGACCAGGATTCCTCGTGGGCCAACCACCTGACTAGCGGACCGGGTGTCAAAGACCATGTCACGGTGTACGCAAGTGCGACTACGCCCACAGATGATCCCGGCGACGCGACCATCTGTCTCCGCCCCGGGGACGAAGTCGCCCACAACGCGACAGCCGACGACCGGGGGAACTCCCACTCGGTGAGCCACGGCTGCGATTCGCGATGATCTGTGCGGGTGCCAACTCGTTGTTTCCATTCGGCAGCGTCAAGGTCGACCACGCCCGCTCCCAGCTTCCCGGCGCCCGTGGCGGCGGGAAGAGCGCTGGCGCTGGTGCTTCCACGCGCGGCGGACGGTCGGAAGTCGGGGTTGAGTGTCCGGAGGGATGTCGGGCGAGGCACCCAGTAGCGCTGTCCCGGACTGAAGGGACGAGTCCGGCCTAACGGTTTGGAGTGGGCGAGGTGCCCGATGAACACGGCGCGGTGGGCGGCTTGTAGTCCTTGTCCTGTGCCGATGCGGCGCTGTTCGCGTCGTGTGCTTCGGCACGCCCACGTTCCGGTGAAACGGTCAGCACCGTCGTGCGGGCGTGTTGGCTTGGGGGTGGGTGCTCTGCCCGGCTCGGGTGGGGCCGCCGACCGTGAACGCATTGAAAGGGATGGCGGATTGATAGACCGGCGTTAAGCAGGTCGGCGACACCGTCCCGAGCCCCCTCGGTGGCGCGGGTATGGCCGGTGGCGGCGCGGACTCCCAGCACGCGGCGGCCTCGACGAGAGCACAGTGCAGGCCCATCACGGCGGCGGCGGGCGGGGCGATCAGGGTCGGCCACCGGTCGTCGGCATCGTGCCACCGGCCCACTCGCCGCCACCGCCCACAGTGGGCCAGCAGCATCTCGACATCGGGTCGTGCCCTCCAGTGTAGACGTGTCAGTCGACGACGTCAGACGCACGACGAGGTCCCCGTCGTAGAGGCCGTCCCCCGGCTGTCGGGGTACCCAGCACCCGGCGAACTGGACGACTTCGCCTTCCCTGTCGGGGTTCGTCTCGTCGATGATGTCCACCGCCGACACGAGAAGTCCCCACGCCTGCCCGGGACACCGCATCGGCGGTGCCGTCGGCGTCGGCGCGAGGATGATCGTGTTCGAGGGCAGTCCCTCCCGCTCGCGCGACGATCCCTCGCCGTGCGGCTGTGGTGGTCGAGCGGGCGCATCGGCGGGTTCGGGGTCGATGGGGTGACCGGGCGCCCCCTGGCCGGTGTCGGCGGCCGTTTCGGCGGGTTCAGGTTCGATGTGGCGTATCGCCATGTCGAAGTGCCCCTTCGGTTTTGGCGTGCGTCGCGTAGACGGTCGACGGTGGTCGACGTGTTATGGACGCTTCGTGCCGCGGCGTTGTCAAGCTCCCCTGGGGCCGCGGCCGTGCCAAGAGCAGCATTTCCCTTGACGTGGCTTGACTTCTCCGGGGGAAGGAAGCGTCCATATACGTGTGGCCCGCCGGTCCGCACCGCATCGGGGCCGCGCTCGCACCGGCCGGGGCAATCCATATGCCCCCTGCTCGCCACAACGATCACGGCACCCACCTGAACCGAGGGAACTAAAGCCATGCCCACCAAGGACCGCACCCGTACAACCCGCACCACCACGACTCGCCCGGAACCTACTCTGCGCGTGGTACCCGACTCGGCCGCGACGGCGACTCGCACGGCGACGGAGGACAAGCTGTGGGCGGTGTTGCACGCCAACCCCGGCAACACCGCTGTCGAGTTGTCCACATCGGCCGGTATCGGGAAGTCCACCGCACAGAAGATCCTCACCCGGTGGGCACAAGAGGGATGCGTCACCCGCACGGCGGGCGCCGCAGGCGGCAGCGGGCGAGCCGCCGACCTGTGGACGATCACCGACACCGACACCGCCGAACCGAGCACCATCGACACCGGCGTGGGCGACGGTCTCGACGCGGGCGAACCCGACGGCGACGGCGACGAACCCCCGGTCCCGGACGCAGGCAGCGACGAGCACGTGGAGACGAACGAGCCAGCCGCCGTGCCGCAGGAGGAGTTCGTGCCGGAAGCGACACGGCGCGGGTCCGACACCGCCGCTGTCGTGTCCGACGAGACCTCGAACGCCGAACCCGTGCCCGACCCCGCCGTCTCGCCCGCAGAGACCATCAAGGCCCGCGTAGCGAAGCCGGGGCGGTTGGCGCCGGGCGCGCTTCGTGGGCAGGTCGAGGACTACCTGCGCGATCACCCCACCCAGCCGTTCAGTCCCACCGAGATCGCCCGTGCCTTGGAGGGCAGGTCAGGGGGCGCTGTGAGCAACGCCCTCGACAAACTGGTCACCGACGGCGTGGCGGTGAGGGTCCAGGACAAGCCGAGACGATTTGCCCTCGCCCCGGTCGAGCAGCCTGTCCCGGACGCGCCGGAGAACTGACTCGGGAGCCCAACCCCGTGCCAACGTTCACCGAACACGGTTGTGCCCCCCGACGGGATCACCTGTCGGGCGGGGCACAACCTTGTTCGTTAAGGCGGGTGGTTCAGTGGTCGTCGAGCACCGCCAGACGTGTCTACGGGGAACCCTTCGGGATGGGTACGGCCACCTCGAGCACCGCCAGCACCCGCGCCACGCAAACCAGGACTGGTTGCCGACCGGTCCCGGCCGGGCCAGCGTGGTGCCCGTTGGTGGCGGTGGTGGCCTCGTCGAGTGTGCACAGGGCCTCCAAGAGGATCGTCCGCGTGCACGGGCCGCGTCGGTTCCTCGGCGAACTCGGCCTGCTCGAGGGACAACCGGCCTTCGCAGGCGCGGTCCTCGCCGAGGACGGCGAGGTGCTCGCCGTGCCGGTGGCCGCGCTGCGCCGACTGGTGCTCGGTGACCCCGCACTCGGCGAGCAGATCCTGCGCGCCTACCTGATCCGGCGCTCGCTGCTGATCGGTGGCGGTAGCGGATTCCGCATCGTCGGCTCCTGCTACTCGCCGGACACCAGGCGGTTGCTGCAGTTCGCGGCGCGCAACCGGCTGCCGCACCGGCTGGTGGACCTGGAGAAGGACACGCAGGCCGAGGCGTTGCTGCGCCGGTTCGGTGTGGGCACCAGCGACACACCGGTCGTGGTGCTGCGCGGAACGGACGTCCTGCGCAACCCGAGCAACGCCGAGTTGGCCCGGCGGATGGGCCTGCGACGAGCGGACGCGCAGCGTGGAGTCCTCGACCTGCTGGTCGTCGGCGCCGGTCCCGCGGGCCTGGCCGCGGTCGTCTACGGCGCATCCGACGGCCTATCGGTGTCCTCGGTGGACGCGCTGGCGGCCGGTGGGCAGGCCGCCACGACATCGTTGATCGAGAACTACCTCGGCTTCCCCAGTGGGATCTCCGGCGCGGAGCTGGCCGAACGGTCGTTGATCCAGGCCGACAAGTTCGGCGTCCGCGTCGCGGTACCCGCCTGCGCGCGGACGCTGCGACGGCGTGACGGCGACTACGTGGTCGGATTCGACGACGGTGTGGAGATCACCGCCCGCGCGGTGGTGATCGCCACCGGCGTCCACTACCGCAGGCTCGAGGTGCCCGGCATCGCGGAGTTCGAGGGAACGAGCGTCCACTACGCCGCGACCCTGCACGAAGCCAGAACCTGCGGGGCGTCGCCGGTCGGTGTGGTGGGCGGCGGCAACTCCGCAGGCCAGGCGGCGGTGTTCCTCGCGCAGGGCTCGCCGCGGGTCTACCTCCTGGTCCGCGGCGGCGACCTCACCCAGAACATGTCGCGCTATCTCGTAGACCAGGTCGAACGACACCCGAGGGTGACCGTGTTGCCGTACAACGAGGTCTGCGGCGTCGTGGGTGGCGCGACGCTCGAGGCGCTGGTCGTGGCGAACAACCGCACCGGTGAGCGTCGAGAGCTCGACGTCCGGGCGCTGTTCGTCTTCATCGGAGCCGCCCCGTACACCGCTTGGCTGTCCGGTCTGGTGGCACTCGACGAGGACGGCTTCGTGCTGACCGGAGCGGACGCCGACGACAGCCGCTCCGACGACGGGTGGCAGCACGTGTCCCGGCGCCCGCTGGTGCTGGAGACGAGCAGACCGGGCGTGTTCGCGGTGGGCGACGTGCGCCGGGGCTCCGTCAAACGAGTCGCATCGGCCGTCGGCGAAGGCGCGATGGCCGTCCGGCTCGTGTACGAACATCTCTCCCAGGAGAACATGTCGGCCCGAACCCGCCCCCTCGGATAAGGACACCGTCGTGCGTATCGGTGTCACTGGACACAGCAACCGCACCCCCGCGTCCACGCCCTTGGTCGCCGACGCGATCCGCGAAGCCCTGACCCGCGAACCGGCACAGGATTCGTGGGCATCGGCTGCCCCACCACCGACCCCCGCGAACGCAAGGTTGAACCCGCAAACCGGGCCGACTCCGACAATCTCATCGGCAAAGCCCGACACCGTCCACACCATGCCCTTCGCCGGACGGCCGTTCGTGGATCTACCGGCGCGATCATCAGAAGCGTTCGTTGGAGGTCGAGGCGATGCGGAAACCGTGATGGGACGGGGTGTGTGCGCAGCGGATCCCGTTCTCGGCTGAGGTGCAGGAGAAGCCGAGTGCGGTGAGTGAGGTGCCGTAGGGCAGGGCGCGGGCGGGACTACCGAACCCGCTGTCGTAGATGACGCCGCCTGTGCAGATGAAGTCGTTGTGCCCGTTGGTGTCGACGAACAGGCCGCCTCCCCACGAGATGTGCTCGGAGCGGTCGCGTGGCCGGGGTGGGACGGGAGCGGTGGGGCCGTGGCAGCCGGCGGAGGCGGGTTCATCGGCCACAGAGTCGAGGATGCCGCAGGTGAAGCGGCCGGAGGGCGAGGTGAATTAGTAGCGCTCCCAGTTGCCTGCGGCGACGAAGCGGTAGTCGGCGGGGATTGGCGGCGCTGGTGGCCCGGCGGTCGGCGGCCACGGTGACGGTGAAGGTGTCGTTGCCGGTGAAGGCGAGGTAGATCCCCTGTAGGCCGCCGAAGACGAGGGCGGCACCTTCGGCGAGGATGGCGAGCACCTGCTGCTCATGTGCGGGCAGGTGCACGGCGCCCGGCTAGTGATGCACCGCTGAACATGAATGGATAGGCTCGGGTTGCTATCAGGGTGATCGCGGAGTGCGACCGCCTGTCTCGTATCGACAGGAGGCTTCGGTATGTCCCCTCTGCTGACCGTCTCGGTCGAGCGAGTGCCCGGCCAGGAGATCGTGCGTGCCTGGGGTGAGGTCGACTTGGGTTCGGTCTCGGTGTTGGCCGATGCTATGGACGCGGTGATCGACCGCGGCTCGCAGGCCGCGACAGTGGTGGTCGACCTCACCGAGGTGACGTTTATGGCCTCGGCCGGACTCAGCGCCGTGGTCGAGGCGAACCAGCGGGCCAGGATGGCCGGTTTGAGTCTGGTCGTGGTGAGCCCGCAGGGCAGTGCTCCCCGTCGGGCGTTCAGCGTCAGCGCCGTGGACCGGGTGCTCGTCCTCGCCGAGGACCTCACCAGCGCGAGCAGCCACCGGCGCTGAGCACGGGATGGGCGACCGGTGCGCCATGGGCCGACCGCGTCGGCGGGCGTTCGACGACGAAGTTCAGCCGCCGTGAGCTGTGCGTGGCGCGAAGGTCGTCGCCGGGGTCGTGCGTGACGAGTTCGGCGAGTCGATGGCGAGCTGGTGGCCCGGCGACACGGTCAGGTTTTGGTCGAGGCACGGCAGGTGGCCTGGTCGATCACCGCCCGCGATCCCACCGCCCACGCAGTTGCTCGGCGAGATCGCGGTCCTGGACGTAGCGGGCTTTCGGCGCCAGCGGGCGGGGCCAGACCGGTAGCCGCCCACGACGTCCAGACGAAGCAGCACGGACGCGTCGACGGGGTAGCGCATTCGGGGTGGTGTCACTGTTCGTCGGCAAGCCGCGACTTTGCTTGCCGACGCGCGGTCGGTGTCTCCTGAGTGGCTCCACGACGACACCGCGCGCGGGTCACGTGGTTTGGCGGGTATCTCCCGGGGAAGCCGGTCGGTGTCGACAAGCGAGGTGGACTCATATGGACGCGCCCGATCGGGTGAGTGTCGGAGTGCTGGCTGATAGAGGGCTACCGGAGCGGGTGATCAGGGCGATCGTCGACGACCTACCCGAGGGTTTCGCTGCCCGGGTGAGCGCGGAGACTCGGTGGCGGGTGGAGCACCGGGTGGAGCAGGTGCCGTTGGACGAGGCCGGTGACATTCCGATGCGCGCGTTGTCGCAGCGGCATCGGCAGGAGCGGGGCTGGGACCTGCTCGTGCTGGTCACCGATCTGCCTCGGCGTGCGGGGTCGAGACCCGTCGTCGCGGGGATCGATGTGGAGCACGGTGTCGCGATGATCTCGCTGCCCGCGCTCGGTGCGGTCCTCGTGCGTCGCCGGACGCGGGCGTTGATCATCCGCGTGGTGCGGCAGTTGGTGGCGCAGCGGCTTGGTATCGAGGAGGACCAAGGCGGACGGGGGGTGTTGGCACGGTTGCGTGAGGCGCTGGCGCCGACGCAGCGGGTGGTCGATGGGCACCAGTCCGCCGCGACGCACCTCGCGCTGGTCGGGCTGCGCGGCAGGCTGCGGTTGCTCGCCGGGATGGTGCGGGACAACCGTCCGTGGCGGCTGGTGCCGCACTTGGCGGGCGCCACCGCGGCGGCGGCCGGGACCGCGGCCTACGGCGTCATCACCAGTTCGTTCTGGAAGCTCGCGGACGCGCTGTCGCCGCTGCGGCTCGCGGGGATCACTGTGGTCGCCGTCGTGGTCATGGCGGCGTGGTTGATGGTGTACAACCACTTGTGGGACCGGCCTTCCGAGACTGCGGATCGACGCAAGGCCCTGGTGTACAACGTTTCCACAGCGACCACGCTGGCGATCGGGGTGGCGTGCATGTACGCGATCCTGTTCGCGCTCGCACTGCTCGCGGCGGTCGTCCTGATCGACAGTGGTCATCTCGCGCAGACGCTGGGGCATCCGGTCGGCGTGGGTTCGTACATGAACCTGGTGTGGCTGTCCAGCTCCGTTGGGATCGTCGCCGGTGCGCTCGGGTCGAGCCTGGAAGACGAGGAGACCGTCCGCAAGGCGACCTACAGTCGCCGCGAGCGAGAACGCCAAGAAGGAAACCGGTCCCAGCGGGAAGACCAACCCGCCTAGGGCGCGAGTGGTGCCGGTGGGTACTCTGCAACTCCCGGTGTGCGGATCGACTCGCCCGGACGAGCCTGACTTTCCCCGATCTTGATGTGCGCCATGTGTTGCGTGCGGACTGCCCGGTGACCGGTCGCAACGCGGTCACCGGGCAGTCGGTTTCAGGGGTCGGGGTTACTTGGGGCCGTGGCCGGTTTCCTCGCCGGTGACGGTGAAGTTCTTGTCCAGCTCGACTGTCACCCGCTTGCCGTCGGTGGTGGTGATGTGGGCTTCGTAGGCGCCGTCGGAGTCGGTTTCGACGCGGTCGACGGTGGCGCCGGGGTACTTGGCGAGCGCGGCGGCCTTGGCCTTGTCGGCGTCGGCGCCGGTGAGTGGGGTCTCGTTGGAGTTGCCACGGCCGCCGTGACCACCGCCGCGTCCGGTCTTCTCGCCGGTGATGGTGAAGTTCTTGTCCAACTTCAGTGTGATGTGCTTGCCGTCGGTGGTGGTGATGTGGGCCTCGTAGACCCCGTCGGAGTCGGTCTCGACGCGGTCGACGGTCGCCCCCGGGTACTTGGCCAGGGCGGCGGCCTTCGCCTTGTCGGCGTCGGCGCCGGTGAGCAGGGTCCCACCGCCGTGCCGCCCGCCGGTCCGGCCGGTTTCCTCACCGGTGACGGCGAAGTTCTTGTCCAACTTCAGTGTGATGTGCTTGCCGTCGGTGGTGGTGATGTGGGCCTCGTAGACCCCGTCGGAGTCGGTCTCGACGCGGTCGACGGTCGCCCCCGGGTACTTGGCCAGGGCGGCGGCCTTCGCCTTGTCGGCGTCGGCGCCGGTGAGCGGGGTCTCGTTAGGACGGTTCCCCTGGCCCGAGCCGTCGGTGGGCTGGGGCGTCGCCGAGGGCGACGAGGGCGCGGTGGTCTCGGTCTGGGCGCCTGCGGTGGTGATGACGCCGAGCAGGAGTCCACCGGCGACGACGGTGCCCGCGGCGACGATGCCGGTCCATCGACGGATTCCGCGACGTGGTGGGTTCATCTTCTGGGGCTCCTTTGTGTCCGGCTGCCGTCGAGCCGATGACGTCATCGTGAGGACCCGGCCTGTGATGATGCTGTGATTGAGCTGGGAGCCGTCTACGAGCCACCGGCACCGACGTCACCCATCTGGGTGGTTGTACATGCCGTGCACAGCAGTCGCACAGGATTGGTTCCTAGGTTCGATCTCGCACGGCGAACGCGCCATGCGAACTCAGCCAGAGGGAGATCCTGTGTCGACTCGACATTCCGGTATCGGTGGACCAATGTCAGACGCCGGGCGACAGCAGGCGGTGGCGGCAGCCTGGACGGGTCGTCGTGGCCGCAGGTCCGCGGTGACCGCGGCGGCGTTGGTGGTGGCAGCCCTCGCGTTGACCGCGTGCGGCACCGACAGCTCGACCGGGACCACGACGAGCACCTCGTCGCGTGCGCAAGGTCCCGCCGGTGGTGGGGCCGGTGGTGGGCGGCAGACGTTCACCGCGGTGGACCTGGACACCGACGGCGAGAACGCCTCCGGTGCCAACACCGCCGACGTGGTGACCGCGGTAGGGACTTTCCTTGCGACGTTGAGCGACGAGCAGAAGGACACCGCGACGTTCGACTTCACCGACAACCAGTCACGGCAGACCTGGTCGAACTTCCCGGCGTCGAACGTACCGCGCAAGGGGATCGCGTTGAGCGACCTGAGCGAGGCGTCGAGGTCCGCGGCGATGGCCGTGGTGAAGACGATGGTGTCAGCCGAGGGCTACGCGCAGGTCGAGGCGATCCAGCGGGCCGACGACTGGTTGCAGGCCAACAGCACCGGCGGCAACGACGGTTTCGGCGACGGGAACTACTACATCGCCGTGTACGGGACACCGTCGGCGACTGAGCCGTTCATGGTCCAGTTCGGTGGGCATCACCTGGCCCGCAACTACACCTACAAGGGTGACACAGCCAGCGTCACCCCGGCGTTCACCGGTACCGAGCCGAAGACGTTCACCGTCGGCGACACCACCGTCGAGCCGATGAAGGGGAAGGCCGACACAGCGTTCGCGGTGTTCGACTCGCTCACCGACGACCAGGACGCCAAGGCCAAGCTGTCGGCCACCATCAACGACATCCTGATGGGCCCCGGCGTGGACAGCGGCAAGTTCCCCACCTCCGAGGGTCTGCCGGTCAGCGAGCTGTCGGCCGAGCAGAAGCAGTCGGTGCTGACCGCGATCGCCGCCTGGGTCAAGGACGCCGCGCCCGGTGCGGCCACGTCACTGCTGTCGACCTACGAGTCAGGGCTGGACCAGACCCGCGTCGCCTACGCCAACAACACCAGCGTCGACGGCGAGAGCACCTACCTGCGCATCGACGGCCCCCGGGTGTGGATCGAACTGGTCAACACCCGCAGCCGCAGCACTCCCGACGTGCACTACCACGGAGTCTTTCGCGACAAGAACGACGACTACGGCAGCTCCAACCCCAGCACCTGAGATGCCCACGACCGCGATCCGACCACGGCCCGGCGGGGGCGACACCCGGTGAACGTCGCCCGCCGGCTCTTGGCGGTGCTCGGCATGCTGACCGCCCTGCTGCTGTCCGCGACCGCGCAGGCCTCGGCGCACCCGTTGAGCACCAGCGCCGTCCTGCTCGACGTCGGCATCGACGAGGTCACCGCCTCGGTCCAGTTGCCGATCGACCAGCTCGACGTCGCCCTGGGCACCACCTACACCGCCGACTCCGTGCTCGCCCCGGACACGATCGCCGGCCTGCGCGACTACGTGCAGCACCACATCTCCGCCACCAGCGCCGACCGGCAGACCTGGACCACCAGCGTGAGCGGCGGCCGGGTCGAGAGCATCGACGGCGTCGACCACCTCGTCCTCGACGCCGCCCTCGCCCCGACCACCGGCGCGGTCGGTGAGTTCACCCTCACCTACGACGCGGTCATCGACCAGCTCGTCTCCCACCGCGCGTTCGTCTCGGCCCGCGACGGCCACACCGGCGACTACACTACCCTGACGATGCTGTCCTGGCAGACCACCAGCGTCCTGGTCACTGCCGCCAAACCTGTCGCCACGACCGGGTTCCTCTCCTCGATCCAGCTCGGCGTGGAACACATCAGCGGCGGCAGCGACCACCTGCTGTTCCTCATCATGCTGCTGCTACCCGCCCCGCTCATCGTCAGCGGCAGGCGCTGGGCCCGCCGCGCCGACCCGTGCCGCGCCCTCCTGCGGGTGGTGCACGTCGTCACCGCGTTCGCCATCGGCCACTCCATCACCCTCGTGCTCGGCTCCACCGGCCTCATCCACCTGCCGACCCGGCTGGTGGAGAGCGGGATCACCCTGTCGGTGCTGGTCTCGGCGATCCACGCCATCCGGCCGATCGTGCGTCGCGGCGAGGTCCTCATCGCGGGCTCCTTCGGACTGCTGCACGGCCTCGCGTTCGCCGCGTTGCTCGACGAACTCGACCTCACCCGCGCCAACCTCGTACTCAACCTGCTCGGGTTCAACGTCGGTATCGAACTCACCCAACTCCTGGTGGTCGCCCTTGTCATGCCGTCACTGATCCTGCTCAGTCGCACCACCCTCTACCTCCACTGGCGCGTCACCGCCGCCACCGTCGGCGCCGTGCTGGCCACCGCGTGGTTCGCCGAACGCGTCGGATTGCTCGCGGACAACCCTCTCGAGCCGATCGGCGACCTGCTCGTCGACCACCCCGTGCCGCTGGCAGGTGGCTTCGCTGTGTTGTCCGCCGGCGTGCACACGATCAAGCGCCTGCGCCTGCCCGGAACCACGCCGACGCTCACAGCAGGCACACAGGAACCGTCCATGACCGGCACAGGCTCAGCAGCGGTCGTCAACCCATGACAATGCCCGTCCTCGCGCCACCGTCCACGCCGCGCCCCGAGGCGGGTGTCCCCAGGACATTGTCGATCCCCACCCCCGCCACCCGACCGGAACACCGTGGTAGCCGCCACGGCCTCGATGACCCACGACCTGCCTCGGGAGAGACCCACTCGCGACCGCGCACCCCCGGCCGGACAGTGCGGTCGGCCTTCGTGGTCCTCGCCCTGGTCGCCGCGGGATGGTTCGCCATGCGGAGCCTGCCGTCGTGGTCGAGCCTGGTGAACGCGTTCACCACGACCTACCGCTGATACTGCCGGCCGTCAGCCCGCAGGCGGGTTCGCTGTGGATGTTCGGCGTACGCGTACCGACCCGATCGATGCTGGCCGTCACCTACGGCCGATCCGCGATGTCGATGACACTCCCCGCGGGCACGGTCGTCTCCGCGCTGTTCGCCGTCGAGCAATACCGCCGAATCGGCGCGAGCCGGACGACCACCGCCACCCTCACTGTCGCCTCCGGGGCGGTGTCCGCACTCGGTCTTGCGCGTATCTACCTCGGTGGACTCGCGGTCCGGTGGACGCTCGACCAGCCCTGGTACACCACGGTGCCCGCGCTACTGGCCATCGGCACAGCAGCCAGTGCAGCCGTGCGAGGCGCCGCACCCGAGGGTCGGCCCGGCCACCGACGCAAGCGGACAAAACCGCACCGCACGGCCCGACGCCACGCGAACACACCGCGCGCTCACCGCACTCTTGGCCGCACTGCGCGGCATACGCGCGGTCCCGCTCCGGTCGTGGCTGTCCGGACTCGGCTACGCCTGCGCCAACTGGACGACCGACCTACTCTGCCTCATCACCGTGACCGCGGCCTTTGACGTCAGCTCGTCGAGGACGACGAGGGCGATGTGATCATGATCCGCGAGGCCCTCGAGTGACGCAGCACGAACACCGAACTGCATGTGGTGAACGACGGCATCGAAGCGGTCGCGTTCCTGCGCCGGACCGACGGTCACGGTGACGTGCCCCGGCCGCGACTGATCCTGCTGGACCTCAACATGCCGATGATGGACGGACGCGAGGTGCTGGCCGAGATCAAGGCTGACCCAGAGCTGATCACGATCCCGGTCGTCGTGCTTACCACCTCGGCCGCCGACGAGGACGTGCTGAGCAGCTATTCGTTGCACGCCAACGCCTATGTCACCAAACCCGCGGATCTTGACGAGTTCCTCGCCGCGGTCGGCAAGGTCGACGAGTTCTTCGCCACCACCGTGCGCCTGCCTGCTTGACCTGTTGGTACTGAATCCCGCCGAGCCACCACGGAGTGCGTATACGGGCGAGGTCAAGGTGGGCAGGTCAGACAACCTGGTACGACTTCGATCCGTGCCAGTGGCCAACACACCTGATGTTGTCGAGACCCGCGGTTCCGAGACAGTGCTGAACAGATCATGGGTCCAGACCATGACGCGATGCGGGGTGAGATGCGCGAGCCGGAGCTCAGCTTGGGTTACAGGGCCGCCGGTTGCGGTCGGGCCGTGGTGTGCCAGGGTGTTCAGGCTGATGGTTCGGGTATCAGGGTGGTGGAGCCGTTCTGCCACACCAGCAGCGCGGTGCGGATGGGGCGGGTCCTGAGCCAGGCTGTCGCCTCGGGGCCGTTGGCGTAGGCGGCTGTGGCGTCGATGTCGGTGTGGGTGAGGGTCGCGCCGACCACGGTGACCGAGGCGATCGCGGTGGGTGTGCGACCGGTGCGGGCGTCGGTTATGTGGTTGCCGCGGTGGGTGGCCCCGGAGGTCGCGACCGCGCCGTCGTGGATCGGGACGACGGCGATCACCGTCTGGGGGTTGTGCGGGTGCTCTATGCCGATGCGCCAGGGGCGGGTGTGTGGGTCGAGGGTGCGGCAGATGAGGTCGCCGCCGGTGTTGAGGCAGTAGTCGGTGTCCGGGAGGGCGCGGAGGTGGCGTGCGGCGCGGTCGGCGGCCCAGCCCTTCACCACCCCGCTGGGGTCGAGGGTGCGGTGCCCGTCGGGGCCTGGGCGGTGGATGCTGAACGCGCCGTCGGAGTCGTGTTCGGCTAGGTGGCCCAAGGCGAGTACCTGGGTGACCTCGGGTGGGCAGTCGGCGGGGGTGAGTTCGCCGCGGTTGAGGCGGGAGATGTGCGAGTCTGGGCGGTAGGTGCTGAACACGCGGTCCGCCGCGCGCAGGTCGGCCATCACCGCGGTCCAGGCCGCGCGGGCCCTCCGGTCGTCGGTGTGCCTGCCGCGCAGGGCAAGGCTCACGGGCATGTTCATGACGTGCTCGACGTAGCGCTTCACAGTCCGGCTCCGTCCAGGGCTGACTGCAGCGACTGCAGGTAGCCGTCGCTGGTCACGGTGGCGCCGCTGACCATGTCGATGTCGGCGGACTGGGCTTCGAGCGTCTCCTGCACCAGGATGGGCAGGGCGCGGGCGTTGATCTGCTTGTCCTTGCCGTTGCTGTCCGGGTACTCCACGACGTCCACGGCAGTGATCTTTCCACTGGAGACGGTCAGGCGGACCTGCACCGGGCCCCAGCGGGTGTCCGCGGCGTCCCCGGTGACGGTGTCACCGCCTGCGGTGGTGCCGCTGCCGGTTGTCTGGCGGACTTCCGCGGACTTCGCCGAGGACTGCGCGCCCGAGGTGGAGGTGTGGTAGCCGAACAGGAGCACGACCACGGTCATGGTGCTCAAGGCCCACAGGACTACTCGTCTCATGTCTTCACCACGCGAAGTTCTCGATGTGGAGCCGCTCGGCGGGAACGCCCGCGGCCAGGGCGGTGGCGCGCACTAGCGCCGTCCATTGTTCAGGACCGCACACGTACACCTCGCGCGCGGCGATGTCCGGTACCAGTGCGCGCAGGGCGGACACGTCGTCCACCGGCGCGATCCCGTCGCCAAGCCAGGAATCGCCGCCGCGGCGGTGCCCGGGCAGGTCGACCACGCGCAGTCGGCGTTCCGCCGCCAGCACCGCGAACTCCCGGGCGAACAGCGGCTGGGAGGTGAAGCGGTGCAGCACCGCCACGTCGCCGGTCATCTCCTCGGCGAGCGCGCGCAGCGGGGTGATGCCGACCCCGGCACCCACGAGCAGCACCCGGTCGGACGTGCGGGCCCGCTGGGTCAGCCTGCCGTAGGGGCCTTCGAACAGCGCCCGGGTGCCCGGGGCCAGACCGGCGAGCGCCGCGCTGCCGTCGCCGAGGGCTTTGACGGTGATCCGCAGGCTGCGTCCGTCGGGGGCGGCGGAGAGCGAGTACGGGTTGGCGCGGGTCCACCCGGGCCTGCCGGGGAAGCGCCAGCCGAGGAACTGGCCCGCTCGGGCGGGTAGCCGGTGCAGGTCGCGGCCGGTGAGGTAGACCGAGAACACGCCGTCCGCCTCCGGTACCACCGTGGTCACGCGAAGGTCGTGGCGCAGGTTGCGGACTACAGGCAGGCCGACGCGCCAGATCAGCACGGCTCCGACCGCGGCGATCCACAGCGCCCACCAGAACACCGTCGCCGCGGTCGAGGTCAGGAACTCCTGCCCGGTCCACAGCTGGTGCGGCAGGGCCAGTCCGACGCCGAGGTAGGCGTAGAGGTGCAGCAGGTGCCAGGACTCGTAGCGCAGCCGTCGTCTGGCCGCGCGGACGCTGCTCACCGCGGTCAGCACCAGGCACACCGTCCCCGCCAGCGCGAGCAGCACGCCGGGGTAGTCGGTGACCAGGTCCCAGAACGCGGTGGGCACCGCGGTCAACTCACCCGCCGCGTAGCCCCAGGTGATCACGACGATGTGCGCCAGCACCAGGTTCAGCGAGGTGAACCCGAGTATCCGGTGGTGGCGGATCACCGCGTCCTGGCCGAAAGCGCGCTCCACCACCGGGATCCGGGCCATCGCCAGCACCTGGGCGAGCAGCAGCGCCGAGCCGAGCAGCCCGGCCAGACGCCCGACCGAGAGCAGGCCCGCCGTCCACGACGTCAGCCCGGTGATCCCGCCACCCGCCACCCACCAGTAGGTGACCAGCAGCAGCCCCAGCCACAGCGCCGACCCGGTCGCCAGGCGCACGGCGCGGTCGACGCGGGCGCCGGTGAACGAGGGCGTTCCGGTCGCCGACCCGGTCGTCCGCCCCGCCGTGGTCCTCACGTGCCGATCCCGGTGCCGCCTCGGGTTCCGGGCCCGCCCGCGCCGCTTCGGCCACCGAGGTCGCCGGGACCGTCCGGTCCGGTTCCACCCGGCACGACCTGGGAGGTGCCGGGGTCGGTCGGGTCGGTGGACCCGATGGTCACCGAGGCGATGCCCACGCCCGCGGTCCCGCCGACGAGCACCCCCGCCACGACGGCGGCGGCCACCACGACGCGCCGCACCTCACCCCGCGGTCCTCGCTCGGGTCCGCCCGCCTGGATCGGGACGACCGGGATCGTCACCGGGGGAACGTCGTTGCCCAGGGGTGATGGCTCCCAGCGGGATCCGCTGACCGGTGTCTGTCGCTGCTGCACGGCGATCCTTCCGTCGAAGACGAAGCCCATGGTGGGGCGCCTGTCTGAGAACGCGGAAAGTGCTCCCTGTGCGGGCACTGTGAGCAATGGACCACCAACCCCAGAGACCGCCCGGGTGACCTCGGGTTCCGGTCACAGGTGGTTCACAGCGCGTTCTGCGAATACACCCCGGTGGGCACGCTGTGCTGGGCAGACGCGGAACTGCCAAGAGCGTGGACCACGCCCGACCCGAGCTGAGATGAGTGCGTTCAACGCGCAGATACCCGCTGTTGACCTCAACTGCCCTACTGGCGGCGCCATCAAGGTCATCTTCAAGCCCCTGAACCACAGCGAGACCACACAGTGGACGCATCGGGGTCCGCCCCGCCTCCTGCTCCGGAAGAAGAAGGGCGACCTGACCGACGCCGACCACGACCACATACGCGAGGTCGTCGGCTATGTCCACCGCCACCTCGCCCAGCGACCCCAACACGATGTGGAACACACGAAGTTGCGCTCCTCGTTGATGAACTGGGGACACGACCCGCTCAAGGGCTGAGGCCCCGGCATCGACGGCAGCGGCCACGCGATCGCGGTCGCGGTCGCCTGACCCGGTCGGGCAGGCTGTGGCCGACCGCCGGACTCGTCGTGTCTAGTGTGGACGCTGCCTGGTCACGGTCGCGCGGGGAGGGTTGCGCGTGTGGTGATGAGGCTGGCGAACAGGTCGCCGTGGTCATCGACGCGGTCGAGGAGGTCGTCGGCGGTGAACACGAGCTGTCCCGGCCGGTGGCAGGCTTCGACTTCGTCCCAGGTGATGGGGGTGGAGACGGTGGGGTGTTCTCGGCCGCGTAGTGAGTAGGGGGCGATGGTGGTCTTGGCGGGGTTGTTCTGGCTCCAGTCGATGAACACCCTGCCGTGCCGATGGTTCTTGGCCATCGTCGCGGTCACCAGCTCGGGTGTCTGGGCGGCGAAGCGTTCGGCGAGGGCTTTGGCGTAGACGGACGGACGGTCGGGTTGGCGGGTGCGGATTCCGGCGTAGACCTGCATGCCTTTGGATCCGGATGTCTTGGCGACCGGGGTGAGTCCGTCGGCGACGAGGACGTCGCGGAGTCGTTCGGCGATGCGGCAGCAGTCGACGATGGTGGTGCCGGGTCCGGGGTCGAGGTCGAACACCAGCCGGTCCGGTGGGCGCTTGACGGGGCCGGGGCCGATGGTCCATTGGGGGACGTGCAGTTCGAGGGCGGCGAGGTTGGCCGCCCACACGAGCGCGGCGAGTTCGTCGAGGAGCGGGTAGTCGATCGTGCCGGGGCCCCGGCCGCTGCGGCTGCCGGAGCTGGGTAGCCGAGCGGTGGACAGCCAGGGCGGTGCCCCCCGTGGGGTGTTCTTCTCGAAGAACTGCTCGCCGTCCACACCGTCGGGGAAGCGGATGGTGGTCACCGGTCTGCCCGCCAGATGCGGGAGCAAGACCGGGGCGATGCGGGAGTAGTAGTGGATGACCTCGCCCTTGGTGAACCCGTCGGCCGGGTAGAGCACTTTGTCCAGGTTGGACAGTGTCAGTCGCCGTTGACCGGCCTGGACGGTGACCCGCTCACCTGCCCCGGGTTTGTCGACGACGGGCTCGGCGGCGGGTGTGCTGGCCGGGAACGGTCCGGGTCGGCTGTGCGGGGCGATGACCTCGGCTGGGTCGCGGTCTTCGCGCAGACCCCGCCAGGCGGTGTGGCGGAGTCTGCCCGCGCCGCGGGTGAACTGCCGGTAGACCACCTCGCCGACCAGCACCGGGTCGACCCACCGGGCGCGGCGGACATCCTCACGAGGCGGGTCCTCCACGAATGGGTGCCCAGGGCGTTCCAGGGCTTGCAGGCGGTCCTGGAGGGCGGAGCGTTCGCGTTCGCTGAAGCCGGTGCCGACGTCGCCGAGGTAGACCAGGTCCCCGGTGGTGGGGTCGTGGGCGCCGAGCAGGAGCCCGCCGAGGATGCCGGTGAACCTGCTCTGCCCCGGCCGCCACCCGCACAGGATCACCTCCTGGGTCTGGATCAGCGGATGCTTGAGCCACGCACCCGACCGCTGCCCCGGTACATAGGTCGACGCCCGCAGCTTCGCGATCAGCCCCTCGTGCCCCGCGGCCGCCACCTGCTCCAGCAGGGTCTTCGGGGTGAGCCGGTCAGCGGCGAGCGTGTCGAAGGTGACCGCAGGTACCACAGACGCGAGATACGGATCGGGCATCACCAGCTGCTCCAGCAGCGCTCGCCGCTGGTCATAGGGAGCTTGCAGGAGCACTTGGTCGCCGAGCCGGAGCAGGTCGAAGGCAAGGAACCGGACCGGTACGTCGTCGAACCGCCCGGTTCGGCGCGGCGAGGAGCTGTGCTTGCGGTAGCGGCCGCGGCGTTCCTGGAGTGCCCCGAAGTCGGGGCGCCCGTGCTCGTCGTAGACGACGATCTCACCGTCGAACACCGCCGCTCGGCCATCGAGTGCCGGTGCGAGCACCCCGGCCAGCGTGGGGAACTCGTCGGTGAAGTCGATCCCGTTGCGACTGGTCACCACCGTCGAACCGTCGGCGCCGATCCGCATCGCGCACCGGTAGCCGTCTAGCTTGTGTTCGTAGGTCCACTCGGGACCCTGCGGGACTCGACCGCCGTCCGGTTTGGCCAGCATCGGCTCGACCCACTCCGGCACGCCAGCCGAGATGTTCGCTGCCATCTCCTCGCTCCTGCGCGTAAGTCCGATGAGTGACCACTAAGGACTCAACGCTAACCGCGCAATCGCCATCACGCGACGCCGCCGACCCGCAGTCATCCCGCCACGGTCGCACCGAACTGCATGAAGTCACGCTGCGACACCGATCACGTGCGCCACGTACCTCGATCCGGTACCGCAGTCCCCCGCACGAGGGATGCCTCAAACGGAAGTGAACATATGTTCGACTCCTGGGCTAAGGTGCGTCCATGTTCGATGACCGACCCCCTGACGCCACTGTCCACTATCGACACACCAACGCGGGGGTGCGGGTCGCAGTGTTGCCCGCCACCTGCAAGGTCGGCATCCATTCGCTACACGCGGTCGGCTACAAAGCCCGCGTGGACCAGGTGGACGGTGTCGTGCGGATCTCGTGCGACAGCTGTGCCGAAGCGCCGGATGTCGATCACTTCTGGGTGTTGAGGACTACCGGCGCCATCCCGGACCTCGCCGAACTGGACGACGAACCGTACCGGCACATCGTGCCGCTCATGATCGACCCCAGAGGGCGCCGATTCCCATCTCCAGTCGACGGGGCTGCGAATGTGCCACCGCGGCGGTCGGGCTCCTCGTAGGGACCGACCCCGGATTCGCACATACGTTCGAGGGTGGGCTATGGTTTGCGAGTCTTGGTGGGCGGGTCGGCGGGGAAGGTCAATCCGCCCACCAAGGCACCATCGGCCCGGCAGCTGGCTTGCTCTGCCTGAGCGCCGAAGATGGGCAGGTCTCTGGCTCAACACCTCCGCGGGGCGTCAGGGCCAACGAGCACGTCACCGAGCAGATGATGCCCGCAGACGCACGGTGCCTGATCACCGTGCGCTCGACCCGGGAATTGCCGTACTTGGTTGCTGCGTGCTTCGACGGGGCCATACCCCGATACAACAGGCTGTAGTTGATCGGCGACAGAGAGCGCAAGCGCACCCAACGGGCGTCGCTACGCGCTGGCGCCTGAACAGAAGCTCCAGCGCAGCCGAGACCGGTTAGCTTGAGCGGAGGCTCCAGGATGGCGTCGAGACGTGAGCGCTTCGCGCAACGGCGGAAGACGTGCGGGCTTACGCAGGAGGGGCTGGCTGAGCGGCTCGGTGTCGAGCGTTCGACCGTGGTCCGGTGGGAGGGTGGTGACCCGCTCTCGTTACCGCAGCCGTGGTTGCGTCCGAAGATCGCGCGGGTGCTGCAGGTGTCCCTCGACCATCTGGACGAGCTGCTTGCCGACGTCACCGAGGCCGGTGCGGGAATCGAGCCGACGGAATCGGTGACTGATCCGCGGGTGCCCGCGGTGCCGGATGGTGTGCTGTTGCCGGTGATGGTGGATGGCCGGCCGGTGCTGGTGCCGCTTGATGCTCGTACGGTGGCGGCCAGTGGGTTGGGCCGGTACCTCAACGACCGGATTCCGGAGCTGGGGCCGTCGACGAGTCCGGCTGTGACCGCTAGCGAATGGGATGCGATGAGTCCGTTGAACCGTCGCTCGTTGCTCAAGCACGGGATCGCCGCCACCGCGTTGCCCGCTCTCGGTTTGGACGAGTTGCGGCAGGTCGCGAGCGCGATGGACGACGCTCGGCGGTATCTCGACGGTTCGGTGATCGACTACTTCCGTCGTCAGCTCGACATGTGCAAGAGCGACGACGGCACGCTGGGCACGAGGAAGACGCTGCCGATGGTGCTGGGTCTGCTCGGGGCGGTCGAGGAGCATGCCCGCGAGGTCAAGCCCGGACGTGCGCCGCGGGCTTCTGGCGTTCGGCGCCGAGACCGCGGAGTTCGCCGGGTGGCTCAGGACCGGCCCGGTGGCGGTGGCGTGTCCGGCCTCGGCGGCCCAGGCGACGGCGGCCTCTGCGATGGCCGTCATGGGCCGCAGGTCGTTGATCCCCGCGCGCCCGGCGGCGGTGTTGGGGAGGTTGAGCACCGCTGATCCACCGATGGTCTCCGGGGCTGGTGGCCAGCAGCAGCGCGGTGTCGCGGTTCGTTGTCCACGACCGTGATCAGCACCGGGGCGGCGGTGACGGCGACCGAGGCGGCGGCCCAGTCGGGGGCGTCGAGCACGGGTCCGGACGCGGCGGCGAGTTGCCAGCCGTCGTCACGGGCGCCGACCAGCTCGGTGTCGCATCCGGACAGCGGATCCAGCTCGGGAAGTGGGCTGTCGGTGGGGCCAGTACGAGCAGTCCGTTGAATCCCATCGTTCGCGGTTCTTTCGGTTTGTCGGGGTCATGGGGCGGTGTGGTGGGTGATGAGTGCTCGCACGGCGGTGGTGGCGGCGGAGTCGAGTAGCTCGGTGGCGCGGGCAGGGTTGTTGCCCTCGGCGTAGTGGTCGGCGCCGAGCAGGTCCCGCAGCGCGGTCACGACCTGTTCGTAGGCCGGCGAGGCGTCGTCGGGCAGCTGGCGCGCGTTCGCGGTGGGACCGGGCTGCAGGCTGTGCAGGATCTCGCGGATGGCGTGGGTGGCGAGGTCGGGTAGAGGGTGGTGTCGGTCGAGGACCAGGTCGAGGACGATCCGCACGGTGAGGGCGACCTCGCCGCGGCGAGCCAGGTAACCGGCTGGCCTCGGGGGAAGGACGGCGGTGATCGGCACCGGTGCGCCGCGAAACCCGGGCCGCCACGAGAAGGTGGTCGGCGTGGGCGCGCGTTCGCCGGGAACGGGCAGCTCGGCATCCGGACCGGTTGCGGTCTCGGCCCCACCGTCCGGTTGGTGCGGGTCAGGGCGGAACCACGGCCCGCCACGCAGGCACGCCCGCACACGTCCGTCGACGAAGGCATAGGCCCACCAGCCGCTGCTGCCAGTCCTCAGCCACGGCCAGCTCGAGGCCTCACCGCGCTCTGCCCGGAAGGCGAACCCAGGCCGCGTGGTGTCGTGGCCGAGCAGAAGCGCCTCGACAGCCGCCTCGTAGGCGTCCGAGGTGGTCGCCGTCAACATCCCCGGCGCCCCGCCCAGGGTGATGAGGGTGCTCGGGTGACCGGACTCGGCCAACGACCCCAGCCAGCGGGCCTGCGGGCCGGTGCCGAGGTAGAAGTCCGCGTGCGCGAACCGGCTCTGGCGGTCTCCCGCCGTGTACCAGGCCGGTGGGCCTCCGGCGTCCGGGCGCGCGACGGGCGGCGAGGCCGCCGGCACGGGCGAGACCGAGGGATCGACCCAGGCACATCGGGTCGGGTCCCACACCGCCTCGGTCAAGAGGCGATACATGTCCGGGAGCTCGGCGTCGAGCATCCACCCCAGCCGCAAACAGTCCAGGTAGCCCGCCGACCACCCGCTCCACACGTCCCGCCCGCAGTCGACATGGTCCTCGCGATCGCACATCAGCCGCTGCAGCCCCGTCACCAGACACACGGCCTGGTCGCAGCCCCCATCGATCTCGTCGTAGTCATGCTCCCGGCCGACGGGCGCGTCGCAGTCGGGGCATCTCGACAGGTACTGGTGCAAACGGGCGCGAGGTCGGGTGCCATCGAAGCGTTGATCGGGATGCATTGGTGCCCTCCTTACGGTTGGGGTTGTAGCCCGTGACAGGGGTGTGTCGGGTTCCGCCACGCGCGGGTGGCTGTGGTCCATACCGGACAGTGCGAAGGGGCAGGCGGCCTTGTCCTCGTCGCCCGGATGTAGGGAGCAGACGTGGGCTCACACCTGTTGATCAAGGTCTTGTGTCCGCGCTCCGGCTGCGTGGCGCAGCAGGGTGACGATCCCGGCATGGCGGGCCGAGGTTGTCCGGCAGGTCGGGATAGCGCAGGTCAAGCCTTTAGAAATGGTTATCATTATCGTTCTTTCGAAGCGTGTTTCACCAGCGGCGACCCGAGGGCCCAGGTGGCCTTGACCCCCGCGCCCCTGGACGCGGCCATTCAGCGGGCGGCGAGTTCGGAGCGCAGGTCTGCCAGGAGGCGACCGTCGTTGGCCCGCCGCCACAGGTGCCAGCCGTTGACGGTGTACCCGGTCACGTGGTTCGTGTAGGCGGTGACCGTTGACGCGGTGACCACGTCCGGCCCGGGGTGTACGACGCCTCGCTCGCCCACGGTGACCGTGTGTTCGCCCCAGACAAGCCGCTCACCGACCTCAAGCAGGCCAGCAGCAACCAAATCGGCGACGGCGTCAGGCACGCGGCGAGGCATTCGACCCGGGGACTCGCAATCGAGCCACGCCTCTCGCGTGAGGAAGCCGGGCAACGAGGTGGACAGGGCGACCCATTGAGCGTCGCTCAAGGCGGCGTCGGCGAACCACCGCATATGCAGCAACACCGACAAGGCGGCCGCATGTGGCCATCGCGCGTCGATCGCCGTCAAGGTGCCGACGGTGCGCCACTCACCTTGCATGGCGGCCAGAATCTCGACGTCGGTCAGTGCCGGGTCACCGTTGTCGGGGGCGTGTAGGCGCACGACCACGTCCCCGGTGCACAGCGCGGCGGGTGGTGGCGCGGTCAGCCACACCCCGGCCATCAGTTCGGCGACGTCGGTGTGAGCAAGGGCAGGTGGCGGCCCATCGCCAACCAGCTGTACCTGTGCCACGACGCTGGGGTTGGTGCGCAGAGCAACTACGACCAATCCCCACGCCCCATCGGGGGCACGCATCGGCACGGTGTGCGGTGATGCCGGGACGAGCGAGACGGTCTCAGGTGGGAAGGCATCGCGGAGAGGGGCGGGTATTGGCGTCGTGCCGTGGTTGGTGCTCATGGATCGGCTTCTCCGGGTGAACGTAAGGGGTCAGTGGGGCTTGGGGTGGTTTTCGTCGGCGAGGCGGCGGGTCATCTCGTCCGCCCATCGGTCGAGCTCGGCGCTGGAGCCGCTGCGGAGGCCGGTGAGCACCATGACGGCGACGTTCTCGCCGACGGGATGGATGTCCGGGCTGTCGAGGACTATGTGGACGCCGGTCGAGGTGACGATGTGCCAGTCGCGTTGTCGGACGCGGTCGGCGCAGAAGTACGAGCCGATGAGCACGCCGTGGCGGGTGACGTACCCGTACCACGTTTGTTGGGCGTCCTCGGGGTCGAAGACGATCGCGGTGACCTCATAGCCGCTGTCCTCGGAAAAGCTGCGGGCGGTGAAGTACCGGTCGTCGGGGACATCGGGCAGGGTCATGGTGATCTTCCTGGGGGTAGGGTGAGAGTGAGCGCGGCACGAGTCGGGTGTCCGGTGTCGGGGTCGCGCATGAGCGGCAGCGGGACCGGCGTGGTGGGGGTTCGGTGTCCGGTGCGGGTGTTGTCGTCGGTGCGGGATGCGTGCGGTGTTGCTAGTTCCCACCGCACGCCACCGCCCACGGTGGCCAACGCCCGGCGGATGACGGGGTCGAACGTGACGATCCACGTGCTGTGGTGGCTGTTGTGCCACGGCCACGGCCAGCCGGTCCGGCGCGGGTAGGCGTGACCGATGCCTTCGCTTTCCCAGACGACGAACAGATCGGCGATGGCGGCGCGGTAGATGGACTCGTCGGTCGCGGCAAGGGCGAGTCGCCCGGGTGGGACGCGAATCAGGCTGACTGGTGCGCATTCCCTTTGCAGGGAACCGATCCACTCGGCGCGAGCACCGCGCCCGACGTAAAAGTCCGTCGTGGTCGACATACCCTCACCGCGCTTGTCACGTCTCGCACCGCGGCCTCGCCGGGTGAGGCTGATGTCGTCCGACAAGTCCCCTCGCACCGGGTCCCGCGTTCGAGGTGCTCGCCGAGGTCGGCCCAGCACAGCCGGGGCACCAGTCGAGCAGCCACCACGACTGTCCGGGGGTTGTGTGATCGGGGATGAAACGCCACGCATGTGTTGTTGGCGGGTCGGTGACGGTGATCAGGTCGCCAGGAACCGGCCCGGTGCGGGTGGGGTAGGTGCGGTGGGGGTCATCGGTGACGACCACCGCGTCCACGGGTACTTGCAGGGTGGCGGCCACGATGCGGGCGACACGGGCGCGGCGCGCCCATCGGTCCCACGTTCGGGGGGTGTCGTGGCGACCGTGGAACCCGTCGGGGTTGGTGGTGCGGTGGGTGTGCGCAGCGTGGACCGCGCGTTCGGCAAGTCCGGGTGTGGTCATCGTGATCTCTCGGTTTCGTTGGGAAGGCTTCAAGGCGCGGCGCGAGCCTGGGTGTCACGGTGGGGTGCGACCGTGAGTGGGCGCCAGAATCACAAGGGACTAAGTCGCGGCGTGGCAATTGGGTAGTCACGTCCACCCAAGTGCGTCGGCGGCGTGCACGGGAAGATCCCCGAGCCGACCGCCGGATTCCCAGCCATACAACGGGTGGATCAGTGGGTTGCGGCGTGCTCGGCGTCGTCGGGTGTGGAAACGGCCGGTTTCCGGGGCACGCCCCGGGGTGGCTAACGGGCGGCGCGAAGTGCGGCGGTGGCGGCGCGGCCGATGGCGTGGGCGGTGGTGTCGGGGTCGGTGAGCTGGTGCACGGTCACGCCTTTGAATGGCTTGTCGAGCTCATCGGTGGTCAGCCACAGCACAGCGCATCCGGACGCGCGCAACCGTTCGACTCGCTTTTGTCCGCCGTGGCGCTCATGGGCGAGGAAGTGTCCATCTGAGATGATCACCAGCAGGCGGGCGGCACCGGGTCGGGACAGTCCTAGCGCGCCGTCGAGTGCGTCGGTGGCCGTGGCGATGGCGTGGCACCCATCGTTGGCGGCGAACAGGGTGACCCGGGCGGGGTGAGTGCCGGGATGGGTTATGGGACGGACGTTGTGACCGAAGATCACGGTAGCGGTGGTGACATCCACAGTGGCGTGACGGCCGCCGTGGGCGAGAATCCACGCGGTCGAGGCGACCGCCTTGCGTAGGTGACCCATCGACGCGGACACGTCACAGGCCACGGCCAGTTTCAGCGGCGGGGCGGGCACCGTGCGTCGGGTGGTGCGGGTGAACGGTTCGGCGGTGACATCCGCACCGGCCGCACGTTGGGCATCAGCCGCCAACACCCCGCGCATGCGTAGCCGTCCGGGCGGGAAAGGCGACGTCGTTTTCACGGGCACCCGGTCGCGTACACCAGCGGTGGACAGGGCGCGCCCCAATACGCGAGCGGCGGCACGTTCGGCTGTGGTGGGCAGACGTGTCCCGGTGGTCGCGGTGAATCCCGTCCGCTTGGCGCGGACCGGACTCGAGAACACGGTGCGCGCGGCCTCGTCCGCAGCCTCGCGGGCGGCCTCTTCGTCTGCTTGGGCCGCCGCCGCGATGGCGGCGGGGTCGGGCGGTGTTTCGGCGGCCACGGCCGCCGTCACCGTCGCGGCGGCGGCCGTGATGGCGGCGGCCAGTCCCGACAGCCCCGCCGCCGTGCCGGACGGGTCGGAGTCCCTGGGGGTCGGATTGTCGGGATCGGTGCCGATGGCCCGACACCACCGCCGCGCGATGTCGATCATGGTGTCGGCGTCGTCGTCGCCGGTGGCCAACGCTTCCCGCCACAACCCGCGCAACTCGTCCAACAGCGGCGCACCGAGAATGGTCTCGACCGCGTCCGCGACCGGGGCGGTTTCGGCCGTGGTCAGGATCCCACCGTCGACCCGGGCGAGGATCAACGCCGCAGCGCGCGCGGCGTCGGCCGTGGTCATGCGCGGCGCCCGCGTGGGGTCGGTGGCGGCGGTATCGTCGAGGATCAGGTTCACCGCCGATGCGCGCAACCACAACCGGTCATCGGGTCGGCGGCGGATGTGCGCGGCTTCCATGCGCGATTCTTCCAAAAGCATGGCGGCGTCGACGACGCCGGGCGGTGTGCCGTCGGGTGGTTCCCACACGCTGTGGGCGGCGTGGGCGCATTCGTGGGTCAACAACCCCCACGCCGTGGGATAGCGGCCCCGGTCGTATGGGTCGGCGGGGTAGACGGTCGCGGGGTCGACACCCAAGTGGACACCGTCGACTTCGATCAACGCGCGGGTCGGGTAGAAACATGCCGGGGCATCGCCACCGGCACCGGGCGCGATCGTGACCAACAGGTCGTCGCGGCCGGCGATCACGCCGACTTCATCGGCCAGCGCGGCGGACAGGGTCAGCCACTCGGGGCGGGCGGGAAACACGGCGGTTCCGGCAGCGTTGGGGTTGAGTGCCACATGCGTGGTCATCGCGGTTCGTCCTTTCAGGACATTGATGGGCGGGGTGTGGTCGTGGTGGGGATTGGATCGGGCGCGTTCTAGGCGCGGGCACCCAAAGCAAGGGGTTCCACGGTGGTACCGAACGCCGCGCATACCACGGCGGCCACGGCGTCCCTGTCTTCTTCCGGTGCGATCCCGACCAGGTTTCCGGCGGCGGCGTCCGTACCCAACGCGGCGGCTATCTTCTGATATGCCAGCAGTTCACGCAGTTGCGGCGCCCACCCGATCTCGCCTTTGGCCTGCTGGGTGGCCAGGTTCCGCGCCGCTTTCACCGCGCGCGGGTCGATCCCGAGTTCTTTGGCGAGATCGTAATCAGTGGATACCATGATCTGGGCGGAAAACCGTGACGCCAGGGCGTCCGACAGGATCGCCCCGTGCACACCCGGGTTGTGTCCGGCGACCACGTAGAACCCGGGGGCGGCGGTGACGATTTCCCCGCCGTTGGCCTTGATCACGATTTGCCTGCGGCCGTCCATCGCCGGGTACACCACCGCCAACACAGTGGGCGGGATGATCGTGGCATCGTCGATGAACAGCACCGCCCCCGCCCGCATCGCCCGGATCAATGGGCCGTAGATGAACACGTAGCGGCCGTCATCGGTCTTGGTGTAGTCGCCCACGAAGTCGGCAACCACCGTGTCGCCGTCACCGGGAACGGTTTCCAGGTCGGGGAAACTGGCCTCGATCACCGATGTCTTCCCGGTTCCGGGTGGCCCGTACATCAGCGCTGGAACCCCCGCGTCGCGTAGCCGCCGCAACGCCGTCACGTCCGGCATCCCGGACAACGTTCGCGGATGGTATGCCGCGCCGTTCGGGCGCGTGATCGGGCCGGACACGGGCACGGTGAGCGGCGCGGGTGCGGGCGGGGGCGGCGTGGGCGCGGGTGTCCCGTTCGGGCGCGGGCGCGGCGTGACGGGTGGGGCCGGCACGATGGCCCCCGCCGCCACACCGGCGGTCGTCGCGGTCGCCTGATAGGTGAGTGGCGCGGTCGCGGTGACCGCCGCGTGGCCCTGATCGGCCAACGTCTGTAGCGCGTTGCCGACCGCCCCTGACGACCGGCCGCCCAGCTGTGCGGCGATGACGCGCGGCGTCATCGGTGTACTCGACGCGTCGGCAAGTACTTTCGCGACCATCGCCCGTAACTGTCCGTTTCGCAGTCGGCCCGGCGTGGGTGGTGTGGGGGTGGTCATCGCGGTGGTCCTTTCATGGCCGCACTACAAATGGTGCGTATTGTCAGGGATGGTTCGCCCATTTCCGCGTTTCGCGTTCAGTGGACATGGCTCGCGCCGGGGGTGGTATTCAGTGGGTTTTCGTTTCCCTGGCGATGCATTAATTATTGCTCGATGTCGCACCGCGCGCAATAGGTTCGTCCGCCGATTTTCAAGACTCTTTTGCGCGCGATTTCCGCATGGCGATCAAGAATGGGCAACGCGGCGATGAGGGAATGATTATCGGGGCGGGTCGCGCGCATTCGATGCGCGCCGGCGACGTTTGCCCAGGTAGGGGAGTTGCGGAGGTCGACGATCCTGCGCCGGGCTGGCTTCTCTATTTGAAATAGAATGCCAATACCGATGTGACACGAAAGGTGAGACGAAAAATGAAAGATAGGCGGGAGAAATGGAGTATCGCCGATAGGTGGTCGACGGATCGGGGCGGGCCGACCGCGGACTTGCCCGCCTGCCGCCCGATGTGTTCACCGGCTTGCGGACAAGCCAGTCTGGGATACCGCCGGATCCCCCTGTCGGCCCGCCTACCTGCGCCTCCGGCGAAGCCGGGGGGTGGCGCTCTAGTGGGAGCCCCGGTCGGACCTCCCGTGGGATCCGCGATAGGACCCCCGAGTGGAAGTCACCGTGCGCGCAGTCGATCTCAACACTGCTACTGAGAGTAGTGTGATGCGAGCAGAAACATGATGGCGTTCTCATCCGTTTGGCGTAGCGTGTGAGGCTCGGCGCGCCCCGGTCGGGGGAGGCGAGTCGTGGCTTGCCCTTGGCGGAGGGCAGGTATGACCGCAACGGCGGGGCGTCCGAACAGGGGCGTGGCCGCACGACACGACGGGCGCGACCTGGGGGCGGGTCAGCGCACATGGGGAGGCGCGATGACGGAGCGGGACGAAAGGTTGCTACGCGGGTTGTACGACCTGAAGAATCTCTTCGGCGACAAGTGGACGGCCGCGATCCTGGTCGCTCTGCGGGACGGCCCGCTGCGTCGGGTAGAGATACTTTCCACGGTCAACACTTATTCCATCGACGAGAATTGGTCGGACAAACGTGCTGTTTTGCAGGATAGCATTCTTGCGCGGGCATTGAAGAAGATGCGCGAACAGGGCGTCATCGTCCGCGAGAGCTGCACGAAGACTTTTCCGCCGGAAGTCACCTACTCGTTGAGTCCTGATGTTACGAGCGTGTTGGCCCTGGCGGAACCCTTGATCCGCTGGGCGGAGGAGAACTCGGCTCTTCTCGCGCGGGCTCAGGCTCTCGGTAGGCAGAACGCGAACGCTGTGGGGTTTGGTGAGGTGACCGAGATAGGCGGGCACGCGACGTTCCCTACGCAGAGTCGCCGCCCGTTCCGCACAGAAGGCTCTGTCGGCTGACTCCTGCCGCCCTGCGCGGGGGGCTTGCTACCTGAAGGCTGAAGTGTCGAGGTCAGCCTGTGCTGGTCTGTCCTCGGCTTGCTTCCCACGGCGATGGGGACTCGTCGCCGCGGTCGTGTCGGTGGTGCAGCCGTGCGGCCAGTTCGACGGTGTGGTCAGTAGGGCGCTCGTCGATCTCGGCCAGGCGGGTGGTCAGCAGGGCCAGGGTGCGGCCGATGGCGTCCAACTGTCCGAGGTGGGCTTGCAACCGCATGATGTCGCGGTAGATGAGTTCGTTGTGCGGGTCGAAACTCCGAGCCATCTCCAGCAGGTCCATCGTCTGCTGTGGATCGTCCCCAACCATGGCGCGAGCGAGGGCTGCGACGGCATCGATGGCGTCGCGGCGGATGGCCTCGCGGACTGTTTCGATCCATTCGGAGCTTGTGCCGTCGGCCAGTGGGCCGGTGTAGCTGTCGACGATCACCCGGTAGGCATCGACTCGGTCCTGGTCGGTCGTGGCGAGGCGGCGGGCGGTGATGGCGGCGGCGAAGCGGTGGTAGTCGACCTCCACCAGGTCTGGGTCGAGCTGGTAGCGGCTCTCGCCGACGATGACCACATCGGAGACCGTGCCATTGGTGGCGGCGGTGACCGCGCGGCGCACCCGGCTTAGCGAGGTGTTGAGCACGTTGGTGGCCCGCTCCGGCGGGCTGGCGGGCCATAGGGCAGCGACGAGCGCCTCCCGACTGACCCCATCGGGATGCAGCGCGAGGAAGACAAGCAGTTCGCGGGTGCGCGGTGGGAACGCCGAGGTGACCTCCAGTTCTCCTCCCACGTTGGGCCGCCACCATGCCCGGGGCGGCCCGAGGACACTGATCCGCAGCGGGGTTGGGCTGCCTGCCGTGTCCGCGGGGCCGTGCGCCGCGTGGGTGGACACCGTGAGTGGACTCGGCGGGTCGACTTCGAGTCGTGGGTGCTCATCCGAGGCGGTCGGCGAAGTCGTATCCAGGATCTCCAGTGCGGTGCCGACCTGTGGCAGCGTGTTGTCCTCGGTCGGCGGTTCCACATCCGTGGGGCGAATGGGCTCCGTGGAATTGAACAACGGTCCGAAGCCTCCGCCATTGGGGTCGTTGGACCGGTCGGCGTGGTGCAGCAGGGCCAGTAGGTCGCCGGTGTGGTCGTCGCCGAGGCGGAACACCCGCGCGCTGCGGAGCGGTTCGCCGACGCCGGGATTGGTGGTGGAGATGATGCCGTCGTCGCGGACATAAGCGGTGACCCCGGGCGACCATTGGCCCAGCAGCAGCCCGGTCACCCCGACGCCGGACCCGTTGTCCAACACCGCCCGCAGCCGGGGCGTGTGTCGCGCGGGCGCGTTGGTGACCAGGATGAGCGGTGGGAACCGATGGCTCGTGCCCTGCCGGTCGCGGTTGAGCCGGACCAGGGTTTGGGCTTCCAGTTCGTCAAGGGCGGCGGCGAGATCAGCCACCACGCACAGCGCCGCGGGCAATGGAGCGCGGGCGGCGTTGCGGCCGAGTACCCCAACGAGGTCGGCGGCCGGGACGATCACGCGCGTCTCGCCACCGGCCACGGTGGTGACCAGCAGCGCGCGCACCGCGGCGGCGGCGCCCGCGCCGAGGAGCCCGAGGCCATGCGCGGCCGCCAGGTCCAGCGCGAGTTCCCGCCCGTCGCGCACGCCCACCGGCAGCACCGCCATTGAGCCGTGGCCCTCCCCGGTGCCCACGACGACCGAGGACCTAGCGGGTCGCAGTGACCGAGCAGGCGGGTCGTCGGGCTCCGTAACGAGGTCATCGGGGTCGGCGCGCAGGTGCGCGAGCCGCAGCCCGTAGACCACCGGGGCGACGGGCAGGTCGGTGCGGTCGCCGCTGCCGGGCCGGTAGCGGCGGCGGTGCCGTCGGCGGGCCACCAGCAGGGCCGCGCTGACCGCGGCGGCGAGCCCCAGGCCGACGAACACCTCTGCGCCCCACCGCACTCCCGCCTCGCCCCCGGCATCCTCGCGCACGGATGTCGGGGGCGAGGCAAGGTCATGCGGCGCTGGAGCAGACGTGACCGGGATGGTCTGGGGTGTCTGCTGGGCAGGCGACGGTGGCGCCGTGGAGGTGCTCGGCTGCGCGGTCCGGCTCGGCGAGGTGACAGGTTCCGGGGTGTGGGCGGCAGCGGGTGGGGTGGGCTGTGCGACGGGCGCGGCGGTGGAGGGCGGCAGAAGCATCTCCTCGCCGGGAAACACGACGCTGGGACAGGTCAGTCGACCACCACCCGGTTGGAACTTGCCCTTGTTGAGTTCGAAGATCTCCGGCCACCGGTTCCCATCGCCCAACTCCCGTTCGGCCATGCGCCACAACGAATCGCGCTTCCCCGTGGCGGGGTTGTAGGGCAGCACCACGGCCGACCGAGCCGCGGTGGACGGTGATGGCGTGGCCAGGACCTGGCGGGCCGAGGTGTGGGAGGCCAGACGAACCCTTTCAGTTGTGAAGGCGGAGGGCTGCTGTTGTGCGAACGCCGTCGCCAATACCGCAGGGCCCGCTCCGACCGAGGGTGTGCTCGCGGAGACCGTGCCGATGCGCTGTCCCAGCAAGGAGATCAGGATTGCGCCGACCAGCACAGCCGCAACCCGATGCACGGGCCCGGCAGTGGACAGGTCCGGCATTCGCGTGTCGCGAGCGATCATGATCGCGGCGCGGACTACGTCGAGGACGAACAGCCCCCACACCAGCCAGGCGGCGCAGGCAAGTACATCGAGCAGGAACCCGGAGGTCATCGGGCCCAGCAGCGCGCCCTCGATCTCCGTCCAGGACGGGACGTGGTCGGGCAGGGGCCAGCCGATGAACTGGGTCAGCGCCCAAGGCAACCCTCCCACCAGCGTGGCCATCACCGCCGCCGCGAGCAGCCCGCGCAGCAGGCTCGCGATCGCGGCAAGACCACGATGCCTGCGCCGCGGACGCGCCCTGCGGCGGGAGAGGTGTGCTCGTGTGCTCACAGGCGTGCTCGATTCGTCGGGACAAGGTCGACGCAGTGGGGTTTGCTTTGGCTCGACCAGGCGGCCTATGGCGCCGCGACCGGCTCCGTCGGGTCGAGGTGCCGGTCAGTGGCGGGTTCGGTCGAGGCAGCTCGCGGTTCGGCGGAGGTCTTCTTGCGTCTGCCGCCGCGGGCGGGTTTGTGGCCCGCGAGCCAGGCGGTGAGATCGGCGGACTTGAGGCCGGTGAACCCGGCGAGCTCGTCGAGGTCCATGATCTCCGCGGTCTCGGCGAGGACGTGGCCGAGTTCGCGCTCGACGCCTTCGAGCTGCTCGACGACCGTGGCCCGGTGTTGCGCGAGCTCGAAGACCTGCTGGGCCGCAGCGGCTCGTCGGGTGCTGCGGGAGGTGTCGGCGTCGGCGACGCGTTGCCTGATCTGCTCGGGTGTGGGCATCGGTGGTTCCTTCCGTTCGTCCCTGGGGGCGGGTTGGAGTGCTCAGCGCGGTCATCCGCGCTGGGGGTGGGCGCTTCCCTGGCCGTGGACCTGGAACGAGCCGATCCCCACCAGCCCGAGCAGTTGCGTGCGCTGCACCGCGGTGACCGTGACCGTGACGGTGTCATCGGTGACGGTCACGGTGCCGGTGGCGCCTTCGGTGGCCAGGTGGGCGTGGGCGTTGGCGACCGCCTGGGCGGGCACGAGGCGCAAGGTGCCGGTGCCGCGGTAGGCGGAGAGGTCGATGGCCTGCGCCCCGGCCCTCGCCGCGGACTCGGCCTGTCCCGTCGCCCGGACCTTGGCCGCCAGGGCGAGGCCGCCGTCGAGGGTGAGTCCGGCCAGGACGAGGATGCCGGTGACGAGCACGACGACGAACGCGGTCACCTGCCCTTCGTCCGCGCGCCACCATCCCCGCCACCGAGATGTGGTGGGGCGCTTCATGTCCGGGTCCCGGTGGTGAGGGTGGCGCGCCAGAGGTCGATCGGTTCGACGGCGGTGGCCTCCAGTTGTCGGTCGGGGACGCCGAGCAGGAGCGCGTCGCTGAAGTCGACCAGACAGGACACGGTCACCGCGACCGTCCCACCAGGACGCATCCCGCTGGTCGACGTGGTGACCACTAGGGACCGGCACATCACCCCGGCCGCCGACAACGCCGTAAACGCCGTCGTACGCGCGGCGGTGACCGCGGCGGCGGGGGTGCGTTCGAGGCTCGCCGCGCGGGCGGCCTGGTGGGCGGCGTCGTCGACCCGCAGACGCGCGTCCACGCCTCGGTGGACGACCACCCCGACGAACACCAGCAGCATGATCAGCAGCGGTGCGGCAATGGTGATCTCGGCGGACACCGAGCCCTCTTCGGCACGCCACCACGCCGCCCATTCCTGGTGTCGAAGCCGCTGTGCGGCAGGCCCGGTAGTGGTTGGTGGTGCGGTCATCGGGGGTCACCTGCCTTCCAGGTCGGGGACGACGCGTTCGACGGGGCCGGTGGCCTCGGCGTGCACCGGCAGAGTCAGAAACGGCACCACCGCGGCCGCGGTCCCGGTGACGCGCACCGACGCCGAGGTCGGTCCGCGGTCCGCGGCCACCGTGGCGTTGTCCAGTGGTCCGGCGGCGAGCTGGTCAAGCAGCTGTCGTGCGCTCGTCGCCCCGGCCGCAGCGGTGCCGTTCTGGGCCCGCGTGACGGCCAGACCCTCGGCGGCGGCGGCTTGCGCGAGGTGGGTGGCGTGCGACCAGAGCGCGAACTGCACGATCGCCAGCAACATCAGCAGCAACAGCGGGGTGGCGATCACCAACTCCGCGCTGACCGCCCCGCGATCTCCGCACAACGCACGCCGCACCCGGCCTGACCATTCACCTCGCCTTCGCCCGCGCACCGGGTTGCCGGTTTCCGGCGCGGGGGTCACATGGTGATCCCGGTGGCCTTCTCGGTCACTTTGTCCACGATGATCGCGATCACGGCGATCGCGGCCACCACCAACAAGGCGGTCACCAGGACGGCCTCGGTCGAGTACCCGGCCTCGGGCCTGCGGCGCAGCTGGTCCCAGCGGGCGTGCAGCACTGTCCACATCGCCTGGAGTTGGAGACGCATGATGATGTCCTTCCCAGTTGCACGCGAGCAGTGGCTCACGGTGGTTGTCAGAGTCCATTGAGGACCTGTGTGAGTGCGGGGTAGGTGATGAACGCGAGGAAACCGAGGAACAGCACCATCACCGGCAGGCTCAGCCGTTCAGTGGCGGCCTGGGCGGCGCCCTCTGCCTCGGTGATCTGGTGGGTGCGCAGCGACTGGGCCTTGGCCGCGAGGGACGTGCGAACCCTGGCGCCCTCCGTCCCGGCCAGGCTGACCGACGCGGCCAGCTCGGCGAGCTCGCCGACGTCGAGTTCCTCGCCGAGTTGCCGCAGCGCGGCCCAGGGGGTGGTGCGGGTGAGGCGGGCGGCGTCGAGGGCGCGGCCGAGTTGCTCGAACGCCCACCCCCGGCCCACGAGAACAGAGTCGCCCAGGGCGGAGTCGACGCCCATGCCCCCGGCCAGGGTGATCCACACCAGGTCCAGGTAGGCCGAGAGCGCGTGGCGGAACCCGGCCCGCAGCTTCGCTGCTTCGGCGCGGGCGTTGAGGTCCGGGACGAGGAACCCGGTCGCACTGAGCGCGAGCCCGGCCACGAGCGGGATCTGGATTCCGAGCCCGAACCCGGCGAGGGCGAGGACCGCGCCGGTTAAGGCCGGGAGCAGGAGCCCGGCGACGGCGAGGACTGCCTTCTCCGCCAAATGCACCGACACCGAGCGGCCCGCGACGGCGAGATCACGCGCCACTTTCCGCCCGGGAAGGCCGAGCGCGCGCAGGGTAGGGATGGCGGGTCGGCCCAGGCGCACGGCCCAGCCGGTGTCGTCGGTGGAAAGGATCGGTGCCGGAGCCGGGGGTGTGGTCGCGGCGGCCAGGACCGCGCCGAGCGCGGGACGCGGCGGGAACAGGTACACGGCCATCGCCCACAACCCTGCCCCCGCGCCCACTCCGAGGGCGACGTAGGTGATCACGATCGACCTCCCTGGATGCTGACGGCGACTGGTCGGGCCGGGTCGGAGACGTGCGCGGCGAGGAACCGATCGGGTTGCTCGACGCGCACGACTCGCGTCAGCCACGCGAACCCGGCGGCGAACAGGCCACCGATGCCGAGCAGGACGAGTTGGCCGGTGGCGGTGCCGTAGGCGGCCATGTAGTCGCGGTTGAGCACCACCAGCGCGGCGGCGAACACCAGCGTCGTGCCCACGATCACCCGCACCGAGGTGCGGGTGCGGGCGCGCCCGGCGTCCACCCGCATCCGCATCGCGGCGTGCCCGCGGGCGGACTCGGCCAGCGAGCCCAGCAGCTCACCCAGTGCGCGGGTCGGTTGCTCCGCGGCCAGCAGCAGCGCGGCCACGACGAGGTCACCGACCGGGTCGTCGAGCCGTTCGCCCAGGCGCCGCAGCGCGGTCGAGAGGCGCTCGCCGCCCTCGATCCCGGCGGCGAGCTCACCGACCTCCGCTTGGATCGCTGCGGGCGCCAACGGCGCCGACGCGAGCACGGCCTGCTCCAGACCCGCGGCGGCCGAGAGGGTGTCGCGCAACATCTCCGTCCACGAGGCGATGGCCTCGATCCGCGCCACCCGGCGGGCGTGCTCGGGGTCGCGGCCCAGCACCCGCGGCAGGAACCACGCCGCGAGTCCGGCCAGGACGGCGCCGACAACCCAGCCGGTGAGCACCCCGGTCACTACCCCGGCCGCGGCGGCGACCGCGACGCGGATGAGGCGCCGTTGATCGCCGGCCGTGCGGTCGCGGATCCTGCGGGGGCGGGGGGTGGTGCCGCGCCAGCCCAGGACGATCAGCAGGACCCCGAGGCCGGTTCCGATCCCGAGCAGGGCCGCGGCGGCGGTGCTCGGCCCGAGGGTGAGGTTCACGGCGTCCACCACCCGTCGGGGTCCTCCAGCAGCTCAGGATCGAAGCCGGTCTCGATCAGGTCGTCGAGGGTGTCGCTTCGCAGCGCGCCCGCCACCGGACGGGCCCTGCGGTCGCTGCCGGGGCGGTAGACCTCGTTCGAGACCACCTGGGCCCCGTCGGCGCCCACGACCTCGCGCACCGAGGACACCACGCGGGTGCGGCGGTCCTCGGCACGAGCGAGGTGCACGACGAAGTGCACGCTGGAAGCGACCAGGAGATTGGTGGCCTCCAGAGGAAGCCGCTCGGCGCCCTGGGCGGCGTAGGAGGCCAGCCGGGTGAACGCGATCCGCGAACTGGAGGCGTGCAGGGTGGCCATGCTGCCGTCGTTGCCCTGGCTCATGGCGTTGCACATCGGGATGACCTCGGGGCCGCGGATCTCCCCGACGATCACCCGGTCCGGAGACATCCGCAGCCCCCAGCGCACGAGTTCGGCCTGGGTCACCTCGCCCGAACCCTCCACATTGGGCTCGCGCGACTGGAACGCGGTCACGTCCGCGTGGATCTCCGGGTCGTGGTCCAGGCCCAGCTCGAAGGCGTCCTCGACGGTGACGATCCGCTCCAGCGGCTCCATCTCGGCCGCGAGAGCGCGCAGCATCGTGGTCTTGCCCGCCCCGGTGCCACCGGTGATCAGGACGTTCTTGCGCGACTTGACCAACGCTCGCAGGAACGCCTCCAGGCTCGCGTCGATGGTGCCGCCGCGTCGCAGCTGCGCGAGGGTGGCGGTGAGGTAGCCGTGGCGTCGGATTGACAGCGCGGTCACCCCGCCCGCGGTCAAGCCCATCACAGCGAACAAGCGTTCCCCGCCGGGCAGTTGCAGGTTGACCGCCGGGGAGCCCTGGTCGAACCGCCGCTCCTGGCTCGACGCGCGCGCCGCCAGCAGCCGCACCAGATCGGTGAGTTCGTCGTTGGAGGAGGCGATCGGCCCGACCCGGGCTCGGCGGCCGTCGCTGTACTGGACGAACACCAGGTCGAAGCGGTTGGCGTTGATCGTCTCCACGTCCGGGTCGTCCAACAACGGCTGCAGCCCGGCCAGGCCGAACAGCTCGGCGACGACCTCGTCCACGACCCTCTGCTCGGCCTCGCGCGGCGGCAGCTGCCTGCCCGCGGCCAGCTCGTCCTCGGTGTGCGCGCGCAGCGCCTCGTCGAGGATCACTTGCGCCAGCTCGCGGCGGGCCTCGGGGGTGGCGGCGGCTCCGGTGTGCTCCGACTGCTCGGCCACCCGCTGGGGGAGTTCCGTGCTCAGCCGTTCCCGGAGGGCCCGGCGCAGCCGCACCAGCGTCGCGGGCGAAGTGGCTTCCCCCTCGATGTCCCACCCGAGGTCGGGAGGCTGGTCAGGCAGATCCGATGTGGAGGAACCGTGTTGGCGGAGTTGGCGCACCACCGGGTGGCTGTCGGTTGGATTGGTCATGCCTGCTGCCCTCCAGGGTGTGCAAGATCGACGTCGCGAGCAGAGCCGACGCGGGCCGCGTCGACGACGGCTGCGGGGGATACCGCCGGGTCTTGGTGTTCCCGCGGTGGCGTCGAGGTTTCGTGGCGTGCGGCGAGTTCGGTGGCGAGGTGGAGCGCGAAGCGCCCCAACGCCGACCGCCCTGGGCCAGTGCGCCGCCAGCGGGAGCTGCCTCGCTGTCCACGGAGGACGGCCGCGCCCTTCGGATCGTGCGGCACGCGGCCCCATGGGGGAACGTCGAGTTCGCGGGCGACCTCGGTGGTGGAGTAGCCGTCGCCGACCAGCAGCAACATCGGGTTCGGACTCCACCTGCTGATCACGGGCAGCCAGCGGGGCAGGTGCGCGAGCTCGTCGGCGCCCGCGCCGGTCAGCAGCACGACCGCGTCGCTGGCTCGCACGATCGGGAGCGCCGGCGAACCCGGGTCCAGGCGACCGCAGTCGACGACGACCACCGTGTCCGGCTGTCCGGCCGCGGCGCGCAAGCCACCCAGTCCGCTTGCGGGGTCGGGGGCCAGCGCCGTGAGGGCCGCGCGGGCCTGCTCAGCGTCCGGCGGGGCCGCGACCACCGTCAGCCCACCGGGGAGCTGTTGGGTGTGCCGCCACACCAGGTCCGGGTCGTCACCGGCCCGGCGCGCGGCGGCGACCCACGACACCAATCCCGGGGTCGACAACAAGGAGAACCGCAGGGTGAGGTCCCCACCGGACGGATCGGCCTCGACCAACACCGCCCTCGCCGCAGCGGGCCAGCGGGCGGCCACGGCCGTAGCCAACGTGCTCACACCGGGCGAACCCTTCAACGACAGCAACGAGACCAACATCAGCTGCCCCCCGCCGCGAGCAGCACGATCGACACCTGACCGGCGGGCACCGCCGCGACCTGCCGGGCCGCCGTCTCCGACAGCTGCACGGACACCACCGTGTCCTGCCCGTTGAGTTGGGTGTTGACGCTGGTCACCACCGCAGGCCACACAACACCGCCCGAGCTGGGTGGGGTGCTCGCCGTCCCGGACGGGCCGGGTACGAACACCACCGACACCCGGGCTCCGGGCGAGACCTCGGCCGGGAACTGTCCGGGTTTGAGCGCGAGCGCGGCGATGCCTTGTCCCGCGGCAGGGACGGCGGCGGCGCCGACGTCCTCCGGGGTGAGCAGCGCCCCAGCCGACAGGCTCGTGGCCATCGGACGGCCGAGCACCGCGGCCGCCTGGTCCACCGGCACGACCGCGACGCCGGGGTCCACTGCGACGTTGACCTGCCGCAGATCCTGTGTGGCCAGGACCTGTCCGACCGACACGGCGCGGGCCAGGGCGAGCACGGGCTGGCGGTCGCCGGAGCGCAGCGAGATCAACACGAATGCACCGACGCAGACGAGCACGAGCAGCACCCCGAGCAGCAGGTACGGGACGCCGCGGCGGCGGCCCGGGGTGCGCAGCCGCGAGGCCGCCGACTTCTTCCCGTTCTCCACCCACCGGCCATCACCCGCCTTCGCGGACCTGCCGGAATCGGAGCGGAATGTGGTGTTGGCAGACATGCCGAACCTCCAGAAGGCATGGGGGTAGCCCGCCGCGACGCCGACACCGGCGCGCGGAACAGAGAGCAACGTTTACGTGCGGAGAGTCAGACCGTGATGGTCAGCCGCCGCCGTTGTTGAGCACCTGAGACTCGGCCACCCGGAACACCGCAGTCCCAGTCGTGGTCAAGTCCGGAAAGACCCCGCCCTGGCCCGCCCCCGACCAGGAAACCCGCCAGTGCACCGTCGCCGACACCACATACACCTGCCCCGGCAAGCTGGTCGACGAACGCCGATAGACGTGACCACAGGTCGGCGACGCCGCCCTCGGGTCACCGCCAGCCTGGTAGGACGTGCCGGGACCGGTGCACGTGACCGTGGAGCCGTCGCCCATCACCCAGGACACCGAGGTCGGCGTCGCGACCGCGGTCACCGACACCCCCGGCACCGACGCCGTGGCAGACACCGGCCGCCAGCTGCCGGTCAGCCACAGCCACGTCGGCAGGTTCACCAGCTGCTCACCCGTGGGGCTCGCCGCGATCGCGGGCGAGGGCAGCCGCAACTGCCGGCGCGCGACCCGCGACAGCTCCGCCGGGGACGGCAACAACGCCTCGCCCGGCGCCTGGCCGTCAGCCATCCACACCGGGGACCGGTACATCCCGTGCGCCACACCCTCGGTGTCGCACGTCCACACGTACCACGCACCCGCGCCCTGACCCGGCTGCGCAGCCCTCGCTACTGCGGGGCGCGGCATCGCGGCCTGGACGACTCCACCGAGTGCGACGGGACGGTGGTAGGCCGCGCTGATCACGCCACCGGCCGGAGGCTGGAAGTCGCTACGCACGTACGAGCAGTTGGCCACGCTGTTACCGCCGCCGCTGCTGGTATCGCCCGACCCGCCCTGCCCACCACCGCCAGCGCCGGCACCCGGGCGATGCGGGGTACCGCCGTGCCCAGACGACCCACCCGGAGACCCACCGCCGCCATTACTGCCCGCCTCCAGCTCACACGCGGGGGTGGGGACCTGTCCGCAGTCAGTGCTTCCCCAGCCGGTGTCCGCCAGCGCGGGCGAACCAGTCCCGACAAGGGCGAGCGCCGCGATGCCAGCGATGATCGATAAGCGCTTCTTGGTCAGCATGTCCCCACCTCGTGAACGCCGTAATCAGAGATCTTCCACGAGCCGTCAGATTGCTTCTCGGCGATCGCGTTGATCGCGTGCCGTCCGCCCGGCTCCTTGTCCGCGAGCTCCCCGGTGTCGGCCCGGTATTTCAACCAGTTCGTCGAATCACCGCAGTCGGACACAATGATCTTCTTCGGTTCCGTCGCGGGCTCTACCGAGGACACGGTCGGACTCAGCACCGGCTCGCCCTTGGTCACCAGCCCGTTGTAGTGATCGGCGTACAAGCCCCGCGACAGGTTCGTCAACGCGACCCCCGTCGCATGCACCCCGAGCTTCACCGACTGCCAATCGGAGGTGTGCCCGGCCTCCACGAAGTCCGCCCACATCCCTCGATAGGCGGCCAAAGCGGCCTCTTTGGCCTGCTCGGCCAGCGGCACCATTGAATCGGCCTCCGTGGTCGATGAGCTCGTCGCAGTGGGTCCAGGCACCCTGGACGACGGGCTGGTTGAGCCCCCAGGACTACACGCCACCAGGGCTGCGGCAGTCAGCAACCCGACGGTCACGCGGTCGCGCCAAGATCGAACCATCCGTCGTGTCACAGGTGCACCGATCCCTTCCGAACGATCCCTTTTGACTCACCGACCATAGGTTTACACCCCGACCCCCGGCAGACGGGAAAGTCGGAATGTGCTGACTTTGAAGTCGGTATGCCACTCCCTCGCTCTAGTTCACCCGCTTGGACTAAAGTCGCTCGCGACCACAACTTCTGTGCGTGTTACTCACGGCGACCGGTTCGCCAAACTGGAGCCAAGACAGCTACAAGGAGTGATAGGCGGTAAGAGGCATTGACTTCCACAGAAATGATTGCTTCCTGGGCGGCGCTCGGCACCGCGAGCGGCGGTGCGCTCGGCGCGATGACACGAAGAACGCTGCGAACACGAGCTTTCGGATGGCGAGCCTGGATAATATCGGCCGTCCTGACTGGGATCCTGTTCGCCGCGTTGACCTCGCGGATTGGCCAGGACCACGTCTTGCTGCCCTTCAGCTACCTAGCCGCTGTGCTCGTCCCTCTTGCGGCGGTGGACCTGGCGGAGCGACGGCTGCCAAGCGCGATGCTCCTACCCAGCTACGCCATCCTCGGGGCCAGCCTGACTACTGTCGCCGTCCTCGACGCCCGGTATGAGAGTCTGGCAAGGTCGTTGATCACCATGGCAGCACTCGCTGCGGCCTACCTCGTGCTAGCGCTGGCAACAGGAGGCTTGGGAGCAGGCGACGTCAAACTCGCAGGTCTCCTGGGTCTCGCCCTTGGCTGGATCAGTTGGCAGGCCGTGCTGACCGGCACCATCCTCGGCTGGCTACTGGCAGCGACCGCCAGGCTGGCGCTCCGTGCATCCCGGCGAATCGAGCGTGATACGCCGACTCCCCTCGGCCCACACCTAGCTCTGGGAGCCATAGCCGCAGTGATCTTTACCGGCATGGGTTGAGGCTTTGACGGCGACCAGCGCCTTCAGCAGGTTGCCCGGCCCTGGTGCTCGCAGTACGCCGCAGTTGTGGAGTCGAGTGCCGCGTTGGCGCGTAGGAGTCGGTCGGCGAGGGCTGGTCCGAGCATGGTCACCGCCTTGGCGATGCCTACAAAGGCGAACTCGCTGATCTCTGGGTCTTTGATCTGGAGGTCGAGCACGTCAGCGGCTGACAGTTGTCCACCGTCGAACACGAAGGCCAGCAAGTCGTCCCACGGACCGTCCGGCGGGACCCAGTCGAGCGCGAGCAGCCGACCCGCGGTCACCTCGAGGCCGAGTTCTTCGCGCAGCTCACGCTCCGCCGCGCTCCGAGGTGCTTCATTGCTTTCGACCATGCCGCCCGGCAGGTCCCATCCGTCTTTGTATGTCGGGTTGACCAACAAGACGCTCCCCGCCTCGTCCCGGATGATCAGGTCAGCGGCCACCCGCTTGCGTGCTTGGCGCGCGTTGCCCTCCGCGTAGTAGGCGAACCGAGCCTCGTCCTCACCTAGATCGGCCACGCCTCGTCTATACCAGACCTCTGGGCGCCCGTCACACTCGCTGCGGCTGCCAGAAACTCGGCGCGTTCGGCTGAGACCGGAGCACCTCGCAAGGCCATACCCAACGCACCGAGCTTGGCCACGGCACGACCGGACTTCAGCGAGCCCGCCGCGGCGCACACCTCGGTGCCCACCATCGCGGCCTCCTGGGAGCGGGCTGTGCGGACGAGCACCGCGGCCAAGGTGATCCGCGCGAAGACCAGGCTGCGAACGCGGTCATCATTGGACCGAAGTCGGATCGCCTCTCGCGCGCTGGCCTCGGCTTCACCGAGCTCTCCGAGATGGAGGAAACTGAGGGCGGCCTCGCTGGCCAGTGCGCCTTCGTCAAAGCCCGCGATCCACCGAGCATGCCCACTACCAACGGCTAGATCCAGCGACCGTTGCGACGCGTCGAGTGCCTCTATACAGGCCGCACGATCACCCAACTGGGCTAGGGCGCGAGCCCTCATGGCATGGAGCCGCGCTTCCAGTCGAAGAGCGTCCTCCGCGGCGCGCACCCGCTGCAACCCCTTCTCCGCCATGCGCATACCGTCGACCGGCTGACCGTGCTCGACAGCCAGGTGCGCCATAGAAGCGCATGCGTTGGCCGTCAGGGCATCGTCATCACCGCCCAGCGACAAGCGGAGTGCCCGGTCGAAGTAGCCTCGTGCGGCTTGGTCGTCACCGGTGTCGTGGGCCATCCATCCCGCGATGCCGGTCACCGACGCCGCTGCCGCGAACAGTTGTCGCGCAGAAATACCAGCGGTGGAAACGACGAGCTGGGGCGCGACTTGCGTCGCCAAGTACGTCGACACCGAGCCGTACAGAGCGCCGCCACCGAGCCTGCGGTCGGCAGTCTGGATCTGTTGAGTCGCATCATGGATGCGCTCCACAACGTCCCCGCCCGTCAAGGGGTGAAACACCACTGACCCGACATTTCCTAGATCGAAACTAGCCTGAGAAGGGCCAGCTTCGAGGAGTGCCACCAGGTCGTAAAGTGGCAGCGTCAGCGCGTCCGCTAGTCGACGCCGGATCCCCGGCGTGGGTACCTGGGCGCCCAGCTCCCACCGCGCTACCGTGGAGCGCTCTACCCCCAACGCCTCAGCCAAGGTCTCCTGTGTAAATCCCATCGCAACTCTGCGCTGAGCCAATGCACGCCGTCGCGTTGCCATGACATCCCCATCCCCACGCCGATGCCCCGATCGTGCCACATTTCACGACGACGTCGCCAGGGGGCATCAAGGCGCTGAACTGGGACAACAGCCCCTCGGCACCACCGAAGCCCGACAAAGTCAATCTGATTCACCCGAATGAACTATCCGATCAACACCAGCGCCCGCAGAACCGATGCCCGGCAGCACCCATGGCCAGGGAATCTCGGTCTGACATGGCAATTCTCGGGGACACACCGAGGGCATGGGTCCAAAGTCTTCCGCGAAGAATGCGTTGCGGCGATAGCGACGCCACAAGGACGCCACAACGTTGTTGCATTGCCGCTCTGTCGCGACCGCGACCGTCGTCCTAATTTGGTGGACACAACACGGGGCGCCGTCACGGTCCCACGAGTTGACAACCGATCAATATCAACGTCGCGTGGATTGGCTACGCGGCAGAAGTGTGAGGCTCCACAAATGTATGCCCCAACTCTCGATGTCTACGCGAAGGTCACCACCGGCTGCCCGATCTCATACGAGACCACCACCGCGGGCGAGACCGAGTTCACCCTCGGCGGCCGCATGAACGGAGCCGTGGTGCTCACCTTCACCGGCGCCACCCTCCACGACTTCCTCGCCGTGGCCACCAAGGCGACGACGGCGTCCGACCAGCCCGCGACTGCCGAGTCCCCGTCGGACGGGGGCATGAGCGCTCACCACGCCGAGTAGGGCGCTGAGGTGGTCCTCGCCCGGCCTGCTTGCCGAGCTGGGCGAGGACGTCTCCTCGGCTAGGTTCCGGCGCTACGTCGTCGGCCCGCGTGACCTCTGCGAGAGGCCGGAGGAAGTCCTTCATGCCCCCGACAGACACGGTGGCGGTTGCCGCCTATCCCGAACTCCAGCACCTGATCGACGTCCGTGACGCAGGCTGGGTGTTCAGCCCCACCCTCGACGACGACGGCGTCACCCAGATCTACGGGTTCCGCCACTGGCCCGGCGGATGGATCGACCTGCTTGTCATCCACCACTCCACCAACACCGCCGCCGCCCGCGCCACCCACGACGGCGGCCTGGTCTGGAACCGGACCGGAACCCTCGTTGACGTCATCGACCAACTCGTCGACCTACCCGACCCACACGACCCTCTCGCCCCGCGGCTCGTCATCGGCCGCGTGCCGACTCTCTGGACACCGTGACATGCCGACCACACAGCAAGCCCACAATTGGAGCGAAGTAGCCAGCACCATCCAGCACCGCATGACCACACTCGGCCTGAGCGAACGGCAACTCGCCGCGCGATCCCGGGTCTCCCTCACGACAGTCAAGGAACTCGCCCGCAACACCGCCCAACGGCACCGCCATCACCTCACACTCTCGCGCCTGTCTCGAACTCTCGGGCTCGATCTCGACCACCTCAGAGAACTGGCCGACCAACCCGCCTTTGTGCCCGAACCTGAGCTCCAGGCGGAACTCGACCACGCCGACCTCACACCCCGCCTGCGCACCCTCATCCTCGACATGCTCGCCGGGACCCGCACCGAACTCCGCGAGGTCCGTGCCGAACACAACAAGCTGAAGCGTGCCGTGCAGACACAACTCGGCCACGTCGAAACCCTCATCGCGAACAGCAGAACCCTGTCCGCCAACACACCCGCACAATGAAGCAGCCGACCACAGGCTGGGCGGCAGTCGCACACGCCCTCGACACACGACTCCGCGAACTGCGCTGGCACCAAAACGAACTCGCCAGACGCTCCGACGTCTCCCAAGCGATCATCCGCGAACTGCAATACAACTCCATCGAACGCAACCGCAGCAAACGAACGCTGGAAGCCCTCTCCATCGCCCTCGGCTGGCACCCCGACCACCTCCACGCCATCCTCCACGGCACCACCCCGCCACACCCCGACGAATCCGAAGACGCCCCACACGTTCTGGCACCCCGACTGGACGCCATCGAACAACGCATGAACGCGATGTCCACAACACTCCACGACCTGCGAATCGACCTCGCTCTACTCCTGCACCACATCCGCAAGTAGTAGAAGCCGCACACGCTGCAGACCTGCTGCACGTCGCCGACCTCCTACGACTTGAGGCGCCGCAAGCTATCGGGAGGGGTGGCGACCAGAGTGGCCACATGTCCACGCAACGCACAGGTAGGCCCTGCTGGCAGGCCCTGACCCCGCAGACAGGCCCCGCCGAGGCGGCCTCACCCAAAGACAATCAGAGCGCACAGTCGAACCAGCGCCCGCGTGGCGTGATCGTCACCGGTGCCCGAGTCATCCCCTGCCAATGCCTGCGCCGCTGATCGCGGTCGCTCCGACACTCCAGCGGCGTGCGAGCCCAGGCCGGTCGCGTGTGCCAATGGATGGCGTAGGAGTATGGGGGTCGTGATCGCAGTGGTGTTCGATGTCGGCGAGACCTTGTTGGACGACTCGCGTGAATGGGGAGCGTGGGCGGACTGGGTCGGTGTACCCCGCCACACGTTCTCCGCTGTTCTCGGGGCGGTGACTGCCGAGGGTCGGAACAACGTCGAGACCTTCCAGTACTTCAAGCCCGGGTTCGACCTTGCCCGCGAACGCCGACTCCGAGAGGAAGCCGGGATCGGTGAGTCCATCCAGGACAGTGACCTGTACGCCGACGTCCGGCCGGGCTTGGCCGCGTTGCGCGAACATGGCCTGTGGGTCGGCATCGCAGGCAACCAGACCGCCCACGCCGCTACCCTGCTCCGCCGCCTGGACCTCCCCGTGGACGCGATCGCGACTTCGGGCGAATGGGGCGTTGCCAAGCCCTCGTCCCGGTTCTTCGAGCGTGTCGCGGATATGGTGCCCCACCACTGCACCGAGACCGTCTACGTGGGCGACCACCGGGACTACGACATCGTGGCCGCGAAGGCCGCAGGGTGCAAGACAGCACTGATCAAGCGTGGTCCCTGGGGCTACCTGTGGGCCGAGGATCCGCTGGTGCGCCGCGACGCGGACTGGATCATCGACTCCCTGCTCGACCTACCCGACCTGCTCAGCGACCTGAACTGACTCAGCGCGCCCGGGCCCACGCGGCGAGGTCTATCAGCCCGGATCCCGCGGCGCTGTGGGTGCGCAGCAAGGTCGAGAGGGTCTGGCGGACCTGGGGATGCGCGCGAGTGTGTTCCGGCGCGGCCTGGCGAGCGGCCAGCAGACACAGGTAGGCGTCCTCGTGGCGGCCCAGCATGAGTTGGGCGCGGGCAAGGTCGATGAAGTAGTGGGAACGACGCTCAGCGGGCAAGGTCTCGGGCGGCAGCCACCCCGCCGCTCGTTCGATCCTGGTCGGCTCGCGTAGTTCCACAGCGACGGCGAGTTCGTGGATGCGCAGCGAGTCAGGACCGAACGCGGTACCCAGATAGACACCCTCGGGTACAACGGACGCCGCACGGCGGGCTTCGCGCAGGTGGTCGGCAGCCCGGTCCGCCTTGCCCGCCCGGCCCGCGACGACAGCGGCCCGCATGTGGAGCGCGCCCAGCGAGGCGTGCGCGGCAGCGGAATCGAGCAACGGGACGCGGTCCAAAGCGTGCTCGAGAGCACGGGCCGCAGTGCCCAGATCCCCGCTGGCGAAGAACGTCTCTGTCCGCACATACGCGACAGCGGCCACCAACAGTGGGTCCTCAGCACACTGGGCGGCTGTACGCATCAGGTCAATCAACCGCGCCGACAGATCTAGATAGCCGAACTTGAAGGCCACTCCGTCAGCGGCGCGCAGAGCCAACGTCAACAAGGCAGCCGTCCGACGCCGACCGGCCACGTCACTAAGCTGGTTCGCCCTCGCCAGCTCGGTGATGAGGTCAGGCAGACGACGAGCGAGCCCGCCATACCGCGACTGCACCCTATCATCACTGGCACGCACGATCTCGCCTTGGAGATCAGCGATCGACCTCGTAGGTCCATCATCCGGCATGTCCAAGCCGTCAAGCGCACGACGCAGACGCGGAACGGCAGCATGCACAACATCAACCTCGGCGACCAGTGCGCGTTCACCGGCACCGCCGTCCACGGACAACTCAATTCGTGACAGGGCCATACTCACAACCGGAGCGGAGGCCGCTCTGCCAGAACGCACGGTGGCGCTGTCGAGCAAGACCTCCAGGTGGCCGAGGGAGACCTTCAGAGCATGGGCCAACGCAGGCCTCTGCCACGCCTGCGGTGACTGAACCCCACGCTCCCAACGACCAACAGTGGTCCGCTCCACCTCCAACGCGGTTGCGAGGCTCTCCTGAGTGAATCCAGCAGTTGCCCGGGCGGCGGCCAGAGGGGAATTGGGCCGGGCAGCCATCGAACACCACCTCTCTCCACGCTGCACAACGCGTCTTCGGCCCTGGGCGCGACCAGCGTGACCACGACATGAACCAGGCGAATTAACGTGGACATCGGGATGATGATCAGCCGTTGGGACTGGTCGCATCCACGAGCTTTTAGCTCCGATTTCCACCGTCGTCATTGATATCACAGTGTGGGCCAAGCCGTAATGCTGGCATGGCGTCCGCACCGCACCGAGTCTCACCGACCAAACTTGAGTATCCGCATCCCGCGCCACACCGAATGAGCTGACACTAGCTCTACGGGGTAGATATCAGCGGAGACGACCACTAGCCGTCGCTACCGAAGCGGGATGTCCCGCAGCCCTAAGTTCAGGTTCCTAGCAGCGGTGACACCGGTTAGTCGGCGAGAGCCAATGGTTCCGAGCCGAGCTGGTCGGTGAGGAGGTCGTGCAGGAGGGTGGGCAGTGTGGGAGGGAGGAGTTTGTCGCGGCAGCGGCGGAGGTCCTGGGCTGTCCACCAGCGGCGTTCGACAAGTCCTGCCTTCTCGTTGGCTGTGGGTTTGAGTGGCACTCGGGGTGCCGTGGTGGGGGTTCGAGCAAGGAAGACGTGTTCGATGCGGTGGTGGTCGCGGCCCTTGTAGTGGAATCGGGTCTCGCGCACCCAGAGTTTGCGCCCCAGGGTCGTGAGCAGGATTCCGGTTTCCTCGGCGACCTCTCGGCGTGCCGCGGCGTGGAGGTCTTCGCCATAGTCGAGTCCTCCGCCGGGGAGTTCCCACCAGTGGTGGTCGGGGTCGGTGGGGTCCAGGGCGTGGATGAGAAGCACGCGGTCGGCGGGGTCCAGGAGGAGGACGCGGGCGCCGACGCGGGGTGTTGTGGTGCGGGTGGGCATGGCGTGGGCTGGTCCTCGCGGTCCGCTGGCGGGCGTAGTGCCAGCAGGGGACCGTGAACCGGGTTCAGAACAAGGTCGGTTCCGACTCGGCGGGTGTGGCCACCGTGGCGGGGTCGGACGTTAGCAGGCGTGTGGTGACCGTCAGGGCCAGGCGCACCGAGAGCGCGGAATGGTCGGTGAGTCGCGTGCCGTCGGAGGCGGGTGTCCTGGTTTCGTGGAGGTATTCGCAGGCGAGCAGGGCGTCGGCCAGTGCGTGTGTGCCGTGGGCGTGGTCGTAGCGGTAACCCAATTCGGGTCGACGTGCCCAGCTGTGTTGGATCTCGTGTGGGTGCAGGTGCCGGAACAGGTCGCGTAGGCCGTGGCGGTGGGTGAGGTCGGTGTAGAAGTCGTACTCGAATGGAGCGAATTGGCCCCGGTGTGGGGGTTGGTGGTCGGGTTCGAGGACGTTGAGGTCGCCGAGCAGCAGCAGCGGCGCGGAGCCTGCTGTCGCGTCCATGGCGTGGGTGAAGTGCTTGGTCCAGGTCTTCTTGCGTTCGGTCTTCTCAGCACTGGCGTCTCGTGAGGGAACGTAGGCGCCGATGACGCGGACGGGACCGTTCGTCGTGTCGATGACGATCCCGGTAGCGCGTGCGGGCAGGTAGTCCAGTGCGGCACCGAGTGGGTCCGGTGCGACCGGGATCTTGCTGGCGATCATGACGCCGAGTTCGCCGGGGCCGTGCGCGGGAAAGGTGACGGCGTATCCGGCGGTGGCGAGGGCTTCCGCGAGGTAGTGGCTGCCCGGGGTGGCCTTGGTCTCGGTGAGTACCAGGACGTCCTCGGGCCGTTGCGCGAGCCAGCGCAGTTGGCGGTGGGCGCGGTCGAGGGAGGGTGCGCCGATGTTGATGGTGATCAGGCTGAGGGTCATGCCGCGCTCTTCTCGGTCATGGCGTGGTGGACGAGGGACACGATGGCCGCGGCGATTGTCTCGGGTGGCTCGGTGGTGGCTTCCACCGAGGTGACCCGCCAGCCCCGTTCGCGCAGATTGTCGATGGCTCGGACGTAGTGCTCGGTCTCGCGCAGGCTGTTGTCGGCGGCGCGTTCGAAGCGGCTGTGCCCGCCGCGCGCCCGAAGTCGTGTGTTGATGACGTGGGGGTCGCCGGTGAGGATGACTGACAGGTCGGGCCGGTAGACGCCGTGGTTGAGCTGCCACACCACTTCCGCGGACACACCATCAAGGCCTTGCAACACCAGCGAGGAGGCGACATACCGGTCGCACACCACGACCGTGCCGTGGCGTAGGGCGGGCAGGATCTCGGTGTCGAGTTGGTGATGGCGGTCTGCGGCGCACAGGCAGGCCAGAGCCATGCCGTGATAGGTGTCCGTCCCGTGACGCGCCAGCTCGCCGAGCCGGGCGCGGGACGGCTGAGAGGTGGCGTGCACCGGCACGCCGGCGGCCGCGAGGCTCTCGGTGATGAGTCTGGCGGTGGTGGACTTGCCCACGCCGCCGGGCCCGTCCAGCGTGAGCAGCAGGCCGGGAAGGCGAGCGTTGTTCATGCGGGCATCAGCGGCAGCAGCCTGCGTCCCTCCGTGGGCGTGGTGATCGGGCACTGCTCGGTGTCGAGGTCACCGATGCGTCCGCCTGCGGCGACGACGGCTGCCGGGCACCCTTTGCCGCAGCCGGAGCTCAGGGAGCAGGCGGTGCAGGTGGGATTGGCGCCGACCTGGTAGCGGTCGTGGAATCGGTAGTCGTCGAGTCGTTGGGCGATGTCGGGATCGGTGAGGATATTGCCGACGATGAACTCGGTGTCGGCGTGTTGCGAGGCTGGTGTGCGGGCGGCGAACACGAGGTAGGGGCATACCGTGACCTCGCCGGGGGTGAACACGTAGATGATCGTGCCCGCCTCGCACCCGGCCAGCGGGCGTCCCGCGGTGTTGGGGAAGCGGATGTGGGCGATGTCGAGGTCAGGTCCGTCGAACGGGGCGGTCAGTTCGAAGATCTCCCGCATGTGCAGGGTCGTCTTGGCCAGCCTCGCCTGGGACTTGACGCCGCGACCCATGCTGCCGAGCGGGTTGAGCAGCACGTAGCGGGCGCCGTGGACGCGGGCGAATGCGCAGAGCCGGGCGTACTCCTCGTTCTGCGCCAGCGAGTTCGGCGTGCACAGCAACCCCTGCAATATGCCCGCCGCGGCGATCTTCTCCACCGTGGCGATGGTGACGGCGAAACTTGCCCGGTCGCCGCGGAACTTGCCGTGTGACTCGGCCGCGAACCCGTCCAACGAAACATTGCAATGCACCCCGAGGGCAGCAAGTGTGCTGATCTGGGCGTCGTCGAGGGTGGTCGCGTTGGTGCACACACCGACACTCATCCCCGCTGCCCGGAACGCTGCCACGATGGCCAGGAACTCCGGATGGATGGACGGCTCGCCACCGGTCAACGTCACCCTCGTGACCCGGGCCGCGGCCAAGCCCGGGATCACCCTCACCACAACGTCTTCCAGCGACATCCGCCCACCGATCCTCGTCGCCGAGACGAAACAGTGAGCGCAGCGCAAATTGCAATCCTCGTTGATCTGCACCAGCGCCTTGCGGAACGGCTGCTCCACCGTGGTACGGAAGTAGCACGACGACGCCACCTCGTCGGTGGCGATGCTGCGAGCGGTCATCGGAAACCTCGCTTCCCCAAGCGATACACCGAAAGAGCCCGAACGGGCGAAAACCCACATGATGTCCGCTCGGACAGTAGCGCGGCCCGCGATGTCTCGGCGAACATCTCTGGGCCACCCCAACGCGAACTGCGGCCAACGACAACCCAGCTGTCCCAACGAACATCACCAACCCGCGGGAGAACCATGCCTGGCACGGACACCGGCGCGACGGAGACCCTCACGGCGCTGCTGGGGTGCCCACCTCACCTGCTCGACCTCAGCCTCGACCAACTCCGCACACTCGCCGTCGTGCACGCTACCGGCACCGCCCAACGCGCGGCCCGCGCACTCGGACGCGAGCAATCCAGCGTGCAGAAACAACTCGACCACCTCAACAAGACCGCCACCCGACTCGTCGGCGAGGCACTCGTGGTCAAACAAGGCCGAGGCAAAGACTTCCTGTTCACCACCACCGGCGAAGAGCTGGTCGCCCTGGCGCGCAGCACACTCTCAACCTGGAACAACAGCCTGCACCAAAGCCGACGACGACTCGGATCCACGGTCACCTTCGGCACCACCGAGTTCACCGTCCAGTTCCTCGGCGCCATCTGGCCCACACTCCGCCACGACTTCGAAGCCCGCGGCATCCACCTCACCATCGAACACGTCCGCACCCGCGACCTCTGGCGCACCCTCGACAGCAAGAAGGTCGACATCGTCTGCGGCAGCCTCGCCGCCCCGCCCAACGAGGCCCCCACCCACGACTACGACTTCCTCGAATGGCACCGAGAACGCGTCGCCCTCCTCACCAACCTCACCACCCGCGAACTCCCCGACACCCCCATCACCGCCACCCAACTACCCACCCTCCCCCTCCTCACCCCCACAGCCGGACTCCTCGCCGACTTCCTCACCCGCTGGTACGGCCCCGACTACCACTCCACCCTCACCGTCATCGCCACCATCGACTCCCTCAACTACGGCCTCAACCTCCTCACCACCCACCTCCTCCACGGCTGCCTCCTCACCACCGACCGCGTCGCCGACGCCGCCCTCAACGGCCACCTCCCCGGCCAAGGCCTCCGCAAACTCACCCTCGCCACCGACTACCACCCCCACCTCGAAATCGTCACCGGCATCTTCACCCGCAAACACGAACGCACCCACTACACCCCCGACCACCCCCTCAACCTCCTCTGGAACGCCTTCGCGGAAGCCTCACCCGCAAAACGTCCGTGAATCACCACCATTCGGGCTCCACGGCTTCGAGTTCTTGCGATAGGCACGCGCCCGCTGCGTCCGAGCGTTGGTCGAGAACCATCCGTAGGCCAGACCGCAAAAACAGTCAAGTGGGCACCGGTTCCAAGCCGATAGCAGTGACGGCGCGCACTGCGCTGCCGCCCTGCGGACCGCCTTCCCCGCCGTCCCCGGACCAACGCCATCCCCGAACCCGACCCGAGCGGGCCGAACAGATCCAGCGTGACGAGAAGTCTTTCCAGCAGGCGTTGGACCGGGCTGCGGCGGCTGGCCTAGGCCGGGAGGCGGTAGGTCGGCAGTGGAGTGGTCAACCAGGACTCCTCGAACGCCACCGCGGTCACCCGTTCCACCGCGGCGAGGCTGGCGGACTTGAGGTGGTCGAGGGGAAAGTCCTCGGGCTCCACCCAGCCGGGCAGCATGTCGTTGGCCCCGGCCGGGAGACCGATGAAGGTGGGGTCGAATCGGCCAACGAGCTGCCCGTCCCGGGCCTGCACGATCTGATGGTCGCCGTTGGCGCTCCAGTACACCGACACGAACAACCCGCTCGGGCTCGCGAGCTGCCGGGCGACGGCCGGGGCGTTGCCAACCCAGCCATTGGGCTCAATGGCCAGCACGCACTCGTCGTGGCGGGTGAGTTGCAGGAGACCGTAGTCGTCAACGTGCTCGTTGTGTTCGGCCAGCGCGGCCTCGAACGTCACGTCGGTGGGCTGGGCGTCGCCGCCGACGCCGTAGGCGGCCAGCACCTCGTACTCGGTCCGGCCGGTGGTCACGGCCAGGGTCCAGGCCAGGTCGAAGGCGGTGTCCGCCCACGCGTAGCGGGTCACAGCGCGCATTGTTCCAACTGCTCGTCAGCAACGTCGGCCCCGGCGAACCCGGTCGTGGCGACCTGGGCCGGGTTGGAGATGACCACCAGGAAACCGTCCCCCTGGCCGATCTTGGCCTTAGCGTATTCGGAGCTGATCGCCCCGCCCTGGCAACGTTGCTCGCGCAACGGGACCTCCTCGGTGCGCGCGCCGGAACCGCCCTCGTCCGTGGTCGCGAAGCCATATTCGTCGCAACTCCCCCCGTTCTTCGGCACGAACCGCCTACACGCCGCGGCCCGGTTGGCGGCCTGCTTGGCGGAGTTGCGGGTCAGGACCGACGGCTGACCCTCGCCCCAGGCCAGGTGGATGTTGCGGGCGATGAACGGCATCTTGGCCGCGTCGATCACCACCACCTTCACGTCCCCGCACTGCCGCGTTGTCAACGCGACCTCCACGGTGCACTGCCGGGCCTTGGCTTCCCCGTCACCGCCCACAGGAGCTGGTGGCCCTCGTCCTCGATCAGCACCGGGTCCTGGTTCTCGAACACGCCGGTCACGGTGTCGATCACCGCCTCCGGACCGAGATAGGCCACGATCCCGGCGACGGCCAGGATGGGCAGGAGCAAGCCGGACTTGGTGCGGGGCATCGGTTTCCTTCGCGCTACAACCTGTTTCCACGCGGACACGGACAGGTGTAGCAAGATCACCAACGCGACGACACAGAGCTTTGGACGGAGGATTCCTCCGGGGGCGAAGTGACTACGCGGTCACCGTCGGGAACCAGCACGCCAGACGATGTCCACATCGAACATATGCGCGAACGGGTGATATGTTGCCAGGCATGACACCGCCCTCCTCGCTCACTCCACCGGACGGGGTGCTGCGGTACCGGCTCGATCCCGTGGGCGCGGTGATCGCCATCCTGCCCACCAGGTGCAAGAGCGGGCGACACCCACTCGTTCCCGGCATCAGCACCGCGCGCGCCGCGGACGGCGAACTCCGGGGCGACTGCCCGGCCCGCGCCACCACACCGGGCGGCACCGACACCGGCTGGCTGTGGACCGGCGATCACCGCTACCCGGAACGGGCCGAACTGGACGCGAGGTTCTACGACAATCGGCCAGCCCGTCTTCCCAGGGCGGCAAAGCGGCAAACCCGGGCGAGTCGTGATCATCAGCCCATACACCTCGTGGGACGGCGACACCCTACACGGCCGTAGCCGCGTGCTCACTCCGGCCTGGATCCGACTCGACGCCCTCTTCCCGCGACTGAAGGGAGCCCCGCGACATGTGATCGAGACCGGCCTCGACCTCACCGACGCCATCCCTGCACGCCTGCACGGCCGCTTCCCTAGCGTGGAGGGTGACTGGTGGGCATCGTCGACTACGAGATCAGCTACGCCTCAAGGACCAGCTCGTACCCTTCGCCGCCCTCCGTCGGCGGGCTAGAAGCGTGACGGCACCATCCTCCAGCGAACGGTTTCGATGGACGAGAGGGTGATGTCTTGTCCTAATTCTTCATCAACTCGATTGGGTTCGCGGTGCGCAGTCTTCATACTGGACCGCGCTGCTCGCCGTTGACTCGAGGAGGAGATCATCAGAAGAAGCCCCTCAGGCGTCGTCATTGGGTTGCTCCTGACGACGCTAGTGGCCTGTGGCTCGAGTGCGGACGAGAAGGCTGCGTCCCAGGATGGCGGTGGAAGCCACGCGTGCGAGAGGTTGTCGTCTGGCGACGCCAACCTCGGTAGGCTCAGCGATGCGATGAACGAGTTCGCTGACCCGGACTCGGCTGAAGCGGCGCGAAGCAAGCTGCGCGAGACGGCGGAAGGTCTTCGAGGTATGGCCAGGACCCCTGATCTTGCAGGGGCCCGCGATGTTCTTCTGAACACTGCGGACGCCTTGGACGACCTGGCGGGGAAAGGTTTCTCGGACGAAAGAGCCGCGACTCGCGCGGCTGACGCCTTGGCCGAGCTCGGAAAGAGATTGGAGGGGCCGTGCAGGCTCGCCGAAAACTGATGCGTCTCGTCGCTGTCATAGCAAGTTGCACACTCGCGAGCACTGGCACGCTGGCGATCGCGGCACCCGCGCCAGGACTTTGCGCCACGGACGAATCCAGGGGAGCGGTTCCGGCGGACTACCCGATCGAAGCGTGCATGACGACGTCGGAAGTCATCCTGAGGAACACGCTCGCGCTTCCGGTTCAGATCAAGCTCACCGGTGACGCGTCCGCTGTCCGGTCGGTCGGCGTTAACCAGGGATTGGCCGCTGCGCTCACGCGGTTGCGTCACTCCGACCCCTCCATCCTCATGCCGGGAGATGTCGCGCGTGTTCCACTGGACAAGGGCGGTTCGACGATCTCGGTTGAGCTCTCACGCGCGGGCCGAAACTTTGCTCTGCTCACCACGCTCGTGACGTTCATGCCCGGACTTCAGCTCGCGGATGTCAAGAAGTATTGGGGCATTTACACGACCCTGATCACCGAGATCTCGGACGTCTACGCCGACTATGAGAACTGCGTCGCGGACACGAACTGGGTCGAGCGGCTTAAGTGTGACGTCCTACGGGTCAGGAACGTCGAGTTCGCGGTCGGCAGGGCCGTCGCGTCCGGCCTCTCGAAGAAGCTGTTTAGCCTCTTTCTGAGCCTCCCGACCTACTTGAAGTGGGCTGACGCCCAGCCGAAGGACGCGAACAAGATCATCCACGGTACACGGACTCTGACCGTGGCAGCCAAGGCGGCGGGCGAACCGCCCGCCGTGAATACCGGTGTGGTGAAGCCCGCCGCGCCGGTCTTGGCCAACTTCTCCGTCCAGAGTGTTGGCGTGGGTGTCGCTGCCGTGATGTTCGACGTTGGCTGGACGGCTGGTACGGATCCGGTGCGGTGCGTGATCTACGTAGACGACTCGGCCGTGCAGGACAGCCAGTGCGGGACGCGTTCGTCGACGCGAGTCACCGGTCTCGCTGCGGGCATGCACAGATTCAAGGCGCTCGTCCGTGACCGTCTTGGCAACACCAGCCAGTGGTCGCCAGCGTTGACCGTCGACATTCCCGGCGACCCGGTTCCACCAACACCGGTTGTTCCTGCGGACCCGAAGCCGACCGTGGCCAACTTCGTCGTCGTTGTCAAGGGAGACGGCAACGTCGGAGTCGCGTTCGACGTCGGCTGGCAGAGTGGCCGAGATCCGGTGATCTGCCACTTCCTGATCGACGGGCAGTCCTGGTTCGACTCTCAGTGCGGCACGCGCTCGTCGAAGCAGTTCAGCGGTGTCAATCCAGGCCAGCACGTCTTCGACGTCCGGGTCAGCGATAGGTTCGGTGTCTACAGCGATCCGGTGCCGTCGATCGTGCGCACCACGACCTGATCGATTCTCGTCAAGGCCAAAACGACGCACGGGCGTCTGACGCCTGGTTGGGCATGGCGCACTTCGGCGGCTACGCCGGATTCGGCGGGTGAGCGACCTTGACGGGACTCCAGCGGGCGCCCCGTGGACGGTCTTCTCCGAAGCTCGGTTCGAGCAGGGCGTGCTGGCGGTGGTGGTCCCGGGTTCGTCGAGGGGAGCAGTGCCCAGAGTCGATTGGTGGGGTTAGGAAGATCCGACCCGGTCACTTTGTGCGCCGAGACCGTCGTAGTCTGGACTCAGTTGGGATCTTGGGACATCTCGATGCTCGCGGTCGATGCGCTGCTTCCAACACGTCACCTCTCCCTACTATGTGCGATCGAGAAAGTTCTCCCGCATTGACACGCTGATTTGCTGGTCGATCCGCTCGGCCTGTTGATCGGACAGCCTCTGAGAGCTCTCGTCGGCTATTTGAGATGCGTACTCAGAAGAGGGATTCGGCTGCATGATCCGCATAGTCACGTGTTGATTAGCAGAGTCCTGTACCTTGCTCTGGTACAGGCGACGTACAACTTGCGGTCGGTCTCTTCTGCGTTGTCGAGGCCGATCAGCAGTCGATCCCGCTCGGACCGTGACAGAACGACACCCACAACGTCCCACTCGCCGCCCTTGGCCTGGTGGGTCGTGAGGCCGAGTATCGGTTTGTCGGCATGAGCGAGTCGGGATGCGAGGTCGGCGAGGCGTCTGGTGTGTGCGTGGTGTGCTGGACGGAGTTGGCGGGACGAGACACTCTTGATGACCTCGGCGAGCGCGGAGTAGGCGTTGGTGACGGCCATCTTGTCGTTGCGTGCCAGAAGGTCCAGCACGTCCTGGAGTTTGCTGTAGACCTGATCGGTGATGTCGGGATCGTCGATACCCAGGGCAAGAAGGGCTTCGGTGAGATAGGTGGCCTGTCTTCCGAAGACGGTACTGGTCACATGGTTGAGCAACAGGGTGGCGGCTGCCTCTTCGGAGCCGCCTTTGAAGGACTGGAAGGCCAAGGGCAGGATGCGCTCACCGGCCGCCCACAGTTGCTTCCACGTGACGGCCAGCACCACGTCCACGGCGTGGTGGTCAGATGGGACGAGGCTGACGGCTCTACCGGCGCGTAGGTCAGATGCAAGCTGACGCTGCGCGGGATCGCGCCACCTGAATGAGTCGTTTAGCACGAGCGTGCGGGTTCCGGTGCGAAGCAGGAGGTCGCGTATCGCTTCGGGACGCGCGCCTCGAAAGACGTAGAGAGCCTGCCACGGGTCGCCGACCAGCGTGACGGACAAGCCGGCTTCGATCGCCAGTTCGATGACCTTCGCGTCGAGTTCGTTGGCGTCGAACACTTCGTCGACGATCAGGGCGCGTGTCGTCTTGACCCAGCGTGCCCGTATACGATCGGCGATCGAGCTGTCGTTCAGCGATGCCTCGAGAGCGTCCCGGACATCCTGGTGAGTGCAGATGCCGCTCATGAGCTTTTCTTTGATTACCCTGATCGGAACACGTGAAGTCGAGTTCAGGGTGATCCGCCGGAAGCGGATCTCACCCGATTCGACGAAGACTTCATAGGAGGCGTCGGTCCATGCACTCTGACTGAAGGCGTTCCAACTGTCGACAACTGTGAGCTCGGTGTGGCCGGTCGGCCACCGAAGCAAGCCTGCATCCAGCAGGTCGTGCAGCAGGTCGTACATGATCGTGTCGAGCGTGACGACGCGATGGGGCCAACCGAGGGCGACCGGTCCCCAGATCCGCGTAAGCCTTCGCCGCAGGTTCGATGTCGCCGCCTTGGTGAAACTCACAGCGGTGACTGACCGGTGATCGTTCCGCGCCTCGGCGGAGAAGCGCAGGGCACCGAAGCGCTGAGCCGCGACCGTGGTTTTGCCCGTCCCCGGCCCTGCGTCGATGAACAGGCGCTTCTCCGGAGTTCCACTGGCCACGATCTGTTGCCTGGTCAAATCTGCAGGACGTACGTCGCTACTCTGCAACGGCGGCATCCCGACCACTGTGCGGCTCACTCCTGTGCGTCGTTGGCGGCCGACGCCTCGGACGGGTCGTCGGGCGTCTCGTCGACATCAGTGGAGTAAAGAAAGTCGAAGATCTCTCTCAGATGGTCGGGGACAGCCAAGTCGGCCGCGCCCGAGTCGCGGCGCTCGGCGAGGCGGGCTGCCAGTTCCAAGGCGAACTCGCCCTTGCGTGAGGCGGCAGGACCTGCTGGAGAGCTTGCGCGGGTTGCGGTGGCTTTGCGGGGGCTGCGGAACAGTTCGTGAACCGCTCTGACGTCAAGCGGCTCAGGGACCTCGATGCGCAGGATGTCGAGCACTGCCTTAATGTGGATTTCGTTGCCGCTCGTGATGGACGGCTCGAGAGTCGGATGGCTGTGCACCACCCGAACCACCCGTGGATCATGAGCAGCGTCGGTCAGCCACTTCGGCTGTGTCGGTCTGTCTTCCAGTTCCTTATCGCTGTCGCGCAGCACCGCGAGCCGGTCACACAACTCCTGGCCACGAGTGGCCAGGAGCCGAACTGCCCACGAACCAACCTTGGTTCCCATCGGCACGATGCTCAAAGCGTCGACGAAGGACCGCTTGTCCTCGTCGCTGCCAGCCCATACCCAGCCGAACTCGCGCACCAACGCCGCGTCGGTGACTCCCTCGACCAGCAGCAGCCGCTCGGCGAACAGTGCCGCGGATCGGCTCGCGTCCAGGTGCAGCCGGGTCTTACGCATAACCTCCGCGCGATCCGGGATGTCCAGCTCGGCGATACCGCGGCACACGCGGCGACCGTCCCGGTCACGACGAAGAACGATGATCTGCTCCGGTGAGCACGAGGTGATGATGTCAGTGGCATGGCTGGACAGGATGATCTGCAACTCGGGACGACGACGGACGATCCGTTGCAGGTACCGGGCCAGGGAGTGCTGGAGTTGCGGGTGCAGGTGTGCTTCCGGCTCCTCGATGAGCACGGTGACGTGCAGCGGGCGGGACGGGAAGAAGGAGTCCTCCTCGCTCTCGCGCTCGGCCTGGGCCTGGCGCAACCTGACTTCCGCGTCGGCAGCCTCGGCAAGGTCGGACTCAACCGGTGATTCCGCAGAGGGAGTTCCACATTCCCCTTCTGCATTATCGGGATGTTCGGCCGGGTCGTCAGCTGTGGCAGCGATGAGCTGATCGGGGATCGCGGCCAGGATGACCGCGATGTGCAGCAAATTGACGTACCCCAAGCCGGAGACTTCCAGCGGACGTGCGTGCTCCCGGCCCTCCAGAACGGCCAGCATCAACTCCAGCACCCTGGCCAGATAGGTGTCGTCGATGACCTGGTTGCGCACGTAGGGCCAGTTGCGGGAGACCCCTGCCGACAGCGCCTGGAGGTGCGTGGAGATCCGTTCCTCGACGGCCCTGATCAATCCATCTCCGGTCAGTTGCTCCAACAGCGCAGACGCACGGGCTCGGAGACCGGTCAGGTCGCGACCTCCGCCTGAGTTCTGCCGCTGGGCGCGCAGCAACTCGACCAGGATGCGTGCTTCCCGGCGTGCCAACTCATCGACCGGATTGCGCCACGCTGGCAGGTACACCAACCGGAACGCATCAGCCTGGTCTCCCTCGACCGGCGTCAGCAGTCTTGATGCCACTCTGCCCAGGTCGCGGCTCAACCCTCGGGTCCACCCAATGGCCGTCGCTCCCGGCGTCGGTCGGCCACTGCGTGCCTGCATTGAGGCGCCCAGCGGGCTCTCCACGGAATCGCTGTCAGCGTAGGTCCACTCGACCTCGACCGATCGCTCACCCTCGCCCAAGGCAGCTCCGCTGGGCGGGCTGAGTCGAGGAAAGACCCTTGTGTGGGCAAGCTGGAGTGCTTCGGCCACGGTCGTCTTGCCCACGCCATTCGCACCCACCAGCACTGCGAATCGACCAGGAAACCGAACCTCGAAGTCGTACTCGGCACCGGCTCGTAGACCTCGTACCACCAGCTTGCTGAGGTGCACTATGCGATCGCCCTTCAGATCCTGCGACCCGACCAGGGGTGATCCGCTGACCGGTTGGACGAGGTATCGGTTGGCGTTCACTCAGCGTTACGGTACTGGATCGGTTCGGAGGTCGGCCAGAGTGCACCGACCCGGTAGTGCGCTCCATGGGGTCCGCCAATGAGGTGACTGAAAGCGTCGGCCGTAACGGAGTGGCGCAGGTCTCCGATCGTGATGAGCAAGCACGTGATCAAGGGAGGGACTCACTGAAGTGTCCGGCTGCCGTAGCCGCCGTACTAGCCTCTGCGGTTGCACTGCCGAGTAACGTCGTTACGAACTCGGTACAGCGTCGGGAGCGACGAGCGAGCGTCAGTGACGGGATCGATGGAACGCATTTGCACAGACCACCGCATCGGACAACCGAGCTGGCCTGTTTCAGGCATGGCTTGACCGGCGGTGCGCGTGCGTGAGCACTACAAACCCTTGCTGGGGGAGATGTCCGGACGGTCAACGATCCTGCTGAGCGGCCTGCCGCCGGGTGTGGAGGCCGTCACTGTGCCCGTTCGCCGCAACGGTGTGTCCCGCGTTCCGCGCGACCGGCGCGGTCGGGTGAAGGTGACGAAGGTGGACCTCGTTCCGAGCGAGCGTACCGCCCTCTTTTCGCCCCCCGACGGTCTGTCCCGGGCGGACCTGGCGTGGGTGCTGTCCGCCGCGCGGCGGCAGTGGTCTTCGGTGGGCAACCGCTTCGGTGGTCGTGCTCTTTCCGTGGCTGTCGAGCTGGTCAGGTCCGGCGGCGTCGTGCTTCGCTGTGACGTCGACTCGGACCGCTTGGCGCTGGGATCGCCCGAGAGTTGGTCCTTGTCGAGTGCATGGGCGGAACAGGCTGACGACGAGCTGGCCGAGCTGCGGCCGCAGCGCGACCCCGACGAGGTGCGTCGGGCGTTGCTCGACCAGCTCGACAACCTGGAATCACCACCGTCACTGGTCGCGGAGCGAGATGTGCTCCGCGCTGTGCCCGCCGGTTCTGCGTTGGTGCCACCGCCGGGCACCACGACGACTGCGAAGAGTTGGACCACCTACGAAGCCTCACTACTGGCCGCGATCAGGTGGGCGAGCTCGGACCGGGTGCCTGGTGCAGCCGAACTCGCTGGGTTGGCCTGGGGTGACACGCACGTGAAGTGGTCCACCGCCCGGTCCATCGTGTTCAGCCAACTGGTCGGCCGCGAGTTCTCACAGGCTGTGAAGAAGTCGGACATCACGATTAGGGTGCGCGGGCCTTTGGTTTGGAGCCACGGAAGCGCGATCGCGGACGCTGCTCGGAGCAGGCCGTGGATCGGCCTGCCTTCCGAAGGCGTCCGGCTGGTCGGAGACGTCAAGTTCGCCGCGGCGGGAATCCTGTTGGTGGAGAACGCCGAGACCTTCCAGGAAGTCTGTGACATCAAGGAGATCACCGAGTCATGGTTGTGCATCTGGGGTCAGGGCAAGGCGGTGGTCAACGCGGTCGACCTGATCATCGCCCTGCCACCGGTCAAGGTCGCTGCCTGGATGGACTTGGACGCAGCCGGTCTGCAGATCTTCTCGATGTTGACCGACCGTCTCGGCCGGACGGCGACACCGGTCGGGATGGATCTGGAACTGCTGCGCTCCGGTCAGGCGAGGAAGAGGGCGAGCGTCGAAGAGGAGCAGAAGGCCGATCGTGAGGATAGGCGCCTGGCGGCCAGCCTGAAGGATCGTCTGCCCGATTCGCTGCGTGAGGTAGCCGAGTACATCGAGGCGACAGGGAAGGCGGTCGAGCAACAGACGCTGCACGACCGCGTCCTGCGGACCCTGGCAGATCGACTCAGCATACTTGGGATGGAGTAGCGACACGTGGACATGTCGGACACGCAGGCGTTGTTCCCCGCGCCGCCGACGAAGGCACCCGATCAGGCGAGTCAGGTGAGCGACGCGACCCTGTTGGACAATATCCGTTCATTCGTGGCACCAATTGCCCGCGACGCGGCCGCCGTCACCGACGACCCGCGAGCGGTGAAGGTGGCGCGCGATCTGTCCGAGGTGTTCGCCGATCATGCCGGACTCACCGGGATGACCAGAACCGAGGTAGAGCACGCGATGGCGCGTCGCGGACACACCGACCGCGCGCTGTTCGACTCGCGGTTTGATCTCTTCCTGAAGATGGGTTTGATCAAACCCTTCCTAGAGAAGAAGAGTCAGTCACGCTACGTACTAGTCCCCTCGGGCATGGTCGGCCTGCTGGTGTTCGAACGGCTCGGCACGCGGGGCGGCGTCGAGGAGATGATGCTGCTGCTCGATCGAACACGCTGGTTGATCGAAACCGGCGAGGCGGACCGGACCACGGTGGCCAAGCACCTCAAGCGATGTCGGCAGATGCTCAGCGTCTACGCCGCGACCTTATCGCGACTGATCACGACCGCTTCCATCGGCGAACTCATGGACGAGCACCGCAACCACGACCCGAGCAGGGTGGAAGCTGACGTCCACTTGCTCAACAGTTTGGTGACCGACCGGTTCAACAGCGACCACGAGCTTGGCGAACTCGCATTCCAGTTGGTGAAGGCGGAACTCGCCTACCGCCATCAAGTGCTCGCAGCGGTGGACCGGGTACTCGACCAAGGAGGGGCTTCACTGGACTTCAGCGTCCTGACTCCCGAGCAGTACCTGTCTGCGGCCCTCGACGGCTCGCTGGAAGAGTTGGCGATGGTGGCGGAGAGACTCGTTGTCGACCCTCCTGGCGCCTGGCTGGATCCCGGCTCGGTTCTGGACGCGTTGGATGAGTTCCGCCCGAGGCGACGGGTGGCGACTCGGCCGCCGGAGCCTGTCGGAGGCGCCGAAGTCGATCCGATCGCGGTCATGCAGGAACAGCATGACCGTCTCGCCCGCCAGCGACGGTTGGCGATCGAGTCACGCCTTGCGAATGCGGAGTCGGTCGAGCTGACCGGAATGCTTCACGACTTGGGCTGGCCCGCGGCCGCCGTCCAGCTCGTCGATCTGCTTGGGGTCTCGGCTGACCCCGAACAGCCGTTCATCGTGCGACTGGGTGAGGAACTCCTCGCCGATGCCGAGGCGCCGGTGACGTACCTGCACCCCGTGGTGCTATACCGGACACCATCGGTGGAGGGGGAGGTGCGATCATGAACACGCTGTTTACAGACCCCGCCACCCTGTTAGCCGCGATCCGCGCTACCGCCGGTCTCGCTTTGGAACGAATCGATCCGCGAGCCGTCGACTCCGCACGGCGCAGCGCCGAGTCCGCCGGACGTACACTCGTGCCGTGCAGGACCGGCGCCACCCACAAACGCTCAGACGGCCGCGGACTCGCACTCGGATGGCTTCCTCAGTCGACACCCGCGCCGGAGGAAAGCCAGGAATACCCGGTGCGGAACTTGTCCCCTGTGGCAAGGGTGACGTGGGCATGCTGTTTAGGACTCGCCTGGCCAGACCGGACCGCCGCGCCCTACCCTGGCGAGCCGTTCACCACGTCGGAAGTGCTCGACGTTGCGGGTGAGCTGGGCGTGACGTCGATGTGGGTCAAGATCGCGTTGTTCCGAACGCTCGCCCCTTCTAGGCTGGTGGTTGTCGATGGAACCACCTTGTATTTGGGGCCGGCGACCGCTGCGTTGCCGGGGCCGTTTGTCGACGCGCTACGGCGGTTCCACGACCGGCTTCCCCGTCTGGACTCACCACCGGCTGCTCATCACGACGCCGAACTCGACGACGAGGAACTGGCAGACCTCGAACTCGCCGAGGAGGAGTACGGCACGTCCGTGATCGATGCGGGCCTCTTCAACGATGACGATGCCGATGAGAGCTCGGACGACGATTCGTGGGACGAATGACGTCCCCGAAGCGTCTGTCCGCACTGGACGAGACCGCCGTGCGTGAAGCGATCGGCGCGCTGGAGATCGTCCACGGCGTCGTGCCGCCCGGAGTGCTCCCTGCTCTGGAGGACCTCGCATTGCGCAAGGCGATCAGCACGCGTCTTGAGGACTGTGGGCGAACGCTGATTAACGTCGAGGGTGGCTGGACGAGCGGGTACCGTGATGACGTTGCCGACACGCTCGTCGAGTCCGGTCTCGGCGTTCTTCCGGTCGGAGACCGGGCCGTGCTCGTCCTTCTCCTTTTGCGCACAGTGGCCATTCCCCGCGCTCGCGGGAACACGACGGGTGAGACCTGGGGCAACACCGACGGGGTGAGGGGCACCTCGATCGACGACCTGGCTCAGAACCGGAACATCTCGAAGACCCAAATCAAGGACTCCATGAGCCGTCTGTGCAGCTCGGGGTTGGTGGAGCGCCGTCGAAGTCTGCTTTTTCCCGGTCCGTCGTTGCTGCGGCTCACCTCGAAGCGCTCCGCGCAGATGTGGGAGAACCTGTTGCTCCTTGCCGCGCCGGCCAGCCTCTATGCCCAGGCGGTCAGGGCCAGACGAACCGGAGCAGTCCCGCCGGACAACACCTTGGAGGTGGGATGAGCACCCTGTTCGACCAACAGCTCACGGACGCCAGCGGCGCGCTCGGCGTCATCGGTGATCGACAGCTTGTGGTGGTGCAGACCTTCTACATCGCCCGCTTGACCAGCCATCCCGTTGCCATTGTGCCCTCGTCGTTCGTCGCGGTGACCGGTCGTGGTCCCCGGGACTCGAATGAGTCCGGCAAGACGAGCTTCAACGCGGCGGTCTCGCTGCTGCTCGGTGACCCCGAGTGGCGGGTCACGGGGGGTGGGGTCGCGGCCGTGGCCCAATTGCTGTTCGAACCCGACACCGCCGGTGTGGCCGCCACCCGTTACCCCGCGGCGGACACCGGGTTCATCATCGGCGTGTTCGCGAACCCGGACGACCCCGCCGCCACCGCGCACACGGTATGGATGAAGCTGTCCTCAAGGCCGAAGTACGTACAGGTTCGCCATTGCGACGGTGTGCACCTGGTGGACGCGGACAACGACGTCGAACGGCACCGGCTGGCACCGACCGCGTGGAAGGCCCTGCCTGCAGTGGACCTCGGCGCCCACAGCTACGTCGACATCCTCTACGGTCACAGCCCGCGCTGTCTGGCCTACGTCGCCGCTCGTGGCAAGCAGCGCAGCGGTCCGTCGCTTCTGAAGATGGACACAGGCGCGTTCAGTCCAGAGGACATCGGCGCGGCGCTCGTCCGCCTGACTGGGCGCAGCGAAGCACTCGAATTCGAACAGGAACAGCGGCGCAAGCTGGCGAGGCAGTTCGACGAACTCACCATAACGACTACTCAGCACCAGCAGAAGTGGGAAGCGGAGGAGAAGGTTGTCGAGGGCGTCCGGGTACGCAGGAAGATCCGCGCCGGACTCGACGAGGGCGAGAAGCTATGGCGTCAACACCTGGCACGGGGCTTGCTCGACACAATTGATCGTCGACGGGCACTAGAGCAGCAGGGATGGCAGGTCGAACGGGAAATCGCCAGACTGGCGAAGGAACTGCGCATGTGCCGCGACGAGGAGAAGGCGCTCGCTGATGACGTGTCGGTCCATGAGCGGGCACAGGATGCGCAGGACGCACATGCACGGGCCGACGAACGGTTGACAGAGGCGACCCGCGAGGAAACAACGCTGTCTAACAAGATCGGCGAACTCCGCGAGCAAATGTCCCGCCTTGAACAACAAGGTGCGCGAAGCGCACGCGTAGACGTCGACACAGCCAAGCGGGCATTGGCGAACTGCACATCGGAGCAGCGGAGCTCTGCATTGAAGCTCGCCAAGGCTGTCGAGGTTGTGGAGGGCGTACGTCTCGCACTCGCCGAGGCGGAAGAAGGCAGGACCGGTGACGCGGGCCTCAGTATCTCGATACTCGTAGACGCCGGTGTGCCCGCTGTCGGCCTGCTGGACGCTGTCGAGGTCGCAGACGGGTTCCGCGATGTGTGGGAGCCTCGCCTGCACCCCTGGCGGGCCGCCGTCTGCGTGGACGACGAACTCCATGATGACGCTCTCAGTGCGCTTGTTGGCTGTGCGGGAGCGGTGCTCATCGCGGGACGCGCCGCAGATGCAGATATTGTCCTTCCTGAAGGCATTTTGGCCGCTCCGCGTTCCGCATGGCGATTCTTGGTCGAACTCGCGACACGGGTCTCTCCCATCGACGTCGCGGACGTCAGAGCGGTCCGCGACGACATACTCGGCGCAGTGGTGGTCGGCGGGTTCGTGAGTCCGACGACGGGGCGCGTACAACTGGTCGCCGCCCTCCGGGACCGTCTCCAGCAGGTCGAGGAAGAGCACGCCGCAGCAGAGTCGGCAGCCGAACTGGCCGCGGACCGTGAGACCGACGCACTCACAGAGCTCAACGCCGCCCGGGCTGCGGCAGACTACGAACATTGTCTTCGAGAACGCCGCAGGATCGAACAGGACGAACTGCCCAAGATCCGCCAGCTCGTGCAGGAGAGGGCAAACAAGCGCAAGGATGCCTTGGAGGTGCTTACCTCGGCGGTAGCAAAGGTAGAGGGCATCGAGGCGGCGCGCGCACGGGCACACACGAACCGCCAGGAGGCGCATAACAAGCACAGCTCTGCCAAGAAGGAGCGTGCCACGATCCAGCAGGCATGGGAGTCAGCCGCACTGGACTACTGGCTTTCCGGGTTACCGGGAGGCGAGGCGGATGCCCGTCTCATTCTGAACTGGACCACTCAACCGGCGCAGCACGACGGACAGGACGGAGTCGCCCGGCCTGCCGCGTCCTCCGACGCCCTCGTACGCGTGACCCGTTCACGCGAGGTTCTAGCCCGCCGCGCCAACGAGGAGCTGAGCAGTATTCTCGGCGCCCTCGGTGTGCAACGAGACTCCGGCCAAGGAGCTCCCACCGTGGAGATCGCCGAGGCAGTACGGCACCGGGAAGTGCTCAACGACCGGGATCAACCGCCAGCATCCCCCGACGAGGCAGGGTTCACCGTGCTCGCCTCCGCGTTGCGCAACTGGCTCGATCAGCACGTCGAGCGCGACCGGCTGGCCGAGGAGCAGATCGAAATCGCCCGCGGGGAACGCGCGAAGGAAAGGCGGTACGTCGAGACAAACCTCGGCGTGCTGCAGGAAAGCCTGCACAATGTCCAGGACAGTCTCGAACAGCGCGTCGAGGCGAACCTTACAGCGATCAGCGACGCGCTCGACCGGCTCAATAGGTCCGCGAGCGGCTACGGCGCGACCTTGAACTACGAGGTGTACAGGCCCGTCGGCCCGGAGGAAACCTGGACCTGGCGGGTAACACCGGCATGGCGTCGCTCGCCCAACGGACGGATGCTGCCCTACGACAGCGCCACCAACACCGCTCAGGAGAAGCTGTTCAGCATTCACCTCGTGTTGGCCGCCCTGCTCGCGAGCCCTCACCCACGTGGCCGGGTGCTGATCCTGGACGAACTCGGCGACTCGCTCGGCGACGAACACCGCCGCGATGTGCTGTCCGCCGTCGCGCAGGTCGCCCGCGACCACGGCATCACCGTGCTGGGCACGTGCCAGGACGCCGTGATGCCCGACGCGGCCTCCTACTGTGGGGAAATCCTCTACTTCTGCTACCCGTCGAAGGCGGACGCGCTCAACCTGCCCACCCGGATGTTCGGGTTCGACAACAACGGCGCAAGGGTCGCGTTGACGGTCGATCACCTGATTACTAGCCGCACGTCCAGCTAAGAGCGTGTTTGAGATCTTGGTTGGCGTGATTGCTTGATCTTGCCGGGGTGGTCGTCCATGGTGGGTGGGGTGGCGCGTGTGCGGCGGTATCCGTCGGATCTGTCCGATGCCGAGTGGGCGGTGGTGGAGCCGTTGTTGCCGGCTCCGGCTAGTTCCGACGCCTGCGCACCCGCTGGGAACGCCGCGCCGACATCCACGAAGCCTTCCTCGCCCTTGCCTGCGCCCTGATCTGCTACCGACGGCTCTACCCATTCAGATAGGCGCTCTTCGGCTGGGTCCCTAACCTCGAGCTGCGCGCTGCCCGGCAAGCACACAAGAGCCAGCGCAACGAACGGCGGGCGGCCCAGGACGCGGAGACACTCCGTCTGGCTGGCCATCTCACGCACTATCCCGCCACACGGCTACTCTGGCCATCCTCCATGGACACCGAAACGGGTCGCACGGGTGTCATTCAGCCCACCGCCCCGCCGTTGCCGCTCCTCCCGCGCGCGGATAAAGCGGACATTCCGGATGTCCGAGCCCAGAGCCGTGCCCGCGGGCGAGCGGCTCGCGGTGCCAGTGGGGGTGCGCGCGGGCGGCGGCGAGGCCGTGCTGGTGGTGCGACCCAGTGCACGGATCGCGCTCTTGGGCCTGGCCTTCCACGGCGGCATGGTGAGTTCGGTGGCGGCGTGTCTGGCTGAGCACGGCCAGACCGTTGTGCTGGTCGAGAATGCCGTCATCGGCTGTGAGCTGCGGATTCATGCGGCTGGTAGGTAGTGATGAGCAGTCCGGAGAGGCGTTGTGTGCGTGTGATCTGGCCGGTTGGGTGGGCAAGTTGATCACGTTCGGGTCGTCGTCAGGTGCTCGTAGGTTCATGCCGTGGCCTTGGTGGCTGCGGTGACGTTGTGGCGCTTGACGTAGGCGTCCAGCACGTGCCGGAGGTGGCGGCCGTTGATGATGAGTAGCCGGTCGGTGCGTTCGCGTCGCAATGACCCGATCCAGCGTTCGGCGAACGCGTTCATCCGTGGTGCTCGCGGCGCGGTGAGAACCGTGTGGATACCGATCGAGGTGAATACTCCGTCGAAGGCCGCGGTGGACTTGGCGTCGCGGTCGCGGATCAGGTGGGTGAAACGCTGACCGGTGTCGACAAGATCGGACGCGAGGTTGCGAGCCAGTTGGGTTGCCCAGGCTCCGGTCGGGTGATCGGTAACGCCGAACAGATGGACGCGGCGGGTGCGGTGCTCGATCACGAACGCCGCGTAGAAACGCTTGAGTGAGATCGTGCCGACGTGAAAGAAGTCGATCGCGACAAGACCATCGGCCGGAGCACGCAGGAACACGCGCCACGCATCGGCCCGAGGCGGCGGAACACGACGGGCTCGCAGGATCCGGCGGATCGTCGAGGCGGCGAGACGATGCCCGAGCCGACGCAGCTCGCCCTGGATGCGGACCACGCCCCAGGTCGAGTCCTCCCTCGCCAAGCGGACGATCAAAGCGGTGATCTCGTCGCTGAACGGAGGACGGCCCGGTGGTTTCGGTTGACGCCACTTCCTGGCCACGAGCCTGCGATGCCACCGGAGCAGCGTCGCGGGGCGTGACGATCCGACAGGTGGCCGCAGGGACCTCGGTAGCAGCCGAGACAGGGCCGCGAGCACCGCCCGTTTGACCCAGTCCAGCCGCGGACGCGGGTTTGCACGGCGCAGAACTACTATCTCATGGCGCAGAGCGCGTATCTCCGCGTCCTTGGAAGCCGAGCCCCGGAACAGCAGCCAGCCAGCGCAACACCTGGACCACGAGCTCGTATAGCAGTCGAACAGCCACAGACCACCAATCAACGAACATCACAAAACAGCAGGCCTGGTCGGCAACCAAGTTCCGACCAGCATAGGGCAATGACGACAGTATGGTTCGACGTAGTCCTGCACCTGTCACGGTTGCTGTTTTCTAAGCGGAAAGTCGCGGCTGGAGGCTGGTTGATGATAACCAGGTGGCGTGTGCCGGTAGGCGCAATTGTAGCATCGAACTCGTTCTGGCCAGTTTGTGCTGTCATTTAGTGTTTCGGCCGTCTCGGGTATGATCTCGCTGCCGCACACGGTAAGAATACCGTCCAGCGTAATGTGGAGTTTGCCGCTTCTTCGCCAGCGCACAAGTGTCGGATCTAACGGGGCGTCGCCTGCCGTGGCGATAGATTCGCCCTTTGGCGGCGCTTCGACCCGGATTATCCAGTCAGCAGGACCAAAGACTTCGGTAAAAGACTCTTCGATGAGAGGAAGCCAGGCGGTTGCCAGCCTGTCTGCGATCACTGCTTGCGGATGGGTCAACACCACGGTGTGGCGATTCGCCTCGATGACGTCGGCCTGGGACAGCAGTCCAGCGAGGGAGTATCGGCGTTTTCCGGCTGCCTTCTGGATCTCCGGCCACGCGGACCGGAGTCCGAACAGGTCAAGCCCGGGCGCTGGTACACGTCCTGGCGGAGCAGGGCAGGAGCCTGCCATTTCACGGATGCGGGTCCACACCGCTTGGCAGTCGCCAACGGCGCGGTGCCCTCCTTCCAGCCGGTGTCGTCGAGGTCGTGCCCCTGAGGTTCCGTCGAATGCCCACTCGGCGTGCTGGAGCATCGCGCACTGCCAGGGCCGGGCAAGCCAATCGGGCTCGGCCACGCCTGGATGAACGTGGTGGTGTTCCGCGCGGAGTCTGCTCTGATCGAAGGAGGCGTTCCAGGCGATCACCAACTTACCGCGTAGCAAGGAGTCCAGCTGAGGCCAAACTTGTCGTATGGTTGGGGCGTTGGCGAGCATCCCGGTGGTAATCTTGTGTTTGCGTTGCGCCTGCGGATTCATGGGTGCCAGGCCGGGGTTCACTAAGGTGCCCAGCAAAACGGTCCCATCACTGGCCACGACAGCGATCTCGATTACCCGGCCGTGGAAGTCGGTCAACTCGGTGTCGAGAACTACCGCGTTCGGATCACGCAGAAGGCTGGCCGCCCACTGCTGGCCCTCCACGCGAGAAGATGAACTTGTCGGCACCCGCAGGGCAAGGCGCACGTCGTAGAGCGGGGCGTACCAGAGATCGTCGTCAGATTCGCGGGCGAGCCAACCATCGACCGTCCATCGGACTGCAGGTTCCCTGCCTATCCTGCGCAGCTGCCCCATCGTCATGAGGTGTTCAGGCACTTCGTCCCGGTAGACCGATGTCACAACTGCTCCCTACGTGCGATCACTGTCGCTAGCAGTATGCGATCAAGCACCGACAGTTGATGCGTGGTCTGGCTACCGGGTTGTACGGGTGTCGGCGTTCGGAATCGCCCGGAAGGAGGCCAGCGCCCCGCAACTAGAGTCTGCGGGTCCTTCAATCCCATAGCCACCCTGGAGACCTTGCACCCTGACCAACAGCGCGTTCTGGGACCCGAACACCCCACCACGCTCATCACCCGCGAGGCCATCGACATGTGGCGAGCTCTGTTGGGATGACCGCTTCTACTGCCAGCACGAGCGGAGACCGCTCGACTGCCCCGAACGCGCGGCTCCGTGGAGTGCCGGCACCTTCGTCTACTCTGGTCGCTTACCCGATGGTCCGAGGCGAAGGAGCAGGCAGGTGACAATCGCGCGGTTCGACGCCGCAGCCTGGCTACCGCAGCCCACCTCCCCCGACACCCACCAGGCGGGGTGGCAACTGGTATCGCACTGGCTAGAAGGTCAACAGCGGCGAACCGGCGCGCCTGCCGTGCTGTTCACCGACGAACTACGAGTCGGCTCCGACCGTTTGCTGAAAGCCTTCACACGTGGCACCACCCACTTCAGTGTTCGCAGTGGCGGCCCGCCGACCGCGGGTCCCGTCCTGGCCTTCCAGCCAACCTTCAAGGCGCTGCGCGCAGCCCAACGGATGGCATCGTCGGCCATCTGCGTGTGGGAACACAGAGACGCACCGATCCGGGGCTGGGCAGGCCAGGTCGGAGCGATCGACCTGACCACCGGGCTCCCCACCCCGGTGAACCAAGCGGTGCAAGAACACCTCGACCACTTGGTGTTCGCTGGCAACAACGGCTACGCCGACAAGCCCGGCCTCCGCGACGCCCGCCGCATCCTCACCGAACTACACGACCTCGGCCTGCCCACCGACACCATCCCCAGCAGCCTCGCCGCCCACATAGACCTCTCCACCGAAGCGACAAAGCGCATCGCCGCACTCCTCACCTCCCTGCCCCGCCCACCCCTCCAGCCCTACCAAGCCGACCTGGACCAACTATGACTTCGTCCGGCCCCCGTGAAGCCGCATCCAGTCGGGAGCACGATGGGGAGCAAACGGGGAGCAAGAATGCGCTCAGAACAGCCGTTAACGGCACTCAACGACATTGAACGAACTCGTGTTGACCTGCGGAAACACCAATTCCGCAGGTCAACACGATATGCTGTACATAGTTCACACCGAAGGGGTCACTGGTTCGATCCCAGTATCGCCCACTGGTTATATTTGCAGGTCAGCGCCCTGTCAACGGATCACGTTGGTGGGGCGTTGATCGTTTCGGGGAGCACGTGGGGAGCAGCGTGATCTGACCCCTATGCCCCGTACCGAAGGGGTCAGGCTGCTTGCGTTGGTGCGGCGTGGTTTTCGGGCCATTCCCAGGTCGCATCCTGCTCCCAGCGGTGATCCAATGTGATCAACATGCGTTCGACCATGCGTTCTGTGACGTGGCTGTAGCCGTCGTCGGTGTCGCGGCGGCGGTGGCCGAGCCGGGCCAGTCGTAGGACGCGGGGTACGTCGTCCTCGATGAGCCAGGTCTGGTGGGTGTGGCCTTGGTCGTGGAAGTGCATGCCTTCCAGGATCGGCGCCCATCCCTGTTCGGTGTCTCCGGCGAGTGCGGGTAGCCAGAAGCGGCGGCGGAAGTTGGATCGGCGCCAGAGTCCGTCGTGGGTGCCGGTGAACACGAACCGCGCCTCGGGGTTCCGTTCCCGATGGTCGCGAAGCAGCCGGACCAGGAACGGCGGCAGGTGCACGACTCGGACACTGGCGGGGGTCTTGGGCGGCCCGAGTTCCAGGCGGCCGTTGATCTCGTGCAGGGCACCGAAGTCGGGGTCGATCTCGATGCGAGGGTTGTCGTCGAGGTAGACCCGGATCCACTGGAGCGTCGACCTCGTCGGTGGTCGCGGTGCCGCGTTCGGGCCGGTCGTTGAAGGTGATCTTCAGCTTCCGGCATGGGTTCGCGGCGATCAGCCCTTCGTCGACGGCTTCGCCGAGGATCATGGAGAACAGGACGAGGATGTCTTTGGCGGACTTGTGCGCCATGTTCGGCTTGAGCCGCTTGTTCACCCATCCCTTGGCCTCGATCCGCGCGATGGCGCCGAGCGCGGTGCCGGACCAGCGGGGCAGGATGTGGTTGCGGATGTGCGAGTCGTAGGTGGACCACGTCACTGGCGAGACATCGTGTGCGGCCGACCATTGCCGGATCCACTCATCGATCAACGTCTCCGCCAACCTGGGATCGGTGAACTTGCGGCGGCGTTGGTCGGACTCCACGTCCGCGGCCCGGTCCTCGGCCGCGTCCAGGGATACGAATCCGTTCTCGGAGTAGACGGTTCCGTCGTCGAGTCTGTAGCGGACCCGGAATCCGTCTTTGCGTTCTTCTACCCATGCCATGAATGGGCCGGGCTGGTGACGATATGGCGGAGTGCGTGCTGGCTGCAGAGGAAGAGTGCCGTGGTTTCTCCGAGACGGCGCAGTCTGCGGAGCAGGGCGTTGTAGGTGTGGTTGTCCGCATCCAGCACCTGGGCGTTGACGGGGTTGTGTGACCGGGGTGTGCACGTCGATCCAGGCGCCGATGTAGCCACCGTTGGCCGACGAACGCAGCCGATGCCGTTGGGACGTTTGGATTAACGTGCGTTTGACAGTGATGTGATCACCTTCGCTTCGCCGCGCACGGTAGGTCGGTACGACCTCGCGGTGCGTGCGGCCAGGTTCCACCCAAGCTGCCGCATGATTGACGTCACCACTAGGTATACCTCCCCATCGGCAGCCCGATGTCTGTATTAGGGGTGTGACCAATCGGCTGCGCACCTCCCGACCGCCCGCGCCGACGGCCACCAAGGCGTGCGCCCGGTCGAAGTGGTCGAGGTACTCGACGTTGCCCACGAGCAACTCTCGCGCCCGCGCCTGTCCGATAAACTCGGCGGAGAGCGCAGTGGCGAACGCTTCGTGGACTTGCGTGGACTCTGCACCAGGTCAACGAACAATTCTGACATGCCGTCGGGTCGAAACCCCCGGCGCGCCAACGAGGCCGCGATCGCGGTCACCAGCCCATACGGCGACGTGAACTGCAGTTCGTGGTGCAGGCCCTCGTGGAACTCCACCATTTGCTGTTCATCGGAACTACGGATAGCCGACAGCACAACTGACCAGGAGCCCGACCCGTCGTACCCGCCAAGTAGGGTTTCGACCAGCCCGCCCCGCGAACACCGCAACACCGGTCGACCGATCAACCTCGACGACCTTTGCCTGGTCGCATTCCCAGCCCAACTGGTAATCGGCGCCATCATGGCACACCGCCTCCCTGCGATGGCGCCGTGTTTGAGCGCTTCGCCGGAGACTTCGGGTCGGCGGTACACGATGCGGTGCTCGCGGCAGGCGACGAGGTCATGGGTCCGTCAGTGCACTGCGTCACAGCCGAGTACGACGCGGGCGCGGTCATCGCCCAGCGGGAAGTGCCGGTGCTGCCCGACGACACGGCCGAGAGCCTGGCGGCGCAGGTCCTTGTGGCGGAACCCCGGTTGCTGCCGGAGGTCGTCGAGCGCCTCGCCGCGCGGTCGCCCAGGCGGATTGATCCGGCGCTCGCTCAGGCGCCCGCGGCGAACTCCGGGACCCGGTGCGTTCCCGTCGCCCCGCCCCGGCGCGGATCCGGCCGACATCGTCCAAATGGCCGCGTGGGCCGGGCGCGGGGGAGTTACCCTCCGTCGCGATCCGACGTCTACCCGAGGAGGACGGCCCGAGGTGTTTGGCGCGCACATTCACGATCCGCAGGAGTGGATGCGGGAGCAGGAGCAGCGCACCGCCGCGCTCATGGCCAAGGCGCAGGACGCGCAGGAGCTATTGGCGGCGAACTCGGTCACGCACTCCAGCGCCGACCGCGTGGTCAGCGTCACCGTCAACCCCGGCGGCGGCCTGACCGGCCTGACCCTCTCGCCGGAGGCCGAGCGGATGCGGCACGGGCAGTTGGCCACGCTGATCCAGGCTACCTACACCCAGGCCGCGCGGAAGGCGGCCGCGCGCACCATGGAGATCATGTCCGATCTCGTCGGCGGTGACTCCGAGGCGCTCGACATCGTCCGGCGGTCCATGCCCGCCGACCCAGAACCCGACGACCGGCCCCGCCCCCACCTCGACGACGACGAGGGCTTCGGCGGCGTCTACGGGAAGGGGGATCGGCGGTGACCGCAGGGTACGAGATCGAGGACACGGCGTCGCTGTCGACGCACGCCGGGCGGCTCGCGGCCGTCGCCGACGGCATTCGGGATGCCGACTCGGCCGCCGCGCAGGTCGGGCTCGGCGGTGTGGAGGCCTACGGGCTGCTCTGCTCACCGCTGGTGATTCCCGCCTTGCAGGTGTTCCAGGGGCACATGGACGACCTGCTGAAGAGCGCGTCCGACCTGGCCGGAGCGCTGTCGGAGGGCATCTCGCGCACCGTCACCGACTACGACGAACTGGAGCGGCGGCTCGCGGCCCACTACGACAGGTTCGGGGGTGGGCGGTGAGCGACGAACTGGTCGCCCGGGCGGAGGGACCGAAGACCTTCGCGGGCTCCGGCCTGCTGGAATCGAGCATGAACCTGGCCCACGACCTGGGCGACGACTCCAACTGGCAGGAACTGGCCGTGGACGGGGTCATGATCGGCATCGACGCCCTGTCGGTGGTGATGAACCCGCTGGGTGAGCTGGTCAAGGCCGGGGTCGGCTGGTTGATGGAGCACCTCGACCTCCTCCGCGAGCCGCTGGAGGTGCTCACCGGCGACCCCGGCCAGATCGACGCCATCGCCGCGACCTGGGAGAACATCGGCAAGCGCCTGGACAAGATGAACGCCGACTACACCTCGGCGATGACGCTGACCGCGGGGTGGAGCGGTGACGCCGCCACGGCGTACCGCGGACTGGCCGGCCAGTACATCGCGGCCTTGACACAGGTCGCCGACCAGGCCAGGGACGCCGCCAACGGCGTGCGGACCGCCGGTGTCGTCGTCGGCACGACCAGGGCCATCGTCTTCGACCTGATCGCCACCTTCATCAGCAATGTGATCACCCGGGCCCTGCTGGCGCTGGCATCGTCCTGGTTCACCCTGGGTGCCTCGGTCGGTGTGTTCATCGCCAGCGTGATCGCCGACGCGGTCCAGCTCGCCGCCAAGCTGCAGAAACGGCTGGGCAAGCTGCTCCAGGCGATCCAGGGGTTCGTGGCCAAGTACCGCGCCCTCGGCGACCGGTCGGCCGAGGCAGCGAGGTCGCTCGGGCGCAGGTCGACGGAACTGGGGCGGGAGGCGAACAAGGCGATCAGGCAGTCGACCAGGACGTTGGACGACCTGGCGCCGCAGTCGGGGCGGTTGAAGGCCTACACCGACAGGGTGGACCGGACGGCCGAGTCCGGGCTCGGCCGCACCCTCGATCACCTGGGCACCAAGACGGTCAAGGAAGGCACGAAGTCGATCAACGACACCCTCAACCCGGACGAGGACGCCTGAGATGCGCTGGGGACCGACCATCGGCACCGGTATCGCTTTCCTGCTGGTCGGGATCTGGGTGTTCATCGGCGTGCAGTCGCGGACCGGGTTGACACCCTCGGCGGAGCCGTCCGTGCGCCGCACCGGCGTCGCCGAGGTGCGGTCGTGCGCGGCGGATCCTCTCAACCTCTGGTTGACCACGATCTGCGAGGCGGACGTGCGGTGGGAAGGCGAAGAACGCACCGAGGATAAGCGGATCCACTCGGTGGGGCCGCGCGTCGGCGCGGTCGACGTGCAGCTGCGAATCGACGGTTCCGGCACTGGCCGAGGTGGCGCGGGCGCCAAGATCGTGACCGCGGACTATCCGCACCGGTACGACGGCGTGTTGTTCTTCCTTCTGATGGTGGGAATACCTGGTGCGAGTATGACAATAGGTGTGTTCCTGGGAAGTTGGCTGTCCAGGTTGTTGCCCGCGCCCGCCCCGGAAAAGCTCACCCTTCGCCCGATGGAAAGAAAACGGAGTCGCCGCAAGCGATAGGCGGCATGTGCCCTCAGTGAGCCGTTTTCATCCTGGGCTGGATGCGTTGGCGGGCAGGGGTTTGTTGTTGATCATGGCTGCCCGGTGTCGGCGTGTCGTGCCGGGACATGGCGAAGCCCTTGGTAGGACGTTAATCGACCAAGATCCCCGTCCACCACGGGCCTCGCATGTTGTTCCACCGTGCCGCGCTGCCGTTGTCACATCGGACCCTGACCTTTGTGTCCGGCCTGGTCCGCGCCCACCGCAGAGAACTGGGCTCGGTGTGGCGCAGGCTCGCCCCGGGACAGCAGGCGCTGCCGGTGCTGGTGTACCTGCGCGAGGGTGAACCGTTCGCGCAGGTCGGCGCCGGGTTCGGGGTGTCGACCACGACCTGCTGGCGCTACGTCGCCGAAACCGTGGAGCTGCTGGCCCCGGCGGGCGCCGAAGCTGGGGGCGGCGCTGCCGGCGGCGAAACGCCAGGGCATGGCCTACGTGGTGATCGACGGCACGCTGATCCCGATCGACCGGATCGCCGCCGACCGGCCCTTCTACTCCGGCAAACACCGGATGCACGGGGTGAACCTGCAGGTCGTGGCCTCACCGGCCGGGACGATCTTGTGGGTGTCGGGGGATCTGCCCGGCAGCACGCACGACACCGCCGCCGCCAGGATCCGCAACATTCTCGCCACTCTGCGCAACGCCGGGCTGATCGCGTTGGGTGACAAGGGCTATCACGGCTACGACCCACCGGTCAGCGCGTGATCACCCCTGACAAGGGGCGGAACAAGCCCGAGTCACAGAAGGACGCCAACCGCGCCCACGCCCGCCTGCGCGACCCCGGCGAACGCGCCCACGCCCCACTCAAGACCTGGCGCGTCCTGCGCAAAGTCCGCGTCAACCCACGCCGCATCGGCCGACTCGCCAAGGCCATCCACGTGCTCCAGAACCACGAAGCCACAGCAGGATGAAAAGGGCTCAGTGTTGCGAGTACGGGAATCCACTCCCGGTGGCGAACGCCGCGCTCGTGCGAAGTGTTGTACCGGATTCCTCGGGTGGGGTCGAAGATCATGATGGAGGTCGACCCCGCGGATGGTCCACTCGGGACTGATCGGTGCGCGGCGGTCAGCGGGGGAGGTGGAAGCTCTTGCTGACCTGCTCGAGTCGGTGGACGGCGGTTGCGAGGTTGTCGGCGAGGGTGAGGCTGGCCTGGACGTTGGTCTCGGTGTGGGCGGCCACGTCGGTGACGTGGCCGATGCTCTCGCGGACGGAGTGGGAGGCGGCGGACTGCTCCTCGACGGCGGCGACGATGGTGGTCTGGAGTTGGGCCATGTCGCGGATGGAGGTGCCGATCTGCTCGATCACCCGGACCGTGCCGTCCACATCGGACTGGATGGCGGCGATGCGCTCGGTGACGCTCACCGTCGCGGTGGTCGTCGACTCGGCGAGGCTCTTGACCTCGGTGGCCACGACCGCGAAGCCGCGCCCGGCCTCGCCTGCCCGCGACGCCTCGATGGTCGCGTTGAGGGCGAGCAGGTGGGTCTGGGCGGCGATCCTGGTGATCACGTCGACCACGCCCGCGATGGCGGCCGACGACCCGGCGAGGCTGTGCAGCTGGGCGGTCATGGTGGCGGTCGCCTGCTCGGCGTCGGCGGCGAGGGTCGAGCCGCGGGAGATGGACGAGGCGATCTCGGCGACGCTGGCGCTGAACTCGGTGGCGCCGATGCTGGCCGCGGCCGACTCGGTGTGGGTCACCGTCGCGCTCTCGCGCAGTTCGCCTGCCTGGCCGCGCAGCGCCTCGGCCGACCCGGTGAGGTCCGCCGCGGTGTCCACCACGGCCTGCACCGAGGCGGTGAGCCCGCGCTGCATCTCCACAAGCGCGGTGCCGAGTTCGTCGTCGGCGCCCGCGGGCTCGATCGGGGCGGTCAGGTCACCGGCGGCTATCCGGCGCAGGTGGTCGGCGGTGCGGCGCAGGGTCGCCACCATCTCGCCGAAGGCCCCCGCCAGCTCGCCCAGCTCGTCGCGCCCGGAGCGGGGCAGGGTGACGTCGAGGCGGCCGCGGGCGATGTCGAGCGCGGCGGTGCGCAGGACGGGCATCCGGGCGGTCAGGCGGCGGGTGGTGAACCAGACGGTCGCCAGCAGCACGACGGCGATGACGAGCGCGAAGCCGATCAGCTTGGTCCGCAGCGCGCCGACCGGGGCGAGCACGTCGCTCATCGGGGTCACCGTCGCCAGCGTCCAGCCCGTCCCCTCGACCGGCGCCCAGGTCAGCACCGCGTCGTCCGCGGCCCCGGCCAGCGGGTTCTTGCCGTCCAGGGTGCCGCTGCCGCCCTCGGCGATCCGGCGCGTCAGGGCGGTGGCGGTGTCGCGCGCGGGCTCGGACGCGGCCTGCTCCAGGGTCTTGGACCCCACGACCGACGCGTCGGGGGCCGCGAGCAGGGTGCCCGCGCGGGAGAGCAGGATCGCGTAGCCGTGCTCGGACACCTTCGCGGCGCTGACCTTCTTGGAGAGCTGGTCGAGGGTCACGTCGACACCCGCGACGCCGATCGTGCGGCCGTCCTGGACCATCGGCGCGGTCACCGAGGTCATCAGCGCCTTGAGGTTGGCGTCGTAGTACGGCTCGACGACGCTCTCCGCGCCGGTGCGCTTGGGCTCGGTGTACCAGGCGTAGGTGATGGCGTCGGCGTTCGCCGCGTCGTCGAGGTCCTGCCGCACGGGCTTGCCGGTCCCGTCCTTGACCCAGAGGTACTGGGAGACGCCGGACAGCGGGTAGCGCGGGTCACCGGGGACGTCGAAGCACAGGTACATGTCGTAGATCTCGGGCGTGCCTGCGAGAGTCCCGCGCACCACCTCGTCGAGCAGCGGGCGGTTCGCCACGGGCATGGCGCTGCCCGCGGCGACGATGGCGCGCTCGGCCGTCCGAGCCGCCGAGATCTGGGTCTCCACCTGCCGGGCGAGGCTCTCCGCCACGTCGCTGCCGTGCCCCCGCTGCGCGCTCTCCTCCAGCGCCGTGGCGTTGACCACGACGAAGGTCGACAGCACGGCCAGACCGGCGACGACGACCGGAACCAGCACGGCCAGCAGACGGCCCCGGAAACTCGACATGCGGATGCTCCCCTGCGCGTACCGGCGGCCCGTTCCACCGTCGCCTTCGAATCGGCGGGCCTGCCGCGGTCCTGAGGCCCGTCACCCGGGTGGGTCAGGGGCGGCGGAAGAACTCGACCTCGCCGAGGGCTATGTGGGTGGTGGGGGTTTGCGGGGTGGCGGAGCGGATGGTCAGGCGGACCTGTGTGACGTCGGAGGTGCCGAGGTCGGTGCGCTGGGGGCCGGGTTCGTCGGCGAGGGTGATGGTGGTGGTGCGGGTGGTGCCACCGGTGCTGGTGGTGGTGAGGTCGACGGTGGTGGGGCGGGCCTGGTCGGTGAAGTGGTCCCGGTCGGCGGTGGGGCCGGTGTGGATCACGACGGACAGCAGGCGGATGGGCTCGGCGAAGGTGAAGGTGGCCTGGGCGCCGGGCGTGGGGGTGCCCCAGTAGCGGTTGGACAGGCCGTCCGCGGCGGCGCGAGCCGGGTGGTTGGGGAGCTCGGCGGTCGCGGTGACGGTTCGGGGGGCGACGGCAGCGGGGGTGGACACGCGGTCGCGGATGTCCTGGATGGCGGGGTCGAGGTGGGGGTAGAGGACCACGCCGAGGACTACCAAGGCCGCGACGACCAGGAGGGCGACGATCGCGCGTAGCCAGCGGGACCGGTCCCCGTGCCAGGACCAGCGGCGGCGCTTGGTGGTGGCGGACAGGGCGGCCGCGGGGTCGAGGGGGGTGGCGCAGCGGCGGCAGAACTTCCTGCCAGGCGGGTTCGCCGTCCCGCACACCGGGCAGGGGGGACCCTCGACGGTGTCGACTTGGGCGGCGGAGGCGACTGGGCGCTGGGCGACTGGTCTTCCCGGCAGTACAGGGGCGGTGTCCAGTTCGGGGGGCGTCGGGGTGGGGGGATTGTCGGCGGCGCGGCCACGAGCAGTGGGTGCGGGGACAGGTTCGGCGAAGAGAGAGGCCGCCGGATTGGTGGCCGTATGAGCGGCGCCGGTGGCGGGTTCGGTTGCGCCCGAGGTCGGGGTTCCGTTATGGACGGTCGCTGATCCTCCTGTCTGACGGGTTGAGACCTCGGTCGTCGGGTTGTCGGCGGATCCTCCGGACTGCGGGGGAGTGCCCACGGAGGCGTGTTGGGTGGGCTTGTTCGTGCCCGTGGCGGGGTCGTCTCGGCGGTGGGCCTGGGAACCGGAGACCGGGTTGTCGACCGGTTGCGAGACGGGGTTCTCTGGCCGCTGTGCGAGATCGGTGCTGAGTGCGGGAGCGGCAGGAAGCGTGACAGGGTCGGCTGGGTCGGTGGAGGCGGACCAGCCGAGGTAGGTGGCGCAGTTGCCGCAGAAGTCGTCTGTGGGGTGGACCTGGGTGCCGCAGACGGGGCAGGGGCGGGTCATGTGGGGTCCTCGGGTGGGGCTGGGAGTACCTCGATCTGCGGGGTGAGGTGCAGGGGGCAGTGGGCGGCGACGACGGCGGTGATCTGGTCTTGGTCCACTGGGGATCGGTCGGGCCAGACGCGGATCACGAGTTCTGGGGGTGTGCCGGGCAGTTCGGCGCCCGCGGAGGGGGACCAGGCCACGCCTGGGCCGTCGGCGATGGTCACGCCGACTCCGAGGGTCAGGCGGAGGCGGGTGGCCAGGCCGTGGGGGGTGCCGCGGTCTCGGTGTAGGGCGATGGCACGGCGGACGAGTTCGCGGCGGACCTCCACGGGCCAGCGGGGGTCTGGGGACTCGGCGACCCACGAGGCCAGCCAGGTCAGGAAGTCCTCGGGGGTGAGCGCGGGATCCAGGTAGGCGGTCAGGTTGTCCAAAGTAGACAAGACCACCGCGAGCACGTCGTCGAGGCCCGCGGTGAAGCGCGAGGCGAAGTCGTCGGCGGCGTACAGCGCGGGCAGCAGTTCCCCGATGGGGTGCGTGCTCGGCAGCCCGGGCACCGCGGCCCGGGTCACTGCGCACCCACCACGGTCACCTGGTGCTGGTGGGAGAACACCAGCGCGTCCGGCGTCAGCTCAAGCCGGTCCACCCGCCCACCACGGGCACCGGTCAGCGGGTTGGCCGGGAACAGCAGGATCTCCTCCACCATGCCCACCCCCGGAACCCGTTGCAGCACAGCGAAAATCTCGCCGTACTGCACCGCGCGGCCGAACGCCCACCCCGTGCCGTCCGCGCCCCCGGTCATCGGGTCGAGGTACCCGTGCAGCGCGTCCTGCGCCGCGGCCCGCACCCCGTCGACGTCAGCGTCCGGCGCCACCAACCGCGCCACCACCGTGATCCCCTGATACCGCGGCGGACTCACGATCGCCCGCGTCCCCAACAGCCGCCGCGCGTCCAGGTGCCCTGCCACGGCCGCCAGTACCTCGTCGGACGGCACCAACTGCTCGATCCGCAACCGCTCACCGTGACCGACCGTTGCCGAGGGCACCACCAGCACACGCGCGGCACCCGGTTCATCGGCCGAGGGCAGACACCGCACCCGCGCCAGCGAGGGCGCCGCCTGATGCGCCAAGCGTTCGTAGTCGGACGCGGTCACGGCCCGGTCCTGCACGCGCAACTCCTGCGGCGCACGGGTTCGAGCCTCCGCCACCGTCTCACCGTCGACCCCGCCGCGAGCCGCCTCCCGGTTCTCCACCGCCGAGATGTACGGGACCGAGCTGCGCAGCACCGAGATCGCCCCACGAGCGACGTTCCCCGCGCGGCCACCCCCGGTCCGGTACTGCTCGACCAGAACCGCCGACCCCTTCGGCGGAACCGCGCCGTAGTAACGCAAACCGCCGTCAGCCGTGCGCACCGCGGGCGGGAACCGCACCTCACCGAGCGTCGCGTCCAGCACCACGTGCCGGTCGCCGGGCCCCGAGTCGCCGAAGTGCTCGACCGCGGTCCACCGCTGCCACCCGTCGCCATCGGACACCAGCACGGTGATCGGGTCGCCATCGGTCAGCACCGGCGTCCTGGGCAGGGTGAACCGTTGCCCGGGAACGCCTTGCGACAGCCCGAGCAAAACATCCGGCACGGCCTCGGCGTGCTCGACGGCGACCGTGCCGCCGATGGTGAACGCCTCGGCGACGCGGATCGTCGGCGACTCGGAGTAGAACGGCTGACCGGCCTCGGGTTCGCTCACCCGGGCGCGCACCCACCCGGCCCGCCTGCCCGCGATCACCGACTCCACATGCGACGCGGGCAGGTGCACGACGACCTCGCCGGGCCGGTTGAGCCCGCCCGTGCTGTCCTCATCGGTCTCGCAGACTGTCCAACCGCGTCCGTCCCACGCCTCCCACACCAGTGGCGGCTGACGCGGGTCGACACCGATGCCCTCCACCCGACTGTCCAAGCGCAACACCACCACGCACTCCGGCGCCGCGGCGGACAGGCCGAACAGGGTCGAGTCGTCCACGGCCGGGGTCGCTTGGAAGCACCGAACGTCCTGGCCTGCCGCGAGGTCCTTGGTGCGGTCGACGTGCTCGCCGGACGCGCTCCTGGTGACCAGCGCGTCGAGCTCGCACGGAACGATCGGCAGCGGCGTGGTCGTGGCGAACACGACCGCCTCGGTGGTCTCCGCGCGGACCGTCGCCACCTCGGTTCCCGCGGGCAGCAGAACGACCTCCACCTGCGGCGCCGAGAGCCAGAACGTGACCCGAGCCCGCGCCGCGGTCGGCGGGAACAGCCGCACGCCCAGCAGGTCCAGGAACGCCAGGTAGTTGCGCTCCGGCACCCGGTTGAGCCGGTAGACGAGCTGGTCGACCATCTGCGCGAAGGTCTCGATCAGCGTGACGCCGGGGTCGGAGACGTTGTGGTCGGTCCACTCGGGACACCGGTCGCGCACGTACCGCTTCGCCTCGTCGACGAGCTGCTGGAACCGGCGGTCGTCCAGGTTGGGTGCGGGCAGGGCCATCAGTCCGGCTCACCTTCGGAGGGGATGGTGTAGAAGGGGAACACCAGGTTGCGCTGGTCGTTGGTCGCGCGGATGGTGTAGTGGATCGAGATGTGCAGCGTGCCCACCTCGACCTGGTCGAAGTCGACCTCGACGGCGACGGTGTCCACCCGCGGTTCCCACCGGTCCAGCGCGGTGCGCACCTCGCGCGCCAGGTGACCCGCGGTCGCCCCGTCGGTCGCCGCGAACACGTGGTCGTGGATGCCGCAGCCGAACTCCGGCCGCATCGGCCGCTCGCCCGGCGCGGTGCCCAGGATCAGCCAGATGGCCTCCTCGATCTCCTGGTCGCGCTCGACCATGCCGATGCCGCCGGTCGGCCCGACCCGCAACGGGAAACCCCAGCCCCGGCCGATGAAGTCCGCGACCACGCTCACCCTCCTATTCGGACTGTCAGCGCGCCGGTCACGACCGTGGCGCCGCAGGTGGACTTGTCGCCGACCCTGGCCGCGACCAGCCCGCCGATGAGCACCCGGCCGATGCGCGGCTGGAGCACGTTGCCGGGACCGAGCGCGGCGTGCGGTGGGATGACGCACACGTGCGTGCTGCCGATGACCGCGGCGGGCTTGCCCTCGATCAGCACGGTCGCCACCCTGGCCGCCACGACGGGCGGCGGCGGGCCGACCGCGCCACCGTGGCTGGTCTTGTCGCCCAGGCGTGCTGCGGGGAACATCGCGGTCTCCTCTCAGTTGATCCGGACCGTCAGGCCCTTGACGACCGCTTCCGTGCCGCCGCTGACCGACGCCGAGGTCGCGGCCTCGACCGACACCGTCCGTCCCTTGAGGACCAGGGCGCCGCGTTTGGCGTCGACGGTGACGCCGCGGGAGTCCATGCGCATCGAGCTGAGCACCCGACCGCCACCGCGACCGCGCACACGGACGTCGATGCGCCCGGTCTTCTCGTCCAGCACGACCTCCAGGCGCTTGTCGCCGCTGGCGATGCGCACCCCGGACTTGGCGGTCCCGTCGAGCAGCTCCAGCCGGTTGCCCGTGCGCGAGACCAACGACCGCCGGTTGAGCTTGCCGGTCTTGCGGTCGACCAGCGGAACGTCGTGTGTGGACGGTTTGTCGACGCCGTTGTAGAGCCCGCCGAGCACGTACGGCCGGTCGAGGCTGCCCTGCTCGAACCCGACCAGCACCTCGTCGTTGACCTCCGGGCTGAACACACCGCCGCCGCGGATACCGCCCCACTGCACGGTTCGGACCCAGTCGGTGACGTAGTTGTCGTCCAGCCAGGGGAACCTCAGCCGGACCCCGCCGCGCTCGGTCGGGTCCTTGATGTCGGTCACCACGGCGATCGCCAGCCCCGGCATCCGCGGCGATCGGGCCGGAGCGTTCGCCCCCGCCACCAGTCCCGCCAACGACCGGTCGGCCGAGGCGCTCACCGTGACCACCGTGCGGTAGCCCAACCCCGGCTCCAGGACGTGGCGCACCGCCGTCGCGGTGTACTTACCGGAGAACGCCGCGCCCGCGTTGGCCAGCGCCACCGGAACACCCGCCCGCAGCTTGGGGTTGCCGTTGGCGACCGCCTCGATCTCGCCGTACCCCGCGGCAGCCGAGGCGGCGACCCCGCGCGCCACGGCCGCGGTCTCCGCTTGTGTCCCGTATGGAGTGTCGGTCACCAGCATCCGCGCCCTGGGACCGAACACCGCCGACGGGGTCATCCCCGGCGCGACGGTCCGGCTCTTGAGCGCTGGCTCCACGGCCACGTGCGCCTTCTTCGTCTTGACGTCCCACGACCGGACCTCCACCGCGCTGACCTGCTCGGCGCTGGTCAGCGTCGCGTGCAGGGCCGTCACGTTCTCGCCGTGTTCGAGCACCAGCGGGTCGACCGCGGCGGACGTGCTCGGTGATGGCGCCTTGCTCGCCGGTTCGGGTTTCGTCAGGTGCAGGACGCCCTTGTCGTCGACCTGCAGCACGACGCCGTGGTCGTGGGCGAGCTGGGACAGGAAGTCCCAATCGGACACCCCGGCCTGGCTGAGCTGGGTGTAGGTGACCGGCGCCAGCTCGACCCTGCCCACGGTGACGCCCGCGCCCCTGGCCACCTTGCGCACGATGTCGGCCGCGGTCATGTTGCGGAAGGCCTCCACCTTGCGGCCGCGGAAGAGCCGGTGCGCCCTGCTCATCGCGTGCACCACGGTGAACGTGCCGGTCGTGTCCGCGTCCAGCTCCAGCGCGGTGACCTCGCCGATGAACAGCAGTTCCTGCGCGGTGCCGCTCACCGTGGACACCGACACCCGCAGCGGGGTGCCGATGGTGATCCCGGTCTCGGCGAGCATCTCGTGGTCGCCGTCGCGGTAGGTCAGCACGGCGGCGTCCGGCAGTCCGACGCTCTCGTCGACCACGCAGCTCACCAACTGCTTGTCCCACGGGGCGGGCAGCGGCCCCGGCGCGGCGATGATCGGATCGGCGGCGAAGGCCCGCCCGCCCTGGGTCCTCATGCGACTCCGTCCTGCTCGTTGACCTCCGCCGCGCCGGGCAGCAGCAGCTCCCGGCCGACCGGCAGCACCATCGGGTCGTCGATGTCGTTGGCCTCGGCGATCGGCCGCCACAGCGTCGCGTCCCCGTACTCCTGCCACGCCAGCTGCGGCAGGCTGTCCCCGGCGACGACGCGGTGCGTGCGGCGCGCACCCGGCGACCCGGACGTCGGGTTCTGCCCTGGTGTGTCCGCTCCAGCTTCCTCAATGGACAGTGCACAGGTCGCGCGCAGCGGCTTTCCGTCCACATCGAACAGCGCGTAGTCGACCGACAGGTTCGCCAGGATCCCGTCGAACGACGTGGTCCGCGCGGTGCCCCACTCGAACCGCACCCACGGGCTGGCGGGCTTCTTGCGCGCCAGGCTCCGCTTGGTCGGCACGCACGCCACCATCAGCTTCTCGACCCGTTCCTCCACCGAGTTGTCGTGCGTGGCGGTGGCGTCGAGGAAGACCTCCACCGACAGCGTCCGCGGTCCGCTGCCGACGAACTCCGGCAGCGCCGCCTGACCCGCCATCCGCGACGGCTTGCGCCGCCACTCGACGCTCTTGGCCAGCGCGAGGGTGTTGGGGTTGAACTGGAACGGCACGCTCGCCAGCCGCGCGCCCGGCTTCGCGCCCACCTTCGCGGGCGGCTCCATGATCACCAACCGGGCGCGGGCCAGGCTCTGTGCGGCCATCTCAATCGGTCCTTTGTCCGGTCAGGAAGCGAGCAGGCCCTCGTGCGCGAACTCCAGCGTCTCCACCGCGGCCTGCGAGTCCGCCGGGTCGAACGACGGCCCGGTCCACCGCACCGGCACGATCCCCTGCACCTGCCAGCGGGTGATCGGCGTCAGGTCCGGCGCCAGCGCCACGATCTCGCCGCTCTTGCGCTCCACCCGCCGCACCACCTCGTTGAGCCAGCGCACCACCTTCGCCGAGTCCGCCGTCACCGGCCGGGTCATGGTGATGTTCGACCAGGTGATCCGCGAGGGCAGCTGCCAGGTGAACCCGTTGTTGCCGCCCTCGGTGAACTGCTCCACCTCCATCTGCGCGCCGAGCCCCTGGCAGGTGTGGAACGCGCCGAGGTCGTTGCCGCCGATGCTCAGCTGGAAGAACACGGTGGTGGCGAAAACGGTGCTGGTCATGGGGTCCCTCTCAGCGGCGGTGGTCGTTGCGGTGCCCGGCGCGCTCCCGGCCGTGGCGCAGTTCGGCGCGCAGCAGGCGCGTCAGCGGGTCGAGCAGCCCGCGCGCCAGGTCGTCCAGGTCCTGGTCGGCGGTGGGGTCGGTGCGGGATCGCTTCCTCGGCGCGGCCCTGCGCTGGACGGGTGCGGGGCGTGGGGGAGGAGGCGGTGGTGAGGGGCTCTGCCTGGCGGCCACGGTGTTGGGGCCGGTGAGGTGTTGGGCGGTGGGTGGGGGGCTTTGCCTGGCGGCCACGGTGTTGGGGCCGGTGAGGTGCTGGGCTGCGAGTGAGGGGCCTTGCTTCGCGGCCACGGTGCGTGGGGCGGCGGAGGGGGTGTGTGCCGGGGTGAGGTGCTGGACCGCGGGTTGGGTGGGGTCGGCTCGGTGGGGATCGGTGCCGGGGCGAGCCACGTGGAGGGCGAGGTGGAGGGCGTGGTCCCGGCCGAGCGTCGGCTTCGCCGGAGTGGGCGTCGAGCGCTGGACGGGCTGGACCCGAACCCGGGGGAGTCGCCCTGGTGGGGTGACCGGAGTCGGGGGTCTGCCGTCTGCCTGGGCTCGGTGCGCGAGGACCGGTGCCGTCGGACCGCTGGCCTGGCCTGCCGCGGCCACTCGCTGGACGGGGGTCTTCCTGGCGACCTGACCGGACTCGACTCGAGTCGCGTCCGGCTCGGTACCGAGGGTGGGGCGGACGGGCTCGCTTGGCCCGGTCCCGGAGTGGTCGACGTGCTCCAGAGGGGCCGGCGCCGCCGACCGGGTGACGCGGCTCGGCTCCCGCACCGGGGACCCGACCCGCGCTCGGGTTGTGCCTCGGCCGGACCTCGCACCGATGACCGGCTCTCGCCCAGCACCGACCCGCTGGGGATCCCCGAGCCCGACCAGCGGCGTGCTCGGACCGGCTGAGGGCCGCGGCGGTGCACTGTCGGGGCGAGTGGTCCTGTGTTGGTGAACGACGGTTTCGCTCGGCCCGATCCGTGGTGTGGCGGGGCCGGCCGAGGTGGGCGTCGGCCCGGTGAGCCGTTGCGGTGTGTCGCTGTGACCGGTGGTGTTGGTGTGGTGAATGACGGCGTCGCTCTGGCCGACTAGTGGAGTGATTGGGCTGGGTGAGGTGGATGTCGGTCTGGTGGGCTGCTGTGGTGCGTTGCTGCGACCGGTGGTGTTGGTTTGGCGAAGGACTGTGTTTGCCCGTCCGAGTAGTGGCGTGTCCGGACCGGTTGAGGTAGACGCGGGTTCGGTGGGCCGCTCGGGTGTGGTGCCGGGGGCCGCGGACTTGGTCCGGTGAAGGACTGTGTCGATCGACCCGACCAGTGGCGTGATGGGACTGAATGAGATGGGCGTCGGTCCGGTGGTCCGCTGTGGTGTGTCGCTGCGGCCAGCGGTGTTGGTTTGGCGGAGGACTGTGTCGGCCCGCTCGGCCGGTGGCGTGCCTGGACCGACCGAGGACGATGGCGGTTCGGTGGGCCGCTTCGATGCGGTGCTGGGGGCTGTGGGCTTGGTCCGGTGAAGGACCGTGTTGATAGGCCAGACCAGTGGCGTGCCCAGATCGGTTGAGGTGGGTGTCGGTCCGGTGGGCTGCTCCGGTGCGGTGCCGGGGCTAGTGGACCCGGTCCGGGGAAACACCGTGTCGATCGGCCTGACTAGTGCCTTCGGAGGTTCGGAAGGGGGCGTCGGCTGTGTCGAGGCGTTGCCGTGGTCGGTGGTGTCGGCTGTGGCCCGTTTGACGAGTGGTGTGCTCGGACTGGCTGAGGTGGGTGGGGGGCTGGCGGGCGGCTGCGGTGCGGTAGCGGGACCAGGAGGCTCGGGCTGGGTGACCCGCTTGACCAGAGGCGGGCTCTGATCGGCTGAGATGGGTGGCGGTCCGGCGAGTCGGGCAGGGCCAGGGGGCTTGGTCCGGTGTGTGACCGGGCCGACCAGTGGCACGCTTGGGACTGCCGATGAGGGCACGGGTGTATCGCGGGGGGCGGTTGCGTCGACCGGGCTGACCAGCGGCGTGCCCGGACCTGTTGAAGGGGGCGTGGGTTGTCTCGGAGCTGCGGTGTCGACCGCGGCTCGGTGGACCACTGTGTCGACCCGCGTGTTCGGACCAGCGGGAGAGGGCGCGGGCCGTTCCGGTGTGTTGCCGTGGCCTGCGGACCGCTGGACGGCCGGCCCGACCAGAGGTGTGCCCGGGGACGCGCCGGGATGGACCACCGAGCCGACCGGTCGTGCCGGTGTGCTCGTCCTCTCTCCCGACGACATCCCGCGCTGGGCCACCGCGGTGTCGGCCACTGGCTCGTGGCGGCGAATGGGCGGTCCGAGGGACCGGGTGCCGTGCGTCGGCATGGCCCGGTGGGCCACAGCGCCGACAGGCGGGGGGATCTGTGGTCCACCAGGTCGAGCGGGTGTGCCGCCATGGTCGACAGCCGGCGGCGCGGCCCGCTGGACCGCCGGGTTGACGGGCCGGACCAACGGTGCACCTTCGGGCTGGATGGGTGCGGCAGGGGCGTTGCCCCGGTTGGCGGCCTCGACCGGTGACGCCGCGGTGACCGGACCGGCGCCGGGCGTCTGTGGTCGGGCAGCCTGTCCCGCGCCATCCACGCTCGCCGTCTCTCCCCGCGACGTGGCTCGCTGAACCCCGGCCACGGGCGCACCCGGACCGGCCGAGGGCACGGCCGGGCGCGATGCCTGCTCGACCACCGGCACCGAGGAAGAGTCGGCCGGTGCCTGGACCGCGCGCAGCAGTGGACCGGGTTGGGAGGTGGCCGTCGGGGCGCGGACGACGCCGTGGGCGACGCCGGAGGGGGCGGTGGGTGAGATCGAGTGGGACATCTCGCCCACCAGTGACGGGTCGTGCCAGGAGGCGAGGGTCGAGCGGAAGGCGAGACCGTCCGACACCGAGACCCCGCCGCGCACCGACACCGGGGCCAGTGGCCGCACCGCGCGCCAACCCCCGTCCCACGCCGGTCGGTCCGGTGTGGACTTCTGCTTGCGGAAGCGGTCCAAGATGGACACCGCCGCTCACCCCCCTCCGTTGACCCTGGTGTTGATCCGGCTGATCTCGCGCACCCACCCGGCGCGCTCCTCGTGCGTCAGGTCGAGGATCTCCGCGCGCGGCCAGTGGAAGTGGTACGCCACGTAGGCGACCTCCTCGGCCAGCCGGTCGGGCGGGTACGTCACGATTCCCCCAGGCGCCCACCCGCCAGGTCGACGTCGAAGGTGGACCCGCAGGACGGGCACGCCACGCCCGCCCTGGTGTGGCCCTCGCTGTTGATCCGCCGGTAGAAGTCCTGCAGGAACGCGATGTCGGTGGCGTACATCTGCTCCACCACGCCCGCGTGCACGTCGGACACCTCGCCGAGCTCGGTGATCACCTGGCTGAGCAGCACCACGCTCAGGTACGCCGGGTTCTCCTTGACCCGCACGTCGATCAGCGGCCGCAGCTCGTCGCGCGCGGTGGCCAACCGCATCCGGCCCGCGCGGTGCTTGGTGCCGTTCTGGTCGACGTAGCCGCGCGGCAGCTCGAACTCGAACTCGGTGTGCGACGACTGCTCCGACTGCCGCTTGCTCTTCTTGCCGACCTCGACCAGCTCGTCGAGGTCGCCAAGGCTGACCGTCCGGCGCCTCATTCGACCTCGATGTCCTCGAAGGTGATGGTGACCTTCTCGGTCGCCGCGGAGGACTCGCCCGCCTTGAGCGAGGGGCCCTCCCACTTGCTGGCCCACCCGTTCATCAGCTGCATCCGGCGCACCGTGGTGCCCTCGCTGTCCTTGACCTCGATGGTGATGTTCTGCCGCGCCGAGGCCACCGCGCCCTTGTTCAGGGTTTCCTTGAGCCACTTGGTGAACTCGCTGCTCTGGTCGAGGCCGCGGGTCAGCACGATCTCGCCGCCCTTGCGCGCCCCGGGTTGCTTGCGCAGCAGGGGTTTGCCCTGCGGGGTCACCTGGGACACCTCCACGACGTCCTCCTCCACGACCAGGCCGCTCACCTCCTGCAGCGACTCGACCTCGTACCCGCCCAGCTGCACCCCGAAGACGTGGGTGGACAGCGCGTCGCCCTCTGCCATGGTCTACCTCCCTCTACTCGCGACTGCGTCACTCACTGACCTGGCTGGTGCTGTCGGAGAACTGCGCCAGCCGGAACACCACGAACTCGGCGGGCTTCACCGGCGCCACACCGATCTCGCACACGACCTGACCGAGGTCGATGGACTCCTGCGGGTTGTTGTCCCGATCGCACTTGACGTAGAACGCTTCCTGCGCGGTGCGCCCGAACAGCGCGCCCCGGCGCCACTGCTCAGTGAGGAACGCGGTGATGTTGCGCCGGATGCTCGACCACAGCCGGTCGTCGTTGGGCTCGAACACCACCCACTGGGTGCCCAGCAGGATCGACTCCTCCAGGTAGTTGAACAGCCTGCGCACGTTCAGGTAGCGCCACGCCGGGTCCGACGACAGCGTGCGCGCGCCCCAGATCCGGATGCCGCGCCCCGGGAAGGCCCGCACGCAGTTGATACCGACCGGGTTGAGCAGGTCCTGCTCACCCTTGCTCAGCGTCAGTTCCAGGTCCACCGCGCCGCGGATGACCTCGTTGGCCGGTGCCTTGTGGACACCGCGCTCGACGTCGTTGCGCGCCCACACGCCCGCGACGTGCCCGGACGGCGGCACGGTGCTGTTGCGGCCCGCGGCCGGGTCGAACACCGTGATCCACGGGTAGTACAGCGCCGCGTGCTTGGAGTCGTAGCCCGCGGTGTCCTGCCGCCAGCCGCGGACCTGCTGCGCGGACAGCCCGGGCGGGGAGTCGAGCACGGCGACCCGGTCGCCCATCTGCTCGCAGTGCGAGATCACCGCGAGCTGCACCGTTTTGACGCCCTCCAGGTCGATCGCGCCCCGCTGGTAGGCGCCCATCAAGTCCGGGACCGCGACCATGGTGACCTCGTCGATCGACTCCAGGCCGCCAAAACCGGTGCGTTCCTCGGCGTCGCCGATGTACTCGGCAGCGTCGACCGAGCTGGACTCCTTCGGTCGCTCCGCCGCGGCGAGGGTCACCGACTGCCGTTCCGGCTTGCTCAGCGCGGTTCCCGGCCGCTCGGTAACCGTGACCAATGTGGACCGTTCGCCGACCTGGGTGACGACGTAGTTCTTGACGTTCTTGCGGGTCGACACGTCGAAGGTCTCGACGACCTTGGTGCCCTGCCGCACCAGCAGCTTGAACCGGTCGTCCGGCGGGTTCTCGCCGTCGGCGTCGGCGATCTCCACCGACAGGTCCGGCCCGGCGTCCGGTCGGGGCGCCACCAGCAGCCCGCCCACGGCGACCGGTTCCGGCGCGGGGGCGGCGGCATCAGCGGCCGGACCGCCGACGCGCACGACGTAGGCCGATCCGCCGCCGTTGCTGAAGTAGCCGTAGACGGCGTGCGGCAGGTACGCGCCCTCGGCGAACCCGCCGAACAGCTGCGCGTACTGGTTCCAGCTGGTCACCAGGGTGGGCCGGTGGAACGGGCCCTGCTCGGCGAACCCGACGAAGGCGGCGACCGCCGTGCCGACCCCCTCGATCGGTCGCGCCCCGGTCTGGACCTCCTCCACGTACACACCTGGGGAGAGGTACTGCGGCATGGTCGCTCCTCATCTCGGATCTCGTGCCTGGGAACAGGGTTTCGCGGTTCGGTGCCCCGGCGGGAGGTCCGCCCGACTCCCCCTCGGGGCACCGCGGTTGCCCGACCGGTCAGCCGCGGGCGAGGTCGCCCGCGGCCCGGATGCCGAACGTGCGCCACAGGGCCGCCATGACCCGCTCCAGCGCCTCGGCCTCGGACAGCTGCTGCTGACCCGCGGGCAGGTGGGCGTTGACGAAGTCGCGCAGCCCCTGGCGCGTCCGCGGCGTCGCGGGCAGCGTGAAGGAGAACGGCCCGTCGGCGCCCTGGGTGTTGTCGCGCACCGGGGGGATGCCCCCGTGGTGCATGTAGGAACCGCCGGGGTAGTTGGTGTCGGGTCCGAAGTCGACGTTCGAGCTGACAACGCCGACCGTGCGGCCACCGGCTTCCTGGGACACGAACCGCGCCGCGGGCGGGGACCCGGACAGCAGGTAGGTGTAGGTGGTGTCGGGTTCCCGGTCGGTGTCGGGCAGGCCGATGCCGCGCGAGGCGCCGGGCATCAGCCCCTGGTCGTGGATGGCGGGCAGGTTGCGGCCCCGGGTCAGGTGCGCGTGGATGTCGATGCCCGGGGGCAGGTTCGCGGTGGCGGCGAACCGGTCGCGCAGCGCGGCCATGTCGCTGCGGTCCTCCGGGCTGCTGTCCTCGCCGTCCTGGCCGGGGCGGGCCCGCGACGGTCCCCCGATCGCCATCGGCCGGGCCGCGCCGGAGGACGAGCCGGGCATGGCCATCGGCCGGGCGGCGGCCGCCGCGGGCTGCTGGGGCGCGCTGGCCGCCCGGATCTCGGCCCGCTCGGTGGCGACCAGCCCGACCAGCGCGGCGATGATGGCCCGCTTGTCCCTGGCCCCACCGGTGTTGAGGGTGACCGTGCCCCGCTGGTTCTCCTCCCAGGCGTTGATCGCCTCTTCCAGGGTGTTGAGGATGTCGCGGCGCTGGTCGAGCTGGGTGTTGTCGTGGATGCTGATGTAGGCCCGGACCGCCTGGGTGATCGCGGGCCAGAACGAGCGCCGCAGCCCCAGGCCGCCGGGTTCGGCGGTGAGCGCCGAGCGGACGTGGTCGGAGTTGCGCCAGTCCCGCGGACTGCGCTGCACGGCGCCCGCGTGAGCGTGGCCGGAGTGGTCCGCGTGCCCCGCGTGTTCGGGCGCGGGCCCGCTCATGGCACGGGTGGCTACGTCCTCGGCTGCCCGTTCGAACCGGTCGCCCGGGTCGCTGAGGGCAACGCCGTTGCCGTGGTCGGTCGCCGAGACCGGCCCCTCGCGCTGCTGGACGACGTGCCACAGCTCGTGCGCCAGGGTGTGGTCGTCCCCGCCACCGCGACCGAGGACGACGTGTTCGCCGGAGGTGTAGGCGCGGGCACCGATCTCGTCGGCGGACCGGGCCGCGGCGGTGTCGTTGTGCACCCGCACAGAGGAGAAGTCCGCGCCCAGCCTGGCTTCCATGTCGGTCCGCACCCCGTCGGGCAGCGGTTGCCCGGACTTGCCGAGGACATCGTGCACCCCGGTCGGCTCCTCGGTCTCCTCTTGTTCTGACGACAGGAGTTGCGCGACGGCGGCGTTGCCCAGTGCTCGTTGCAGCTGCTGGACCCGGGTGGTGGTCTCGGCCGGTTCGGGGGAGCGCCGTGGTGCCGACCGCCGTCCTGCCTTGTCGACCTGCTCGTGCTCGTGCATCGGTGCCTCCTCAGGCGGGGTCGAACTCGTCGCCGTCGACGAGCCGTCCGAGCTTGCGGTACTCCTGGCGCACGGCGGCGACCAGATCGGCCATCGCCACCGGGCGGTCGTCGGCGGCCGCGGCGTAGGCGGCGCTGATCGCGCAGGCCCGGATCGACCCGCCCGCCAGCTCGAAGCGCCGCGCGCAGCCGGTGAGGTCGATGTCGTCCGCCCTGGGCATCGCGGCGCCCAGGCAGCGGTCCCACAGCGCTTCCCGTTGCCGGGCGTCGGGCAGCGCGAACTCGGCGACCACGTCCAGCCGCCTGGTGAACGCGTCGTCCACATTGGACCGCAGGTTGGTGGTGAGCACCGCGACGCCGCCGAAGGACTCCAGCCGCGAGAGCAGGTAGGCCGATTCCAGGTTGGCGTAGCGGTCCCGGGCGTCGGAGATCTTGGACCGCTTGCCGAACACGGCGTCGGCCTCGTCGAACAGCAGCACGCCCTGCACCCGCTCGGCCTCGGTGAAGATCCGGTCCAGGTTCTTCTCGGTCTCGCCGAGGTACTTGTCGACCACGGTGGCCAGGTCGACCACGTACAGGTCCATCCCGAGGTCCGCGGCGACGACCTCCGCCGACATCGTCTTGCCGGTGCCCGACTCGCCCGCGAACAGCGCCACCACACCCCGTCCGCGGCCACCGCCCGGTCGCATCCCCCAGTCGCCGAGCACCCGGTCGCGCAGCCGCGCCCGCTGGGCCAGTTCCGCCAACTGCGCGCGGGTCGCCTCCGGCAGCACCAGGTCGTCCCAGGTCACCGTGGGCGTGATGCGGCGGGCGAGTCGTCGCAACCCGGATCCGTTGGTGGCCCGCACGCCTGCCTGTACGTGGTCGAGGCCAAGCGGTCGCCCGTCCAGCGCGGCGTGCCGGGCGGCGACGGACGTGATCTGCTCGACCTGCGCGCTGCCCACCCGGTACGCGCCGACGGCCGCCACCACCTCGGGATCGGCGGGCTCGCCAGTCGCCGCCGTGATGGCCTCTGCCCAAGGGTTCGCGGAACCGCTGGGGGAGAGGGGGAGCGATAGGACGGTGCGAGGTGACCATCCCGCGTCCCAATGCAGTCCACTGTGGAACACCAGCGGCACGTCGTGTTCCAGCAACGCCCGGAGTCCCTCGGGTGGGGCGTCCAGCGGCCCTACGACGACGCCACCGTCCCGCAGTCGCGCCTCACGCACCGCGGCGACGACTACCGCCTCGGTCAACGCGGCGGGCGGGACCACGACCGCCGTGCCCAACGCCTCGACCGCGACCCGGTGCGCCTCGCCGGTGGTATCGCGTATGTGCACCGGGCCCGCTGCCACCGCCGACCGCAGCCGCTCGGCGAACGGGCCCGGTTCGCCCACCGCGGTTCGCACGTCCAGTCCCGTGTCAGGACTGTCGTCGCCGAGCAGGTGCGCCACCACCCGGTCGGGCACCCGCAGGGTCCGGGACAGCGCGGGCGCCCCGGGGTCGACGACCTCCAACAGGCCACCCGCGACCAGCGGGCGCACCCGGAACCGCCCGGTCCCCGCCTGATCCAGCCCGCACAGCCGCAACGCCAGCCCGACCGTGGGCCTGCGGCGGGTGATGTCGTCGTTGAGGTACCCGTAGAGCGCCTCGAACCGAGCATCGACATCCGGCGCGACGGCGACCAGCAGGAAGTCCACCTCAACCTCGTCCAACCCGAACCGCTTGGCCAACGCCCCCAACCGCCCACCCGGCTCCTCAGCGGGCCGCGACCGAGGCACCGGCTCGACCGGCGTGTCGAGGACGCGCCGCGCGTCGGCCGGGGTCAGGTACAACGCCCGACGCGGATCGGCGAACCCTGGGTCGACGGACTCGCGCCCCTCGATCGCGGCGCGCACCCGGTCCTCAAGCTCCGCCAGCCTGGTCAGCAGATCGGTGCTCATGTGATCGGGCCTTGGCGCCTGCGGTGGACCGGCAGTGGGCGAGTCGCGGTGAACGCCGGATCGGCGGTCATGTGGTCGGGCCTTGGCGCGTGTGGCGGGCCGGTGAGCGCTGGGTTGGTGGATTCGTGGTTCTTGATTGCTGCGCGCACTCGACCCTCCAACTCCGCCAGCCTGATGAGCAGGTCGGTGCTCATGTGATTGGGCCCTGGCGTCTGCGGCGGGTTGGGCGTGGGCGGGTTGTGGCGAAGCCGTCGCCCTCGGCGGTTGTGGGGCCTTCGTAGCGCAGGCGGTGGCCGTGCTCGCCTGTCTGGGCGCCGCGCAGCACGATCCCCTCGGTGACCGGCGGGCCCGCGGGGGTGTGGTGGCCGATGAGCGGGGCGAGGACCAGCACGTCGATGGCGGGTTTGAGCTCACCGCCGAGTGCGGACCAGATGTCGGTTGCCGCGCTGCCGGAGGACACCGGGCCCGCGGTCTCCAGGGTCACCGACAGGCCCAGTTCGGCGAGCGAGCCGGTCAGCCAGCGGTCCTCGACCCGTTCCCGGCGGACCAGCACGGACAGGGCCCGCGACAGCAGTCGGTGCTCGTCCTGCGGTCGGTTCGTCCACGCCGTCACCAGGTACGACAGCCGGAACCAGCGCGGCGGCTCCCGCCAGCCGGTGACCCTGCCCTTTTCGTCGAGCTCCTCGATGGCCCCGGAACCGCGTCGGGCGCGGTCTTCCCGGATGTCGTAGAGGAACACGTTGACCGTGGGGGCGGTGCGCCGGGCCGTCCAGTCCGTGGTGGGCGCCTCGAACGCCAGCTCGCCGTCCGCGCCCGGCACGCCGCCGTCGACCAGCAGGCCGCGGAGCGCCTCGTCGACCTCGTGGATCACGCCTGCCTCCCGGTCACCGTCGTCCCACCATGTCCGGCGGGCTGATCGTCCCCAGCACCACCAGGAACGGCGTCGTCGCGGGCCGGAACCCGGCGCCGGACGCCGTGATCGTGCGTGGCCCGGTCTGGTCCTTGTCCAGCACCAGCAGCTGCGCGATGAACCGGCCGTCAGCGGCGGGCAGCGTGGGTGCGGCGGCCGCGGTGATCCCGGGCGTCCAGGTCAACGCGACCGGCGTGCCCGGCGGGAAGTCGACCCCGCGCACCGAGGTGACGAAGCCCGGCTCGCCGATGTCGGGAACGGCGACGATCTTCGGCAGCAGCACCCGCATCGGCGCGGTGGCGGCGTTGTCGGACAGGTCGTTGTCGGTGCCGGAGGTCCTCAGCAGGCCGCGCACCTCCGTGGTCACCGGCTCCCGCGGGGCCAACACGACCTGCACCAACACAGCGGTGCCGGGAGTCAGGTCGGGCAGCGCGCAACCTGCCACGGTGCAACCCGGAGGCAACGAGGCGACCGGGATCCCTTGCGGCAGCGCGAGATCCAGGCGAAGACCTGTGGCCAGGCTGGGACCACCGTTGTGCGCCGTGTAGGTGACCGTCGCTCGTCCATCCACATAAGACGGGTTCGGGTTCACAGTGACCGACAGCGCCGGACCGGCGGGTGGCGGCGGTGGGGGAGCGGGCGGTTCGGGGGAGTCGACCTCGACCAGCGTCGCCGTCGCGTTGTCCGCCGGGGTCGAGTCGAACACCGGGCCCGCCACCGACCATTGGACCTGCCACCGGCCCGCCACGACAGCGGTGAACACGGCCGTGATCCGCACGGTCGACCCAGGCGCCAAACCCCCGAGCGCGCACCGCCGCTCCACCACGTCGCAACTGCCCCGTGGCGTACGCAGATCGTCCAGCCGCAGCCCGGTGGGAACGGAAGCGGTCACGACGGCGTCCGGCGTGGGCGCGGGGCCGTGGTTCACCACGTCGACCGGCACCTCGACCGGCTCACCCACGGTCGTGACGAGCCGCGGTGGCGCCAGCACCGCCAGGTCGACCGGCTGCTGCCACGTCGGCTCCTTCTGCCGCCCCGGCAGGTCCCAGTCGAGCCGCGCCAGCTCACCGGTGTCCAGGTCGAGCACGGCGAGTGCCTCCGGCGACCGGGCGTCACCCGCGCGCCGCGTGGTCAGCACCAACCGGTCACCCTCGGCCGAGAACGCCACGTCACGCGGCTGGAACGGGCCGGTGGCGCCACTGTTCAGCGGTCCCGCGCAAGATGCGGCGCCCGCGGGCAGCACCACCCGGCAGTCGTCGTCCGCCGGCGACACCAGCAGCACACCGTCGTTCTCCCGGTTGAACGCCACCACGCGGCTGTCCGGGCTGAACGCCGGACTGTCGTCGGTGACCGCGCAATCGAACCCGCACACCGCCGCGCTCAGATCACGTTGTCCACCGAGGGTGTCCGCCCGCGCGACCCAGATGTGGTTGTCGCGGATCTCGCCGGTCGGCCCGTCGCTGACCACGCCCCGGGTGAACGAGAGCGTCCGCCCGTCCGGTGACCACGCCGGCTGGGTGTCTTCCTGGTCGGCGACCTCGGGCGGCGGGAGCAGCAGCCCGCGCACCGCGCCGGACTCCGCGTCGATCACCACCACCCGGCTGGGACCGCCGTTGGGCCGCACCCCGCCGGGGGAGCGGCGGGCGAACACCAGCGACCGGCCGTCAGGCGACCAGGCCGGGTCGAACTCCCAGTCCGTGGGCTGCCGATCGGCGACGGGGACCCGGCGCGGGTTCGTCCCATCGGCGTCGACCACCCACAGCCGCTGCACCCGCCTGCCCGCCTCGTCCTCGAACCGGGTCAGCACGATCCGCCGCCCGTCCGGGGAGTACGACTGCCGTTGCGTCCACGGGTCGAACCCCTGGCGCGGGTGGAACAGCAGGTTCGGGTCGTTGACCGCCTCCGGGTCTTCCCGCAGCACCGGCACCCCGAGATCACGCGGGTCGGTCCCATCGGGCTGGATGTCCTGCAGCGTGGCGGTATTGGCGGTTGGCGCGCTCGTCCTGGCGACCAGCAGGTGCTGCACGCCGCCGGTCACCAACCAGGTCGGCGATGACACCGCGCGGTCCTCGGCCAGGAGCAGGTCGGGCAACGCGGGTGAGGGCAGCGTGGTGGTGTCGATGCAGTACACCTTCAGCACCGCCGGATCGGCCGTGCAGGTGCAGTCCTGGTCCTTGGTCAGGAACAACAGGTTGACGCCATCAGGCTTCCACCGCGGGGAGTGGAGGCTCCAGTCCGCCTGCCCACCGCTGAGCAGCGGTGTCCCGACCGTCGCACCGCCGCTCAGGACGCTGATCCGGGTGCCTGCCGCGCCCAGGTCCACTGTGTACGCCAGGCGGCCGTCGCGCGGGTTCCACGCGGGCTGGCTCGCCGTGCCGACCGGTTCCTCGGTCAGGCGGCGCGACGGCCCGCCCGCGAGGGGCTGGGCGACGATCTGGCCCGATCGGGCAAAGGCGATGTCCTCGCCGTCCGGTGAGAACGTCGGCGACGTCTCGTCCTGCGGTGTCCTGGTGAGCCTGCGCTCCCCTGTGCCGTCGACCCGGATCGCCCACAGGTCGCGTTGCCCGCCCTCGACCGACTCGAACACGACCGTGCGCAGGTCCGGCGACAGCACCGGCCGCGCCGCGTCCCGGCCGGTGGTCAGCCTGCGCACCTCGCCCTCCGGGGAGGCGAGGTAGACCTGCGGTCGAGGGCTGTCGCGTCTACTGGTGAAGACGATCAACTCACCGCGCGCGGACACGTCGTCGTCGTGGTGCGCGACCCCGGCTCCCAGCAGCGGACGGGTCGACCGAAGCTGGTCGGCTACCGGGCTGTCGAGCACGCCGATGCTGCGGTGCCCGGTGCCCGCGAAGGCGATCCTGGTCGGCACCGGGTCCGGCGCGGCCTGGGCCACCGTGGGCGCCGCTGCGGTGACGACGCCGCCCAGCGACGCCACCACCGCCAGTACGACGGGCAAGCGGGACATGGGTGTCCTTCCGCGGTCATCGGCCACCTCGTGATCGTCGCCCCGGCGGGCGCCGGTTCCGATGGCCTGCCGGGCACGGTCGGGGCGTTCCCGCTGCCCGGCCGTGCTGTCGTCGGTGCCCGCTCAGATCAGGCCGTGCCGCATGACGTAGCCGACGGCGTGCGCGCGGTTGCGCAGGTTCAGCCGGGTGGACACCTCGTGCAGCACGTTCTTCACCGTCCGCTCCGAGTACGACATCTTCAGCGCGATCTCGGCGGTGTCGAGCCCGTCGGCGACCAGCCGCAGGATATCGGTCTCCCGAGTGGTCAAAGTGGACAGTGTGGGGGCGTTCGGGTCGAGCACGCCGCGTTGCAGCCGCCCGACGTGCGCGAGCAGGGTGTCGAGCAGGTCGCCGGGCAGCACCGCCTCGCCGTCCGCGATCGCGGTGATCGCCCCGACCAGCCGGTCCTGGGTGGCTTCGGAACGGCGGACCACCGCGGCGACACCGCACTCGATGGTGGTGCGCAACGAGTTCTGGTCGAAGCGGCCCACCACGAGACCGGTCCTGGTCGCGCCGCCGCGGCGCAGGCCGCGCAGCAAACGGGCGATCTCGTCGTCCACGGCGTCGACCACCACCAGCGACACCACCGCCCTGCCGTCGTCCTCCGGCGCGAGCAACTCGACCTCGGGGCGGGATCGGAGCAGGTGGACGGTGCCGCCGCGCAGGATCGGGTCGTCCGCGTACACCGCTACCGGGATTCTGTTCACGCTGTCCTCCTGACGCCGAAGAGCCTGCCCCGATCCTGCGCCGCACCACTGGTCCCGGGCAGCGCGCGGGGCCGCGCTGTGCACCCGGGGTGCCCGTCGACTGCCCTTTTCCCCCTGCCGCCCGCCGATCCGCCGTGGCTAGCGTCACCGGCGTGAGCACATCGACCGACTTCGAGCGGCGCACGGTGCGGGTCGTCCCCGGCGCGGAGACCACCACGGCGCTGCGGGTGCGCAACGACGGTGACATCGTCGAGGCATACGGGTTCCAGGTGGTGGGGGAGTGCGCCGCTTGGACCGAGGTCGAACCCGCCCGGCTCTCGCTGTACCCGGGCACCTCCCAGGACGTGGTGGTCCGGTTGCGGCCACCGCGCTCGTCGGCGGTCCGCGCCGGTGAGACCCCGCTGGGCGTGCGCGTGCTGCCGGTGGAGCGCCCGGACTCGGCCGCGGTGGCCGAGACGGTGGTGACCATCGAGCCGTTCGCCGAGCAGCGACTGGAACTCGTGCCCGAACGACGCCGCGCCTGGCGGTCCGCGCGCTACCGGGTGCTGGCGCACAACGACGGCAACACCCCCGTCGAACTGGCGCTGACCACCGCCGAGGTCGACGACCGGATCCGCTACACCACCACCGACCAGCCGATCCCGGTCGAACCCGGCGCCGACACCGAGATCCCCGTGCGCGTGCGCGTCGGCAAGGTCCAGTGGTTCGGCAAGCCCGTCACCTGGCCGATCCGGCTCAGCGCCACCGCGGCGGAACCCGAGCCGCGCGAGCACGACCTGGCGGGCGAGTTCATCCAGCTGCCGATCTTCCCGAGGTGGCTGCTGGCGCTGCTCGCCGCGCTGCTGGCCCTGCTGCTGGCGTGGTTCCTGCTCGTCCGGCCCGCGGTGCGCAGTGCGGCAAGGGAAGCGGCTGACGACCGGGCCGAAGAGATCCAGCAGGCAGGCCAGACCCAGGCCCCCGCGCCGCCGCCACCGCCGCCCCCGATCACCACCTCGGCGCCGCGGCCCGGCCGCAGCGGCGACGGCCAGACCGGCGAAGGGCAACCGGGCACCGGTGGCCCGGGCGGCGTGGGGACGCAGAGCTCGAGCACCATCGAGGTCCGCACCAACACCGGCGGGCTCGGCACCGGCACCTACGTGGTGCCCGAGGGCAAGGTCTTCCGCATCACCGACATCCTCGTCGCCAACCACCAGGGCGACGAGGGCGTGCTGACCATCATCTTCGGCGAGCGCACGGTCACCACGATCGCCCTGGAGACCTTCCGCAACCAGGACTACCACTGGGTGACCCCGATCGACATCCCGGCCGGTGCCGCGGTGACGGTGAACGTCTCCTGCGCCAAGCCGGGCACACCCGCCACCGGACGGCAGGCCCGCAACTGCCTGGAACTGCTCAACGTCAGCGGTCAGCTCGCCGACCTGGAGTGACGGGGTGGCCTTCGGCGGGCACGGCGTTGCGGGCGGCGACCTCGGCGAAGAACCACCCGCTGTCCTTGACGATCCGGCGCTGGCAGGCGAAGTCCACGTGCACCAGCCCGAACCGGGGACCGTAGCCCCAGGCCCACTCGAAGTTGTCCAGCAGCGACCAGGCCAGATAGCCGCGGACATCGGCACCCGCCTCGATCGCGGCGTGCACCGCCCGCAGGTGCTCGGCGAAGTACCGGACCCGGTCGTCGTCGCGCACCCGGCCGCCTTCGTCGACGACATCGGGGAAGGCGGCCCCGTTCTCGGCGACCACCAGGGGAGTCCGGGTGTACTCGCTGAGGTGCACCAACAGGTCGGTCAGCGAGGCGGGGTGCTGCTCCCAGCCGGTCACGGTGAGCGGGGCGCGCGGCGGCAGCACGGACATACCGCGCAGTCCGGGCAGCGGGCAGTTGCTGGGTTCGGTCGGGTCGGCCAGCGAGACGACCCTGGTCGGGGCGTAGTAGTTGACGCCGATCCAGTCGAGCGGCTCGGCGATCACGTCCAGGTCGCCGTCGCGGATGGCCGGTTCGAGCCCGTCGAGGTGGGCCAGGTCGGCGCGCAGGTCGGCTGGGTAGCCCCGGCCTAGGACGGGGTCGAGGAAGAACCTGTTGTGCACGGCGTCGAACCGGCGGACCGCGTCGTGGTCGGCGGGGTCGTCGGCTAACGCGGGGGAGAAGTTCAGTGCGATGGAGAGGCTGGTTGCGCCACCGGCGCGTAACGCCTGTGCGGCTTGGCCGTGTGCGAGTAGGTGGTGGTGGGCGGCGCGGAGGGCGGTTCGCGGGTTCTTCACGCCCGGTGCGTGGACGCCGTTGCCGTAGCCGAGGAACGCCGAGCAGAACGGCTCGTTGAGCGTGGTCCAGTGTTTCACGCGGTCGCCTAGTCTGGTGTGGACTGTGCCGGCGTACTCGGCGAACCAGAGGGCGATGTCGCGCTCGACCCACCCGCCGCGCTCCTGCAAGGCCTGCGGCAGGTCCCAGTGGTAGAGGGTGAGAACCGGGGTGATGTCGCGGTCGAGCAGGGCGTCGACCAACCGGTCGTAGAACGCCAGACCCGCCGGGTTGGGGGTCCGGCCATCGGGCATGATCCTCGGCCACGCGGTGGAGAAGCGGTAGGTCGGCATGCCGAGGGTGGACAGCAGGTCGACGTCCTCGCGGTAGCGGCGATAGTGGTCGCAAGCGGTTGCGCCGCTCGCTCCTCCCTCGACCGCGCCGGGTACCGCGGCGAACACGTCCCAGATGGATGGTCCACGCCCGTCCTCGGCTGTCGCGCCCTCGATCTGGTAGGCCGCTGTCGCGGCGCCCCACAGGAACCCCGACGGGAAAGCCAGCTCCCCGGTCACGGCACATCACCTCCCGGTTTCCGCCGCCCCGCGCAGCAGCACGGCGACGACCTTCCTGGCGAACAGGACGAACAGCAGCAGGACCGGCACGATGCTCACCAGCACCCCGGTCAGGACCAGCGGGTAGTCGGTGTAGTAGCCACCCGCCAGCCGCGACAGCACGACCTGCGCGGTGGGGGTGTCGTTCGGGTCGAGCGCCACCAGCGGCCACCCGAACTCATTCCACGACGTGGCGAACGACAACATGCCCAGCACCGCGGCGGGCCCCCGCAACGCGGGCAGGGCGACGTGCCAGTAGACACGCGCAAGCGAACAGCCGTCCACCCTCGCCGCGTCCACCAACTCCGGCGCCACCGCCTCCAGGCACGCCTGCCGCATCCAGAACACCCCGAACGCACTGACCAGCCCAGGCGCGATCGCCGCCGCGAGCGTGTCATACCACCCGAGCGCGTCGACCACCATGAACACCGGCACGATCCCCAGCTGCGTGGGCACCATCGCAGACGCGAGCACCACGGCGAATAGCGCTTCCCTTCCGCGAAACCGCAATCTGGCGAACGCGAACCCAGCGACCGTGCACAGCAACGCATTCGCGACCGCCACGACCCCCGCGATCACCGCGGAGTTCACCATCGCCTGCCCGAGGTCAACCCGATCGACCAACTCGCCTAGGTGGTCGAGCAACCGCCCGCCCGGCACCAAAGGTGGTGTCGCCCTGGCTAGGTCCGCGTTGTCACGGGAGGCAACAACGAGTGCCGAGTACAGCGGCGCTAGGGAGAACAGCACCAGCGCTAGCAGCGCAACCGCTTGCGGCAACCGTTTGACGCGGAGTGTCATCGCCGGACGATTCGTCGGGCGATGGTGGTGGCGGTGATGGCGAATGTGGCGCACAGGAGGAACAGGAGCCAGGTCATCGCGGCGGCGTAACCGGCGTTGAAGCGGCTGAAGCCGACTTCGTACAGGTACATGGCCACGGTCTGGAACTGTCGGTCGCTGCCGCCCGCGCCTGCTAGGCCGGAGCCGTCGAACAGTTGGGGTTCGGTGAACAGTTGCACGCCGCCGATGGCTGAGGCGATGGCGGTGAACAGGAGCGTCGGGCGGATTCCGGGGAGGGTGACCGCGCGGAATCGTTGCCAGCCGCCTGCGCCGTCCAGTTCGGCTGCTTCGTACAGTTCGCGCGGTACGGCTCGCATCGCGGCCAGGTAGAGCAGGGCCGTGTACCCGGTCCACCGCCACATCACCATCGTCGCGACTCCCAGGTGCGCCGCCCAGGTGTCCGCCTGCCAGGCCACCGGGCCGACCCCGACCCGGCCGAGCAGGAAGTTGACCATCCCGTAGTCGCGGCCGAGCAGTTGGCCGAACACCAGCGCCACCGCGACCACCGGCACCACGTTGGGGACCAGCACCAACACCTGCCACGCCGCCCCGCGTCGCCGCAGCAGGGAGGCGATACCCAGCGCCAGCGCCAACTGCGGGATGGTCGCCAGCAGGAAGATGCTCAGCGTGTTGCCCAAGGCGTTGTAGAACAACGGGTCAGCCAGCAGGTCCCGGTAGTTCGTCAGACCTGTGAACCCCCCGTCGCCCGCGATGAGGTGCCAGTGGTGCGTCGACACCCACGCGGTGTAGAGCAGCGGGAACACCCCGAACGCGCCGAAGACCAGGAAGAACGGTGCGACGAGCAGGTACGGGGTGTACCGGCTCACCGCAGCACCGTGCGGGCCTCGTCGACCGCCTGCCGCCACGCCTGCTCGACGGTCTGCTTGCCGTCCTCGACCCGGCCGAGCGCCCGCCCGAACACCGGTCGGACGTCGGCGTCGCGCACCCCGCGGTGGTTGGGGCGCACCGCGTCCGAGGACGCGGCGAAGATCCGGCCGATCGGCGCGTCGCGGAAGTACGGGTCGGTGTGCGCCAGCACGGCCGGGTCGCGGTAGACCTCGGGCTGGCTGGGCAGGATGTTGTCGGACTCGAACAGCCGCTTCTGCTGCGCGGGCGCGGTGAGCCACTTCGCCGCGGCGTAGGCGGCCTCGGTGTGCGCGCCCTGCGCGGGTACCACCAGGTACGACCCACCCCAGTTGCCCGCACGGCCCGGCACCGTCGTCACGTCCCACACCCCGGCCCCGCCGGGCCCGCCCGCCTGCTTGATCTGCGCCAGCATCCACGCCGGGCAGGTCATCGTGGCGAACGCGCCCTGGTTGATGCCGACGTTCCAGGGCTGGGTGAACGTGGTGAGCGCCGCGGTCTGGTGCTTGGCGCCGATCGCGCCCGCCAGCTCGAAAGCCGTGGCGACGGCCGGGTTGGTGTCGCCGATGAACGCGTCGTCGGCGGTGCGGAAGTAGTTCTCCCCGGCCTGGTTGAGCATCGCGGTGTAGACCGTGCCCGCCGAGTCGGTGAACCTCGCGTCGGGCACCCGCGCGCTGAACCGGTCGGCGACCTCGGCGTAGGCCTGCCACGTGGGCCACAGCGCGGCGAGGGCGTCGCGGTCGGTCGGCAGCCCGGCGCGCTCGATCAGGTCGCGGCGGTAGCACATCGCCAGCCCGCCCATGTCCGTGCCGAGCCCGAGGACCGCGTCACCGACGACGCCCTGCTCCCACTTCCACGCCGACCACTGCCCCCGCAGGTCCCGCGCCCCGAACCGGGACAGGTCCACCAGCTTGTCCCGCGACCGGCGCAGCGCGGGCAGGTACTGCTCCTCGACGGCGACCACGTCCGCGGCGCCCCTGCCCGCGGCCAGCGCGGTGATCAGTCCTTTGTGGTGGGAGTCGAAGTCGGTGACCCGGCCGACCAGGTCGACGCCGGGGTTGAGCCGCTCGTACTCGGCGAAGAGCGGTTCGTAGCCGAACTCGCCGAAGGTGGCCACCGTGATCCGCACCCGCTGGTCCGCGTTCGCCGAACACCCGCCGACCAGCACCACCAGCACCGCGATCAACGCCCACACCCGCCGCATACCGTTCCTCCCCGCCGCCGATCCCCCCTCTCACCGTGCTCGCCCCGACCACCACGGCACACCGCCCGAACATCCCGTTGCCCGTTCTGCCCAACCCTGACTGCCCTAACGGGCAGCGATGCGGTTACGGCGCGGGCGGTGCCAAGTCGGGGACGATGCCGGGCGGGGACGAGGGGGCGGGTGGTGGGAGGGATCAACCCAGCGGCGGGTGGTGGGAGGGAATGTCTCAGATCACGCCCGCTCGGAGGGCGTAGGCCACCGCGTGGGAGCGGTTGCGGAGGTTGAGGCGGCGGGTGAGGCCGTGGATGACGTTCTTGATCATGCGTTCCGAGTAGCTGAGCTCGACGGCGATCTCGGCGGTGTCGAGGCCGTCGGCCATCAGCCGCAGCACGTGGATCTCCCGGGCGGTGAGGCCGGACGCGGTGAGGCCGCGCGGGGCGAGCAGGTCGCGCTGGATCCGGTCGAGGTGCTTGAGCAGCCCGCCGACCAGGTCCGGGCCGAGCACCCCGCCGCCATCGGCAGCCGCGAGCACCGCGTGCGCCAACCTGCCCCCCGTGGCCGCCGCCCGGGGCAGCACCGCCACCACCCGGCACTCCACCGCGGTCAGCAGCTCCGCCTCGGTCACCCCATCGGCGACCAGCACCACCGGTGTGCCGAACTCGGCCGCCGCCTCGCGCAGCTGCGCGACCAGGTCCGGTGTGAACCGGTCCGCGCCGACGACCAGCACCGCGGTCGCCGCCGTGTGCCTGCCCGCGACCTCGATCCTCGGCTGCGCCGCCAACTGCCCGCTCAGCCCCGCCAACGTAAGCGGGTCCGCCGACCGCACGGCGACCTGGACTCCTGCCATCGTGTTCCCCTCCCCGACGCCTGTGTGGCACCAGCCTGTCGGGGCTGACTCAACGAAACCTTCACGCCTGCTCCGGCAGGCCCGCCGCCCGCCGGAACGCCTCGATGTACTTGGGCAGCTCGACCAGCGCCTGCTCCCAGCGACCGGCGGTGATCTGCTCGGCGAACACCGAGTCGACCACCGCCTGGTCCACCTCGGGCACCAGCCGGTCGCCCGCGGTCTCGCGGAGCCTGCGCGACATCTCGGCCAGCCGCACCCGGCCGCGCACCGCCTCCAGCGTCGCCCGCAGCTCGGCGATCACCCGCCTGCCCACCTCGGGCTCGACCACCAGCCAGCCGCGTTCGGCGAGTTGGAGGAACAACTCGCCCGCGAACCCCTCGGCCCCGGCGCCGTCGTCGTCTTCCCCGGACCAGATGTCCATCCCACCTCCGCAGACCGGCCCAGCCCACCACGGGCGGCGGCGGTCGTGGAAGCACCCGCGGCCCGCTCTGCCCGGGCACACCGGCCGAAGTGCCCGCCGAGACCGTGACCACGGGTTGTTGCGGGCGTGCGGGAATCCGCCCTACCGTCGTGGTGACCGGGGCATGGCGGAGGGTGATGGCGGCCGAGGCGGGGCGGGGCGGGGTCGGGCTGTGGGCTGGGCTGCTCGGACCGGTCGAGGCGCGCCGCGGCGGTGCCGTGCTCCCGCTGGGATCGGCGGGCAGGCAGGCGGTGTTCGCGGTCCTCGCGCTGGGCGCGGGCCAGGTCGTGTCCAGGGACCGGCTGGTCGACGGGCTGTGGGAGCGCCCACCGGCCAGCGCGGCGCGGATCATCCAGACCTACGTCGGCGACCTGCGGCGGGTGCTGGAGCCCGACCGGGCCCGGTGGACCTCCGGGCGGCTCCTGCGCACGACCGACGCCGGGTACGTCCTCGACCTGCCCGACGACGGCGTGGACGTGCGGGTCCTCGACCGGCTCCGGACGCGGTCCGACCTGGATGGCGTGGACGCGGCGCTGGCGCTGTGGCGCGGTGAGCCGCTGTCCGGGGTGTCCGGCCCGTTCGCCGAAGGCCAGCGGGTCCGGCTCGCCGAGACCCGGTTGTCGCTGGTGGAGACCAGGATGCGGCTGCTGGTCGACGCGGGCCGGGCCGAGGACGCGGCGGCCGAGCTGGCGGTGCTGACCGAGGAGCACCCCGAGCGCGACAGCCTCCGGGCGCTGCTGATGACGGCGCTGGCCGCGGGTGGACGTCCCGCGCAGGCCATCGAGGTGTTCCACCGCGGCCGGGCCGGTCCCGACCTGCTCGCGCTGCACGAACGCATCCTCACCGGCACCCAGCCCGGTCGCGTCGACAACGGCTTCGTCGGCAGACGGGCCGAGGTGGCGGCACTGCGCGCGGTCGCGGCCCGGCCCGGTGGTCTCGTGCTGGTCGAGGGGGTGGCGGGCGCGGGCAAGTCCGCGTTGCTGCGCGCTGCCCTCGCCGACACCGACGTCACCTGGTACCAGCCCGGCCTGCCCGAGCCGCGGTCCGGTCTTGTGGTCGTCGACGGCCCGGACCCGGCTGTCTCGGGCTGGGGCGTCTCGCTGGTCGTCGCGGCTCGGCCGGGGCACGCCTTGCGCGCGCGGGCGACCAGGGTGATCACCTTGGGGCCGCTCGGCGACTCGGACGTCGCCGCGCTGACCACCGCCCTCGGCGCTCCCGACCTCGCCGCAGTGGCTGTCCGGGAGTCCGGCGGGAGCCCGGGCTTCGCCACCGCACTGGTCGACGCCGGTGGTGACACCGAGCAGGTCGCCCGCGCCACGACCGCCGCCCTGGCACCGGACCTGCTGGAGCCGCTGAGGCGCGTGGCCCTGCTCGGCGAGTACGGGCCCCGCGCCCAGGTCGTGGCCGCGCACCCCGGCGACCAGTGGCTGGGCGCTGCCGTGGCGGCCGGTGTCCTGTGCGAGTCGGGCGACCACGTGGGGTTCGCCCAGCCGTCGCTGCGCAGGGCCCTGCTCGCGGGCCTGCCCCGCGCCGTGCGCGTTGTCCTGCACCGGGAACTGGCCAAGGACCTCGCCGCCGCGGGGGCGCCCCCCGACCGGGTCGCCCACCACCTGCTCGACGGCGCCGCCACCATCCACGGCTGGGCGTCCGACTGGATCGCGGGCAACGTCGACGCCATGTCCCCAGGTCTCGCGGTCCGGCTGCTGCGGTACGCCGTGGGCCAGGACGCGCTCCCTCAGCCGGCCCGGACCGGGCTCACCGCGGCACTGGTCCGGTTGCTCCTGACGGGCGAACCAGCCTCCGCCGAACAGGGGGCGAACGGAAAGTGAACCTCCCGCCGCCCCCGCCCGTGACGGGATGGTGGACCTGATGCGAGAGGAACCGAGGGCGGGGGAGCCGGTCCGGGTGCGCGTGCTCGGGCCGATGCGGGCCTGGCGCGGCGACACCGAGCTGGCGCTGGGTCCGGCCAGGCAGCGCGCCGTGCTCGGCATGCTCGCCGCCAAGGCCGGGTTCGCCGTGCCCGCCGCCGACCTGGTCGACGGCGTGTGGGGCGAGTCCGCACCGGCCAGCGCCCGCGGCAGCCTGCACACCTACGTGTCCGGCCTGCGCCGCGCGCTCGGCCCCGCGCGCACGCTCCTGGAATCGACCACCGCCGGGTACCGGCTGCGCCTGGATCCCGCCGCGGTCGACGCCACCGCGTTCGACCTCGCCCGCGCGGTCGCGGCCAGGCAGGGCGAGGACGGCGACTGGCAGGGGGCGCGCAGGCGTCTCGACGACGCGCTGACCCTCTGGCACGGCGACGCCTACGCCGGGGTGCCCGGACCGTCCGCCGAGCTGGAGCGGCACCGGCTGGCCGAGTCCCTGGCCCGCGCGCTGGAACTGCGGGTGCGCGCGGCGATGGAACTGGGCGCGCACACCGAGGTCGTCGCCGAGCTGACCGAGCTGGTCGCCCGCGACCCCCGGCACGAGTTGCTGCGCGAACACCTGATGCTCGCCCTGCACCGCGCGGGTCGGCGCAGCGAGGCCCTCGTCGTCTACGACGACACCCGGCGAGTCCTCGCCGACGAACTCGGCATCGAACCCGGTCCGGCCCTGCGGTCGCTGCGCGAGCGGATCGTGGCGCGCGACCCCGCGCTGCACCACCAGGCCGATCGGTTGCTGGTCGCGCCGGTGACCGTCACCCGGTCCGCGCGGCTGCTCGGCCGTGAGAACGAGGTGGGAGCGCTGCGCGGACTGGTCGCCGAGGCGGCCGCCGGTCGTGGGCGCGCGGTGTGGGTCGAGGGCGAGCCGGGGCTCGGGAAGTCCGCGCTGCTGGCGGAGGCACTCGCCGACGCGGGCGAGCTGGGCTGCCAGCTGGCGTGGGCCACCGCCGGGGACCAGGCGCCGCTCGGGGTGATCCTGCGCTGTCTCGCGGTGGCCGTCGACTCGCCGGACCCGCACCGCGCCGACCTCGCCGCCCAGCTCACCCAGGACCCGGCGCACCACGGCTGGGGGCCCGCCGACCCGACCCCGGCCGCGGTCGACCGGCTGCTCGACCTCGTCGACCGGGTGTGCGCGGCGGCGCCCCTGGTGCTGGTCGTCGACGACCTGCACCGCGCCGACCCGGCCAGTGTGCTGGTCTGGCACCGGTTGGCCGCGGCGACCCGCCAACTCCCGTTGCTGCTCGTCGCCGCCACCCGACCCGCCCCGGGCAACGCCGAGGTCAGCCGGGCGCGACGCGGTGTGCTCACCAGGGGCGGGCACCTGCTGACGTTGTCCCCGTTGGCAACCGCCGATGCCGAGTCGCTGCTCGGTGGTCTCGTCGGCGCCGAACCGGGACCCCGGCTGCGGGAGATGGCGGGGCGGGCCGCGGGCAATCCGTTGTACCTGCGGGAGATGGCGCACGGGTTGCTGCGTACCGACGCGGTCGAGGTGACTGGCGGGGTCGCCGAGGTCGCCCCGAGCACGGTGGCACTCGCGCCGCGGTCACTGCTGTCGGCGGTGCACCAGACCGTCGAACTGCTCTCGCCCGGCACGCGCGCTTTGCTGCGCTCGGCGGCGTTGCTGGGTGCGGAGTTCGGCGTCGACGAACTCGCCGAGGTGGCGGGGCTGGGCGTGGCCGAGCTGGTCGGGCGGTTGGACGAGGCGCTGACCGCGTCGGTCGTGGTGGAGGCGGGCGACCGGTTGGCGTTCCGGCATTCCCTGCTGCACCAAGCGGTGTACGAGAGCATCGCCGCGGCGGACCGCGTCACCGCGCACCGGGCCGCCGCCGAGGCGTTGACCAGGGTCGGGGCGACGGCCGAGCGGGTCGCCGAACACCTCGCGGCGGGGGAGGTCCCGGCCGATCCGTGGGTGGTCGGGTGGCTCGGCGCGCACCACGCCGTGATCGTCAACCGTGCGCCGCTGGTCGCCGTCGCGGTGCTGCAGCGGGTGGTCGACACCGGCGCCGATGCACCTGATCTTGAGGCCGCCCTGGCCCGCGCGTTGTTCCGGCTGGGCCGCGACCCGTCCCGCGCGGCGGCCGCTTCCCTTGCGGGGACGGGTGATCCGGCGGTGGCGGCGGAGATGCGGCACGTGCTGGCCGCCGCGCGCCACCGGTCGGGGGAGGTCACCGAGGCGATCACCCGGTTGCGGGCCGCGCTCGCCGTCGCCGACGCACCCGAGCTGTGGCGGGTCCGGCACCAGTCACTGCTGGCCAACTTCCGGCGCGGCGACCTCACCGACCTGGCCGCGGCGGAACAGGCGGCGCTGGTGGCCCACGTCGAGGCGGACGCGGCGTACCCGAGGGCGCACGCCGCGCAGACGCTGTGGCTGGTGCACTCCACGCGCCGGGACCACCCGCGGGCCCTCGCCTGGGTCGACCGCGCGCTCGCCGAGGTGGGCGCGCACGCCGAACTGCGGTTCGACCTGCTGGACAACCGGATGTTCACCCTGCAGAACCTCGACCGGCTGGCCGAGGCCGAGCAGTCGCTGCGCACCGCCCGCGAGGTCGCCGCCCGCGACAACCTGCCCGCCGGGATGCAGGTGTCGGCCGCCGTGCACCACTTCTGGACCGGTCGCTGGGACGAGGCGCTCGCCGAGCTCGAGACCGTCACCGAGGACGGCCCGGCGATCACCTTCTACGGCATGCGCGAACCCGGCTCCGCCGCCCTGCTGCTGCACGGCGTCGCCGCCCTCATCGCCGGTCGCCGCGGTGACCGGGCCCAGGCCGCCGCCCACCTCGACGCGGCGCGGGCGTTCGAACCGAGCACAGCGTCCGAAAGGGAGAGTTGCGACTTCCTTTTGGCCGCAATGGCATTGGCCGCCGAACAACGCGGCGATCTCGCGGAAGCACTGCGGCTGCTCGATCCCGTGCTGCGTCCCGACTACGCCCGCATGATGCTGCGCCACCAGTGGCTGCCCCAGGTCGTGCGCCTGGCCATGGCGGCGGGTCGGGAATCCGTGGCCGCGGCGGCGGTGCGGGTGTGCGCGGAGGAAGCCGCCAACGAGGTGACCCCGGCCCGCGCCGCGGCCGCCCTGGCCCACTGCCGCACCCTGCTCACCGGCGACCCCGAACCCGCCCTGACCGCCGCCACCCACTACCGCGCTGTCGGCCGCCCGGTGGAACTCGCCACGGCACTGGCCGACGCCACAATCGCCCTCGCCACCGCGGGGCGCACGACCGAGGCCCGGGCGACCCGTGCCGAGGCCACCGCGCTGTTCGCCACCACCTCATCCCACTGGGACCTCCACCGCCTCGACACCCGCATGCACGCCCTCGGCCACCCGCCGGACCCCACCACCGCCCCGGCCCGCGACGCACTGTCCCCTTTGGAGAAGCGCATCGCCGACCTGGTGGCCCAAGGCATGCCCAACCCCGACATCGGCCTGCTCCTCAGCCTGCCCCGGCGCACCGTCCAGTCCCACGTGTCCGCGATCCTGACCAAACTCGGCTCGTCCTCCCGCTCCACCATCACCGCGCACATCGCCTGAGGTCTCAGCCCAGACCCGCCCCGAGGGCGAGGAGCACCAGGTGCACGCGGTCGCGGGCGGCCAGTTTCATCAGCAGGCTGCGCAGGTGCGCCTTCGCCGTGCCCGGGCTGATGTGCAGGTGCTCGGCGATCTCCCGGTTGGTCAGGCCGCGCGCCACCAGGACCAGCACCTCCCGCTCCCGTTCGGTGATCGGCAACCGGGCCGGGGCCGGGGGCGAGGCGGGGCGGGCGGCGAACTCGGCGATGAGCCGCCGGGTCACGGTGGGCGCCAACAGGGCGTCACCCGCGGCGACCACCCGAAGCGCGGCGAGCAGATCCCGCGGCGGGGTGTCCTTGAGCAGGAACCCACTGGCCCCGGCCCGCAGCGCGGCATGGACGTGCTCATCGAGGTCGAAGGTGGTCAACACCAGCACCCGAGCCGCAGTCGACGCGGTGACCCGGGCGGTCGCGGCCACCCCGTCCAGCCCCGGCATCCGGACATCCATCAGCACCACGTCAGGCCGCAACTCACGGGCCAACTCGACCGCCCGCAGCCCGTCCTCAGCCGCACCAACAACGGTGAGATCCTCAGCGGAATCAACGATCCCGCACAACCCCGCCCGCATCAGATCCTGATCGTCGGCGACCAGTACGCGTGTGGTGTTCATGTGGGTACCTCGTCGAGCGGGAGTCGGGCGCGCACCGCGATCCCCCCGCCGGGCACCGACCTTGCCTCGGCGGTGCCGCCGCGCGCTGTCACCCGCTCCCGCGTCGGGCCTTGGTCGTCGGCCACCAGCTCGGGCGCGGTGCTCACGCGGGCACCTCGTCGAGCGGGAGCCTGGCGCGCACCGCGAATCCGCCACCGGGGACCGACCCTGCTTCGATCGTGCCGCTGTGCGCCGCTGCGCGCTTCCGCGTCGGTCTCGGTCGTCGGTGACCGGTACGCGTGTGGTGTTCATGCGGGCTCCTCGCCGAGTGAGAGTCTGGCGCATATGGCGAATCCGCCATCGGGGACCGGCCCTGCCTCGGCGGTGTCGTCATGCGCTGCCGCTCGCTCCAGCGTCGGGTCTTGGTCGTCGGTGTCCAGTACGCGTGTGGTGCTCGTGCGGGCGTCTCGGCGAGCGGGAGTCGGGCCCGTACTGCGAATCCGCTGTCGGGCGCTGATCCTGCTTCGACTGTCCCGCCGTGCGCTGTTGCGCGCTTCCGCGTCGAGTCTTGGTCGTCGGCCACCGGTACGCCTGTGGTGTTCACGTGGGTTCCTCGCCGGGCGCGTACCACGAATCCGCCACCGGGCACCGACCCTGCCTTGACGGTGCCGCCGTGTGTCGCTGCCCGCTCCGGTGTCAGGTCTTGGTTGTCGGCGACCAGTACGCGTGTGGTGTTCATGTGGGTACCTCGTCGAGCGGGAGCCTGGCTCGCACCGCGAATCCGCCGCCGGGGACCGACCCTGCCTCGATCGTGCCGCCGTGTGCTGCTGCTCGCTCTCGCATGCCGGTGAGTCCGTGGCCGGTCTCGGTCGGGCCGCCGCGGCCGCGGTCGACGACTGCCACGGACAGCTCGTCGTCGGTGGTTTCGATGGTGAGGGTGCAGGAGTTGGTCGCGGCGTGCTTGACCACGTTGGTCAGGGCCTCTTGCGCGATCCGGTACGCGGACACGTCGACACCTGCGGGGATGTCGCGGGCCGCGCCGCGTGTTACGACCTCGACCGCGACGCCCGCGGCCTGGGTCCTGGCCACCAGTTCGCCCAGGTTCGCCAGGCCAGGGGGGCCGGTCCCGTCGTCGGGTTCGGCGCGCAGCACGCCGAGGAGGCGGCGCATCTCCACCAGGGTCGCGCGGCCGGTGGTCTCGATCGCGTCGAGTGCGGCGCGCGCCTGGTGCGGCCGGTCGTCGACCACCAGGCCCGCGTAGCCCGCCTGCACCGTGATCACGCTCATCCCGTGGGCGATCACGTCGTGCAGGTCGCGGGCGATGCGCAACCGCTCGGCCACGACGTCCTGCCTGGCCAGCGCCGCCTCCGCCTCGGCGCGGCGGATCCGCTCGGCGACAGCGGCCCGGTGCCCGCCCACCACCAGCCCGACCAGCCACGCGATGACCAGCACCAAGCCGGGGAGGACGACGTCGTGCCGATGGACGAGAACCGTCGCCAATGCAGCGACGAGGACCACGACACCGACTCGCTTGCCCGCACCCGCCGCCGAGTACAGCAACAGCGCCCACGGCACTACGACCAGCCACGCGGATGACAGCGGCAGGGTGGCCACCACCAGCAGACATGCGGCGATCACCGGCCACCGAGCGCGCATGACCACCGCCGCGCACGAGAGCAGCAGGCAGAGCACACCGAGCAGCCCGATCCGCGCTGGCACGGCGGCGAGACCGTCCGGACTGAGCCGGAACGTCGCCTGTGGACTGTTCTGGACGAAAAGGACAGAACCGAGCACCACGCCGTGAACCACCACAACCACGACGTCGACCCACCAACCCACCCTGCGGCGCATACCCCGACGCTAGGGGAACTCCGCGCCCGTGACGTCAGTCCACGGTCGTACGCCCTGGGGCGGGGACTCCGGTCGCGGAACCACCGCACGGGCTGATGAATCGCCTGCCGGAAACGGAAACCCTGATCGGGCAATACCCGAGTCCACCGGGAGGTCCCCTGCGAATCAGTCGTCGAGTAGCGGTGGTCTCGCTCGCCGCGAGCCCGGTCGTTCTCACCTTGCCGCCGCCGAGCGGTCCCGCCTGGTTGCGGAACCGTCGCGCGGGTTGATGAATCGCCTGTCGGGAAAGGAAGTCCTGATCGGGCATCACTTGAGTTCACAGGGAGGTTTTATGCGTTTCAGTCGTTCAGCGGCGGTGGTTCCGCTAGCCGCAAGCCTGCTACTGGGCACCGGTGCGGTCGCCACCGCGAGCCCGGTTGTTCTCACCCTGCCGCCGCCGACCGGGCCTCGTCCGGTCGGTACCGCGGCACTGCACCTGGTTGACCACCAGCGCGTCGACCCGTGGGGTGCGCCGGGGTCGCCCAGGGAGCTGATGATCAGTCTCTGGTACCCCGCCCGCGACACCGGGCGCTACCCCGTGGCGCCGTGGTTGCCGCCCGCCGCCGCGGCTCGGTACGCGATCGACAACGGTGTCGCGCCGGGTGACCTGCGCGTTCCCGACACCCACGGCCACGACGGTGCGCCGATCGACCGGTGTGGTCGGTTGCCGGTGGTGCTGTACTCGCCGGGCAACGACTCCTTCCGGTCGGCCAACACCGTGGTGGTGGAGGAGTTGGCGAGTCGCGGATACCTCGTGGTCACCATCGACCACACCCACGACGGTCTCGTCGAGTTCCCCGGTGGGCGGGTGAGCGTGCCGGTACCAGACGGCCCGGCGACCGGGGAGGCGATGGCCGCGGCCAGGGTCGCCGACGTTCGGTTCGTGCTCGACCAGCTCACCGCGCTCGACACGGGCGCCAACCCGGACGTCGACGGGCACCCGCTGCCCCGCGGCCTGCGCGGCGGCATCGACCTGGCCCGGGTCGGCATGTTCGGCTACTCGGCCGGGGCGACGACCACCGCGGCCACCCTGCACGCCGACCCGCGCGTACGGGCCGGGATCGGCGTGGACGGCGCGGTCACCGGCCCGGTCGTCACCGCCGGACTGGACCGCCCGTACCTGCTGATGAACGCCCGCGCCTCCCGGCAGACCCTGCCGGACCTGGCGACGTTCTGGTCCAACCTGCGGGGCTGGAAGCGCGACATCACCCTCACCGGCGCCGCGCACGCGACCTACGGCGACCTGGCCGTGCTGCTCCCGCAGGCGGCACCGCTGCTGGGGCTGAACCAGGCCGAGGTCGAGGCCGAGATCGGCACAGTGGCCCCGGCCCGCTCGGTCGCCGTGCAACAGGCCTACCCAACGGCCTTCTTCGACCGCCACTTCCGACACACCGGCCACCTCGTGGACGGTCCATCCACCCGATTCCCCGAGGTCGTCTTCACCCCATGACCGCCGCCCAGCCGAGCGCTCCGATCAGGGTCCGCAGCGCTGCCTGCTCCGCGCCCTGGTCGGGGCTGCCCGCGCGGAGCTCTCCCAGCACGGCATCGATCTTGCCGTCGAGGTCGGTCCAGGCTGCGCTGTCGCGGGGCTTGAGGCGGCCCTGCGCCTGGTCCCACGCGGTCTCGAGGTCACCGACGCGGGCGGCGGCGCCTGCCTGGTCGCCGGTGTCCAGGCGGTCGAGGGTGTCCTGGGTGATGACACGGAAGGAGGACAGATCACCCAGTCGGGCCGATGGCGGTGCACCCACGGCAGCCGCGGCGGCGTCGTCGCGAAGCGCTGACGTGCGCAGGTAGTAGCCAGTCGCCCCAAGAGCAAACACGACGGCGACCACGGCCACCGCCTGCCAGAGCCCCCCGCGGGTCTCGGCCTCCCGCACGCGGGGCTCGCTGTCACCGTCCGCACCACCGGGATGAATCGGGCCAGCACGATCGCCTTGCGGTGCCCGTAGGACTCCAGGACCCGCTTGCTGTGCGCGACACCGCTGTGCAGGTGCCGGTTGCGCGAGCGCTCCAGCAGGGCGGTCCCACCCCGGCGGCCGATCACGTACCCGGCCTGCGCGCCGAGCAGGGCCCCCGCCGCCGCTGCCGCGATCGTCAGCGGCAACGACAGGTGCAGCGACGTGCCCGCGGGCGTCGCCGCCAGCACCCCGGCGGTGAACAGCAGCGAGTCCCCGGGCAGGAAGAACCCGATGAGCAAGCCGGTCTCGGCGAACATCACCAGGAACACGCCGAGCGCGCCGAAACCGCTCAGCAGGGAGTGTGGATCGAGCACGGGCATAGGGGTCCTTCGCAGCCGGTGGTGTGTGCCATCGACGTTAAGGACCACCGGGTGCGCCCGCGGCGAGCGCAAGGTAAGCGGAAGGCAAAGCGCCGCAACGTTTGCCTTCCGCTTGCCCCCAGCGTCCATCGGCCGACCTAACGTCAAGGTGGCGAGAGGAGCGACGATGGAGGTCTTGGTGCTGGTACTCGTGTTCGCGATCTCGGTCGCGGCGGGGATGGGCCTGCACGGCCTGCTAGAGCGGTACCGGTGACGAGCCCATCAGGAGAAACCGCGGCGGGCGCACTAAGGTCCCCGGGTATGGCCCGCGTGCTCCTGGTCGAGGACGACGAGACGGTCGGGGCCGTGCTGAGCGACGGCCTGCGCAGGCACGGCCGCGACGTGCGGTGGGCGCGCACCGCCGCGGCCGCGCTCCCCGACGGAAACGCCTTCGACCTGGCGCTGCTCGACCTCGGCCTGCCCGACCTCGACGGCATCGAGGTGTGCCGCAGGCTGCGCGAACGGCAGCCGCAGTGCGTGCAGGTGATCCTGACCGCCCGCACCGCCGAGGTCGACGTCGTCCTCGGGCTGGAGGCGGGCGCCGACGACTACCTGACCAAGCCGGTGCGCCTGGTCGAGCTGCTCGCGCGGATCCGGGCGCACCTGCGCCGGGAGTCGATGGGCGCGGGCGCCCAGGTGCTGGAGTTCGGCGCGCTGCGGGTCGACCCGGCACCCGGCGGGTCACTGTGGACGGTCGGGAGGTCGCGTTGCGGGCCAAGGAGTTCGAGCTGCAGCGGTTGGCGCGCGAGCCGGGGATCGCGGTGCGCCGGGAGGACCTGATGGCCGACGTGTGGGACGCGCACTGGTACGGCTCGACCAAGACGCTGGACGTGCACGTCGCCGCGCTGCGCCGGAAGCTGGCCGCCGCGGGCGCCACCCCGGAGATCACCACCCTGCGCGGCTACGCCTACCGGCTGGAGTCCCCGGCGGATGCGTAGGCGGATCGTCGCCCTCGTCGTGGTGGCCGCGGCCCTGGCCATCGCCCGGATCGAGGCGGGCGAGGTCGTCGAGGCCGACACCGCCGACGAGTTCGTCGTCGTGATCGCCATCGCCAGGGGCGACGACGTGGTGGGGATCATCCGCGCGGCGAGCCCGACGATCGAGTACTACCAGCGGACCGGGCTCACCTGGGTGCCCATGGTGCTGCTCGGCGGGGTCGCGCTGGCGGGCACCTGGCTGGTCGCGCGCGGTCAGGCGCGCAGGCTTGCCGAGCCACTGGAACGGTTGGCGGGCATCGCGGCCAGGCTCGGCGAGGCGGACTTCACCGCGCGCGCCCGCGACAGCGGCATCCCCGAGGTGGACTCCGTGGGCTCGGCGCTGACGCTCACCGCGCAGCGGCTCGACGCCCTGCTGGAACGGGAGCGCGCGTTCACCGCTGACGCCTCGCACCAGCTGCGGACCCCGCTCGCCGGGCTGCGGCTGCAACCGGAGTCGGCGCTGGAGAACCCCGACGCCGACCCGCGTCGGGCCATCGCCGCTGGGATCGACACGACCGACGTGCTGGAACGGACCATCGACGACCTGCTGGCGCTGGCCAGGGACGTGCCATCGGTGGTGAGCACCGGCCAGGTGGGGGAGATCCTCGACGGGCTGGCCGGGCAGTGGCGGGCGGTGCCGGCCGACCGGGGGCTCGGGATCGAGGTGACCGGGGAGGCCGCGGCGGCGCTGGTGGCCGGTCCGGTGCTGTGCCAGGTCGTGGCCGTGCTGCTGGACAACGCGGTCCGGCGCGGCGCGGGGGAGGTCCGGCTGGCGGCTCGTGCGCTGGGCGACACCGTGGCCGTCGACGTCACCGACCAGGGCGTCGGACCGGCGGCGGGCACCGACGTGTTCCGGCGGCGCGCGCACGACAGCGGCGGCCACGGCATCGGCCTGGCGCTGGCCCGCAGGCTCGCCGAGGCCGAGTGGGGACGGCTGCGGTTGCTGCGGACCGACCCGACTCAGTTCACCCTGGTGCTGCCGACCCGCTGATTTGCCCTCGGCTAACCCCAGGCTGACCCGGCTGGCACCGAGCGGTTCCTGTCGTTGGCGGCATGCCCCAGAGTCCCCAGCGCACGAAACCGTTGCGGCGCAAGCGGCGCCGCCTCATCGCCCTGGTACTGGCCGTCTTGCTCGTGTACCCGATGGTGACTTATGTCCAGGTGCTGGCGTACCCCGGACAAGCGAGCTTCGCCGCGCGCACCGTCGACTGGTTGCGGCAGATGGGTCTCGACGCACCGGTCAACGCCATCGAGAACTGGTGGTACACACGCAAGCAGCCCGGCACCGACGCCCCAGCTGTCGACGCGCTGCCCTCGACGCGCGCCCCCGGGGTGGCCGCACCGGGATCGCGCCCAGCCGATCTCACTGTCCATTCAGGACTTTCGGGTGAGGGCAAGTGGGTTCCCGGTGCGCGGGCGGCCAACGGCGGGGCGGCGCTGTACACGACACTCGTCCGACCTGACCCGGGACACGGCAGCGTGGTCGCCGGGGTGGCGTGGCTCAACCAAGACCTGACCGCGGCCACGCTCATCCCCGGTACCCGCGAGCCCGGCAGAACCTCGACCTGGTGATCGACGGCGGTCAGGCAGTGCCGGGGCTGGACCAGAACGCGGCGGAGCGCTGGGGCAACGCCCGCAACCAGTTCCAGTACGCCTGGCGCTCCGGCCTCGGCCTCGACGCGCACGGCAACCTGATCTACGTCGGCGGCGACCAGCTCACCCTCCGAACCCTCGCCGACGCGATGCTCCAGGCAGGCATCACCCGCGGCCTGGAACTCGACATCCACACCGGCATGGTCGTCTTCACCGCCTACCGCCCCGACGCACCCACCACCGCCCCGACCCGCCTCCTGCCCACCATGAGCAGCCCGCCCGACCGCTACCTCGTCCCCGACCAACGCGACTTCTTCGCCATCGCGATGCGCACGCCCGAGTCCCGTCCGGCGCAAAGGTCCCCGCTCCAAGGAGTTCCAGTCCGCTGACGGCGTCCACCTCGGACGCGGACTGCGACGAAGGGGTGAACATCCGGCCCGGTTCCTCGCCGCTCGGTGTGCGGGTGGATGACCGCCGTGGTGCTACCGAGAGGCGTGTTGGGCTGTTGAGCGGGTTCCGGTGGTCGACCGGCTCGGGGCCGCCGATCTCGCCCTACTGTCGTTGGTGTGGGAAATTTTCCCGACAACCGAGCGAAAGGTTCACCTCAAACCATGAGCAGGCTCAGGTCAGCGATAGGTGTCGTGTTGGCGGCAACGGCTCTGACGTGCGCGGCCGCGATCCCCGCGTCGGCCACCACCGCGGCTCCGGCCAGTGTGCTGGAGAACCGCCAGCAGTGCCGTGCCGACACGGTCCGCGTCTACAGCGCGCCGGACGGGAACGGCTACTGGACGGGCGCCGTCATCCACAACGGGATCTACGTCAACGTCGACGACCACTACAACGGCGTCTGGTGGCACATCAACGCCCCCTACGGCGGCTGGGTTCTCGCCGAGTACTTCTGCTGAGCCGTCTTCGCGTGGTCAGGGCGCCGCGGATTCCGTGATGAGGTTGCGGTGTCTGGTGATCAGGCCTAGTCGGTCGGTGGGGATCATCACTTGGTGTAGGGACATCGACAGGACTAGGTGTTGGTGGTCGTGCCGAGTAGGACGCACATGACGGGTGCGACCACCACGGCCGCGGTGATCGCTCGGGGTCTGCCGATCCGGGCGGTCACCGGGCCGACCGCCGCGGAACCGCCCAGGCCGGTGCGACCTTGCCGATCCCATCGGCGCAGGTCGTCGTGGCGGATGCCGCGAACAGTTTCCAGAACGAGCTGTCGAGAGCATGGGCACGTCGGGACAAGGACTTCCACCTTCGGAAACGGGAGCGCGCTTCCGCTCAGGCGGTGATCGTCCTCCCGGAGAGGCGGAAGCGCGGGACGGTGTGACTGCTCACCGCTACCGCCTCCCATCACCTTCTCCTTGACGCTGAACCACAGCAGCGCCGCCCCGCTGGAGGTCAGTAGGCGAAGCGGTGGACGGTCTCCGGGTGGAGGACCAGGCGCACCTGGTCCTCGGCCAGCAGCGCGGCCAAGTCCTTGGCGCGGATGGGGTCGTCGAGGTCCCAGTAGCGGGCGGCCAGGCGGGAGGCGAGGTCGTGGGCGCCGTCGAGTTCGATGGTGACGGTGCCCGCGACCGAGATCCAGCGTTCACGCTCGCCCACGGGAGCCGCGACGACGATGGAGGCACGGGGGTCGCGGCGCAGGCGGCGGACCTTGACGGTCTCCGGCCCGGTGAAGAGCTGGACGGTGCCGTCCGCGGTGGCCTCGAACCACACGGGGCGGGGTTGGGCCGGGACCGGGCCCGCGGCCACGGACAGCAGCCCGTGCAGCGGGCGCTGGAGGAACTCCAGGTCATCGGCGGTCAGCGAACTGGCGTCGGTGCTCATCACGGCCCTTCCGGTGGGTGCTCGGTTCACACCCAGTCAACACGAACGCCGCGGGCAAGCTAGCACCACGCCGGGTCAGGTGAAGTCCAGCACCAACCGGCCGCGGACGCCGCCTGCCTCCAGCATGTGGTGGGCCTCGACCGCCCGGGCCGCGGGGAGTACCTCGGCGACGTGCGAGGTCAGGGTGCCGTTCTCGGTTTGGCGGCGCAGGGTGTCCATCTGAGGTGAGGCCGTCCGTCACCATCACCGGGTGCACGTGGATGCCGCGGTCGGCAGGACCGGCCCAGCCGCGCAGCTCGGCCAGGTGTCCGCCATCCGCGACGGCCGGTAGTACCTCCGCGGTCTGTGCCGAGCCGTCCACGAGGCCGGGCACGCCGTCAGGTATCACTGCGCGAATCCGAGATGCCACGCCACTTCCGCGCTCCACGACGTGGTCGGCGCCGAAGCCGCGCACCCGTTCGACATCACGTCCCGCAGCGTCCGCGACAACGACGTCCGGGTGGCCGACGGCAACCGCTTCGCCCGGCGCGCGAACTCGGCCTCCAGCGCTTCGGCGACGCCTGCCCGGTGGTGGGCGCGGTGGACGGGCAGGCCGAGCGGACCGGCGTCGCGGCCGAACTCCAGCAGCGCCAGCGGGTTGCCGCCCGCCTCGGCGACGATCCGGTCGAGCACCTCGTCGTCGAGGCCGGGCCGTGCCGTCGAGCGCAGCAGCGACCGCGCGTCGGCGTCACCGAGCCCGGACAGCGGCAGGTGCGGGAGGTCGGAGAGCCCGGGGCAGCCTGCCCTGGTGGCGATGACGACGGCGATCCGCTCGGCGCCGACCCGGCGCGCGACGAAGGCCAGCACCTGCCTGGTGCCCTCGTCGGCCCACTGGGCGTCGTCGACCACGCAGCACACCGGCCGCCGCCTGGCCAGCTCGTGCAGCAGGCCGAGGACGGCGAGACCGATCACCAGCGGGCTCGCCGTCGTGCCACCGCCGAGCCCGAACACGGACTCCAGCGCCTTGCGCTGCACCGCGGGCAGGGCGGCGCGCTGCTCGACCACCGGCGCGCAGAGCTGGCGCAGGCAGGAGTAGGGCAGGTCGCGCTCGAACTCGCTGCCCGCCGCCCGCAGGACCAGCCACCCGTCGAGGCCCGCCAGCGCGCTGTCGACCAGCGCCGTCGTGCCCATCCCGGCGGCACCGACCACGACCACCGCCCCGCCCTGGCCGCCGCGCGCGGACCGGGTGAGCTCGTCGAGCACCCGCGACTCGTCCCGCCGGGCGACGATCGACATGGCGCTCCTCCTCGGGGTGCTAACGACGATAGCTATTCTAACGTTGTTAGATCCCGAGAGGCGTGCCCGGGCCGAGGGGAGGGCCGGGCGGGGGCGGACCGGCGTTACGATCGGCTACCGCGAGCGAGGGAGGGCGATGTCGACCGGCACTCGGCGGGAACGAGAACGGGCGACCGTCCGCGAGAGCATGGTCGCGGTCGCGTTGGCCCTGCTGGAGCGCGAGGGCGCGGCCGCGCTGACCGTCCGGCGGGTGGCGGGCGAGGTGGAGTACACCGCGCCGGTGGTCTACCAGCACTTCGCCAACAAGCAGGCGCTGCTGCTGGCGCTGGTCGAGGTCGGCTACGAGCGGCTGCGCGAGCGGATGGCCGCGGCCGCGCGGACCGCGACGACGACCGACGACCGGCTGCTGGCGCCCACCGGGGCCTACGTGCGGTTCGCGGGCGACAACCCGCACCTGTACGCGCTGATGAACAACACCGCCGTCGACCCGCACGACCGGTTCCGCGCCGCCGCGCCGATCACCCGCCTGGTGGTCGACCTGATGACCGGGTGGGCCGCCGAGCACGGGGTCGTGCTGGCGAGCCCGGTGGAGGCGTGCGAGGTCGCCTGGGGGACGCTGTACGGGATCGCGAGCCTCGGCCAGCTCGACACCATCGGCTTCGACCGGGCCGCGCACCTGGCCGACCGCGCCCTGCGCGCGCTCATGCTGACCTGGCGGACCCACCCGGACGGCGACTACCCGGCTGCGTAGTCGGCCGATCTACGCAATCCTCGCGGACGCGGCGTGCCTCGCCGCCACGGCAGGGTCGACCTCGACGGACCCGCGCCGAGGGTTCCCGATCGAGAGGCCCCCGCCATGTCCCGCACCGCCCGCCGCCTGCTCACCGCGACCGCCCTGGTCGCCGGACTCGCCCTCACCTCGTCGTCCCTCTCGGTGGCCGAGCCCGCGGGTCCGGCAGCCGCGCAGGACAGCGCGCACCGGCACTTCCCCCGGATCGTCGAGCAGTGGGCCGACGCCTGGAACCGCGGCGACGCGAACGCGCTGAGCGCCCTGTTCACCGCTGACGGCACCTACACCGACCACGCCTTCCAGGCGTCGTTCACCGGTCGGGCGGGTGTGAAGCAGTGGGTGGAGCTGACCAAGCGCGCCATCACGCCGCTCCACGCCACTGTCCACACCGCCTTCCGCTCCGGCGACCAGGTGGCCGTGACCTGGACCTTCAGCGGCACCTCCACCGACCAGAACCCGTTCACCCCGCCCAACAACCCGGCAGGCCGGTCCTTCGCGGTGAAGGCGACTTCCGTCTTCACCCTCCACCGCGACCACATCGCCACGGCCGACGACTACTACAACCTCGCCGACCTGCTCCGCCAGGTCGGTCTCCCCGCGGGCCCGTTCACCCCTCCCGGCCAGGGCTGAGTCAGCTGACTACCTCCAGCACCGGTCGGGTCGCCGCGGTGTCACGGCTGTCGAACTCCAGGGCGAACGCGCTGCCTGACAGGCCGAACGACACGCTGGCGGGGTTGGCCGCCACCGCCGCCGTCACGTCCAGACCGATCCAGTCGGTGGTCTTGCTGATCGGCACGGTCGAGAGCGCGAAACCCAGTGATGGCTGGTTGTTCCAGGTCACCCCGGTCTCGGTCCACGATCCGGTCACCGCGCGTGCCGTCACGGTGGAATGCGTGTTCTCGCCGTCGTTCACCCTGCCGCGCAACCACAGCACCGCTCGCTTCGGTGGCGCGGCCAGCCCTGGGGTGAATCGCAGATAGGCTCGTCGTGAGTAGCCGGGGGCTGTCGCCGCCTTGACTATGAGGCGGCCGGTGCTGAAGTTCTGGTCCGCGTAGGTGCCGTCGCGCACGTAAGCGTCGGCCGCGGGGGTGAAGGTCAGTGCGGTGCCTGGCACCACGGGTGATCCCGTGCCGAGTCGAACTGTGCGGCTGGCGCCGAGGGTTCCGCCTAGCTCGACCAAGAGCGTTGTCACGGGGGAGGTCCGCAGGACGGTGACGCCGGTGTCCGCGTCCGCCGTGGTGAAGCCGTTGTCCGACAAGGTGATCGTCACGGTGGTCGTGGTGCGGGTTGGATCGGACACGGCCACGGTCAGGACCGGCCCCACTTGGCGCAAGAGCACCGAGCACGGGCCGTCCGCGATGATCGACCCGCAGGTGCCCGCGGCGAAGAAGTTGGCCGCTCGCACCGTGCCTGCCGCGATTCCCTGCACCGTGGACGTGTTCGCCACGACGGTCACACCAGGTGACGCGCTGCGTGCCGCTGTTGTGGTGTCCGAGGCGCCGGGCAGCACCATGTAGGCGTAGGAAGCGTTGACGGGGTCTGTGCCGTGGTCGTGCCACAGGGTGAGGAAGCGGCGGGTGATCGCAGTCGTCGGGCCGCCTGAATCGATGGTTCGCCACGAGCCGGTGCGCACGGCCCGGGACGCGGAGACCGGTGAACCGCCGAGGAACAGGTACCCGCCGAAGCCGCCGATGTGCGCCCAGTTGGCGCTGGGGAACGCCTTCGACCAGCCGAGGGTGGCCGGCTGGTTCACACCGTCGACGACCAGCGCGTTCGTCCCGGAGGCGCCGAGGTTGCGGCTATCCACCATGGACTCGACCGGCACGCCATCGGTGGCCGTGATGCCCGCGCCCAGGCACACCACGGCATCATCCAGGCAGAACCACGACTTGCGGCCGGTCAAGGTCGACTGCAACCCCGTGACGTGCTGGCCGATCGCCGCCGCCACGCCGTCGGAGGCGCCGCCCGCCCAGGTGTTGGTCGGTACGGTCGCGTTCCACGGGCCACCCGCCTCGTCCGCCAGCACCTTGCGGGACACGGTGACCCCGGGCAGTCGGTAGGGGTCCACGGTCGGCCAGAACGCGTCGGAGTAATGCCCGTCGTCCTGGCCCCACCAGTAGGTCATGCCGCTGCCGGTGTGCCAGCCACGCAGGTTCTCACCGTTGCCGGTCTCGTAGAACGTGCTGCGGAGCGAGTGCATCGAGACCATGAACGTCCACAACGGACGCCGGTGCACCGCGCGGTCCATAGCGCCGAAGACGTGACTCGACGGTGGGTGCGCGGCAGCGGGAACACCCGCGTTCGCCAGGAGCGCCAGCGCGCGTGCCAGGTCGGGTACCGCCAGGTGGTCGGTGTAAGGCGCGTAGGTGCCGCGAGTGATCCACCCCTTCGCCATCGCGCGCCAGCGGTCCGACTCGGTGGGCGTGGCCAACCCGGTCGAGGCCAGCAGCACGATCGCGCCGACGATGTTGTGCCCGCGCTGGTGGTCGTCCTGGTCGGAGCGGGCGATGCCGCGCCCGGACACGGCGTCGCCGACGAGTCCGTTGTGGATGAAAGGCGCGAAGGTCGACTCCACCGAGTCGAACAGCACCTGCCGGTTCGGGTCGGTCACCGCCCACGACGACCCGGCGAGCAGGTGCAGCACCTTGGTCAACCCGCTGAGCAGCACCGCGCCGTACCCGCCCGCGTAGGGCACCCGGGTGTGCTGCACGAACGAGCCGTCCGCGTACAGGCCGTCCCCGGTCAGCACGGTCGGCAGCACGGGTGACAACCCGTCCCGCGCCGAGGTGATCTTGGCGGAGTCCTCGCCGAGGACCCCGCGCAACGCGATCACCTGGCAGAGGTCCACGCGGTTCGCCCCGGTGCTCTTGTCCGTGTACTGCGCCAGTTCGGAGACGGGGACGTGGTAGTCGATCGCCGCCAGTTGTGACGCCAGGAGAATTGACGGCACCGGCACGAGGCAGCAGATGTCCACCAGCTTCTGCGGCGCGCCGATCCGCCAGTCCCACCAGTTGTCGTAGGGGGAGCTGCCCGCGGTGTAAGCGTTGTCCACCATCCATTGCAGACCGGTGATGATCGACGCGGCCATGTCCGGCGAACCCGTCTGGCCCGTGCCCGGTTGCGCGTAGGCGAGTGCCATCACGCGCAACCGGGCGTAGGTGTTGGTGACGTTCGCCGACTTCGTCCCGATCGGGCACTCGGGCCACACACCTGAGCTGGTGACGACCATGTTGTCGCGGTAGGTGGTGGCCGCGTTGCCGGTGTTGATGAGAGCACTGTGGAATGGTTCAGCGGCCGGGTCGTAGCCGACACCGACCAGCAGGTCGCGCCATCGAGCGCGCAACGCGTCGTAGGGGGCGGCGGCGAACGCGGGAACGTTCACGCCCAGGACTATCGCCGCCGCCGACCCCGCTACGAGGAAACCCCTTCGGGACAGGGACATCTGCGTGGCCGCCGATTCAGGAGATGATGAAGGGGGTCAGCGGGTGCGCGGCGAAGAAGTCCCAGATCACCTGGTGCGCCTGGATCTGGCCGGTCGTCTTGCCCGGTCCGCTGAACACGTCCGCGCCCGGCCACGTGTGGTCGCCGGTGAGGATCTTGTAGTGCGCGACGGCGGTGTTGCGCACGCAGGAACCCCACGTGTACCGCACGACCTCGCTGCTGAGCTGCGTCGAGGTGGGCGTCGGCAGGCAGGTGTCGCGGTCGGCCCAGGTCTGCGCCCAAGGCAAGATCGACGGGACGGGCTTGGTGCTGTCACCGGTGTAGGCGATGACCGAGTCGGCGGTGCCGTGGAAGTCGATGATCGGCACCTCGACCGGCGTCGCGCAGTCCGTGCCGGGGTAGAACGCGCCCGCGACCGCGCCGAAGGCGGCGATCCGCAGCGGCAGCCTGCACGCCAGCAGTGCCGCGAACCCGCCGCCGTTGGACTTGCCGACCGCGAAGATCCGCACCGGGTCCACGCACAGCGTCGCCTGCAGGTGGTCGAGCAGGTCGGCGACGAACTGGACGTCGTCGACCGCCGCCGCGTAGGGCGCGCCCTGCCACGCCCGCTCGCCGCCCTGCCCCTGGACGCCGTCCGGGTAGACGGCGATGGTGTCGAGGCTGTCGATCTTCGAGAAGCGCTCGATGTCGGCGCCGTCGCCCTTGCGCCCGTGGAAGGCCAGGACCAGCGGCTTCTGCTGGCCCGCCTGGTAGGTCGTGGGCAGGTGGATCTGGTAGCCCCTGGTCAGGTTCCCGGAGGTGATGGTCTGCGCCACCGACTGCCCGAGCGGGAGGGTGGTCGTCGTGTTCTGGCACCCCGCCGAGTGCACGGGATAGTTGTGCGCGGGCGGATCCGCCTGCGCCACCCGCGGAACTGCCACCCCCGCGAGGACCGAGAGCGCTACGACACCGAGCTTGCTGAACCGCATGGACACCCCTGTTGTTTCGGCACTACGCCTGCGGACCGGGTCGACCGGTCCGGCCGCACACCTGCTCCACGCCCGGTCCGGCCCGCGGGGTTGCACCATTGTCGATCTTCGTGGACTCCGTTCGTCGAGATGCGACATACCGGACGGATTCGCTTGTCCATCAAGGGATCCGGGCGCCGCGGTGGACCGTGGTCCGGGTGGGTGGTGCTGGACCGGTGGTCGGGTTTGTCCCTATGGTCTAGACATGATCGGACGGCGGTGGGTGGTCGGCGCGGTGGTGCTGGCCGTGGCATTCGGCGGCATCGTGCCCGCGGTGGCCGAGGTGTCCGGGTTGGCGTGGGGGCAGTGCCCGCCCGATCCGGCCGGGAGCGATCCGCGGCTGCGGTGCGCGGTGCTGGAGGTGCCGCTGGACTACCGGGCGCCGGGCGGGCGCAAGATCGAGATCCGGGTGTCCCGGCTCGCCACCGCGAAACCCGGACTCCGGCGCGGGGTGTTGCTGCACAACGGAGGCGGGCCTGGTCAGGCCAGTCTGCACCTGCCGAGCCGGTACGCGCAGGCGTACTCGCGGGAGGTGCTGGACCGGTACGACCTGATCGGGTTCGACCCGCGCGGCGTCGGCTACAGCACGCCGATCACGTGCGGCCGCTCGCCCGCCGAACTGCCCAACGAGTGGGTCATGCCGTTCCCGGCCGCGGATGGCTCGATCACCGGGAATGTCGACTACGCAAGGGATCTGGCCCGCGACTGCCTCAAGCACGGCGGCGACCTGGTCCGGCACGTGACGACGGCGAACACGGCTCGCGACATGGACCGGATCCGGGTTGCCTTGGGGGAGAGGAGGATTTCGTACTCCAGCGGTTCCTATGGCAGCTACCTCGGTGCGGTGTACGCGTCGTTGTTCCCGGAGCGGACCGACCGGATCGTGTTGGACGGCAACGTCGATCCCAACCGGGTGTGGCACCGGCAGTGGGCGTTGTGGGACAGCGGCGCCGAGTTGCGCTTCCCGGACTTCGCGGCCTGGGCCGTGCGGGAAGGAGGGTTCGGCGCGACTCAAGACCAGGTGCGGACGGGATTGCTGGCGTTGGCCAAGGAGCTTGACCGATCACCGGTGACGCACCCGAAGGCCGGGCCGGTCAACGGGAACCTGTTCCGGGCGATCTTCCGGGCGTACTCGTACCACAGCCTGTACTTCCCGGAAATCGGCGCGTGGTGGCTGTTCCTGACCGGCCGCGGCCCGGCCCCCGCCTGGGGCGATCCGGAGCTGGTGCCCGGGGTGCCGCAGGACAACTCGGTCGCCGTCCTGATGGCGGTCACCTGCGGCGACAGGTACTGGCCGCACGACATCGCCCAGTACCGGCGCGAGGTCCGGGTGAACCGGGCGCGATACCCGATCCTGGGCGGGATGGGCGCGAACATCTGGCCCTGCGCCTTCTGGCCCGAACCCCTCGAACCCCCCACCCGTGTCACCCCCGAAGGCCCCACCAACGTCCTCCTACTCCAAACCCGCCGCGACCCCGCCACGCCCTATGCGGGAGCCCTCGGCATGCGCGCCTCCCTCGGCCCCCGAGCCCGCCTGATCACCGTGGACACCGGCAACCACGGCGCCTACGACCCCACCACCCCGTCCTGCGCGATCACCGAGACCCACCGCTTCCTGGCCACCGGCACCCTCCCCAGCCACGACCTGACCTGCGAGCCCGACCCAACCCAGACCCGGGCGACGGGGTTCGTGCCCCTGCTGCGGTGACCGATGCCCCGGGTGCGGTCAGTCGTGCTCGGGTAGGCCCGCGGCGTGGTGGTGGGCGGTGTGGAGGGCTTCGGCGAGCATGTGGCGGACGTGGGTGCCGGTGGCTCGGTAGAGGGCTCGGCGGCCGTCTCGGCGGAGGGTGACCAGGCCGGTGAGGCGGAGTTTGGCCAGGTGCTGGGACACCGCGGGGCGGGCGATGCCGACGGCGGTGGCGAGGGTGGTGACGTCGTACTCGGTGCCGCACAGGAGCCAGAGCATGCGCAGGCGGGTGGGGTCGGCGAGCATCCGCAGCGAGTCGACGGCGACCACCACGTGTTCCGCGGGCGGCAGCTGTCGCCAGTCGGGCTCGGCGCGGCGGGGGGCGTGCATGGTGGGACATTCTCGCAGCTCTTACCGGCGTGCGACCGGCCAACGGCGGTGCACGCGGTCGATGACGTAGTGGTGCGTGTGCCGCCACCCGCCGGAGCAGCGGACAGCGTCACCGAGGTGCGGGTCACCGGCGGGCAGGTCCGCGTGCACGTGCTCCACCGAGTCCGCGCCTCGCCACGCCCGCGCGCCGAAGACCAGGCCCGCGCCCGCGACCAGCGCCAGCACCCCCAGGGTCGCGGCCGGGCCGACGACGCCGCCCAGCAGACCGGCGAGCAGGTACGTCACCAGCCACTCGGCGTGCGACAAGGCGTACTGCGCGGCGAACAGCGCGGGCAGGTCGTCCGGATGCGCCGACGCCCGGATCAGCCGACCGACCGGGGTCAGCACCGCCGAGTACGCCACCCCGAGCGCCAGCCACAACCCCAGCAGTGGCCCCCACCGCACGCCGGTCCAGAACACCGCCGTACCCGCCACCATCAACGCCACCAAAACCCCGCCCGCGCCGACCATCACCCGCCGCTGCGGCCGCCGGTCGAGCAACCGCGGCAACGCGAGCGCCGCGCCCATAGAGCCCGCCGCGAACACTCCTAGCGCTACCGCGACCGCTGTCGGCCCCATGCCGAGGTCGCCGCGCACCAGCACGACCGTGTTGACCAACACCATCGCGCCCCCGGCCGCGGCAGCCAGGTTGAGCCCCAACTGTGCCCGTAGGCGCGGGGTGTGGCGGTAGGCGCGAATGCCCTTGATCGTGCGTTCGGCCAACGACGTCGAGGTGTCCGCACGGGCAGGCAGGGTAAGAGTCGCGATCAGGACAGCGGACACCAGGAAACCGGCAGCGGTACCGACGAACAGCCAGGAGAAGGTGATCGCCGTGAGCAGCGCCGCCGCCAGGACCGGGCTGACCACGCCCTCGACGTCGTAGGCCAGGCGAGACAGCGACAACGCGCGGGTGTAGTCGCGTTCGTCGGTCAGGACCCGGGGGATGACCGCCTGGAACGCCGGGGTGAACGTCGCCGCCGCGACCTGCAGCACCGCGACCAGGGCGACCACCTGCCACACCGCGTCCACCCAGGGCAGCGCCAGCGCGGCCCCGCACCGGACCAGGTCCGTGGACACCAGCAGCGCCCGCCTGCCCACCCGCTCCGCCACCGCGGCGGCCACCGGCGCGACCAGCACGTTGGCGACCATCTTCACCGCCAGCACCCCGCCGAGCACCACGCCCGCCCCGGCCCCCGCGAGGTCGTACGCCAGCAGCCCCAGCGCCACCGTGGTCAGCCCGGTGCCCACCAGCGCGACCACGTGCGCGACCAGCAACCGCCGGTACGTGCGGTTCGCCAACGCGGACATGGCGCCGAATATATGTGCTCAGGTACGCACGCGACAACGTGGCAAGTGCCAGTGATGTGCGGGTGTCAGCCGTGCGCCGGCAGTTCGAGCCCGACGACGGCCGCGCCGAGGGCCAGTTCGGCGCCGAGGACGATCAGCCGCTGCCACGCGGGCAGCCGGACGCGCCGGACGGCCAGGTAGCCGATCGCGGCGAGCGCCGAGACCAGGGCGATCGTCGAACCCTTCAGGGCGGCCTCGACCCGCCAGACGCCCGCCGCGGCCAACCCGAGGAAGACGAACGGCAGGGTGACCGCGCCGAGGGCCCCGGCGGTCACCCGCACCATCCGGCCGAACTCGGCGCGGTCCGGCAACACCGCGTGCACGGCGAGGTGCGACACGATGTCCGCCACCAGGACCGCCAGCAGGGTGCCGGTGACCGTGATCAGCAGGACGGCCGCGGCCTCGCCCGCCTCACCGCCGTGCGAGCGCAACGCGAGGACGACGGCGAGCGCGGTGAAGGTCAGGTAGACCCGTTCCTTGAGCCGCGCCGCCCGCTCCCGCGCGTCTTCGCTGCCGGACTCCGCCCGTGGTTCAGCCATGCGCGTCAGGCTGGTTCGGGCGCGCCACCACCCCGCGTCGCGGACTCCCGCGGGCCGGGGTTTGGGCCTGTCGGCGGGGGAGGGGCGTGGTTGACTACCGCCTGCGAGACCGGCGCGGAGCGGACGGAGTACGGCGGTGACGAGGTCGGGTGGGGGCGATGTGTTCGCCGCCGATGCCGAGGTGGGGCGGGATCTGGCGGCGGTCGACTGGGCCGGTGGGCCGCTGGGGGAGCCGTCGGGGTGGCCGCAGAGCCTGCGGACCGCGGTGAGCATCCTGCTGTCGTCGCGGTTCCCGATGTGGTTGGCGTGGGGGCCGGAGCTGACGTTCTTCTGCAACGCCGCCTACCGCCGCGACACGCTGGCGCGCAAGTACCCGTGGGCGCTGGGGCGGCCCGCGCGGGAGGTGTGGGCGGAGATCTGGACCGACATCGGGCCGCGCATCGACACCGTCATGACCACCGGGCAGGCGACCTGGGACGAGGCGCTGCTGCTGTTCGTGGAGCGCTCCGGTTTCCGCGAGGAGAGCTACCACACCTTCTCCTACAGCCCGCTGCGCGACGAGACCGAGGCCGTCGTGGGCATGTTGTGCGTGGTCAGCGAGGACACCGAGCGGATCATCGGCGAGCGGCGGATGGCGACACTGCGCGACCTGGGCTCCGACCCCAACGCGCAGCGCACCGAGCAGGAGGCGCTCGCCTTCGCCAGGGACCAGTTGGCGCGCAACCCCCGCGACCTGCCGTTCACCCTCACCTACGCCACCCAGGGCGACCCGCGGTTGACCAGCGCGACCGGTGTGGACATCGAGTACCCGGCCGACATCTGGCCTCTAGCGTCAGAACCGCAGCTGTTGGAACTCGACCCCACGGTGTTCCACGGCCTTGGGAACGGCGACTGGCCCGCGCCTCCCACCCGCGCGTTGGTCCTACCGCTGCGCGACTACGGGTTCATGGTCGCCGGGTTGAACCGGTTCCGGCCTCTAGACGACGGCTACCGCGGCTTCATCGACCTCGTCGCGGGCCATGTCGCCGCCGGTATCGCCAGCGCGCGCAGCTACCGGGCGCAGCAGCAGCGAGCCGAGGAACTCGCCGAGCTCGACCGCGCCAAGACGACGTTCTTCTCCAACATCAGCCACGAGTTCCGCACGCCGCTCACCCTGATCATGGGCCCGGTCGAGGACATGCTCGCCAGGGCCGACCCCGCGACGAGCGAGGACCTGGCGATCGTGCACCGCAACGGGCTGCGGCTGGGCAAGCTGGTCAACACGCTGCTCGACTTCTCCCGGATCGAGGCGGGCCGGGCGCGGGCGCGCTACGAGCCGGTCGACCTCGCCGCGACCACGCTGGAACTGGCCAGCGTGTTCCGCTCGGCGATCGACAAGGCGGGCCTGGACTTCGTCGTCGACTGCCCGCCGCTACCCGAGCCGGTGTACCTGGACCTGGGCATGTGGGAGAAGGTCGTCCTCAACCTGCTCAGCAACGCCGTCAAGTTCACCTTCGACGGCTCGATCGGCGTCTCGGTGCGCGCGGACGGCCCCACGGCGGTCGTCACCGTTAGCGATACCGGCGTCGGTATCCCGCACGAGGAGATTCCCCGGCTGTTCGAACGCTTCCACCGCATCGAGAACGCGCGGTCGCGATCCAACGAAGGCAGCGGTATCGGCCTGGCGCTCGTGCAGGAACTGGTGGGACTCCACGGCGGCACCATCGTCGGGGACAGCGTCGAGGGCGAAGGCACTCGCTTCACGATACGCCTCCCGTTCGGTCGCACGCACCTGCCCGCAGACGCCGTCGCACACGACCAGACCGCCAGTGCCGTCACCATGACTGCAGACCCGTACGTGCAAGAGGCGCTGCGCTGGCTACCTGGCGAGCACGACACGCTCGCCGTCCCTAGCACCGAGATCACCGGACAGGGCGCGACGGTTCTAGTCGTCGACGACAACGCCGACATGCGCGAGTACCTCGACCGGCTGCTCACCACCGCGGGCTACGGCGTCCGCACCGCCGTTGACGGGCTCGACGCCCTGGAGATCGTCCGCACCGCGCCGCCGCAACTGGTGGTCAGCGACGTGATGATGCCCAGGTTGGACGGTCTAGGCCTGGTATCCGCCCTGCGCGCCGACCCGCGTACCGCCGCCGTGCCGGTGTTGCTGCTCTCCGCCCGTGCGGGCCAAGAGGAGTCCATCGAGGGCCTGCACGCGGGCGCCGATGACTACCTGGTCAAGCCGTTCGCGGCCGCGGAGCTGCTGGCCAGGGTCCGGGCGAACGTCGAGCTGGCCCGGTTGCGCAACCACCACGCCCGCTGGCACGCCGCCCTGGTCGACTCGCTGCAAGAGGCGTTCTTCGTCTGCGCGGAGGACGGGGCGATCATCGAGGTCAACACCGCGTTCGCCGACATCCTCGGGTACGGCCAAGAGGGACTGCCCTACCTGCCGCCGCACCCGTGGTGGCCGGACCCGGACACCGATCCCGAGGGCCACCAGCGCGCGCTCGACGCCTTCACCAGCCTGATCGGCGGCGAGGTGGGCGTGCGCCCGGTCGTCCCGGTCGTGCACCGCGACGGGCACCGGCTGTGGATCAGCGCGACGCACAACCAGACCCAGGACCCCGACTCCGGCCGGACCGTCACGGTCGGCACCTTCCGCGACGTCACCGCCGAGCACCACGCCATCCAACGCGACAGCGCGCTCGCCGCCCTCAGCATGCGGGTCTCCGTCGCGACCAGCCTGCCCGAGGCGTTGTCCGGGGCGCTGGAGGAACTCGCGGGGCTGTGGCGGGCACCGCGTGTGCTCGCCGTGGTCGGCGCGCACGGTGCCGACCCGGCGATCACCAGCACCGACCCCGCCCTGACCTGGGTAGACCTGCCCGAGCGGCTCAGGTCTGCGCTCACCGCGCTGCGCGCGCACCCGACCCTGGCCCCGGTGACCGAGCCGGGCGTCGGCGTCGGGATCAGCCTGGACCACCCCGAGGGTCCGATGGTGCTGTGGCTCGAACTGCACCGGCACCGGCCGTTCACCCACCAGGACGAGCTGTTGCTGTCGCTGCTGGCCGGGCACCTCGCCCAGGGACTGTCGCGCGCTCACCAGATCGACCAGCAACGCCAGACCGCGCTGGCCCTGCAACGCGCGATCCTCGGACCGGCTCATCTGCCCGCCGGGTTCGTCGTGCGCTACGAACCCGCCGCGAGCCCGCTGGAGGTGGGCGGCGACTGGTACGACACGGTCCCGCTGCCGGACGGCCGGATCGGCGTCGTGGTCGGCGACTGCGTCGGCCGCGGGCTCAACGCGGCGGCGGTGATGGGGCAGCTGCGCAGCGCCTGCCACGCGTTGCTGCTGCAGAACGCGGGCCCGGCCCGCACGCTCATGGCGCTCGACGACTTCGCCGCCGACGTGCCCGGCGCGGTGTGCACCACGGTGTTCTGCGGCGTGCTCGACCCGGCCACCGGCACGCTGACCTACTCCAGCGCGGGCCACCCGCAGGCGATCGTCACCGACCCGGATGGGTCCGCCGCCTACCTCGACCAGGCCTCGGCGACCCCGCTGGCCGTCCAACCGCCGTTCCAGCGCCCCGAGTCCGAGTGCGTGCTCGCCGCGGGTGCGACCCTGCTGGTCTATACCGATGGGTTGGTCGAACGCCGCCGCCGCGCGCTGTCGGTCGGCATCTCCCAGGTAGTCGACACGATGGAACACGGCCGCGACGGCCAACTCGACCTACTCGCCGACCAGGTGATGACGCGCCTAGCCCCAGACGGCGGCTATGACGACGACGTCGCGATCTTGCTCTACCGCCACCCCGCGCCTCTGGACCTGACCTTCGCCGCAGAGGCCCACCGACTCGCCCCCGCTCGCCACGCCCTACGCGACTGGCTGATCCGGTTCGCCGTGCCCACCGCCACCATCGAGGATGTTCTTGTGGCGGTCGGCGAGGCGTGGGCCAACGCCATAGAACACGGCTCCCGCGACAACACCACCGGCCCAGTCCGCTTCCACGCCGAGATAGCCGGCCCGACCCTGGACCTCACCACCACCGATTCCGGCAGCTGGCTCCCCCCAGACCCGGCCCGAAGCCCCCACCGCGGCCGCGGCATCTCCCTGATGCGCGCCCTCATGCGCCAGGTCACCATCACCCCGAGCGCATCCGGCACAACCGTCCACATGACCACCCGGATCGTCTAGCTCCCCTCGGCCAGGTCGACGACCTCGTGCTCCCCACCCTCGTAGCGCTCACCGGTCGCCTTGCTCTTGAGGAAGCTCAACGCGGACGCGACCTTGCCACCGGGCGTGTCCCAGTACTCGGCCGTCGTCGGCGTCACCTTGATCAGCACCACCGACGGGTCGTCCGGGCCCTGCGGCAGCCACGCCTCGACCCACGCGTTCCACAGCTCCCGCGCCTTCATCCGGTCCTCGACGACCACCGCGCGGCCGTCGATGGAGATCCAGGTGTCCGAGCTGGTCAGGGTCAGGCCCACGTGCGGGGACGCGGTGATGTGCGCGACCTTGCGGGACCCGCGCTCGGCGAAGAACCACATGTCGCCGTCGAACTCGGTCTCCTGCTGCGCCATCGGCCTGCCGACGAGGTGGTCGTGCTCGTCCCGGGTGATCAGCATCCCGATCCGGATGCCCCCGGCGAGCTTCGCCAGCGTGCGAACGGGGTCGTGGTCGGCCATGGATCTCCTTCGGTCTGAGGTGGGGCCGGTATGCCCCGCCGCGCGCCCGCTCACACATCGGGTCGGCGGTCGGACCACTGTGGAGAGCGACGGGCCTGCCCTGCGGAGCACGTTCGGTTTGGCTGATCGTCACCCTTCGGGGACTGTCGGTGGCCCTCGATAGTGTGAGTCCAGCTCACGCAGAGAGGAATCGATACATGTCCGCCACGACGTACCTGGAGCTGTCCGAGACGGGGGGCGGCGCGCACAAGTTCTACGAGGTGCGCGTCGTGGACACCGAGGTCACCATCACCTACGGGCGGATCGGGGAGCAGGGGCAGGTCAGGACGGCGTCGTTCGCCGACCACGGCAAGGCGCTCAAGGCGGCCGAGAAGAAGATCGGCGAGAAGGTGCGCAAGGGGTACGCGCCCGCGGTCAAGGGGGAGCGGGGGCGCAGGCCGGTGAGCAGGCGGGAGATCGTCAGCACCCGCTCGACCGCCCGCCAGGCGCCGGTGCTGTGGCGGTTCACCTCCGGCGCGCCTGCGTTCGGGATCTTCGTCGGCGAGGACCAGGCCTGGGTGGGCAACGAGAACGGCGACGTCTACACCCTCACCCACGACGGCCGCGTCACCGGCCGGTTCGGTCTCCCGGACGCGGTCAAGTGCATCGTCGCCGACGACTTCTGGATCTACGCCGGGTGCGACGACGGCAACGTCTACGACCTGGGCGCGAAGGTCCCCCGGGTGGCCTACGAGATCGCCGACGACGTCGACATCTACTGGCTCGACATCCACGACGGCGTGCTCGGGGTGTCCGACCGGCACGGTGGCGTGACCGTCGTCGACCACGAGGACGAGTTCCAGTGGTCGCGGCCGAGCTCCGGCGACAGCGCGTGGATGGTCCGCAACGCCGCGGAAGGCGTGTACCACGGGCATTCCCGCGGTGTGACGCACTACTCCGGGCGCGGCGAGCAGGTGTGGCACGCGGACACGACCGGCAGTGTCCTGTTCGGATGGCAGGAGCGCGCCGAGGTGTTCGCGGGCACCAGTCGCGGCTGGGTGCACCGCTTCGCCAAGGCGGACGGCAAGGTCACCGGCAACTACCGCTGTGACGCCGCTGTGTTCTCCTGCGCCACCTCGCCCGATGGCGAGTTCGTCTTCGCGGGTGACAACCAGTCCTCTGTGTACTGCTTCGCCGCTGACGGCACGCGCCTGTGGAAGCTGGGCACCGGCTGCGGTTCCGCGTACTCCATGCAGTACCGCGGCGAGCGCCTGTACCTGGTCACCACCGATGGCTCACTGGCCTGTGTGGACGCCAGCCCGGCCGCCGTCCACGCCGCCGAACAGGGCCAACTACCCGAACGCCAGGACATCAAGGCGGGCAGCGTCCAACGCGTCGAGGCCACCGCCGAGGTCGAGGTCGTCACCCACGTCACCCCCGCCGACGGTGTCATCGTCGAGTGCGTCCAGTCCGGCGGCCGAGTCCGGGTCCACGTCCGCACCGACGGCTACAACCCCACCTGGGGCGTCCAGTTCCCCAAGAACATCCGCATCCCCGGCGCCCGCTACGTGGTCTCCGAAGTCCTCACCTCGGCCAACGGCTCCTTCTACCGAGCCCGCGGCGAGATCAAGCGCATCAACTGACCCCTCGCTGTCCGGGCCTGGGCACGTCCCAGGCCCGGACACCGCGCACGGCGTTCTCCCCCAGGCTTTCCAACGCCGCCGCCAGTCGGTCGCGGGCCGCGGTCTGGGCGGCGATGCGGTGCTCGAGCACGGCGAGGCGGTCCCGCGCGACCTGGATCCCCACCGGCGACGGCGGCGCCGCGCGGATATCGCCGTCCAGGCAGGGCAGGAAGACCTGGACATCGTCGAGGGTCAGGCCTGCGGCGAGCAGATGGCGGATGTTGTGCACTCGGTTGGTCGTTCCGCTGCCGTAGTCGCGGTAGCCGTTCCGTTCTCGCCGCGAGGTGATCAGCCCGGCACGTTCGTAGTGGCGCAGAGCCCTGGGCGTCACACCTGTTGCCCGGGCAAGCTCTCCGATGCGCATCGACCAGTCCTATCACCTCCTCAGCCGACGACAGCGCCACCATCCACCGGCAGCACGACCCCCGTGACGAACGAGGCCGCGGGCGTGGCGAGTTGCACGATCGCCCAGGCCACCTCGTCCGGATCGGCGATCCGCCCCAACGGGGTGTGCGCCACCTGCCACTCGCGCACCTCACGCCGCTGCTCGGGCGACAACCCCTGGTGATCGGCGATCGGCGTGTCGACCGCACCCGGCGCCACCGCCACCACCCGGATTCCGCGCGGCGCCAACTCCACCGCCCAACTGCGGGTCAACGAGTCCAGGGCCGCTTTGGTGGCTGCGTAAACGGAACTACCCGGCCACGCCCGCTGTCCAACGGCGGTGCTCACGTTCACGATCACGCCCCCGCTGGCCATGACGGGAACGGCCGCTTGGGCCAACAGGATCGGCGCGGTCACGTTGGTCGCGAACTGCTCCCCGATCGCCCCCGGCTGGATATCGCCCAGCGCACCACCACGCACGATCGCCGCGTTGTTCACCAACACGTCAAGCCGCCCGAACTCACCCACCACAGCGTCGACGGCCCGCTGGGGCTCGCCATCCCCGGTGACATCAGCGGGCAACGGCCGTACCCGCTCACCAGCCACCTCATCGAGCACCCACGCCCGCCTACCGACGACCACCACCCGCGCCCCCACCGCCGCGAACATCCGCGCGGTGGCCTTGCCAATACCGGTACCCGCACCTGTGATCAGGACAACCTTGTTCCGCATACCCCCATCCTCAAACCCTGCCACCAACGACAAGGTCAAGCCCCTTCGGCACACCACAGCCGGCGGCAAGCCCTCACGCGAAGCCGGCGCCGCTACCGGCGAAGAGAGCCCGTCGTGTGGCGAGTCCGTCCCAGGCCAGGGGTTGACTTCAGCCCTGATCGGAGGCCGCGGTGCGCGCACCGTAGATTCACACCCGCGTTCGCCCTGGTTGCGGATGCCAGGTCGCTACCCGCCGGTGTGGAGTGGCGGAACGTCCTCGCCCTTGGCGTTCGTGGGCAGCATGCGGAGCACCCGCTCCACCTCGCCGAGTTCGATCAGGAACCCGCGCAGCTTCACCTGGTCACCTCGTGCGCGTACGGACCGCTGTCCCAGTCCATGTCGATATGCCTTCGAGGGTTCGCCATCGCATTCGATAGCGGGCGGCTGCCTTGGCGGCGATCTTGAGTCATGGCCGGCCCGTACTTCCCGATGGCGTTCAACGGGTTGATACGCGATCCATCCGACCTTTGCCGCCCGCGCGGCAGGCTGTGTTGCCTCAGTCGGGTTGGAAGAAGGCGAGCATTCGTTGGGCGGCGTTGGGGGACATGAGGAGTTCCTGCATGTCCGCTGACATCCGGGCTGCTCTGCTGGTGCGGTCGAACATCTCGTGTTCGTATTCCCTGAGGGCGGTGGGGAAATCGTCGGGGTGGGTGGCTAGGGCGATGCCCAGGAGGGCGCCGTCGAGTAGGGCCATGTTGGCGCCTTCGCCGACTGGGGGCATGAGGTGGGCGGCGTCGCCGATCAGGGTTGTGGTGGGGGTTGGGGCCAGGTCAGGCCGACGGGGAGGGTGGTGATGGAGCGCGGGACGACCGTGTCGTCGCAGGCGGTGATGAGTGCGGTGACGCGCGGGTCCCAGTCCGCGAGCAGGTCGACCAGCCGCGCCCGGGTGGCGGCCGGGTCGTCGAGCGGGATGCCGCTGGTGGTGAACCAGTCCTCGCCGGTGTTGTAGAAGCTGACGCCGATGCGGACGCGGCCGTCGCCGTTGCGCTGCGCGCCGAGGGAGATCCCGTCGCCGAGCACCCAGTAGTTGCCGCGCCCGACCATCGCCGCGAGGTCGGGGTGGGTGCGGTCGATGTCGGGGATGCCGAGTTCGACGACGTTCTGGCCGACGTGCACCGGTCGGGCGTCGGTGAGCAGCGCGCGGACCCGGGAACCGGCACCGTCAGCGCCGACCAGCAGGTCGTACGGCGCGCTGCTGCCGTTGGTGAGGCGCAGCACGCCGTTGCCTGCCGACTCGTACGCGTGCCCCCAGCGCACCGCGTGCTCCGGCAGCGAGTCCAGCAGCATGGCGCGCAGGTCGGCGCGGTCGACCTCGGGGCGCAGGAGCGGGGCGTCGTCGGGCGTGTCCTCTTGCAGCAGCAGGGTTCCGTCCGGTCGCAGGAGTCGCATGTCCTGGCCCGAGCCGCGGGCGATCGCGTGGAACTCGTCCACCAGACCGGCCTCGCGCAGCGCCCGCTGCCCGGAGTGGATGTCGAGCATGCCGCCCTGACCGCGCGCGTGCCGTGACGGCTCACGTTCGTAGACGACGGCCTCGATGCCCTTGACGTGCAGCACCCGGGCAAGCGCCAGGCCGCCCAGGCCCGCTCCGACGATGGCGATGGTCATGGCTGCCTCGATTCACCGTATCTGTCGATACACCGTATCAGGCTGGACGCTGTAGGGTCGGCGGTATGTTGGTGTGGGAGCGGCCGGAGCCGCCGGACCGGCCGGTGCCCGCCCCGCTGAGCCGGGACCGGATCGTGCGGGCGGCGATCGAGTTGGCCGATGTGGACGGGCTCGACGCGGTGTCGCTGCGCAAGGTCGCCGCGGCGCTGGACGTCGGGCCGATGCGGCTCTACGGCTACATCGCCACCAAGGAGGACCTGCTCGACCTGATGGTCGACGCGGTCCACGCCGAGATCCGCCCCACCGGGGCAGGCTGGCGCGAGGTGCTGCGCTCCCTCGCCGAGGCCACCCGGCAGGCCGCCCACCAGCACGAATGGCTCGCCGACCTGATCGGCGGGCGCCCCCAACTGGGGCCGAACACGCTGGCCACCTCGGAGGCCGTGCTGGCCGCGATGGACGGCGTCGACCTGGCCACCGTCGTCCCGGCGGTCGCCGCGGTCAACGCGTACGTGGTCGGCGCGGTCCGCCGGGAGATCACCGAACGCCGCGCCGAGCGGGCCTCCGGCATGGACAAGGAGCAGTGGCAGGCCACCTTCGGCCCCTACCTGCGCCGGACCTTCGCCACCGGCCGCTTCCCCGCCCTGTCCACCCTCGTCCACGACGGTCCCCACCTCGACGCCGACCAGACCTTCCACGCGGGCCTCGACTTCCTCCTCGACGGCATCGCGGCCCACGTCCCACGCTGACCGGCATATCGCGGACGTATCGAAAAGCGCCTACGCCACGGCAACGGTCCGCCGGCTTTACTGGGGGTGTGAACCACAGCCCACCGGTGTCTACGCTGCCCTGGCGCAGGATCGTGCTCATCGCCGTGGCGGTCGTCTGCCTGGCGGGGGCGGTGTTCGCCGTGCGGGGGCCGTTGCTGATGGCCGCGCCCGCGTGCCTGGCGGGGCGGTGGCACGGGTGCTTGAGCACGGAGAACGGCGTGGTGCTGATGACACTGGTCGGCGTGCCGGTGGCCGTCCTGGTGGCGTGGCCGCTGGCGCTGCGACGGCGCGCCGCGGGTGTCCGGTCGGCGTGGCGGATGTCGCTGGCCGAGGTGGGCATGGCCTACGGGACGGTGCCGTGGGTGTGGCTGACCCTGATGCCCGGCTCCGGCGCGGGCGTCGTCCCCGGCAGGCTGAGCCTGGTCCCGCTGGTGGACCTGGTGTCGATGGGCCCGATCGGCATCGGCGGCAACCTCCTGGTCTTCGCCGCCCTGGGCTTCTTCGCCCCGATCCGGTTCACCGCCCTGGCATCCACCCCCAGGATCCTGGCCCTCGGCGCGGCCTGCTCCACCCTGGTCGAAACCGCCCAGTACGTCTTCCAGCTGGACCGCGTGTCCTCAGTGGACGACGTACTCCTCAACGCCACCGGCGCAGCCCTGGCCGCCCTGGCCTCCCGCCGCTGGTGGCGCACCGACCCAGCACGCTGACCCCTCTCGTGCGCTTCATCGGGGGACGCGGTACCAGATGCTGGTCGCTGCCAGGGATTCGTTGGTGGAGAGGCGTTCCAGGGAGATGTTGGTGCCGCCGTCGTGAAGGAAGAGGCGCGTGCCTGCGCCCAGCAGCACTGGTGCGATGTAGACAAGGATCTCGTCAAGATGGCCTGCGGTCAGGCACTGAGCGGCGACGTCGGCGCCCAGGACGTTGACGTACTTGCCTCCCGCCGCCTGTTTGGCGGCGGCGATGGCGGTATCGAGGTCGTCGAGGAAGGTCGTTCCGGGGACGGGGGTCTCGGGGATGTGGTGGGTCAGGACGAACTGGGGGCCGCACCACGCGCCGCCGAAGGCGCCCTCGTTGTCGGTGCCGCGGTTGGGGTCGTCACCGCGGTAGGTGCGGTTGCCGACGAGCAGGGCCCCGATCTCGTCGACCAGCGCGTCCACCGCGGGATCCGGCCCGGAGAACGCCGACAGCCACGACATGTCCCCGTCCGGCCCCGCGATGAAGCCGTCCAGTGACATGGTCGCCGAGTAGAGCAGCCTGGCCATCGGTCCTCCAAGGGTCGCTTCACACCGAGTATGCCCCGCCCGCGCGAGATCGGCGGCCGCTGGCCGTGCCTGGTCAGTCCACATCGGACTGGGGGTAGGGTGGTGGGGTGAGCGATCTGGTGGCTGGGTTCGAGGCGCAGCGGGGGCGGTTGTTCGCGTTGGCGTACCGGTTGTTGGGGTCGGCGGCCGAGGCTGAGGATGTTGTGCAGGACGCGTTCCTGCGGTGGAACGGGGTGGACCGGGACGAGGTGGTCACGCCTGCGGCGTGGTTGGCGAAGGTGGTCACGAACCTGTGCTTGAACCGGTTGACCGCGGCGCGGGCCAGGCGGGAGAGCTACGTGGGGCCGTGGCTGCCGGAGCCGGTGCTGACCGAGGGTGGCGCGCTGGGGCCGATGGAGTCCGCCGAGCAGCGGGAGTCGGTGTCGTTGGCGCTGCTGGTGGTGCTGGAGCGGCTCACCCCGGCCGAGCGGGCGGTGTTCGTGCTGCGCGAGGCGTTCGGGTACAGCCACCGGGAGATCGCCGAGGTGCTGGACGTGACCGAGGCGAACTCCGCGCAGGTGTACCGGCGGGCGCGGGCGCACCTCGACCAGTCGCGCAGGCGGTTGCCGGTGGACCGGGACCGGGCCCAGGTCATCGCCCGCCGGTTCCTCGCCGCGGCCGCCACCGGTGACCTCGCGGGCCTGGAGCAGGTGCTGGCCGCCGATGTCGTGTCGTGGGCCGATGGCGGCGGCAAGGTCCACGCGGCGCGGCGCCCGGTGCGCGGTGTCACGCGGGTCGCGCGCTACCTGGCCGGGTGGATGTCGCGGCCGGTGCCCGGGCTGGAGGTGACGCTGCGGGAGGTCAACGGCGGGATCGGGATCGTCGCGGTGGTCGACGGGCAGCTGTGGGGCGTGGTGGTCTTCGAGGTCGTCGACGACCGGATCAGCACCGTGCACGCGCTGGCCAACCCGGAGAAGCTCGCCCACTTCGCCGCCCAGATCGGCGCCGCGTGAGCGGGGTCACCACCCGGTCCTGTCAGCAATCGCCCCGCTGCTCGGTTCAAGTCGCGAACCGAGAGGAGCAGGACCTTGGCACAGCGGATCGTGGTGGTCGGGGCGGGGTACGCGGGGCTGTCGGCGGCCGGGCGGGTGGCCCGGACGCTGGGGCGGCGGGTCGAGGTGACCGTCGTCAACCCCAGCCCGTTGTTCGTCGAACGCGTGCGGCTACACCAGGTCGCGGTAGGTAAGGCAAGCAAGCAGGTCGACTTGCGCGCGATGCTGGAGAAGCGGGGCATCTCGTTCGTCCTAGGGGCAGTGACAGCGCTAGAGCCTGACTCGCGTCGCTTGCTCGTAGGGACCCGGGAACTCGACTACGACTTCCTCGTCTACGCAGCGGGCAGCACGGGCGTTGCCAATGAGCACACGCTGACCGTGTCCGGCGCGCACGACACGGAGGTGACCCGTGCGCGCCTCGCGGAGCTGACCAACGGCGCGCGGGTGACGGTGGTCGGCGGCGGCGCGACCGGGATCGAGGTCGCCACCGAGCTGGCCGAGGCGCGGCGTGACCTGGTGGTCCGGCTCGTCACCGGCGAGGAGCTCGGCGCCTGGCTGTCACCCCGGGGCCGCGACCACGTCCGCGCCGTCCTCGGGCGCCTGGGCGTCGAGGTCCACGAGACCAAGGCCGTCGAGACCGACCCGGGCGGCGTCACCCTCGCCACCGGCGCGCACCTGCCCGGCGAGGCCACCATCTGGTCGACCGGCTTCACCGTCCCCACCCTCGCCCGCGACGCCGGGCTCGCCGTCGACAACCAGGGCCGCGTCCTGGTCGACGACACCCTGCGCTCCCAGAGCCACGACACCGTCTGCGCCGCGGGCGACGCGACCGCCCTCCCCGGCAACCTCCGGATGGCCTGCGCCACCGCCCTGCCCTCGGGCCGGCACGTCGCCGCCAACCTCATCGCCCGCGTCACCGACCGAACCCCTGGCGCGCTGGACTTCTCCTCCGTGGCCCAGTGCCTCAGCCTCGGCCGCCGCGACGCCCTGCTCCAACCCCTCAACCCCGACGACACCCCGCGGCCCCAGGCCCTCACCGGCCGAACCGCCGCCCTGGCCAAGGAATCCATCGTCCGCGCCGCCGCCCTCGCCGCCCGCCACCCCGGCCCGCTGCTGCCCGGCCGTCCACTTCGGACCTAGGTCGGGGCGCAGGTGTACTCCACCTGGCGGAAACGGAACATCACCATGTAGTGGTACGGGACCTCGGCGGAGAACCGGACCACGGCGACGACGTTGGTGAAGTCGGGGTGCTCGAAGCAGAACCCGACGTCGGAGTTCCCGGACGGTACGGTCTCCTGCTCGCGCAACCGCCATCCGCGCTCGGCGAAGGCCTGCTGGTAGAAGGTCTCGATCTCCGCGTACTCCCCGCTCGCCAGGAAGTCGCGACCGACAGCGCCGACGTTGTCGTCGTCCCGGCACGGCATGGTGGTGAACCGCGCCTGCCCCTCCACCCCCGGCGGCACGACCGCGAGCACGTCCTCGCGTTCGAGCCGCGCGGCCGTCCGCTCGTCAGCCTGGTCGCACTGATCGGGGAACAACGCGTGCGCGGCCGTCCGGAACGCGAGCCACCCGCCGACGACCACGACGGCCACCACCACCGCCACCATGGCCAGGAACAGGCCAAGACTCCTCGATCTCACAGCCCCCATCCGCCCACCGTACCCAGGTGATCAGGCGCGCGACCACGCCCGACCGGCACCGCCCCTCCCACCGCCCCGGGCCACCGGCGGACCGGACACGAGTCGCGTCGTCCGGTGCCGTGGCGGAGGAGCATGATGTAGCCCCTTGTTCGACAGGCGGTGGGGTGTGGTTGGTGAGTGGGGTCGAGGTCAGCCGGGTGTCGACCGGGTGGGCCACGGTGGTGCGGGTGGCGGGGGACGTGGGGTCGGTCGATGTGGCGGGGGTGGGGGCGCAGTTGCGAGCCGCCTGGGTGGGCGCCGTGGAAGGCGGGGTGGTGGTGCTCGATCTGCGTGATGTCGCCCTGCTGTCGGCGCACGGGGCGAGGCTGGTGAACCGGTTCGTGGCGGGGTGCGTGCGGGGGCGGGTGCAGGTGTGCCTGGTGCTCGACCCCGGTGGGGCGGCTTACCGGGTGCTGCGGATCACCGGGGTGAGCGAGCGGGTACCGGTGTTCGCCGATCCCGAGGCGGCCAGGGTGGCGGTGGGCCGGGTCGCCAGCGGCCGGTGACGACGCCGGCTCAGCGGTCGGTGGTGGGCGACTCGTCCGGGGGCTTGATGTAGGTCGGGTGCAGGTGGACCGGGGTGGCGGCGCGTTTGGCCTTGGCGCGCAGGTTGAGGAACTCGACGAAGATGGAGAAGGCGATCGGGCCGTACACGTAGCCCTTGGGGATGTGCTGGTCGAGGCCCTCGGCGATGAGGCTGCCGCCGATGAGGAGCAGGAACGACAGGGCGAGCATCTTGACCGTGGGGTGCCGGTTGACGAACTCGCTGATCGCCCGCGCCGAGAACAGCATGATCACCATCGCCACCACCACGGCCGCGACCATGATGCCCAGCTCGTCCACCATGCCCACCGCGGTGATCACCGAGTCGAGCGAGAACACCACGTCCAGCACCAGGATCTGGCCGATCACCGAGGCGAACGACGCCGCCTTGCGGGTGTTCGCGTGCTCGGCGCCCTCCAGCTGCTCGTGGATCTCGAAGGTCGCCTTGCCCAGCAGGAACAGCCCGCCCAGCAGCAGGATCAGGTCGCGGCCGGAGATCTCCTGGCCGAGCGCGGTGAACAGCGGCGCGGTCAGCCCGACCACCCAGGACAGCGACGCCAGCAGCAGCAGCCGGGTGATCAGCGCCAGCGACAGGCCCACCACCCTGGCGCGCTGCTGCTGCGCGGCGGGCAGCCGACCGGCGAGGATCGAGATGAACACGATGTTGTCGATCCCCAGCACCACCTCCAGCAGCAGGAGCGTGCCGAAGGCGATCCACAGTTCGGGGCTGAGCATCCAGTCCATGGGCTGATTGTCCTCTAATGGGGGATTCCGGGCACCCCGCTCATACCCGCGTGGCCACGTTTTCACCCATCGGTGACGCGGTCCGTCGCCCGACCGTGGCCAGTAGCAGCGCGCCCGCCACCAGTGCGGCCCCGGTCGCGAACGTGGTGCGCAGCGCGTCGGCGACGTCGCCCGGCGCGGCACCGGTGATGTCGGAGGTCCCTGCGGCGGTGGTGAACACCCAGCCCATGGCCGCCGTGCCCAGGATCAGCCCCACCTGCCGAGACAGCGCGAGCATCCCGGCGATCGCGCCCCGGCCGGTCGCGGGCGCGGTGGCCACGACCTCGGTGCTGTTGGCCGCCTGGAACTGGGCGAAGCTCCCGGTGATGACCACGATCGGGATGACGTACCCGGGCACACCCAGGCTCTCCGGCAGTGTCGCCAGCGCCAGGCACCCGGCGGCCATCCCGCCGAGCCCGAGCGCGGTGGTGCGGCGGGTTCCGAGCCGGTCGACGACCCGACCGGCGGGCAGCCCGCCCAGCGCCGCGACCACCGGACCGGCCGCCATGACCGCCCCGACCACGGCAGCGTCCAGCCCGAGCGCCCCGGTCAGGTAGAACGGCCCGACCACCAGGGTCGACATCAGGACGGTGGTCGCGATCGCGCTCAGCAGCAGGTTCGTCGCCCTGGCGCGGTCGCGCAGCACCTCCAGGCTGAGGCGGGCTCGCGGGGCCTTGGGCGCGTCGGGCAGGTACCGGTAGGCGAGCACGAAGGCCGTGGCGCTCAGCGGGACGGTCAGCAGGAAGATCGCCTCCCAGCCGAAGGCCGTGATCAGCGCCCCGCCGACCGGCGGCCCCAGCGCCGTCCCGACCGCCGACACGGTGCCGAGCAGGCCCATCGCGGTGCCGATCCGCTCCCTGGGCACCGCCTCGCCGACGAACGCCACGGTCAGCGCCATCATGATCGCCGCGCCGACGCCCTGCCCGGCCCTGGCGGCGACCAGCACGCCGAGCGTGGGGGCCGCCGCGCAGGCCGCCGACATCACCCCGAACAGCGCGATGCCGATCAGGAACAGGCGCTTGCGCCCGGTGGTGTCGCCGACGTGCCCGGCCACGACGGTCAGCGCCGTCACGGCGACCAGGTACGCCAGCACCACCCACTGGACCTGGGCGAACGTCGCGTCGAAAGCCACCGCCAGGGTGGGCGCCGCGCCGCTGGCGATGCTGGTGCTCAGCGACGGCACCAGCATGGCGAGGGTGAGAGCGGCGAGCGCCGCGCGCTTGGTCATGGCCACAGCGTGTGCTTGACCGGCAAAATCAGCCAAGTACTCTTGCCGGTATGGCAAACGACGACGAGGCCGTGCTCTCCGCTGTCGGACCCCGCCTGCGGGCGCTGCGCAAGACCAGGGGCACCACGCTCACCCAGCTCGCCGAGACCACCGGCATCTCGGTGAGCACCCTGTCGCGGCTGGAGTCCGGCGAGCGCAAGCCGAACCTGGAGCTGCTGCTCCCGCTGGCCCGCGCCTACCAGGTGCCGCTCGACGACCTCGTCGGCGCGCCCGCCGTCGGCGACCCGAGGGTGCGCCTCAAGCCGATCCGGCACGCGGGCGCGACGATCGTGCCGCTGACCCAGCACCCGGGCGGGCCGCAGGCGTTCAAGATGGTCATCCCGGTGACCCGCTGCGACCCGGACCCGCGCACGCACAGCGGCTACGAGTGGCTCTACGTGCTCAGCGGCAAGCTGCGCCTGGTCCTCGCCGAGCACGACGTCGTGCTCAAGGCGGGGGAGGCGGCCGAGTTCGACACCAAGCTGCCGCACTGGTTCGGCAGCACCGGCGAGGCCCCGGTCGAGATCCTCAGCCTGTTCGGGCCGCAGGGCGAGCGCATGCACGTGCGCGCCAGGCCCAAGGGGGAGTAGTCCGCTCTACAGTGGACCCATGACCGACACCCCGTGGGAACCACCCCTGGCGGGCACCGAGGCCGAGCACCTCGTCGGTGCCCTCGACCGGCTGCGCGCGACGTTCCGCTGGAAGGCCGACGACCTCGACGCCGCGGGCCTGTCCGCCAGGATCGGCGCCTCCGGGTTGACCATCGGCACCCTGCTGCGCCACCTCGCGGTGGTCGAGGACCACATCTTCTCCGTCCGCCTCTCCGGCGACCCGTGGGACGGCGACCCGCACTGGGGCTTCGGCCCCACCGACGCCACCCCCGCGCAGCACTACGCGATCTGGGACGCCGCGGTGGAACGGTCTCGCGCGCGCCTGAACACCGCCCTGGCGAACGGTGGGCTCGACCAAGCCGCGCACCTGAGCGACGGTGAGGGCAACCACGTCAGCCTCCGCCGGTTGGTGTGCGACCTCATCGAGGAGTACGGCCGCCACACCGGTCACGCCGACCTGCTGCGCGAGGCGGTCGACGGCCGCGTCGGCGAGGACCCGCCGCCCGGCTGGCGCCCGGTCTCCTGATCCCGTTGCCGTGCAAGGGGAACGGCCCCCGATGCCGCGCCGGAGGCCGTTGCCCGCACTGGATCAGTCGTCGCGGGTCATGATGTCCGCCACGACAGCGCCGACGCACGCCCCGATGGCCCCACCGGTCTTGGCCTTGGTGACGATGTCCATGGCCGCGCCGATCTTGACCCCGGCCGCTCGGCCAGTGCCCTCCACGATGTTCGGCTCGCCCGCCTTGCCCGAGGAGTCCTTGTCCCCTGCCTGGCGTGCCCGCTTGTTCTTACCCATCCGGTCCGCCTCCCCGACTCGCCTCCCGGACCTTCCCCGTCCGGTGAGCACAACTATCCGGTGTCGCGCGGTCGGTCGGTAGGGGAAACTTCGCACGCTGTACGCAACGTCGTCGACGCAGGTGGCCAGGGATGCGGCGCCGGGCGCAGGTGCCGCCAGTCATACGGCGGGTGGCCCAGTCTGGGGTGTACGCGGTCGTAGACGTTCATCGCCACCCACGCGAGCAGACCCGCGCCGATCACGACCTTGCCCAGCACCGCCCCGACCCCGGTGACCGGGGCCGCCAGGCCCGCCGTGCCCGCGAAACCCGCCAGGGTCCCGAAACCCGGGTACACGACCAGCTGGTGCCAGACCTTCGTCGGCGAAAACGCTTGCGCCACCGTGTAGTACCCGCGCCGCAGCTCGTCGACCCATTGCCACGCGCCGAAACCGAGCCACACCGCCACCGACACCAGCACCGCGGGGAGCGTGCCGAGGAACGCCACCGGTGCCGGGATGCCGTCCGGCGTCAACGCGAACCCGGTGCCGCACGCCAGGCACAGCAGGGGATCCCCGTAGACCAGCGCCGTGAACTCCTCGCGGGGGCGGATGATCCGGCGCTCCAGCACCAGGGCCAGCGCGAAGTGCCCGCCGGGGGTGATGGCGAACGCCAGCAGGAAGCCGCTGAGCCAGTCCAGGCCGAGCGGCCACGCCGTCACGAGCGGCCCCGGTACTCGCGCGCCGCGCGGGAGGCCTCGCTGGTGGTTCGAGTGGGTGGCGGCTTGGAGTCCACCAGCGCCTCGACTTCCGCGTCGGCGAAGAACATCGCGTGCTTCACGGCGAACGCGTGCATCGGGGCCAGCAGGTGCTTCTTCGGCGTCTCGGACTCCGGCTCACGCACCGTGGACCGCAGCCGCGACTCGACCGCGCGCATGACCGGGTAGTGGGTGGACAGGAACTTGTCCACCGTCCTCGGGTGGACGTGCGCGGCGATGGCGACCTCGCCGCGCGTCGCGTACCGGGACAGCAGGCGCCAGATCGTGAGGTCGGTCCGATTGCGCACCAGCTGGTCGAGCAGCGTCGGTGTCGCGTGTGGACGGTATCGGTCGGACAGCCGGTCGGTCACCGGCGCCATCCCGGACTCGGCCAACCGGCCGACCAGCGCGCGGATGTGGTCCTGGGTCGCGCTCTTGGACAGCAGCGCCAGCGGCGCGAAGTGCTGGAAGGCGGCCAGCAGCAGCAGGGCGCGGTTCTCCTCGCTGTCGGCCGAGTAGACGACCGCGGGCACGCCTGCGCCGGACAGGTGCCGCAGCGCGGTGAGCCCTGTCTCGCTCGACTCGTAGGAGAAGTCGAGGTCGACGAAAGCCAGGTCGAACCGGTGCTCGGCGAGCGCGGTGCCCAGCGCGGCCGGGCTCAGCAGCACCCGCACCTCGTGCCCGCTGCCGTCGAGCGCCCTGGCCACGGTGTTGCCCACTTCCAGGATGTCGTCCACCACCACGATCCGCATCGCCTCAGTGCCCCCCGCGCCGGTCGGTCCCCGGTGGGCTCAGCCGGGTGCCCGCCCCGTGCGACTGGGTCCGCCAGTGCGCGCGGACCAGGGTGCCCGCCCCGGTCGCGGTCCACTCGATGCCGCCGCCGAAGAGCACCAGCCGCTGCCGCAACAGCGCCGCGCTGCCGTGCGGCCGGTCCAGGTCCTCGGCGGTGACGCCCGGTCCGTCGTCGCGCACGGTGAGCACCACCTCGTCCGCGTCCGCCCGGCACGCCAGCTCCACCGACCCCGCGCCCGCGTTGAGCGCGTTGGTGAGCAGGTCCGGCAGCACCCGCCGGGCGATCTGCGCGTCCGCCGGGCCCAGCACCACCGCCCCGCCCTCGGTCAGCACGCAGGCCGACCGCCAGTGCGAGGGCAGTACCCGCTGGGTGGTGTCCCAGAGGTCGCCGAACCGCCTGCGGCGTTGGTCGCGCTGCACGTCCAGGACATCCCTGCGCATCTCCTCGACCCGCATCAGCACCTCGCGGGCCAGGCTGCGCACCTCGGCGAGCACGGGCGCGGGCTCGTCGACGTAGCGCTGCAACAGCCCGGCCGAGTTCTTCACCTGGCTGTGCAGGTCGATGGCGATCTCCTGCCGGTTGAGCAGGTGGCTGGTGCCCGCGTGGCTCACCGACGCGCGCAGCAGCACGTCGAAGGCGGCCCACACCGGGTAGTAGAGGTACGGGGTCGCGCTCAGCACCAGCCAGGCCGTGGTGGACACCGCGTGCTCGGTGTACGGGGCCGCGCCGACCAGGATGATCGTGCTGAGCACCGGCGCGAACGTGCGGCGGAACACCCGCATCCCGCGCGGTGGCGGCTGCTCGACGCTGTACCAGCCGGGGTCGATCACGGCCTGCAGCACGGCCTCCCACACGTACAGGACGGCCAGCGTCAACCCGACCAGCCGCGCCGCGGGCGGCAGCGAGGCCAACGGGAACGGCCCGGCGAACAACCACGTCGCCAGCAGCGCCCCCGCCCCCTCGGCCAGGCCGGACGCGTCCACCGTGGCCCGCCCGGAGGTGGACGTGAGGTGGTCGACGAGTCTGCGCAAGCCGGGGACCTGGCCCAACGCGGCCAACACCTCCGGGCGCACGTGGGCGAACGCCAGCAGCACCGCGCCGGTCCCCACCAGCAACTGGGCCGCGCCGCGCGCCCGGTCCGCGGGGTCCGCCCACAGCAGCGTCACCCACACCCCGGCGAGCAGTCCGGCCCGGATCCAGCACCCCGCCGCCCACAGCGGCGCCGCCGCGCGCACGGCGGTGCTGAACCTGACCTGGGCCTCGTCGAAACCCCGCACAACTCTCCTGATCGTCGACAACCACCGTGGGGTTTCATGGTCGTCATCGATCAGCGGCGGGTGGAAGGGGAAACTTCGCACTCCCCGCGCGGCGGCGGGATCAGGAGTAGGCGAGCACGTAGCCGAGCCAGATGACGGTGAACAGCCCGGTCCCGGCGAGGATCGCGCCGATCCGACCCGGTCGCCTGCCGCCGACCAGGTCGAGCACGCCGAAGACGAGCAACACCGCCAGGCCCGCCACCAGCACCGTCGTCGCGATCGGGTTCACCCCGAAACCCCAGGCCACGAGCGCGAGGACGCCGACGAACAGACCGATCGCCAGCACGGCCACGAGGACCTCGAACACCGCCTCGCCGACCAGTTCCAGCAGGAACCGGCCGACCTTGGCGATCACGTGCCAGGTGCCGCGCGGCAGCCGCGCCCACAACCCCGGCTTGCCGTCGGCCTTGCGCGCCGCGGCCACCTCGGCCCGCGCCCTGGCGAGGCGCTCCTCTCGATCCACACCCCCAGTATCCCGGTCCACCCGAGATCGTCCTGAGAACGTCCACAGTGGACCGGGCCGGGGGTGCGGGCTAGTCGACCGGCAGGACGTGGTGCAGCTGCTGACAACCCTCGATCGGGACGCAGCCCTCGCCCTCGAAGACGATCCGGCTCGGGTCGCTCACCAGGTCGGCCTCCATCGCCAGCTTGAAACCCGCGATGCTGCCCGCCGCGCGCATGGTCGGGTTCTGCTGGTCGACGGTGTACTGGAACAGCCGGATGCCCACCGCGTAGGCGGTGATCAGCGCGGACACGCCGTCGCCGGTGGAGATGGTGGCCTCGATCCGGAAGGCGCCCATGAAGGTGAAGCTGTGGTCCTGGGTGTTGCGGGCGGAGGGGTGGATCCCGGTCTCGGGCAGCCCGCTCGCGGACAGGGTCAACGCGGCCTCGGCGGGGGAGAGGTGGGTGGCCGACATGGTTCCTCCTGCGCTGGATGTCTGACTGGTGGATAGCTGACCGCTGGTCCCCCGACCGACGAAATCCGTCAACCCGAGTCTCACCACTGGGCTGAGTTCCCTCAATGGCGTTCCCCCGCTGGTGCGGCCATCGCCCGCCTGTGGGTGACGCGTCCGCGCGTCGTTGCTGGTCTGCGGTACCGAAATCGTCCACAGTGCACTCGTCCGGCGACCCGGGGTGGCGCGGGGGCCGGTTCCGGTGGGTGTACGGCGCGGGTGGGCGGTCGTGCCCCGGTGGTGTGCGATCGTGGTGGTGGACCAGTCCCCGGCCGCAGCGGAGGCGTCGTGCACCTGGTGATCGTCGACGACGAGGCGGCCGTGCGGGACTCGCTGTCGCGGACCCTGCGGTTCGAGGGCTACACCGTCGCCACGGCGGCGGACGGGGCGGCCGCGCTCGCGCTGGTCCGCGCCGAGCGGCCGGACGGCGTGCTGCTAGACGTCACCATGCCGGTGCTCGACGGGCTCGACACCTGCCGGGTGCTGCGCGCCGAGGGCAACTTCGTGCCGATCCTGATGCTGACCGCCCGCACCGGCGTCGACGACCGGGTGGCCGGGCTGGAGGCGGGCGCCGACGACTACCTGGTCAAGCCGTTCGCGTTGCAGGAACTGCTGGCCAGGGTGCGCGCGCTGCTGCGCAGGACCGAGTACAACGCCGCCGCCGACCCCGCGCTGCGCTTCGCCGACGTCGTGCTCGACCCGGCCACCCGCGAGGTCACCCGGGGCGGCAGGCCGCTGCGGCTGACCAGGACCGAGTTCGCGATCCTGGAGGCCTTCCTGCGCCACCCGCGCATCGTGCTGACCAGGACGCTGATGTTCGAGCAGGTCTGGGGCTACGACTTCGGCGCCGCGTCCAACGGGCTCGACGTGTACGTCGGCTACCTGCGCCGCAAGCTGGAGGCCGAGGGGGAGCCGCGGCTGCTGCACACCGTGCGCGGCGTCGGCTACGTCCTGCGGGAGGAGCCGCTGTGACCCTGTCGCTGCGGTCGCGGCTGACCGCGCTCGCCGTCGGGGCCGTCGCCGTCGCGGTGCTCGGGGTCGCGCTGACCTCGTGGTTGCTGGTGCGCGGCAAGCTGAACCGGGACTTCGACGACCGGCTCCAGTCCGCGGCCAGGGTCGCCTCCGCCACCACGTCCCCGGCGGACGCCATCACCGTGCTGCTCGAAGACCGCGGCCGCGGACCTCGCCGCGGTCCGTCCACGCTGATCGTGCAGTTCGTGGACCGCACGGGGCAGATCAGAGGTGCCAGCGGTGGGCCTACCTTCCCGGTCAGCGCCCGCGCCGCACAGGTCGCCGCCGGGATGATGCCCCGGGTCACCGAAGAGGTCGTGATCTCCGATGACCCCTACCGGGTCCTGACTGTGGCCAGGCAGGGTGGTGCGGCCCAGGTCGCGATGGACGCCGAGGAAGTCGAGAACACCCTCGCCGAACTCGGGCTGTGGCACGGGATCGTCGGGTTGGTGGGGGTCGCGCTCGCGGCCGTCGCCGGGTGGCTGATCGCCCGAACCGCGCTGCGCCCGGTCGACGCGCTCACCGCCGCGGCCGAGGACGTGGCCAGGACCCAGGACCTCTCCGCCGGGATCACCGTCAGCGGAACAGACGAGATCGCTCGACTCGGGTCCGCGTTCAACGCCATGCTCGCCGCACTCGGCACCTCCCGCGACGCCCAGCGCCGCCTCGCCCAGGACGCCGGGCACGAGCTGCGCACCCCGTTGACCAGCCTGCGCAACAACGTCGAACTGCTCATCCACGCCGCTGAGCACACCCGCGACCTGCCCCCGGACGACCGCGCCCGGCTGCTGGCCGACCTGCGCGCCCAGACCGAGGAACTCACCACCCTCATCGGCGAGCTTGTCGACCTGTCCACCGGCGACCGGTCCCCGGAGGTGGAGGAGCCCCTGGACCTCGCCGACGTGGTCGGACCGGCCGTGGAACGCGCCAGGGCCAGGGCGCCGAAGGTGCGGTACGTGACCGAGTTCGCGCCCGCGCCGGTGCTCGCCCGGCCGGTGTCGCTGGAGCGCGCGGTGCTCAACCTGCTGGACAACGCGGCCAAGTGGAGCCAGGACGGCGGTGTCGTCACCGCCAGGGTGTCCAGTGACGGCTGGTGGGCCCGGGTGGACGTTGACGATGAGGGTCCGGGGATCGCGGAGGCCGACGTGCCGCACGTGTTCGAGCGCTTCTACCGGGCCGCCGCGGCGAAGTCGCTGCCGGGCTCGGGGCTCGGACTGGCCATCGTCGCCCAGGTCGCGGCCCAGCACGGTGGCAGGGCGGTGGCCGGTCCAGCGCCGGGTGGCGGTGCCCGGGTGTCGATCCTGCTGCCGCTGGCGGACGTTTCTTAACGAAGCGCGACCGGGTTCTCATCGTCGTCTCATGAAGCGGCGTCAATGTCTGTGGTGTGCTGACCACCAGCCTGTCCGTCCGTTGTGGACGTGACCCCGGCCACGTCGTCGCCGACCAGCAGGAGATCCGCTTGACCGCACCCGAAAGGCACCGCCGATGACCACACCGCAGGACCCGGACGCCCCCCGCGCCGAGGTGCCCCCGACGGCGGCCCAGCCGACCGAGCGACTCGCCTACCCCGCCGAGCCCGCCCACCCCGCGCCGCGGCCCACGGTCGAGCAGCCCGTGCCCGGCCACGCCGAGCCGGATCCTGGCGCGCCGCGGCCGGACCCGGCGGCATGGCCCGCCGCCGAGCAGTCGACGGCCCACGCGGCCGCCCCGGGTGCGCCGGTTCCGCCGCCGCGGTCGAGGTGGCGCGGCGCGGGCGCGACCGCGGGCCGGGTCGCCAAGCACCGGGCGACGCTGGTCGTCGTCGCGCTCGTGCTCGGTGGCGCGATCGGCGCCGGTGTCACGGCGTTGGCGATGCGCGACGACCGCGACAGCCGCCCCGCCGTCAGCGACGCCCGCGACCGGGGTGGCGAGGTGCGCGGCGGTCGCGGCGGAGACGACCGCGGTGGTGACCGCCGCGGCGGTGGCCGGGACGAGGACCGCGGCGGCGACCGGGGTGGGGACCGCGGCGACGGGCCCGGCCGCGGCGAAGGACCTGGGCGCGGCTGAGCCGACGCCCACCAGGCGGGTCCCCCGGACGCGTCCCCCCGGCGTCGGGGGACCCGCCCAGCCTCACGGGTGCGCGAGCAGGGGACGGGGCGGCCGGTGGGCGGCCTGGTGACGCGCTGGCTGGCCAACCGCAAGGTCGGCACGAAGGTGTGGGCACCTTGGGGTTGCTCGCGGTCGTCGGCGCCGCCATCGCCGCGCTCGCCGCCAAGGACCTCACCGGGCACGCCGGTATCCACGGCCGCGACGAGCTCGCGGTGATGGGCCGCGACTTCGACACCGCCATGGGCACCGTCCGCGAGACGGTGTCCGAGCCGGCCGGGACGGCGATCGCGCTGACGTCGGCGTCGGTGCGGCTCTCCGAGGTCAGCGGCGGGCTCAGCGCGGGCTCCGGCCGGGCGGCCGAGCGCGCCGGTGCCGCGACCGACACCGCGGGCCAGGTCAGCGAGAACGTGCGGTCGATGTCGGTCAGCGCCGAGGAGATGACCTCGTCCATCGCCGAGATCGCCAGCAGCGCCGGTCAGGCCGCCGACGTCGCCCAGCAGTCGCTCACCGCGGCCACCGAGACCGGCGTGCAGATCGCCGCCCTCGCCGAGGCCAGCTCCGAGATCGGCGAGGTGGTCAAGATGATCACCTCGATCGCCGAGCAGACGAACCTGCTGGCGCTCAACGCGACCATCGAGGCCGCGCGGGCCGGGGACGCGGGCAAGGGCTTCGCCGTGGTCGCCAGCGAGGTCAAGGACCTGGCGCAGGCCACGGCCAGGGCCACCGAGGGCATCTCCCAGCGGGTCGAGGCCATCCAGGCGGGCACCGCGGGCGCGGCCAGGTCGGTCCAGCAGATCCAGGACGTCGTCGGCCAGATCACCGACCACTCCACCACGGTGGCCTCCGCCGTGGAGCAGCAGTCCGCGACCACCGCCGAGATGAGCCGCGCGATCTCGGCGGCCGCCAACGGCAGCGGCGAGCTGTCCGCCACCTTCGGCGCCGTCGCCGAGGTCACCACCGCGACCTCCGACAGCGCCCGGGCCGGCCAGGTCGCCGCCGACGACCTGTCCACCCTCGCCACCAAGCTCAACGCCCTCGTCGGCGTCTTCCACTACTGAGGCCGCCATGACCGCCCCCTACGGCTTTGCCAGCCCCACGTTGATCGACGCGGAGAACGCCATCCACCGCCTCTATCCGTCGACTGGCAGTCAGGTGTGGTCGTCTCTCCTGGTCAAGGCAGGGCTAACCGGCCGCGAGACGGATGGTGACGCACTGGCTGGTTTGATCGACGCGATGGAGAAGACCGACCCGGTGCTTTCCCTGTGCGCCCAGGCTTTCCGCATCCGCTCTACTGCCCACACCGCGCTCGCTGCTGCTGACACGTTGGTTCGCGGCGCCGAGTAAGAGGGACTAGCGGAGGTCGCTGCCCTTCGTCTCCGGCAGGGTAAGGATGACGAGGAAGGCGACTACGGCCGCGGCGGTGAGGTACCAGAAGAAGACGGTCGAGGCGCCTGCGTCTGCCAGGGCCGTTACGACTAGAGGCGCTGTGCCGCCGAACAGGGCTACCGTGAGGTTGTACCAAGCGCCAATGCCCAGGGCTCGGACCTCCGTGGGGAAGAGCTCGCTCATGATGGCCGGGGCGATCGAGGTCATTGCGGTGTAGAACCCCAGGCCCACGCAGAAGACGACGATCAGGTTGGCCAGGCCGGGGCGTACAAGTGTGGACAGTGGGTAGCTCGACATGGCTATCGCGGCCGCCCAGACCAAGAGCTGGGGTTTGCGGCCGAAGCGGTCGGCTATGGCGCCCATGGGGTATTGCAGCGCCACGAATAGCGCGGTACCGATGGACAGTGCCAGGAAGACGTCGCCGGCGTCGGCCTTCCTGGTGTTGATCGCGAACGGGGTCAGGGCGCTGAAGAACGTGTAGTAGCAGAGGGTCGACAGCATCGTGAAGCCGACTAGATGCCCGACAGCCTTGGGGTGCCTGCGTAGCGTCAACAGCAGCGGGTTGCTCAACCGCCGCGCCTTGTCCTTGTTGTCCTCGAACTGCTCGGTCTCGTCCAACGCGCGCCGCAGCACCAGGCCGACCAAGCCGAGCACACCGCCGACGACGAACGGGATCCGCCACCCGTAGTCCTGCATGGCGGCCTTGCCCAGCCCGTTGGTGAGGAAGTACCCGAGCAGCGACGCGACCAGCACCGCCGACCCGGTCGAGATGTAGAAGAACGCCGAGTACCGCCCCCGCCGCCCCGACGGCGCGATCTCCGCCAGGTACGCCGACGCGTTCGACACCTCCCCACCCATCGACAACCCCTGCACGATCCTGGCCACCAACAACAACACCGGCGCCAACCACCCCACCTGCGCGAACGTCGGCAACACCCCGATCGCCAACGAAGCCCCCGCCATAGCCACGATCGTCAGGATCATCGCAGGCCGCCGCCCCCGAGTATCCGCGAACCGCCCCAGCAGAAACCCGCCCAACGGCCGGAAGAAGAACGCCAACGCATACGTCACGAACGTCGCCAACAACGCCTTGCTCCCAGGCTCGAACAACGCGTTCGCGATATACGTACTGAACGTCGCATAGACCGTCCAGTCGTACCACTCCACCGCGTTCCCCACACTGGCGGCGACGAGCTTCCGTACTGGTAAGCGGTGCATCTCCGTCACGTCCGCGCCGGCGACCACGAGCCACCTCCTGGTGTGTGCCTGTTGTTGGACAGTGCCACAGTGTGAGGTGGATAGGTAGGGTTGTTTCCGCCCGGCTATACCGGTATCCGGTTAGGTGGAGAGCTTGCGCTCCAAGGTGTCTGTGTCCGGGTCGGCGAGCTTCTCCAGGAGGAGTAGCGCGGCCTCCCAGTGTTCCCTTGCGCTGTTTGGCTTACCGAGACGGGATAGGGCGTCGCCCAGGGCGTCGTGGGCGCGGGCTTCGGTGTGCCAGTCGTCGAGGGCTTCGGCCAGGGGGAGGGCCTGGGTCGCGTACTCGAGGGCGCGGGTGGGGTCGTTCTTGCTGTTGTGGATAACGCTCATGGCCGCGTAGACGATGGCTATGTTGCGCTGGTCGCCCTGTTGCCTGCGGATCTCCAGCGAACGCTCCAGGTTGGCCAGGGCGGCGTCGTGGTCGCCGAGGCTGTGCTGGGCCTCGCCGAGCAGGCGCAGCGCGGTGGCCTCGCCGAACGCGTCGCCCTCCGCGACGTGCATCGCCAGTGCCTCGGTGAGTGTGGCCACGGCCGAGGTCACGTCACCCAGCCGGTGCTGGACGTCGCCGGTGTCGCGGAGCGCCCACGCCTCCGCCCACCCCTCGCCCAGTTCCCGCCATCCGGCCCGCGCCAGCTCGAAGTGCTCCAGGGCGGTCGCGTAGTCGCGCAGGCCTCTATACGCGAGCGCGATGCTCGTGTGCAGCCAGGCCAACGCTGCCCGCTCACCGCAGGCCCTGGCCGCGCGCAACGCCACCAGGTGCGTGTCCACCCAGTCGTTGAACGGGCGGCGGGCCAGGAAGGCACCGAACATCGCCACCGGCAACTGCCACGCCAGCGCCAGCTCGCCCGCACGCTCGGCTTGCGTCACCGATGCCACCAGGTTCGCCCGCTCCAGGTCGCACCAGTGCAGCGCGTCAGCCCTGTCCGTGAAGGTCGGTAGCGGAGCAGGCGTCTCGGCAAGATCCAGCGCGATGCGGGTGAAGCTCGGCGTGAACATCCTCGCCGCCGCGTCGGCCGCATGGGTGTACCAAGTGAGCAGACGCCGCAACGCCTCTCCGCGTTCGGAGTCATCGCTAGCCCGTTCAGCCGCGTAGACCCTAAGTAGATCGTGGAACCGATAGCGCCTAGGTGTGTCCTCGCGCAGGAGGTGTGCGTTGACCAACGTCTCTAGTAGCCGTCGGGTCGCCGTGGGCGTGAGCGCTGCCAACGCGGAGACCGCGTCTAGGCCGATGTCGGCACCGGGAACCACTCCGAGGAGGCGGAACAATCTGGCCGCGTCGGCAGGCAGTGTTCGGTAGGACAAGGAGAACACCACGCGTACGGCGGCGGAAGGGTCCTCATCGTCGGTTAGCGCGTCCAGCCGCTCTTGGTGCAGTTCCCGCGCGAACTCGGCCAGACTCAACGACTCGCTCGCGGCAAGCCTGCCGCCCACGATGCGCAGCGCAAGAGGGAGGTAACCGCAGTCGCGGGCCAACTCCGCTGCCGCGTCCGGTTCGGCCGCGATCCGGCTCTCGCCCACGATCCTGGCCAACACCTCGACCGCCCGCACTGGGGGCAGCACGTCCAACGCCATCCGCTGGGCCCCTTCCCTGGTCGCCAACCCGGTCAGTCTACTGCGGCTGGTGATCAGCACGCGGCACGAAGACGAGCCGGGCAGCAGCGGTCGGACCTGCTGCGGGGTGGCGGCGTTGTCCAACAGGATGAGGATCCGCTTGCCGTGCACCAAGGATCGGTACAACGCCGCGCGCGGCTCGGTGCCCACCGGGATGCGCTCGCCCGGTATGTCCAACGACCGCAGGATCTGTTCCAGCGCGTCTTCCGCTGTCACGGCTTCATCGGCGTGGTAGCCGCGAAGGTCTAGATAGAGGTCGCCATCGGGAAAGCTGTCACGGACCTGGTGCGCCCAATGCGTTGCCAGAGAGGTCTTACCGACGCCACCGATTCCCACGATCATCGTTGGTGCTACCGGCGTAGTGGTCTCCAACCAGTTCCCCAGTGACTTCAGGTACTTCTCTCGGTCGTTGAAGTGCGCGGTGTCGGCGGGCAGTTGGCGGGGGACAGGTAACGCTGACTGTGCAGTGGTGAAGTGAACGCCACCTAGGATCGTGTGCGCCTGCACCGCGTTCGACGACGTCGCCGTCAACTGGTTGCGCGTACTGTCGTCGGCCACGGGCACGTCCTCGCCGGGTGATCAACAGGATCGAAGTGGCGGCCACTGTACTGGCCCCGCTCCGGCGCGGTGACCGGAATCCGGTGACCGGGCCGGAATTCGCCACGCCGACAGGGCGATGACCTGACAGGGCGACGGCGGCCGTCCACGCTCACCGGCGGTCACCCGACACACGCCGAACGATGGAATTCGTTGCATCCGAAGTGTTCCCCCACTGTGAACCGCTTGTTTCACGGCGATGAACGGCGTCTAGTTGCGGACGGGCCCCGATCGGGGCCGACACCCTGGGGATGGTTTCCGATGACGCTCGAAGACGCCGACCTGCTCGCCGACTGCGCCGCCGCGGTGCTCGACCGGCACCAGCCGCGCACCTGGCGGCACGCCGTCGACGACCGGTGGCACTACGTGCTGCCCGACGACCACAGATCCCGGGAACAGGGCTGGAAGCTGCACGTCCCGGCCACCCCGCTGTCGGCCTGCCTCGTGCTGTCCCGCTCGGTGGAGGTGCTCGCCCGGCACCGGTGCGCGTTCAAGTTCGCCGTCACCATGCGCCGCTTGCACGAACTCGTCGGCCCCAACGCCGACCGCAAGGCCGCGGGCAAGTTCGTCACCGCGTACCCCGATGACGACGACCACGCGCGCGTTGTCGCGGAAGCCTTGCACCGCGCGACGCTAGGCCTACCGGGGCAGTGGATCCTCACCGACCGCCGTTATCGCCAACACTCGCAGGTGTTCTACCGCTACGGCGGATTCACCCCACCGACAGTGCTGACCGACGACGGTGAGTACCGCGCGATGCTGCGCGCACCGGACGGATCGGTTGTACCGGACAAGCGCGCGGTGGGTCAGGTAGCGCCATCGTGGGCCGTCGACCCGTTCCAGGACGATGTCACACCGTCCACAGTGGCCGAATCGGTGCTCGTCGGCGGTAGGTTCACCGTGCGCTCCGCCATCCGGCAGAACAACCGCGGCGGCGTGTACCTCGCCGAGGACGCGGACGGCACCCGCCTGGTGCTCAAGCGCTTCCGCGAGCACACCGGGGCCGGGGTCGACGGCACCGATTCGCGGACCCGCGCCCGCGCCGAGGCCCGGCTGCTGTCGATCCTCGGGCCGAGCGGGTCCTCGCCGGGGTTCCTCGACATCTTCACCTCCGGCACGGACATCTTCGTCGCCCAGCAGTGGGTCGACGGCGTGCCGCTGCGCCGGTTCGTCGCCAGGGAACTGCGCCCGCGCGGCACCGCGCTCGCCCTGGACACCGACCTGGCGCTCGACCTGACCCGCCGGCTGGTCGACCTGCTCGGCGAGGTGCACGCCGCCGGGTACGTCCTCGGCGACCTGACCCCGAACAACGTGCTGGTCACCGCGGACCGGCGGCTCGTCCTGATCGACCTGGAGTCCGCGCTGCGCCCGACCGACGTCGCCGCCCGGCTGCTGACACCGGGCTACGCGGCGCCGGAGGACGAGGGCCGGTCCCGGATGATCGCCGCCGACCCGGACCAGGCCACCGACCTCTACAGCCTCGGGGCCACGCTGTTCTACCTGGTCTCCGGCGCCCACCCGCCCGCGTCGCAGGGCACCCGGCTGCGGGAGATGGTCCGGCTGATGGCACGCCGCAACCCGGTCGCGGCCCGGCTGGGCTCGGTCGTCACCGGCCTGCTGGCACCGGAACCCGCCGCCCGACCCAGCCTCGCCGAGGTGCGGACCGCCCTGGCCGAGCCCGCCCCGGTCGACGCGGCGGTGGACGTGGCGGGGGTGGGCGAGCTGGTCGACGAGATGCTGGCCGACATCGTCGGCACCGCGACCCCCGAGCGGGGCTGGCTGTGGCGCAACTCCGAGACCGCCTCGCGGTACGACCCGTGCTCGGTCCACGTCGGCGCGCCCGGGGTGCTGCTGGTGTTGAGCCAGGCCGCGCGGGCGGGGCACGCGGAGGTGCTCGACACCGTCGACCTGGCCGCCAGGTGGACCATGCGCAGGCTGGGGGACGAGCCGAGGGTCCTGCCCGGGCTGATGTTCGGGCGGGCCGGCACCGCGGTCAGCCTCTACGAGGCCGGTGCGCTGCTCGGCGCGGACGACATCAGCGCGGCCGGGTTGAGCCTGGCGCGGACCCTGCCGACCGAGTGGCACGTGCCGGACGTGTTCCACGGTGTCGCGGGCGCCGGGCTGGCCCTGGTGCGGCTGTGGCGGCACACCGGCGACGACGAGCTCCTCGTCCGCGCCCGGCGGTGCGCGGACGCGCTGCTGGCCGGCGCCGAGGAAGGTCCACAGTGGACAGCGAAGGGGGACTTCCTGCTCGCGGGCACCACGCACTGGGGGTTCGCGCACGGTGTCGCAGGCATCGCCACGTTCCTGCTCGACATCGCCGCGGCCACCGGCGACGGCCGGTACCTGGCCATGGTCGGCCAGGCGGCCGAGGCGCTGGCCGGGGCCGCCATCCTCGACGGCGACGCCGCGTTCTGGCCCAGCGGCGAGGACGACAGCCAGGCCGATACCGTCCGGCTGACCGGCTTCTGCAGCGGCGCGACCGGCGTGGGCACCTTCCTGCTCCGGCTGCACCAGCTCACCGGCCACCCCGCCGCCCGCGCCCTCGCCGAGGCCGCCGCCACCGCCGTCCACCACGGCGCCTGGACCGCCCCGCCCCTGTGGTGCCACGGCCTGGCCACCGACGGCGACTTCCTCCTCGACTGCGCCACCCTGTCCGCCATCGACCCGGCCACCTCGGCCGCGTCCCGCTCCCACGGGACCGGCGCCACCCACACCGCGCCGACCGGCACATCCGCGCGCCCTGCCGCGTCCTCCCACGGCACTGACCGGCCCGCCGATCGAGGCGTCGCCCACTCCACCGCGCCCCACGGCTCGGCGCTCGACCCCGCCACTCGTGCCACCGCCGCGACGAGCTTGCCCACCCAACGAGCCACCGCGCCGCTCGACCCGGCTTCTCGCGCCGCCACCGCCACGACCCCGCGTCGCGGCACCTCGGCGGACCCGGCCACCCGCTACCGGACCTGGGCCGAGGACACCGCCCAGGTCATCGCCGCCCGCGCGGTCCGCCGCCGCGGCCGCCTGCTCACCCCCGACGACACCGGCGACGTCGTCGCCTCCTTCGCCAACGGCTACGCGGGCACCCTGTCCTTCCTGCTCCGCCTCCACCACGGCGGTGCTCGCCCACTCCTGCCCAGCTACGCCAGGGACTCCGTCCTGGCCTGACCCCGTGAAAGGAGGAACCCCCGATGGAACTGACCGTGAACCAACTGGACCTGCTCCCCGCGACGGAGCAGACCGGCGACGAGCCCCAGCTGCTCTCCAGCTGCTGCAGCCACTGCTTCTCGTCACTGATGCTCGTCACGAACGGCTGTGAGTGGTGATCCCCCGGTGGCCGTGTCCCCTCCGGACACGGCCACCGCCGTCACCCCAGCGCAGCGAACTCCCACCGCCCGCCGGTCCGGATGCCCTTGCTCAGCCGCAGACCGGGCTCACCCGCCAGCGCCCGGGTGAGATCGTGCGCGCGCCGAGTGGCCGGGACGTCACAGCGGCACGCCACGTCGGGCGCCTGGGCCAGGTAGGCCACGTCGCCGTCCTCGACCGCCGGGAGGTCGCCGACCGACTCGGGATCCCCGCCGCCGACGACGACCGTCGGCCGTTGCCGACCGCACCCGGGCTCCAGCGGCGGCAGTGCCGTCGAGGTCCTGATCAGCACCCGGGGCGCGGTGCCGTCGCAGCCGAAGGTGAGGGTCCACGGATCCACCAGGTCCGGCCGATCCCCGGCCAGCACCGCGCGCAGGCGCAGGAGTTGGACCTGGCTGGCGGCGTACCGCTCGTCGCCACCGCCGGCGTGCACGATCACGGCCGACGTCCCCGGCAGATCCTCGGGGAGGGGAGTGGTCCACGTGCTGGTCAGGTCTACGACGCCGAGCAGCGGCGCCCCCTCTCGTCGCGCGGCGACCGCGACGCGGGCCGCCGCGGTGTACTGGGCGTCGGGCAACTCGTTCGGGTAGCCGACGAGCACGACCCGCACCGGACGGGTGGGCGGGGCCTGCTCCTGGGCCTCGGCCACCCCGAGCAGTCCCGCCGACAGTTCCCGCCACGAGCCGCCATCGCCCGTGCGCAGCGAACCGATGACGCCGACGACCCCGCCGCCACCCAGGTCCCGCGCGCGGCGGTTGCCCGCGATCAGCCGGTCGACCACCTCGTGGTCGGCAGGCAGTCCGTACCACTGCGATTCCGGGACGACACCGATGCACGTGGAACCTGCGTCAGTGCTAGCGCGAACCTTCGAGACATCGCCGCCTAGCCGCAAGAGGGGTTCGCAGCGCAGGTAGTTGTAGGTCCCGATTGTCAGCACCGTGCCAGCGACAAGCGCGAAGATGGAAGCGAAAACGACAACTTTCCTCCGCTGCGGCGACATTGCCCTGCCGGCCCCGCGGCGCTCAGTAGGCCCACCTTGCAGCCGTTCTTGTAGTCGCACATGCCGGAACTGGTAGACGCCGCCGGACTGGCGCAAGAGACCCAGGTTGCGCGCCTCGGCGAGAAAACGCATCAACCGCAAGGGCGTCTTACGCCGCACGGCGAGGACAAGTCGGGTGACAGCGAAGCGCGGCCACGCCCTCGTCAACGTCACCAGTACCGCGACCGCGACCGCCATGACCACCACCGCCGTGGTCGGGTCGACGGAGGAGTGGTGCTGCTCGGCCAACAGCACCCCGTTCTCGGGCTCGATGCCCGACAGCGCCCCGCCGTACACGGTCTCGAGGACGACGCCCAGCCGTAGCGCCGGAACCGAGACCAGCACCGCCACCGCGGTGGCGACGACACCGCCCACGAGCACCGATCTGCGGTCCTGCCGCAGCAACTCCATGGGGCTCGACCGCGCCGACCGCCGCGGCAACGCGTTGACGGCCTGGTGCACGCCGAACGCGGTGCCCGCAACCACCGCCACGACCGCCGCCGCCAGGAGATCGGCCAGGTCCGCCGCTCGGTAGGTCAGCGAGCCGTACTCCAGGTAGCTCAAGATCAGACGGCCGAGCAGCAGCGGCACCGCCGGGACGGCCACGAACGCGGCTCCCGTCCGAAAGCCCGCGCGGAAGCGCGGACCCCACCCCTGCGGCGAGAAGGCCACCCGCCCGGGGACTCGGTGGGCCGCGCCGTACCAGAGGGCAGTGGCCAGCACGGCGATGACCATGCCCGCGCGCAGTGGCAGGTCCTGCGACAGCGCGCCCGCCTCGGACTGCAACACGCCGATGCCGACCCCGATCGAGAGCAACACCGACACGCACAGGCCGATACCGAGCCCGATCACCGGCGCGGCCCACGGCGACAGGAGCCGATCGCTTATCCGCCACCACGCCAGGTCGCGCCTGCGGTAGCGGTGCATGTAGCGGGCTAGGAACTCCAGCGACCGCTTAGCACGCGCGGACCTTCTAGCCGCCGCCTCCGCCCGTGTGCCCGGGGTCGCGTAGGTGGCGTCGACGAGGTGGTCGACCAAGAAGTCCTCGACCGCGTGCCTGCTGGGGAACCGGTCGCGGTCGAGCAGGTCAATAGGGTCGGCGTCCAGCCGCTGGAACACCGTGCGCGCCAACGACACCATCAGCGGCGTGGACAGCGCGAGCGCGACATCCCCGCCTGGGTCGTGGCCCACCGCGGCGAACACGGGTGCCCAGTCGGCCGTGGACGCCTCCCGCAGGTACGCCGACGCGTCCTCGGGGGCCACCGGCAGCACGCGTGTGACCACCGCTGCGCGCAGCCCGGGGGACCCGTCCCCGATCACCTCGGCGTACTCGGCGGCCCGGCAGGTCACCACGATCGGGCGGTCCCGGCCGAGCGCGGTGTCGATGCCGCGGACCGCCGCCCGCCGGTCGGCCTCGGGGACCTCGTCGAGGCCGTCGAGCACCAGGCGGACCTTGCCGTGGTCGAGGAGCCTGCGCGGGATCTCCTCGCGGCCGTTGTAGTACGCGGTGGCCACGGTGCGCGCCGACCAGTCGTCCAGCGACTCCTCGACCGGGTCCCACGACGAGGCCGCGAGCAGCACCGGCACCGGGTCGCCCGGCGCGCGGTCGGCCAGCAACCCCAGGGTCAGCACGATCGCCAGGACCGTCTTGCCCGAGCCCGGCTCGCCGAGCACCAGCATCCGACCGGAGCCGATGCCCGAGTAGCCGCGGGCGACCCGGGCGGCGACCTCGTCGAACGGGCCGTCCACCCGGCCGGTCAGCCACTCGCTCGACCACGCCACCGGGAGCACGTGCGGGTCCCGCAGCCGCCGCGCGGTCGCCTCCTCCGCCCACTCGTCGGCGACGGTGCCCGCCAGGTCGTCGGCGAGGCTGTCGATGTCGCGGTGCCGGTGCTCGCGGGGCTCGGTGGCGCCGATGATCCCCACCGCGAGCCCTACCGCGGCGAAGACCATCGCGGTGACGCTGGCGATCCGGTCGTTGGTGTCGAGGTCGTTGCCCGCCATCCACGCCGCCACCGCGGCGCAGAGCAGGACCAGGGCTCCCAGCAGGACAACACGTGTGGTCCGCGGCTGCACGGTCCGCCTCCCCGAGATCTAGGACCGCAACGTCCTACCGCACCGCGCACCGGCGGCCCGGGCCAGGGGGTGTGACCGGGGTCATCGGCCTTCGAGAAATAGTCAAGCTCTCAATCAAGTTGAGCGGGAGGTGTCGACGATCGAAGGGGTGTCAGTGATGACGGCTGTGCAGGGTCGGGTGCTCGAGCTCGCCGAGGACGCGCAGGACCTGTTGTTCCGGCAGGCCAGGACCGCGAACGCGTTCGCGGAGGGTGCTGTCAGCGAGGAGCAGGTGCGCGCCATCTACGAGTTGGTGAAGTGGGGGCCCACCGCGATGAACGGGCAGCCGTTGCGGGTTGTGCTCGTGCGGACGGCGCAGGGGCGGGAGCGGTTGGCCCGACACCTGTCGGAGGGCAACCGGGCGAAGACGCTGAGCGCGCCGTTGACCGCGATCCTGGCCGCTGACACCGACTTCCACGAGAACCTGCCGACGGTGTTCCCGCACCTGCCCGGCGCCAAGGACTTCTTCGTCGACGCCGAGCGGCGGGCCGGGAGCGCGCGGTTCAACGCGTTGCTGCAAGCGGGGTACTTCGTGCTCGGCGTCCGCGCCGCCGGGTTGGCCGCGGGGCCGATGACCGGGTTCGACGCCGCCGGGGTGGACGGGGAGTTCTTCCCGGACGGCCGGTTGCGCTCGCTGGTGGTGGTCAACATCGGCAACCCCGCCGAGGCCGCGCCGTTCCCCCGCAGCCCGCGACTGGACTACGACGACGTCGTGCTGACCGTCTGACGCACGCAGAAGGGGCCCCGCCGCGGCGGGGCCCCTTCCACGGTGATCCTTACCGACCGTAGGTCGACTGCGTCTGCACGTTGAGCTCGGTCCACCGGTACGACTTCGCCGGGTCCGTCGCCGGGTCGTTCACCTCGAGGACGTCGAAGCCCTTGCCAAGGTCGGACGCGTAGATGAACCCGTTGTAGTAGTACGCCGACCACACGCCGCCGCTCTCGGCCGACACCGCCGCCGGGCCGCGCTCGAAGAACCCGATCTCCTTGGGCTGCTGCGAGTTGGTGTAGTCGACCAGCTGGATGCCGCCGGAGTACCAGGCCTGCACCATGATGTCGCGGCCGGGCACCGGCAGCAGCGACCCGTTGTGCGCCACGCAGTTCTCGGTCGGCGTCTGGTAGCGGCCGATCTTGTAGAAGCTGCGGAACTCCAGCGCCCGCTGGTTGCCGCGGCCGGTGATGTCGTAGATCCCGTTCGCGCCGCGGGTCGGGCCGACCTTCTCGTTGCACGTCGCGCCGCCGCCACCGCCGAGCTCGTCGGTGAAGATGACCTTGGTGCCGTCGTTGTTGAAGGTCGCGGAGTGCCAGAACGCGAAGTGGTCGTCGTCCTGCACGCGGTTGATCACCCGCGGCTTCTCCGGGTCGACGATGTCGATCAGCACGCCGTCACCCATGCAGGCGCCCGCCGCGAGGTTCTTCGACGGGAACACGGTGATGTCGTGGCAGCCGGAGGTCGCGACCACGTAGGGGACCTCGACGTTGCCGGAGGTGCCGCGCCCGGGGTTGCCGCCGTCGGGGAACAGGTTCGGCGTCGCCACGACCTCGGCCGCGGCCGGGTTGCGCAGCGGCACCTTGATGATGGTGATGATGTCGTGCGGCGGCTGGCACTTGCTGATGTTCGTCGCCGGGCTGTAGGAGGAGACGTAGATGTAGACGTCGCGGCCGCGCTTGTCCGGCACCAGCGTGTGCGTGTGCGACCCGCAGGCGGTCTCCACCGACCGGATGTAGCGCGGGTTGCGCTTGTCGCTGATGTCGAAGATCTTCATGCCCTCCCAGTACGCCTTGGTGCCGTCGGACTGGGCCACCGACGCGCACGAGTCGTCGCTGCGGCGGGAGTCGGTGGACAGGAACAGCAGGTTCCCGCTGACCGACACGTCGTTCTGCGAACCGGGGCACAGCACCTGGCTGGCGATCTTGGGCTGGCGCGGGTTCTTGATGTCGTAGATGGTGAAGCCGAGGTAGTTGCCCGCGATGGCGTAGTCGCCGGTGAAGGCCAGGTCGGTCCCGGTCGACCCGGTGCCCTTCAGCGGGGCGGTCGCCGGGATGTTGGCGACGTGCTTGACGTTGGGACTGGTGACGATCTCGTCCGGACCGGGGAACTGGCCCTGCGCGGACGCGGACGGCACCCCGAGCAGAGCGGAGATCGTCGCGGCCGCGACACCGGCGACCGCGATCGCGGTCCCGCGCCTGCCGCGTCGGGTAGAAGGCACCCTGCGTACCCCTCTCGTGAAGGCTTCGAAACCGCAGTATGACCTGGGCACAAGACCGCAACCAGCCCCTTTTGTTGCTAGTTATCACCAGATGGACACACTCTGTTGCCACCGGCCCCGGTCGGGTACGTTCGGCCCCCTGGCGCGGGGCGAGGGGAGTCGGGATGGCCGGTCGGCGGATTGTGTGCGGGGTTGTGCTCGGTATCGCGCTGGCCGGTGCGGCCTGCACCAGTCCCGAGCCCGCCCCGAGCAACCCCGTGGTGCAGCCGGGCAGGCCGGGGGAGGCCAACCACACGCTGTCCCCCGAGGAGATCGAGTCCGGGGTGCCCGTCGTCCCGCCGAACGCCGCCGACTACACCTACGCCGAGATGATGATCGTCCACCACCAGCAGGCGGTGGACATGGCCGCGCTCGCCCCCGACCGCGCCGCCAACACCTCGCTCAAGGGCCTGGCCAGCCGCATCGCCGACACCCAGGGCCCCGAGATCGGCGCGATGAACGAGTGGCTGCGCCGCAACGGCAAGCCGACCATCGACCCCGGCCACGCCGGTCACTCCGGGCACGCGGGGCACCCGATGCCGGGCATGGCGACCCAGGAGCAGCTCGACCGGCTCAAGGCGGCCACCGGGGCGGCGTTCGACGCGCTGTTCGTCGAGCTGATGACCCGCCACCACCAGGGCGCCATCGAGATGGCCGACGTGGTCCGCAAGGACGGCTCGGACGTGCGGGTGCAGGAGATGGCCGACAACATCGTCGCCGAGCAGTCCGACGAGATCGTCCGGCTGCGCACCATCCTGGGCTGAGCCCGCCCGTCCCCATCCCCCCGGGTTGTCCACAGGCAGGGGAAACCGGGCGGCGGACGCCGCGAGCGGCTCGCTAGCATCCCTGGTGTCGAGGTCACAGCCGGTGTGACCACCCGAGCACCGAGGAGCTCCCGTGCCCCAGCCAGAGTCCCCAGCCGTCGCACCCGCCCAGAGCGTGGTGGTGCGGGCGGGCACTACGGCTGGCGCGGCCGTCCGCGAGGCCGGGCTGCCCGGCAAGGGCGCGGACGCCGTCGTGGTGGTGCGCGACGCCGAGGGCCGCCTGCGCGACCTGTCCTGGGCGCCCACCTCGGACGCGGAGGTCACCCCGGTCGCGGCGAACACCGACGACGGCCGCTCGGTGATCCGGCACTCCTGCGCCCACGTGCTCGCCCAGGCCGTGCAGCAGCAGTTCCCGGACGCCAAGCTCGGCATCGGCCCGCCGGTGCGCGACGGCTTCTACTACGACTTCGCCGTCGAGCGCCCGTTCACCCCGGAGGACCTGCTGGCGCTGGAGAAGCGCATGAAGCAGATCATCAAGGGCGCGCAGCGGTTCTCCCGTCGGGTGCTGGAGTCGGTCGACGCGGCCAAGGTCGAGCTGGCGGCCGAGCCGTTCAAGCTGGAGCTCGTCGACCTCAAGAGCGGCGCGGACGACACTGTGGACGACCCCGAGGTGATGGAGGTCGGCGGCGGCGAGCTGACCATCTACGACAACGTCGACCCGCGCTCCGGCGAGCAGGTCTGGGGCGACCTGTGCCGCGGCCCGCACGTGCCGACCACCAAGCACATCCCGGCGTTCAAGCTCACCAGGGTGGCCGCCGCGTACTGGCGGGGCGACCAGAACAACCAGCAGCTCCAGCGGGTCTACGGCACCGCGTGGGAGTCGCAGGAGGCGCTGGACGGCTACCTGGAACTGCTGGCCGAGGCCGAGCGCCGCGACCACCGCAGGCTGGGCACCGAGCTCGACCTGTTCAGCTTCCCCGACGAGATCGGCTCCGGCCTCGCGGTGTTCCACCCCCGCGGTGGCATCGTGCGGCGCGCGATGGAGGACTACTCGCGCCGCCGCCACGAGGAAGAGGGCTACGAGTTCGTCTACAGCCCGCACATCACCAAGGGCACGCTGTTCGAGACTTCCGGGCACCTGGACTGGTACCGCGACGGCATGTACCCGGCGATGCACCTCGACGCCGAGTACAACGAGGACGGCACGGTCCGCAAGCCCGGCCAGGACTACTTCCTCAAGCCGATGAACTGCCCGTTCCACGACCTGATCTTCCGCTCCCGCGGCCGCTCCTACCGCGAGCTGCCGCTGCGGATGTTCGAGTTCGGCTCGGTGTACCGCTACGAGAAGTCCGGCGTCGTGCACGGCCTCACCCGGGTCCGCGGCATGACGCAGGACGACGCGCACATCTTCTGCACCCCCGAGCAGGTGCAGGACGAGCTCAAGTCGCTGCTCACCTTCGTGCTCGACCTGCTGCGCGACTACGGCCTCGACGACTTCTACCTCGAGCTCTCGACCCGCAACGAGGAGAAGTACGTCGGCTCCGACGAGGTGTGGGCCAAGGCCACCGAGGCGCTGCGCGTCGCGGCCACCGACTCCGGCCTGGAACTGGTCCCCGACCCGGGCGGCGCCGCGTTCTACGGCCCCAAGATCTCCGTGCAGGCCCGCGACGCCCTCGGCCGCACCTGGCAGATGTCGACCATCCAGGTCGACTTCAACCTGCCGGAGCGCTTCGAACTGGAGTACACCGCCGGTGACGGCACCCGCCAGCGCCCGGTGATGATCCACCGCGCCCTGTTCGGCTCCATCGAGCGCTTCTTCGGCGTGCTCACCGAGCACTACGCGGGCGCCTTCCCCGCCTGGCTGGCCCCGGTGCAGGTCGTCGGCATCCCCATCGCCGACGAGCACACCGACCACCTGCTCCAGGTGGCCAAGTCCCTGCGCGCCAGGGCGATCCGCGTCGACGTCGACGCCTCCGACGACCGCATGCAGAAGAAGATCCGCAACCACACCCTGCAGAAGGTCCCCTTCCTCCTGGTGGCAGGCGGCAAGGACGTCGAATCCGACTCGGTCTCCTTCCGCTTCCGCGACGGCTCCCAGGTCAACGGCATCCCCGTGGCCCGCGCCATCGACGCCATCGAGTCCTGGATCACCCGCCGCGACAACACCTCCCCGACGGCGGACACCTTCACCATCGACTAGCGGTCACGGCTGGTGGCCTGGGCACGCGCTCCGGCCACCAGCCCGGCTCGCGGGTGGCCCGGTCCAGTGGCCCGCGACCTCCCGGCGAAGTGGATCGGCGTCAGAATCGGCACCCCCACCCCCGACGCCGCCGGGAGCCACTGTGCCGCGACAGCCCGCCTTGACCTTCGCCGGGGCACTCGACGTGCTCGGCAAGCACGAGCCGAGGGCCGTGGGCGCGCTCGACAAGGCTCTTGGCGGGCTGATCCTCGCCGCGGGTGCGGGTGCCGGTCTTGCCGTTCTCGGTGGTGCTGCCCTGGCGCCATTGGCGTTGCTGACCCCGCTGTGGGGGTGGGTGGACCAGAAGAACGAGGCTTTCGGACTGCTGCGCTCGATCGTTGGTGGCCTGCGGGCGAAGACTTCAGTCGCCGCGGGCAGGGAGCGGCGCGAGCTGGTTTCCGCCGCGCACAGCATCATCGCGGCGGCGGCGTTCCTGGAGGTCCTGCGGGAACACCTCGCCGAGCACGACATCTCCGTCGACTTCGAGTGGCCTGAGCGGGATGGAAGCCACGCGGAGGACTACTTCGAGGCCCTCTACCTGCTCGAGGTGCCGTGCCCGTCCGGTGCGTGGGGGTTCCGCGAGAACCTCGACCGCATCACGCGATGGGCAGCGGATCTGCTACGGCACACCAACGAGCAACTGGCTGCGGCAGAAATGGGCTACCCCGAGCCGGTGGAGTTCGTGGACGCGGTGGCCCAGCGCTACGAGTCGTACTACCTGGATCTGGCCGCCACGGTTCCCGAGTTCCTGGTGTGGGCAAGCCTGGGTGAGCACGCCGCGACCCGGGCGCGGCTCGCCGAGCTGGACACCCTCCTGCGGAACGCGGCGGCCGAGCAGGCCACCGCCCTGGAGGGCCTGCACCGCTTGGTCTCGGCGAACGCGCCGGGCCCCAGACCAAACCACCCCCGCTGGAGCCTGCACCTGGCCAACCGCAGCGTGCTCTTCGAACCGGTCGTGCCGACCGATGCCGGGCCCTACAACACCGAGGTTGTCTTCCCGACGGTGGAGAGGATGTTCCTGACCCCGCGCTACCGGATCGCCCGCAGCGCCAAGTCCACGGCTCTCGCCGACGACACCTGGTGGGACCACCAAGACATCCACCACGATCTCGACCACCGGCTCGCCGGGCACCTGGCCTCCGCTGAGGCCGTCCGCGTCCCGATGGTGTTGCTCGGCCACCCGGGTGCGGGGAAGTCCTTGCTGACCAAGGTCCTCGCCGCCCAACTGCCCGTCAGCAACTACACGGTCGTGCGCGTCCCGCTGCGGTCGGTCGACTCGGGCGCGCCGATCATGAAGCAGGTCCAAGCCGCCCTCGACCGGGCGACCAACGAGCGGGTCCTGTGGACCGACCTCGCCGACAGCAGCGCCGACACCCTGCGGGTCCTGCTGCTCGACGGGCTGGACGAGCTGCTGCAGGCGTCCCGGTACGACCGGCACAGCTATCTGCAGGAAGTCGCGGACTTCCAGTGGATCGAGGCGCAGCAGGGGCGCCCGGTAGCGGTCATCGTCACCTGCCGCACCGTGGTGGTCGACCGTGTCTCCCTCGTCGACGGGACCGTCGTGGTCAAGTTGGAGGCGTTCAGCCACGACCAGGTCGCAGGCTGGCTGGAGCGTTGGCGGGCGGCCAATGCCGCCGGGGTCGGTTCCGGCGCGGTGCGGGCGCTGACCTTCGACGAAGCCATGCACCAGGCCGACCTCGCGGTCCAACCCCTGCTGCTGCTCATGCTCGCCCTCTACGCCGCCGACCCGACCTCGCGACTGCTGGACGCCGGACTGTCCCGGGCTGCGCTTTACGACCAGATCCTCGACACCGTCGTGCGCCGCGAGGTGCTCAAGCGCACCGACCACCTGTTGCGCGGGAGGGCGCTGGACGTGGCGGTGGACAACCAGGTGACCAGGTTGGCCATCGCAGGCATGGCCATGTTCAACCGGGGGAGGCTGAGCGCGAGCGAGTCGGAGATCCGGGCTGATCTCGCCGCGCTGGGTGGTGAGTCCGCGGTCGCGGAGGACGCGGGTGCGCGAGTGGTGGGCGAGTTCTTCTTCGTGCACACAGCCGAGGCGAACTCCGCCAACCGCGATTACCGTTCTTACGAGTTCCTGCACGCGAACTTCGGCGAGTACCTGGTCGCGCATTTCGTGGTGCTCGAATTGCGCAAGGTCGCCGAGGCGTCCTTCGGCGGCCGGTGGCCATCCGGGGAGATCGCCGACGAACTGCTCTACGCCGTGCTGTCGCACCACGCGTGGCGCCGCAGGCGGTCCATTGTGGAGTTCGCGGTCGGCCTGTTCAGCGAGTTGCCCGCCGACGAGCGCGCGAACATCCAGAAGGTGCTTCGGACACTCATCAGCACCTACCGGGCGAAAGAGCGCTCTTCGAGGTTCAACGGGTACACGCCGGTGCCCCGCGACACGATCCGCCAGCACGCGACCTACTCGGCGAACCTGGTCACCATGGCGGTCTCGTTCACCGCCCCTGACCCGGTGAGGCTGGTCGACGTGTTCGGTGGTGAGCCCTCTGAAGCTCTCCGGGCCTGGCGTTCCACCTTGTCGCTCTGGCGGTCAGGGTTGGACGGCAACGCGTGGCAACTCATGGCGGGCTGGTTCATAGCGTCGATCACGCGGTTGTGACGGAGCGAATGGCTCGGGCGGTCGAAGGGAGGCGCTCGACTAGTCGGCCCAGGCACTGGCCAGCAGCGTGCGGGTCTCGGCGAGGAGTTGGGGGAGGACCTTGGTGTGCCCGATGACGGGCATGAAGTTCGCGTCCCCACCCCACCGGGGCACCAGGTGCTGGTGCAGGTGCGCCGCGATCCCGGCACCGGCCACCACGCCCTGGTTCATCCCGATGTTGAACCCGTGCGGCGACGCCACCTTCCGCGCCACCCGCATCGCCTGCTGCGTGAATCGGGCAAGCTCGTCAGTCTCGGCGGCGGTCAGGTCCGTGTAGTCAGCCACATGCCGATAAGGCACGACCATCAGGTGCCCCGGGTTGTACGGGTACAGGTTGAGCACCGCGTACACCGTCGAGCCACGAGCGATGATCAGCGCCTCGGCGTCGTCCAGTCGCACGAGGCCGCAGAATGGGCAGCCGTCGCTGTCCTGGCCGTCGGGTTTGCCCTCGCCGCGGATGTAGGCCATCCGGTGGGGTGTCCACAGCCGCTGCAGGGCGTCGGGTTCGCCGACCCCGTCCTGGGGAACGAGCTCGGGTCCCTCGGTGGGGGCGGGTCCAGCCATGCCCCGATCCTAGTGGCGGGGGGCGGCACCGCATCGGGCCTGGCAGCGCGGGTCACAGGTGGAGGCGGCGACCCCGCCCCCACCCACCCCGCGGGTCAGGCCTGGCGCAGCACGGCCTCGATCTCGATGTGCACGGTGATCTTGTCGCCGACCACGGCGATGCCGTTCTGGACACCCTCGAAGTTCACGCCGAACTCGCGGCGGTTGATCTCGGTCTGGCCGGAGAAGCCGACCCGGGTGCCGCCGTAGGGGTCCGGGCCGAAGCCGTTGAGCTCGAACTGCAGCGGCACGACCTTGGTGACGCCCTTGAGGGTGAGCTCGCCGTCGAGGACGTAGCCGTCGCCGTCGGCGCGGATGCCGGTGGCGGTGTAGGTGAGCTCCGGGTAGGTCTCGACCTCGAAGAAGTCGGCGGAGCGCAGGTGGCCGTCGCGCTGCTCGTTGTGGGTGTTGATCGTGTTCAGGTCGATCGCGACGCGCACCGAGGCCTGCGCCGGGTCCTCGGCGGTGACGATCTCGCCGGAGACGCCGTCGAAGCGGCCCTTGACCTTGCTGACCACCATGTGCCGGACCGAGAAGCCGACGTCGGAGTGGGCGGCGTCGATGTCCCAGGTGCCCGCGACGAAGCCGGGCAGGGTGGCGAGAGTCATCAGATCTCCTCATGTGGTTGAACACTCAACCGGAACCTTACCGCGAGCCGATTGAGAGTTCAACTAGTAGAGTGGGTGGCATGGACGACACCCGGTGGCTCTCGGCGGCCGACCAGGACGTGTGGCGGACCTTCGTCACCATGCTCGGTGCCCTGGGTGAGCACATGGACCGGCAACTGCAACGCGACTCGTCGATGCCCTACACCTACTACGAGATCCTCGTCGTGCTCTCCCACGCCCCCTGCCGGTCGCTGCGGATGAGCGAGCTGGCGGGGCTGCGCGGGTCCAGCCGCAGCAGACTCTCCCACGCCGTGGCCAGGCTGGAGGCGCAGGGCTGGGTCGAGCGGCGCGAGTGCCCGACCGACAAGCGCGGCTCCGTCGCCGTGCTCACCGACGCCGGGTTCGCCGCGCTGGCCGCCGCGGCACCCGGGCACGTCACCACCGTGCGCGAGGCCGTGTTCGACCGGCTCACCCCCGAGCAGGTCACCGCGCTCGGCGCCATCAGCGCCGCCATCCTCGACGGCATCGACCCGGACAAGACCCTGCCCGGGTGCCGCGAACTGCGCTGACCAGCCCGGTCTGCACGGGGCGGACCCGCGGCGGTTAGGCTGCCCGGGCCAGGTCGTCCCGCGGTTAGGTGCGTCTCACACCCCCATGCTCAACATCTTCGCCCGTGCCTCCGTCTCCCGAGTCACCGATCCGGTCGGGGCCGGGCTGGTGCGCCTCGGCCTCACCCCGAACGCCGTCACCGTGCTGGGCACCGCGTGCGCCATCGCGGGCGCGCTGTGGCTGTTCCCCACCGGGCACCTGCTCGCCGGGACCTTCGTGGTCTGGGGCTTCGCCATGTTCGACCTGCTCGACGGCGCGATGGCCCGCGCGCTCGGCGGCGGCACCCGCTTCGGCGCCGTGCTGGACGCCACCTGCGACCGGCTCGCCGACGGCGCCCTGCTCTGCGGCATCACCTGGTACCTGTTCGACACCGGGAACCGGGTCACCGCCGTCGCCGCGCTCATCTGCCTGGTGCTGGCGCAGGTCGTCTCCTACATCAAGGCGCGCGCGGAGGCCAGCGGCCTCGACGCCGATGGCGGCCTGGTGGAGCGCGCGGAACGGCTGATCATCACCCTCGTCGGCACCGGCCTGTCCGGCCTCGGCGTGCCGTACGCGGTCGAGGTGTCGCTGTGGCTGGTGGCCGCCGGGTCGGTCATCACCGTTGGCCAGCGCCTGCTCGCGGTGCGCCGCAGCGCCGCGGTCCCCGCCGAGGAGAACGCCCGATGAGCTGGGGCGAACGGCTGCACGCCGCCGGGTACGGGGCGGGCTGGCGGCTGGTCAAGACGCTGCCGGAGGGTGCCGCGACCGCGCTGTTCCGCGGCGGTGCCGACCTCGCCGCGCGCCGCGCCGGGCCGGGGGCCCAGCAGTTGCGGGCCAACCTCGCCCGGGTCGTCCCGAAGGCGGGACCGGCCGAATTGGACGACCTCGTCCGGCAGGCGCTGCGCTCTTACGCCCGGTACTGGCAAGAGGCGTTCCGCCTACCGGCGATGGACCACGCTGCCGTGCACGCCGAGATCGACGCCACCATGACCGGCAACGAGTACATCACCGCCGCGCTCGCCGAGGGCAACGGCGCCGTCTTAGCCCTGACGCACTCAGGTAACTGGGACGCCGCCGGTGTGTGGCTCGCGCGTGAGCACGGCCGGTTCACCACCGTCGCCGAGCGCCTCAAGCCAGAGTCCCTCTATGAGCGGTTCGTCGAATACCGCGCGTCGCTCGGCTTCGAGATCATTCCTGCCACCGGTGGCGACAAGAACCCGGCGGTCGTGCTGGCCGAGCGGCTGCGGCAGAACAAGCTGATCTGTCTTGTCGCCGACCGCGATCTCACCCCGGCAGGCCTACCGGTCACCTTCTTCGGTGCCAAGACCCGGATGCCCTCCGGTCCCGCCTACCTCGCCGCCCGCACCGGCGCCGCCCTGATCCCGGCGGGCTGCTGGTTCACCGACCACGGCTGGGGCCTGCGGCTGCACCCGCCGATCAAGGTCGACGGCGTGCGCGGGGTCAAGGCGGCCACCCAGGCGCTGGCCGACGTGTTCGCCGCCGACATCGCCGCGCACCCGGCCGACTGGCACATGCTGCAGAAGCTGTGGATCGAGGACCTCACCGAGGCCCGGCAGCGGGAGCTGTCGACCGGGGAGGAACCCCGGGGGCGCCGGTGAGCGGGACATGAGGGTCGGCATCGTCTGCCCGTACTCCTTCGACGTGCCCGGCGGCGTCCAGGCGCACGTGCTGGACCTGGCCAGGGCGCTGCGCGGGCTCGGCCACGAGGTCGACGTGCTCGCCCCGGCCGACGAGGACACCCCGCTGCCGGACTTCGTCCAGCCCGCCGGGCGCGCCGTGGGCATCCCGTACAACGGGTCGGTGGCGCGGCTGTCGTTCGGCCCGGTGTCCTACGCGCGCGTGCGCCGGTGGGTCCGCGAGCACGACTTCGACGTGCTGCACCTGCACGAACCGACCGCGCCGAGCCTGTCGATGCTGGCCATGGTGGTCGCCGACGGCCCGATCGTGGCCACCTTCCACACCTCGACGCCGCGCTCGCGCACGCTCAGCGCGTTCCAGTCGGTGCTGCGGCCGTTCCTGGAGAAGATCACCGCCAGGATCGCGGTGTCCGCGCTGGCCAGGCGGGTGCAGGTGGAGCACCTCGGCGGCGACGCGGTCGAGATCCCCAACGGCGTCGACGTGGGGTTCTTCCGCGACGCCGACCCGCTGCCCGGCTACCCCCGCGCGGGCGGCACGGTCGGCTTCGTCGGCCGCTACGACGAGCCGCGCAAGGGCATGCCGGTGCTGCTCGACGCACTGAACCTGCTGCTCGACGACCGGCCGGACCTGCGGCTGGTGGTGGTCGGCCGCGGCGACGAGGCCGACCTGCGGCGCGCGGCCGGACCGCGCCTCGCCGACCGGATCGACCTGCTCGGCCAGGTGGACGACGCGGACAAGGCGCGCATGCTCAGCAGCGTGGACGTCTACTGCGCCCCGAACCTGGGCGGGGAGAGCTTCGGGATCATCCTGACCGAGGCGATGGCCGCCGGTGCCGCGGTGGTGGCCAGCGACCTCGACGCGTTCCGCCGGGTCCTCGACGACGGCCGCGCGGGGGTGCTGACCCCGGTGGGGGAGCCCGCGGGACTGGCCGCCGGGCTGCGGTCCGTGCTGGACGACCGGGCCAGGCGGGACACCCTCGTGCTGGAGGGGGAGCGGCGGGTCGCCGCGTACGACTGGTCGGTGGTCGCCGCGCAGGTCCTGCGGGTCTACGAGCAGGCCGTCGCGGCGGATCCACGCGGTGTGGGGGAGGTGCCGTGACCGCCTGGGTGGTGGTGTTGGCGGCCATGGCGCTGCTGGTCCTCATCGGCATCTGGCTGGTCGGAACCGCCAACCGCCTCGACCGCCTGCACGTGCGCACCGACGCTGCCTGGGCCGCCCTCGACGCCGCCCTGGCCCGCCGCGCCGTCGTGGCCCGCGCCGTCTCCGGCGGCATCGACCCACCCCCCGGCGACCACCTCCGCGTCCTGGCCGACCGAGCCGAACACGCCCCCCGCCCCGACCGCGAACCCGCCGAGAACGCCCTCACCAGAGAACTCGCCACCGTAGACCGCCGCGACCTCCCCCTCACCCTCGTCGCCGAACTCGCCGACGCCGAGCACCGAGTGATAATCGCCCGCCGAGTCCACGGCGACGCAGTCCGCGACACCCTCGCATTGCGCCGCCGCCGCGTCGTCCGCTGGCTCAAACTCGCAGGCACCGCGCCCAGCCCGGAGTACCTGGAGATCGCGGAGCCATCCTTGTCGGAGGACGTCCCCCGACCTGCCGCGCGGGTGATCCTGCGTGATCGGGATGGGCGAGTGCTGCTGTTCCGGGGCCACGATCCTGCGCGCGTGGATGACGTGTACTGGTTCACGCCTGGGGGAGGGGTGGAGGCGGGGGAGGACCTGCGCACGGCTGCGCTGCGGGAACTGCTTGAGGAGACCGGGGTGGTGCCGGACTCCCTTGTGGGTCCCGTGTGGCGACGGCGGGTGGCGTTCAGTTTCGCTGGGCGGAGCTATGACGGGGAGGAGTGGTTCTTCCTCGCTTCGCTGCCGGATGGGTCTGCTGTGGACACTTCGGGGTTCACGGAACTGGAGTCGGCGACTATCGGTGAGCATCGGTGGTGGTCGTCGGAGGAACTGCTGGCCACCTCGGAGACGGTGTACCCGGTGCAGTTCGCCGAGCTCTTGCCGAGCTTGTCCACATGGGACGGGACCCTTCGACCGGTCCGGTAGCACGGCCGACGTTGGCCCCCACCCGGCCTTCACGATCGTTGGTCCCAATACGCCCCTCCCAGGCGTTGGTCCCCACGTGCCCCTCTGAAACGTTGGCCGAACAACGCCCCATCGAGCCGGCTTGGCACCAGCGGATCCGAGGAGCGCGTGGTCGGCCAACGTCTGCGAGGGGCACGTGGGGACCAACGTCTGAGAGGGGCGCGTTGGGGCCAACGTCTGTGAAGGCTGCCCTAACTGGCGGGTAGTGGGTCGAAGCGGGAAAACGAGCGGTTGAAGCTGCCCGCCCCAGAAGTCAGTGACCGCAGGTCGATCGCATAACGCACAAGCGCCGTCGCGGGGATCTCCGACTGGATGGTCGTGTGGCCGGAGTCGTCCGTGGTCGTGCCGAGGACTCGACCTCGGCGGGCGGAAAGGTCACCCAGGACAGGGCCCAGGTGGTCGTCAGGAATAGTGATGTGAACTTCGTCCACAGGCTCCAACACGGCGATCCGGGCCTTCTCCGCGGCGTCGCGGATGGCTAGGGCGGCGGCGGTTTGGAAGGCGGTGTCGGAGGAGTCGACGGTGTGGGATTTGCCGTCTACGAGGGTTACCCGGACGTCTACCACGGGGTGGCCGTCGCGGAGGCCTCGGGCCAGTTGGGCGCGGACGCCCTTTTCGACGCTGCCGATGAACTGGTGTGGGACGGACCCGCCGACAACTCGGTCGACGAACTCGACGCCGGTGCCTGTGGGAAGTGGCTCGACCTCCACGTCGCACACCGCGTACTGCCCGTGCCCGCCTGACTGCTTCACGTGCCGACCGTGCCCCCGCGCGGGCGTCGCGAACGTCTCCCGCAGCGTCACCCGCACCGGCTCGGTGTCCACATCGGCCCCACCCGCGCGCAGCCGGTCGAGGACGACGTCCGCGTGCGCCTCGCCCATGCACCACAACACCAACTGGTGCGTCTCCGGGTTGCGCTCCGTCCGCAGCGTCGGGTCGCCCGCGACCAGTCGGGACAGGTTGCGCGCCATGGTGTCCTCGTCGCTGCGGGTCTTCGCGGTGACGGCGACCGGCAGCAGTGGCTCCGGCATCGCCCACGGCGCCATCAGGATCGGGTCCTCCGGCGCCGACACCGTGTCCCCGGTCTCCGCCGAGCCGACCTTGGTCACCGCGCACAGGTCACCGGCCACGCAGTACGGCACCTCCCGCAGCGCCGCGCCCAGCGGCGAGTACACGTGCGCGACCCGTTCGTCGGTGTCGTGGTCCTCGTGGCCGCGGTCGGCCAGTCCGTGCCCGGAGACGTGCACCGCGCGTTCCGGGCGCAGCGTCCCGGAGAACACCCGGACCAGTGACACCCGACCGACGTACGAGTCGACCGCGGTGCGCACCACCGCCGCGGCCAGCGGTCCGTCCGGGTCGGCGGTGATCGCCGGGTGCGCGTGCCCGGCGGGGTCGGTCACCCCGGGCAGCCGGTGTTCCAGCGGCGACGGGAACGCCCTGGTCAGCGCGTCGAGCAGGGCCGCGACCCCCAGGCCGGACAGCGCGCACACCGGGAACACCGGGTGGAACGCGCCGCGCGCCACGGCCGTCTCCAGGTCCGCGGTGATCGTCGCCGGGTCGATCTCCTCGCCCGCCAGGTAGCGGTCCATCAGGGACTCGTCCTCGCTCTCGGCGATGATCCCCTCCAGCAGCTCCGCCCGCGCCACCTCGGCCACCTCGTCCAGGGGCGCCGGTTCGCCGCCGACCCACCGCTGGGTGATCAAGCCGAGCAGCCCGTCGCCCACCGGCAGGTACACCGGCAGCACGTTGGTGCCGAATGCGTCCTGGCAGGCGGCGAGCTCGGCGGCGAAGTCGGCGCGCGCGTGGTCGAGCCGGGCGATCACCAGCGCCCTGGGCATGCCGACCGCCGCGCACTCCGCCCACAGCGCCGTGGTGGCCGCGTCGACCCCCTCCGCGGCGCTGACCACGAACAGCGCCGCGTCCGCCGCCCGCAGCCCGGCCCGCAGCTCACCCACGAAGTCGGCGTACCCGGGGGTGTCGATCAGGTTGACCTTCACCCCGTCGTGCAGCAGCGGGGCCACCGCCAGCCCCACCGACCGCTGCTGGCGCACCGCGGCCGGGTCGTGGTCGCACACCGTCGTGCCCTCGGTGACCGACCCGGCCCTGCCCAGCACCCCCGACGCCGCCAGCAGCGCCTCGGTGAGCGTGGTCTTCCCGGCCCCGGACGGCCCGACCAGCGCGATGTTGCGGACCTTCGCCGGGTCGCTCACCACGACCCCGGACTCGGGTTGACCGTTCTCGGAGTGCTTCGACCCCATGGCGCCCACCTCCCTCGGTCGGGGGGCCGCCGGGGCTCCCCATCGGCTGTCTGTGTCCGATCTCACACCGCCTCCGCCGAACGGACAACCCCATGGCCGAAGTGGTCTTTCGAGATAGCCCTCGATTGGCCGCCTTGATCGGACCACCTGGGACGTAACCTGTGGTCAGCGCCGTTGCCCGGCGCGACGACTCGACCCGAGAGGCCGCACCGTGTCCGACGCCAGCACCGCCCCCAAGCACGCCGCCACCGCCCCGGAAACCGGCACCACGCGGGTCAAGCGCGGCATGGCCGAGATGCTCAAGGGCGGCGTGATCATGGACGTGGTCGACGCCAGGCAGGCCAAGATCGCCGAGGACGCGGGTGCCGTCGCGGTCATGGCCCTGGAGCGGGTGCCCGCCGACATCCGCACCCAGGGCGGCGTGGCCAGGATGAGCGACCCCGACCTGATCGACGGGATCATCGCGGCGGTCTCCATCCCGGTGATGGCCAAGGCCCGCATCGGCCACTTCGTCGAGGCGCAGGTCCTGCAGTCGCTCGGCGTGGACTACATCGACGAGTCCGAGGTGCTCACCCCGGCCGACTACGCCAACCACATCGACAAGTGGGCGTTCACCGTGCCCTTCGTCTGCGGCGCGACCAACCTGGGCGAGGCGCTGCGCCGGATCACCGAGGGCGCGGCGATGATCCGCTCCAAGGGCGAGGCGGGCACCGGCGACGTCTCCAACGCCACCACCCACATGCGCAAGATCCGCGCCGAGATCAAGCGGCTGTCCTCGCTGCCCACCGACGAGCTCTACGTCGCGGCCAAGGAGCTGCAGGCGCCCTACGACCTGGTCGTCGAGGTCGCGCGCACCGGCAAGCTGCCGGTCGTGCTGTTCACCGCGGGCGGCATCGCCACCCCGGCCGACGCGGCGATGATGATGCAGCTGGGCGCCGAGGGCGTGTTCGTCGGCTCGGGCATCTTCAAGTCCGGCAACCCCGAGCAGCGCGCCGAGGCCATCGTCAAGGCCACCACCTTCCACGACGACCCCGACGTCATCGCCAAGGTCAGCCGTGGTCTCGGTGAGGCCATGGTCGGCATCAACGTCGAGGGCATCGCCGAGCCGCACCGGTTGGCGGAACGCGGCTGGTGATCCTGGGGGTGTGCTGGATCGGGCACGGGGTCCGATCCAGCGCCACCCGCTAGACGTGCTCGGAGACCATCGCGGCCATGGTGCCCCCGGTCAGCGCCTCGAACACGTGCGGCAGGTCGCCCGGGTAGGAGACGTAGTCGCCCGGCTCGATGGTGACCGGGTCGTCGGTGAGGCCGACCAGGGCGCGTCCGGTGCACAGCACGACGTGTTCGACGACGCCGGGGGAGTGCGGGGCGGACTCGCGCGTGCTGCCCGGTTCCGCGGTGATCAGGTACAGGTCGCGGCGGGCGTGCGGTGGGCACGAGGCGAGCAGCGTGGCGATGTACGAGGCGCGTTCGGAGAACACGGCGGGCCCCTCGCCCGCACGGATGACCTGGACGCGCGGTTGGGGCGGTTCGACGAGCCTGCTGAACGGCACGTTCAGCGCGACGCTGAGCGCCCACAGCGTCTCCACGCTGGGGTTGCCCGAGCCGGACTCCAGCTGCGACAGCGTCGACTTGGCCACCCCGGCCCGCTTGGCCAGCTCGCTGAGCGAGAGCCCGACTCGCTCGCGTTCGCGGCGCAGGGACCGGGCGATGACCTCCAGCGGGGCTCCGCGCTGCTCCACCAACACTCTCCGTTCGCTACGACGAACAAAGCGTTCGCCTTGACGAACGCGCCTGAGGTGTTCATGATACTGGACTATGCGTTCGATATGGCGAACCCTCGATCCCGGCCTCTGGCGGGGCGTGCTGGCCATCGCGGTCGCCGCGGCGGTCAACGGGGCCTCGTTCGGCGCGATCGCGGTCGCGGCGGGCAACCCGCTGTGGGTGCCGGTCGCGATGTCCGTGCTGGTCTTCGCGGGCGGCTCGCAGTACATGGCGGTCGGCGTGGTCGCCTCCGGTGGCAGCCCGATCGCGGCGGTCATCGGTGGCCTGGTGCTCAACGCCCGGCACCTGCCGTTCGGCCTCGCGATCGGCGACGTGGTGGGCAAGAGCCTGCCCGCCCGGCTGGTGGGCAGCCACCTGCTGGTCGACGAGTCGGTCGCCTTCGCCATGGCGCAGAAGGACCCGGAGCGCGCCAAGGCCGCCTACTGGGCCTGCGGCGGATCGCTGTTCGTCGCCTGGAACCTCGGCGTGTTCGGCGGGTCGCTGGCGGGCTCGCTGGTCAGCGACCCGAACGCGCTCGGCCTGGACGCGGTCTTCCCCGCGGTCATGCTGGCCCTGGTCCTGCCCGCGCTCAAGGAGGCGGGCAAGCTGCGGCCCGCCCTGCTCGGCGCCGCCATCGCCCTGGCCGCCACCCCGTTCCTGCCGCCGGGCGTGCCCGTGCTGCTCGCCCTGGCCGGACTCCTGGCCGTGCCCCGCCACAACGGGACCGGGGCTGCCGGGACCACGGAGACTGCCGGGGCTGCTGAGACTGCCAGGACTGGCGGGACTGGCGGGACCGCTGAGGCCGGACCGAAGGGGGCGACGGCGTGACCATCGTGCCGATCCTGGTGCTCGCCCTGGGCACCTTCGCCTTCCGCTTCGGCGGGACCCTGCTGCGCGACCGGATCACCCTGTCGCAGCGGGTCAGGGACCTGCTGGCCACCGGCGCCGTCGTGCTGCTGGTCGCGCTCATCGCCACCAGCGCGCTGGCCAAGGGCCACGACTTCGCAGGGTGGGCACTGCCCGCCGGGGTCGCCGTCGGCGGGCTGCTGGCCTGGCGCAAGGCCCCGTTCGTCGTCGTGGTGATCGCCGCCGCCGCGACCACCGCACTGCTTCGCCTGGCCGGGGTGGCCTGACCCGACCCCCGACCGGGCTCATTACCCTGGGTCGGGAAACGAGGGAGGACCAACCAGTGTCCGCGCAACGACCGCTCATCGGCGTGCTCGCCCTGCAGGGCGACGTCCGGGAGCACTCCGCCGCGCTCGAGGCGGGCGGCGCCGAGGTGATCACCGTCCGCCGCGAGTCCGAGCTGGCCGAGGTGGACGGCCTGGTGCTGCCCGGCGGGGAGTCGACGACCATCTCCCGGCTGCTGGCGACCTTCGACCTGCTCGACCCGCTGCGCGCCAGGCTCGCCGCAGGCCTCCCCGCCTACGGCTCCTGCGCCGGGCTCATCCTGCTCGCCGAGAAGGTCATCGACGGCAGGCCCGACCAGCACCAGCTCGGCGGCCTCGACGTGATCGTGCGGCGCAACGCCTTCGGCAGGCAGGTCGACTCGTTCGAGGAAGACCTCCAGGTCACGGGGGTCGACGGGCCCCCGGTGCACGCCGTGTTCATCCGCGCGCCCTGGGTCGAGTCGGCCGGTCCGACCGTCGAGGTGCTGGCCAGGGTGCCCGACAGCCAGGCGGCGGGAGCGGCCGCCGGTAGGATCGTCGCCGTTCGGCAGGGCAACGTGCTGGCCACCTCGTTCCACCCGGAGCTGACCGGTGACGCGCGCGTGCACCGCCTGTTCGTGGACATGGTCCGTGCGGCCGGGGTCCGCGGGCGCACAACCGAGAGCTGAGCCATTGACGGAGGACCGATGAGCGGCCATTCAAAGTGGGCGACGACCAAGCACAAGAAGGCCGCCCTGGACGCCAAGCGGGGCAAACTGTTCGCCAAGCTGATCAAGAACGTGGAGGTGGCGGCGCGCACCGGCGGCGGTGACCCCGACGGCAACCCCACCCTCTTCGACGCGATCCAGAAGGCGAAGAAGAACTCCGTCCCGCAGGACAACATCGAGCGCGCCCGCAAGCGCGGCGGCGGCGAGGAGGCGGGCGGCGCCGACTGGCAGACGATCATGTACGAGGGCTACGGCCCCAACGGCGTCGCGGTGCTCATCGAGTGCCTCACCGACAACCGCAACCGCGCCGCCGGCGAGGTCCGCACCGCGATGACCCGCAACGGCGGCAACATGGCCGACCCGGGCTCGGTGGCGTACATGTTCAACCGCAAGGGCGTCGTGGTGCTGCCCAAGAACGGCCTGTCCGAGGACGACGTGCTCGGTGCCGTGCTGGACGCGGGCGCCGAGGACGTCAACGACCTCGGCGAGAACTACGAGATCGTGTCCGAGCCGACCGACCTGGTCGCCGTCCGCACCGCCCTGCAGGGCGCCGGGTACGACTACGAGTCCGCCGACGCCAGCTTCGTCCCCTCGGTCACCGTCGCCCTCGACGCCGATGGCGCCCGCAAGATCTTCAAGCTGATCGACGCCCTCGAGGACTCGGACGACGTGCAGAACGTGTACGCGAACTTCGACCTCTCGGACGACGTGCTCGCCGAGATCGACTAGGCGTTGTTCTCCGGGGCCCGGGTTTCTCGCCCGGGCCCCGTTTCGGTCCCCACCGAGGAGTCGCCCGTGCCGCTGGATGACATCAGCGACGACCAAGCCGCGCTGCGCGAGTGGCTGCTCAAGACCGCCGACGAGAGCGGCCACGCCGTCATCCAGGTGCCCGGCGACGAACACGGCTCCCCGTACGCGTTCACGGTGGGAGCCTGGCGCCGGTTCGGCGCGCCCGAGGCGATCGTCATCGGCCTGCCGGTCGACATGAACCAGCCCCTGCTCGACGCGTACGTTCGGCGTGCGTCGGAGGGTGAGCGGTTCTTCCCCGGTCTGCCCTACCTGGACTTCTTCGAAGGCACGCCGGTAGTCGTCGAGCGGGTGAACCAGGACTTCTACCCGCTGCTCGGTAGCGCCCTCTTGCTCTACCCGTCCGGTCAGTTCCCGGCCGTGCAGATCATCGTGGCCACCCCTGACGGCCACTTCCCGTGGAGCCACCAGGCCCCCGAGGGCTTCGCCGAGTGGCAGCCCGTCCTCACCGAAAGCGGCCTGCCCGAGAGCTGGCGCCCCGGCATCGACGGCCCATGACCATCCGTCTCGCCCCGCTGCGCCCAGAGGACGTCGGTGAAGCTCTTACCGTCCAGCGCTCCGCTTACGTGTCCGAGGCCCAGCGCTACCACCAACCTCTTATCCCGCCGCTGGTAGAGACCCTGGACCAGTTCCGCGCCGACCTCCGCATCGCGATCGGCGCCTGGTCCGGCACCCGCCTGGTCGGCAGCGTCCGCGGCCGGGTCGACGGCACCCGCATGGAGATCGCCCGCTTCTCCGTCGCACTCGACTTCCAGGGCGCGGGCGTCGGCCGAGCCCTGCTGGCGGCGGTCGAGGCAGCCGCCCCACCGGAGATCACCCGCTTCTGGCTGATCACCGGCGCCGCCAGCCACGACAACCAGCGCCTCTACCGCGCCGCGGGCTACCTCCCGGCGGGCGAGCGCGACGACGTCGTCGGCATCCGCCTGCTGATCATGGAGAAGCCGCGCTGAGCAACCGCGCCAGCCCGGCCGGCAGGGCATCGGGGACGCCGAACTCGACCGCGGCGTCGGTGTAGGGCGGGACCACGACCGTGCCGACCAGCGACCACGTCGCGGTCTCGGACGCCTGCCAGGTGCCTGCCGGGACCAGCAACTGGGGGCGCTCACCGGCGGCGACGTCCGGGCCGAGCCGGTGGGCCCGGTAGCCGTCCGGTCCGATGAGGTGCGTGATCAGCGGGGCGCCCGCGTGGTGGACGTAGAGCTCGGGCCGGTCGAGGCGGTGCCACGCCGAGAACTCCGGGTGTTCGAGCAGGTAGTAGATCGCCGAGAACGTGTCGTCCGCCCACGACCTGGCCCAGCGCCCACCTTCCACCGGTAGCGGTGACAGGCCGAGCGCGGCGGTGTAGGCGGCTACGGGATCGCTCATGGTCTCAGCGTAGGAAGCCTGCCCGTTCGGTCCTCCCGCCTGCGGCGAACCGCCGGTTACGATCTTCTCCCCGGTAGCGAGAGGCGGGTCCGGTGGCTGAACCAGAGCGTCCGCGTCCGGCGGCGTTGACCGAGGCGGAGTTGGGGTTCTCGCCGCGGGCGGCGGTGCGGTGGTTGGCGCCCAGGGTGTTGTTCACCACCGGGATCCAGTCGGCGTTGGCGACGATCTTCGGGTCCTACGCCGACAAGCGGGAGATCCAGGGCAGTCTGCGGGTCCGGGAGCACGCGCACGAGGACGCCGAGTGGGTCGACTTCGTCGCCGACCTCGGTGACGGCTTCCACGCGACCCACTCCGTCGCCCAGTTGCTCGCCGCGGACGAGCTGGCCGTCGATGGTCACGACCTGCCGCGCGGCAAGGTGCTGGTCATGGGTGGTGACGAGGTCTACCCGTACGCGTCGACCACCGACTACGAGGACCGGACTAAAGGGCCATACCGAGCCGCGCTACCGCTGACCGAAAACGGTTCCCCCACCCTGTTCGCCTTGCCCGGCAACCACGACTGGTACGACGGCCTTACCGCGTTCCTGCGGGTCTTCGCCCAAGGACGCTGGTTCGGCGGTTGGGCTACCGAGCAGACCCGCTCCTACTTCGCCATCAAGCTCCCGCACAACTGGTGGCTGCTGGCCATAGACACCCAGTTCGACGACTACGTCGACGCGCCGCAGCTGGAGTACTTCCGCGAAGCCACCGCGGACATGGCCGAGGGCGACGGGGTCATCCTGTGCACGTCCAAACCGGCCTGGGTGGACGCGGGGTCCGGCGGTAGGACAAACGGTTACGACACCATCGAGTTCTTCGACCGCGAGATCGTCCGCTCCAAGGGCGCCGAGACCCGGGTCATGCTCTCCGGCGACAAGCACCACTACGCCCGGTTCGCCGAACGGGACGACAAACCCCGGCAGCGCATCACCTGCGGCCTCGGCGGCGCCTACCTCGCGGCGACCCACGAGCTGCCGGAGCTGTTGTGCCTGCCGCCCGCCAACTCCCGCGTCCGCGCGCCCTCACCACCGGCCTTCTACGACCTGGAGTCCCGCTACCCCGATGTCGACACCTCCAGGCGGTTCGCCCGTGGCATCCTCCGCCTGCCGTGGCGCAACCCCGGCTTCTGGGGACTGACAGGCGGCTTCCAGACGGTCATGACCCTGGCCGTCCTCTACGGCTTGGTGCAGACCGACATCGGCGCCAAGGGCTTCTTCGGTCTGGTCGCGAGCTGGGCACCCGCCGTCGTCGTCGGACTCGTCCTCGTGCTGGGCGGTCTCGGCTTCGCCAGGTTGGGCAACCCGCACAGGGTCGGCCTAGCCAGGCTCTTCGGCATCTTGCACGCGGCAGGACACTTAGGACTAGCGGTCGGTTGGTCCTACGTCGTGATCTGGCTCTATACCGACGTTTTCCCCGATGGCGCCGCCCAGGACTGGGGCACGCTGCTCGTCGTCGCCCTCGGCACCCCGCTGCTGATCGGCTTCCTCGACGCCGAACTCGTCGCCTGCTACCTGATGCTCGCCAGCCGCGCGGGCATCAACCTCAACGAGGTCATGGCGGGCCAGAGCATCGAGGACCACAAGGGCTTCCTCCGGATCAGGATCGACGCCGAGGGCCTGACCATCTACCCCATCCGGCTCGACCGCGTCTGCCGCGACTGGACCGCCCAACCGGGCGCGGGCCGCACCCACCCGTGGTTCACCCCCGCCACCCCGCTCGAACCGCACCTGATCGAGCAGCCGATCCGCGTGTCGCGGTGATCGGGAGCGGCCGCACGCCATAGGCTCTCGAACGAGTGTTCGCGAAGCGGTGGCAGCGGTGGGGAGAAGAAGACGGTGCGCGTGCTGGGCGTCGACCCTGGCCTGACCCGGCTCGGTGTCGCGGTCGTCGACGGCGGCACGGGCCGCGCGGTCCGGGCGGTCGCGGTGGACGTGGTCCGCACCCCGGTCGACGACGAGCTGGCGGTCCGGCTGCTCAAGGTCTCCGACGCCATCGAGGCCTGGCTGGAGCGGCACCGCCCCGACGTCGTCGCCATCGAGCGGGTGTTCAGCCAGCACAACGTGCGCACCGCGATGGCCACCGCGCAGGCGGCCGGGGTCGTCGCGCTCGCCGCGGCCCGCCGCGACCTGCCGGTCATGTTCCACACCCCCAGCGAGGTGAAGGCCGCCGTCACCGGATCGGGGCGGGCGGACAAGGCCCAGGTGACACTCATGGTGACCAAGCTGCTCGGGCTGACCGCGGCGCCCAAGCCTGCCGACGCCGCCGACGCGCTGGCCCTGGCCATCTGCCACCTGTGGCGGGCGCCGGTGCGCAACCGGATGGCCGAGGCCGAGGCGAGGGCGGCCGAGCTGGCCCGCAACCACCGTGCGAGGCTGGCCGCCGCCCGCAGACTGGAAGCGGGTCGACGGCGGAGCACGGGCAAGGCGGTGAGCGAGTGATCTCCTCGGTACGGGGCACGGTGGCCTCGATCGGTCTCGACCACGCGGTGGTGGAGGTGGGCGGCGTCGGGTTCGCCGTCCAGGCCACCCCGCACACCCTGGCCACGCTGCGCCGCGGCGACGAGGCCGCGCTGGCCACCGCCCTGGTGGTCCGCGAGGACTCGCTGACCCTCTTCGGCTTCGCCGACACCGAGGCCCGCGACCTGTTCTGGCTGCTGCAGACCGTCTCCGGCATCGGACCCCGGCTGGCCCTGGCCACCCTCGCCGTGCTCGAACCCGCGCAGCTGCGCGCGGCGCTGGCCGACAGCAACATCACCGTGCTCACCCAGGTCCCCGGCATCGGCCGCAAGGGCGCCGAGCGGCTCAGCATCGAGCTGCGCGACAAGGTCGGCGCGCTCGTGGGCACCGGCGACGCCCCGGTCGCCCCCGCCGCGGGCCAGGTCCGCGGCTCGGTGGTCGAGGCCCTGGTCGGCCTCGGGTTCCCGGTCAAGCAGGCCGAGCAGACCGTCGACACCGTGCTCGCCGCCGACGCGGGCGCCGACACCGCCGCCGTGCTGCGCCAGTCGCTGGCCACCCTCGGGCGCAAGCGCTGATGACCGAGCACGACGAACCCGAGTGGGGCGACCTGTCGCCCCTGGTCGCGCCGGGGGAGCGGGACGACGAGACCTCGCTGCGCCCGCGCACCCTCGACGAGTTCGTCGGCCAGCCCCGGGTCCGCGAGCAGCTGCAACTGGTGCTCCAAGGCGCGACCAGGCGCGGCGCCCCACCCGACCACGTGCTGCTCTCCGGCCCGCCCGGCCTGGGCAAGACCAGCCTCGCCATGATCATCGCCGCCGAGCTGGGCAGGCCTATCCGGATCACCTCCGGCCCCGCCCTCGAACGCGCGGGCGACCTCGCCGCGATGCTGTCGAACCTGGTCGAGGGCGAGGTCATGTTCATCGACGAGATCCACCGCATCGCCCGCCCCGCCGAGGAGATGCTGTACCTGGCGATGGAGGACTTCCGGGTCGACGTGGTGGTCGGCAAGGGCCCCGGCGCCACCTCCATCCCGCTCGAGATCGCCCCGTTCACCCTGGTCGGCGCCACCACCAGGTCCGGGTCGCTGACCGGACCGCTGCGCGACCGCTTCGGCTTCACCGCGCACATGGAGTTCTACGTCCCCGAGGACCTGGAACTGGTGCTGCGCCGCTCGGCGGTGATCCTGGGCGTCGACCTGCGCCCGGACGGCGCCGAGGAGATCGCGGGCCGCTCCCGGGGCACCCCCCGCATCGCCAACCGGCTGCTGCGCCGGGTCCGCGACTACGCCGAGGTCCGCTCCGACGGCGCCGTCGACCGGGCCACCGCCCGCGCCGCGCTGGAGGTCTACGACGTCGACGAGCTCGGCCTCGACCGGCTCGACCGGGCCGTGCTCACCGCGCTCGTCCGCTCCTTCGGCGGCGGCCCGGTCGGCGTCGCCACCCTCGCCGTCGCGGTCGGCGAGGAGCAGACCACCGTCGAGGAAGTCTGTGAGCCCTACCTCGTCCGCGCGGGCATGCTCGCGCGGACGCCGCGGGGCCGCGTCGCGACCGCCCTCGCCTGGTCCCACCTGGGCCTCACCGCCCCAACCGATGCCCCCGGCTGGGCTGCGCCTACCCTGTTCTCCGAGTGACCGCACGCACACGGGTCGATCAGCCGAGCCGCACCGGGTCCCCGCGACCTGGCAGACTCGAGGACGACAACCCGAACAAACGGATGTTTCGCACCGGGTGGCGCGCCGCCCCGTGGATGGAGTGACATGAACCAGGCCCTGCTCCCCCTGCTGCTCATCGCCGTCCTGGCGATCCCGCTGATCCTGGGCTCCCGCCGCCAGAAGAAGATGGTGGCCCAGCAGCAGGAGCTGCAGAACTCGCTGACCGTCGGCGACCGGGTGATGACCACCTCCGGCCTCTACGGCACCGTTTCCGACATCTCCGACGACGCCAGCATCGGCATCGAGATCGCCCCCGGCGTGGAGACCGTCTGGCTGCGCCAGGCGATCCGCGAGAAGGTCGGCCCGGACGTCATCGACGAGGACGACGACGCCACCGAGCTGACCGGCGAGCACGAGTCGATCCCGGCCGACGACGCCTCCGAGTCGGGCAAGCCGAAGAACTGAATCGCCCGGGTTCGGCAGTTCGGCGCCCGAGGCGCGGGGCACGACGTGAGGCATGCAACACTGAGTTGACCCCGCAGGCGCTACGCTGCGCCCTCACCCGCTAGAGCGAACGGGTGCGGGCGCAGTGTCATGACCACCTATCGCGGCGCGCACGTCAACCAGATCCGTGCGCGGCCCGCGCGACTCGAGGAGACGGACCGACCGTGGCACCACCGGTTGGGCAGATCCGCCCAGGACGCTATTTGGCGTTCTTCGTAGCAATCGTCGCTGTCCTCTACACGCTGGTGTTCGCCACCGGCGACCACCGGGCGGTGCCCAAACTGGGCATCGACCTGCAGGGGGGCACCCGGGTCGCGCTGACCGCGCGCACGGAGACCGGCGAGCCGCCGTCGAAGGAGTCGCTGAACGTCTCCCGCGAGATCATCGACACGCGGGTCAACGGCACCGGCGTGCAGGGCGCGGAGGTGGTGCTCGACGGCAGCACCATCGTCATCACCGTCCCCGGCGAGAACGGCGAGAAGGCCAAGGACCTCGGTCAGACCGCGCAGCTGCGGTTCCGCCCGGTGGTCGGCTCCGTCGCCGCGCAGGCCCAGCCGCAGCCCTCGACCGAGCCGCAGCCGTCGGTCACCGGCTCCGCGCCGCCGACCCCGACCTCGGGCGCGCCGACCTCCGGCGCCCCCGCCTCCGGGGCCCCCAGCTCGACGGTCGCCCCGCAGGGCCGCCCGGCGCCCGCGCCGGCGCAGCAGCCCTCCAGCGGCGCGCCCGCGGCGACCACCACCGCGGCGCCCCCGGCGACGACCTCGGCGGCCACCCCGCCGCCCGCCGACAACCCGTGCACGCAGTACACCGCCCTGCTCGCGGACCCGAAGGCCGAGACGCCCGCCCTGATCAGCGCGGGCAAGAAGTGCCGCCAGGCCCCCACCCTCGCCCCGAGCAAGGGCGCCGACGGTGCCGAGGTCCCCGCCGACCAGGCGCTGCAGCAGGCCGCGCTCGCGGCGCTGGACTGCGCGCCGGGCAAGAAGGACCCGCTGGTCGGCAACGACGACAAGTCGCTGCCGCTGGCCGCCTGCGACCAGGACGGGGTGGAGAAGTTCATCCTCGGCCCGTCGTTCCTGGAGGGCACCGAGATCAACAACGCCACCTCGCAGCTCGACCCGCAGGGCGTCGGCTACGTGGTGAGCATCAGCTTCAAGGCCACCGGCTCGAAGGTCTGGTCGGAGTACACCGCCTCGCACGTGCAGGAGCGCGCCGCGTTCGTGCTCGACACCCAGGTCGTGTCCGCGCCCACCATCCAGGGCGCCATCAACGGTGACACCCAGATCACCGGCGGCCAGGGCGGCTTCAAGCAGGCCGAGGCGATGAAGCTGGCCAACGTGCTCAAGTTCGGCTCGCTGCCGCTGTCGTTCGAGCCCTCCGAGGCCGAGACCGTGTCGGCCACGCTGGGCATCGCCTCGCTGGAGGCGGGCCTCATCGCGGGCGCCATCGGCCTGGCCCTGGTGTTCCTCTACTGCCTGGTCTACTACCGGCTGCTCGGCCTGCTCACGATCCTGTCGCTGGTGCTCTCCGGCGTGATCGTCTACGCGGTGCTGGTGCTGCTCGGCCGCTGGATCGGCTACAGCCTCGACCTGCCCGGCGTCGCCGGTCTGATCGTGGCGGTCGGCTTCACCGCGGACTCGTTCGTGATCTTCTTCGAACGGCTCAAGGACGAGATCCGGGAGGGCCGCTCGTTCCGCTCCGCGGTCCCCCGCGCCTGGGTCCGGGGTCGGCGCACGATCCTGTCCGCGGACGCGGTGCTCTTCCTCGCCGCCGCCGTGCTCTACGTGCTCGCCGTCGGCCAGGTCCGCGGCTTCGCGTTCACCCTGGGCATCTCCACGGTGCTCGACCTGATCGTGGTGTTCCTGGTGACCCACCCGCTGGTGGCGGTCGCCTCGAAGTCCAAGTTCCTGTCCAGCCCCAAGCTCTCCGGCCTCGGCTCCACGCAGCGCTCCGCGGTCGCCCAGCGCGCCGCGCGGGTCCCCGCTGGCACCGCCGCGAAGGAAGTGTGACGACCGTGTCCACCAACGAGACCCCAGCCGAGAAGAAGGCACCCGTCAGCGCGACCGGCGATGTCGTCGTCGGCGGCAAGCACAGCGTCTTCGAGCGGCTCTACACCGGCACCGGCGCCTTCGACATCGTCGGCAAGCGCAAGCGCTGGTACGTGATCTTCGGGATCCTGATGCTGGTCTGCCTCGGGTCGGTGATCTTCCGCGGCTTCAACCTCGGCATCGACTTCGAGGGTGGCACCAAGATCTCCATGCCCGCGGTCAGCGCGAGCGGCGAGATCTCCACCGACCGGGTGACGGAGGTGTTCACCAAGACCCTCAACGCCGAGCCGTCCGCGGTGCAGAAGGTCGGCGCGGGCACCAACTCCACCATCCAGATCAAGTCGGAGTCGCTCAGCGTCGCCCAGGTCACCTCGCTCAAGCAGGCGCTGTTCACCGAGCTCAAGCCGCAGTCGCCGACCGGGGAGTCCAGCCCGGCGCAGATCAGCGACAGCGCGGTCTCGGGCACCTGGGGCGGGGAGATCTCCCGCCAGGCGCTCATCGCGCTGATCGTGTTCCTGGTGCTGGTCACGATCTTCCTGGCGCTGTACTTCGAGAAGTGGATGGCCGTCGGCGCGCTGGCCGCGCTGGTGCACGACGTCATCTTCACCGCGGGCGTCTACTCGATCGTCGGCTTCGAGGTCACCCCGGCCACGGTGATCGGTTTCCTCACCATCCTCGGCTTCTCCCTCTACGACACCGTCGTGGTGTTCGACAAGGTCAAGGAGAACACCCGGGGCCTGCTGGGGCTGACCAGGCGCACCTACGCCGAGGCGGCCAACCTCGCGGTCAACCAGACCCTGATGCGCTCGATCAACACCTCGCTGATCGCGCTGCTGCCGGTCATCGGCCTGCTCGTGGTCGGCGTCGGCCTGCTCGGCGTGGGCACGCTCCAGGACCTGGCGCTGGTGCAGCTGGCGGGCATGCTCGCCGGTGTGCTCTCGTCGATCTACCTGGCCACCCCGATCCTGGTGGACCTGAAGATGACCGAGCCCAAGTTCAAGGAGCAGGCCAAGCGCGTGGAACTGCGCCGCGCCAACGCCGCCCGCCGCCAGGAGGCCGCCGCCGAGCTCGACCTCGACGACCCCGACGCGGTGGACGCCGAGGTGCGCCGCGAGCGCGCCTACGCGGTCGCCAGCAGCGTCCCGGCCCGCACCCCCAAGGCCACCGACGCCCGCCGCGGCACCGCCCGCCCCAGCGGCAAGAAGCGTCGTTGACCACTGCCACACCGCTGAACAGGGCGCTCGGTCTCATCCGGGAAGTCACCGACTTCCCCGAGCCGGGCGTCCTGTTCCGTGATCTGACCCCTCTGCTCGCCGACGGCGCCGCCTTCCGCGCGGTCATCGACGCCCTCGCCGCCGCGGTACCACCCGACGTGGACGCCGTGGTCGCCCTGGAAGCCCGCGGCTTCCTCTTCGGCGCCGCCCTGGCCGCGTCGCACGGCCTCGGCGTCGTCCCCATCCGCAAACCCGGCAAACTCCCCGCCGTCGCCGACCAGGTCACCTTCGACCTGGAGTACGGCTCTGCCACCTTCGAACTCCCCGCCGACACCCTGCACCCCGGCAGGCGGGTGCTCGTGGTGGACGACGTCCTCGCGACCGGCGGCACCCTGGCCGCAGCGGCAGGCCTGGTGCGGCGCGCTGGGGCCGAGGTCGCCGGTGCGGTGGTGGTCCTGGAACTCGCCGCACTGGGTGGCCGAGCCCGAGCCGGGGTACCGGTGGAGGCACTGGCCGTGCTCTGAGGACCGTCCGGGTCGGCTGGTGCGGGGGCTGAGCCGGGCGGTCGGTGTGATCTTCGGTTGCCCGGTCGTCATTCGGCGTTCACCGTCTCCAGGGGGCGCTTCGTCGCCCCACTGCCCGGTCACCGGGGGATTCGGAGTTATTCTCGGTACCCGGGCCACGGTGGTGACCCGGTCGACGTGCGCCGCGGACGGCGGACCGACTGCCGGGAGCATGGGTGACCAATGACGTGAGGGCGCAGGCGGAGGCGGCGGCCGCCCCCGCCGCCGAGGGTGAGCCGGGGCGCTCGGCGACCCGGCGGGTGCGCTCGCGGCTGGCCAGGCGGATCACCGCCCAGCGGGCGGCCCCGGTCAAGCAGGTGCTCGAGCCGCTGGCCGTCGTGCACCGCGAGCTGCACCCGAAGGCCGACCTCGGGCTGCTGCAGCACGCCTACGACGTGGCTGAGGAGATGCACCGCAGCCAGCGGCGCAAGTCCGGCGACCCGTACATCACCCACCCGCTGGCCGTCGCCACCATCCTCGCCGAGCTGGGCATGGACACCACGACGCTGGTCGCGGCGCTGCTGCACGACACCGTCGAGGACACCGAGTACTCCATCGAGCGGCTGCGCGCCGACTTCGGCGACGAGGTCGCGCACCTGGTCGACGGCGTCACCAAGCTGGACAAGGTGCAGCTGGGCACCGCGGCGGAGGCCGAGACCATCCGCAAGATGGTCATCGCGATGGCCCGCGACCCCCGGGTGCTGGTGATCAAGCTCGCCGACCGGCTGCACAACATGCGCACCATGCGGTTCCTGCCGCCGGAGAAGCAGGCCAAGAAGGCCCGCGAGACGCTGGAGGTGCTGGCCCCGCTGGCGCACCGGCTGGGCATGGCCACCGTCAAGTGGGAGCTGGAGGACCTGGCCTTCGCCATCCTGCAGCCCAAGAAGTACGACGAGATCGTGCGGCTGGTGGCCAACCGGGCGCCCTCGCGCGACACCTACCTCAAGACCGTGATCGGGCAGCTCGGCGCGGACCTGGAGGGCTCGCGGATCGCCGCCAAGGTCGAGGGCAGGCCCAAGCACTACTACTCGATCCACCAGAAGATGATCGTGCGCGGCCGCGACTTCGACGACATCCACGACCTGGTCGGGGTGCGGATCCTGGTCGACGACGTGCGCGACTGCTACGCGGCGATGGGCGTGGTGCACGCGCTGTGGCAGCCGATGCCCGGCCGGTTCAAGGACTACATCGCCCAGCCCCGCTTCGGGGTGTACCAGTCGCTGCACACCACGGTGATCGGGCCGGACGGCAAGCCGCTGGAGGTGCAGATCCGCACCCACGAGATGCACCGCACCGCCGAGTACGGCATCGCGGCGCACTGGCGGTACAAGGAGACCAAGGGCACCCACGCCGGTGTCGACGTCGACGAGATGGCCTGGATGCGGCAGCTGCTGGACTGGCAGCGGGAGGCCGCCGACCCCGGCGAGTTCCTGGAGTCGCTGCGCTACGACCTGGCGACCCGCGAGATTTTCGTGTTCACCCCCAAGGGCGATGTGGAGACGCTGCCCGCCGGGTCGACGCCGGTCGACTTCGCCTACGCCGTGCACACCGAGGTCGGGCACCGCTGCATCGGCGCGCGGGTCAACGGCCGCCTGGTGGCGCTGGAGCGCAAGCTGGAGAACGGCGAGGTCGTCGAGATCTTCACCTCGAAGGCCGAGGGCGCGGGACCCAGCCGCGACTGGCTCGCCTTCGCCGCCTCGCCGAGGGCCAGGGCGAAGATCAAGCAGTGGTTCGCCAAGGAGCGCAAGGAAGAGGCGATCGAGGCGGGCAAGGACTCGATCACCAAGGAGGTGCGCCGGGTCGGGCTGCCCATGCAGCGGCTCGTGTCGGCCGACTCGGTGACCGCGCTGGCCCGCGAACTGCGCTACCCGGAGGTCAGCTCGCTCTACGCCGCGGTCGGCGAGGGCCACATCTCCGCGCGGCACGTGGTGCAGCGCCTGGTCGCGCTGCTCGGCGGGGTCGACCACGCCGAGGAGGAACTGGCCGAGCGGGCCACGCCGTCCACCATCACCCGCAGGCGCAGCTCCGGCGACGCCGGGGTGATCGTCAAGGACGCCACCGACGTGTGGATCAAGCTGGCCCGCTGCTGCACCCCGGTCCCCGGCGACGACATCCTCGGCTTCGTCACCCGCGGCGGCGGCGTCAGCGTCCACCGCACCGACTGCACCAACGCCGACGAACTGCTCAGCACCCCCGAGCGGCTGCTGCCGGTGGAGTGGGCGCCATCGGAGTCGTCGGTGTTCCTGGTCGCCATCCAGGTCGAGGCCCTCGACCGGCACCGCCTGCTCTCCGACGTCACCAAGGTCCTGGCCGACGAGAAGGTCAACATCCTGTCGGCCTCCGTCACCACCTCCCGCGACCGGGTGGCGGTCAGCCGCTTCTCCTTCGAGATGGGCGACCCGAAGCACCTGGGACACGTGCTCAAGGCTGTCCGCAGCGTGGAAGGCGTCTACGACGTCTACCGGGTTACCTCGGCCTCTTAGGCGTCTGACGACAAGTCCGCGTCGGTGCGAGGGCCTACGTTGGAACACGTGAAGACTCTGAGCGAAGAAGCCTTTGGACAGGCTGCGGACTTTGTACGGCGTGCTGCGCGGATTCTCGACCGCAGGCGGTTTGACCTGCTATTCGACGGGGGTCCTACCGAGCCCGTTCTGGCTGCCTTGGCCGCTTATCGCAACCCGGACGGCGGGTACGGCAACGCCCTTGAGCCTGACGGCCGAGGACCGGGTAGTCAGCCCATCACCACCCTGGCCGCCCTGCACGTGTTGCACGAGGCGAAGGCGGCGCCGGATGGTGTGGTCGAGTACCTGGAGTCCATCACCGCCGAAGGTGGGGGAGTGCCGTTCGTGCACCCCAACATCCGCGACTACCCGCGCGCGCCGTGGTGGCAGGTCTCGGACACCTACGAGGGTTCGCTGCTGCCAACGGCCAATCTGGTGGGTGCTCTGTGGCAGGCAGGCGTGACGCACCCGTGGGTCGATAGTGCCGCCGAGTTCTGTTGGACCCGGATCGACGCTCTTACCACCACGCACCCGTACGAGGCCCTTGGCGTTGTGGGGTTCCTCGACAACGCCCCTGACCGGTCACGCGCGGAGGAGACGGCCGCGCGCCTCGGCGGGCTTGTCCGGGATAACGGGCTCGTGCGCATCGGTGCCGAGGGGACAGTCCCGGAGGGATACAACCCCGCCGAGCTGCACAGCCCGCACGAGTACGCGTCCACCCCGGACTCCCTCGCCCGCGCCTGGTTCACCGACGACGAGATGTCGGCCAGTCTCGACGACCTCGTCGACGCCCAGCACGACGACGGCGGCTGGCGGGTCCGCTGGGAGAGCTGGACCCCGGCGACCGAGCACGAGTGGGCGGGGTGGTTCACCGTGGAGTGCCTGCGCACCCTCAAGGCGTACGACCGCTGGTAAGCCCTCGAACGCGAACGACGCCCGCCCCCGTACCCCGGGGCGGGCGTCGTCGGCTCTGGGTCACGCCACGGCGACGGTGGAGATCTTGACCTCGTTCTTCGGCTTGCCGTCGCCCGGGTTGCCCTGGGAGATGGTGCCCGCCTTGGCGATCTCGTCGATCTTCTTCATGCTGTCGGCGTCGATGTAGCCGAACAGGTTGTAGTTCGGCGGCAGCTCGGCGGTGCCGTAGACGATGAAGAACTGGCTGCCGTTGGTGCCCTTGTTCGTCTCCGGGTTCTTGCCCGCGTTCGCCATGGCCAGCAGGCCGCGGCCGTACTTGATCTCGGGGAAGACCTCGTCGTCGAAGCTGTAGCCGGGGCCGCCGCTGCCGGTGCCGGACGGGTCGCCGCACTGCAGCACCTGCAGGCCGTCGGTGGTGGTCAACCGGTGGCACGGGGTGTCGTTGAAGTACCCCTGCTTGGCCAGGTTGGTGAAGCTGTTGACCGTGCACGGCGCGAGCGCGCGGTCCAGGGTGGCCTTGACCTCGGCGCCGTTGATGGTCAGCGTCGCGCTGGCGGTACCCGTGGCGGCGACGTCCTTGCCCGAGGGTGGCGTCGCGGGCTTGGCGGCGGGCTTGTCCGCCTCGGCCGGGTACTCGCAGGTGACCTTCGCGGGCAGCGGGGTGGCCCGCTTGGGCACCGGCGCCAGCTCGGTCGGGATCGAGGTGGGCGTGTCCGGCGGGGTGTCCGGCTCGCTGGTCGCCACCGTGTTCGACGACGCGGTGTCGGTGGTGCTGCCGCCGCCGATGTTCGCCAGCCAGTAGATCAGACCGACGACCGCGATCACGCCCACGACGGTGCCGACGACCCCGACGATCCGACGCTTGCGGGCGCGCTCTGCCCTGTTGACGAGCTGGCGCTCAAGCTTGCGCTTGGCCGCCTCTCGGCGCTGCTCGTTGCTCGGCACCTCGCACCCTCCTAGCTGACCGCAAACTGGCTGGCGCGCAGTCTATGGGGACCCCCGGTAAGAACCGCGTGGAGGTAGGGCCTACTAGGCTGAGAAGAAGCCAAGAATCCGCGACCGGAGGTTTACCTGTGCTCGTCGTCGGCTTCCCGACAGGCGCCTTCCAAGCCAACTGCTTCCTGATCGCGCCGGAGCCCGGCGGCCCCTGCGTGGTCGTAGACCCTGGTCAGGACGCCGAGGAGGCCCTGCTGGCCGCGCTGGCCGAGCACCGGCTGGCGCCGGTCGCCGTCGTGCTGACCCACGGGCACCTCGACCACACCTTCTCCGTCACACCGGTCTGCGACGGCAACGACGTGCCCGCCTGGATCCACCCGGACGACCGGTACATGCTCAGCGACCCGCTGCGCGGCATGAGCGACGAGGCCGCCCGGTTCTTCGGCCCGCTGACCGTGCGCGAGCCCGCCGAGGTCCGCGAGCTGGCCGACGGCGCCGAGCTGGACCTGGCCGGTCTGCGGCTCACGGTGCGGCACACCCCCGGGCACACCGAGGGGTCGGTGAGCTTCGGGCACACCACCGACGAGGGCGGCAAGCTGCTGTTCTCCGGCGACACGCTGTTCGCGGGCTCGATCGGCCGCACCGACCTGCCCGGCGGGTCGATGGCCAGGATGACCGAGTCGCTGCGCGGCCTGCTCGAACTCGACGACGACACCGTCGTCCTGCCCGGGCACGGCCCCACCACGACCATCGGGCAGGAGCGGGTCGGCAACCCGTTCCTCACCGGCATGGTCGACCTGACCGACCCCTCCTCCGCCCACCGCGGCCGGGGCAAGGGGATCTGACGTGGCCGACGAGACCAATCCGATCCCGGCAGGTCAGGTCCCGCCGAAGGCGCCGACCGACCTGATCCCGCTCAGCCTCACCGAACCCGACCGCCGCCGCGGCGTGCTGTCGCTGCTGGTCGCCCTGGTCCTCGGCGCCGCGCTCGGCGGGGTCGTCGGGTTGATCGGCGGGCAGACCGCCGGGCTGGTCACCGCGGGCGTGGTGGTCCTGCTGCTGCTCCTGCTGGCCTGGGCGTCCGCGCGGCGCACCCTGTGGCTGCGCGGCGGCACGACCGTGGTGGCCCGCACGATCGGCAGCAAGTCGGTCGACCTGCGCGCGGCCGACCGGCTGGAGCTGCTGGTCACCGACGTGCGCGGCATCCGCACCGTGGGGATGCTGGTCGGGCACAAGAGCACCTCGATCAACGTGGCGCTGGCGATGTACTCCGGCACCGGCGGCCGCGAGCTGGGCATCCTCGTGCTGCGCAAGCTCGCCGACGCGCTCGCGGGCAGCGAGAACCCGGCAGGCCTGGTGTTCTCCCAGCTCCTGGTCGCGCAGCTGCGCGCGGAGGCCAAGGGGGAGGCGGCGCCGGAGCGGCCGCTGTTCCGGCTGGGCTCGCTCGCCCCGACCGGCAAGCTCGCCCAGCGGCTGCGGCCCGAGGCGATCACCCGGTTCGTGGCGTCGCTGGACTGAGCGCCGGTTCCCGCACCGCGACCAGCGCGGCCACGGCCGTGGTGACCGGGACGGCGGCGACCAGCCCGATGCTGCCCACCAGGGTCCGCACGATCTCCTGGGCGATGGTCTGCGACTCCAGCACCGTGCCGAGGCCGACCCCGGACAGCGACGAGTACAGCAGCACCGGCAGCGCGGCCCCGGCGTAGGCCATGACCAGGGTGTTGACCGCGGAGGACACGTGGTCGCGGCCGATGCGCAGGCCTGCGGCGTACAACTCGCGCCTGCCCAGCGCCGGGTTGGCCGCCCGCAGCTCCCACACCGCGCTGGTCTGGGTGACGGTGACGTCGTCGAGGACGCCGAGCGCGCCGATCACGATCCCGGCCAGCAGCAACCCCCTGGTGTCGATGCCGTGGCCGAGGGTGCCGAGCAGGGTGGTGGTCTGGTCGTCGAGGCCGGTGAGGTTGGTCGCCGCGCTGAACGCGGCGCTGAGCACGCCGATCAGGCCCAGGCTGACCATGGTGCCGAGCACCGCGGTCGAGGTCCGCGCGGACAGGCCGTGAGTCAGGTAGAGCACCGCGAACATGATCACGCCCGCGCCGGCGACCGCCACGAGCAGCGGGTTCTCCCCGGCCAGGATCGCCGGTAGGACGAACAGCAGCAGTACCGCGAAGCTCAACCCCAGTGCCACCAGCGCCTTGAGCCCTTGCCAGCGCCCTAGCACCAACACCGCGATCGCGAAGAGTGCCGCGAGGACACCTAGAGGGAGTCCGCGTTGGAAGTCGACGAGTTGGTAAGAGCCGCCGCTGAGCGCGTCGCCGCCGTTGTAGGCGAGCACGACGTCGTCGCCGACCGCGAAGCGCGGGGTGCTCGGTTCGATCGGGACGGTCGTGCGGATGTCGCTGCCCTTGGCCGTGCCATCGGTCATCTCGACGGTCACGGTCAGGCACTGGTCCGACGAGGTGTCCCCGCTGCTGCACGGACTCGCCTCGGTAGCGGTGACGGTCCCGGACACCGCTTGCTGGCCACGGGTCTCCGGTCCGTCGCCGGTCGGGTAGAGCAAGACCATGCCGACGAGGGCCGCTAGCGCGAACGGTGCCAGTAGGGCCAAGAGGAACTTTCGGACACGCGGGGACGCCGGCGTCGCTGGGCCGTGATGGCCATGGCCGTGTCCGGTCTTGGCGGGCTCGGGTTCGCTGTGCTCGGGCTGGCGGTGTTGGGGTTCGCTGTGTTCGGCGCGCCTTCTACCGGTGTCCGGCCCGCTGCTCCGGCGGTGCCTGGCGGCGCTCTTGTCCCGGTCGCCGTGGTCGACGTCGCCGCGCTTGGTCAGCTCTGCCTCGGTCACCCGGGGAATCGGCTGGGTTTCCCAGTCCTGCACCGCGACATCGTGCCAGTCGGGTCCCGATCGGGGTGAACTGGTTGCGCCGCGTTCGAACGCGTGTTCGAATAGAGGGGTGCGATGGCAGCGGCAGGTAGTCGGGGAGACGGGGGAGAGCGCTGCGGGAGAACAGGCGTTGCCGGGGTTGCCCGGGTTGGTGCGCAGTGTCCGCACCCCGGAGTTCGCGGGTGTCGTGTTCCACGAGGTGTTGGCGAAGTCGGTGCTGAACCGGATGCCGGAGAACTCATCAATGCCCTTCCGCTGGACGATCAACCCGTACCGGGGCTGCACGCACGCGTGCAGCTACTGCCTGCACGGCGACACGCCCGTCCTGATGGCCGATGGCACTACGAAGCCGATGGCCGAGCTGCGAGTCGGCGACCGCGTCTACGGGACCGAGCGGCGCGGTAGTTATCGGCACTACGTGCCCACGGAGGTGTTGGACCACTGGTCCACGGTCAAGCCTGCCTACCGGGTCACCCTGGTCGACGGAACCCAGCTCATCGCGAGTGGGGAGCACCGGTTCCTCACCGAACGCGGCTGGAAGCACGTCACCGGCGAGGTCTCCGGACCGTCGCGGCGGCCGCACCTGACCGCCGGCAACAAGCTGATGGGCACCGGCCGGTTCGCCCTACCGCCCAAGGACACCGCTGACTACCGGCGTGGCTACCTGTCCGGCATCGCGCGTGGTGACGGCACTGTCACCGGTTCCGAGCGCGCGGCGGCACGGGTGGCCGAGTACCTCACCGGTGACTTCGCGTTGACCCTGCCGGTGGAGTGGCCGCGCACCCCGACCGACGAGTGGCGCAAGGGTTTGCTCGCGGGTGCCTTCGACGCCGACGGCACGTTCTCGCACCGCATCCTGAGGTTGCCCAACCTGGGCGACCGTGCGCTGACGGCCGTCACGGAGGCGTTGGAGGCCTTCGGGTTCTCTTATGCCATCGAGTCCCGGCGCGCCGCTGGCGGTAAGTCGTGCGTGCGGATCGACGGCGGTCTTGCCGAGCACCTGCGCTTGTTCCACACCACAGACCCTGCCGCCACCGAGAAGCGTGCGATCGACGATGCGGCCATCAAGTCCGGCGCCCAACTCGGTGTGGTGTCGATCGAACCGCTGGGGTTGGACCTACCGCTGTTCGACATCACCACCGGCACGGGTGACTTCATCGCCAACGGTGTGGTCAGCCACAACTGCTTCGCCCGCAACAGCCACAAGTACCTCGACCTGGACGCGGGGCACGACTTCGACAGCCAGATCGTCGTGAAGGTCAACGCACCGCAGGTCCTCACGCGACAGTTGGCATCACCGCGCTGGGACCGGTCGCCGGTCGCCATGGGCACCAACACCGACCCGTACCAACGGGCGGAGGGGCGCTACCGGCTGATGCCGGGGATCATCGGCACCCTCGCCAAGCACGGCACGCCGTTCTCGATCCTGACCAAGGGCACCTTGCTCAACCGGGACATCCCGCTGTTGCGCGCGGTCAGCGCTGACGTGCCGGTGTGGCTCGGTGTGTCGGTCGCGCTGCTGGACCGTGAGCTGCAACGCGTGCTGGAGCCGGGTACGGCCTCACCGCAGGCACGGCTGGAGATGGTGCGCAGGCTCAACGACGCAGGCTTGTCGTGCGGTGTGGCTGTCGCGCCTGTCCTACCGGGGCTGACGGATTCGGTGGAGCAGTTGGACGCGTTGTTCTCAGGGATCGCGGCAGCGGGAGCGACCAGCGTGATGGTCACCGCGCTCCACGTGCGACCCGGGGCCCGCGAGTGGTTCGCCGCGTGGTTAGCGCGGGAGCACCCTGAGCTGGTCCCGCTCTACCGGCGTGTCTATGGCGTGTCGAGCTACGCGTCCGCTGGGTACCGGGCGGAGTTATCGGCCAGGGTCGCTCCGTTGCTGCGGCGCCACGCGCTGTCGACATCGCGGTTCGACCCGCCCATCCCCGCTCAACGCACTGCGGAGACGCAGAACGCGGGGGACACGCAGTTGACGTTGCTGTAAGAGGGGATGCTTGGCCGCACCGCGCTGGGGCACGCTGAGGCGGGCGCGGTGCGGCTGCCCGTCTCTTAGTCGAGGGCGAGCACGTGCTGGGTGAACTTGGCGACGACCTTGTAGCCCGCGCGCTCGTAGACCCCCAGCGCGCCGGTGTGGTTGTCGGCGTCAACGCTGAGGCCGGAAGTCGCGAAGCCCGCGGTCCTGGCGTCGTGCAACAGCGTCGACAGCAGTGCGGTCGCCAGGCCACGACCACGCCACGCGGTGCGGGTGCCGACGTCGGCGACCCACAGCTCCTTGTACCCGCGCGCGGCGGTGTCGGCGGGGTGCTGCAGGCTCAGCACGAACGCGGCCAGGTCGCCGGTCTCGTCGTCGCGCAGGTGCGCGCTCAGCGTCGGCTCCAGCGGCGGGGACGTCACGAAGTGCCTCTCCCAGAACGCGGTGTCGACGTCGGTCGAACCCCAGTGCTCGGCGAAGGTGTCGTTGCGCAGCAGCCGCAGCGCCTCGGAGAACTCGGGCCGGTAGCGCTCCAGGGTGAACCCGGTCGGGACCGGCACCCGGGGCAGGTCCTCGGTGAGCGTGGCGCGCATGTCGAAGAACCAGCGGGTCGCGGTGTAGCCAGCGGCGGCCACGATCGTGGCCAGGTCGGTGTTCCGGTCGTGCGCCGCGACAACGGCCTCCAGCCGAAGGTCGGGGAACAGCCTGGCGTGCCTGGCCCGCGCGGCGCCCTGCGACCGCCGGAGGAGTTCCGCGCCGATGCCGCGGCGGCGGTGCGACGGTGCGACGGCGCCCAGCAACCGGATCCGGTCGACCTCGACCGCGCCCGGCCTGCCGAACGCGATCCCGTACCCCACCAGGGTGTCGCCGTCGAACACGGCGACGGTGTCCTCCGGTCCGGCGTCGTCGACCAGCTTGGCGTAGTCGTCGACACCGCTGTGCTCGTCGACCTGGTCCACCGCCTCGGCCTCGGCCATCAGCCGTACCCAGGCCGGTGCGTCGGAGTCCGCCAGGGCGCGCCACGTCAGGTCCACATCGAGCCACGGTAGGACACCCGGGGCGGTCCGCTCGACCGGTTTTCTCTACGCTCGGCCGGTGCTCGTGCTGCTCCCCCCTTCCGAGACCAAGAGCGACGGCGGCGACGGCCCCGCGCTCGACCTGGCGGCGCTGTCGTTCCCGGAACTGACGCCGGTCCGTGACCAGGTCGCCACCGCGCTGGTCGCCCTCGCCGACGACGTGCCCGCCAGCCTCGCCGCCCTCGACCTGTCCGAGCGGCAGGTCGACGAGGTGGAGCGCAACGCGGCCCTGTTCGCCGCGCCGACCCGCCCGGCCCTGGAGCGCTACACGGGCGTCCTCTACGACGCCATGGCCATCCCGTCGTTCACCAAGGCCCAGCGCCGCCGCGCCGACGCCCGCCTCGCCGTCGCCTCGGCCCTGTTCGGCGTGCTCCGCGCCGCCGACCCCATCCCCGCCTACCGCCTCTCCGGCGCGTCGGTGCTGCCTGCCCTGGGCCCGCTCCGCCCACTGTGGCGCCCGTCGCTGGAGAAGACCCTGTCCACTGTGGACGACCTGCTGATCGACCTCCGCTCCGGCGCCTACGCCAACCTCGCCACCATCCCGGCGGCCATCACCATCCGAGTCGTCACCGAGTCCCCAGACGGCCGCCGCAAGACCGTCAGCCACTTCAACAAGGCCTACAAGGGCCGCCTGGCCGCCGCCCTGGCCACAACCCCCCGCGAACCCACCACCATCCGCGGCCTCATCTCAGTAGCCGCCACGGCAGGCCTCACCCTCACCAAAACCCCCACCCCCAACGCCCTGGACCTCGTGGTCACCCCATAGCCCCAAGACCTACACCCAGGTCCAACTGCCCCAACCAGGCGTCTGACACCACACCGGCTCTCCAACTTCAGACCGAGCCTCTAACCCCAGGCTGGCTCTCTAACCCCAGGCCGAGCGTCCAGGTCGGCCCCCTAGCCCCAGGCTGGCCTCTAGCCCCGTTCCCGCCCTCAGCGCCCCCTCGCGCACGCGGTCCCGACCCTGCCCAGCCCCCACCCACACCGGGGGGCGTCCCAGTGCCAGTCTATCGGCATCCCCCGACAGTAGATCTTGAAACAGGCCGCCGAAGATCCACATGTGGATAACTTCTGTCCCTGAACCGGGTGAATCTCCCAGGCGGGACCACAGACCCCGAAACCTCCCCCCACCAGCAAGAACAAGCTCACCCGTTAATTCGGTTGCGCCCCCGAACGTGCCCAGCCAAGCTATGCCCCGCAAGGCCGGTGGTGAAGAAGCCGGTGGAGATCAAGGGAGGTGCCGTGATGTCGACGACCGTCGTTGTGGATGTGGCGCTGTCCCGTCCACCCGCCCTGCCGGGGCCGCGGTAAGACGCGGTGGTGGGGCGTCCTTCCAACCGAGGAGTCCCACCCAGTGCGAGAGCACGATTTCGACGACGCCCCCAAGTCCAGCCGGATGCGGCGGCGCAGGTTCGACGACGATCCCCAGCCCCAGCGCTCCGGCAGGCTGACCGAGGCCGAGAAGCTGCGGCTGGCCCGGGTCCGCGAGGACGCGTACACCGCCGAGCTCGAGCTGCCCGACGGTGCCGATCGCTGGTCCACGTGGGCCGACAGCGAGCAAGGCCCCCACCCCAGGCCCGACTGGCTCGTCACCAGTGACGCCGCGGCTGATTCCGAGCTCGGGGTGCTCAAGACCGGTAAGGAAGCCGACGTGTTCGTCATCGAGCGCGCGGTTCCCGGCGGTGAGAGCTGCCTGTTGGCGGCGAAGCGGTACCGCAGCGGTGAGCACAGGTTGTTCCACCGCGACTCCGGCTACCTCGAAGGCAGGCGGATGCGCCGGTCCCGGGAGAGCAGGGCGATCGCGAACCGGACGGTGTTCGGGCGCAACCTGATCGCCGAGCAGTGGGCGGTGGCGGAGTTCGCCGCGCTGTCGCGGCTGTGGTCGGTCGGGGCGCCCGTGCCCTACCCGGTGCAGCGCGACGGCACCGAGCTGCTGCTGGAGTTCCTGGCCGACGGCGACCGCCAGGGCGCGCCCCGGCTCGCCCAGAGCAGGCCGGAGCCGGAGCAGCTGCGCGACCTCTGGGAGCAACTGGTGGCCGCGCTGGAGCTGTTCGCGGTGCACCGGCTGACCCACGGCGACCTGTCCGCGTACAACGTCCTGGTCCACGAGGGTCACCTGATGGTGATCGATCTGCCGCAGGTGGTCGACCTCGTCGCGAACCCGGCCGGGGCCGAGTTCCTGGCCCGCGACGTGGCCAACATCAGCCGGTGGTTCGCAGGTCGGGGGCTGTCCGAGCAGCTCGTCGACCCAGGCGTGCTGACCGCCCACCTGCTCGACGTGGCGGGGCTCGGCTGACCCGCGACACGTGATCCCGCTCCCGCCGTGCGGGGGAACGTCACGCCGTCGGGTAGAGTGGGCAGCGCACCGTGAGCGGAGCCGACCAGAGGCTCCGGTGAAACGACAGCCGGTGCCTACACCCACCCGACGGCGTGACACACGCGCCGGGCTCGTCCGTGCGATAGCCTGCCGGCCTCCTGAGAAGAGGGCGGAGCCTCCCGAGACGTGCCATCGTCCGGAGAGGACTCCCTTGCTCGACTCTGCCCTGCCCACGAACGCCCTGCTCGAGCTCGACGCCGAGCTCGACGCCGCCGTCGACACCGACGCGGTCGACTCCGCTGACACCGCCGATGGCCGCAAGCCGCGCCACCGCGCCAGCGGCAAGGGGCGCTTCGAGCCCACCGGCGTCACCTTCGCCGACCTGGGCCTGCCCGCGCCGCTGCTGCGGGCGCTCACCGAGGCCGGTATCAACCAGCCGTTCCCGATCCAGACCGCCACGATCCCGGACGCGCTGGCGGGCCGCGACGTGCTGGGCCGCGCCCAGACCGGCTCCGGCAAGACCCTCGCCTTCGGCCTCGCGCTGCTGGCCAGGCTCGACGGCGGCGAGGCCAAGCCGCTGCGCCCCCGCGCCCTGGTGCTCGTGCCGACCCGTGAGCTCGCGCTCCAGGTCAGCGACGCGCTCACCCCGCTGGCCCGCTCGCTGGGCCTGTGGTGCCGCACCGCGGTCGGCGGCATGTCCTTCCCGCGGCAGGCCGAGGCGCTGCGCCGCGGCGTCGACCTGCTCATCGCCACCCCCGGTCGGCTCTCCGACCACGTCCGGCAGGGCACCTGCGTGCTGGACTCGGTGCAGTTCAGCGCCATCGACGAGGCCGACCAGATGGCCGACATGGGCTTCCTGCCGCAGGTGCGCGAGATCCTCGACCTGACCAACCGCGACGGCCAGGTGCTGCTGTTCTCCGCGACCCTCGACGGTGACGTCGACCAGCTGGTGCGCCGCTACCTGAGCAACCCGGTGACGCACTCGGTCGACAGCTCCACCGCCAGCGTGTCCACCATGGAGCACCACATGCTCCTGGTGTCCAAGCAGGACAAGGCCGACGTCATCACCGAGATGGCGGCCCGCGACGGCCGCACCATCATGTTCGTGCGCACCAAGCACCACGTGGACCGGCTCGCCGACAAGCTGCGCTCGGTCGGTGTCCGCGCGGGCGCGCTGCACGGCGGCAAGACCCAGGGTGCCCGCAACCGGGTGCTCAGCCAGTTCCGCGACGGTGACATGCCGGTCCTGGTCGCCACCGACGTCGCCGCCCGCGGCATCCACGTCGACGGCGTCAGCCTGGTCGTGCACGTCGACCCGCCCGCGGACCCCAAGGACTACCTGCACCGCGCGGGCCGCACCGCGCGCGCCGGTGAGGCGGGCACCGTGGTCACCGTGGTGACCCACGACCAGCGCCGCACCGTGGTCCGGTTGACCGACCGGGCAGGCGTGAAGCCCGAGCACACCAAGGTCCGGCCCGGCGACGCGGACCTGATCCGCATCACCGGCGCCCGGGTGCCCAGCGGTGAGCCGGTCATCGAGAAGCCGATGCCGGTCCGCGCCCCCCGCGCGGGTCACACCGCGCGCCGCGCCGGTGGCGAGTTCCGCCGCCGCACCGGTGGTTTCGAGGGCCGCGGCCCCCGCGAGAGCCGCGCCACCACGGGCCGGGGCACCGAGCGCCGCGAGGGCCACCCGCGCGACGACCGGCGCGAGCCCAGCCGCGACCACCGCACCCGCGACTTCGCGGGCGGCGACAACCGCGCCCCGCGTGAGGGCGGCTACCGCGACAGCGCACCCCGCGAGGGTGGCTACCGCGGCGACCGCGCACCCCGCGAGGGCGGTTACCGCGGCAACACCGGTGGTGCTGCCCGTGAGGGTGGCTACCGCGGCGGCGCGAGCGCGGGCACCCGCGACAGCGGCGGCTTCCGCGACCGCGCCCCCCGCGGCGACGCCCGTGACTCCAGGGACCGCGCCCCCCGCGAGAACACCGACCGCAACCGCGACTTCGCGCCCCGCGATGGCGCCGCCCGCACCGGCACCTCCCGCAACTGGCGCGACGACCGCCGCGGCTGAGCCGAGTAGGCAGTAGGAAGAGGCCCGTCCCCGCTGGGGGCGGGCCTCTTTCCATTGTGGAGGCGGTGGCGGTCGGCGGGCGCGGGAAGAATGTTCGCCGGTGGATGTAGAGCCTGTCGGCGCCGCTCCGACTTCAGGGTGGGAGTGGGCCGCGGCGGTCCGCACCGGGAGAGGGAGAACTGGCATGAAGTACCTGCTGCTCATCTACGGCAACCAGGAGAAGTGGGACGCCATCCCGGCCGAGGAGTGGCCCGCCGCCCTCGCCAAGCAGGAGGCGTTCAACACCCGCTACCGCGAGAGCGGTGAGCTGCTCGGCGCCTACGGCCTCTCCGACGCCGTGCTGGCCCGGCTGGTGCGGCGCGAGAACGGGGCGCCCGCGGTCACCGACGGTCCCTACCTGGAGACCAAGGAGTACATCGCCAGCTTCTACCTGCTCGACGTGGACGGCCAGGAGCGGGCCGAGCAGATCGCCGCGGACATGCCGTGGGCCGACGAGAGCCCGGTCGAGGTGTGGCCGATCCTGCACGAGGCGCCGTGAGCGAGGTCGGTGAGGACCTGCTGCGCGTGCTCGCGCCGCAGGTCCTCGCGGCTCTCGTGCGCCGCAACGGGTGGGTCGACGGCGCGGAGGACGCCGTGCAGGAGGCGCTGGTGGCGGCCGCGACCCGGTGGCCTGCCGAGGGGGTCCCGGACAACCCGCGCGCCTGGCTGGTGACCGTCGCCTCGCGCAGACTCGTCGACCACCTGCGCGCTGACGCGTCCCGCAGGCGCCGCGAGGAGCAGGACCGCCTCGCGCGGACCCCGGTCCAGGTCGACCACGCGGCCTACGACGACTCCCTGGAGCTGCTGTTCCTCTGCTGCCACCCGGAGCTGAGCCCGTCCTCGCGGATCGCGCTCACCCTGCGCGCCGTCGGCGGCCTGAGCACCGCCCAGATCGCCGCGGCGTTCCTGGTCCCGGAGGCCACCATGGCGCAGCGGCTCAGCCGGGCCAGGCAGACCGTCCGCGACGTCGACCTCGGCCAGGCGGGACCGGATCGGCTCGACGCGGTGCTGCACGTGCTGTACCTGGTGTTCACCGAGGGCCACACCAGCACCGACGGCGCCGACCTCACCGCCACCGCGCTGTCGGACGAGGCGATCCGGCTGACCCGCTGGCTGCGCGCGCTGCTGCCCGACGACACCGAGGTCGCTGGCCTGCTCGCGCTGATGCTGCTCACCGACTCGCACCGCCCGGCCCGGCTGCGCGCGGGCGCGCTCGTGCCGCTCGCCGAGCAGGACCGGTCGCTGTGGGACCGCGCCGCGATCACCGAGGGGGTCGACCTCGTCACCGGGGCGTTGACCGCGGGCCGGGTCGGGCCCTACCAGCTCCAGGCGGCGATCGCGGCGGTGCACAGCGAGGCCGTGACCGCCGCCGACACCGACTGGCCGCAGATCGCCGGTCTCTACCAGCTGCTCGACCGGGTCGCGCCCAGCCCGGTCGTCACCCTCAACCGCGCGGTGGCCGTCGGGATGACCGCCGGACCCGGGGCCGGGCTCGCGCTGCTGGCGACCCTGGCCGCCGACAAGCGGATGACCCGCAACCACCGGCTCTACGCGACCCGGGCGCACCTGCTGGAACTGGCGGGCGACACCGAGGCGGCGCGCGCGGACTACCGGGAGGCGGCCAAGCGCGCCACCAGCGCGGTGGAGCGCCGCCACCTCACGGTGCGCGCTGCCGGACTGTCCGGGTTGTGAGACGTCAGCCGTTGCTCGACCCCACGCAGAACTCGTTGCCCTCCGGGTCCTGCAGGACAGTCCACGACAGCCCGGGCACGTCGTGCGCGCCGACCTCGACCGCGCCCAGGTCCACCAGCCTGGCCACCTCGGCCGCGCGGTCCGCGGTGGTGAAGTCCAGGTGGACGCGGTTCTTGCCCGCGCGCTCCTCGGGCACCCGCTGCAGCCCCACGAAGACGGCCTCGCCCTGCCGCGCGCCCGCCGGGCCGAGGAACATGAACTCGCCGCCGAAGTCCTGGGCCACCTCGAAGCCCAGCGCCCGCGTCCAGAAGGCGGCGAGGGTGCGCGGATCGGCGCAATCGATGGTCACACCTGCGATACCAATGGTCATACCCCGCACCGTAACCGCCAGGACCGACAATCATGGACCCGTGCGCACCATCGACTGGCAGTCCGACCACATCGTCATCGTCGACCAGACCCGCCTCCCCCACGAAGTCGTCACCCGCGAGCTACGCACTGTTCCCGAACTCGTGACCGCGATCCGCACCCTGGCCGTGCGCGGCGCCCCCGCGCTCGGCGTGGCCGGGGCACTGGGCGTCGCGTTGGCCGCGTTGTCCACAACGGACCCGGTCGCCGCGGCGGCCCGGATCCGGGCCGCCCGCCCCACGGCGGTGAACCTCGCCTGGGGCGTCGACCGGGTGCTGGCCAAGCTCGCACTGGGCATCCCCGAGGCGGTGGTCGAGGCGATCACCGTGCTGGAGGACGACGTCCGGCTCAACCGGACACTCGCCGAGCGCGGCGCCGACTGGCTCACCGCCCGGGTGCCCGGCCGGATCAACGCGCACACGCACTGCAACGCGGGCGCGCTCGCGTGTGTCGAGTGGGGGACCGCTCTCGGTGTGCTGCGGTCACTGCACGCGCGGGACAGGCTCGGGCACGTCTACGCCGACGAGACCCGGCCCTTGCTGCAAGGGGCGCGGATCACGACGTGGGAGCTTGCCGAGATGGGTGTCGAGCACACGCTCGTCGTTGACTCTGCCGGGCCGTCGGTCATCGCGAACGGTCTTGTGCACGCCGTGGTCGTAGGAGCCGACCGGATCGCCGCGAATGGTGACGTTGTCAACAAGATCGGCACGTACCCGCTGGCGTTGGCGGCCGCGCGCGCCGGGATCCCGTTCGTTGTCGCCGCACCGGAGTCCACCGTGGACGAGGCCACGCCTGACGGTTCCGCCATCACGATCGAGGTGCGGTCGGAGGAGGAGGTCACCGGGTTCGGGGGAGTGCGCACCGCCCCGGAGGGGACGCGGGCGCTGAACTACGCCTTCGACGTCACCCCCGCCGACCTGGTCACCGCGATCGTCACCGAGGACCGCGTCATCGAGCCCGCGTAACCCCGATGCGCTGACCAGCGGCAGGTCACTACGCTCTATGGGCACCCGCCCGACACGAGGAGCATTACCGTGATCACCAGGATGTCGACGTTGTTCCTGCGCACCCTGCGCGAGGACCCGGCCGACGCGGAGGTGCCCAGCCACAAGCTGCTGGTCCGCGCCGGGTACGTCCGCCGGGTCGCCCCCGGCGTCTACTCCTGGCTGCCGCTCGGTCTGCGGGTGCTGCGCAAGGTCGAGGCGATCGTGCGCGAGGAGATGGACGCGATGGGGGCGCAGGAGATCCAGTTCCCCGCGCTGCTGCCCCGCGAGCCCTACGAGGCGACCAACCGGTGGACCGAGTACGGCCCCAACCTGTTCCGCCTCAAGGACCGCAAGGGCAACGACTACCTGCTCGGCCCCACGCACGAGGAGCTGTTCGCGCTCACCGTGAAGGGCGAGTACGCCTCTTACAAGGACTACCCCCTCTCGCTCTACCAGATCCAGAACAAGTACCGCGACGAGGCGCGTCCCCGCGCGGGGATCCTGCGCGGCCGCGAGTTCCTGATGAAGGACTCATACTCGTTCGACCTCACCGACGAGGGCCTGGTCGAGAGCTACGCCGCGCACCGCGCCACCTACGTGCGCATCTTCGACCGGCTCAACCTGCGCTACGTGATCGTCAAGGCCACCTCCGGCGCCATGGGCGGTTCGGCCTCCGAGGAGTTCCTGGCCGAGGTGCCGATCGGTGAGGACACCTTCGTCCGCAGCACCGGTTCGGACTACGCGGCCAACGTCGAGGCGGTCGTGACCCCGGCGCCCCCCGCGCGCGAGCTGGACGGCCTGCCCGAGGCGCGGGCGCACCACACGCCGGGCACGCCCACCATCGATACGCTCGTCGAGTTCCTCAACGGCGCCGACCTCGGCCGGACGTTCACCGCGGCCGACACGCTCAAGAACGTCCTGTTCAAGGTCCGCCTGCCCGGCGCGACCGAGTGGGAGCTGCTCGCGGTCGGTGTCCCCGGCGACCGCGAGGTCGACCCGAAGCGGCTGGAGGCGGCGCTGTCGCCCGCCGAGTTCCAGGTGCTGGAGGAGGCGGACTTCGCCAAGAACCCGTTCCTGGTCAAGGGCTACATCGGCCCGCGCGCGCTGCTCGACAACAAGGTCAGGTACCTGGTCGACCCGCGCGTGGTCACCGGCACCGCGTGGGTCACCGGCGCCGACCAGGCTGACCACCACGTCGTCGACCTGGTCGCGGGCCGCGACTTCACCCCGGACGGCACCATCGAGGCCGCCGAGGTCCGCGAGGGCGACCCCGCCCCCGACGGCACCGGCACCCTCGTCGCCGCCAGGGGCATCGAGATCGGCCACGTCTTCCAGCTGGGCCGCAAGTACTCCGACGCCCTCGGCCTGACCGCGCTCGGCGCCGACTCCAAGCCCATCACCATCACCATGGGCTCCTACGGCATCGGCGTCTCCCGCCTGGTCGCCGTCATCGCCGAGCAGACCTTCGACTCCGCAGGTCTGGTGTGGCCCCGCCAGGTCTCACCCGCCGACGTCCACGTGGTCGTCGCGGGCAAGGACGCGACCCTGCTGGAAGCGGGCGAGAAGCTCGCCGCCGACCTGCACACCCGCGGCGTCGACGTCCTGCTCGACGACCGCCCCGCCTCACCGGGGGTCAAGTTCAAGGACGCCGAGCTGATCGGGGTCCCGACGATCGTCGTGATCGGCCGCGGGTTGGCCAACGGCGTCGTCGAGGTGAAGGACCGGGCCACGGGCGACCGCACGGAGATCGCGGTGGACTCCGTTGTCGACCACGTTGTGGGTTTGACCAGCTGATCTTTGGCTTCCCGGATGGCCGTCCCCCTCGGGGGGCGGCCATCTTGTTTCACCCGGTTCAGGGACAGAAGTTATCCACATGTGGATCTTGAGCGGCCCGTTTCAAGATCGACTGTCGGGGGGTGCCGATAGACTGGCACTGGGACGCCCCCCGGTGTGGGTGGGGGCTGGGCAGGGTCGGGACCGCGTGCGCGAGGGGGCGCTGGGGGCGGGAGCGGGGCTGGAGGCCCGGCCTGAGGCCAGAGGCACGGCCTGGGACTAGAGGCTAGTGGCCTGGCCTGGGGTAGGCGGCTCAGTCTGGGGCTTGGGGCTCGGGGGTTAGTGGCTCGGTCTGGGGTTGGCGAGCTGGTCTCGGGTTAGAGGCTCGGTCTGGGGTTGGAGAGCCGGTCTGGGGCCAGAGGCCCGTTCGTCGGATTGAGGCTGTTGCCAGACGCCCTCCCTGTAGCTGGCCATCCCACAGTCGACAGTCGCGCTGTGCCCTTGTCTGCGCCCTGAGGCAGGGGCGTGTCGGTCCATTCGGGAGGGGTGGGGATGGATGGGGGCGGACTGTCGGGGCGGGTCGCTAGGGTGGCGGCGTTGGCGGGACTGAGGTCAGGGGTGGGCACGTGGGGTGGGTCGGCGCTTCGGGTGGGTATGAGGTTCGGGTGCACGGGGGGCGGGTGCAGTGCCGCAACGCCAAGGGGAAGGTGTTGGGGGCGGTTCCGGCCGCGCTGAAGGAAGACGACGTGGTGGTGCGGTTGCGGCAGTTGGTCGAGTGGCTCGACCGGCACGACGCCGAGTGTCTTTCCACTGTGGACGGGTGGCTGGCCAAGTCGCTGCCGGTGCCGACCGTGTTGCTGGGGCAGGTGTGGGCGGACAGCGCGTGGCGGTCGGTGGTGCGCGACCTCGTGGTCGACGCCGGTGACGTCGGGTTCATCAGGGACGCCGACCCGGAGCGGGGCGTCGGGCTGGTGACCCTGGACGGCGACACCGTGTGGGTGCGGCCGGAGACGGTCACCGTGCCGCACCCGGTGCTGCTCGACGACCTCGACGAGTTGCGGGAGTTCGCCGCCGAGCTCGGGGTGGAGCAGCGGGTGCAGCAGCTGTTCCGGCAGACCTTCAGCCGGCAGGCCGAGTTGCCCTCCGGCACCACCGTGGCCGACTTCTCCGGCGCCAGGTTCGAGCAGATCAACCACGTGCTGGCCCGCTGCCGCACCCTCGGCTACCCGGTGCGCGGCGGCGAGGCCGTCTGCGCGGTGTTCGAGGGCGGGGCGACCCTGCAGGCGCGCTACTGGGTCGGCGCCGACCAGTACCCCGAGAGCGAGGCCTGGACGGGCGAGCTCTGGTGGACCCGCCCCGACGGCACCACCGTCCCGCTGGCCGAGGTCGGGCCGGTCGCCTGGTCCGAGGGGATGCGGATGGCTTCGGCCATCCACGCGGGCCGCGCGGTCGAGGAGGCGGCTGAATGAGCGCCGACCTGCTGGCCGCCGGGGCCGTCCTGCCCGGCACGAACGCGGGCGACGACCGCGACGTTCTTGTCGCCCGGCACTACGAGCACCCCGCGTTGGAGGACCGTGTCGTCGTGCGGCTGGCGCCGGAAGTGCTGGGCGTGGCCGAGGACCTGACCGCGGAGTACCTGGGGTTCGCGGCGCCGACGAGCACCGCACCCGTGGGTGTGGCGAGGCGGTCCGCGTTGGGGTTCCCCGCGTGGGCGCTGATCCACGACCCCGGCAACGCGCGGCACGCGCTGGCGCTGGTCAAGGACATCGAGCGCCTGGACCGCCTGGCGAAGTCGAAGGCGGGCGCGGCCAAGGAAGGCTTCACCGACCTCGCGGCGATGTTGGGCCGCTCGGCGCCGCACTTCCTGCCGACCTTCTACGAAGAGGCCGCGCGGATCTTCTTCAAGCACGGCAACACCAGCTACGCGGCGACCATGTTCGGCAAGGCAAGAGAAGCCGAGCAGGTCCACGACCTCGCTGTCGACCCGGAGCGCGTGCGCGCTGTCTTCCTGGAGTTCGCGTTCGCCGGTGCCTTGCCCGCCAAGGCCTTGACCGCTTACGCCAAGGACCTCGCCCGCCGCTACACCGCAGAAGAGGCCTACGACCGGTTCCGCACCCTATGCGTCGAACGGGTCAGGGCAGGCCTACCGCCCCACGCGGGGATGCCCGAGGACCTGCGCCGTTTGGCCAAGGCCGCGAAGCTCGACGCGCGAACCGAGGACGAGCGAGTCCTTCGCGACGTCCTCCAAGCCGCGTCCATCTCCCGTGCCACAGGTGGGTTCTGGAAGTCCTACCGCGACGCGCTCATCACCCTGGCCAAGGGCGACATCGCCGTCCGCGCCCGCCTGCTGGCGTTCGTCCCGCAGCAGAAGTCCACAGTGGACCAGTGGATCGACCTGCTGACCGAGTGCGGCGCCACCACCGCGCTCACCGGCCCGCCCGACCCGGCGGTGTCGACCACCCCGGCCGGGTGGCTGGCCGCCGTCGCCGCGATCAGGGCCGCGGGCTGGGGGTTCGTGGCCCGTTCGGCCGCCCTGCTCACCCTCGCCGAGGCCATGGTCGACCGGCTGCTGGCCGATGGGGAGCAGGTCCGGCTTGGCGGCCGGTGGCGCGAGGTCGAGCTCGACCTGATCGACCTGCTGCTCTCCCGCGGCGTCCCGGTCGAGACCACCGCCGAGTGGATCGACCTGTCCGACTGGCTGGCAGACACCAGTTCCGGCCGCCGCGACCTCACCGCGTTCGCTGCCTCCGCGCGGGGCACCACGCTGGGCGAGGCGGTCACCTCGCACCTCTACAGCGGGTCCGACAGCGACGACATCGCCAAGGCCGAGACCGTCCGGCAGGTCATGGCCGTCCCCGGTCTGCGCCACGCCCTGCGCGGCTGGATCACCGCGCACACCACCGACCTCGGCTCGACGGTGCCGACCCTGGCCGAGAACCTCGCCGAACTGGGTCTGCTCCGGGTCGCCGACGCCTTCGCCGATGCCCCGGACGCCGCCGCGGCGATCGCCGGGGCCGATATCGCCGCCGCGGCGGTAAAGACCCTGCGCGCGGGCCTGGTCGACGAGCTGGGCTGGCCCGCCCTGGACGAGGCCGTCGCCGGGTTCGGCGCCAAGGCGGCCGAGGTCGGGTTCCGCGGCGAGGGCTGGCCCGCGCTCGTCGTCGGCCGCGACCAGTCCGTCGCCGTGGTGGGGCCGGACGAGGTGGTCGCCGAGCACACCGCGGCCCTCTCCGCCGCCGACAGGCACAAGTGGTACGAGTGGACGGCCGCGTCCTGGCACGACGGTGTCCTGCTGGTGCAGTGGTACGGCCCGAAGGGGCAGTTCGCGTACTGGAGCGACAACCCGGCGAAGCACATCGCCACGAGCGCGTTCGACGTCTACGACCTGTTCGACATCAAGCCCTCAGTAGCCCTGCCGGGCGGCGGCAGGTTCACCGGCAAGCGAGCCGTCCACCGTGGCGACACAGTGATCCCGCAGCCCACGCACGCCTACGGCGACGGCATCGGGGTGTGGGCAGGTAGCAGCAACGACGACACGTGGCGCCAGATCGACCCGGTCACTGGAACCGCGGGCCGCTCCACACCGCCCGCGTTCCTCAGCGACTTCGCCGTGGACGGCGCGCGGCTCGACCTCGCCCGGTGCGACCTGCGCCCGACCACCCCGGCGACCGCGACCAGCCCGCTGGGCGCCGCCGGTGGACTGCACGGCTGGCGTGTCCGCCAAGAGCCCGACGGCACCTGGACCGGTGAGGGTGTCGACGGCCGCATGGTCACCGCGACCGTTCCCGTGTCCGGACTCCTCGACCTGCCCGGAACCAGGCTGACCGTCAGCGAGGACGGGTCCGACACCACGCTCCTCGACGCGGACGGCGCCCCCGTCGCGACGGTGCAGCGCGGCGAGCACCACCCGACCTACGCTGCGGGCACGCCGCTGGTGGTCCCGCTGCGGTGGTGGCACCTGCTGCGCCCGCGGGACGAGGCCGGGTCCGCCGCTCTGCGCGCGGTGACCAAGGACGCCGTCGAGACCGTGCTCGCCGCGGCCGTCGCCGAGCTCGAGGCAGAGAAGTGGGACGGCGACCTCAAGGAGTGGGACGACGAGAAGGCGAACCACGCCCGCTACGCCACGCTCCTGCGCGGTGGGACCGATGACGTGATCACGGCCGCCCGAGCGGCGTTGCCCGAGATCAGCCACCCGGGCCTGCTGGCCGGGGTGATCTCCGTGCTCCGCCGTGCGGCGGGCCTGGTGATCTTCCGGCGCGACTTCGACGGCATCGCCGAGGCCGCGCGGGCGTTGGCGGGGGAGCAGGGCGACACCGGCACGACGGCCACCGAGAACGAGGTCGCCGTCGCGCTCGACTGGTTCCGCCGCAACCGCAGCGACGCCGCGGGCACCGGGCGCACAGCGCTGCCCGCGCTCACGGCGGCACTGCACGCGGTCTCCCTGGAACCGGTGCAGGTAGAGCAAGGGCTCCCAGAGGGCGTCAACGTCGAATGGGTCGACCTTGTGCCGCACCTGGGCGCGGTGGCCTTGCGCGCCGCGTCGCCGATTACGCCACCGTCCGAACGCGACACTCTTGTCCAGGTGCTGCGGTGGATCGCCGACAGCGGCATCCTCGACAGCCCCGGTCAGTGGCGCCGCGTGGTGGCCGAGGTGCCCAAAGAGCAGACCGCGCACCGGCACCGGGTCCACCCGACGCCGGACGGGTTCGTCGCCGTCAGCTACACCAGCTCGTTCAGCCCCGGCGGCACCGCGACCGGCCTCCAGTTCACCCGCGGCGGGTTCGCCCTGCCGGAGGGCTGGGTGGTCGACAGCGCCGAGGACTTCGGCCCGCTCGACCGCGGCTGGATCACCCGGTTCCTCGACCTGCTCGCCGAACGCGGCCCGTACCCGTGGCGGCCCGAGGCGGCGGCGACCCTGGTCGAACGCACCGGCCTCGGCACGGCGGAGGCCACCTACCTGCTCGCGGGCATGCCCGGCGTCTTCCGCTGGGGCTCGGGGTTCATCAGCACCGAGGACCGCGCCGTGCTCGGGCTGTCCGTGCCGGGCGCGAAGGCCGCCCGCGAACGCCTGCGCGGCCTCGGGGACCGGTTCCGCCGCGCGGTGGTCGCCGCCGGGGTCCCGGCCGAGCCGGAGGACCTGTGGACGAGCGGCCCGGACGCGGTCGCGGTCGCCGCGGTGTGGACCGACGAGTTCGGCGCGATGCGCCCGATCGACGACGCCCTGCTCGCCGACGCCACCACCCGGCTCCCGTACTCGCGCGCCACCGAGCACGTCACGGCGGCGCTGAACCCGGCAGCCACCCCGTGGCTGCACACCGACGCGCACATGCGGCTGGTCGAGGGAAGGCTGGTGTCCAAGGACAGCGGCGGCTTCAGCGACTCGAACCTGCTGACGGTGGCCCGTGTCCTGGCCTGGTTGGCCCAACGGCTCCCGGCAGGCTCACCGCACCGCGCGGCCCTCTCGGAGACGTTGGCACTGGCCCGGCAGCGGGTCGCGCACCCTGGTTTCGGCCTCTCGCTCGGCGAGTGGCTCAGCTCGCAGGAGATCCGGGGGCTGATCGGCGCCGAGCCGTCCACAGAGGTCGGTTCGGTCCGCGTCCGCGAGTGGCTCGACGTGCACTACGACGGCGACGACTACTCGTTGTTCGTCTGGCCGGGTCTACTCGGCCCGCACGACCGGGACATGCTCGTGGCCGCCATGGAGATCGCGCACTCCGGCTACCTCCATGTGCTCGATCTCCTCGCCTGCGATGGCCTTACCGCGGCCTGTGCGGCCGAACTCCCCGCCGGGTTCGATCCCCAGGTCTACTTCCAAGACCCCACGGTGTCGGTTCCGCACCTGGTTTCCGAGGTGGCCACCGCGCACGCCATCGACGAAGACGCGGCCACGCTCTACCTGCAACTGTTGGCATTACCGGATCCGACCGACGCGAACGTCGCCCGCTGGACGGGCTGGAAACCGACCCGGTTGCGCAAGGCGCGCGCCGCGTTGGCCGAGACCGACCTCGTCCTCACCGCGAAACGCGCCAGGGCAGGCCGTTCCCTGTTCCTCCCCGGTGGCTGGCTCGCCCTGTCCACCCCGCACCTGCCCCTGGAGGCCTGGAAGACCCCGATGTACGGCTTCACCGACTCGCCACCCCCGGTGATCGTCGCCCGCGAACCCACCGCCGACCTGTTCACCCGCGCCTGGACCCGGGTCCGGGCAGGCGACGCACCCGGCTACGAGGACCTCGGCACCGCCCGGCGCGGCTGATCCCCAGCGGGCGGGGGGCTAGCGGGGCGAGGGGATGGTGACGGCGGCCGGGTACGGGTCGGGCACCATCGACCACGCCTCGCGGAAGCGGGAGATCGACTCCCACGCCACCCTGGTGCTCACCGCGAACGCCTCCCGGGCCCTGGCCAACCGCGCCAGGTCCCCGGGGGCGTCCGGCGGCCCGGCCGTCCACCGCCGCGTCCCGGCGGTCGCGTCGAAGAACTCCAGGACGGTCGCGGCGTAGTACAGGTAGCAGGTCAGCTCCTCGACGAGCCTGGCCAGCGGCCCCTGCCCGACCGCGGACGGCGCCATCTCCTTGATCCGCCGCCGCAACTGCTCGGCCGAGGCCGTCGACTCCCGCAGCCCCGCGCACTCGAGCAGGAACGCGCCGATCTCCGGTTCGTGGTCGAGCTTGCGCGCGGCGATCGCGATGGCGTGCGCCTTGCGGGCGACGTCCTGGGTGACCAGCTTCCCGGCGACCGTGGACAGGTCGGTCGGCCCGGTCGGCCGCTGCGCGTCGATGACCTTGCGCGCGGTCCGGATCAGGTCGCGGGGCAGACCGCCGGACAGCGCGTAGCAGAGGTGCTTGAACGGGACCGGCATCAGCAGCACCCGCCGGTCGATGGTGGCCACCGCCTCGGCCGGGGTCAGCGGCTCGAACCAGACGATCTCGTCGAAGGTGCTGTCGAACACGTCCCGGAACGGCAGCCCGCGCCGCTCGAACGAGCTCATCGCGTCCTCGGACACCGACACCAGGAAGTAGCAGCCGCGTACCCCGAACACGCCCTTGATCTCGTTGAGCAACTGCTCCGCCGCCGCCTCCGACCGCATCTTGTCCAACTCGTCGATCCCGATCACCACCCGCTGCCGCTCCCGCGCCGCCCGCGCCAGGAACGCCCGCAACGAGTCCACGATCTCCGGCAGGTGCATCTGCTGCCTGGTCAGCCCCCGCCCACCCCCGAACGTCCCCTCCACCCCCACCGGCGCCTTCACCGCACTGCTCCAGGTGGCCGTGAACGACTGCTGGAACCGGATCTCCTCCAACCGCGCCGCCGCCAACTCCACCAGCGGCACCGCCCCGGCGGTGCGCAACCGGGTCGTGTCCCGCCGGAACACCAGCTGCGAGAACAGCCCCATCGCCAGGACCACCAGCGCCACACCCCACCCCGACTGCGCGGGCACCTTGGCGCCGATGCTGTCGAGCAGGATCAGGATCCCGCCCGCCACGACGGCCACGGCCCCGTACACCGCCGTCGCCCACCGCCGCGACCGCCTGCCCACGGTTCCCACGACGTCCGGCCCGTGCGCCGACTCCGCCGCCGGGCCGAGCACCTCCAGGCAGACCTTCGCGTAGAGGTGCAGCAGGAACTCGCGGCCCGAGTACTCGACCGGCGCCGACACCATGGTCGCCAGGGTGTCCGGCGCCCGCTCGCACTCCGCCTCGATCACCGTCGACTTGCCCGCGCCGCGCGACCCGGCCAGCCCGATGCTGCCGCCGGGCATGGTCCGGAACAGGTCCGCGATCTGCCCGGCTGCCTTGGTGGGCACCTTGTACATCGGGTCGGACAGCTGGCTCAGCCCCGGCGCCTCGGTGACCTGGATGGTGGTCTCGAAGGACGGCTGCATGCCGTTGATCTCCTCGCGCAGCAGCGGCAGCACGACCTCGTCGCGCAGCCTGCGCCGGACCCGGGCCTTGGTGGCGGTGTCCGCGCTCAGCAGCACCTGTGCGGGCTGCGCGCCGAGCCCGCACAGGGTGATCACCATGACCAGGGCGAGCAGGCTCGCGCCCACGGCCACGAGGAACCACTGCGGTTGCGCCTGGGCGATCCCGTTGTCCCCGCGCGCCCGCAGCACGGTGATCACCAGCGGCAGCAGGGCCCCGATCAGGATGATGAACGGCACCCGGGGGTTCGTGGTCAGCTCGCCCCTGGACTCCCGGCTGACCCGGATGAACGCGCACAGGAAGAACAGCGCGCAGATCCCCGCGATCGACAGGAACGTCCCCGGTCGGTCCGCCCCCGGCCCGCCACCCGGCGGCTGCACCGGGGCGATCCACACGATGGCGGAGAGGAACAGCAGCACCGCCACCGCGTGCACGCCCGCGACGGCTTCCTCGTGCCACCGCAGGGGCACCCTGGCGGCCAGGTCCGGCACGCAGGTGACGACGACACCGACCGCCACCAAGGCCGCCGAGGCCAGCAGCATGACGATGTGGGGGTGGGCGTCCAGGGGGCCGGGGCGGTAGAAGAGGAAGGCGAGCACGAGCGAGAGCAGGCCGGACAGCGCGAGCAGCCGGTGCAGCACCGGCGTGGTGAGCACCACCCGCGTGGCCTTGGCGACGAGCGTCCGGTTCGACAGCAGGTGCTCGCGAGACGCCGCCAGGTCGAAGGCCAGGACGTCGTCGGCCATGTCGGCCAGCAGCCGGTCCTTCTCCCTGGCGCACCGGCGCCGGAGGAAATCGGCATCGATGCCGGGGACCTCCGTGAGCTTGCCGCTGATCTCGTGCTTGTCGATCGCCTCGGCCACGACGTCGGTGTAGAGGTCGTCGTGCCACCGATCCCGGGTGTGTGCCGCCGTGGTCACCGAACTCCGTCCCGCCGTCGAATCGTACGATGTACCTTCGCGGAGTGGAGTCGGTCCGTTACGGCGGGCTAGCCCATCGGGCGGATGGTGGTGATGATCTGCGCGGCGATGTCCGCCGGGAGGGCGTCGGGGACGCCTTGGTCGAGGTACATCATGAACAGGACCGTGGAGGTGCCGTTCTTGAAGGCGACCGCGGTGAACAGGACGGTGGGGGAGGGGCACTCGCCGGGGTGGGTGGCGGTGACTGTGGCGGTGGCCATGACGGCGTCGATGGTGCCGTTGGCTACTTTGACCGGGACCGGCGGGGTAGTGCTGACGGGGGCTCTTGTGTCGTCCGGGTTGAGGGCGGCGGCATCGGCGAAGAGGCGGGCGCCGTTTACCGCGGCGCGTTCTGGGTCCGCTGCTCCCGCGGTGACGAAACCGGTGTGGCCGCGATAAGAGCCGCGTGAGTTCGGGCAGGCCTCAGGTTTGTACGTGGTCGTGCCGTGCATGATCGCGGACGGGTTGTCGTCGTTGTCGCTGAAGCCGACGACGGTGCCCGGGGTCTCGACCTTCCAGTCCTTCGGGACGTCGTAGCCCGCCTTCTCCCTCGGCGACAGGACTCCCTGCCAGCCGGGGATGCTCGCCGGGACCCGCGCGTCGCTCGGCAGCGGAGACGTCGTCGTGCGGCGCGGGGTGGTCGACGGTGTTCGCGGGGACGTAGTGCCCAGCGTCGGCTCGGCTGTCGTGGACTGCGGCACCGCGACCGGATCGGTGCCACCCGACTGCAAGACGACAATGGTCACGACAGTGCCAACTACCAGAGCCAAGGCCACCGCGAGCGTCACGATCAACGGCGTCCGGTTGCGCCGGGGCGGGGGCGGCGGCGGGTACATCCCGAAACCCTGGTAGGCCACCGGCCTGCCGGTCATCGGGTCCACCTGGTAGTACGGGCCGCCGGGATCGCTCATGCGCCAGACGGTAGTTGGTCACCGTCCGTCGGCGCAGTGCGCAGCAGCGTGGCCACGACGGCGTCGGTGTCGGTCAGGTCGGTCAGCACGACGTCCGCCCCGCACGCCACCAGTTCCGCCACCGAGTGCCGCCCGGTCGCGACCGCCACGCCCACCGCGCCGTGGTGCTGGGCCGCGGCGACGTCGTGCGGGGTGTCGCCGATGACCACGATCGAGCGCGGGTCGAACGTGGTGCCGTACTTGGCCTCCGCCGCCCGCCGCGCCGCCGCGACCAGCTCGTGCCGGTCGGTCGACACCGAGCCGTACCCGCCGACCTCCAGGTCCACGTGCGGCAGCAGGTCGAACGCGGCCAGCTTGCAATCCGCCAACTCCACCAGGTTCCCGGTCACCAGCGACTGCACCACCTCCGGCCGCCCGGCCAACTCGGCCAGCACCTGCGGCGCCCCGGGCAGCGCCCGGCCGAGCGAGGTCAGGTGCGGCCTGGCCGCGGTCGCGATGGTGATCAGCTCGGCGAACATCCGCTCGACGTGCTCCTCGGTCCACTCGACCCCGTGCGCCTCCAGCAACTCCACGGTGATCGACCGCTCCGTGCGCCCGGGGAACGCGGGCACGTGCGCCAGCTCCACACCCGCCACCGCCGTCAACGCCTGCCCGTACCACTCCCGCCCGGTACCGCTGTAGTCGACGAGTGTCTGATCGACGTCCCACAGGACCAGGATGCGCTTCTCACTCACCCGGCCATCGTGGCACGACCGCGTGCTCGCCAGCAGGGCCGACAGCCAGGTGGCCTGCCTCAGCCCAGGGGGCGGACGCTGTCGGCGATGGTGTCCAGCTCGGCGGACCTGGCCGGTGGCGGGGTGGCGGGGCCGCCCTCGGTGTCGCCGTTGACCAGGAGCAGGCGCAGGTCGGTGCCGTCGTCGAGCAGGACGACCACCAGCTCGCCCTTGCCCGCCAGGCAGGCGTCGCCGGTGCTGGTGACCGCGGCGGTGACCCGGACGCCCTTGAGCTCGGTGCCCGCCCCGGTCGCGGCTGTGACCGGCTCGGGCGTGCCGGGGACGACCTCGACGCCGGAGCCGCCGGTGTAGAGCTGCTTGCCGAAGGCCTGGGCGATCTCGGTGGCCCGCTGGTTCAGCTCGCCCCTGGCGACCTTGCCGCCGCCGACCACGCCGCGGCTGTAGGACTTGCCGCCGCACTGGTACTCGGTCAGCCCGACCAGGTGGTCGATGGACACCCCGGGCAGCGCCTTCAGGGTGATCGGGGTGGCGCTGTCGATCGGCGTCCACGAGTCCGGCACGACGTAGGACAGCTTCGCGGTGTCGTTCTCGACCTTCCGCCCGGCCTGCTCGGTGGTCGTGGTGGTCTTCGCCGCCGAACTGGTGGTGCTGGTGGGCCCGGTGCTGCTGGTGGGCGCGGCGGGGGTCGAGGACTGCCGCTGCAGCAGGATGATCGCCACCACGGCGCCCACGACCAGCACGATCGCCGCCACCGACACGATGATCACGAGCAGCCGCCGGTCCCGCCGCGGTGGACCCGGGTAGAAGCCCAGGCCCTGGTAGTCACCACCGGGATACGTCACGACCGCTGAGAGTAGCCTGCGGACCCCGGGCTAGCCGCGGGGACGGACGCTGTCGGAGATGCCCCGCAGCGCGTCGGGATCCGCGAGCGGCACGGCGGGACCCCGGTCGTCGGTGTCGGCCCCCAGCACCACGACCGACGTGCCGACCGCCGTGGCCAGCGCGATCACCGTGACCACGCCCCGGGTGCCGGCGCAGCTGTCAGCGACCTCGTCGGCCATGACCTCGGCCTCGGCCCGGATCACCGTCCCACGGGCCCCGTCGCGCACCACCGGCGTCGGACGGGACAGCGTCACCTTCGCGGTCTGGCTGCCGTCGCTGTACTGGTCGGCGGCGATCGCCGCGGCCACCTCGGTCGCCACGTCCGCCGGGTCGCCCTCGACGCGCCCGCTGCCGGAGAAGGCCCGCCCGTACTCCGCGCCCTGGCACAGGTAGGTGCCGAAGTCGGTGAGGTGCCCGAGCACGGTGCCGGACGAGGACTCCAGCGTCTCGGTGTCCGGCGCCAGCGCCCACTCCGACGGCACCTCGTACCGCAGCCCGGTGTCGGCGTCGTCCACCACCTGCCACCCCGCCCGACTCGGCGACGCGGGCGACGCGGCCCTCGTCCGCGTCAACGGCACAGCGGTCACCCGAGGCGCCCCCGACTCGTCCTCCCCGGCCCCCAACACCACGACCGCCCCCAACACCACCCCAACCACCGCAAGCGAGAGCCCCGCGATCGCCACCCGCTGGTTGCGCACCCCATGACCGTAGTCCAGCCACCCGCCCCCACACCCCACGGCCAATTTCAACACACGTTGACTTCGCGGTCGCCGCGGCGCTACCCTCGCCGTCGAATTCAACAGTCGATGAATGGAAGTCCCGATGCGCCTGTTCGCACTGCTCGCGGTCGTGGGTGCGGCGGTCGCCGCGGTCCTGGGCCTGCTCACCTTCGGCACCCAGGCCAGTGCCCGCCCCGACCGAGTCCCGCTCGCCATCGCCGCGCCCGACGCGCTGCGGCCCGCCGCCGAGAAGATCGCCGCGCACGGCGGAGACGCTGTCGCCTGGCGGGTCGACACCCCGGCGGGAGCCCGTGCGGCGCTGGCGGACAAGGCGGTCTACGGCGTCCTCGAACTCGGCGGGTCGGGGGCGACGATCGTGCTCTCCGGTGCCGTCAACCCGCAGGGAACGCAGGTTGCGCAGCAGGTGCTCACCGGTGCGGCAGCGGCGCTGGGCGGCCAGGCGCGGGTCGAGACGATCTCCCCGGCGAGCACGGCCGGTCGAACGGCGCCGTTGGCCGCGTCCGCGCTGCTGTGGATCGCCGGACTCGTCGCGGGCGCAGGACTGGTCGTTCTGGGCGCGAGGTCCAACCTCCACGCGACGCCAACCCAGCGTCTTGCCCTCATCGCAGCCGTTAGCGTTGCCGGTGTCGCTGTGGTCGCGGGCTTCTTCGCGCTATGGGACTCCACGCTGCCGCTGAACGCGTCCGTCTTGGGCTACCTCTTGCTCATCGCCGTCGCTTTCGCTGCTGTGCAAGGGGCTCTCTTGCGCTACCTGGGCATCAGGGCGATGGCGATCCTCGGGCCGCTCTACCTCATCGCACCCGCTGTGGCGGGACAGGTTCCGGAGATGCTCAACCCGGCCTACCGCGCGCTCTTGTGGTCGTGGACGCCGTTTAGGTTCGCCGCGGAAGGATTGCGGAGCCTGTTGCAGGACACCCCAAGCGCGCCCGATGTTGCGTTGGGTCTGACGGTGCTCGGTGGCCTTGCCGTCGTGGGGTTGGTTGCTGTTGGGCTGCCGGGTCGGGTGGAGGTCAGCCGGGGAGGTAGCTCAGCCTGACCTTGCGGACCGGGTTGTCCACGTTGGTGTCGACCAGGCAGATCGACTGCCAGGTGCCGAGGGTCATCTGTCCACTGAGGACCGGGATGCTGGCGTACGGCGGGATGAACGCGGGCAGCACGTGGTCGCGGCCGTGGCCGGGGGTGCCGTGGCGGTGGTGCCAGGGGAAGTCGCGGGGCAGGACCGCGCGCAGGGCGGCCAGCAGGTCGGTGTCGCTGCCCGCGCCGGTCTCCAGGACGGCGACGCCCGCGGTGGCGTGCGGGACCCACACGTGCAGCAGGCCGTCGACCGCGCCCGTGTCGGCCAGGAACTGCCCGCAGGTGCCGGTCAGGTCGTGGACCACCTCGGACGTGCCGGTCCTGATCTCGAACTCCTCGCTGTACACGCTGACCACCGTACTGTCGGGGGTGTGCGCGCGGCCTTCGGAGAGCGGTTCGAGATCACCCCCGGCTACCTCAACTCGGCGAGCATCGGCGTCCCACCGGCCCGGGTCGTCGACGCCGTGGCCGCCGCGGTTCGGCGGTGGGCGCTGGGCCTGGACAATGCCCCGGCGTTCGGCCCCGACATCGCCACCGCCCGCGCCGCCTGGGCCGCCCTGATCGGTGCCGACCCCGCCGAGGTCGCGATCGGCACCGCGGTCTCCCAGCTCATCGCCTCCGTCGCCGCCGCCGTGCCGGACGGAACGCGCGTGCTCACCGTCCGCGGCGAGTTCACCAGCGTGACCTTCCCCTTCGCCGCCCAGGCCCACCGCGGCGTCACCGTCACCGAGGTCGACCCGGCCGAACTCGTCGACCGCGCCCCCGGCTTCGACCTCGTCGCCGTGAGCGCCGTGCAGTCCGCCGACGGCGCCATCGCCGACCTGCCCGGCCTGCGCGCCGCGGGCACCCGCGTCCTGCTCGACGTGACCCAGGCCCTCGGCTGGCTCCCGATGGACCTGACCTGGGTCGACTGGGTCGTCGGCGCGGGCTACAAGTGGTTGCTGTCCCCGCGCGGCGCCGCCTGGCTCGCCGTCCGCCCCCACGCCCGCGAGTGGACCCACCCGGTAGCCGCAGGATGGTTCGCGGGCGACAACCCCTGGAACTCCGTCTACGGGATGCCCTTGCGCCTAGCGGACGACGCGCGCGCCTACGACCTCGGCCCGGCATGGTTCTCCCAAGTCGGTGCCGCCGCCGCGCTGCCCTGGCTCGCGAGTCTCGACATCCACGCCGTGCACGCCCACGTGGTCGCGCTCGCCGACGACCTACGCGCTCGCTTCGACCTACCGCCCGCAGGTTCCGCCATCGTGTCACTCGACCTGCCCGACGCCGCGGACCGTCTCACCGCCGTGGGCATCCGTTTCGCCACCCGCGCGGGCCGGGCCAGGCTGGCATTCCACCTGTACAACACGGTCGAGGACGTCGACCTGGCCGTCAACACGGTGAAGCGGCGGCCCCCGGCTAGGGCACGGGAACCAAGTCGGATGAAACGGGTCGAATGACACCGGCGGGCGACACCAACTACTGTCAGCGTTCGTGTCGGATCCCCAGCGCCCCGGACCGCCTTGGCCGCCCGAGCAGTACAACCGCTCCGGTGAGACCGAGTGGATCCCCCGCGTGCAGGGCGGGCGGCGCCCCGAGGAACCCTTCCGGTTCCAGGAGCCCGCCCCCGCCGCCAAGACCAACCCGGCGCTGACCTGGGCGTTGCGCGCGGCAGGCCTCGTCGCCGTCGCCGTGCTGTCCGGCCTGGCGTTCTTCTACGTCCAGCGCGACGGCGGCACGCAGACCACGCCGACCACCCCGTCGACCGCGCCCCGCTCGGCCGGGGTCTACACCTTCGTCGCCCACCCAGATGTCACCCAACCGAGGGTGGACAGCGACTGCGGGCAGCACGCCTACGACGACACCCAGAAGCTGCTCGCCCAACCCGGCCAGTGCCGCCGGGTCACCCAGGCCCTGTTCACCGCCGACGTCAAGGGCCGCCAGGCGCTGGTCGCGGTCTCGGTCGTGCGGATGGTCGACAAGGACAAGGCCGCGGGCCTGATCGCGCTCACCGACAACGACGGCACCGGCAACGTCAAGGACCTGGTCCGCGAGGGCGTGGTCAAGGCGCCGCCGCTGAAGTCGCTGAGCAACGGCTACGACTCGCAGCTCACCGGCGAGACCGTCGTCATCGTCGAGGCCGACTTCGCCCCGGCCAACGGCAAGGCCGTCGGCACCAAGGCCGACAAGCCGGTGCTGGACAAGGTCTGCGCGGACGCGCTGCGCCTCGGCGCCGAGATCGACCCCAACCCCGGCGGCTGAGACCCGCGCAAACTCCTACAGCCGCACCTCCCGCTCCCGATAACCAGGGCTGAGGGTGTCCCGGCGTTCGCCGTGCCGCCCGTAGTCGCCGCGCGGGCGGACCGCGCGCCGGACAGGGAGAACATCGCATGGCTGATCGAGTGACCCGCAACCCGCTGCGCCGCAACCTCGGCGCCCGCGTGTTCAGCGCCTTCCTCGCGCTCGCTGTCGTCGTCGTCGCGCTCGGCGTCTTCAGCATCACCCAGCAGGGCGACCTGCGGGACCGGGCCACCGCCATCTCCGAGGACACGGTCACCCCGCTGGTGGACGTGAAGGCCGCGCAGACGTCGAACCTGACCGCGCTGCTGACCGATGTCGTCATGGAGACCGTCAAGGACCCCGCCGCGCTGGAGAGCCTGGCCAAGGGCCGCGACGGCTACCTGGCCCAGTCCGAGACCGACTTCGCCAAGCTCGCCACCAGCATCCCGGCCGAGCTGCAGCCGGTGCTCACCCAGCTCATGGCCGACAACCAGGCGTTCTGGACCTCGCACAAGAACCGCCGCGCCGCCACCGCCTCCGGCGACACCGCCAACGAGGTCAAGTACAACCAGGAGGCCCAGGCGAACCTGCCCAAGGTCAACGAGGGCTTCGCCAAGCTGACCGCCGACCTGGTGCGCTACGCCGAGACCCAGCGCCAGGACATCTCGGACATGACCAGCACCTCGCGCTGGCTGACCATCGCGGTCATCACCGTCGCCGTGCTGCTCGCCCTCGCCCTGGGCTGGCTGCTCACCCGCAGCATCCGCAAGCCGGTGCGCACCCTGCAGGACTACGCCACCAAGGTCGCCGCCGGTGACCTCACCCAGGACGTCGCGGTCGGGTCGGCCGACGAGATCGGCGAGATGGGCCGCGCGCTGCACCACGCCGTCAACGAGATCCGCACCGTCGTCTCCGACGTCGCCGATTCCGCCTCCGGCCTGGCGGGCTCCGCCGACCGGCTCGCCGCCACCAACGGCAGGCTGACCGACGCCGCGGGCTCGACCTCGCACCGCGCCGGTGAGGTGTCCAACGCCGCGGGCCGGGTGTCCGACAGCGTCAACACCGTCTCCGCGGCCGCCGAGGAGCTCGGCGCCTCCATCCGCGAGATCGCCGCCAACACCTCCGAGGCCGCCAAGGTCGGCGCCGAGGCCACCGCGACCGCCCAGCACACCAACGACATCATCACCCGCCTGGGCTCGTCCTCCGCCGAGATCGGCGACGTGCTCAAGACCATCCGCTCCATCGCCGAGCAGACCAACCTGCTGGCGCTCAACGCGACCATCGAGGCCGCGCGGGCCGGGGACGCGGGCAAGGGCTTCGCCGTCGTCGCCGGTGAGGTCAAGGACCTCGCCCAGGAGACCGCCAGCGCCACCGAGGACATCGGCCGCCGCGTCGCCGCCATCCAGACCGACACCGAGGCCGCCGTCGCCGCCATCGGCCAGATCGTCCACGTCATCGACCGCGTCAACCAGTTCCAGTCCGCCATCGCCGCCTCGGTGGAGGAGCAGTCCGCCACCTCCGACGAGGTCAGCCGCAGCGTCTCCGAGGCGGCCAACGGCACCAACGCCATCGCCTCCGCCATCACCGAGGTAGCAGGCGCCGCCGACGAGACCACCCGCGGCGTCACCGAGGCGGAACAGGCCACCACCGAACTGGCCCACCTCAGCGGCAGGCTCCAGGAAATGGTCACCCGCTTCCGGTACTGACCACTTCGGCACGTGCCAGGAGACCGGGCTGGATCCCTTTCGGGGTGCTGCCCGGTTTCTGCTTGTCCGGTGCTCGAGAGGTTGTCGCGTCAGGGTTGTCCACATAGGCCTGACCTGTCCACAGGCACCTGGTTCACCCACTTGACAAAGGCCGCGAAGCGATACGCTGGATGCGGGTGGCCCCCGGGTGGGCGGGGGTCTGCCGTCCGCCGGGGGTGGGCGGCGAGCGACCGCGGCTGTGTGCGCCGAAGGCCGCCGCTGGGGTCCGCGGCGGGCCGTGCTGCGGTGGTGGGGAAAGTCGCCTGTGGGTTGGAAAAGCGCCGACCGAAGGTGCCGTGGGATCTGCTGGCGACGCCTTCCGGCGTATCTGTCTGACGCAGGTTGGTCCCGAAGGCTGCTCGGGCTAGGGCTGGCCGGGCAAGGCGGGGGTGAGGGGGGTGAGTCCGGCGGTCTTGCGCCAGCGGGTGGCCAGGACCGCGGAGTCGGTGAGGGCCGTCGCGGCGGTGGTGCGGGTGGTGGGGTCGTCGGTGCGTTCGAGGACGGCTCGCCAGGCTGTGGTGCAGTCCTGTTCGGCGTTGATGATCAGTTCCAGGGCGGAGGCCTGGTTGGTGACCGGTTTGGGCGGCAGGTAGGCGGGTTCGGCGGGGGCCGGGGTGACGCCGGAGGCGCCGAGGAGGCGTTCGGTGGTGTCGCGGCGGGTGCGGTGGGACTGGGCGCCCTCGGCGATCGGTTTGTCGAACGAGGCGGGCAGGAAGGCGCTCACCAGGCCGTACACCCACACCGCCGCGTGCTCGGCGCCCAGGGCCGCCTGGACCGCCGCCGCCGTGTCCTGGGGCAGTGGCGGTCGTGACGGCGGCACGGACGTCGACGCCACCTCGGTTCCCGGCTGCGTCATGCCAGCACCTCCACCAGGCTCGCGCACCCCGCGGCCACCGACCCGACCATCCCCGCGCGGTACCTCGGCACCCCGACCACCACCTCGATCGCCTCCTGCTGCGCCGCCGTCAACCCGTCCACCAACGCCTTCACCGCGGCTGCCTGGTCCGTGGGCGCGGAGGGAGCAGCGGTGGTGGGGGGAGCCGCCGATGACGACGACGGTGCGGGCGGTCGTTCCCGGTCCACCTCCCGCTGCAGCAGCTCCGCGTGCTCCGTGCGCGCCGTGGCCACGGCCGACGCGTTCGGCGCCAGGGCCGGGACCGCCGCCGCGATCGCGTTGGCCAGTGCCGCGTCCGCCCGGGCCCGTGCGGCCAACGCGGCCAGCGGGTCGGGTGGTGGCGGCGCGGTCGGCTTCGGGGTACAGGCGGCCAGCCCGGCCACCGCGGTCGTCACCAGCAGGGCGCGGCGGGTCAGGGGAGGGAGGACGCTCACAGCCGGTCATCCTGCCAGGCCCCGGTCCGTCCGGTCGGGGAGCCGGGATGATCGCCTGCGGCGGCTGCCCCCGGACCGGCGAGATACGCTAGGTGACCACGGTCGGCGGCAGTACCGCCGACCGGCAGACAATCGCACCGTCTACCAGAACAGGGAGCGGCCAACGTGGCCAACCAGGGACAAGGCGACCGCGTCACGGCCGAGCTCGAGCCGGTCGTGGCGGGCGCCATTGCCTCCACCGGGTTCGAGCTCGAACAGCTCGACGTGGCCCAGGCAGGCCGCAGGCGGCTGGTGCGGGTCGTGGTTGACGGCGACGACGGGGTGGGGCTCGACGAGGTCGCGGTGGTCAGCAGGGCGGTGGCGGCGGTGCTCGACGAGCACGACGCGGTGCTCGGCGGCCCCTACACCCTCGAGGTCACCTCGCCGGGGGTCGACCGGCCGCTGACCCGGCCCCGGCACTGGCGGCGCGCCCGGCTGCGGCTGGTGAAGGTTCGCCCGGTCGAGGGAGAGGTGTTCACCGCGCGTGTCGGCGCGGCGGACGAGGACGCCGACGGCGGGGTGCAGCTGCTCGTCGGCGACGCACTGCGCCGGGTCGGCTACCACGAGGTCGCCCACGCCGTGGTCGAGGTGGAGTTCAAGCAACCGCCGGTGGCGGAGTTGGCGATGCTCGAGGGTCGGGCGTCCGGTACTGAGGAGGACGCGCGATGAACGTGGACATCGCGGCGCTGCGGGCGATCGAGCGGGACAAGGACATCCCGTTCGAGACGGTCATCGACGCCATCGAGACGGCGCTGTTGACCGCGTACAAGCACACCGAGGGGCACCAGCCGCACGCCCGCATCGACATCGACAAGCGCACCGGCCTGGTCCGGGTGCTGGCGTTCACGACCGGCGCAGACGGCGAGGTCGCCGACGAGTGGGACGACACCCCGGAGGGCTTCGGCCGGATCGCGGCCACCACCGCCCGCCAGGTCATCCTGCAGCGGCTGCGCGACGCCGAGCACGAGCGCACCTTCGGCGAGTTCTCCGCCAAGGAGGGCGAGATCGTCGCGGGTGTCGTGCAGCGCGACACCAGGGCGAACGCGCGCGGCATGGTCGTCGTGCAGGTCGGCGACACCGAGGGCGTGCTGCCCGCGGTGGAGCAGGTCCCCGGTGAGTCCTACGAGCACGGCACGCGCATCAAGTGCTACGTCGTCGGCGTCACCCGGGGAACACGGGGACCGCAGATCACGTTGTCCCGTACGCACCCGAACCTGGTCCGCAGGCTCTTCGCGCTAGAGGTGCCCGAGATCGCCGATGGCACCGTGGAGATCCCCGCGGTCGCCAGGGAGGCGGGGCACCGTTCGAAGATCGCGGTCCGCTCGTCGGTGCCCGGGGTCAACGCCAAGGGCGCCTGCATCGGCCCGGTCGGCGCCCGGGTGCGCAACGTGATGAGCGAGCTCGCGGGCGAGAAGATCGACATCATCGACTACTCCGAGGACCCGGCGACCTTCGTCGGCAACGCCCTGTCACCCGCGAAGGTGGTCTCGGTCACGGTCGTGGACGAGCGCGCGAAGACGGCCAGGGTCGTCGTCCCGGACTACCAGCTGTCGCTGGCGATCGGGAAAGAGGGGCAAAACGCCCGGCTGGCCGCCCGGTTGACCGGGTGGCGCATCGACATCCGCAGCGACGCCGCGGCGGGCGCGCAGGCCGCTCCGGTATCCGGTTCGGCCGAGTGAGCCGGACAAGATAGACTTTCCCATGGTTCGTCATCAGGAACCGGTTTCCGCTCGCCAGTCGGGGCCTGGCCCCGTGCGCACGTGCGTCGGGTGCCGGGTCAGGGCGGTGGACGCGGAACTGCTGCGAGTGGTGCTCGTGGACGGGGCTGTCGTGCCCGATCCACGGCGACGGATGCCAGGCAGGGGTGCGTGGGTGCACCCCGAGCCGGGGTGTCTGGCCAAGGCCGAGAAGCGGCGGGCGTTCCCCAGGGCCTTCAAGGTCGGGGGCGCGCTCGACGTGGCCGGTCTGCGATCGGAGATCGAGCGGGTCGCAGGCGGTGTCGGGACCGGGATACTCCCGCCCCGTGGTGGAACAGAGGAAGCAGGTCGACCCGTCATGAGTCAGCCGTGAAGCTGAAGACATGAACGCGCGACGATAGGACGAGGTCGACGGGACTGCCGCCGGCCTCATCAGACGAGGAGAGCAGTGGCAGGCAAGGCCCGTGTGCACGAGCTCGCGAAGGAGCTCGGAGTCACCAGCAAGGATGTACTCGCCAAGTTGAAGGACTTGGGCGAGTTCGTGAAGTCGGCGTCCTCCACCGTGGAGGCGCCCGTGGCCCGCAGGTTGCGGGACGCCTACCCGGGCAAGGGCGAGGCCAAGCCAGGCCCCCGACCCGGCCCCAAGCCGACCCCGCGCCCCCCGGCGCCGCGCCCGGAGGCGGCCCCCGCCCCCGCCGCGCAGGCCCCGGCGGCCGCGAGCAGCGCCCCGAGCGCACCGGCACCCGCGCCGACTCCGGCGCGGACCCAGACCCAGGGCCAGGCGCAGACCGCGCCGCCCAAGCCCGGTTTCGTCCCCGGCCCGCCGCGGCCCAAGCCCGCGCCGCGCCAGGCCGAGCCCGTGCGGGAGCAGCAGGCCCCGGCCGCCGCCGCCGCGCAGGCCCCGCCCGCCGCGCCCGCGACGCCGCCCGCCGCCCCCAAGCCCGCCCAGCGCCAGGAGCGGTCGACGCCGCCCCAGCAGGGTGGTCCTGGTGGCGGGGTCGTGCCGCCGAGGACGCAGTCCCCGAAGCCGGGGCCGCGCGCGCCCCGGCCGGGCAACAACCCGTTCGGCGTCGGTGGCGGCGCCCCGTCCCCCCGGCCGGGCGCGCCCCGGCCCGGTGGTGACCGGCCCGCCGGTGGCGGTGCCCCCGGTGGCGACCGGCCGCCGCGTCCCGGTGGCGACCGTCCCGCGGGTGGTCCCCGCGGTGACCGTCCCGCGGGCCCGCGTCCGGCTGGTGGCCCGAACCCGGGCAACATGCCGCCCAGGCCCAACCCCGGCATGATGCCGCCCCGGCCCGCCCGCCCCGCTGGTGGCGGTCGCGGCGGTCCCGGTGGTGGCCCCGGCGGAGCCCGTGGTGGCCCCGGCGGCGGTGCCGGTGGCGGCGGTGGCTTCCGCGGTGGACCCGGCGGTCCTCGTGGCGGTCCCGGTGGCGGCGGTGCTGGTGGCGGCTTCCGCCCCGGTGGTGGCGGCGGCGGTGGCGGTGGCTTCCGCGGCGGTCCCGGTGGTGGCGGTGGCGGTGCCCCGGCAGGCGGTGGCGGTGGCTTCCGCCCCGGTGGCGGCGGTGGCCGTCCCGGTGCCGGTGGTCGCGGTGGCGCGGCTGGCGCGTTCGGCCGCCCCGGCGGTCCGTCGCGGCGCGGTCGCAAGTCCAAGCGCCAGAAGCGCCAGGAGTACATGGACAACATGCAGGCGCCCAGCGTCGGTGGTGTCCGGCTGCCCAAGGGCAGCGGCGAGGTCATCCGGCTCGCCCGCGGCGCCTCGCTGACCGACTTCGCCGACAAGATCAACGCCAACCCGGCCTCGCTGGTGCAGGTGCTGTTCCACCTCGGTGAGATGGTCACCGCGACCCAGTCGGTCTCCGACGAGGTCCTGGAGCTGCTGGGCTCCGAGATGAACTACACCGTGCAGGTCGTGTCCCCCGAGGAGGAGGACCGCGAGCTGCTCGACTCGTTCAAGATCAGCTACGGCGAGGACTCCGGCGACGAGGAGGACCTGCAGGCCCGCCCGCCGGTCGTCACCGTCATGGGTCACGTCGACCACGGCAAGACCCGCCTGCTCGACACCATCCGCAAGACGACGGTGCACGAGGGCGAGGCCGGTGGCATCACCCAGCACATCGGCGCCTACCAGGTCGCGACCTCGCTCGAGGGCAACGACCGGCTGATCACCTTCATCGACACCCCCGGTCACGAGGCGTTCACCGCCATGCGTGCCCGCGGCGCCCAGGCCACCGACATCGCGGTGATCGTGGTCGCCGCCGACGACGGCGTCATGCCGCAGACGGTGGAGGCGATCAACCACGCCCAGGCGGCCCAGGTGCCGATCGTGGTCGCGGTGAACAAGATCGACAAGGAAGGCGCCAACCCGCAGAAGATCCGCCAGCAGCTCACCGAGTACGGGCTGGTGGCCGAGGAGTACGGCGGCGACACCATGTTCGTCGACATCTCGGCCAAGCAGGGCACCAACATCGAGAGCCTGCTCGAGGCGATCCTGTTGACCGCCGACGCGGCGCTCGACCTGCGGGCGAACCCCGACATGGAGGCCCAGGGCGTGGCGATCGAGGCGCACCTGGACCGCGGTCGCGGTCCGGTGGCCACGGTCCTCGTGCAGCGCGGCACCCTGCGCGTCGGCGACTCGATCGTGGCGGGCGACGCCTACGGTCGCGTGCGGCGTATGGTCGACGAGTTCAACGAGGACATCCTCGAGGCGACCCCGTCCCGTCCGGTCCAGGTCATCGGGTTCACCTCGGTGCCCGGCGCGGGCGACACCTTCCTCGTGGTCGAGGAGGACCGCACGGCGCGCCAGATCGCCGAGCGGCGGGCAGCCAGGAACCGGGCCGCGCAGAACGCGCAGAAGCGCAAGCGCATCAGCCTGGAGGACCTGGACGCGGCGCTCAAGGAGACCAGCCAGCTCAACCTGATCATCAAGGGCGACAACTCGGGTACCGTCGAGGCACTCGAGGACGCGCTCACGAAGATCGACGTCGGCGACGAGGTCGAGCTGCGGGTCATCCACCGCGGCGTCGGCTCGATCACCGAGGGCGACATCAACCTGGCCATCGCGGACAACATCATCGTGATCGGCTTCAACGTCCGCGCCGAGGGCAAGGCCACCGAGCTGGCCAACCGCGAGGGCATCGATGTCCGCTACTACTCGGTGATCTACCAGGCCATCGACGAGATCGAGGCGGCCCTCAAGGGCATGCTCAAGCCCATCTACGAGGAGGTGGAGCTCGGCCGCGCCGAGATCCGCGACGTCTTCAAGTCCTCGAAGGTCGGCACGATCGCGGGCTGCATGGTCACCTCCGGTGAGATCAGGCGCAACTCCAAGGCGCGCCTCATCCGCAACGGCGCGGTGATCCAGGAGTCCCTCCCGGTCAGCTCGCTGCGCCGGTTCAAGGACGACGCCGTCGAGGTCCGCGAGGGCTTCGAGTGCGGTCTGACGCTCGGCTCCTACAGCGATCTCCAGGTCGACGACATCATCGAGACCTACGAGATGCGCGAGAAGCCGCGCACGTAAGCGGTAACGCCCCGGGGGCCGGTCGTCCGGCCCCCGGGGCTCCCTACTCACCCCCCTCGGTGATGCCTGGTGTACGTCGGTGCCCTGGAACTCGACGTCCTGCTCGGGGACGTCCACTCCCTCAAGCAGAAGCGCTCCGCGGTCCGGCCGGTGGTGGCCGAGCTGCGCAAGCGGTTCGAGGTCGCGGTCGCCGAGGCGGGTCACCTGGACCTGCACCGCCGCGCCCTGATCGGCGTCTCGGCGGTGTCCGCCGAGGTGGGGCACGTCAACGACGTCCTCGACGCCTGCGAACGGCTGGTTGCCGGGCGCCCCGAGCTGGAACTGCTCTCGGCTCGGCGCAGGCTGCTCGGGCCGGACGACTAGACCACCGACCGCACAAGGAAAGAAGGAGCGTCGTGGCTGACGCACCCCGCGCGCGCAAGCTCGCCAAGCGCATCTCGCAGATCGTGGCCTCGGCCCTGGAGCACGAGGTGAAGGACCCCCGGCTGGCCCGTGTCACCATCACCGACGCCAAGGTCACCGCCGACCTGCACGACGCCACGATCTACTACACCGTCCTGGGCGACAAGCTCGACGTCGAACCGGACCACGCCGCCGCCAAGGCCGCCCTCGACAGCGCCACCGGCGTGCTGCGCACCCTGGTCGGCCAGGGCACCGGCGTCCGCTTCACCCCGACGCTGACGTTCATGGCCGACACCGTGCCGGACGACGCCCGCCGCATCGACGACCTGCTGGCCCGCGCCCGCGCCGCCGACGCCGAGGTCGCCGCCCGCGCCTCGGGCGCCACGTACGCGGGCGAGGCGGACCCGTACCGCGCCCCGCGCGAGGACGACGAGGACGAGGACTGACCGGCGGCCCGCCCGGGTGGGTCACCCGCCCGGAGTCCCCGGACGACATCGCGGCGATCCACGCGGTCACCGCGGCGGCCTTCCCCACCCGGGACGAGGCCGACCTGGTCGACGCGCTGCGCGCCGACGCGGCCGCGTGGATCGACGGGCTCTCGATCGTCGCGGTCGACGGCGCTGACGCGGTCGTCGCCCACGCCCTGCTGACCCGCTGCCACGTCGGCGGGTCGCCCGCCCTCGCGCTGGCCCCGTGCTCGGTGCTGCCGGACTCCCAACGCCGGGGTGCCGGGTCCGCGGCGATCCGCGCGGGCCTCGACGCCGCTCGCGCGCTGGGGGAGAACCTCGTGGTGGTCCTGGGGCACGCCGAGTACTACCCGCGGTTCGGGTTCACCCCGGCGTCCGGGTCCGGTGTCCTGGCGCCGTTCGACGTGCCCGACGAGGCCTTCCTGGTCCTGTCCCTCGACCCCGGGCGTCCCACCCCGACCGGTCTCGTCCGGTACCCGGCGGCCTTCGGGGTCTAGCTGGCGGTTGACACCGAGCGCGCTGATCCCACGATCGGTGGAACGGGCACTAGCGCTATCGGGCGGTTCCCGGAAAGATTGACTCCACGGAGAGTCGTCGGGGCGTCTTCGGGTACCGCTGTTCGGGGAGTGCATGGCCGGGTTGTCCCGCCGCCGGGTTATCGCGGCATCGGTGGGGGGTGTCGCCTCCGCCGTCGGGCTGGGGTTGTTCGGCGCGTGGGCGCTGCGCGAGGACGAGAAGCCCGCGCCCAGTGACGCCAGGACGCCGATCCCGACCGAGATGGGGCCGACGAGCACCGTGCCACCGCCGAAGTTGCTGGAGATCAAGACGGTCCGGTCGAAAGCGCGCGGCCGGGACGTGGAGATCGTCGCGTTCCGACCGGACGGGGTCGCGCCGGGGGCGCTGCCGGTCTGCCTCGCGCTGCACGGGCGGGGCGCCCGGGCCAGGGTGTTCACCGAGCTCGGCGTCGGCGACCAGCTCAGCGCGGCCGCGGCCTACGCCGTGGTGGCCGCCGACGGCGGTGACGCGTCGTACTGGCTCAAGTCGTCCCCCACCGACGACCCGCCCGCGATGCTCGCCGACGAGCTGCCCGGCTGGCTCGCCGAGCTGGGCCTCAACCCGCGCCCCTTCGCCGTTCTCGGCATCTCGATGGGCGGGTACGGCGCGCTCAACTACGTCCGCGATCACCGCGAGACCGTCCGCGCCGCCGCCGTGCTCAGCCCGGCCCTCTTCACGTCCTGGACCGACGCGCGCGCCCGCAACGTCTTCGACAGCCGCGCGCAGTGGGAGCAGACCGAGCCGCTTCGTCACATCGATGCCCTCGCGGGCGTGAAACTCGGTGTATGGTGCGGCGAAGCCGACCCGCTGCTGCCCTCGGCCAACCGGCTCATCGATACGGCGCGACCCGCCGTCGCCAGGACCGCGCCCGGGGGCCACACCGCCGACTACTGGGTCACCGCGATGCCCGAGGCGCTGTCCTTCCTCGGTTCGCACATCTGAGGCCAGTGGTGTAGACCTTCTGCGCCCGGTGGTGTAGACCTGTTGTTCCGCACTTGCCGGGCGGTGGCCGACCGCGACGGGGCGCGCGTGCAGCGCCACCCCGGCCGGTGCTGACCACCCGATCATCCCACCACGGGAGTTCCACAGTGGACGGACGTTGGACCAGGCGCGGGTTCCTCCTCGCCTCGGCGGCCGCGGTCGCGGGCTGCGGCGCGCGCGGGCAGACCCCGCAGGCCGCGCCGACCGCGCTGCCCAGCAGCCAGCCGCCGGTCGACTCGACCTCGGTGAGCAACCTGATCTGGCGCTCCTCGATCGGCGACGTGAAGATGATCGTCATGCGCCCGCGCGAGGTCGCGGGCCCGCTGCCGGTCTGCCTCGCGCTGCACGGCGAGGGCACCGACGCCAACCAGTTCGTCGAGATCGGCCTGCCGCCGCTGCTCACCGCCACCGTCCGCGCGGGCACCAGGCCGTTCGCCGTGGTCGCGGTGGACGGCGGCACCGCGGGCTGGCTCGGCGCGCCGCAGAAGATGCTGGCCGAGGAGCTGCCGGACTGGCTCAGCCGCGCCGAGTTGGCGGCGACGCCGTTCTCGGTGCTGGGCATCTCCAGCGGCGCGGTCGGCGCCTTCGAGTACGCCCGCACCCCCGGTCTCGCGCTGCTCACGGCGCTGAGCCCGGCGGTGTTCACCTCGTGGCGCGACGCCGAGCGCTTCGGCGGCTACACCGACGAGAAGCAGTGGGAGCGCTCGGAACCGCTGCGCAACCTCACCGCGGTCGCGGGCCTGCCGTTCGCCGTGTGGTGCGGCACCGACGACCCGCTGCTGCCCGCGGCGCGGGAGCTGGCCCAGCGCACCAAGGCCAACCCGGCCACCTTCGGTGACGGCGACCACTCCGCGCTCTACTGGAAGAAGATCCTGCCCGAGGTGCTGCGATTCGTCGGTGACTCGCTCGGCAAGAAAACGCCCTGACCCCGGCACGTCGGGGGCCCGACTGGACAGCGTGCCCCGACGCGGGAACCCTGGGTGTGGTGGGAACCGATCTTGCCGCCGACCTGGCCGCCGCCGCCGACCTGCTCCGCACCGCGACCGAGGTGACGCTGCTCGCGCACGTCAGCCCGGACGCCGACGCCCTGGGCAGCGCGCTCGCGCTCGGCATGGGGCTGCGCTCGCGCGGGGTCGCGGTGCGGGTGTCGTTCGGGTTCCCCGCCGACGTGCCGCGGTCGCTGCGCTCGCTCGACCCCGGGGACATGGTCGTGCCCGCCGCCGAGGTGCCCGCCGCGCCGCCGCTGCTGGTCGCGCTGGACTGCGCCAGTGAGCAGCGGCTCGGCACCCTGATCGACCGGGTGCCCGCCACGATCGCCGCCGGTGGCCGGGTCCTGGTGGTGGACCACCACGTCGCCAACACCCGGTTCGGCACCGACCACGTGGTCGACGAGTCCGCGCCCGCCACGGTGGTGCTGGTCCTGGCCCTGCTCGACGAGCTGGGGGTCGAGCTGACGCCGCGGATCGCGCGGTGCCTGTACGCGGGCCTGATCACCGACACCGGGTCGTTCCGCCGGGCCACCCCGGACACGCACGCGCTGGCGGGCAGGCTGCTGGCGGCCGGGGTCGACCCGACCGAGGTGGCCAGGGAGCTGATGGACTCCCGCCCGTTCGCCTGGCTGCGGCTGGTGTCCAGCGCCCTGTCCCGCGCGCAGCTGGTGCCCGACGCCGTCGGCGGCCGCGGCCTGGTGGTCACCGTGGTGTCGCTGACCGACCTGGAGGGCATGGAGCCCGAGGACGCCGACAGCGTGGTCGACCTGATCCGCACCGCCGAGGAGGCCGAGGTCGCCGCGGTGGCCAAGGAGCTCACCCCGGGCCGCTGGTCGGTGTCGCTGCGCGCGGTGGGGGACACGGACGTGCGCGCGGTGGCCGCCTCGCTCGGTGGTGGAGGTCACCGGCTGGCCGCCGGGTTCCCCGCCGCCGGGTCGGCCGAGGACGTGCTCGTGCTCATCAAGGCCGCCTTCGCCTAGTCCACTTCGGACCCCACCGGTTTCGGGACCACTCGGTGATCGCGCGCGGACCGGCTGTGATTGCCGGGAAAAACCGCGCGCGACTTCCCGACGTTTTCGGTCGGCCATGTGATGGCCTGATGGTATAAACCATTTGTTACCGGGCGTGTGGGTCGGGACGGGCGCCGCCGGTGTTGTGCGACTCGATCAGGTGGTGCTCATGCGGTCGACCAAACTGCTCGCGCTCGCGTCCGCGCTCGCGCTCGCCGGGTGCGGCTCGGGGGGCGGTGCCGACCCGGGGGCCGGTGCCCCGCAGGGCGCGGACGCGTTCCTCGGCGCGGGCTGCCCGGACGCGGGTGTCCGGCCCAACGGGGACAAGGAGTTCACCTACTGGTCGATGTGGAACGCCGACGAGCCGCAGGGCCGGGTGCTGAGCAAGGCCATCCGGTGCTTCACCGACAAGACCGGCGTCAAGGTCAACGTGCTGTGGCTCGGCCGCGACCTGCTGACCCGCAACGTCGCGCCCGCGCTGAACACCGGCACCGTGCCCGACCTGTTCGACCAGGACGTCAGCCAGGTCATGGCCGCCGTCGTCGCGTCCGGCGGCACGCAGCCGGTGGAGGACGTGCTCGACTACCGGGTGGGGGAGGGCGACCTGAAGGTGCGCGACGTGCTCCCGGTCGCCTCCTACGACTTCCCGCAGAACAAGGGCCCGGACGGCAAGATCTTCGAGATCCCGTACGTGGTGTTCGGGTCCGCTTGGTGGTATGACCGCACCATCGCCGGGCTGGTGACCGCGCCGAAGACGACCGACGAGCTGTTCCAGTTGTTCGACAACGCCAAGTCCTCCGGTGTCGCTGCGATCGCCCAGGACGGGGACCGGAGCACGAGCAACGCGGCGCTGTTCACCCAGGCCGCGTTGCGCTACCTCGGCGCGGGCGGACTGGTGAAGGCCGCCGAGGACAAGACCGGGGACGTGTGGCGCAACGACGTCGGCCTCTACCAGGCCGCCGAGTTCGTCGAGAAGATCGCCAAGGGCCGGTACCTGATCCCCGGCTGGGACTCGGCGAAGTACCCGACCCTGCAACACCGCTGGGCCACCGGTGAGGCGGCGTACCTCTCCCTGCCCGGCTGGCTGCCCGGCGAGACCAAGGACTACCTGGCGCGCAAGGGCGGCGACCACTCGGTGAGCCTCGCCTCGTTCCCGTTCCCGCAACCACCCGCCGCCTCGCACACCGTCGCCGAACGGGTCCCGGTCGGCTTCGCCGTCACCGCCAAGGCCAAGAACCCGGGCGCGGCCAAGGCGTTCATCGCCTACGTCCTGAACAAGGACATCCTCTCCGGCGTCCCCGCGGTCGCCGACAACCTGACGCCCCGCGCCGACCTGGCCGTCCCGGAGTCCCAGAAGGACATCAAGGCACAGCTGACCGACCCGGGCGTGGAACAGGCCCTGTACCTCGACGGCGTGAACGCGGTGGCGGGCGGCCGGTGGGTGGAGACGGTGCTCTACCCGCTGACCGACAACTTGCTGCGCGGCAACATCTCCGCCTCCGACTTCATCGACGCGGTGGCGGACAAGCAGGCCCGGTTCTGGAAGAGCGCGAAGTAGCCAGGTTGGCGAAGAACAGCACCAGGTACACCACCGTCATGCCTGCCTGGTAGGCGATGGAGGCCCTGTTGTTGTCGAAGGCCGACCACAACGGGCTCGGTCCCCACCGGACGAGCGCGAACAAGAAGAGCCCGTGCCACACGGCGAACAACGCGACCAGCACCGTGAGGAAGCCGTACCAGGGTTCGGACTCGACCAACGACTTCCAGAGGAGCGCCACGGCGAGCAGGTTGACCACCAGGGCCAGGGCGGCCAGGCAGGCCAGGAACATGAGGTCGAGCTTGCTGTGCCGCGATCCCGGGGTGAACACACCGAAGGACGCCGCGATCTGCACCCCCACGCAGACGATCGCGAGCACGCTCAGCAGCGGTCTTGATCGCCCGTTACGCGCCACGGGTTGGTCCGGCGGCGGTTCCGGTGCGGGAGCGAACACCGCCGCCCCCAGCGGGTAGACCGGTTCGACCTCGCCCTGATCCTCGTCGTCCCCCATACCTGCACCGTATCCACGCGAACTCACGGCGTCACTGTGACCTGACAGTCCCCATCCCCGCATCGGCCCGCTTCCGGTCACCCGCGATCAACAGGACGCTCGCGGCGGCCATCGCGGTCTGGTAGGCCACTGCCGCCACGAGGTTTCCGGTCTCGGAGAACCAGAGTGTCACCGAGAAGGCGAAGCTCCTGCTCGCTCCCTCCAGGAGCGCGATGACACCGGACGCGTGCCACACGCCGAAGAGCACGAACCACCAGACCGTGAAGCCGTGCCACGGGACCGCGGCCCACAGCGAGTGCCGCACCATCAACCCCGCGATCAACGCGACCGGCAGCGCGCCGAACACGAGCACGGCGTACCCCGCGTACACCACCGGTCCCGCCTCGGCCGGTATCCCGCCGAAAACCCCGAGCACCGAGGCCGCCTGGACCCCGATGTAGGCCAACCCGCCCCAGTCCGGCCACCTTGTCGGCATCGCGCCCCCAGCAGTCCGCTCGGTACCCAGGCTAGTCGTGTCGATCACCGCGCGCACCGGCCGATAATCATGCTGCCTGACGAAACGGAATTCACCTTCGGTCAATTGCGACCTGTGTGGACAGGCGTTCCTTCCCCCTGAGTCCGCACCCCTGTTATCGGGGTCACGGGCGGGCGGTGGGCGATTCCGCTGCGTATTGTCTGGTGGGTGGACCGGGTTGCCGCCGGTGTTCTCCGGTCACTAGGGGGTGCAGGTGGGAAGAATCGGCTCGGCTTCCTTGCGGCAGATCCTCGGCTTGGCCGTTCCCGCGCTCCCGGTGCTCGCCGCCGAGCCGCTCTACCTGTTGGTGGACACGGCGGTCGTGGGGCACCTGGGTGGGCTCGAGTTGGGGGCACTCGGCATCGGCGCCGTGGTGTTGGCGCAGTTGTCGACGCAGTTGACGTTCCTGTCCTACGGCACCACCGCGCGGGCGGCCAGGTTGCACGGCGCGGGCAGGAGCGGGGAGGCGGTCGCCGAGGGGGTGCAGGCGACGTGGTTGGCGATCGGGTTGGGACTGGTCCTCGTCGGCGTCGGGCAGGTGGTGGCCGGGCCGGTGGCGCGGGCGCTGGCCGGGTCCGGGGCGGTGGCGGACGCGGCCGAGGGGTGGCTGCGGATCGCGGTGCTCGGCGTGCCGATGGTGCTGATCACCCTGGCGGGCAACGGGTGGATGCGCGGCGTGCAGGACACCCGGCGGCCGCTGGGGTACGTGCTGGCGGGCAACGGGGTGTCGCTGGTGCTGTGCCCGACCTTCGTGCACGCCCTGGACTGGGGCCTGGCCGGGTCGGCGATCGCCAACGTCATCGGGCAGTCCATCGCCGCGGTGCTGTTCCTCGGGGCGTTGCGCGGCAACGTGCGCGCGCCGCAGCCGAGGGTGATGTGGGCGCAACTGGTGCTGGGCCGCGACTTCGTCCTGCGCAGCCTCGCCATGCAGGCGTGCTTCCTGTCCGCGGCCGCGGTCGCCGCCAGGACGTCGGTCGGGGCCGTTGGCGCGCACCAGGTCGTGCTGCAACTGTGGACGTTCCTGGCGCTGGTCCTCGACTCCCTCGCCATCGCCGCGCAAGCGCTTGTCGGCGCGGCGCTCGGGGCGGGGCAGGCCAAACGCGCGCGTGAGCTCAGCGGCCAGTTCGCCCGCTACGGCCTCGTGTTCGGCATCGCGCTGGGCGTCGTCTTCGCGGGACTGTCCCATGTGCTCCCGCGCGCGTTCACCATGGACCCGGCCGTCCTGAGCGAGATCCCGCACGCCTGGTGGTTCTTCGTGGCCATGCAACCCCTGGCGGGCGTGGTCTTCGCGCTCGACGGCGTCCTGTTCGGCGCGGGCGACATCGCCTACCTCCGCACCGCCACCCTGGCCAGCGCGCTGATCGGCTTCCTCCCGCTGATCTGGCTCTCGCTGGCCCTGGACTGGGGCCTGGCGGGCATCTGGACCGGTCTCACCCTGTTCATCCTCCTGCGCCTCATCACCCTGCTGGCCCGCCTCCGCTCCGGCCGCTGGGCGGTGACCGGGGCGACGCGCTAGCTCACGTTGAGCGCGACCAGGGCCCGGGCTGTGTTGCCCTCGTCCACGCCCAATGCCACGGCTGTGCCTGCCGGGTCGAAAATGCCGTACGTCCCCGTGATCCCCGCCGCGGGAATGCGTTTCCCGTGGGACAGGGCGATCGCTTCCACCCGGTCCAGATCGCGTCGCGGGAACGCGGTGTTCACCGCCGCGGCCATGTCCAAGGACAGGCCGGGTGATTCCTCCAGGGCCTCCAACGTCCGCGCCACCCGCAAATCGAACGGCCCCACCGTCGTCCGGCGCAACGCCCCCAAGTGGCCGCCGACCCCGAGGGACGCGCCCAGGTCGCGGGCCAGCGCGCGCACGTAGGTCCCGGAAGAACAGTCCACCATGACGTCCAGCTCCACCCCCGTGGCCGTCCGCGTGGTGGCCAGCAGGTCGAACCGGAACACCGTCACCGGTCGCGCGGCCAGCTGAACCTCCTCACCGGCCCGCACCCGCGCGTACGCCCGCTTCCCGTCCACCTTCACCGCGCTCACCGAACTCGGGACCTGCTGGATCGGCCCGGTCAGCACCGCGATCCCCGCCGCGATCGCCTCGTCGGTGACGCCGGTCGGGTCCGCGGTCGACACGACCTCGCCCGCGGCGTCGTCGGTGGTGGTGGCGGCGCCGAGCCGGATCGAGGCCAGGTAGGTCTTGCGGTCGAGGGCGAGGTGTCCGAGGAGTTTCGTCGCGCGCTCCACACCGAGGACCAGGACGCCGGTGGCCATCGGGTCGAGGGTGCCCGCGTGGCCGACCTTGCGGGTGCCGATGATGCGGCGGACCCGGGCCACCACGTCGTGGGAGGTCATGCCGGGGGCCTTGTCGACGACGATCAGGCCGGGGGGGACTGCTGCACGCTGAGACACGAGCGGCAATCTTAAGAGGCCGCCGCTTCCTGCTCCGCCGGGATGTCCCACGGCCTGCGCCGGATGCGCACCGGGACCTCGTCGCCCCTGGTCTCGGCGGCGAACACCGCGGCCCGCGCGCGCCGCCACCACACCAGCGTGCGCCACGAGCCGAGCAGCAGCACGACCGCCACGGCCAGGAACGCGAACCGGAACGTCGAGGGTCCCGCCGAGGCGGTGTCGCCGCCGATCAGCAGGCCGATGCCCAGCGCCGTCACCGTGGTGGCGGTGAAGCCGCCCACGTTCACCACGCCGGTGGCCGTGCCGACCCTGTGGATCGGGTTGTAGTCCCTGGCCAGCGCGAACGCGACCCCCGAGAGCGGACCGCCGACCGCGAGGACCGCGAACGCCACCGCCGCGACCGGCCTCGGCACCACCCCGCCCGGCCAGCCGAGCAGCACCGCCCACACCACCATCGCCGCCAGCAGGAACCCGGCCACCATCGGCACCCGGCTCTCCGGCCACCGCCCCATCACCTGCCCGATCACCGGCCCGGTGACCATCGCCACGATCACCAGCAGGCTCAGCACCGACCCAGCGGCGGCGGGCGACAGGCCCTGCGCCTGCACCAGGTACGGGAAGCCCCACAGCAGCCCGAGCACGCCGGGGCTGAACATCGTCGAGAAGTGCACCCAGAACCCCAGCCGCGTCCCCGGCACCCGCCAGGCCGCGCGGACCTGCCCCACCACGTCCCGCAGCGACGCCGCCTCCCGCGGCACCTGCTCGCCGTCCGGGGTGTCGCGGACCCGGAACAGCACCACCAGCGAGTACGCCGCCGTGGCCGCCCCCGCGATCGCGAAGGTCGACGACCAGCCCGCGTTCGACAGCAGGAAGGTCAACGGGACGGTCGCCAACAGGTTGCCCACCTGCCCGAGCGCGGCTGTCACCGACGACAGCACGGCGTACTTGCGCGGGGGGTAGTGCGCGGCGACCACACGCAGCACGCTCACGAACGTCATCGCATCGCCCAGACCGAGCACGGCGCGCGCGACGAGCGCGAGTGGGTAAGAGGCGGCGACCGCGAACAGGACCTGGCCCAGTCCCATGCACAACGCGGCGGCGGTGAGCACGCGGCGCGGACCGAACCGGTCGACGAGCAACCCGGTCGGCACCTGCATCGCGGCGTAGACCCCGATCTGCAGCACCGTGAACGTACCCAGCTCCGCGGCCGTGATGCCGAACCGGTCGGCGGCCTGCAGCCCGGCGACCCCGAGCGAGGTGCGGTTGAACACCGCGAGCAGGTAGACCGCGACGGCGGCGGCCCAGACCGCGAGTGCCCTGCGCCCGGTGGCTGGCAACGGCCCGCTCCTCTCGTCCACCCGGACCCATCGGGGGAGGTGCTGCGATTATTAGCCTAGCTAAGCGTGTGACCGCGCACACCCGCCGAACCGGGGAGTTCGGTCACACCCGAACCGGGCAGGTCACCACCGGCCCACCCGCCCACCCGCCTGCCCCACCCGGTGCCCGACCGCCGACACCCGCACCCACTAGGCTCGGGGCCGTGCAGCGTTGGCGCGGTCTGGCGGACCTACCCGGGGGCTGGGGTCGCTGTGTGGCGACCATCGGCGTGTTCGACGGAGTCCACCGGGGACACCAGGAGTTGATCTCCCGGGCGGTCGCCCTCGCCGCCGAGCGCGACCTGCCCAGCGTGGTCCTCACCTTCGACCCGCACCCCTCCGAGGTCGTCCGCCCCGGCAGCCACCCGGCCCAGCTGACCACCCTGCACCGCAAGGCGGAGCTGGTGGAGGACCTGGGCGTCGACGCGTTCTGCGTGCTGCCGTTCACCTCCGAGCTGTCCAAGGTGGCCCCGGACGAGTTCGTGCACGAGATCCTGGTCGAGCGCCTGCACGCCGCCGCGGTGGTGGTCGGCGAGAACTTCACCTTCGGCAACCGCGCCGCGGGCAACGTCGCGCTGCTGACCACCCTCGGCCAGCGCTTCGGCTTCACCACCGAGGGCGCCGAACTGGTGACCGCGGGGGAGCTGGCCTTCTCCTCGACCTACATCCGCTCCTGCATCGACGCGGGCGACGTGCGCGCCGCCGCCACCGCGCTGGGACGCCCGCACCGCCTGGAGGGCATCGTGGTGCGCGGCGACGGCCGCGGCCACGAACTCGGCTTCCCGACCGCCAACCTGTCCACGCCCCGCTTCGCCGCCGTCCCGGCCGACGGTGTCTACGCGGGACGGTTCACCCTGCTCAACGGGCACAACCGCCCCCCGCTGACCACCGCGGTCTCGGTGGGCACCAACCCGACCTTCTCCGGCCGCGAACGCCGGGTCGAGGCCTTCGTCCTCGACGTCGACGAGGACTTCTACGGCCAACGGGTCGCGGTCGACTTCGTCGAGCGGTTGCGCCCGATGGAGCGCTTCGCGGGCACCGAGGCGCTGGTCGAGCAGATGCACCGCGATGTCGCGCGCACCCGGGACCTGCTGACCTGATCGCCTCGCATCGTCCGCCGCGGACTCCTCACCCTGGTGGTTCTCCCACGAAACGAACGAGTGGGCCGGCAAGATACACCCGGTCAGGGGGACCGGACCGGCACTAGGGGAGAGGCGGCGGGTGGAGGATCACAAGATCGTCCAACGCAACATCGCGTTGCAGCGCGAGTGGTACGGGGAGCCGCTCGGTGACCGGGTGCGCAGGCTGGTGGTGGCCTTCGACGTCTCCCAGGCCAACCTCGCCGACGTGCTCGGCATCAGCGCGCCCATGCTCAGCCAGGTGATGAGCGGCCGCCGGGCCAAGATCGGCAACCCCGCGGTGCTGGCCAGGCTGATCATGCTCGAGCGCAAGATCCTCACCCCCGAGGTCGCCTCCGGCCGCCGGGAGGCGCTGCAGCGCGCCCTCGACGACGTTCGCGCCTCCAAACCGGCCGTGACCAGGGACAACCTGCCCGTCGACGTCGGCCGCAGCGCCATCCTCGCGCTGCGCAGGCTCGCCTCCGCCGAGGACCTCACCGAGGCGGCCGGGCTGCTCGACGACCGCTTCCCCGACCTGGCCGACCTGCTGCGCCGCGCCGGAAAGCGCACGTGAGGCCGCCGCAGGCCCCCCGCCCCAGGCTGTTCTCCGCGTTCCCCCTGCCCGACCCGGTCGCCGACCACCTGGCCGCGCACCTACCGCCCACGCCGCCCGGCCTGCGTGCCACACCGCGCGAGCTGTGGCACGTCACCGTCGGCTACTACGGCGCTGACGACCCCGACCGCCGCCTGGCCAGGCTGACCGACCGGGTGCGCGGGCTGCCCGCCCCGAGGCTGCGGATGAGCGGCTCCGGAACCTTCGCCGCGGTGTGCCTGCTGAAAGTCGCTACCCCCGATCCGGTGGACTTGCGTAGGCTTGCCGAGGCGGCCGACTTCACCGAGGGCGGCCACCCCGACTACACCCCGCACGTGACCGTCGCGCGCTGGTCGACCCCGACCAACCGAGGCGCCGAGATGGCCGCTGAGCTGCGGGAGTACCAGGGCCCGGAGTGGGTGCCCGAGGAGTTGGTGCTCTACGCCAGCGACCGGGGCTCCTACACTCCGCTCGCCCGTGTGCCCCTGCTCGCCAGGAGCGCCCCAGGGGCAGGGTGCTAACCTTGGCGTTTGGGTACGGCTGCGGTCCGTGGCGGCTGTTACCGACTCTCCCACACGGCACAGGCACCACCGAGGAGTTGACGAGTGGCTCTGTCCACCGAGCAGAAGAAGACGATCCTCACCGAGTACGGCGTGCACGACTCGGACACCGGATCGCCCGAGGCCCAGATCGCGCTGCTGACCAAGCGCATCAAGGACCTCACCGAGCACCTCAAGCAGCACAAGCACGACCACCACTCGCGGCGCGGACTGCTGCTGCTGGTCGGTCGCCGCAGGCGGCTGCTGAACTACCTGACCAAGGTGGACATCGAGCGCTACCGGTCGCTGATCCAGCGGCTCGGCCTGCGCCGATAGCTCGAACCCCGGGGGGAGTGGCCACCAGGTCGCTCCCCCCGGGTATGTAAACCCAGACCGACACCACCCCGCGCGTGCCACCACGGCACACCACGCGGGCGAACCAACAGGGCAGCACGCCGCGCGCCACGGGACCAGTTCGCCGGTCCTCGGTAGTGGTCTCCGCCGAGCCATGAGGGCTCCGGGGACTTCGATCGAAGACCGGCCTCGTCATGAACCGTGACCCCGTGCTCGGGTAGCGCGCCGGCCCGACGACGAGGAGTTATCCCTACATGACCGACATCGCTGTGCACGAGACCACGGCCGTTATCGACAACGGCTCCTACGGCACGCGCACCGTCCGCTTCGAGACCGGCCGGTTGGCCCGCCAGGCCGCGGGCAGCGTCGTGGCCTACCTCGACGAGGAGACCATGCTGCTGTCGGCGACGACCGCCTCCAAGCAGCCGAAGGACCAGTTCGACTTCTTCCCGCTCACGGTGGACGTCGAGGAGCGCATGTACGCCGTGGGCCGCATCCCCGGAGCGTTCTTCCGCCGCGAGGGCCGCCCGTCCACCGACGCGATCCTCACCTGCAGGCTCATCGACCGGCCGCTGCGCCCGTCCTTCGTGGACGGTCTGCGCAACGAGATCCAGGTCGTCATCACCGTGCAGAGCCTCAACCCGCAGGACCTCTACGACGTGGTGGCCATCAACGCCGCCTCCGCCTCCACCCAGCTGGCCGGGCTGCCGTTCTCCGGCCCGATCGGCGGCGTGCGGGTCGCGCTCATCGGTGAGCAGTGGGTCGCCTTCCCGACCCACGACCAGCTCAAGACCGCCGTGTTCGACATGGTCGTCGCCGGCCGCGTCGTCGGCAGCGACGTCGCGATCATGATGGTCGAGGCCGAGGCCACCGAGAACGTCACCGACCTGATCGCCGACGGCGCGCAGGTGCCGACCGAGGAGGTCGTCGCCGCCGGTCTCGAGGCCGCCAAGCCGTTCATCCGGGTGCTGTGCGACGCGCAGGCCCAGCTGGCCGCGGTCGCCGCCAAGGCCACCCGCCCGTACCCGACGTTCCCGGCCTACCAGCCCGACGCCTTCACCGCGGTCGAGGCCGCCGTGAGCGACGAGCTCGCCGCCGCGCTGACCATCGGCGACAAGCAGGAGCGCGAGACTCGCATCGACGAGGTCAAGGCCCTGGTGCTGGAGAAGGTCGGCGCGGTCGAGGGCGGCGCCTTCGACGGCCGCGAGAAGGAGATCGGCGCCGCGTTCCGGTCGCTGAACAAGAAGCTGGTCCGCCAGCGGATCCTGCGCGACAAGATCCGCATCGACGGCCGCGGCCTCACCGACATCCGCGGCCTGTCCGCCGAGGTCGCGCTGATCCCGCGGGCGCACGGCTCCGCGCTGTTCGAGCGCGGCGAGACCCAGATCCTGGGTGTCACCACGCTCAACATGCTCCGCCTCGAGCAGCAGATCGACTCGCTGTCACCCGAGACGCACAAGCGCTACATGCACCACTACAACTTCCCGCCGTTCTCCACCGGTGAGACCGGCCGCGTCGGCTCGCCCAAGCGGCGCGAGATCGGCCACGGCGCGCTCGCCGAGCGGGCCCTGGCGCCGGTGCTGCCCAAGCGCGACGAGTTCCCCTACGCCATCCGCCAGGTGTCGGAGGCGTTGAGCTCCAACGGTTCCACCTCGATGGGCTCGGTCTGCGCGTCCACCATGTCGCTGCTCAACGCCGGTGTGCCGCTCAAGGCGCCGGTGTCGGGCATCGCGATGGGCCTGGTGTCCGATGAGGTCGACGGCGAGACCCGCTACGTCGCGTTGACCGACATCCTCGGTGCCGAGGACGCCTTCGGCGACATGGACTTCAAGGTCGCGGGCACCAAGGACTTCGTGACCGCGCTGCAGCTCGACACCAAGCTCGACGGCATCCCGTCCGAGGTGCTGGCCCAGGCGCTGAGCCAGGCCCGCGACGCGCGCTACACGATCCTGGAGGTCATGGCCGAGGCCATCGACGGCCCGGACGAGATGAGCCCGTACTCGCCGCGGGTGACCTCGGTGAAGATCCCGGTCGACAAGATCGGCGAGGTGATCGGGCCGAAGGGCAAGATGATCAACTCGATCACCGAGCAGACCGGCGCCGACATCTCCATCGAGGACGACGGCACGATCTACGTCGGTGCCGCGGACGGCCCGTCCGCCGAGGCCGCTATCGGTCTGATCAACGCCATCGCCAACCCGCAGCTGCCCAAGGTCGGCGAGCGGTTCCTGGGCACGGTCGTCAAGACCGCCGCCTTCGGCGCGTTCGTCTCGCTGCTGCCGGGCAAGGACGGCCTGGTGCACATCTCCAAGCTGGGCAACGGCAAGCGGGTCAACAAGGTCGAGGACGTGGTCAACGTCGGCGACAAGCTCCGCGTGGAGATCGCCGACATCGACCAGCGCGGCAAGATCAGCCTGGTCCTGGTCAACGAGGAGGACACCGCCGACGCCGCCCCGAACGGCGAGTCCGGTGTCCCCGCCGAGGCTGAGGCGGCTCCCGCCCAGTGAGTTCCAGTTCCCCGGTGACGGCCGCGGGCGCCAACGGCGCCCGCGGCCGTTCCGCAACCCGTGTCCACGGCCACCTGCAGAAGCCCGGCAGCACCGTCCTGCTCGAGCGCGACGGCGACACCGAGGTCCGGCGCACGCTGCTCCCGGGCGGGCTGCGCGTCATCACCGAACGCGTGCCGGGTGTGCGCTCCGCGTCGGTCGGCATCTGGGTCCAGGTCGGCTCGCGCGACGAGCCGAACTCGGTCGCGGGTGCCGCGCACTACCTGGAACACCTGCTGTTCAAGGGAACCGCGCGCCGCTCCGCCGCGCAGATCGCCGAGGAGATCGACGCCGTCGGCGGCGAGCTCAACGCGTTCACCGCGAAGGAGCACACCTGCTACTACGCGCACGTGCTCGACGAGGACCTGCCGCTGGCCATCGACCTGGTGTCCGACGTGGTCTTCGACGCGGTGTGCGCCGAGGACGACGTGGAGACCGAGCGCGGGGTGGTGCTCGAGGAGATCGCCATGCGCGACGACGACCCCGAGGACCTGCTGCACGACGCGTTCTGCACCGCGCTGATGGCCGACCACCCGCTCGGCCGCCCGGTGCTGGGCACCGAGCAGTCGATCACCGCGATGAGCCGGACCGCGCTCAACGGGTTCTACCGCCGCCGCTACACGATGCCGCGGATGGTGCTCGCGGTCGCGGGCAACGTGAACCACAAGTCCGTGCTCACCCTGGTGCGCAAGGCGTTGCGCGACCGGATGGTCGGCGACAAGCTCCCGGTCGCGCCGCGCACCGGCCGGGCCCGCCTCTCGTCCGCGCCGCGCCTGGTGCTGCACACCGACGACACCGAGCAGGCGCACATGATGCTCGGCGTGCGCGCGCTCGACCGGCACGACGAGCGCCGGTTCACCCTGAGCGTGCTCAACGCCGCGCTCGGCGGCGGCATGAGCTCCCGGCTGTTCCAAGAGGTCCGGGAGAAGCGCGGGCTGGCCTACCAGGTGTACTCGTCGGTCGCGGCGTACGCCGACACCGGTCACCTGTCCATCTACACCGGGTGCCAGCCCGACCGGCTCGGCGAGGTCGCGGGCGTGGTCCGCGAGGTGCTCGGCGAGGTAGCCAGGGACGGTCTGACCGACGTGGAAGTGGCGCGCGCCAAGGGTAACCTGCGCGGCGGGCTCGTGCTCGGCCTGGAGGACACCAGCTCCCGGATGTCGCGCATCGGCAAGGGCGAGCTCGCCTACGGCGACTACCTGACCGTCGAGCAGACCCTCGACCGCTACGCCGCGGTCACCGCCGACGAGGTGGCCGCGCTCGCCCGCGAGCTGCTGACCAGGCCGCTGGCCGCCGCGGTCGTCGGCCCCTACGACCACACCGACGACGTCCCGGTCCAACTGCACGAGGTGAGCAAGTGACGAACTGCGCCGTACCCGACGAGCTGATCCGGGTCGCCGTGCTCGGCGCGCAGGGCCGGATGGGCGCCGAGGCCTGCGCCGCGGTCGAGGGTGCCGCCGACCTGGCGCTGGTCGCCCAGGTCGACTCCGGTGACTGGGCCGACGAGGTCGCCGCGTCCGGCGCCCAGGTCGTGGTCGACTTCACCCACCCCGACGTGGTCATGGACAACCTGCGGTACTGCGTCGACAACGGCCTGCACGCGGTCGTCGGCACCTCCGGGTTCGACACCGCCCGGCTCGACACGCTGCGGGAGTGGCTGGCCGACAAGCCGGGGCTCGGCGTGCTCATCGCGCCCAACTTCGCCCTCGGCGCGGTGCTGTCGATGCGGTTCGCCCAGCTGGCCGCCCGCTACTACGACACCGTCGAGATCATCGAGCTGCACCACAACCGCAAGGCCGACGCCCCGTCCGGCACCGCGGCGCACACCGCGCGGCTGGTGGGCCAGGCCCGCGCCGAGGCCGGGCTCGGTCCGGTCCCGGACGCCACGACGTCCGAAGTGGACGGTGCGCGGGGAGCGTCGGTGGACGGGGTCCGGGTGCACTCGGTCCGGTTGGGCGGTCTGGTGGCGCACCAGGAAGTCCTGTTCGGCGGCGAGGGCGAGACGCTGACCATCCGGCACGACTCGTTGGACCGCAAGTCCTTCATGCCCGGCGTCCTGCACGGCGTCCGCGCGATCGTGGGCCGCCCCGGGCTCACCGTCGGCCTGGAAAACCTGCTGGACCTGTGATGTCCGCCCGCTCGGTGTCGTGGCTGCTGGCCGCCGTGCTGGTCGTCTACTTCGTCCTGCTCGGCGGCCGCGCGGTGGCCCTGTTCCGCGAGGGCTCCGCGGTCGCCATCGGCCTCGGCGTCGGCGTGGTGCTGCTGCCCCTGGTCGGCGCCTGGGTCGTCTGGTCCACCCTGCGCTTCGGCGTCCGCACCCAGGCCCTCGGCCGCCGCCTGGCCGCCGAGGAAGGCCTTCCCGACACCTCCGGCCTACCGCTCATGCCCTCCGGCCGGGTCGACCGCGCCGCGGCGGACGAGTTCTTCGAGCAGTTCCGCGCGGAAACCGAGGCAGCTCCGGAGGACTGGCGCTCCTGGTACCGCCTCGCCGTCGCCTACGACGTCGCCGGTGACCGCGGCCGAGCCCGCGACTCCATGCGCAAGGCACTGGAGCTGTCGGGTTCGGAGTCCGATCACTGAGAGGTCGCACCGGCCCCGGGTCGACCGTTTTGTCGGTCTGGCGGGTTAGCCTGGCGCGCATGTCGACCTACGTCCTGCTGCCCGGTGCCGCGTCCGACCACCGGCACTGGCGGTTGGTCGTGCCCGGGCTGCGCGCGCACGGGCACGACGTGATCACGCCCGACCTGCCCTGCGAGGACGACTCGGCGGGGTTCGAGGAGTACGCCGACGTGGTCGTCGCGGCGGTGCGCGGGTACGGCGACCTCGTGGTGGTGGCGCAGTCGATGGCCGGGTTCACCGCGCCGATCGTGGCGACGCGGGTGCCGGTGGCGCGGATCGTGCTGGTCAACGCCATGGTGCCGGTCGCGGGGGAGAGCGGCGGGCAGTGGTGGGAGACCTCGGGGCTGCGGCCGGTGCGGCGGGCGAAGGAACTGCGGGCGGGCCGGGACCCGGACCGCGAGTTCGACCCGGTGGAGATCTTCCTGCACGACGTCCCCGAGGAGCTGCGGGAAGAGCCGCTGGGGCAGTCCGACACGCCGTTCGCGAAGCCGTGGCCGTTGCAGCGCTGGCCGGACGTGCCGACCACGGCGGTGGCCAGCACCGGTGACCGGCTGTTCCCGGTCGAGTTCCAGCGGGAGCTGTTGCGGGAGCGGCTGGGCATCACGCCGGTGGAGATCGCCGGTGGCCACCTGCCCGCGCTGGCCAACCCGGACGGGCTGGTGCGAACGCTGCTGTGAACCCGGACGAGCTCGAGCGGCACCGGGTCGAGCTGACCGGGTACTGCTACCGGATGCTCGGGTCCGGCTTCGAGGCCGAGGACGCCGTGCAAGAGGTGTTCGGCCGCGCCTGGACCGCGACCTTCGACGCGCGCCGGGGGTCGCTGCGGACCTGGCTGTACGCCATCGCCACGAACACCTGCCTGGACATGCGCCGCGGCCCCCAGCGCCGGGCCGTGCCCGCCGGGTCGCCCGCCGCGCCGGGGACGCCGCTGGGTGAGCCGCTGCCCGAGTCGGCGTGGGTGCAGCCGGTGCCCGACCACAAGGTTCTCGACCCCGCCGACGCCACCATCGCCCGGCACACCGTCCGGCTGGCCCTCGTCGCCGCGTTGCAGCACCTGCCGCCGCGACAGCGGGCCGTGCTGATCCTGCGCGACGTGCTCTGCTGGCGGGCCGCGGAGGTCGCCGAGCTGCTGGACACCTCCGTCGCGGCGGTCAACAGCGCCCTGCAGCGGGCCAGGGCCGTGTTCCCCGCGCCTGTCGAGCCCGCCGAGGTCGACCGGGACCTGCTGGACCGCTACTGCGCCGCGTTCACCGCGTACGACGTCCCCGGGTTGGTGGCGCTGCTGCACGAGGACGCGACCATGACCATGCCGCCGTTCACCTGGTGGTTGCGCGGTCGAGCCGATCTTGCGGCTGTCCTGACCCACGCCGGGGCGCCGTGCAAGGGGTCGACACTGCGGCCGATCAACGCCAACGGCGGACCGGCGCTGGCCCAGTACGCGCCGGACGGGCCGGCGTTCGCGATCCTGTTCGTGGAGACCGAGGGCGGCCTGGTGCGCTCGACGCAGACGCACCTCGACCCGCGGCTGTTCCCGCTGTTCGACCTTCCGATGAGTTCCGGGTCCCCACTCCGTATACCCGGGTGACGAGAGAGGACTCCCCATGCAACCGACCATCGAGACCCGCGCCGAGCAGCCGTACGTGTCGATCCGCACCCAGGCCACGCTGGCCGAGTGGGGCCGGGTCAACGCGCTCATCGGCGAGGTCTACGGCTGGATCACCGAACGTGACATCGCCCCGGCGGGCGCGCTGTTCTACCGGTACCACTCGGTCACCGACGACGTGCTCGACGTCGAGGTCGGCGTGCCGCTGGCGGCGGCCGTCGCCGGGGACGACACGGTGGTGGCGGGAAGCAAACCCGCTGGTCAGTACGCCGTGCTGCTGCACAGGGGGCACCCGGACCGGATCCGCGAGACCTTCGCCGCGCTCGACGAGTGGTCCGCCGCGACCGGCGTCGGGTTCGACGTCACCGACGGTGTCTGGGCGGGCCGTTTCGAGAGCTACCTGAGCGACCCCGCCGAGGTCCCCGACCCGGCCGACTGGCGGACCGAGGTGGCATACCGCGTACGGGACTGACGGCGTGGCACTACCATGTCCCCCGGTCATCACCGATCGGAGAACACGGATCGTGAGCACATTCGAAGTCGAGGACTCCACCGGGGTCTGCCAGTGCCCCACCTACTCGGCCATCCCCGGCCGCCGAGAACTCCACGACGTCGGCGCCCCCGGCTGCGCCTATGAGACCGAGGAAGCCGAGCAGGACTGAGCACCGGCGGGGACCCGAGGGTCCCCGCCGGTCCCGTTCCGGGGGTCCGGTGTGGACCGGGTGGCTGTCGGTGCCGCGGGGCATGATGGGGGCATGTGTCGAAGCATCAAGACCCTCCGGGCGCCGTTCGTCGACGAGGTCGGGGATGACGACGTGCGGGCGGCCGCGCTGCAGTACGTGCGCAAGATCTCCGGGTTCCGGGCGCCCGCGCCGCACAACGTGGAGGCGTTCGAGGCAGCCGTCGAGGCGGTGACGGCGGCTACCCAGGAGTTGTTGGACCGGTTGGTGGTCCGGGGTGGCAAGTAGTCACCGAGCGGCTACAGGAACCAGCCCGCGAAGAGCGCGGGTGAGGCGGCTAACGCGCTGAAGCGGATGAACCGGCCCAGCAAGCCGACGCCGATGAACGCGGTGAGGCGCATGCGCACCAGACCGGCCAGGACGACCATGGCCATGAACGGCGGCATGCCGAAGACGGAGCTGACGCTGTAGGTGCCGTACATCCAGCCCGGGTGCCGTTCGCAGCGCTCGCGGATCTGGGCGACCCAGTCGCGCAGGCGCTTGGTGCGCACCTCCCAGCGCACGCGGCGGGCGGTGAGCGGGTGCTCCCGGTCGTGGTGGCGGTGCAGGAACGCCGGTAAGCGGATCCACCCGCGCGCGGCGAAGTAGAACAGCAGCTTGCCCAGGACCTGCGCCACGGCCACCACCGCGCCCAGCGCCAGCCAGTGCACCTGCGGCTCCTGCGCGGCCAACCCCAGCACGAACAGCTCGACGCTGACCAGGGGCACCAGCGCGGAACTGAACGCCACCCCGAACGTCACGCACAGCCACCCCAGCACCGGCCACCCCCTCTCATCATCAACAAACCCGTTCGACGGTACCCGAGAACCGACCCCTGGCGGCCGAAGTTGTCCACAGCACCCCTGGCCCGCACCTGTCCCGCTACCAGCCAGGACGCGCCCGCCCACCGCCCGGTTCCCGATCACGGCACCTGGGCGGGCGTTCTGACCCGGCGCGATGCGGCCGGACCGTTCCGGGTTTCTCGGTTTCGCGCCGGGATCAGGGGGTCGCGGGTTTGCGGCGGGTGGTCCTGCGCCCCGCCAAGGCACCCAGGGACAGGGCCGCGGTGGCGAGGAGCGCGATCAGCAGGCCGCGGTTGGGCGGCGGGGCGAGGACCTCGGCGCGGGCGGCGGAGGCCTCGGCGGAGTTGTAGAGGTGCTTGGCCCTGGCGAGGGTGAGCATCCTGGCGTGGCGGTCGGGGATGGTCTCGGTGACCACGCGCTCCAGCAGGTGCCAGGGGACGATGCGGGCGCCGCGGTGGTACTCGACCCACAGGGTCTTGGCGCCGCCGAAGCGGTCGGCCAGGTCGCGGGTGGTGGCGGGCGCGGTGGTGGTGTGCAGGAACGTGGCCAGTTCGGTGATCTCGGGCGTGCGCGTCATCGGTCCCCCGGTGCTCCTCCCGCGGACACGGGTGGTCCGCTGCCTCGCCCGCCTGCCAGGGGTCGCCTCGACGGGCCGGGCCGTCGAGGGCCAGTATCGCAAGGCCGCCGCTAGAGCAGGTCCAGGGTGAGCGGCCCGGTCATCCGCACCTCGCGCAGCGGCTGGCCACCCGCGTCCAGAGTCCGCACCACCCCGTCCGGCGCCCACCCGGCCCGGCGGAAGAACCCCACCAGCGACTTGTTGCGCTCCGGAACCCAGCAGATACCCCTGGTCGACCCGGTGGCGGCAGCAGCGGCCCCGGCGGCGGCCAGCAGCCGACCCGCGTGCCCGCGCCGTCCCCACCTCGGCTCGACCAGCAACGTCCCGACCAGGGCGACCGTCTGCGCGTCCGGCACCGGCACGTCGTTGGCCGCGGCGGACTCCGACTCCGGCGCCGGTCCCGTCACGCAGAACCCGACCACCCACGGGCCCTCGGTGGCCACGTGCACCACCGCCGGACCCTGCTCGATCACCCGGGCCAGCGGCTCGCCCGCCGCCGCGGTGTCCAACCCGGCCAGCACGTCCGGCGGCAGCAGGTCGGCGAAACCGGTCTGCCACGTGCTCACCTGGATGCGGGCGAGCTCGGCGACGTCGTCAGGGACCGCGGTGCGCACGGCGGCTTCGGCCATGCGCAGAACGTAGTGGATGCCCGCGCGCCGCGGATTGTCGGTGGTGGGTGAGAACATCGGGCGTCCGTCCGACCAGGAGTCGTCCATGCGCTCTGTCCACGAGGCCCGAGTCCACCAGACCCGAGTCCACTTGACCGCGGCCGCGGCCCGCCGCACCGCGCTCGCCGCCCAGGGGTTCGCCGACGCCCGCCCCACCACCGCGCCGACCCGCCAGCACCTGCGCCGCGCCCTGAGCCGGGTCCAGCTGCTGCAGCTCGACTCGGTGAACGTGGCCGTGCGCGCGCACTACATGCCGTTGTTCTCCCGCCTCGGCCCGTACCCGATGTCCCTGGTCGACGACGCGGCGTGGACGAACACCGCCCGCCGCCCGCGGTTGCTGGTCGAGTACTGGGCGCACGAGGCGAGCCTGGTCCCGGTCGAGGACTGGCCGCTGTTCCGCTGGCGCATGCGGCGCTACGAGTCCCGCTACGCCCGCCACATCGCGCGCATCGCCGCCGCGTCCCCCGGCCTGCTCGACGACGTCCTCGCCACCATCCGCGAGCAGGGCCCGATGGCCGCGGGCACCCTGGAGGCCACCCTCGGCGGCGCGGTCCCGAAGTCCAAGGGCGGCTGGTGGAACCGCTCCGACATCAAGCACATCTGCGAGTCGCTGTTCGCCACCGGGCAGCTCACAACCGGGACCCGCCAAGGCTTCCAGCGCCTCTACGAACTCCCCGAGCGCGCCATCCCCGCCGCCGTCCTGGCCACCGAGATCCCCGACGACGAGGCCGCCCGCGTCCTCACCCTCCGCGCCGCCACCGCCCACGGCGTCGCGACCGAGAAGGACCTCCGCGACTACTACCGGCTCGAACCCGCCCGGTCGCAGCAAGCGGTGGCGGAACTGGTGTCCGAGGGCTTACTCGAACCGGTCGCGGTGGAGGGCTGGCGCCACCCCGCGTACCGGCATGTCGACGCCCGCACGCCGCGACGTGTTGTGGGGCGCGCGTTGCTGTGCCCGTTCGACCCGCTGATCTGGGAACGCGACCGGGCCGAGCGGCTGTTCGGGTTCCGCTACCGCATCGAGATCTACGTGCCGGAGCCGCAGCGGGTGTACGGGTACTACGTGTTCCCGTTCCTGCTGGACGGTGAACTGGTGGCGCGAGTGGACCTCAAGGCGGACCGGCTCGCGGGCGTACTCCGGGTGCAGGGGGCGTTCCTGGAGGAGGGGCGCGAACCCTCACGGGTCGTCAGCGAGTTGGCGGGGGAGTTGACCGTGATGGCCGAGTGGTTGGGGCTGTCCGGGGTGTGGGTGGGGGAGCGCGGTGACCTCGCGGGCGCGCTGCGGCGGGCCGTGCGCTGAGTTCCGCGCGTCCACGGGGTGGGACTCCGCGCGCGCGGACCGGTTATCCAGTGGCGAATTCGGCGAATCGGACGCACCCTTGCCTATGGGCCACCGGCCGCCGAGCGGCGCCGCGCCCACACCGACGACGCGCGGAGGTCGAGCCATGGCGGAGCAGGCCACAGTGGACAGAGCGGTCGAGCTGCGGCTCCCCCGCCCCCGCAGCGAGACCATCGGCGGCCGCGCCCCCACCTGGCCCACCACCACCCCCCTGGACGACGAAGACTACGAACCCACCATCATCCGCGGCCGCGACTAGCCCCCACCCGACCGCGACCAGCCGCTGGCCCCGGTCGCGACTGGCGCCTGCCCGGCAACCGCGGGCCTCGGCGGCGGATGGCCTTGCCCGCCCCGGACTTTCACCCGGTCCAGCGACAGAAGTTATCCACATCTGGATCTTGTTACCCGCTGTTCCAAGATCCACTGTCGGGGGGTGCCGATAGACTGGCACTGGGACGCCCCCCGGTGTGGGTGGGGGCTGGGCAGGGTCGGGACCGCGCGCGCGAGGCGGCGGTTTCGGGGGCCGGCGGGGGTGCGACGCCCTCTGCGTTGGACGTGTGTCAGGCGTCGATGTCGCTGCCAGCAAGGGTGCGGTGCTGGAGCGTGCGCGAGCGGCTGGGGAGGCTGCGCCATAAGCGAAAGGCCGCTCTTTGGGTTCCGGGAGCGGCTGGGTGCCAGTGCGTGGGGGCAGCGTGAGGTGGCGGGCTCGGCCAGCGGCTGCGGCGCGACTAGCTCTGCTGGGACCGCGCGAGGCTGTCCCAGCAGCGAAAGGCCGCTCCCGGGCCGAGGGGTCCGGGAGCGGCTGTGGGTCAGCGCGAGGCGGCGGTGACGTGGGCTGAGCCGACGCCGGTGCGGCCTCGGATGCGCAGGGGTGGGGTGTTTTCCGGGGCGGTGCCCGACAGCGGTAGGTCGCTGCGGGCGTCCCCGGCGCCGGAGGAGACGTCGATCTCGGCGGGGCTGCCCTCGCGGATGCCGACGCGGAGGGCGCCGGAGCCGGTGGTCAGTTCGAGGGTGCCGCTGGTGGCGTCGGCGATGGTGATGTCGCCGGTGCCGCTGCGGACCGTCACGTCCGAGCTGACCGCGCCCAGCCAGACGTCCCCGCCTGCCGTGATCACGGTGGTAGGCCCACCGACCGCGGTCAGCTCTACCTCGCCGCGGCCAGTCCGGGCCTGGACTCCCGCGGGCGCGGGACCGACCTTGACCGAGCCCGTGCCGCTGGTCGCCTGCACCGCGCCCGTCGCCTCGGCGATGTCGATGCTGCCCGTGCCGGTGGTGACGTCGACCTTGGCGGCCACGCCCGCGACCCGCACCGACCCCGCGCCGCTGCGGGCCGACACGACCGACCCGGCCCGGGCCCGCACGACCACCGCGATCGGGATGGCCCGCAGCTGCGGGTCCTTCGGCGAGCGCACGACCAGCCTGCCGCCGACCACCTCGACCCTGGTCCGGCGCACCGCCTCGGCCGCGGCGTCCTGCGGCTGCTTGGCCTCGCCGAACTGGGTGCTGAACCACGACACCAGGTTCGTGATGCCGTCCGCCCACGCGTTGGCGTCCTCCGGCGCGTGCCTGACCTCGACGTCGACGCCCTCCTCGTCGGTCAGCCGCACGTCGATCCGGCCGGACCCGGTGGCCACCGTGATCTCCACCGGGTCGGTGCCGGTGTCGAACTGCTCCATCCGCACGTCGCTCATCCCGCGTACCACCCCTGCACTCGGGAGGCGCCCTTGTCCGGCTCCCCCTGCTGGTCACTGTGCTTGCGGTGCCCGCTCAGGGCGCCCTGCAACGCCTGCTGCACGTAGGTGTTGAGCGACACCCCCTGCGACGACGCCGCGCGCTCCGCCTTCGCCTTGAGCTCGTCGAACAGCCGCAGCGTCATCCGGCTCATGTCGCCGCCGAACTCGGACTTCCCGGCCCCCGGCTGCGGTGGCGGCTCGGCCTGCCCGCTCGTCGTCTTGGTCACCACGACCCGCACGTCCCGCCCGTCCAACCGCACCTCGACCACGTGGTCGGGCAGGTGCGCGGTCACCTCGGCGGCCAGGTCGGCCAACGCGTTCATGATCGCCAACCGCGCCGACGGCTCCAGCGCCGCCGCCAACACGGCCGCCGCCCGCCTGGTCGACTCGTCCCCCGCCGACGCCGTCGTGGTCAGGTCGTCGCGCAGGGTGGAGAGGTAGCTGCTCAGATCCATGACACCACCATGACGTCAAATTCGACATCAGTCAACGCGGACCGTGGTGTCAGTTGATGTCACCTCGGGCGGCGCTACGATCCGTGCACGTCCTCGCACCCAGACGTGATGCCCGAGATGACTCTGTGGCAGGTCCTGGCCACCGCCGCGGTCGGCCTGCTCGCCGCCGCGCGGCTGCGGGTGGTGCTCGACGGCAAGCTCGGCAGGCGCACACCGGAACGCGTCCTGCGCCTCGCCGGCTGCCCACCTCGGACAGGCCCCCCGGGCAGGGCGGGCCCGCATCGCCTGCCGAGGGGGGAGCGACGCCCGAGGGCTCGGGTCGCATGGCCCGCCACTACCCGCGAGTGCTCGGTGACCGCCCCGCGGGCGTCGAGGCGCCCCGACCCGAACGGGAGGGCGAAACGCGCTGAGCGGGTGTGCGGGAGGGCTCCGGGGGCGGGTTAGTGTGGCGCCGGACAGGCAGCAGGAGCCGACGTGAGGATGTGGACGTGACCGAGACGGTGTCGCCGAGGGTGCAGCTCATCGCCAAGACCGAGTTCTTCGCGCCGTCGGACGTGCCGTGGTCGACCGACGCCGACGGGGGTGAGGCGCTGGCCGAGTTCGCGGGGCGGGCGTGCTACCAGTCGTGGCGCAAGCCGAACCCGGCGACGGCGACCAACGCGGGCTACATCAAGCACATCATCGAGGTCGGCCACCTGTCGGTGCTCGAGCACGGCAGCGTGTCCTTCTACATCACCGGCATTTCCCGGTCGCTGACCCACGAGCTGATCCGGCACCGGCACTTCTCCTACTCGCAGCTCTCGCAGCGGTACGTGCCGGAGAAGTCGGCGGCCATGGTCGAGCCCGAGGTCATCGCGGGCGACCCGCAGCTGCACGCCAAGTTCCTCGCCGCCGCCCAGGCCGCGCAGGACGCCTACAACGAGCTGCTCGCGGGCCTGGAGCAGAAGTTCGCCGACGTGCCCAGCGCGACCCTGCGCAAGAAGCAGGCCCGCCAGGCCGCGCGCGCGATCCTGCCCAACGCGACCGAGACCCGCATCGTGGTCACGGGCAACTACCGCGCCTGGCGGCACTTCATCGCCATGCGCGCCACCGAGCACGCCGACGTGGAGATCCGCGCGCTGGCGATCGAGTGCCTGCGCCAGCTGCAGAAGGCCGCGGGCAACGCCTTCGCCGACTTCACCATCTCCGCGCTGGCCGACGGGTCCGAGGTCGCCTCCAGCCCGCTCGTCGCCGAGGGCTGAGCCGTGCGGCGACTCGTCATCGATGTGGTCGCGGGCGACTACGCGGTGACCCGGTTCGACCCGGGCACCGCCGTCCCCGCCGACCTGCTCACCGCCACCGGTCTGGTGTCGGTCACCAGCACCCCCGGCGAGGTCTCGGTCGTCGCCCCCGCCGCGGTGACCCCGCCCGGTGGCCGCACCGAGCCCGGCTGGCGGCTGCTGACCGTGCGCGGACCGCTGGAGTTCACCCTCACCGGGATCATGGCATCCATCGCCGGGTCGCTGGCCGCGGCCGGGGTGTCGCTGTTCGCGCTGTCCACGTTCGACACCGACCACGTGCTGGTGCACGATTCGGACCTCGACCGCGCGGTGGCCGCGCTGCGCGAGGCCGGTCACGACGTGCACACGAGTTGACCGGTTCGGACTCGCCCGCGCGGGTGGCCCACTAGGATTCGCGCGGCCAGAGGAGGTTTGCCGGTGTCGCAGGATCAGGGTCCCACCGTCGCGCACGGACCCCGGGTGGTGGCGGGTCGCTACGCGATCCTCAACGAACTCGGTCGCGGCGGCATGGGTGTGGTGTGGCTCGCCGAGGACCGGATGATCGGGCGGCACGTCGCGATCAAGGAACTGCACCTGCCCGACGGGGTGCCCGGCAGCGAGCGCGCGGTGTTCGAGGAGCGCGTGCTGCGGGAGGCGCGCACCGCGGGCAGGCTCAACGACCCGGCCGTGGTCACGGTGTACGACGTGGTCCAGGAGTCCGGGGCGACCTACATCGTCATGGAGCTGATCCAGGCCCCGACGCTGTCCGACGTCGTCCGCGAGCGCGGCCCGCTGCCCGCCGAGCAGGTCGCCAAGCTGGCCGAGCAGCTGCTCTCGGCGCTGGAGGCCGCGCACCAGGCCGGGATCGTGCACCGCGACGTCAAGCCGAGCAACATCATGGTCGCCGCCAACGGCCGGGCGAAGCTCACCGACTTCGGCATCGCCCAGTCGCTCGACGACCCGCGGCTGACCAGCAGCGGCATCCTCATCGGCTCGCCGACCTACATGGCGCCGGAGCGCATCCGCGGCGAGGAGGCAGGCGCCGGGTCCGACCTGTGGGCGCTGGGCGCGGTGCTGTTCTACGCGATCGAGGGCTACAACCCGTTCGAGCGGCCGACCACCGCGGCGACCATGCACGCGATCCTGGCCGAGGTCCCGTACCTGACCAGGGCGCAGGGCGCGCTGGCCTCGGTGATCAGCGGCCTGATGATCGGCACCCCCGCGGCCAGGCTCACCGCCGCCCAGGTGCGCGGCCTGCTCACGCACGTCCCGACCGGTCCGCCCACCGGCCCCACCATGATCACCGGCGGCACCGCGTACTTCCCGCACCAGAACCCCACCGGCGCCGTGCAGGCACCGCCGCCCGCCAAGCCCCGGACCAAGCTGCTCGCCATCGGCGCGGCGGTCGCGGTCGTGGCGGGCGCCGTCGGCGGCTTCTTCCTGAGCCAGGCGATCAACGCCCCTGCCGACAGCGAGCAGACCGTCGCGATCCAGAAGTTCAGCTACGGGGACTCGGGTGACTTCCCGGAGTTCACGGTGTCGGACGGCTACTGCAACAACAGCCTGTTGCAGAAGGGCACGGCGTTCGACTCATACGACGACTGCAAGAAGCCGTTCCAGATCCAGGTCTTCGCCACGCTGGAGCCCGCGAGCGCCTCGGCGCCGTGGACCTACCGCAAGTCGGAGCTGGAGGCGCTCGGCGAGTCCTACTGCGGCTGGTTCTTCAGCACGGAGCGGGTGAAGAACGACATCAAGGGCCAGCTCACCTACGCGGTGGTGGTACCGACGCAGCAGACCTGGGACGCCAAGGACTCCTCCGCCGGGCGCGACCACACGATCCACTGCGTCCTGGTCCGCAAGGACAAGGCGAAGATCACCGACAGCCAGGTCGAGTCGCCGTCCTGACCACTACCACTCGGTAGGGTGGGGGCATGGGTGTCGCCAGGGACGAACGCGCGCAGCTGAGCAGCTTGTTCACCGAGGTCGGGCCGGACGTGCCGACGCTGTGCGCGGGGTGGACCAGCCGCGACCTCGCCGCGCACCTGGTCGTGCGGGAGCGGCGCCTCGACGCCGCACCGGGCATCCTGATCAAGGCGCTGGCCGGGCACACCGAGCGTGTCCAGCGCTCTTACACCGCTCGACCCTGGTCGGAACTGGTCGAGTTGGTCCGCACGGGCCCGCCCGCGCTCTCGCCGTTCCGGCTGGTCGACGAGCAGGTCAACACCACCGAGTTCTTCATCCACCACGAGGACGTCCGCCGCGCGACCCCCGGCTGGGAACCGCGCCCGGCCGACCCGCGCCGCGACAACGCCCTGTGGGCCGCGCTCGGCCGCACCGCCAGGTTCTACTACCGGCGCAGCCCGGTCGGCATCGTGCTGCGCACCCCGGACGGCCGCGCCATCACCGCCCGCCCCGGTCCCGACCCCGTCACCATCACCGGCGAACCGGGCGAGCTGCTCCTCGATGCCTTCGGCAGGGCCAAGACCAGGATCGACCACACCGGACCGCAGGACGCCGTCGCGACCGTCCGATCGGTGCGCAGGGGTCTCTGACAGCGGGTCCGCGCGGTTGTCCACAACCCCCCGAACCGTGCACAAGATGGCAGTGGTAGAAGTCACCCCCGTTGCCAGCGGGTAGCGTCTTGCCCATGACCGCATGCCCCACCGCCGCACCCGGACGGCCCTTCGGCCGGGTGCTGACCGCCATGGCGACCCCGTTCGCCGCAGACGGGACGCTCGACCTCGACCGCGCCCAGGCCCTCGCCGAGCACCTCGTCGAGCTGGGCAACGACGGACTGGTGGTCAACGGCACCACCGGCGAGTCGCCCACCACGACCGACCAGGAGAAGTCCGACCTGGTCCGCGCCGTGGTCGAGGCGGTCGGCCACCGGGCGACGGTGATCGGCTCGGTCGGCACCTACGACACCGCGCACACCGTGGCGCTGGCCCGCGAGGCCGAGAAGGCGGGCGCCCACGGCCTGCTCGTGGTCACCCCGTACTACTCGCGGCCCCCGCAGGCCGGTCTGATCGCGCACTTCACCGCCGCCGCCGACGCGACACCGCTGCCGGTGATGCTCTACGACATCCCGCCGCGCTCGGTCGTCCCCATCGAGGTCGACACCCTGCGCAGGCTGGCCGAGCACCCGCGCATCGCCGCGGTCAAGGACGCCAAGGGCGACCTGCTCGCGGGCAGCCAGGTCATCGCCAGCACCGACCTGGCCTACTACTCCGGCGACGACGCGCTGAACCTCCCGTGGCTGTCCATCGGCGGCGTCGGCTTCGTCAGCGTCATCGGCCACGTCTCGGCCGGACGGCTGCGGTCCATGTTGGACGCCTACGAGACCGGCGAGGTGGGCACCGCCCGCGGTATCCACAACGGACTGCTGCCGGTGCTGCGCGCGTTCAGCCGCGTCGGCGGTGTCGTGTTCAGCAAGGCCGCGCTGCGGTTGCGCGGGCAGGACGCGGGCGACCCGAGGTTGCCGCTGCCGCCCGCCACCCCCGAGCAGCTCGAGGCCATCGGCGCGGACCTGGCGGAGGCTGGTGTCCCGCTCGCGCAGACCCCCGCGTCGCACGTGGCCAGTGCCCGGGTCGCGCACGCCGACGCGAACGCCGCCTACATCGCGACCACCACGCACACCAGCACCGGGACGGTGCGCCAGTGACCTTCTCCCCGGGCACCCCCGCCGCGGGGGCTCGTACGCCTGGCGCCTCGCCGGGCGCTCGCCCCCTCGACGCGCGCCCCTTCGACAGGACGGAAGGCCGGGTGAGCGCCCAGTGAGCCAACCCCCCAAGTCGGGCAAGTGGCCGACCAACCCGCCGCCCGCCCTGCCCGACGGCGGCCTGCGGGTCGTCGCGCTGGGCGGCATCGGCGAGGTCGGCCGGAACATGACCGTCTTCGAGCACGCGGGCAGGCTGCTCATCGTCGACTGCGGCGTGCTGTTCCCCGAGGACCAGCAGCCCGGCGTCGACCTGATCCTGCCCGACTTCCGGCCGATCGAGTCCCGGCTGCACGAGATCGACGCGCTGGTGCTCACCCACGGCCACGAGGACCACATCGGCGCGGTCCCGTTCCTGCTGCGGCTGCGCCCCGACCTGCCGGTCGTCGGCTCCCGGTTCACCCTCGCCCTGGTCGCCGCCAAGTGCAAGGAGCACCGGCTCGACCCCAGGCTGCGCGAGGTCACCGAGGGCGAGAAGATCAGCTACGGCGAGTTCGACCTGGAGTTCTTCGCGGTCAACCACTCGATCCCGGACGCGCTCGCGGTGGCCATCCGCACGCCCGCGGGCATCGTGCTGCACACCGGCGACATCAAGCTCGACCAGCTGCCGCTCGACGGCAGGCTCACCGACCTGGCCGGGTTCTCCCGGCTCGGCGACGAGGGAGTCGACCTGTTCCTGGTCGACTCCACCAACGCCGAGGTCCCCGGGTTCGTCATCTCCGAGCGCGAGATCGGCCCGGTCATCGACGGCGTCATCGCCCGTGCCGACCAGCGGGTCATCGTCGCCTGCTTCGCCAGCCACGTGCACCGGGTGCAGCAGGTGCTCGACGTGGCCGTCGCGCACGACCGCCGGGTCGCCCTGGTGGGCCGCTCGATGGTGCGCAACATGGGCATCGCCGCCGACCTGGGGCTGCTGTCGGTGCCGCCGGGGCTGCTGGTCAACCTCGACGAGGCGATGGCCATGCCCGAGGACAAGGTGCTGTTCGTGTCCACCGGGTCCCAGGGCGAGCCGCTCTCGGCGCTGTCGCGGATGGCGCGCGGCGAGCACCGGCAGATCTCCATCCGGCCCGGCGACACCGTCATCCTGGCCAGCTCGCTGATCCCCGGCAACGAGAACGCGGTGTTCGGCGTGGTCAACGGCCTGGTCCGGCTCGGCGCGCACGTGGTGCACCAGGGCAACGCCAAGGTCCACGTGTCCGGGCACGCCCCCGCCGGTGAGCTGCTGTTCCTCTACAACGCGGTCCGCCCCAGCAACGTCATGCCGGTGCACGGCGAGTGGCGGCACCTGCGCGCCAACGCCGAGCTCGCGGTCAAGACCGGGGTGCCCGCCGACCACGTGGTCATCGCCGAGGACGGCGTGGTGGTCGACCTGGTCGACGGGCGCGCCGCGATCACCGGGCGGGTCGAGGTCGGCCACGTCTACGTCGACGGCCTCTCGGTCGGCGACGTCGGCGAGTCCACCCTGTCGGACCGGCTGGTGCTCGGCGAGGGCGGTTTCATCGCGATCACCGTGGTGGTCGACTCGACCACCGGGCGCGCGGTGTCGGCCCCGACGGTGTCCGGCCGCGGCTTCTCCGACGACCCCAAGGCGCTCGATGGGGTGCTGTCGCTGGTGGAGATGGAGCTCTCGCACACCGAGTCCGAGGGCATCACCGACACCCACCGCATCGCCCAGTCGGTGCGCCGGGTGGTGGGCCGCTGGGTGGCCGACACCTACCGCAGGCGGCCGATGATCGTCCCCACCGTCATCCCGGTCTGATCTTCTGCCGGTCGGTGGGCTTGTCGGGCCCGCCGTGGCAGGCTCGACCGGGCGCGGGCAGCTCGGCCCGCGCCCGGTCGAGGGGGAGCGATGACGACAGGGGTGAACCGGCGCGCGGCGCTCGGGTTGGGCGCGGCCGCGGTGGCCGTGGTGGGGACGGGCATCCCGGCAGCCGCCGCTGCCGGGGGGCGCACGCCCGCCGAGCGGATCCAGCGGTGCTACCGGGCGGAGACCGCGCGGGCCGGTGGGGCGTGGCAGGCGCTGATCAGCCACCTCGGGCAGCCGGTGGTGGCCGAGCACGCCGACGACCTGGTGGAGGCGTACAGCGTCAACAAGGTCGCGGTGGCGGTCGCGGTGCTGGACAAGGTCGACCGGGGGCAGGCGTCGCTGGCGCAGCGGCTGGAGGTCACCGCCGAGATCGTGAGCTACACCGGTGACGGCATCTTCCCGCTCGACGGCGCCTACCCGAGCTCGGTGACCCTCGGGCACGCGCTGGCGCTGCTGCTGTCGGTCTCCGACGACACCGCGAACCGGTTGGCGGGCCTGGTGACGCCGACGGTCGAGGTCAACCAGACGCTGGTGGCCAAGGGTTTCCCGCGCACCCAGGTCTCGCCCTCGGCGAACCCGAACCGCTTCTACCTCGGCAAGACCACCCCGCGCGAGACCCACGACCTGTTCAACGCCCTCGCCGCAGGCCGCCTGCTGTCGGCGTCGTCCACCGAGTTCGTGCTCAAGATCCTGCGCTCCCAGGCCGCCCACACCGACGGCATCCGCCGCAACCTGTCCTCCGACGAACGAGCCCGCGTCGCCACCAAGGCAGGCTGGTTCACCAACGGCCGCAACGAAGCTGGCCTGGTCTTCGACGCCGCCGGAGCTCTCACCCTCACCTACGCCCTCTTCTCCCAAGGCGCAGGCGACCCCACCGACTTCGGCGGCACCAACGCCGCGGTTCAAGCCCGAGTGGCTTTGGGCCGCCTCTTCGTCGACCTCGTCGGCCCCGGCACCACTCGGGGTCCGGCCTACACCCCGACCAACGGCGGCTGACCCCGGTCCACTGTGGACACAGTTCGGCCCCCGGAGCGGATGAGCACGGACCAGGCCCGGGGTGAGTGACCCCGGGCCTGGTGGTGTGCGGTGGGATCAGCCGGTGAGGGCGGTGTCGGCCAGGGGGGTCAGGCGGTCGTTGTCGAGCATGAGCAGGGCGCCGGAGGGGATGTCGAAGAAGAGGCCTACCAGGCGGATGTCGCTGGCGGCCACCTCGGGGATGGCGCGCAGCTTCTCCAGTTGCACGGCCACGTTCACCATCGCCAGTCGGTCCACTTCGGACCAGCCCGCCTCGGCGGCGTGGTCGGCGATGGGGTGTCCGGCGCGCAGGGCGGTCAGGCTGGGCTCGCCCCAGCGCAGCCACTGGCCCATGGGGTCGCCCTCGGGCATGGTGCGCCGGTCGGCGAGCAGGGCGGCCATGCCGCCGCAGCCGGAGTGGCCGCAGACGACCAGGGTCGGCACCCGCAGGGCGCGCACCGCGTAGAGCACCCCCGCGTGCACCGACTGGTCGCCGACCGGCCCCGGGTCCGGCACCAGGTTGCCCACGTTGCGGATGGTGAACAGGTCACCCGGGCCGGACGCGGTGATCACGTTCGGCACGATGCGCGAGTCGGCGCAGGTCAGGAAGACCGCGTGTGGCTGCTGGGACCCGGCGAGCTTGCGCAGGTGCGGGCGCAGCGCGGGTGCCCCGGTCCGCTGGTACTCCTGCGCGCCGGTCACCAGCGGCCGCAGCACGTGGTCGTGGAGCGAGCGCTGCGCCGGGATCAGCGGGCGCTCGGTGTCCTGCCAGTGCGACCACGGCGAGAACCACCGGGGCAGACCGCTCCTGCTGTGCGGGATGTCGCCGATCTCGTCCACGGCGACCGTGCCGCCGGTGCCCTCGTGCTGGCGCTGCCAGGCGGAGAGGTGCTCGTACGCCGCGTGGTCGAGGTAGTCGACGACCAGTTCCAGGTGCACCGCGCTGCCGTCGGGGACCTGGGTCAGCACCCGCGAGAGCCGGGGCACCGACAGGAAGCTCAGCGTGCCCTCGACGATCACCGCGCACAGCGGCCTGCCGTCCTCGTCGGTCTCGTCGCCGGTGCGCACCCGCACCCTGGCCCACACCACCCGGCGCACCATGCCCAGCAGCGACACCGCGAGCCCGATCAGCACGCCCTGCAACAGGTCCAGCAACACCACCCCGGCCAGCGTGACCAGGTACACGTGCAGGTCGCCGTGCTTGCGAGCGACGGCGACATCGGCCGGGCGCACCAGCTTCACGCCCATCACGATCAATAGCCCGGCCAGCGCCGCCAGCGGCACCTGCTCGACCAGGCCCACCAGCAGCACGGTGAACAACAGCACCCAGATCCCGTGCAGCACAGCGGAAGCCCTGGTCCGGGCACCCGCGCGGACGTTGGTGGAACTGCGCACGATCACGCCCGTCACCGGCAGACCACCGAGCAGGCCGGAGGCCATGTTGGCGCTGCCCTGCCCGATCAGCTCCCGGTTCAGGTCGCTGCGGTGGCCGCTGGCCAGCTTGTCGACCGACACCGCCGAGAGCAGGCTCTCCACGCTCGCGATGATCGTCATGGTCGCCACGCCCACGGCGAAGGCGAACCACTCCCCGTCCGGCAGCTGCGGCAGGTGGATCGCCGAGAGCGGATCATCCGGCAGCGACACCCGCGCCACGTCGAGCACCAGCAGCACGCTCGCCCCGGTCACCAGCACGATCGCCACCAGCGGACCGGGCACCCCGCGCAACCGGGCGGGCATCCTCGGCCACAGCACCAGCATCCCGATGACCAGTAACCCCGTGGCGGCCGCGGCCGGGTCCAGCCCCGCGACGGCGGCGGGCAGGTCGCGCACGTTCTCCCAGGCGGACGCCTCCGCCGCGCCGCCCGTGAGGACGTGCAGCTGGCCGAGGACGATGGTCACGCCGATGCCCGCGAGCATGGCGTTGACGACGGTGGGGGAGATGGCGAGCGCGGCGCGGCCGATCCGGCAGGCGCCGAGCGCGACCTGCAGCACACCGGCGAGCACGGTGATCGCGCAGGTGACGGCCCAGCCGAACTGGGAGATCAGCCCGGCGACGACCACGGTGAGGCCCGCGGCGGGGCCGCTGACCTGCAGGGGGGACCCCCCGAGCGATCCGGCGACGACCCCGCCGATGACGGCGGCGATGAGCCCGGCCATGACCGGGGCACCGGAAGCGGCGGCGATGCCGACCGAGAGGGGGATGGCGACGAGGAAGACGACGAGCGAGGCGGAGAGGTCGAAGCGGGCGTCGTGGCGCAACCAGCGCCTGGCCGCCGCCGCTGGCGGCGCGTGTGCCGGACCGCTCGGGCGTAGCTGGCCCATGGCGGAACCTCCTGTGTGTCAGGTGAGTTGTCGGGTGTCATCGCAGGTCGGGTGATCCAGGCCGGGAGTCCCGGCCCTGGTGAGCACATGGTGACCGATCGACCACGATGTGTCGCGTCCGTCAGGTAAACGGCCCTTTACCTTTTTCGGTTCCGGTGACGGCGTGACAGGGACGACATTCACTCGACAGAGTGATTCCGACGTGACCGCGGTCTCATTCGGTGGGCAATGGTTCTGCTGGTGTGACAGGGGTGCGGGCCGCCAGTTGGACCAGCAGCGCCCCGCTCAGCAGCACCACCATGCCCACGATCTGCACCGGTTCCAGCACCTCGCCGAGCAGCGACCAGGCCAGCAGCGTGGCCACCACGGGCTCCGAGAGCGCGAGCACGCTGGCCACCTGCGAGGGCAGGTCGCGCAGAGAAGTGGTGCTCAGGGCGTACGCGATGGCCGTGCTGACCGCGGCGACGGTCACCAGCAGCACCCAGATCGGCAGTTCCGCGCCGCCGAGCCGGGCGGGCTCGCCGAGCCGCTCGAGCGGCATCCGCCACGGCGGCGCGACGACGAACAGGCCCGCCGCGCCCACGGCCATCCCCCAGGTGACCATCCCGATCGGGTGTTGCTCGCCCGCACCCTTCTCGCCGAGCAGGTAGTAGCCCGCCGAGCACAGCGCCGCGCCGACGCCCGCGAGCAGCCCCACCCCGTCCAGCGCCAGGCCGGACCACACCTGCGAGACCAGCGCCAGCCCGCCGAGCGCCAGCGCGGTGCCCAGCCACGACAGCGACGGCAACCGCACGTGCCGCACGAACCGCACCCACAGCGCGACCAGCACCGGCGAGGTGTACTCCAGCAGCATCGCCACGCCGACCGGCAGCCGGGACACGGCGAGGAAGAACAGGAACTGCACCGCGGCGACGCCGACGAGCCCGTAGGCGACCACGACCCGCCAGTGCTCCCGGCGGACCCGCAGGACGCTCGGCCTGACCACCGCGACCCCGACCAGCAGCATCAGCGCCGCAAGACCCGCCCGCGCGCTGGCCACCTGCTCCGGGGCGAACCCGGCCTGCATCACCGGCTTGGCCAACGGGCCGGAACTGGCGAAGGCGGTCGAGGCCACGAGGATGAACACCGTGCCCCTGGCGCGGTGGGACTCGCCAACCGGTACGGACGTCTTGGTGGTCACGCCGAGCAGTGTGTCCGAAGTCGACGGCCAGTGGTAGGACGTTTCCTGCCAGTCCTCACGGCCGCCAGGGGCTCGTCGAGTCGCACGGCCGGGTCGGGTCGTGGAAGGCGGGCTCGTCGGGCTGGTCCGCGCGCAACGGCGCCAGGTCGGCGGTGATCTGCCGCATGATCCGCGCGTGCGCCCGCACCGCGTCGCCGGTCGTGCCCGCCGACAGGTCCGACAGGTCGACCACCCCGCCGAAGTGCACCTTGAACACCGGCCGCCTGCGCACCGCCCGGAAGAACGAGGTCACCAGCGGCTTGACGTCGGCGGGCCCGGTGACCACCTCGGTGCCCCAGCACACCGCCTCGTGCGCGCCCCACTGGCTGATGGTCAGCACCGGCACGTCCCCGTGCAACGCCATCCGCGCCGCCCCGGTCTTGCCGCGCTCCGGCCACAGCCCCGGCTCCCGGCTGACCCGGCCCTCGGGGTAGAGCAGCAGCGGCACGCTCGCCGTGGTGAGCACCTCCGTGGCCCGCCCGAACACGTCGGCGATGTTCGCCTTGCCCCGGTCGACCCGCAGGTGACCGGCCTTGCGCAGGAAGTACCCGAGCACCGGCGCGTCCAACAACCCCCCGGTCAACATGAACCGCGGCAACACCCCCACCTTGCGCAACGCCGCGATCAGCACGAACGGGTCGAACATCCCGATGTGGTTCGCCGCCACCAACACCGGCTTGCCCCGCAGGTGCGCCGGGAACTCCCCGGTGATCTCGATCCGCCCCACCGACCGCACCAGCGCGTGGTCGATCGCACACATCACCCGCCACACCGGCGGGGTCTGCCCGGACCCACCCGGGGAGCGCGGCAGACGGGACTCGGGGCTGCGCAACGCGGACATGCGCGTGAGCATCGCACGCGCGCGCGGGCAAGCGATCCGAGGGATGCCAGATGCGATTCGCCCGCTGATCGGCGCGAGCACCTAGTCGCGAGCCGGGCTGGTCGGCTCGGCGCGGCCGTTGATTGGTGCGAGCATCTGGTGGTGGGCCGGTCGGTGTGGCAGCGCTGGCTGGGGTGGTTCGCCCGTTGATTGGTGCGAGCATCTGGTGGTGGGCCGGCCGGTGTGGCAGCGCTGGCTGGG
>NZ_FOGI01000006.1:314979-524103 GCF_900111175.1 Actinokineospora terrae
CGGTGTGGCAGCGCTGGCTGGGGTGGTTCGCCCGTTGATTGGTGCGAGCATCTGTGGCGAGCCGGCCGGTGTGGCAGCGCTGGCTGGGGCGGCTCGCCCACTACCGTGTGATCTCATGGCGAGCCGGACGACGACAGCGAAGGGTGGGGGCAGGGGTGGGGCGCGCAAGCCCGCGGGTTCGCGCGCGCCTGCCAGGCGGGCCTCGGCGCGGAAGCAGGCGCCGCCGCCCAGCAAGGGTGTGCTCGCGGCGGCGTGGGGGTTGGTGGCCAAGGGGGTCGGCTCGGTTGTCCGGGCCATCGGGCGGACCAAGGAGCTCGACCCCGCGCACCGGCGGGATGGTGTGGGTTTCGCGTTGGTGGCGCTCGGGGTGATCCTGGGGGCCGCCGTGTGGTGGCAGGTCGGCAAGGTCGGGGGGTACCTCGAGGACGGCGTCCGGACCGTGCTGGGTGCGATGACCGTGGGGATGCCGCTGGCGCTGTTCGTGCTCGGGGTCGCCCTCATGCGGACCGACCCGCAGCCGGAGAAGCGGCCCCGCTACACCGTCGGCACGCTGCTGGTCGTGCTCGCCCTGCTCGGCGTGCTGCACATCTTCGCGGGGCTGCCCGCCGACAACGACGGCCGGATGTACGCCGGTGGCGCGCTCGGCTACCTCTCCGGCGGGCTGCTCGCCAAGGGCGTCACCGCCTGGGTCGCGGTGCCGGTGCTGTTCCTGCTGCTCGGCTTCGGCGTGCTGGTGTTCACCGGCACCCGCATCCGCGACGTCCCGGCCCGCATCCGCGACCTGGGCCGCGACCCGGAGGAGACCGGCGACGCCGCCGACCTGTTCGCCGACGAGCCCGACCTGACCGCCGAGCCGCCGCTCAAGCCGCGCAAGGCGCCCCGGCGCAAGGCCGCCCAGGCCGACGAGGACGCCGCCGACCAGCCGCCGCTGCCGCTCGACGAGCCCGCGCCGACCAAGGCGCCCCGCAAGCGCCCGGTCGAGGTCAAGGAGACCCCGCAGGTCTCCGAGCCCAAGCCCGCCGCCGACGCCATCACCGTCACCAGGGTCGTCGACGGCGACTACACGCTGCCCCGCCCGGACCTGCTGGTCGCCGGTGACGCCCCCAAGGCGCGCAGTAAGGCCAACGACACGATGATCGAGGCCATCTCCGGGGTGCTCGACCAGTTCTCCATCGACGCCCAGGTCACCGGCTTCACCCGCGGCCCGACCGTCACCCGCTACGAGGTCGAGCTCGGTCCGGGGGTGAAGGTCGAGAAGATCACCGCGCTGACCAAGAACATCGCCTACGCGGTGGCCACCGACAACGTGCGGCTGCTCGCGCCGATCCCCGGCAAGTCCGCGGTGGGCATCGAGGTGCCCAACAGCGACCGCGAGATGGTCCGCCTCGGCGACGTGCTGCGCTCCTCGACCGCGCTCAAGGACAGCCACCCCATGGTGGTCGGCCTCGGCAAGGACATCGAGGGCCACATGATCACCGCGAACCTGGCCAAGATGCCGCACCTGCTGTGCGCGGGCTCCACCGGCTCCGGCAAGTCCAGCTTCGTCAACTCGATGCTGGTGTCGCTGCTGGCCAGGGCCACCCCGGACGAGGTCAGGATGATCCTGATCGACCCGAAGATGGTCGAGCTGACCCCGTACGAGGGCATCCCGCACCTGATCACCCCCATCATCACCCAGCCGAAGAAGGCGGCCGCCGCGCTGACCTGGCTGGTGGAGGAGATGGAGCAGCGCTACCAGGACATGCAGGCCAACCGGGTGCGCCACATCGACGACTTCAACAAGAAGGTCAAGTCCGGCGAGATCAGCGCCCCGCCGGGCAGCGAGCGCGAGTACCGGCCGTACCCCTACATCCTGGCCATCGTCGACGAGCTCGCCGACCTCATGATGACCGCGCCGCGCGACGTCGAGGACGCCATCGTGCGGATCACCCAGAAGGCGCGCGCCGCGGGCATCCACCTGGTGCTGGCCACCCAGCGGCCCTCGGTGGACGTGGTGACCGGCCTGATCAAGACCAACGTGCCGTCCCGGCTGGCGTTCGCCACCTCGTCGCTGACCGACTCCCGGGTCATCCTGGACCAGCCGGGCGCGGAGAAGCTGATCGGCATGGGCGACGGCCTGTACCTGCCGATGGGCGCGGCGAAGCCGGTCCGGGTGCAGGGCGCCTACGTCAGCGACGAGGAGATCGCCGACATCGTGGCGTTCACCAAGGAGCAGGCGCAGCCCGACTACACCGCCGGGGTCACCGCGGCCAAGGCGGGCGAGGCGCGCGAGATCGACCCGGACATCGGCGACGACCTGGAACTGCTGGTGCAGGCCACCGAGCTGATCGTCACCTCCCAGTTCGGCTCGACCTCCATGTTGCAGCGCAAGCTGCGGGTCGGCTTCGCCAAGGCCGGGCGGCTAATGGACCTGCTGGAGTCGCGCGGGGTGGTCGGCCCCTCGGAGGGCTCGAAGGCCCGCGACGTGCTGATCAAGCCGGACGAGCTGGAGAACGTCCTGTGGACGATCCGTGGCGGCCCGGCGGCCGATTCGGGAACCGAGGACGACGAATGACTCGGACCGAGGTCCCTTTGGTCTCGAACCGCTAACGACCCGCGCGTAGCGCCACGGCGGACCCCCAGGTCGGCCAAGGTACCGGCGGGATGATGGCGCGCGCCCGCACCTGGGCGCGCTCGAGGGAGGACCCAGCAGCGTGCAGTACGACTACACCACTTATGACACGTCGGTGCCGACGGGCTTCATCGTCGGGTACCTCGTCGTCGTCCTGGCGATCGCCCTGATCGGGATCATCTCCCTGTGGAAGGTGTTCACCAAGGCGGGACAGCCCGGCTGGGCGGCCATCGTCCCGATCTACAACACCTACGTGCTGCTCAAGGTGGTCGGGCGGCCCGGCTGGTGGCTGCTGCTGTTCCTGATCCCGATCGTCAACATCGTGATCGTCATCATCGTGTTCATCGATCTGGCCAAGGCCTTCGGCAAGAGCGGCGGCTTCGCGGCCCTGCTGTTCTTCTTCAGCTTCATCGCGATGCCCATCCTCGCCTTCGGCAGCGCCCGCTACCTCGGCCCGGTCGCCGACCCGCAGGCGATGGCCAACCGCGGTGGCGGCTACGGCGGCGGTTACCCGCAGCAGGGCTACCAGCAGCCCGGTTACCCCCAGCAGCAGGGTTACCCCCAGCAGGGCGGCTACCCGCAGCAGCAGCAGGGTTACCCGCAGCAGGGCGGCTACCCCCAGCAAGGCGGTTACCCGCAGCAGCAGGGTTACCCCCAGCAGGGCGGTTACCCGCAGCAGCCGTACGGCGGCTGATCTCCCGCCACGTGCAACCCCCACCCTCGCCCGTACCGTCCAGTGGGCGAGGGTGAGGAGTGGCGATGAAGATGAGTGTGATCACCAAGTTACTGGTAGCCGCGGGCGTGCTGGTCGCGATGACCGCGTGCGCCAAGGCGGACGGCGGGGCGACCCCCGGCGGCAGCGGTCCCGGCCCCGGCACGCCGCAGCCGACCGTGCAGACCGGTCCGCCGCTGGACCAGGAGTTCGACATCGAGCGCGGCAAGTCGACCGTGCTGTCGAACTCGGACGTGCTGGTCGCCTTCCGCGAGGTCTCCCAGGACAGCCGGTGCAAGCCCGGGCAGGCCTGCGTCTGGGAGGGTGACGCCACCCTGGAGCTGACCCTGGCGGGGTCGGCGGTCCAGGTGCACACCAACAAGCAGTTCCCGATGACGGCCGAGGCGGGCGGCTACAAGGTCAGCCTCGTCAAGCTCGACGTGCCCGGCGTGGTCGCCACGCTCGTGGTGCACAAGGTGTGAGGCGCGGGCGGCCCGGCCGGTGGTCGGGCCGCTCAGCTGTTGCCGAACTGGCGCACCGCCGCGTAGTAGACGTCCGCGGTCCGGTTGCACGACCAGTTGCCCGCGCAGATCGTGTAGAGGTCGGTCTTGAAGTTGTTGTCGATCGAGAGCCGCGTGGTCTCGGTGAACCGGCCCTGCTTCTTGTAGTTGCGGTAGCCGAAGTCGTGCCGGTAGCAGGCCTTGACGAAGTTGAAGCCGAACGGGTTGTCGGGGGAGTTCGAGCAGCCGTCGGTCGACCAGTCCAGCTGGGTGGCGTACGGGCGGTTGGCCCGTGTGGTCTGGAACTGGGTGAGGCTCTGCGAGAACAGGTAGGAGTCGGTGGTCGACCGCAGTTGCGCGGGGCTCAGGTCCGCGGCGGCGACCCCCGCCCCGGTGACGAGCGCGGCGCTGACGGCGATCGTGGTGACGACGCCGCGGGCGGCGCGGCGCAGGGTCGTGGTCGGGCTGCTCACGGGGAACTCCTCGCGGAAGGCGCGCAGGGGGAGCGCGGTCGGTTGGTCAATTACGCACCGACCGCCCCCGCCGGCGGCACCACCGTTCGGGCTATCCGGACCGAACTCTCGGTTACCGGCGGGCAGACCCGCGGTTTCCTTGCGCGGCAACGGTTCTCGTCAACCCCGGCGCACCCCTGAGGCGGCCGCGCGTCACCCCTGTGGACTATCCACTGTGGTCGTCTCGGGCTGGTCGTCGCCGTCCGGGCTGTCGAAGTAGCGCTGGATCTCGTCCTCGCCGGGGACCTCGTCGCGGTGCGCGTCGGACAGCCGCTCGGCGAGCACCGGCGGCGCGTGGTCGACCCACGCCGCCCTGCCGTGGTCGGGCAGCAGGTGGTGCCGGGTGGCGAACCCGTCCGCCGCGTCCCTGATCGCGTCCCGCAGCGCACCGGCCACCACGGCCTGCGCGGTCTCGGTCAGCTCCAGCAGCATGGACCTGACCCGGTCCAGCTGGTCGTCGTGCCCGGCCTGGTCGGCCAGCGCGGGCCACAGGTGCTGCTCGAACAGCGCGGTGAAGTCACCCGCGATGGTCGTGGTCGTCGACCGCAACCGCTCGAACGCGCTGAGGACCTCGCTCGACGGGACGCGCAGCCTGGCCATCCGCAGGCCCGCGTCCATCACCCAGCGCCGCGTGTAGGGGCGGCCGCGCCGCCAGCGCACCAGGTCGAGCCGGACCGCGCGCAACATCAGCGAGGGGCGCAGGTCCCCGGGGGGGATGGCGGCGCGCAGCGCGGACACCCGGACCGGGACCCAGTCGTCCGGACCGCCCGCGCCGTCGAGGCCGAGCACATCGCCGACGCGAGCCCCCAGGTCTCGCGCGGCGATGAGCTCGGCGATCGCGGGCAGCGAGAAGCCCCGCTGCTGCAACCGGTGCACCAGCCCCAGCCGCTCGACGTGCGTGCCGTCGTAGCGGGCCGTCCGGCCCCGCCGCCGCGGTGGGTGCAGCAGGCCCTTGGTCTGGTACATGCGGATCGTGCTCGTCGGCAGCCCCGCCTCGGCGGCGAGCTGTTCGACGGTCAGCGCGGCTTCCCGTCCCACGAGTACCGATCATGCTGGCCCCGCGGGATGCGAGTCAAGACTGTTCTAGTGAACACTCGAAGAATCAGAGCTTGAGCAACATCCTCGTGTTGCCCAACGTGTTGGGCTTCACGTACTCCAGGTCCAGGAACTCCGCGACGCCCTCGTCCATCGACCGGCGCATCTCCGCGTACACCTCGGGGCTCACCGGCGTGCCGTCGATGGCGACGAACCCGTGCTTGGCGAAGAACCCGGTCTCGAAGGTCAGCACGAAGATCCGGCCGAGGCCCAGGTCCCTGGCCACGTCGACGAGCTGCCGCGCCAGCACGTGCCCGACTCCCTTGCCGCGCGCGCTCGGGGCCACCGCGATGGTGCGGATCTCGGCGATGTCCTCCCACAGCACGTGCAGCGCGCCGCAGCCGACCAGCTCGCCGTCCACCTCGGCCACCCAGAACTCCTGGATGTCCTCGTACAGCGTCACCAGCGGCTTGGCCAGCAGGACCTTGCCGACGTAGGTGTCGATCACGGCCTTCATGGCGCGGACGTCGGTCACCCGGGCCCGCCGAACCAGGGGTTTCACAACCGATCAACCTAGTCCCCGCGCCGGGCCCGCCCCGGCACGGGCAGAATCGACACGCGGCCCGTCCACCCGCTGAGACCCGAGGAGCCCCATGCGCCAGGCAGTCATCTGCGAGCCCCTCCGCACCCCGGTCGGCCGCTTCGGCGGGGTGCTGGCCGAGGTCGGCGTCGCGTCGCTGGCCGCGGCGGTCGTCGCGGAACTGGTGCGGCGCACCGGGATCGACCCGGCGCTGGTCGAGGACGTCGTGCTCGGACAGTGCCACCCGAACGGTGACGCGCCCGCGCTGGGCCGGGTCGCCGCCCTCGACGCCGGGCTGCCGGTGTCGGTGCCCGGCACCCAGGTCGACCGGCGGTGCGGCTCCGGGTTGCAGGCGGTGCTGGACGCGGCGATGCGGGTGCAGACCGGCGTCAACGACGTGGTGATCGCGGGCGGCGCGGAGAACATGAGCCAGGTCGAGTTCTACTCGTCGGCGATGCGCTGGGGCGTCAAGGGCGGCGGCGTGGAGCTGCACGACCGGCTCGCGCGCGCCAGGGTCACCGCGGGCGGCGTGAACCACCCCGTGCCCGGGGGGATGGTCGAGACCGCGGAGAACCTGCGCCGCGACTACGGCATCAGCCGCGCCGAGCAGGACGAGCTGTCGCTGCGCTCGCACCAGCGCGCCGTCGACGCCATCGCCGCGGGCCGCTTCGCCGACGAGATCGTCCCCATCGGCGAGGTCGACCGCGACGAACACCCCCGCCCGGACGCGAGCCTGGACTCCCTCGGCCGCCTCAAGCCCATCCTGCGCCGCCAGGACCCCGACGCCACCGTCACCGCGGGCAACGCCAGCGGCCAGAACGACGGCGCCGCCGCCTGCCTGGTCACCACCCCGGAGAAGGCCGCCGAGCTCGGCCTGCGCCCCCTGGCCCGCCTCGTCACCTGGTCCAGCGCGGGCGTCGACCCCACCCGGATGGGCCTCGGCCCCGTCCCCGCCACCGCGCGGGCGTTGTCGCGGGCGGGCCTCACCCTCGCCGACATCGACCTGATCGAGCTCAACGAGGCCTTCGCCGCCCAGGTCATCGCCGTCACCCGCGAGTGGGGCTTCACCGACGGGGACTGGGACCGCACCAACGTCAACGGCAGCGGCATCTCCCTGGGCCACCCCCTGGGCGCCACCGGGGCCAGGGTCCTCGCCACCCTGCTCCACCAACTGCACCGCCAGGACGCCACCTACGCCCTGGAGACCATGTGCATCGGCGGCGGCCAGGGCCTGGCCGCCATCTTCGAACGCCTCTGACGGCCCGGCTGCCACGTCGATCCCCGGACCGGGTGAACATCAGGGCTCGGCGTCGAACTCCGCGACCAGGCGGGCGGGGGCTCGGACCCGCCAGGACTCCAGCAGGACGTCGGCGAGCTCGTCCTCGTCGATCTCCGACAGGTGGACCAGGACCGAGGCGTACCCGTCGTAGTGCGGGGTCGTGAAGTAGCGGTCCGGGGCGCTCTCGATCAGGGCTTGCTTCTCCGACACGTCGGCCACGAACACCACCAGGGTCTCGGGGTCGCGCAAGCGGGCGAAGAGCTTGTCGCGCACCCGGAAGCCCGGGGTGCCGTAGGACGGTTTCTCGGTCGTCGCCGGGAGGGCCAGTGCCGACCGGCGGACGTCGTGCTCGGTCACCATGGGTCCATCCTGGTCCACGCTCGGGTCCAACCCGTGGACACCGGGCGGTTACCCTTGGCCCGTGTCCTCTCCCACCACGCCGCGTCGTGTCGCCATGCTCACCCTCGGTTGTGCCCGCAACGAGGTCGACTCCGAGGAGCTGGCGGGGCGGCTGTCCGGGGGTGGCTGGGAGCTGGTCGACGCCGAGGCGACGCCGGACGTCATCGTGGTGAACACCTGCGGGTTCGTCGAGTCGGCGAAGAAGGACTCGGTCGACACGCTGCTGGCCGCCGCCGACACCGGGGCCAAGGTCGTCGCCGTGGGGTGCATGGCGGAGCGGTACGGCACGGAGCTGGCCGACAGCCTGCCCGAGGCCGCCGCGGTGCTCGGCTTCGACCACTACCCCGACCTGGCCGAGCGCCTCGGCGACGTGGTCGCCGGGCACGCCATCGCCTCGCACGTGCCGGTGGACCGGCGCACGCTGCTGCCGATCTCGCCGGTCGACCGGCAGGCCACCGACGTCACCGTCCCCGGGCACGCCTGGGGTCCGACGGTGGCCCGCAAGCGCCTCGACGACGGCCCGGTGGCCTCCCTCAAGATCGCCTCCGGCTGCGACCGCCGCTGCTCGTTCTGCGCGATCCCGTCCTTCCGCGGGTCCTTCGTCTCCCGCCTGCCGGACGAGATCGTCGCCGAGGGTGTGTGGCTGGCGCGTCAGGGGGTACGCGAGGTCGTGCTCGTCAGCGAGAACTCCACCTCTTACGGCAAGGACCTCGGCCGTGAGCACGCGGGCCAGGGTGCCCTTGAGGCCGTGTTGACCCGCCTCGCCGCCATACCCGGTATAGACCGCGTCCGAGTGTCCTACCTGCAGCCCGCTGAGACCCGGCCGAACCTGGTGCGCGCCATCGCCACCACCCAGGGCGTCGCGGACTACTTCGACATGTCCTTCCAACACTCCAGCGAGCCCGTCCTGCGCCGGATGCGCCGCTTCGGCAACACCGAGTCCTTCCTCGGCCTGGTCGAGCAGATCCGCGCGCTCGCCCCCGAGGCGGGCATCCGCAGCAACGTCATCGTCGGCTTCCCCGGCGAGACCGAGGCCGACGTCGACGAGCTCGCCCGGTTCCTCACCGAGGCCAGGCTGGACGCGGTCGGCGTGTTCGGCTACTCCGACGAGGACGGCACCGAGGCCGAGGGCCTCGACGGCAAGCTCGACGCCGACACCATCGCCGCCAGGGTCGCCCGGATCTCCGCGCTCGCCGAGGAGCTCACCACCCAGCGCGCCGAGGACCGGATCGGCACCGAGGTGCTCGTGCTGGTCGAGCGCGAGGAGACCGACGACGAGGACTGCGTCGGCCGCGCCGCGCACCAGGCACCCGAGGTCGACGGCGAGTGCGTCGTGCTCGACGGGGAGAAGTACACCGCGGGCGACCTCGTGCGCGCCCGCGTCGTCGACACCGAGGGCGTCGACCTCATCGTGGAGGCCATCGAGGTCGTCCCGCGCGCCAACCCGGAGCCGCAATGAGCTCCGCGGCGACCGGCGGGGACACCGTCGACGGTGAGGACCGCGCCGAGGTGATGCTGCCCGCCACCCCCGAGGCGGTGATCGGCGTCCCCCCGGTGGTCGCGGTGACCCCGGAGACCGTCGCGGTCCTGCCGGAGCCGACCGTGGTCCCGCTGCTCAACGTCGCCAACCTGCTCACGATGACCAGGCTGGTGCTGGTCCCGGTGTTCCTGATGGCGCTGTTCACCGAGGACGGCACCGACACCACGTGGCGGCTGGTGGCCTTCGCGGTGTTCGCGCTCGCCTCGATCACCGACCACGTGGACGGCATGCTGGCCCGCAAGCACGGGCTGATCACCGACTTCGGCAAGATCGTCGACCCGATCGCGGACAAGGCGCTCACCGGCGCCGCCCTGGTCGGGCTCAGCCTGCTCGGCGAGCTGCCCTGGTGGATCACCCTGGTCATCGCCTTCCGCGAGGTCGCCGTGACGCTGCTGCGGTTCTGGGTGATCCGCCACGGCGTGATCCCGGCCAGCCGCGGCGGCAAGCTCAAGACCCTCACCCAGATCTTCGCCCTCGGCGCGTTCCTGCTCCCGCTGCCCAGCTGGCTCGCCCTGGTGCCCTGGGCGTCGATGTACCTGGCCGTCGTGCTGACCGTGGTCACCGGCGTCGACTACGTCATCCGCGCCGTCCGGCTGCGCGCCGTGGGCCTGCGCGCGATCGCCCAGTGACCCCGGAGCGGGTCGTGGCCGCGCTGCGGGCCGCGGGGGAGACCATCGCCACCGCCGAGTCGCTCACCGCGGGCCTGCTCACCGCGGCGTTGACCACCGTGCCCGGTTCCAGCGCGGTCGTGCGCGGCGGGCTGGTGGTGTACGCCACAGACCTCAAGGCGACCCTCGCCTGCGTCGACCCGGTTCTGCTCGCCGAGCGCGGCGCCGTCGACCCGGAGGTCGCCGTGCAGCTCGCGGCCGGGGCGCGGCAGCGCTGCGGGGCGGACATCGGCGTCGGGCTCACCGGCGTGGCCGGACCGGACCCGCAGGACGGCGTCGCCCCGGGGACCGTCCACCTGGCCCTGGTCGGCCCGAGGGGCACCCGGCACGAGGTGATCACCGCCGCGGGCGACCGGGAAGCGGTCCGCGCGGCCGCGGTGGCGGGCGCCCTCGCGCTGATCGGGGCGGACCTCGGTACCCTTCCGGGGTGAACCCAGGGTCACGGTCAGTGCGCGCCACCGGGCGCCCCGCCGTGCGGACACCGGGAACACCGGGGTCGGCGCGGTCGTTCGCTCTTGGCGGACTACCCGGGAAGTCGCTGCGCTCGGTCAGCCGCCGTGGGTAACGTTGTCGGTGTGACGGCCCCGCGCCGTTCCGCTCCGGCTCCTGCCCCAGGGCGGGTGCGGTGCGCGGACCGGGCCCCGTCGAGGAAGGGAGGTGCGCGATGACCGTGCTGTTGCGCGAGGCGATCGGTGATCGGCTCCGACACGCCCGCACCAACCAGCGGCGCACGCTGCGCGAGGTGTCCCGCTCGGCGCGGGTCAGCCTCGGGTACCTCTCCGAGGTCGAGCGCGGGCGCAAGGAGGCCTCCAGCGAGCTGCTGGCCGCGATCTGCGACGCGCTCGAGCTGCCGCTCTCGGAGCTGCTGCACAAGGTGGCCTCCGACATGGGGGCGCTGACCTCGGTCGAGCGCGGCCTGCCGGAGCGGGTCGGCGTCGAGCCGGTGGACAAGATCGAGGCCATCGACGCGCTGGAACCGGACGGCGGCCAGCGGGTCGCGGTGGAGGGCGGCAGGCTGCTGCCCGCGGTGATCGGCGAGAACCTCGCCGACCTGCGGATCCAGCCGGTGCTCAGCCACCGCATCGACCCGCCGCTGACCAGCAAGGCCCGCGCCGGGGCGGTGTTCGCCGCCTGAGCCGGGTCGGCTGAGACCTACCGCGCGGGCCCGGTTCCCAGGGGGAGCCGGGCCCGCGCGCGTGTCCGCCGGTGGGACCGGGGTCCGGGGATACCCCGAAGGGCGGTCCGCTTCCTCAGGGGAGATCTATGGGTGAACCCTGATTTCTCGTGGGTCCGGTGGAACCGCCCGCACGCACCTGACACGATGGAACCCACAGATGGGACCCGCCTCCGGTGGCGCCGGAGGAACCACAATCGGTGCCGGTCCGTTGCCACGGTGTCGGCGCGGGGGTGACCGGCGGGTCCGGCAGGGATGAAGGCAGGCGGAGGACGACGATGGCCAACCCGTTCGTGAAGTTCTGGAAGTACCTCATGGCGTCGTTCTCGTCGAAGATCGATGAGCACGCCGATCCCAAGGTGCAGATCCAGCAGGCCATCGAGGAGGCGCAGCGCCAGCACCAGGCGCTCTCGCAGCAGGCGGCCGCGGTGATCGGCAACCAGCGCCAGCTGGAGATGAAGCTCAACCGCCAGCTCGGCGACGTGGAGAAGCTGCAGGCCTCGGCCCGCCAGGCGCTGGTGCTCGCCGACGAGGCGCGCTCCAAGGGCGACGAGCAGAAGGCGACGCAGTTCGAGAACGCCGCCCAGGGCTTCGCCACCCAGCTGGTGACCGCCGAGCAGGGCATCGAGGACCTCAAGACGCTGCACGACCAGGCGCTGCAGGCCGCCGGGCAGGCCAAGCAGGCCGTCGAGCGCAACGCCATGGTGCTGCAGAACAAGCTCGCCGAGCGCACCAAGCTGCTCAGCCAGCTCGAGCAGGCCAAGATGCAGGAGCAGGTCTCGCGCTCGCTCAACCAGATGAGCGAGCTGGCCGCGCCCGGCAACACCCCGTCCCTCGAAGAGGTCCGGGACAAGATCGAGAAGCGCTACACCACCGCGCTCGGTGCCGCCGAGCTGGCGCAGAACTCGGTGCAGGGCCGGATGATGGAGGTCCAGGTCTCCACCACCGAGCTGGCGGGCCAGTCCCGGCTCGAGCAGATCCGCGCCTCGATGGCGGGCGGCTCGGTCGCGGGCCAGGTCACCAGCGGCGCGAACCCGGCCGCCACGCCGTCCAACATCCAGGCCGAGATCCAGCAGCGGGTGGCCCAGGAGCAGAAGGCCAACCCGCAGGCCGGCTCCTGACGCGCGCCGACCCATGCGGCCGCGCCGGAACGAGCTGATCAAGCTGGGTGGTGAGCTGGTCGAGCAGCTGCGCGGCCCGGTACCCCAGCAGGTCCGCGAGGCGATCGCCGGGTGGCGCGACCCCAGGGCCAAGGCCCTGCGCCAGCGCCGCCGGGCGGTGCGCCGGGCCCGGCTGTGGACCGCCACCGGCCTCACCACCGGCACCGGCGCGGTGGTCGTGGAGACTGCCTCCGCCGCGCCCGGCATCGCCGTCCCGGCCCTGATCGGCGCGGCCGTGGTCTCCGGCGTCGCCGCCGTGTCCACCGGGTTCCGCGCCTGGCGGCTGCACAAGCAGCCGTTGCCGGATGCCCCACCCGCCCCGGTCGTGCTGCCCGCGCGCGGCTCCCAGGCCAGGGAACCGATCGCCAGGCTCGGCGAGGCCGAGGACACCCTGCGCGAACTGCTCACCCAGCTCGGCGCGGGCGCCCTCGTCCCCCCGGACGCCGTCACCGAGGCCAGGACCACCGGCGCCGAGGCCGCCTCCGCCCTGCGCGCGGTCGCCGCCCGCGTCCAGGTCGTCGAACGCGCCCGCGAACACGCCCCGCCCCTGGACCGCGGCCACCTCACCGAGAGCATCCGCGCCCTGCGCGCCCAACTCGACCAGGGCCTCGACGGCTACGGCGCCCTCGTGGCCGCCGCCGCCCGAGCCCTCGCCGCCAGCTCCGTGGCCACCCCCCGCCACGACCTCACCGACGCCACCGACCGCCTCGCCGCCCTCGCCTGCGCCCTGCGCGAACTCTCCCTCGGCTGAGTCCGGCCGGGGGGCCGTGGTTGATGGCACTGCTCCGTGTCGGCGGGTGCTCTGCCCGGGCGCGCACCCGCGCGGAGGGACACGGTCGGTCACCAGATGCGTGATCGTCCTCACCCGGTCGGACGCATCATGGGGGCGGGGTTGGCGCGTGTCACCCACGTCGAACCTGTGCCGTGGCTGGAGGGAGCGATCGATGGACACCACCGGGATGCGCCGGGCCGTGACCGCCGAGGTCACCAGGATGGCCGACTACGAGACCGGGTTCTGGGCGATCGTCGACGGGCTCGGGGTGGACCGGGGGCACGCGGGGCGGTTGCTGGACGAGGCGGTCGACCGGATCGGGACCGGGTGGGGTGGGACGGCCGACCCGTACGCGCTCGTGCTGTCCTGGATGCCCTGCTGACCCGCCTTGACCGTCGGTCACCGAATTCCCAGGTCGTCGCAATCCGCTAGGGCATCAGTGTGAATATCACGGTGTCGTATCGACTCGCCGACTACGTGCTGTGGCACCATGCACGGCAGGAGTTCGGGGGGCGGGTTCGGCGGGGCGGAGGCGGCCTTGGCGTTGTGGTCGGTGCACGGCGACGGCCGCCGTGTCCGTGACGGCGCCGTCGTGGCCCCGGACGAGCGGCTCAGCTGGCCGCTGACGGTCGGGCTCGGCGTGCAGCACGTGGCGGCCATGTTCAGCGCGACCGTGCTGGTGCCCAGCGTCACCGGTTTCCCGGTCACCACCACCCTGCTCTTCTCCGGGGTCGGCACCCTGCTGTTCCTGCTGATCACCCGCAACCGGGTACCGGCCTACCTCGGCTCGTCGTTCGCCTTCATCGGCCCGCTCGCCGCCGCCCAGCACCACGGGATGGCCGCGCAGCTGGGCGGGGTGCTGGTGGCGGGCCTGCTGCTGGTCGGCGTCGGGGTGGCGGTCAAGGCGCTCGGCGTCCGGCTGCTGGAGTCGATCATGCCGCCGGTGGTCACCGGCGCGGTGATCGTGCTGGTCGGGCTGAACCTGGCGCCCGCGGCGACCAGGTCGTTCGGCGCGCAGCCGGTCATCGCGGTGATCACCCTGGGCGTCATCCTGGGCTGCGCGGTGATCGCCAAGGGCCTGCTGTCGCGGATGTCGGTGCTGGTCGGCGTGCTCGTCGGCTGGGTGTTCGCCGCGCTCACCGGCGGCCTGCCCAAGGTCAGGCTCGACGCGCTGGCCGACGCGGCCTGGTTCGGGCCGCCGCAGTTCACCGCCCCGCAGATCCAGCCATCGGTGATCCTGCTGGTCATCCCGGTGGTGATCGTGCTGGTCGCGGAGAACGTCGGCCACGTGAAGGCGGTCGCCGCGGTCACCGGGCGCGACCTGGACGGCTCGGTCGGCGACTCGCTCATCGCCGATGGCCTGGCCACCGTCCTCGCCGGGTCCGGCGGCGGCTCCGGCACCACAACCTACGCCGAGAACATCGGCGTCATGGCCGCGACCAGGGTCTACTCGACCGCCGCCTACGGGGTGGCCGGGCTGACCGCCATCCTGCTGTCGATGAGCCCGAAGTTCGGCGCCCTGGTCAACACCATCCCCGATGGCGTCCTCGGCGGCGCCACCATCCTGCTCTACGGGATGATCGCGCTGGTCGGCGTGCGGATCTGGCTCGACGACCGGGTCGACTTCGCCGACCCGGTGAACCTGACCGTGGTCGCGGTGGCCGTCGTGGCGGGCGCGGGCGACCTGAAGGTCCGCCTCGGCGACGCGGTGTTCGGCGGCATCGCCTGGGGCGCGGTCGCCGTCGTCTGCGGCTACCCGCTGCTGCGCTGGCTGGCCAACCGCGGCCGCGGCGAGGTCAACGGGACTCGACAGCGCGGTTGATCCGCCGCACCAGCGACGGGCCCTCGAAGACGAACCCGGTGTAGAGCTGCACCAGGCTCGCCCCGGCGTCGAGCATCCTGGTGGCGGCGTCGGTGTCGAACACCCCGCCGACCCCGATGATCGGCAGCGCACCGCCGGTCTCGCGGGCCACCAGCGCCACCACCTGCCGGGACCGCTCGGCCAGCGGCCTGCCGCTGAGCCCGCCCGCCTCCGCCCCGGTCGGCGCCTCCGCGGGCGTGAGGCCGTCGCGGCCCAGTGTCGTGTTGGTCGCGATCACGCCTGCCACCCGGTGGTCCGCGCAGACCTGCAGCACCTCGCCGATCGCGTGGTCGGTGAGGTCCGGCGCGATCTTCACCAGCAGCGGCTTGACCCGCTCGCCACCCGCCAGCCGGTCCGCCTCCCGGCGCAGCTCGCCGACCAGCGCGTCGAGCGCTGCCCGGTCCTGCAAGCCGCGCAGGCCGGGGGTGTTGGGGGAGCTGACGTTGACCGCGAAGTAGTCCCCGTGCGGGTAGAGCGCCCGCAGCGAGTGGCGGTAGTCCTCGACCGCCTCCTCCACGGGGGTGACCTTCGACTTGCCGATGCTGATGCCCAGCGGCACCCCGACCGGGCCCAGCGCGGCCAGCCGCGCGGCCAGGGCGTCGGCCCCGGCGTTGTTGAAGCCCATCCGGTTGATGATCGCCTCGCTCTCGCGCAGGCGGAACAGCCGGGGCCTGGGGTTGCCCGGCTGGGCGTGCCGGGTGACGGTGCCGACCTCCACGTGCCCGAAGCCCATCGCGGGCCAGGCCCGCAGCGCGCGGCCGTCCTTGTCCATCCCCGCCGCGAGCCCCACCAGACCGGGGAACCGCACCCCGAACACGGTCGTGTCGACCTTGGCGCCGAACAGCGCGCGCAGCCCCCGCACCGCGGGCCGGACCTGGCCGAGCCTGCTCAACGCGGCCATGGTCCGCTCGTGGGCGATCTCGGGGTCGCCCCCGCCGAGGGAGAACAGGGCGCGTCGGACGAGGTGCTTGTAGGCCACGGCCCCATCGTGTCACCCGCTCCGGCGCCCGCCGGGCGAGGGCGCGGGGTTGCGGCGTCGGGCACGGGCCGGTCCCGGCGGTGGACCATGATGGCGGGGTGAGCGACGTCGACGACCTGTACGGCCTGCCGCGGGAGGACTTCGTCCCCGCGCGCCGTGACCTGGCCAAGCGGTTGCGCGCGGCCGGGGACCGGGAGGCGGCCACCCGGGTGGAGAAGCTGCCGAAGCCGACCACCTCGGCCTGGCTGGTCAACCGCCTGGTGCGCGTCGAGCCCGAGCGGGTGGACGCGCTGGTCGAGCTGGGGTCGGACCTGCGCGCGGCGCACGCGGGGGCCGATGGGGCGCGGCTGCGGGAGCTGGCCAAGCGGCGGGCCGGGCTGATCGCCGATCTGGTGGACGCGGCAGGCGGGGACCTCAGCGAGGCGACGATCCGCGAGCTGGAAGAGATGTTCACCACCGCCATCGCGGACGAGACCGCGGCCGCGACGCTGCGGGCCGGGCGGTTGGCGTCGGTGCGCGACCTGCGGGTGGAGCAGACGTGGCCGGGGTTGACCCTGGCCCCCGGGCCGACCGCGGCGCCGGTGGCACCCGCCCGCCAGGCCCGCCGGTCCGCGCGGGAGGCGCTCGCGGAGGCCAAGGCGGCGGTGAAGGACGCCGAGGCACAGCGCGCCGAGGCCGATCGGGCCGTGACGAGCGCGGAGAAGGCGGTGACGAAGGCCGAGGAACGGGTCCGGCAGCTCAATGCCGCCCTGGACGAGGCCGAGCACGCCGAGCTGGATTCTCGCCGAGCGCTGCAATCGGCCCGTCGCGACGCGAAGGCCGCTGAACGCACTGCGAGCCTCGCGTGGCGCAAACTGCAACAGGTCGAGGCCGAGTAACCGGTCCCACCACCTGGGCAGCAGACAGCCCCCGGGCGCGCTCCTCCCGACAAGGCCGCGGAAGGCCCGGGGCGGACTGGGTCCCGGGTGCCCGAGGGCTGGGTGACTGCCTGATATTCACCGGACCGCGCCCCGTCGGGCGCCTGCCGGCTCCAGTACTGCTGGTTGGGCGGTCCTAGCGGACAGCCACCTCACGAGTCCTGTCGGAATACACCGGTGGACCACCTCCTCTCTCGTGTAGCACCACCGTAGGCGTTGCCGCCGGGGCCTTCAATCGGTTTTCCACCGACCCCCGATCGGGTGCTGCTAGGGTGGCCAACCACAAAGGCATGAGGTGTGAATATCACTCACTGTCGGCAAAGGGGACGGCCGTGCGTGCTCGTGAGGACCAGCCCGGCCGAATCGCCGCGGGGGTCGTGGTGGGCGCCATCGCCGCCGCCCTGTTCTACGAGGGGATCGCCGCGGCGCCGGTGGACCTGCCCAAGGCGCGACCGGCCGCGGAGTCGGTGCCGGAGCCGATCCCGGCGTCGGGGACTGTGCAGACCGTGCCGCAAACCCCTACCTCGCACGAGGTCTTACCCGTGTCGTCGTCGGCGGGCTTATCCACGTCGGCATCGTCGTCCGCTTCCTCCGCCGAGTCGACAACAACAACGGTCTCGTCCTCGACCACGACGACAGCGGAAGTCACCACTACGACAACGAAGTCGACTACGACGGCCCCACCGGTCACTACGACCACCACCACGCGTCCCACCCGCACGACGACACGCGAACCGTGCGGCCTGATCTTCTGCTAGCCGACCGGCCCCGGCTGACAAGTCGGGCAGTAGTAGGCGACCCGCTCCATGGTGCCCGCCCCCTGCGTGGTCGCGACCACCTTCCCGCCGCACACCAGGCACGGCGTGGTCCGGTGCCCGTACACCCACAGCCCCCGATCGCGCCGCGGATCCCCGGTGGTGCACCGGTCGTGGGTCATCTTGTTGCGGTCCAGCAGGTCCCGGCTCACCGCGACCGCCCGCTCGGCGTCCACATCGGACACCGGGGTCCACGGGGACACCCCGAGCACGAAGCAGATCTCGGCCTTGAACACGTTGCCGACCCCCGCCATCACCCGCTGGTCGAGCAGTGCCAGCCCGATCTCGCGGGCCGGGTCGGCGGTCAGCCTGGCCACCGCCTCGGCCGCGTGCGCCGGACCCCATCCGGGGTCGAGCAGGTCGGGGCCGAGGTGCTCGACGAGCCGGTCCTCGTCGGTGGTCTCGACCAGGTCCATCTCCTGCAACAGGAACCCGATCGCCCGGGTGTCCTCGGTGTGCAGCACCGCGCGGGCCTGGTGCTCGGGACGCCGCCACCGCGCGCCGACGGGGGAGACCTGCCAGATCCCGTCCATCGCGAGGTGGCTGCGGAAGCTCAGGTTCTCCGAGAACCGGAGGAACAGGTGCTTGCCCACCGGGCGCGCACCCAGCACCGCCCGCCCCTGGAGTTCCACAGTGGACAGCCGAGGGTGGCGCAGCTCGCCCTTGGTCAGCACCCGGCCCGCCAGCGCCGTGGTGAGCATCGCGGCGGTGCGGTAGATCGTGTCGCCTTCCGGCATCAGGTCATTCGCCCGGGTCGTCGTCGTCCGGCCACGCGATCGCCTGGTGGCGACCCCGGCCGCTGGTGCGCAACACCCGGGCCAGCAGCAGGTTGAACGCCAGCGCCACCTCGCGCGCGCCGGGCGTGTGCCAGTGGTGGATGGGCGTGCACGCGCCCTGCGCCTGCTGCACCGCCAACCGGTCCGGTAGCGCTACCGGCATCACCAGTGAACCGAAGCTCTCGCGCAGTTCGGCGATACGGAACTGGTGCTCGTAGGAATGCGTGCGCACCTTGTTGACCACCACGCCGAGCGGGACAAGATTCGGGTTCTGCTCGCGCCGGGTGTCCTCCACGGCCTCGAACGCGCGCTGTGCGCCCGACACCGCGTACATAGTGGGCTCGGTCACGAGCAGCGCGCCGTCAGCGGCAACCAGCGCCGACCGGGTCAACCGACCCAGCGACGGTGGACAGTCCAACAGCACCAGCTGATACGGCAGCTCACCCTCGGCCAGCAGTGACCCCAGCTCCGCCAGCGCCCTGCCCAGCTTCTCCAACCTGCGCATCCCCGGGTCGGGGTCGTTGAGCGACTCCAACTCCTCCGAGCCGACCATCACGTCGACCTCCTCGCCCCACGCGCTGGGCGCGATCGCGGCGCGCAGCACCGCGGGCCGCGGGGTCTCCAGCACGTCGGCCAACGTGGCCTCCGTCTCGCCGGGGTCCAGCGTGGAGGTGGCGTTGCACTGGGGGTCGAGGTCGACCACCAGCGTGCGGGCGCCGCGGCGCAGCGCGGCCGAGGCCAGGCCGAGCGCCACCGTGGTCTTCCCCACGCCACCCTTGAGGCTGAGCACTGCCACCGTTTGCACGACCTAGACCTTAGAGTCTCTACAGTTCGTGTCCATGCGACCCGATGTTGTCCGCCGTGTGCTCGACGCCGAGCTGATCGCCGCGCGTGAGCGCCGAGGCGGGGAGGCGCCACGCGTCCTCGACGTCGGGGGCGGCAGCGGGGTCTTCGCCGTTCCGCTGGCCGTCGCGGGCTGCGCGGTGACCGTGGTCGAGCCCAGTCCCAACGCCCTGGCGACCCTGCACCGCCGCGCCCACGAGTCGGGTGTGTCCGATCGCATCACCGCCGTGCAGGGCGACAGCGACGCGCTCGGCGACCTGGTCGGACCCGAGTCCGCCGACCTGGTGCTGGCGCACGGGCTGCTGGAGGTCGTCGACGACCCCGCGATCACCGTCGCCGTGCTGGCGGGCACCGTCGCCCCCGGTGGGGCGCTGTCGGTGCTGGTGGCCAACCGGTACGCGACGGTGCTGCAGCGCGCGATCTCCGGCAGGCTCGTCGACGCCCGCCGCCTGCTCGACCACGAGACCGGGGCGCTCGGCCAGTCCGGCGAGGCGCTGCTGCGCCGCTTCGACACCGAGGGCCTGCGCGAGCTGCTGGCGGCCACCGGGCTGACCGTGGAACTGCTGCAGGGCCAGTCCGTGGTCTCCGACCTGGTCGGCGGCGCCGTCCTGGACACCTCGCCCGCCGCGGTCGAGGCGCTGGCCGAGCTGGAGCAGCTCGCCGCCGTCACCCCGCCGCTGCGCGACATCGCCACCCGGCTGCACGCCATCGCCCGGCACTGAACAGCCCGGCTGCCCCTGCCCGGGCACTGACCCTGCCCGATCGACCCCGTCCCGGTACCGAAACCACCGGGCAGGCGGGCGTGGGCCCGGCTTGTCGGTGCGCTGTGGTTCGCTAGGGCAATGGGGCGCAGCGGGGACCTGCCCAAGGGGCTCGTCGAGCGGTACAAGGCCGGACCGCACGGGTGGCCGGACGACTCCGGCTGCCCGGTGCTGCACGTGGACATGGACGCCTTCTACGCCTCGGTCGAGATCAGGGAGCGCCCCGAGCTGGCCGACCGGCCGGTGGTGGTCGGCGGGGTCGGCGCCCGCGGCGTCGTCTCCTCGGCGAACTACCTGGCCAGGGGTTTCGGGGTGCGCTCGGCCATGCCGACCAGCCAGGCCCGCAGGCTGTGCCCGCAGGCGGTGTACCTGCCGCCCACCTTCGGCCTCTACCAGGAGGTCTCGGCCGGGGTGCAGGCGATCTTCCGCGAGATCACCCCGCTGGTCGAGCCGCTGAGCCTGGACGAGGCGTTCCTCGACGTGGCGGGCGCGTTGCGCAGGCTGCGCAGCACCCCGGCCGGGGTCGGCGCCGAGATCCGCCGCCGGGTGCTGGCCGAGCAGGGCCTGGTGTGCTCGGTGGGGGTGGGGCCGACCAAGTTCGTCGCCAAGCTCGCCTCCGGCCTGGCTAAACCGGACGGCATGCTGGTCGTGCCGCGCGGCGAGGTCACCGCCTTCCTGCACCCGCTGCCGGTGTCGGCGCTGTGGGGTGTGGGCAAGCGCACGGCCGAGAAGCTCGTCGACGTCGGCCTGGAGCGGGTCGCCGACGTCGCCGCCGCGCCGCTGCCGAGGTTGCGCAGGCTGCTGGGCACCGCGATGGCCGAGCACCTGCACGCCCTGGCCCTCGGCCACGACGACCGCGCCGTCGTCCCGGGCACCGCCGAGAAGTCGATCGGCGCCGAGGAGACCTTCGAGGTCGACCACTTCGACCGCGACCTGCTGCGCCGCGAACTCCTGCGGCTCTCCGAGCGCACCGCCGCCACCCTGCGCGAGCGCGGCCTGCGCGGGCGCACGGTCGCCATCAAGGTCAGGTTCGCCGACTTCACGACCATCAGCCGGTCCAAGACGCTGCCGGTCGCCACCGACGTCACCCAGGAGATCTACCGCACCGCGGCCCAGTTGCTGGCCGAGCAGACCCCGCCGGGCGCGGTCCGCCTGATCGGCGTCCGGGTCGAGCAGTTGGGCAGCGACGGCGCCGAGCAACTGCTCATCGACGCCCCCGCGCAGGGCTGGCGCGAGGCCGACCAGGCAGCGGACAGGGCGCGGACCCGGTTCGGCGCGGCCGCCATCCGCCCGGCCGCGCTGCTGGGGGAGCGGCCGACCCGGGTCGGAAGCACCGAACCCCGCCCCGAGCGCTGAGCGGGCAACCCCTGCCGACCCCGGCCGCTGCAACGGCTGGTCCGGGCCGCGGTCGATGTTCGCTCTTGCCCCGGCCGTGTGCGGTTGATGCCAAGGCCACCACCATGTCGATCAGCTCCGGTAGTCCAACTCATGACCGAGTTGTCGATCACCGGAGGTACCCCAGCCGATGGCCCGCTCCCTCGTCACCGCCGCACTCGCCACCGCGACAGCGCTGGCCGCCCTCGCCCTCGTCCCGCTGGCCCCGACCGCTCGGGCCGCTCCCGCCGCCGTGTCCGACGCGGCACTGGCGAGCAGGTGGGCGCCGATCCACTACCAGGACACCGACTCCAGCGACTACGACGCCGACTACCTGTCCAAGGTCGACTTCGACGGCGAGTGGAACACGCTCAACAACTGGGAGTCCCAGGACGACTCCGTGGCCCGCCTCACCGGCACCGTCTACTTCTCGGTGGTCGAGACCGGCACCCACTGGTTCGTGACCTACTCCTTCTACCACCCGCGCGACTGGGAGGACTTCCCCGACCCGCTGAGCCTGTTCACGCACGAGAACGACATGGAGGGCGTGCTGCTGACGGTGCGCAAGGACGGCTCCACCTACGGCGCGCTCGAGGCCATGGTCACCGTCGCGCACTCCGACTTCTACTCCTACGTCCCCGCGGGCAGCCCGTACACCAGCGGTCGCGAGAGCGTGGACGGCCCGGTGCAGCTCCAGACCTACAACGGCGCCGCGCACCCCACGACGTTCCAAGAGGCCAAGGGCCACGGCATCTACGCCAAGAACGGCGACCACGCCCCGGACAGCGACGGCGTCGTCTACTACCCGAGCGGCACCGCGGAGGTCCCCGCCGGCGGTACCGACAACTTCGTCGGCTACACACTGGTCGACGTCTTCGCTGGTAGCGGCCTCTGGGCCCGCCGCGCCAACGCCGAGACCTACGCCTCTTTCGGCACCTTCCGCGGTGACAACGGCAAGGACAACGCCGCCAACGCGCCGTGGGGCTGGGACGACGGCAACGACGGCGGCGACATCCCCCGCGGGTTCCTCGCCACGGACCCCGCGCACCTGGTCTCGGAGTACTTCGCGGGCAAGGGGACCTTCGCCACCGCGTACACCAGGAATTCATACCGGTAACGGGTTTGAACCCGGACCCGACCGGGTAACAACCACCAGGGTCCTGCCCCGCGATCTTCTCGCTGTGGGGCGGGGTGGCGACGGCACCACGATGTGACACCGAGGTGCGAATCCCACCCCGCTCCACATTTTTCCGTGTCGCGGTACGGTCCACCGCAGCGTAAGGACGGCAGGAGGAAAGCGTGTCTGAGGTCGAGACCAGCCCGGTAGCCCGCACCAACGGGGTCCGTGACGTCGAGGTCCGCGTCTGGGCGGACGCCGAGCAGGTGCCGCTGCTGCGGTCCTTCGCCGCCGACATCGCGATGCGGCTCGACTTCGACCTCGACGCCATCGAGGACCTGCGGATGGCCGTCGACGAGGCCTGCTCGCTGCTCGTGCGCGCCGCGGCCGCCGACAGCGCGCTGCTGTGCTGGTTCGAACCGGAGGAGCACGGGATCCGGGTACGGGTCCGGGTGGACGCCGAGCACGGCGAACCGCCCTCGGGCGACGCGATGGGCTGGCAGATCCTCACCGCCCTCGCCGCCACCGTCACCGAGACCGTCGAGGCCGTCGACGGCGGCCACCGCGTCACCGTCGAGCTGCTGGCCGTGCCGGGACCGGGCGAAGTGGACCCCCGGTGAGCACGACCCCGGGCCCGGCCGCGCCGGAGCCAGCCGAGCACCCCGCCGAGGACGAGAAGGGCGGGAAGGGCACCGACGCCAACGTCGAGCGCTTCCGAGCCCTGGCCGAACTCGACCCAGACGACCCCAAGCGCGCCGCGCTGCGCGGCGACCTGGTCGCCGACCACGTGGACCTCGCGCGCAACCTGGCCCGCAAGTTCGACCGGCGCGGCGACCAGCTCGAGGACCTGGTGCAGGTCGCGACCATCGGCCTGATCAAGGCGGTCGACCGGTTCGAGGCCGACCGCGGCAACTTCTACGCCTTCGCCATCCCCACCATCATGGGCGAGCTGCGCAGGCACTTCCGGGACACCGGCTGGGCCGTGCGGGTGCCCCGCCAGCTCAAGGAACTGCACGTCACCGTGGCCGCGGGGCGCAACGAGCTGAGCCAGAAACTCGGTCGGGCCCCCAAGCCCAGTGAGCTGGCCGACCACTTAGGGCTGACCAAGGAGCAGGTGTACGAGGCTCTGGTGGCCAGCGCGGCCAAGCAGGGCACCTCGCTCGACGCCAGGCTCGCCGAGCCCGCTGGCGACCGGTTCGGCTACGAGGACGACCGGCTCGCCGAGGTGGACAACCGCAGGGCGCTGGGCCCGCTGATCGCCGAGCTGCCCGAACGGGAGCAGAAGATCATCGTGCTGCGGTTCTTCCGCGGCCTGTCGCAGGCCGACATCGCCCGCCGGGTGGGGGTCTCGCAGATGCAGGTCTCGCGGCTGCTGGCCAAGACGCTGGAGCGGCTGCGCGCCGCTCTCGGCGAGGACACCCTGGCGGGCTGAGGTGCTGCCCGCCGACGTGGCGCCGACCGCCACGGTGCCGCCCGCTGACGTGTCGACCACCGCGGTGGAGTTCCTCGCGGTGGTGCGTCCAGCTGCGGTGCGTCCGGCTGTGGAGCCTTCAGCGGTGGTGCGGCGGACCGCACCGCGCTCAGGAAACCCTGAGCGCCCGCCTGCGCTGCGCGATCAGCGTGCGCCGCTCGCCCTCGCCCATGGCACCCCAGATGCCGTAGGGCTCCTGCACCGCCAGCGCGTGCTCCCGGCACTGCGCCAGCACCGGGCAGGCGCGGCAGACGGCCTTGGCGCGCTCCTCGCGGGCGTGCCTGGCCGGGCCGCGCTCGGCGTCGGGGTGGAAGAACACCATGCTGTCCGCGCCGCGGCAGGAGCCGTTGAGCTGCCAGGCCCACTCGTCGGAGACGGGCTTGGGCAGGCGGGTGATCTCGGCCATGACGCTTACCTCCTCGGTGCCCGCTCCGCACAGCGGGTTCGACCGGGAACTACCCCGGCCCTCGACCGCCGAAACGGTCTGTGCGGACGGGCGTGGAACAGGCCCCAACGAGCACCGGGTGGGCGGCGCGCCACCCCGGTTGGCAACTACTGTGACGTCGGCGTGGACGGCCTGCGCGCGAGCGCGGCGACACGGCCGCGGTGAGGAAGGACCGATAGTGGAGATCAACAGCGAGGGCACCGACCCGGTCGTCGTCTCGGTCACCGGCGAGGTCGACCTGGCCACCGCGCCCCAGTTGGAGCAGGCCCTCGACGCCGCGCTCGGCCAGGACGGCGGGACCGGCGTGCGCGTCGACCTGTCCGCGGTGGAGTTCATGGACTCGGCGGGCCTGCGGGTGCTGGTCGCCGCGTTGCGCAAGGCCGAGGACAGCGGCCGGTCGCTGGTGCTCGACGCCCCGCACGAGCGGGTGCGCCGGATCATCGAGATCACCGGGCTGGCCGAGGTGTTCGGCCTGGCCGGGTCGCAGGGCCAGGGCACCGCCTGATCGGCGGTTGATTCACCCGGTCACCGCCTGGGTACCTCACCCGGCGTGAAGGCAGAGGTCACAGGCTTGGTGGCCGGTTCCCCCGGGAGCACGAGAAGTGGCGGGGTCGGACCGGTGCGCAGGGGCACCAGGGGTCCGGTGGCAACGCGGTATCGACGGCGCGCTGGTCGCGCTCGAGGGGTGGTGGCAGGTGACGTGAGCGAGTCGGCGAACACCGGTAGGGTGCGCCAACTGGCCACCCGCCTGCCACCGGCGAGTACCTCCGCGGGCGAGGCCCGCGACTTCGTCAGCGCCGCCCTGCGGTCGTGGTCGGTGGCCGAGGACCTGGTGTCCGATGTGGTCCTCGCCACATCGGAGCTGGTCACCAACGCCATCGAGCACAGCGCGGGCGAGATCCGGGTCGAGCTGTCGCTCACCGGCGGGCGGGTCCTGCTGCGGGTCGGCGACGACGCCGACACCCTGCCGGTGCGCAAGGCGCCCGACCTGCTCTCCGAGCGCAGCCGCGGGCTGACCATCGTCATCGCGCTCAGCGAGTCGTGGGGGCACGAACCCGACGGGACCGGGAAATGGGTGTGGGCGGAGTTCGGCGAGGTCAGTGTGCCCGTCGGCGGGGGAGTCGCGGCGACGCACCGGGAGTCGGCGGCATCGTTGCCGCTGGACAACCAGTAGACTGGACCGGGTCCGCAACCCCCAGAACGGAAGCGTGGCGTGATCCATGTCCGGACCGAAGCAGGCCGCTGAGCCGACCGCGGCGGGAACACCTCCGCTCGGCGCGCACACCGCGCACGAGCCGACCGAGCAGCAGCTGCTCGCGCAGGCCCGGCAGCGGGCCGCGCTCGCGGGGGAGATCACCACGCAGCTGGCCGGGTCCCTGAACCTGCGCCGCACCATCCTGCGGCTGTTCGCGCTGATCACCCCGGACCTGGCCGACTGGGCGATGCTCGCCATGGCCGACCACCGCAGCGACCGGCTCGCCATCTACGGCGGCGCGGAGCACACCTTCGCCACCAGCGTCGACCGCTCGGTCGTCGAGGACCTCGGCGTCGGCCGGGTGCTGCGCTCGGGCCGCAGCGAGCTGCTGCACGTCGCGCTGGACGAGGACTACGCGGACGGCCTCGACAGCATGATCCCGCACGACAAGCTGCGCCACGAGGCCACGTCGCTGCGCCCCGCCGACGTGCTCGGCCTGGCGCTGACCGCGCGCGGCACCACCGTCGGCGTGTTGGTGATCGTGCGCGGCGCGGGTCGAGGCTTCCCCGAGGACGACGTCGCGCTGGCCGAGCAGATCGCCGGGCGGGCCGCGATGGCCCTGGACTCCGCCCGGCTCTACGAGGACCGCACCAGGGTCGCCTCCGTGCTCCAGGCGGGTCTGCGCCCGCCGACGCTGCCCAGGGCGGCGGGGCTGCGGCTGGCCGCCCGGTTCCGCGCCGCGGCGGAGCACCTCGACATCGGCGGCGACTTCTACGACGTGCACGGCTCCGGCCGCGACTGGGTGCTGGTCACCGGCGACGTCTGCGGCAAGGGCGTCGAGGCCGCCGTGCTCACCGGCCGGGCCAGACAGAGCATCCGGACCGCCGCGCACTTCGACCGCAGCCCGCACAGCGTGCTCGCCGCGCTCAACGCCGTCCTCTACGACGAGGAGTCCGACAAGTTCGTCACCGCCGTGTGCGCCAGGGTCCGCCCCGCCGAGGACGGCCGCTCCGCGCGGGTCGACCTCGCCGCGGCGGGCCACCCGGCGCCGCTGGTGCTGCGCGCGGACGGCACGGTCGAGCAGGTCATGGTCGGCGGGACCGTCGCGGGCGTGCTGCCCGAGGTCGGCTACCTGGAGAACACCATCCACCTGGCCTCCGGCGACACGATGCTGATGTTCACCGACGGCATCTACGAGGCCCGCGGCGCCGATGGCTTCTACGGGATGGACCGCCTCGTCGCGCTGCTGCCCGCCTACGCGGGCGCCGGGCCGGAGGCGGTCTGCGAGGCCGTGGAGCAGGACGTGGTCGAGTACCTGGCAGGCCGGTCGCACGACGACATGGCCCTGTTCGCGGTCTCGTGCGGAAGGTAGCCCGCCGGTGACAGGCGGAGTTCTCGACCCGGTCGTCGACGGTCTTGCCCGGTTCGACGGCGCGCTCGCCTCGGTGGACGTCGACGCCGCCGTCGACGTGGTGGAGGAGCTCGTCGCCGCGGGCGTCGACCCGATCACCGTGCTGGTGGACGTGATCGCCTCCGCGCAGCGCACCGTCGGCGAGCGCTGGCAGCGCGGCGAGTGGAGCGTCGCCGAGGAGCACGCGGCCACCGCGGTGTCGGTGTCGGCGACCGAGGCGGTCGCCCGCTGGGTCCGCCGCATCCCGGCCACCCGCGGCCGGGTCGTGGTCGCCTGCGCCGAACGCGAGTGGCACGCCCTGCCCGCGATGATCGTCGGCACCGCGCTGCGCGCCGAGGGCTGGGACATCACCCTGCTCGGCGCCTCCACCCCGCCCGCGCGGCTGAGCCAGTACCTGCACGACCTCGGGCCCGACGCCACCGCCGTGAGCTGCTCGGTGCTCGGCGCGCTGCCCACCACCCGCCGGTTCATCGAGGCCAGCACCGACGCGGGCATCCCGGTCGTGGTCGGCGGGTCCGCGTTCGGCGGCGACGACCGGCGCGCGGTCGCCCTCGGCGCCACCGCCTGGGCCTCCGGTGCCCGCGAGGCCGTCGCCGCGGTGCGCGCCCTGCCCACCGTGGTCGCCGCGGTCACGCCGCTGTCCAGGCCCTCGGCCGTCGAGCAGGCGACGCTGGAGCTCAACCACCGGCGGCTGGTCACCGGGCTGCGCGAGGGCTGGTCGCTGGCCGCGCAGATCGTCACCACCGAGCGGCTGCCGCTCGACAGCGTCCACTCGGTGGCCGCCGACGTGGTCAACCAGGCCTACCACGCGGTCAGCGCCGCCCTGCTCACCGACGACCCGCGCACCATCTCCGACACGGCCGCCTGGGTGGCCGACCTGCTCGCCGCCCGCGCCGTCGACCCCGCCCTGGTCGGCGAGCTGGGCAGGCTGCTGATCAAGGACCTGCGCGACTACCCCATCGCCCGCTCCCTGGTCCAGCAGCACTGGACAGACCCCATCACGACTGGACCCCGATGACCGAGTTCGCCCACACCACCGCCACCGACCAGGACCGCGCCACCATCACCGTCACCGGGGAACTCGACACCCACACCTCGGTCGAGTTCAAGCGTGCCCTGCTCGCCCTGGCCGACAGCTACGACGAGGTGGTCGTCGACCTGTCCGGCCTGGAGTTCATCGACTCCAGCGGGCTGAGCGCGTTCATCGCCGCGCACAAGCGCACCCTGGTGCGGGGGAACAAGGTGCTGCTGGACAAGGTCCCCGGCTTCCTGTCCCGCATCCTCGCCGTCACCGGCCTCGCCGAGATCATCCACGTCATCGGCGACACCGACCTCCCGTTCGCCGAGCGGTCGGCCGCCGAGTAACCGACAGCGGTGCTCGCAGGCACCGTCCCCGCAAAACGGCTCAGCGCCGACTCCCTGGAGCGGGCGTCGGCGCTTGTGCCTTGGTGGGGATGGGGGTTAGTGCTCTTCGTCGAAGCGCTTCTTGAAGCGCTCCTCCATGCGTTGTGAGAACGAGCTCCTGCGGTGGTGGGCGGTCGCGCCGCCCCCGCCGTGGGAGGACTCCTGACCTGGCTCCGGTTCGGAGCCGCCCTGGCGCAGCGCGGTCAGCGTCAACAGGGCGCCGACGAACATCACCAGGAAGCCGAGCAGGCTCACCACGGGGATACCAGCCGGTTTGAACGGCAGCATCACACCGAGCACGAGGAGGGCGACGCCCAGGACGAACAGGGCGATGCCTTGCAGCCTGCGCCGCCGGGATGGCTTGCGCAGGCGGGCACCTCGGACGGTGGAGGCGAACTTGGGATCCTCGGCGTAGAGCGCGCGCTCGATCTGGTCGAGCAGTCGCTGCTCGTGCTCGGAGAGTGGCATGCGTTCCTCCTCCGGCACAGCGGTCGCGGGCGCCGGGCGATCACGGTTGCCGCCGGACCCGGCGGGCACCCCTCGGTGGAGGTGTCGCCTCCAGGATACGGGGCGTTTCCCCCCGCGACTACCCGATCCCGGATCACGACGCGGTCGCTGAGTCGGAGTCCTCCTTCCGGGGTAGTCCTGCCTGGTGGCGTTCGCGCCGCGGGTCCTGTCGATCACGCTCGGCGCCCAGTGCGATCGGCGCCGCGATCACCGCGTCCGGGATGGCGAACGCCTCGACCAGGATCCCCGCGTGCGGGCGGAGATCGCGGCAGAGGTCGTTGACCGCCCCGGTGACGGCCTTGGCCCGGCTGGTGCTGATCCGGCCGTGGCCGAGGAACCAGTCCAGGTCGGACTCCACCGAGCTCAGCACGTGCAGGTCGCACACGCGACCGAGCAGCGCGGCGGCGCCCGGGTCGGCGCAGCGGTCGATGGCGGCGACGAACGCCTCCAGCACGATCCGCTCCACGTGCACCCTGGCCGCCCGCAGCACGTGGTCCTGCGCGGCGTTGAACACCTCGAACGCCGACTCGCCCGGCTCGCCCGCGCGCCGCAGCCTGCGCGCCAGGGTGTCCAGGACGTGCTTCTCCCGGTCCTCGAACAGCCGCAGGTGCCACCCGCGGTCGAGCAGGTCGGCGTCCTCGTCGCGGGTGACGGCGCTGACGAGGCGTTCGATGAGGGAGCGGGCCGCGGTGCGCTCGATGACGGTGCCGACGAACTGGTCGGCGATGAACCTGGCCATGCCGACGCTGCCCAGCTCGTGCAGGTCCTGCTGGTAGCCGGTGAGCAGGCCCTTGGCGACCAGTTGGTAGAGGACGGTGTTGTCGCCCTCGAACGTGGTGAACACGTCGGTGTCGGCCTTGAGCTGCGGGAGCCGGTTCTCCGCGAGGTACCCGGCGCCGCCGCACGCCTCGCGGCAGGTCTGGATGGCGCGGGTGGCGTGCCAGGTCGCGGCGGCCTTGATCCCGGCGGCCCGCGACTCGAGTTCGCGCTGTCCCCGCTCGTCGATGTCGCCGTCGTGCAGCGTGGCGACCAACTCGGCCTGGGCGAAGTGCAGCGCGTAGGTCGTGGCGAGCGCGGGCAGGAGTTTGCGCTGGTGGGCGAGGTAGTCCAGGAGCAGGACCTCGCCGCCGCCGTCCGGGGCGCGGAACTGGCGGCGGTCCAGCGCGTAGCGGACGGCGATGGTCAGGGCGCTCTTGGTGGCGCTGCCCGCCGCCCCAGCGACGCTGATCCGGCCGCGGATGAGGGTGCCGAGCATGGTGAAGAACCGGCGTGAGTCGCTCTCGATCGGGCTGGAGTACGTGCCGTCCTCGGCGACGTCGCCGTACCGGTTGAGCAGGGCCTCGCGCGGGACGCGGACCTGGTCGAACCAGACGCGCCCGTTGTCCACGCCGTTGAGCCCGGCCTTGCGGCCGCAGTCCTCGATGGTGATCCCCGGCAGCGGCTTGCCCTCGTCGTCGCGCAGCGGCACGAGCAGCGCGTGCACCCCGCGTTCGGCCCCGCCCGCGTCGAGTTGCGCGAACACGACCGCGATCCGGCCGTCCCGCGCGGCGTTGCCGATGTAGTCCTTGCGGGCCGACACGTCCGGGGTGTTGACGACGAACTCGCGGCTGTCGGGGTCGTAGGTCGCGGTGGTGCGCACGTGCTGGACGTCGGAGCCGTGGCCGGTCTCGGTCATCGCGAAGCAGCCGGGCAGGCCGAGGTCGATGATCTCGGGCAGGTACCGGTCGAGGTGGCGCCCGGTGCCCAGCGCCTCGACCGCGCCGCCGAACAGGCCCCACTGCACGCCCGCCTTGACCATCAGCGACAGGTCGCCGAAGCCGAGCATCTCGAACGAGGTCAGCGACCCGCCGACATCACCCCCGCCGCCGTGGCTGGTGGGGAAGCCGATCCTCGGGTAGCCGGACTTGGCCAGCTCGTGCAGCTCGGCCAACACCTGCTCGCGGTGCTGCTCGGTGCTGAGGTCGTGGGTCGCGGGCGAGGGCAGCGCGGCCATGCGGAGCCGCGCCTCCCGCCGGATGTGCGCCCACCGGCCGTCGAGGACCTCGGTGAGGACGCCTGCCGCGACGGGGTCGATGGCCGGGACGGGCATGCTGCCTCCTCGTGCGGTGGGGTTCCCCGACGCTAGTCCGGCCCGCCCGCGCGCGCCGGTTGTGCGGGAACGCGCCCGGTGCGCTACCTATGGGCGCATGGACCCCGTGGCGGCGTTGAAGCAGATCGCGCTGTACCTGGAGCGCGCGGGTGAGGCGACGCAGAAGGTGCGCGCGTTCCGGCGGGCCGCGGCCAAGGTCGCCGAGATCGATCCCGACGAGCTCACCGCCAGGGCCACCGCCGGGACGCTGACCGACCTGCCCGGGATCGGCAACTCGATCGCGCTGGTCATCGCCGAGTCGGTGATGGGCGGCGAGCCCAGCTACCTGCTGAACCTGATGGAGAAGCAGTCCGCGCCGGTGGCGGGCGGTGGCGCCCTGCGCGCGGCGTTGCGCGGCGACTGCCACACCCACTCCGACTGGTCCGACGGCGGCAGCCCCATCCGGGAGATGGCGGAGGCGGCGATCGCACTCGGCCACGAGTGGATCGCGCTCACCGACCACTCGCCGCGGCTGCGCGTCGCCAACGGCCTCAGCGCCGAGCGGCTGCGCCGCCAGCTGGAGGTGGTGGCCGAGCTGAACGTGGAGCTGGCGCCGTTCCTGATCCTCACCGGCATCGAGGTCGACATCCTGCTCGACGGGTCGCTCGACCAAGAGCCCGAGCTGCTGGCCCAGCTCGACGTCGTGGTCGCCAGCGTGCACTCCAAGCTGCGGATGCCCCGGGCCGAGATGACCGAGCGGATGCTCACCGCGGTGGCCAACCCGCACGTCGACGTCCTCGGGCACTGCACCGGGCGGCTGGTGGTCGGCAAGGGCAGGCCGGAGTCGGAGTTCGACGCGGCCGCGGTGTTCACGGCGTGCGCCGAGCACGGGGTGGCGGTGGAGATCAACTCGCGCCCGGAGCGGCTCGACCCGCCGCTGCGGCTGCTGCGCGCGGCCGTCGAGCACGGCTGCCGGTTCGCGATCGACACCGACGCGCACGCCCCCGGCCAGCTCGACTGGCTGCCGCACGGCTGCGAGCGCGCCGAGCTGTGCGGCATCGGACCGGAGCGGGTCATCAACACCAAGACCGCCGACGACCTGCTCGCCGACCTCGCCGCGCGCGGTTAAACCGGCAACAGGGGACCGGCCGCGCGCCCGCCCACGTGTGCGAGAGTGGTGCGCATGGCGCTGCGGCAGGTGGACGAGGTTGCCGAGACCGAGGTGGCCGCGCGAGCCCTCGGCCTGGTCCTCACCAGGGCGAACACCGACGTCTACCCCAGGGTCCCGCCGATGCAGCTGCGCGCGCTGCACTTCGTGGAGTCCCTCGAACCGGTCAACCTGACCCGGCTGACCGAGGAACTGGGCACCATCCCGTCCTCCACCAGCCGGCTGTGCGACCGCCTGCAGGCCGCGGGTCTGCTCGACCGCCGCCCCGCCACCACCGACCGCCGCGAGGTCGAGATCGTCCTCACCGTCACCGGCCGCGAACTCCTCGACCGGCTGCGCGCAGCCCGCCGAGCCGACCTGGCCGAGGTCCTCGCCGCCATGCCGCCGCAGTCGCGGGCCGCGCTCCTGCACGGCCTGCGCGAGTTCACCGCCGCGACGCACCGCCGCTGACCAGCTCGGCCAGGCGGGCGACCACCTCGTCGAGCGGCGCCCGGGTGTCGATCTCGACGGTCGCCGAGGCACGCAGGAGCGGCTCGACCTCGGCCGTGTCCGCGGCGATCCTGGCCCGCTCCTCGGGGGTCTTGCCGTACGGGTTCGTCTCGCGGGCGGCGACGCGTTCGAGCATCACCGGCAGCGGCGCGGAGAGCAGCACGACCTCGGCGAACCGGGGGTAGAACCGGGCCTGGTTGAGCACCGTCCCGGCGATGACGAGCGGCTCACCGGACCGCTCGTGCTCAGCGATCAGCGCGTCGATCCGCTCCTCGCGCCACTGCGGCTCACTCGTGCCATCCGGCAGCGGGAGATCCGCGACCCAGCCCCCGTGGTCGGTGTCGACCACCCGGTACCCGAGCCGCGCCAACCCACCCAGCGCGGCCGACTTGCCGACACCGGACATGCCCGTCACCAGGACCACGGCCACGTTGATCTCCACACCCGTTCTGAGCAGCTCCCGATGCACAGCCTATCGAGGCGGGGCGACAGGACGCGGTGTGTGCGGGGGCGGCCTGTGGACAACTCGTCCTAGTCCGGTTTCTTGGACTTGCGCTGCGGGGACACGACCGACCGGGGCAGCAGGCGTCCCTTCCAGTCCAGGGGGGAGGACTTGCGCATGCCGGACACGACCTCGTCGAACGCGCGGCCCAGTTCCGGGTCGCGTTCCGCGTGACCCCCGTACCAGGACCGCTCGACGGAGTTGACCACCGTCCGCAGGGCCTGCTTCGAGCCGTCGTCCAGGCTGTGCTCCTTCGCCAGGCGGCGGGCGGCGGTGCGGACGGTGTCGGTGTCCGAGGTCTCCGCGCCCCGGTCCCAGGACTCCGCCATCAGCTCCGTCCACGCCGCGGTGGCCGCGTCCTCGCTGGACAGGGCGGTGCGTCGGCGTCGGCGGCGCTGGTCGCGGACCGTGGCGGGGATGGCGGAGAGGGCGAGGACCACCAACAGGGCGCTGAGCCACCACGACAGCAGGGACAGCAGGAACACGCCCGCCCCCAACACCGCGACGATGGCGAACGGTCTGGCCGCGGGCCTGCCCCCGGCCGTCGCGAGGATCGACAGCAGGACCGCGACGATGCCCAGGCCGATGCCGGTCCAGGCCTGCCACGGCCACGCCGAGTCGGTCGAGCCGCCCGGGCCGAGCCTGCCCGCCTGCTGGTCCGGGTCGGGCCGTTCACTGCGGGGGGCGGCGGTAGTGCTGGCCGAGCCCGTGGGGACGGTTTCCGTGGTGATGCTCGTCGACGGGCGGGTGCTGGTGTCGGAGCTGACGTAAGGGGGCTCGTAGGCGCGACCGTCAGCGAGGGGGGTGGGGTCGAAGGTGACCCAACCTTGGCCGGGGAAGAAGACCTCGACCCACGCGTGGGCGTCCTGCGTGGTGATCGACCGGTAGTCGCCGGACAGGAAGCCCGCCGTGTAGCCGATGGCGACACGGGACGGGATGCCCGCCGCGCGGGCCAGGATGGCCATGGCGGAGGCGTACTGCTCGCAGTAGCCCACCTTGGAGTTGAACAGGAACTCCTTGAGGGCGTTCTCGTCGCTGGTGAGCGCGGTCTGCGTCTTGTACTGGAAGCCGTTGGTGGTCGCGAAGTACTTCTGCAGCGCCATCGTCTTGTCGAACACCGACTGCTGGTTGTTGGTGAGCAGCTTGGCCAGCGTCACCACCTCGGCGTCGATCCCGTCCGCGGACAGGTACACCGGGTCGATCTCGTCGTAGTCGGTGCTCGTCAGGCGCAACTGGTCGGCGCTCGGCTGGGTCAGGTCGGCGTCCTCGACGTACCGGTCGAGCTTGCGCATGCTGTGCGAGAACACCATGCCGCCCGCCTGGTCGTAGAACATGCCCTCCGGCAGGTCGCGCAGGTTGCGGGGGGTGCCGTAGACCGGCGCCCACAGGTCCTCGTAGTTGACCGGCTCGATCTCGATCCTGGTGACCTCGCCCTGGCCGTCGTCGCCCGGCGCGAGCGGCAGGGCGAGCCCGGCGGGGACGTTGTTGGGCAGCGCGTCCGCGGCCACCCAGCCACCGTCGCGCTCGTAGCGGGGCAGGGTGATCGCGCGCAGGTAGCGGCTGTCGTTGCCCAGACCGCGCACCCGCAGCAGCTCCACGTTGCTGCCCTGGTCGAGCATGCCGCGCAGCTTCGTGAACGGCTTCAACGCCAACCCGCCGCCGCTACCGCCGCCGTTGCCGCCACCGGGCAGGCTGCCGACGGTCCCGATCCAGGTGATCAGCGTGCCCGCGAGCAGACCGAGCACCAGCGCGGACGAGACCATCGCGACCGGCGACCCCACGCCCGTGCCCGTGGTGGGCAGCGCGGGCCGGTTGCGCCACAACCGGTGCCGGTGCGTCCCGTCGACCGCGAGCAGCGCCGCGAACGAACTCGCGCCGAGCACGAACGACCACCAGGGCAGCAGCTCGTCGGCCAGCGAGGCGGGCACCGCGTACACGCACAGCAGCACCAGGCCGCACGCCGCCGGGGCGCCCGCGGCCACCGCCAGGGTGTCGACCAGCACCGCGACCAGCCCGATCGCGATCACTACCAGGCACAGCACCGGTCTCGTCTCGGCCACCGGCGGCACCCCCGTGCGCACCGCCTCCACCGAGTCGCTGAGCACGGACCCGAGGTCGTCGAGCGCGTCCGGGCCGGGGAAGATCCCCAGCACCCCGCTGTCGGTGAACAACGCGACCAGCAGGAACAGCAATCCCACCAGCTGCGCCACCCCGACCAGCAGCGTCGGGACCCGCATCGCCCGCAGCCCCAGGCCGATCGCGGTCACCACGATCACCGCGACACCGGCGTGACCCAGCCACCTCGCGCCGGAGATGACCCCCGACAGCGCCGTCGACGCGCACAGCGTGGTCACCGCCGCCACCACCGGGGTGACCGTGGTCGACCATTGCGCCCGCACGGCGGGCGGCGGCTGCTCACTCATGTCCCGGCTCCCGCGATCATCGTGTCGCCGCGCCGGTTGCCGGTGCGGCAGACCCCGGCCCACACCTGGGTCATCGGCACGTCCGGCCGCGCGATCGTGACCCCCCACCCGGCACCCGCGAGCAGGCTCGCCGCCGCCGTCGGGTCCACGTCCGGGCCGTCGCCGGTGCCCCACGCCGGGGTGTCGAGCAGCACCGCGAGGCTGCGCGTGCCCCGGGTGCGGTAGCGGATCAGCTGGCTGACCGACTCCGGCGTCGCCGCGCCGAGCACCGCGATCAGCTCCTGGCCGTGCCCGGGATCGGCCGGGCACGAGATGTCGCGCTGGTGCACCGGCTGCAGCGCGGCCAGCGCGTCGAGCACCGCGGTGTCGCTGTGCGCGCCGTCGCCCGCGTCGCTGACCAGCACCCCGCCGGTCTCGGTGACCAGCCGGATCTGGTGGCCGTGGCGGTGCAGGTGCACGCACACGCTCGCGGCGAAGGACACCGCCCACTCCAGGCTCGACCCGGCGCCCGCGCCGCGGTGCCCGGCGACCCTGCGGTCGAGCAGCACGGTGGTGCCGCCGCGCCACGGGCTCTCCTCGACCCGCACCATCATCTCGTCGCGCTTGGCGGTCGAGCGCCAGTGCACCTTGCGCAGGTCGTCGCCCTGCCGGTACGGCCGGACCACCGCGTCGTCCTCGCCCTGGCCCGCGTTGAGCCGCACGGACCCGTCGTCACCGGAGCCGAGCCCGGACCCGCCCGGCACCCCGGCCAGCCGCACCACCCTGGGCACGACCACCATCCGGGACGTGCCCGCCAGCTCGCGCTCGAACTCCGCGAGCCCGAACGGGTCGGTGACGGTCGCCTTCAACGGGCCGATCTGCTGGATACCGCGCAACATCGGTTGCAGCGTGTATCGCAGCTGCGTCCCCGTGTGGCGGGGCAGGTGTTCGATGAGGAACCGGGGCTTGCCGCCCAGCGCGTACGGCACCCCGTCGGAGACAAGCAAACCGACCGTGGGCAGCCTGCCGGTGCTCTGCACAGACAGCGCCACCTCCGCCCGACCCCCCACTGGGACCCGGACAGGGGAGATGTGTCGCTGCGCCCGTAAGCCCACCCGGGACACGGCAGTCACCACGCACACCAACAGCGGTAGCGCGACCACGAACACCGACACGCGCATCAGGTCGCGCTCGTTGAGCACGACCGAGCACACCGCGGCAGCGAGCCCGGCCGCGATCAGGCACCGTCCTCGGGTGGTCAGTCCCGACAGGGCTCCGGGCATCCGATCCCCCTAGCGCCCGCGCGGTCCGGTCCACGGCGCGCCACCGGCGTCCGGCGTGGCCTGCGGCACCGGGACCCGCTGCAGCAGACCCCGGATCAGGTCGGCGGGGGAGCGGCGCGAGGCCTGGGCCTCCGGGGTGAGCACCAGCCGGTGCGCGAGCACCGGGACGGCCACCACGTGCAGGTCGTCGGGCACCACGAAGTCCCGGCCGGACAGCGCGGCCTGCGCGCGGGCCGCCCGCACCAGGTGCAGCGTCGAGCGCGGCGAGGCACCGATGCGGATCTCCGAGAGCCGCCGGGTCGCCGACACCAGCTCCACGGCGTAGCGGCGGACCTCCTGCGCGATCTGCACCGAGCGCACCGAGTCGATCAGCCCGCGCACCTGGTCGGCGTCGGACACCGGGCGCAGCGTCGCCCACACGTCGCGGGCAGCGTGCTCGTCGACCATCGCCAACTCGGCCTGCGGGTCCGGGTAGCCGATAGACACCCGCGCGGTGAACCGGTCGCGCTGGGCCTCGGGCAGGGCGTAGGTGCCCTCCATCTCGATCGGGTTCTGCGTCGCGATCACCATGAACGGCGAGTCGAGCGGGTAGGTGTTCCCGTCGACGGTGACCTGGTGCTCTTCCATGCACTCCAGCAGCGCCGACTGGGTCTTGGGCGAGGCGCGGTTGATCTCGTCGCCGACCACGATGTTGGCGAACACCGGCCCGGACCGGAACTCGAACTCGTTGGTCTGCCGGTTGAAGATGGACACCCCGGTCACATCGCTTGGCAGCAGGTCCGGGGTGAACTGGATGCGGCTCACCGTGCAGTCGATCGACCGGGCCAGCGCCTTGGCCAGCGAGGTCTTGCCGACCCCCGGCACGTCCTCGACCAGCAGGTGGCCCTCGGCGAGCAGGGTGACCAGCGCGATGCGCACCACCTCGGGCTTGCCGACCAGCACCCGCTCCACGTTCTGCGCGATGCGCTGCGCGGTGGCGTGCAGGTCGTCGAAGCGGCCGGGCTGGCGCTGCTGGGCCTGCTCGTGCGGCGCTGGGTGGGCGCCTGGCTGGGCCGGGTACCCCCCGTTGTGCCCCGCGTACGGCTCGCCGCCGGGGCCTCCGTACGGGTTGCCCGGCAGGGCGGCATGCGGGGTGCTCGACGTCACGCGACCTCCTGGTGTTCCTCGGCGGCTGACCGAAGTTCTTCGGCGCCGACCGCCTACCGCCGCCACCGGTGTTCCGGGCGCGGTCGGGCTCGGCGCGCGGCCCCCCACGTGCTCGCCACCACATCGGCGTGGCCGCGACAGCCTGCCACGGAGTGTGTCAAACGAGGGCGAAGTACCCAACGCCTTCCACTGGGGTGACCGCGCGACGGGTGGCCATCGCCCCGGCTCGCGCCCAAGGATAGGCCGCCGCGCGGCCGTGCGGTCACGATCGTGTCCACGCCCGCGACGTGCTGTTGTGGATCTTGTCACGGCACCGGTGCGCGGGTCGGCGGTGGCCGCCCCGCGCACCGGGCCGCCGCCGGGGCCCCAGCGGCGGCGATGACGGTCGGTGATCGGTCGGCGACACCCCGAGCGGTACCCGAACGGGTGAGCACGGCCGCGTTCCCCACCGCGCCCCACCGGAGCGCTCCCACCGCCACCACAACGCCCCACGCAGGGCTTTGACATGCGGTTCGGGCCGGATAGCGCGCCCGATTTATCCGTTATAACGGCATGGGCGCGATGGTGGGACCCGGTCGTGCCCCCACCGCCCCCCACATCCACCCCAGCGGCTCTAGCTGCGAAAACGCCGAACCGGCCGGTCCGAATCCCGCGCGATTCGCGTTGACTGTGGTGAAAAGTGGGGTACTGTGGCGCCAAGTGGGGCAGACGGGGGCCCCACGACCGATCCGACCGGTTCGGTGGGAGGTGGGTGTGGCGGATGTTCCTCGGCACGCACACCCCCAGGCTCGACGACAAAGGGCGGCTCACGCTGCCCGCCAAGTTCCGGGAAGCGCTCGCGGGTGGGTTGATGGTCACGAAGGGTCAGGATCACTGCCTTTACGTGTTCCCACGCGCGGAGTTCGAGGAGATGGCACGCAAGGTCGCCGCGGCACCCCTGACGAACGAGGCGGTCCGCGCCTACCAGCGGTACCTGTTCGCCGGAACCGACGAGCAGCGACCGGACGGGCAGGGGCGGGTCGCGATCGCGCCTGAGCTGCGCAAGTACGCGGGGCTCAGCAAGGACTGCGTGGTCATCGGCGCGATCACCAGGTTGGAGATCTGGGACGCGCAGGCGTGGCAGACCTACCTGGACGAGCACGAGGACAGCTACTCCCAGGCCCGGGAGGAGGTCCTGCCCGGCGTGTTCTGACGCGGAGCGCGGGGCGCGGGTGCCGTGAGGCCTCGGTCCGCTCGCCTTCGGCCCTGGCACACCTTCCCCGGTGCCAGGTCCGACGAGCGGGCGGGGACCTGGCGGCACCCGGTGCTCATTTCGGGCGGGGTGACCTGGTGCGGAGAGGGGTGGTTGCCATGGCGGCGCGGCGCGCGTCCGGTGTGGCTGGTCGCGTGCGTGGGGCCGGTATGTGCGGGACCCGGGTGTGCTGGTCTGGGGTGTGCCGGTGACGGATCGACCCAGCCACGAGCCGGTCCTGGTGCGGCGGGTGCTGGAACTGCTGCACCCGGCCATCGCCGACCGCCCCGCCGTCCTGGTGGACGCCACCCTCGGCCTCGGCGGGCACTCCGACGCCCTGCTCTCGGCCCACCCCCGGCTCACCCTGATCGGCCTGGACCGCGACCCCAACGCCCTCGCCCTCTCCGGCGAGCGCCTGGCCCGCCACGGCGACCGGGTGCACCTGGTGCACACCGTCTACGACGGACTCCCCGAGGCCCTGGTCGGCCTGGGACTGTCGCGTGTGGATGGCGTGCTGTTCGACCTCGGCGTGTCCTCGATGCAGCTGGACGTGGCCGAGCGCGGCTTCGCCTACGCCAGGGACGCGCCGCTGGACATGCGCATGGACCAGACCACCGGGCAGACCGCGGCCGACGTGCTCAACGGCTACTCGGTGGGAGACCTGGCCAGGGTGCTGCGCGAGTACGGCGAGGAGCGCTTCGCAGGCCGCATCGCCCGCGCCGTGGTCACCGAGCGCGAGCGCGAGCCGTTCACCACCAGCGCCCGCCTCGTCGAACTGCTCTACGACGCGGTCCCCGCCGCGAGCAGGCGCACCGGCGGCCACCCGGCCAAGCGCACCTTCCAGGCGCTGCGCATCGAGGTCAACGCCGAACTCGACGTGCTGCGCCGCGCCATCCCGGCCGCGCTGACCGCGCTGTCGGTCGGTGGCCGGATCGTGGTCGAGGCCTACCAGTCGCTGGAGGACCGCATCGTCAAGCGGGCCATCACCGAGTTGGCCAAGTCCACCGCGCCGCACGGGCTGCCGGTGGAACTGCCCGAGCACGCCCCGCAACTGCGCCTGCTCACCCGCGGCGCCGAGGTGGCCGACGAGACCGAGGTCGCCGCCAATCCCCGCGCGCAGTCAGTCCGGCTCCGCGCCGCCGAACGCGTCCGGGAGGCACCGTGACCGCCCCACCGAGCAGCACCGGCCGCCTGCCCACCCAGTCCCGCCACCCCACCCCCGACGACGACACCCCGGAGGGCGGCGCCCCCGCCCGCGCGGGGCGGTCGCCCCGGGCACGGCGCGGCTCGGTGCGCGACCAGCGCGAACCCGGCCAACAGCGGGAAACGACCCGGTCCGACGAGGACGACCGGGGTGTCGGTGCGGAACATGGTGAATCGGTGACCGGTAGAGCACAAGCACGGCAAGACCCCATCCCCCCGGACGCGGACGGTCCCACCCAGACCGCCCGCACCCTCGGCACACCCCCCAGGCGAACCCCCCGTTCGACCCGGACCACGACCGCCGACCAGGAGACCTCCGGCTCACCCAGCCGCTCCCGCCGCCGCTCGCCCGGCACGGACCCCGACAGCCCCGGCTCGACCGGCCGCCGCCGGTCTGCCGGGTCGGACGCTGGGACTTCCGGGCGCGCGGCTTCCGGTCGTCGGTCGACCGAGGCTGATCTCGACGGGTCCGGTTCCGGTGGTCGTCGGTCGGCTCGGGCTGACGGGGATGGCTCGGGGCGGTCTGTTCGTGGTGCGCGGAGCACGGTGCCCACTGGCCGCGCGGCCCGCAAGAGCCGGGCAGCCCAGTCCACTGTGGAAACCCCAGGCCAGGTCGGCTTGCTTGAGACGCCGCCCAAGCCGCGACGAGCTGTTCAGCGACCGCGTACGGCCGCCGCGGAGCGCGCCTACGCGCGGCGGGCCCAGCGTGAGGGGGTCCGCCCGCACACATCGTCGGCTCGGGTGGCCGAGGAGGCCAGCGCGGGCCGGGCGTCGTTCGTGGTCCTGATCATCGCGCTGCTCGCCGTCGGTGTGGCGACGACGCTGTGGTTGACCACCCAGGCCATCGCGGACTCGTACCGCCTGGAGGGCGCCAAGCGCGCGGCGGGTGAGCTCGCCGAGCAGGCGGCCCTGCTGCAGCAGGAGGTCACCCAGCAGGAGGCCGCCCCCGCCCTCGCCAAGCGCGCCCAGGACCTGGGCATGGTCCCCGCGGGCGACGCGGCCTGGCTCAGGCTCAAGCCCGACGGCACCGTCGAACTGGTCGGCACCGCCAAGCCCGCCACCCCACCAGCCGACCCAGCCCCACCCGCGGCCACCCCCACCCCCACTGACCCCACCCCACCCGCCGCGGACGGCACCACCCCACCCGCGGGCCAGGCACCCCCCGGCGGCACCACCACCGGCCAGCCCGCCGCAGGCCAACCCGCCCCCGGAGCCGAACAGCCCACCCCAGCCGCGGGCGTGGCCCAGGCAACCCCCCTGAGCCCCAACCAACCCCGCATCGACCCCGCCGAAGGCCACACCACCCCACCCCCGGGCGGAGCAGGCTGATGCCACCCCGCCGCTCGGCGACCACCGGCCCGGGGTCCCCCCGGACCCAGGTAACCCGACCCCGGCGGACCTCAGCCCACACCCGGCCTGCGGACCCGGACCACGACACCACCCGCCCCCCGGAATCCCCCACCCCCACCCGGGCGGTGGGCTCCGGCCACGACACCAGCCGCTCGGCCCTTGGCGCTGCCATGGCCCGTACGCGCGAGGGTGATCGCCTCGGCCCCCGCAACGGGTTGATCGACTCCCAAGCCATCTCCACCCGAGCGGTAGGCCACCGCAGGCCAGAACCTCCCGTTGAGTCTGCGGATGTCTCCGGAAGCCGGCCGCACCGGCTAGTCCGGACGCGGGCAGTCAGGGCGCGAGTCCCCGTAGCGACGGGTTGGCGGATGTCGTTCCGCGCTGCGCATGGAGAGCCGAGCGGAGCGCGCGCCGATGTTGTCCAGGTTGTGCTCTCTGGCCTCCTGATCTGGGACGGGCTTTCCAGGGACGTGCGCCCCGTGGGTCAGCTGCCGTGTGGTCATCCCGCGGGCGACGAGACCGAGGGTGGCGATCGGGCACCTCGGGGGAAGCGCGGCGGCGATGTGCCGCGGGGTGAGGACGCGGAAGGTGGTCTGGAGTCCCGGAAGTTGCCTTGGGGGGCGGCTGTGAGGGCTGAGCGCATCGAGAGCGTGGCGTCAGTGATGCGGGGGAGTGCGGCCAAGAGTTGTGCTGCGGGCTCCGCGGCGGACTGGGTGTGCCAACGGACGATGGACGCGGGAGTGGTGGAGAACCGCGTGGCGGGGGTGAGGGCGGCGTGAGTGACGTGCGGCGAGGTGGCGGTTCGGGGGACGGACGGGATGGCGGTCGGGCGCTGTCTCGTGGGGATGGCCGCGGGGATGCAGGTGCTCGGCGGGCTAGCGGCGCGAGCGGCGGTCGTGACAGTGGCAAGGGGCCGCGTCTGGGAGATAGCGGCACAGGTGTGCGGCGGGGCGGGGGAGTGAGCGATGGTCGGGAGCCGCGTGGTGGAGATGCGGGTGTGCGGCGAGGTAGTGGCATGAGTGGTGGGCGGGACGGTGGTGGGGAGCTGCGCCGTGGGGACGGGAGTGCTGCTGGTGGGCGGCGGAGCGGTGATGGGAGTGCCGCCGCGGGCGGGCGGCACGGCGGCGGAGTGGGTGGTGGTCGGGAGTCGCGTGGTGGGGATGGCGGCGGTGCTGGTGTGCGGCGGGGGAGTGGCGTGAGTGGTGGGCGGGACGGTGGTAGGGAGCTGCGGCGTGGTGATGGGGGTGCCGCGGGTGGGCCGCGGGGTAGCGGGATGAGTGGTGGGCGGGACGGCAGTCGGGAATTGCGTCGGGGGGATGGGGGCGGCGCGGGGCGGGGTGGGGCGCGGGATGTGCGTCGCGGGGATGGTGCTGGGGGTGTGCCGCGGGGCGGTGCTGGTGGTCGAGGTGGGGGTGCGCAGGCGGGGCATGCTCGGGGGAAGGGCAAGGGGGCGAAGCGGCGGGGTGTGTCGCCGATGCGGTTGCGGCGGGTGACCAAGCGGTCGGCCGGGACCGACCACCGGGTGCGGGTGGTCGTGGTGCGGTTCCTGTTGATCGCGTCGCTGGTGGCGGCCGGGTTGAAGCTGGTGCAGGTCCAGGGGTTCGAGGCGGAGGCACTCGCGGCCCGCGCGGAGCGGCAGCGGCTGCTGAACCTGCCCATCCCGGCGACCCGGGGCTCCATTGTGGACCGCAACGGGGTCGAGCTGGCGTTCAGCGTGGACGTGAAGGCCCTGGCCTACCGGCCCGCCGCGCAGCGCAAGGCGTTGGAGGAGTTGGCGGCCAAGAGCAAGGCGAAGGACGTGGTGACCTTCGACGAGGAGACCGCGTCCATCGCCGCCGACATGGCCAGGGTGCTGGGGTCGCAGGTCTCCGAGCAGGACCTGCTGACCAAGCTGCGGTCGGAGGACAAGTTCACCTACCTCGCCACCGATGTCGAGCCCGCCAAGGCGCGCGAGCTGGTGGCGCTGCACGGCTCGCTCAACGTCGAGGACCGGGCCAAGCGCGAGTACCCCGGCGGCTCGCTGGCGGCCAACGTGCTCGGGTACGCGAACTGGCGGATGGAGGACCCGGAGCAGAAGAAGCACAGCCTGCACGGCCTGATCGGGCTGGAGATGCTGCGCGACAACGACCTGTCCGGCACGCCGGGTGTGCAGGTCGTGGAGACCGCGAGCGGTACCGACGTGGTGATCGTCGGCGCGCCCAACAAGGTGCAGCCCGCCGTCAACGGGTCCGATGTCGAGCTGACCATCGACGCCGACCTGCAGTACTTCGTGCAGCAGAAGGCCGCCGAGTTCGGCAAGCGCAGCCAGGCCAAGAGCGTCAGCGTCGTGGTGCTCGACGCCAAGACCGGCGAGATCTACGCCCTGGCCAACGACAAGACCTTCGACCCGAACGCACCGGGCGGCCTGGACCCCAAGCTGCTCAACGACGCCGCGGTCACCACCCCGTACGAGCCGGGCTCGGTCAACAAGATCGTCACCGCCATGGGCGCGATCGAGTACGGCATCACCACCCCGGACGCGGTGCACTCGGTGCCCGGCTCCGTCCAGGTGGCCGACCGGACCGTCAGCGACGCCTGGCCGCACGGCCGGATCAACCTGACCACCACCGGCGTCTTCGCCAAGTCCTCCAACGTCGGCACGCTGATGCTCGCCGACCAGATCGGCCAGGACCGCTACGCCGCGCTGCTGGACAAGCTGGGCATCGGCAAGCGCACCGGCGTCGGGCTGCCCGGCGAGAGCCCGGGCAGGCTGCTGCCGCGCAACCAGTGGTCCGGCAGCACCTTCGGCAACCTGCCCATCGGCCAGGGCCTGTCGATGACCGTGCTGCAGATGGCGGGCATGTACCAGGCCATCGCCAACGACGGGGTCAGGGTGCCGCCCAGGATCGTGCGGGCCAAGATCGCCCCGGACGGGACGAGGGTGGAGGAACCGCGCCCGGAGGCGGTGCGCGTGGTGAGCCCCGAGACCGCGCGCACGACCCGCGACATGCTGCGCGCGGTGACGCAGAAGGCGCCCAACGGCAACAGCGGTACCGCACCCGCCGCCGCGGTGACCGGGTACCAGATCTCCGGCAAGACAGGCACGGCGCAGCAGTTCGACCAGGCGGCGGGCCGCTACAGCGACTCCAAGTACTGGATCACCTTCGCCGGGATCCTGCCCGCCGACTCGCCCCGGTTCGTGGTGGGCATGGTCTACGACACGCCCTCGTACTCCACTCCGGACGGTCACTCCGCCGCGCCGTTCTTCCACGACGTGGCCGCGTTCCTGACCCAGCGCTACTCCATCCCCCTCTCCACCGAGGCGGCGCCGGTCGTCCCGCTGGTCAGGTAGCGGATCGCGCCGGGGTCGTCCGCTGAGGACGGTGTGCCGGGGCGGGCCCGGCGACCACCCGGGCCCGCCCCGCTTCGGTGCGCGCCGTGCGCGCTGGATCGTGGTGAACACAAGTTCGACGGTACGCCGATCGCAAGGCCTGTGACCTGCGAAAACGATGACCACCCGATCGTGTGACCGGACCGGGGTCGGTGCCGGGTGGCGATCACTGTGCGCTCACCTACCGCATACCGCCGGGGTCCCGCGATCGAGGGGCCGCGTGGTCGCCCTCCGTGCGCAGGTAGCCTTCCGCGACGTGCCCGCCAAGCTCGAAGGCAAGGCTGTCACAGCGCCGCCTCGCCCCACCCGGATCCAGCCCGTCCCGCTCGCCACGCTGATCGCGCGCGCGGACGCCCGGCTCTCCACGGGGGACGCCACCGCGGACCCGGTGTCCGATGTGGTCGTCACAGGCGCGACGCTGCGCGCACAGCACGTCCTTCCCGGAGACCTGTTCGCCGCGCTGCCCGGCGCCCGTGCGCACGGCGCCGACTTCGCCGCCCAGGCGGTCGCCTCCGGCGCCGTCGCCGTCCTCACCGATCCCACCGGGGCCGAGCACCCGGCCGTGCGGGACTCGGGTCTGCCGGTGGTCGTCCACCCGGACCCGCGTGCCGCGCTAGGCCCACTCGCCGCGTGGGTCTACGGGGAGCCGTCGTTGGCGCTGAGCGTGCTCGGTGTGACCGGCACGTCCGGTAAGACCACCACCAGCTACCTCGTCGACGCGGGTCTCGCCGCGGCAGGCCTGACGACCGGGTTGATCGGCACCGTCGAGACCCGCATCGCGGGCAACCGGCTCGCCAGCGCGTTCACCACACCCGAGGCCCCCGACCTGCAGGCGCTGCTGGCGGTGATGGTCGAGCGCGGTGTCACGCACGTGCCGATGGAGGTCTCCAGCCACGCGCTGCGGCTGGGCCGGGTCGCGGGCACGCGCTTCGCCGTGGGGGCGTTCACCAACCTCTCGCAGGACCACCTGGACTTCCACCCCGACATGGAGGACTACTTCCAGGCCAAGGCGCTGCTGTTCGACGGCCGCTCCGCCGCCGAGGTCGTCTGCGTCGACCAGGAGTGGGGGCGCAGGCTCGTGCGCGAGCACACCACCACCGTGTCCACCACCGGGGCGGCCGACTGGACCGCGTCGGACCTGCGCGTCTCGCTCAGCGGCGAGCAGACCTTCCGCGTCCACGCCCCCGGTGGCAGGACCGCCGAGGCGACGCTGCCGATGCCCGGCACCTTCAACGTCGCCAACGCCCTGCTCGCGGCGGCGATCCTGGACACCGCCGGGGTGCCGATCGACGCCATCGTCGAGGGGTTCGCCCAGGTCAGGGTGCCCGGCCGGATGGAACGGGTGGCGCTGGGGCAGGACTTCACCGCCGTCGTGGACTACTCGCACAAGCCGGCGGCCGTCGCGCTCGCCCTCGACGCGATGCGGGCGCGCACCGACGGCCGGGTGATCGTCGTGCTCGGCTGCGGCGGCGACCGCGACTCCGCCAAGCGCCCGCTGATGGGCGCGGCCGCGGCCAGGCGCAGCGACCTGCTCGTGGTCACCGACGACAACCCGCGCAGCGAGGACCCGGCCGCGATCCGGGCCGCCATGCTCGCCGGGGCCACCGAGGTGCCGTCCGCGGAGCGCGGCGAGGTCGTCGACATCGGCGACCGCAGGCGGGCTATCGTCACCGCGGTCGCGAACGCCCGCGATGGGGACGTGGTCGTCATCGCGGGTAAGGGCCACGAGACAGGCCAAGAGGTCGCGGGCGTTGTGCATCCCTTCTCAGACCGCGACGAGCTCGCCGCGGCCATCCGCGAGCGACTGGGCACGGTGACCGAATGATCCCCCTTACCCTGCGAGAGGTCGCTGACATCGTCGGCGGCACGGTGCACCAAGCGGATCCGGCGGCAGTGGTGACCGGCACCGTGGAGTTCGACTCCCGGGAGATCACGGCGGGCGGACTCTTCGTCGCGCTGCCCGGCGACAAGGTCGACGGACACGACTACGCCGCGAAGGCCGTCGAGTCCGGCGCGGTCGCGGTCCTGGCCGCGCGGGCGGTGGACGCTCCGGCGATCATCGTGCCGCCGGTGTCCGAGGCGCACACGCGCTCGGTGGCGCTGACCGGCGACAAAGACGGATCAGGCGCGGCGGTGCTCGCGGCGCTGGGACGGCTTGCCCGGTTTGTCGCAGACAGGCTCACCGCTGACGGCCTGACCGTTGTCGGTATCACGGGCTCCTCGGGTAAGACCTCGACGAAGGACCTCATCGCACAGGTGCTCGCGCCGCTGGGGTCGACCATCGCGCCGCCCGGGTCGTTCAACAACGAACTGGGCCACCCCTGGACCGTGCTGCGAGCGGACGGGCAGACCAAGCACCTCGTGCTGGAGCTGTCCGCGCGAGGCCCCGGCCACATCGCCGCCCTGTGCGACACCGCCCCGCCGCGCATCGGTGCCGTGCTCAACGTCGGCACCGCCCACCTTGGCGAATTCGGTACCCGCGCGGACATCGCCCGCACCAAGGGCGAGCTGGTCGAGTCGCTGCCCGAGGACGGGATCGCGGTCCTCAACGCCGACGACCAGTTGGTGGCCGCGATGGCGTCCCGCACGAAGGCCAGGGTCGTGCTCGTCGGCGAGGCCGAGTCCGCCCAGGTGCGCGCCCTCGACATCACTCTCGACGACCAGGCGCGTGCGAGCTTCCTGCTGCGCACCCCCCAGGGCGACGCTCCGGTCTCCCTCGGCCTGCACGGAGCCCACCACGTGGGCAACGCCCTTACCGCCGCCGCCATCGCCCTGGAACTGGGCGCGACGGTGCAACAGGTGGCGGACAGCCTGACCGGCGCGCAGCGGGTTTCCGCGCGTCGGATGGAGGTCGTGACCCGCGACGACGGCGTCACCGTGGTCAACGACGCGTTCAACGCGAACCCCGAGTCCATGCGCGCGGCGCTCAAGACCTTGGCCACGATGGCCCGGTCAGGCAACCGCCGCCGGTCCTGGGCCGTCCTCGGGGTGATGGGTGAGCTGGGCGAGGAGTCGGTGCGCGCGCACGACGACATCGGCAGGCTCGCCGTTCGACTGGACATCAACCGCTTGGTGGTCGTCGGCGAGCTCGCTCGCGCGATGCACCAGGGGGCGAGCCTGGAAGGCTCGTGGGGAGAGGAGTCGGTGCTGGTGCCGGACGTCGATGCCGCGGTGGCGCTCTTGCGCGCCGAGTTGGCGCCAGGTGACGTTGTGCTCGTGAAGGCGTCCAAGGCCGCTGGCCTGTGGCGGGTCGCCGAGGCGCTGGTGGCGGGGGACGCCAGGTGAAGAGCATCCTGATCGCCGCCGCGATCGCCATGGTCATCTCGATCCTGCTCACCCCGTACCTGATCCGGGTCTTCTCCCGGCAGGGCTTCGGGCAGGAGATCCGCGAAGAGGGCCCCGAGGGCCACAAGAGCAAGCGCGGCACCCCCACCATGGGTGGCGTGGCGATCATCATCGCCATGTGGGCCGGATACGGCACCTCGCACATCGTCAACGCCTGGTCCGGGCGGGGCGACTCGCCGACCGCCTCCGGCCTGCTGGTGCTGATGCTGGCCACCGGACTGGGCCTGGTCGGCTTCCTCGACGACTTCATCAAGATCCGCAAGCAGCGCAACCTGGGCCTGAACAAGACCGCGAAGATGGTCGGCCAGCTCGTCGTGGCGATCGTGTTCGCGGTCCTGGCGCTGCGTTTCCCCGACGAGCGTCAGCTGACCCCCGCCTCGGACAACCTGTCCTTCGTCCGTGACATCACCATCATCTCCTTCGGTGGCATCGGCTTCATCGTCTTCTGCTACCTGGCGGTGTCCGCGTGGTCGAACGCGGTGAACTTCACCGACGGCCTCGACGGCCTCGCGGGCGGCTCGTCGGCGATGGTCATGGGCACCTACGTGGTGATCTCGTTCTGGCAGTTCAGCCACGACTGCTCGCGGGTGGCCGAGCCAGCCTGCTTCGACGTGCGCGACCCGCTGGACCTGGCGATCGTGGCCGCGGCGGCGATGGGCGCCTGCATCGGCTTCCTGTGGTGGAACGCGGCACCCGCCAAGATCTTCATGGGCGACACCGGCTCGCTGGCGCTCGGCGGCCTGGTCGCAGGCCTGTCCATGACCACCCGCACCGAGCTGCTGATGATCGTGATCAGCGGCCTGTTCGTGGTCGAGATGGTGTCCGTGGTGCTGCAGATCGCGATCTTCCGCACCACCCGGCGGCGGCTGTTCCGGATGGCCCCGTTCCACCACCACTTCGAGCTGGCAGGCTGGGCGGAGACCACGGTCATCATCCGGTTCTGGCTGCTCGCGGGCGTCTGCGCGATGTTCGGCCTCGGCTTGTTCTACGCCGACTGGCTCGCGCTGGGCGGCGGCGTGTGACCGGGCCCTTCACGGGCCTGGTCACCGGCAAGGTGCTGGTGGCCGGTGCCGGGGTGACCGGTCGGTCGGTGGCCGTGGCGCTGCTGGAGATGGGCGCCGAGGTCACGGTCACCGATGGGAACGCCGAGCGGTTGGCGGAACTGGCCGACACCGGCGCCACGCTGGTGCCTGGCCTCAGCGAGCCCCCGGCGGGCACCTCGCTCGTTGTCACCAGCCCGGGCTGGCGGCCGAGCAGCCCGCTCTTGGCGTCAGCGGTGGCCGCGGGCATCGACGTCATCGGCGAGGTCGAGTTGGCCTGGCTGATGTCGGAGAGGTTGCCCCAACCGCCCACGTGGCTCGTGGTCACCGGCACCAACGGCAAGACCACCACCGTTGGCATGCTCGCTGAGATCCTGCGCGCGGACGGTCGCAACGCCATCGCTTGCGGCAACGTGGGCCTGACCGTGATCGACGCCATCCGCGCCGGACATGACGTGCTCGCGGTGGAGCTGTCCAGCTTCCAGTTGCACTGGCAGCGGTCGCTGCGCGCGCACACCGCCGTTGTCCTCAATCTCGCAGAGGACCACCTCGACTGGCACGGCTCCATAGAGGAGTACGCCAAGGCGAAGGGGCGCGCCTACGCGGGCGCCGGGGTCGTCGTCCGCAACACCGCCGACGAGTGGTCCGGTCGTCTCGCCGCCGAGCACGACGGCGTGCAGGTCGGGTTCGGTCTCGGCGTACCGCGGCCCGGCGAGCTGGGCCTGGTCGAGGACCTCTTGGTGGACCGGGCGTTCGTGGCCGACCCGCGCGAGCAGGCCGAGGAGCTGGCCTGCCTGGCCGACCTCAACGTCGTCGGCTCGCACAACGTCGCCAACGCCCTGGCCGCGGCCGCGCTTGCGCGATCCTTCGGAGTGTCACCCGATGCGGTTCGCGAGGGGCTGCGCGCGTTCGAGCCGGGCGCGCACAGGGCTGTCCCGCTCGGCGAGGTGGACGGGGTCTCTTACGTCAACGACTCCAAGGCCACCAACCCGCACGCGGCGGCAGGATCCTTGCTGTCGTTCGGGTCCGTGGTGTGGATCGCGGGTGGTCTGCTCAAGGGCGCGACGGTGGATCCGCTGGTCGAGGCGGTCGCCGGGCGGCTGCGCGGTGTCGTGCTGCTGGGTGCGGACGCCGACGCGTTCGCCGCCTCGCTGGCGCGACACGCCCCGGATGTCCCCGTCCGACGGCAGGCCCCGGGAGACCATGAACCCATGATCGCAGCGGTCAGCGCGGCAGGCGCCATGGCACGTCCGGGTGACGTCGTGCTGCTCGCGCCCGCTGCCGCCTCAATGGACATGTTCCGCGACTACGCCCACCGCGGCGACGCCTTCGCCGAGGCGGTCGCCCGCGCCAGGGAGAACTCGACCTTCGACGGCGGCGCGGCAACGAGCGACGGCGCCACCGGAGGCCGGTGATGACCGCGCACGATACCGCCGGGAACGTCGGTACCGCTGCCCGTCCGCGCCGCGCCGCCAGCACCGGCGGGCGGTTCCTCGCGGTCCGCACGGCGTTGACCGCGTGGCTGGGTCGACCTCTTGCCTCGTTCCACCTAGTCCTGGCCGTGTTCGCCTTGCTCACCGCGCTCGGTCTGGTGATGGTGCTGTCGGCGTCGTCGGTGGCCTCGCTCAAGACGGGCGCGGGTCTCTACACCGTCTTCAAGAAGCAGCTCCTCTATGTGCTCATCGGGGCTGTCCTGTTCTGGTTGGGTCTTCGCGTCCCGCTTGAGCGCATCCGGGCGTTGAGCCCGGCCGCGCTCGCGATCAGCGTCCTGCTGCTCATGGCCGTGCTCACCCCGCTCGGCACGACGCTGAACGGCACGCAGAGCTGGTTCCGGCTCGGACCGTTCTCGTTCCAACCGGTCGAGGTCTGCAAGCTCGCGTTGGCGCTGTGGGGCGCGCACGTGCTCGTGTTGAAACGGGCTGTCCTGCACCGGTACCGCCACCTGCTCGTGCCAGTCGTGCCGATGGCGTTGCTCATGTTCGCCCTGGTCATGTTGCAGCCGGACCTGGGTGGCACCATCACCCTCGGCGTGGTGCTCATCGCGCTGCTGTGGTTCGCCGGGGCCCCGCTGCGCCTGTTCGGCGCGCTCGCCCTGGGCGGTCTCGCGGGTGTCGCGCTGCTCGCGGTCGGTACCGACTACCGGCTGGCCCGGGTGCTGAGCTTCCTGAGCCCCGAGGAAGACCTCGCGGGCAGCAGCTACCAGGCGCTGCAAGCCAAGCTCGCCCTGGCCGACGGCGGGTTGTTCGGCCGGGGGCTGGGTCAGGGGCCGTCGAAGTCCGGCTACCTGCCCAACGTGCACAACGACTTCATCTTCGCCCTCATCGGCGACGAACTCGGCTTCCTCGGCTGCGTCCTGGTGCTCGGCCTGTTCGCGATGCTGGCCGTGGTGGGCATGCGCATCGCCACGCGCAACATCGACCCGTGGATCCGGATGGTCGCCGCCACGCTGACCGTGTGGCTGGTCGCGCAGGCCGCGATCAACATCGGGTACGTGGTCGGGATGCTGCCGGTCACCGGCATCACGCTGCCGCTGATCTCCTCCGGCGGCACCTCGGTCGTGGTCACCATGCTGGTGTTCGGCATCCTCGCCAACTGCGCCAGGAACGAGCCCGAGGCGGTGTCGGCGCTGCGGTCGCAGGGCCCCGGCCGGTTCGGCAAGATCATGAAGCTGACCGCGCCCCAGCCGTACAAGCCGCCGAAGAAGCGCAAGCCCGCGCGGCCGACGACGCCGCCGAGGGGCACCGCGCAGCGCAGGAGCACGCCGCAGGCCGAGCCGCGCAAGCGCGCCCCGGAGCGTCAGGGTTACCCACGGGCGGGCGGTGCGGCCCTCGCCCGGCAGAAGACAAGCCGCGGTACGCCGCGGAACTCCAAAGGAGGACGTCGTTGACCGTTGGTCCCACCGGTGCCAGTCAGCCCACCCGCACGGGTCCGTGCGTGGTGATCGCGGGGGGTGGCACTGCCGGGCACATCGAGCCCGCGCTAGCGCTGGCCGACGCGGTCATGAGGCTGCGCCCGGACGCCCGTGTCGTCGCCCTGGGGACCGAGCGCGGGTTGGAGAAGACCATCGTCCCCGCGCGGGGCTACCCGCTGGAGATGATCCCACCCGTCCCCATGCCCCGTAAGCCCAATGTGGACTTGTTGAAGCTGCCGCTGAAGGTGCGCTCCGCGGTCAAGACCACCCGCGAGGTCCTCGAACGCGTCGGCGCTGACGTGGTGGTCGGCTTCGGCGGCTACGTCGCCCTCCCCGCCTACCTGGCTGCCCGCGGCCGCGTGCCGATCGTGGTCCACGACTCCAACGCCAAGGTCGGTCTGGCCAACAAGGTCGGTGCCCGGTTTGCCGAGCGGGTCGCGGTGGCCGTGGCCGACTCCGGCCTGCCCGGCGCGGAGGTCATCGGCATCCCGCTGCGCGAGTCGATCATCAACCTCGATCGGGCCGCGCTGCGCGCCGAGGCCCGCGCGTTCTTCGGCCTCGACCCGCACGCTCCGACCCTGCTGGTGTTCGGCGGTTCCCAGGGTGCCCGGTCCATCAACACCGCGGTGTCCGGCGCGGCACGTGAACTCGCCGAGGCGGGTATCGGGGTCCTGCACGCGCACGGCCCCAAGAACACGCTCGCGGTCCAGGCAGTCCCAGGGGCGCCGTCTTACGTCGCCGTGCCCTACCTGGAGCGCATGGACCTCGCCTACGCGGCCGCGGACGCCGCGCTGTGCCGTTGTGGCGCGATGACCGTCGCCGAGGTCTCGGCGGTAGGCCTGCCCGCGGTGTATGTGCCGCTCCCGCACGGCAACGGCGAGCAGGCGCTCAACGCCCAGCCGGTGGTCAACGGCGGTGGCGCTGTCCTCGTCGATGACGCTGACCTGACCCCGGCCAAGGTCGCCGAACTGGTCGTCCCGATGCTGACCAACCACGGTCGCCTGTCGGCGATGAGCGCGGCGGCGCAGGGCACCGGTCACCGCGAGGCCGCCGACGTGCTCGCCCGCATGGTCCTCGACGCCGCGGCCAAGGGCGTGTCGTGAACGGCCCGCTGGAGCGCGCGCACCTGGTCGGCATCGGCGGCGCGGGGATGAGCGGCATCGCCCGCATCCTGCTGGCCAGGGGCGCGGCGGTGTCGGGGTCCGACGCCAAGGAGACTCGCACGTTCCTGACCCTGCGGGCCCAGGGCGCGCGCATCGCGGTCGGGCAGGTCGCCGAGAACCTGGACCTGCTCCCCGGTGGCCCTACCGCGGTCGTCGTGTCCACCGCGATCAAGGACACCAACCCGGAGCTGGTCGAGGCGCGGCGGCGCGGGCTGACGGTCCTGCACCGCTCGCAGGCGCTGGCCGAGCTGATGGTCGGCCACCAGGTCGCCTGCGTCGCGGGCACGCACGGCAAGACCTCGACGACCTCGATGCTCACCGTGGCGCTCCAGCACTGCAGGCTCGACCCGTCGTTCGCCATCGGCGGTGACCTCAACGAGTCCGGTGCCAACGCCCACCACGGCACCGGGGGCGCGTTCGTCGCCGAGGCCGACGAGAGCGACGGCTCGTTCCTCGTGTTCTCGCCGTCGGTCGCCGTGGTCACCAACGTCGAGGCCGACCACCTGGACCACCACGGCACCGTGGAGGCCTACGTCGCGGTGTTCGACGCGTTCCTCGACCGCATCACCCCCGGTGGCGTGCTCATCGCCTGCGTGGACGACCCCGGTTCGGCCGCGCTCGCCGAGCGCGCCCAGGGCAAGGGCATCCGCGTGCGCAGGTACGGCCGCCTGACCACGGGACCGGATGACGCCACCATCCTCGACTACCACCCCGCGGACGGGGGCGGCCTGGCCCGGCTCACCCTGGGCGGCCAGGAGATCGAGCTCGGGGTAGCGGTACCTGGCGAGCACATGGCAGGCAACGCTGTCGCGGCCCTCTTGGCGGGCATCGAACTCGGTGCGCCACTGGCCGAACTCGGCGAGGGCATCGCCGCCTTCGGTGGTGTGCGAAGGCGTTTCGAGTACAAGGGCACCGCCGCAGGCGTTCGCGTGTACGACGACTACGCCCACCACCCCACCGAGGTCGACGCCCAGCTGCGCGCTGTACGTCCCGCCGCGCAGGGTGGCCGTGTCGTAGTGGTGTTCCAGCCGCACATGTACTCCCGCACCGAGACCTTCGCGACCGAGTTCGGCACCGCGTTGGGCTTGGCCGACGAGGTCGTGGTCCTCGACGTGTTCGGCGCGCGCGAGGAACCCAAGCCCGGTGTCAGCGGCGCTCTTGTCGCCGACGCGGTGCCCCTCCCGGCCGAGCGCGTGCACTACGAGCCCTCGTTCGAGCGCGTACCCGCGTTGGTCGCGGGTCTGGTCCAGAACGGCGACCTGGTGCTGACCATGGGCGCTGGTGACGTGACCATGCTCGGCCCCGAGGTGCTCGCCGAGTTGGAGCGCGAGGCGTGACCAGCACCGTCCCCGGTAGGCGTACCCGGCGCAGGCCGCGTGGCGCACAGCGGCCCGCGCGCAGGCGCACGGCACGCCGCTACCTCGTCCGCCGGTGGACGGTGCTCGGCTCGCTCCTGGCCGTGACCGGCCTGGTCGTGCTCGTGTTCTTCACCCCGGTCCTCGGTGCCAACACCGTCGAGGTCACCGGCATCAAGGACCTCACCGCGGACGAGGTCCGCGCGGCCGCCGCCATCGAACCGGGTACGCCGTTGGCCACGCTGGACACCGACGAGATCGCCGCCAGGATCCGTCAGCTGCCCCGGGTGGGGTCGGTCGACGTGAGCCGGTCCTTCCCGGCGACGGTGGAGCTGGCGGTCACCGAGCGCACCCCGGTCGCGGTCGCGGTACGCGACGACGGCGCGCACCTGCTGGACGCGGCGGGCGTCGACTACGGGACCATCAAGGCAGCACCGCCCGGCCTGCCCGTGCTCGACGCCAGCGGCGACAACGCCACCAGGGCGGCCACCGCCGTCCTCGCGGGCATCCCGCCGCAGCTGGCCAAGGTGGTCGTCTCGGTGACCGCGCGCACCCCGACCGACATCCGGCTGGGCCTCGCCGACCAGCGGGTGGTCAAGTGGGGCGACGCGAAGAACGTGACCCGCAAGGCCGCCGTGCTCGGTGCCCTGCTCACCCAGGAGGGCAAGACGTTCGACGTGGCCGCGCCGGACTTCCCCACGATCTCCTGAGTTGTCCACAGGGGACGGAAATCCGCTGCGCGTCCGCGCCGCTCTCGGACACACTTCCCCCATGACCGAGATCCACGACCCCAGGGTCGAGCCGCCGTACCAGGGTGACGAGCGCCTGCTGCTCGCCGCGTTCCTCGACTTCCTGCGCGGCACCATCGCGCACAAGTCCGCGGGCCTGTCCGAAGCGGACGCCCACCGCTCCGTCCTGCCCTCGCCGCTGATGACCGTCGCCGGGCTCTTGTCCCACTTGCGCTGGGTAGAGGCCTACTGGTTCGACGTCGCGCTGCGCGGTCAGCCCAACCGCGCCCCTTACAGCGCCGAACGCCCCGACGGCGAGTTCGAGATCGCCGCCGACCTGTCACTCGAGCGGTTGCTCGCCGACTACGCCGAGCAGTGCGCGCACAGCCGCGAGGTCATCGCGGCGATGGGCCTCGACGACATCGTCACCTTCCGCGGCGACAAGCTGCTGACCCCGCGCTGGGTGCTCATGCACATGATCGAGGAGACCGGGCGGCACGCCGGGCACCTCGACGTGATCCGCGAGCTGCTCGACGGCACCACGGGGGAGTGAACGGGGCGCCCGCACGGTCGGTGACCAACAACCGGGGCCGCGCACGGCGTGGCGGCTGGATCGAGACCAGTCCTGTGCATACCTTCCTTGCCAGGTCCGGGGTTGACATCACCCTCACTCTCTGGTTGAGGTCGAGGGTTCCCCGGATCGGGTACCCGCACCACTGATGACGACAAGGAAGGCGGCTTCGATGACGCCCCCGCACAACTACCTCGCCGTGATAAAGGTCGTCGGCATCGGTGGCGGCGGCGTGAACGCCGTCAACCGCATGATCGAGGTCGGGCTCAAGGGTGTCGAGTTCATCGCGGTGAACACCGACGCGCAGGCACTGCTGATGTCCGACGCCGACGTCAAGCTCGACATCGGCCGGGAACTGACCAGGGGCCTCGGCGCGGGCGCCAACCCCGAGGTCGGCCACAAGGCGGCCGAGGACCACCGCGAGGAGATCGAGGAGGTCCTCAAGGGGGCCGACATGGTCTTCGTGACCGCGGGTGAGGGCGGCGGGACCGGCACCGGCGGCGCCCCCGTGGTCGCCTCCATCGCGCGCAAGCTCGGCGCGCTCACCATCGGCGTGGTCACCCGCCCGTTCTCCTTCGAGGGCAAGCGGCGGGCCAGGCAGGCCGAGGACGGCATCACCGAGCTGCGCAACGAGTGCGACACGCTCATCGTCATCCCCAACGACCGGCTGCTGCAGCTTGGCGACGTCGGCGTGAGCCTGATGGACGCCTTCCGCTCCGCCGACGAGGTGCTGCTCTCCGGTGTCCAGGGCATCACCGACCTGATCACCACCCCCGGTCTGATCAACCTGGACTTCGCCGACGTCAAGAGCGTGATGTCCGGCGCGGGCAGCGCGCTGATGGGCATCGGCTCCGCCCGCGGCGAGGGCCGCGCGGTGACCGCGGCGGAGAAGGCGATCAACTCGCCGCTGCTGGAGGCCTCGATGGACGGCGCGCACGGCGTGCTGCTGGCCATCGCGGGCGGCTCCGACCTCGGCCTGTTCGAGATCAACGAGTCCGCGTCGCTGGTGCAGGAGGCCGCCCACCCGGAGGCCAACATCATCTTCGGCACGGTCATCGACGACTCGCTCGGCGACGAGGTGCGGGTGACCGTCATCGCCGCCGGGTTCGACAGCGGCGGCCCCACGCACAAGAAGCTCGACCCGGTCGGCTTCGGCACCAGGTCCGCGACCACGACCGCCGCCGCGCAGGCGGGCCAGGTCCACGCCGAGCCGCAGCAGGCGCCCGCCCAGCACCAGCAGCAGCCCGCGCAGCACCAACCGCCCGCGCAGCAGCAGGTCCAGCAGCCGGTGTCGCTGCCGGAGCAGGGCTACCAGACCCAGCAGCCGGTCGGGCACCAGCAGGTCCAGCACCAGCAGCCGCAGCAGACCCAGCACCAGCAGGGGCAGCACCAGCAGCCCGCGCAGCACCAGCAGCAGCCGGTCGGCTACCGCCAGGACTACGCGCAGCAGGCCGCCCCGGCGCAGCCGCTGCCGAGCGTGCGGGCCAGCCAGGGCGGCGGCGTGCACGGCAGGGCCGTCCCGGTCACCGAGGACCCCGACGACGAGGTCGACGTGCCGCCGTTCATGCGGCGCTGACACCGGGACGGGTCGCGGGGCGCTAGGTTTGGGGTCGGCGAACTCCTCTAGCGGTGCGGGGTGTGGTGTGCGGATTCGGCGCGTGGTCACGACACGCGAAGGCGGGGCGTCCCAGGCGCCGTACGACTCGTTCAACCTGGGTGACCACGTCGGCGACGACCCGGCGGCCGTGGCCGCCAACCGCGACCGGCTGGCCCGCGAGCTCGGGCTGCCCGCCGACCACCTCGTCTGGATGGAACAGGTGCACGGCCGCACCGTCGGCGTCGTCGACGGCCCCGTGCCGGACAAGCTCGAGGCGACCGACGCCGTGGTGACCGCGCGGCCGGGCCTCGCCCTGGTCGTGCTCGTCGCCGACTGCGTCCCCGTGCTGCTCGCCGACCCCGAGGCCGGGGTCGTCGGCGCGGTGCACGCGGGCCGGGTCGGCGCCCGGGTCGGCGTCGTCCCCGCCGCGCTCGCGGCGATGGTGGCCGCGGGCGCCGATGTCGACCGCGTCGAGGTCCTGCTCGGCCCGTCGGTCTGCGGCGAGTGCTACGAGGTCCCGCAGGCGATGCAGACCGATGTGGAGCAGCACCTGCCCGGCACGGCCTGCCGGACCCGCAAGGGCACCGCCGGACTCGACCTGCGCGCCGGGCTGTGGCGGCAGCTGGCCGACGCCGGGGTCGCCAAGATCGGGATCGACCCGCGGTGCACGAACGAGGAGCGTTCGCTGTTCAGTCACCGCAGGGAAGGCACCACTGGGCGATTGGCCGCGGTCACCTGGGTGGAGCCGTGACCGACCGCGCCGCCGAGATCGCGGCGAACCTCGCCGAGGTCCGGGCCAGGGTCGACGCCGCGTGCGCGCGCGCCGGGCGCGACCCGGCCGGGGTGCGCCTGCTGGCGGTCACCAAGACGTTCCCGGTGCAGGACGCCGCCGCCCTGGTCGACCTCGGCGTGCTCGACCTGGCCGAGAACCGCGAGCAGGAGGCCGGTCCCAAGGCGGAGGCGATGGCCGCGCTGCGTCCCGGCGCCCCGGTTCGCTGGCACATGGTGGGCAGGCTGCAGCGCAACAAGGCCAGGTCGGTGCTGCGCTGGGCCGCGCAGGTCCAGTCCGTCGACTCAGGACGGCTCGCCGACGCACTCGCCAAGGCCGCGGCCGCCGCGATCGGGGCGGGGGAGCGCGCCGAGCCGCTGGAGGTCTTGCTCCAGGCCAGCATCGACGGTGACCCGGCCCGCGGCGGCTGCCCGCTCGACGAGCTCCCGGACCTCGCCGAACGGGTAATTCGATCGAGTGATCTTCGACTCCGCGGGATCATGGCGGTGGCGCCACTGGGCACGCAACCCGAGGCGGCGTTCGAACGTCTAGCGGTTGCCGCGGGCAGGTTGCGGGCCGAATACCCCTCGGCGACGGAGATGTCCTGCGGCATGAGTAACGATCTCGAGCAGGCGATCGACTACGGGTCGACGTGCGTGCGTGTCGGAACCGCGCTGCTGGGGGGACGCGGGCTAGCCTCCCCTTAGCAGGAACGGACCCCGGCAGGCAAGATCGCCGAAGCCCGGGGTTGAGCCTTGCGGGGACGTGGTAGTCGGACAACGCGCGCACGACCACGCTCGGGGAATCCGGAGGAACGGCTATGAGCACGCTGCAGAAGCTGAAGGCCTACTTCGGCATGGTCCCGGCGGACGAGCTCGACGACTACGAGGCCGAGGAGTACGACCGGCGCGGCTACCGCCCGGAGTACGCCGAGGACGAGTTCGAGGACTACCCGGGTGGCAGGCGCCGGTGGTTCGGCGGTCAGCGTGGTCCCTACCGGGACGAGGCCGAGGAGGACTACGAGCCCGCCGAGCGCGCCCGCCCACGCCCCGCGTGGACCCCCGCGGTGGCCCCCGAGCAGCCCACCCACGGCGCGTTGGCCGTGGACGCCCGCCGCGAGCCGCCCGCCGTGCGGCAGCGGCAGCCGGAACCCGCCGGATATCCACTCGGACGGGTGATCACGTTGCACCCGCGCAGCTACATCGAGGCCCGCACGATCGGCGAGCACTACCGCGACGGCCGCCCGGTCATCATGAACCTGACCGAGATGGACGACGCGGACGCCAAACGCCTGGTCGACTTCGCCGCGGGCCTGGCGTTCGCCATGCGCGGCTCGATGGACAAGGTCACCAACAAGGTGTTCTTGATCTCACCACCCAACGTCGACCCCACCGCGGAGGACAAGCGGCGGTTGGCCGAGGGTGGGTTCGCCACCCGAAGCTGAGTGATGGCACAGTTGACCCGTGGAACCACTGCTCCTCGCCGCCTTCTGGGTGTTGTTCGCCTTCTGGCTGCTGCTCACCGCGCGGGTCGTGGTGGAACTCGTCCGCACGTTCGCCAGGGACTGGCGCCCGGCGGGTGGGGTTGCGGTAACGCTGGAGACCATCTACACAGTGACCGATCCTCCGGTACGTCTTGTTCGTCGGCTCATCCCGACGATCCGGATCGGAGGCGTGGGCCTGGACCTATCGATTATGGTGCTGCTGTTGGTCGTATTCATTCTGATGCGACTGGCGTATCCCGGGTGAACGGGGAACCCCGGGAAACCCGCAGCCCTGGAGTGCGTGAGGTGATCAGATGTCGTTGACCCCCGCTGACGTGCACAACGTCGCGTTCAGCAAGCCTCCCATCGGCAAGCGGGGCTACAACGAGGACGAGGTGGACGCGTTCCTCGACTTGGTCGAGGTGGAGCTCTCCCGCCTGATCGAGGAGAACAACGACCTGCGTGCGCAGGTCGAGCAACTCGACGCGCAGCTGGAGTCCACCCGCGCCGACCTGGAGGACGCCCGCAGCGCGGGTGCCCCGGTCGCGCCGGTGCGCCCGGTGGAGGAGCCCCGGCGCTTGCAGCCGGTCCCGCCGCCGAGCTCGTTGGAGCAGACCAACCCCGGCGGTGGTGGCGACCACCACGTGCAGGCGGCCAAGGTCCTCGGGCTCGCCCAGGAGATGGCCGACCGGCTCACCGGCGAGGCCAAGGCCGAGGCGGACGGGATGCTCGCCGAGGCGCGCACCAAGTCCGAGCAGCTGCTCTCGGAGGCCCGCGCGAAGTCGGACACCATGGTGAACGAGGCCCGCACCCGGGCCGAGACCATGCTCAACGACGCGCGGACCAGGGCCGAGACGCTGGACCGGCAGGCCCGCGAGAAGGCCACCACGCTCGAGCGGGACGCCCAGCGCCAGCACACCGAGATCATCGGTGCCGTGCAGGCCGAGCGGACCACGCTGGAGAAGAAGATCGACGAGCTGCGCACCTTCGAGCGCGAGTACCGCACCCGGCTCAAGACGTTCCTGGAGTCCAGCCTGCGTGAGCTCGGTGACCGCGGTTCCGCGGCGCCAACCACCGAGGGCAGGGGCGCCGGGCAGCAGAGCGGCTACTCCTTCGGACCGCGCGCCGAGGCGGGCTGACCAGTCCACGGGCAGGCGGCGGGTGGCTGACACCCGCCGCGCCCTGGCTGGGGACGCATGGTGCTGTTCCTCGTCTTGGTCCTCGTGCTCGGCGCCTTCGGGTTGCTGGTCGCCGCGCTCACCACGGCCAACACCGTGTGGGCGTGGATCTCGGTGGTCATCTCCGTGGTGGCCGCCGCGATCCTGCTGGTGGACTGGCTCGGGTCCCGGCGGCGCCGCACACCGGTGGACACTCCCGCACCGCTCGACACTGCCGCGCTGGGGCCGATCGGGGCCCCGGACATCGAGCGCATCGACCCACCCCCACCGGTCGATCCCCCCGCTGGTCCTGACGTGGTCGATCTCGACCAGGAGCAGGAGCCCGCGGAAGAGGCGACCGACGCCGCCGACCTGCTGGTGATCTCCGACCTGCGGGTGGACGTCCGGGTCCTCGACGAACGGCCGCGCTACCACCTGACGCGCTGCGGCTGGCTCGGCTCACGGTCGTCGATAGCGTTACCGGTCGCCGAGGCCCGGCAGCTCGGGTTCACCCCGTGCGCCCACTGCACCCCGGACGCCGTTCTCGCTACCCGCCACCGTGAGGGCCGCGGTCCTAAGCGGACCGAGGCGTCGGAGTAGCCGTTCTGCCGGTGGGATGATCTATGTCACCCCGGATCTCCCCTGCCGAGGGGGCCGTGTCGGCAAGCTGGTTCGGTGACGACCACCACACCACCCAGGCTCGGGCCGGACTTCGCCCGCCTGTGGACGACCTCGGCGGTCACCAACACCGCTGACGGCATCATGATCGCCGCGGGCCCGCTGCTGATCTCCGGGCTGACCGACGACCCCGCCGCCATCGGGGCGGTCGTCTTCGTCGCGCAGCTGCCGTGGCTGCTGTTCTCGCTGATCAGCGGCGCGCTGGTGGACCGGTGGGACCGCCGCCGGGTCGTCGTCGCGGTCAACGTCTACCGCGGCGTCGTCATCGCGGGCCTCGCCGTGGCCGTGGCCACCGGCGCCGTCACCGTGTGGCTGGTGTACCTGGCGTTCTTCCTGGTCGGGGTCGGCGAGACCCTGGTGGACAACGCCGCGACCGCCCTCGTGCCGGACGTCGTCGCGGTCGAGGCGCTACCGCGTGCCAATGCCAGGCAGCAGGGCGTGGCGATCGTGACCAACCTGTTCGTCGCACCGCCGCTGGGGGCGGCGCTGTTCGTCGTGGCCGCCGCGCTGCCGTTCAGCCTGGAGGCCGCGCTGTTCCTCCTCGGCGCCGTGGTGGCCGCCACGCTGCGGCACCGACCGCCGCCGCGCCGGGTCGAGCACCGGCGCCGGATGCGGGACGAGATCGTCGAGGGCGTGCGCTGGGCGTGGTCGCACCGGCTGCTGCGGTCCATGGCGGTGTCGCTGTGCCTGATGAACATCGCGCTGATGGCGACCGTCTCGATCCTCGTGCTCTACGCCGAGCAGCGGCTGGGGTTGTCGGAGGTCGGGTTCGGCCTGCTGTTCGCCGCCGTGGCCGCGGGTGGGCTGATCGGCTCGGCGTCGGCCCCGTGGCTGCAGCGGCGGGTCGGTGACAGCCTGCTGGTGCGGGTCGGCCTGCTCATCGAGACCGCCACCCACTTCGGGCTGGCCATCACCACCGACGCCTGGGTGGCGGTCGTGATCAACGTCCTGTTCGGCGCGCACGGCGCGGTGCTCGGCGTCGTGCTGACCTCGGTGCGCCACCGGGCGGTGCCGGAGCGGCTGCGCGGCCGGGTGGGCAGCGTGTACTCGCTGCTGGTCGTCGGCGGCTCGGCGATCGGCTCGCTGCTGGGCGGGTTCGTCGTGCGCGGGTTCGGGGTCACCGCTCCCTTCTGGGCCGCGGGCGTCGCTATGGTTGCGCTGACCGCCGTGGTGTGGCGCGGGTTCCGGCCTGCGGCGTTCGCCGCCGAGGCGGGGCACCCCTAGCGGAGGTGGGCATGCCGGTCGACGGGTACTGCGAGCGCACCGGGCCGGAGTTCTGGTCCGAGCCGGTCAACGCCTGGACCAACGTCGCGTTCCTGATCGCCGCGTTCTTCGCCTACCGGCACGTTCGCCGCACGGGAGCGCCATGGTGCGTGACGGCGCTCGTAGTGCTCCTCGCGGTCATCGGGCTCGGTAGCTTCACCTTCCACACAGTCGCGACGCGCTGGGCGGCGACTTTGGACGTGGCGCCCATCCTGGCGTTCATGATCACCTACGTGGTGGTCTTCCCCAAGACCTTCCTCGAACTCCGGTGGCGGTGGGCCTGGCTGGGCGCTCCGTTGTTCATCGCGTTCGGCGTGCTCGTGAACCTCGTCATCGGCGGTGGGAGCTACCTGCCCGCGTTGCTCGGGATGGTCGTGTTCGGGGTGCTGCTCCTAGTCAGAGGCGACCTGCACTACGCGCTGTGGTTCGCGGGTATCGCTGCCCTCTTCGGGGTGTCGCTTACCCTGCGCACGGTCGATACCGCTGTCTGCGCAGGGTTCCCCCTCGGCACGCACTTCGCCTGGCACCTGTGCAACGCCTTGGTGCTCTACCTGCTCATCCGGGTGGCGGCGAACCGGGTTGCGCGGCGGAGTTAGACTCGACGGCACAGGCACTGATCCGGCCATCACCGGGGAGCCTCCGGAAGAACGGGCGCTGGCCCTGTAGAACCGGACGGGACGGCCCGTCACAGCCGACCGACGAGTGGTCGCCCGCCAGGGCGGCAAGCGGGGTGGTACCGCGGCGCGGGACGGCACGAGCCGTCCTGGTCGTCCCCGTGTGGGTCCCACCGATCCGTACGAGGAGTGCCACCCATGGGTTACCCCAGGGCGTACAGCGGCGAGCCGACCGTGCCCGCCCAGCCGTCCTTCCCGAACCTGGAGACCGCGGTACTGGAGCACTGGTCGGCCGACCGGACGTTCCAGGCCTCAGTGGACGCCAGGCCCGCCGGGGACAACGGCGCCAACGAGTTCGTGTTCTACGACGGCCCGCCGTTCGCCAACGGGCTGCCGCACTACGGCCACCTGCTGACCGGGTACGTCAAGGACCTGGTGCCGCGCTACCAGACCATGCGCGGCAAGCACGTGGAGCGCCGCTTCGGCTGGGACACCCACGGCCTGCCCGCCGAGGTGCAGGCGGAGAAGCAGCTCGGGTTCGCCTCCAAGAGCGACATCGAGTCCTTCGGCATCGAGAAGTTCAACGAGGTCTGCCGCACCTCCGTGCTGCGCTACACCGACCAGTGGCGCGACTACGTGACCCGGCAGGCGCGGTGGGTCGACTTCGACAACGACTACAAGACCCTCGACCTGGACTACATGGAGTCGGTCATGTGGGCCTTCAAGTCCTTGCACGACAAGGGCTTGGTCTACGAGGGCTTCCGGGTGCTCTGGTACTGCTGGCGTTGTGAGACGCCATTGTCCAACACCGAGACCAAGATGGATGACACCTACCGTGACCGTCAGGACCCTGCCGTCACGGTAGGGCTGAGGGTGCAGGCTCCCGGTACCGATCTCGATGGCGTCCACGCTCTCGTGTGGACGACGACGCCGTGGACGCTGCCGTCGAACCTCGCCGCCGCGGTGCACCCCGATGTCGACTACGTCGTGGTCGAGTCCAACGGTCAGCGCTACCTGCTTGCCGAGGCTCGCGTTGGCGCGTACGCGCGTGAGCTGGGTGAGGACCTACCTGTTGTCGCGCGGTACAAGGGCAGCGACTTGCTCGGTACCCGCTACCTGCCGCCGTTCGACTTCTTCGTCGGTCGCACCAACGCGCACCAGTTCCTCGCGGCCGACTACGTCACCACCGAGGATGGCACGGGCATCGTGCACATCGCCCCTGCCTTCGGTGAGGAGGACAAGGTCGTCACCGACGCGGCGGGCATCGAGGTCGTGATCCCGGTCGACCCGCACGGTAGGTTCACCGCCGAGGTCGCGCCGTACGAGGGACAGCACGTCTTCGACGCCAACAAGCAGATCATCCGCGACCTCAGGGACGCGGGACTGCTGCTGCGGCACGAGACCTACGACCACCCGTACCCGCACTGCTGGCGCTGCGACAACCCGCTGATCCAGCGCGCGGTCTCGTCCTGGTTCGTCGCGGTCACCCGGTTCAAGGACCGCATGGTCGAGCTGAACCAGCAGATCACCTGGGTGCCCGGCCACATCAAGGACGGCCAGTTCGGCAAGTGGCTGGACAACGCCCGCGACTGGAACATCTCCCGCAACCGGTTCTGGGGCTCGCCGATCCCGGTGTGGGTGTCGGACGACCCGGACCACCCGCGCGTCGACGTGTACGGCTCGCTCGACGAGCTGGAGCGCGACTTCGGCGTGCGCCCGACCGACCTGCACCGGCCCGCGATCGACGAGCTGACCAGGCCCAACCCGGACGACCCCAGCGGGGCCTCGACCATGCGCCGGGTGCCGGAGGTGCTGGACTGCTGGTTCGAGTCCGGCGCGATGTCCTTCGCCCAGGTGCACTACCCGTTCGAGAACCGCGAGTGGTTCGAGGACCACTACCCCGGCGACTTCATCGTCGAGTACAACGGTCAGACGCGCGGCTGGTTCTACACCATGCACGTGCTGGCCACGGCGCTGTTCGACCGGCCCGCGTTCACCACCTGCGTGGCGCACGGCATCGTGCTCGGCGACGACGGGCAGAAGATGTCCAAGTCGCGCAACAACTACCCGGATGTCAACGAGGTATTCGACCGCGACGGCTCCGACGCGATGCGCTGGTTCCTCATGGCCAGCCCGATCCTGCGCGGAGGCGACCTCGTCGTCACCGAGCGCGGTATCCGCGACGCGGTCCGGCAAGCCGTGCTGCCGCTGTGGAACTCTTACTACTTCCTTGCCCTCTATGCGAATGCCGAGGGCAAGGAAGGTAGGTGGCGCACGGACTCGACGCACGTGCTCGACCGCTACGTACTGGCCAAGACCCGGCAGCTGGTCGAGTCGGTCACGGCCGCGTTGGACGTCTACGACATCTCCGGTGCCTGCCAGACCGTGCGCGAGTACCTGGAGGTGCTGACCAACTGGTACGTGCGCCGGTCCCGGGACCGGTTCTGGGCGGGCGACACCGACGCGATCGACACCCTGCACACGGTGCTGGAGACCGTGTCCAGGCTGACCGCGCCGCTGCTGCCGTTCACCGCCGAGGTCGTGTGGCGCGGGCTGACCGGCGGCCGCTCGGTGCACCTGACCGACTGGCCGGACGCCATCGACCTGCCCGGCGACGACGCCCTGGTCGCGGGCATGGACCGGGTGCGGCAGGTGTGCTCGTCGGCGCTGGCGCTGCGCAAGGCCAACAAGCTGCGCGTGCGGCTGCCGCTGGCGCGGCTGCTGGTCGCCGCGGCCGACGCCGAGGTGCTGGCGCCCTTCACCGACCTGGTCCGCGACGAGGTGAACGTCAAGGCGGTCGAGCTGACCACCGACGTCGCCGCGCACGGGCACTTCGAGCTCGTGGTCAACGCCAGGGTGTCCGGCCCCCGGCTCGGACCGGACGTGCAGAAGGTGATCCGCGCGGTCAAGGCGGGCGAGTGGTCGACCGACGAGTCCGGCGCGGTCGTCGCGGCGGGCATCGAGCTGCGCGAGGGCGAGTACGAGCGGCGGCTGGTGGCCACCGACCCCGGAGCGACGGCCGAGCTGCCCGCCAGTTCCGGGCTGGTCGTCCTCGACACCGAGGTGACCGCCGACCTGGCCGCCGAGGGCGCCGCGCGCGACCTGGTCCGGATCGTGCAGCAGGCCCGCCGCGACGCGGGGCTCGAGGTGTCCGACCGGATCGTGCTGACCGTCGACACCTCCGCGGCGCCCGAGCTCGACGCCGTGCTCGCGGCGCACCGCGAGTTCATCGCGAAAGAGGTCCTCGCGGAGGCGGTCGACGCCGGTACGGCTACCGCCGCCGAGGGCACTGTCGGCGACGGTCTCGTAGTGCGCGTGGATGTGCGCAAGGTGTGATGGTGTGGTGCCAGGGCCGTGGCTTTCCGAAGGATCGCTGGTAGCGGGAGGCCACGGCCTGGCATCGTGTGGCCGAGTCGCGTGAGAGGCACGCGACTCGGGACGCACTGGGGGTAAGGGCGTGTCGCAAGCGCGTAGGCGGGTGGTCCTGGCTGTAGGCGGGGTCGCCGTTGTCGCAATCGTCGTAGTCGCGTTATTCGTGCTGCTGCCGGGTGATCGCGCCCCAGCGCCGGACCTCGCCAGCGCGCAAGGTGGTACCGGTCAGACCACCGCCGCACAGCCCCAACTCACCCCGTCTCAGGTATCCGAGCAGTTCTTGCGCGCGTTCTCCACGCAGCAGTTCAGCGCCGCGGCCCAGTTGACCGATGACCCTGCCGCCGCGGAGTCGGTTCTTACCGCGGTCAACAGCACACTGCGACCGGACGTCGTTCTCGCTACCGCGAGCGTGTTGCCCGAGGACACAGCCGCGCAGCCCACCGCCACCTTCCAGCTCTCCTGGCAGATCGGCGGCGGCCAGACCTGGAAGTACGCCAGCTCCTTCGGCCTGGTCCGCTCCGGGCAGCGCTGGGTGGTGCGCTGGAACCCGACCCTGGTGCACCCGCGGCTGGTGCCGGGCACCAAGCTCGCCCTGATCGGCGCCGCCGGGCAGCCCACCGCCGTCGTCGACAAGGACGGCGCCCCGGTGCTGACCTGGCAGGGCAGCACCGCCAGGGCCGCCGACCCGAAGCTGGCGCCGATGCTGGTCGGGGCCATGTCCAGGTCGGTGACGCCGCAGGACGTGGCGGGCACCAGCCGGATCGCGCTGGTCGACGGCGGGGGCAAGGAGATCGAGAACCTGTTCGGCACCGTTACCCCGCCGAAGGAGCCGCTGCGCACCACGGTCAGGGTCAAGACGCAGAACGCCGCGCAGGCCGCGGTGGACTCGGTGTCGGCGCCCGCGTACCTGGTCGCGATCCAGCCGTCGACCGGCGGGATCCTGGCGGTGGCGCAGAACACGACCGCTGGGACCGCGCCCAAGGCGCTCAACGGCCTGTACCCGCCTGGGTCGACGTTCAAGGTGGTGACCGGCGCGGCCGCGCTCGGCTCGGGGAAGACGACCGCGAACACCGTGCTGCCCTGCCCGGGGTCGAAGGTGATCGGGACGCGCACCATCCGCAACGCCGACTTCGACCTCGGCGACGTGCCGCTGCACACCGCGTTCGCCAAGTCGTGCAACACCACCTTCGCGCAACTGGCCGCCGACCTGCCGCTGGACGCGCTGCCCAAGGCCGCGGCCCAGTTCGGCCTCGCCGCCGACTTCGAGATCCCCGGGCTGACCACCCAGACCGGCCGGGTCGACGCGGCGAGCGGTGTCGCGCAGCAGGCGGAGAACAGCATCGGGCAGGGCACGGTGCAGACCAGCCCGTTCGGCCTGGCGCTGATGGCGGCGACCGTGGCCAAGGGCGGGCCGGTCACGCCGCAGCTGTTCACCACGGTCAAGACGACGGTGAAGACCGGCTACAAAGGACCGTCCGGCGCGGTGATCGCGGACCTGCGCTCGATGATGCGCGAGGTCGTCACGGCCGGGCGCGGCGAGGCGCTGAAGGGGTATGGCGCGGTGCACGGCAAGACCGGCACGGCGCAGTTTGGCGACGGGTCGCAGGCGCACGGCTGGTTCGCCGGGTACCGCGACGATGTCGCGTTCGCGGTCTTGGTGGAGAACGCCGGTGCGGCGGCGCCCGCAGTAGCGGTAACGGGGAAGTTCCTCGGGGCCATCTAACCGAACGGGATGAGCAGGCCCGCCGGGGTGCCCGCCGGGTAGCGGATAAGGACGCCCTCGGCGGTGGCGGTGACCGATTCCGGGCGTAGTACGCCATTCTGGCTGGTGAAGAACTGCGCTATCTCGTCGGCAGGCTCCTCTGCGGCAGTGAGCAGTGCCTGTCGACGTGGTTGGTTGGCGGCGTCTTCGCCCGCTACCTCGGGTAGAGCTGTTACCCGTACCGGGCGCGTTTGTGACAACGCGGCCAACGTTGTGAGTAAGCGGGGGTCGGTGCGGCCCGTCCTTAGGGTCTGGTCGACCGTGATCGGCGCGGCGATCCTGGGGGAGTCGGCCACCTTGGCGCCGACCTCCGCGCGGGCCTGTCGTTCCTCTTCGGTGTCCGTGGTGCCTGCGATAGAAGGCCGATGGATCTCGACGCGGTCGTCACCCGTACCGAAGACGGCGACGGTCTGGCCTGTCGCCGCTGCTTGAGCCAGTGCGGGGCGCCGCGATAGGACCAGCCGTAGTCCGGGGGTGACCACGAGCCACGACTGGGCTGAGCAGGTGGCGGGGCAGTCGACGACGAGTCTCGCGGCCTCAGGGTCGCGGCCGCCGCGGACCAGTTCGACCCAGGTTATGCCGTCGGTGACCACAGGTGTGGTCGGCAGGTTCTCTTGCAGCCAAAGGGAAGCGTCCGCGACCGGCTCTGGGTCGACGCGGTTGGAGATGGACGCGCGCAGGCCACCTACCCATGAGGGGATCGCTGTAGCCGCTAGGACCACGCCCAGGATCACGGCCGGTATCCGCGGGGGACGGGTCGCTCGCTCGACTACGCCGGTGACCAGAAGAGCCGCCGGGGCGACCGCCAAGGCAAGAGCCGCTGTCCCGGGTCCGCCGGGGATGACGGCGACAGCGATAAGAGCGAGCACTCCGACTGCCAGGGGACGGAGGCGGTAAGAGAAGAGCGCCAGCAGAGTGGCTAAGAGGCCGGCAGCGGCCAGCAGCGGGTCTGTGGCGATCCACTCCTGGGCGCGGGGTCCTTCGGCGGCGATGAGAAGTCCAGCTAGCCCTGCCGCGAGGCCCATGCCGATGCCGGTGCCTAGGACGAAGAGGGACGCGAGCATCAGGGACAGCCGTTTGCGTCTGCGGCGCCAGATCAACCAGGCGGCGGTAACGATCAGCAACGCGGTCACCGGTGCCGTGATCACGGCGATGACAAGGAACAGGGTCGCCCACAGGTCTGGCGCGAGTCTTCGGTGCTTGCGCGGCGTCCACAGCAGGGCGATCCCGGCCAGGGCCCAGGGCATGGCGACGTTCTCGGGTCTTACGCCTAACTGGAGTCCTAGCGCCATGGGGGAGAGGGCGGCAATACCGAGCGCTATTGCCCCCGTCAGCCGCGATAACCCCATCCTGCGCGATAGCACCCACATCAGGATGGCTGTCATTACAGCGAATAGGACCATCGGCTCTCTCGCGGCGCCTAGGGCTGTTTCGTGTCTTACGAACGCCTCGGTAAGAGCCGTGTAGCCACCAGCTTGTAACCATGCCAAAGGGGACGCGTTGGCATCCAATAGCGCACCCAGCGAATCGACGGCGAACACCTGTGACACGTTCCGGCCCTCGCCCGCCTGCGCGGGGGAACCGAGCGCGCCGAGCCGCAACACGGCCGCGAGCGCCGCCACGGCCAGCACCGCGGCGGTGGTGAGGATGTCGAGGTCCAGAGCCCTGGCCCGCGCCTGCGCGGCGGTCCACACGCTCCGCACGCCCACCCGGTCGGCCGACTCCACGCTCCAGCGGTGAGAGGTCATGTGGCAGCCCGCTCGGCCGTCCCGGCGAGCACCGGGCGCGAGCCGGAACCCCCTTCGATGGCCGATCCGGCGTGACGGTCGCCCCATCGTAATCCCGTGCAAACGCAAGTGCACAGGGCAACTTTACGTGTTCGGCCCTAGGGCCTTACGAGTGATGCAGCAGCGCCCACTGCGCCATTCGGGCGCCCGCGGTCGGCCACCCGCATTCGTTCCCCATGTGCGCTTGGTTGGCCCTCGATCGGGTGAATTCCCGCTTTCCGCCGCGCTCGCCCCCAGGTCGTGCCCATCCACAACGCCGCAGTTGTCCACAGACGGTTCGCGTTTTCGCGAAACGCAACCGTGGCCCGATACACTGGCGCAGGGACGCCCCCCGGGTGGGTGGGGGCTGGGCGAGGCTCGACCCGCGCGCGGGCGCGAACCGGGGGCGGTGGGGTAAGAGGCGGTGTGGGGGTTGAGGGCGTGGGTGGGGCGTCTTGGCGATGGTGGCGCTGTCGGGTTGGGAACGGTGCGACGTGGGGCGAAGGCGTGGGCGATGTCTTGCCAGGCCGGGAACGTTGCCGGGCGAGAACGGTGCGACACAGGGCGAGGGGTGGGCGGTGGCCCTGCCGAGTCGGGACGGTGCCGGGTGGGGATGAGAGGGGGTGGCGGAAGAGAGTGGCTCGGCGTGGCGGGGGAGAGTGATCCGGCTTGGTTGGGGATGGACTCAGCGGAGGCGGCGGAGGGTTTGGACCCAGGGGGTCCAGTGGGCGGGGTGTGCGGGTGGGGTGCCTAGGGCGCGTTCGACGTTGTCCAGGAGGTCTTCCATGAGGGCGTCGTGGAGCCAGCGGAAGATCAGGGGCCAGGTGAGGTGTCCTAGGCCCTGGGGGTGGCCGTAGAGGTCGTGGCGGAGGACCGATGTCGCCGGGGTGGGGCCGGTCAACAGGGTGAGGGCGTGGCCGCCGCGGACGGGGGCGTCGGGGGTGAAGGTGAACTCGGCTCGGTGGCCGGGGATGTAGTCGGTGCAGGTGTAGTGGATGGGGCCGTGGCCGCCGGTCGCGCCGGGGGACAGGGGGCGGTCGAGGCGGAGGGCGGGCCAGTGCTCCCTCGGCCAGGTCGCGGTGTCGGGCAGGGCCAGGTCGTCGAGGAGGTGGGCGGCTTCGGCGGGGGGAGCCTGGAGCGCGCGCTGGTGGCGGTTGAAGATCATCTGCTGCGCCTTCCATACGGGACCGTATGGTTTGACCGTACGCTAACGTATGGCCGTGGTGCGCAGGACTCGGGAGGACTGGACGGCCGCGGCGTTGGCGGCGTTGGCGGAGGGCGGGTTGGCGGCTGTCGCCGTCGAGCCGCTTGCCGCGCGTGCCGGGGCGACCAAGGGCAGCGTCTACTGGCACTTCCCGACCCGCGACGCGCTGGTCGAGGCGACCCTGCTGCGCTGGGAGCACGAGCACACCGAGGCGGTGATCGCGCACGCCGAGCAGGGCGCGACGCCGGTGGAGCGGCTGCACCGGCTGATCAGCGCCGTGGTGCGCCCGGAGCGGGGGGTGGACGTGGAGCTGGCGTTGCAGTCCAGCCTCGGCGACCCGCTCGTCGCCGCGGCCGTCGCCAGGGTCGGGTCGCGGCGGATGGACTACGTGGTCACCCTCTTCACCCAACTCGGCTTCACCCGCGCCCAGGCCCGCCGCCGCGCCGCGACCGCTTACTCGATCTACCTCGGGCAGGCCCAACTCCAGCGGGCCAACCCCGCGGTCGTCCCGCGCACCCCCGCCGCCAAGCGGGCCTACGTCGCCGACGTGATGCTGATCCTCCTGGCCCAACCGGACGGTGACGGATGAGGTTCGCGGTACGCGTGAAACCGGGCGCGAAGCGGGAAATCGTCGGCGGGCGTTGGGGCGACGGGGACGCTGTCGTCGTCGCGGTCGCCGCGGCCGCGGTGGAGGGTAAGGCGAACGAGGCGGTGCGGCAGGCGCTCGCCGACGCGTTCGGGGTGCGGTCGCGGGACGTGGTGATCGTGGCGGGGGAGCGCGGCCGGGACAAGGTCGTGGAGATCGACCCGGCGCCACCGGACGCGCCCGCGGTGCTAGCACGGCTGCTCGGCGCCGGTTCGTGATCATCGCCTCACCTTCGGGTGGGTGCGCGACCGCGGCGGCTGGCAAGGGACAATGCTCGCGATACGGACGGGATCTGGAGGTGGCGTGCAGGAGCTCACCTTCGCGTTGGGGATCGGTGCGGCTGTTCTGCTGGTCGCGGTGTTCGCGGTACGCGCATCGGTCCGACTCGGGTTGCCGTCGCTCTTGCTCTACCTGGGGCTGGGCCTGGTCATCGGCGAGGCGGGGCTGGGGATCGAGTTCTCCAACGCCGAGCTGACCCAGTCCCTCGGGCTCGCGGCGCTGGTGCTCATCCTCGCCGAGGGCGGGCTCACCACGCGCTGGAGCGAGGTGAGGAGCGCGCTGCTGCCCGGGATCCTGCTGTCCACACTGGCCGTGGTGATCACCGTCCTGGTCACCGGCGCGGGGTTGCACTGGCTGCTCGGGTTCGACTGGCGGTTGGCGTTGCTGTGGGGCGCGGTGCTCGCCTCGACCGACGCCGCAGCGGTGTTCAGCGTGCTGCGCCGGTTGTCCGTGTCGCGCAAGCTGGTCGGGTCGCTGGAGTTGGAGAGCGGCATCAACGATGCCCCCAGCTACATCGCCGTCGTTGTCCTTACCTCGTCCGACGAAGTCGACTGGTTTCTCTCCCTCACCGCCGCCTACGAACTCGGTGGGGGTGCTGCGATCGGCTTGGCGCTCGGCTGGGTCGGGTCGCACGCACTGCGCCGGGCGGCCCTACCGTCGACCGGTCTCTACCCGTTGGCCACAGTCGCCGTGTGTGTGTTGGCGTTCGCTGCTGGACAGAGCCTGCACGCTTCCGGGCTGCTGGCCACATACCTGGCGGCTCTAGTCCTGGGCAACGCACGACTGCCCCACCGCTCCGACACCATCTCCTTCGCCGAAGGACTGGGCTGGCTCGCGCAGATCGGTCTGTTCGTCCTCTTGGGACTCTTCGCCTCCCCGTCCCGGCTGCTCGACGCGGTCGTGCCGGGGCTGGTCGCGGGCGCCGTGATCACGCTGATAGCCAGACCGCTGTCGGTGCTCATCTCGATGCTGCCGTTCCGGATGCCCTGGCGCGAACAGGTCTTCCTGTCCTGGGCGGGCCTGCGCGGCGCGGTGCCGATCGTGCTCGCCATGATCCCGCTGTCGCAGGGCGTGCCCGGCGCGCAACGGCTGGTGGACGCGGTGTTCGTCCTGGTCATCGTGCTCACCCTGGTGCAGGGCAGCACGCTGGGCGGGCTGGCCAGGCTGCTCGGCCTCGACAGCGGGGCGCACCCCAAGGAGGTCGAGGTCGACGCCGCCACTCTCGACGAACTCGACGCCGAACTCCTCCAGCTCACCATCCCCGTCGGGTCCAGACTGCACGGTGTCTACCTCTCCGAACTGCGGCTGCCGGAGGGCGCGACGGTCAGCCTCGTGGCCAGGGCGGGCGCCGGGTTCACGCCGGTGCCCACGACCCGCCTGCAGGAAGGCGACCAGATCCTGATCGTGGCGACCCAGCAGGCCAAGGCCGCGACCGAGCGGCGCATCCGCGCGGTCGACCGTTCGGGCCGCTACGCGCGGTGGCGGGGTGAGACCGGGGAGGGGTGATCCAGGCCTCACCCCCTCGAATGGGCGGCCGAGCGTCCGATAGAGTGCTCGACAAGGTAATGAGCGCCAGCGTCAAACCCCGGTTTGCTGGCCGGCAACCCTCCTCCGCGGTGGGGTGCCCCGGGTGAATACCTGGTCCTCCCGCGCAGTGCGGGCGGACAAGCGCGGACCCGCCGATCACCGCTCCGGGTCCCGGACCTGGAGGTCGGCATGACGCTCGCTGTTCCCACCGCCCGAGCCGAGCAGGCTCCCCTCGCACCCGCCGTGCCCGCGGTCGCCGGTGCGCGCCTCGACGTCCCGCTGGTCGACGGCAGGCAGGTGCCCTACGCCAACCTCGACCACGCCGCCAGCGCGCCGTGCCTCGACACCGTCCGCGACGCGGTCGACGAGCTGCTGCCCTGGTACGCCAGCGTGCACCGCGGCGCCGGGTTCGCCTCCCAGGTCAGCACCAAGGTCTACGAGCGGGCGCGCCGCGTGCTGCGCCGGTTCGTCGGCGCCGACGCCTCCGACACCGTGGTGTTCACCCGCAACACCACCGACAGCCTGAACCTGCTGGCCAAGGCCTTGCCCCGGGCGACGTCGGTCGTGCTGTTCGACACCGAGCACCACGCGGCGCTGCTGCCGTGGCGCGGCCCGAACGTGCACCGCGTGCAGACCCCGGCGAGCGCGGGCGACGCTGTCCTCGCGCTCGACGAGGCTCTTCGCGCCACCCCGGTCGGTCCGCGGCTGGTAGTGCTGACCGCCGCCTCTAACGTCACCGGCGAGGTCTGGCCGATCAAGGCGCTCAGCGAGGTCGCCCGCCGTCACGGTGCACGGGTAGCGCTAGACGCCGCGCAGCTCGCACCGCACCGTCCGATCGACATCCGCGCGCTCGACGTCGACTACGTGGCGCTGTCGGGCCACAAGCTCTACGCCCCGTTCGGCACCGGCGCGCTCGTCGGCCGCGCCGACTGGCTCAAGGCCACCGAGCCGTACCTGGTCGGCGGCGGCGCCACCGCCCAGGTCGTCGACTGGGGCGACCGGCTCGGTGTCGCCTGGTCCGCGGTCCCCGAGCGGCACGAGGCGGGCTCGCCCAACGTCGTCGGCGCGCACGCCCTCGCGGTCGCCTGCGACACCCTGGCCGAGAACTGGGAGGCGGTGGTCGACCACGAGCGCGCGCTGCTGCGCAAGCTGCGCGTCGGCCTGGCCACGGTCCCCGGCCTGCGGTCGCTGAGCCTGTTCGGCGACGACCACGACCGGGTCGGCGTCGTCAGCTTCACCGTCGACGGCATCGAGTCCGGCCTGGTCGCGGCCGTGCTGTCGGCCGAGCACGGCATCGGCGTGCGCGACGGCGCGTTCTGCGCGCACATCGCCACCCGCAGGCTGCTCGGCCGGGCCGGGGCGCAGGAGGAGCGCGCCGTCCGGATCAGCATCGGCCTGGGCACCAGGGCCGAGCACGTCGACCGGGTGGTCGCCGCGCTGCGCTCGCTGGTGGCCGATGGACCTGCCGTCGAGTACGCCGTCGTGGACGGTCGCTGGGCACCGGTCCAGGACCCGCGGCCGCTGCCCGCCTTCCTGGCGCAATAGCCTGCGCGCGCTCGTGGACAATGGTCCGGTGGACAATGGCCCGGTGAGCACCGAACGTGACGACGACAGTCCCGACACCCAACAGCAGGAGGGCGCGCCCGAGCAGGGTGGGCTCGGCCGCAAACGGGGGCTGATCCTGATCGTCGCCGCGGTGCTGGTCTACGCCGCCGACCTGGTCACCAAGATCATCGTCACCGCGACGCTGGAGGGCGAGGCACCGATCCGGCTGCTCGGCGGCGCCGTCTACCTGCAGCTGGTGCGCAACCCGGGCGCCGCGTTCTCCATGGCGACCGGCATGACCTGGCTGTTCACCCTGATCGCGGCCGGTGTCGTGGTCGCCATCATCTGGATCATGCCCAAGCTGCGCTCCACCGGCTGGGCACTGGGTCTCGGGCTGGTGCTGGCCGGGGCCATGGGCAACCTGACCGACCGGATCTTCCGCGCCCCCGCGGTGTTCCAGGGCCACGTGGTCGACTTCGTGTCCGTGTTCGCCCCCGACGGCGACTTCTTCCCGGTGTTCAACGTCGCCGACGCGGGCATCTCCGTGGGCGGCGTCCTGATCGTGCTGCTCGCCCTGCTCGGCCGCGACTACGACGGCACCATCACCCGCAAGCAGCGCAAGGGGGAAGACGCGTGAGCGACTCCCGAACCCTCCCGGTCCCCGACGGCCTCGACGGCATGCGGGTCGACGCCGGGCTGTCCAAGCTGCTCGGCCTGTCCCGCACCGTGGCCGCCGCGATCGCCGAGGCGGGTGACGTCCTGGTCGACGGCAGGCCCGCGGGCAAGTCCGACCGGCTGCTGGCCGGGACCTGGCTCGAGGTCACCCTGCCCGAGCCCGAGCGGCCGGTGGAGATCAAGGCCATCAAGGTCGAGGGCATGGAGATCGTCTACCAGGACGACGACGTGGTGGTGGTGGACAAGCCGGTCGGCGTCGCCGCGCACCCGAGTCCGGGGTGGAGCGGGACAACGGTGATCGGTGGCCTTGCCGCCGCCGGTATCCGGGTCTCGACCTCTGGCGCTGCCGAGCGCCAGGGAGTCGTGCACCGCCTCGACGTCGGTACGACCGGCGTGATGGTCGTCGCCAAGAGCGAGCACGCGTACACAGTCCTCAAGCGCGCGTTCAAGGAGAGGACCGTCGAGAAGCGCTACCACGCGCTGGTCCAGGGACACCCCGACCCGAGCGTGGGCACCATCGACGCCCCTATCGACCGCCACCCGCGTCACGACTACCGGTGGGCGGTCGTGGCCGATGGCAAGCCGAGCATCACGCACTACGAGACGATCGAGGCCTTCCGCGCGGCGTCCCTGATGGACGTCAGGCTGGAGACCGGTCGCACTCACCAGATCCGCGTCCACTTCTCCGCGCTGCGCCACCCGTGCGTCGGCGACCTCACCTACGGCTCGGACCCGGTGCTGGCCAAGAGGTTGGGCCTGAGCAGGCAGTGGCTGCACGCGCGCTCGCTGGGCTTCCACCACCCCGCTGACGGCTCCTGGGTGGAGTTCACCAGCGAGTACCCGCCGGACCTCGCGGGCGCGCTGGCCGTGCTGGAGGCGGACTACTGACCGTCGCACCCGGACCGGCCGCTGGACAGAACACGGACACCGGCTAACCCGGGGCACCTCCGGTGCGACGGGGCGGGTATGCGGAAGTTCGCGATCTTGCTGGCCGTCCTCGCCGCGGTGGCGGGCTGCGGGAACCTCGAGGTGTCGGTGCGCACCCCGGATGTCTTCCCGGTGTCGTTCAGCCTGACCGTGGGCGAGAACAAGGTCGAGGTCAAGAGCGAGGTGTCGCTGGTGACCCCGCTCGGCGAGGTGGCCATCGGCCTGCAGTTCACCGAGCCGCTGCGGCCCGACACCACCCGGGTCGTGTTCCGCGACTACCGCAGGGGAACCGACCAGGGCTTCGACCTGCGCACCGCGGGCGACGAGTTCCACGCGGTGCTGGAGGGCAGGGCGCCGCTGACCGCCAGGCCGCACGAGTTCACCATCGACATCACCAACGCGACCCTGTCGGAGGTGGGGTTCCGGCAGACCGAGGCGTCGCGCGAGCTCGCGAACAGCTGGTGGGCCAACACCTTCTACCACCCGTTCGACGGGTTCCGGCTGGTCTACGACGACTCCGTGATCGGCTCCACGCCGCCGCTGGGGTTCCTCGTGTTCGTGCTGCGGCTGCTCCTGGCGATCCTGGTCGGGATCCTGGAGCTCTACCCGTCCGCGGTGTTTCTGATCGGGTGGCTGGTCTCGTTGGTCGCGGGCAACGCCGGGGGCAACGCCGCGAGTGGGCTCGTGGTGCTGGCCACTCTTGTCGCGATCGGAGCGCTTCTTACCGCGCGCGGTAAGAAGAAGACCGCGGTCAGGAAACAGCGGTGGGCCGAGTGGGAGCGGCGCAACGTCTGGTGAGCTACTCCACCGACCAGGTCAGCGTCAGCGCTTCCTCGTCGGGGCGCGGGCTCCAGCGCACCGAGGTGATCACCGTCGGCTCCGGCACCACGTACACCGTGTGCCCGCTGGCGATCTCGCCCGGCTGCACCCCGATCCGGTGCGGCGGCCGCGACGACAGCGACACCGGCGCCTTGGAGATCGACTGGCCGTCCGGGCTGACCAGCACCAGGTACAGGTCCGGCAGGGTGGCGAACGGGGTGGTCCCCCGGTTGGTCAGCTCGGTGTGCACCACGATCGAGCGCTCGCCGGGCTGCAACCGGTAGCCCGCCGCGGTGAACAGGTAGTCGGCCGGGTCGACGACCTCGACCAGCTGGATGGCCAGCCGCTCGCCCTCCAGGCCGGAGGTCTCCAGGACCGCGCCGACCTTGCCCTGGCGCGGCGTGCGCACCGCGGGCTGGGTGCGGTCCATCGGGCCGCCGCCGGCACTCGGCGGCTGGTCGCCGCGCGCCCAGCTGGAGCTCTGCGGCGGCCCCCAGGTGCTGATCGGCTCGCTGACCGCGGGGAACGGCTGGCTCGGCGGACCGGTCGGCACCGGGAACGGGGTGCTCGGCGGTCCGGTCCGGACCGGACCGCTGTGCGGCTGCTGGTAGTTCTGCCCGAACGGGTCCGGCTGCGGGACGTACTGCTGGACCGGCTGCTGCATGACCGGCTGCGGGTAGGGCTGCTGGTAGCCGGGCTGCTGCTGGGGCGGCGGGTAGCCCATCGGCGCCGACATCCGCGCGAGCGCCGCGCGCAGGCCGTTGGGGTCGCACTCCACGCCGACCAGCAGGGGCAGCCCCGAGCCGGAGAGCGCGACCAGCCGGGCCGCCGCCTCCCTGGGGTCCATGCCAAGCCGCGCGGCCACCTCGTGCACCGCGGCCCTGCCCATCTCGGCAACCACACCGAGCAGGCGGGCGTCAACCGGATCCGTCACGCCCACGGACGCTACCCGGTCGCCCCACGGCCCGCCCCGGAAGCCGTGGGCCGACACGTGATCTTGGCCCTCGGTGATCATCCGCTCACACCGGGCGTTCGTCGAGCACCGCGGGGTGGCGTGGGTCGTCCACCCGGACGCCCAGGTCCGCGGTGTGCAGCGGCCGCACCTCGGCGTCGTAGCGGGCGAACGCGGGCAGCGCCCAGTGCTCGGCCGCGGGCAGCCGCCTGACCAGCGCGGGCGCCGACAGCCACAGGTGCGCCGACACCTCGTGCGGCAGGCCCCTGCCCAACAACAACTCGCCGTCGAGCAGCAGTACGCCACCCGGGGGCAGGTCGACGTATTCGGCTCGGGTAGCCCTATCCGTCGCCGCGTTCCACAACGAGGGGAGGACCTTGCCCGTGCCTGTCTCCGCTAGAGGCGAGAGGACCTCGCGTCGCAGACCGCCCTCATCGAGCCAGGTTTCGTACCGCGCGTCCGGGTCCTGCTTGCCGCGTTCAAACCGCAACGAGGCAGGGCGGAGGAAGTCCACCGCGGACACCCGCAGCACGGGCCGACCCAGCACCCGCAGCCGCTCGGCGACGGCGTCGGCCAGCTCGGCGGGCGCGGTGGGCGGGGCGCCGTCGACCAGCACCCTGACCCGGCCGCCACCGGTCCGGGTGTGGACCATCGCGGTCAGCTCATCGATCACCACGTCGGGTGACACCGGGCGCAGGCGCATGGTCACACTCTGTCCCCTCCGCCGCCCGCCCGTCATCCGATTCCCGCTTTCCCAGTCGTACCAACGACTTCCGGCGCGTCGCACACCCAATGCGGGACGATCGCGGCCCGGGTCGCTAGGGTGACCGGGTGGCTGACTCCTTCGCTCACCTTCACGTGCACACCGAGTACTCGATGCTCGACGGAGCGGCCAAGCTCAAGGACATGTTCGCCGAGTGCGAGCGGCTCGGCATGGAGTCGGTGGCGATCACCGACCACGGGCACACCAACGGCATCTACGACTTCTTCCGGCAGGCGAAGGGCGCGGGCATCAAGCCCATCCTCGGCATCGAGGCCTACATCGCGCCCGCCTCGCGGTTCAGCAAGGACCGGGTGCGCTGGGGTGACCCCGGTCAGAAGAGCGACGACGTCTCGGCGTCCGGCGCCTACCTGCACCAGACGATCTGGGCGCGCAACGACACCGGCCTGCGCAACCTGATGAAGCTCTCCAGCCTGGCCTCCATGGAGGGCCAGCTCGGCAAGTGGCCCCGGATGGACCAGGAGCTGATCGCGGCGCACTCCGAGGGCCTGATGGCCACCACCGGCTGCCCCTCCGGCGACGTGCAGACCCGGCTGCGCCTCGGCCAGGAGAAGGAGGCCATGGAGGCGGCGGCCACCTGGCAGGAGATCTACGGCAAGGAGTACTTCTCCGTCGAGCTGATGGACCACGGCCTGGAGATCGAGAACCGGGTCCGCAGCGGGCTGGTCGAGATCGGCCGCAAGCTCGACATCCCGTTCGTGGTCACCAACGACTCGCACTACACCTACAAGTCCGACAGCGACTCCCACGACGCGCTGCTGTGCGTGCAGACCGGCAAGACGCTGCAGGACCCGACCCGGTTCAAGTTCGACGGCGACGGCTACTACCTGAAGTCGCCCGACGAGATGCGCGCGGTCGACCAGTCCGACCCGTGGCAGGAGGGCTGCCGCAACACGCTGCTGGTGGCCGAGAAGGTCGACATCGCGGGCATGTTCGAGTTCCGCAACCTGATGCCGCGCTTCCCGATCCCGGACGGCAAGTCCGAGGACGAGTACTTCCGCGAGCAGGTGTGGGAGGGGATGCGCAGGCGCTTCCCCGAGGGCGTCGACGACGTGCACGCCAAGCAGGTCGAGTTCGAGATCGGCGTCATCCTGCAGATGGGCTTCCCGGCCTACTTCCTGGTGGTCGCCGACCTGATCCAGTGGGCGAAGAACAACGGCATCCGGGTCGGCCCCGGCCGCGGCTCGGCCGCGGGCGCGCTGATCGCCTACGCCATGGGCATCACCGACCTCGACCCGCTGGCGCACGGGCTGATCTTCGAGCGGTTCCTCAACCCGGACCGGGTCAGCCCCCCCGACATCGACATCGACTTCGACGAGCGCCGCCGCGGCGACGTCATCCGCTACACCACCGAGAAGTGGGGCGCCGACAAGGTCGCCCAGGTGATCACCTTCGGCACCATCAAGGCCAAGGCGGCGATCAAGGACTCCGCGCGGGTGCTCTACGGCCAGCCCGGCTACGCCATCGCCGACAAGATCTCCAAGGCCTACCCGCCCGCGGTCATGGCCAAGGACATCCCGCTCAACGGCCTGTTCGACCCCAGCCACAAGCGCTACGCCGAGGCCACCGAGATCCGCGAGCTCTACAACAGCGACCCGCAGGTCAAGGAGATCATCGACACCGGCCGCGGCCTGGAGGGCCTGATCCGCAACGCCGGGGTGCACGCCTGCGCGGTGATCCTGTCGGCCGAGCCGCTGATGGACACCATCCCGCTGTGGAAGCGGCCGCAGGACGGGTCGATCATCACCCAGTTCGACTACCCGACCTGCGAGTCGCTGGGCCTGCTGAAGATGGACTTCCTCGGCCTGCGCAACCTGACGGTGATCGACGACGCGCTGCGCAACATCGAGCGCAACGGCAAGCCGGTGCCCGACCTGGAGACGCTGGGCCTCGACGACAAGAACACCTACGAGCTGCTCTCCCGCGGCGACACCCTCGGGGTGTTCCAGCTCGACGGCGGCCCCATGCGCGACCTGCTGCGGCTGATGCGCCCCGACAACTTCGAGGACATCTCGGCGGTCGGCGCGCTCTACCGGCCGGGCCCGATGGGTGCCAAGTCGCACACCAACTACGCGCTGCGCAAGAACAAGCAGCAGGAGATCACCCCGATCCACCCGTCGCTGGCCGAGGCGCTCGAAGACATCCTCGGCACGACCTACGGCCTGATCGTGTACCAGGAGCAGGTCATGGCCATCGCGCAGAAGCTGGCGGGCTACACGCTCGGCCAGGCGGACCTGCTGCGCCGGGCCATGGGCAAGAAGAAGAAAGAGGTCCTGGACGCGGAGTTCGTCAACTTCTCCGGCGGTATGGAGAAGAACGGTTATCCGAAGGACGCGATCAAGACCCTCTGGGACATCCTCGTCCCGTTCGCCGACTACGCCTTCAACAAGGCGCACTCCGCCGCGTACGGGCTGGTGTCCTACTGGACGGCCTACCTCAAGGCGAACTACCCGGCCGAGTACATGGCCGGTCTGCTCACCAGCGTCCGCGACGACAAGGACAAGGCCGCGGTCTACCTGTCGGAGTGCCGCCGGATGGGCATCACGGTGCTGCCGCCGGACGTCAACGAGTCGGAGAAGGAGTTCGCCCCGGTCGGCGACGACATCCGCTTCGGCCTCGGCGCGATCCGCAACGTCGGCGCCAACGTGGTCGACTCGATCATCAAGGCGCGCACCGAGAAGGGCGAGTTCGCCGACTTCTCCGACTACCTGCGCAAGGTCGACGCGTCGGGCTGCAACAAGAAGGTCGTCGAGTCGCTGGTCAAGGCGGGCGCGTTCGACTCGCTCAAGCACCCGCGCAAGGGCCTGTTCCTCATCCACACCGACGCCATCGACGCCATCATGGAGACCAAGAAGGCGGAGGCTGTCGGCCAGTTCGACCTGTTCGGCGCGGCGGGCGGGGCCGACGAGAGCGTCTCCAGCGTGTTCGACGTGAGGGTGCCCGACGACGTGTGGGAGACCAAGCACCAGTTGGCGCTGGAACGGGAGATGCTCGGCCTCTACGTCTCCGGCCACCCGCTCAACGGCGTCGAGCACATCCTGACCTCGCAGTCCGACACCTCCATCGCCGCCATCCTGGAGGGCAACATCCCCGACGGCACCCAGGTGGTCATCGGCGGCATCCTCGCCTCGGTGAACCGCAGGGTGAACCGCAACGGCGAGTCGTGGGCCTCGGCGCAGCTGGAGGACCTGGCCGGTGGCATCGAGGCGCTGTTCTTCCCCAAGACCTACGCGGTGATCGGCATGGGCGTGCTGGAGGACGCGATCGTGCTGGTCAAGGCCAGGGTCGCCAAGCGCGAGGACCGGATCTCGCTGATCGCCAACGACCTCGCGGTGCCGGACCTGTCCAACGCCGCGGGCGCGCCGTTCCGGCTGAGCATGGCGGCGACCAAGTGCACCCCGCCGCTGGTCGCCCAGCTCAAGGACGTGCTCGGCGCGCACCCCGGCACCACCGAGGTGCACCTCAAGCTGATCAACGGCCCCCGGCAGACCCTGCTGCGGCTCGACGACGCGCTGCGGGTCAGCCCGTCGCCGTCGCTGATGGGCGACCTGAAGGCGTTGCTCGGCCCCGGTTGCCTTTCCTGATCCGCCGCCCCCGACTCGCTTTCCTGACTCCCGGTGTGATCGCGGGTACGGTGGGTGGTGGACGCGCACCTAGGGGGGAACCGTGACTGTCGAGGACGAGGTGGTCCGCATCGGCGCGGACTTCTTCCAGGACCCGCACCGGCTCTACGCCGACCTGCGCCGCACCGGCCCGGTCCGGCCGGTCGTGCTACCGCGCGGTGTGCGGGGCTGGCTGGTCACCCGGTACGCCGACGCCAAGGCGGTGCTGTCGGACCCCAGGGTCAGCAAGGACTACGTCCGGGCCGGCGCGCTGCTGGAGATCAACCGCGAGCCGGGCAGCCCGCGCCCGGAGTTCGGCCAGGAACTCCAGGCGCACATGCTCAACATGGACCCGCCCGACCACACGCGGCTGCGCAAGCTGGTCAACAAGGCGTTCACCGTGCGCGGGGTCAGCCACCTGCGGCCCAGGGTCGAGCGGATCACCTCGGACCTGCTCGACGCCCTCGACGGCCTGGACGAGGTCGACCTCATCCCCGCGCTCGCCTTCCCGGTCCCGATGACGGTGATCTGCGAACTCCTCGGCGTCCCCGAGTCCGACCGCGAGGCCTTCCACGGCTGGACGAGCACCCTGCTGTCCACCGCGTCCACCGCCACGGAGATCACCGAGGCCGGGGTCGCGGCGGGCGGGTACGTGATGGAGCTGATCGAGTCCAAGCGCTCCACGCCGGGCGAGGACCTGCTGACCGCGTTGGTCGAGGCCCGCTCCGACGGCGACCGGCTCAGCGAGAACGAACTGCTGTCGATGGCGTTCCTGCTGCTGCTCGCGGGCCACGAGACAACGGTCAACCTCATTGCGAACGGGGTGCTGTCGTTGCTGCAATCCCCCGCACAGGCAGCCGCGTTGCGCGCGAACCCGGCTCTGTTGCCGCGCGCGGTGGAAGAACTGCTCCGCTTCGAAAGCCCGGTCAACACGGCGACGATGCGCTACACGACCGAACCCATAGTGGTGGCAGGAGTGGAGATCCCGGCCGACGAGTTCGTGGTGGTCGCCCTCAGCTCAGCCAACCGGGACGACACCGCCTTCCCCGACCCGGACGTCCTCGACATCGAACGCGACCTCAACACCCACCTCGCCTTCGGCCACGGCATCCACTACTGCGTCGGCGCCCCCCTGGCCCGGATGGAGGGCGAGGTGGCCATCGGCGCCCTGCTGGCCCGGTTCCCCGATCTCGCCCTGACCTCGACCCCGTTGACGTGGCGCGAAAGCACCATCGTCCGATCGCTGCACACCCTCCCCGTCAGGCTGCGTTAGGCCGGCGCGCTTGAGGGCTTTCGCGGATCACGCCAGTTCGGTGGCGTCAAACGCCAAGGGGTTGACATTCGTCCTCAATACCGCGTTTTGCGAGTCCGGTTGGGTACCGTGACCGGGTGCGGGGGCGAGATGAGCAGGTGGCAGGTGGGGTAGTGGGTGCCCGGCTTCGGCGGGTGCGGCCGCACCTCGGCCTGGTCGTCGCCGTGGGTCCGGTGATCGGAGGGGTGCTCACCGCAGTGGGCGGCTGGTTGCCGGGACTCGTGGTCCCCGCTGTCCTACTTGGACTGGGCGCCTGGTACTTCCGCAGCCGCCGGTTCCGGCCGCGCCGGTGGCCGGTCGCCGGGGCGGTTCTCGGTGCTGCCGGCGGTTCCTACCTGGGTGCCATCAGCCCGTGGCTCTCGCCCGCCGCTGTCCTCTTCGGACTGGGTGGCTGGGTGGTCGCTCGCCGGGCGCGCGAGAGCGTGCTCGAGCCGTACACACCCGAACTGGCCGACTCGCCGGTCGAGGTGCCGTGGCAGGCGCGCGGGGCGAAGGGGCTCGAACTGCTCGTCGCCCACGACCGGATCACGCTGTCCGGCGGGCGGGGGCCGTTCCGGCTGGTGCGGCCGATGGTGGCGTTGAGCGGCGTGGGGACCGTCGAACAGGTGATGGTGGCCCGCCGGGCGACGCTGCCGGTGCCCGGTGTGGGAGAGCTGCGCGTCACGGTGACGCCGGGGCCCGCGGTGCGGATCACGGTGCCGCCGGGGGAGTGGATCGTCCCGACCGACCACGGCCGGGAGATCGCCCGCCTGGTCGCCCGCCGCAAGGAACTCGCAGGTATCTAGCGGGGGTGGTTGGCAGGAGGAATCGGCCATTCCTTAGCCTGCGGCCATGACTCGGGATGAGTTGGTCGCCCTTGATCGCGCGCACGTGTGGCACCCGTACGGGCCGATGCCCGGGACCCAGGAGCCCCTGGTCGTCGAGTCGGCGCAGGGGGTTCGGCTGAGGTTGGCCGGTGGCGGCGAGCTGGTCGACGGCATGTCGTCGTGGTGGGCGGCGATCCACGGCTACCGGAACCCGGTGCTCGACGCGGCGGTCACCGACCAGCTCGGCCGGATGAGCCACGTCATGTTCGGCGGTCTCACCCACGAGCCCGCCGTGCGCCTGGCCGCCCGGCTGGTGGAGATCACCCCGGAGCCGCTGCGGCACGTGTTCCTCTGCGACTCCGGCTCGGTCGGTGTCGAGGTGGCCATCAAGATGGCGTTGCAGCACTGGCGGTCGCTGGGCGACACCCGCAAGACCAAGCTGCTGACCTGGCGCGGCGGCTACCACGGCGACACGTTCAACCCGATGAGCGTGTGCGATCCGGACGGCGGCATGCACAGCCTGTGGCGCGGTGTCCTGCCCGAGCAGGTCTTCGCCGACGAACCGCCCGCCGAGTTCGACCACGACTACGTCGCCCACCTCGCCGACCTGATCGAGACCCACGCCGACGACTTGGCCGCTGTCATCGTCGAGCCGGTCGTGCAGGGCGCGGGCGGCATGCGCTTCCACGACCCCCGCTACCTGCACGTGCTGCGCGAGCTGACCCTCGCCAACGACGTCCTGCTGATCTTCGACGAGATCGCCACCGGCTTCGGCCGCACCGGCGAGCTGTTCGCCGCCGACCACGCGGGCATCAGCCCCGACATCCTGTGCCTCGGCAAGGCGCTGACCGGCGGCTACCTCAGCATGGCGGCGACGCTGTGCACCGAACGCGTCGCCGACGCCATCTCCCGGGGCGAGGTCCCCGTCCTCGCCCACGGCCCCACCTTCATGGGCAACCCGCTCGCCTCGGCGGTGGCCCTCGCCTCCATCGACCTGCTCCTGGCAGGTGACTGGCGTGGCACCGTGCGGCGCGTCGAGGCCGAACTGACCCAGGGCCTGGCCCCGGCCAGGGACCTCCCCGGCGTCCGGGACGTCCGCGTCCTCGGTGCCATCGGCGTCGTCCAGCTCGATCACCCGGTGGACATGGCCGCCGCCACCAAGGCCGCCGTCGCCGCGGGCGTGTGGCTGCGCCCGTTCCGGGACCTCGTCTACACGATGCCGCCCTACATCAGCACCTCCGACGACATCGCCACGATCACCGCGGGTGTCGTCGCCGCGGCGGCAGCGGGCTAGCCGAGGGCGGTGGCCAGTTCGGCGTCGGTCGGTTCGACGAGCACGCCGCCGCCCGGGAGGAGCAGGACCGGGATGGTGCGGCGGCCTTCGGCGAGAGCCACGGCGATGTCGCGGGACTCGGGGTCGTTCTCGACGTCGATCTCGGTGAAGGGGATCGCGTTGGTGGTGAGCCAGGACTTGGCGCGGCGGCAGTCGCCGCACCACCCGGCGCTGTAGAGCACGACGGTATCGGTGGTCACACCCGACCCTAACCCGGCCGCGGCGTCGCGGAAGTTATCAACCGCTAACCTGTGTGCCCGTGAGTGTCCTCGTGATCACCGGGACCGGCACCGGCGTCGGCAAGACCGTCGTCACCGCCGGGATCGCCGCGCTGGCCGCGGCCAACGGCCAGCGGGTGGCCGTGCTCAAACCGGCGCAGACCGGTGTCACCGCGACCGAGCCGGGTGACGTCGACGAGGTCAGGGCCCGGGTCCCGGGGGTGACCACCGGGGAGCTGCGCCGCTTCCCCGACCCGCTGGCCCCCGACACCGCGGCCCGCCGGGTCGGCATGCCGCCGGTGCGCCCGTCCGAGGTCGCCGCCGCGGCCGTCGAACTGGACCGCGACCACGACCTGGTGCTCGTCGAGGGCGCGGGCGGTCTGCTGGTGCGCTTCGACCCGGACGGCGGCACCCTCGCCGACGTGGCGTGGGCCCTGGGCGCGCCGGTCGTGGTGGTCGCGGAGGCCGGTCTCGGCACCCTCAACGCCACCGCGCTGACCGCCGAGGCCCTGCGCCGCCGGGGTGTCGTCTTCTGCGGCGTCGTCATCGGCTCCTGGCCCGGCACGCCGGACCTCGCCACCCGGTGCAACGTGGAGGACCTGCCCGTCGTCGCGGGCGCCCCGCTGCTCGGCGCGGTCCCCGCGGGTGCCGCCGCGCTCGACCCGGCCGCGTTCACGCGGGTCGCGCGGGCCGCGCTGGCCCCCGTGCTCGGCGGCACCTTCGACGCCAAGGACTTCGCCGACACGCACCCCGCGTGACATTCATCGCTCATCCAGGCCAGGGCGATGCGGCAGACTGACGCACTGACCCCAACCTGGGCCAACCCCCCGAGGAGGACCCCTGTGACCGCCGCCGCCGACGAGCGCACCCACGACAGCGCGCCCGCAGATGACGTGCTGGCCGTCGCCCGCGAGCAGGTGCTCGAGCGCGGGGTCGGCCTCACCGAGCAGCAGGTGCTCGAGGTCCTCCGGCTCGCCGACGACCGACTCGACGACCTGCTCGCCCTCGCGCACGAGGTCCGGATGCGCTGGTGCGGCCCCGAGGTCGAGGTCGAGGGCATCATCAGCCTCAAGACCGGCGGCTGCCCGGAGGACTGCCACTTCTGCTCGCAGTCCGGCCGCTTCCCCACCCCGGTCCGCTCCGCCTGGCTCGACATCCCCGGCCTGGTCGAGGCCGCCAGGCAGACCGCGCTCACCGGCGCCACCGAGTTCTGCATCGTCGCCGCCGTGCGCGGCCCCGACGCCCGGCTGCTCTCCCAGGTCCGCGACGGCATCAAGGCCATCCGCGAGTCCGGCAACGACATCCAGATCGCCTGCTCGCTGGGCATGCTCACCCAGGAGCAGGTCGACGAGCTGGTCGCGATGGGCGTGCACCGCTACAACCACAACCTGGAGACGGCCCGCTCGCACTTCCCGAACGTGGTCACCACGCACTCCTGGGAGGAGCGCTGGGACACCCTGCGGATGGTCCGCGAGGCGGGCATGGAGGTCTGCAGCGGCGGCATCCTCGGCATGGGCGAGACCGCCGAGCAGCGCGCCGAGTTCGCCGTGCAGCTCGCGGAACTGGACCCGCACGAGGTCCCGATGAACTTCCTCATCCCGCAGCCGGGCACCCCGTACGAGGCCTACGAGCCGATCGAGGGCCGCGAGGCGCTCAAGCTGGTCGGCGCGTTCCGGCTCGCCCTGCCGCGCACCATGCTGCGCTTCGCGGGCGGCCGCGAGCTGACCCTGGGCGACCTCGGCGCCGAGAAGGGCATGCTCGGCGGGGTCAACGCGATCATCGTCGGCAACTACCTGACCAACCTCGGCCGCCCGGCCCAGCGCGACCTGGACATGCTGGCCGACCTGAAGATGCCGATCAAGGCACTCAGCGACACGCTCTAGGAGCCACCCGTGTACTGCGTGCACTGCGGCCGACCCGACGCCGAGGGCGAGCACCCCGGCTGCCGCGGTCCGCGCGCCGCGTTGGAGCCGCCGCGCTTCTGCCCCGACTGCGCCCGCCGGATGGTGGTCCAGGTGACCCCGGTCGGCTGGTCCGCGCGGTGCAGCAGGCACGGTGACACGACCAGCGCGGCGCGGACGGGCTAGTCTCGCGGGCGGACCGGACCCGGTCCGAGTGCTCGTGAGGTGGAGGTCGACGGGTGGCGGATCAGCCGGTGCGGACGCAGGACGCGCAGGAGCCACTACCCGTGCCGCCCGGAGCGCTGCCCGCGTACCCGTCGTCGTGGCCCGACCGCGTCCCGCCGCAGGTGCACGTCAAGCGCGACCTGCTGCCCGCGCTCAGCGTGCTGTCCACGGTCTCGCTGCTCGGTCTCGCGGTCGGCTACCTGTGGTCGCGGCTCGCGCCGGGGCTGTTGGTGCAGGTCGTGGCAGACGGCACCCCGGTCGCGCTGCGCACGGAGAGCTACCACCGGTTCGACGACCTGGTGCTGTTCATGCTCCTCGGTCTCGCCGCGGGCGTCGTCACCGGTGCGGCGGTGTGGCTGCTGCGCGAACGCCGTGGCCCGGTGCTGCTGATCGCCGCCGTGCTCGGCTCGGTGCTGGCCGCGTGGTTGGCGTACCAGGTGGGGTTGTCGTGGGCGCAGGCCCGGTTCGCGCTGCCCTCCGCGCCCGCCGTCGGTGACGTGCTGACCCTGGCCCCGCGCCTGGAATCCGCCTGGGCCGTGCTCGCCTGGCCGCTCGGCACCGCCCTCAGCTACGGCATCGCCGCCGCCTGGAACGGTCGCGACGACCTAGGCCGCCGCCTCGGCTGACCCGGCTCGCGCCGTGCCGGAGCTCACGGCAGACCGCGACCCCGGCCGACGCCCCCGCTCGCCGCGAGCCCACTCACAGCGACCGCGGAACCGTCATGCCGCTCGCGAGTCACCCACAGGACCACCGCGCGCTCCGTGCACCACGGAGTCGTCCACGACCACGTCGTGCGACATCCACGCTGTCCACTACCAGGCTGTCCACAACCACGCTGTCCACAACCCCGTGACGCTCCACAGCCTCCCGCGCGCGCACCGATCCCTGTCGGTGCGCTGCGGAAGGCTGTGTACCGGGGCTGCTCAGCACGGATGATCTTGAGCGGCTAGTTCAGGCAGAGCGGGGTGTTGAACTCCGAGGGCGGAGCGGGGACCGCGTGCAGGGCGGAGAGGATCCCGGCCTCCCGGTTGAGCAGCTGCCCGACCATCCGCAGCCGGTGCAGCGGCCTGGTCTCCTCCAGCAGCCGCTGCCGGTCCTCCAGGCTGAGCAGGCAGTCCGCCGCGAGGGTGTGCGCCAGCTTCACCGTCTCGGTGTCGGCGTCCGGCTCGGTCCAGTCGTCGCTGCGCCAGGCCGCGTTGCAGTAGCGGCGGTGCGCGGCCCTGGCGGCGTCCACCAGCATCGTCACCGACTCCACCGCCGAGGTGGGCTGCTCGGTGTCGGGCACCCACTCCACGGTCCCCATCAGGTAGGGGGCCGCGGTGGTGTCGATCTCCAGCAGCCGGAACCGGCGGTCCCCGGTGCTGATGATGTCGTAGCGCCCGTCCGGCAGCCGCTTGGCCTGCCGCAACGCCGCCGAGCAGCCGATCGGGCGCAGCTGGGAGATGTCGGTGACCTCGTGGTCGGTGGAGGGCTGCAGCGCGACCACGCCGAACACGCGTTCGGGCAGCGCGCCGGTCACCAGGTCGACGGTCAGCTGCCGGTAGCGGGGCTCGAAGATGTGCAAAGGCAGGTTCGCCCCGGGTAGCAGCACCGCCCGAAGCGGGAACAGCGGAAGCGAATCGGCCACGCGACAACGCTACGACGAAGCGCAACCGCCCGCTGTCCGATAGTGGCGGCCGGTCGATTCCCGGCTACTTCCCGCGCTCGTCGGCAGGGGGCTTGAGCACCGCGAACGGGTCGGTGACGGCCATTGTGCTGTCGGCGAACCGGAACTGCGCCGCCGGTCGCCCACCGGCCCGACCCGGCCGCGCGGTCTGCCCGGTCGGCTCCAGCAGCCCCCGCCGCGACAGCACCCGCTGCAGGTTGGTCGCCGACACCCGGTAGCCCAGCGCGGCCGAGTACAGCTCCCGCAGCGCGGAGATGGTGAACACGGGCGGGGCGAGGGCGAATCCGATGTTTGTGTAAGACAGCTTCGCACGCAGCCGATTACGGGCGCGTAAGGCGATCGACTCGTGGTCGAAGGCCGGCCGCGGCAGCGCTGACAGCGGCTGCCACGCGGTGTCCTCCGGCAGCTCCGGGTCCAGGTGGGAGGGCACCAGGCAGAGGAACGCGGTGGCGACGACCCGGGGACCGGGGACCCGCTCCGGCGCGCTGAACACCGCCAGTTGCTCCACGTGCGACACCTGCCGCACGTCCACCTTCTCGGCGAGCTGCCTGCGGATCGAGGCCTCCACGTCCTCGTCGGCGCGCAGCCGCCCGCCCGGCAGTGACCAGCGGTGCGCGTGCGGTTCCATGGCGCGCTCCCACAGCAGCACGCGCAGTGATCCCTGCCTCACCTGCAGCACCGCGGCCAGTACTTCGTGGACGAGCGGTGGGGCGCCGGTGGTAGCATCGGTCATGTTTTCGATCCTAAGGCGAAAACCTCGGGATCGGAAATCGGACACGACAGGAGGACCCCATGACCGCGGACACGATCGACCTGACCCCCTACGGCGGGGTGGAGGCGGACGCCGCGTGGCGGGACGAGGTGCGCGAGCTCGCGCGGGAGCGGGACGCGGTGCTGCTGGCGCACAACTACCAGCTGCCCGAGATCCAGGACATCGCCGACCACACCGGTGACTCGCTGGCGCTCAGCCGCATCGCCGCCTCCAGCTCGGCATCGACCATCATCTTCTGCGGCGTGCACTTCATGGCCGAGACCGCGAAGATCCTGAGTCCCGAGAAGACCGTCCTGATCCCGGACGAGCGCGCGGGCTGCTCGCTCGCCGACTCCATCACCGGCGCCGAGCTGCGCGCCTGGAAGGCCGAGCACCCCGGCGCGGTGGTGGTGTCCTACGTGAACACCACCGCCGAGGTGAAGGCCGAGACCGACATCTGCTGCACCTCGTCCAACGCCGTCGACGTCGTGCGCTCGATCCCGACCGACCGCGAGGTGCTCTTCCTGCCGGACCAGTTCCTCGGCGCGCACGTCAAGCGCGAGACCGGCCGGGAGAACATGCACATCTGGGCCGGGGAGTGCCACGTGCACGCGGGCATCAACGGCCCGGAGCTGGCCGAGCGGGCCGCCGCCAACCCCGACGCCGACCTGTTCATCCACCCCGAGTGCGGGTGCGCCACCTCGGCGCTCTACCTCGCGGGCGAGGGCATCGTCGCCCCGGAGCGGGTCAAGATCCTCTCCACCGGCGACATGGTCACCCAGGCGCGGGCGACCAGCGCCAAGTCGGTGCTGGTGGCCACCGAGATCGGCATGATCCACCAGCTGCGCAAGGCGGCGCCGGACATCGAGTTCTCCGCGGTCAACGACCGCGCCTCGTGCCGGTACATGAAGATGATCACCCCGGCGGCGCTGCTGCGGTCGCTGCGGGAGAACCGCGACGAGGTGCACGTCGACCCCGACACCGCGGCCAGGGCGCGCGGCGCGGTGCAGCGCATGATCGAGATCGGCCAACCCGGCGGTGGGGAATGAGCCCGTGCTGGGAGGCCCGCGCCGACCTGGTCGTCGTCGGGACGGGCGTCGCGGGGCTGACCGCGGCACTGCGCGCGCAGTCGTTGGGACTGCGGGTCCTCGTGGTCACCAAGGGGGCCGCGGGCGACGGGAACACCCGCTGGGCGCAGGGCGGCGTCGCGGTGGTGCTGCCCGGTGAGCACGACGACGGCGACTCGGTCGAGCGGCACGTCGCGGACACCCTGGTGGCCGGTGCCGGGCTGTGCGACGAGGCCGCCGTGCGCGAGATCGTCTTCGGCGGTCCGGCCGCGGTGGCCCGGTTGATGGACCTGGGGGCGGTGTTCGACTCCGGTCCCGACGGCAGGTTGGCCCGGACCCGCGAGGGCGGGCACACCGCGTTCCGGGTGGTGCACGCGGGCGGGGACGCGACGGGTGCGGAGGTCGAGCGCGCGTTGCTCTCGGCGACCCGGGACGGCCGGATCCCGGTGCTGGAGAACCACGTCGCGGTGCAGGCGCTGAAGGCGCCGTCCGGTGCGGTGGCGGGGCTGCACGTGCTCGACGGTGCGGGCGTGCCCGGCGTGTTGACGGCCTCGGCGGTCCTGCTCGCAACGGGCGGGCTCGGACAGCTCTACCAGGCGACGTCGAACCCTGACGTCGCAACGGGAGACGGCCTGGCGCTGGCGTTGCGCGCCGGGGCGCCTGTTGCGGACGTCGAGTTCGTGCAGTTCCACCCGACCGTGCTCTACACGGGGCAGGGCGCGCGGGGACGTTGCCCGTTGGTCACCGAGGCTGTGCGCGGCGAGGGCGCTGTTCTCATCGATGCGCTGGGGGAGCGCGTGATGCAGGGGGTGCACCCGCTGGCCGACCTGGCCCCGCGCGACGTCGTGGCCGCCGCGATCACCCGCCACATGGCCCTGGAGCGCGGCGGCGTCGACGACCACGTCTTCCTGGACGCGACCCACCTCGACGCCGCGACGTTCCGCACGCGGTTCCCGACGGTGTACGCGGCCTGCGCCTCGGCGGGGGTCGACCCGTCCGCGCAGCCGATCCCGGTGGCGCCCGCCGCGCACTTCGCGTGCGGCGGCGTGGTGTCCGATGTGGATGGACGCACACCGGTCGTCGGCCTGTACGCGGCCGGCGAGGTCGCGAGCAACGGCCTGCACGGCGCGAACCGGTTGGCGTCCAACAGCTTGCTGGAGGGGCTGGTGGTGGGGGCGCGGGCCGCCGAGGCCGTCGCCGCCGACCTGGCCTGCGGCCGGTTGGCCGACCCGCGCACCGCCGTCGTCGGTGCGCTGCCGGTCGCCCCGGTGGCGGACCGCGACTCGCTGCAGCGGGTGATGAGCCGCTACGCCGCCATCGGCCGCGACGCCGAGGGGTTGGCCGTGGTGGGCTCGGTGCTCGACGTGTCCGTTGTGGATCGGTCGCTGACGTCGCGGGTGCTGGTGGAGGACGCGGCGCTGACCCTCGTCGGCCGGGCGCTCATCGCCTCGGCCTCGCAGCGCCGGGAGTCCCGCGGCTGCCACGTGCGCCTCGACTTCCCCCAGCGCGAGGAGACCTGGCGCCACAGCCAGCTGGTCCGGCTGACCCCGACCGGCCAGCCGGTGCTGGGCACCATCAACGCCCACCGCGGTGCGGCATGACTCCGTGGTGGGCAATCGTGACGGCTGGGCGAGGTGTGGCGTGATCGACCGGGATGACATGGTGCGGGCCGTGGAGACGGCCTTGGCGGAGGACCTCCGCTACGGGCCGGACGCGACGACGGAGGCCACGGTCCCCGCGTCGGCGGTGGCGGTCGCCGAGTTCACCCCGCGCCGGGGTGGGGTCGTTGCCGGGGTGCCGGTGGCGCTGGAAGTGTTGCGGCGGGTCGTGTCCGACCTGGCGGTCGAGTCCTGTGTGGAGGATGGGTCGGCGGTGCTGGCGGGCAAGCCCGTCCTGGTCGTGCGGGGCAACGTGCGGCAACTGCTGACCGCCGAGCGCACCGCGTTGAACTTCCTGTGCCACCTGTCCGGCATCGCGACCGCGACCGCCGCCTGGGTGTCCGCGGTCGCCGACACCGGCGCCCAGGTCCGCGACTCCCGCAAGACCCTGCCCGGCCTGCGGCTGCTGGAGAAGTACGCGGTGCGCTGCGGCGGCGGCGTCAACCACCGCCTCGGCCTCGGCGACGCGATCCTCATCAAGGACAACCACGTCGTCACCGCCGGGTCCGTGCGTGCCGCCCTGCTCGCGGCCCGCGCGCACGCCCCCCACCTGTCGGTCGAGGTGGAGGTCGACACCCTGGACCAGCTCGACGAGGCCCTGGCGGAGAACGCCGAACTCGTCCTCCTGGACAACTTCACCATCCCCGACTGCGTCGAGGCCGTCCGCCGGGCCACCGGCACCACCACCCGCCTCGAAGCCTCCGGCGGCCTCACCCTCCCCCAAGCCCCCGCCTACGCCGCCACCGGCGTCGACTACCTGGCGGTCGGCGCCCTCACCCACTCCTCCCCGGCCCTGGACCTCGGCATGGACCTCCGCGCCCCCTGACCTCAGGGCTGTTGAGGCACGTGATGGCCAGGGCGCGCACCCTGGCCATCGCCGTCGATCACCAGGTCCTCGTGGAGCGACTGGATCCTGTCCTGTCGCCGCTCCGGTTTCCCGACTTGCCGTGCCTGCGCCCTCCCTCACCCGGCCCCACGCCGTTGACCTGCGTCTCCCCGCGTGACCCCCGACCGGAGTTCCCCCTTGTGGGCGACAGAAGTTATCCACATCTGGATCTTGGCGGGGCTGGTTTCAAGATCGCCTGTCGGGGGGCACCGATAGACTGGCACAGGGACGCCCCCCGGAGTGGGTGGGGGCTGGGCAGGGGTGGGACCTGGCCCGGCAGGGGCCACGGGTCAGAGGCGGCGGTTGGCCAGGACGGGGATGGCGGTGCGGGCTTCCTCCACGCGAGCGGGGTCGATGTCGGTCAGGATGGTCGCGGGGTCGGCTCCCAGTTGGTCCAGGACCTCGCCGCGGGGGCCGATGGCGGCGCTGTAGCCGATGCCGAGGGGGGTGTTGCCCTCGACGGGGCCGGGGTCGGCTTGGGCGGCGGCCAGGAGCAGGGTGGTGGCGTCGAGGGCGCGGGCTCGGAGCAGGAGGTTCCACTGGTCCTGCTTGCCCGGGCCCGCCCCCCACGACGCGCCGAGCAGGATCGTGGTGGCGCCCTTGTCGGCCAGGGCGCGGAACAGTTCCGGGAAGCGGATGTCGTAGCAGGTCGCGAGGCCGAAGGTGTGGCCGTCGAGGTCGAAGGTGACGACCTCGGTGCCGGGGGCGACCGTGCGGGACTCCTGGAAGCCGAAGGCGTCGAACAGGTGGATCTTGTCGTAGCCCAGGTGCAGGCCCTGGCCGGTCACCAGGGTCGTGTTGAGCACCCGGCCGTCCGGCGACGGGGTGAACATGCCCGCCACGACCACCACCCCGGCGTCGTCGGCGATCTGCCGGACCGCGCTCGCCCACGGGCCGTCCAGCGGTTCGGCGATCGGCCCCAGCGGCACCGCGAAGTTGGCCATCGTCGCCTCGGGGAACAGCACGATCCTGGCGCCCTCGGCGGCGGCGAGCGCGACCTGGGCGCGGACCTGGTCGAGGTTGGCCGCCGGGTCCGGGGTGGAGCTGATCTGACTCAGCGCTACGCGCACGGGGGTCTCCCTGGTTGTGGACTAGTGTCGGCGTCTGTGCCGATCCTGCCGCGCCGACCGGTTCTCGTCATCGTCCTGGGGGTACTTGGCTGCGCGACGCTCGCCTGCACCCCGGATCCCGCGCCGCCCGCCTCGGGTGACCCGGCGGGCACGTCGATGGTGATCGGGGTGGCCGCCGAGCCGAACTCGCTGGACCCGGTGGACGGGTACGCGCTGTTCGGGGCCGCGAAGATCTTCGACGGGCTGGTCGAGCACCAGCCGAGCGGCACGCTGCGCCCCGTGCTGGCCAGTGCCCTGCCGGAGCCGAGCGCGGACGGCCTGTCCTGGACCGCGCGCCTGCGGGACGACGTGTCGTTCACCAACGGCGGGGCGCTCGACGCCGCAGTGGTGGCAGCCGCGTACCGGAGGGTGCTCGACCCGGCGTCCGCGCTTCGTGACCGGTTCTGGATGCTCGACAAGGTCAACGCCGTCGACCAGCGCACTGTGCGGTTCGACCTCCGTCAGCCCTATGCGGACTTCCTGGACCTGCTCGTGCTCGGTATCCCCGCGCAGGCCAGCACTCCGGCCAAGCCGATCGGCACCGGGCCGTACCAACTCGTCGAGTGGCGACCAGGTCAGCAGATGACGCTGACCGCGAACAAGGCCTACTTCGGCGGTAGGCCTGCCATCACGACCGTGACCGTCGAGTTCATCCAGGACGACCAAGACCGCGCCAAGCGCATGCGTGACGGCAAACTCGACGGGACAGAGCTGCCGCCGCGGTTGGCGCGAGAGTTCAGCAAAGCCGACGGCCTCACCGTTGTCGAGCAGCGCGCGGCGGATGTGCACGCTGTCGCGTTCGCAGACCAGGGAGTCACCGCTGACCCTGCCGTGCGGCTCGCGCTCAACCTCGCCGTGGATCGGCAAGAGATCGTGAATGACGCTCTAGCGGGCCAGGGCGTGCCGTTGTCGCTACCGGTGCCGCCGGTGCTCCCAGAGTTCGTCGAGCCCGGCGCGCACATCGACCACGACGTCACCCGCGCCAAGTCCGTCCTCGACGCCGCCGGGTGGGTGCCCGGTCCGGACGGCGTGCGGGTCAAGGCGGGGGAGCGGGCCGAGTTCGCCCTGGCCTTCCCGCCGACCGACGTGGTCGACCGCGACCTGGCCACCGAGTTCACCAAAGCGGCCGCCGCGATCGGCATCAAGGTCACCGCCGACTCAACGGCCAAGTCACTACCGTGGCTGTTCTCTTACGGCGACCCGTTCACGCTCGACCAAGCCCTCTACCCGCTCTTGCACCCCGCGGGCGGGGAGACCTCTTCCGCACTCGACGTCGCGCGCACCACGACCGATCCAGCCCAACGCGCCGTCGCGTTCCGTGCCCTGCAACGCGCTTACGCCACCACGCCGTCGATGGCAGTGCTGGCCGTACCGACCCACAGTTACGTCCTGCGAGACAACTGGACCGGCTACACGCCGGTGGTAGACGCCACCGGCACCGACCACACCTGGGGGCCTTGGTGGAACCTGCAAGCGTGGACACCCAACTGATCCCGGCAGAACTAGCTCAAGAAGACACCCCTAGCGCGGCCACACAGGTCTTCCTCGACAGCGCGGGTTCGTCCCTACCGCCGCAGTCGGTGGTCGACGAGGTCGTCAACCATGTGCGCCGCGAGGCCGAGGTCGGCGGCTACCGCGCATACGGAGAGCGGCTCGACGACCTAGAGGCCGGCTACGGCCTCGCGGCGGAGTTCTTCGGGTGTGCGCCTGATGAGGTGGCCTTCACCGACAGCGCTACCCGCTCCTGGTTGTCCGTCCTCGACGCCGTCCCGTTGACGCAAGGGGACCGGATCCTCACCACCGAGGTCGAGTACGGCGGCAACGCCATCGCACTCCTGAACCTGGCCCAGCAGGTAGGCGCAACGGTCGAGCTAGTGCCATCAGGTGCGGACGGCCTCATCGACCTCGACGCCCTACGCGACACCTTGGACGAACGGGTCAAGCTGGTCTCGCTGGTGCACGTGCCCACCAACGGCGGCGTGGTCAGTCCCGTCGCGGGAGCCGCCGCCATCGCCCGCGAGGCAGGCGCTCTGGTCCTCCTCGACGCCTGCCAGTCCATCGGCCAACTGCCGGTCACCCTCGCGGGCACCGGCGCCGACGTGATCACCGGCACCGGCCGCAAGTGGCTGCGCGGCCCGCGCGGCACCGGCGTCCTCGTCGTCCGCCGCGACGCCCTCACCCGCCTCCGCCCCCGTTTGGTCGACCTCGCGGGCGCCACCTGGACCGGACCGAGCGAGATCGCCCTCCGCGAGGACGCCCGGGTGTTCGAGCTCTGGGAGAACAGCATCGCCGACCGGCTCGGCCTGCTCGTGGCCTTCCGCTACGCGCTGGACCTGGGCCTCGACCGCATCGCCGCTAGCGTCACCGACAGGGCCAACCGCCTCCGGGCAGGCCTAGCGCGGTTGCCCAGGGCTACCGTCCGCGACCTGGGCGAGCACCCCAGCGGCATCGTCAGCTTCACCATCGACGGTATGGCCGCCGATGACGTCAAGGCCGCTCTAGCCGAACGCGACATCACCGTCACCGTCAGCAGGGTGACCTCGACTCGCCACGACATGAGCCGACGAGGCCTTGAGCAGGTAGTTCGGGCGTCACCGCACTACTTCGTCGCCGACGGTCAGATCGAACGGGCGGTCGACGCGGTCGCGAGGCTGTGACCTGCGGTACCGGGCGCGGACGGTCATAACGCGAGCGCATATTCTTGTCGGGTCCCGTCGATGGAAGGACCCCATGCTCTCCCGTACCGATCTGCGTTCCGCCCTCCCGTCGTCCGCCGAGCTGCGCACCACGCTGCCGCGGGCCGAGGTCGACGTGGACCAGGTGCTGCATCGGGTCCGGCCGATCGTCGAGGACGTGCGCGCCCGCGGTGTCGCCGCCGCCCTCGACTACACCGAGCAGTTCGACGGCGTCCGGCCCGCCTCCGTGCGGGTGCCCGCCGCCGAGCTGACCACGGCGCTGGCCGAGCTGGACCCGGCCGTGCGGGCCGCGCTGGAGGAGTCGATCGCCCGCGCCAGGCGCGTGCACGGCGACCAGCGGCGCACCGACGTCACCACCCAGGTCGTCCCGGGCGGCACCGTCACCGAGCGCTGGGTCCCGGTCGGCCGGGTCGGCCTCTACGTGCCGGGCGGGCTGGCCGTGTACCCGTCCAGCGTGGTCATGAACGTCGTCCCGGCGCAGGCCGCCGGCGTCGAGTCGCTGGTGGTGTGCTCGCCCGCGCAGGCCGACTTCGGCGGCAGGCCGCACCCGACGATCCTGGCCGCCGCGGCGCTGCTCGGCGTCGACGAGGTGTGGGCGCTCGGCGGCGCGCAGGCGGTCGCCCTGCTCGCGCACGGCGGCACCGACACCGACGGCGCCGCGCTCGACCCGGTCGACATGATCACCGGGCCCGGCAACATCTACGTGACCGCGGCCAAGCGGCTGCTGCGCGGCCTCATCGGCATCGACTCCGAGGCCGGGCCCACCGAGATCGCGATCCTCGCCGACGCCGGGGCCGACCCGGTGCACGTCGCCGCCGACCTGATCAGCCAGGCCGAGCACGACCCGCTGGCGGCCAGCGTCCTGGTCACCGACTCGGTCGAGCTGGCCGACGCGGTCGACGACGAGCTCGCCAGGCAGGTCAAGGCGACCAAGCACAGCGAGCGGGTCACCACCGCGCTGACCGGCCCGCAGTCCGGCACCGTCCTGGTGTCCACTGTGGAGGACGGGCTGCGCGTGGTCGACGCCTACGCGGCCGAGCACCTGGAGATCCAGACCGCGAACGCCCGCGAACTGGCGGCCCGGGTGCGCAACGCGGGCGCGGTCTTCGTCGGCGCCTACGCCCCCGTCTCGCTCGGCGACTACTGCGCCGGATCGAACCACGTGCTGCCCACCGGTGGCTGCGCGCGGCACTCGTCAGGCCTGTCCGTGCAGACCTTCCTGCGCGGCATCCACGTCGTCGACTACACCGAGGACGCGCTGCGCGAGGTCGCCGGTCACGTCGTCGCGCTCGCCAACGCGGAAGACCTGCCCGCGCACGGCCAGGCTGTCACCGCGCGTTTCCGGGACCTCTCGTGAGCGCCCCCGGAGAGCGGGCGGCACTGTCAGACCTGCCGCTGCGCGAGGACCTGCGTGGCCGCACCCCATACGGGGCGCCACAGTTGGACGTACCGGTCCAGCTCAACACCAACGAGAACCCTTACCCGCCACCGCCGGAGTTGGTCGCCGACCTCACCGCCGCTGTCGCGGAGATCGCGGAGACCCTGCACCGCTACCCCGATCGCGACGCCGTCGCTCTACGCACTGACCTGGCCTCTTACCTCGCCGGAGCAACCGGTGCCCCGCTGACGGTGGCGAACCTGTGGGCCGCCAACGGGTCCAACGAGATCCTCCAGCAGATCCTCCAGGCCTTCGGCGGCCCGGGTCGCACCGCACTCGGCTTCGAGCCGTCGTACTCGATGCACCCGATCATCGCCGCGGGCACCCGCACCGACTGGGCGCCCACCCCGCGCCGCGCCGACTTCTCGCTCGACGTGGCCGCGGCGGTGGCCGTGCTGGCCGAACGGGCCCCGGACGTGGTGTTCGTGACCAGCCCCAACAACCCCACCGGGCAGTCGATCCCGCTGGCCGACCTGCGCAGGCTGGTCGAGGCGACCTCGGGGATCGTGGTGGTCGACGAGGCCTACGCCGAGTTCTCCCCGCAGGACAGCGCGGTGCACCTCATCGACGAGTTCCCCACGCGGGTCATCGTCAGCCGCACCATGAGCAAGGCGTTCGCGTTCGCCGGGGGCAGGCTCGGCTACCTCGCCGCCGCGCCCGCCGTGGTCGACGCGCTGCTGCTGGTGCGCCTGCCGTACCACCTGTCCTCGCTGACCCAGGCCGCCGCCCGCGCCGCGCTCCGGCACGCCCCGGGAACGCTCGCGTCGGTGCACGCCCTGGCCGCCGAGCGCGACCGGGTGGTCGCCGAGCTGACCGGACTCGGGTTCGCCGTCGTGCCCAGCGACGCCAACTTCATCCTCTTCGGACAGTTCGGGTCACCGCAGGCCGCCTGGCAGTCCTATTTGGACCGTGGGGTGCTCGTGCGCGATGTCGGCGTCCCCGGTCACCTGCGCGTCACCGTCGGCACCCCGGCCGAGAACGACGCGTTCCTGGCCGCCAGCAAGGAGATCGTGTGATGAGCAACCGCGTCGGCCGCGTCGAGCGGACCACCCGGGAGTCCTCGGTGCTCGTCGAGGTCGACCTCGACGGCTCCGGCAAGGTCGAGATCGACACCGGCGTCCCGTTCTACGACCACATGCTGACCGCCTTCGGCAGCCACGGCGCGCTGGACCTGGTCGTCCGCGCGACCGGCGACACCCACATCGACGCGCACCACACCGTCGAGGACGTCGCGATCGTGCTCGGCCAGGCCCTGCGCGCCGCGCTCGGCGACAAGTCGGGCATCCGCCGCTTCGGCGACGCCTGGATCCCGATGGACGAGACCCTGGCGCACGCCGCCATCGACGTCTCCGGTCGGCCCTACTGCGTGCACACCGGCGAACCCGAGGTCATGGTCGGCTTCACCGTCGGCGGCAACTACCCGACGGTGCTCAACCGGCACGTGTTCGAGTCGATCGCCTTCCACGCCCAGATCGCCCTGCACCTGCGCGTCGTCCACGGCCGCGACCCGCACCACATCACCGAGGCCGAGTACAAGGCCTTCGCCCGCGCGCTGCGGGCCGCCGCCGAGCCGGATCCCCGGATCGGCGGCATCCCGTCCACGAAGGGTGTGCTGTAGTGCCGAAAGAGGTGGTGGTCGTCGCGCTGGTCGCCCTCGCGGGCGTCCTCGTCGGCGGCGTCTACACGACGTGGAAGACGGCCAAGGTCGTCGCCGGTGTGCTGGCGGTGCTCGCCGTCCTCGCCGTCGGCGGCGCCATCGCCTGGTACACGTCCTGAGCCGTCACCGCTCGACGACCACCTGGTCCATGCCCTTGCGGACCAGGTCGGGTACCACGGCGTCGTCGGCGGGGTAGCCGATCGGGATGACCGCGAACGCCTTCTCGTTGCGCGGCCGGTCGAGCACCTCGGCCAGGAACCGCATGGGGCTGGGCGTGTGCGTCAACGCTGCCAGGCCGGACAGGTGCAGCGCGGTGAGCAGCATGCCGACCGCGATGCCCACGGACTCGCCCACGTAGTAGTGCTTGTGCTGGGTGTCGCCGTCGAGGTAGTAGCGCTGCTCGAAGACCACCAGCAGGAACGGGGCGTCGGTGAGGTGCGGTTTGTGGGTGTCGGTCCCCAGGGGGAGCAACGCGGACAGCCACTCGTCACCGAGCCTGCCCTCGTAGGAGATGCGCTCTTCCTCCTCGGCGGCGGCCCGGATCCTGGCGCGGACGTCGGGATCGCGCACGAGCACGAACGTCCAGGGCTGCTGGTGTGCTCCGGACGGCGCTGTCGCCGCCACCGCGATCGCGTCGAGCACGAGCTGTTCCGGCACCGGGTCGGGGGAGAACTGGCGGACCGTGCGCCGCTGCTGCATGCGGTGCCGCAGTTGGGTGGCGACCTGCAGGGACTCGTCGACCGGCATCCGCGCGGGGCGGTAGGGGACCGGGGCGAACGGCCTGCCGTGGATGGGGCTCCAGGGTTCCATCGGACCATCATGGACCCCCGGGTCAGTCGATGCCGCCCTCGCTCGCGGCCTTGAGGCGCGGGGCACCGGGTCCGAACGCGGCCAGCCGGTCGTCGGTGTTGACCAGGTGGCAGGACTTCAGCGACAGGCAGCCGCACCCGACGCAGGAGGTCAGGTTGTCGCGCAGGCGTTGCAGCGCGTCGATGCGGGCGTCGAGCTCGGTCCGCCACGCCTTGGACAACCTGGCCCAGTCGAGCTTCGTGGGGGTGCGGCGCTCGGGCAGCGTGTCCAGCGCGGCGTGGATCTCCTCCAGGCTCAGGCCGACCCGCTGCGCGGTGCGGATGAACGCGAGCCTGCGCAGCACCGCCCTCGGGTAGCGCCGCTGGTTGCCCGACGTGCGCTCGGAGAAGATGAGCCCGCGCTCCTCGTAGAACCGCAGTGCCGTGTGCGGGACGCCGCTGCGGTCGGCGACCTCGCCGATGGTCAGAGAGTCGGGCAGTGTGGACACCCCGCCGACCCTACCCGGCAGCTCCAGGTAGGTCGAGGTACTCCACCGGCACGTGCGCGGTGAGCCAGACACCGTTCTCGCTGATCAGGAACACGTGCCCGGCCCCGGCCATCCCCTTGGCATCGACCGCGAGCACGATCGGCACACCCCGCCTGGCACCCACCCTGGTAGCCGTGTCCGTGGTCGCCGACAGGTGCACGTGGTGGCGCTTCATGGGCCGCAACCCCTCCGCGCGGATCCCCTCCATCGCCGCGGCCACGGTGCCGTGGTAGAGGACGGGGGGAGGAACCGCCTCCGGCAGCCCGAGCTCCACGGCAACGGTATGCCCCTGGCTCGCCCGAATCCTCGTCCCACTTTCGTCGAACGCGAACCGGGACTTGTTGTTCTCAGCCACAACCCGATCCAGAGTGCCCCGCGACATCCTCGTGCCATGCCGCGCAAGCGCTTGGAGCAACTCGTCTACATCGATCCACCCAGCCGCGTCCAACGTGACGCCGATACTGCCGGGATCGTGCCTGAGCACCTTCGAAAGCCTCTTCGAGAGGCGAACAACCATCTGATCTTCCATGTCATGGGAGTAGAACACGCCCGCACAGCCGCCCACACCCCATTTCCACCACGTTCGGAGTATCCCCACCGATCCACCGGTTGCCACCAGGGCAACCCCGCTACGGTCGCCCCGTGAGCGAGGAGACTCCCCCCGACCCCGGCCCACCCGGAGCCATCGGAGCCGCCGTGGGCGAGTTCGCCGCCCTGGCCGCCCGCGGCGCTTTCAGCGTCAACGACCACGGCGGCCAAGCCCTGCTGAAGCCCATCCGTGACATGCTTGCCTGGATCGACCGGGAGCGCGTCAACTTCGACCGCCTCCACCAAGAGCCGATGCTGGGGAGCTCGACCAACGCTGAGGTGATGAAACCCTTCATGCGGCGCGTTGCAGGCGACGAGGCCGGATTCATCACCCAGATCCTCCGCTTCGGCGAGTCCTTGGTCGCGGCGGAGCAGGCCATCGTGCAAGCGATGGCGAACTACCAGGAGGCCGACGCGCAGGCCGCGAACGGGCTCGGCGAAGGGGGAAGTTGATCACGTGAGGCGGTCATGGTTGTTCGGGGTGGCGGCGGTCGCCGTCGCGGTGTTGGCAGGCTGCACCTCGCAAACGCCGGGGATGCCGACTGAGGTGCGGACCTGGCCCGCGACCCCCTCGGCCACCCCGCCCACGTCCTCTGGATCGAGTCCGGTGCCCTCGGCCTCGATCAAGGCGTGCTCGTTGCTGTCTGCCTCGGACATCAGGGCGCTCGCCATCTCGACCGAGGGTGAGGAGCAGGAGACCAAGACCAGGAGTTCCTGCCTGTGGCGTGTGGAGAAGCCGCTCGCCGCCGACAGCTACTCGATCGACGTGACCTTCTACAAGGAGCGCGCGGTCGGGGACCTCGTCACCGAGCACGAGAGAACGCCGGTTCAGGTAGGAGGGCGTAGAGGGGTCAAGGCCCTCGGTGACATGGACTCCGGCTGCATCGTCGCCCTGGAGGTCACGGCCAAGTCGCGGGTTGACGTGCGGGCCATCGGGCGGAACTCGGCCGCGTTGTGTGAGCCCGCGATGGCGGTGGCCGAAAAGGTCGAGGCCCGACTGCCCTGATCTAGCGGGCGCTGCCCGTGGCCAGGCCGGTGGGGCTGGGGAGGGTCCAGCCTTCGAGGGAGAGGGCTTCGCGGGCGGTGCGGGGCATGGGGATGGTGACCGGCTCCGGGGCGGGGAGCAGGAGGGCGGCGGCGAAGCCGAGCCAGATGGGGGCCAGGGTCAGGGGCCACCAGACCGATTCGGAGAGGGCCAGGTAGACGTCGACCGCCGCGGCTGTGGTCAGGATCGCGGCTAACGACCAGCGGACACGTCTCTTGCTCGCCATGGGTGCCTCCATCCCCAGACCCACCATTCGACGAGGGGGTACCCGGCCGCGACGCCGCTCAATCGTCCGGGGATGTCACGGTTTTGTCACGGCCGGTGGCGACTACGCTGACCTGCGTGGCATCAGTCGTCGTGTTGGATTATGGGTCTGGGAACCTCCGGTCGGCGGAGCGGGCGTTGCGCCGGGTGGGGGCGGATGTCGAGGTGACCGGGGACTTCAAGGCCGCCCTGGAGTGCGACGCGCTGGTGGTGCCCGGGGTGGGCGCATACGCGGCGTGCATGAAGGGGCTGCTGGCGGTCCGGGGTGAGCGGATCATCGGGCGCAGGCTCGCCGGTGGGCGGCCGGTGTTGGGGATCTGCGTGGGGATGCAGATCCTGTTCGGCTGCGGCATCGAGCACGGCGTGGAGACCGAGGGCTGCGCGGAGTGGCCCGGGGTGGTCGACCGGCTGGAGGCCGACGTCGTGCCGCACATGGGGTGGAACACGGTGCGCGCGCCGGAGAAGTCCGTGCTGTTCGAGGGGATGGACGCGGACACGCGGTTCTACTTCGTGCACTCGTACGCCGCGCGCCGCTGGGAGCTCAACCCCGAGCCGCCGATGCCCGCGCCCCTGGTCACCTGGGCCACCCACGGTGACGACTTCGTTGCCGCGGCGGAGAACGGGCCGCTGTCGGCGACCCAGTTCCACCCCGAGAAGTCCGGCGACGCGGGCGCGCGGCTGCTGGAGAACTGGCTCAGGAACGCCACCGGTTAGGCTGCCCGGGTGAGCTTCCAGTTGCTGCCCGCCGTCGACGTCGCCCACGGACAAGCCGTCCGCCTGACCCAGGGGGAGGCCGGGACCGAGACCCGGTACGGGTCGCCGCTCCAGGCCGCCCTCGCCTGGCAGGAGGGCGGCGCGGAGTGGGTGCACCTGGTGGACCTCGACGCCGCGTTCGGGCGCGGTGACAACCGGGCGCTGGTGGCCGAGGTCGTGGGCACGCTGGACGTGAGGGTCGAGCTGTCCGGCGGGATCCGCGACGACGACACCCTCGCCGCCGCCCTGGCCACCGGCTGCGCCCGGGTCAACCTCGGCACCGCCGCCCTGGAGAACCCGGAGTGGTGCGCCCGCGCGATCGCCGCGCACGGGGACCGGATCGCCGTCGGCCTCGACGTCCGCATCACCGACGGCGCCCACCGCGTCGCCACCCGCGGCTGGACCAAGGACGGCGGCGACCTCTGGGAGGTCCTCACCCGCCTCGACCGCGACGGCTGCGCCCGCTACGTCGTCACCGACGTCGGCAAGGACGGCACCCTCCAGGGCCCGAACGTCGACCTCCTGCGCGACGTGTGCGCCAAGACCGACGCCCCCGTGGTCGCCTCCGGCGGAGTGTCCAGTGTGGACGACCTGGTGGCATTGTCGAAGGTGTCCGGTGTGGAGGGTGCGATCATCGGCAAGGCCCTCTACAACGGCAACTTCACCCTCCCCGAGGCGCTGGCGGCCGTCGCCTGACCTGGCGCTCCCGGCGAGCTCGCCGCGGCGGATTCCGAGATGACCCGCGTCGCCGCAAGATCAAACCGGGCTGAGCAGCCCCCGATGTACAGCTCACCGGGGGTGGTCGACAGCACGGGGCGAGCGGCGGGAGTGCCTGTGGACAACTCCCGTGGTGGAGCCTGCTCGCGGCCGCGCTCCCGGATGTTCCCTTTCTGGGGTCAGGCCGGAGGGGAATCCTGGCTGATGGCGACGCCGATGGTGCCTTTGGCGCCTCGGCGGAGGCGGCTGCCGCCGATGGTGAGTCGGCCCAGGATGCCGTACTTGCGCTGGATGAGGCGGCGGACGTGGTCGGAGGTGGGGTCGTCCAGCAGCCGGGCCCTGGCTGCTGTCGACTCGCCGAGGGGGTTGCCGCGCAGGTCGCACGGGCCGACCTCGACGCGGGGGTCGCGGCGGAGGCGTTTGACCTTCCCCGAGTCGCGGACCGTCCAGAAAACCAGGTCGGTGCCGTCGACGGCGACCCAGACCGGGGTGGCGACCGGGGTGCCGTCCCGCTTGAACGTGGTCACCAGCAGGTACTTGCCCTCGCCAAGGGCGGTCCACGCGTCCATCCGGCCAGGCTAGGCCCTGCCGATTCCTCCCACCACTGCGCCTATTCCTCCCACCGCCCACCCCCACGTCCCCACCCGGCATCGTTCCCGGCATCGCTGGGCGGGCGTGGCGAGTGGGCGCGACCAGTGCGGCGGGGGTCAGCCCAGGGTCGCCAGGAGTTCGCCGAGGCGGTCGTAGGAGTCGCGCACCCCGTGCTCCATGCCGCTGGCCAGGAACTCGTCGCGGCTCGCGACCGAGAAGCCGACGCTGATCGAGTGCACCGTGGTCTTGCCGTCGACCTCGGTGAAGCCGATCCGCTCCAGGGCCACCTGCCCCGGCGCGCCCTCGAACTCGAAGGTCTGCACGATGCCGTCGTCGAGCGACGGGGTGCCGTGGAAGGTGCCGCGGAAGTGGTACTCGCCGCCCTCGGGGTCGAGGTGGGTGTAGCGGTAGCCGCCCCCGTGGCGGGCGTCCCAGTGGTCGACCTTCATGGTCAGCCTGCGCGGCCCGAGCCACCTGGCCACCAGGTCCGGGTCGGTGAACGCGCGGAACACCAGGTCCGCGGGCGCGTCGAACTCGCGGGTGATCTCGATGTAGGGGCTGCCGGGCTCGGCGGTGATGACGGTCTCGCTCATCGGTCCTTCTCCTGTAGTTCGGTCAGCAGGTCGTCGAGGCGGTCGTGGCTCTCCAGCCAGTACGCGCGGTAGTCGCCCAGCCAGTCGCGGGCCGCGCGCAGCGGCTCGGCCCGCAGGTGGCTCAACCGGGCGGTGGCCCGCCGGGTCCGGGTGATCAGGCCCGCCTGCTCCAGCACCTTGAGGTGCTTGGACACCGCGGGCTGCGACATCGCGAACGGCTCGGCCAGTTCGGCCACCGTCGCCTCGCCGTCGCGCAACCGCGCCAGGATCGCCCGGCGGGTCGGGTCGGCGAGTGCGGCGAAGACCGCGCTGAGCTGGTCCACCACGTCTCCCTCTCCATAACCAGTTTGTTCTGAAACCAACGAGTTAAGAATGTAGGCCAGGCGGTCGGGAGTCAAGGGCGAGTTCCGATGATGTTCACCCCGCAGGTGGGTGTGACACTTACCTTGCCGGTGTATCACTGACAGGCGTGACTCCCATTGAGCCCACCACCACACCCTCCTCCCCGAACCGCCGCGTCTTCCTCAAGTCCTCCGCGATCGCGGGCGGCGCCCTGCTCATCCCCGCCACCCTCGCCGGAACCGCCTCGGCCGCCGCCGTCCCGCAGTTCGCGCACGGTGTCGCCTCCGGTGACCCGCTGCCCGACGGCGTCCTGCTCTGGACCCGCGTCACCCCCACCCCCGAGTCGACCCCCGGCTCCGGCGCGGGCCCGACCGTCGAGGTCCGCTGGGAGGTCGCCACCGACGCCGGGTTCGCCGCCGTCGTCTCCTCCGGCGCCGTCACCACCGGCCCCGACCGCGACCACACCATCAAGGTCGCCGCCGCGGGTCTGGCCCCCGCGACCGCGTACTACTTCCGCTTCACCCTCGACGGCGTCCGCTCCGGCACCGGCCGCACCCGCACCGCCCCGGCCACCAACGCCGACGTCAGCAAACTGCGGCTGGGCCTGGTTTCCTGCTCGAACTGGCAGGCGGGCTACTTCTCCGCCTACCGCCACCTCGCCGCGCGCAGCGACCTCGACGGCGTCCTGCACGTCGGCGACTACCTGTACGAGTACCAGGCGGGCGGCTACGGTGCCCGCGGCGTCACGATCCGCCCGCACGTCCCGGCGAACGAGATGCTGACCCTCTCGGACTACCGCCGCCGCCACGCCCAGTACAAGACCGACCCGGACCTGCAGGCCCTGCACGCGGCCCAGCCGTGGTTCATCACCTGGGACGACCACGAGTACGCCAACGACACCTGGTCCGGCGGCGCCGAGAACCACCAGCCCGGCGAGGGCGACTGGTCGGCCCGCAAGGCCGCCGCCCGGCAGGCCTACTTCGAGTGGATGCCGGTCCGCCAGGGCGCGGGCGGCGAGATCTACCGCCGGTTCCGCTGGGGCCGCCTCGCCGAACTGTCCCTCTTGGACCTGCGCAGCTACCGCTCCAAGCAGACCACTCCGTCCTCCGGCGACCCGGGCGACCCCAACCGCACCATCACCGGCGACCCGCAGATGGCCTGGCTCAAGAACGGCCTGTCGGGCACCGACGCCAAGTGGAAGCTCGTCGGCAACTCGGTGATGATCACGCCGATCTCGCTGGGCACCGTCGAGTCGAAGTTCCTGGAGTCACTGGGTTCCCTGCTCGGCCTGCCCATCGGCAGCGTCGCGGCCAACGCCGACGCCTGGGACGGTTACACCGCCGACCGCCAGGAGCTGCTCGGGCACCTGCGCGACAACCGGGTCAAGAACACCGTGTTCCTCACCGGCGACATCCACTCCTCGTGGGGCGCCGAGGTGCCGATCGACCGGTCGAGCTACTGGTGGAACGGCAACTCCGTGGCCACCGAGTTCGTCACGACCTCGGTCACCAGCGACAACATCGACGACCTGCTCAAGGTCGCCCCGCGCACCCTCTCGGTCGCCGCCGAGGCCGCGCTGCACGTGGGCAACCTGCACGTGCGCTACGTCGAGCTGGACTCGCACGGGTACTCCGTCGTGGACGTGAACCCGCAGCGCGTCCAGACCGACTGGTACTACGTGGCCGACCGGCTCAGCCCGACCTCGACCGCGAGCCACGCCAAGTCGTTGGCCACCGCGGACGGCACGCAGAAGGTCAAGGCGGTCTCCGGACCCGTCGCCTAGGTCTCGGTTCCAGGTCAGGGGTGCCGCCCGTTCACGCCGCGGGCGGCACCACCGGCCAGACCTGCTCGGCGAGCTGCGTGACCTGCCCGCAAGCCGCCGCCATGTCGGGGTTTCCCTTGAGCGTCAAGGCAAGCGAGGCCTGTTCGACCTGACCATCGGACACCGGCGCCTTGGGTCCGTTGGTCATCAGCACACAGGTCGCGTCCCGGCCGCCGGGCGCTTCCAGCTTCAGGTTCGGCCTGCCCGCGACGGTGACGACGGGCAGGTGGCCGTTCCACAACGGGTCCGTCCGGCCGAAAGTCAGGCGCACGGTGTTGCCCGCGGGGTCGTTCCACTCGCAGGTGTGCTTGGCGGGCCAGTCTTTCCGCGTCGGGAACGCCGCGAGCGCCGCGGCCGGGGTGACCTGGCAAGGGTCCATCGCGGCCATCGAGCCGGGCGGGAACGTGTGGTGCTCGACCGACTTCGGCTTCTTCTTCAAGCGCTCCAGGATCTTCTCGAAGCCCGTGCCGACCTGCGGGCACACCGCGGAGGCATGTCCTTCCCCGGACAGCATCACGTGCACCGACAGCGCCGTGCCGTCGCCCAGGTGCAGGAGCCTGCCGCAGGGCGCCATGGGGCCGGCGTAGATGGAGGTCGAGAACCCGTCCTTGAGCTCGGGGTTGGACACCGCCTGGAACGTGTCCAACCTGCCGACCGACCCGATCGAGACGATCTGCGACCCGTTCACCGCGGGCAGCGACACCGGGCACTCGTCCCACGAACCGGACTGGATGACCTTGCCACCGCCGAAGTCGGACGGCTCGAACAGCGAGCACGGGTCCAGGGTGCTCAGATCACCCAGGACCTTCTTGACGTCCACCGGCGCGGGCTTGTAGCTGGGCACCGGTTTGGCGCGGTTCAGCGGTGGCGCGACCACCTGCGTGCACCCCGATACCGCCAGTACCGCGACGCCGAACACGGCTAATCGAACCAGACCACGCATCAACGCCCCCGAGACGCTCTCGTGTTTCCACTGGGGACGGATCGTAGGCGATCACCCGGTGTAGAGGACCAGACCATGGGTGTTGAGCACCGGGCGGATCGGCACGAAGTAGCTCGTGCCGCCCGAGGAGCAGTTCCCCGAGCCGCCGATGAGCACGCCCTGCGCCTGCTTGCCCGCCAGGACCGGCCCACCGGGATCGCCCGGCTCCAGGCAGATGCTGGTCCTGGACAGACCGGAGATCGGGCCGCCGGGGAAGTTCACGGTCTGGTTCTTGGCCTGCAGCGTCCCGCACCGCCAGCCGGTGGCCGGGCCGTATCGGCACACGGTCGCGCCGATCGCGGCCTCGGTCGTGCCCGCGACGACGGCCGTCGTGCCGGGACCGGTGCGCACCAACGGGGTGGACGTCGAGTCCGCGGGCGCGGTGACGGCGGTGACCGGTGTGCTCGCGCCCGTGCACGCCCCGGTGGTGATGATCTTGCGGACGCCCGCCGCGGTGTGGGCGTTGAAGCCGATCACGCACAACCTGCCGTTGATGGTGACCCGGTCTCCGCCGACGAGGACCTGCCCCGCCGCCGCGGTGGGAGCGGTGAGCACGCACAGCGCCAGGGCGCACAGAGTTGCCAGGAACCTCATCGCAGCCGCCTTCCCCGAAAGGACAAGCCCTGACGGTAAGAGGCGGACCGGACACACCGGAAGCCGCTGATCGGCCTATGCGGTTCCCGTTCAGTCCGTCCTACGGCGCAACGTGCCCGCCCCGAGCGCGAGCGCGGCGACAACGCACCCGACCACCACGACCAGGTCGAGCACCAGCGCGGTATCGACGTCCGCTGACGTGGTGACCCTCGTCAGCGCGTCCACCGCGTACGACAGCGGCATCACGTCGGACAGCCAGTTCAGCAGCCAGCCCATGCGGTCCCTCGGTTGCAACAGCCCGCACAGCAGGAACTGCGGCAGCACGAACAGCGGCATGAACTGGATCGCCTGGAACTCGCTGGTCGCGAACGCGCTCACGAACAGGCCCAGTGCCATGCCCAGCACCGCGTCCAGCACGGCGATCAGCAGCAGTGTCCACACCGAACCGACCACGTCCAACCCCAGCCACAGCACGCTCACCGTGGTCGCGATGCCGACTTGGACGACGGCGATTGCACCGAAGGCGATGGCGTAGCCCAGGATCAGGTCGAGCTTGCCCATCGGCATGGTCATCAGGCGCTCGAGCGTCGCGGTCGTGCGTTCGCGCAACGTGGTCACCGAGGCGACCAGGAACATGATGACGAACGGGAACACGCCGAGCAGGGCGGGCGCGGTGCGGCTGAACGCGTGCTCGTCGTTGAACACGAAGCGCAGCAGCGTCATCAGCAGGGTGGGCACCAGCAGCAGCATCACCACCGTGCGCGGGTCGTGGCGGAGCTGGGTCAGGACGCGGCGGGTGGTGGCCGCGGTGATCGTCGCGTTCACGCCGCCGCCCTCGCCAACCGCAGGAACGCCTGCTCCAGGTCCTGCTCGCCGGTCTTGGCGCGCAGCCCGTCCGGGGTGTCGTCGGCGAGCACGTGGCCCTCGCGCATGAACAGCAACCGATCGCAGCGGGCCGCCTCGTCCATGACGTGGCTGGACACCACGAGCGCGGTCCCGGCGGCGGCGAGGCGGTGGAACAGGGCCCACAGGTCCTCGCGCAGCACCGGGTCGAGGCCGACGGTCGGCTCGTCGAGCACCAGCAGTTCGGGTTCGCCCAGCAGCGCGACGGCCAGGCTCGCGCGGCCGCGCTGGCCACCGGAGAGACTGCCGACGAGCTGCGCCGCGCGGTCGGCCAGGTCGACCTCGGCCAGGACCCGGTCGACGTCGTGCGCGGGGGCGCCGAGCACGGCGGCGAAGTAGCGGAGGCACTCGGCGACGGTCAGGTCCGCGTAGACGGCCGGGTTCTGGGTGGCGTAGCCGACGCGGGCGCGCAGGTCCGGGTGACCCGCGGGCCTGCCCAACACCTCGACGGTGCCCTCGGCGACGTTCTGCACGCCCACGACCGCGCGCATCAGGGTGGTCTTCCCGCAGCCGCTCGGCCCGAGCAGGCCGGTGACCGAGCCGCGCGGGATCGCGAACCCGACCCCTCGCAGCACGTCACGACCACCGCGGACCACCCGCAGCCCGGTCCCGGTGACAGCCGAATTCGTCATGCGTTTAATTCTGCGCCTGATGAGTTTCGCCCGTCAAGGCCTTCACCCGGCGCCCGCTCCGGCCTAGCGTGATCACCCTCACCCGACCCGGAGGTCCGATGCCCGCCGACTTAGCCGCCCTGACCCAGGAGCTGGACTGGACCTCCCTGCGCGGCCACCCCGCGCCGGAGCTGTTCCTCACCCGGCTGCGCGCGGGCATCGCCACCTGGGAAGCGGCCATCGCCGACCTCGACGCGGGCGGCGCCGCCGCGGCCGCGCTCGACGAGGTGACCGGCGCGTTCGACATGGAAGCCGACTTCGCCGACCAGACCCGCGACGCCGTCGAGATGGCCCGCCTCGACGTCGGCACCGCCGCCCACCGCTTCCTCGTCCTGCTCGTCCCCGTCCGCCGAGACCTCATCCGCGCCAACCACCGCCCCGTCACCCGACTCCGCAAGGCCGTGTCCCTGGAACGCCGCACCCAAAGCCGCTGGCGCGGCCCCGACGGCCGAGCCGCCGCCATGGTCGACCGCGACCTGGAACTCGAGGAAGTCCGCGTCAGCGCCAAGGCCATGCTCGAGGAAGCCGCCACCACCGCCGACCACTTCACCCGCTGGCGCATGGGCTCGTAGCCGGGTTCGGCCAGGCGCGGTCGGATCGGTGCTACTGACCGGTCGGCGACGGTTCGCCGAGCCTGCTGGGAGTCGGTTCGCCTGGGCAGGCAGGACCTGTGCAGTGACAACCGGCTCGCCGCGGTGATGCCCCTGAGGCTGCTTCCTGGTACGCGGTCCGTACTGGTTTACTTGGGCTGACCTTGAGCGCGGCAGTTCGGCGCAGGCGCGGCTCGCCCGACGTGGTGGACAGCGTCGTCACCGGATGCTTGTCGCCCCCACTCTGCCGCCGCCTGGTCCCGCGCGCCCCGACTCTGCCGCCGCGTGCTCGCCCCCCACTCTGCCGCCGCCTGCGGTCGCCCGCCTTGAGTTTGCCGCCGCCTGTGGCTGCCGCCCGCACTGCCCGCCTGCCCCGACCCTGTCGCCGCCTGCGCTCGCCTGCCCCCAACCTGCCGCCGCCTGCGGTCGCCCGCCTTGACTCTGTCGCCGCCTGCGATTGTCGCCCGCACCGCCTGCCGCCCCGACCCTGCCGCCCCGTGCGGCTGCCCGCCTCGACTCTGTCGCCCCTGCTGCTTCCCATCCCGACTCTGCCGCCGCCGCCTGCGGCGGCCGCCCGCCGCCGCCTGCGGCGGCCGCCCGCCGCCGCCTGCGGCGGCCGCCCGCAGCTGCCCGCCCGCCTCGCTGCCGTCGACCATGATCAACTCCGCGGGCCGGGGCCCTCCCTCCCGGGGCCCGGGGGCCCATCTCTGAACCTATCGAGGTCGGCGGGTTGTCAATAGGGGGTGCCGGTGGGGTGTGGATGGTTCGGGGGGTTGTGGATAGAGGGGTGTTCCGGGATCTGCGTGCGGGGCATCCAGGATGGGTGCCGCGGCGGCGTCTGGGGTGGATGGCGGGTCGACCTTGGGGGTGATCGCGCTGCGGTAGCCGCGTGGGCGGTGGCCGGGATGTGCGCGCGGGTCTCGGGGGGTCCGGTCGTCGGTGGTCGTCGCGGCGGTGGGGGTGCGAAGTAGGCTCGGGGCATGCCAGTAGCGGTCCGTGTGATCCCCTGCCTCGACGTCGATGCCGGGCGGGTGGTGAAGGGGGTCAACTTCACCGACCTCGTCGACGCCGGTGACCCGGTCGAGCTCGCGGCGGCCTACGACGCCGAGGGGGCCGACGAGCTGACCTTCCTCGACGTCACCGCGTCCTCTTCGGACCGGGAGACGACGCTGGACGTGGTGCGCCGCACCGCCGAGCAGGTGTTCATCCCGCTGACCGTCGGCGGCGGCGTGCGCACGGTCGACGACATCGACCGGCTGCTGCGCGCGGGCGCGGACAAGGTCGGCATCAACACCGCCGCCATCGCCCGCCCCGAGTTTCTCCGCGAGGCCTCCCACCGCTACGGCGCCCAGTGCGTCGTGCTGTCGGTCGACGCCCGCCGGGTGCCCGAGGGGTCGGCGCCGACCCCGTCCGGGTTCGAGGTCACCACGCACGGCGGCAGGCGCGGCACCGGCATCGACGCCGTGGAGTGGGCCGCGCGGGGCCAGGAACTGGGCGTCGGCGAGATCCTGCTCAACTCCATGGACGCCGACGGCACCAAGGCCGGGTTCGACCTGGAGCTGATCCGGCTGGTGCGCGCGCGGGTCGACGTGCCGCTGATCGCCAGCGGGGGAGCGGGCGACCTGGCGCACTTCCCGCCCGCGGTCGCCGAGGGCGCCGACGCGGTGCTCGCCGCCAGCGTGTTCCACTTCGGACAGTTGCGGATCGGCGAGGTGAAGGACGCGCTGCGCGGCGCCGGGGTCGAGGTCAGGTGAGGCCGCTGGAGATCAGGGTCGCCTGCCTGCTGCTGGTCGGGTCGGCGGTCGCGTTCGTCGTGCTCGGCCTGGTGCGCGGCGACTCGGCCGCGCTGCGGTTCCCGGTGATCGTCGGCGCGCTCGGCGTGCTGGCCGGGGTGAGCGTGTTCCTGGGCAAGTTCGCGGGCGCGGTGCTCGCCTTCGCCGTCCTGGCCGCGGTGGCGCACGCCTTGATCGCGCTGGACCCGGCGCAGGTGTGGCTGCGCGTCGGCTCGGGGTTGTTTGCCGCGGCGCACGTGTACGCCGGGGTTTTGGTGCTGACCCGCCCGGCGCGGGAGTTCATGGGGAAGGTGACTCGGTGACCGGTCTCGACCCGGCGATCGCGGCGCGGCTCAAGCGCAACGCCGACGGCCTGGTGTGCGCGGTGGCGCAACAGCGCGGCACCGGCGAGGTGCTGATGGTGGCCTGGATGGACGACGAGGCGCTGCACCTGACCCTCACCACCCGCCGGGCCACCTACTTCTCCCGCAGCCGCGGCGAACTCTGGGTCAAGGGCGCCACCTCCGGCCACACCCAGACCGTCCACGACGTCCGCATCGACTGCGACGGCGACACCATCCTGCTCACCGTCGACCAGACCGGCGGCGCCTGCCACACGGGGGACCGCACCTGCTTCGACGCCGGACCGCTGCTCAGTCCAGCGGCCCCGTGAGGTAGCGCTGCAGGGTCGGCCCGACCGCCTTGACCACGGTCTCCACATCGCTGGCCGCGATCGGGTCGAACCTCGCCACGTACCGCACCACCCCGAGCCCGATCATCTGCGACGCGACCAGGTTCGACCGGATCTCGCCGTGGTCGGCCGCGACGCCCGCCAGCTGGCCGAACACGTTGTTGTGGAAGAACTCCCGCAACGCCTTCGCGACCTTCTCGTGCGAGGCGACACTGCGGATCATGGCCGCGAAGATCCCGCCGTCGTGCGCGTCCCAGATGGTGAGGAACGTCCGCACGATCCGCTCACCGAGGGTCGCCGGATCGCCGCCGCCCAGGACCTGGGTGAGCTGCTCGCGCGGGTTGAACGGCAACTGCAGCACCGCCTCGGCGAACAGCGCCTCCTTCCCCCCGAACCAGTGGTTCACCATGGCGGCGTCCACCCCCGCCTTGCGCGCGATAGCCCGCACAGTCGCCCCGTCGTACCCCTGCTCGGTGAACACCTCCCTCGCCGCCGTCAGCAGGGCAGCCCTGGTATCGGTCCCACCAGGCCGCCTGCCGCGCCTGCGCTCGCCGTTGGAGCTCGTCACCCGACCATCATGGACCATCCCCCGGAATGGCTCAACACGTGTTGAAATATAGGCCGTCGGAAACCCGTGGCGCGTGCACGGCAGAATGACGCCATGGTGAGTGCGATCGGTGTGGCCGCCCGGACCGCTGTTGGTGTGGGTGGGATGGGTGGGGTGAGTCCCAGTCGGGAGGAGTTCCACGCGCTGGCGGCTGATCGGCGGGTCGTGCCGGTGGTGCGGCGGGTGTTGGCCGACGCGGAGACGCCGGTGGGGGTGTACCGGAAGTTGGCTGGGGACCGGCCGGGGACGTTCCTGCTGGAGTCCGCGGAGAACGGGCGGTCGTGGTCGCGGTGGTCGTTCATCGGGGTGAGCAGTCCGGCGGCGCTGACCGCGACCGGTGGCGAGGCGCACTGGACCGGGACGCCGCCGATCGGGTTGCCGCAGGGGGGTGACCCGCTCGACGCGCTGCGCGAGACCGTCCGGTTGCTGCACTCGGACCCGCTGCCCGGCCTGCCCCCGCTGACCGGCGGCATGGTCGGCTTCATCGGCTACGACGCCGTGCGCAGGCTGGAGCGGCTGCCCGAGCTCGCCGAGGACGACCTGGAGCTGCCGGAGCTGGTGATGCTCCTGTCCACCGACCTCGCCGCGCTCGACCACCACGAGGGCACCATCACCCTCATCGCCAACGCCGTGAACTGGGACGACTCCCCGGAGCGGGTCGACGCGGCCTACGACGACGCCGTCGCCAGGCTCGACGCGATGGTGCTCGGCCTGCAGACCACCGCGCCGCCCACCGTGGCGACCTTCGACCAGCCCGCCCCCAGCTACACCCGCAGGCGCGAGCCCGAGGAGTTCCAGGCCGCCGTGCTCGCCGCCAAGGAGGCCATCCGCGCGGGCGAGGCGTTCCAGGTGGTGCTCTCGCAGCGGTTCGAGGTGCGCACCGAGGCCGACCCGCTCGACATCTACCGGGTGCTGCGGACCACCAACCCCAGCCCGTACATGTACCTGCTGCGGCTCGACGGCTTCAGCATCGTCGGCTCCAGCCCCGAGGCGCTGGTCACCGTGCGCGACGGCCGGGCGACCACGCACCCCATCGCGGGCACCCGGTGGCGCGGGGTGGACGCCGAGGAGGACAAGATCCTGGAGAAGGACCTGCTGGCCGACGAGAAGGAACGCGCCGAGCACGTCATGCTGGTCGACCTGGGCCGCAACGACCTGGGGCGGGTCTGCAAGCCGGGCAGCGTGCAGGTCGTCGACTTCTTCCGGGTGGAGCGCTACAGCCACGTCATGCACATCGTCTCGACCGTCACCGGGGAACTGGCCGAGGGCAAGACCGCGTTCGACGCCGTCGCCGCCTGCTTCCCCGCGGGCACCCTCTCCGGCGCGCCCAAGCCCAGGGCGATGGAGCTGATCGAGGAGCTCGAACCCACCCGCCGCGGCCTCTACGGCGGTGTCGTCGGCTACCTGGACTTCGCGGGCGACGCCGACACCGCGATCGCCATCCGCACCGCCCTGGTCCGCGACGGGGTGGCGTACGTGCAGGCGGGGGCCGGTGTGGTCGCCGACTCGAACCCGGCGGCCGAGGACACCGAGTGCGTCAACAAGGCGGGCGCCGTGCTCGCCGCGATCGCCACCGCCGAGACCATGCGCCCGGCGACCGAGGCCCGTGGCTGAGCCCGCGCCGACCCCGGCCCGACGTCCACTGTGGATCGTGGCGGGCCTGCTGCCGCTCGCCGCGGCCGCGCTGTGGGGTGCCGCCGCGCTGACCTGGGAGCACTCGGCGCGCGGCAGACCGGGCACCGACCTCACGGTCACCGTCGACATCACCGGCGGCGAGGTCGCGCCCGCGTTGGTCCCGTTGGCGGTACTGGCGGTCGCGGCGGTGGCGGGCACCCTCGCCCTCGGCGGGGTCTGGCGGCGGCTACTGGGCGTGGTCGTGGCCCTGCTCGGCCTGGTGCCGGTGTTCGAGGGTGTGGTCGACGGCACCGAGTTCGCAGGCCGGGCGCTCGCGGTCGCTGGCGGCGCGCTGATGCTCGCCGCGGGCGTCGTCCTGGTGCTCAGGGGCCACCGCGCACCCCGGCTGGGCGGCAGGTACCGCAGCCCAGGAGCGGTGAAAGAGGCCGCGCGGGATGAAGAAGACCTGTGGCGGGCGTTGTCCGAGGGGGAGGACCCCACGCGTTGAAGCGAGGACCCGGTTCCGAGGAGGGGGACGGGCCGGAGTTAGCATCAATTCGGCGGGAAGGGGCAGTGGTTGTGAGGGACTACACCAGTCAGACATCGGTCCGGGGTGCGAAGTGAGCATTCTGGACTCGATCATCGACGGTGTCCGGGAAGACCTCGCCGAGCGCGAGGGGGCCGTTCCCTTCGACACCATCAAGGAACTGGCGGCACGCGCCGCGGCACCGCGCGACGCGCTGACCGCGCTGCGCGGCAACGACGTGGGCGTCATCGCCGAGGTCAAGCGGCGCAGCCCGTCCAAGGGCGACCTGGCCACCATCGCCGACCCGGCCGCGCTGGCCGTGGACTACGCGGCGGCCGGGGCGCGGGTCATCAGCGTGCTCACCGAGGGGCGGCGCTTCGGCGGGTCGCTGGCCGACTTCGACGCGGTCCGCGCCAAGGTCGACATCCCGTTGTTGCGCAAGGACTTCATCGTCAGCCCCTACCAGGTGCACGAGGCCCGCGCGCACGGCGCCGACCTGGTGCTGCTGATCGTGGCCGCGCTGGAGCAGAACGCGCTGGCCTCGCTGCTCGACCGGGTCGAGTCGCTGGGCATGACCGCGCTGGTCGAGGTGCACACCGCGGAGGAGGCCGACCGCGCCCTGGAGGCGGGCGCGCGGGTCATCGGCATCAACGCGCGCAACCTGCACACCCTGGAGGTCGACCGGGACGTCTTCGGCAGGCTGGCCCCCGGGCTGCCGATGGAGACGATCAAGATCGCCGAGTCCGGGGTGCGCGGCCCGAGCGACCTGATGACCTACGCGGGCGCCGGTGCCGACGCGGTGCTGGTCGGCGAGGGCCTGGTCGCCACCGACGACCCCAAGGCGGCCCTGGTCCAACTGGTCACCGCAGGCTCGCACCCGGCCTGCCCGAGGCCCGGCCGATGACCGACGCCCCCAAGATCGATCCGCACGTGCAGGGCGAGCACGACCCCGACACGAAGGGCCACTTCGGCCCGTACGGCGGCCGCTACATGCCGGAGGCGCTGATCGGCGCCCTCGACGAGCTCTCCGCCGAGTACGACAAGGCCAGGCTGGACCCGGAGTTCACCGCCGAGTTCACCCGGCTGCTGCGCGACTACGCCGGACGGCCCTCGCTGCTCACCGAGGCGCCGCGCTTCGCCGAGCACGCGGGCGGCGCGCGGGTGTTCCTCAAGCGCGAGGACCTCAACCACACCGGCTCGCACAAAATCAACAACGTGCTGGGCCAGGCGCTGCTCACCAAGCGGATGGGCAAGAAGCGGGTCATCGCCGAGACCGGCGCCGGCCAGCACGGCGTGGCCACCGCCACCGCGTGCGCGCTCATGGGCCTGGACTGCGTGGTCTACATGGGCGAGGTCGACACCGAGCGGCAAGCGCTCAACGTCGCCAGGATGAAGCTGCTCGGCGCCGAGGTCATCCCGGTCAAGTCCGGCTCGCGCACCCTCAAGGACGCCATCAACGAGGCGCTGCGCGACTGGGTGACCAATGTGGACACCACGCACTACCTGCTGGGCACGGCGGCCGGTGGGCACCCGTTCCCGGTGATGGTGCGCAACTTCCACAAGGTCATCGGCATCGAGGCGCGGGCGCAGTACCTGGAGCTGACCGGCAGGCTGCCCGACGCGGTCACCGCGTGCGTCGGCGGCGGGTCCAACGCCATCGGCATCTTCCACGGCTTCATCGACGACCCGGCGGTCCGGCTGGTCGGCATCGAGCCGGGCGGCAAGGGCATCGAGACCGGCGAGCACGGCGCGACGCTGGGCCACGGCAGCCCCGGCATGCTGCACGGCGCCATGTCCTACCTGCTGCAGGACGAGGACGGCCAGACCACCGAGGCCTACTCGATCTCCGCGGGCCTGGACTACCCGGGCGTCGGCCCGGAGCACGCCTGGCTCAAGGACACCGCGCGCGCCGAGTACCGGTCCGCGACCGACGACGAGGCCATGCACGCCTTCCAGCTGCTCTCGCGCACCGAGGGCATCATCCCGGCGATCGAGTCGTCGCACGCGCTGGCGGGGGCCCTCAAGCTCGGCCAGGAACTGGGTCCCGAGGGGCACATCCTGGTCAACCTGTCCGGTCGCGGCGACAAGGACATGGACACGGCCGCGAAGTACTTCGGCTTCTACGAGGAGTCCTGATGGGCGCGTTGGACCCGGTGTTCGAGCGGACCCGCGGCGAGGGCCGGGGCGCGCTCATCGGCTACCTGCCCGCCGGGTTCCCCACCGTGGACGGGTCCGTCGACCTGCTCAAGGGCATGGTCGACGCGGGCTGCGACCTGGTCGAGGTCGGCGTCCCGTACTCCGACCCGGTGATGGACGGCCCGGTCATCCAGGCCGCCGCCGAGACCGCGCTCAAGGCCGGGTTCCGGCTGCGGGACCTGTTCACCGTCGTCGAGGCGGTGTCGGCGGCCGGGGGCAGGGCCGTGGTGATGACGTACTGGAACCCGGTGTTCCGCTACGGCGTCGACGCGTTCTCCCGCGACCTCGCCGCCGCCGGTGGCCTGGGCATCATCACCCCGGACCTCATCCCGGACGAGGCCGACGACTGGCTCGCCGCCTCCGCCGCGCACGGCCTGGACCGGATCTTCCTGGTCGCCCCGTCCTCGTCGGAGGAGCGCATCGCCAGCACCGTGGCGGCGTCCTCGGGCTTCGTGTACGCCACCGCGGTCATGGGCGTCACCGGCGCCCGCGACCAGGTCGGCGTGTCGGCGTCCGGGCTGGTGGAGCGCACCAGGGCTCACACGTCCCTGCCGATCGGCGTCGGCCTCGGCGTGCGCTCGGGTGCCCAGGCGGCCGAGGTGGCGTCGTTCGCCGACGCGGTCATCGTGGGCTCCGCCTTCGTCAGCCGCGCCCAGGAGGGCGTCTCCGGGGTCCGCGCGCTGGTCACCGAACTGGCCGACGGCGTCCGCACCGCCCCGACGCCGATCGGGTGAACACAGCGCCCGGGTCTTCCCGATGGTGCCGGTAGGGGCACCACTTCACGGCCAGGCCACCCGGTCCCGTTACCGTAGCCCCCGTGACGAGCGCCTCCACTGTCTTCCTGGCGAGCATCCCCAGTCCGGACCGCGGCGTCTGGGAGCTGGACCTGGGGGTCTTCACCCTCCCGCTGCGGGCCTACGCGTTGTGCATCATCGCGGGCATCATCGTGGCGATCTACTGGGGTGAGAAGCGGTTCGTCGCGCGCGGCGGCCAGCCGGGCACGGTGCTCGACGTCGCGGTGTACGCCGTGCCGTTCGGGTTGGTGGGTGGGCGGCTCTACCACGTGGCCACCGACTACTACCGGTACTTCGGCGAGGGCAAGAACCCGCTCAACGCGCTGCGCATCTGGGACGGCGGGCTGGGCATCTGGGGCGCCATCGCGCTCGGGGCGGTCGGCGCGTGGATCGGGTGCCGCCGCAAGGGCGTGCCGCTGCCGGTGTTCGCCGACGCCATCGCGCCCGGGATCATCACCGCGCAGGCGATCGGCCGGATCGGCAACTACTTCAACCAGGAGCTCTACGGCGGGCCGACCGACCTGCCCTGGGGCCTGGAGATCTACCGGCGGGTCAACGAGTTCGGCCAGGAGGACCCGCTCAACGGCGTCGCCATCGATCACACGCTCATCGACGGCAGCCCGGTGCACCCCACGTTCCTCTACGAACTGGTGTGGAACCTGCTGATCGCCGTGGTCGTGGTGCTGCTCGACCGCAAGCTGCGCCTCGGGCACGGCCGCGCGTTCGCCATCTACGTCGCCGGGTACACCGTGGGCCGCGGTCTTATCGAGATGATGCGCACCGACCCGGCCACCATGGTGCTGGGCCTGCGGATCAACGTGTGGACCTCGATCCTGCTGCTGCTCGGCGCGCTCGTCTACTTCGTGCTGGCCGCCAAGCGCGGACCGCGCGAGGACCTGGCCGCGCTGACCCCCGCCACCGATCCGCCCACCGGGTCGGACGAGTCCGATGAATCCGACACCGACGAGTCCGACACCGACGAGTCCACCTCGGACGACGAGGACGGCGCGGACGAGGACAGCGCGGACGCGGATGACGAGGACGACAAGCCCGCCAAGGAGAAGACCCCCGCGCGGGGCCCGGCGGAGTCGACCGAGGACGGCGGCACCCCCACCGCCGACGGTGGGGACACCCCCGCCAAGGCGTAGGTCGGAACATGCCGACCCTGTTTCCGGGCTGTTAAGCTCGAACCACACACTCGCGGGCCGCTGCCGTCCCGCGCCCAGGACCGGTTCGCCACTGTGCGCACCGGCCGAGCGCGTGATCCGCAGACAGGAGGCCTCCATGCTGTTCTCGGCCTTTCCGCGCCCTGACGGCCTCTACGACCCCACCGCCGAGCGCGACTCCTGCGGCGTGGCGATGGTCGCCGACATCCGGGGCCGCCGCTCGCACGGCATCGTCGCCGACGCGCTGACCGCGCTGGCCAACCTGGAGCACCGCGGCGCCGCCGGGGCCGAGCCGACCAGCGGCGACGGCGCGGGCATCCTCGTGCAACTGCCCGACGACCTGCTGCGCGCCGAGGTCGGCTTCACCCTGCCCGAACCGGACGAGAGCGGCGCCCACGGCTACGCGACCGGCCTGGCGTTCCTGCCCGTGGACACCGACCGCCGCGCCGAGGCCGTCGCGCTCATCGAGCGCACCGCCGCGCAGGAAGGGCTGCGACTGCTGGGCTGGCGGCACGTCCCGGTCAACCCGGACGCCGCCGGGATCGGGCCGACCGCGCGGTCGGTCATGCCGCACTTCGCGATGCCGCTGCTGGCCGGGTACCCCGACGGCGAGGGGCGCGCTCCGACCGGGATCGAGCTGGACCGGCTGGTGTACTGCCTGCGCAAGCGGGTCGAGCACGACAGCGCCGCCGCCGGGTGCGGGGTGTACTTCCCGTCGCTGTCGGCGCGGACGCTGGTCTACAAGGGAATGCTGACCACCGCGCAGTTGCCCGCCTTCTTCCCCGACCTGCGCGACCCCCGGCTGCGCAGCGCCATCGCGCTGGTGCACTCCCGGTTCTCCACCAACACCTTCCCGTCGTGGCCGCTGGCGCACCCGTTCCGGTTCGTCGCGCACAACGGGGAGATCAACACCGTCCGCGGCAACCGGAACCGGATGCGCGCCAGGGAGGCGCTGCTGTCCTCCAGCCTGCTGCCGGGCGACCTGAGCAGGCTCTACCCGGTGGTCGACCCGGACGGCTCGGACTCGGCGTCCTTCGACGAGGTGCTGGAGCTGCTGCACCTGGGCGGCCGCAGCCTGCCGCACGCGGTGCTGATGATGATCCCGGAGGCGTGGGAGAACCACACCGGGATGGACTCCGCGCGCCGGGCGTTCTACCAGTTCCACGCCAGCCTGATGGAGCCGTGGGACGGGCCTGCGTGCGTCACCTTCACCGACGGGTCCCTGGTCGGGGCCGTGCTCGACCGCAACGGGCTGCGTCCGGCGCGGTGGTGGCGGCTGGCCGACGACCGGGTGGTGCTGGCCAGCGAGACCGGGGTGCTGGACGTGCCGCCGGAGCAGGTGGTGGCCAAGGGGCGGTTGCAGCCGGGCCGGATGTTCCTGGTCGACACCGCCGCGGGCCGGGTCGTCGACGACCAGGAGGTCAAGGACGCCCTCGCGGCGCGTCACCCGTACGAGGAGTGGCTGCACGCCGGGCTGCTGAAGGTCGCCGACCTGCCGGATCGCGAGCACGTGGTTCAGCCGCACGAGTCGGTGCGGCGCAGGCAGCTGACCTTCGGTTACACGGAGGAGGAGCTGAAGGTCCTGCTCACCCCGATGGCGGTCACCGGGGCGGAGCCGATCGGCTCGATGGGCACCGACACCCCGCCCGCGGCCCTGTCGCAGCGGGCGCGGCTGCTCTACGACTACTTCAAGCAGATCTTCGCCCAGGTCACCAACCCGCCGCTGGACGCGATCCGCGAGGAGATCGTCACCTCGGTGCAGCGGATCATGGGGCCGGAGCAGAACCTGCTCGAACCGGGGCCCGCGTCCTGCAGGCACATCCAGCTGCCGTACCCGGTGATCGACAACGACGAGCTGGCGAAGCTGATCCACGTCAACGACGACGGCGACCTGCCCGGGCACTCCTGCACTGTCCTGTCTGGACTGTACGAAGTGGATGGTGGGGGTGCCGCGCTGACGGCGGCGGTGCAGCGGGTGCGGCAGGAGGCGTCGGCCGCGATCGCCGCGGGGGCCAGGACGCTGGTGCTCTCCGACCGCGACTCCGACCACCGGCTGGCGCCGATCCCGTCGCTGCTGCTCGTCTCGTCGGTGCACCACCACCTGGTGCGCACCAAGGAGCGGCTCCGGGTGGCGCTGGTGGTGGAGAGCGGCGACGCCCGCGAGGTCCACCACGTCGCGCTGCTGCTGGGCTACGGCGCGGCGGCGGTGAACCCGTACCTGGCGTTCGAGACGATCGAGGACCTGATCTCGCACGGCGCCATCACCGGCGTCGAACCGCGCACCGCGATCCGCAACTACGTCAAGGCGCTGGTCAAGGGTGTCTTGAAGATCATGTCCAAGATGGGCATCTCGACCGTCGGCGCGTACACGGCGGCGCAGGTCTTCGAGTCGTTCGGGCTCGCGACCGAGGTGCTCGACGAGTACTTCACCGGGACGACGTCGAAGCTCGGCGGGGTCGGTCTTGCCGTCATCGCCGCCGAGGCGCGCGCCCGGCACCGTCGGGCCTATCCGGACAACCCGGCTGATCGCGTGCACCGGCGTCTGGACGTCGGTGGCGAGTACGCGTACCGGCGCGAGGGTGAGCTGCACCTGTTCACGCCGGAGACGGTGTTCTTGCTCCAGCACGCGACCCGCACCGGTCGCGAAGAGGTCTACCGGCAATACAGTGCCGAGATCGACCGACTTAACCGGGCTGGTGGGGCTCTGCGCGGCATGTTCCTGTTGCAGCAAGCGGCTTCGCCGATTCCTCTAGACGAGGTCGAGCCGGTTGAGGCCATCTTGTCGCGGTTCAACACGGGCGCGATGTCCTATGGCTCTATCTCCGCCGAGGCGCACGAGACGCTCGCGATCGCGATGAACATGATCGGCGGCCGGTCCAACACCGGCGAAGGTGGCGAGGACTCCGACCGGTTGCACGACCCGGCCCGGCGCTCGGCGATCAAGCAGGTGGCCTCCGGCCGGTTCGGGGTGACCAGCGAGTACCTGGTGAACGCCGACGACATCCAGATCAAGATGGCGCAGGGCGCGAAGCCGGGCGAGGGTGGGCAGCTGCCACCGAACAAGGTGTACCCGTGGATCGCGCGCACCCGGCACTCCACCGCCGGGGTGGGGCTGATCTCGCCGCCGCCGCACCACGACATCTACTCCATCGAGGACCTGGCGCAGCTGATCCACGACCTGAAGAACGCCAACGAGAACGCGCGCGTGCACGTGAAGCTGGTGTCCGAGGTGGGCGTCGGCACCGTGGCGGCGGGGGTGTCGAAGGCGCACGCGGACGTGGTGCTGATCTCCGGGCACGACGGCGGCACGGGCGCGTCCCCGCTGAACTCGCTCAAGCACGCCGGGACGCCGTGGGAGATCGGGCTCGCCGAGACCCAGCAGACGCTGGTGCTCAACGGGCTGCGCGACCGGATCACCGTGCAGGTCGACGGGGCGCTGAAGAACGGCAGGGACGTGGTCGTCGCCGCGCTGCTCGGCGCCGAGGAGTACGGGTTCGCGACCGCGCCGCTGGTGGTGGCGGGGTGCGTGATGATGCGGGTGTGCCACCTGGACACGTGCCCGGTGGGTGTGGCGACGCAGAACCCGGTGCTGCGCGAGCGGTACACGGGGCAGGCCGAGCACATCGTCAACTACTTCCGGTTCGTCGCCCAGGAGGTGCGGGAACACCTGGCGGCGCTGGGGTTCCGCACGCTCGATGACGCTATCGGGCACGCGGAGCTGTTGGCGGTCGATGACACTGTCGAGCACTGGAAGGCGCAAGGGCTTGATCTGACGCCGGTGTTCGCGGTGCCTGAAACGCCCTATGGCACCGCGCGTCGCCGTGTTCGCGTGCAAGACCACGGGCTCGCACACGCCCTGGATCGAACCCTGGTGCAGTTGGCGGAAGCCGCGCTTGAGGACGCCCACCCGGTGCGGTTGGAGCTACCGGTGCGCAACGTCAACCGGACCGTAGGCACCCTGCTCGGCTCGGAGGTGACTCGACGCTTCGGGGGCGATGGGTTGCCGGACGGGACCATCCACGTACGGCTGACCGGGTCGGCGGGGCAGTCGCTCGGTGCGTTCCTCCCGCGCGGGATCACGCTAGAGCTGTTCGGTGACGCTAACGACTACGTGGGCAAGGGGTTGTCGGGCGGGCGGATCGTGGTGCGGCCGCATGAGGACGCCGTGTTCGCGGCCGAGCAACAGGTCATCGCGGGCAACGTGATCGCCTACGGCGCGACCTCGGGCGAGGTGTTCCTGCGCGGCCGGGTGGGAGAGCGGTTCGGCGTGCGCAACTCGGGCGCGGTGATCGTCGCGGAGGGGGTGGGCGACCACGCCTTCGAGTACATGACCGGCGGGCGGGCGGTCGTCCTCGGCCCGACCGGCCGCAACCTGGCCGCGGGCATGTCCGGCGGCGTCGCCTACGTCCTGGACCTGGACCCCGCGCTGGTCAACCCGGACATGGTCGAACTCCAGCGCCCCGCCGCCGACGACCTGCGCTGGCTCCGCGAGACCATCGCCCGCCACCACACGTCCACCGGCTCGGCCGTGGCCGCCTCCCTCCTCGGCGACTGGACCCGCCGCGCCGCCGGTTTCACCAAGGTCATGCCCCGCGACTACCAACGCGTCCTCGCCGCCATCCGGCTGGCCCAATCCGAAGGCCGCGACGTCGACACCGCCATCATGGAGGCCTCCCGTGGCTGATCCGAAGGGGTTCCTGGCGCATGCGCGCGCTGACGCGGTGAAGCGGTCGGTTGACGAGCGGTTGGGGGACTGGCGGGAGGTCTACCGGGAGCTGCCCGCCGCCGAGCGGGACCGGGAGGTCGGCACCCAGGCGAGTCGGTGCATGGACTGCGGGATTCCGTTCTGCCACTCCGGGACGGCGGGGTGTCCGCTGGGGAACCTGATCCCCGAGTGGAACGACCTGGTCCGCCGCGGGGACTGGGCGATGGCGGGGGAGCGGCTGCACGCGACCAACAACTTCCCCGAGTTCACCGGACGGCTGTGCCCGGCGCCGTGCGAGGCGGCGTGTGTGCTGGCCATCTCGCCGGACGCGGGTGGGGCCGTGGCGATCAAGCGGGTGGAGAGCACGATCGCGGACGTGTCGTGGGAGCGCGGCTACGTCGAGGCGGTGCGCTCCACGGTCTCCTCGGGGCGTCGGGTCGCGGTCGTGGGGTCCGGTCCGGCCGGGCTCGCGGCGGCGCAGCAGCTGACCAGGGCCGGGCACGAGGTCACCGTGTTCGAGCGCGACGACCGGCTCGGCGGCCTGCTGCGGTACGGCATCCCGGAGTTCAAGCTGGAGAAGAAGGTCCTGGACCGGCGACTCGCGCAACTGCGGGCCGAGGGGACCCGGTTCGTGACCGGCTGCGAGGTCGGCGGGACCGGGCCCGGTGCGTTGCCAGTAGAGCGGCTACAGGCGGACTACGACGCCGTGGTGCTCGCTGTGGGAGCTTTGCGCGGTAGGGATGTCGCTGATGTCCCCGGGCGTGCCCTGCGCGGTGTGCATCTGGCGATGGACCACCTCGTACCCGCTAACCGCGCCTGCGAGGGCGATGGCCCTACCTCCATCGACGCGCGCGGCAAGCACGTTGTCATCATTGGCGGCGGTGACACTGGCGCCGACTGTTACGGCACAGCGGTCCGTCAGGGCGCGTTGTCGGTGACACAGCTGGACCAGTACCCCATGCCGCCCCGCCAACGTGACTCCGACCGGTCTCCTTGGCCTGTGTGGCCGTGGATCCTGCGCACCTACCCCGCGCACGAAGAGGGCGGGGAACGTCTCTTCGCGATGGCAGTGGAAGAGTTCTCGGGCGATGCGAGCGGCGCCGTCAAGTCTCTGCGGCTGCGTGAGGTCAAGGTGGCCAAGGATCCCGCTACCGGCGTGCGTTCAGTCGTCCCGGTAGGCGACCGCGTGCAGGAACTCCCCGCCGACTTGGTCCTCCTGGCAATCGGCTTCGAAGGCGTCGAACACATGCCTCTCCTAGAGGGACTCGGCCTGACTCTTAGCCCCCGCAGCACCATCTCCTGCGGCCAAGACTGGCAAACCACAACCCCCGGCACCTTCGTCTGCGGCGACGCCCACCGCGGCGCCTCCCTGGTCGTCTGGGCCATCGCCGAAGGCCGCTCAGCCGCCCACGCCGTCGACGCCTACCTGACCGGCGCCTCTGACCTGCCTGCTCCTGTTAGGCCCAACGCTTTGCCGTTGTCCGTGGTCTGATTTCAGTGTTGCCTCTTACGCTTTGACAGCGGTCGCGGCTCCGGGATGTGACCACCCTGCGGCTCGCACACGACGCGCCTGGGTCAGGGCTTGCGGACCAGCAGGTGTCCTTGCTGGAACCGCTCGCCGTCGTGTGGGGAGCGCAGTACTCGGGCGACCTCCACAAACCCGGCCTGCCGCAACAGGTCCATGAGGCTGTTCGGCGACCACCGGTAGGCGAGCGCGACCTTGTGGTCGAACTCCTGCGGCTCCGGATCGTCGCTCGCGAAGAACCCGAGCAACAGGTGACCGCCGGAAGCCAGCACCCTGTGGAATTCCCCGAACACCCCGGGCACCTGCTCCGGTCGCATGTGGATGATCGAGTACGACGCGAGCACCCCGCCCAGAACCCCGTCGCCGAGGTCCAGCGCTGCCATCGACCCCACGTCGAACCGCGTCCCCGGATGCTTCTGCCTCGCCAGCTCCACCATCGCCGAGGACACATCCACCCCGAACGCGTCCACCCCCAACCCGCCCAGGTGCGCCGTCACGTGCCCCGGCCCGCACCCCACGTCCGCGACCGGCCCCGCACCCCGGACCCGCACGAGCTCGGCGAACGCGGCCAACACCCCCCGCTCCACCGGCAACCGATCCAGCACATCCCCGAACAACTCCGCGTACAACCCAGCGACGGCGTCATAAGCGGCCCCAACCCCAGCCGAGTTCTCCACCACACCCCAACCCTAGAACTCGCCGGAGAGGTTCTCGCGCTGCCCGCTGTACGTTTGGGATCGACTCGCGGGAGGCTGACGCCATGCGGAAACTGACCTTTGCCATGAACGTGACCCTGGACGGTTACACCGCCGCGCCCGGTGACGACCTCGGCTGGAGCGGGAGTGAGGGACCGGACTCGTCGCCGAGTGACGAGCTGTTCCAGTGGTGGTCCGACCGGGTGGCCGCGACGGGCCTGTCGCTGTACGGGCGCAAGCTCTGGGCGGCGATGAGTTCCCACTGGCCGACCGCCGACCAGCAGCCCGGCGCGACGCCCGCGGTGGTCGAGTACGCCCGCCGCTGGCGGGACATGCCGAAGGTGCTGTTCTCCTCGACGACCAGCGCGGTCGACTGGAACACCCGCCTGGTCACCGGCGACGCCGTCACCGAGATCACCCGGCTCAAGGCCGAGGACGCGGGCCCGATGGACATCGGCGGTGCGACGCTCGCCGCGGCGGCCATGCGCGCCGGGCTGATCGACGAGTACGTGCTGGTCACCGTGCCGGTCCTGGTCGGCGGCGGCACGCCGTTCTTCACGGCGCTGGACAGTTGGGTGAACCTGACCCTGGTGGAGAACAGGACGTTCCCCGGCGGCGTGCTGCTGACCCGGTACGAGACGAGGCGATGAGCACGGGCCGGGCGGCTAGGTCGAAGTCCCTTCCAAGAGCCCCGAGGCGCGCGTGCGAGACTGCGGAGCGATGAGCGCGCAGCCTGACATCCCCGCGTCCCTGGCCCTGGTCAACTACGGGCACTTCACCTCGATGCTGGTAGCCGGAGGCAGAGTAAGAGGCCTCGCACGGCACTTAGAGCGGCTGGATCGTGATGCCTGGGTCGTGTTCGGCAGAGGGGTCGATGAGGGGTACGTCCGGCAGGCGATCCGAAGCGCGGTCGAGGGGGCTACCGGGCCGCTCGCGGTGCGGGTGACGGTGCACGCGCCGGGGTTCGATCCTCGGAAGCCTGAGGCTGACGTCGAGCCGGAGGTCGTGGTGACCACCAGTGCACCGCCTGCCGAGACCGGGCCGTTGAAGGTGCGGACCGCCGGGTACCAGCGGGATCTGCCGCAGGTCAAGCACGTCGGCACGTTCGGGTTGTTCTACCAGCGCAGGCTCGCGCGCCGCGCCGGGTTCGACGACGTGCTGTTCATCGGGGGAGACGGGCAGGTGAGCGAGGGGTCCACCTGGAACGTCTGCTTCCTCGACGAGGACGGCACCCTCGTCGTCCCGACCGCCCCTGCGTTGCCGGGGATCGCGCTCGGGCTCATCCAGAGCGGCGTCGCGCGCACCGGCGCCAAGGTTGTGGCCCGTCCGGTGCAGGTCGGCGAGCTGCCGGGGTTCCGGGCCGCGTTCGCCACCAACGCGCTCGCGCCGGTGCGGGCCATCAGCCGGGTCGACGAGGTCGAGTACAAGGTGGACGAGGACGCCACGGCGCGGTTGGCGCGGGCGTACGAGTCGACCGCGGGGGAGCGGGTATGAGCTTCGACGGGTTCGGCGAGTACGCCGTCGACTTCTACGACGGCCTGGTGGTCGACAACTCCAAGACCTACTGGGACGCGAACAAGGCCACCTACGACACCGACGTGCGCGCCCCGATGACCGCGCTGCTGGGCGAGCTGGAGAAGGAGTTCGGCGGCGAGTTCGGCAGCCCGAAGGTGTTCCGCCCGCACCGCGACGTGCGCTTCGCCAAGGACAAGCGGCCCTACAAGGACCACTGCGGCGGCGTCATCGAGTCCGGCCGCGGCGCGGGCGCGTACTACGTCGAGGTCGGGCCGGACGGGCTGCGGGTCGGCGGCGGGTGCTTCCACATGGAGTCCGACCAGCTCGCCCGGTTCCGCGCAGCGGTCGCCGAGGAGATTTACGGCGACCCCCTGCGCGACATCCTGGCCAAGCTCGAGCGCGCGGGCTGGACCATCGCGGGCGATCGGCTCAAGACCACCCCGCGCGGGTACGCCAAGGACCACCCGCGGCTGGACCTGCTCCAGTACCGGTCGGTCTACGCGGTGCGGGTGTGGCAGCCCGACGACACGCTGCACGAGCGCGGCTGCCTCACCCGGGTGCGAACCGCGTGGCGGCAGCTTCGGGCGTTCAACGAGTGGGCCAGTGACCACGTGGGGTTGTCCGATCGCGGTCGGTAGCTGACACGTAACCAGAGGTGGAACACTCTGAATCGAGTCGGCCAATCGGCGAGTTCATCCTGATCGGTACAGCGGGCGCGGCTAAGCTGTTCAGGTGTGAACCGACGAGCGAAGATCGTGTGCACTATGGGCCCGGCCACCGCGACCCCCGAGCGGGTGCGTGACCTGGTGGCGGCGGGCATGGACGTGGCGAGGATGAACTTCAGCCACGGCAGCCACGGTGACCACAAGCAGGTCTACGACCTGGTCCGCGCCGCGGGGGACCAGGCGGGCCGCGCGGTGGGCATCCTGGCCGACCTGCAGGGACCGAAGATCCGCCTCGGCACGTTCGCCAACGGCCCGGTCGAGTGGCGCACCGGCGACGTCGTGCGGATCACCGTCGAGGACGTGGCAGGCACCCACGACCGGGTCTCCACCACCTACAAGGGCCTGGCCAACGACGCCAAGGCCGGTGACCGGCTGCTGGTCGACGACGGCAAGGTCGGCCTGGTGGTCACCTCCGTCGAGGGCCAGGACGTGGTCTGCGAGGTCACCGAGGGCGGCCCGGTCAGCAACAACAAGGGCCTGTCGCTGCCCGGCATGGACGTCTCGGTGCCCGCGCTGTCCGAGAAGGACATCGAGGACCTCGAGTTCGCCCTGCACCTGGGCGTCGACTTCATCGCGCTGAGCTTCGTGCGCTCGCCAGCCGACATCGACCTGGTGCACCAGGTGATGGACCGGGCGGGCCGGGGCAGGCTGCCGGTGATCGCCAAGCTGGAGAAGCCGGAGGCGGTGGACAACCTGGAGGCCATCGTGCTGGCCTTCGACGGTGTCATGGTCGCCCGCGGCGACCTGGGCGTGGAGCTGCCGCTGGAGCAGGTGCCGCTGGTGCAGAAGCGCGCCATCCAGATCGCGCGGGAGAACGCCAAGCCGGTCATCGTGGCCACCCAGATGCTCGACTCGATGATCAGCAACTCCCGGCCGACCCGCGCCGAGGCCTCCGACGTGGCCAACGCGGTGCTCGACGGCGCCGACGCGCTGATGCTCTCCGGCGAGACCAGCGTCGGCCGCTACGCCATCGAGTCGGTGCAGACGATGAGCCGCATCATCGAGGCCGTGGAGGCCGAGCGCCCCACCGTGCCGCCGCTGACTCACGTGCCCCGCACCAAGCGCGGCGTGATCTCCTACGCCGCCCGCGACATCGGCGAGCGCCTCAACGCCAAGGCCCTGGTCGCCTTCACCCAGTCCGGTGACACGGTCAAGCGGCTGGCCCGCCTGCACACCCGGCTGCCGCTGCTGGCGTTCACCCCGGAGGCCGGTGTCCGCAGCCAGCTGGCGCTGACCTGGGGCACGGAGACGTTCCTGGTCCCGGAGGTCGACTCCACCGACCGCATGGTCCGCCAGGTCGACCAGTCCATGCTCTCCATCGGCCGCTACCAGCCCGGCGACCTCGTGGTCATCGTCGCGGGCTCCCCGCCGGGGACGGTCGGCTCCACCAACCTCATCCGCGTCCACCGGCTCGGCGAGGAAGACCACGCCTGATCGTGGGGTATAGGTGCCGGGGCGGATGCTCCGGCACCATGGGGCCTTGTGATCGAGCTGGCCCCGGTGGCGTTGACGGACAAAGCACTGCTGTCCCGCTGGATACAGACCTACCTGCGCGACACATTCGGCGAGGTCCACGCCGGCGGTTACCCCTACCTGGACCAGTACTTCACCGACCCTGACCGCGAAGCACACTTCATCGTGGCAGCAGGCGAACTGGCCGGCTTCGTCCTGGCCCGCGTCGACTCCGGCGCTTGGACCATCGCCGAGTTCTCGATCGCCCCCCACCTCCGCCGCCAAGGACTCGCCCGCGCCGCCGCCCTCGCCCAGTTCACCCGCCACCCCGGCCCCTGGACCGTCGAGTTCAACCCCGACGACGCCGTCGCCGCTTCCTTCTGGCACTCGGTGATTCCCGCTCCGGCCTCGACTGTTGAAGTCGGTGGCCGCGTGCGCCTGTCTTTCACCGTATCCGCAGCGCAGTCGTGATTTCGCACTGCTAAGCCATCTCCATTGAGCCGACACTTGCCTATGAAGCGCTCTATGGCTGCGTGCGACTCTTGTCGTGGCGATGGGCCGTTACGCGGTCCGTAGGTGGGTTCCCGCGGTGATGGCGTCGAGGTTGGTGGTGGCAGTTTCCTCTGGGTCTGGTCTGGCTCGTCGTGTCCAGGGCGCTCTTGGGTCGACCGTAGGGGACGGACCAGGGTGTCCACTTCGGACAGGGTGGTGCGGGCACTAGCCTGGGGTGCATGACCGACTTCGCGGAGGACGGGGTGGCCCGGGGACAGGGTGTGCTCGACCGGTTGGTCGAGCTGCTGGACCTGGAGCGCATCGAGGACGACATCTACCGCGGGGTCAGCCCCGAGCACTCGTCGGTGCGGGTGTTCGGCGGGCAGGTCGCGGGGCAGGCGCTGGTGGCGGCGGGGCGGACCGTGCCGGTGGAGCGGGGGGTGCACTCGCTGCACGCCTACTTCATCCGCGGCGGCGACCCGAGTGTGCCGATCGTCTACGAGGTGGACCGGATCCGGGACGGCAGGTCGTTCACCACGCGGCGGGTCGTCGCGGTGCAGCACGGGAAGGCGATCTTCGCGTTGTCGGCGTCGTTCCAGGTCGCCGAGCGCGGGATCGAGCACGCGGAGCCGATGCCCCGGGTGCCCGACCCGGAGTCGCTGCCCACCCACGCCGAGCGGATGACGCCGGACCTGCGGGCCAAGTTCGGCGACTGGGCGGACCGGCCGCGGCCGATCGACGTGCGCTACGTCAGCGAGCCGCCGTGGCTCTCGCGCGAGACCGGGCCGAGGGACGCCCGCAACCAGGTGTGGATGCGCACCGACGGCGCGCTCGCCGACGACCCGCTGCTGCACGTCTGCGTGCTCGCCTACGCCTCCGACATGACGCTGCTCGACGCGGTGCTCGCCAGGCACGGCGTCTACTGGGGAACCGACAAGGTCCTCGGCGCCAGCCTCGACCACGCGATGTGGTTCCACCGCCCGTTCCGCGCCGACGAGTGGATCCTCTACGACTGCGCCTCGCCCAGCGCCTCCGGCGGCCGCGGCCTGGCGACCGGCCGGTTCTTCACCCGCGACGGCAGGCTCGTGGCGACCGTGGTGCAGGAGGGCCTGCTGCGGCTGGTCGGCTGAGGGTGGGACCCGGGTCGTCGGGGGAGATGACCCGGGCCCCACCTGGCGGGGCGCGCGAGGGGGGTGGGTTCGCTGCGCCCCGGGTCAGCCTGCCAGCCTGGCGCGGTGGCGGTCGACGAGCCTGCCGCTGACGCGGCGCCGGTCGGCGACCCGGTGCCCCTCCGCGGTGTCCTCCTGCGCGCCGTCCTCGGTGACCAGCACGCTCAGGTGCGCCGTCAGGTACGCCCGGCACGGCGAGGGCGCGCGGGTGAACAGCCGGGTCCGGCAGGTGGGGCAGCGACCGTCCCGGCCGGGGCGGTGTTCGTCGAGCACCGCGCGCAACGCCGCCACCACCCGGGGCAGCTCCGTGCGGGCCAGCCGGGCCGCGTCGAGGTCGGACCCGGTGCGCGCGTGGTCGCCCAACTCCTCCAGGTAGTCCCGCAGCGACGCCGCCATGTGCCCGAAGATGGACCCGCTCACCCTGTGGCCTCCCGCCCTGTGATCAACACCCGCCCGACACCACCCTGTGGTCAACACCCGCCCGACACCACCCTGTGGTCAACACCCGCCCGACACCACCCTGTGGTCAACACCCGCCCGACACCACCCGCTGACGGCGAAAACCGCGCCACGCCGGGAATCCCCGCACCGGCGCCCACCGGACCCGCCTCGGATCCGTGCCCGGCCAACCGTTCCCGCTGGACGCTCTCAAGCGGACGACCGAATCGGCCGATGACTCCCAGGTGCGCCCCACGCCCCCCGACGGGTTCGGCTTCCCTGTCCGCCGCGTCCGATTCGCCTGCGTCCGCGCTTTCATAACCAGAATGCATTGTGGCAGCGACATTCTGCAAGTTGCACCACACGATCGGGTGACCGTCGTCGATTCGGCCGCGCGTTCCCACCTGGTGTGAGCGCGACCGCGCCGCTGCTTGTGTTCGACAAGATCAGCATCGACACTTGCCCACGGCGCGCGGTAGGGATCCGCGCCGAGAACGCCGGACACCCCCCGACGACAGACCCGCCCATGACCGCGCAGGCCGCGGTCGGAAACGAGGTGCAGAAGTGACGCGTGGACCCAGTCCGACGGTTCGCCGCCGCAGGCTCGCCGCCGAACTGCGGCGGTTCCGGGAAGCGGCCGTGCTGACCATCGACGAGGTCGCCGAGAAGCTCGAGTGCTCCGCGTCGAAGGTCAGCCGCATCGAGACCGGCCACGTCAGCGTGACCCCCCGCGACGTGCGCGACATGGCCGAGCTCTACGGCATCGTCGACGAGCAGCGCGACGCCCTGGTGCAGCTGGCCAGGGAGGCCAGGCAGAAGGGCTGGTGGCACGCCTACAACGAGGTGTTCACCGGCGCGTTCGTCGGCCTGGAGGCCGATTCGTCCTCGCTGCGCGCCTACCAGGCGTTGATCGTGCCCGGTCTGCTGCAGACCCCCGCCTACACCAGGGCGATGTTGCGCGCGATCCGCCCGGACGCCCAGCCTGCCGAGCTCGACATGCGGGTCGAGGCCAGGCAGACCAGGCAGCGGCTGCTCACCGACCCCAGCCCCCCGGAGTACTGGGCGGTGATGGACGAGGCGGTGCTGCGCAGGCTCACCGGCGGACCCGAGGTGATGGTCGAGCAGCTGCGCAAGATGGTCGAGGTGGCCCAGCTGCCCAACGTGACCCTCCAGGTCGTCCCGTTCGCGGTGGGCGCGCACGCGGGCATGGAGGCGCCCTTCCTCATCCTCGGCTTCCCCGACCGGATCGACCCGGACGTCGTCTACGTGGAGAGCACCGCCAACGGCGTCTACCTCGAGTCCCCGGCGGATGTCCACAAGTACTCGTTGTTGTTCGACCACTTGCGTGCGGCGGCGTTGCGACCGGACGACACAGTCGACCTGGTCCAACGGATCACGGAGGAGTTGATCCGTGATTCCTGAATAACACGAGAGGAGTGGGGCGTGACTGTTTCTGACCTCGCGAGCGCCGAATGGCGCAGGAGTAGCCGCAGTGCGGGCAACGACTGCGTGGAGCTCGTCATAGGCGGAAGCGGCGCGACGGTGCGCGACTCCAAGAACACGGAGTTCGGGCACCTGTCGTTCGCGGACATCGAGTGGACCGCCTTCGTCGGTGCCGTGAAGGGAAACCTTCTGGCGGCCGGGTGATCCAGGCCGCGCGGCGCCCGAGCCCGGGATGATCGACAGCATCCCGGTCCCGGACCCACTCGGTGGCGGGGCCACGGCACGCCGTGGCCCCGTTCCCCATCCCACCCCTTACCCCACCGGCTCGGCCACACCCCTTACCCCGCTCAGCGACCCCCTCCGACTGCCCCGGGTAAGGGTGGGTAAGGCCGAGACTGCGCGTTCACCCGATCTCCCACCCCCTCCCTCAGCGGCACCGTTGTCGTCAGCCGGGGAACACCGGCGGACACGACAGAGGGAGTGATCCACGTGGAGTGGACGATCGAAGCGGTCCAGGCCGAGGTCAACTACCGCAGGAACGGCACGCTGGACCGCACCAGCCGGCTGCACCTGCGCGAGGTGCGCCGGGCGCCCTGGTGGCGGCGGCTGTCCGGGCAGCGCCCGGATCCGAGGCAGGGCGACCGCGCGGCCTGACGGTCGCGGGAACCGTCGGTGGGGTGTGCGAGCATGCTGGACATGCCGCGTCTTGGTTCGGGAATACCCCTGGTCGCGCGCGGCCGTGAACTGCGCAGGCTGCGTGCGGCGGTGGAGGCCGCCGCGGCCGGTAGGGCCGCGGCCGTGCTGCTCGCCGGGGACGCCGGTGTCGGCAAGACCAGGATGACCGAGGAGGTCGGCGTCATCGCCAGCGGCCTGGGGGCGTTGGTGCTGACCGGTCGCTGTCTCGACGCGGGCGAGACCGGCCTCCCGTACCTGCCGGTGGCCGAGGCGTTGGCCGCGGTGCGTGATCGCGCCGCGGCCCGTCCGGCGCTGGGCAGGCTCTTCCCCGAGGTAGCCCTACCGGCGCTGCCGGATCCGGGGCGGGTCGCGTCGGGGATGGCGATCCCGGTCGTCGGGCCGCGCTTCGAGCAGGACATCGGGCAGTTGCAGCTGTTCGACGCCGTCCACGGGCTGCTCACCGACCTCGCCGAGCAGACGCCGGTGGTGCTGGTGCTGGAGGACCTGCACTGGGCGGACGCCTCGACCCGCAGCCTGCTGTCGTTCCTGTTGTCGCGGCTGCGCTCGCAGCGGCTGCTGGTGCTGGGCACCTACCGCGGCGACGACCTGCACCGCCGCCACCCGCTGCGCCCGCTGCTGGCCAAGCTGGTGCGGCTGCCGCAGGTCGAGCGGGTCGAGCTGGCCCCGTTCGGCACCGCGGACGCCCGCACGTTCGTGGCCGCGCTGGCCGAGGACAAGCTGTCCGAGCGGGTGCTGCGCGAGGTCGCGGGCCGCTCCGAGGGCAACGCCTTCTTCGCCGAGGAACTGCTCGCCGCCTACTCCAGCTCCGACGACGCCGGCATCCCGGCGACGCTGGTCGACGTGCTGCTGGCCAGGGTCGAGCGGCTGAGCCCGACCGCCCAGACGGTGGTGCGGGTCGCCTCCGTCGCGGGCAGGCGGGTGCCGGACGCCCGGCTGCGCGCCGTCGCCGAACTCGACGAGAACGACCTGGACGCAGCTCTGCGCGAGGCGGTCGCGCACCACGTCCTCGTCCCGGCCGAGGACGTCTACAGCTTCCGGCACGCGTTGATGCGCGAGGCCGTCTACGGGGATCTGCTGCCGGGGGAACGGGTCCGGTTGCACGCCGCTTACGCCAGGCAGCTCGCCGACGACACGGGGGTGCGCGGCGCCGCGGCCGCGTTGGCGCACCACAGCATGGAAAGCCACGCGCTGCCCGCCGCCCTCGCCGCGTCGGTCACGGCAGGCTGGGAGGCGGAGCGGTCCGGCGCGCCCGCGGAGTCGTTGGAGCACGTCGAGCGCGCGCTGAAGCTCTGGGACGCGGTGCCCGCCGAGCAGCGGCCGGGCGACGTCGACGAGATGACCCTGCTGCAGCACGCGTCCTGGGTGGCGGGCATGTCCGGCGACCCGGAGCGGGCCATCGCCTTCGCCAAGTCCGCCGTGCGCATCGCCGAGCACGGGGTCGCCCCGGAGCGGGCCGCGAAACTGCGCAGGCGCCTGGCGCAGTCCCTCTACGCCGTCGACGGCCGCGAGGACGAGGCGCTGGCCAGCATCGAACAGGGGTGGGCGCTGGTCGCCGACCGGCCGCCCAGCCCGGACAAGGCCTGGGTGCTCGCGGCGTACGCGACGATCCTGCGCGGTCAGCGCCGCAACGCCGACTCGCGCGAGCGCGCGGAGAACGCGGTGGCGATCGCCAGGCAGGTCGGCGCGGGCGGCCCGGAGGCGGACGCGCTGACCACGCTGGCGATCCTGGCCGAGGCCGACGGGCACCCCGAGGAGTCCCGCGAGCGGCTGCGCTCGGCGATGACCAGGGCGGCCGACGTCGACGCGATCACCGTCGACCTGCGGGCCAGGTACTCGCTGTGCGTCAACCTCTACGAGTCCGGGCGGCTCGACGAGGCGGCCGAGGTCGTCGACGGGGGCGTCCAGCGGGCCGGGGAGACCGGCCTCACCTGGAGCACGTACGGGCTGGAGCTGCGGGTCGTGCAGGTCGTGATCCGCTACGCGCGCGGCGACTGGGACGGCAGCGAGGCGGCGGCGGAACCACCGGGGCACAAGGTGTCCAGCACGGTCTCGGCGCGCCTGGCCGCGGTCGGGGCGTACGTCGCGGTCGGGCGGGGGCGCTTCGCCGAGGCCGAGCGGCTGCTGGCCGAACTGCGCGCCGACTGGCACCGCGACCTGCAGATCCCGCTGGCCACCGGCGCGGTCGGCGCCGAACTGGCGATCTGGCGCGGCAGGCCGGACAAGGCCGTCGAGAGCGTCCGCGAGGCGCTGGACTGGGTGGCGCGCGCGGGCGAGCAGTGGGTCCTCGCCGGCATCCGGATCGGCGCCATCGGCCTCGCCGCCTTCGCCGACCAGGCCCTGGCCGCCCGGCGCGGCGGGCACGAGGTCGAGGAGTTCGTCACCGAGGGCGAGCCGCTGATCGCCATGGTCCGCAAGACCGCCGAGTGCGGCAGCCCGCGCACCGGCTCACTCGGCCCAGAGGGGCTCGCCTGGCTGGCCCGCGCGGAAGCCGAGCACACCCGGCTGCTGGGGACCGCCGACCCGGCCGCCTGGCAGGCCGCCGTGACCGCCTTCGACTACGGCGCGGTGTACGAGCAGGCCATGTGCCGCCGCCGCCTCGCCGAGGCCCTGCTGGCCGCCGACGACCGCGACGCCGCCGCCGAACACCTGCGCCTCGCCGACGAGGTCGCCACCCGCCTCGGCGCGAAACCCCTGGCCGAGGCCCTGCGCAAGATCGCCAAGCGCGGCCGCGTCTCCCTGCACGACACCACCCAGGTCCGCGACGAGGTCGACCCCTTCACCCCCCGCGAACGAGCCGTCCTCGCCCTGGTCGCCGCGGGCCGCACCAACCGCCAGGTCGGCGAGGAACTGTTCATCAGCGAGAAGACCGTCAGCGTCCACCTCAGCCGCATCATGGCCAAACTCGGCGCCAGCCGCCGAGCCGAGGCCGTCGCGGTCGCCTACGACCGCGGCCTGCTGTCGACGTGACCGGCCGCCGGTGGGAACACCGGCAACGCGGAGATGCCTGCTGTCACCGCTGAGCCGGTGGTGCTGCGGGCCCATCGGCGCTGCGACGGTGGGACACGCGCTGCCGCCATCGGCGAGATGGCCGGGCGCTGCCTGGGCGATCGGTGCCACGAGGCTTCTGTCTGGGGCCAACGTGCGGATCCTGGAACGCCGCTGAGACGCAGATCTGCTCGTCTTCGCGTTCGGTGCGGCCACGAGCTCTCCCGATCGCTCGTTGCGGTTGGGAGCGGGCGGAAACTGCACCGCCGGGCGGTGCTGCCCGGCCGATCGGCGGTGCGCCGCGAGCCGTGACTCGCGGGTGCCGCGGTCCACGGCCGCGGGCTGCTGTCGAGGTGATCGACTTCTGGTGGGACTGGGAACACCGGCAACGCGGAAATGCCGGTTCGGGGCTGTCAACACCGGCGGAATAGCGGGTGTTGACGGATATCTCACCCCATTCGAAGTGATGATCGGTGCGATCAGGGCAGTGGAAATCAGGCGTGCCTGATTCTTGGTGTGCGGTGGGGGTGGGGGGGTGGCGCGGTGATCAATTGTGGTTGTCCACTGTGGTCAGCGGGGGAGGCGTTTGAGGGCTCGGAGGCCGAGGGTGAGGGCGGCGGTCCAGGTGCGGGGTGGGAGGGGGCGGGTGGGGCGCAGGGGCAGGAGGCGCTGGGTGGCGATGGTCTGGGCCTCGGTGTACTTCAGCAGGCCCTCGGTGCCGTTGCGGCGGCCGGTGCCGGAGTCGCCCATGCCGCCCATGGGGGCGTCGAGGCTGCCGAAGGTGGCGCCGTAGCCGTCGTTGATGTTGACGGTGCCCGCGTGGATCCGGGTGGCCACCTCCTCGCCGATGAGGGTGTTGCGCGTCCACACGCTGGCGTTGAGGCCGTAGCGGGTGTTGTTGGCGGCCGCGATCGCGTCGTCGAGGTCGGTGTAGCCGTAGATCGCGACCACCGGGCCGAAGGTCTCCTCCGCGAACAGGGTCATGCCCTCGCGGACGTCGCCGAGGATCGTCGGCTCGTAGAACAGCGGCCCCAGGTCCGGGCGCGGCTTGCCGCCCGCGTGCACCCTGGCGCCCTTGGTGACCGCGTCGCGCACGTGCTCGGTGATCGTCGCCAGCTGGTCGGTCGAGGTGAGCGAGCCGACGTCGACCCCGTAGTCCAAAGTGGAACCCAGGCGCAGCGCGGAAGTCCTGGCGGCGAAGGCGCGGGTGAACGGTTCGCGGATGCTCTCGTGCACGTAGATCCGCTCCACCGACACGCACAGCTGCCCAGCCGAGGAGAAGCACGCGGTGACGGCACCGGTGGCGGTCTTGTCGATGTCGGCGTCGGCCAGGACGATCATCGGGTTCTTGCCGCCGAGCTCCATTGAGTACCCGGTCAGCAACGCGGCGGCCTTGGCGGCCAAACCCTTTCCGGTCTCGGTGGACCCGGTGAAGCCGAGGTAGTCACCTTCCTCGATCAGAGCGTTGCCGACGTGCGAACCGCGACCAAGCACGATCTGCCACACGCCGTCAGGTAGCCCTGCCTCACTCGCCAACTCGTGCAACCACAGTGCACTCAACGCGGTCTGGTTGTCCGGCTTCTGCACGAGAGCGTTGCCTGCCACCAGAGCCGGGATCGCGTCCAATCCCGTCAACGCCAACGGGTAGTTCCACGGGGAGATCATCGCCACCACGCCCTTGGGGTGACGCACCTCGATGGTCTTCGTGAACACCGGTAGCGCGCCCGCCTTGCGTTTGGGCGAGAGCAACCGTGGAGCCTTACGTCCGTAGTAGGCGGCGGTCATCGCGGTTACCGCTACCTCGTCGTACGCGTCCAACCGAGTCTTACCGGTCTCGACCTGCATGAGGTCGAGCGCCTCGGTCTGCCGGTCCAGGATCAGGTCGTGCAGCCGCAGCAGCACCTCGGCCCGCTCGGCCACCGGCGTCGCCGCCCAGGACCGCTGCGCCTCGCGGGCGGTGGTGAACGCTCGCCGCACGTCGGCGTCATCGATCTGCGGCAGGGTGACGATCGGGTCGCCGGTGAACGGCGCCGTCATCGTCACCGTCGACGGGTCCTGCCCGTGAACGGCCCGCGCGACCAGTTGGGCCGCCCTGGCCGCGGTCGGGGCGCCGGGAACTGAACCGATGGTGGTCATGGGGCTCCTTAGCTCAAGAGCCCATGTTACTTCTCAGTAGCGACCGTCGTCACCCGCTCCCGGTCGACCCCCGCCGTGAGCGTGACGCGCAGCAGGTCGTCCTCCCGGCGCACCACCACCGGCAGCCCCGACGCGGTCGCCGCCCGCACGAACCCGGCCTCGGCGGGCAGGCACCACGCGACCAGCCGGTCGTGCCCGGTCGCCCGCGCGAGCGAGCCGAGCCTGCCGATCATCGCGGCGCCCAGGCCCTGCCGCTGCCAACCGTCCTCCACCAGTACGGAGATCTCCGCCTCCGCCGGGTCCGCGGTCCGGATCACCTGCCCGATCCCGACGACCCGCGTGCCGCACATCGCCAGCAACGTCGTCCCACGCGGCGGTTGGAGCAACCGGTGCAGCCAGCGGCGGGGTAGTGCGCGCATACCCGCGTGGTAGCGGGTGAACAGCGTCTTGGCGGAGCAGCGGGCATGCAGATCCGCGACGGCCTCGGCGTCGGCAGGGGTACCGGGCCGCAGCACGATTCCGGCGCCAGTGCTGGTGACTACCGCCGTCGCAGTGCTGTGGGTCGCCCCAAGTACCTCGCTCAACGCGGTAACCCGTGCGAGCTCGACCTCGGTGAACGGTGCCCACCCACGTCGCGCCACCAGCCGCGTGTCCTCGGTCAGCGCCAACACCACGCGGTGTCCGCCTTCGTCCGCCGGATCAGAACCTGCGTCGGCTGGCGCTACCGAGTCGGCGCCGAGGATCACCCGCACAGCCTCAGCGGTGGCGGACGGATCGCGCAGCGCGGCACCTGTCGCGCGGAGGGCCGCGGTGGTGCGATCGACGAGATGACGGACGTCCGCGCGGGTGATCGCGACGGAACGACCGCCCTCGGCGCGCAAGTCGGTGACCAGATCCGCGGGTGAACACGTGTCCGGGGTGTTGACCACGATCTCGTCGACTACCCCACCGGGCACCGGTAGCACCGACAGGCCAAGGACGTTGCAGTCACGCGCGGCCAGTCTCGCGGTCACTCGCGCGAGTGCGCCGGGGCGGTCATCGAGGCGTACCCGCAGGCGCCAGGTCGTGGGTCTGTCCATGGGTAGAGCGTGCGGACCGACTGTTGCCTGCGGGGTGCCCCCGTGTTTCGGTCATGTGAGCAGATCAGGCCCCCGGCCTGGGCTCCTCGGTGGTCTGCTCACCCGGAGCCGGAGCCGGAGCCGGAGCCGGAGCCGGAGCCTGTGGCGCGGCGCCCGCGGGCGCCCAGTGCGGCGGTCCGGGAACCGGGGGCGCGAACACCGGCGGCTCCCACGGCGTTCGCCGCGGTAGCCAGGTGAAGCCCATGCCCACCACGGCGACCAGGGCGCCGATCCCGAGCACCACCGGGCCGGGACCCACCAGCAGCTCCGGCATCGGTACGCCCCCGGCCGGGACCGGGAGGTCCGGCTGCGCCTCGTCGACCATGCGGTTCATGTAGTCGACCTCGGCCTTGATCCGCAGAATCGACTGCAACACCAGGAAGGCCGCGCTGAGCAGGATCCCCGCGGTCAGGGCCGCGGTGACCCTGGTCATCGTCGCGGTGAACCCGCTCGGCCGCACCGCCGCCGCCACCCCGTACCCGGCGACCACGACCGCGAGCACCACGGCGACGAGCACCGGCAGCCACGAACCGGGCGGGGTGACGGTGAACAGCCCCATCGACCGGTCGACCCGGTCGTCGATGCTCGACCACAGGGTCACCTCCACCGGGTTGAAGGGCGGCTCGTCCGGGCCCGCGAACTCGTCCTCCCAGAACGACCCGCCCAGCAGCCGCAGCAGCGACCCGACCACGGCCAGCGCCGCCGCCGTCAGCATGAGCAGCGCCGCGACCAGTCCCGGCCACCACAGCGGCGCCTCGGGCGCGGGCGGGTGCCAGCCGACCTGGCTCATCGGCGGTGGGCCGACCTGGGGGAATGGGCCGGGTAAGCCCTGGGGTGGTGGCGCACCTCCCGGGAGCACCGCGACCGGTTCGGCCAGCACGGGCGGTGTCGGTGACGGGGGTTCAGGGGAGGGCTCGGGTCTCGGCGGCTCGGCGCCGGGGGGTGACGTGGTCACGCGGTGATCTTGGCAGGGCGGTGCCGCTGGATGGCGGCCGCCACATTGTTTGCGAAAGCAAGCGTCCCGTTCGCGTCCCGCCCCCCTCATCTATGGGTGAGCAGCGGCCGACCCGAGCGAGGGCCGGGTCGGCCGCTGCAGACCAGCAAGGCAGGCACACACCGCGGCCGCGCCCCTCCGCCTGCACCGGAGGCGCGCGGCCGTCGTGCTGGTACCCGGCTCGCCGAAAGCTGCCGGTCCGCCGCCGGGAACGCTCAGTCGGCGAACGCGGTGTAGCGGTCCAGGACCGTGGACTTCCACTCCTCGAGCAGCCGGGCCCTGCGCTGGGCGCCGCCGCCGATCATCGCGTCCAGGGCCAGACCGCGGACCAGGTTGACGCTCAGCAGCAGCAGCGTCTCCAGCTCCGCCTCCGGCAGGTCGTCGCCCGCGGCGTCCCGGTAGAGCTGGAGGGTGGCGTGGCCGAGCGCGCGGTCGACCGGTCGCAGGCGCTCGCGCAGCTCGGGATCGGTGCGGGCGGCGACCCACAGCTCCACCGCCGCGGTCGAGAGGGTGCCCGAGTACGCCTCCCACAGCAGGTCGATGCCCTGGGTGACCCGCTCGCGGCCGGGCGGCAACCCCGCGGCGGCCTCGCTGACCTGCCGGGTCAGCCGCGCGAACAGGTGCTCCAGCGCGGCGGTCATCAGCTCGGCCTTGGTGGTGAAGTGGTGCTGCTGGGCACCCCTGGACACCCCTGCCCGCGCGCACACCTCCTGCACGGTCGTGCGCGCGTACCCCAGTTCCACCAGGCAACCGATGGTCGCCTCCAGCAGTGCCTCGCGAGTCTGCTCACTGCGCTCCTGCTGGGTGCGGTGGGTGCGCACGGCCACGGCTCCGCCCTTCCTCACGCCACGGGTGTGCGGCACTTTACGGCCAGTTCCGCGAGCAGGTACCTTCAGAGCAGAACTTACATGCAGTCCGGAATGTTTTCGCCGCGAGGAGGCCCCGGTGACCCAGCGTTCCCCGTGGATGGACGACGACCTGGACGCCTTCCGCGACCTGGCCCGCACGTTCTGCGAGAAGGAGCTGACCCCCAACACCGAGCGGTGGGTCGAGAACAAGCAGGTCGACCGCGAGCTGTGGACCAAGGCCGGTGAGGTCGGGCTGCTGTGCCTGTCCATCCCCGAGGAGTACGGCGGCGGTGGCGGCAACTTCGCGCACGAGACGATCCTCTTAGAGGAACAGGCGCGCGCGGGCGACAGCGGTTGGGGCGTCTCGCTGCACAACGGCATCGTCGCCCACTACCTGCTCGCCTACGGCACGGAGGAGCAGAAGCACGCCTGGCTGCCGAAGCTGGCCACCGGCGAGTGGGTCGGCGCGATCGCGATGACCGAGCCGGGCGCCGGGTCCGACCTGCAGGGCATCAAGGCCAAGGCGGTGCGCGACGGCGACGAGTACGTCGTCTCCGGCGCCAAGACCTTCATCACCAACGGCGGCCAGTGCGACTTCGTCATCGTCGTGGTCAAGACCGACCCGACCAAGGGCGCCGAGGGCACCTCGCTGGTCATCGTCGAGACCGAGCGGGCGGGCTTCCGCCGCGGCCGGGTGCTCGACAAGCTCGGCCTCAAGGCGCAGGACACCGCCGAGCTGTTCTTCGACGAGGTGCGCGTCCCGGTCGGCAACCTGCTCGGCGGCGTCGAGGGCCAGGGCTTCGTCCAGCTCATGCAGCAGCTGCCGCAGGAACGGCTGATCATCGGCATCTCCTCGGTGGTGGCCATGGAGATCGCGCTGGAGCTGACCCTGCGCTACACCAAGGACCGGCAGGCGTTCGGCCGCCCGGTCTACCACTTCCAGAACACCAAGTTCACCCTCGCCGAGATCGCCACCGAGGCCCGCATCGCCCGGGTGTTCCTCGACGACTGCATCGCCAAGCACCTGCGCGGCGAGCTCGACATCCCGACCGTGGCGATGCTCAAGTGGTGGACGAGCGACCGCGCGATGAAGGCCATCGACGAGTGCCTGCAGCTGCACGGCGGCTACGGCTACATGACCGAGTACCCGATCGCCCGCATCTACCTCGACCAGCGCGTGCAGCGGATCTACGGCGGGACCAACGAGATCATGAAGGAGATCATCTCCCGCACGCTCTGACCAGCACGCCTGAACACCGCACACCGCAGACCGAGGACACACATGGGACCTCTCACCGGCCTGCGGGTGGTCGAGCTCGCCGGGCTCGCCCCCGCCCCGTTCGCCTGCACCGTGCTGGCCGACCTGGGCGCCGAGGTCGTCCGGGTCGACCGCGCCGCGCCCGGCGCCGACGTGCTCGGCTTCCCCGACGACCCGCTGACCAGGGGCCGCCGCTGGATCGGCGTCGACGTCAAGGCACCGGAGGGCCTGGACCTGGTGCTGCGCCTGGTCGACCGGGCCGACGTGCTCGTCGAGGGCTTCCGCCCCGGGGTGGCCGAGCGGATGGGGCTGGGCCCCGACGCGCTGCTGGCCCGCAACCCGCGCCTGGTCTACGGCCGGATCACCGGCTGGGGCCAGGACGGGCCGCTGGCCACCGCCGCCGGGCACGACATCAACTACATCGCGGTGGCGGGCGCGCTCGACCCGATCGGGCAGGCGGGCCACAAGCCCACCGTGCCGCTCAACCTGCTCGGCGACTTCGGCGGCGGGGGACTGCTGCTGGCCATGGGCGTGCTCGCGGCGCTGGTCGAGCGGCAGGCCTCCGGCCAGGGGCAGGTCGTCGACGCCTCGATGGTCGAGGGGGCGGCGCTGCTGACCACCAGCCTGCACGGCCTGCGCGACCTGGGGCTGTGGCCCGGCGGCCGCGGCGAGAACCTGCTCGACGGCGGCGCGCCCTTCTACGACACCTACGAGGCGGCCGACGGCAAGTACGTGGCGATCGGCGCGATCGAGGCCCGGTTCTTCGCCGCGCTCGGCACACTGCTCGACCTGCGCGACCCGCCCAACCACCTCGACCCGAGCACCTGGCCCGCCCTGCGCGCGCAGATCGCCGCCGCGGTGAAGACCCGCACCCGCGACGAGTGGGCCGCGCTGGCCGAGGGCACCGATGCCTGCCTGACGCCGGTGCTCACCCCGGGGGAGGCGCCGGACCACCCGCACAACGTCGCCCGCGGCACGTTCGTGGAGGTCGGCGGCAAGACCCAACCCGCACCCGCGCCGAGGTTCAGCCGCACGGCGTCGGCGACACCTGCCCCGCCTAGCGCACCGCGGGCGGACACCGCGGCGGTGCTGGCGGAGTTGGGTGTGCCGGAATCGGAGATCGCGAGGCTGCGGCAGTCGGCCGTCATCGCCTGAGGTCGGGCGGGAAGCTCGATGGGGCGAACTTCCTTTGCGCGGGGCCCCTGGGCCCGGAGGGCTGGAGTGGGCTGTGAGGGTGCTTGTGGCGTCCTCACAGCCGCGGGCGCGGCACGCGCTGTGGCGGCCTGCCTTGGCGCCCGCCTGCTGGGCGGGGACCGAGGGCCTTCCTGGCCTGCCCGCCGGGTGATGACCCCGGCGGCACACCGCAAGTTCTACCGGCTTGATCGCGCCCGATCTGTCCCATCCCGGCCGTCGGCTCAAAGATGACACCGTTCGTGGGATCCGGCGGAGATCACCGGTCGCCCCCGGTGTGTCCGGGCGGTGACGGGCCACTGCGCCCGTAGAGTGACGCCCTCGACGCGAGCGGTGGCGGACCGGGGGTCCGCGAGCGCTCGGATCTCACGCTCGGTCGATGTCGGTGCCGAAATCCGCTCCGCCGGTCGCCGGGATGGGGGATCATGGTGCGGGACGCGCACCCGGCTGCCGGGCGGCGCGGGTCGGGGGTGGTCCGGGACGCGCGAGTGGCCCGGGCCGCCGGTGGTGAGGACGGAGTGGACCGATGAACGCCAAGAAAGCCGTCATGCTGGTCGCGGTGGCGCTGGTGCTGTTCTACGTGATCAGCCAGCCCACCCAGGCCGCGCAGGCGGTCCAGAGCCTGTTCTCCTGGCTGCGCGACGGCGCCGAGGCCATCATCACGTTCCTGAAGAACCTGTTCGCCTGAGGGCGGACCCGCTGGGGCAATCGAGGCCCGGCGGGCGCAGCCGTGCCCGCGGGTGTGGTCACGATCGGTGATGATCTTGCCGGACCGAAGATCCATATTGGACCGTCCGGGTGGATCTGCCCGCCCCGGGGGTCCATTGGGCGAACTGGTCCGTTTTGCCTCTGGCGATCTGTCGGTCCCTGCCCCTACGGTTTCAGCCATCGAGTGATCATGAGACCTCCAGGAGGCAGAATGCTCGACGATCCCGGGGTCGATGCCCTGGTCCGCCAGTGGACCGCCGAGCGCGCGCAGGACGCGGACGCCGACGAGGCCAACCGCATCGCGTCCGAGTGGCTGGCCGACGCGCCCGTCATCGCCGCGCCCGGTATTCCCGGTCAGCGAGCCCGTGCCGGGGCCTCGCGCTGGGCGGCGGTCGAGGCGGCCGACCCGCGCTACCTCTCGGCCATGCGCAAGCGGCTGCCCGACGTGCCGCACGACCTGCTCGCCGCCGCCGCGGGCTGGTGGCAGATGGTCGGCGGCGTCGCCGAGGCCGAGGAGTGGTGGGACGCGGGGATGAGCCCGCTCGACCAGCGCGCCCTCGACTACCGGGCGGCGGGCCTGGCGCCCTCCGACCTGGCCAGGCGGCTCGGTCCCCTCACCGTCCTCGAGCACCTGCGCCGGGGCAGCGCTCCCGCGTGGTGCGTGGCCAGGCTGCAGCGTCAGCGCCGCGACGGCGCCGCGTAGCAGTCGCGACGGCGCCGCGTAGACAGTCGCGGACGCCATCGCGCCAGTGGTCGCGATGTCCACCGAACAACGGCCGTGCCGGTGCCGCGTGCACAGCCGTGACGGGGTCGTGTGACCTCCCCCGCGTAACGCCGCGGAGCTCCTTCGTCGATGCTGGTGGTGATGACCGGCGCGCCCAGCGCACCGGTCACGCACAGGGTCGTGGCGAGTCTGGAGCACGGTGGCGGATATCGAGGGGCTGGACGAGCAGGCCGCCCAGGTGGGGACACACCACCCGGGGTCGGTCGGTCGCGGGCGCGGTGAGCTGCTGCTGCGCCTCACCCTCGTGCTGCTGGTCGTCCTGGTCGCGGCCGCTGTCGTCTGGGTCGTGCGGATCGCGGACGTCTCCGCGGGCGCGGACACCTCCAGCGAGGTCGAGCCGGTCGCGGTCGACCCCGACTCCGCGGCGCCCGTCGAGGCTGTCGGTGCCGTCCCGCAGGGTGGCCAGTCCGGCGCCGATCCGTTGCGCGCGTGGGCCGAGCGCCTCGCCAGGGGCACCGAGATCCCCCCTAGGGCGCTGATGGCCTACGGCAACGCCGAGCTGGCCGTCCGCGCCGCCACGCCGCGCTGCGGGCTGTCCTGGGCCACCCTGGCCGCCATCGGGCGCGTCGAGTCCGACCACGGCCGCTACGGGGGCGCCGTGCTCGGCGATGACGGCCGCCCGTCGACGCCCATCATCGGGGTGCCGCTGGACGGCACCCCCGGCGTGCGCGCTATCACCGACACCGACGGCGGTACCTACGACGGTGACGCCACCGTGGACCGCGCCGTCGGACCCATGCAGTTCATCCCCTCCACCTGGCGGAAGTGGACCTCGGACGGCAACGGCGACGGTGTCGGCGACCCGCAGCAGATCGACGACGCCGCCCTGGCCGCCGCCCGCTACCTGTGCGCGGACGGCCGGGACATGACCAGCGCCAAGGGCTGGTGGCAGGGCGTGTTCGCCTACAACAACTCCGTGAGCTACGGCCGGCAGGTCTTCGGCCTCGCCGACCGCTACGCCCGCGCCGCGGCAAGCTGAGAACGGCTCTCAGCAAGCCGCCGGTGGCCGCGGGCTAGCATCGGCGGGTGCGGGAAGGACCGGGCATCAGGCGCAAACTCCTCGTGGTCGGGGTGTCCCTGCTCGCGCTCGTGCTGTGCTGCGGCCTGGCCTGGTGGCAGTGGGAGCGGTTCTCCTCGGCCAACGGCACGTTCCAGAACCTGGGCTACGTGCTGCAGTGGCCGCTGTTCGGGCTGGCCCCCGCCTACATGTTCTGGCGGCTGGGCAAGCTCAGGCAGCGGGAGCAGGACCGGGCGGCCGACGAATCCGCGCAAGAGGCGCCGCCCGCCCAGCCCAGCGCCGAGGTCGCGGGCACGCACGGCAGTGACGAGGAAGACGACGAGCTCGCGGCCTACAACCGCTACCTCGCCCGGCTGAACCAGGAGTCCCGATGAGCATGACCGACGAGGAGAACCCGGCCCAGGCGGTCGCCGCCAAGGGCGTGCGGGGGGCGCTGGCCCGCTACCGGGTGCTGGCCTACGTCGTCGGCGTCGGCCTGCTCGCGCTAGTGGCGGCCATGGTCGCCAAGTACGCCTTCGACAACGCCACCCCGGTGGCCGTCGTCGGCCCCGCGCACGGGTTCCTCTACGCGGTGTACCTGCTGACCGCGTTCGACCTGGCGCTCAAGGCCCGCTGGTCGGTCAAGGGCACCCTGCTGGTGCTGGTCGCCGGGATGATCCCGTTCGTGTCCTTCGTGGTCGAACGCCGGGTCACCCGCAAGACGCAGGCGGGCCAGAAGCTGTAGCCGGCTCCCGGCCCGCCCGTGGGTCGTCCTGGGTCAGAGCGACTTGCGTACGCTGTATGGCGGGATGGTGTTGCCGCGCAGGGCGTCCGCATCGATCGTCTCCGGCCGGTACGGCAGCGTCTCCAGCCGCTCGAGCATCCGCGCGGTGGTGTCCGGGGTGGACTCGGCGAGTCCGAACAGGAACGCCCACTCGTGCTCGTCGGAGCCGTAGTACACCGTCGAGCCGAACACCTCGTTGAACCGGCGCCACGACCGGATGAGCGTCTCGTTGCGCCACATCGTCTGGCAGCCCGCCTGGCACACCACCACGCCGCCCTCGGTCAGCACCGAGCGGCACCGGGTGAGGAACTCCTCCTCGTAGAGGCGATTGTGCTGGGCGAACTCGGGCCGCTCGTCGGGCAGGTCGACCAGCACGACGTCGTAGCGGTCCTGGGTCTCCGCCAGGAACTTCCACCCGTCCGCGTAGTGCACCCGCACCGGCCCGTCGTGCGCGACGGCCCTGGCCAGCTCCTCGCTGGTGTAGCCGTAGGGCAGGTGCTCGGCGCACAGCTCGACGGCCCGCTGGTCGATGTCGACGTGGTCGACGACGCTCGCCCCGGCGGCCACCGAGATCTGCGACACGACGCCCTCGCTGGAGCCGACGACCAGCACCCGGTCCAGGGTCCTGGCCAGCAGCAGCGCGGGCACCAGCAGCGCCTCGTGGTAGGTCAGCTGGCTGAACTCGGTGCTCTGCCGGTCGTCGTCGCAGAACAGGCTCACGCCCTGCGCGGTCGTGCCGATGACCAGGTGCTGGAAGTCGGTGTTGGTGTCCACCAGCACCTCGGGCATGTCCCACGTCCGGGTGAGGCCGGTGCCCAGCGGTTCGACGATCATCGAGCGGTCTCCGAAGGTACGGGGTGTCCCCTGTGGACTGTGGTGATCCTGGCGTCGAGCGCCCCGAGCCGGTCGCGCAGCAGCGCCGCGGCCAGTTCCGGGTCGGCGGTCTCGCCGCAGGTGAAGATGTCGACGAACAGCGACCCGATCTCCGGGTAGGTGTGGATGGAGGCGTGCGATTCCGACAGCAGCGCCAGCACCGTCACCCCCTGGGGTTCGAACTGCTTGGCCACCACGTCGCAGATGGTGGCCCCGGCGTCGCGCAGGGAGGACTCCAGGGTCTCCCGCAGGAAGCCCAGATCATTGAGCAGCAACGGATCGACCCCATCGAACTCGGCCAGCACGTGCCGGCCCGCGAACAAACCCACGCCTGGTTCAGGCGCACGGTCATACGACATCTGTCTTACCTCCTGCGAGGAAATCAGCCGACGAACAACGTCGGAAGGGGCGGAAAACCGTTGAACGACACCGAGGAGTAGCTCGCGGTGTACGCGCCCGCGTCGAGGATGTCGACGTGGTCGCCCGCCCGCAGCGCCGTCGGAAGACGATACGGGGTGTTCTGGTAGATCACATCATCGCCGTCGCACGTGGGTCCGGCGATGATGACCGGCCCGCTCGGTTCCGCCGGGTGGGCGGTGCGCAGCCGGTAGGCGATGTACTCGTTCTCGGTCTCGGCCAGCCCCGAGTAGCGACCGATGTCGAGGTAGACCCAGCGGTGCTCGTCGGCGTCGGACTTGCGCGACACCAGCACCACCTCGGTCCTGATCACCCCGGCGGTCGCGACGATCGCCCGACCCGGCTCGACCACCAGTTCCACCGGGGAGTCGAAGTGCGCGGCCACCGCGGCCCGGATGGCGGTGGCGTGCGCGGTCAGCGGCGGCGCCTGCTCCCGGTAGGAGGCCGGGAAGCCGCCGCCGAGGTTGAGCGAGCGGGTCGGCACCCCGGCCTCGGCCAGCCCCGCGGCGATGCGGCCCGCCTGGGCGATCCCGGCCGTCCAGGCCGCCGGGTCGGTGTGCTGCGAGCCCACGTGGAAGCAGGCCCCGTCCACCGCGAGCCCCAGGTCAGCGGCCTTGGTCAGCAACCGCAGCGCCATCTCCGGCGAGCAGCCGAACTTCGCGCCGAACGGCGTGCCCGACGCGGGGGCGTCCACCAGGAACCGGCACCACACCCGCGAGCCCGGGGCGTGCTCGGCCAGGTTCGCCAGGTCGCCCTCGGAGTCGAAGGTGAACCGCCGCACTCCACGCCCGTAGGCGTAAGCGATGTCGCGGGCCTTCTTGATGGGGTTGCCGTAAGAGATCGCGGACGGGTCGGCGCCCTGCGCCAGGCACAGATCGATCTCGCCGGTGCTCGCCACGTCGAAGGAGGACCCCTCGTGGACGAGGGTCCGGACCAGTTCGGGCGCCGGGTTCGCCTTCACGGCGTAGAAGATGGTGGCCTCGGGCAGCGCCGCGCGCATCGCGCGGTAGTTGGTCCGCACCACTTCGAGGTCCAGCACCAGGCATGGCGTCTCGGGCGCGCGATCGTCGAGGAACGCGCGCAGCCGGGTGGACAGCCCCGGTGACCCCACAGAGTCGAGCACGGCGTGCACTGTAATACCGACCTGGCCGCAACCGGAGGGGCAGCCTGCCACCGACTCGATCACACTAGCCGTACCATCGCGCCCGAGGGACCCCGATCCGATGGGAGTCGACATGGCGGTGACACCACGGATCCGGGTCGGCTACGCGCTCGGATCGCTTGCCACGGGGGCGTTCGCGACCGTACCCGGTCTGCTGCTCCTGCCGTTCCTGACCGACCGGCTCGCCGTCCCGGCCGCCGTCGCCGGTGTGCTGGTGTTGGTGCCCAAGGCGTGGGATGTGGCGTTCAACCCGATCGCCGGTCGAATCAGTGACCGGGCAACGCATCGGCTCGGTCCGCGCCGCCCGTTCCTGCTGCGCGGCGGCCTCGCCCTGGCCGCCCTGTTCACCGCCATGTTCCTGCCCCCGCTGTTCGGCACCCCGCTCGGCGACGGCGCCTGGGTCGCGGTGTCCTTCCTGGCCTGCGCGACCGCGTTCGCCTTCTTCCAGGTCCCCTACGTCGCCATGGCCGCCGAGCTCACCGACGACTACCACGACCGCACCCGCCTGATCGCCTGGCGCGTCGCGGCTCTCGCCGTCGCCATCCTCCTCTGCGGAGCGGGCGCCCCTCTCCTGCGCGACTCCCCGGGCGGCTACCGCGTCATGGCCGTCGCCGTGGCCCTCCTGATAGTGCTCGGCACCCTGGGCGTCTACATCGGTACCGCGACCGCCCCTGTTGCGCGCGTCACACCTACGGGCGCCCGCTTTCCGGAGCTCCTCGCGGCGGTCCGGTCGTCGCGGCCCTTCCGGCTGTTGCTGCTGACCTTCGTCATCCAGGCTGTCGGCATCGGCACGCTCTTGGCTGGAGTGGACTACCTGGCTCGGGTTGTACTCCGGGATCCCGGTGCCCAGACCCCGTTGTTCGCCGCGTTCGTTGCGCCTGCGCTTTTGGTGATGCCTTTGTGGCAGGTGGTTGGGCGTCGGTGGGGGAAGCGGGTGGGGTATCAGGTGGCGACGGTGTTGTTCGCCGTGTCGGTCGGGTTGGTTGCGTTCGTGCCCGCGATGCCTGTGCTGGTGGGGTTGGTGGGGGTTGCCGGGGTGGCTTACGCGGGGTTGCAGGTGTTTCCGATGGCGATGTTGCCGGATGTGATCTCGGCTGAGGAGCGGCGGGCGGGGGTGGTGCGGGCTGGGGTGTTCTCGGGGGTGTGGACGGCGGGGGAGACGGTGGGGTTGGCGTTGGGGCCTGGGGTGTTTGGGGGGTTGTTGGGGTTGGGTGGGTATGTGTCGGGGGGAGTGGTGCAGGGGGAGGGGGTGGGGGTGGCTGTGGTGGTGGGGTTCAGTGTGGTGCCTGCGGTGTTGGTGGGGGGTACGGTGGTGTTGTTGTCCTTTGTGGAGGGTGGGCGGGGGTAGGCGGCTCTCGTTCTCGCCTGCGGCGTCGACGATCAACGGCTCGCCTTCGGCATTGCGCTGGAGCGCGATTCAAGTGACAAGCTCGATGGGGCGAACTTGTTTTGTGCGGGGCCCCTACGACACTCGGGCAGAACCGCAAAGCAGGGGCCGAAAAGCAGGCCCTGCCGCGAACGACGCTACGTGTGCCGTCCCCCCGCACAAAACAAGTCCGCCCCATCGAGCAGGGTTGGCACCAGCGACTCCGAGGAGCGCGTGGTTGGCCGACGTCTGTGGGGGCCGGGGAGAGAGGGTGGTTGTCCGGCCCGGGGGTGTGTGCGCCGGGCCGGACAACCGGGGGGTGGATTAGCGGCCGATGCCGGTGAGGGCTCGGACTTCCATTTCTCGGGCTTTGGCGGGGTCGGCTTTGTCGCGGCTGAGGATGGTGCCGAGGTAGCCGGCGATGAAGGAGATGGGGATGGAGATGATGCCGGGGTTGGAGAGGGGGAAGAGGTGGAAGTCCACACCGGACAGGATGGAGGTGGGGGCGCCGGATAGCACAGGGGAGAAGAAGACCAGGACTAGGCAGGAACCCAGGCCGCCGTACATGGCCCAGAGGGTGCCGGTGGTGTTGAAGCGCTTCCAGAACAGCGAGTACAGCAGCGTCGACAGGTTGGCCGATGCGGCGAAGGCGAAGGCCAGGGCCACCAGGAAGGCGACGTTCTGGCCGTTGGCCAGGATGCCGCCGAGGATGGCGAGGATGCCGATGACCAGGGCGGTGATGCGGGCGACGCGGACCTCGGAGATGGGGTCGGCCTTGCCGCGGCGCAGGATGTTGGCGTAGACGTCGTGGGCGAAGGAGGCGGAGGCGGTGATGGTGAGGCCCGCGACGACGGCCAGGATGGTGGCGAAGGCGACGGCGGCGACGATTCCCATCAGGACGGTGCCGCCGATCTCGAAGGCCAGCAGCGGGGCCGCGGCGTTCTCCCGGCCGGTGGCGGCCAGGATGCGCTCCGAGCCGACCAGGGCCGAGGCGCCGTAGCCGATGATCAGGGTGGCGCCGTAGAACACCGTCATCATGCCGACCGTCCACACCACCGAGATCCGGGCCTGGCGGGCGTCGGGCACCGTGTAGAACCGCATCAGCACGTGCGGCAGACCGGCGGCGCCCAGGATCAGCGCGACCGAGAGCGAGATGAAGTCCAGGGTGCTGATCGGGGTGGCGCCGTACTGCACGCCGGGGTCGAGGATCTTCTCGCCCTTGGTGTTGTTCGCCGCGGCCTGCTCCATCAGCGCGGTCAGGCTGAAGCCGAACTTGCCGAGCAGGAACACCGTCATCAGCACCACGCACAGCAGCAGCACCACGGCCTTGATGATCTGCACCCACGTGGTGCCCTTCATCCCGCCGACCAGCACGTAGAACACCATGATCAGGCCGACTACGCTGATCACCAGCGCCTGCCCGCCCTTGGTGTGCACGTCGAGCAGCAGCGCCACCACCGCGCCCGCGCCCGCCATCTGGGCCAGCATGTAGAACAGCGAGATCACCAGGGTCGAGGTCGCCGCCGCGGCGCGGACCGGGCGCTGGCGCATCCGGAACGCCAGCACGTCGCCCATGGTGAACCGGCCGGTGTTGCGCACGAGCTCCGCGATCAGCAGCAGGTTCACCAACCAGGCCACCAGGTAGCCGATCGAGTACATGAACCCGTCGTAGCCGTGGATCGCGATCGCGCCCGCGACCCCGAGGAACGACGCCGCGGAGAGGAAGTCGCCGGAGAGGGCGACACCGTTCTGCACGCCGGTGAGCCCGCCGCCCGCCGCGTAGTAGTCGGTCGTGGAGCTGCCGCGGGAGCCGACCCGGTAGACCACGAACAGCGTGATCACCACGAAAGCGCCGAACACCACCGAGTTGAGGACCGGGTCGCCGACCTGGCCTTGGGCGAGGACGCTCATCGGCCCGCCTCCGCGCGCTCGTGCAGCCGGGCCACCGCGGGGTCGATGCGGCGCCGCGCCCACCGCGCGTACACGGTGGTGATGGCGATGGTCGAGGCGAACTGGGCGAAGCCGAGCACCAGGCCCACGCTGATCGACCCGGTCAGCCTGGTCGCCATGAACTCGTGCGCGTAGGCGGCCAGCAGCACGTAGGACAGGTACCAGAGCAGGAACAGCGCGGTGAGGGTGAAGACGAACCGGCGGAACCGCGCCCGCAGCACGGTGAACTCCGGGCTGCGGTGGATCGCGTCGAAGTCCGGCCCGCTCGCGCCGCCGGTGCCCGCCCGGCCGTCGATGCCGCCGAAGGTGGCCGAGGGTGTCGGTGGCGCGGTGCTGGACGCCGCCCGGCGTCCGACGACCTGGGTCATGCTTTTCCTCCGCAATGGTGGGGGCGGCGTCGACCTAGGGGTGGAAACGCGCGCGGTGGCGTTCCTCGGGCGGCGCCGGGGTGATTTCCCCGAATGCGCGGTGGTCGCGCTCCAGGGGGCGGGCGCCATGGTAGCCACGAATGCGGCGGCCGTGCCAATGGTTGTCCACAGAGGCGGGGCCGGTTGTCGCGTCGGCGCCGCGGGTCACCGAACGGTACCGGTTCGGCCGCGAGTCGGCCGGGTCAATCGGTTCACACTTAGTGGTGAATTGCCGGGTCACTCGGTGTCCCTTCAGGAGGGTGGAAACCGGTTGCCGTCCCCGCACCGGGGGAGATCCACTGTGGTCCGACCGGCGTCTGCCCTGGTCACGGCCGATCGCGCGGCGTGATCCCGGCACACCACCCGGGGGAATACCCGATCGAGCGATCAAGGCGGAAATTCAATGCAAAGCGTGACCGATTCCCGCAATTGATCTTCCAGTTGCCCGCCCGGGTGGCGAGATCACCCACCGCCCCGGCCATTCTCGCAGGTCAACGGGAATGGAGAGGAAGATCGCCGGATCGGGGTAGCATCGACACTCAAGTTCTCGCCGAAGCCGCGCCGATGTCGGAAGGGTCATCGACGCGGTACGGGGAATCGGCGCACCGCTGGTTTCACAGTCCTGATAGGACGCCGCGGGTCGCGCTGTGCCACGCGGATTCGTCTCGGAGGGAGATCGACGCGGTGAGGGTGTTATTCCTACGACGACCGCGGGCCGACTCGGGGGTCCGCGGGTGAGCCGCGCGTCGTCCGGCAGCGGTCGGGCCGCGTCGGTCGCCGCCGGGAGGATCCCGGGCGCGACGCCCGCGCGGCGCGGCGCGCCGCGGACGGCCGGTGGGGAAGCCGGCCGGTCCCCGGTGGCCACGCTGACCCGGTGGCGGGACTGGAACATCCCGGTCAAGCTGGCCGCGGTGATCATGGTCCCGGTCGCCTTCGCGATCGTGCTCGGCGTGCTGCGGATCAGCGGCCAGGTCGAGCGCGCCGAGTCCTACCAGCGGGTGGACAAGCTCGTCGCGGTCAACGACAGCCTGCGCAAGGCCCTCACCTGGCTGCAGCGCGAGCGCACCAAGGCCGCCGTGCTGCTCACCGCCGGGTCCCGCGACATCGCCGCGGAACTGGCCGGGGAGCGGCAGAGCGCCGACTACGCGCGGGAGGAGATGTTCCGCGCCATCGGCAAGGCCACCTTCGACACCGAGGTGACCAAGGCGCGGCTGGTCGACGTCACCTCGGCGTTCGACACCCTCACCGCGCTGCGCCGCCCGGTCGGCGCCGGGGCGGTGGACAGCGGCACCGCGCTCGCGGGCTACACCGACGTGATCCACACGCTGCTGGACTTCGACCGCGCCACCACCGGCGAGGTCGCCGACCCCGGTCTCGCCAACACCGCCGCCGCGCTGCACGACCTGGAGGCGGCCAAGGAAGAGGTGTACTACCAGCAGGGCCTGGTCGCCATCGGCATCGCCAGGGGCGGGCTCAACGCCGCCGACCTGGACAGCCTGCGCGCGTCGCAGTCCCGGCTGGCCGAGCGCACCGCCGACTTCCGCTCCATCGCCACCCTGCGCCAGCAGTCGGGCTACGACGCGCTGCACGACGCGCCCGAGGTGCGGACCAGGACGGAGCTGCTGCGCCTGGCCGTCGGCGACGGCACCGACGGCAGCGCCAGCGTCAACGTGCCGCTGCCGATCACCTCGGTGGACTGGAACTCCTCCTCCGAGCAGGTCTCCGAGCGGATCACCGCGGTCAGCGCGCTGCTCGGCGCCGAGATCAAGGACCGCTCCTCGGCCATGCAGGACGAGGCGAGCGACGCGGCGGGCCTGGCCTCGGTGGTGCTCATCCTGGCCCTGGTCGCCGCCGCCGCGGTGATGATCGTGATCGGCAGGCAGCTGCTCGGCTCGCTCGCGCTGCTGCGCCGGGGCGCGCTCGACGTCGCCACCCGCAGGCTGCCCGCCGCGGTCGCCCGGATCCGCGACGGCGACGACGTGGTGGCGCCGGTGGTCGAACCGGTGGCCGTGCTGCCCGACGACGAGGTCGGCCAGGTGGCGCGCGCGTTCGACGCGGTGCACGAGCAGGCGCTGCGGCTGGCCACCGAGCAGGCCGTGCTGCGCGCCAATTACAGCAACGTCTTCGTCAACCTCTCCCGCCGCAGCCAGGGCCTGGTGCAGCGCCAGCTGCACCTGCTCGAACGGCTGGAGCGCGACGAGGAGGACGCCGACCAGCTGGCCACGCTGTTCCAGCTCGACCACCTGGCCACCCGGATGCGCCGCAACAACGAGAACCTGATGGTGCTCTCCGGCAGCGACCTGGCCCGCCGGGCGCAGGCGCCGACCCAGCTCGGCGACCTGCTGCGCGCGGCGGTGTCCGAGGTCGAGCACTACGAGCGGGTGGTGATCGCCCCGCCGCCCGCGGTGCTCGTCGTGGGCTACGCGGTCGGCGACCTGGTCCGGCTCACCGCGGAACTGCTCGACAACGCGACCGCGTTCTCCGCGCCTGCCACCCAGGTCCTGATCACCAGCCAGGTCACCGACACCGGCGCGATCCGGGTCGAGGTCGTCGACCGCGGCATCGGCCTGAGCGAGCAGGAACTGGCCGACGCCAACACCCGGCTCGCCGACAGCCGCACCGTCGACGCCTCGACCTCGCGCCGGATGGGGCTGTTCGTGGTCGGCAGGCTCGCCGCCCGGCTCAACGTCGAGGTGCGGCTGCACCCCGGCGCGCAGACCGGGGTGCGCGCGGTCATCGCCGTACCCGCGGACCTCGTCGCCGGTGACGTCGGTCTTGACCTACCGAGGGTCGCCGCCGCCCGCGAGTCCCTTGGCGCCAACGGTTCCCAGAGCTCTACCGGGTCCAACGGCCACACCGCGTCCAACGGGCGCGGTTCCGTCAACGGCAACGGCAACGGCAGCGCTAACGGGAACGGCAGTGCCAACGGGAACGGCTCGACCAACGGGCGCGGTGCGGGTAGCCGCAACGGGTCCAACGGGCACGGCAGCAACGGTCACGGCAGCAACGGTCACAACGGGACCGACCACGGCGAGAGCAACGGCACCGGTCCCAGCGGGTTCACCGCCGGGCTCGCCCGCAGGCTCGCCAACGGCAAGCCCAGGTGGGAGCCGACCGGCGCGCCCGGTGGCGACGGCGCGGAACTGCCCGGCTCGCCGCCCATCCCGTCGCCGACCCCCAGCGGCGACGGCGTCCCGTTGCCGCGCCGCTCACCGAGGGCACCGGCGCAGCCGGACGTGCCGCCGGTGGAGCAGACCCAGGCGCTGTTCGTCCCCGACGACGACCCGGTCGAGCAGCCCGCGCCGTCCGTGCCCGCCCAGTCCGCCTTCGACGGCGGTGCGCGGCACGGGGTCGACGGCGACTTCGGTGACTTCGGCGACGTGGACGACGACAGCGGCTGGTGGGACACCACGCTGGTGCACCAGGCCGCGGTCACCCCACCCGCCGCCGCGCTGCACGAGACCACGCCGATCTTCGACGAGATGGTCTCCGCGTGGTTCCGGGCGGTCACCGACGACCCGAACTCCACCGCGGCCGACGTCACCAGGGGACCGGACTGGGACTTCGCCGCCGACCAGGGATTCCACACCGCCCGCGCGGTGTCGGCGGCCGAGCCGGAGGACTTCACCACCTCCGGCCTGCCCCGGCGCACCCCGCGGCGCAACCTGGTGCCCGGCGGGGTGCAGCAACCCGGCAGGCGCGCGGCGGCCGCGGCACCGCCCGCGCACGCCCGCGACCCGCAAGACCTGCGCGAGCGGCTCTCCAGCTACCAGCGCGGCATCCACCGGGCCAGGGGCGCGCACCGCGCGGGCCCCGCGCACGGCGAGCCGGAGTCCGACGCCCAGCCCGGCCTCGACCTGCGCGGCGCGCGGTGGCGCTTCGCACGGGACGCGGGTTGGCAGGCCGCCGAGGCGCTCACCACCCACGACGACGCCGATCCGCTGCCCGACGGCGGACTGCCGAGGCGGACGCCGCGCGAGCGGCTGCTGCCCGGCAGCCTCGGCGCCGACACCGCGGCCCAGCGGCCCGCGGTGCCGATCGAGCGCGACGCCGAGGCGCTGCGCTCCCGGCTGGGCAGCCTGCAGCGCGGGATCGGCCGGGGCCGCAGCAGCATCGCGCAGCGGCACCCGGGACAGGACGGGGACACCGAGGAAGAAGGCGGGGATGCCTGAGCCACGTCGCACGCAGTCAAACCGACCGACGCAGCCGCCGTCACCGACGGGAAATGGAGCACGATGACGTCCACGCAGTCCAAACCAGGCCAGTTCGGGTGGTTGGTCAACGACTTCGCCGAGCGGGTGTCCGGGGTGGCGCACGCGGTGGTGGTGTCCGCCGACGGGCTGCTGCTCACCTCGTCCGCGCGGCTGCCGACCGACCGCGCCGACCAGTTGGCCGCGGTCGCCTCCGGGCTGGTCAGCCTCACCCAGGGCGCGGCCCGCTGCTTCGAGGCTGGCGCGGTCAAGGAGACCGTGGTCGAGATGGAGCGCGGGATCATGTTGCTGATGGCCATCAGCGACGGGTCGTGTTTAGCGATCCTCGCGGCCCCGACCTGTGACATCGGACAAGTGGCGTACGAGATGACGCTGCTGGTGGACCGGGTGGGCCAGATCCTGACCCCGGAACTGCGCGCGGCCCTGCAGGGGACCGCCGGGAGGATGGTGGGGCAGCCCGCATGAGCACTGCATGAGCGCCAACCAGGGCCGCTCCGGTGAGCCGGAGCGGACCATCGCCGACGTCATGGCCAACCTGACGCTGGGCGGCGGCCGGTCCCGCAGGCGCCGCAAGTCCGAAGTGGACGAACCGGCGGTGCCAGCGCGCGACGACGAGCCGGACTGGCCGGACGGCGAGGCAGCCGACCAGGTCGACCCGGCCGGGCCCGGAACGGCCGCCGAGGCCGGACCGGTGCGGGTGGCCGCCGCCGAGGACCCCTCGGAGGACGCCGCCGCCATCGTGCGGCCCTACGCCTGGACCAGGGGCCGCACCAAGTCCAACTTCGAACTGCGCGTGGAGACCATGGTGTCCACCAGCGAGCGGGCCGGGGACGCCACGGCCTTCGCCGAGTCCGAGCACCGCGCGATCGGTGCGCTCTGCCACGAACCCAGGTCGGTCGCCGAGGTGGCCACCCTGCTCGGGGTGCCACTCGGGGTGGCCAAGGTGCTGCTGGGCGACATGGCCCAGCTCGGCCTGGTCGCCGTGCACAAGACCGCGACCGGTGGCGCCAACAAGGCTCACCTGGTGCTGATGGAAAGGGTACTGAGTGGACTCCGCAGGCTATGACGACCCGGCACCCGGTGGTGGGCTGACCTCGGTCAAGATCGTGGTGGCAGGCGGGTTCGGCGCGGGCAAGACCACCTTCGTCGGCTCGGTGTCGGAGATCATGCCGCTGACCACCGAGGCGGTGATGACCAGCGCCAGCGCGGGCATCGACGACACCGCGGCCACGCCGAACAAGTCCACCACCACCGTCGCGATGGACTTCGGCCGCGTGTCGCTGGACTCGGACCTGGTGCTGTACCTGTTCGGCACCCCGGGCCAGCAGCGGTTCTGGTTCATGTGGGACGACCTGGTGCGCGGCGCGATCGGCGCGGTGGTGCTCGCCGACACCCGCCGCCTGGCCGACTCGTTCTCCCCGATCGACTTCTTCGAGGAGCGCAACCTGCCCTACGTGATCGGGCTGAACTGCTTCGACGGGGTCCTCGGGCACAGCATCGAGCAGGTCAGGGACGCGCTGGCGATCGGGCAGGAGGTGCCGATCGTCCCGTGCGACGCGCGGGACCGGCAGTCGGTCAAGAGCGCGCTGATCACCATGGTCGAGTACTCGATGCGCCGGTGGGTCGCCCTGCACGGCGCGGGCGTCGGTTGACCGGTGGGGGCGTGGTCCTCACGCCCCCACCAGCAACGACACCCCCAGCGCGGTCATCGTCGCGGCGATCACCGCGTCCAGCACCCGCCAGGACGCCGCCCTGGCGAACACCGGGGTCAGCAGGCGGGCGCCGAAGCCGAGGCCCGCGAACCAGCACACGCTGGCCAGGGCCGCCCCGGCCGCGAACGACCAGCGGTCCGCGCCGTGCGCCGCGGCGATGGTGCCCAGCAGCAGCACGGTGTCCAGGTAGACGTGCGGGTTGAGCCAGGTCAGGCCGAGGCAGGTGAGCACGGCCGCGCGGGTCGACCCGGCGCCCGCGCCCACCGCGGACAGCGTGGACGCCCGGATCGCGCGCCTGGCCGCCATGAGGCCGTAGCCCATCAGGAACACGCCACCGATGACGGCGACCACGGTGAGCGCGACGGGTTGCGCGGCGACGACCGCACCCATGCCCCCTGCGCCTAGAGCGATCAGCACGGCGTCTGAGATCGTGCAGATCGCGACGACCGGTAGCACTGACTGGCGCTGGATGCCTTGTCGCAGCACGAAAGCGTTCTGCGAACCGATGGCGATGATCAGTGATAGTCCCGTGCCGAACCCGGCCAGTACCGCGAGCCCCATGCGTCGACCGTATGGCCGCGATCGGGGGTAACACCAGCTAATGATTCTTACGTAGCATTAGCGGTCGTGATGAGCGATCTGCCCCTCGACCAGGTCCGCACGCTGCTCGCGGTGGTCGACGAGGGCACCTTCGACGCCGCGGCGGCCGCGCTGGGCGTGACGCCGTCCGCGATCAGCCAGCGGGTCAAGGCGCTCGAGCAGCGCACCGGGCGGGTGCTGCTGCTGCGCACGAAACCGGTGCGGCCCACCGAGTCCGGCACCCAGGTGGTGCGGTTCGCCCGGCAGCTCGCCCAGTTGGACCGGGACCTGCGGGTCGGGCTCGGCACGCCGGGGGAGTCGGTCCGGCTGCCCATCGCGATCAACGCGGACTCGCTGGCGACCTGGATCCTGCCCGCGCTCACCCAGGTGCCCGACGTCTACTTCGACCTGCACCGGGAGGACGAGTCGCACACCGCGACGCTGCTGCGGGAGGGCTTGGTGATGGCGGCGGTGACGTCGTCGCCGGAGCCGGTCGCCGGGTGTTCGGTGCGCCCGCTCGGGTTGATGCGGTACCTGCCGGTGGCCGCCCCCGCGTTCGCCGAGCGGTGGCTGGCCGGTCCGCTGCGGCAGTGCGTCGCCGACGCCCCGGTGGTGGTGTTCGACCGCCGCGACGTGCTGCAGGACGTGTTCGTGCGCGGGCTGACCAAGCGCCCGGCCGCGGACCGGCGCCACCACGTGCCCTCGTCGGAGGGGTTCGTCGCGGCGATCGTCGCCGGGCTCGGCTGGGGGCTGGTGCCGACGATGCAGGCGCGGCCGCGGCTCGCGGCGGGGGAGTTGGTCGAGCTGACCGACCGGGTGCTGGACGTGCCGCTGTTCTGGCAGCAGTGGAAGCTGGACTCGCCCGCGCTCTCGGCCACCTCGGACGCGGTGTTCGCCGCGGCTAGGGCGCGGCTCGAGCCACCCGGGCGTGCAGCGCGGTCAGGCCGAGGATGAACGCGTCCAGGGCCAGCGCGAAGCTCTCGGAGTCGATCTCGTCGGCGTGCTCGCGCAGCCGGTGCGCCTGGTCGAGGTGCGGGTAGCGGTCGACGTAGACCTGCACGTCGTCCTCGAAGCCGCGGGAGAACGAGCTCATCGCGGCGCCGAGCACGAGGTACTTGGTGGACGCGCCGATCATGGTGGCGTGCCGCGGCGGCCAGCCCGCGCCGACCAGCCCACCGTGCACCGCGTCGGCGTGCAGCAGCGCGGTCGGCCTGCGCGCCGGGCCCGCGGCGATCACCGGCACGAGGTTGGGGTGGGCGGCCAGCGCGGCCCGGTAGGAGATCGCCCAGCCGCGCAGGCCGGTGACCCAGTCCTCGGCGAAGCCCGTGGTGTCCACGCCTGCCATGACGTCCTCGGCGATGTCCTGCAGCAGGTCGTCCTTGGTGCGGTAGTGCGAGTACAGCGACGGCGCCTGCACGCCGAGGTCGGCGGCCAGCCTGCGCATCGAGAGCCCGGCCAGCCCGTCGCGGTCGACCGCGGCCAGCGCGGCGGCCCGGATGCGCGGCCGGTCCAGCAGCGGTACGCGGGGCCGGGGCATGTCCTCACCTCACCCCGGCGGTGGTTGCCGGGCTCGGCTGCCGATCCTATCCTTGGCGAACCTAACACCGTTTGGTTTATGGACGGGAGACCGGCGTGGATCTGGCCCTCAGCGGTGAGCAGCAGGCCCTCTGGGACCTGGCGCGCGAGTTCATCGACCGCGAGGTGGTGCCCAACGCCACCGAGTGGGACCGCCGCGAGCAGGTCGACCGCGCCATCGTCGGCAAGCTCGGCGACGTCGGCTTCCTCGGCATGACGCTGCCCGAGGAGTACGGCGGCTCCGGCGGCGACCACCTCTCGTACTGCCTGATGATGGAGGAGCTCGGCCGCGGCGACTCGGCCATCCGCGGCATCGTGTCGGTCTCGCTCGGCCTGGTCGGCAAGTCGATCGCCGGGTACGGCTCCCACGAGCAGAAGTCCCGGTGGCTGCCCAGGATCTCCTCCGGCGAGTCCCTCGCCTGCTTCGGCCTGACCGAGCCGGACACCGGCTCGGACGCGGCGAACCTGGCCACGCGCGCGGTCCGCGACGGCGACGACTACGTGCTCACCGGCACGAAGATGTTCATCACGAACGGCACCTGGGCGGATCTGGCGCTGATCTTCGCGCGCACCGGCGGGGCCGGTCCCAAGGGGATCAGCGCGTTCCTGGTGCCCACCGACTCGCCCGGGTTCCAGCACCGGGAGATCAAGGGGAAGCTGGGGCTGCGCGGGCAGTCGACGGGCGAGCTCGTGCTCGACGGGGTGCGGGTCCCCGCCGACGCGCGCCTCGGCGACGAGGGCGTCGGGTTCAAGGTGGCGATGTCCGCTTTGGACAAGGGGCGGATGTCGGTCGCGGCCGGGTGCGTGGGGTTGGCCAACGGGGCGTTGCAGGCGAGCGTGAAGTACGCGAAGGAGCGCTTGCAGTTCGGTAAGCCCATCGCCAGTTACCAACTCGTGCAGGAGATGCTGTCGGACATGGCGGTCAACACTGACGCCGCCCGGTTGCTGGTGTGGCGAGTGGCAGATCTAGTGGACCGCGGCCTGCCCTTCGGTACCGCCGCCTCTATGGCCAAGCTCTTCGCGAGCGAGAACGCTGTAACCGTCGCGAATCTGGCCATCCAGGTCTTCGGCGGTTACGGCTACCTGGACGAGTACCCCGTCGCCAAGATCCTCCGCGATTCCCGTGTCATGACCCTCTACGAGGGCACCACCCAGATCCAGAAGCTGCTCATCGGCCGCGCTCTCACCGGTATCAACGCTTTCGTCTGAGGCCCGGTCCGTAGGCTCTCAAGGGCATGGACGGTGGCTGAGGGAGAGACATGGTCAGGGCTGCGGTGTTGCGGGCGCAGGGCGAACCGCTGGTGGTCGGGGACATCGTGGTGGGGGAGCCGGGTCCGGGTCGGGTCCGGGTCCGGGTGGTGGCGGCGGGGGTGTGCCACTCGGACCTGTCGTTGGCCGATGGGACGTTGCGGCAGCCGGTGCCCGCGGTGCTGGGGCACGAGGGGGCGGGCGTCGTCGTCTCGGTGGGGGAGGGCGTCACGCGGGTCGCGGTGGGGGATCACGTGATCTTCAACTGGGCACCGCCGTGTCGGGAGTGTTGGTTCTGCCTTGAGGGGGAGCCGTATCTCTGCGCGCGGGCCGCTGACGCTGCCGAGGTTCCGCACGCGGCGTTGCCCGATGGGACCCCGCTCTACCCGGGGCTCGGTACGGGAGCCTTCGCCGAGGAGACAGTCGTGTCCGAGCGGGCCGCGGTGAAGATCCCCAAAGATCTGCCGTTGGAGCAAGCGGCGGTGTTGGGGTGTGCGGTGCTGACGGGCGCGGGAGCCGTGTTCAACACCGCACAGGTCAAACCGGGACAGTCAGTGGTGGTAGTCGGCGTTGGTGGTGTCGGGCTGTCGGTGTTGCAGGCCGCGCGAATCGCTGGGGCCTCCCCGATCATCGCGGTCGACGTACACCCGGAGAAGGAAGCGCTAGCGCGAGCACATGGTGCTACCGACTTTCTCGTCTCGGACTCCGCGACCGCCAAGACCATCCGGGGACTCACCGAAGGCCGTGGTGCTGACGTCGCGGTCGAGTGCGCCGGTGTCCCCGCGTCGATCCGCACCGCCTGGGCCTCGTCGCGGCGCGGAGGGCACGTGGTGGTCGTCGGTGTCGGGTCGGCCAAGGCGATCGTCGAGTTCAGCGCGCTGGAGCTGTACTTCTTCGGCCGCACCCTCACCGGCTGCCTGTTCGGCTCGACCGACCCCGACATCGACATCCCCCGCCTGCTGGACCTGGTCGCCGAGGGCAGGCTCGACCTCGCGGGCCTGGTCACCGCCGAGGTCGGCCTGGACGACGTGGAGACCGCGTTCGCCGACATGCGCGCGGGCCGCGGCGGCCGCACCCTCGTCCGGTTCTGACACGATCCCGTGCCCCCGACCGAGCACCCCGCCGTGAGCGCGCCAGAACCCCGCCCCCGTCCGGTCTCCGGCAGGTCGATCGCGGTGATCGCGGTCGGCATCCTGCTGCTCACCGTGACCACCGTCGTGCTGCTGTGGTGGCCCGCGACCAGCGGTCTCACCGACGAGAAGCTGGTCACCGCCCGGTTCGAGGCGGTCCGGATCGGCCTGAGCATCGGCATCGGCGGTGGCGGCGTGTTCGCGCTGTACCTGTCGTGGCGCAGGCAGCGGACCACCGAGCAGGACCTCGACAACCGCGAGCGGGCGCTGGCCCACCAGCGCGACGTGGCCGCCGACGCCAAGGCCCACCAGGACCGGATGGCCGCGATCACCGAGAAGGACGGCGTCGAGCGCCGCATCACCGACCTCTACACCAAGGCCGCCGACCAACTCGGCTCCGACAAGGCCCCGGTGCGCATGGCCGGGCTCTACGCCCTGGAGCGGCTCGCGCAGGACAACCCGGGCCACCGCCAGACCGTGGTCAACGTGTACTGCGCCTACCTGCGGATGCCCTACGACCCGCCACTGGGGAGCCTCCCCGAGGGCGGTGACCTGCTCGACCACCGGCAGCGCCTCGAGGAGCGGGAGGTCCGGCGCGCGGTCCAGCGCATCCTGCTGCTGCACCTGCGCCCGCAGACCCCGGAGTCGTTCTGGCCGGACATGGACCTGGGCCTCACCGGGGCGGTGCTCATCGACTTCGACCTCGACCGGTGCCGGATCCGCTCGTCGACCTTCGCGCTGGCGACCTTCAAGCACCGGACGAACTTCACCGGGACCGAGTTCGGCAGCTACGCGTGGTTCCGCTCCGCCACCTTCACCGACGACGTCAGGTTCGACGGAGCCCGGTTCGGCGGGCTGGCGAACTTCACCGAGGTGACCTTCCAGCGGTCGGCGACCTTCGCGGGTGCCGAGTTCCACGACGAGTCGAGGTGGCGCGATACGCGGTTCGAGCGAGGTAGGCCTGACGAGCTCGCCTGGGTGGACGCGCTCGGGGACCCGGATGACGGGGTAGCTGAGGTCACAACGGCCTGAGGTGGGTTGTTGCCAGGGTCTGGCGGTAGCGTGCCGCTCGCAACTACGCTCGATCCACCCCTGGGTCCCCGCCCCGAGTCCCCGTGAGAGGTGCGCCGATGACCGGCTCGGTCGCCATGCACATGAGCGATGGGTTGCTCAACCCCACGACCTCGCTGCTGTTCGTCGGCGTCGCCGTCGTCGGCCTCGCGGTGGCCACCGCCAAGGCGCGGGGTGACCTCGACGACCGGACGGCGCCGCTGGCCGGGCTGGTCGCCGCGTTCCTGTTCGCCACCCAGATGCTCAACTTCCCGGTGCTGCCCGGCGTCAGCGGGCACCTGCTCGGCGGCGCGCTCGCCGCGATCCTGGTCGGGCCGTGGGTCGGGGCGCTGTGCGTGTCGATCGTGCTGGTCGTGCAGGCGCTGGTGTTCGCCGACGGCGGGGTGACCGCGCTGGGCGCCAACGTCACCAACATGGCCCTGATCGGCACCGCGACCGGGTTCCTGGTGGCCACCGCGCTCAAGCGCTTCGCCACCGGCAAGGTCGGGCTGGTCGTGGTCGCGTTCGTCGCGGCCCTGGTCAACACCGTCGTCGCCTCGCTCGGGTTCGTGCTGGAGTTCGCGATCGGCGGCGACCCGGCGTTCAGCCTCGGCGCGGTCACGGCCACGGTGGTCGGCGTGCACTGCCTCATCGGCATCGGCGAGGGCGTGATCACCGCGCTCACCGTTGGCGCTGTCGCGGCCGTTCGACCCGACTTGGTCTACCTGCTGCGCGGCACTACCCGCCCGCTGGAGCTGCGTGAAGGGACCCCGGCGTGACCGCGAAGACCGGCGACACCGCTAAGACCCGCAATCTGTCCTTCCTCCTCGGGTTCCTCTTGGTCGCCCTCGTGCTCGCGGGCGCGGTGTCGTACCTGGCCGACTCCAATCCGGACGGTCTCGACCACGCGACCCTCAAGGGCTGCGAGGTAGTGGAGACCGCGGGCGGTGAGCAGCTACAGGGCTCCTGCATCGCTCAGAACGCCAAGGATCATCAGTTCGCAGGCAGCCCTCTAGCGGACTACGCGGTCGACGGCGGGGAGAACACCACCGGCCTCGCGGGCGTCATCGGTGTCGTAGTGACCGTTGTCGTCGCGGGCGGGTTCTTCTGGCTGCTGCGCAGGCGTCCCAAGGCGTGAGCGCGGTCCACGCACATCTGCTGCACCGGCCGGGGAACACCCCGGTCCACCGGCTCGCACCGCAGGTCAAGGTCGTGGCCGCGGTCACCGGGGTGCTCTGCGTGGTGGCGACGCCCCGCGAGCGGTTCTGGGCGTTCGGCCTCTACCTCGCCGTCCTCGCCGGGGTCTGGGTGATCGCCAGGATCCCGCCGGGGTGGCTGGCCGCACGGGCGCTGATCGAGGTGCCGTTCGTGGTCCTCGCGCTCGCCTTCCCGTTCCTCGCGGGCGGTCCGACCGTGGAGTTCCTCGGGCTCCGGCTCTCCGAGCACGGCCTGCTGTCCGGCTGGAACATCGCCGTCAAGGGCACCCTCGGCGTGCTGGTGTCGCTCACCCTGGCCGCGACCACGACACCGGGCGAGCTGATCGTCGGGCTCCAGCGGCTTCGGGTGCCGACCATGGTCATCACCATCGCCACCCTCATGTTGCGCTACCTCGACGTGATCGCCGCCGAGGCCCGCCGGATGCGGATAGCGCGTATCTGCCGTGGGCACGACCCGCGCTTCCTCTGGCAGGTTGGTGCCACCGCGCGCGGTATCGGGACCTTGTTCATCCGCAGCTACGAGCGCGGGGAACGCGTGCACCTCGCGATGGTCTCCCGTGGCTGGACCGGAGCCATGCCCGACCAGGGACAGCCCGCTGGGCGCCGCACCTGGCTCGTAGGACTCATCCCGACAGCTCTAGCCGCGATCGTGCTAGGTATAGCGCTGTGACACCCCCCGCCCTCTTGGTCGAACGCCTCGCCTACGCCTACCCGGATGGCCACCAAGCCCTCTTCGGTGTGAACCTGCGAGTCGAGCAAGGGGAACGGGTCGCGATCCTCGGCCCGAATGGCGCCGGTAAGACCACCCTCGTGTTGCACCTCAACGGCGTGCTCACCGGACAAGGCAAGGTCGCCGTAACGGGACTAGAGGTCAATAAACAGAATATGAAAGAGGTCCGGCGCAGGGTCGGAATCGTGTTCCAGGACCCCGACGACCAACTTTTCATGCCCACCGTTCGGGACGACGTCGCCTTCGGTCCCGCGAACTTCGGGTTGCGCGGACCTGAACTCGACGCCCGGGTCAAGCGCGCGCTCGACGACGTCGGGATGACCGAGCACGCGGACCGCTCGCCGCTGCACCTGTCCGGCGGGCAGCGCCGCCGGGTCGCCCTGGCCACCGTGCTGGCCTGCGACCCCGACGTGCTCGTCCTGGACGAACCCTCGGCCAACCTGGAGCCCCGCGCCCGCCGCGAGCTGGCCGAGGTGCTGCTCGGTCTCGGCCGGACCACGGTCATGGTCACCCACGACCTGCCCTACGCGCTGCAGCTGTGCCCGCGCTCGGTGCTCGTCGACGGGGGCGTCGTGGTCGCCGACGGGCCCACCCGCGACCTGCTCGCCGACGGCGCCCTGCTCGCCAGGCACCGCCTCGAACTTCCTTTCGGGTTCCGGCTCGACTAGTGTCCGTGGCACAACCGCATATCGGGCCGTACGAGTGGGACCGGGAGAGCCCTCGATCTTGATCGAGGCACCGAAGGAGCAAACTCCCCGTCAATCTCTCAGGTAAAGCTACCGTTCCCACCAGGCCACTCTGGAAAGCAGACGCGATCTCGGCGTCTCACCCACGGTGCAAGCCGCGCTCGCGGCGAAGCTCTCAGGTGCCATGACAGAGGGGGAGTTCCAGCGCCGGATCCGTCCATCCGGCGCGCTGCCAAGGAGCTCCCATGTCCCTCGTCCGCCGCACCCGGCACAGCGAACAGCCGCACGGCTGTCCACAACCCCCACACTCATCCACAGCCCGTCCGGTCGTGCTGCAGCCCGCGCGCCCGGCGTGCCACGCTGCGGACAGCACTGTTCCCAGCGCGCCGAAGGAGACCCGACTTCCATGAGCACCCCCTCCCCGCTGCACTCGGTGCACGAGGCGCTCGGTGCCTCGTTCACCGATTTCGCAGGCTGGTCGATGCCCCTGCGCTACGGCAGCGAGCTCACCGAGCACAAGGCGGTCCGCACCGCCTCCGGCCTGTTCGACCTCAGCCACATGGGCGAGATCGAGCTGACCGGTCCGGAGGCGGCCCAGGCGCTGGACTTCGCGCTCGTCGGCAAGCTGTCCGCGGTCAAGCCGGGCAAGGCCCGCTACACGATGATCTGCGACGCCGAGGGCGGCGTGCTCGACGACCTGGTCGTCTACCGGCTGGCCGCCGACAGGTTCATGGTCGTGGCCAACGCCTCCAACGCCGCCACGGTGGCCGCCGCGCTGCGCGAGCGGGCCGACGGGTTCGCCGTCGAGGTCAACGACCGCTCCGCGGAGCTGGCGCTGATCGCGGTCCAGGGCCCGACCTCCACCGCCATCATCGGCTCGGTCACCGACGCCGACCTCGACGCGCTCGCCTACTACGCCAGCGTGCCCTCGGCCATCGGCGGCATCGACATCCTGCTCGCCCGCACCGGCTACACCGGCGAGGACGGCTTCGAGGTCTATGTGGACGGTGCCAGGGCACCCGAGGTGTGGCGGCTGCTCACCGAGGCCGGGCAGGAGCACGGGCTGCTGCCCGCCGGGCTGGCCTGCCGCGACACGCTGCGGCTCGAGGCCGGGATGCCGCTCTACGGCAACGAGCTCAGCGCCTCGTTCACCCCGTTCGACGCCGGTCTCGGCCGGGTCGTGAAGTTCGACAAGGCAGGCGGGTTCGTCGGCAAGGAGGCGCTGGAGCGCCGCCGCGACGCCGACGTGGAGACCAAGGTGCTGGTCGGCCTGGTCGGTTCCGGCAAGCGCGCCCCCCGACACGGGTACGCGGTGCTCGACGGTGCCGGGGCGCAGGTCGGTACGGTCACCAGCGGCGCGCTCTCGCCGACGCTCGGCCACCCGATCGCGATGGCCTACGTGCCGGTCGCGGTCAGCGAGCCGGGCACCGCGCTCACCGTGGACATCCGCGGCACCAGCGCGCCGGTCGAGGTCGTCAAGCTGCCCTTCTACCAGCGTCAAGCCTGAAACCTGGAGATCGAGAACCAATGAGCAACCCGGAGAACCTCGGCTACACCACCGACCACGAGTGGGTCGACCTCGGCGACCCCGCCGCGGCCACGGTCGGCGTGACCAAGTACGCCGCCGACGCGCTCGGTGACGTGGTGTACGTGCAGCTGCCCGAGGTGGGCGCCACGTTGACCACGGGTGAGGCGTGCGGCGAGATCGAGTCCACCAAGTCCGTCTCCGACCTGTTCGCGCCTGCCGACGGCGTGGTCGTGGAGATCAACGAGGCGGTCGTGGACACCCCCGAGCTGGTCAACACCGACCCGTTCGGTGACGGCTGGCTCTTCCGCGTCCGCGTCCGCGTCGACGGCGAGCCCGAGCTGCTCGACGCCGCCGCGTACGCCGAGCACACCAAGGAGGGCTGATGGCAGGGACACCCACGTTCGGGCAGCGGCTGGCCGAGGTCGACCCGGAGATCTCCGCCGCGGTCGACGACGAGCTGCGCCGCCAGCAGTCGACGCTGGAGATGATCGCCTCGGAGAACTTCGCCCCGGTCGGGGTGCTCGAGGCGCAGGGCTCGGTGCTGACGAACAAGTACGCCGAGGGCTACCCCGGCCGCCGCTACTACGGCGGCTGCGAGCACGTCGACGTCGTCGAGCAGCTGGCCATCGACCGGGTCAAGGCCCTCTTCGGCGCCGAGCACGCCAACGTGCAGCCGCACTCGGGGGCCTCGGCCAACGCCGCGGCCATGTTCGCCGTCCTCAAGCCGGGCGACACCATCCTCGGGCTGGACCTGGCGCACGGCGGGCACCTGACGCACGGGATGAAGATCAATTTCTCCGGCAAGCTGTACAACGTGGTGGCCTACCACGTCGACAAGGAGACCGGCCGGGTCGACATGGCCGAGGTCGAGCGGCTGGCCAAGGAGCACAACCCGAAGCTGATCGTCGCGGGCTGGTCCGCCTACCCGCGCACCCTCGACTTCGCCGAGTTCCGCCGCATCGCCGACTCGGTCGAGGCGCTGCTCATGGTCGACATGGCGCACTTCGCCGGGCTGGTCGCCGCCGGTCTGCACCCGAACCCGGTGCCGCACGCGCACCTGGTCACCACCACCACGCACAAGACCCTCGGCGGTCCGCGCGGCGGTGTGGTGCTCTGCACCAAGGAGCTGGCCAAGAAGGTCAACTCGGCGGTGTTCCCCGGCCAGCAGGGCGGTCCGCTCGAGCACGTGATCGCGGCCAAGGCGGTGGCGTTCAAGATCGCCGCCTCCGAGGAGTTCGCCGAGCGGCAGCGCCGGGTGCTCGAGGGCGCCAGGATCCTGGCCGACCGGCTCTCCGCGCCGGACGCCGCCGCGGCCGGGGTGAAGGTGCTCAGCGGGGGCACCGACGTGCACCTGGTGCTGGTCGACCTGGTCGACTCGCAGCTCGACGGGCAACAGGGTGAGGACCGGCTGCACTCGATCGGGATCACGGTCAACCGCAACGCGGTCCCGTTCGACCCGCGGCCGCCGATGATCACCTCCGGGCTGCGCATCGGCACCCCGGCGCTGGCCACCCGCGGCTTCGACGCCGAGGACTTCGCCGAGGTCGCCGACATCATCGCGGTCGCGCTGCGGCCCGAGCTCGACGAGGCCACCGGTGCGGCGCTGCGCGAGCGCGTCGCCACGCTGGTGCGCCGCCGCCCGCTCTACCCGGAGCTGGGCTGATCGACCGCCCCGGGTGCCGCGCCGAGAACCCGGCGCGGCCCCGGTGGCCGAAGAAGGAGGATTGTCGTGGCGGTCAGCGTCTTCGACCTGTTCAGCGTGGGCATCGGCCCCTCGAGTTCGCACACGGTCGGCCCGATGCGGGCCGCCCTGATGTTCGTCGACGGGCTGCGGGCCGCCGGGGCGCTGCCGGGGGTGGCCAGGGTGCGCACCGAGCTGTTCGGCTCGCTCGGCGCCACCGGACACGGCCACGGCAGCGACAAGGCGGTGCTGCTCGGGTTGGAGGGCGCGCGCCCGGAGGACGTCGACACCGACTCGGTGCCGGTCCGGGTCGCCGAGATCAGGCGCAGCGGCCGGATCCGGCTGCTCGGCAGCCACGAGATCGCCTTCACCGAGGACGACGACCTGGTGATGCACCGGCGCAAGTCGTTGCCGCTGCACCCCAACGGCATGACCTTCGCCGCCTGGGACGCCGCGGGCACCGAGCTCTCGCGCCGCACGTACTACTCGGTCGGCGGCGGCTTCGTGCTGGACGAGACCGCGGCGGACGGCCCGGTCATCTCCGCCGACACCACCCCGGTGCCGTTCCCGTTCCGCTCCGCGGCCGACCTGCTGACCCACTGCGAGAACAGCGGCAAGTCCGTCGCGCAGGTCATGCTCGCCAACGAGCTGGTGTGGCGCACCGAGGCCGAGGTCCGCTCCGGCCTGCTGCACATCTGGCAGGTCATGCAGGACTGCGTCACCAGGGGCTGCGAGCAGGACGGGGTGCTGCCCGGCGGCCTCAAGGTCCCCCGCCGCGCCAAGGCGCTGCACGACAAGCTGCTGGAGGAGGACGGCGCGGGCGACCCGCTGTACGTGATGGACTGGGTGAGCCTGTTCGCCCTGGCCGTCAACGAGGAGAACGCCTCGGGTGGCCGTGTGGTCACCGCCCCCACCAACGGCGCCGCGGGCATCATCCCCGCCGTCCTGCACTACTACACCCGCTTCCTGTCGGTGGCCAACGAGGACGGTGTGGTCGACTTCCTGCTCACCGCCGCCGCGATCGGCGTGGTGCTCAAGGAGACCGGCTCCATCTCCGGCGCCGAGGTCGGCTGCCAGGGCGAGGTCGGCTCCGCCTGCGCGATGGCCGCGGCAGGCCTGACCGCCGTGCTCGGCGGGACCGTCGCCCAGGTCGAGAACGCCGCCGAGATCGGCCTCGAGCACCACCTCGGGCTCACCTGTGACCCGGTCGGCGGCCTGGTGCAGATCCCCTGCATCGAGCGCAACGCGGTCGGCTCCACCAAGGCCATCAACGCCTCCCGGATGGCCCTGCGCGGCGACGGCACCCACGTGGTGCACCTGGACAAGGTCATCAAGACCATGCGCGAGACCGGCGCCGACATGCACACCAAGTACAAGGAGACCGCCCGCGGCGGCCTGGCCCTCAACGTCATCGAGTGCTGACTCATCGAGTGCTGACCGCGGTGGGCGGCCTGCCCGCCCACCGCGGCAGTCCTCAGCGCTCGGACGCGCTCGCGCCTGGAGGGTGATCCCGGTGCGGGGCCTGGCTCACGCCGCGAGGAAGTCCTCGGTGGCCTGGGGGAGCGGGTCGTGCTCGGCCAGGACCAGCGGGTGCCTGGCCGCGGCGAGGTCCACACAGGACGGGTCGGTGCACTCGGCCGTGCCGAGGAGGCCATCGGGCAGCAGCAGGGTGCCGTGGCAGTGGCTCAGGTCGTCCGCGCAGTCGGCGCACGTCATGAGGCCCTCCTCGTCGTCGCGGCCACCGCCTTCTGGAGCTCGTCGCGGGTCATCTTGGAGCGGCCCTTGATGTCCAGTTCGCGGGCCATCTTGTCCAGATCGGCCTTGCTGAGCGTATCGAGGTCCTCGCCGCCGGTAGCGGACCCCGGGGTGCCCCGGCGATTCTTGCGGCTCTCCACGCTCTTGCTCAGCGCCTCGAACAGGTCGACGACCTTGGTGGGGGAGCTGGGCTCCTCGCCGACGACGACCTCGCGGCCCGCCTTCTTGTCCTCGATGAGCTTCTCGACCCGCTCGGTGTAGGTGTCGTGGTACTCCTTGGGGTCCCACTGCTCGGTCATCGAGTCCACCAGCGAGATCGCCATGTCCAGCTCCTTGCCGCGGGCCGGGGTGATCTCCGGCAGCGACTTGAGCTCCTTGGCCGGGTCCCGCAGGTCCTCGGCGAACAGCATCGTGGTCAGCAGCAGCAGGTCGTCGTCCCCGGCGCGGATCGCGGTGAGGTACTCCTTGCCGCGCATGACGAACGTCGCCACCCCCGCGCGGTTGGTCTTGCGCATCGCCTGCAGGAGCAGCCCGTAGGCCTTGCCGTACTCCTCCTTCGACGGCGCCAGCCAGTACGTCTTCTGGAAGTGGATCGGGTCGATCTCCTCCAGCGCCACGAACGAGGAGATGTCGATGGTGCGGGAGCGGCCCGGCGCGATCCCGTCCAGCTCGTCCGGCTCGATGATCACGTACTCGCCGCCGCCGATCTCGGCGCCCTTGACGATGTCGGCGAACGCGACCTCCTCGCCGGTGCGCTCGTTGACCCGCTTGTAGCGGATCCGGTCGCTCGTGCCGCGCTCGAACTGCCGGAAGCTGATCGTGTGGTCCTCGGTGGCCCCGTACATGTCCACCGGGACCGTGACCAGCCCGAAGTTGATCGCACCGTGCCAGATCGGTCGCGCCACGCCAGCCTCCCGGGTGTGTCCCTGCCTCCAGTGTGGACCAGGGACACCGGAAAAGTCCTGTTCAGCGCTCGTCGGTGACCAGCCCGGCACGCAGCGTCTCCAGGGTGCGGGTCAGCAGCCGGGACACGTGCATCTGCGAGACGCCGATCTTCTCCGCGATCTGGGTCTGGGTCATGTTCTTGAAGAACCGCAGCAGCAGGATCCGCCGCTCCCGCTCCGGCAGCCGCTCGATCAGCGGCCGCAGCGACTCGTGGTCCTCGATGCCCAGCAGCGCCGCGTCGTCCTCGCCGAGGGTGTCGGCCAGCGGGTCGGAGTCGGGGTCGCCGGAGGACAGCGCCTCGTCGAGCGACACCGACTGGTACACCTGACCGGCCTCCAGGCCCTCGTACACCTCTTCGCGGCTCATCCCCAGGTGGGCGGCGATCTCGCTGGGCGTCGGCGCCCGGCCCAGCCGCTGGGACAGCTCGTTGCCCGCGGCGGTGATGGTCAGGTGCAGCTCCTTGAGCCTGCGCGGCACCCGAACCGACCAGGCGGTGTCGCGGAAGTACCGGCGGACCTCGCCCATGATGGTCGGCACCGCGAAGGACAGGAAGTCGATGCCGCGCTCCGGGTCGAACCGGTCGACCGCGTGGATCAGCCCCACGGTGGCGACCTGGGTGAGGTCGTCGCGGGCCACGCCGCGGTGGGTGAAGCGCATCGCGATGTGCTCGGCGAGCGCCAGGTGCCCGGTGACCAGCTTGTCGCGCACCGCCTCCCGCCTGCCGTCGTCCTCCGCCAGCGAGACCAGCTCGGCGAACAACGGCGCCAGGTGGCTGTACTCGTGGGAGGAGCCGGTCGGGGTCTCCGCGCTCACCAGGCACCCGCAGTCTCGGCCCGCACGACGCTGATGTGCACGTTCGCTCTCCCGTCCGGCCCCGGTCCCACCCCGCAGTCGACACTATCGGCGAGCGCCTCGAGCACCCGCCACCCGAACGAGGTGGTATCGATCTCGGCGCCCGTCGCGGCGAGCACCGAGGCCTCCACCCGCAGAGCGCCCGCCTGCCGCACGAGCGCGCAGTCCACCACCGCCCCCGGCGCGGCGAGCCCGATGAGCGTCGCGCACACCTCGTCGACGGCGAGGATCAGGTCGGTGGCGCCGTCCGGGCCGTCACCGAGCCCGGTGGACACCGCCGCGGCGACCTCCCGCACCACCGGGAGGTTCGCCCAATCGGCGCGCACCCGCACCAGGACGCGGTCGCCGACCGACCGCGGCCCCGGCGCGGCGCCGGGCGCCGCCCACGAGTCGCTGCTACCGCTCATCGTCGCCGGGCCTGCGTCATGTGCACCACGTACCCCGAATCGCCTGCGAGGACACCTGCGCGTTCGAGTGGCGGGCCCGGCGGATCCCGCGCCTAGGCGCGGGTCCCGTCCGCGATCGGGCCCAGCACGTCGTAAGGCGGGACCCAGCCCTGCTCCACCAGCACCCGGTGCAGGTCGCGCACCGCCTGGTCCACCTCGGCCCGTTCCTGGCCCGCCTCGGCGAGAGCGCGCGCCGCGTCGAGCAGCGCCACGTCCAACCGGATCGGGTCGGCGGCGGTGTCGACGGGGTCGTCGCTGACGAGGTTGCGCCGCAGGTAGCTGTCCAGCGGCTCGACCGACGGCTCGGCGAACAGGCCGACCACCAGGTGCGCCACCCGGTGCAGCTTGGTGTTGTACTGCTGCGAGAGCCGCACCAGCGCGTCGAACGCCTCCTTCGGCGAACACCGCCGCAGCACCACCAGCACACCCATGGCCTGCTCGATGGTCGCCCTGGTCCGCAGCGCGCGCCGCAGACCGTCCAACTCGGACTGCAACTGGGCCACCAGCGAGTTCGGGTCCGGCGTCACCGGCACCCCCCGGCTCGCCTATGCGGTCTTCGCACCGCGGTGCCCATGCGGTCTTCCCTCCCGGTCCACGTCCACTCGGCCGATCCCCCGTGTCCTCGGGGGACGACAAGGGGGGCGCGATCGGCGAGGGGGCGCGTCACGGGCGACGACCGGCCGCCAGGACAGGCGGGAGCCGTGCAGCACGCAGCCCCCTCGCTTCACGCGAGTGCCAGGCGGCGACGGTGCCCTGCGGCTGGGCCGCTGGGCGGGTCTGCCTGGGTGTCGCCCCCGGCTGTGCTGCGGCTGCTTGCTCAACCGCTACCGGAGCACTCTAAAGATCACGCCGAAGCGGGCACAAGGCGGGTCGGGCTCCGTCCGGCGAGCCGTCACCGGCGCCCCTACGGTGGGGTGCGCGAGCCGCACGACGAGGTGACACGGAAAGGAGCCAGACATGCTGGCGGTGACAGAGGCTGCTGCGGACGCGATCAGCGCGTTGACGGCCCAGGACGGCATCGAGGAGACCGGTGGGCTGCGGTTCACCCTGGTGACCCCGCAGGTGGAGGGCACGCCGCTCGCGGTGGCGCTCGCGCCGGAACCGGTGGCGGGCGACCAGGTCGTGACCGGACCCGCGGGGGCGCACGTGTTCCTCGAGCCGGGCGCGGCCGAGTTGTTGTCCGACAAGGTGCTCGACGTGCAGGCCGATCCGCACGGCCAGTTGAACTTCGCGGTGCTGCGCCAGTCCGAGGACGACCAACCGGTCTGACCGCGCCGTGAACGCGCGCGGTGGGGCCGTTTTTCCCGCCGTGGGGTCGCGTTCTCGCGCGGCACGGCTGTGTTCAACGCACAGCAGGGCTGCGTTCAACGCGCAGCAGGGCTGTGATCTGCGCTATCGAGTGATTGAAACCACCCCACCCGGGTAACCCGAAATGGGGTGGATCGGACTCGGGAGGCGCTCATGGCACGCAGCAACCGGTTGGCTTTGGTCTCGTCGGCGAAGGCACCGCTGTGGCGCGGGCTGGACTACGGTCCCGCGGTCGTGGTGCTGAGCCCGTCGGCGACGCGGCCGCGGGAGCTGCCCGATGCCTGGCGCCCGTTGGAGCAGCTGTACCAGGTCGCCTGGTGCGCGGTGCCGCCGCAGGCCGGTGGCGCGGGTTCGCTCGACCGGCTCGAGGACGTGCTGGAAACGCTGGCCGACCGCGCTACCAGGACCCAGGTCGTGGCGCACACGGCGCTGACCGAGGTGGCCTGCCGGGTCGTCGCGGAGTTCCCGGAGATCGTGCGCGGCCTGGTGCTCGTCGGCCAGGGGCGCGTGCGCGAGGAGACCGGCGTCCCGACGACCGTGATCGCGGTACCCGGTGACCACGTCGGGCCCGGCTCGCTGGCCCGGCCCGACGTGGTCGCCGACATCGCCGAGGTGCTCGCGGCGGGGGAGCGGCGGATCAGGACCCGGCCGCGGTTGGCCGGTGTGCTCGGTCTGGCAGTGGCGTCCGACACCCCGGGCGGGATCGCCGTGGGCGGCTGAGCCCTGCGTGGGCGACCACCCCGCGCGGGCGAATATCGTGGGGGCCATGAGCACACACTTCGACGTCGTGGTCGTCGGCGCGGGACCGGGCGGGTACGTCGCGGCGATCCGGGCGACCCAGCTCGGCCTCAAGACCGCGATCATCGAGGAGCGCTACTGGGGCGGTGTCTGCCTCAACGTCGGCTGCATCCCCTCCAAGGCCCTCCTGCGCAACGCGGAGCTGGCGCACATCATCCAGCACGAGACCAAGACGTTCGGCATCCAGGTCGACGGCTCGATCAGCCTCGACTACGGCGCCGCCTTCCAGCGCTCCCGCACCGTGGCCGACGGCCGCGTCAAGGGCGTGCACTACCTGATGAAGAAGAACGGCATCACCCAGTACAACGGGTGGGGCACCTTCCGCGACGCCAACACCATCGAGGTCGCCCTCTCCGATGGCGGCACCGAGACGGTGACCTTCGGCAACGCGATCATCGCCACCGGCGCCACCACCCGCCTGCTGCCGGGCACGTCGCTGTCCGAGCGCGTGGTCACCTACGAGGAGCAGATCCTCTCGGACACGCTGCCGGAGAGCATCGTCATCGCGGGCGCGGGCGCCATCGGCGTCGAGTTCGCCTACGTGCTGCACAACTACGGCGTGCGGGTGACCATCGTCGAGTTCCTCGACCGCGTGGTGCCCTTGGAGGACGAGGAGGTCTCCAAGGAACTGCTGCGCCGGTACAAGAAGCTCGGCATCGAGGTGCGGGTCGGCACGAAGGTGGAGTCCATCGACGACTCCGGCGCCAAGGTCAAGGTCACCGTGTCCAAGGGCGGCACCAGCGACGTCATCGAGGCCGACAAGGTGTTGCAGGCCATCGGGTTCGCGCCGCGGGTCGACGGTTATGGTCTGGAGAACACCGGCGTCAAGCTCACCGAGCGCAAGGCCATCGAGATCGACGGTTTCTGCCGCACCTCGGTCGACCACATCTTCGCCATCGGCGACGTCACCGCGAAGCTCATGCTGGCGCACGCGGCCGAGTCCATGGGGGTCATCGCCGCGGAGACCATCGCGGGCGCGGAGACCATGGAACTGGACTACGTGATGATCCCGCGCGCAACCTACTGCCAGCCGCAGGTCGCCAGCTTCGGCTACACCGAGGCCCAGGCCCGAGAGAAGGGCTACGACGTCCAGGTCGCCAAGTTCCCGTTCACCGCCAACGCCAAGGCGCACGGCCTCGGCGACCCGGTCGGCTTCGTGAAGCTGATCAGCGACAAGACCCACGGCGAGCTGCTGGGCGGTCACCTCATCGGCCCCGAGGTCACCGAGCTGCTGCCCGAGCTGACCCTGGCCCAGCAGTGGGACCTGACCGTGCACGAGGTGGCCCGCAACGTCCACGCCCACCCCACCCTCGGCGAGGCCGTCAAGGAAGCGATCCACGGGCTGGCCGGACACATGATCAACATGTGATCGGCCCCGGTCCGCGGTCGCCCGCCGATCGCGGACCGGGTGGCCCTCGTCCGGGTGAAAGTCCTGGTTGGACGGCGGGCGTGGCGGCGAGCGGGTACTCGACGGGCACGGCACGTCCCCGAATCGAGGAGCGACCCGCCATGCCTTCGTCGACCACGCGTCGCGTTCTGTCCACGGCCATCGCACTGTCCGCACTGGTGGCAACCGCCCAACCCGCTTCCGCAGCGGTCCTACCCGGGATGTCGGCCGCCTTCTCGGTGGCGGCCTCGGCCCACAACAAGCCCCGGAACCTGGTCTTCACGCTGACCAACTCCGATATCCCGAGCACGTTCACCTTCTCCTTCACCCTGACCCTGCCGACCGGGACGATGCCGCTCGGTGGCGAGACCAGCACCTGCACCGACACCACGATCTCCGACACGCCTCCCACCGATCCCGGCGGCGGGATCCCCGGTGGCCGCGCGGCCCTGGTGGCCGACGTCCGCTACGTCGACGGCACCATGACCAGCCCCACGTCGACCTGCACGGTCACGATCCCGCTGACCGCGTCGGACGAGGGCGTCTACACCACGTGCTCCGGTGACCTCGCCGACCTCGCCGGTCTCACCCCGCCCGCGACCTGCGCCTCGATCTACTTCGCGGAGCCGTACGCCTCCTGACCCGTACCGCCGGGCTTGCTTGCCCGGGCGGGTGAAAAACGCCACCTGTCCGGATGCGACGTCCACCGGGGACGGCGGCGGGCGGGGTGGACGGGGTACTCGCCAGAGGGAAGCACTGCCCCCGGCCACCAGGTGAGAGGTGAACCTCGATGTCCAGTTCGCGCCGATTCCTGATCGCCGCCCTCGCGGTGACCACGTCGACCACGCTCGTCGCGGGTGCCCAACCGGCTCTCGCCGCGCCCCAGGCGGGGCTCGACGCGGCCTACAGCGTGCGAGCGGCCGCGGCGGGCAGCACGCGGACGCTGACGTTGACCATCGCCAACTCCGACACCCCGGCCGCGACCCCGTTCTCGTTCGCGCTGACGCTCCCGCCCACCATCACCCGGCCCGGAGCACCCACAACGACCTGCACCACGGCGACAGTGCTCGCCACCCCTCCCGCGGGCCGCACCATCACGGTCACGGGAACCCTGGCCGCCGCGGAGGCATCGTGCACGATCACCATCCCGGTGACCTCCGCGGTCCAGGGCACCTCAGCCACCTGCGCCGACGACATCGAGAACCTGACCGGCCTCACCCCTCCCGCCCGCTGCGCCTCGATCTACTTCGAGGAAGCGAACGCCAGCTGACCGGGCAGGCCGATGCGGTGTCCGGAGTGGACGACCACTCCGGACGGTCAGGCCGACCACGAGGGCTGACCCGCTCGGGTCAGCCCTCGGCGCGTTCGCGGGCGTCGTAGGCGAGGTCGGCGTAGTCGGGGACCGGGTCGGTTTCCTTGAGGGTCACAAGGTCCTCGGGCCGCGCCCGCGCGGGCAGTTCGCCGAAGCGGGCGTGCCGGAGGAACGCGAACTCCTCGTCGGTGAATCGCTCGGTCATGCCCACATTGTGCTGTTCGTGGCCGTCGACAGCACCATCCGGGTGGGCGTCGCCCGTTCAGCCGCACGCGGGCACGGGCGAACGGGCGTGCATCTGGCTGTGCGTCGCGTACACAGGGTATTCGAGTGAACACGTTCGGCTGAACAGCTGGAACGTGCGCTGTACGGAAGACGGCGGGCGAATGGCGGGCGATGATCTTCGTGGCCCAACTCCGGGCCCGACATCGAGGAGCTGTCATGCGCAGTGTCTCCCGACGCTGGATGATGCCTGCCGCACTCGCGCTGGTGAGCGCGACCGTGGTCGGGCTGGCCCAGCCCGCCGCCGCCGCACCCCCCGCCTACTACGGATCCGCCACCGCCACCGGCGCCGAGGCCACCGTGGTCCCCCTGCTGGTGCCGCCCCTGCCGCCCGCCGCCAGGGCGAACGTCAACGTCACCAACGTGGTCCCCACCAGCCAGACCACCGGCTTGCCGAACCTGACCGCTCCGGTGCTGGGCAGCCTCGGCGCCATCAACACCTCGGCCTCGCTCACCGACACCGCCACCACCCGCACCGCCGCGGGGGTCGCGGGCATCACCGACGTCGCGCTGGTCAGCCTGCTCGGCTCCGCGCTGCTCTCGGCGGACTCGATCAGCTCCTCGGCCACCGCCTCGGTCACCCAGGGCTCGACGACGGTCGTCAAGGCAGGCGCGGTCAGCGTCCAGAACCTGCAGGTCGCGGGCCAGACCTTCAACGGCGCCCTGCCCACGCAGACCATCCCGGTGACCGTCAGCGGACTCTCGGTCACCGTCTACCTCAATCAGCAGGTCTTGGCGGGCAACCAGATCACGGTGATCCCGGTGCGCGTCGTGTCGACCGCGTTCGGCCTCGTCGTCGGTGACGTGCGGATCGGCGAGACCCGGGCGTACCTGAACCCGACCCCGTAGGCCTCCCACCCGTGCCCACCTGCTGAGGGCGCGGCCGCGCAGGACACGAGAACGGCCCCGCGAGCGTCATTGCCCGCGGGGCCGTTGTCCACGGCGAGCCTCAGACCAGGGGCCGGTCGGTCGGCTCGATGGGGCGGGGCAGCACCGAGCGCTGGGTCAGGTACGCGTCGACCCCGGCCGCGGCGGAGCGGCCCTCGGCGATGGCCCAGACGATCAGCGACTGGCCGCGGCCCATGTCGCCCGCGGTGAACACGCCGTCGACCGAGGTCTGGAAGTCCTGGCCGCGGGCGACGTTGCCGCGGGGGTCCAGGTCGACGCCGAGGTCGGCGAGCAGCGCGCCCTTCTCCGGGCCGACGAAGCCCATCGCCAGGGTGACCAGGTCGGCCGGGATCTCCCGCTCGGAGCCCGCGACCGGGGTGAACCGGCCGTCGACCAGCTCGACCTCGGCGAGCCGCAGCGCGCGGACGGCGCCCCCGGCGTCACCCACGAACTCCGTGGTCGACACCGAGTACACCCGCTCACCGCCCTCCTCGTGCGCGGAGGTCACCCGGTACAGCAGCGGGTAGGTCGGCCACGGGTTCGCGTCGGCCCTGGCCTCCGGCGGCTTGGGCATGATCTCCAGCTGCGTCACCGACGCCGCGCCCTGCCGGTGGGCGGTGCCGACGCAGTCCGCGCCGGTGTCGCCGCCGCCGATGACCACCACGTGCTTGCCCTCGGCGTGGATGGGGGAGCGGTCGAGCGTCCCGGCCGCCACCCGGTTCGCGGGCGGCAGGTACTCCATCGCCTGGTGCACCCCGGCCAGCTCACGCCCCGGGATGGGCAGGTCGCGCCACGCGGTAGCGCCACCGGCCAGCACGACCGCGTCGAACTCCGCCCGCAACTGCGCCGCGGTGACATCGACGCCGACATCGACACCCGTGCGGAACTCGGTGCCCTCCGCGCGCATCTGCGCCAGCCGCCGGTCGAGGCGCGCCTTCTCCATCTTGAACTCCGGGATGCCGTACCGCAGCAATCCGCCCACCGCGTCGGCCCGCTCGAAGACCACCACGTCGTGGCCCGCGCGGCTGAGCTGCTGCGCCGCGGCCAACCCCGCCGGACCGGACCCGACCACGGCGACCCTCTTGCCGGTCCTGGTCGCGGGCACCTGCGGGGTGATCCAGCCCTCGTCCCAGGCCCGGTCGACGATCGACACCTCGACCCGCTTGATCGACACCGGGTCGTCGTTGATGCCCAGCACGCACGCCGACTCGCACGGCGCCGGGCACAGCGTGCCGGTGAACTCGGGGAAGTTGTTGGTCGCGTGCAGCCGGTCGGCGGCCCGCTTCCAGTCCTCCCGCCACACCAGCGTGTTCCACTCGGGGATCAGGTTCCCCAGCGGACAACCCTGGTGGCAGAACGGGATCCCGCAGTCCATGCACCGCCCGGCCTGCTTCTGACCAGCCTCTGCCCTGAACTCGGCTGTGGTGGACTCCTCGTAGACCTCGCGCCAGTCCTTGAGCCTGAGGAACACCGGTCGGTGCTTGGCGTTCTCGCGCTTGGTGGTCAGAAAGCCCTTGGGGTCAGCCATGTGCGGCCTCCATGATCGCCTGGTCGATGTCGCGGCCCTCGGCCTCGGCGGCCGCGCGCGCGGCGAGCACCCGCTTGTAGTCGGTGGGCATCACCTTGGTGAACCGGCTGACCTCGTTGTCCCAGTCCGCGAGCAGCGCCCGGCCGACGGCGGAGTCGGTCTCGGCCACGTGCCTGGCCACGACCCCGCGCAGGAAGTCGTTGTCCTCCACCGACAGCGGGTCGAGGTCCACCATCTCCGGGTTGACCCTGGCCGGGTTCAGGTCGAGCACGTAGGCGATGCCGCCGGACATGCCCGCCGCGAGGTTGCGCCCGGTCGGCCCGAGGACCACGACGCGGCCGCCGGTCATGTACTCGCAGGCGTGGTCGCCCACGCCCTCGACGACGGCCAGCGCGCCGGAGTTGCGCACGCAGAACCGCTCGCCGACCTTGCCGCGCAGGAACACCTCGCCGGAGGTCGCGCCGTAGGCGATGACGTTGCCCGCGATGACGTGCTGCTCGGCGGCGAACTGCGCCCCCGGGTGCGGCCGCACGGTGATCCGGCCGCCGGACAGGCCCTTGCCGACGTAGTCGTTGCCGTCGCCGACCAGCCGCAGCGTCACCCCGCGCGGCAGGAACGCGCCGAAGGACTGGCCCGCGGTGCCGGTGAAGGTCACGTCGATGGTGTCGTCGGGCAGGCCGTCGCCGCCCCAGCGCTTGGTCACCTCGGACCCGAGCATGGTGCCCACGGTCCGGTTCACGTTGCGCACCGGCAGTTCCAGCCGCACCTTGTCGCCTGAGGACAGCGCGCCCTCGGCGAGCTGGATCAGCGTGTTGTCCAGCGCCCTGGCCAGGCCGTGGTCCTGCGCGACGGTCTGGTGCCGGGCCGCGCGCGGCTCCAGCGGCGGCACGAAGAAGATCGGCGTCAGGTCGAGCCCGGCCGCCTTCCAGTGGTCGATCGCGCCCCGGGTGTCGAGCAGTTCGGCGTGCCCGACCGCTTCCCGGATCGAGCGGAAGCCCAGCGCCGCCAGGTACTCCCGCACCTCCTGGGCGATGAACTCGAAGAAGTTGACCACGTACTCGGCTTTGCCGCTGAACCTGGCCCGCAGCACCGGGTTCTGCGTCGCGACGCCGACCGGGCAGGTGTCGAGGTGGCACACGCGCATCATCACGCAGCCCGACACCACCAGCGGCGCGGTGGCGAAGCCGAACTCCTCGGCGCCCAGCAGCATCGCGACCACGACGTCGCGACCGGTCTTGAGCTGGCCATCGGTCTGCACCACGATCCGGTCGCGCAACCGGTTGGCCAGCAGCGTCTGCTGGGTCTCGGCCAGGCCGAGCTCCCACGGGCCACCGGCGTGCTTGATCGACGACAGCGGCGACGCGCCGGTGCCGCCGTCGTGCCCGGAGATCAGCACCACGTCCGCGTGCGCCTTGGAGACCCCCGCGGCGACCGTGCCGACGCCCACCTCGGACACCAGCTTCACGTGGATGCGGGCCGCCGGGTTGGCGTTCTTGAGGTCGTGGATGAGCTGGGCGAGGTCCTCGATGGAGTAGATGTCGTGGTGCGGCGGCGGGGAGATCAGCCCGACGCCCGGGGTGGAGTGCCGGGTCTTGGCGATCCACGGGTACACCTTGGTGCCCGGCAGCTGGCCGCCCTCGCCCGGCTTCGCGCCCTGCGCCATCTTGATCTGGATGTCGTCGGCGTTGACCAGGTACTCGCTGGTGACGCCGAACCGGCCGGAGGCGACCTGCTTGATGGCCGACCGCCGAGCGGGGTCGTAGAGCCGGTCGGAGTCCTCGCCGCCCTCGCCGGTGTTGGACTTGGCGCCCAACCGGTTCATCGCGATCGCCAGCGTCTCGTGCATCTCCCGCGAGATCGAGCCGTAGGAGATGGCACCGGTGCCGAACCGCTTGACGATCTCGCTGACCGGCTCGACCTCGTCGATCGGCACCGGCGGCCGCACGCCCTCCCGGAACGCGAACAGCCCGCGCAGCGTCTTGAGCGCCGCGGACTGGTCGTCGACGAGCCGGGTGTAGTCCTTGAACACCTCGTAGCGCCCGGCCCTGGTGGAGTGCTGGAGCTTGAACACCGTCTCCGGGTTGAACAGGTGCGGCTCGCCCTCGCGCCGCCACTGGTAGTCGCCGCCCACGGCCAGTTCGCGGTGGTCGGCGTGCACACCGCCGACCGGGAAGGCCACCGCGTGCCGCTGCCGCACCTCCTCGGCCAGCACGTCGAAACCGATGCCGCCCAGCCGCGAGGTGGTGCCGGTGAAGCAGGTGTCGACCACCTCCGAGCCGAGGCCGAGCGCCTCGAAGATCTGCGCACCGTGGTAAGAGGCCACAGTGGACACACCCATCTTGGACATGGTCTTGCGCACGCCCTTGCCCAGCGCCTTGATCAGGTTGCGGGCCGCCGTATGCGGGTCGATCGCCCCTCGGATGAGGCCGCGCCTGGCCATGTCCTCCACGGTCGCCATCGCCAGGTACGGGTTCACCGCCGACGCGCCGTAGCCGATCAGCAGCGCCACGTGGTGCACCTCGCGCGCGTCGCCGGACTCCACGACCAGGCTCACCTGGCTGCGCGTCTTCTCCCGCACCAGGTGCTGGTGCACCGCGCCGACCAGCAGCAGCGACGGGATCGGGGCGAGCTCGTCGTCCACGCCGCGGTCGGACAGGACCACGACCCTGGCGCCCGCGCGGATCTCCCGCGACACCCGGGCGCGGATCTCGTCGAGCTGCTCGCGCAGCGCGTCACCGCCGCCGTCGACGTCGAAGCGGCCGTGCACGGTGACCGACCGGAACTCCGGCAGGTCGCCGTCGTCGTCGGCGTGCGCGATCTTGGCCAGCTCGTCGTTGTCCAGCACCGGGAACGGCAGCGTGATCCGCCGGCACGACTCGGCCGTACCCGCCAGCAGGTTCGGCTCCGCGCCGAGCTGGGTGCCCAGCGAGGTCACCAGCTCCTCGCGGATCGCGTCCAGCGGCGGGTTGGTCACCTGGGCGAACAGCTGGCTGAAGTAGTCGAACAGCGGCCGCTGCGCGCGCGAGAGCGGGGCCAGCGGGGCGTCGTTGCCCATCGACCCGATCGGCTCGGCACCGGTGCGCGCCATCGGCTCCAGCAGCAGGGTCAGCTCTTCCTCGGTGTAGCCGAACGCCTGCTGCCTGCGCACGAGCGAGGAGTGCGTGGGGACCTCGCGCGCCCGGGCGGGCAGCTGCGCCAACGGCAGCAGGCCCTTGGCGGCCCACTCGCCGTACGGGTGCGCCGCGGCCAGCTCGCCCTTGATCTCCTCGTCGTCGACCACCCGGCCCGCGGCGGTGTCCACCAGGAACATCCGGCCCGGCTCCAGCCGACCCTTGCGCACGATGGTGGTCGGGTCGATGTCGAGCACGCCGACCTCGCTGGCCAGCACCACCAGGCCGTCCTCGGTCACCCAGTAGCGGGCCGGGCGCAGCCCGTTGCGGTCGAGCACGGCACCGATCTGGGTGCCGTCGGTGAAGGCCACCAGCGCGGGCCCGTCCCACGGCTCCATCAGCGTCGAGTGGAACTGGTAGAACGCCCGGCGCGCCGGGTCCATCTCGGTGTGGTTCTCCCACGCCTCGGGGATCATCATCAGCACCGCGTGCGGCAGGCTGCGGCCGCCCAGGTGCAGCAGCTCCAGCACCTCGTCGAAGGACGCCGAGTCGCTGGCGCCGCGGGTGATCACCGGGTAGATCCGCTTGAGGTCACCGGGGATCAGGTCGCTGGCGAGCATCGACTCGCGGGCGTCCATCCAGTTCCGGTTGCCGCGCAGGGTGTTGATCTCGCCGTTGTGCGCGACGTAGCGGTACGGGTGCGCCAGCGGCCACGACGGGAAGGTGTTGGTGGAGAACCGGGAGTGCACCAGGCCGATCGAGCTGGTCACCCGCTCGTCGGACAGGTCGGGGAAGAACGACTCGACCTGCGGCTCGGTGAGCATCCCCTTGTAGACGATCGTCCGTGCCGACAGCGAGGCGAAGTACACGTCCGAGGCGTGCTCGGCGCGCTTGCGCACGCAGAAGGCCAGGCGCTCCAGGGCGAGTCCGTCGACACCGTCCGCGGCGGCCAGGAACAGCTGCGAGAAGTACGGCATCACGGCCAGCGCGGAAGCGCCGGTGTGCTCGGGGTCGACCGGGAGCTCGCGCCAGCCCAGCACGACCGCGCCCTCCTCGGCCGCGATCGCCTCGACGGTCGCGACCACCTCGGCGCGCGCGGCCTCGTCGGTCGGCAGGAACGCCGTGCCGACCGCGTACGCACCGGGGTCGGGCAGGGCGAAACCGGTGACGTCCCGGTAGAAGGCGTCGGGGACCTGGATCAGGATGCCCGCGCCGTCGCCGGTGTCGGGCTCGGCGCCACGGGCACCGCGGTGTTCGAGGTTGCGCAGGGCGACGAGTGCTTTGGCGACGATGCCATGGTCTCGGCGGCCCGCGAGGTCGGCCACGAAGGCGACCCCGCAAGCGTCGTGCTCGTACTGCTCGTCGTAGAGACCACCTTCGCGGTGGTCTTGGCGGGTCGTCATGACTAGCGGCCCTCCCAGTGCTCTGGATGCGCGCACACGGGCGTGCTCTCGAGCGGCTGGGCGGGCGGGGGGCGCACGACACCAGCCGCGCGTGGGCCCGGTGCCGCGCCTCGAAACGGTGCGGTGTGAAAAGACGGCTTCGCCCGGGCTCGGGCGGTGGGCGCACCTCGTCGTGCGGGATGTCGTGCCGCGGACTGCCGCGGCACGGGGGTGGCAGCGCACCTCGTCGTGCGGCCTGGGTCGCGGGTCCGGCGGTCGGTTCTCCGGTGCGGAGTCGTGCCGTCACCCGCGCGGTGGGGCTACCCGGGGTCGTCCGGGGTTCTCATGACAATAGTGTGAACTCGGCGTATCCGGGATAGGCCAAGCGGCCCCCGTGGTGAACACCACGTGGTCTTGACCGGCGTATCGTCGTCGACACGCGCTCTGACCTGCGGCGATGGTGCGGGGGAGCAATTCGGGCAGTTGGTGCGTTAGAGGGATATCCAGTGAAATAGCCCGTTGGCCGAGGAGTCGGAAGTGCCCATCCTGTTGATCGTCCTGCTGGCAGTGGCCGCCGAGATCACCGTGATGGTCTCGGTCGGGAGCGCCATCGGCGTGCTGCCCACCATCGGTCTGCTCATCGCGGCGACCCTGCTCGGCGGCTTCCTGTTGCGCCGGGAGGGCACCCGCACGCTGGCCGCGCTGCGCGAGGCGGTGTTCCTGCGCCGGACGCCCGAGCGCGAGGTCGTCGACGGCATGCTGATCGCCGCGGCGGGCGTGCTGGTGGTGCTGCCCGGGTTCATCAGCGACGTGCTGGCGCTGCTGTTGCTGCTGCCGCCGACCAGGGCGCTGCTGCGCAACCGGATCATCCGGCGCGCGGAGCGGTCCCGGCCGGTGATCGTGGTCGACTCGGTGGTGGTCGACCCCGACGCGGTCGCCCCGACGGTCATCCAGGGCACTGTCGAGCGGTGAGGACCGGTTTGTCCGATTGAGGTCTAGACCAATTGTTCACCTGTTGAGGTGATCCCCTTGCCAGTGGGGGGTGGGCCGCCGCCGGCAACGGTGAGGATCGGGCCATGCGAAAACTACTGAGCGTGGTGGCGGCCGCGGCACTGGCGGCGCTGGCCGCGGTTCCCGCGTCGGCCACCGGGCACGGCGTGTTCGAGACCTGGCGCGAGGGCGCCAAGGCGGTCACCTACGACGTGCAGAAGGTGCCGGTCGGCGCCAGGGTCGCGGTCGTCCCGCTGGCGACCGGCCGCAAGACGAGCGTGCTGCTGTGGGTGCACGGCCTGCTGCCGTACCGGCACTACGGCGCCCACGTCCACGTCAAGCCCTGCGGCCCCAACCCCGCCGACGCCGGTCCCCACTTCCAGGACCAGGCCGACCCGGTGCAGCCCTCGGTCGACCCCGCCTACGCCAACCCCCGCAACGAGATCTGGCTCGACTTCGCCACCGACGACAAGGGCTCCGCCATCGCGATCGCCAACGTCCTGTGGCGCTTCGGCGACCGCCCGGCCGCCGCCGTCATCATCCACAACGAGCACACCCACACCGGCCCCGGCGAGGCGGGCACCGCGGGCCCCCGCCTGGCCTGCGTCAACGCCCGGTTCCGCTGACCCGGCCTTCCGTTAGGGATGACGGAGCAAGGCCGGGGCCGCACCGCGTCCCCGGCCTTCGTCCCCGCTCAGTCCGGTAGGCGCTCCTGGAGCCAGCCGGGGCCGATGAAGGACGCGCCCACCGCGGTGCAGCGGGTGCGGAGTTCCCGGTCGGCGGTGACCACCAGGGCGCCGGGGTGGGCCTGGGCGACCTCGACGATCTTGTCGTCGCCGTTGTGGTCGGCGGAGACGACCTCGACGCCGGGGACGGCCGTGGTGCGCTTCGCCTGGCCCTCCACCACCAGGATGATCTCCGGGTAGGCCAGGTCGAACGGCGGCAGGCCCGGGAAGCCGTCAGCCGCGGCCAGTCGGTCCCGCAGTCGGGCCGCCGCGCCCGCTCGGTCGCGCCACCAGCCGTCCGGGCGCGAGCCCATGACGTTCGCGCAGTCCACCACCAGCACCCGCGGCGCCAGGCACTCCCGCAGCCGCGTCCAGTTCGCCGCGAACGGGCCGAACAGCGGCAGGTCCGTCACCCCGTCGACCGGCACCCACGCCACCCCGGCGGTCTCGTCCGACACCGGGTCCACCGGGAACCGCGAGGCGGCCGAGGCGATCACCGTCTCGTAGGTCCACCCCCCGTGGTCCTCCACGACCACACCGAACGGGCGCACCAGCGCCGGGTCCAGCGTGCTCTCCTCGCCCGCCTCCCGCAGCGCCGCGGTGATGGTGTCCTCGTGGCTGTCCCGCGCCCCGCCGAACATCCCCCACGTCCCGCTCCCGCTGATGCCGCCGCCGCGCTCCTGCAGCAGGACGTGCCCCTCGGCGACCGGCAACAACCCGGCCGCGCCGTGCTCGCCCCAGTGCTCGTGCCCCTGCCCACAAAGGACCACACGGTCCCCGTCACCCCTGCTCATGCGACACCTCCCTGTCGCCGGGCACCCTAGGGGAGCGCGCCGACGATCACCCGCCGACGCACCGGTCCTCCGGGAGAGCCGCCACCGGGATCAGCCCGGCCTGCCCCACCTCGGGTACCGCGGCCCCGAGTGTCACATCCCCCGGCTGTCACAACTCACCGACTGCGGTGATGTGCACGACGGCCGCGCCTGCCTCGTCGGAGGCGGTCAGGTCGATCTCGGCGGTGAAGCCCCAGTCGTGGTCGCCCGCCGGGTCCTCGAAGATCTGCCGGACCAGCCAGCGCTCGGCTTCCTGCTCGATGATCAGCAGCGCCGGGCCGCGGGCGTCCGGGCCGACGCCGATCTGGCTGTGCAGGTCGTAGTACGGGTCCAGTGCGTCGGCCCACGCCTCGGCGTCCCAGCCCGCGTCGCCGTCGAGGTCGCCGAGGGCGGTGTAGTCGCGGCGGGCGGCCAGTTGCACGCGGTGGAACAGCGCGTTGCGCACCAGGACGCGGAACGCGCGCGTGTTCGTGGTGACCGCGGGCGGCGCCGTGTCGACCGGGGCCTGGCCGTCCTCGGTGGGGTTGGTGAGCTTCTCCCACTCGTCGAGCAGGCTGGAGTCGACCTGGCGGACCAGCTCGCCCAGCCACTCGATCAGGTCGGCGACCTCCTCGGTCTTCGCCTCGTCCGGCACGGTCTGGCGCACCGCGCGGTAGGCGTCGGCGAGGTAGCGCAGCACCAGGCCCTCCGAGCGCGCCAGCGCGTAGAACGACACGTACTCGGTGAACGTCATCGCCCGCTCGTACATGTCCCGCACCACCGACTTGGGCGAGAGCTGGTGGTCGCCGACCCACGGGTGCCCGCGCCGGTAGGTCTCGAACATCGGCCCGAGCAGCTCCGCCAGCGGCTTGGGGTGGGTGACCGCCTCCAGCAGCTCCATCCGCTGGTCGTACTCGATGCCCTCGGCCTTCATCGCCTGCACGGCCTCGCCGCGCGCCTTGTGCGCCTGCGCGGAGAGCACCTGCCTCGGATCGTCCAGCGTGGACTCCACAATGGACAGCAGATCCAGCGGGTAGGACGGCGACTCGCGGTCGAGCAGTTCCACCGCGGCCAGCGCGAACGGCGACAGCGGCTGGTTGAGCGCGAAGTCGAACTGCAGGTCGACGGTCAGCCGCACCCGGCGGCCCTGCTCGTCGGGCTCGTCGAGCTTCTCCACCACACCGGACTCCAGCAGCCCGCGGTAGATCGCGATGGCGCGGCGGATGTGGCGGCGCTGCGCGGCCCGGTCCTCGTGGTTGTCCTCCAGCAGGTGGCGCATCGCGGCGAACGCGTCACCGGGGCGGCCGATCACGTTGAGCAGCATCGAGTGGCTCACCTGGAAGCTGGAGGTCAGCGGCTCCGGCTCGGCGTCGCGCAGCCGCTCGAAGGTCGGCAGCCCCCACGACACCATCCCCTCCGGCGGCTTCTTGCGGACGAACTTGCGCCGCTTCTTCGGGTCGTCGCCCAGCTTCGCCAGCGACTTCTCGTTCTCGATCACGTGCTCCGGCGCCTGCACCAGCACCGTGCCCAGCGTGTCGTAGCCCGCCCGCCCGGCCCGGCCCGCGATCTGGTGGAACTCGCGCGCCTTGAGGATCCTGGTCCGCACCCCGTCGTACTTCGACAGCGCGGTGAACACGACCGTGCGGATCGGCACGTTGATCCCGACGCCCAGGGTGTCGGTGCCGCAGACGATCTTCATCAGCCCGGCCTGGGCGAGGCGCTCCACCAGCCGCCGGTACTTGGGCAGCATGCCCGCGTGGTGCACCCCGATGCCGTGGCGCACCAGCCGCGACAGCGTCTTGCCGAACCCGGAGGAGAACCGGAAGTCGCCGATCAGCGCCGCGATCCGCTCCTTCTCCTCGCGCGTGCACACGTTGATGCTCATCAGCGCCTGCGCCCGCTCCAGCGCCGCGGCCTGGGTGAAGTGCACGACGTATACCGGCGCCTGGTTGGTGCCGAGCAGCTCCTCCAGCGCCTCGGTCAGCGAGGTCATCCCGAACGAGTACAGCAGCGGGACCGGCCGCTGCGCCGAGGTAACCACCGCGGTGTCCCGACCGGTGCGCCTGGTCAGGTCGTCCTTGAACCGGGTGACATCGCCCAGGGTCGCCGACATCAGCACGAACTGCGCCCTCGGCAGCTCGATCAGCGGGATCTGCCACGCCCAGCCGCGGTCTGGCTCGGCGTAGAAGTGGAACTCGTCCATCACGACCTGGCCGACCTCGGCGGCCGCGCCGTCGCGCAACGCGATGTTGGCCAGGATCTCCGCCGTGCAGCAGATGATCGGCGCCGACCCGTTGACGCTGGAGTCGCCGGTCATCATGCCGACATTCTCGGCGCCGAAGGTCTCGCACAGCGCGAAGAACTTCTCCGACACCAGCGCCTTGATCGGCGCGGTGTAGAACGTCCGCTGCCCGTGCGCGAGCGCGGTGAAGTGCGCGCCGGTCGCCACCAGGCTCTTGCCGGACCCGGTCGGGGTGCTGAGGATGACGTTGGCCCCGGAGACGATCTCCATCAACGCCTCCTCTTGGGCCGGGTACAGCGACAACCCCTGATCGGCCGCCCAGGAGGCGAACGCGTCGAACAGGGCATCCGGGTCGGGGGAGGCGGGCAGCCGCGCGGTGAGCGTCATGGTGTGTCGATCGTGCCGGCCCACCCCACCCCCGGCGCGCACCGGCCGTCCGGCGGCGCGGCAACCGGGGCTGGACGCGCAGCGCGACGCCCACACCGGCAGGGGGCGGTGTGGGCGTCGCGCGCGGGGACTGGCGGTCCGCCGCGCGACGCGTGTGCGTCGCAGGGGTGCGCGGCGGGCCGCCGGTGGCCCAGGGGGAACAGCTACCGGTCAGTGCGGGTCGGGAACGAGGCAGGCGACGTCCGCGGCCGAGCCGGGGACGGTGCCGGGCGGGGATGAGGGGGCGGGTGGCGGGAGGAATCAGAACCTGTGCCCGTAGAGGACGCTTCGGACGGCGCCGATCACGGAGGTGAACAGGGGGAGGCTGGGGTGTTCGACGTCCGGGGCGGTGGCCCAGAACGCGACCGTGCGGTCGGTCTGCGCGGTGGGGAGCAGGACCCGGGTGGTCACCGGCTCCACACCGGGGGGCAGGGGCCTGCGGTGGTGCTCGTCCGGGATGGGCTGGGTGAGGAACGTCCACTCGGTGCGCTTGCCGGGCACCGCGAGCACCGGGCCCGCCAGCATCCGCAGGCGCAGCCACCACTGCACCTCGGCGCCGAGCCCGGCCCGCATCCGCAGGCCGCCGATCTGGTCCGCGCCGAGGTCGAGGTACGCGTTGCCCGCGTCGCCGTCCACCGGCCAGCCCAATCGTCTCCGGTAGTCCGGCACGTCGAACACGGGCGTGAGGTCCACGCCCCCGTCCAGCGCGCGCAGGTCGGACAGTTCCGCCGCGGTCATGGCGAGCCACCTTTCGCCGTCGCCGTCCGGAGTGCCCTGGTACTGGCCTGGTTGCCCGGCCGTCGACTGTCGTTCACCAGGATGGGTGACGGAAACCGGCTGGACTCATCTCAACCGGGCATAACCCCAGCGTGATACCGACCACACAGCGGTGGCTACGCCGCAGGTCAGACCATCTGTACCGGTCCGCTGAGGTGACTACGGCGGGAATTGGGAACGTTCGACCCTAGACGCGCTCGCTCGCGCTGAGCACCTTGCGCAGGAGACCGTGCGGGTGGCCGTGCCTGCGCCATTCCCTCGGGTAGCCCAACGACACCTCTTGGAACCGCACCCCGTCGTAATGCGTGATCCGCGGGATGTGCAGGTGGCCGTACACCATCACCGCGGTCGGGAACCGGGTGTGCCAGTCCGCGGTCAACTCCGTGCCGCACCACTGGGCGAACTCCGGGTACCGCAGCACCCTGGTCGGCTCCCGCACCGTCGGGTAGTGGTTGACCAGCACGAACGGCGCGGCCGGGTCGGCGGCGGCCGCCAGCCTCGCCCCGGTCTCGGCGACCCGCGCCCGGCACCAGTCGTCCCTGCTCGGGTACGGGTCGGAGTGCAGGTAGTACTCGTCGGTGCAGACCACCCCGCTGGCGTGCGCGATCTCCAACGCCTGCGCCTTGTTCTCGGCACCCTCCGGGCGGAACGTGTAGTCGTAGCCCAGGAACAGCGGCGCCACCGTGACCGGGCCGTCCTCGCCCTCCCACACCGCGTACTCGTCCTCCGGGCTCACCACCCCGATCCGGCGGCACATCTCGACGAACGCCTCGTACCGCGCCACCCCGCGCGCCTGCACGGCGTCGGCGGGCATCGTCCACAGCTCGTGGTTGCCCGGCGTCCACACCACCCGCGCGAACCGCTCCGCCAACAGCCCCAGCGCCCACTCCACGTCCGCCACCTGCTCGGCCACGTCGCCCGCGACGATCAGCCAGTCGTCGGCCGACTCCGGGCGCAGACCGCGCACGATCTCGCGGTTCTCCGCGTAGGAGATGTGCAGGTCGCTGATCGCCAGGAGAGTGCCCACCCGGTCGATCTTTCCACCAACCGGTGCGCGCGTGGGGGAGACGCGCGTCTCCGCCGAACCCACCTGCCTTGTCCTACCTCGCCCGGTGCTTGCGCGCTCTTACCTCGCCCGGTATTTGCGCGCTGTTATCTCGCCCGGTGCTTGCGCGCTGTCACCTTGCCCGGTGCTTGCGCGCTGTTATCTCGCCCGGTGCTTGCGCACCGTGATGTGCACCGGCGGCCGCACCCCGTCCCCCAGCCCCGTCTCCACCTCGTCGGCCAGGGTCCGCAGCACGTGCCAGCCGAAGGTGTCGGTCGCGGGCGCCCGGCCGTCGCGGGAGCGGGTGCTGGCGTGGAAGACGACCCCGGTGCCCCGGTCGGCGGTGGGAACCCGGGTGAAGCGGCACTCCAGGTCCGCTGACGGCGCGGCGAGCACGATCAGCTGCGAGCACACCTCGTCCACCGCCAACCGCAGGTCCGCGATCTCGTCGACGGTGAAGTCCGCGGCCATCGCCACCGCGACCGCCACCCCGCGCACCACGGGCAGGTTCACCAGGTCGGCCCGCAGCCGCAGCTCGACATCGGCGCCCTCGGGCTGGGTGGGGTCGCTCACCTGGGCTCCTCGGAGGTCGCGGGCCGGACCGGGACCGGTGGGACGCGCCGGGGCCACGCCCGGGTTCCCGGCCGTGCTGGGACGGCTCGATCCACCGGCGCAGAACCTACTAGGCTGGTCGCCGAAGCGGTTGAGCAGCCAGCCGCCAGACCGTCATGTCCACACTGTGAAGGGCTGCCATGAGTACGTCGGACCTGCTGACCGCCGAGTTCGCCGACCGCGACGACGCGGTGTTGCTGCACGTCCGCGGCGAGATCGACATGGGCACCGCGCCCGCGTTGCGCGAGCACCTCGAAGCCGCGGTCACCAGGGGCCCCGCCGCCGCCCCCGTGCTGCTCGACCTGACCAAGGTCGGGTTCCTCGCCTCGGCCGGGCTTGCCCTGCTGGTGGAGTACCACACCAGGTGCCGGGACTCGGGCCGCGCGCTGCGGGTGCTCACCGACGGCGGCGCCGTGCTGCGCGCCATCCAGGTCAGCTCGTTGGACAACGTCCTCGAGGTCCACCCGTCGATCGAGGCCGCGCTCACCGAGCACTGAGCACCGATTTACCCCAGCCGTGACCGCGAAGCGGTCCCACCGGGCATTCGGCCGGGCGGTCGTGGCACGCGTAGATTGATGACCACCAGACCGACCGCGGCGCTGCTCGACGGCGCCCGAGTGTGGTGGACGAACGTGGGAAGGGGCCCGACGGTGGATCGCGTGACGGGCCTGGTGGTGCCATGACGGCTGAGAACGTGACAGCCGCCGCCGCGCACACCGCCCTGCTCTACCGGGGCGCCGTGGAATACCTGGGCGCCGTGCTGCCTTTCGTGCGCGATGGCGTGGCGGTCGGTGACGCGGTCACGGTCGCCGCGCCCGCGGCCAACCTGGCGATGCTGCGCGAGGAGTGCGCCGCCGAGGGCTTCGCCGACCGGGTCCGCTGGCTGGACATGGCCGAGGTCGGCGGCAACCCGGGCCGGATCGTGCCCGCCGTGCTGCACCCGGTGCTCGACAGACCCGCCCGCGTGGTGACCGAGGTGGTGTGGCCGAAACGGCCGTCGACCCAGTACCAGTCCTGCGTCCGGCACGAGGCGCTGGCCAACCGGCTGCTCGACGGCAGGACCCTGCGGCTGCTGTGCCCCTACGACGCGGCCGCGCTCGGCGACTCCGTTCTCGCTGACGCGCTCATCACGCACCCCGGTGTGCTCGACCGTGGGGGTTACCGCGTCAGCACCGAGTACGCCCCGGAGGCAGCGCTACTCGGTGGCGACCAAGCCCCGACCGCGCCGACCAAGGCCCGCAATCTCCTTGTCGGGGTGGGGGAGTTGGGCGCGGCAAGAGCGCTGGTCTCCACTGAAGCCCGCGCGCACGGCCTTTCAGAGCAGCGGGTCGGTGACGTGGCTCTAGTGATTACCGAGCTGGTCACCAACAGCATCGAGCACGGCGGCGGTCAGGCCACCTTGAGCGTGTGGGTGGTCGACGGCGAACTGGTCTGCCAGGTGCGTGACGGTGGCAGGCTCGCCGACCCGCTGGCCGGTTTGCGACCCGCGCCGGTCGACCAGGCGCACGGACGCGGTTTGCTGCTGGTGCACACCCTCGCTGACCTGGTCACCATCCACGCCGCGGGCGACGGCACCGTGGTCCGCGCGCACTTCACCCGGCAACCAGGCGCTTGACCCCGCCGCGGATCGGGTAAGTCCCCGACAGGACAGCCGAACGCGACCTGGAGGGCAGTGGAGATGACCGAGCATCCCCGCGGTGTGGCCCGCAGGCTCGTCGCCGTGACCCGCGGCGGCGACCTCGACCCCACCGCACGCACCGGCGCGCTCGACGTGCTCGCCGGACCGGACCACCGCGACCGCCTCGCCGCCGTGCTGCACGAGCTGGTGGTGGCCACCGCCGACATGATGCTGTGCCGCGCCGAGTCGACCGGACCGGACAAGGCCTTCGTGCTCGACCTGCGCGACGACGCGGGCGAGGTGGTCGACGTGGACACCCTGGACCCGCCGGTGCGCGCCCTGGTGCGGGCGCTGCTCGCGCAGCTCAACGGGCGCCCCGACGACGTGCAGACCCAGCTCGACCTGGCGATGCTCGACGACCCGCGGTTCGACCCGGTCGACGTGCTGGTGCTGGCGCTGCTGTGGACGGTGGGATCGATCGAGTGGTGCGAGCAGCACGACGCGCCGACCCCCGGTTGGCTCGTATGAGCGGTGTGGTCACCCTCGCTGAGGAACTGGCGGAGATGACCAGGTTGGTCGAGGGCGACGACGTCCACTCCGCCTTCGACCGCTTCACCGCCAGGGTGGCGGGCACGATCCCCGGCTGCGCGCACGCCGCCCTCACGGTGCGCACCCACCGCGGCGACTTCGAGACGGTGGGCACCCAGCCCGTCGACCTCCTCGAACCCGGTCCCGTCACCGAGGCGTTGATCCACCACGAACCGCGCCGCCTCGACGACGCCTCGGCCGACGAACGCTGGCCCACCTTCTCCACGCAGCTGCTGTTGGCCGGGTGGCAGGCGTGTCTGTCGCTACCGGTGCCGACCGGCGAACGAGGACAGGCGGTGCTGACGGTGTTCTCGCGGGACCCCGACCAGTTCGGCGAGGCCTCGCACGACCTGGTGATGCTGCTGACGCTGAACGCGGGCGTGGTCTTCGACAACGTCTCGCTCTACCACCACAGCACCCGCTTGATCGAACAGCTGCGCACGGCACTGACCACCCGCGCCACCATCGGCCAGGCCCAGGGCCTGTTGATGCAGCAGTTCGGCTACGACTCCGAGGCCGCGTTCGACACGCTCACCCGCGCCTCGCAGAACTCCAACCGCAAGCTCCGCGATGTCGCCGCGTCCATGGTCGAGGCGCACAACAACCACACCTTCGCCGCGGTCCTCCAGGCGTTCAACCTCTCCGCGCCGGATCTCGTCTAGTCCAGTTCGGACAGAGTGTCCAGGATCTGTTGGCCGTACCGCGCGAGCTTGGCCTCGCCCACGCCGCTTATCCCGGTCAGGTCCGACATCACCTTGGGCCGCGCCGCCGCGATCTGCCGCAGTGTCGCGTCGTGGAAGATGACGTAGGCGGGAACGCCCTGCTCCTTGGCCGAAGCCGCCCGCCACGCGCGCAGAGCCTCGAACACCGGCGCCGCCTCCGCGGGCATGTCCACCGCGGCCGCTTTGGCCGACTGCCGCGACGTCGAGGTCCGGGCGACCTTCTCCGGTTCGCGCCGCATCAACACCTCGCGGCCCTTGAACAGCACCTCGGCGCTGCCGTCGGTCAACGCGAGCGTTCCGTACTCACCGGTGACGTCGAGCAGGCCCTGGGCGAGCAACTGCCTGGCCACACCGCGCCACTGGCTCTCGGTGAGCTCGGTGCCCTTGCCGAACACCGACAGCTCGTCGTGCCGGTGCTGGCTGACCTTCTCCGTCTGCTTGCCCAGCAGGATGTCGACGACCTGCACCACACCGAAGTGCTGGCCGCGCTCGTGGTCGAGCCGGTACACCGCCGAGAGCAGCTTCTGCGCGGGCACCGTGCCGTCCCAGGTCTGCGGCGGGGTCAGGCAGGTGTCGCAGTTGCCGCACGCCTTGCCGCTCTGGCCGAAGTAGTTGAGCAGCTGCACGCGCCTGCACTCGACCGTCTCGCACAGCGCGAGCATGGCGTCGAGGTGCCGGTTGAGCTTGCGGCGGTGCGCGGTGTCGCCCTCGGAGTTCTCGATCAGCTTGCGCTGGGTGACCACGTCGGTGAGGCCGTAGGCCAGCCACGCGGTGGACGGCTGGCCGTCGCGGCCCGCCCGGCCGGTCTCCTGGTAGTACCCCTCCACCGACTTCGGCAGGTCGAGGTGCGCGACGAACCGGACGTCGGGCTTGTCGATGCCCATGCCGAACGCGATGGTGGCCACCACGACCAGGCCGTCCTCGCGCAGGAACCGGGACTGGTTGGTCGCCCTGACCCGCGCGTCCAGGCCCGCGTGGTACGGCACGGCCGGGATCCCGTTGTCGGACAGGAACTGCGCGGTCTTCTCCACCGACGCGCGCGACAGGCAGTAGACGATCCCGGCCTCGCCGCGGTGCTCGGTGCGCAGCAGGTCGAGCAGCTGCTTGGTCGGGCTGGCCTTGGGCACGATCCGGTACTGGATGTTGGGCCGGTCGAAGCTGGCCACGAAGTGCTTGGCGGCGCCCAGGTTCAGCCGCTGCGCGATCTCGGTGTGCGTCGCCTTGGTCGCGGTGGCGGTCAACGCGATCCGGGGTACTTCCGGCCACCGCTCGTGCAGCGCTGACAGTTCCAGGTAGTCCGGCCGGAAGTCGTGGCCCCACTGGGACACACAGTGCGCCTCGTCGATCGCGAACAGCGCGATCTTGCCCCGGTCGAGCAGCTGCGCCGTTGACTCCAACCGCAGCCGTTCCGGCGCTAGGTACAGCAGGTCGAGCTCGCCGTCGACGAAGGCCTTCTCCACCTCGCGGCGGGCCATCGAGTCCTGCGTGGAGTTGAGGAACCCGGCGCGCACGCCCAGGTTGCGCAGGGCGTCCACCTGGTCCTGCATCAACGCGATCAGCGGCGAGATCACCACGCCGGCACCCGGGCGGACCAGCGCCGGGATCTGGTAGCACAGCGACTTGCCGCCGCCGGTGGGCATCAGCACCAGCGCGTCACCGCCGTCGGCGACGGTGGTGATGATCTCCTCCTGCTCGCCGCGGAAGGAGTCGTAGCCGAACACCCGGTTCAGCACCTCGGTGACGGCGTCCCTGGTCGCGGTGGCGGGTGGCTCGGTCGGCTCGGTACTGGGGTGGGTTTCGCTCGGCACGGCGGACACGGCGGCGATCCTACGGGCTCGTCGGATTTCGCCGGGGTCCGGTGCGCGCGGCCTGTGGACAACTACCCTGGCGGCATGACCTCGAGGCCCACCCCGACCCCGGTGCCGGACCGATGAGCAACACCGAGGCCGCGCCCGCGGCGCTCTCGTGCAGGCCGGACCCGGCCACCCCCGGCGTCGAGGTGCTGACCGCGCGCGAGGTGCCCCTGGGCGGTCCGCGGGCGATGCGGGTCCGGCGCACGTTGCCGCAGCGCGACAGGTCGCTGATCGGCGCGTGGTGCTTCGTCGACCACTACGGCCCGGACCGGGTCTCGGACGCCGGTGGCATGGACGTGGCCCCCCACCCGCACACCGGGCTGCAGACGGTGAGCTGGCTGTTCTCGGGGGAGATCGAGCACCGCGACAGCCTGGGCACCCATGAGTTCGTCCGGCCCGGTGAGGTCAACCTGATGACCGGCGGCGCGGGGATCTGCCACTCGGAGGTCTCCACCGCGGCGACCGAGGTCCTGCACGGCGTGCAGCTGTGGGTAGCGCTGCCGGACGAGCACCGCGATGCCCCGCGTGCGTTCGAGCACTACGCGCCTGAGCCGGTCGTGCTTGATGGGGGGACCGCGCGCGTGTTCCTCGGGTCGTTGGCGGGCAGCAAGTCCCCGGTCGCCACGTTCACGCCGCTGCTCGGTGCGGAAGTCGTAGTGGAACCGCGCGACAGGGTCACGCTGGACGTCGACCCGGCGTTTGAGCACGGGGTCCTGCTCGACACAGGGCAGATTTGTGTGTCGGGGGAGCCTCTTGGGCTATCCGAACTCGGTTACCTGGGACGTGGGCGGTCGCAGCTAGACCTGACCAACCTTGGTGACGAGCCTTCGCGCGTGCTGGTGCTGGGCGGTCCGCCGTTCACGGAGCCGATCCTGATGTGGTGGAACTTCGTGGCCCGCACACACGAGGAGATCGTCGCCTACCGCGAGGCGTGGCAGAACGAGTCGGACCAGTTCGGTCGCGTAGAGGGCTACACGGGTAGTCCAGCGAGGTTGCCCGCACCTGTGCTGCCACCGGTCACGATCAAACCGCGTCGTAACCGCAGTTCTTAGCCTGTCAGGAACTTGAGTACGGCTTGGTTCCACTGCTGCGGGTGGGTTATGTGCACGCCGTGGGGGCCACTGGGGATGACCACCGTTGGCGCGTCGACCCTGTGCGATGGCGCTACCGCGTCACCCTCGCCGCTGATGACGAGCGTCGGCAAGCCCGCTGCGGCGACGTCTGCGGCTAGATCGAGCGTTGGGTCTGACCACGCGTCGATCACGGTGAGGGTCGCGCGTGCCGATGAGGCTGCCGCTGTCGAGAGCAGGTGTCGGCGCGTGGCCTCGTCGAGCGCGATCTCGCCATTGACGCTGAAGAACCGGGTCAGGACGTCGTCCAGCATCGCGACCCGATGCCATCTGGCCGCTGCGCGCAGGTCGCGTCCTAGCGCTGAGGCGCCACCCAACGGGCTGGCCAACACCAGCCCGTGCACCCTGTCAGACCCGTGCGTCGCTAGATAGCGGGCTGTCTCGACAGCGCCAGAGGAGAAACCGACCAGAACGACGTCGGTCAGGTCTAAGTGCGTGATCAATCCGTGTAAGTCGTCGACGAGGGTCGCCGGGGTGTAGCCGTCCCACGCGCGGGTCGTGCGGCCGAACCCGCGCCGGTCGTAGGTGAGCACCCGGTGTCCCGCCTCGACCAGCGCGCCGACCTGGCACTCCCACGACTCCGAGGTCAGCGGCCACCCCGCCACGAGCAGCACGGGCGGCCCCGAGCCCGCGTCCTCGTAGTACAGCTCGACGTCCGGTCCGACTCGCAGCAGCGGCACAGCACACCCCTTCACCCAGGTCCACAGCGTGGAACTCCGGGGACGTCTGTGAATCGGTCATCTGACCGCACATACATGAGGATCGTTCGGTAGGTCGTACGTAGGGCAGAGTGGGGACGTGGACGTGATCGGCCGCGCGGCGGAGCTGGCAGCGCTGCGGCGCGTGATCGATCGGGACCCCGGCGTCGAGCCCAACCTGGTGCTGCACGGCGACCCTGGGGTCGGCAAGACGGTGCTGCTGCGGGCCGGGATCGAGTACGCGACCGGGCGCGGGGTCCGCGTGCTGGGCGGGTCCGGCTACGAGAGCGAGGCGCAGCTGGCCTTCGCCGGCCTGCACCAGCTGTTCGCGCCCGTGCTCGACTACTTCGACCGGGTGGAGCCGTACCACCGCGAGGTGCTGCGCCGCGTGCTCGGGTTCGAGGCGGGTCCGGTGCCCGACCGGCTGGCGATCTCGGTGGCCTCGCTCGCGGTGCTGGCCGAGGTGGCCAAGGACGGCCCGGTGCTGGTCGCGGTCGAGGACGCGCACTGGGTGGACCACCCCACCCGCGAGGTCATGATGTTCATCCTGCTGCGGCTGCGCCCCTACGACCTGAGGGCGATCTTCGCGCGCAGGCCGTTGCTCAGCAGTGAGCGCGTCACCCCCAGCATCCACATGTACGAGGTGAACCCGCTCCCGGACGTTGACGCTATGGAGCTGCTGGCTCGGTCTTACCCTGACTTGCCTGTGCGGGCGCGTGAGCAGGTACTTCGCTACGCGGCGGGCAACCCGTTGGCGCTAGTCGAGCTGCCCGCGGTACTCGGCACAGATGCCGCTACCGGGCTGGAGATGCTGCCCCCCGGTGCGTCGACCAGGACCAAGCTGGAGTCGACCTTCGCGGGTCGGGTGCGAGAGCTCGACACCGACCTGCGCCGGATGTTGCTCCTGACCGCCCTCGACGGCGACCTGCTGGAGAACCGCGCGCACCCGACCTCGCTGGCGCAGCCGCTGCTGGCCGAGCTGGAGCGGGTCGGCCTGATCACCCACGACTCCACCCTGTCCGGCCTGCGGTTCCGGCACCCGCTGGTGCGCTCGGCGATCATCGACTCGGCCGCGCCCGACGAGCTGCGCGCCGCCAACGCCGAACTCGCCGAGCGGTACCGGGACGCCCCGGAACGGCGGGTCTGGCACCTCGCGGAGGCCGCGGTCGAGGCGGACGAGGCCGTCGCCGCCGAGATCGAGCGGACGGCGCTCGCGGCGAGCCTGCGCGGCGGCAGCGGCCTGGCCGTCCCCGCGTTGCGCCGGGCCGCCGCGCTGAGCCCGGACCCCGCCGACGCTGCCGCGCGGCTGCACCGCGGCGCCGAGTTGGCGGGGGAGTCCGGCCAGCTGCACCTGGCGCAGAAGCTGCTCGACGAGGCCCGCGCCCTGCTCGACGACCCCGCGCACGGCCTGGTCACCCGCGCCAGGATCGCCCTGCTGCGCGACGGTGACCTCTCCGGCGCGCGCAGGCTGCTCGAACACACGCCGGTGACAGACCGGGTGCTGCATCTATGGCTGACCATCGCCACCTACACCCAGGACCCGGACGAGTGGGACAGGCTGGGCAAGGCTCTAGCCGCCATCGAGAACCCCGACGAGTCCACGCTGCTCTCGTACGACGTCCTCTCCAGCGCCCCTGTCGCTGACGCGCCGCGACGACTTCACACCGCGTTCGATCTCTTACCCGCGACCGCGTCTCCTGGCCGGATCGTGGACCTGTGCAGGCTCGCGACCTGGCTGGACTCACTGCACGAGCACCGGACCCGGTTGCGTGACCTGATCGACCGGGAAAGCGGCGGGGGAGCGGTCACGCACGTCGCCGCCTGCCACTGGTTCGCCGCCCACGACCACTTCCTGGCAGGCGACTGGGACGCCGCCGAGTCGTCCGCCGAGGCCGGGCTGGACCTGTGCGTGCGGCACGACCTGGAGTTGATCGCGCAAGACCTGCGCTGCACGCTGGGCTGGCTCGCCGCGAACAGGGGAGACGTCGACAGCGCGCGGGAGTACAGCAGCACGGTCGAACGGTGGGCAGAGCCGCGAGGCAGCGCGCTGCACTTAGCCCTATCCGCCCGAAACATCGCCGCTGCGGCACTGGCAGAGGGCGACTACGAGACCGCTTACGTCACCTTGTCCGCTATCGCCGAGCACGCCAGTTACGCCCCCTGGCTCTTGTTCGACCTTGTCGAGTCCGCGGTCCGCACCCGCCGACCCGCCACCGCGTACGTCGAAGCCGCCGAACAAGCCCGCCTAGCCGACCGCTCCCCCCGCCTCCGCCTCCACGTCTTCGCAGCCAAAGCCCTGAGCACCCCCGACGACAACACCGCGATAGCCCTGTTCCGCGCCGCGCTGGCCCTACCCCTGGTCGAACAATGGCCCTTCGACCACGCCCGAATCCGCCTAGCCCTAGGCGAAACCCACCGAAGAAACCACCGCCCCGGCGAAGCCCGCCCAGAACTCCGCCGCGCCGCAGAGCTCTTCCGCCGCACCGGAGCCACGACCTGGCAACGCAGAGCAGAACAAGAACTCCGAGCCACCGGGCTGGCCATCAACACCGAGCCCACCGCTGACACCCTTACCGCACAGCAGTTGGAGGTGGCCAACCTCGCCGCCACCGGCCTCACCAACAAGGAAATCGCCGAACGCCTTTACCTCTCTCCCCGTACGGTTAGCGCCCATCTCTATCGCATCTTCCCCAAGCTGGGGATAACGACCCGCTCGGCTCTTCGGGACGCGCTCGCGTCTCTGTGATCTGGATGGGTTGTGGGGGTGTCCACAGGGGGGAGGTTCACTCTGGGGGTGTGGTGGGGTCGCTACTAGGCTGTGTATCGGGGGGTGCTTGGGGCGGTTTGATCTTGAGCTGAGGGGTGTCTGGCTCTCGGTCTCGCCTGCGGCGTCGACGAACAGACCTCGCCTTCGGCATTGGCCTGGGCGCGAGTTTCGAGCTGTGCTCGATGGGGCGAACTTGTTTTGTGCGGGGCCTTGACCTCAACCGGTGATCGCGCCGCCGTGGTTGACCAGCAGTTCGTTCATCTTTTCGATGGGTTTGTACCAGTCGAGGGTCTGGCGGGGGCGGCCGTTGAGTTCGTGGGCCACGTCGTCGAGGTGGGCCTGGGAGTGGACCGAGAGGTCGGTTCCCTTGGGGAAGTACTGGCGGAGTAACCGGTTGGTGTTCTCGTTCGTCCCGCGTTGCCACGGCGAGTGAGGATCGCAGAAATACACGGGCATTCCAGTGGCCGTGGTGAAGGTGGCGTGGTCTGCCATCTCGCTGCCTTGG
>NZ_FOGI01000009.1 GCF_900111175.1 Actinokineospora terrae
GCCCCGACCCGCTTCGCGCGCACGCCCGCGAGGACCCCCGCCCAGCCCCCACCCGCACCGGGGGGCGTCCCAGTGCCAGTCTATCGGCACCCCCCGACAGACGATCTTGAAACAGGGAGTCGGTGATCGACTTGTGGACAACTTCTGTCGCTGGAACGGGTGAAAGTCGAAGCGGGCGGAGATGAAGAACCACAGGTCAGGGGCTTGAAGGGCGCCGCGGTAGCGGGCTCGGGGTCGAAGTCGTGCAGCGGAAGATCGACCAGGGGCGAGCGGGTGATCGAATCGTCCACAGTGGACATCTGGACAGGATCATCTCCAGGCCATGCCCAGATCACCGAGCGAGACGGCAGCTCCCGCATGACCCCAACCCAAGACGGGGCCACCCGGAGACACTCCGACCTTGACCCCAGCGCAGCACTAGCCCCCGCGAGCCTTACTACTCGCAAACCTCTTGCCACCGAGAGCCCGTATCCCGCGCGAGCCCTCCGCGCCGCCCGCGCCTCCTGGCGAACTCTCCGAACCGTACGAGCCCCTTGCCCCGAGAACACTCCGGTACCGGGAGAGCCCTCTAGCCCCAAGAACTCTCCGACGCCCGAAGCGCATTCCGACCCCCGCAAGCCCTCTGCACCGCGCAACTGCTCTTAGCCCCACACCGCTCCGGACCGCACAAACCCTCCACGCCCCAGCAAGCGCCCTATCCCCACCCCAGCCGCCTCGCGGGCACGCGGTCCCGACCCCGCCCAGCCCCCACCCACACCGGGGGGCGTCCCAGTGCCAGTCTATCGACACCCCCCGACAAACGATCTTGAAACAGGCCGCCGAAGATCCACATGTGGACAACTTCTGTCCCCGAACCGGGTGAACCCACCAACCCGCGAACCCCAAGACCCCGATCACTCCACAGTGAACAGAGTCGAGTGCCATCCCGTTGCCCCATCAGGGATGGGCGGCACGCGCACGTCCGTCTGCGTCATCCCCCCGCGGTCAGTAGCCCGTACCTCAGCCCGGTGACTGCCCGAGGCCAACGGGAAAGTCGTCTGCCAGTGCCGCCAAGTCTGGTCGTTGACCTCGACCGCCAGCTCAGCCTCCTGCCAAGCTCCGCCATCGATCCGGACTTCCACCTTCGAGATCCCCACCGTCTGCGCCCAAGCGATCCCGGCGATGGTCACCGTGCCTGCGGGCACGTTCGCGAACCCGCGCGGTACGTCGATCCGGGACTGCGTCTTGATCGGCCCCCGAGCGGCCCACCCGCGTTCCTCCCAGTAGAACTGCTTCTCCCCGAACCGGGTCAGTTCCATGTCCACCACCCACTTCGTGGCCGACACGTACCCGTACAGCCCGGGCACCACCATCCGCGCAGGAAAGCCGTGTTCCAGGGGCAGCGGTTCGCCATTCATGCCGATCGCGAGGAGGGCGCCGCGTTTTTCGTCCATGATGTCGTCGAGCGGGGTTCCGGTGGTCCAACCGTCCACACTGGACGAGTACACCTGGTCGGCCGACGGCTTGACGCCTGCTTCCATCAGCAGGTCGCGCAGGGGGACGCCGATGAAGTTGGACGTCGACACGTACGGGCCGCCGACCTCGTTGGAGACGCAGGTCATGGTGATGGTGCGCTCGACGAGCGGGCGGCCGCGGATGTCGCCGAAGTCGAGGTTGAGTTCGGTGTCGACCAAGCCGTGGATGCGCAGGTGCCAGTCCTCGGCGCGCAGGCGGGGGACGGTCAGGGCGGTGTCGACGCGGTAGAAGTCGCGGTTCTGGGTGATGAAGGTGGGGTTGCCGGGGAACTCGGCGCCGCGGGGGACGGCGGGTGCGGGGGTGGCCGGGGTCAGTTTGCCGACCGCCGCGCGGGAGCCCTCGACGTCGACGCGGCCGGACAGGAACTGGCCGAAGCCGCCCAGCACGCCAGCACCGATGGCGATCCCGCCGGAGAGCCGCAGGAACGAGCGTCGGGACTCGTCGCTGGTCGCCCGGTCGCGGGCGGCGCCGTGCAGGAACCGGAACACCACGACGCCCACGACGAGGGACGCGAGCGGCGCGAGGACGGCGATCATGCCCAGGTCGGGCCGGTTGAGCACGGCGGCGACACCCAGCAGCCCGAGCGCGCCCGCGAGCACGAGCCCCGGCACCGGCGACCGCCGCGAGAGCAGACCGGCGACCACGGCGAACACCAGGATCGTCAGACCCATCCCGCCGAGCAGGACGATCTTGTCGTAGGTGCCGAAGGTGCGGACCGCGAAGTTCTTCAGCCACGAGGGCGTCAGGTCGATCGCGGTGTTGCCGACAGCGAGGAAGGGGGACGCGTTGGGGCCGACGAGCCCGGCGACGAGGTGACCGGCGGCGAGGGCGGCGGCGACGGCGAGAACACCGACGAGCGCGGCGACCCGCTTACCAAGCCTGGCGGAAGTGTCCACACCAGGGCTTCGGAGCCGATCGCCGCGCGGATCGGGACCTGATCAGGTGAGTGCCGCGCGCAGGCGGTCTTCCTCGACCCGCCAGTACCCGTGCTCGGCGTCGTCCACCAGGACCACCGGCACCCGGTCGCCGTACTCGCCGCGCAGCTCGGGGTCACCGTCGACGTCCACAGCGGACCAGGTGACGCCCAGGTCGGCGCAGATGCGCGCCACGTCGGCCTCGGCCACCTCGCACGCGTGGCAGCCCTGCCTGGTCATCACCGTCACCCTGCTCATGTCTGGACGTTATCGCGCAGGCCTGCGCGCCGGATCTTGCCGGTGACCGAGTGCGGCAGCTCGGCGGCGAACTCGACGACGGTCGGCACCTTGAACCGGGCCAGGTTGACCCGGCAGTGCTCCAGCAGCCGCTCGCGGGTCAGCTCGACGCCCGCCCTCGGGACGACGACGAGCTTCACCCGCTCCCCCGCGCGCTCGTCCGGCACGCCGACCGCGGCCACCTCGGCGACCTCCGGCAGCTCGCCGACGACCTGCTCGACCTCGTGCGGGTACACGTTGAACCCGTTGACGATGATCAGGTCGTTGGCGCGGTCCACCAGCCGCAGGTCGCCGTCGGGGTCCAGGTAGCCGACGTCGCCGGTGCGGAACCAGCCCTCGGCGTCCGGACCGCCGTCGCCATCGGGCCAGTAGCCGCTGAACAGGTTCTGGCCGCGGGCGGCGACCAGGCCGGTGTCGGAGTCGTCGCCGAAGTCGGGCTCGTCGTCGGAGTCGTCGGGCGCGACCGGGGTGCCGTCCGCGTCGACCAGGCGCAGCTCGACGCCGGGGATGGCCCGACCGACCGACCCGGGCTTGGCGAAGCCGCCGACCAGGGTGGAGGTGAGCACCGGGCCGGTCTCGGTCAGGCCGTAGCCCTCGAAGATCGACAGGCCGGTCTCCTGGCGGAACAGCGCGAGCGTGCGCGGGTCGAGCGGGGCGGCGCCGGAGGTCAGCATCCTGGCGGTGGCGAGCGCCTCGCCGAGCCGGTCGCGGCCCGCGGTGGCCAGCGCCTGGTAGATGGCGGGCACGCCGACGAGGGTGGTGACGCGGTGGTCGCGGCACGCGTCGAGGGCGGTGTCGATGCCGAACCTGCCGGTCAGCACGCCCGTGGCGCCCGCGAGCGCGACCTGCCAGAGGCCGGAGAGCCCGTAGGCGTGCGCGAGCGGGACGGCGAGCAGCACCCGGTCGGTCGGGGTGACCGGCGCGGGTCGCAGGGCTGCGCACTGCGCGGCGTTGGCCAGCAGCGCCCGGTGCGACAGCATCACGCCGCGCGGGGTGCCCGCGGTGCCGGAGGTGTAGCAGAGCAGGGCCAGGTCCTCGCCGCCGCCGATGGCCGAAAACCGCGAGTCGACCTGCTCGGTGTCGTCCAACACCGGATCCGGGAGGGCGGTGACGACTCCGCCGGTGCGATCGGTAACCCTGGGTACGCCGAAAGCGAAACACACACCGCCGTGGTCGAGAACCCGCTCGACCTCCCGGGGCACCGCGTCGGTACCGAGGGGTACCGCCACCGCACCGGCCCGGAGCACCGCGAACAGCACGACACACGCCTGGAGGCTGTTGGACATGACCAGCGCGACCCGGTCACCGGGGGCGACCCCCAGTCCGGCCAGCGTGTTCGCGTAGCGGCCGACCGCCAGCTCGACCCGCTGCCAGCTGAGTGAACGCCCGTCGGGGACGTCGACCAGCCCGAGGTGGGCGGGTACGTTTTCGCTCGCCGCGGTCACCAGGTCGGCGACGTTTCCGGTCAGCGTGTCGGCCACCGGCGGACCCCCCTCGTTCGATCCCATCCCGTTCGACCAGCAAGCAGCAGCACCGCAGTCACATCCAGCAAGCACGCCACTGTCCTATCCAGCAAGCAAAGCCGCAGTCATATCAGCAAGCAAAGCCGCAGTGTGGCACGCATCACCCACGTCACGGTTAACTACCTGTTCCGACCCCATCCTGGCCCACCCACCGGCTCTACCGAGAAGTAACACCAAGTGAAGCTGCGATGCCCCGGCGGTGGCGCGACCGCCGGGTCCCGAGGGAGTGTGCGGCCGTCCGATGACCCGCCAGACGCGATCCGACCCGACCAGCCGGAACGTGCCCTCGGCACGGGCGGGCACCGACGGCGCCGGGCAGGACGGGGCGGTGCCGGACCAGGCGCACAGCGAGTCGTGGGCCCTCGTGCACGCCGCGCAGCAGGGTGACACGGTGGCCTTCGGGCAGCTCTACGACCGGTACGTGGACGTGGTCTACCGGTACGTCCTGTTCCGCGTCGGCGACCGGGAACTGGCCGAGGACGTCACCAGCGAGACGTTCTTACGGGCCTTACGCCGCATCACCTCCGTCACCTACCAGGGCCGCGACGTCGGTGCCTGGTTCGTCACCATCGCCCGCAACCTGGTGCTCGACCACGTGAAGTCCAGCCGGTTCCGGCTCGAGGTGACCACACCGGAGATCCGCGACTCCGAGCGGGTCGAGGCCGGTCCCGAGCAGCAGGTGATGTCCAAGGTCACCAGGGAGGCGCTGCTCGGCTGCGTCGACCAGCTCGGCGACGACCAGCGCGAGTGCATCGTCCTGCGGTTCCTGCAGGGCTTGTCCGTCGCCGAGACGGCGGAGATCATGAACCGGAACGAGGGCGCGGTCAAGGCGCTGCAGCACCGGGCGGTGCGCAGGCTGGCCCAGTTGTTGCCCACCGAGCTGCGGTGATCCGGCGGGTTCGGCCGGATCCGGTGCGTGGCGGTGGGAGAGTGTGCGTTGACCCGTTGGGGTCAATCGATATGTGCCACGTGGCCGGGCCGTAACCCGGAGGAAGGCCAGTCGTTTCATCCACAGCGAGACCCACAGGAGTCGGAGCGGGATGGTGGACAGCGGAACCGGGTCGACCGGACCCCAGGGCGAGCGGGCGGACAGACCGCGCGCGGGCCGCGCGCACCCCGGTCTGGTCGATGAGCTGGGACCCGAGTTCACCGACGACGACCACGCCATCGTCGAACTGCTGGCCGCGCTCGCCCGTGACACCGCACCCGAGGACGACGCCAGGGCCAGGATGCGGGCGAGGATCACCGCGAGCCTGGTCGCCGACCCGATCCACCCCGACCGCGCCGAGCAGCCCCGCGTCGAGCAGCCGCACCCGTCGCCGACCCCGCGCCGCGCAGGCGAGTCGCGACCGGGCAGACCGCAGCGCTCCGGCCGGGCACCGCGCAGCAGGCGCGACCCGGACTCGGCGCCAGCTCCCCGGCCGTCGCCGACCCCGCGCGGGTCGGCCCGCGCCCGCTTCACCATCGCCGCCGTCGCCGCGCTCGCCCTGGTGTTCTCGCTGGCCGGGATGAGCCTGCTGCTGGCCCGCGACGCCCTGCCGGGCGACGCCCTTTACGGGGTGAAGCGGACCGGGGAGGCCGCCGCCCTGGGGTTGACCTTCGGGCAGGAGGAGAAGGCCTTCAAGCACCTGGAGTTCGCCACCGCCCGGATCGGCGAGATCGAGACCCTCACCCTGCGCAACGCGGACCCGAACGGCGCGCCGACCGGCGGGTACCTCGACGCGCTCGGCGACTTCGACAACGACGCCACCGCCGGTAGCCGCGGCCTCACCTCGGTGGCCACCTCCGGCGACGGCAGCCAGCTGGCCACCCTGCGCACCTGGGCCGACCAGCAGGGCGCCCGGCTGGCCGCGCTGCGCCCGAAACTGCCCCCGGCGACCGACAGCAGGCTCTCGGCGTCGCTGGCGCTGCTCGACCAGGTCGAGGGCCGGGCGGCCGCGCTGCTGGCCAGGATGCGGTGCTACCAGGTCACCTCGGGCGACCTCGACGAGATCGGCGCGCTGCCTGCGACCGCGGCGTGCGAGGTGCGCCCGGACGCGCCGAGGGTCCTGACGTCGACGCCGGGCAGCCAGGCGGGCAACGAGCCCACCGCGGACCCGCGCACGCCGACCACCGAGCCGCAGCCGACCGGGCCGCCGACGGGACAACCCGTGACGACGACACCGGGTGCGCCGCGGACCACGACACCACCACCCCTGGTGGACCTGCCACCCATCATCGGCTCGCCCAGCCCGATCCCCGGCACCAGCACACCGGCCCCCGGTGTGTCGGTGCCGCTGCCGTTGCCGCTGCCGACCATCGAGCTGCCGCCGCTGCTGGGTATCGGGCCGATCAGGATCGGCTGAGGCGGGCACCGAACCGGGCGGCGGCTCGCTACCCTGGTGGGGACAGGTGGGATCCAGCGGGGAGGCGTGCGGTGTTCGTGCGGCGTGGGGACAGGAACAACCCCGAACTCGAACGGCTCGCCGCGCTCGCGGGCGAGGCGAGCGCCGAGGCGGCTTCCGTCGCGATCGAACAGTCCGACACCCCGGTGCCGATCGACCTGACCGCGGCGGCGTTCTTCGACGTGGACAACACGATCATGATGGGCGCGTCGATCTTCCACTTCGCCAGGGGACTGGCCGCGCGCAAGTTCTTCTCCAACTCCGACCTGGCCAAGTTCGCCATGCAGCAGGTGATGTTCCGCATCGGCGGCAAGGAGAGCGCGGACGGCATCCGCAGCAGCCGGGAGCAGGCGCTGTCCTTTGTGGCCGGTCACACGGTCGCCGAGCTGAGCGCGCTGGGCGAGGAGATCTTCGACGAGCTGATGTCGGACAAGATCTGGCCGGGCACCAGGGCGCTGGCCCAGATGCACCTGGACGCGGGTCAGCGGGTCTGGCTGGTCACAGCGACCCCGGTGGAGCTGGCCGAGATCATCGCCCGCAGGCTCGGGCTGACCGGCGCGCTGGGCACGGTCGCCGAGAGCACCGACGGCGTCTTCACCGGGAAGCTGGTCGGCGAGATGCTGCACGGCCCGGCCAAGGCGCACGCGGTCCGCTCGCTGGCCGCCCGCGAGGGCCTGGACCTGCGCCGCTGCACCGCCTACTCGGACTCGTCCAACGACATCCCGATGCTCTCGGTGGCGGGCACCGCGGTGGCCGTCAACCCGGACTCCGGCCTGCGCGAGGTGGCCCGCAAGCGCGGCTGGGAGATCCGCGACTTCCGCACCGGCCGCAAGGCCGCCAAGATCGGCGTCCCCTCGGTGCTGGGCGCGGGCGCCCTGGCAGGCGCCGTCGCCGCGGGCCTGGCCTACCGCAAGCGCGTCATCTGACCTGGGCGGATGACCTCGACCACGACGGGTGGTCACGGATCGGCTCCGCGCGTCACGCTGGGGCGGTGATCCGGCGCGGCTGGGGCACGGACCGGTGCGACAGGATCGGGGGGAACCGTGAAGGACGAGCTGAAGCTGGGCGCGCGGCTGGGTGTGCAACGCGCGGCGGTGTGGGGCATGGCGGCGCGGGGCGACGGGCTGGCGCGGTTGGTGTCCGCGCCGTGGCGGGGTGAGCCGTACGGGATCTACGCGCGGCTGCGGGAAGGCGCCGGGGTCCGGCGCAGCGCCACCGGGTTGACGGTGGTGGCCTCGCACGCGTTGTGCTCGAAGTTGTTGCGCGACCGCACCTTCGGCGTCCGGACCACCGACGGGGCCGAGCCGCCGCCGTTCACCGCCTCCGGGCTGCCGGGCGATGTCGAGGTCATCCCGTCGTTGCTGGAGCTGGACCCGCCCGACCACACCCGGCTGCGGGCGCTGGCCAGGCCCGCGTTCTCCCCGGCCAAGATCGCCGGGTACCGGTCAGGCGTCGAGAACGCCACCGCCCGGCTGCTGGAGCGGGCCCTGGCCGAGGACCGGTTCGACCTGGTGGCCGACTTCGCCGCGCCGCTGCCGATCGCGGTGATCAGCGACCTGCTCGGCATCCCGGACGTCGACGCCGACGTGTTCGCCCGCTACGGCCGGGTGCTCGGCGCGTCGCTGGACGGGGTGAAGTCGGTGCGGCACGCGCTGCAGGTCCGGACCGCGAACCGGGAACTGCGCGCGCTGTTCACCCGGCTCATCGCCGAGCGCAGGGCGGACCCGGGCGAGGACGTGATCAGCGCGCTGGCCGCCTCGGACGAGCTCACCGAGGTGGAACTGGCGACGACCTGCGAACTGCTGCTGCTCGCCGGCTTCGAGACGACGACGAACCTGATCGGCAACGCCGTGTGGTCCTTCGCGACCAACCCCGACCAGTGGGACCGGCTGCGCGGCGACGACACCCTGCTCGGCCCGGCCGTCGAGGAGGTGCTGCGCTACGAGGCACCGGTGCAGATGACCGCGCGGATCTCGCACCGGGACACCGAGATCTCCGGGGTCCCGGTGGCGGAGAACAGCATGGTCATCGCCCTGATCGGTTCGGCGGGCCGGGACCCCGCGGCGTTCGAGCAGCCGGACGAGTTCGACATCGGCCGCGCGCGGGACAACGACCACCTGGCCTTCTCCAGCGGCGCCCACTACTGCGTCGGCGCCCCGCTGGCCCGGCTGGAGGGCGAGGTCGCGCTGCGCGCGCTGACCGAGGCCCTGCCCAGGATCACCGTCGCCGCGAAGCCGAAGTGGCGGTCGACGTCGGTGATCCGGGGGCCGCGCTCGTTGTGGTTGCGGCCCTAGCCCAGGAACGGGTTGCCGCGCTGGTTGAGCATGCGGTAGAGGGTTTGCTGGATGGTTTCCCGGATCTGGTCGGTCAGCGCGAACACCACGGCCGGGTCGTCCTCGGCGGCCGCGTGCTCCTCAGTGGACACCGGGGGTCCGAAGTGGATGTGCCACTTGGACGGCAGCGGGACCAGCCCGAGTGGACCGAGCAGCGGGAAGAACGGGGTGATGGGGAAGTAGGGCAGGCCGAGCAGGCGCGCCAGCGGCTTGAGGTCGGCGATCTTGGGGTAGATCTCCTCCGCGCCGACGATGGAGCAGGGCACGATCGGGACGCCGGTGCGCAGCGCGGCGGAGACGAAGCCGCCGCGGCCGAAGCGCTGGAGCTTGTAGCGGTCGGCGAACGGCTTGCCGACGCCCTTGAAGCCCTCCGGCCAGACGCCGACCAGTTCGCCGGAGCGCAGCAGGTGCTCGGCGTCCGGGTTGCAGGCCAGCGTCTGCCCGGACTTGCGGGCCAGGGCACCCAGCAGCGGGGTCTGGAAGACGAGGTCCGCGCCGAGCATCCGCAGGTAGCGGTCCCGGTTGTCCTTGACCGCCACGGCCGTCATCAGGGCGTCCCACGGGAGGGTGCCGGAGTGGTTGGACACGACGAGTGCGCCACCGGATGCCGGTAGGTTCTCCGCGCCCGTCACCTCGACCCGGAACCACTTGCGGTAGACCGCACGCAGCGGGGGCAGCAGCACGGCGTCGGTGAGTTCAGGGTCGAACCCGAACTGGTCGACCGTGTAGTCGCCCGAGAGGCGCCTACGGGCGAAGCCGAGGGCATCCGCCACCACCCCGCGGAGACCCGTGGCGGGCTCCTCCGAGGGAGGCGGGCGTAAGGGGGTCGGCTCGACCGGTGGACCTTCCTGCGTCGGCTTGCGCTGCCGCTCCGCGCGGTCCAACGGGATGACCTGGGCCTGCTGCTGCACGCGCGTCACCTTCATCGGGTACCCACCAAGCGGCGTTCAAGACGCTCGATGACCGTGGGATCGAGGACCGGTCGCAACCCGCTGCCGTGGACGTAGTCGTCGAACGCCTGGCGGGTGGTCCACCGCGGGGTGAACCCGAGGACCGTGCGCAGCCGGGTCGTGTCCAGCACCCGGCCGTGGTTGAGGTAGCGGACGTGGTCGGCGGAGAAGTCGACCACCCTGGCGCCGCGCAGCAGCCTGCCCGCGGTGGGCATCGCCGCGCGCGGGACCGGGAACGGGACCCGACCGGCGCGGCGGATGGCCTGCGAGAGCAGCAGCACCCCGTCGCCGCCCGCGTTGAACACGCCCGAGACCGGGCTGGTCGCGGCCCGCTCCAGCACGGCGAGGGCGTCCTCGGAGTGCAGGAGCTGGATGCGCGGGTCGTAGCCGAGCACGGTGGGCACGACCGGGAGCGCGAAGTAGCGGGTGAGCACCGTGTCGACGCTGGGGCCGATGAGGTTGCTCAGCCGGACCACGGTGACCTCGACGTCCTGGCGGCGGCGGGCGAACGCGCGGGCGTAGCCCTCGACCTCGACGGCGTCCTTGGCGTACCCGCTGGAGGACAGCTCACGCGGCGGGCCGTCCTCGGTCAGCACGGCGGGCAGCCGGGCCCCGGCGCCGTAGACGGCGGCGGTGGACTTGATCACGAGCTTGCGCACCGACGGGGCGCGCTGGCAGGCGGCGAGCAGCTGCATCGCCCCGATGACGTTCATCTCCTTGACCGCGCTGCGCCGGGACGGGCCGGGCGGGTTGGCGGTCAGCGAGGCGTGCACGACGGTGTCGACCTCGGCCGAGGTGATCACCTTGGCGATGAGCGGGTTGCGGATGTCGGCGCGGACGAACTCGACGCGACCCGGCAGACCGGCGACCGCGCGGTACGGGCCGACGGTGTCGACGCCGAGCACGCGGTCGATGGCCGGGTTCGCCGCCAGCCGGGCGGCCAGGTGGCCACCCAGGTAGCCGCCGACACCGGTGACCAGGACGGTCCGTGGTGTCATGGGACCCCCGGGGGAGTGGGCGCTTGGAGGTCCGAGCCTACTCGCGCCCACCGGCGTCCCCCGGTCGGGCAACGCACTGTTAACGCAGGTCACACAGGGTGTTACCAGCGGCGCCCGCACCAGCGGACGCCGCGGGCAGACACTACTTCTTGAGCTTGCGACGCTGGACGCGAGTCTTGCGGAGCAGCTTGCGGTGCTTCTTCTTCGACATGCGCTTGCGACGCTTCTTGATGACCGAGCCCATGTGTGTCCTTACGTGTTTCTAGGTCGTTCCAGGTGTCCGGCGCTCCGGTGCGGCGGACACGTCAACGACGCGCGCCAAGACACCAGGCACAACGGCTGGCCAGCCTACCTGGCCGCCTCGGCGAGCTCGCGGGCGGGCGGGGACAAGCCCGCTCACCCAGCGTCGAAGTAGGCGTTCTGCAGGTAGTCGTGCACGGCCTTCTCCGGAACCCGGAACGACTTGCCGACCCGCACCGCGGGCAGCTCGCCGCCGTGCACCAGCCGGTACACCGTCATCTTCGAGACCCGCATGAGGGCCGCCACCTCGGCCACCGTCAGGAATTGCACCTGCGGGAGGCCGGGCGGATCGGAGTCGCGCTTGCTCGCAGGCATGATCCACCGCGTCCTTAACCACGCGTCGCGCCGTCGGCTTCCCCACCGACGGATTCGACACGCACGTGTACCGATCGAGAGTAGCGGGACACGTGTGACAAGTGCGACGTCACTTCGGGTTCAATCTGCGTCGTGCGCGCGGCCCAGCTCGCGGGAGCGGTCCCTGGCCGCCTCGATGGCCGCCAGCAGCGCCGCGCGCACCCCGTGCCGCTCCAACTCCCGGATCGCCATGATCGTCGTCCCAGCGGGCGAGGTGACGGCCTCGCGCAGGGTCACCGGGTGCTCGCCGGTCTCGGCCAGCATCGCCGCCGCGCCGACCGCCGACTGGATGATCAGCTTCTCGGCCACCGCGCGCGGCAGGCCGAGCAGGATCCCGGCGTCGATCATGGCCTCGACCAGGAAGAAGAAGTAGGCCGGGCCGGAGCCCGACAGCGCGGTCACCGCGTCCTGCTGCGACTCGGGCACCCGCACGACCTTGCCGACGACCCCCAGCAGCTCCTCGACGATGGCCAGGTGCGCCGAGGTGGCGTGCTTGCCCGGCGAGATGGCGCTCATGGCCTCGCCGACCAGCATCGGGGTGTTCGGCATGACCCGGACCACCGGGATGCCCGCGGGCAGCCTGCGCTCGAACAGGGCGGTCGGCAGGCCCGCGCACAGCGACACGATCAGGGTGTCGGCGCTGACCGCACCGGCCAGGTCGTCGAGCAGCGGGTCGATGTCCTGCGGCTTGACCGCGATGACCAGCACGTCGGCCGTCTTGGCCGCGGTGGGCACGTCGACGGCGTCGATGCCGTAGGTGTCGGTCAGCTGCGCGGAGCGGCCTGCGGAGCGCTCGGTGAACAGCAGCTCGTCGGCCTGCCTGCCGCCGTGCAGCAGTCCGGAGAGCAGGGCCTCGCCGATCTTGCCGGCGCCGAGCACGGCGATCACCGGCCGCGCGTTCGCCTCAGTCATGGCCGACAGGCTAGCCACTCGTTCCCGGTTTTCCCGGCAGCGGTGCCCGATCGGGTGCGGCGGGGACGAATGCGGGCGCGCCGGAATGGGTGGTCCAGACCATCCGCCGCACTTTGTGGAAAACAGTGAAAAAGACGGCGAAAACGGTGAAGTTCTAACCGGCGGCCGATAGCGCCAACTGCCGCGCCTGGCAGACAAGTCTGCCGGTGGAATCGACCACAGTCGCGTCGGAGTCGAACCAGACACCGTGCACGGCCTTCGACTCCACCTGGATCCGCAACCACCCCGGGGCGGGCCGCGACCGCAGGTGCGCGGTCAGCTGGACCGTCGGCGACCAGCCGAGCCTGCCGAGGTTGAAGGTCACCGGCATCGAGATGTCCCCGGCCACCAAGGCGAACAGCGGGTCCGGGTGCTCACCCCTTGGCCGCGCCCACAGCCGCAACCGCAGCGGGTCGCCGATGTGCCCGTGCAGGAACCCGGCCCCGTTGGGGTCGAGCCGCACGTCGCAGACCTCGCTCAGCTTGAACACCGAGGCCGAGGGCACCGTGGACAGGTCGATCGCGTTGCCGGGCGGTTCCGCAGACTGGTTGGGTAAATCCGTCCAGGCGGCGCGTTCGCGCGGCAGCCGACCGGTGGTGACCACGCCCTCCACGCAGCTGTGCCCGCTCTGCTCGAGGTGCACCGCCACGACCGTGGTGCGCCGCCCCGACTTGCGGACGTCGGTGCGCAGCAGCACCGGTCCGACCCCGGGTGGGCGCAGGAACTGCGCGCTCACCGTCAGCGGGTCGACCAGCGGTGCGCCCGCGCCGCTGTGCGTGGCCACCGCGGCCTTGGCCAACAAGGCCATCAGGAATCCCCCGTGCGGGCGCCCGCCGACCGTCCACGGGGCGGGGAGGTCGGCGGTGAAGGTGCCGTCCCCCAGCGGCCGCACCCTGACCGCCGCGGCGAACGCCCCACCGGCCGCCCGGACGTCGCCGTGCCCTGCAGCACTACTCATGGGCGATAGCCTGCCACGCCCGCGTCCGCGATTTTGCGCTGTGCCACGGATCGGGGTTCTTCTCAGCCCCGGGTCGCCAGGGCGCGGAGGAAGAAGGCGGTGTTCGCGGGGCGCTCGGCCATCCTGCGCATCAGGTAGCCGTACCACTCCCCGCCGTAAGGCACGTACACCCGCACGGTGTGGCCGAGCTGCGCCAACCGGAGTTGCTCGTCGGGTCGGATGCCGAAGAGCATCTGGTGCTCGAAGCTGCCCGGCTTGCGGCCGTGGGCCTCGGCGCGCTCCCCGATGATCCGCACCAGGCGCGGGTCGTGGGTGGCGAACTTCGGGTAGCCGTCGCCCGCGAGCAACGCGTTCGCACAGCGGACGTAGCTCTTGTCGACCTCGACCGCCTCCTGGAAGGCGACCGTCTCGGGCTCCTTGTAGGCGCCCTTGCAGAGCCGCACGCGCGAGCCGGACCCGGACAGGGCGTTGACGTCGTCGAGGGTGCGGTGCAGGTAGGACTGGAGCACGGCGCCGACCCACGGCCAGGTCTGGCGCAGCTCGCGCAGGATGCGCAGCGTCGAGTCCGTGGTGGTGTGGTCCTCCATGTCGAGCGTGACCGTCGTGCCCGCTGCCTCGGCCGCCGCGCAGATCCGCTTGGCGTTGGCCAGCGCGAGGTCCTCGTCGAACATCTGCCCGACGGCGGAGAGCTTGACGCTCACCTCGGCCCGGTCGGACAGGCCGTCGGCGTGCAGCTGGTCGAGGAGCTCCAGGTACGCCAGGACCGTGTGCTCGGCCTGCTTGGCGTCGGTGGTGTCCTCACCGAGGTAGTCGAGGGTCACGGTGAGACCGGAGTCGACCAGCTGCCGGGTGACGGCGACGGCCTCCGCCGTGGTCTCGCCCGCGACGAAGCGGCGCACGACGTCCCTGCTGACGGGAGCGGTGGCCACCAGGCGGCGGATGGTGCCGTTTCGCGCGGCGGCCAGGATCAAGGAACGCAACGGGTTCACGGGGGGAACTGTACGGCTCGTGTCCTATCGAGCCAAGACAGCCATCCGGTCGTCCTATGTTTGCGCCGAACTGTCTACTCTCCGACCAAGTGGGACCGTGCGAACCGCAACGCCGCCGCGATGTCCGCCTCGCGCTGCCCGGAGGTGCGCGCCCGCCTGGTGCTGATCTCCACCACGACCTGCCCGGCGAACCCGGTCTCGACCAACCGCCTGCACACCTGCGCGCACGGCTGGCCACCGCGACCCGGTACCAGGTGCTCGTCCTTGGCCAGTCCGGTGCCGTCCGCCAGGTGGACGTGCCGCAGGCCCGCGCCCATCCGCTCGGCCAGCGCCAGGGCGTCCACATGCGCGGCGGAGGTGTGCGACAGGTCCAGCGTGTAGTTGCGGTGCCCGACCTCGGTCGGGTCGATCGACGGGCGGAACGCACTGATCTCCACCGAGCCGCGGCGCACCGGGAACATGTTCTCCACCGCGACCGCGACGCCGCTGCCGTCCTCCAGAGCGGCGACCAGGTCCGCGAAGCGCTCGGCGTAGCCGCGCTGCCAGCGGAACGGCGGGTGGACCACCACCGTCGGCGCACCCAGGTCTTGCGCGGCCTCCACCGCGCGGCGCAGCCGGACCTCCGGGTCCGGCGACCAGATCCGCTGCGTCACCAGCAGGCAGGGCGCGTGCACGGCGAGCACCGGGACCCCGCTGCGGCGGGACTGGCGGGCCAGCGCGGGCACGTCCTGGCTCAGCGGGTCGGCCCAGACCATCACCTCGACCCCGTCGTAGCCGAGCGAGGCGGCCAGGGCGAAGGCGGTCGAGGCGGTCCTCGGCCACACCGACGCGGTCGAGAGACCGACCGGGATCACCGGCCGAGCAGCAACAATGCCGCCGGGGAGACCGTCGCCAACAACCCGACCAGCACCGCGAGCACCGTGGTCTGCAGGTCCTCCGCCCGGCGCACCTTGCGCACGATCAGCACCAGCCCGACGATCACCGCCAGCGCGCCGACCAGCGCGGCGGCGGGCAGCACCCGCCACAGCCAGTTGAAGATCAACCACACCACGGCGCCGCCGACCACGCCGAGCCCGAGCTGGCCGACCATGATCAGCCACTCGCGGCCAGCCGAGCGCGGGGCCTCGTCGGCGTCCGGCTCGTCCTCGTCGTCGTCGAGGTCGTCGCGGGCGCGGTCGGGCTCGTCGTCCTCGTCGAACCGGTCGTCGATGTCCTTGTCGAAGCGGTCGTCGAGGTCGTCGTCGAGCCGGTCGGCGAACTCGTCGTGCGCGGAGTAGTCGGTGAACCGGGTCGCGGCCTTGTCGTCGAAGCCGGTGAACTCCTCGCGGAACTCCGGCGGCGGCCCGGTCGGGTCGACCGCGGTCTCGGCCGAGTCACCGGCGAACTCGCGGTACCCGGGCTGGCGCGGCGGCACCGGTAGTGGCTGCGACACCTGCGGGACGGGCAGCGGCTGGGACACCTGCGGCGGCGGGACCGGCAACGGCTGCGAGACCTGCGGCGGGCGCCGGGCACCCGACGGCGCGCGCCTGGGCAGCGGCGCCCGGTTCGGCGCCTTGCCCAGACCGGCGGGCGGCTCGCCCGGGTCGGGCAGCGGGTCGTCGGCCGGGACCCTGGGCAGCTGCTCGGTGAGCGGCTCGGCCACGTCCGGCCTCGGCCTGGCCGCTGCCTGCGGTCCGTGCTGCTCGCGGGGGTCGACCTGGCGCGGGTGCGGCGGCGGGGGCGCCTGCGGGTGGCGCTGCTCGGGCTGCTCCGGCCGGACCTGCTCTGGCCTGACCTGGTCCGGCCTGCCCTGGGGCGGCCGCGGGTCGTCCGGCCGCTGCGGCTGGCGCGGGGGCTCCGCCACCCGGGGCTCGACCACCGGGCGCGCGGCCTGGCGGGGGTCCACCTGGGGCTCGCGGCGCGGCGGGGCCACCGGCGGGTGCTGCTGGGTCGGCGGCTGCTGGTCGACCCTGGCCTGCGGCTGGTCCGGTCGCGTGCGCCTGGGCAGCTGCGGGGCCTGCTGCGCCGGGGACGGTGCCTGCGGCGGCTGCGGGGCCGGGCCCCGGTCCTGCCGGTGCGAGGCGCGCTCGTGCGGCGGCTGGTCCTCGCGGATCGGCAGCAGCTTGCCGCTGTCGGACATCACCCGGTCGATGATCGCCTGCGGCGCGGTCTCCGAGGCGTCGTCCGGTTTGCGGCGGCGCCTGCGCGGCGCGCCGTCGCCAGGGGAGCCGCCGTACTTGGCCAGCAACTCGGCCACGGTGCGCTGCGTGCGCTCCGAACCACCTTCTTGACTCATCCACTCCACCGTGCCCCGTGCAGGCCGATCCGTCCAGTGCCCACCCGCGCCGCGGGCGGCACCGGCCCCTCGGGGTCGGGGGCCACCCGGATCTCGTCAATCCGAGTGAACAGTGTGGTCCTCACCATTCGTCTGGTCCAGCCGCCGCAGGATGACCCCTTCGCGCAGCGCCCACGGCCCGATTTCCACCTCGGGCAGTGACAACGCTCGCATAGTGGCCTGCGCCACCAGCGCACCGGCCACCAGTTGGTGCGCCCGGCTGGGGCTGACCCCGTCCAACTGGGCCAGGTCAGCGGCCGACATGCGGGTGATGAACGCGATCAGTTGGCTGAGCGCGGTGTCGGTCAGCACCCTGCGGACCCGTGGCCCGTCCGAGGACGGCGCGGCACCGGTGAGCCGCGCCAGGGTGCGGAAGGTCTTGGAGGTCGCGACCGCCCGGTCCGGGGCGCCGTACTTGGCGACCCGGCGGGCCACCGGCGCGAGCTGCTCGGCCAGCCAGCCGACCGTGCGCTCGACCTGGTCGCGGCCGGGCGGGTCGCTGGTGAACCGGGTGCGGGTCAGCCGACCGGCGCCCAGCGGCAGCGACCAGGCGAAGTCCGGGTCCTCGTCGATCCCGGCGGCGATCTCCAGCGAGCCGCCGCCGATGTCGAGCACCAGCAGGTTGCCAGCCGACCAGCCGTACCAGCGGCGGGCGGCGAGGAAGGTCAGCCTGGCCTCGTCCTCACCGGAGAGGACCTTGAGCTCGACCCCGGTCTCCTTGTGCACCCGGCGCAGCACCGCGGCCGAGTTGCCCGCCTCGCGCACCGCGGAGGTGGCGAAGGCCATGAGGTCGGCGCAGCCGAGCCGGACCGAGGACTCCTTGGCCGCGGCGACGGTGCGCACCAGCTCGTCGGCGCCCACCTTGGACAGTTGGCCGGTCGAGGTGATCCGCTCCGCCAGCCGCAGCACGGTCTTCTCAGACCGCGCGGGCGTGGGGTGGGCACCCCGACGAGCGTCCACCACGAGCAGGTGGACGGTGTTGGACCCGACGTCGAGCACACCTAGGCGCACTGGGGCACCGTACCGGGGCGACGATCAGGACTCGAACTTGTAACCCAGACCGCGCACCGTCACCAGGTGGCGCGGCGAGGCCGGGTCGGGTTCGATCTTCGAGCGCAACCGCTTGACGTGCACGTCGAGGGTCTTGGTGTCGCCGACGTAGTCCGCGCCCCACACCCGGTCGATGAGCTGGCCGCGGGTGAGCACCCTGCCGACGTTGCGCAGCAGGTACTCGAGCAGGTCGAACTCCTTGAGCGGCAGCGGGACGTCGGTGCCGTCCACAGTGACCACGTGCCGCTCGACGTCCATTCGCACCGGTCCGGCCGCGAGCACCTGGGGCAGCAGCTCGCCGTCGCCACCGGCCTCGCCGCCGCGGCGCAGCACCGCGCGCACCCTGGCGATCAGCTCGCGCGCCGAGTACGGCTTGGTGACGTAGTCGTCCGCGCCGAGCTCGAGGCCGACGACCTTGTCGATCTCGCTGTCGCGGGCGGTCACCATGATCACCGGCACCGCGGAGCGCTGGCGCAGCGCCTTGCACACGTCGGTGCCGCTCATCCCGGGCAGCATCAGGTCGAGCAGGACGATGTCGGCGCCGTTGCGGTCGAACTCCTCCAGCGCCTGCTGGCCGGTGACGGCCACGGCGGCGGTGAAGCCCTCCTTGCGCAGCAGGAAGGCAAGCGGGTCGGCGAAGGACTCCTCGTCCTCCACGATCAGCACTCTCGTCATGCCATTCCTCCATCGGTCGCGGCGCCGTCGGATTTCGACGGAGCGATCGCGCGGCCGCCCACCAGGGTGGGCTCCGCACCGTTCGTGGTCTGGTCCCGGGGTTCGGCCTGGGCCGGGACGCGCAGGGTGAAGGTCGAGCCGAGGCCGGGCTTGCTCCACAGCCGCACCTCGCCGCCGTGGTTGGCCGCGACGTGCTTGACGATGGCCAGGCCGAGGCCGGTGCCGCCGGTGGCGCGCGAGCGGGCCCGGTCGACGCGGTAGAACCGCTCGAAGACCCGCTGCTGCTCGTCCTCCGGGATGCCGATGCCGCGGTCGGTGACGGCGATCTCCACGAAGCCGTCGGCCACGCTGCGGCTCACCGAGACCGGGCTACCGGCCGAGGAGTAGGCGAGCGCGTTCTGCAGCAGGTTGGACAGCGCGGTGACCAGCAGCGTCCGGTCGCCCTGCACGAGCAGGCCGCTGTCGTCGTCGGTGGTGACGTCGATGCCGGTGGACTCCATCACCAGCCGGGCGCGGCCCATGGCCTCGCGCAGCACGGCGTCGACCTCGACGGTGTGCATCTCGGGCAGCCGCTCGGCGCCCTGCAACCGCGACAGCGCTATCAACTCGGTGACCAGCGTGCCCAGCCGGTTGCCCTCGTTGAGGATCTTGGTGGTGAACCGGCGCACCTCGACCGGGTCGTCCGCGGCGTCGAGCACCGCCTCGGCCAGCAGCGCCATCGCGCCGACCGGGGTCTTGAGCTCGTGGCTGACGTTGGCGACGAAGTCGCGCCGGGTGGCCTCCAGCCGGACCGCCTCGGACTGGTCGTCGGCGTCGACGGCGGTGAACCCGTCGCCGAGCGGCCGGACCTCGCCGAGCACGGCCTCGGGGGTGCGCCCGACCCGCGACTCCAGCGGCGAGAGGTCCACCTCGATGGGGTCGCCGGTCTCGACGACCACCTCGGCGGCCTTGCGGGCCCGGTCGTCGACGCGGTTGTTGCGGACCAGGCCGAGTTCCTCCGCCCTGGGGTTGTGGATCACCACGTCACCGAACCGGTTGAGCACGACCACACCGGTGTGGGTGGACTGGATGATCCGTTGGACCAGGTCGGCGACCGTGGGGCCGTCCGGGGCCCTCCCGGTCCCACCGGAGCGGGACCGACCGAGGAGGAAGCCGACGAACAGGCCGATCAGCAGGGTGCCGAACGACAGCGCGAGACAGACCGGGGCGGCCACACCGAGGATCGTAGGCAGGGGCCCCAGTGGTTTGACCAGCCCGGGAACGGCATTGGTGACCGTGCCGACACCCCTGCGCGTGCTTGTTCCCCACTCGGCCAAGCCCCGTTCACTCGATCGTGTCCTACTGGCCGGTAACCATCGCACTCCATGCGTCCGGGCGACACCGCCGTCGGAGCGAAACCGGCCGTTGGGGGGATCACACCCGGGTCGACGGCTCCCGGCCGTGTCGGCGGTGGCCGACCGGCCGAAGTGGACACCCCAACGACCGGCGGGGCGTCCACTTCGTCCGATCCATCAGTCCACTGGGGACTAGCGGCCCTGGTTGGCCACCGCGCTGATCGCGGCGTTCGCGGCGTCCGGGTCGAGGTAGGTGCCGCCGGGGTTGGTCGGCTTCAGCGCCTCGTCGAGGTCGTAGCGCAACGGGATGCCGGTGGGGATGTTCAGGCCTGCGATGTCGCCGTCGGAGATGCCGTCGAGGTGCTTGACCAGCGCCCGCAGCGAGTTGCCGTGCGCGCCGACCAGCACGGTCTTGCCCGCGCGCAGGTCCGGCACGATCTCCTGTTCCCAGTACGGGACGAGCCTGGCCACGACGTCCTTGAGGCACTCGGTGCGCGGGGCGGCGGCACCGAGGTGCGCGTAGCGGGGGTCGCCGTCCTGGCTGAACTCGTCGCCGGGGTCGATGGGCGGCGGCGGGGTGTCGTAGGAGCGGCGCCAGAGCATGAACTGCTCCTCGCCGAACTCCGCCAGCGTCTGCTTCTTGTTCTTGCCCTGGAGCGCGCCGTAGTGCCGCTCGTTGAGCCGCCAGTCGCGCTTGACCGGGATCCACACCCGGTCGGCCGCGTCGAGGGCGAGGTGCGCGGTGGTGATCGCGCGGCGCTGCAACGAGGTGTGCACGACGTCCGGCAGGATGCCCGCCTCGCGCAGCAGCAGCCCGCCCCTGGAGGCCTCGGCGACCCCCTTCTCGGACAGGGCGACGTCCACCCAGCCGGTGAACAGGTTCTGCGCGTTCCAGACGCTCTCGCCGTGGCGGAGCAACACCAGGGTTCCGATGGCCATGGCGAAAGCCTGCCAGACCCGCGAGCTCACCCGGGGTGTGCCACTGCTCACCGGTGGACCCGACGACCACCCTGGCCCGAAGGGGCGAGCTGCTTGCGCCGGTCAGCGGCACTCACCACCGGGTGACACCCGATTTGGCCCAGCTTGTACCCCCAAACGCCGCCAAAGGCACAGATAGTTGTCGGATCACCGACTTCCGTGATCGAATAGTTACTAACAGTCTGCGACAGACACGAATGGCGTAGTTGTCGGCCTTGTGCAGGCGTCCGGCATCTGACAAGTTGACCTATAGGCGCCCCGGGTCAGCTCCCACGCACTCCCTGGTCCGGGTGGCGTCCCGCGCGGCTCGACTCCCCTGCCGAGCCGCCGACCCGCGAGGCTCCCGGGTGCCCCCCGCCACGGGACGCAGCGGGCAGGCGCGGGGCGGTTCGGGAACGCGACTCCCCCTCGCTCGAACCGCCCCGCGACTCAAAACCCCAGTTCAGAACCGTTCGGGAACGCGAAGGCACCCACGCGCTCGAACCGCCCCGCGACTCAAACTCTCAGCTTGCGACAGTCAGGCTTCAGTGGCAGGTACTACCGCAGGCGGCGGGGTCACCACGGTGCGGTTGCGCCGACGAGCGCGCCACAGCAGGTAGGCCGGGATCCCCAGCACCACCGCGAACGGCAGCACGGTGCCCACGACGCGCAGCACGAACGACCCCGCGTCCAGGAACGCCCGCCACCCGGTCGCGAGCGCACCGAGGAACGAGTCGTCGTCCTCGGCCACCGGCGGGGCGGCCCCGTCGAGGCTGATCCGCACGGTCACCGTCGACAGCGCGACGCTGCCCGCGAGCACCTCGCGCCGCTTGAGCAGCGACTCCAGCTCGGCCTCGCGCCGGGTGACCTCGCCCTCGAGCTGCACGATCTCCGAGATGGTGCCCGCGCGGTCGAGCAGCGCGCGCACCCTGGCCAGGCTGGCCCGCTGGGTCTCGATGCGGCTCTCCACGTCCACGACCTGCTCGGTGACGTCCTGAGCGGTCTGCGAGCGGTTGCGCACCTGCCCGGCCGCGGTGATCTTCTCCAGCGCCTTGTCCAGCCGGTCGGACGGCACGTGCAGGGTCAGCGTCGCGTACCGGTCGTTGACCTGCTCCTGCCCGGAGAACCCGCCCTCCGAGGTCACCGCGTCGCGGACCTGGTCGGCGGCGTCGGACACCTTGCCCGCGGTCAGCTCCACGCTCGCGGTGCGGACGAGCTTGCGGTCCACGCCCGGCTGGTTGACCCGAGGCGGCTCCGCGGGCTCCTTGTTCGCCTCGGTGGGCGACGACCCGGAGCGGGCGCCCGTCCCGGTGGCGAGGTCGGTTGCGCTGTCGCCCGGCCCGCCCGGCTCGTGCAACGCGGGGACGGGCGCGGCGGGCGCCCCGCCCGACGACATGCTGTCCGTCGACGTGCACCCCACCGCCAAGGCCCCCGCCACCAGCAGCACCGCGGTTAACCCGGCTCTCCGGCTCACCATGTCGAGCTCCCCTCTCGCGCTGTTCGTCTGACATGCAGACGGGGCGCGCGGGTCAGGGCGTTGCGGGCGGGGTGATCACGAGTCGGCCTCGTCTGCGACACGGCCCTGTTGCCCGGCGGGTTCGAGCAGGTGGGCGAAGGCCTGGAGGTTGGCGAGCGACTCGCCGCGCGAGGTCCGCCAGTCCCACTCGCGGCGGATGGCGGAGGCGAAGCCGATCTCCAGCAGGGTGTTGAAGTCGCCGTCGGCTGCCTCGAGGACCTGGCCGAGCAGGCGGTCGAGCTCGTCGGCGGTCACCGCGGCGTGGCTGACCTTGCCCACCAGGTAGATGTCACCCAATCGGTCGACGGTGTAGTGCACGCCGTAGAGCCGGGCGTTGCGGCGCAGCAGGAAGCGGTAGACCTCCTCGTGCGCCTCGTCCGGCTTGCGGCACACGAACGCCTCGACGCTGAGCGCGTGGTTGCCCAGGATGAGCCAGCAGTTGGTGCGCTGCTTCTTGATCCCGGGGAGGGTGACGTGGAACCGGCCCGGCTGCGGCCGCTCGTAGTCCAGCTCCCGCTCGGTGAGCGCGTCCGCGATTACCTGGTCGAGTGAATGCGCATCCGTCACACCGCCACCTCAGCACGCGCGGAGGCGTACCGCAGGACGTGGTCGGCCTCGACGTAGGCAGCGATGAGGGCGTCGGTGGTGCGGTCCCAGGAGAACGCCCTGGCGTGCCGGACCGCGCCTGCGCCCAGCTCGGCGCGCAGGTCGGGCGCGGTGACCAGGCGGCCGAGCGAGTCGGCCCAGTCGGCGGTGGCGTGGCCGTCGACGAGCAGGCCGGACACCCGGTCGGCGACCGCGACCGGTAACCCGCCGACGGCGGCGGCGACCACCGGGGTGCCGCAGGCCTGCGCCTCCAGGGCGACCAGGCCGAAGCTCTCGTTGTGGCTGGGCACGGCGACCACGTCGGCGGCGCGGTAGACGGTGGCCAGCGCGGCCCCGGACTGCGGCGGCAGGAACCGCACCACGTCGGTGATGCCCAGCGCGACGGCCAGGTCCTGCAACGCGGCGGGCTGGTCGAGGCCGGTGCCGGAGGGCCCGCCCGCGACGAGGACGACGAGCTTGTCCCTGGCCGCGGTGCCCCTGGCGATCAGCTCGGCGGCGGCGCGCAGCAGCACGTCCGGCGCCTTCAGCGGCTGGATGCGGCCGACGAAGGCCACCACCACGGCGTCCTGCGGCAGCCGCAGCCTGGCCCTGGCCGCGGCCCGGTCGCCCGGGCGGAAGCGGTCCAGGTCGACCCCGGGGGCGATGGTCCTGACCTTCTCCGGCGCCGCGTCGTACAGGTCGATCAGCTGCGCGGCCTCGACGGCGGTGTTGGCGATGAGCTGGTCGGCCTCGTCGACCACCTGCTGCTCGCCGAGGACGCGGTCGAGCGGCTCCGGGGTGTCGCCGTCGGCGAGCGCGGCGTTCTTGACCTTGGCCAGGGTGTGCGCGGTGTGCACCAGCGGCACCCCCCAGCGCTCGCGGGCCAGCCAGCCGACCTGGCCGGAGAGCCAGTAGTGCGAGTGCACCAGCTCGTAGTGGCCCGGCTCGTGCCTGGCCTCGGCGCGCAGCACGCCCGCGGTGAACGGGCACAGCTGGCTGGGCAGCTCGGCGCGCTGCAACCCCTCGAACGGGCCTGCGGAGACGTGCCTGACCAGCACGCCGGGGGCCAGTTCGACGACCGGCGGCAGGTCGGAGGCGGTGGCCCGGGTGAACACCTCGACCGCGATGCCGCGCTGGGCCATCCGCGTGGTCGTCTCGGTGATGTAGACGTTCATCCCGCCCGCGTCCCCCGTGCCGGGCTGCTCCAACGGGGACGTGTGCACTGACAGGACCGCGATGCGCCGAGGCCTGCGCAGCTGCGTGGGAGTCACCCCGGATTCACCCCTTCCGGCCCTCCGCGGCCAGGGCGGCCTGGCGGAGCACACCGTTGAACTCGTCGACCCGTTCGGCGAAGGGCGCGTGCCCGACCCCTGAGAACCAACGCAGTGTGGCACCGGGAATCTTCCCGGCCGCGTACTCGGCACCGGCAGGTTCGACCACCACGTCGGCGGTCCCGTGCACCACGGTGGTGGGCGCGGTGATCCCCGCGAGCACGTCGCCGCTCCCCACATCCCGCCTGAACAAAGCCTTCCGGACCGCGGGCGGCACCCGCAGCGTGTCCCCGAACCAGGCCTGCGCGAGGGCGCCGGGGGCGGGCTCGGCGGTCATGGCGACTGTGAGGGACGCGACAGCGGGGACGGCCACCGCGAGGTCCTCGGCGAACACGGCGGGCAGCGCGGCGGCCATCGCGGGGCCCGGTCGGCCGCCGGGGTGGCCCTTGCCGATCTCGGTGATAGCACCGACCAGGACGATGGCGGCCAGGTCCGCGCAGCCGCGGTCGCGCACGTAGTCGGTGATCACCAGACCGCCGTAGGACCAGCCGACGACGACCGCGGGGGCACCGGCGAACGCCAGCACGGCGGCCAGGTCCTCGGCCCACACGGCCGGGTCGTCGTAGCCGGTGTCGGGGATGTCCGATTCGCCGTGCCCGCGCAGGTCAACGGCGATCAGGTGGTGCGCGGCGGCGAGCCCGGGATCGGCGAACTGGGCGGCCCAGCAGCGGCCGGACTGCGCCCACCCGTGCACGAAGACGATCGGCGGCGCGGTGGGATCCCCGGCGGTGCGGACGGCCAGTGTGGCGCCGCCCGCACCGTGCACGGCGTGGATCAACGCAGCGCCGACATCTTCTGCCACTGGCTCCACGGGATCAGCCAGTCGAAGACGTCGGAACTGGTGGGCATGTTCGCCTTCGAGCCGGTGATCTCCACCGGGTCGCCGATGAGCGCGGAGTCGAAGTAGGCCTTGGCGTCGGACTCGAGCAGGTTCACGCAGCCGTGCGAGGTGTTGGCCTTGCCGATGTTGCCGCGGTTCTCCTCGTTCTCGTGGATGAACTCGCCGTGGTTGGAGATCCGCACGGCCCACTTCTTCTTGACGTTGGTGTAGCCGTAGCGCGGGTTGGAGAAGTCGCCGATCGGGTCCTTCTGCATGACGATCAGCGTGCCGTTGGGCGTGTTCAGGTTCGGGTCGGAGTCCTTGCCGTTGCTGGAGGGGTAGCTGGCCGCCAGCACGCCGTCGCGGTAGACGTTCATCTTGTGGTCCGGGGTGTTGACCTTGACCACCTGGTTGCGGCCGACGGTGAACGTGGTGCTCAGGTCCGCCTTGCCGTAGGCGCCGCCGCCGTAGGCCAGCCCGTAGAGCTTCGCGGTGACGGTGACCTTGGTGCCCGACGGCCAGTACTCCTTGGGCCGCCAGTCGACCTGCTGGTCGTTGAGCCACGCCCAGGAGCCCTCGACCTTCTTCGAGGTGTCCACGACGAGCGCCTTCTCCACCGCGGCCTTGTCGGTGACCTTGCCCTCGGGGAACTTCACGCTGATCGGCATGCCGACGCCCACGGTGGCGTTGTCCGCCGGGTTGATCGTCGCGCGCGGGGTCTTGGCGGGCTTGAGCGTGGTGAACGCGCCCTTGAGCTCGACCTTCTTGCCGTCGGAGCCGGTGGCGGCCGCGGTGTAGGTGTACTTCTTGCCGTACCCGAACACCTCGGCCGAGGCCCAGGTCAGCTTGTCCTGCGCCACGGCGCCCTTGACCGGCTTGCCCTCCGGGCTCAGCACCTCGACCGAGTCGATGGCGCCCTCGGTCACGCTGATCTTGAGCGGGTCGCCCGGCGGCACGTCGGCCGCGTCCGTGGCGAGGCTGGCGGTCAGCTTGGCCTTGGGCGCGTCCGCTTGCTGCTGCTGTTGGCCGCCGTCCCCACCGCCACCGCCGCCGCCAGGTGTCCCCGGTTCCGCCGAGGTGCAGCCGGCGAGCAGCGCGAGAACCACGACGAGCGCACCGATGATGCCGCTGGTCCTGGTCGTCGAAGCCGGTCGTCTCACCGTGGAACCTCCAGTGTCGAGTCTTCCCCCACCGATGAAGGACGCCCGGGTGGCGATGGGGTGCGCCACGTCGGGTGTGACAGTGCTCATAGTCCCGTGCCCGGTCCTGGCCCCGGCCGCGGGGCAGGATCGACAACCGTGAACAAGCCAATCGCAGTAGTCACCGGGGCGAGCGCGGGCATCGGGGCGGCCACCGCCCGCCACCTCGCCGCGGCCGGTTTCCACGTGGTGCTCGGCGCCCGGCGGCTGGACCGGCTTGCCGAGGTCGCCGACTCGGTCGGCGGCGACGCGATCGAACTGGACGTCACCGACCCGGCCTCGGTCGAGGCGTTCGCCGACCAGGTCCCAGAGTGCCACGTGCTGGTGAACAACGCCGGTGGTGCCAAGGGTCTCGAGCGCGTCGACGCCGCGGTCGAGGACGACTGGCGGTGGATGTACGAGGCCAACGTGCTCGGCACGCTGCGGGTCACCAAGGCCCTGCTGCCCAAGCTGATCGCCTCCGGCAACGGCCACGTGGTGACCGTCACGTCCATCGCCGCCATCGACATCTACGACGGCGGCTCCGGCTACACCGCGGCCAAGCACGCCCAATCCGCCCTCCACCGCACCCTCCGCGGCGAACACCTCGGCGACCCCGTCCGCTTCACCGAGATCCTCCCCGGCATGGTGGAGACCGAGTTCTCCCTGGTCCGCTTCAACGGCGACACCACCCGCGCCACCAAGGTCTACGAGGGCATCACCCCGCTGACAGCCGACGACGTGGCCGAGGTGATCGCCTTCGCCACCACCCGCCCACCGCACGTCAACCTGGACCAGATCGTCCTCAAGCCCCGAGCCCAGGCCTCGGCCACCCGCGCCCACCGCACCACCTGACCGCCCCCAGCCCCCTCAAGAGCGGGGCTGTTGTCCGGTCCCGGTCAGGCCAGCGCGCAGTTGATCAGGATGGGTTCGGGGTGCAGGAGCACCCCGAACGCGCTGTGGACGCCGTCGCGGACCTGTTGGGCGAGGCCCAGGAGGTCCGCGGTGGTGGCGGACCCGCGGTTGGTGAGGGCGAGGGTGTGCTTGGTGGACAGGCCCGCGTTGCCCCGGGTGAAGCCCTTGCCGAACCCGGCGCGTTCGATCAGCCAGGCCGCGGACAGCTTGGCCGCCCCCGGCCCCGCCGGGTAGCGGGGCACGGTGGTGTCCGCCCCGACCACGGCGACGATCCTGGCCAGGACGTCGTCCACCGCCGGGAGCGCGACGATCGGGTTGGTGAAGAACGACCCGGCACTCCACGTGTCGTGATCAGCCGCGTCGAGCACCATGCCCTTGCCCCGCCGCAGGTCCAGCACCGCCGCCCGCGCGTCGGCCACCGGCACCCGGTCGTCCTGCCGCACCCCGAGCGCCCTGGCCAGCTCGGTGTACCGGATCGGCGCGGAGAGCCCGTCGTCGGACAGTTCGAACCGCGCCCGCAGGACGACGGCCCGGTCGGTGCCCTTGAGGATGCTGGTCCGGTAGTCCAACCCCAACTCGTCGGTGCGCAGGGTGCGGACGTCGCCGGTTGCCCGGTCGAGCAGGTCGACCGACACGAGGACCTGCGACACCTCGACCCCGTACGCCCCGACGTTCTGCACCGGGGTGGCACCGACGAGCCCCGGGATCCCGGACAGGCATTCCAGCCCGCCCAACCCGGCCTCCACCGTGCCCGCGACGACGGTGTCCCAGTCCTCACCGGCCTCGACGGTCAACTGGACCCGCCCCGGCTGAACGCAGTCGATCTTGCTCCCGTGGTTGGCCACCAGCACGACGGTCCCGTCGAACCCGAGGTCCCCGATGACCAGGTTGGACCCGCCACCGAGCACGAGCAGCGGTTCCCCGCTCCGATCGACGGCCTTGACGGCGTCCACCACCTCCGCGGCCGAGGCCGCGGTGACGAATCTGGCCGCAGGTCCACCCAGCCGCAGCGTGGTGTAACCGGAGAGCGGGACACCGGAACGAACGTCGGCGCCGAGGGGAAGGCTGGTCACGGGCACCAACGGTAACCTCCCGCTCATGACCAGCCGTATCGAGCACCGCGCCGCGTTCACCATCCCAGCCGCAACCGTGCACGCCCGACTGGTCGACCGCGCGTTCCTGGAGGCCCGCCTGCGCGCCATCGGCGGCAAGAACGCGACCCTCGTCGACCACGAGATCATCGGCGAGACAGTGCGCTACCGCCTGCGCCAGGGGATTGATTCAGCCAAACTCCCCTCAGCCGTCCGCAATGTGTTCAACGGCGACCTGGTGGTCGAACGCACCGAAACCTGGCACCCCGACGCCCCGGGCTTCACCGGCACAACCAAAGCCACCGTCGCGGGCGTCCCCGCCGAGATCAACGGCACCTACACCCTCACCATCACACCGTCCGGCTGCGAACTGCGCACCGCGGCCGAGGTGAAGGTCCGCATCCCCCTGATCGGCGGCAAGATCGAGTCGGTAATCGCCACCCATGTCCGCGACCTCCTCGCAGCAGAAGCCGCCTTCGCCGAGTCGCAGTGACCCGCACACCACCTCCCCTCACCTCGACACAGCCGCTAGCGCGCCACCGGACCGACCAGCGGCAGTACCCCACAGCGCGTCGAGAGCCCGCGACAGGTAACCAACCCGCAACACCCCGACCGAACTGCCAGCCCAGGGCGAACTGGCGGAGAGCGGTGCACCCGCACCACCGGACCACGTCCAGCCAGAACTCGTTGCCACGCCACCAGCGGATCGAGAGATCGCGGAAGGCCACGGCGATGATGGCCGATCGGACACCACCGCAGGTCTTCCTCGGCGACAACGACGCCGCTAACCCAAAGCGTCGACCAACCGACAGGCGTTGGGTTAGCACAGCGGACCGAGGTCCTGCGGCCGACAGCCGGCTGGCCGTGCACCAGCGCGCCATGGCGCGCCCGAAGATGGCGGTAGACCATCCAGACACCAAGGGCCACGAACTCCAGCGGAGACGACAGCCAACGAGGCGTCCACGGACCAACGAGAGCTGGTTCGACGCAGCGGGTCGAGAGCTCCCGGCGAATAGCCGGCCTGCGGTACTCAGGCAGGCCGTGGTCTGTCCGAAGACGGCTGAAGGCCATCCAGACACCGAGCGCCGGGAACTCCGGCGGAGGTGGCAGCCGCCACGGCGTCCACGGGCTGGCGGCGGCTGGGGTGGCGCAACGGGTCGGGCACCTGCGGCGAGTGGCCAGCTTGTAGTGCACCAGCAGGTCGTGGTGGGTCCGGAGATGGCGAAGGACCACCCAGACACCAAGCGCCGGGAACTCCAGCGGAGACGGCAGCCACCAAGGCGTCCACGGACCATCAGCGGCCAGGTTGGCGCGGCGGATCGAGAGCCCCCGGCGAATAGCCGGCCTGCGACATGCAGACAGGTCGTAGTACGCCCGAAGACGGCGACAAACCATCCAGACACCAAGGGCCACGAGCTCCAGCGGAGGCGGCAGCCAGCGAAACGTCCACGGACCATCAGCGGCTGGGTTGGCGCGGCGGGTCGAGGGGCCGCGGCGAATAGCCGGCCTGCGGTATGCGGGCAGGTCGTGGTAAGCCCGGAGGCTGCGGTAGACCATCCAGGTGCCCAGGGCTGGGAGTTCCTGTGGCGATGGCAGTCGGCGAGGTGTCCGTGGGCCGGTAGGTGCCGGCTGGCGGCGGAGGGTCGAGCGCTGGCGCAGCAGTGCTGGTCGGTGGTGAAGCAGCGGGTCACGAGGAGCAGAGGTCTTCCGACGAGCCGCCGCAATGAGAGAGACAGAGGCGTGACGGCATGCCGCCAGGCCGAGGAGAACAGCCGCATGGCGGCAGGCCATCGGGCTGGGCAGAACACGGACATGACGGCGAGCCACCGGGCTGAGAAGAACACCGGAGTGGCGGTAAGCCACCGGACCGAGAAGAACAGCCGCATGGCGGCAGGCCATCGGGCTGGGCAGAACACGGACATGGCGCTGAGCCGCAGCGCTGGGCAGAACACGGGCATTGCGGTGAGCGGCCAGGCTGAGAAGAACACGGGCGTGGCGGTGAGCGGCCGGGGTGGGAAGGGCAGAGGCGTGGTGGTGGGCCACCCGGTCGCGGTGAGTGGGGCGGTGGGGATGGGCGGGCACGGGTGGTGGCCGCGGCGGGGCGAGGCCTGCTTGGGGGCGGTTGTGCGCCGTGGAGTCGGGGTGTGGTGGTGATGGCCAAGGCACCGCGGTTGGCGGCGGGGCGTGCTCGTGCGTTGGGGGTGCCGACGCGGGGGACGACCAATCCGAATCGGTTGCGTCGAGTGGATCGCTGGTTGCTCGGCACGGCCGCCGTTCGGTCCGTCTTGGACAGTCCGGACCCGTTGGTGGTCGACCTGGGGTACGGGGCCACGCCGGTGACCACGATCGAGATGGCCGCGCGGCTGCGCGCGGTACGCCCGGACGTCCGGGTGCTCGGTCTGGAGATCGACCCCGAGCGGGTCGCGGCGGGCAAGGCCGTGGCGGAGCCGCCCGGGTTGGACTTCCGCCGCGGCGGGTTCGAGCTGGCGGGCGCGCGACCGGTGCTGCTGCGCGCGTTCAACGTGCTGCGCCAGTACGCCGAGGAGGAGTCGGCGCGCTCGTGGGAGACGATGCTGTCGCGGCTCGCGCCGGGCGGCCTGCTGGTGGAGGGCACCTGCGACGAGATCGGCAGGCGCTGCGCGTGGGTGTTGCTCGACGCCGACGGCCCGCGCACCTTCACGCTGGCGTGCCTGCCCTCGGACCTGGACCGCCCCTCCGACCTGGCCGAGCGGCTGCCGAAGGCGCTGATCCACCGCAACGTGCCCGGCGAACCGGTGTTCGACCTGCTGCGCGCCTTGGACGCGTGCTGGGCGACGGCGGCACCGTTCGCCCCCTTCGGCCCGCGCGCCCGCTGGGTGGAGGCCGTGCGGCTGCTGGCGGCCGAGGGGTGGCCGGTGCTGGACACCCGTCGCCGGTGGCGTCTGGGCGAAGTCACCCTGTCGTGGTCGGCCGTGGCGCCGAACTCGGCTTGACAGTGACGTCGCGTCAACTTCTACCGTAGGTGTCGGGCCGGAAAAGCCCAGGTAGGAGAGGTTCGGATGGCTTGGTCGACGGCACAGGTGGCCCGCATGTCGAAGGTGACGTCGCGGACGCTGCGGCACTACGACGCGATCGGCCTGCTGCCGCCCGCGTGGGTGGGGGCCAACGGCTACCGCTACTACGAGCAGGACCAACTGCTGCGCTTGCAGCAGATCCTCGTGTTGCGGGAGCTGGGGCTCGGGCTGGACGCGATCGCGGAGATCGTGCGCGACGGCCAGGACAGGGTGGCGGTGCTGCGCATGCACCACCGCTGGCTGCTCGCCGAGCGCGACCGGTTCGACCGACTGGCCAGAACCGTCTCCAGGACCATCACCGATGTCGAGGAGGGAACGACGATGACGAAGACCGACCACTGGTTCGAGGGGTTCGACGCCGCCACCCAGGAGCAGTTGCAGCAGGAGGCCAGGCAGCGCTGGGGTTCCGCGGCGGTGGACGGCGGCGGCGCCTGGCAGCAGGGCCACGGCGAGGAGTGGGCGGCCATGGTGACGGCGCTGGTCGCGCACATCGACGCGGGCCGCACCCCGCAGGACGCACAGGTGCAGACCACGATCGACGGCCACTACCGCTGGATCCAGGCGTTCTGGCAGCCCAACCGCGAGTCGTACCGGGGTCTGGCGAGCGTCTACGCCGACGACCCCCGGTTCCGCGCGAACTTCGACAGGAGCGACCCCCGGCTCGCCGAGTTCCTGCGCGCGGCGATGACGGAGTACGCGGAGACCCGGCTGTCGTAGTCGCACTGGGTGGCCGGTCGCGGCACGCGACCGGCCACCCTCTCCGCCAGCGCGGGCGCGCCACATCGCGATCGACCACAAGCGTTGACCAAAGCAGACCCACCTGCCCGGACGGACTCCGAGCACCCTCGACCGGCACCACCGGACCACGCCCAGAACCACTCGAACGACGAGACACCACAGCCGGTACCCGCGCGACCACGCGCCTGCCGCCCACGCCCGTAGGCGGCACAGAGCGGGGTGGACTGCCAAGTGGACAGCAGCTGCGAGGATTGGCCCGTGCCGTCGAACGAGCGTCGTTATGTGATCAGGTTGGGATGTCCGGACCGGACCGGCATCGTCGCGCGGATCTCCGGGTTCCTGGCCGATGCCGGGGGGTGGATCGTCGAGGCGGCCTACCACACCGACCCGGCGACGAACTGGTTCTTCACCAGGCAGGAGGTGCGGGCCGATTCGATCGGGTTCGGGGTCGACGAGCTGCGCGAGCGGTTCGCCGCGGTGGCGGGCGAGCTGAGCCCCGCCGCCGACTGGAGCGTGATCGACACCGGGGTGCGCCGCCGGGTGGTGATCCTGGTGTCGAAGGAGGGGCACTGCCTCTACGACCTGCTCGGCCGGGTGCACAGCGGGGAGCTGGACGTCGACGTGCGCGCGGTCGTCGGCAACCACGCCGACCTGGCCCCGATCACCCGCGCGCACGGCATCCCGTTCCACCACGTGCCCTTCCCCGCCGACCCCGACGGCAAGGCGGCCGCGTTCGCCGAGCTGCGCGACCTGGTCGACGCGCACACCCCGGACGCGATCGTGCTGGCCCGGTTCATGCAGGTGGTGCCCGCGCAGCTGTGCGCGGACTGGGCCGGGCGGGCGCTCAACATCCACCACAGCTTCCTGCCCTCGTTCATCGGCGCGCGGCCCTACCACCAGGCGCACAAGCGCGGGGTCAAGCTGATCGGCGCCACCTGCCACTACGTGACCGCCGACCTGGACCAGGGTCCGATCGTCGAGCAGAACGTGATCCGGGTCGGTCACGCGGACTCGGTGGCGGACATGGTGCGCAAGGGGCGGGACATCGAGAAGGTCGTGCTGGCACGCGGGCTGCGGGCGCACCTGGAGGGCAGGATCCTGCTGCACGGCAACAAGACCGTGGTGTTCTGAGCGGGACCGGCGCCGGTCGGTGCCGCGGACATGGTGTCGCACAACGTCTTCCTCGGTGAGTCGGACTGGCTTCCGATCTCCAAGGTAGGCCCGGTGGTGAGGCCGCGTCATTGACACGATGGCGTGGGGACAACTCCGGGTTGCCGTTTGACGAACTGGGACTTTCCGGGTATGCGAGCTAATTCGGTTGCCGCACAAGGCAAACACGCGGCACGATTCTCGTGTGACCACTGGGGAGGTTGGCACCATGAGAGTACGAACGCTGTCCACTACCGACCTCGGACCCTGCCTCGCGTTGGCAGCGGACCGGGAGTGGCCCTACGAGGACCGCAAGTGGGAGTACCTGCTCGACGTCGGGCAGGGCTACGGGATCGTCGACCAGAGCGGGGACCTGGTCGCGTCCACGATCCTGACCACTTCCGGCGACCTGGCGGCCATCAGCATGGTGCTGGTGGCCGCCAGGCACGCCCGGCAGGGCCTGGGCACCCGCCTGGTCAGCCACGTGCTGACCGAGGCGGGCGAGTCGACCGTGCACCTGCACGCGACGGCGCTGGGGCGCCCGCTCTACGAGCGCCTCGGTTTCCGCTCGTTGGCCGAGGTCGACGCGTACACGGGCACGTTCGAAGCGGACCCGGGCAAGTGCACGAGGGTGGCAGACCAGGAGGACTTGGCGGCCATCCTGGCTCTCGACACGGCCGTGTTCGGCGCGGACCGGTCCAACGTCCTGTCCGGACTGTTCGCATTCGCCGACGAGGTTCGCGTGATGGAGCGCGACGGCGAACTGGTCGGGTACGCGGCACGTTGGCGCCCAGGCACCGAGATGGGAACCACCATCGTTGGACCTGTCATCGCCGTTAACCCTGCCGACGCCCGCGCACTCGTCACGGACCTAGCGGCAGGCGTGGACGGCCAGGTGAGGGTCGACATCGACGACAAGCACGCAGAACTGGGGAGTTGGCTGTCCGAACGAGGCCTCACACCGGCTTTCCGCTGCGACCTGATGACCCTTGGCGGTCGCCCACTCCCGGGCGACCGCCAAGGCGTTCACGCCCCGTTCATGCAGGCGTTGGGCTAGAGCGCGGCGGCGAGGTTCGCCAACAGTTCGTCGTGCACGCGCTTGAGTCCGGCAGGCGCGAAGAGGCGCTCGAAGAACCCTCCGACACCGTTGGCACCTTCCCAGGTAGTAGCGATGCGCACGGTCGAAGTGGTGGCGTTACCTTCGACGGTCCACGTCGTCACCAGAGTGGAATTGCGGTCCGCTTCCACCAGGGCGCCCGAGTCCAGCTCACTGACGTCCAACAGGCAGTCGCGAACCCTCTTGCTCGTGGCCTGGAACCGCCAGTGCACGACCGTGCCCGCGCCGACCCCGCCGGAGCGGACCTCGTACTCGCTGTAGTGCTGCGTGAGGATCCGCGGCCGGGTCTCCCGGTAGTCGGCCACGGCGGCGCGCACGCGGTCCACCGGCGCGGCGATCGTCCGTTCGGCAAGCGCCTGGACCTGGTTCATCATTCTCCATACGTCGGCAACCGGGCTTGCTTAGGCTACCGGCGTGCGCATCGAGATCGCCGAGTTGCCAAGCCTGCGTAAGCATCGTGAGAACGGCTTGGACCTGCGTAGGACCGTCCTCGTCGGGCTAGACCTAACAGAGCCGGACGACGACTCACTGCTGAGGACGTCCCTCGACGGCGCGCTGTTCCTAGGCTGCACTCTCCGCCCAGAGACCCAACGGCGCGCCCATGCGGCTGGCGCTCTCCTCTTCCCGGCTGTCCCCGGGTTGCCGTACGAGGTGTACCGCTCACGGCTCTATACCCCCGATGAGCTGTTCGAGGGTTTCGACGCCACTCGACCGGAGTCCTACGCGATCACCCCTGACGCCCGGATCTATCAGCACACCCAGGAGCAGGGGCACCCGCCGGACCCGCTGCACGCGTTGGCCGAACGGCTGCACGATCACGGCATCAGCGAGGCGCTCGACGAGGTACTCACCGGGATGCCGGTCGCCGTCATGGGCGGCCACGCACTGACCCGCGACTCTGAGGGCTACCGAGGAGCAGTAGAGCTAGGCGTGCAGTTGGGCCAAGCCGGGTTCACAGTGTTGACCGGCGGCGGCCCTGGTGCGATGGAGGCCGTACCGCTCGGCGTTCGGCTCGCGGACAAGTCCGGTGTGGATGAGGCCCTGGCGGTGTTGGCGTCGGCACCGAGGTTCGCCAGCGGTCGGTCGGTCGACCCGGCGGAGATCGGCAGGTGGCTGGCGGCGGGTCTTGCGGTAGACCTACCGACCGGTGACCGCCCGAGAACCATCGGGATTCCGACCTGGTTCTACGGACATGAGCCGCCGAATCCCTTCTGCGAGTTGCACGCGAAGTACTTCGAGAACTCGGTACGCGAAGAGGGCCTGTTGACCGTGGCCACCGGCGGCATCATCTACACGCCGGGCAGCGCGGGCACAGTCCAGGAGGTGTTCCAGGACTACACCCAGAACCATTACGGCTCGGTGGGACCCGCTGCGCCCATGGTGTTCCTGGGCGAGCGGTTCTGGACCGAGGAAGTCCCGGCCGCGCCGTTGGTGCGCAAGCTGGCCAAGGGGCGTCCTGCGGAGCAGTGGATCCTGGTCACCGATGACGCCGCCGAGGCTGTTGCGTTCCTAGGCTCCTACGGCTCAGTCGAGTAGCCCCGCCCGCTGTGCGAGTACGGCCGCGGTGACGCGGTTAGCGCAACCGGTGGCCGCGAGGATCTCCGAGACGTAGCCCCTCACGGTGGAGTCGGACAGGCGCAGTTCCTCGGCGATCTCGCCGTTGCTGCGCCCCATCCCCACCAGCCGGAGGACGTCGCGCAGCCGGGCGGAGAGCCGGGTGACCTCGGCCGCGGCACCGATGCGGTCGAGGTGGTGGCTGGCCAGGTGCCCCATCAGGTCGTTGGTCAACGTCGGGTCGAGGACAGCGCCACCGTTGGCGGCCACGCGAACGGCGCGGATCAGCTCAGCGGGCTCGATGTGCTTGAGCAGAAAACCTTTCGCGCCGAGCCGCAGCGCGGTGGCGACCGCCTGGTCCGCGTGGAAGGTCGTGAGGACCACGACCGCGGGCACTCTCGGCTGTCTCCTGAGCTCGCGCAGCGCGTCCAGCCCATCCATCCTGGGCATGCGCAGGTCTAGCAGCAGCACGTCCAGCTCGGTGGTCCGCACCAGTTCCAGCGCGTCGGCGCCGTCAGCCCCCTCGGCGACGACCGCGACGTCCGCGGCAGCGCCCAGGATCTTGGACACGAACGCGCGTGCCATCGGTTCGTCGTCGACGATCCCCACCCGGATCACCGCGCGCTCGATGACTGTCCCGTCGATCTCGGTTTGCGTAGTCACGTGATAGCCCCTCTCCTGCTCACGGGGCGTATGCAAGCACACTGAAAGCGTGGTGGAACAGGGAATGTGGCGTCATCCCGACGATCGTCGGGGCCAACGCCCCTCGTTCGGTCTACCGGGCGAGGTCTTCGACCACCTCGGCACCGGGTAGTGCGGCGAGCAAATCCCCTGGCACGAGCAGCTTGCTGCCCCGGATACCGCTACCGATCACGACTTCAGGAGCGGCGGCAACGGCAGCGTCTACGTACAGCGGCCACTCTTGTGGCAGACCGACCGGGGTGATGCCGCCGTAGGCCATTCCACTCTGCTCGACAGCGAGTTCCATCGGCGCGAACGAGGCCTTGCGGACGTTCAGGCGCCTGCGCAGCACACCGTTGACGTCAGCTCGCGTGGTCGCGAGCACCAGGCACGCCGCGAGCCGCTCCTCGGCACCACGCTTGCCGAGCACGATCACGCAGTTGGCCGAGGCGCTCAGCGGTGAGCCGTAGTGCTCACAGAACGCCGCGGTGTCGGCGAGTTCCGGATCGATCTCGGCCACACCGACACGGTCGGCGTCGAGCGCGGCTAGAGCCTTGGCAACGGGGTCCGCGAGCAGTTCAGGGTGGTCCGCGGCAGGGAGAACGGTGAGGGTTCCGGCGATGGTCCAGTTCACCCGGCAGAGCGTACGCCGAGGAAGTCGACCAACAATGCGCGCAACTCGCGCCGATGGGTGACCATTGGCGCGGCCGAATCGAACTGGACGAGGGTCGCCTTCGGGAACGCGGCCACTGTCTCCCGCGCTGTCTCAGCCGGATGCAATAGGTCACCAGTTGCGGCAACAACAAGTACCTCGGCGGTGACGTGCATAAGAGCCGACGGATCAGGTACCGGGATTTGAGTGGCGACAGCGTCTAGAGCAGGACCCAATCGAAGAAGGGCGTCTGTGCGGTCATCGACGTAGTCATCCAAGCCCTCCGGCGCATCGGCCGCGACTAGAGCGCGCAAGCTGGCCCTGTCTGCGTTGAGGGCTGCTGTGGACATCTCCAACACGTGCTCTGCGGATGCTGACGGCCGCGGCTTGGTAAGAGCGGCGGGCAGCATCAACACAAGCCGGTCGAGCACGTCAGGTGAGCGGGAGGCGAGGTTGCTGAGTGCGCCCGCGCCTAGCGAGACGCCTACGGCCTGCCTGGCCCCGTCCAGCGCCGCGGCGACGTCGTCGGCGATCGTCGGGTAGTGCCAGTAGTCGAGGGGCGCGTCGGCGGCGTCAGCGTGCGACGGAAGGGTCAACACGATCCGGGTACCCGGTAGGCCTGACGCCGGGATGCGGGCCTCACCAGCGGTGGCGCCCAGCCCTGGGACTACGACCGTGCGTGGATCTCCCGAGCCGTAGGCCCGGGCAATCACCACCGCTGGCCGCGCTGCACCTCGATCAGCTTCGGGCGCACGTCGACGAGGTACACGAGCGCGGCCACGAGACCGGCGGTCCACAGGATCCAACCGGTGCTCGCGAAGCTGAACAGCAGCAGAGCGGCGGTGGCCCCCGCGGTGATGCCGACCCACGCGGGCTTGGTGAGGCGCTCGGCGGCGGAGTAGGCATCCGGCCGCTGCATCAGCGCGTGGATGAACGCGAAGGCCGCGACGGGCACGGCAGCCCAGTCGATGACCTTCAGGATCCAGTACGCGGTCTCCGGCACCCTGTCAGCCTACGTGCGATCCGCCCGAATCCACCACAAGACCCCACGCGCTCACCCGGGGGAGGCGCGCGGGGTCTAGGCGGGTCACTTCGTGGTCGGCTTGGTGGCGGGCTTGCGCACGGCGGGCTTGCCAGCGGGGGAGGTGCGGTTGGCGACCCGGCGGGTGGCGCTGCGGGCCTCCTCGGCCACCTCGTCGCCCGCGTCGAGCACGGCCTCGGCGACCTCGGCGGCGACGGTCTCGGCCGTCTCGGCGGCCTTCTCGCCCGCCTCGCGGGTCTTGCCGGTCACCTTGGCCAGCACGTCCTCTGCCAGGGTCCTGGCGTCGCCCGCGGCGACACCGACCCGGACCTGCGCGGCCTCGATGGCCTCCTCCAGCTTCTTGACCTGCGGCTGCGCGCGCAGCTTGTCCAGCGCGCCCTCGCCGTGCTCGGCCAGGCCCTGGTAGAGCCGGAACGCGGCGGCGGTGTACTCCTCGACGAGCTTGCGCAGCTCAGCCGGGTCGAACTTGCCGCGCAGCTCGTTCGGGGTGGCCTCGGCGCGCGCCTTGGCCTTGTTCACGGCTTCCACGACCGCCTTGGCGGCAAGGTCACCTGCGCCGAGCGCGGCTAGAAGCGGGGTACGGGCCTGCTCGATCGCGGTGTTCACCGCGTGCGTACCGGCCTTGCGGACGTCATCGGTCTTGGGCAGCGTCATCGTCACTCCTCTGGTGGCCTTCCACAGTGGACTTGGCGGCAGCGTTCTCGCGGCGGAAGGACTCGTAGACGTCCAACAGCACCTGCTTCTGCCGCTCGGTCAGGTCACGGTCGGCGCGGACAGCGTCGGTGACCGGACCCCCGGCCGGGAGGTCGAGGATCCCGGCCTGCACGTACAGCGCCTCGGCGGAGATCCGCAGCCCCTTGGCGATCTGCTGCAGGATCTCGGCGCTCGGCTTGCGCAGGCCCCGTTCGATCTGGCTGAGGTAGGGGTTGGAGACCCCGGCCAACCGCGCCAGCTGGCGCAGCGAGATCTCGGCGTTGTTGCGTTGCTGCTTGATGTACTCGCCGATCCCGCGGCCGAGGTCGGCGACCTTGTCGATCGCGCTGGCCTCGTTGTCGTCCACCGGGTACCGCCTCCTCGTGCCACCACCGACGGTACGCCCGAGTGCTAGCAACTGCAAGCGCACTGATTGCGCAGGTCAGTGCGGCCGATCACAGCGGCTGAGGCGCGACACCGGCGGAGGGGGAGGCTGATGGCATGACCGAACGGATCAGCCCGCCGTTGACCGGCGGCGAGCGGGAGACCCTGCGCGCGTTCCTCGACTTCCACCGCGCGACGTTGGCGATGAAGTGCGACGGCGTCTCGGAAGAGGACATGCGCCGCCGGTCTTCGCCACCGTCAGAACTAACCCTGCTGGGGCTGGTGCGCCACATGGCCGAGGTCGAGCGGACCTGGTTCAGAAGGGTCATCAACGGCGAAGACCTGCCGCTTGTGTGGTCAGACAGCGGTGACTACCAGCAGGCGTTCGCTCTAGAGAGCGCCACGGTCAGCGAGGCGCTGGCAGCCTGGGAGCGAGAGGTGGCGCACTCGCGCGACATCGAGCAGGCAGCGCAATCGCTGGATGTGACCGGCTACTTCGCACGGTGGGAGTCAGATGTGTCGTTGAGGTTGGTGATGCTGCACCTCATCCATGAGTACGCGCGACACAACGGACACGCCGACTTCCTTCGAGAGGCGATCGACGGCACTACCGGGCCTTGAGCAGGCCCAGGATCCAGTCGGCCACAGCCTCGGTGGTGTCTTCCACCGTGGCCGAGGTGGTGTCCAGCAGCCGCATCGGCGGCTCGGTGACCGTCGTCTTGATCCAGGAGTTGAACGCGAGCATGTCCGCGATCCGCTGCTCGTCGTCCCACCCACGCCAGGCAGGGCGGGCGCGCAGCCTCTTGGCCAACACGTCGTCTTCGGCTACCAGCGCGAGGTAGTGGATATCGGCGAAGAGGACGCGTTCAGGACGACGCTCGAACTGGGGCGGAGCGACAGTGCCGCACAGGACGGTCGGACGGCCGTTTTGGTTGATCATGGCTGCCATCCGCAGCCAGGTCTGCCGGAACGCGCCGTAGTCGTCCTCCGGGTCGCGCAGGGCACCGATCCACAGCACGTCCTGCTCCACCACGACGGCGTGGTCGCCCAAGAGCGCGCCGAGACCGCGGCACACGGTGGACTTACCCGTGCCGCTCGGTCCGGTCAGGGCGAACATCGGGAGCCGCGCGAACGGCTCCCGATGCCCGCAGAACCCGCAGACCAGGACGTTGCCGTCGACCCGAGGTGCGTCGGCCCACTCTCCGCAGGCCGCGCAGATCATCGGGTTCAACGGGATCAGTCGAAGAGGTCTTCGAGGAAGCTCTTACGGCGCTTCTTGTGGCCGTAGTGACCACCGTGGCTGCCGTGGTGGCCGTACCCGGGGGGCGAGTCGCGGTACCCGGGGGGCGAGTCGCGGTGACCGTGCGCGTAGCCCTGAGGGGGGTACGGCGCGGCCACAGGTGGGTACCCGGCGGGCGCGGGCGGATACGCGGCAGGCGGCGGCGCGCCCTGGTACGGCGGAGGTGGTGCCGCCGCCGTGTAGTGGCGCTGCTCAGCTGCGGCAATCTGCTCGAGCTCACCACGGTCGAGGAAGATCCCCCGACACCCATCGCACTGGTCGATGTGCACGCCGAGGCGGTCGACGGTGCGCATCACGTTTTGGCACTTCGGACAAATCACTACGTCAGACTACGCAGTTACTGGTGCGCATGTCGGCATAGCCGTGATCAACACCAGTCGGCGCCAGGTTGTAGGCCCCGCGCACATGGCCCGCCGGGCTCGCACTACCTACCGTCATCTGCCATGAAGAGTGGTCCGGATCACAACGGCGACCTGCGGGGTCGCACCGCGCTCGTGACCGGCGGCGCGAGCGGGATCGGCCGCGCGTGCGTGCGCGTTCTCGGCTCGGCAGGCGCCAAGGTGCACGTCGTCGACCGAGCGGGACCCGCCGCCGAGGAACTCGCAGCCGAGGTGGGTGGGGTGGCGCACGTCGTCGACCTCGCGGACCCGACCTTCGCCGACGCGCTGCCCACCGACATCGACGTCCTGGTCAACAACGCCGGATTGCAGCACGTGGCGCCGCTGCACGAGTTCCCGCCGGAGCGGTTCGACGTGATCCAGCGGGTCATGGTCACGGCGCCGTTCCTGCTTGTCCGGCGCCTGGTTCCGCACATGTACGCGCGCGAGTGGGGCCGGATCGTGAACATCTCCAGCGTCCACGGACTGCGCGCTAGCGCCTACAAGGCCGCGTACGTCACCGCCAAGCACGCGTTAGAGGGCCTGTCGAAGGTCACCGCGATCGAGGGGGCGCCGCACGGGGTCACGAGCAACTGCGTCAGCCCGGGCTATGTGCGTACGCCTCTGGTGACCGACCAGATCGAGGCGCAGTCCCGCGCGCACGGTGTCGGGGCGGACGAAGTGGTCGAACAGGTGCTCTTGGACCGGTCACCGATCAAGCGACTGGTCGAACCCGAGGACGTAGCCGCCACCGTGTTGTGGCTATGCGGTCCCCACACAGCCAACGTCACCGGTAGCTCCATCCCGGTCGACGGCGGTTGGACAGCCAACTAGCCGGATTGGAGCGAATCGCCATGTCCAAACCGTTCGTGCGGATCGTCGGAGCGAGCCTGGTCGGGACCACGATCGAGTGGTACGACTTCTTCCTCTACACCTCTGCCGCCGCTCTTGTGTTCAACAAGCTGTTCTTCCCGACGGCAAACCCACTCACCGGGACCCTGCTGGCGTTCTTGACGTATGCGGTCGGGTTCATCGCAAGGCCGATCGGTGGGCTCATCTTCGGCCACTACGGCGACAGGGTGGGCCGCAAGCGTTTGCTCGTGTTGAGCCTCTTACTCATGGGCGGTTCGACCTTCGCGATGGGTCTCCTACCCACCTATGCCGCTATAGGCGTGGGTGCACCGTTGCTGCTCACGGCCCTGCGACTGATCCAAGGGTTCGCGCTCGGCGGAGAGTGGGGCGGCGCCGTGCTGATCGTGTCCGAGCACGGCTCACCCGAGCGACGGGGGTTCTGGGCGTCGTGGCCCCAGTGCGGGGCCCCGGGCGGGAACCTGCTGGCCACCGGCGTACTCGCCCTGTTGGCAGCCGTGCAGTCGGACGTCACCTTCCTCGCGTGGGGTTGGCGGGTGCCGTTCCTGCTGTCCGGCGTTCTTGTCCTGATCGGGCTCTGGATCAGGTTGTCCGTAAGCGAGTCGCCGGTCTTCCTCGCCGCGCAGGCCAAGGCCGCCGAACGCGCAGAGCCGCACGTGCCGGTGGTGGAGGTATTCCGCAACAGTTGGCAGCGGGTGCTGGTGACTATCGGCGCGCGCATGGCGGAGAACGTGTCTTACTACATCATCACGGCGTTCATCCTGGTCTATGTGACGAACGGACTGGGCATGGCCAAGACCGTTGGTCTCAACGCGGTGATGATCGGATCCGCGATCCACTTCATCAGCATCCCGCTATGGGGAGCGTTGTCCGACCGGCTGGGGCGGCGTCCGGTCTACCTGTTCGGCGCCGTGACGATGGCGGTGTGGGCGTTCGTGTTCTTCGCACTTCTGAACACCCGTTCTCCGGGCCTCGTCATCGTGGCGGCGACGGTAGGCCTAACGCTGCACGGAGCGATGTACGGACCACAGGCGGCGTTCTTCTCAGAGCAGTTCCCCACGCGAGTGCGGTACACGGGCCTGTCCGTGGGTGGCCAACTGTCCTCGATCGCCGCAGGCGCGGTAGCACCGCTCATCGCCACGGCGCTGTTCCAGCACTACGGCAGCACGCTGCCGGTGTCGCTCTACCTCGTCGGGATGTGTGCGATCACGATCATCGCGATCCTGGCCGCACGGGAGACCCGGGGCCACTCGCTCGCCGAGCCCGAGACCGTCGACAGCCCGGTGCCCGCGGGCAGGTGAGCCCGGTTCAGGACCGGCCGCGACCCGGTCGGTCCCGAACCGTCCACGCGTTCGGCCGGAATCGGTGCGACCATGACCCCCGTGAGGGCACACGACGCCGTGCGCGACCTACTCGGCCTGCTCGCCGCCGGGGCGAGCGGGGAGCAGTTGGCGCAGGTCGCGGTGGCCGCGCGGGCCTCCGGAATGCCCGCCGACGAGCTCGCCACGGTCGACAACGCGGCAGAGCACGCGCTGAAGGTCAGGCAGACCCTTGCCGCGCACCGGAGGCGCGAGGCCGAGCTGACGGCGCTCTTCGACACCGCCAGCGATCTTGCGCGACTGCGTGACACGGACGCGGTGCTGCGGTCGATCGTGCGACGCGCCCGGACGCTGCTACGGGTGAACGTCTCCTACCTCACGCTCAACGACGAGCACGCGGGCCGGACATACATGCGGGTAACGGATGGTTCCGCGTCCGCACTGTTCCAGCAGGTCACGCTAGGTATGGGTGAAGGTCTGGGTGGCCTGGTAGCGCAAACGGCCAGGCCTTACGCCACCCGCGACTACTTCGCGGATGCCCGATTTCGCCATACGACGCCCATCGACTCGTCGGTGCACGACGAGGGTCTTGCGGCCATTCTCGGCGTACCCCTCGCCGTGGGCGGCAAGGTCATCGGCGTCCTCTTCGCCGCTGACCGTTCGGCTAGGGACTTCTCCCCCGACGAGGTCGCGCTTTTGTCGTCCCTCGCGAACCACGCGGCCATCGCGATCGAGAACGCGGGGCTGCTCGACGAGACCCGACTCGCGCTGGCCGACCTGAACGTCGCCAATGCCACGATCAGCAGCCACAACGAAGCCATGCGGCGCGCCGAGGAAGCCCACGACCGGCTGACCGACCTCATCCTCCGCGGTGGGGACCTACCGGAAGTCGCCGCGGCGGTGGCCGACGTACTGCACGGCGGTATCGCTGTCTTCGACGCGACCGGAACCGAGTTGGCTCGCGTGGGGAACAGCCACGCATCGGCGACTGAAGATGCCGTCATCCGCGCTAGAGGTTCCGGACGTGCGGTGTCCACACCGGACGGTTGGGTCTGTGCCGTGCAGGCAGGGCAAGAGCTGCTCGGCAGCCTGGTTCTGACTGATCGGCCTGACTTGTCGGACGCGGACCGGCGGCTCTTCGAGCGCGCGGGGGTCGTCACAGCTCTCCTGTTGATGCTGCGCCGGTCCGTCGCACAGGCCGAGGACGAGGTGCGCGGCGAGCTTCTAACGGATCTGCTCACCGCGCCCGATCGCAATCCGGCCGCGCTCATGGCGCGTGGACAACGTTTGGGCGTGGACCTCGGTGAGGAATACGCGGTTCTTGTCGTCACCGCGGAACAGGTCTCGCGACGCCGACTTCTTACTGCCGCAGGACGTTTCGCGGTGCTGGTGGGCGTGCACGCGGACCAGGTCGTCCTACTTGCGCGCTCAGAGGATCCCAGCGGTCTAGCGGCAAGGATCGCCGAGTCACTTAGTTCCACTATGGACTCACCTGTGACAGTCGGCGCTGCCGGACCAGTTTGTGGCGTGGAAGGCTTGGTCGCAGCTCATGCCGAAGCTGTGCGCTGCGTGCGGTCGTTGCTAGCACTTGGGCGTACCGGCTCGGGCGGCACGATGTCCGATCTGGGCTTCGTCGGCCTGCTGCTCGGCGAGGCAGATCTAGAGGCTTACGTTCACAGCACGCTTGGCCCCGTGCTGGAGTACGACGACCGTCGCGGTACCGAACTGTTGCGCACTCTGGAGGCGTACTTCACGGCAGGAGCCAACCTGACGCGCGCCAAGGAGCTGTTGCACGTGCACGTGAATACGGTCGTGCAACGGCTTGAGCGGATCGGCTCCCTGCTCGGCGCGGACTGGCAAACGCCGCAACGAGCACTGGAGATCCAGCTCGCGCTCCGGCTGTTCCGACTTACTTCCGCGTAACCACGCGATTTCGGTGGCGGGCGGGCCACGGCTGGGTTACATCTGGAGACGTGTACGAGGTCCTCGACGAACTGGGCGTCCGCGCGGACTTGCTCGCGCCGCAACAACTGAGCGAACTCGACGAGCTGGGCTACTGCCGGTTCGACAACTTCCTCGCCCCGGCGCAGATCAGCGCCGCGCTGGGCGCGATCGAGCCGCTGGCGCCCGGCACCGGCACGCTCCGGCTCACCGACCTGCTCGAGACGGGGCCGGTGTTCGACCCGCTGTGGCTGCGGCCGAACCTGCTCGCCGCGGTCCGCCACCTGCTCGGACCGGAGTTCCGGATCAGCGCCATGACCTACCGGGCCGGTCGCCCTGAGCACGGCGGCCAGGTCCGGCCCGGCGACGCGGCCGACCGCGTGGGACCGGTCCGCTGGCGGGTCTGCACGGCCATCGTCGCCCTGGTCGACTTCACCCCGGAGAACGGCGCGACGCGCGTGGTCCCCGGCTCGCACCTCGACTACGGCTTCGTCCCGCCGCCCGCGCACGAGGACCACCCCGACCAGGCCCTGCTGGTCGGCCAGGCGGGCACGGCGTGGCTGGTCAACTCGCACCTCTGGCACTCGAACACGGTGAACCGCTCCTCCTCGGCGCGCCACGCGGTCTTCACCGGCTTCGGTCGCCGCTGCGGGACCTCCGGGTTCGACCCGAGGCCTGCCGATGCCGCCATCGAGCGCCTCGGAAGTGCCGCCTACCTGCTGATGTAGGCCCCTGTGCACAACTTCCGACGCGGTCTTGTGGTTTCTGCGACGGTATGTCTCCCGACGGAAGACGCAGAAGGAACACCATGCCCGGGCCGCTCAGGCGACTGCTCGCCGCCGTCCGCCGCGCCATGGCGGCAGCACGCGCGCCGAAAGGTCCGCGTGGCAGGGGCCGACCCCCAGTGGCGGTCCCTGCCACGCGGACCGGCTCACTCGGTCCGCAGCGAGTCCAACCTGGTCGCGCTGCGCAGGAACGGGAGGGTGAGCAGCGAGACGATGAGCACGAGGCCTGCGCCTGCCCCCGCCATCGTCACGGCGCTGACCCAGTCGACGACCAGCGGACCCTGCATGATCAGCACCGTCTCCACCGACAGCACGGTGCCGAGCAGGACCGCGATCAGCACGCCGAGCGCGATCGGGATGGCGATCTGCCAGAGCAGGGACCTGGCCAGCACCCCGGTCGGCACCCCGCTGGCGGCGAGCACGGCCAAGGGGCGCTTGCGCTCCCGGATGTGCTCGACGGCGAGCACGAGCAGGCTCAACCCGGCGAGCAGCAGGGTGAACACCGCCCCGATCAGCAGGCCCCGGCGGATGCTCAGGAACGTGTCCTGCTCGCGGGTGAGGGCTGCGCGGTCCGTGGTCGTGATCCGCGTGTGCCAACCCAACGGGGCCAGCGCCGTGCGCAGCCGGTCCCCGGTGTCGGGCCTCGACCGGTCCAGGTTCAGCACGTAGGTGGCGGCGACCTTGATCGCGGGCAGTTGCGGGATCGCGCCCGGCGTCACCAGGACCATGCCCGGGATCCGGTTCTCCCACTGGCCGCGTTCGGTGAGCCGTTGGACGCCCTGCGGGACGATCCACCCGCCCGCGGGCTGGAGGTCGCCGAAGTCGCGGTCTCCGCTGGGGAGGTAGATGGTGGTCTGCCTGCCCGCGGGGAACGCGGCCAGGTTGATGTCGTGCTCGACGTAGACCTTCCCGTCGACGCAGTCGGTGATGAGGCGGTTGAGCGTGGCCAGCTCGCAGTTCATCACCTCGGCGAGCATCACGTCCTCGCCCGCGCGCAGCTCCACCGACCGGGTCAGGCTCCAGGCGTTCACGCCGGGGACGGTGTTCAACGTGCGTTCGGTCTCGGCCATGGTGGACCGCGTGGCGTACACGGCGGCGGAGGCGTAGCTGGAGTCGTTGTACTGGATGCTGATCGCCAGTCCCTCGGCCATCGACGCGAAGGTCGCTTGGAGCGCGATCGCGCCCGCGAGCACGACCGCGACACCGCTGACGACCCGCGACGACGTGCCGCTGTCGAGCTGGAGCCTGCGCACCGCCAACTGCCAGGACGTCGGGCCGCCCCGGATGCGGCCCACCACGTGCTCGACGACCCACGGCAGCAGCGCGGGGACACCGAGCAGGACCAGCGCGACGCCGATGGCGATGCTGATCGCCCACATGTCGTCGCCCCTGCCGAGGCCGTTGACCGCCCTGTTGCTGCCGTGGAAGTTCAGGATCGCCACGCCCAGGGCGACCACGGCGAAGCGCCAGGCCAACCGGCGCTTGGTCGGCTTGCTGTAGCGGACGACGCCCAGCGGCTCGATGATCGTCCGCCGCAGGGCGAACTGGGTGGCGAAGACGGCCAGCAGCGGGGCGATGAGCACCACCAGCGCCGCCATCCACGGCACCGGCACGATGTCGTGCGGGTAGACGCTGGCGCGGTACAGGGTCACGCGGTCGGCCAACTGCCGCCCGACGAGGAACAGGCTGGTGCCGAGTGCCAGGCCGGACAGCGAGCTGACCAGCGATTCGGCGGCGGCGATCCGGCGGATCTGCCGGTTGTCGCAGCCGACCAACCGCAGCGCCGAGAGCCTGCGGTCGCGGTCGACACCGGCGATCCGGGTGCTGGAGACCAGGAAGATGAACACCGGGATGAGCACGGCGAGGGTGCCGAGCAGCAACAGCAGCAGGGCGTCGGGGTCGAGGCTCCTGGTCTCGTGCGGCGGTATGCCGAACGAGTAGACCGGTTCGGTCCGGGTCGCGGTGTCGATCCGCAGGTCGGCGCTCCCGAGGTAGGCGACCGATTCCCTCGGGTCCCGGATCGTGGCCGGGTCGATGACGCCGATGACCCGTTCGCTGAAGCGCTCCCGCAGCAGCGGGTCGTCCAGGAGCGCGGCGAGCGCGTTCGACACGTACATCTCGCCGGGTTCGGGCAGGCGGGGGATCCCGGCGGGCACCGGGGAGGTGTGGTCGGCGCCGCGCAGGTAGATCAGGTCCATGGACTGGCCCTGGAAAGCGGACGTCGTGCCCAGCCGCAGGGTCGGCTTCACCCCGACGACGGCGTCCGTGTTGGGCGTGTTGACCAGCTCCCTGGCGGCCCTGGCCTCCAGGATCGGCCCGACCGAGGAGGCGAGCAGCAGCACCGCCACCGCCAACCCGATCCCGATGGTGCTGAGCACGAACCGCGCCAGCGAGGTCCGGCCGCCCGAGATGGCCAGCCGGACGCCGATGCGGAAGTCGTTCACCCAGGCGCGTACCACGTCACTCCCTCGCCAGGCACCGGGTTCTGCCTCCGGTGCTCCCCGTCCCGACCTAGTGGGCTAACGCGACCTGGCGTGTCTTGCCGTCGCGGACGACGACCTCGCGGTCGGAGTAGGCGGCCACCCTGGCCTCGTGCGTCACCAGCACGATCGAGGCGCCCGTGTCGCGCGCGGTGTCCACCAGCAGCCGGATCACCTGCTCGCCGTTGAACGAGTCCAGCGCGCCGGTCGGCTCGTCAGCGAAGATCACCTTCGGGCCGGTCACCAGCGCCCTGGCGACCGCGACCCGCTGGCCCTGCCCACCCGAGATCTCGCCCGGCCGCTTGCCGGTCAGGTGGCCCACCTCGATCCGGTCCATCCACTCCCGAGCGGTGGCCTCGGCGTCCTTGCGCCGTGCGCCGCCGAGCCGCAACGGGAGGGCGACGTTCTCCAGGCACGACAACTCGGGGACCAACTGGCCGAACTGGAAGACGAAGCCGAAGTCGGTGCGCCGCAACGCGCTGCGCTCCTTGTCGGTCATCGCGGCGAGGTCGCGACCCCGGTAGGAGACGACGCCGTTGTCCGGCGCCACGATGCCCGCGAGGCAGTGCAGCAGCGTGGACTTGCCGGAGCCGGACGGGCCGAGGATCGCGACGATCTCGTTCTCGTGCACCAGCATCGAGGCGCCCTCGAGCGCGTCGGTGGGGCCGAACGACTTGATCAGGTCTGTTCCACTGAGCAGGACCTCGCTCACCCGGCCACCTGCTTCGCCAGGTCGGACAGCCGGGCCGCGGTCAACTCCAGCCAGCGCAGGTCCGCCTCGAGGTGGAACAGCGCGTGGTCGCAGATCAGCTGGTCGGTGAGGTCGCCGTCGCGCTTGCGGGCGGTCAGCTCGCGCATCGCGGTGAGGTGCGCCGACCGCTGCGTGTCGAGGACCTCCTCGGCGTCGCGGTCGGACATCAGCGCGAGTACCACCTTGGTGTAGAGCGCGCTCTGCAGGTAGATCTGCGGGCTCTCCGGGGTCACGAGCCACTCCGAGACGTCGGTGACTCCGGCGTCGGTGATCGCATACCGCTTGCGTTCAGGTCCCCCACCTGCCTCAACCCCGCTCTCCTCGACGAGTCCGTTGCGCAGCAACCGCGACAGCGTCGAGTAGACCTGGCCGTAGGCCAACGGCCGGTCGTGCCCGAAGCGCTCGTCGTAGACGCGCTTGAGGTCGTACCCGTGCCGAGGGCCGGTCTCCAGCAGGCCGAGCAACGCGTGTCCGATTGACATGGGAGCGACTCTACCGCACGTGTATACACTCAACGAATAGCGACGTTCGCTAGCTCCTGAGCAGGCAGAACGGGTGCCCGGCGGGGTCCGCGTAGACCCAGAACGACGTGCTCGACTGGTCCAGCACCACGGCCCCGAGCGCGACGGCCCGGTCGTGTCCCGCCTGGAGGTCGTCGACCTGCAGGTCCAGGTGCAGCATCTGCTGGCGCTCGGGGTGCGGCCAGGTGGGCGGCTGGTAGTCGTCGATCCGCTGGAAGTCGAGCCTGCCGCCCTCGCCCTCGATGGTGGACCAGGAGTCGTCCTCGGCGGGCTTGGCGTCCCTGGGCCAGTCGAGCAGGTCGGCGTAGAAGCCGGACAGCGCGACCGGGTCCGCGCAGTCGAGCACGACGGCGAAGAACCGGGGAATGGCGGTCGACATGGATTCCTCCAGGGATGGCGTGACCAGCGAGGCGAGTATGTGAGTCGACCCCGACCGGAGCAACCAGTATTCGGCTTACAGTGGTGTCGTGAGTAGTGCTGAGGACAGCAGCGCGGCCGATGTGGCGCTGGTCCTCGACTTCCTGAACACCGTCGACCTCGACCTGCACACCGACGTGCTGGACGACCCCGCCGGCTGGCAGGGGTGGCTCGCCACCCGCGCCCTCGCCGACGACCAGCACACCCGCGCCACCCGGGACGGCCTCCGCGCCGCGATCGGCTGCCGTGCCGCACCACCCGCACCACCCGCGACCGTCCACATCGAACTGGTCGCCGGGATCCCCACCCTGGTCGCCACCACGGCCACCGGCGCGGTACTGGCAGCCGCCACCCGCCTGGCCGTGCTGGGCGAGTGGGACCGGGTGAAGATCTGCCCAGCGGGCGACTGCCGGTGGGCCTTCTTCGACCGGTCCCGCAACCGCTCGCGCACCTGGTGCTCGATGCGCGTCTGCGGCAACCGGGAGAAGGCCCGCACCTGGCGCGAACGCGCGAAACTCGCCTGAACCGACCCAGACGGAGGTGGATGGCGCGGCAGGCCCGCGAGCAGATCAGCGCCGGAGCTCGTGCGGGCGTGGCTGTCGCGGATCGCCCAGGTCGGACGGCGGGACGGTGACCAGTGGAGCCACGTCCCGCCGCCCGGGCCCGGCCGGTTCGGGGGGTGTGGACTAACCGCCGATGAGTTGGGCGATGGCGTAGATCAGGACACCGGCCAGTGCACCGACGACGGTGCCGTTGATGCGGATGAACTGCAGGTCGCGGCCGACCTGGAGTTCCACCTTGCGGGCGGTCTCCTCGGCGTCCCAGCGCTGGACGGTGTCGGTGATCAGGGTGGTGATCTCGTCGCGGTAGTTGAGGACGATGTAGGCGGCGGCGCCTTCCAGCCAGCTGTCGGCCTTGGTGCGCAGGGCGTCGTCGGTGGCCAGCTTGGTGCCGAGCGAGACCAGGCCCGAGCGGACCCGGGTCCGCAGTTCGCTCGACGGGTCCTCGGCGGCGTCGAGGAGCATCTTCTTGGCGGTGGACCAGGTGGAGCCGATGAGGTTCTGCACCTGGGGGTGGTCGAGGACCTGGTGCTTGACCGCCTCGGCGCGGGCCATGGCCTTGGGGTCGTGCTGCAGGTCACCAGCGAACTCGCGCAGGAAGGTGTCCAGGGAGAGCCGCATCGGGTGGTTGACGTCGGTCTTCACCGCCCAGGCGAAGTTCAGCACCTCGCCGTAGACCTTGTCGGCGACCAGCGAGTCGAAGAACTTCGGCGACCACGACGGCGCCCGGTCGGACACCACGTTCATGACCTGGTCGTGGTTGTCCTTGACCCAGTCGTAGGCGCGGTCGCACATCAGGTCGACCAGCTTGTGGTGCGACCCGTCGGCGAAGGCCCCCTCCAGCAGCTTGCCCAGTGGCGGCCCCCACGGCACGCCCACGATGCGGGACACGACGGCCTGCTCGACCACGGCCTGCACGTCCTCGTCCCGCAGCACGGTGACGGCCCCGCGCATCACCGTCGCCAGTTCCGAGGTGATCCGGTCGGCGTTGTCCGGCTTGGCCAGCCACTCCCCGAACCGGGCCGCGACCCCGATCCTGCGCAACCGCTCGCGCACGACCTGCTCGGACAGGAAGTTGGTGCCGACGAACTCGCCCAGGCTGTCGCCGAGCGCGTCCTTGCGGGTCGGGATGATCGCGGTGTGCGGGATCGGCAGGCCCAGCGGCCTGCGGAACAGCGCGGTGACGGCGAACCAGTCCGCCAGCGCGCCGACCATTCCCGCCTCCCCCGCCGCCTTCAGGTAGCCCACCCAGCCGGGCGCGCCCGCCGCCTGCCAGAAGGTCGCGACCAGGAAGACCGCCGTCGCCGCGCCGAGGAAGGCGAGGGCGACGAGCTTCATCCGACGCAGCGCGAGCCGCTTCTCCACCTCGCCGGGGACCGGTGCCAGTTGCTCCACACCCCCATTCTCCGTGAGGATTGCCTACCGTGCCCCGAACCAGCCTCGTGCCCCGCCTGCAGCCGTTCACCTCGACGATCTTCGCGGAGATGACCGCGTTGGCCGTGCGCGCGGGCGCGGTCAACCTCGGGCAGGGCTTCCCGGACACCGATGGCCCCGCAGGCATGCTGGCCGCGGCCCAGGAGGCCATCGCCACCGGGATCAACCAGTACCCGCCCGGCCCCGGTCGCCCGGAGCTGCGCGCGGCCATCGCCGAGCAGCGCGCCCGGTACGGCACCCGCTTCGACCCGGACACCGAGATCCTGGTCACGGTCGGCGCCACCGAGGCCATCGCGGCCACCCTGCTCGCCCTGATCGACAGCGGCGACGAGGTGATCCTGTTCGAGCCCTACTACGACTCGTACGCGGCCTCGGTCGCGCTCGCGGGTGGGCAGCGCCGGGTCGTCGCGCTCGTCGAGGAACCGTCCGGCCGGTTCGGCCTCGACGTGGACGCCCTGCGCGCCGCCGTCACCCCCAGGACCAAGGCGATCCTGGTCAACACCCCGCACAACCCGACCGGCACAGTGCTGACCCGAGCCGAGCTGACCGCGATCGCGCAGGTGTGCCAGGAGCACGACCTGCTCGCGATCACCGACGAGGTGTACGAGGACCTGCTGTTCGACGACCGCGAGCACGTCCCACTGGGGTCGCTGCCCGGGATGGCCGAGCGGACCCTGACGATCTCCAGCGCGGGCAAGAGCTTCAACTGCACCGGCTGGAAGATCGGGTGGGTGTGCGGCCCCGCCGAGTTGGTGGCGGCGGTGCGCGCGGCCAAGCAGTTCCTCACCTTCGTCGGGGGTGCGCCGTTCCAGCCCGCGGTGGCCCACGCCCTGCGGTCGGAATCGGCCTGGGTCGCCGACCTGCGGGCGTCGCTGGCGGACAAGCGCACCCGGCTCTCGGCCGGTCTCGCCGAAGCGGGCTTCGGCGTGCGCGCCGCCGAAGGCACCTACTTCGTGTGCGCGGACGTCCGCCCGCTCGGGTTCACCGATGGTCTGGAGTTCTGCCGCGCCCTGCCCGACAAGATCGGCGTCGCCGCCGTGCCGGTGCAGGTGTTCACCGACAACCCGGACCGTTGGCGCCACATCGTCCGGTTCGCCTTCTGCAAGCGCGACGAGGTGCTCGACGAGGCGATCTCCCGATTGCACCGTCTTCGTTGATAGGGCATCACCTTTCCTTTCTGCCGCTGATACCAGGAAGCCACGGGACGGGCGGGCACGTCATCACTCGATGGGGTGGCAGTCGCCTTTTCCTGAGGCCGAGGCGAATCGGCGGACGCGCGATTAATCACAGGTAGCGCAAACCCTCACGGTTAGCGCTACCTGTGCGTTTCACACCTTCGAGGGTCTGCGGGAGCGATCACGAGGGACTCCCCGTCTGAAGCGGCGAACGGCTCACTTCAGGAGGGAGAGCAGCGTGGATGCACTGTCCACTACAGACTTGCTGCGCGACGCGCTGGCCGGGGAGCAGGCCGCGTGGCGGGAACTCGTCGGCCGCTACGCACCGCTGGTGTGGCAAGTCGCCAGGGCGCACCGGTTGACCCCGGCCGACGCGGCGGACGTCAGCCAGAACACGTGGATCATCCTTGCCGAGAAGGCAGGAACCATCCGCACCCCGGAGCGGTTGGGATCGTGGCTGGCGACCACGGCGCGACGCGAATGCCTGCGGGTACTCGGGTCGCGCACGCGGGAAATCAGCACGGACCAAGTCGAATGGATAGTTCGACAAGACGACTACGGGCCCGAGGCCGCTGTTCTGCGCTCTGATCGCGACGACTTCTTGTGGCGTGCATTCGAACAACTCAGTCAACGCTGCCGCAGCCTGCTAGGGCTAATGGCGTTCGCCCCTGAACTCAGCTACGCGCAGTTGGCCAAGGCCGTTGGGGTTGCCGGGACGAGTGTGAGCACGACCCGCGCCCGCTGCCTGGACATCTTGCGCCGCAAGCTGGCGATCATCGGGATGCCCGAGGAGGTGGCCGGGTGAGCAGCGACGACGACCTGCTGGCTGAGCTGCGCGCGCTGCTGGACCGCTTGGACCCGATGCCCGCGCGGGTACGCGACGCTGCCGTCGCCGCCGGCGCGCTGCTGGGAATCGACTGGGCCGAGTTGGAGCTGTTCGCCGCCGAGCGCGTGCTGGTGCGCGGCAGCGGCGAGGTGTGGCGGGGCGACGGCGTGGTCGTCGAACTGGGCGCCCGGATCACTGGCCTCGTCGACCACGACCTGGGCGTCTCGCACGTCGAGCTGCACTCCCGCGACGGTTCGACGCTGCTGCACCCCGACCCGATCGGCACCTTCTCGGCAGACCTGCCCGAGGGCAGGGTTCGTCTCGTCTTGCACCGCTCGAACGCCACGGCCCTCGTCTCGCCATGGCTGAGGTGACTTGGAGGGCACTCCAGACCTCGGCTGTAGCCCTGCACGAGAACGGTAAGACGCGAGAGGCACGACGCGTAGCCGAAGCGGCCGTCTCCGCCGCTGGCACTGACGACGAACGCGACGAGTCACGGCTGACCTTGGCGTGGGTGTGTCATCAGCTCGGCGACCGAGCCAGGAGCGCGCAGCTCGTCCTCGACGTTCGCGACCTGCGTGCGGACTGCCTTCGCGGGCTTCTCTTGTGCCACGACGGCAACCATGCGGCGGCGATACCGGTGCTAGAAGCCGCGATCGCTGACCCCGAGTTGGACCTCCGATGGCAGGCGAACGCGCTCGTCGGGTTGGGCGTGTCAGCCATCTTCCTCCGCAAGTTCACGATGGCTGATGAGGCACTCGAACGTGCCTACGAGATCTATAGAGGACTCGGCGAGCTTGAGCGTGCAGCGACCTGTAAACACAACCAGGGCTTTGCCGCAGCAGAGGCAGGCGACCTGCCACGAGCGTTGGAGCTCTATGACGCAGCGGCCATAGATGAAACCCGAAGGCCTGAGGTACTTGTCGACCGTGCGAAGGCTCTGCTGGATTGCGGCTTACTGCGAGAGGCAGGGGTAGCCCTAACACGAGCAGGCAGGCTGCTGGGCGCAGCAGGGCGCGGTCCCGCGTACGCCGACGCGATGCTCACCTACGGTTGGTGCTGCCTGCGAGCAGGGAATCCGGCAGCCGCTCGGACCGCGGCGAGCATGATCGACCTGCCTGAGGCGAGCGCACTCGACGCGCATGCGCGCATCGCGGTGGGCGAGGCGGTCGACATCGACGCGATCGCTGAGATGTGCGACCCGGCGGTCGCGGCTCGCCTGCGGTTGGCAGCGGCCAAGCCGGAACTCGTCGCGCTCGAGCGATTCTCGCGGCATCCACAACTCCGCGCACTGGGCTGGCTGGCACAGGCGCAATTGGCTGAGACAAGAGGCGCTGTACTAGCCGCATGCCGAGCGGGACTCAGATCCAATCCGAGGTCGGTAGAGCTAGCGCAGACAGGTCGCTCTGCCGTCACTAGTCCGCGAGCGGTATTCGCGTGGATCGAGCGTGAACGGGCAGCGTTGGACAACACCGATCGCCTGCCAACCGCAACAGAGGTAGTCGAGGCCCTTGGCGACAACTCCCTGCTGAGCTTCTACATCCACAACGGACTTACATCTGCTGTTGCCATCATCGGCGGCCGGTTCACAACGCACGAACTCGGCCAGGTAGACCTAGCGGCGGTCCGAGCCGCGTTGACACTCGTGGCGACCACGAATCAGGGACAGGTCGCGGCAGGCCACGCACTCCGAGCGCTGGACGAGCAGATCTTCTCGAAGATCGATCTTCCTCATCGTCCAGTGGTGATCCTGACGCGGGATCTTCATCAAATACCCTGGTCAGCCCTGCCGTCATTGCAGGATGTCCCCGTGACGACTGCCCCATCGGCCGCTCACTGGCTAGACGCTGAAGGTCCGGTCCCGGAGGGACACCTGTGGGTGGCGGGGCCGCGGCTCAAGCATGCGGAGACTGAGGCCAGGGCGCTGCACCGCGAGCACGGCGGAGTTCTCCTCACCGGCAACAACGCCACGGTTGACGCTGTACGCGCCGCTATGGCCGAGGCTGGCACAGCGCACATCGCCGCACATTGCGTACATAAGCCGAGAGCACCGCTGTTCTCGGCACTAGAGCTGGCAGACGGGCCGTTGTTCGGCCATCACATCGCCAGGCTAGGCCGTCTACCAGCGCGGGTTGTGCTGTCGGCTTGTGAGTCCGCGCTCGACTTGCCGAGGGTGTTCCTCGACAACGGCACGCGCTCCATCGTCGCAAGCACGCTGCCCGTCGCCGACGAGAGGGTCTCCGAACTGGTCACCGACCTGCACAGGCGACTCGCTCTAGGCGCCGACACCGCGAGCGCGCTGGCGGGCGCCCACCCCGGGCTCGGGTTCGTCGTGATCGGCCGCTAGCGAGGCCAACTCGGCGGCGACCTGGGGCGCGGCGAACGACGTCCCGCTCCACTTGGCGGCGCCGTAGACCCGTTCGCCGTCGACAAGCCGCACATGGGCACTGACGATGTCGACGCCAGGTGCCGTGCGATCGACCCACTCACCGCAGTTGGAGAACGGCGCGATGCTGCCATCCGGACCTGTTGCGGCTACCGCTGTCACTGACGGCAACGCGGCAGGCCAGAAGGGCCTCGTTGTGCTGGAGTTGCCCGCTGCGGCCACGACAGTGGGCCAGAAAGCGAGTTCTTCGGCCAAGACCGGTGGACAACGATCATCAGCGGTATGACAACCCGCGCTGATCAGCAGAACGTCTATGCGCTCTCCCCGGGCAGCCGCCAGGTAGCGCGCTCTGCGCAAGGTGGTCGCCACGGTCCGGTCATCGGTTAGACCATGTGCCGACAGGACTGGGTACTGGCGAATCGTCACGCCAGGGGCGTGTCCCAGCAGGACGCCCGCGACGAACGTACCGTGACCAGCCTGCCGATCGGCGATCCCGTCACCATCGCCATCAAGCACCTCTAGACCCCATTGGCCGAACCAGGAGCGCCCGACGAACCACGGATGGGGATCGATACCGCTATCCAGGATGAGCACAGTCGCCTGTTTCGCCCACGTCTGTCGTGGGGGTTCCGCCGGTAGGTCTACCGGAATCGCCTGTGCTCCGGTGCCGTGCAGGACAGGTGCTCCTGTCAGGACCGTGTGGACGTGGTTGACCGATACCGGTACGCGATCGGCCATGTCAGCGGCCACTTGGACGCAGTCGACACCCGCGCGTAGTCGCACAACCGCGTGCTCGCTGGGGTCGACGGACTCGATCCAGCGGTCGAGTGCCCGAACGGCGGCGGGCAGGGACGCGCGCGGGACAACGAGTTGACCCCGACGGAGCAAGCATTCGCCCGGGCCATCCGGATCGTGCAAGACCAAATCGTGTTCGCGTTCGGCCAGACGGGACAGTGCCCGCGCGCCGCGGTCGGTGTGCACAACGGACACCGTGACGTCGTACCGGCGCACCCGCACGGAAGAGGCGCCACGTTCACCCGGTCCGGTGGAATCCACCGTGGGTGATCAACGCGATGGTGGGTTCGGCACAGCTGGCGCCGCGCACCGTCTTTCCGGGTGGAACACACGCGGTTAGGGTGCAGAAGGACGACCCGGTACTGGATAGTGGCCTGGTCACACCGGTCGGTGGCGGCTCGACGATGGGAACCGGGATGGCGGTGATGCACGTGGCGCGGTCACTCCGCTGGCCTCGGCTGCTGCTCCGGCTCGCCATCACCGGTGGGCTGATGGTGGCCGCGTGGGTGATGACCGTGCTCCTGGCGGGCACCGCGGCGGCCGACACGGGTGTCGAGATCTACCCGCTCTCGGTCGAGGTCGGGTCCACCCACGCCGGTGCCGTCACGAGCTCCTCCACCAGGCCACGCCCGATAAGCATGTCCGGTAGCGCGGCATCCATCGCGATTGCGTCGGCCAAGCCGACCGACCTGGCAGGCGCGGTCGCCAACCCGGTCGTGCTCGCACCACTAGTGGTAGAGGCCGTCGTTCTACCTCCCTCCGCCCCTCCAGCCGTCGCGGCTACCGAACCTGTCAAACCACAGGTCGCGCCCGCACGTAAGAGCGCGAAGACGCACAAGCACGCCACCAAGGCGCCACGCGCCGTTGTCGCGCATAGACCCAGCGCGGTGCCCCCACCTCAGGCGGCACCGCCTGCCAAGCCTCCGGTACCCGCTGATGGACCGCAGGCAGAGTCAGGGAAGACGCCCAAGCCACCTACCCCACCAGCGCCTGCGTGTCCGGCAGCTCCGGGGTCGGCAGCGTCACCGACGTTCGACAACAGCGGTCACGGCAGGACGCTGCTAGGCGTTCTCGGCGATCGTGCGCGAGTTCAGCCGCCCTACGCGACCGGCGTGGCGACGGCGAGCGTGACGCAGGACCCCGGTGATGTCACCGGCCTGCTCAGCTCCTCACCCGACTGACCCGGTCGGTCCCACAGGACTGGTCTGCCCACGACCGGTCATCCCCCAGGCGGTCGACCCGCCGCAAGAGCCATTCCCAAACCCGATCTGCCGACCGCGCCCGGTCAGATCGGGACCTGGCCCCGGCGCCGCGATGCCCCCGCGGCGCCGGGGCTCCCCCCTCGGCCACCCCTGGTGGTCGGCACAACGCGGGGCTGTGCCGACCACCGGGGTGCTACCGAGGTCGAGCCGCGGGTGGTGGCGAAAGGTCCAAACAACTACACCATCCAGCGCATTGGCTTTGTACCGCCTCGGCACGACCGAGGCCAGCTAGGCGACCGGGATTAGACCGTCGGAACCGAGCGTTCCAGGCGATCCGGTGACACGGGCGGCCACTGCTGCCAGTCTGCGCACGGCCTCGACCAGGGATGGCGCCGGTAGCGTGTACGGCAGCCGGAGCCTGCGTTCGAGGCCACCGTGAACGCTGAACCGGGACGCGGGCGCGACGCGAACCCCCACCGATTGCGCCGCCACGGCGATCCGGGTCCCGATCGCCGCGGGCAGCTCGCACCAGAGGCTGAGCCCGCCGCGCGGCACCTCGAAGGACCAGTCCGGGCAGTGCTCGCGCAAGGCGCCGACCAGCACCGACCTGGTGGCCGCCATCTCCGCTCGGCGCTCCCGCAGCATCGGCTCGGGGTCGGCGTAGAGGTGCGCGAGCACGAGCTGCTCGAAGACCGGGGACCCGAGGTCGAACGCCCGCCGCGACGCCGCCAGCCGTCCGATGACCTCCTCGGACGCCCGCACCCAGCCCAGGCGCAGGCCGCCCCAGTGCGACTTGCTGGCCGAGCCGACGGTGATGACCAGGTCCGCCTCGAAGCACCCCATGGGCGGAGGGCCGTCCATGGGGTCCCCGTCGAGGTCGAGTTCGACAAGGGTCTCGTCCACCACCGCGGAGGTGCGCGCCCGGCGCAGGATCGCGGCCAACCGCTCCCGGCCTTCGGCGTCCAACCTGCGTCCGGTGGGGTTCTGGAAGTCGACGATGAGGTAGGCCAACCGAGGCGCGGCCTGCCGAAGGACCACCTCGACGCCCTCTAGGTCCCATCCCTGCTCCGGCATGGGCACGGGAACCGGCATGACATGAGCCGAACGGATCGCCTCAAGCGAGTTGTTGTAGGTCGGCTGCTCCACCAGGACGCGGTCTCCCGGCACCGTCATGGCCCGTAGGACCAACGCGAGGGCATGGTGGGCGCCGTTGGTGACCAAGATCTGATCTGGCGTCGTAGGGAGGCCACGAGCGGTGAAGCGCTCGGCCAGGCGTTCGCGCAAGATCTCGACGCCGTAGCCCATATAGCCGTGGCGAGATAGCTCCAACGCGAAAGCCCCACGCACAGCGTCAACAGCGAGCCCCACGCCGGGTAGAGCGCCGGGTGCGGCCGTGGCCAGATCTAGAGGCTGTAGACGCTCAGGGAAGGGCGCGTTGGCGGGGGCGGCAGGCAGCGTTGTGCGCGACCCAGAGCCCCGCCTGCTGACGATGAGGTCTTCCTCCCGGAGTTGGTCCCACGCGGAGGCGACAAGGGTCCGGCTGACGCCGAGCGCGGCGGCGAGTTCACGCTCGGCGGGCAGGGTCGTGCCGGGCGCGAGCTGACCGTCGAAGAGCAGTAAACGGATCCCGGCAGCGAGACCGGCAGATCCGGCCTTGTTGCCTTGGTCACGCCACTCGCCAAGCATGCGGACCAATCTCGCAGCTGAGACCCGTCCTCCAGGGGGAAGCATGGGCCAATTATCGCAGATTGGCCCTCGATGAGAGGCCAATCTTCAGCAACGATGGGCGCATGGCCCCCACCAACCTGTCCCCCATCCCCGTGCGCATCAGCCCCGGCAGACGTCTACCGCAGCTGTTCGTGGGTCTCGTCCTCTACGGCGTCAGCACCGGACTGCAGATCGAGGCGGCGCTCGGGCTGTCGCCGTGGGACGTGCTGCACGAGGCTCTGCACAAGATCACCGGGTTGAGCTTCGGCACGGTCACCGCGCTCGCGAGCCTCGTGGTCCTGCTGTGCTGGATCCCCATCCGACAACGCCCCGGCCTGGGGACTGTCGCCAACGTCTTACTCGTGTCGAGCTCGGTTGACCTCACGCTGTGGTTGGCGCCAACACCGAGCAACATGGTCACCCGCATCGTGCTGATGGTGGTCGCCGTTGCACTCAACGGGCTCGCTACCGCCGCCTACATCGGCGTGCGCCTAGGACCTGGGCCACGCGACGGGCTCATGACCGGGATCGCCAGTAAGACCGGCTACTCGATCCGATGGGTGCGCACCGGTATCGAGGTGATCGTGCTCGCGTCGGGGTGGCTGCTCGGTGGCACTGTCGGCGTCGGCACGCTGCTCTACGGCCTCACGATCGGGCCGCTCGCGCAGGCGTTCCTCCCGCTGGTGACGTGGCGTCCGCAGGCCGAGGCCAAAATCGGACACTAGGGTCAGCGGTATGACCACCGCTCCCACATTGCCGCGCTGGAGTCTGGCCGTTCCACCGATCGCCCTCCTGATCCTCCTGTTCTCCTACGGCCGCGATCTCGGGCCGGTGCTGATAACCCTGGTGTGCCTCGGCTTGGGCGTGGCCGTCACCGCCGCCGTGCACCACGCCGAGGTGGTGGCGCACCGGGTCGGCGAGCCGTTCGGCACGCTCATCCTGGCCATCGCGGTGACGGTGATCGAGGTCGCGCTGATCCTGACCCTGATGGTCTCCGGCGGCGAGAAGGCGGCGTCGCTGGCGCGGGACACGGTGTTCGCGGCGATCATGATCACCACCAACGGGATCGTGGGTCTCGCGCTGCTGGTCGGCTCGCTGCGGCACCGGGTGCAGGAGTTCCGCGCGCACGCCTCCGGTGGCGCGCTGGCGGTGATCACGGCGATGGTGACGCTGAGCCTCGTGCTGCCGACCTTCACCCTGAGCACGGCAGGGCCCACGTACTCGGGGTCGCAGCTGGCGTTCGCGGGTGTGGCGTCGTTGGTGCTGTACGGGGTCTTCGTGTTCATCCAGACCGTGCGGCACAGGGACTACTTCCTGCCTAAGACAAGCGTGACCGAGGAAGACCACGCGGAAGCGCCTTCCTCGCGCACGGCGATTTCGAGTCTGGTTTTGCTCTTGGCCTGCCTTGTGGCGGTCGTGGGCCTGGCTAAGACGGTGTCGCCGACGCTAGAAGCCGCAGTGGAATCTGCCGGCGCGCCAGTGTCGTTTGTCGGAGTGGTCATCGCATTGCTGGTACTGCTACCGGAGACCGTTGCCGCTGTCCGGGCTGCATTGCGCAACCGCCTTCAGGTCAGCCTGAATCTGGCCCTTGGTTCGGCGTTGGCGAGCATCGGGTTGACCATCCCGGCGATCGCCGTCGCGTCGCTCTGGCTCAGCGGGCCGCTGACGCTCGGCCTGGGGCCCAAGGAATTGGTGCTGCTCGTGGTGACCCTGCTGGTGAGCATGTTGACGCTGGTCACCGGCCGAGCAACGCTGCTGCAGGGCACCGTGCACCTGACCGTGTTCAGCGCGTTCCTGTTCCTCGCCATCACGCCGTGATCATGCCTGTGGACAGGAGAACACGGGCTTGACAAAACTCGTGGAGACTCGGACTCGACACACCACAACCGGCGAGGAGATCACGATGTTCACCGAGACCAAGGCCTTCAGCGGCTTCTCCGTCGACGACATCCCGACCGCGGAACTGTTCTACGGCAGCACGCTCGGCCTGCGCGTCACGGAGGAGAACGGGATGCTGACCCTGCACCTCGGCGGTGGCGGCACGGTGCTGGTGTACCCGAAGCCGAACCACGCGCCCGCCACGTTCACCGTGCTGAACTTCCCGGTCGCCGACATCGAGTCCGCTGTGGACGAACTGGTGGGGAAGGGGGTGCGGTTCGAGCGGTACGAGAGCACTGATGAGCGGGGGATCATGCGGGGGTACGGGCCACCGATCGCGTGGTTCACGGATCCGGCGGGCAACGTCCTGTCGGTACTGGAGGTCTAGCGCGACGTGAGGTCTGTCGCGCCGGCTCTCGCTCCCCTGCCGCTGGGGGTGGGCTGCGACCGGGTCAGGTGGTGCTGAGGTAAGTGCTGACCTTGTCATGGGTGACCCCCAGGGACGTCAGTGCTTCCGCGGCTACCCCGCCTGCCTTGAGCAGGGCGAGGAGGACGTGCTCGTCGCCGATGGACTTGTCGCCGCGGGCCAGGGCCTCGCGGAGGCTGTACTCCAGGACGCGCTTGGCGTCGCGCGAGAACGGGACCCGCCACCGGGGGCCGATCGACCGGGGACGCTTGGGCGTGCCGCTGAGCGCACCCGTTCCGTGGGTCTGCTCGACCGCGGCGACGACCGCCTCGACGTCGATGCCGAACTCGCCGAGTGCGGCCGTGTCGGCCTCGGACAACCCGCCGCGCCTGCGGATGGCGTCGATGGCCGCCTTGGCCGAGGCCGTGGTCACGGCGTGGTGGGCGAGGACGTCGGTGCCGCGGCTGCCGTCCTGCTTGAGGAGCGCGAGCAGCAGGTGCTCGGGCTCGATCCGCGCCGCCTCGTCCTGCTCGGCGAGGTAGACCCCATCCCGCACGATGACCCTGGCCGCTGTGGTGAACCGCTCGAACATCTAATTCCTCCCGTACTTCTTGTGCACGGCCTGCTTGCTCACACCGAGCTCGGCCGCGATCTCCTGCCATGACCACCCATTGAGCCGCGCGCTGCGCACCTGCACCGCCTCCAACTGCTCGAGCAGCTTCCGCAGTGCGGCAACCGCGCGGAGCCCCACCCGGGGATCCCGATCACCAGCCGCGCTGGCCAACTGTGTCGCTTCAGCCATGCCGTCAACCTATGTTGACGGCGGCTATTTGTCAACCACAGTTGACGCCCGGAGATGGGGCCGCGAGGCGTGGATGCCGCATGTCCGCCAGCCAGCTTGGGCACGCAGCGCCGGGAATCGAGCTGAGGTGGCTGCCGCGCGCCCGGGGCGAGGGGTGGCGACGGGTGGGCGGGTTTCGTTCGGTCGGGGTGAGGCGCTGGGCGGGGTTGGGAGGTTGGGTGAGGGGAGGGATGGACCGAATGGAGGGTTGGCGCGGGTGGGAGGTGTTGATCTCGGGGTGAGTGTTGGGCGAGGTGATCAGGATGGTGGGAGCATCGGGGGTATGCCGGAGATCGCGGTGGCGGAGGCGGCGGGTGTGGGGCTGGGTGGCCAGTGGCGGCCCAGTGAGGACGTCGTGTTGGTGATGCCGGACGCGGTGGTGCTGTTGGACGGGGCCACTTCGATGCGGGATGACCTGCCCAGCGGGGGTGTGTTCGCGGGGGAGCTCGGGGCCCAGGTCGTGGCGCGGATGGCGGCGGCGCCGGAGTTGGACCTGGGGGACCTGTTGGCGGGGGCCATTCGGTCGGTCGCGCGGGGGAATGGGTTCACGCCGGGGGACAGTCCGTGTAGCACTGTGGCGATTGTCCGGTGGGACGACGAGGTGGTCGAGGCACTCGTGTTGGCTGACAGTCCGGTTGTGGCGTTCGCCCCTGAGGCGGATGTCTTAGCCGATACGCGATTACGGCACGTGCCGCGTGGGAGCTACCGCGACCGGTTACGTAGAGGTGGCGGCTATTCGGCAGACCACGTGGCCGCACTACGGGCCTCGGCTCGCAAGACCTCGGCTTTGCGGAACCAAGAGGGTGGTTACTGGGTGGCGGAGGCCGTGCCCGCGGCGGCGCACCGGGCGGTGCGGCGGGTGTGGCCGCGGCAGGACGTGCGGTCGGTGCTCATGGCCAGCGACGGAGTGTCGTGCGGCGTTGACGACTACCGGTTGTTCGGGTGGGAACAGGTGCTCGACCTGGCCACCGCCTCTGGCCCGCAGGCGGTCCTGGACGTCGTGCGGGAAGCGGAGCGGGAGGACCCGGAGGGCCTGAAGTGGCCCAGGCCGAAGCCGCACGACGACCAGGCCCTCGTGGTCATCTCCTTCTAGGAACACCGCGAAAAGGCCGGACCGCCGAGGGGGGAGGTCTCGGCGGTCCGGGAGAGGGAGAGCGGTGCTCAGCAGGCCTACGGCTTGCCCAGGCCGATCCACTCGAAGCCCGCCCGGCGAGCCACGGCCGGGTCCAGCAGGTTCCTGGTGTCCACGACGATCGGGTTGCGGACCGACTCGGCCAGGCGCTGCCAGTCCAGCGAGCGGAACTCGGGCCACTCGGTCAGCACGATGACGGCCTCCGCGTCCTTCGCCGCCTGGTACGGGTCGTCCGACACGGTGACCGAGGACAGGTCCGGGTTCTGGGTGTCCGGGCGCAGCGCCGGGTCGTAGCCGACCAGGTCGGCACCCGCCTGGCGGAGCAGCGCGGCCACGGCCAGGGCCGGGGAGTCGCGCAGGTCGTCGGTGCCCGCCTTGAACGTCAGGCCGAACAGGGCCAGCCTGCGGCGCGAGAGCGAGCCGTTGCGCTTGCCGGTGACCGCGAGCCTGACCTTCTCCACCATCCGCTGGCGCTGGCGGGTGTTGGTGTCGATGGTGGCCCTGATCAGCCGGAACTCGAAGTCGGCGGCGTCCGCGAGCTGCAGCATCGCCGAGGTGTCCTTGGGCAGGCACGACCCGCCCCAGCCCGGGCCGGGCTGGAGGAAGGCCTGGCCGATGCGCTTGTCGTAGCCCATGCCCTCGGTGACGTCGGTGATGTTCGCGCCGAGCCGGTCGCACAGCTCGGCCACCGCGTTGACGTAGGACAGCTTCATCGCCAGGAAGCAGTTGGCCGCGTACTTGACCAGCTCGGCGCTGGGGGCGTCGGTCAGCACCGTCGGCGCGCCGAGCTTGGCGTACAGGGCGGCCACGCGCTCGGCGGCGTCCTGCTTGCTGCCGCCGACCACGATGCGGTCCGGGTTGAGGAAGTCGAAGACCGCGCTGCCCTCGCGCAGGAACTCCGGGTTCGACACCACGGCCACGTCGGTGCGGTCGAGCAGCTCCTCGGTGCGGTCGGCGGTCCCGACCGGCACGGTGGACTTGTTGACCACCACGCAGTCCGCGGGCAGCAGCGCGCGGACCTCCTCGATCACCGACTCGACGATGCTCAGGTCCGCCACGCCGCCCACGCCCATCGGGGTGGGCACGCACAGGAACATGACCTCCGGCTCGTGCCGCACGGCCGAGGCCGCGCCGAGCACGAAGGTGAGCCGACCGGCGGCGATGCCCTCGGCGACCAGGTCGGCGAGGCCGGGCTCCAGGATGTCGACCTCACCGCGGGTCAGCCGGGCGACCTTGTCGGCGTCGACGTCGGCGCACACCACGTCGTGGCCGAGGGAGGCCAGGCAGGCCCCCGTGGTCAGCCCCACATACCCGGTGCCGATCACGGCGATCCGTCGTACGAACATCAGTACCTCTCCCCTGCGCTGGTGCGCAGTCAGCTCTGGCCGCGGACCGGCTCGGTCGCGATGATGCGAGTCGCGGCGAACTCGCGCAACGCCGCGTCGTCCCGCAGGTCGACGAGCTGGTTGCCCCACTGGTCGCGCAGCTCGTCGGTGGTGATCCCGGACCTGCGGTCCACGCTCGGCCAGCCGTCCGGGAAGGGTCCCGCCGACGGGAAGCCGAGAAGTTCGTCATACACCCCGACGTAGGCCTGCGCCTGCGGGCGCCAGTCCAGCACCTGCTCGGCCCGGCGGCGACCCGCGCTGCCCAGCTCGGCCCGGCGCTCGGGGTCGTCGGCCAGTTCGAGCACCGCGTCGGCGAGGCCGTCGCTGTCGCCCGGCTCGACGTAGACCGCGCAGTCGCCGCCGGAGACGACCGTCTCGGTCAGGCGGTAGGCGACGACCGGTAGGGCGTACGCCATGTACTCCATGGTCTTGTTCATCGTGGACACGTCGTTGAGCGGGCTGCGCGGGTCCGGCGAGAGGCCGACCGACGCCGCGGACAGGTAGCCGGCGATCTTCTCCGGCCCGACCCGGCCGGTGAACTCGACGTAGTCGTCGAGGCCGAGGTCGGTGCTCTGCTGCTTGAGCTCGTCGAGGCAGTCGCCGAAGCCGAGCAGCACGAAGCGGAAGTCGCGGCGGCCGTGGTGGTGCACGATCCGGTCGGCGGCGAGCAGCACGCCGTCGACGCCGTCCTGCGGGCCCATGATGCCCAGGTAGGCGACCAGGTGCTTGCCGCCGCGGCGGAGGTCCTGGTCGGCGTACACGGGCCGCATGACGGACGTGTCGGGGCCGGAGCGCACGACGGTGGTGTGCTCGCGCTTCACCCCGCCGCGGTTGACCGCGATGTCCTGGTAGGACGTGTTGGTGGAGATAACCCGGTCGGCCGTGCGGAAAGTCCGGCGCTCCAACCACTTGAGGACGGCGAGCTGGACCTTGCCCGCGAGCTTGGTCGGCTCGCCGAAGCGCGACCGGAACACCTCGGGGTTGAGGTCGTGGTGGTCGAAGACGAACTTCACCCCATCGAGCTTCCACGGCAGCGCGAGCGCCCAGTACGTGTCCGGCGGGTTGCACGCCTGCATCACGTGGAAGCGGGCGCGGCGGCGGACCTTGAGGCTCAGCGCCGCGGTGCGCAGCCAGCAGTAGACGAACTCCCATGCGTACCCGGCGACGCCGTCGGCCTGCTTGGGCGGGGCGTACTTGTAGAGGTGGACGCCATCGAGCACGGCGTACGCCGGGTCACCCGGCCCCTTCGGGCAGATGACCGACACCTCGTAGCCCGCGGCTCTGAGCGCCTTGCACTCCAACCACACCCGCCGGTCTAGCGGGACGGGCAGGTTCTGCACGATGATCAGGACGTGCGGGGCCCTCTGACGGCTCACGGGGACCTCTTCCTGGGATGGACCACTACAGCTGAGTTCGCTCGATCGGGTATATCGGTTACCGGCGGTGCGAGTTGACCGCGCGACTACCCACCAAAGATTCGGTCCAGTTCGGCACCTTGTTACACACCGTGGTCGTTTTCCGATACGCGGGTCGAGGCGCCGCGGCGAAGCGGTCTAGCTGCGGAGGTGTTCGGGTGTACGTTGCGTCGACCAGGCAGACCAAGGTGTCGCCGTCGGACGGTGGAGTCAGGCCGAGCCGGGTGCCGACCACGGTGGTGCTGCTGGGCACGGTGAGCCTGCTCACAGACATCTCCTCGGAGATGGTGACGGCGTTCCTGCCGATCTACGTGATCTTCAACTTGCAGATGAGCTACCTGCAGCTCGGCCTGCTCGACGGCATCTACACCGGCGCGACCGCGGTGCTGCGGCTGGTCGGCGGGCACGTCTCCGACCGGGTGCACCGGCACAAGGCGGTCGCGGTCGTCGGGTACGGCATGTCGGCGGTCACCAAGCTGGCGTTCCCGGCGATCGGCGCGTCCTCGGTCGGCCTCGGCGGCGTGCTGGCGGTCGACCGGGCGGGCAAGGGCCTGCGCACCGCCCCCCGCGACGCGCTGATCTCCCTGGTTACACCCAAGGAACGGCTCGGCGAGGCGTTCGGCGTGCACCGCACGATGGACACCGTCGGCGCGCTGCTCGGTCCACTCGCGACCTTCGCGCTGCTGAGCTGGGTGACCACCAGGCCGGACCCGATCTTCATGATCAGCTTCTGCTTCGCCGCGCTCGGTGTGATCGTGCTCATCTTCTTCGTCCGCCAGCCCAAGCTCGAGCGCGTCCCCGGCAAGGTGGTCACCCTGCGTGCCACCGCGGAACTGCTGCGCAACAAGGGCATGCGCCGGACCACCATCGCCGCCGGGCTGCTCGGCCTGGCGACGATCTCCGACGCGTTCGTGTTCGTGGTGCTCCAGCGGGTGTCCGGGGTGTCGCCGACCTGGCTGGCGCTGATGCCGGTCGGCACCGCGCTGACCTTCCTGCTGGCCGCGACCCCGCTGGGCAAGCTGGCCGACCGGGCCGGGCGCTGGCGGATGTTCTTCGCCGGGCACGTGCTGCTGCTCGCGGTGTACCTGCTGCTGCTCGGGCCGATCTCCGGGGTGCCGCTGGTGCTGGTCACGGTCGCGCTGCACGGGCTGTTCTACGCCGCCACCGACGGCGTGCTGATGGCGCACGGGGCGACCCTGGTGCCCGAGCACCTGCGGGCGAGCGGCCTGTCGATCGTGCAGACCGGCCAGGCCCTCGCGCGGTTCGCCTCGTCGGTGTGCTTCGGTCTGTTCCTCACGAGCTTCGCCTTCAGCACGGCGGTGCTCATCTCGATCAGCACGATGACGATCGCACTGGTCGGCGTGTTCCTGCTCATCCGCCCGGAGGTCTCGCGGTGAAGGACTGGTTCGTACGGAACCGGATCGTGGTCGGGGTAACCGCGATGGTCGTGGTGATCGCCCTCGGGGTGGTCTACGTGGTGGCGACGGTGCGCGACCAACAGGCAGCGGCGACGCAGCCCGGGGCCGCGGTGGCCAGCGGCCTGACCTTCGTCGACAACGGCGGGGGCCAGAACCTAGTGTCGACATTGGACGCTTCCGGCAAGAGGACGCCAGGGTCCCTGAAGTGTCTACGCGTGTACACGGCCGCTGGTACGACCGTCTGCCTGCGGATGGGCCTACCTGGCGCGTACGAGGCCGCGGTGTACGTCGACGGCAAGGAGGTCCGGACGGTGCCACTGCCTGGTACGCCTTCGCGCGCGCGGGTGTCGGCGTCCGGCAAGATCGTGTCGTGGACCGTGTTCGTGACCGGTGACTCCTACCTGGCGCCGGGCGGGTTCTCGACCCGTACTGGGGTGCTGGACCTGCGCTCTGGCGAACTGGTGGAGTCGCTGGAGGCCTTCTCGATGACGATCGAGGGCGTGCCGGACAAGCGCGTCAACGAGAACTACTGGGGCGTCACAGTGGCCTCGGACGACAACACGTTCTACGCGACCCTGGGGTCGAGCAACACCACCTGGCTGATCAAGGGCGATCTCAAGGCGCGGTCGATGGTGACCGTCCGCCAGTCCGCCGAATGCCCGTCGCTGTCCCCGGACCAGACCCGGGTCGCGTACAAGAAGCGCGGCGGACGGCTGGGGACTTGGCAGTTGTTCGTGCTCGACCTGGCGTCGGGCAAGGAGACGCAACTGCCCGGGTCCGATGGGGTGGACGACCAGGCTGCTTGGCTGAACCCGACCACTTTGGCTTACGCGAAGGTCCAGCAGGGCGGCGCTCCCACGATTTACGAATCGGCCGCGGATGGCTCGGGGCAACCACGGGAATTGGTCGCAGCCGCTTCTTCGCCGGGACCGGTGGCTTAGCAGTTTCGGCCGGCAAGGCCACACAAAGCGATGAATTGAGAGTCGAACCCGTGTCATCAGCGAAGACCCTGGACTTGCAAGGACTCCACGTGCAGGAGTCCTTCGCAGGCCTCGATGTGGACCACTTCGACGCGATGTCGGCACGGTTCGACCGGTGCGCTTTCGACAACACCAGAATCCGTCGCGCCTGCTTCGGGTCGGGGATCGAGGTCACCGAGTACGTGGACTGCTCGTTCGACGGCGCTCACATCAGCGCCCCGTCGCCTGGGGTGGCCCGCTTCGAGCGGTGCACGTTCCGCGGCAGTCGCTTGGTCAAGTGGCTCTGCGACTCGGTCGAGTTCATCGACTGCGTGTTCACCGGGCGGATCAGCGAGGTCAACTTCACCGCGGCCGTCCCGCCGATGGACGCACGCCTCATCGGTCGAACGACCAACCGCTTCGAGCGCAACGACTTCAGTGCCGCCACCCTGGCCCACGTCGCGTTCCGCGACGGCATCGACCTGCTCGACCAGCGGTTGCCCACGACTGGCAGCTACCTGGTGGAGGACGGCGATGTCGTCATCCCGAAGATGCTCGCGCTCGCCAGGGCCTGGCCGGAGTCTCGCGCCAAGGACGCGGTCGTGGCCCACCTGGAAACGAAGTCGCTCTACCGGGGCGTCAGACAGCGGCATGTCCTGTTCACGGCCGCGAGCTGGGAGGGGAAGGCCTTCGCCGGGCTGGACGGGTACGAAAGGCTGGTGGACCTCGCCCGCCTCGCGGGCGCGTGAAACGCAGTCCGGAGGTCGTCCCCGGCTGACACGTACGCCCACGGGACGTGGCAGAGGTAGGCACAGCAGAAAGCCGCCGTCACCCGGGGGAAAGTGACGGCGGCTTTCGGGGAGCCCTGGACTCAGCTGGGCTTGTTGATCTGCTTGTTCGACGAGCTGACGTTGTTCGACCAGGCGGCGATGGTGGCGCCCTTGTCGACGAAGGTCTCGCCCCAGCCGCCTGCTGTGGTGCCGAACTTGTTGTCCGTGATGACCGCGGCGCGGGCGGAGGCGCCTACTCGCATGATGTAGCCGCCGCCTGCGAGGTAGTTGCCGACGATCTGGAGGCCGGTGGTCTGGCCCGCGTCGCCCTCCATGATGAACACGGCGGCGTTCTGGTGGGTTCCGTCGTAGGCCTTGCCGTCCGCGCTGATGTCGATTCGGTTGAACCGGATCACCGTGTTCGGGCCGCCGTAGGACTGGATGCCGTCGTTGTGGGTGTTGTTCGGGTAGGTCCCGGCGCGGAGCAGGTCGTGGATGTAGTTCTGCTCGATGGTGCTGTTGCCGGGGCCGTTCTGGATGCCGTCGGGCGTGCCCGAGATGTCACAGCGCTGGACGGTGACCGTGGCGTCACCGTGGATGGCGCCGTTGCCCCACTGCGGGCCCGGCCACTGGTCGTCCTTGTACGTGATCGTCGTGTCGCTCACGTTGATGTGGCCGCTGTTGCCCAGCAGGGGCGCCCAGCTGTTGTGGTTGCCCTCGATGACCGAGTTCTTGATGGTCAGCGTGCCCTTGCCGTTGTACTCGATGCCGCCCTTGACGTAGACGTTCTCCAGGGTGACGTTGCCGCTGAAGCGCAGCGCGCCGGAGTTCCACGTGGTGCCGGGCGGGGCGGAGCCGGGGCCGTCGACGACCTTGAGCTTCGCCCGGTCACCCCGGAAGCCGACCTGGCCGGGCTGGGGCGCCGAGCCGTTGGGCGGTGGCGTGCCCGGCTGCGGGGCCGTCGGCTTGGGGGTGGATGGCTTGAGGGTCGACGAGGCGGTCGGTGAGCCGCTCGACACCGTCGTGGTGGACGGTGGAGCACTCGTGGTCGTCGGCGTCTCGGTCGACGTCGGCGCGGAGGTCGGCGCCGGGATGGTCGAACTCGTCGGGATGGTCGGTACGGGCGGAGCGGGCTTCCCGGCCACGGGCTTGCACCCGGATGCCAGGACCAGCGCCCCCAGGGCCAGTCCGGTCGTCAGGGCGATGTCACGCGCCCGTCTCAGACCGTGCCGCTTGCCTAACTCCGCAGACGTGTGATGTCGAGCGGACATGAGATCCTTCCGGTTGGCAACAAGTCGCCCCCGTTACAGGACAAGGGTTTCAGCTCGGGACAACGTGCCCCGGAGCCGCTGGAACTCTAGGCACATCCACCGCCAGATCACAATGGAGTCACGAAGCCGGGCGGCTCTTGATTACCAAGCGTGGGATCCGTCACTCATCCGAGCGAGGCGACGCTGCGTAACGATTCCGCCCGGCACGCGATGCCTGCACCGAGCACATCTGCTCACCCCCCACCAGGCAGCCGGGAGCTGGGATGCGCACGAGCGCCCGACCGACACCCGCCCCGGACCGGCCCGCGGCCGGGCCAGGGGCCAGCACGCGATCGCCCGTGTGGCTCACCGCCACGGCGGTGGCCTGCGTACTCGCCGTCATCCGGATCGCGGTGGTCGCGGTCACCCCGTACTCGACCGCGGTGGGCCTGTTCGACGACGACGCCTTCTACTACTTCGGCGTAGCCGGACATATCGCCGCGGGCGACGGTTCGACCTTCAACGGGCTCGACCCGACCAACGGATATCACCCTCTGTGGCTGTTGATCCTCGTACCGGTGTTTTCGATCACGAACGGTAAGGCCGCGTTGGTTGCTGTGACGCTGGTCTCATCGGTGCTGGCGATTGCCTCCGGACGGCAGATCGACCGAATCGGGGTGATCACCGGCCGTCCGGTCGTGGTCACGCTCTGCGCGGCCCCGCTCCTGGTGGTCGGCGCCGCGGGTCCCTCGTTCTGGTACTCGGGCATGGAGACGGGCCTGCTGCTGTTGGCCCTGCTCTGGCTCGCCGCGACCTACCTGCGCACCGACGGCTTCACCGCGGCCGACTTCGGCCCGGCCGCCGCCCGCAAGGTGGGCGTCCTGGTGGCCATCGCGGTCCTGGCCCGGCTCGACACCGTCTTCCCGATGGCCGTGCTGGCTGTCGTGGCCGTCGTCTCCTGGAACCGCGCGGGCAAGCCCTGGCTGCGGCTGGGCCTGTCGATGGCCGCCGTGCCCGCCGCCGCCCTGGTGGCCTACCTGGTGGTCAACCAGGCGCTGTTCCACACGCCGCTGCCGGTGTCCGGGCAGGCCAAGGCGATCGGCAGCAGCGGGTTCAACACCGACACGATCGGGCAGTTCCTCACCTCGCCGGTCCTCTTCGGCCAGTCGACCTACCTCGACGCGATCGGGCTGGCCGTCGTCATCGGCGCGCTGGTGGCCAGGGCGACCGGCGGGATCGGGCTCGCGGCCCGGTTCGGCGCCGTCGTCCTCGCAGGCGGTGTACTCACGGTCGGTTACTACGCGTTTACCTCCTCTTGGCAGCTGTGGCCCTGGTACTTCTCCTCCGCGCCACTCGCCGTCGCGCTCGCCGGACCGGCCGTTGTGGACAAATGGGCGAAGTGGGTGCCCGCGCGCAAGGTCGCCGCGCTCGCCCTGGTGCTCGTGGTCGTCGCCGCGGTCGGTGCCAACGCGGTCCGCTCCGGCAAGGGCGGTGTGGCCCGCTCGGCGTTCATCGAGGCCGGACCCGCCGTCGCCGCGCAGATCGACGCGCTCGCGCCTGCCGGGGAGCCCATCGCGATGGGCGACCGCGCGGGCAGCGTGGGCTACCACCTGCACCGACCGGTGGTCCACTTGGAAGGGCTGGTCAACTCGGCGGAGTACCTCGACGCCCTCAAGAACGGCACCGTGCACCACTTCCTCGCCACGCGGGGGGTCGCCCTCTACGCGCGTGGGGACAACGATCCGGGCACACCGGACGAGAACAACCCGGGTTGCGTTCGGTTCACCGAGCCGCAACAGGGTGGCGGGACGAAGGTAGACATAGTCGTCTGCGATAAAGACCTGTTGCTTACAACCCCGGTGGCAGACGGTACGTCCTACCGGGTGTGGAGGTACGAGGTGAACCTGAACCGGTAGATCGGTCGCTTAGACCGTTCAGCGGAGCAGGTGCGCGCGTAGCATCACCTGGAGTAACGACTTTCTTCGCATAGCGATGAACCTACAAGTAGGCGACCGGACCGGTAGCTCGTGTCACGTCGTGTGTTGGGGCGCAGATGATGGATTTCTTCAAGACACTGCTGCTGATGTTGAAGCGGTGGTACATCGCGCTCCCGGTGTTCGCCGTGACCGTCGGCGCCGCCGGGGGCGCCTACGTGGCGATCCCGCTGCATTACGAGTCGGTCGGCACGATGGTCCTCACCTCGCCCGCAGGCGGGGCGACGAGCGTCACCGACAAGGTGCCCGGGCAGACGAACCCGCTGTTGGCATTCGAGACCAGCCTGACCATCTCGGCCGCCATCGTGATCCAGAGCATCAACACCCCCGAGGTGGTCAAGTCGCTCGGCGGTGACTCCCCGGACCACAAGTTCGTGCTGACCGGTGGCGGCGACGGCGGCCCGTTCATCACGGTCAAGACCGAGAGCGCGTCCGAGCCGGGTGCCCGCGAACTCGCGGTGAAGGTCCTCGACCGGGTGAAGGCGGAGCTGGCCAAGCGGCAGCAGGCGCTCAACGCGCCGCCGAGCACGTTCATCGGCGTCGACGACGTCGTCCCGCCGACCAAGCCGGAGCCCCTGCGCGGCGGCAAGCTGCGCGGTGCCGCGGTGGCCCTGGTGCTCGGCCTGGCCGCGAGCCTCACCGTCGTCTACTTCCTGGAGACCCGCCGGGAGCGCAAGCGCCTGAAGGACAACCCGGACGAGGACGAGCTCGACGGCTACGACGACGAGCTGGACCCCGAGGACGACCGCGCCGAGCCCGCCCGACCGGCCCGCCGCGAGCCCGAGCCGCCGCGCCCGAACCTGCCGCCCGTGACGCGCACCCCGCAGACGTTGGGGTCGTCCGCGTCCGAGCGGACCCAGATGCTGCGCCCGGCCCAAGTGGAGCCCGGCACCAAGAGCACGCCCAACGGCCGCCCGGCCAACGGTGCCCCCGCGACCGGTTCCAAGAGTGGACAGTTGCCCGCGCCCGGTAGCGCTTCCAACCGCCGCCCGGGACAGGGCAACCGCTCGCCCGAGGAGTACCGCGAACCCCCGACCGTCCGCGTCAAGCCCGCGCAGGCACCGCAAGAACCGCGTGGCTGACCGTGTCGGCCGACCAGCTGCCTGACCAGACCGGGGGCAAGGCTCGGTTCGACGGCGCCACCATCGCCTGCGTCTACGCGCTGGCGATGACCGTCATCCCCGCCGCCCTGGTGATCAAGGGCCTGCCGATGTCGCTGACCCCCGGGGTGGCGATCGGCCTGCTGATGGGCGTGCTGTGGTTCCTCGCCCAGATGGTCAGCACGCTCGGCGTGGCCAAGGGCCGCAACGCGGCGCGCACGGCGCTGTTCCTGTTCGTCTGCTCGCAGCTGGCGACCTACGGCTACGCGACCTACGGCTACCTGCCCGGTGACGAGCTGGCGGCGGCGGACCGGACGCTGATCACGGTGATGGCGGTGGTCGCGGTCGGCATCGCGGTCACCGACGGCGTGCGCGGGCTGGCCAGGATCGACCGGGTGCTCAAGGCGATGATCGTCGGCGCCACCTTCATGGCGTTCGTCGGCATCCTGCAGTTCATGGCCGCGCTCGACCTCACCCAGTACCTGGTGCTGCCCGGTCTGCGGGCCAACGGCTCGATGTCCTACGTGCTGGAGCGGTCGAACTTCCGCCGCCCCGCTGGCACTTCCGGCCACCCGATCGAGTTCGGCGTGGTCTGCGCGATGACCGTGCCGCTGGCCCTGCACTACGCGCTGCGCGGGGTGGACCACGGCGGTCAGACGAAGCGGTGGTGGCTGTGCCTGGCGATCCTGGCGGTCGCCTCGATGCAGTCGCTGTCGCGGTCGGCGATCCTCGGCCTGGCCATCGCGGCGATCTTCATCATCCCGGCGATGGCGCCCAAGCGCCGGGTCAAGGCCCTGTGGGGGATGCTCGGCTTCCTCGTCGCGATGCGGTTGATGGTGCCCGGCCTGGTCGGCACCCTGCTGAGCCTGTTCACCAGCATCAGCGTCGACCCGAGCGCCGAGAGCCGCCGCCGCGCGGTCGAGCGGGCGGGCAAGGAGATCCCCGAGCACCTGTTCCTCGGCCGCGGTCTCGGCACGTACCTGCCGGAGAAGTACGGCTGGCTGGACAACCAGTACCTGGGCACCCTGGTGCAGAACGGCGCCATCGGGCTGGCCCTGCTGATCTTCCTGTACCTGGCGGGCATGTACTGCGCGTTCCGGGCGCGGCTGGCGAGCAAGGACCCGCGGATCAAGGACCTGGGCGTCACGCTCGCGGCGTGCATCGCGGTGCCGGGCATCTCCTCGGCGACCTTCGACCTGATCGGGTTCGCCGTCGCCACCGGCTACACCTTCCTGCTGATCGGCATCGCGGGAGCGCTGTGGCGGACGGTGCAGGAGCAGCCGGGTGGGATTCCGCCACTGTTGACGCCTCCGGCGCAACGCCCGAGGCGGTTGCGACGACGACAAGACCGGGGCGGGCCGACCACCCGGTCGAGACCTGATCGTCCCCGCACACGAACTGACAAGAGACCTGAGGTGTCCGCGTGACCGGTGACGCCCCCAAGGCGCCGCACCAGCCGTCCGGCAACGAGTCGGACCCGCCCGCGGCCAGAGCGGTGGCGACCGAGCTGGGACCGGCGGCGCCCCCGCTGTCGAGCGAGCCCGCTCTCGCCGAACCGACGGTCGGCAGCAAGGTCGGCCGCGGCATCATGTGGAGCCTGCTCAACACCGTGGTGCTGCGGCTGGGCATCTTCATGGCGGGCATCGTCATGGCCCGGCTGCTCACCACCGCCGACTACGGCGTGTTCGCGATCGCGGTGACCGCGCTGACCGTGCTGCAGGCGTTCAACGAGCTGGGCGTCAGCCTGGCCGTGGTGCGCTGGGAGCGCGACGTGCGCGAGTTCGCGCCGACCGCGATGACCATCGCCGTGCTCAACTCGCTGCTGATCTACGGGCTGCTGTTCGTGCTGGCGCCCTGGTACTGCGACCTGATGGGCAACCCCGAAGCGGTGCCCGTGGTCAACATCCTGTGCCTTGCGGTGGTGATCGACGGCATCGCGATCGTGCCTGCGACCATCCTCAACCGCGAGTTCTTGCAGCGCACCAGGTTCTTCTGCGACGCGGCCTCGTTCGTCGTGGTCACCACGCTGACCATCACCCTCGGCGCGTCCGGCGCGGGCCCGATGAGCTTCTCGATCGGGCAGGTGGCCGGGGCGCTGGTGTCGATGAGCTGCTACCTGTGGCTGTGCCCGGTGCGGGTCCGGCCGGGCTGGGACCCGGTGGTGGCCAAGGAGCTGATCAACTTCGGGTTGCCGCTCGCCGCGGCCAGCCTGCTGACGCTGTCGGTCACCCAGGTCGACAAGCTGGTGGTCGGCGGCATCATGGACGCCGCGGCGCTCGGCCTGTACCTGATGGTGTTCAACCAGTCGAGCCTGCCGCTGCAGATCTTCTCCGAGGCCGCGCGCCGGGTGTCGCTGGCCGGGTTCTCCCGGATGGCCGACGACAAGCGGCAGCTCGAGCAGGCGCTGGCCCGCGGCGTCGGGCTGATGATGGCGGCGGCGCTGCCGGTGTGCGCGCTGCTGGCCTGCTACGCGGCGCCGATGCTGGAGATCATCTACGGCGCCAAGTGGGTGCCCGGCTCGGTGGCGCTGCAGTTCCTGGCGATCCTCGGCCTGGCCAGGATCCTGCTGTTCATCGGCTACGACCTGATGGTCGCGCTGGACGGCAACCGGGTGCTGATCGGGTTGCAGGGCCTGTGGCTCGGCGCGGTCGTGCCCGCGCTGTTCGTCGGGACCTACCTCGACGGGATCCGCGGCGCGGCGATCGCCCAGGCGGCGGTCGCGGTGCTGATCGTGCTGCCCGCCTTCGCGTCCATGGTGGCGCGGCGCGGGATCCGGCTCGCGCCCTCGCTGCGGGCCTGTGTGCGGCCGCTGCTCGGCGGCGTGCTGCTGGTGGGCTCCGCGGTGCTGGTGCGCGGGGTGTTCACCAACGTGTACGCGCAGATGTTGATCGGCGGCCTCCTGGCCGCAGTCGTCTACCTCCCGGTGGTGTACCCGATGCGCAAGATGCTCCCCGGCCGCTCGGGGGTGGCCGCGTGACCGCCCCCCTCAAGGACCGCAACGGCGTCTCCGCCACGGTCCGCCGCGCCCTCCGCGACACCTTCGGGCTGTGGCCGATGCACGAGGCCAAGACAAAAGTCCACTTGGGACGCAAGGTGCCCGCGCTGCGCAAGTTCGAGGACGGCGAGGTGGCGCGGCTGCGGTCGGTCGTCGGCGACCGGCCGCAGGCGCTGGTGGCGACGGTGATGCCGACCTACAAGCGCCCGAAGCTGCTGCCGCTGGCCGTCGAGTCGGCGCTGGCGCAGACGATCGACGACCAGGTCGTCATCGTGGTCGACGACGGCGCGGGCCTGCCGACGCTGCCGTCCGACCCGCGGTTGGTGGCGGTGAGCCTGTCGCGGAACTCGGCGGTGCTCGGCCTGGTGCGCAACGTCGGCATCCGGCTGACCCGCTCGAAGTACCTGGCCTTCCTCGACGACGACAACACCTGGCGCGAGGACCACCTGGAGCAGACCCTCGCCGCGCTCAGCCGCGGCGCGGACCTGGTGTACTCCGCGGTCGAGCGGCGCAGGGCGGACGGGTCGGTGCTCGACGTGCTGTCCGAGGAGTTCGACCGGCGCACCATGGTCGACGACTCGCCGTACGTCGACTCGAACTCCATCGTGCTGCGGCGCGGCGACGACGTGCTGTTCAGCCGGATCCCGCGGGTGAAGAAGACGCTGCCCAAGGAGGACTGGGAGTTCGTGCACCGGATGGCGCGCACGCGGGTCGTGCAGCACGTGCCGGAGCCGACGGTGCGGTACCTGGTCAACGAGGACAGCTACTACACGGCCTGGACGCCGGAAACCCCCGCCTGAGCCAGGCGGGGGTCCTCGGTCAGCGCAGGGTGAGCCTGGGGTCCATCGCCAGGGCGGCCAACTGCTGCGGGGTGAGCGGGTAGGCGGCGAGCGGCTTGACCGCCGGGGTGAACTCCTGGGCCTGGGTGACGAGCACCCGCACGCCGTCCGGGTGCAGGTAGGTCGCCCACTGGAACGTCCCCCTGGTCGCGGTGTGGACCGGGATGTAGTTGTCGCCGACCTTGGTGGTCTCGCACGACGCGTCCATGCCCTCGCGCGGGACGTCGCACCCGACCGCGCCCTGGAACGACGGGATCACCTCGACCACGAGCCTGCCCCAGCGGTCGTCCTTGCCGATGGCCGTGTACGCGGTGTACTCCCACACCTCGGCGTTGTCGTCGACGACCTGCGCCTGGTGCGCGCGCGCCGGGATGTCGCTGCCCGCGACCCGCGCCGGGGCCGAGTAGCCGCCGGGCACGACGGCGAGGACCCGGTCGAGCAGGTCCTTGCCGAGATCGGCGTGCGGCCCGCTGGTCTGGGTGCGGTCGGTCTGCCCCTCCGGCAGCTTCGGCCTGGTGCCGGAGGCGGTCGGGCCGGTCGTCGTCACGGTCGGGGTGCTGCGGTTGCCCACGGTGATGGTGTCGCCGCCACCCAGCCCGGACAGGGCGAAGGCGCCCACGGCGACCACCACCACGGCGGCCGCTGAGGCGAAGCCCGCGAACTTCGCCCGGTGCGCCCGCTTGGCCTGGCGCGCGTCGTGCAGCACCTGCTCGCTGTCCATCGCGGGCGGCGTCGGGGTCCCGCTCATGGCCTCGTGCAGCGCGGTGCGCAGGGAGTGCTCGTCCATGTGGTCCTTCTTCAGAGAGTCACGGTGGGGGCGGGGAGCAGGCCGCGCAGGTTCACGAGCCCCCGAGCGGCCTGGCTCTTCACCGTGCCCTCGGAACAACCCATGACCCGCGCGGTCTCCTCCAGCGAGAGGTCTTCCCAGTACCGCAGGACCAGTGCGGCACGTTGCCGGGCGGGCACCCTGGCCAGTGCCCGCAACAGGACCACCCGGTCTTCCACGCTCCCGCCACTGGGCGAGGCGTGGTCCCCGGGGTCCTCCGTCACCGTTTCCCGTTTGAAGAACCCACGACGGGTCTCATCGAGAAACGACCTGACCAGGATCTGCCTGGTGTAACCATCGAGCTTCCCGCGCTCGGCGATCCTGTCCCAGACCCGATAGAGCTTGACGAACGCGGTCTGCACCAAGTCCTCCGCCCGGTGCCAGTCGCCGCACAGCAGGAACGCCGTACCGCGCATACTGGTCGACCGCGCCGCGAAGTACTCGGCGAAGTCGCGATCCCGATCGCTCATCGAACCCCCTGGCCAGCCTGTAGCTACCCACTACTCACGCCCGGACCTACCACGAGGGTTGCACGGCTTCCAACCAACGTTGCCCCCACCAACGTTGGCCCACACGTGCCCCTCACGGGCGATGGTCCTCAACGTGCCCTTCTACGACGTTGGCCGAACATCGCTCCTCGGAGTCGCTGGTGCCAAGCCGGCTCGATGGGGTGGACTTGTTTTGTGTGGGGGGGACGGCACCCGTAGCGTCGTTCGCGGCAGGGCCTGCTTTTCGGCCCCTGCTTTGTGGTTCTGCCCGGGTGTCGTAGGGGCCCCGCGCAAAACGAGTTCGCCCCATCGAGCACAGCTCGAAACTCGCGCCCGGACCAATGCCGCAGGCGAGGCGTTCCCGTCGACGCCGCAGGCGAGACCGAGAGCCGGAACACCCCCAGCCCAAGATCAAACCCGCCAAAGCACCCCCCAATACACAGCCTACCGAGGAGTGGAGACCAAACAGGGCGGCCCGAAGGCCGCCCTGTGGACAACTCACGATCTTCAGCGCCTGCTAGATGCCCTCACGCTGCCACTTCAGTACCCGCGCGTGCTGCCGAATACGCCGAGCAGGCGCCGTCAGCACCAGCGGGGACAGCGCACGGGACCGCCGCGCACCAAGCCGCTGGCGGAGGCGCAGCGTGTGCCACTCGGGCAGTCCCTCGATCTCGCCGTAGGACTCGCGGGCGAAGTCGATCAGTTCCTCGACCGGGTCGGTCTCGCTGCGGCCCTTGTCGAAGGCTCGGCCTGCTCGGCGGAGGGCATCGCGGGCTAGGACCCTGCGTACGGAGCGGTCCATGTCGAGGCGGTCGGCGAGGTTGTTGTCCGGGCGGGTGGTGATGGCCGTGTAGGCAGCCAAGCGCTGGCGGAGGTCGGCGACCACGGATGCGTAGTACGCCGCGGACATGTTGTTGCCGTGGACGCGGTAGTACGCCTGGTCCACGCCCTTCAAGTAGCCGACGTCGGCGTGCAGGGCGAAGCGCATCCACATCTCGATGTCGCCGGTGTGGCGGAGTTCGGGGTCGTAGCCGCCGAGCTTCTTCTGCAGGGTGGTGCGGACGACCACCTCCGGGGAGGTGATGCAGCCCTCCCCGAGGGCGAAGCGGCGGCGGAGCCAGGAAGGTCCGTTGTAGACGGTCCAGCCCTGGTCCTCGGTGCGGGCCTGCGGCAGCGGGGTGCTGCCGTCCCAGTGCAGGGGGCGGCCGTAGACGAAGCCGACCTCCGGGTGCGCGTCGAGCAGGCGTGCGGCCCGCAGGAGCGCACCCGGGGTCAGTGCGTCGTCGGCGGACAGGAGAGCGCAGTAGTCCGCGCTCGCCCAGTCCATCAGGCCCTCATTGTACGTGGCGATGTGGCCCTTGTTCCGCTCGTGCTCCAGAACGCTCACCCGACTGTCCTGTGCGGACAGTTCGCGGGCCACATCGGCACTGCCGTCACCGGAGCAGTCGTCGATCACGAGCACCCGGACGTCCACGCCCGGCTGGTCGAGAACACTGCGCACGGCGGTCGGCAGGACCGACCCGTACTTGTAGCACGGGATCACCACGTCAACGCTGGCCACTGCAATAGCCCCCTCGTACTAGGACAGACTCGTCGCGAACACTGCGTCGACCCAGTAGTTGGTTCCGTTACCGGAGCCGTTGGGGAACAGGCCTCCACTGCCGTAACGGTAGACGCCGTTGGGCGCTGCCTCCGTGCTCGCGGGCGCGGTGAGCGGCCCGTTCGTCCGGTCGGTGGTGAAGTACTGCGTGGTGTAGCCGTAGTGGCCCGCCGAACCCCAGTAGGAGACCACGTACGTGGTACCCGCCGTCACCTGGACCGGGGTGTCGAAGGTCAGCGTCTGCCACCCGCTGCTGGTCTCACCGACGAAGGTGCCGGTGGCCAACTGGGCGCCCGCGTTCGTCCACAGGGTTCCGGTGTGCGTGCCCGGGTCACCCGCGGGCTTGTAGAACCGGACCCCGCGGATGTAGCCGTTCTGGCTCGGCGTGATCCGCATGCCCAGCTCGACCGTGGCGTCCGAGGCGGAGTTCGCCGGGGCGTCGGTCGGGCGGAACAGGTTGCACGGGCACTGGCCAGCGGCACCGGTGGTGAAGTTCCACGTGTACGGGGCCGCCATCTGGTTGCCCCAGGCGTCGGAGGCCCGCACGCTCACCGCGTACTGCGTGGTGCCTGCCAGCACGTCGGTCGAGGCGAAGGTGACGCTCCGGTTGTCCGCGGCGATCTGGGTGGTGCCCGGGACCGTGGTGCCGTTGCGGGTGACGCTGAACTGCAGCGTGGCCGGGTTGATCGGCTCGGAGAAGTTCGCCGTGACGCCGGTGCCGGTGGAGACGCCGGTGGCGTTGGCCGCCGGGGTGGAGGAGCTCACCGACGGCGGGGTGGTGTCCGCGCCGAAGGTGTCCACGACCGGGTCGACCCAGTAGTTGTTGGCGTTGTAGCTGCTGTTCGGGAAGCCACCGCCGTAGACGTACACGCCGTTGCCGTTCGCCGCGGGGGAGCTGGGGGCGGTGAGCACACCGCGCCCGGCGCCCTGGTTGGCGAAGTAGCCGGTGTCGACCGAGTAGTGCCCGCTGGGCGCCCGGTACGAGGCGATGTAGGTCTGGCCCGCCTGGATCTGCACCGGGTCGGCGAAGGTCAGCGTCTGCCAGCCGGTCGCCGTCTCGTTGGTGAAGGTGCCGTTGGCGATGCGCTGGCCGCTCGTGGTCCAGATCGAGCCGGTGTGCGTGCCGGTGTTGTTGAAGTTCTTGTAGAACCGGACGCCGGTGACCTTGGCGCTGGCACCCACGGTGAACTTCACACCCAGCTCGACGTCGCTGGCGTCGCCTGCGTCGGCGGTGGCCGGGGTCCGCGAACCGAACAGGTTGCACGGGCACGGCTGCAACGTGGTGCCGGTGGTGAAGCTCCACGTCTTGGGCGCGGCGAGTGCGTTGCCGTAGCCGTCGGTCGCGTTGAGCGTCACGTTGTGCACCGTGCTGGCGGGCAGCAGGTCGGTCGGGCTGAAGGTGACCTTCTTGTCGTCCACGCTGACGGTGCCCGGGATCGGGCTGCCGTTGGCCTGGACGGTGAACTGCACGCTGCCCGGGTCGACGGCCTCGTTGAAGGTCGCCGAGACGCTGCCGTCGCGGTAGGCGCCGGTGCCGCCCGAGGTCGGCGCGGTCGAGCTGACCACCGGCGGGGTGTTGTCCGCGCCGTCGGTCGTGATGACCACGTCGACCCAGTAGTTGCCGCCGTTGTAGGAGCTGTTCGGGAAGCCCGAGCCGTAGCGGAACAGGCCGTTGCCGCCCGGGGTGTTCCCGGTCGCCGGTGCCGTCAGCGGGACGATGCCCGCACCCTTGGTGTTGAAGAACCCCGGGTCGACCGAGTAGTGGCCGTTGGGCGCGGTGTAGGAGACGACGTAGGTCTGCCCGGCGCGGATCTGCTGCGGGCTGCTGAAGGTCAGCGTCTGCCAGCCGGAGGCCGACTCACCCGAGAAGGTGCCGGTCGCCAGCTGCTGGCCCGCCGAGGTCCACAGGCTGCCGGTGTGGGTGCCGGTGTTGGTGGCCGCCTTGTAGAAGCGGACACCGGTGACCGTGGCGTTCACCGAGGTCGTGAACTTGGTGCCGACCTCGATGGCCGCGGCGTCGCCGCCGTCGACGGTGCTCGGGGTCTGCGTGCCGAAGATGGTGCACGGGCACTGCTGCGAACCCACGGTCACGTCGCGGGTGACGGTGGCGCCGAGGGTGGCGCCGTCGTCGGAGGCGCGGACCTTGATCGAGACCGGGCCGAGCGTGCTCGGGGTCCAGGCGTACGACCAGGTGTCCAGGCCGGTGGCGCGGTGGTAGGTGGCGCCGCCGTCGACGGAGACCTCGACCGAGCCGACCTTGCCGCCGCCGGAGTCGACCGCGGTGCCGGTGATGGTGCGCGGGGTGCCTGCCGGGACGGTCGAACCCGCCGCGGGCGAGCTGATGGTCACGACCGGGCCGGTGGTGTCCGTCGACTTGGTGGCCAGGGCCAGGCCCGCCATCAGCGTCTTGGGCTGGGCGCCCATGTCGGCGAGGAGGTTGACCGTGGCCTGCTGCATCGCGGTGCTGGTCGGCGCGGTCGCCGGGGCGCCAGCCGGGAAGGTGTGGTCGGCGTCGAGGCCCCACGCCCACTGCACGGTCGCCGCGGAGAACACCAGCGCCTTGCTGACCTGGTCCCGGTAGATGATGAGCTTGTGGTTGGCGGGTCCACCGCCGTAGATGTGGCCGTAGTCGAGCAGCAACTGCCCGTTGTCAACGGTCACGGTGGTGTCCGACAGCGGGACCGAGCCTGCGGGCCGGTAGCCGTTGTCCGGGTCGCCGTCCCACTCGTAGCCGAGCGTGCCCTGCGGCAGCACGGTGGTCGTGTTCGCCGTGGCGATGGAGGTACCGCGCCAGAACCGGTTGCGACCGAACGAGGACGGGACCTCGATGGAGTCGGCCCGGTAGCCGTTGACGTTGAACAGCGTGCCGACGAGCTCGTTCTCCGGGCGACCGGCGTCCGAGGGCGGCGACTGGCGCGGGTCGCGCCAGGTGCCGGTCCACAGCGGGCTCGGGTCGATCTTCGCGCCACCGGTGGCCTTGGTCTCCTTGTAGCAGACCATCGTGCGCAGCGCGGTGTTCGACGAGTCGATGGAGTTCTCGAACCGGGTCTTCCAGAACATCGTGTTGCCGGTCGAGAAGAACAGGTTCACGCCTGCGGCCTTGGCCGCCTCGATGCCCGCGCGCTGGGTCGCGTTGACGTACTCGTCGTGGCCCGAGGAGAGGTACACCTTGTGGTTCTTGAGCAGGTTCGGGTTGCGCGTGATGTCGACGCCGGTCAGGTAGCTGACGTCGTAGCCGTTGCGCTCGAGGAACCGGATCATCGGGTACTCGGCGTTGAGGAAGTTCGAGGTGCCCGCGTTGCGGTACGGCCGGTTGTAGCTGACCTTGAACGCACGACCGTCCGGCGAACCGGAGAAGCCGCCCTCGTACAGGTTGTACTCGTTGACGCCTTCCTTGTCGCCGTACTTGTTGTAGGCCTGCCACGTCTGGTCGGAGGTCTGCACGACGATGTCGGAGGTCGAGGAGTCGTTGCGCACGACGAACGGGTACTGGCCCGCGCCGTTGCCGTCGTTGCGGATGAAGTTCGCGACGTAGAAGCCGGGGACCGCGGTGCTCGGCACGTACCAGGACGCGGAGACGCCCCAGTTGCCGCAGTCCACCATGCCGGTCGTCGACTGGTAGAGGCACGCGGGCTGGGTCTGCGGCAGGTGCGCGGTCGGGACCAGCGTCTGCTGGAGGCGACCACCGGTACCGCCGTAGTAGCCCAGGCGCACGATGTCGATCTGGTAGTCCGTGCTGGGGGTCTTGACCTTGAAGTCGAGGCGCTCGCCCGGCTGGATGCTCGGCGCGGTCGCGTAGCCCTCGATGTCGCCGTAGTGGCTCTCGATGAACCAGTCGGCACGCGGCGTGCCCGGCTTGGAGTTCTCACAAACAATGGGGTTGACCGGTGCGTCGCACGGACCGGCGGCAGCCGGTGACGCAACGAGCACGGGGAGTCCGACAACGACAAGTAAACCTGCGAGGGCAGCGCGCACTGTGCGCCCTGCCCGACCCCGAGCGCGTGCGGCTAGCCTCGCACGGTCCATCCGAGCCTCCACGGTGAGTAACCGCTGTTAGGTAAAATCTGAAGTTGGCACCGAATAGGGGACGCGCGACAGGGTTCGCGGTTCCTATTTACCTGCACATCGTCACATACGATGACACCGTTACCCCCATCTGGGGTAGAGCCAGCCAAAGTCCAGCCAGCAACCGGGTTGTTCACCGTCCCGAGTGGATCTGTTGCCGCGGGTGAGCCAGGCCGCTCCCAGCGAACACCCAGTGTCCTTTGGGGAATCCGTTACCCGCTCGACTGTCCGGTGAGGCCGGTCACCCACCGGCAGCCCCCGACCGGTAATCACCTGATCGGCGCACAGGATGGCGCTCGGCAACACCGGGAAAACCCGAATGGCCGCCGATGGTGATCGGCGGCCATTGGGTGAAACGTGAAAGCTCAGGCTCGGGTCAGGCCTTTGCCCGCTCCGGCGGCGCGGAAGTCCAGCCCGCACTCGGCGCAATGCAGATCTTCGTCGAGCCGGGCTGCGCATTCGCAAACCCAGCCCTTGCGGGTCGCGGGGTTGCCCACGACAAAAGCGTGCGGCTCGACGTCCTTGGTCACGACCGCGCCCGCACCGGCGAAAGCGAAGGCGCCGATCTCGATCCCGCAGACCACCACGGTGCCCGCGCCAAGGGTCGCGTTGTGCCTGACCACGGTGCCAATCAGCTGGTCAGGGCCCTTGCGGATGTGCGCGCGGGGCCGGAAGTCATTGGTGAACAGCACATTGGGGCCGAGGAAGACCTCGTCCTCGCAGGTGACCCCGCCGAAGACCAGCGTGCCGTTCTTGACCGTCACCCGGTCGCCCAGGACCGCGCCCGTTTCGACGAACGCCCCGTCGCAGATGTTGCAGTCCTTGCCGACCCGCGCGCCGGGCAGGACGTGCGCGAAGGCCCAGACGCGGGTACCCGCGCCGACCTCGTCGCTCTCGCACAGTCCACGTTCGTGGACGAACACGCTCGATGACACCGCGGTCACCGCACGGCCTCGGAGAGCACTGACACGACCCGCTCCTGCTGCGCCTCGGTGATCTCCGGGAACAGCGGCAGGGACAGGATCTCGGTACCGAGCCGCTCACTGGCCGGGAACGCGCCCTCGCCGAGCCCGAGGTCGGCGAACGCCCCGGTCAGGTGCACGGGCGTCGGGTAGTGGATGCCCGCGCCGATGCCCTCGGCGTGCAGCTTGCCCAGCACGGCGTCGCGGTCGGCGACCCGGATCACGTAGAGGTGCCACACCGGCACGTTGCCCTCGGCGACCACCGGGGTGGTCACACCATCCACATCGGACAGCAACGCGGTGTAGCGGTCGGCGGCGACCCGGCGCGCGGCGTTCCAGCCTGCGAGCCTGCGCAGCTTGGCCGAGAGCACGACGGCCTGGAGGGTGTCGAGCCGGGAGTTGAAGCCCAGCACCGGGTGCTCGTACTTGCGGGGCGAGCCGTGCGCGCCCAGCAGCCGGACCCGCTCGGCCAGGTCGGCGCGCGAGGTGGTGACCGCGCCCGCGTCGCCGTAGGCGCCGAGGTTCTTGCCCGGGTAGAAGCTGGTGGCGGCGATGTCGCCGAACGACCCGGCGGTCTGGCCGTTGCGGGTGGCGCCCTGCGACTGGGCCGCGTCCTCGACGATGGCGACGTTGGTCGGCAGCACCGCGCGCAGCTTCTCGATCGGCGCGACCTGGCCGTAGAGGTCGACCGGCAGCACCGCGCGGGTGCGGGTGGTGACGGCGGCCGCGGCGGCGTCGACGTCGATCAGCGCGGTGTCGAGGTCGCAGTCCACCAGCACCGGGGTGGCGCCGGTGCGGGCGACGGCCTCGGCGGTGGCGATGAAGGTGTTGGCCGGGACGATGCACTCGTCACCGGCGCCGATCGACAGCGCGCGCAGCGCCAGCTCCAGCGCGTCGGTGCCGTTGCCGAGGCCGATGCAGTGCTCGACCCCGGCGAACGCGGCGTACTCGCCCTCGAACGCGGTGACCTGCGGGCCGCCGACGAACGCGGTCTTGGCGAGCACGGCCGCCCAGCCCGCGGCCACCTCGTCCGCCACGGCGGCGTGCTGGGCGGCCAGGTCGACCAGGGGGATTGGGCCGGTCATGGTGAGCTCTCCTCGGGTTTCAAGGCGGGTTGGGTGGGGTGGATCAAGGGCGGTCGAGGCGACGGGCAAGCGGGTCACCCGCCACCGCGGTCGAGGCAGGCGAAGGGGTGGTTCAGGACGGGGTGAGCGGTCTGGCCGGTACCCCGACCCAGGTCTCGCCGTCGGGCACGTCGGACAGCACCACGGCGCCCATGCCGACCACGGCGCGGGAGCCGATCCGGACGCCCTGGCGGACGAGCGACCCGGCGCCGAGGTAGGCCGACTCGGCGACCACCACGCCGCCCGCGAGCGTGGCCCGCCCGGCGCAGGTGGCGAAGTCGCCGACTAAGTCGTCGTGGGTGAACAGCACGTGCGGCATGGCCAGCACGTGCGCGCCGACCCGCTGGGGCGCGGTGATGACGGCCCCCGCGAGCAGGACGGTCCCCTCGCCGAGTTCGACGCCGTGGGCGACGGAGGCGGCGGGGTGGACCAGGGTCGCGTAGCGCTCGGCGGGCAGGTCGAGCCTGCGGACCACGTTCGCCCGGCCCTCCGGTCGGCCGGGCGAGGCGACGCAGACCAGCACGAGCGCGTCGGTGTGCTCGTGCACCAGCTCGGACCCGCCGAGCACCGGCACGCCGTCCACTTCGGACCCGTGCCTGCCCGGGTCGTCGTCGAGCAGGCCGATGGTCGTGAACTCACCCGGCAGTGCGCGCGCGGCGGCCAGGACCTCCCGCGCCAGACCACCCGCACCGACGAGCAGCAGCGGCTGGGTCATGCGCCGACCTGGGAGGCCTTGGCGAACTCGCGGTGCCAGACCTCCAGAGAGAGCAGCGTCCACAGCCGGGGCTGCTCGTTGCGGGTGCCCGCGTGGTGCTCGTCGAGCAGCTTGCGCACCGCGGCCGGGTCCAGCTGGCCCGCCACGAACGACGACGGGCCGGTGAGCAGGTCGTTGGCCATCTCGCGCAGGCCGTCGCGGAACCAGGCGTCCAGCGGCACCTTGAAGCCGGACTTGGCGCGGTCGACGACGTCACCGGGCAGGTGCGCCCTGGCGACCTCCTTGACCACCCACTTGGTCACCCCGTTGCGGACCTTGACCGAGCTGGGCAGCGAGAACGCCAGCTCGACCAGCCGGTGGTCCAGGAACGGCGGCCGCAGCTCCAGCGAGGCGGCCATGGACATCCGGTCACCGCGCTCGAGCAGGTTGTCGGCCAGCCAGGCGTGCGAGTCGGCGTAGAGCATCCGGCTCAGCGCGTCGCCGCGCCCCCGCTGGTACGGGGCGATGGCGCTGCGCACGGCGGGACCGCCCAGCAGGCCGTCGCGCTCGCGCTCGGTGAACGGGGCGAACCAGCCGCGCATGCGCTCGGCGGAACTGCCCTCGCCCATCGCCCGCACCGCGACACCGAGCCGCGACTGGGACGCGGGCAGCGCCCGCTCCAGCCGGGGCAGGATCCGACCGCGCAGCGGCGCCGGGATCAGCCCGGCCCAGCGGGTCGCCTGGGCGAAGCGGTACTTCGGGTACCCGCCGAACAGCTCGTCGCTGCCCTCGCCGGACAGCACGACCTTGACCTGGGTGCGGGCCAGCTCGGCCAGCTTGAACACCGCCACGTCGGCCGGTTCGGACAGCGGCGCGTCGCGGTGCCAGCTGAGCTTGTGCCAGTTGTCCTTGAAGTCCTCGGCGGTGACGATCACCTCGTGGTGCTCGCTGCCGACCAGGTCGGCGACCTTGCGCGCCCAGTTGAGCTCGTCGACCCTCGGGTCGCCGAACCCGGCGGAGAAGGTGTGCAGGCCCTCGCCCCGCTTGGCCTTGGCGGTCAGCGCCGAGATCAGGCTGGAGTCGATGCCGCCGGACAGGTAGGCGCCCACCGGGACGTCGGCGACCAGGGCGTCGGCGATGGACGCGTCGAGCGCGTCGGCGACCAGCCGGACGGCGGCCTCCGGGGTGACGTCGCGGTGCGCGGCGTCGGCCGGGATCTGCCAGTAGGCGCGCAGCCGGACCTGCCCGTCGCGGCCGAGGGTCAGCCGGTGGCCCTGCGGGACCTTGCGGACGCCGTCGACCAGCGTGTACGGGGCGGGCACCGACCGGTGCGCCAGGTAGTCGTGCAGGCTGGCCACGTCGACACCGCGCTGCCCGATCGCCGGGAGCAGGGCCTTGATCTCCGAGGCGAAGGCGAAGACCTCGTTGTCGATGTAGTAGTACAGCGGCAGGATGCCGAGCCGGTCGCGCACCAGGTGCAGCTCGCCGGTGTCGGCGTCGCTGATGGCGTAGGCGAACTGGCCGCGCAGCTTGGTGACGCTCTCGACGCCGTGCCGGTCGTAGAGCGCCAGCAGGGTCTCGGTGTCACCGCTGGTGCGGAACGGGTAGTCCAGCTGGTCGCGCAGCTGCCGGTAGTTGAGGATCTCGCCGTTGAAGGCGATCACCTTGCGCCGGTCCGGGGTCGCCATCGGCTGCACCGAGGCGCCCAGGTCGATGATGGAGAGCCGGGTGTGCGCGAAGCCGGTGGACCCCTCGATCCAGGTCCCCGCGTCGTCCGGGCCGCGGTGGTGCAGCCGCCTGGCCATCTCGACCAGCACGGCCGGGTCCACCGGCGCCCCGTCCAGCCTGCGCACTCCGGCGATTCCGCACATCGCTACCGCTGCCCTTCGGCCAGGTCCATCAGCTGCCGCGCCCGCGAGTCCCACGAGGCCGGCAGCACGGCTTCCCGCCTGCCCTCCACAGTGGACAAGCCGCCGTCGGTGAGAGTCTGCCGGACGGCCGCGACGAACGCGTCGTGGCCCTGGGCGATCCTGATCAGCTCGGGGTACTGGTGCACCTCGGGGAAGTCGGTGCTGACCACGGCGAGGCCGAGGGCCAGGTACTCCTTCATCTTGATCGGGTTCGCGTGCTTGATCCAGTCGTTGTCCAGCCACGGCATGATCGCCACGTCGAAGCCGGTGCCGTAGGCCGGGATCTGGGCGTACGGGCGGAAGTCGAGCCAGTGCACGTTCGGGTACTTGGCGAAGCGCTCCATCGACAGCGTCGCGTCGCCGATGAGCACCAGCGAGGCCTCGGGGAACTCCTGGGCGAGGCGCTCGAGCAGGTCGAAGTCGACCAGGTAGTCGTCGAGGCTGCCGAAGAACCCGATGCGCGGGCCGGGGATGCTCGCGATGTCGGCGGGCAGCTCCGCCCGGCGGCGGAAGTGCTGCAGGTCGACGCCGTGGTCGAGGAAGTGCGCCCGGTCCTGGGTGAGGCCGGACTCCTCGCCCTGGAGCTGGCGGCTGACGTAGAGGACGTGGTCGCTGCCCGCGAGCAGCTTGTCCTCCAGCGCGGCGATGGTGCTCTGGTCGGCCTCGGGGAACGCCGAGTGCCGGTCGGAGCGGTTGAACACCAGCCGCCGGTGCTCGAAGCCCTGCACCACGTCCCACGCGGTCGGGATGGTCGCCACCACGATCGGGTTGGGCATCCGCAGCACCGCGCACACGGCCCGCACCTGCGCGCGGACCAGCTTGGCGCCCAGGGCGCGGACCCGCTCGCTGCCGTAGAAGGGCAGCGGCAGCGGGGTCATCACGTAGTAGCCGGGCACGTCGGGCAGCGGGCGGCGCACCAGCTTGGCGACGCTGCCCGCCTTGCGCAGGATGCGGCGGACGAACTGGGTGCTCTTGCCCGGCGTCGGCATCCGCAGGCCGATGCTGTTGACCAGCAGGACCTTGCGGTGCTCGGCGACCCGGCGCATCAGCTGGAAGTCCGAGTGGGCCTGGTTGTGGTACCACCAGTCCTGCGCGGAGAAGCAGACGTACGGCGGAGCGTCCTTCGAGGGCTTTGCTGGGGCGGACAAGGGCGCGGGCCAGGCGCGCTGGGTGAGCAGCGCCTTGACGGCGGCCTTGTGCGTCGCCGAACCGCGCGCGGCCCTCGGCAGGCTGTTGAGCAGGGACGCGGCCCACATACCGGCGGCGGCGACCTTGCCGTGCCGCTCGCGGTGCAGCCGGACCTTGTTGGTGACCAGCAGCGACCACAGGCGCGGCGACGTGCCGGACTCGCCACCGAGGTGCACGGCGCGCGCGGCGGGCTCGTAGTAGGTCTTGAAGCCCTTCGCCCCGGCGCGGAGCATGAACTCGGTCTCCTCCGAGTAGAGCAGGTAGCGCTCCTCGATGGGCCCGATGGCCTCGATGCACTCGCGGGTGACCAGCCACGCGGCGCCGGTGGCCCAGTCGACGAAGCCCGCGCGCTCGTAAGCGGCGGGCTTGGTGACGGTCTCGCCGAGCGGTCCGAACCGCCCGGCCCTGCGGCCGCCGAGGACGGCCTCGCCGAGGGTCCGCAGCACGGTCGGGGTGCGGCGCAGCGAGTGCTGGATGCTGCCGTCCGGCTCGGTGAGCTTCGGCGCGACGACCCCCACACCCGGCTGGACCGCCGCGCGCAGCGCCTTGACCGCGCCGGGGGCCAGCCGGATGTCGGCGTTGAGGACCAGCACGTCGCAGCCGTCGGCGTGGGCGAACCCGGTGTTGACGCCCGCGGCGAAGCCGTCGTTGCCCGTCCGGTGCACGACCTTGACCTCGTTGTCGGTCAACGCGACCACGTCGGCGGTGCCGTCCTGGGACGCGTTGTCGACCACGATGATCCGCGACTCGCCCGCGCCCTCAAGGGCGGCGGGCAGGGCGCGCAGGCAGTCCGCGATCACCTCGGCGCTGTTGTAGGTGACGATGACGATCGCGATGGGGCGGGAGGGCTGGGTGGAACCAGCGACAGGGCGGGAGGGGAGTCCAGCACCGCCCCGAGCGGAGGTCATGACGCCACCAGGCCCAGGGCGTCGGCGAGGGCGCCGACGATGTGCTTCTGGTCGGCGTCGGTGATCTCGTGGTGCAGCGGCAGGATCAGCGAGCGGGTCGCCAGCTCCTCGGTGCCGGGCAGCGGGGCGTGCGGGTGACCGGCGTAGGCGGGCTCCATGTGCGCGGCCATGATGCCGCGGCGGGCGGAGACGCCGGCCTCGGCGAGCTTGCCGAGGACCACCAGCAGGTCGGGGGCGCCGTCGGGCAGCGCGACCCAGAACGACTGGTAGTTCGTGGTGCCGTGCGCCGGGTCGGTGACCGCGCGCAGGCCGAGCGGGGCGAGCAGCTCGTGGTAGCGGGCCGCCAGCGCGCGCCGCTGCTCGATGATCCCGTTCAGGCGCCCGAGCTGCACCAGGCCCATGGCGGCCTGGATGTCGGTCATCCGGTAGTTGAACGCGGTCTCCACATAGGACTCGACGACCGCGCCGCCTGCGGCGTGCCGGTCGGCGGCCGACATGCTCATGCCGTGCTCGCGCAGCCTGCGCAGGCGGGTGGCCCACTCGGCGTCGTCGGTGGTGATCATGCCGCCCTCACCGGTGGTGAGCAGCTTGCGCGGGTGGAACGACCAGGCCGCGAGCAGCGCGCCGGTGCCGACCGGGTTGCCGTCCAGGGTGGACCCGGCGGCGCAGGCGGCGTCCTCGACGACCGGCACGTCACCGGCGATCGCGCGGATCGCCTTGACGTCGGCCGGGACCCCGCCCTGGTGCACGATCATGATCGCCTTGGTGGCGGGGGTGATCGCGGCCGCGACGGTCTCGGCGGTCAGGTTGCCGGTCAGCGGGTCGATGTCGGCGAACACCGGGGTCGCGCCGCAGTAGCGGACGGCGTTGGCGGTCGCGATGAACGACAGCGACGGCACGACGACCTCGTCGCCGGGGCCGACACCCAGCAGGTGCAGGCACAGGTGCAGGCCGGTGGTGCAGTTGGACACGGCGACGCCGTGCGCCGCGCCGACCCGCTCGGCGAAGGCCTTCTCGAACGCGGCGACCCGCGGCCCCTGCGCCACCCAGCCGGACCGGACGGTCTCCGCGACGGCGAGGGCCTCTTCCTCACCGAGCAGCGGCTTCATCACGGGAATGGCCATCAGGCGGCACCCCCAGCAGTGTCGACAACTGCGGCCTTCGCTGTGTTGATCTTCTCCGTACGCCACCACTCGACGAGCCCACGCAGGCCCTCGTCCAGCTTGATCTCCGGACGCCAGCCCAGCTCGCGCTCGGCGGCGCTGATGTCGGCGAGGCGGCGGGTCACGCCGTTGACCTTGCGCTCGGGGCCGTGCTCGACACCCAGGTCCGAGCCCATCGCCGCGAGCAGCGCCTCGGCCAGCCCGAGCAGGCTGGTCTCGGACGAGCTGGCGATGTTGTAGACGGTGTCGGTGACGTCCGCGCGGGCCGCGAGCAGGTTGGCCCTGGCGATGTCGTGGACGTGCACGAAGTCCATCGTCTGCGCGCCGTCACCGAAGATCAGCGGCGCCTTGCCGTCGACGATGCGCTCCATCCAGCGGATGAGCACCTCCGTGTAGAGGCCGTGCACGTCCATACGCGGACCGTATACGTTGAAGTAACGCAACGCGACATAGTCCAGGTCCTGCATGGCCTTGAAGCTGCGCAGCATGCCCTCGTTGAACGCCTTCGCGGCGCCGTAGAAGGTGTCGTTGTTGTACGGGTGGTGCCGCTCGTCGGTCGGGAACGTCTCGGCCAGGCCGTAGATCGACGCCGAGCTGGACGCGATGACCTTCTTGACACCCTCGGCCGCGGCGGCCTCGATGATGGTGAAGGTGCCGTCGACCAGGCTCTCCAGCGCCAGCCGGGGCTCCTCGGCGCACTGGGTGATGCGGATGGCGGCCAGGTGGAACACCAGGTCGACACCCTTGGTCAGCGAGCCGACCAGCGTGCGGTCGTTGATGTCGCCGTCGACCACCTTGAGCCGGTCACCGGCGGCGGCAGCGGCGTCGGCCAGGTTCTCCCGGCGGCCGCGCACGAAGTTGTCCAGCACCGTCACCTCGGCGGCACCGGCGGCGACCAGCTGGTCGACCACGGACGAGCCGATGGTCCCCGCCCCGCCGGTGACCAGGATGCGCTGGCCCTCGATCGGCTGCGCGCTCATGCGTTGACTCCCTCGGTGCTTGTTTCGACAGAGCGGATCGGCAGGAAGACCCCGCCCTTAGCGAGGCTCGCGGACGCGGCCTCCAGGATGGAGAGCACGCGCAGGCCGGAGCGGCCGTCGGTCAGCGGCGGGCGGCTCTGGGTGATCGAGTCGCGGAACTCGGCCATCACCGCGCGCAGCGCCTCCTTCTCGGGCAGCGCGGGGGCGACCATGTCGCCGGTCCGGTAGGACACCATCGTCTGCGCGCGGGTCTGCTCGCCGATCTCGGTGGCGTCCTTGCGGTCGACGCCGCGGTCGTAGATGGCCAGGCGCTGGGCCGGGTTCAGGTCGTCCCACACCACGGTGCGCGAGGAGCCGCCGATGATCATCGTGCGGACCTTGGTCGGCGACAGCCAGTTCACGTGCACGTGGGCCATGGCCCCGCCGGTGAGCTCGATGGTCAGGTGCGCGACGCAGGCCCGACCGGCCCCGATCGGGTCCGACCCGTGCGCGGCGACCGCGATCGGCTGCACGCCGTCGGGCAGGATCGACAGGAAGATCGACAGGTCGTGCGGCGCGAGGTCCCACAGCACGTCCACGTCCGGCTGCACCAGGCCCAGGTTGATGCGCACCGAGTCCAGGTACTGCACCGACCCGATGCCGCCGCCGCGGACCAGGTTGCGCAGGTGCTCCACGACCGGGGTGTAGCAGTAGGTGTGGTCGAGCATGAGGGTCAGGCCGCGCTTGTCGGCGGCCTCCACCAGCAGGCGGCCCTCGTCGTAGGTCGCCGCGAGGGGCTTCTCGACCAGCACGTGCTTGCCTGCCTCGAGCGCCTTCATGGCGACCGGCAGGTGCGTCGCGGCCGGGGTCGCGATGGCCACCGCGTCCACCGCCGGGTCGGCGAGGACCTCGTCGAGGGAGTCGGACACCGCGACGGTGGAGTACTCGCCGAGCACCTTGCGCGCCCGGTCGGCGTCGAGGTCGCACAGGTACTGCAACCGCAGGCCGGGGGTGGCCTGCGCGTTGCGCACCAGGTTCGGCCCCCAGTACCCCGCGCCGATGACGGCTAGCCCGATGGTTCCCACGCTGAATCCCCTTAGTCAGTGCTGATTCCCACCCGCACCGGCCCCTGCGCCGGTGCGGGCGTGTCGAGTTGGATCCCCGGGTCGCGGGGGTGTTAGTAGGCGCCCTGGCCGGTGAACACGGCCCGGAACGTCTTCCACAGGATGACCGCGTCCAGCGCCAAGGACCAATCCTCGACGTAGCGCAGGTCCAGTCGGACCGCTTCCTCCCACGGGAGGTCGCTGCGGCCGCTGACCTGCCACAACCCGGTCAGGCCCGGCTTGACCAGCAGCCTGCGGCGCACGTCGGGGGCGTAGCGGGCGCTCTCCTCCGGCAGCGGCGGGCGCGGCCCGACCAGCGACATCGGGCCTGCGAGCACGTTGAACAGCTGCGGCAGCTCATCGATGGAGTAGCGGCGCAGGATCGCACCCACCCGGGTGACGCGCGGGTCCTTGCGCATCTTGAACAGCAGGCCGTGGCCCTCGTTCTGCTCGGCGAGCTGGGTGACCAGCTTGTGCGCGTTGACGACCATGGTGCGGAACTTGATGATGGTGAACTCGCGGCCGTCCTTGCCGACCCGGCGCTGCTTGTAGAACACCGGCCCGCGGGTGTCGATGGCGATCGCCAGCATCACCGCGATCATCACCGGGGACAGCAGCGTCAGCAGGAGCGCGGCGCCGACCTTGTCGAAGACGTCCTTGACCACGCGGCGCACACCGGTGAACGAGGGGGCCGACACCCGCAGCAGCGGCATGCCGAGCACGGCGTCGACGTGCAGGCGGGGACCGGCGACCTCCATGAGCACGGGGGCGACGACCATCTCGGCGCCGGAACCCTCGAGCTTCCAGGCGAGCTGCTGCAGGCGCTTGGGGGTCCAGTAGGCGTCCGGGGTCACCGCGACGATGCGGTAGCCGCCACGGCGCGCGTGGGTGGCCAGGTCGCGCAGCTGGCCGACCACGGGCACACCGTCGATCTCGGTGACGTCCTCGCCCATGCCGTCGGTGGTGCAGACCGCGGCGACCCGCCAGCCCAGGTGGGTGGCGCCGCGGGTGCGGGTGATGAGGTCGCGGATGGTCTCGACGTTGCCCGCGGCCATCACCGGCAGCAGGCAGCGGCCCTCGCGGCGGGCGCGGTGCAGGAACTGGCGCAGCACGTAGCGCATCGGGAAGACGAGCAGCGCGGTCGCCGGGACCACGATGAACACCCACGGGCGGATGCGGGTGATGTCGAAGAGCAGGCCACCGAGGGCCAGCACGACGGACGCGGCCACGAAGGCGCGACCGAGGCGGCGGAACTCCTCGGCGCCCTGGCCCAGGATTGCGAGATTCCACACCCGGTTAACCATCAGGGACACGACGAGGACGCCGAAGGTGACGACAGCAGTCGGCGTGAGGAGCGGGCTGGTGGGGTCGACCCGGTAGGTGACGAATCCACCGACGACCAGAACCCCGAACAGCACGGAGAACAGGTCCGACAGCAGGACGCCGGTGCGGTAGCGAGGCTCCCATCCCGCCACGGGCGGGTACGAGGGCTCGCCCGCAGGCAGGCTGCGACGCGGCTTGGTGCCACGGCGCTGGCCGCCTGGCGCTGGCCAGAGGGACGTTCTGCGGCGCGGGAGGCCGACTTGGTCACGCATCGTGTATCCCCCGTTGTGGGTGGATCGGGCATGCACGGGCACGGGGCATCCCGTGACTCGTAGCGGTGGTCTTGAAGAGGGGTGAGCTGGCCCCCGAGCTGCGGCGATCTGGGGCGTGGCTGCGATAGCTCATTCGTTTGGTTACCCGGGGCCGTTACACGGAGGGTTAGTTCTTATGTAACCCGTTCGGCGTGGTCTCTGGTGTGTAGGCAACCGATTACACAGCGCGTAGCAATCGCTGATGCACAGCCGTGACCTGCAACTGGTCTCCGCCGCAGGTGGGGTTACATCCCGTGAGCACATGGGACAGTCCACGCTGGACAGCCAGGCAGGTGACAGAGCGTATAACCTGCGCCCCAGTTGACTGGTGAATTCGCACCAGCGAGTGAGTTCCCAGCCGTCCAGCGTGACACAGGCAACGTCCCCCGCCTGCCGCCGTCCAGCCCCACCGCCTTTGCACCAATCGCGAACGCGGATAGCCCTCATCAGGTCAATTACCCCCGTGACCTGCCCAATCGCACAAAGCAGCCACACCGTTCACTGATCACACAACGTGCCGACCCCCCGTGCCGCCCCGGGGTGTTCCATACCACTCCCCTTATAGGCAACACCTATCTGTGTCCCGCCTCACACATCAACTTCCCCCAACCCGCCCAACCCCCACTACCACACCCAGCCCCATACCACTCCCAACGAATCCCCAACCCGAAACACAGGGGGATCGTCCAGGCCCTAGAGCGCCTCGAGGAGCTCGGCAGGCGTCAACCCGGCCTGCCGGACGATGGAGGCGAGGGTTCCGCGCTTGACGGTGCCGTGCATCGGCACGATGACGGTGCGGCCGTCGCCGCGGCGGTAGACAGAGTGGCTGCCCTTGGTGCGGACGTGCTCGAAGCCGAGCGACTCGAGGACACGGATGACCTTGCGGACGGAGAGGTCCGACAGGGCAGGACTCACGCGGCGGTCCCGGGAACCTGGAAAGAGGTCACGAGCGGCGTGGCGGACACCTCGGCCTCGGGCACCTCGGCGAGATACAGCTCGACCGCTTCCCTGAGGTTGCCCAGTGCCTCGGGGATGCTCGCCCCCTGACTGGCCACATCCACCTCAAGGCACTGCGCGATGAACCAGTCTTCTTCCTGGTGCACCGCAGCCGTCAACGTCCGCAGCTCACTCATACCCACAGTGTCGCACCCCTAACACGAAGAAGGCCGACCCAGGTTCGCGCTCTCCGCGAACATGGATCGGCCGTCGTCCGTGGCCAGGGGCGGGGTCGAACCGCCGACCTACCGCTTTTCAGGCGGTCGCTCGTACCAACTGAGCTACCTGGCCAAGTAACACAACACCCCCACCAGCAGCAGCTGATGAGAACCCAGACGAGCTGGGTCAGTCACCAACCGCACCGTGGGGGTCTGGGGGGTCGCCCCCCAGAAGCTAAAGCGAGCGCCCATGCCTACGCTCTCCGTAGGCATGGGTACGCCAAAGCTTGCGACCCTGACGGGACTCGAACCCGCGACCTTCGCCGTGACAGGGCGACGCGCTAACCAACTGCGCCACAGGGCCTTGCGTCACTACTTCTACTACCGTACTACGTGCTCCCAACGGGATTCGAACCCGCGCTGCCGCCTTGAAAGGGCGGAGTCCTAGGCCGCTAGACGATGGGAGCCCGACCAATTCCGGGCGAACCGATCGACCGCGCTTCCAGGTTCCCCGGTGCTACCGACCCGGTTCCTCTGGGAGCACCGATAGCTTAGGGCACGTACCCCGATCCTCCAAAACGGCCCCCCTCAACGGGGTCCTACCTGCACAAACACCGCTGCGGTCGATCTCGTCGGGAGGTCCGGCGGAGATCGTCTCCAGCGGGGGTGGTCGACCCCCGTCCGCGGCACCGGACGAGGGTCACGCTGGGTTACCTGCTTGATCGAATTGCGCGATTCCGGGGAATCGCACCGGGCGGACGGGTGGAGCCGGTTCGCGGCGCTGACGGTAAATGATCTTCGGGGGCACCCGGTGGTCATTTACCGACGGTCGGATCCGATCTTGGAAACCGTACGGAAAACGGTCAGCGGCAGACGGCGGGAGTGCCGTCGTCGCCGTCGACGAGGCCGAGCATTTCCAGCAGCTCACGGCAGTCCTCAACGGACTGGGCGCCCATCGCCACGGCCAGACGGGCGCGGTGGACCTGCTCCTCGGAGACGCGTGCGCTTTCCCCCGAACGGGGGGCCGGGACGCCGGTCGAGAACTGGTTCGACCCTCCAAGGCTGTCTTGCTGGAGAAGGAAACTGCGCACTTCGAGTGACCCGCTCATGGTGCCTCCCCGGCTTTTGTTTGGCGTGAGGCTATGAGACAAGTCGCCGCGCACACAGCCCCCCGAGGAGTGAACCGCAGTGCACCCTCGGTAGCCGTCCGTGACATCTTTTCCGACAGCGGCCGATCGAGCGCCAGGAGTTGACCACGGCAGACCACCCGACAGGGGGTTGCCGGGAGATGATCGACACAGCCGCCACCCACCCCTACCCCCTATGGGTATCCTCGACGGCATGGAGCACGAGCACACGCACCGCCCCAGCGCCAAGAAGGACGCCCACCTGCGCAGGCTGCGCCGGGTGGAGGGGCAGGTCCGCGGCCTGCAGCGGATGGTCGACGAGGACGCGTACTGCATCGACGTGCTCACCCAGGTCTCCGCCGCGACCAAGGCGCTGCAGGCCTTCGCCCTCGAACTGCTCGAGGAGCATATGGCCGGCTGCGTGGTCGACGCCGCGCGCCAGGGCGACGAGGCCGCCGCGGCGAAGGTCAGGGAGGCGGCCGACGCGATCGCCCGCCTGGTCAAGTCCTAGAGCGCTCCAGACAGAAGAGTCCTACGGGGAGGAACACCGAAGTGTCCGAGCAGACCACCTACACCGTTGCCGGGATGACCTGCGGCCACTGCGCCGCGTCGGTCACCGAGGAGCTGACCGCGATCGGCGGCGTCTCCGGCGTCGAGGTGGACCTGGCCACCGGCGCGGTCACCGTGACCAGCGCCGCCCAGCTGGACCGGGGCGCGGTCGCCGCCGCGGTGACCGAGGCGGGGTACCAGCTGACATGACCACCGTGGAGCGGCCGCCCCAGCGGGTCGAGCTCGCCATCGGGGGGATGACCTGCGCCGCGTGCGCCGGTCGGATCGAGCGCAAGCTGAACAAGCTCGACGGGGTGCGCGCGTCGGTCAACTACGCCACCGAGCGCGCCACCGTCGAGGTCCCGCCCGGGTACCCGACCACCACGCTGGTCGACACGGTCAGCAACGCCGGCTACCAGGCGAGCCCCGTGCCGGACGAGCCAGCGGAGGACGGCGCCAGCGTCGACGACGCGAAGCTGCGGTTCTTGCTGTCCGCGGGCCTGAGCGCACCGGTGATCGCGGTGTCGATGGTCCCGGCCTGGCAGTTCCCGACCTGGCAGTGGGCCGCGCTGGCCCTGTCGTACGTCGTGGTGCTGGTGTGCGCGTGGCCGTTCCACCGGGCGGCGGCGGTCAACCTGCGGCACGGCGCGGCGACGATGGACACGCTGGTGTCGATGGGCGTGGGCGTCGCGTTCCTGTGGTCGGTGTACGCGCTGCTCTGGGGCGGCGCGGGCGTGCCGGGGATGACGCACGAGTTCAGCCTCTTGCCCGCGGACCACGGCCGGGCCGACATCTACTTCGAGGTTGCCGTCGGCGTCACCACCTTCCTGCTGCTGGGTCGCTGGCTGGAGGCCCGCTCGAAGCGGCGGGCCGGGGCGGCGCTGCACGCGCTGCTCGCGCTCGGCGCGAAGGACGTGGCGGTGCTGCGCGACGGGGTCGAGGTGCGGGTGCCGGTGGGCGACCTGCGGGTCGGCGAGCTGTTCGTGGTCCGGCCCGGGGAGAAGGTCGCGACGGACGGGGTCGTCGAGGACGGCTCGTCCGCGGTGGACCGGTCGCTGGTCACCGGGGAGTCGGTGCCGGACGAGGTCGGGCCAGGGTCGGCCGTGGTCGGCGGGGCGGTCAACACGAGCGGTCGGCTGGTGGTGCGCGCGAGCAGGGTCGGCGGCGACACCCAGCTGGCCAGGATGGCGCGGCTGGTCGAGCGGGCGCAGACCGGCAAGGCCCAGGTGCAGCGGCTGGCGGACCGGATCTCCGCGGTGTTCGTGCCCGTGGTGCTCGGGATCGCGGTGCTGACCCTGGCGGGCTGGCTGGTCGCGGGCGCCTCGGCGGACAACGCGGTGACCGCCGCGGTCGCGGTGCTGGTCATCGCCTGCCCCTGCGCGCTCGGGCTGGCGACGCCCACGGCGCTGCTGGTGGGCACCGGGCGGGGCGCGCAGCTGGGGATCCTGGTGAAGGGTCCCGAGGTGCTGGAGTCGACCCGGCGCGTGACGACCGTGGTGCTGGACAAGACCGGCACGATCACCACCGGGCGGATGTCGGTGGTCGACGTGGTGCCCGCGCCCGGGGTCGACGCCGAGCGGCTGCTGCGGCTGGCCGGGGCCGTCGAGTCGGCATCGGAGCACCCGATCGCCCAGGCGATCGCGGCCAGGGCAGTGAGCACGGCGCGGGTCGAGGAGTTCCGCAACGCGGAGGGGCTCGGGGTGACCGGTGTGGTGGACGGCAGCCGGGTCGTCGTGGGGCGGCCGGGGCTGTTGGCGCGGCACGGGATCGAACTGCCCGAGGTGCTGGTGTCCGCGATGGCCGAGGCGGAGGCGAGCGGTCGCACGGTCGTCGCCGCGGGTGCGGACGGCGTGGCGCTCGGGCTGGTCGCGGTGGCGGACACGGTCAAGCCGACCAGCGCGGAGGCGGTCGCCCGGCTGCGCGCGCTCGGGCTGCGACCGGTGCTGCTGACCGGCGACAACGAGCGGGTCGCGCGGGCCATCGCGGCGGAGGTCGGCATCACGGACGTGGTCGCCGGGGTGCTGCCCGCGCAGAAGGTGGCCGAGGTCGAGCGGCTGCGGGCCGGGGGGGCCGTGGTCGCGATGGTCGGCGACGGGGTGAACGACGCGCCCGCGCTGGCCGCCGCCGACCTCGGGTTGGCCATGGGCACCGGCGCGGACGCGGCGATCGAGGCGGGGGACCTGACCATCGTGCGCGGCGACCCGCGGCTGGTCGCCGACGCGATCGCGCTGTCGCGGCGGACCCTCGCGACGATCAAGGGCAACCTGTTCTGGGCGTTCGCCTACAACGTCGCGGGCATCCCGCTGGCGGCCCTCGGACTGCTCAACCCGATGATCGCGGGGGCGGCGATGGCGTTGTCAAGTGTCTTCGTGGTCGCCAACAGCCTGCGGTTGCGCGGATTCCGCCCGGCAGCGGATTGACAGCTGGGGTCGGCCGGTGCCGTCGGAAGATCATTTCCGCAGGTCACTACCGGTGGGAAGGCCACAAGGCAAGGCGAACATCAGGTGAACATTGCCGGCAAATTTTCGCACTGAGGCCTCCCGTGGAGACCCGTGCGCGTGCAACAATCGTGGCGCTGACACACCCCCGGTCAGCACCTGTGGAGATCCCCTCCGGCCCCCGCGTTCCTCCCCCTGGCGCGGGGGCCTCTCCATACCCGCAGGTCAACGCGCCGGGGCCGCCGAGGTTGCTGTGTCGCCAGTCACACCCGCTGCGGCCTCGCGACCGAAACGTTATCGTGTCCCGGTGCCTTTTCCCTCTTTCGGACGCAGCCGGACCGATCTCAAAGCGGTCGGCACCAGCACCGGGCGCCACCGCACGGTGGGGCAGCAGCAGGTCGAGGACACCCTGCCCGACCACGAACTGGAGTCCTACCTCGCGGCGCTGTCCCCGGACTCCGACGCCGAGACCACCGGCTCCGGTCGCCGCTTCGGCTCCGCCGAGGTCTTCCAGCTGCGGCTGTCGCTGATGGCGACCGAGCAGCTGCGCGAGCTGGCCGCCTACCGCCAGACCTCCCCGATGGCGCTGGCCCAGGAGTGGGTCATGCAGCGCCTCGAGTGGGAGGCGCAGCAGCTGCAGCGCCGCTAGCCCCCGGACGAACCCACCACGAGACCACGACGGTGCGAAGGCCCCGAACCCACGCGCGGGTTCGGGGCCTTCGCCGTTGTCCAGCGCGGTGAACTACAGCGGGACGACGTTCGTCGCCTGCGGGCCCTTGGTGCCCTGCCCGACCTCGAACTCGACCCGCTGGTTCTCCTCAAGGGTGCGGAAACCCTTGCTCTGGATCTCCGAGTAGTGCACGAAGACATCGGCGCCGCCGTTGTCCTGCGCGATGAAGCCGAAGCCCTTCTCGGAGTTGAACCACTTGACAGTGCCCTGTGCCATAAACCTGCCTCCATCGCAGGAGCATGGGGCTGCACCGTGCAACCCCGGGCCGCCCTCGGGCGATACTCCCGCCTACCTCAGCGGAAAAGCAGCGCGCCCGCGTAGTCGTTCCGCGAGCGTGAATCGCACGAACACAGAAACCACGGCCTGCAAACGAAAGCGTATCGGCTCGGCAGGGGCCGCACTACTGCCTGACGGGCGCTCGGCTAGCCCAAGCGGGTGATCTGCTCCAGCACGCTCCGAAGTGGTCGCATCGCTCTCCGGATTCGGGTGTCCGGCAATGGAAAGTGACACGAGTCACACTTGTTCCGGTCAACGATCCTCCCCGCCGCGGCGTCGTTATCAGTGTTCGAATGGCTTGTGGGGGAAGGGAAGTCGCGATGGGTGCGTGGGGCGGACGACGGCGGGGGCCAGTGGTCGGGTTGGTCGGCGCGGCGCTGGTCGCCGTGCTCGGCCTGAGCGGCTGCACGACGGGGGAATCGATCGCCGCGACGGGGGGACCCGGCGCGGTCGAGCAGACCACCCAGGCACCGGCGAAGCCGTCCGCGAAGGTCACCGCGACGCCCGCAGCCGACGCCAAGGACGTCAGCCCGGGCGGCCCGATCACCGTGGCGGTCGCGGACGGCGCGCTGGAGGCGGTCACCCTGACCAACCCGGATGGCAAGCAGGTCAAGGGAGAACTCGCCGCCGACAAGAAGTCCTGGGCGGTCACCGAGCACCTCGGCTACGGCAAGACCTACACCTGGGCGGGCACCGCCCTGGGCACCGACGGCAAGAGCGTCGCGCTCGCGGGCTCGTTCACCACGGTCAAGCCCAAGCGGACCGCCAGGGCGAGCCTCAACACCGGTGACGGCCAGACCTACGGCATCGCGATGCCGGTCGCGGTCGTGTTCGACGCGCCGGTGAAGGACAAGGCCGCCGTGGAGAAGGCGATGACGGTGACCACGACCCCGGTCAACGAGGGCGCGTGGGCGTGGCTGGACGAGAGCACCGCGCACTGGCGCCCCAAGGAGTACTGGAAGCCGGGCACCAAGGTCGAGGTGGCCGTCGACATCTACGGCGTCGACCTCGGCGGCGGCACCTACGGCCGCGACGACGTGACCTCGGCGTTCACCATCGGTCGCGCCCAGGTCGTCAAGGCCGACACCAAGACCCACCGGATGCTCGTCTACCGCGACGGCGTGCAGACCCACGACTTCCCGGCCTCGATGGGCCTGGAGTCCGACCCCGGCCGCGTCACCAAGTCCGGCACCCACGTGGTGATGAGCAAGCACGCCACCTACGGCATGACCAACCCCAAGTACGGCTACGAGAACGTCGTCGTCCCCTGGGCCGTCCGCGTCTCCAACAACGGCGAGTTCGTCCACGGCTACGCGGGCTCCATCCCCGACCAGGGCAAGCGCAACGTCTCCCACGGCTGCGTCAACCTCGCCCCCGCCAACGCCAAGATCTACTACGACACCGCCCTCGTCGGCGACCCGGTGGAGATCACCGGCAGCACCCAACAACTCAGCAAGGCCGACGGCGACTACTACGACTGGGCCCTCTCCTGGGACAAGTGGACCTCCATGTCGGGCGCCGCGAACTGACCACTGCGGTACCCGAGGGTGGCTTCCACTGCGGAAGCCACCCTCGGTCGCGTTTGAGGGCCTTGTCGCGGCCGGATGGGGTCGCCCGACGCCTGGTTGTGCGTGTTCCCGGGCTGGTGCTCGCGCGGCGGCTAGGTTGTTCGGTATGGAGGCTGAGGTTGCTGCCGGGGAGTTGGTGGTGCGGGCTTCTGGGGCGGCCGCGGCGGTGATGGCTATTGAGGGGCGCGAGCGGGCGGAGCCGCGGCAGGTGCAGGTGTTGTTGCGGGCCGGGGTGGGGCGGGTGCCTGCGGCGGGGGTGGCGTTGGGGTTCGGGGAGTGTTCGGTTCGGGTGCGGGGTGGGGTGGTGCTCATCTCGGTGGCGGCGGGGAAGTTGTCGGTGGGGTTCGGGGAGTTGCGGCCGCTGTTGTTCCAGCCCGTGCCGTTGGGGCGGGGGTTGCAGGCGTTGGTGGCGGCTTCGGTGGGACACCTGGTGGCGGCGTCGGGGACGTTGGACCCGCACGGGGCTCGGGCGTACGTGATCGGGTTGGCGGAACTGGTGTTGCGCAGCGCCTTGCGGACCGAGCTCGACCGGGCCGACGCGCTGGCGACCCGGCGGCGGGCCGCGGTGGACTACATCCGCGAGCACCTGTCCGATCCGGCGCTCGCCGCCGACCGCATCGCCGAGGCCCTGTTCATCTCCCGGCGCAGGCTCTACCAACTGTTCGACGACGGCGACGGCGTCTCCGGCCGCATCCGCGCGATGCGGATCGAACGGGCCAAGGAACTGCTCGCCGACCCCGCGCAGGGGATTCGTGGGATCGGCGAGATCTCGCGGCAATGCGGTTTCGCGAATGCCGCCCACTTCTCGCGGACGTTCCGCAAAACGGTCGGTGAGTCCCCCAGTGACTACCGGGACAAACTGCTCAGGTGAACTCCAACGAGGTCACCAATTGGCCGAGGAGTCCAGCCAGTTCCCACCAACCCCGCCCCGTCGCCGAGTGCAGGGTGAACACCGCGACCCGGCGGGTTCCCGGGTCGAGCACGACAGCCTGGAGTTGGCAGCCGGGAGACGCGGTGATGCGCTCGACCACCACCACCGGGTAGCCGCGTTCGGTCTGGGACTCGGTGACGTCCGCGATGTCGTCCTGGCCGAGGTGGGCGCAGAGATCGGCGGCGGTGCTGGAGGCCGTGGGTGCGTCCGTGGTGGTGAGGAGCGCGGTGAGGACGGCCGGGTCGGCCGCCGGGTGGGTGATGGTGGCGACCAGTCCGGCGCCGCTGCTGTGCGCGAGGTCGGCGGCTTCCTGAGCGGACTGGGCGACGCCGGGGTCGTGGCAGGCCTCTTGGCCGCGGGTGGCGAGCATGAGCGCGGTGAGCTCGGCGGCGGTGCGCTCCGGGGAAGCGAGCGTGACCGGCGTGATCCCCTCGACCGCGGCCAGTCTCACCGCGGGCGCTCGACGACGGTGATCGTCCCGCCCGCCGGCGGCGCCGACCGCAGCCCGGCGGCGAACGCGCCCACGGCCCCGGTCGGTCGTGACGCGCTCGCGGGGGCCGCGATCAGACCCGCCATCGCCGACGAGGTGGTGGACATCCGGTGCAGCAGGTCCGCGATGGACCGGACGGCCGAGGTGGCCTCGATCGCGTTGCCGCGCAGGGAGTCCAGCTGGTCCGCGACCCGGTCGGCCGCCAGTTGGTGGTCGGCGGCCAGGGTCCGCGCCTCGCGGAGCACGGCGTCGAGGCGGTCGCGCAGGTCCCCGAGCGCGGACTCGGCCGCGGCGTGCTGGGCGGCGGCATCCGCGGACCGGGTGAGGTCGACCTCGTCGCGCCAGCGGTCCACATCGTCCTCCGCACTCGCGATCCGACGACGCAGCGCCGTGGCCTCGCGGTCGAGTCGCTCGGCAGCCGCCTTCGCGGCCACCAGGGTCTGCGCCCATCCCATGAGGACAGTCGCCGCTTCACGCAACACACCCACCCGCGCCGCGGTACCACCACCCCGCACCCGGTCGGCGAACCCCGATGCCGCGGCACCGGTCCACCCGGAGGCCGCCTCGCGCCCCCGCTCAGCAGCCAAATCCCCCTGCTCCAACGCCTCCGCCGCGGCGAGGTATCCCCGGGCCAGATCCGCAACGGCCTCCGGATCGCCAGCAGCCGGATCAAAACCCAAGCCGGAGTAGGTGCTCATCGGAGGCGGTTTGTGGTGGTGGTGTCGTCCTGCAGGTAGGCGTCCCGGGCTGTGGTGATGGTGTCGGCGGTGGCTCCGAGTGTGGAGGCTAGGGAGGTCAGGGCGTCCTGGGTGTCGGTGGTGAAGGCGGCGACTACGCCGTTCAGCCTGCCGGGGCCTGCGTTGATGTGGTCTAGGTGGACGTCGGCGAGCGAGGTGGTGGCGTCGCGCAGGATTGTGGTTGCGGTGGTGAGTTCGCCGGGGTCGACGGTGTAGCCGGTCATGCGCCGAACACCTCGGGGTACGCGGGGGGCAGGTCGTCGAAGAAGTCCATGCCCTCCATGTAGCGGTTCTTGTGTTCGAGGTCGTCCTCGCCGTTGGCGCCGGCGCCGCCCATCGGTGGGTACATGCCACCCGCGGCCCCCGCACGTCCAGGCGTGCCCTCAACTAGACCGCCGCCTGCACGGCCACCACCGAGTCCGCCCGTGCCGGAGAAAGCGCCCCCACGCGGCACCGCGTCACTACCGGTCCGCGCCCCGCCGAAGCCGGGCCCGAAACCGCCACCGCCGTACGCGCCACCAGCCTGACCAGCGCCGTAACCAGTCGCGCCGGGGCCGTAGCCGGACGACGCGTTGGGCCCGTAGCCCGTGGTCGACGGCGGCGCGTAGTTGGACACGTCAGTCCCGCTGTCCGGACCGTTCGGGTCGTTCGACTCAGGCGGGTTCGGGGGCGGGACGGGCGGGACCGGTGGGACCGGCGGCTTATTGGGCCCGGGGGTCGGCGGCGGCCACGGCGTGGGCTGGGGGATCGGGGTGTAGTTGATCTTCGGGACCTGGTTGTCGCCGGGGCGCGGGGCGGGGGCGGCCGCGGTGTAGTCCGGCAGCGCGGTCCGCACCTCCTGGCTGTGCGCGGCGAAGGTGTTCATCACGCGCACGGCCTCGGCCTTGGCGTTGTCGTGCTCCGCCTGCTTGGGCTGCTGGTCCTCGGTGAGCGCCTTGAGCAGGATCGCGTCGCTCGGGTCGCGGTCGACCTTGATGTCGTAGCCCGCGTCGAAGTGCTGCCGCGCGTAGTAGAACACCGGCTCCGGCATGGTCTTCTGCGCGTGGACCACGGCGTCGGTGAAGTTCGACAGGCCCTCGCCGATGCGGTCGGTGGTGTGCGCGGCCTCGCCCGCCCACTGGGTGAGCCGGGTGTTGGACTCGGCCGCGTTGCGGGCCGCGGGACCGCGCCAGGTGCCGAGCAGGTTCTGCAGGATGTCCTGCACCTCGCCGGTGGTGCCCGCGATCCGCTTGGACAGCGCCGCCCACTGCTCGGCGCGCTCCCCCAGCCGCCCCGGCTGCGCCTTCATGACCATGTTGTAGAGGCTGGCGTGGTCGTAGTAGTCCCAGTTGACCTCGTTGAGGTCGTCGAGCTCCCGGTTGCGCGCGCGACCCTGCTTGTCCCGCAGCTGGGCCGCCGTGGGTCCGTGGTCGTCGCCGTACGCGTGGTGACCCGCCATCAGAGCGCACCTCCCGCGTGCCGGATCGCGTTCTCGGCGTGCTCGTCGACGCCGCGGTAGGCGGCCAGCGTCGCGCTGATGGTGGCGCGCACCTCGGCGAGCTCCTCCAGGTAGTTGGCCAGGACCTTGCGCAGGCCGTCGGTGGTGTCGGCGCGCCCGAGGAACGTCCGCGACATCGTCGCGGCGATCGGACCGGCACCCGCTGCGAGCGGCTCACCGAGGTCCTCGGCGGCCCGCAGGTGGGCGACGAGGTCCCTCTGCAGTGCGGCCAGCTCGGTCTCGGCCCGCTGCAGCGCCGCGTAGTCGACCTCCAGCCCGTCAGTGCCCGACCCCGTGATGGTGAAGTCCCCCCGGGGACCGGCCACCACATCGACCACGAGCTCTGCCCGGGTCACCGGTTTGAGCTGGGCGCGAAGCGCCTCGGCCTCGCGCGCGTTGTGGACCCACGTCATGTCTTTCCTCCACCCGCCTCTCCACCACCAGCGTGACCGACGGTGAACCCGCGTTCTACCCAACCCGGGCGCTTGTGCACAACTGGGCACGTCCGGCGCTCACACGGTCATCAGCGCCGGTGAATCAGTGACGTTACCCTCCACGAGTGAGTGAATCAGACACGACGGAGAAGCCGGGGACCCCCGCAGTGCGCCGCGCGGTGGCCGCGTCGGCGATGGGCAACTGCATCGAGTGGTACGACTTCGGCGTCTTCGGGTTCATGCCCGCCGTCCTCGGCGCGGTGTTCTTCGACGCCGCGACCCCGACGGAGAACGTGCTGGGCACCTTCGCGGTGCTGGCGGTCGCCTTCGTCGCCCGGCCGTTCGGCGGGTTCGTGTTCGGCCCGCTCGGCGACCGGATCGGCAGGCGCAGGGTGCTGGCGGCGACGATCGTGCTGATGTCCGGGTCGACGTTCGCGATCGGACTGTTCCCCTCGTACCAGACGGCCGGTGTGCTGACCCCCATCCTGGTGGTGCTCGCCCGGCTCGTCCAGGGCTTCTCGGCGGGTGGTGAGTACGGCGGCGCGGCCACGTTCATCGCCGAGTACGCCCCTGACCGGCGGCGCGGCTTCCTGGGCAGCTGGCTGGAGTTCGGCTCGCTTGGCGGGTACCTGCTGGGCGCGGGCGTGGTCACCGCGTGCACGATCGCGCTCGGCGACGCGGCCATGGCGGACTGGGGCTGGCGGGTCCCGTTCCTGCTCGCGGGTCCGCTCGGGCTGGTCGGGCTGTACCTGCGGACCCGGCTGGAGGACACCCCGCTGTTCGCCGAGATCACCGCCAAGCAGCAGGTGGAGGCGTCGCCGCTCAAGGCCGTGCTGCGCACCCAGTGGCGGCCGATCCTGCACCTCATCGGCTACATCGTGCTGCTCAACATCGCCGACTACGTGGCCCTGACCTACATGGAGTCCTACCTGACCACCACGTTGGGACTGTCCGGTCGGACACCGCTGCTGGTCATCATGGCCGTGATCGTGGGGATGATGGCCCTGGTCGGCCCGGTCGGCGCGCTCACCGACCGCCTCGGCCGCAAACCGTTCCTCTACGCCGCGTGCGCCGGGTTCCTCGTCCTGCCGATCCCGGCCTTCACGCTGATGGACGCGGGCAGCACCATCGCCCTCGTCGCGGGCCTGGCACTGATCGCGCTGCCACTGACGTTCCTGCTCGCGACCATCCCCTCCGTCCTCCCCGCGATGTTCCCCACCCGCGTCCGCTACGGCGCGTTCGCCATCGGCTACAACCTGTCGACCGCTCTGTTCGCCGGGACAGCGCCGTACATCGTGACCAAGCTCGTGGCCTCGACCGGCGACCAGCTCGTCCCCGCGTACTACCTGATGGGCGCCGCCCTGATCGCCGCCGTGCCCATCCACCTGCTGCCCGAGACCGCGGGCAAACCCTTGCGCGCCCTCGACGACGACCCGGCCCCGGCGGAACCCGCGCGGGCCCGCTGACCGTGTGCGCGGCCACAGCGGGGTCGTTGCCTACTCTTCGGTAATGAGTCGAACCGCTGATGCGTGGCCGCCCGTGGCGGTGGAGTTGCCGGAGCGCCACGAGGACACCCCGGCGCCGGGGACGGACCTGCCGCCGCACTACGCGTACTGCTTCGGGTGCGGCGATCGGCAGGAGGACGGGCTGCACCTGCGGGCGTCGGTCGGCGAGGGGCACCACATCCGGTCCCGGTTCACCGTCACCGAGGCCCACCAGGGCGCGCCGGGACTGGCCCACGGCGGGCTGCTGGCGTGCGCGTTCGACGAGGCGCTGGGCACGACCGTGGGGAACCTGCTGCGCAGGCCCGCGGTGACCGGCAGGTTGGAGACGGACTTCCTGCGGCCGGTCCCGGTGGGCACGACGCTGGTGATCGACGCGCGGCTCGACGGGGTCGCGGGGCGCAAGGTCTACGTGAGCGCGGAGGGCCGGATCGACACCGAGGACGGGCCGGTGGCGGTGCGGGCGCGGGCGCTGTTCGTGCTCGTGGAGTTGAAGCACTTCATCGACAACGGGCGCGCCGAGGACCTGCGGGCGGTCGCCGCCGACCCCAGCCTGCTCGGGTCACGGCCGGTGGAGCTCAATCCGTAGGCTGGGCAGCATGTTCATGGCCGTGGTCGGGCTCGGTGTGCTGGCGCTGCACCTCTACCTGTGGAAGCGGCTGGTGCGCGACACCACCAGGACGGCGCGGGCCAGGCGGATCGGCACGGTCGTGCTCGGGGTGTTCGCGCTGCTGGCGGTCGCCGCGCTGGTGCTGCCCCGGTTCGTGGGGATCGCGGCCGCTGAGTGGTTCGCGTGGCCGGGCTACCTGTGGCTGGCGGTGTTCTTCTACCTGCTCCTGCTGCTGGCCGTGCTCGAACTGCCCCGGTTGGCGCTGCGCAAGTGGACCAAGCCCAACGGCGAGACCGACGAGAGCAGGCGGCTGTTCCTGGCGCGCGCGGCGGGCGTGGTGGCGGGTGCGGCGTCGGCGAGCATCGTGGGCGCGGGCACCGTGTCGGCGCTGGGCCCGCCCGCGGTGAAGCGGGTGGCGGTACCGATCGGCGGGCTGGCGCCCGGGCTGCGCGGGTTCCGGATCGCGGTGGTCAGCGACATCCACCTCGGCCCGCTGATGGGCCGCGCGCACACCGAGCGGATCGTGCGGATGATCAACGAGACCCAGCCGGACCTGGTCGCCATGGTCGGCGACCTCGCCGACGGCACGGTCGCCGAACTGGGCGGTGCCGCTGCCCCGCTCGGCGACCTGGAAGCGCCGACGTACTTCGTGACCGGCAACCACGAGTACTACTCCGGCTACCAGCCCTGGATCACCGAACTGGAACGGCTCGGCCTGAACTACCTGCACAACGAGAACACCCAGATCGTGCACAACGCCACCGCGTTCACCCTCGCGGGCGTGACGGACGTGACAGGCAAGACCTTCGACGACGGCCCGGACATGAAGAAAGCCCTGGCAGACAAGGCAGGCGCGACCGTCCTCTTAGCCCACCAACCCGTCCAGGTCGAACAGGCCGCCCACCTCGGCGTCGACCTCCAGCTCTCCGGCCACACCCACGGCGGCCAGCTCTGGCCGTTCCACTACGTCGTGCGCGCGGCCCAGCCCGCGGTGTCCGGCCTCTCCAAAGTGGACAACACGTGGCTCTACGTCACCAACGGCGCGGGCACCTGGGGTCCGCCGGTCCGCGTCGGCGCCGCGCCCGACATCTCGGTCGTCGAGCTGACTCCGGGCGCCTAGCCCTTGCAGTCGGTCGGCGGGGTCTTGGCCGCTTTGAGCACGATCGAGCTGAGCTTGGAGTCGGTCCCGTCCTTGGCCGGGATGATGATCGCGGCCTTCTGCGTCCAGCTCTGACCGCCGATGTCCAACGTCCAGGTGCCGGTGACCTTCTTGACCAGCGCCGCCCGCGTCACCCAGCCGTACTCGCCGGGCGCGAGGGTGATGGACACGGTGTCGGTCACCGCTTCCGAGCCGATCCAGCTGTGCGCGTAGTTCGCCTGGATCTGGGTGGTGACCTGCGCCTTGATGCCCAGGCTGACCCCGACCTGGACCGACACGGAAACACTGCCGCCCACGGTGTTCTGCCACCCGACGGTCTGGTTCCACGCGCGCGAGTAGGTGGCGTTGTTCGGGGTGCCGTTCTTGACCAGCAGGCTGACGCAGGCGACCGGGGCGAGGTGCGCCGGGTACTTGGTCTTGTCCTCCTTCCAGCCGCAGGTCTGCGGGTTCTTGTCGCACCGGTCCATGGCGTACTTGACCGCCAGCGTCTTGGTGCCGGGGAGGTTGCTGGTGACGCCGAGCTTGAAGGACTGCTGCGCGTTGCCCTTCACGCAGTCGTCGACGTAGACGTACCCCTCGTCGTCCAGCGTCCAGCAGTAGCCGGTGTCCTCCTGCTTGAGGTAGAAGCTGGAGAAGTCGTCTGCGAAGGGCACCAGGTGCCAGCGCTGGCTGGACTGGCCGACGCACTCCCACTGGTCGAGGTAGTCGTTGGTCCGCCAGACGTCGACGCAGTTGCCGCTGGCCAGGTTGCGGATCCGGAAGGTGAAGTCGGCGTTCTGCTCGACCTTCCAGAACGACCGGTCACCGAGCGCGCCGCCGAACTGGAGGTAGGAGTGCGCGTCGCCAGGATCCTCGATGTCGAGCCCACCGGCGAACGCGGCGCTGGTGAACTGCAAGCAGTTGAGCGAACCCGGCGACGCACACCCGGCCGGGGCCGCCGTCGCCGCCGTGGGGGTGATGACCGCCGCCACCAGGACGAGCAGCACGAGCATCGCCAGTCTGCGCATCGCCGACCCGCTTTCGGTTGTCCTATCCGGACTTCCGATCGTGGGCTCCGCGAGGAGGGGCAGCAATCCCCGGGAAGGGTCGCTGAACCACCTCTTCTAGCTACAGCGCCCACCTTGCGGGGGACATCAGGTCAGCGTTCGCGGGCGGATGGCGTTGGCCTGGTCCACCAACGCATGCCGCTGCTCCGGTGAGCTCGCGAGCCGCGCCAGTGCCCGGTAGCAGCGTTCGAGGCCGAAGCGCAGCTCCCGTTCGGACAGTTCGCAACCCAGCACGGTGCGCTGCGCGTTGGACGGGTTGGCGCCCGGCTTGCCCGCCTTCACCCAGCCGTACGCGGCCTCCAGCACCTCCGCCGCCAGCCGGGTCCTGCGCTCGGCGTCCAGCGCCAACCGCTCCAGCCGCTTGGCGGCGTCGTGCAGCTCGTGCTCGACGACCCGCTCCACCTCGTGGCCGCGCGCCTTGACCTTGATCGCGGCGACCTGCGCGGCGACGTGGTGGCTGGAGGTGTCTGGCACCGCCTCCAGCACCTCGATCGCCCCGGCCCGGCCGCCCTGCGCGAGGTACACCCTGGCCAGCCCGAACGCGGCGCTGACGAAGGAGTGGTCGGTGCGCCAGACCAGCTCGTAGAACCGCGCCGCGGCGAAGTGGTCGCCAGCCAGCTCGGCGCTGACCGCGAGGGCCAGCTTCGGCGCGATCTCGCCCGGCACCGCGTCGTAGACCCGTGCAAACGCCTCCCGCGCCGCCTTCGGGGCGTTGTTGGCGAGCGCGAGCAGGCCGTGGAACCAGTCAGGCCGCCAGTCGGCCGGGGACCTCGGCATCCGGCGCACGGCGTCCAGTTCGGCGCCCGCCGCGCGCAGGTCGCCCTGGTCGAGCCGGGCCTTCACCATGCGCAGGCGGACCTCGATCGAGTCCTGCGGCGCGCTGGCCAACGCGGCGACCAGCTCGGCGGGTTCGGTGGCGGTGATGCTCGCCAGCGCGACCGCGGCCGGGTCGTCGGCGTCCACCAGCGGTAGGGGCAGCACGGTGGCCACCTCGGCCGGGCTGGGCACCGGCAGTGCGTCGGACGCACCGAAGGTCTTGGTCTCCAGACCGAACACAGTGGACAGACCGGGGCGCGGTTTCCCGCTGCCGAGCGCCATCACCTCGCGCAGCACGCCGGTCAGCTGGTCGGCCATCTCCTCGGCGGAGGTGAACCGGCGGGCCGGGTCGGCGTGCGTGGCGCGGTGCAGCACCCGGTAGTAGCTGCCGAACAACGCGAACAGCGGCTCGGCGTCCGGACCGGGCAGCGTGTGCTTGTAGCGGGTGGTGTAGCCGGCGAACTCGATGGACAGCACGGCCAGGGTCCTGCCGACGGTGTAGATGTCGGAGGCGATCGTGGCGCCCTCGGCGGCCAGCTCGGGGGCGGCGTACCCGGCGGTGAAGAACAGCGGGCTCTCGTAGTCGTCGGTCTTGCGCACCGCGCCGAGGTCGATGAGCTTGAGCTGCTCGCCCGCCTGGATCACGTTGTCCGGCTTGAGGTCGCAGTAGAGCATGTCGATGCTGTGCAGGTAGCCGATGGCGGGCAGGATCTCCAGGCCGTAGGCGATCACCTGGCCGATCGGCAGCGGCTCGGCCCGACCGGTCTGCCGGTGGTGCTCGAGGGCGAGCTGGCGCAGCGACTGGCCGCCGACGTACTCCATGACGATGTAGCCGACCATCGAGCCGGTGTTGGGGTCCGGGTGCTCGACGAAGTTGTAGATCTTGACCACGTTCGGGTGCTCGACCTCGGCGAGGAACCGGCGCTCGGCGACCACCGAGGCCATCGAGGTCGCGTCACCGGTGTCGATCATGCCCTTGAGCACGACCCAGCGGTCGCTGACGTTGTGGTCCTTGGCCAGGTAGATCCACCCGAGGCCGCCGTAGGCGATGCTGCCGAGCACCTCGTACTGGCCGCCGACGAGATCGCCGCGGAACAGGCGGGGCCGGAAGTTGAAGTCCTGCCCGCAGGTCGCGCAGGTGCCCTCCGCCTCGCCGGGCGCGCCGTCGACACCGCGACCGACCTGGGCGCCGCAGTTGGTGCAGAACCGCTTGTTCTCCGCGACGACCGGGTTCTCCAGCACCGCGCTGGCCGGGTCCTTCACCGGGACGACCGGCACCTCGACCAGACCGGCCCCCAACCGTCCCCGGCCGGACGCGCGCGAACCGGTCCGCCTGCCGGTGCCGGGGAACGAGCCGGACCCGGTGTCGGACCGGGTGAGCAGCTCGGTCTTGGGCGGCTCCTGCTCGTCCTCCGGCTTCGGCGGCACGATGCTCTGCGTCAGCGTGGTCTCGGCCAGCACACTGGTCAACGGCGAGTCGTCCGGCGGGGCGAACGGGCTCGCCTCGTCCGGGATGGAGTGCCGATCGGTGACGTCGGCCGCGCTGGTGTCGGGCCTGGGGCGCGGACGAGCGGGCGGACGGGTGAACTGTCCTGAGTGGCCCCCGGGCGGCGGCGGGATCGGGTGCGAACCGGTCCGCGAACCCGGCCCGGCGGGCGGGAACGGGTGCGGCCCACTGGAGAACTGGCCCTGCTGCGGGAAAGCGTGCGGCCCGGTCGACTGACCACCTGGGGCAGCATGCCGACCCGGCCGCCGCGCGGGCGGGAGCTGGGACTGCCCACCAGGCACCCCTCCGGGCGGCGGATACTGCTGCGCCTGCCGAGGCCGGGGCGACGGCCGAGACCGCGGCCCCTGCTGACCTGGCTGCGCAAGCTGACCTGGTGGGAAATGCGGCATCGGCTGGGATTGCTCACCCGGGGCAAGCGGTCGAGAGTGCGGCCCTGGCCGCACGTGCGGCATCGGCTGCGACTGCTCACCGGGCGCAGGTGGCCGGAACTGCTGTCCTGTCTGCGGCGGTCGGAACTGCGCCGCAGGCTGGGACTGCTCGGCGGGGGCAGGCTGCCAGGCTTGATCGCCCTGCCCCTCGGGCCGCACCTGCGCTTGCGGGAAGTGAGCGACCGGCTGGGGTTGCCCATCCGGCACCTCGGGCCGCACCTGCTCGTCCACCTGCTCAGCGGGCAACGGCTCCCCCACCGGAACCCGCTCATCGGCCTGTTCGGTCTGGTCATGCCCAGCGGGCTGAGACTGCGTCGCCAGTGGCTCGTCGGTCTGCGCCGGGGAGGGCTGAGCGTCCGGGAGCGAGCCGGGCGCGTGCTCGGTCAGCGGTACCTGCTGTCCACCCGCGACCTGGCCCGCAGGCACCTGCCACACCGGCTGGGCCGGGCGGACGACCTGGGTCGGGGGGGCGGGGTCGTCGATGGGGGACTCCTCGCGGGGGTGGGCAGGCGCGTCGAAGTTCCAGCGGGCCGGTTTTGGGGTGGGTTCCGGCTCGCCCGGCGTGGTCCTGTGCGTCATCGCGGCACCTCCGCTCAGTCCCGGTACCTGGCGGGCGGCGGCGCGGCGCGGTCGCCAGCCTGGGCCAGCCACTTGGTGTAGCTCGACACCCAGGAGCCGTTGGTGACCGAGCGCTCCAGCACCCCGTTGACGAACCGCACCATGTCCTCGTACTGCTTGGGGATGCCGATGCCGTAGGGCTCCTCGGTGAACCGGGGGCCGACCATCTTCACGTTCGGGTCCTGGGCGACCATCCCGGCCAGGATGGTGTCGTCCGTGGACACCGCGACGACCTGGCCCTGCTGGAGCATCACCAGGCAGTCCGACCAGTTGTCCACCGCCACGATCTCCGGCGGGGCAGGCGACTCGCGCAGCCGGGCGATCGAGGTGGACCCCTTGCTGGCGCAGACCCGCTTGCCGCCCAACTGGTCGATGCCGGTGATCGGCGAGGCGCGGTCGACCAGCACGCGCTGGCCCGCCACGTAGTAGGTGGTGGAGAAGTTGATGTCGACCCAGCGCGAGCAGGTGGCGGTCATGGTCCGGACCACGATGTCGACCTCGCCCTTCTTGAGCGCGTCGATGCGCTCGGCCGAGGTGATCACCTTGTACTGCACCTTGTTCGGGTCGCCGAAGATGGCGGCGGCGACGTCGCGCACCCGGTCGATGTCGAAGCCCTCCAGCGCGTTGCTGGTGGGGTTGCGGAAGCCGAACAGGAACGTGTTCTGGTCGACGCCCGCGATGAGCCGCCCCCGGTCCTGGATGGCGCGCATGGTCGACCCGGTCGGCATGTTGCCCGGCTGCGGCAGCGTCGTGCCCGGGCGCAGGCTGGCGGTCGGGTCGCACGGCGGGACCTGGGTGGCGGCGCCGGTGGTGGTCGGCGGGTTCACCTCGACCCCGACCGGCTGCGGTCGGTCCACAGAGGACACCGTGGCCAGGTCGACCGGCCTGCCGGAGGACGCGCAGGCCGTCGCGCCGAACGCCAACACCAGGGTGAGCAGGACACCCCTCATCGCAGTGCCCCTCATCGGTACTCCCGCAGCCGCTCGCGGATGCCGAAGGTGATCCCGGCGGCCGCGACCACGGCGAGCACCGCGATGCCCGGCACCAGGCCGGTGAGCGCGTTGCCCGCCCGCGTGGTCTGGGTGAAGAACTCCTCGCGCCCGGCGTTGAGCGCGGTGATCAGGTTCTTGTCGAGCTTGCCGAACGCGACGGCGGCGCTGTCGGGCGCGTCGCCGATGGCTACCTTGACCGCCTCCTCGTACTGGCCGCCGTCGTCGAGCTCGCGGATCTTGCGGTGCGCGTCGGCCCAGGCCTGCGCGTTCTGCACGGCGAGCTGGACCTCGCCTGCCATCGCGTCGCTGGAGGCGAGGTCCTTGGCCTGGCGCAACAGGTTCCCCTGCCCGTCGCCGGTGATGGACGCGGCCAACTGCTGCCACTCCTGCTCGTAGCCGGGGCCGTCGCCGCGGGCAACCAGGGTCAGCGTCTCGTCCGCGCGGCACTTGAGCGAGTTGATCCTGGCCTGGACCAGCACGTCGACCTGTTGGGCGCCACCGCGTTCGGCGTCGCCGACGTGGCTGGACAGGACGATCATCGCGATGGTGCCCCAGATCATGGTGAGCGCCACCGCCGCGGTCGCCGCGATCAGGCCGATGTTGAGCAGCCGGTTGGTCCGGCGGGTCAGGTACCGCTGGGTGAGCACCAGGGCCACCACCAGCGCGGCCATCAGCAGGATCGGCGCGAGCGGGATGGAGCGGGCCGACTCCTGCTCGGCCTGCAACCGGTCGTAGTTGATCTCGTAGAGCTGCTCGGCGGCGGGCAGCAGCTTGGACCGCATCAACCCGGACGCCTCGCGCAGGTACGCCGCACCGGCCGGGAAGCCCTGCCGGTTGTTGGCCCGCGCGGTCTCGACCAGTCCGGCGTAGACGGGCAGCTGCTGCGACAGGATCTCGACCTGCTCGGCGGCCTTGAGGTCACCGCCGACGTCGGCGGAGGCCTTGCCGAGCGCGGTACCGGCCTGCGAGATGTCGAACTCGTAGCGGGTGCGCAGCGGGGCGGGCTCGACGCCGCCGGAGAGGAACGCGCTCGCCGCGGTCGCGTCCGCGTCGGACAGCGAGCGGAAGATCTGCTGGGCCGCGGTCGCCAACGGCTCGCGGTGGGCGACCAGGTCGTCGAGGGTGTCGCGCTTGGCCTGGGCGGTCAGCGCGGCCACGATCCCGGTGACGGCGGTGAGCACGAGCAGCGCGACGGCCACCAGCGACAGCCGCCCGGGGGTCGTGTTCGCCGAGCGGGTCACCCGCCCGAGCGCCGAGGGACCTGCCGACCGCTGCGGCGCCGCCGTCACCACGGGGTCACACCCAACCGCACGTCCCCGCCGCCTTCCCCTCCGCTGCCCGGTCGAGTCGAACTTAGTGCAGCGGTATGCCCCGAGCCACCAAGTCGGCGATGTCGACGACCAGGTCGTGATCCGGCGGGGGTGGACACAGGCGGTCACCGGGGGGTCCCACTTGTGCGCGCGGTAGTCGCTCGGTTGCTGTCTGGATCGCCGTCCGCCCTGGTGGGACCGTGACTGGCATGAACGGGAACACTGAGCACAGCATGAAGCACATCGCGACGTTCTGCGGGCAGTGCAACTGCGGCTGTCCCGAACTGTGGATCGACCCCGACGCGCCGGAGGAACGCCGCGTGGTGATCACCGACGACTTCGGCCAACGCATCCAGATGAGCCTGGGCCAGCTCAGCGACCTCGTCGACGACGTCAAGAACGGCGTGGTCGACCAGGTGCTGGTGGCGGGCAGGTAACCGGCCGGACGACGTGGCGGACCCGGTATGGCTCGGCTGGCTGCTCACCGCGGCGTTCCTCGCGATCGCCGGGTACGGCGTTGCCCGGCTGGTCGTCGCGGCACGGCTGCCCGCCGCCGGTTACCGGGGCTGCCACCGGGCGGTCGACACCGCCCACACCACCATGGCCCTCGGCATGGCGGTGATGTGCTCCCCGGTCGGCGGCCCGCTGCCCGCCGCCGGGTGGCAGGCTGTGTTCACGCTGGTGACCGCTTGGTTCCTCGGTGCGACCCTGCTGCGTGGCCACCGCACCCCGATCGGCTGGCACGGCCCTGACTGGCAGCACGCCGTCGCCGGGCTGGGCATGCTCTACATGCTGCTGGCGGTCCCCCACACAGCGCACTCGATGTCCGTCTCGTGGACCGGTCCGCACACGGGCTCGGCGGCGCTACCCGCGCTCGGTTGGGCTTTCGTGGCCTTCTTCGCCGTCCAAGCCGTCCGGTTGGGACCGGCGGTCCTGCGCGGCGGTGACCGGGGCACCGGTCTGCTCGCGGACGGCCGCGTCGCCGCCGCGTGCCAGTTCGTGATGGCCCTCGGGACGGGGTACGTCATCTTCGTGATGCTGTAGCCCCCTGGCCAACAACGCAGCGCCGACTCCGAGCGCCGCGAGCAGGGCGAACGCCAGGACGGGACTGCCGAGCAGTGCTCCGACGGCGAGGGACACCACCACGCCGCCCGCGTTGCCGGTCATCCAGATGAGGGACGTGACCGGCCCTGCCGTGGCCGGGTCGGCGCGTTCGACCATGGCCAGGGCGACCGGGAGCGCGGAGAGCAGCAGGAACCCGAGCGGCAGGCTCGCGGCGATCCCCGCCGTTGGAGCGAAGCCGAGCGCTATGCACGCGAGCGCGGTGACGAGACCGGTCAGTTGCAGCACACGCGGCTCGACAGCCTTGCGGGCGGCGAACGGTGGCACGAGGACACACCCTGCGACCCCCGCAACCAGCATGACCAGCAGCATGAGCCCCGACGTGTCGGCGGTGACGTGCGCGGGCGCGAGCAACGGCTCCAACCAGGTCGCCAGCGCGACGAAGATCCCATCCCGAGGAACACGATCGCGGCCAGCACAGGCACCCCGGGCACCCGAACCACCCTGAGCGGCGAGACCTCGGACGCGGGACGCCACGGCGGCTCACCCCGCAGAGCGAACAGACCCGCGACAGCGGCCGCGACCGAGATCGCCCCACCGACCGCCACGACAGCGGGCACATCGGTCGGGATGGCCGTGCCGACCCCAATGGCGATGATCATGCCGAGGTAGGTGGCCCCGGCCCCGACCGCAATCCCCAGCGGCCGGTGTTCTGGCCTGAGGTACGCGGCCGCGACCCTGGTGATCGCATTCGCCAAGATCGGCTGTGCCACTGCCGCCAATGCCTGCCCCACGAGCGCGGCCCAATAGGCATCTTGGGCAACCCTCAGCACCGCCCCCGCAGCAATGAGCACCGCCCCCACCGCAAGCGTCGGCCTGAGCGCCCGATCAAGCGCCATCCCGGTCGGCACCGCGAGCACCACGAAGAGCAACGGGAACAGATTCGCCAACCACCCGACAGCCTCCTCGGACACCCCGAAATGCCGCGCGGCAACAGTCGTGGTGGCCGCATAAGCCAACCAACTCACCTGCGTAGCCACACCGAGCGCGGCAAACGCAACCACAACCGGCCACCGAGAAGACATGGGCGAGTATCAAATATCCCTCATGCCCCCGTCAACGCCCAACAAGACTCGGCGACGTCGGCCCCGAACACGCCCCTCCACAGCGTTGGTCCAACGTGCCCCCAAACGACGTTGGCCCGAAACCGCTCCTCGGATCCGCTGGTGCCAACCCGGCTCGATGGGGCGGACTTGTTTTGCGTGGGGGGACGGCACACGTAGCGTCGTTCGCGGCAGGGCCTGCTTTTCGGCCCCTGCTTTGCGGTTCTGCCCGGGTGCCGTAGGGGCCCCGCACAAAACAAGTTCGCCCCATCGAGCAAAGCTCGAAACTCGCGCCCAGGCCAATGCCGAAGGCGAGCCGTTGACCGTCGACGCCGCAGGCGAGACCGAGAGCCGGATCCACTCAGCTCAAGATCAAACCCGCCACAGCAGCCCCCGATATACAGCTTACCGTGAGGCACCCACAGAACGCCCCGATCAAGCAGGCAGCCTGTGGACAACCGGCCTCCTTACACAACCCGAACCTCGCACCCCCACCACCCTTAACCGCCACCCACCAAGGTCATCCCCATCACCACAGCGGGAGGACCCACATGCGAGCCAAGTCAGCCGCCATCATCGCCGCCATCACGATCGGGGTCGGTCTCACCGGAGCCGGGACGGCAGCAGCCCAGCCCAGCACGCCGGTGACCATCACGCTCAGTCCGGAGCAGGTCACGAACATCTGCCAGAAGCGGATCCCCAAGATCGAGCAGCGAACCACCAAGCTGCTGGACCGAATCAACGGCACCGCCGACGTCAAAGGCTCAGCAGCATGGCTCCGAGCGCGGGCCGACAAAGAGCAGGCCGCCGGAAGGGAGACATCAGCCAGCCTGCTCCGGGAGCGGGCTGAGCGGCGGGCGGGCAGGGTGGATCAGCTGAACAAGGTCAAGCAGCGGGCTGAGGAGTTCAAGGCCAAGTACTGCGGGTCCAAGTGATGCGACGGGCGCTCGTCGCGGCCGTGCTGCTGCTCGGGTGCGCGGCCTGCCAGGACACCGGGCCCGCGGGTACCGGCCCCGGGAGCAGCGGGTCGGTGGAGCAGGAGCTGGGTGGGATCGAGTCCACACTGGACAACGTCGAGTCCGAGTTGGCAGGCGACTAGTACGGTGCGCGCATGACCGCCGATGTCGGACGTGGGCTGGTGCTCGTCGTCGAGGATGACCGGGCGATCGCGGAGTTGGTGACGCTCTACCTGCGCCGCGACGGGTTCGGGGTGCACGTCGAGGTGGATGGGCTGGGGGCGATCGCTGCTGCGCGGCGGTTGCGGCCGGTTGCGGTGGTGTTGGACATCGGGCTGCCCGGGGTGGACGGGGTCGAGGTGTGCAGGCGGATGCGGGCCGCCGACGACTGGACGCCGGTGTTGTTCGTGACGGCGCGGGACGACGAGGTCGATCGGGTGCTCGGGCTCGAACTGGGCGCCGACGACTACATCACCAAGCCGTTCAGCCCGCGCGAGCTGGTCGCCAGGGTCCGGACGGTGCTGCGCCGGGCGAGCGGTCCGGTCGGCGGTGAGGTCCTGCGCGCGGGCGGCACCCGGCTCGACCTCGGGCAGCGGCGGGTGTGGAGCGGGGACGCCGAGGTCGCGCTGACCACGACCGAGTTCGACCTGCTCGCACACCTGATGCGCCGACCGGGGCAGGTGTTCGAGCGCGCGCAGCTGCTCAGCGCCGTCTGGGGGTACGCGGCGGCCGCCGGGACGCGGACGGTGGACGTCCACATCGCGCAGCTGCGGGCGAAGCTGGGCGCGGGGAGTCCGATTCGGACGGTGCGCGGGGTCGGCTACGCGGCGGACCGCGGGTGAGGGGCACGCTCGCGGTCCGCGTCACCGCGCTCTGCCTGGCGGTGGCGGGCGTGGTGGCGGTGGTCGGCGGGCTCATCTCGGCGCGGCTGGTGGTGTCGACCGCCCGCGAGGTGACCCAGCAGACCCTGTCCGACCAGGCCGACGTGTTCGTCAGCCAGTTCGCCGACAACCGCATCGGCCTGCGCCGGATGGTCGAGGTGCTCAACGGGCAGGGCGTGGCCGTGGTGCAGGCCAGGCCGAACGGGGTGGTCGTCACCGGGGACGCGACCGCGGAGAAGGCGGCGCGGCAGGCCGGGCTGCTGGACCTGACCGGGCCGGCGCACCAGGTGGTCGAGGTGGGCAACCGGACGCTGCTGGTGGAGCTGCGGCCCGCCGACGCGCGGGGGGCGATCGCGCTGGTGCGGGAGGCGGAGACGGTCAAGGGGTCGGGGCGCAAGCTGATCCGCAACATCGTCGTCGCGCTGGGCATCGGCCTGCTCGTCGCCGCGGTCGCGGGCCTGGTGCTGGCCAGGCGCCTGGCGCGGCCGCTGAGCCGGACCGCCGCGGTCGCGTACTCGATGACCCACGGCCGCCGCGACCTGCGCGCCCCGGTCGACGGTCCGCGCGAGGTGGCCGAGGTCGCCGCCGCGGTGAACGACCTGTCCGACGCGTTGCACCGCAGCGAGTCCCGGCAACGCGAGTTCCTGCTGTCGGTGTCGCACGAACTGCGCACCCCGCTGACCGCCGTGAAGGGCTTCGCCGAGTCGCTGGCCGACGGGGTCGTCACCGGTCCGGCGGCGACCGCGGCCGGGCGCACCATCGAACAGGAGGCCGACCGCCTGGACCGCCTGGTCGGCGACCTGCTCGACCTGGCCCGCCTCGGCGCGGACGACTTCCGCCTCGACCTGGTCCCGGTGGACCTGACCGCGCTGGTCGCCGAGTCCGCCCGGGTGTGGTCGACCCGCTGCACCGCGGCCGGGGTCCGCTTCGCCGTCGAATCCCCGCCCACGCCGGTCTGGGCGACCACCGACCCCCGGCGGCTGCGGCAGGTGGTCGACGGCCTCGCCGAGAACGCCCTCCGCGCCACCCCGCCGGGGCGCCCGATCGTCCTGTCGCTCACGAGCACCGCCACCGAGGCAGTCCTGCAAGTGCGCGACGGCGGCCCGGGCCTGGCGCCGGAGGAGTACCCGATCGCCTTCGAACGCGGCGTGCTCAACGCCCGCTACGCAGGCACCCGCCCCGTCGGCACCGGCATCGGCCTCGCCCTCGTCCACGGCCTGGTGACCCGCATGAACGCCACCATCACCGCCTCCCCCTCCCCCGAAGGCGGCGCCGCCTTCACCGTGCGACTGGCCACCCAGTAGCCACCAGCACCGGTACCCAGCCAAGCCCCGGTAACCCCCCACCACCAGACCGCCCCAACGGCCGCAGGTACCCCCACCAAACCCGCCTCGCGCGCGGTCCCGACCCTGCCCAGCCCCCACCCTCACCGGGGGGCGTCCCAGGTCCCACTCTACCGGCACCCCCCGACAGTGGATCTTGAAACGGGGGTCGACAAGATCCAGATGTGGATAACTTCTGTCGCTGAACCGGGTGAATTGACGGCGGGCGGCGCCCGTCACGCCAGACGCGAAGGACCCGGCCAGCGAGGTGAACAAGCGCGGGGACCGGCTACTGGGTGGCCGACTTCAGCAGGTCGTACAGGGTCGACACCAGGAGTTTGTCGCCTTCGACCGTGACGTTCTCGTCGTCGGTGCGGCGCCAGAGCCAGCGGAGGATGGTGTCGGGTTCGCCGCGGAGGGTGGCGGCGGCGGTGCCGCTGGGGGCGACGGTGATCGTGGGGGCGAGGGTGACGTACCAGGACGAGGCGCCTGCTTCGACGCGGACGGTGCGGCCGTCGAGGGTGTCCAGGGCGCCGCCGAAGCCGGTCGGGTAGGCGGCGGAGGCGAAGGAGAGGAAGGTGATCAGGACCTCGTCGATGCCGTCGGTGGCCAGGTCGGCGGGGACCACCGCGGACTCGACGCCCGCGGCGAGTTCGGCGTCGATGCGGTGGATGACCGCTTCCTGCGCCATCCGCCTGCCCCAGAAGCCGACCGTCTGGTCCGGGTCGTACCAGGTCAGGCTGTGCGCGGCCGGGTCGCGGCCCTCGAGTTCGGCGATGACGTCGGCGGCGGCCTCGTCGAAGGTCGTCAGCGGGTCCTTGCCGGTCAGGTCCGGCGGCCACGGCTGCGGGTAGGCGCCCAGGCGCATGGTCTGCGCCTTCTCCAGGTACACCTCGGCGACGTGGTTGAGCAGGTCGGCGCCGGTCCACCCGGGACAGCTGGGCACCGGCCGGTCGAGCGCGTGCGCCGCGGCGACCCGCAGCCTGGCGTTGTCCGCCCGCAGGTGGGCGAGGTACGTGGCGTGATCCATGGCCCGACTCAACCACGCCGCACCGACACCCGCCCTACGCCGTGATCCAGAAGAACCCGCCGCGCCGGTCGTACTCCGCGATGCGCGCCGTGGCCCCGGTGCGCAGCGGCCGCTCGCCCGCCTGCCGCACCTGGACCAGCACCGTCCGACCGTCCGCCGTGGTCACCTCGGCCGCGCCGAAACTGCCGTCGACCCGCCCGGTGCGCACGACGCAATCCGTTCCCACGAGATCGAGTCGGGCGGGCAGCAGCGCGTTCAGCACCGGAATCGTGAATCGGGTTCCGATCACCGCGGCCGCCAATGCCACAACGAGAACGGCGACCCCGGGAAACAGCGGTGACGGTTCGGCGGAACCGAGCACCAAATCGCCCGCCATGCTGGTCACCCAGGCGAGGACCGTCACCATCGACAGCGCCACGCTCAGTGGAACCCGCCCCAGGCCGAAGGCCTCCGGGTCCGCGGCGCCAACGGCGTCCACACTGGACACTCCTAGTGCGACCAACAGCCAGTACCCGGCGACCACCACGAGGAGGAACGTGAAAACGACTGCAGGAAAGCTGAAAGCCGCGACCAGGAGACGGTCCACAGGCGGATCCCTTCGCCGGATGTGGCTCGAAAACCTACTGCAGCCGCGGAGAACGGGACCGGCGATTTGCCGAACGATATCCGGATGTGACCAAACGGGACGGCCGCGCTCACCCGTCGATCGACCGCTCCACCGCGTCGAGCAGGGGCGCCACCCGGAACGGGATCTGCTCGGTCATCGCGACCGCGGTCGTGCTGCGGATGACGCCCCGGCAGGCGAGCACCGCGTTGATCACCTCGTGCAGGTGCCTGGTGTTGCGGGCGGCGACCCGGACCAGCAGGTCGCCGTCGCCCGCGATGCCGTGCGCCTCCAGCACGAACGGCACCGCGACCAGGTCCTCGATGGCCGTGACCAGCCGCCCCTGGGCGACCTGCACGGTCACGAACGCGGTCACCTCGACCCCGATCCGGGTGTAGTCGACCGCGCGGCCCCTGGTCCCGACCACGCCCTGGCGCTCCAGCCTGCCGACCCTGGCGTGGGCGGTGTTGCGCGCGATGCCGAGGCGTTCGGCCAGCTCGGTGATGCCGACGCGCGGGTTCGCGACGAGCTCCCGGATGACCCGCAGGTCGAGACGGTTCACCATGCCCACGATGCGCAACCTTCCCCTATCGAGCGACTTGCTTTTGAGCGATCCGCTCAAGTATCAGGGCAGACTCTTGCACAGCGCTCATAGAGAGCCGTCTCCTTGCCAGAAGCGCGCAGGGCGCACGGAAGAGGTGTGGACGCGATGACCGGGTTGCTCCCCGAGCTGGCCAGCGACTACCGACCGGGTGACGTGGTCAGCCGCGACAGCGGGCGCGGCGCGATGACCGGGGTCCAGGCGCTCGGCAAGCTGCTGGTCGACCAGCACCGGGCCGACCAGGCGCGCGGCTGGAAGACCGCCGGGCTGGTGTCGGGCTACCGCGGGTCGCCGCTGGCAGGCCTCGACCTGGTCCTGGACCGCAACGCGGAGCTGCTCGCCGCGCACGACATCGAGTTCATCCCCGGCGTCAACGAGGAGCTGGGCGCGACCGTCGTCTACGGCTCCCAGCTGGCCCCGCAGCTGCCCGGCTCGCGCTTCGAGGGCGTCTTCGGCCTCTGGTACGGCAAGGCCCCCGGCGTGGACCGCTCGGTCGACGCGTTCAAGCACGGCACCTGGATGGGCACCACCCCCAAGGGCGGCGTGCTGGTCGTGGCCGGTGACGACCCGGCGAGCAAGTCGTCGTCGCTGCCGTCGAACTCGACGATGGCGCTGGCCGAGTCGTACATGCCGGTGCTGGCGCCGGTCGACGTGGCCGACGTGCTGCGGCTGGGCCGCTTCGGCTTCGAGATGTCCCGGTTCAGCGGCGCGTGGACGGCGTTCACCGTGGTCACCGCGATCGGCGACGCCTACGAGGTGGTCGACCTCGGCGCGGTGCCGGACATCGTGGTGCCGGAGTTCGAGTGGAACGGCCGCCCGTGGCAGCCGACGTTCAAGGCCGGTGTCGGCATCCCCGAAGCGCTGGCCCTGGAGCGGGAGGTGCTCGAGGGCAGGCTCGCCGCCGCGGTCGCGTTCGGCACCGCGAACGGGCTCAACCGGATCGAGGGCGCGGTCAGGGACGCCCGGATCGGGCTCATCGCCTCCGGCCACACCTACGCCAGCCTGCGCGACGCCCTGGGGCGGATGGGCCTGACCGAGGGTGAGCTGGCGCGGCGCGGTGTGCGGCTGCTGCGGCTGGGCATGGTGCACCCGCTCGACGAGGCCCTGGTCGGCCGGTTCGCCGACGGCCTGGACGAGGTCGTGGTGGTCGAGGACAAGCGCGCGTTCATCGAGACGCTGGTCAAGGAGGCCCTGTTCGACCGGGCCGTGCGGCCGAGGGTCTACGGCAAGCGCGGGCCGGACGGCAAGGCGCTCATCCCGGTCACCGGCGCACTGGAGGCGGACCGGCTGATCACCGTGCTCGGCCCGCTGCTGGCCGACCGGCTCGGCAGCGACCACGTGCGGCTGCCGCAGCGCAAGACCCGGTCCCAGATCGCGCTGACGGTGGTCAACCGCACCCCGTTCTTCTGCTCCGGCTGCCCGCACAACCGGTCCACCGAGATCCCCGACGGGTCGCTGGCGGGCGCGGGCATCGGCTGCCACGCGCTGACCACGTTCATGGACCGCAGCGTCGGCTTCACCCAGATGGGCGGCGAGGGGGTCAGCTGGGTCGGTGCGGCGCGGTTCACCGACACCCCGCACTTCTTCCAGAACCTCGGCGACGGCACGTTCTTCCACTCCGGCAGCCTCGCCGTGCGCCAGGCCATCGCGGCGGGCACGAACATCACCTTCAAGCTGCTCTACAACGCCGCCGTGGCGATGACCGGCGGCCAGCACGCGGACGGCTCGGTCGACCCGGTCGCGGTCACCCGGATGCTGCACGCGGAGGGCGTCGCCAAGACCGTCGTGGTCACCGACAACCCCCGCAAGTACCCGCGCGGCACGTCGTGGGCGCCCGGGGTGCGGGTGCGCCACCGCGACGACCTGGACGAGGTCCAGCAGGAGCTGCGCGACACCGCGGGCGTCACGGTGATCCTCTACGACCAGGAGTGCGCGGCGGAGAAGCGGCGCAAGCGCAAGCGGGGGCTGGCGCCGGACCCGGTCACCCGGGTGCACATCAACGAGTCGGTCTGCGAGGGCTGCGGCGACTGCGGGCGCAAGTCCAACTGCCTGAGCGTCGAGCCGGTGGAGACCGAGTTCGGCCGCAAGACCCAGATCGACCAGACGTCCTGCAACAAGGACTACTCCTGCTTGCTCGGCGACTGCCCGTCGTTCATGACCGTGGTGCCCGGCGACGGCAAGAAGAAGCCCGCCGCCCGCACCGAGCTGCCCGCTGACCTGCCGGAACCCGCGTCCCGGCCGACCTCGGCGGCGCTGGTCATGGTCGGTATCGGCGGCACGGGCGTGGTCACCGCGAACCAGGTGCTCGCCACCGCCGCGCTGATCAGCGGGATGGACGCGCGGGCACTGGACCAGACCGGCCTGAGCCAGAAGGCGGGCGCGGTGGTGTCGCACCTGCGGATCTCGCCGGTGCGCGACGAGCTGCCCGGCCTGGTCCCGGCAGGCGCGGCGGACGGGTACCTGGTGTTCGACGCGCTGGCCGCGACGACGGAGGCCACCCTGTCGAGGTGCGCGCCGGACCGCACGGTCGCGGTGGTGTCGACCGCGCAGGTCCCGACCGGCCGGATGGTCGTCGACCACACCGTCGCCTTCCCCGGCGACCTGGTGCCCAAGATCGCCGCGAAGACCAGCGACCTGCGCGCCTTCGACGCGCTCGACCTGGCCGAGCGCCTCTTCGGCGGCACGGCGGCGGCGAACTTCCTGGTGATCGGCGCGGCTTACCAGCTCGGGGTGCTGCCGCTGACGGCCGAGGCGATCGAGAAGGCCATCGAGATCAACGGCGTCGGCGTGGCGACCACCACGCAGGCGTTCCGCGCGGGCCGCAAGGCGGTGCTCGACCCGTCCTGGCTGGACGAGTCGACCCCCGACTCCGTCCCGGCGCACCCGCTCGCGGAGGGCTTCTCCGGGGAGCTGCGCAGGCTGCTGGACGTGCGGCTGCCGGAACTCGTGGCCTACCAGGACGAGGCGTACGCCCGGCGCTACCTCGGCGTCGTGCGGCGGGTGGCCGAGGCCGAGCAGTCGGCTGGGCTGCCGACCGCGCTGTCGGAGGCGGTCGCGCGGAACCTGTTCAAGCTGATGGCCTACAAGGACGAGTACGAGGTCGCGCGGCTGCACCTGGCCGCCCAGGCCGAGGTCGAGGCGAAGTTCGGCGCGGGCACCCAGGTCGGGTTCGCGCTGCACCCGCCGGTGTTGCGGGCCATGGGGATGCGCCGCAAGATCACCCTCAAGCGCACCGCCCGCCCGGCGTTCGGGGTGCTGCGGGCGATGCGGCGGTTGCGCGGCACGGCCGTCGACCCGTTCGGGCACGCGCACCTGCGCAAGGTGGAGCGGGAACTGGTGACCGAGTACGTGGCGCTGGTGCCGAGGCTGGTGTCCGCTGTGGACCGCTACGACCTCGCGGTGGAGATCGCCGGGCTGCCGGACGTGGTGCGCGGCTACGAGGAGATCAAGCTGGCGAACGTGGAGATCTATCGCGAACGGTTGGCGCAGCTGCTTTCCCGGCTCGACTCCGTGTCAACCGGAACGCCCGCCGTCCCATAACGCGGTCCGCGGTTGCGCCGGGTCGCCCACCGCCGGACGCTGTCGTCACCTACCTCGGGGAGTGACGATGACGGTGGAAACCCGGCTCAACGACGTCAACATCGAAGCGGTCGGCGCCCTGGTCGCCGCCATCACCGAAGACAGCGCCAAGGCCAGGACGACCTGGGCGTCGCACGTGCGGTGGCAGGGCGGTTTCCAGTCGACCGCCCGGGTGCGCGGGTTCGCCGAGACACCCTCGGACGAGCCGACCACCCTCGGCGGCGAGGACACCGCGCCCAACCCGGTCGAGCAACTGCTCAGCGCGCTGGGCAACTGCCTGGCGGTCGGCTACGCGGCGAACGCCACCGTGGCGGGCATCCCGCTGGACTCGGTGGCCATCGACCTGCGCGGCGACGTCGACCTGCACGTGTTCCTCGGCCTCAAGCAGGGGCACGCCGGGTTCGACTCGATCACCGCGAAGGTCCGCATCTCCTCGCAGGCGCCCGCCGAGGACATCGCGGCGTTGCACCAGAAGGTGATCGCGTCCTCACCGGTCGGGCACACCCTGGGCAGCGCCGTGCCCGTGTCGGTCGACCTGGTCTGACGGGCCGCGAATCACCCGCTCAGCGGTTCCACTGGGCCGACGGCACCAACGCCGCTGCCCCGTGTGAGCGGAATCGCTGCCGCCGCACCGGAAGAACACCACCCGGTTCACGCCAATCCACCCCCGCGGTGCGATCCTGCTGCGTTACGCTCGGCTTTCCGCTGAAAGCCGGGGGGCTGGATGGGAGAGGACAGGCCTGAGACCGGGAACACCATCTCCGGTCCCGTCGGTGGTTCCACCGTCCAAGCCGGACACATCCACGGCGACGTCTACTTCGGTCCGGTCGCGCCTGCCCCGATCGTGCCGCGGCAACTGCACCCACCGCCGCCGCACTTCGTCCCCCGGCCGAGGGAATTGACCGAACTCGGCGACTCGATCAGCGGCGAGAACACGGTCGCGCCCAGGGTCGTGGTGCTGCGCGGGGTCGGCGGGGTGGGCAAGACGGCGCTCGCCCTGTGGTGGCTGGCGACGATCGCCGACCGGTACCCGGACGGGCAGCTGTTCGCCGAGCTCACCCAGTCGACCGGGGAGCCGATCCCGGTCGAGGACGTCCTCGGCCGGTTCCTGCGCGCGCTGGGCGTCCCCGCCGGGTCGATCCCGCCGTCGCTGGCCGAGCGGGCCGCGCTGTACCGGTCGCTGACGGCGGGCAAGCGGCTGGCCGTGCTGCTCGACGACGCCACCTCCGCCGCGCAGGCCAGGGTGCTGATCCCCGCCGCGCCGGGGAGCCTGGTCGTGGTGACCAGCAGGCGCCAGCTGATCGCCCTGGCCGCCACCGGCGCCGTCGCGATCCGGGTCGACCCGCTGGACCAGGACCGGTCCCTCGGGCTGCTCGCCGCCTTCGTCGGCCGCGACCGGGTCGACGCCGAACGGCCCAACGCGAAGCTGCTCACCCGCATGTGCGGCGGCCTGCCGATCGCGTTGTGCGTCACCGCCGCGCTCATCGCCGCCCGCCCCCGCCGCTCGCTGGCCTGGATGGTCGACCGCCTCCGCGACGAACACCGCCGACTCGACGTGCTCTCCACCGAGGAGGACTACTCCGTGCGTGCCGCCTTCGACCTCGCCTACCAGGACCTCCCACCCGGCGCCGCCACCGCCTACCGGGCCATCGGGCTCAGCCCCGGCATGATCACCCCCGAACTGGTGGCGTGGACGACGGGGACGACGACCCAGGACGCCGCGGACGCGATCGACGACCTCGTCGACGCCGGTCTGGTCGACCCGCTCGACGAAGGGTGGTACCGCCCGCACGACCTCGTCCACGTGCACGCCAAGGCACTGGCCGCCGACCGCGGCGACACCACCGCGGTCCTGCGCCGGACGGTCGACTGGTACGTCGCCGCCACCCGGGCCGCCAGCGCCGCGCTGATGCCCAACCGACCGCTACCGGAGTGGCCGGGGCACGTCCAGGTCCCCGTCCCCGGCAGCGCGCAAGACCACACCCGTGCCGTCGAGTGGGTCGACCGGGTGCGCAACGACGTGGTGGTCGTGATGCGGACCTGCCTCGACCAGGGCTGGCCGGAGGAGGCATACCTGCTCGGTCACGCCATGCAACCGTTGTTCGCGATGACCAGGCAGCTGATGGCGGCCATCGAGGTCTGCGCGCTGGCGAAGTCGGCGGCGGAAGCGTTGGGGGACGCGAGGTTGACCGCCAAGATGCGCAGGCGCCTGGCCAGGCTCTACACCAGCACGGGGCGCCACGACAGCGCCGAGCGGGAGATCACGATCTCCTTGGCCGACGCCCGCGATCGCGACGACCAGCGGGCCTTGGCGAGCGCGTACAAGAACCTCGGCCTGCTCCACCACACGCGTGGGGCGGGCCAAGCCGCGATAGCCGCGTTCGCCGAGGCCCTGGTGGCGATGCGGCAGTGCGGTACCGCGCGTGAGGTCGCCCTGCTGCTGATCGAGTTCGGCGTGGGCGAACTCGCGGCCGGGGTACCCGAGGCAGCCGCGGCCCACTTGGACGAAGCGGTGGCACTGCTGGACGGGTTGCCCCAACCCGACCCGTACAACGCCGCACGCGCGCGCCGCGGGCTCGGCCGAACGCGGCTCGCGCTCGGGGAACACGACGCGGCGGCGGCGCTGCTGACCACCGCGTTGGCCGTCTTCGACCGGTACGCGGCCCGGCACGACGCCGCGACGACCCACCAGGCACTGGCCGAGCTGGCGCGCACGCGCGGCAACCCGGAAGCCGAGCGGCAGCACGACGAGCGGGCGGGAGCACTGCTCGGCCACGGTCAGGCCCCGCCCAGCGCGGACGAGGCCTGACCGTGGTGTCACCGGAGCCTGCGGACGGCGGGGAGCCCTAGAGCGGCCACCAACTCCTCCAGCACCGCTGCTGTGGGCGACCGTTCGCTGTCCGGATCACCTCCGATCGCCCAGCCCGCACCGAGTACCGCGTGGCGCAGGGCGGTTACCGCGTCGCCGGTGGTGGCGTAGTGGTGGGCGAAGGAGCCGACCAGGGTGTCACCGGCGCCGCTCTGGTAGCGGATGCCGCGTGGTGTCACCGCGGAAACCTGCCAGATCCGGCGGCGGTCGCGTAAGCCGATCACCGAGCCGTCGGCGCCGCAGCCGACCACGACGACCGGGGTGCGGTGCGTGCGCCACATGTCCTCGACCCAGGCGACCGGGCCGTGCGGCAGACGCTCGTGCGAGCTGGCGACGACGTGCGCCGCCGCCATCCACTCGCGGTTGTGCCGACTGTCCACTGTGTCCACCACGTGCGTGTCGGTGATGAACGGGACACCGCGGGCGGCGGCCGCCCGGATGAGCGGCCGGGTGAAGGCGATGTTCGACAGCACGGCGAACGCGCAGCCGTCGAGCATGCCGTCGAACACCGGGACCGGGTAGCCCAGGCCTGGGGTGTCACCCAGGTCGGTGGTGCCGGACCTGACGCCGGTCGAGTCGAAGAGCGTGACCGACCTCGGCTGCTTCGCGCACACCTGCACCCCGGGACCGTAGAGGCCCTGTTCCCGAAGGTCCTGCGCGGCCATGAGGCCGAGCAGGTCGGATCCGACGTAGGTGGCGAACGCGACCTGGGAGCCGAGCAGCGCCGCCGTCTTCGCCACCGTGTAACCGGTGCCGGAGAGCCGGAAGTGCACGCCACCGGTGAGCCGCCTGCTGGAGACCAGCGGCACCGGGAACGACGGGACGAGGCAGGCGGCGCCCGCGGTGACCACGCCGGCGACCGCGATCTTGGCGGTCACGCGACCACCTCGCCCAACGCGGTAGCGGCCGCCGACGCCAGGTCGGTGTCGACGGGTCCGGTCAGTTCAATCCACAACGGACGTCCACTGTGGAGTCTTGCGACGGCCACGAGCCCGCCGTCGTGGTGAGCGGCGGCGACCAGGCAGCCGGGGAACTCGGCGAGAGCCCGTTCGGCCCACTGGCGCGACCGTTCCCGGTCCTGCCGCTCGGACAGCAGCACGTCCGCGCTCTGCCGCGCGGCGCGGCTGGCGTTCGCCCAGTGGACGAGCACGATTTCGGTGCGGTTAGGCAAAGTTCCTCCCCTCGAAGGCCTGATCCGGGACCGGGATCGGCTCTGGACCTCGGTGCCTGCCCTCGACCGGGAGGTCGAGCAGTTCGTAGAGCCGTTCGCGAAGCACGCGGTGCGTGGCGCTCGGCCGGGACGTGAGCCTGGCGGCCACGGCGGCTGCAAGGTCCGGGTCCGCCTGCCGGAACTGTTGTCCCACTGGGCGACACGGCTCCCACCTCGGTGCCGCGCCCGCGAGCAACGCCTGCGGCGAGTCCGGGTCCAGCCCGTCCGCCGGGCCGCCGGTGATCAGCACGGACCTGCCGATCGCCGCCGCGTACACCCCCGTCGAACCGTGGTCGGTGATGACGTGGTCCGCCGCGATCACCGCGGGCCGCCAGTCCTGTTGCGGCTCGACCAACACCATCCCGCGCGCCAGCGGCCGCGACAGCCAGGACCGCAACTGCCGCTGCCCGTGGCCGAACCACACCGCGGGGTGCACGGTCGCGGCGACCTGGTACCGCCGCGGGTCCAACTCCTGGGTCACCCGCGCGTACAGCGGCAACTGCTCCCGCACCAAGGAAGACGCCCCCCAGGTGGACGCCACGACGACGAGTTCCCGCCCACGCCGCACCCCCAACGCCGCCCGGTACCGCGCACGCAGACCGGAACTGGCGATCATCCGGTCGTAGCACGGATCCCCGGCCACCAGCGCCACGTCGACCGCCTGCGGGCACTGGTCCCGCAACACCTCGCGCTGCCGCTCGTGCGACAACACCAGTACCGACGGCAGAACCCGCCCATCCCGCACCAACCGCGCGGCGTCGAGCCCGTAGACCGGACCACCCGCACCGGTCCTCTTGCCATACGCCGCACCGTGCGGCAACAACACCAGCGGCCCGTGCACCCGCTCGACCCCACCACCCGCCGCGGCGAGCACGAGGTCGAACCGCTCCCGCACGGCCTGCGCCCACGGGATCCGAAAAGCCCCCGCCTCGGCCAAAAGCCGGTCAACACCCCCACCGAACACATCCGGCGCCCGCGTGTAGACCACCTGCACCCTGGGATCCGCCTCAACCAACCCCACGACGTCGAGCAACCGCTGACCCGACACGACGGTGTGCACTACCACCAAGACAGTGCACCGCGTCCGCACAGTCCGCCACCGCCCCGCGTCTATCCCCACGGGCACCGAGGCCCATTCGATCTCTTCCACCCTTCCCCACCCCCTGTGGTCACTGGACTCACCCGCCCAACGGTGGCGGTGGGACCGGACAGTTCCCTTTCAGTCGGCTGTCGGACGCCGATCACCCGTGGTAACGATTCAGTAACGCCGCCCTGGTGCGGTGCGACGCCGGTCACAGTCGCGCGACACTCGGGGTTCACCAGCCCCGGCACGCGCGCCGGAGGAGGAAGCGCCGGTGGACATCCGCATCCTTGGCCCCATCCGGCTGCACGGACGGATCTGGCGGGCCACGCACCTCAAGCCGCGCAGCCTCATCGCGCTGCTGCTGGTCCACGCCAACAAGCCGGTCAGCAGGGACCGCATGATCGAGTACCTGTGGGACGACGACTGCCCACCGGACGCCCGCCAGACGCTGAGCACCTACGTGGCGCGGGCGAAGCGGGCCCTCGAACGCGCGGTGGCGGGCGCGCGGATCACCAGGATCAGCGGCGGGTACTCGCTGCTGCTCGACGCCGACCGGGTGGACTTCCACCGGTTCCGCTCGCTGGTCGCCGAGAGCGAGGCGGTCGACGACCCGGTGCGAGCCGCGCAGCTGCTGGAACTCGCGGTCGACCTGTGGCGCGACGGGTACCCGCTCGGCGAGAGCGACACGTCCTCCGCCAGGCGCATGCGCGACGACCTGGTCCGCGGCGAGCTCATCCCCGCCTACCGGGCGCTGTTCGACGCCAAGCTCGCCGTCGGCGACCACGGGTACGTGCTGGACGAGTTACCCGCGGTCCTCGACCAGCGCCCCTACGACGAACACCTGGCCGCGCAGCACATGCGCGCCATGGACGCCGCGGGCCGGGCCAGGGACATCCCCGACTTTCACCGCGCCTTCGTCGAGCGCTACACGGCCGAGTACGGCAGCCCACCGGACCTGCGGGTGCGAAAGCCGCAGGACAGCGCGGTGCCCGAGACACCGCGCCCCGCCCTCGCCGACCTCCCGAGGGACAACCCGTACTTCATCGGCCGCGACGACGTGCTGCACCGGCTCGACGAGGCGACCACCCGCCGCGACGCCCTGGTCGCCATCGACGGCCCACCCGGCATCGGGAAGTCCGCCCTGATCGTGCACTGGGTGCGGGCCAGGATGGACCACTTCCCGGACGGAGTGCTCTACAAGAACATGCAGGGCTTCTCGGCCTCCGCACCGCTGGACCCGGCCGACGTGATGGCCGACTTCCTGCTGTCGCTGGGCACACCGAGCACCGAGGTGCCGCCGAAGCAGAACCGCGCCGCGCTGCTGCGGCGGTCGGTCAGCGGCAAACGGCTGATCGTCGTCCTGGACAACGTGAGCGACGCCGACCACGCGCGGCCGCTGCTCGCCGCGACGAACCTGTGCCCGGTGATCATCTCCAGCAGGCGCTCGCTCACCAGCCTCGCGCTGTCGGACAACGCGTACCTCATCAACCTGCAACCGCTCGCTGACCGGTTGCGCGTCGAACTGCTGCGCGGTCGGCTCGGCCCCCGGATCGCCGCGGACCCGACCGCTGCCAACGCGATCGCCGCGCTGACCGACGGGTTCCCGCTGGCGCTGCTGATCGCCGGGGAGCACATCGCGACCAGGCCATCGGTGTCCCTGCGCGACCTGGCCGCCCAGTTGCGGGACCGCATCCTCGACGCGGGCGGCGCCGAGGACAACACCCTGCGAACGGTGTTCTCCTGGTCCGTCAACCACCTGGGAGCGGCGGAGCGGCGGCTGTTCGACCTGCTCGGCGTGCACCCGCTGCCCATGTTCAGCGGCTCGGTCGCCACCGCGATCAGCGGGGCTTCCCGCGCGAGCACGGAACAGGCCGTCGACCGCCTGCTCAGCGCGCGGCTGTTGGAGCAGGAAGGCGCCGACCACTACCGGATGCACGACCTGTTGCACGTCCTCGCCGCGGAGCGGTCGACCGAGCACGCCGATCACGGACAAGCACGGCAGCGCATGGTGGACTGGTACGTCCTGTCCGCCAACGCCGCCCGCCACCACGCCACCCCCGACAGCAACGAGGTTCCCGAACTCGCCGCGACGAGCGAGGTCGAGCCCATGCACTTCACCGACGCCGAGTCCGCGCTGACCTGGTTCGGCGTGGAGCGGCCGAACCTGATGGAGGTCATCCGGCTGGCCTCGCGGGCGGGCATGGGCGCGCAACTGTGGCGCCTGTCCGCGGCGGTCTACGAACCGATCCGCAGGCTGGGGTACCTGCACGAGGCGATGGAAGCCAGCAGGCTCGGGATCAGCGGCGCGGAGGCGGACGGGGATGTCATCGGCCAGGCGGGGAGCGTCAACAACCTCGGCCGAATCTTCGAACTCCTGCACGAGGACACCGAGGCGACCAGGCAGTACGAGCGGGCGCTCGACCTGTTCCTCTCCATCGGACACACATACGGGCAAGCCGTGTGCCTGCACAACCTCGCCACGGTGGCGATGCGGGGCAACAACTTCTCCGACGCCGTGGAGCACTACCGGCGCAGCCTGACACTTCTCGAACAGACCGACGGTTCGACGTGGGCCATCGCGAAGGTCCACAGCCGACTCGGCGACCTGTCCGCCAGGCTCGACGACGTCGACGAAGCGCGCGTGCAGTACCACCTGTCGCTGGGCCTGGCCAAGCAGATCGGGGACACCGCGGGCGCCGCCACCACGGTGACCGCCCTCGCCCGGCTGCACCTGGGCGTCGAGCAGTTCACCACGGCTGTCGACTACGCGACGGCGGCGCTGCCGATGCACCAGCAGGTCATGAACCGAGCGGGCACGGCGACGACCCTGTTGGTGCTCGCGGAGGCCTACCTGGAGCTCAACGGCGGCGGCACGGTGGAAGCCGAGGCGGCAGCGGGGATCTACCAGGAGTTGCAGGACCAGCACGGACGCGCGGACGCGCTGGAGGTCCTCGGTCGCTGCCACAGCTCCGCAGGCGCTCACCTCCGCGCGGCCGCGACCTGGCAGGAGTGCGCGAAGTTGTTGGCGCCGTTGGACAAGGTCAGGGCACAGCGGGTGAGCGGCTGGGTCCACGAGGCACAGGCCCGGGTCGCCGGGAGCGTCCCCGACCCACGACTACCGACGCCGCTGGACGACTCGGCGGAGCCCACTCGCCCGATGCCCCGCTAGGACATGTCGAACCAGTTCGTCACAAGCAGAACCAAGTTGCCGAATCCGCCGAGCACACCGAGCTGGGCAATGTGGTCGATTGTCTGCAGAATCAATTTGTGTCCCTGTAGTGGTGGACTTCCCCGTCGGCGTGGCGAGTTGCCGCGCTTCTGCGGAGTTTGACACACCACAACCACAGGGATTTCAGGGGGTCACCAGTACGAGCGTCACACTTAAGTGGTGCGCCGACGACGTTCGGGACGCTCCGATGCATCTCAGCCGAGAATCGGATCGTCAACACACGTTGAGGCCATGAAGGCGCATCTCGGCACGCCGTGATGCATTCGTGCATCAATTCGCGCGGCTATGGCGCGCGATTGGACAACCGCTCAGCGCCAAAGAGGCGTGGGGGACTGGCGGTGGGCTGGGCGCCAGCCTGGGGTCCAGAGCCAGAGCGAGGTGGTGTGGCGGTGGAGCCTGTGGAAGTCGGGAGTGGGGTGGGCGGTTCTGGGGACCTGGTCGGAGATGAGGACGGCGAGGGTGGCGTCTGGGGCCTCGTCCAGGGCGTCGGTCAGGGCGGGGGTGGCGAGGAGGGCTCGGGTGGCCGCGGGGTCGCCGAAGTGGAGGGTGACGCGGAGGCGGAGGCGGGAGCGGTGGGCGTTGTGCTCGGCCAGTTCGACGTCGACGGCGCGGAGGAAGCGGTCGACGCCGCCGGGGACCGGGCCGGAGGCGGTGAGGGTGCCGCTGAGCGGCGGGCCGGGTTGCCAGCGGACGGTCAGTCCGGCGGCGTCGACGGCGGTGGTCACGACCTTCTCGGCGTCCGGCGCACAGGACCCGATGGCAGCCACGCAGAGTCGTGGAACCCCTCCGCCGATCGGTGCCATGGATTGAGCCTTTCGTGTCGCCAAGGGATGCGATCGACACTCTCCGGCACTTGAGGCTAGGGCACTACGCACGGGGGCGGATTCTCGCCCCAGCCCGCGATCCGGCTCAGCCGCGGCAGGTCGGTGATCCGGATCCGGCGGTAGGCCTTGCTGATCACCTGCTCTTGTTCCAGGTCAGCCAGGGCTTTCTCCACGGTGCGGTTGGCCAGGCCTGCCATGTAGCCGAGCTCGTGCTGGGTGAGCTGGATGCGCAGTTCCCAGTGGTCACCCACCCGTTCGCCGTAGTAGGTGGCCAGCTCGACCAGCAGCCTGGCCAGCTTCACCCGGCCGTCCTTGATCGTGGCGTCCACCCGGCGGCGGTTGGCCCACCTGAGCCGGGAGCTGATCATCCGGCTGACCTCGATCCCCAGGTCGGGGTACTCCGTGAGCAGGGCGCGCAAGCGGTTGCGGTGCACCGAGCGGACCACCAGCGCGGTCGCCGCCTGGACCGTGGCCGAGCGGCGGGCCTCCGGGTCGATCGCGCCCATCTCGCCGACCATGTCACCGGCGACGCGGATGCCGAGCAGGCTCTTCGTGCCGCTTGCGGTCTCGACGAACACCTTCACGGCGCCCTCCATGATCAGGAAGGCGATGTCCCCCTCTTCGTCCTGGCGCACCAGGTAGTGGTTGCGCGGGTACCGGATCTCGGAGCCTGCCGCGAGCAGCGCGGCCCGCGTTCGCTCCGAGAGCGACCCGAGCAGGGTGGTCGACGGCCAGTCGGAATCAGCACCCACGTCGTCTCCCGTCTGTCGTACGGACGACGGTAAGAACGAACGCACCGGACCCGCCGAAGCAGCGCGGCGCTGTCACCCCGATGCCGACCGGGTGTCCCGGATCAGCCCACGATGACCGGGGAAACGTGCACTCCGCGTGTCCCTATTGAGACTGAGGGAGTTTGGCTGTCTTACCCGGAGCGGACGGCGGTGGCACTACCGGGCCGATGTCGCCATCAGGGGCTACATCGAGGTCGACGATCACCGGTGCGTGGTCACTAGGACCAGTTCCCTTACGCGCCTGGCGATCGACCCAAGCGGCGGCAACCCTACCGGCCACCGGTGAGCCTGCCAGCACGAGGTCGATGCGCATGCCGAGGTCCCGATGGAACATGCCGCCGCGGTAATCCCAGTAGCTGAAGAACCTGCTATTAGGCCACCTGTCGCGGACAACATCGTGCAGCCCTGTATTGAGCAATTCGGCGAGGGCAGCGCGCTCTGGCGGAGTTACGTGGGTGTGGCCGACATACGCCGCCGGATCGAAGACGTCCGCGTCAGTTGGCGCAATGTTGATGTCACCGCACACCATGACCTCATCCGGTCCAGCGGCAATCTCGTCTCGGAGCGCGGCGAGCCAGGCGAGCTTGTAGTGGTAATGGTCGGAGTCAGGCTCGCGTCCATTAGGCACATAGACGGAGTGGACGCGCACACCGCCGCAGGTAGCGGAAACGGCGCGCGCCTCCGGATCGGGGAACCCCGGCCCGCCAGGGATTCCGCGCACCACATCTTCTATGCCTACCCGCGACAGGATGGCCACACCATTCCACTGCACTTCACCGTTGAGCGCGATCTCGTACCCGCGCTCCGCGAGAGGCTCACGCAGCAACTTCGCGAACGCCTCGTCGGCGAGTTTCGTCTCCTGCAGGCACACCACGTCGGGTGACCGTTCGTCCAGCCACGGCAGCAACCTGGGCAGCCGCTGCTTCACCGAGTTCACGTTCCAAGTCGCCACGCGCACCCGGCCCACGTTAGCCCTAGCCAGGCCGCGCTGCGCGAGTACGTTGACGCGTATGGAGTTCTCCGAGGTGGTCCGACGACGTCGGATGGTGCGCCACTACTCAGACCAACCGCTCGCCCCCGAGGTCATCGACCGCGTTCTGTCCAACGCGCTGCGCGCACCCTCGGCCGGGTTCTCCCAGGGGTGGGCATTCCTGGCTCTTACCGAACCTGAGGACAGGGCGCGGTTCTGGCCGTACGTGCCCACGCGCGTGGAACAGACGCCCACGATGCAAGACGCGCCGCTGGTCGTTGTCCCTCTCGCGCACAAGCAGACCTACCTGGAGCGGTACGCCGAGCCGGACAAGGGTTGGGAAGATCGCGCGGAGAGCCGTTGGCCCGCCCCTTACTGGCACATCGACACCGGCATGGCAGCGCTACTGATGCTGCTGACAGCCGTGGACGAGGGCCTCGGAGCGTGCTTCTTCGGGATCATGCCCGAGAACCTCGACCCCGTCCGCACGGAGTTCGGCATCCCCGCCGAGTACCACCCCATCGGCGCCATCACCGTCGGCTACCGCGCGGCAGACCTACCGGACCAGCCCGCTCGTATCGCTGAACGCAGGCGTGGCGCCGGTGAGGTCATCCACCGCGGGCAGTGGGGCAAGCACTAGTAGGAGAAGGTGCCGATGAGGTCGTTGACCTGACGGGCGGTCGCGGTCAGCGTCGCGGCCGACCGCTGGGTCGCCGCCGCGCCGTCCGCGGTGGACGTGGCGCTGCTGGAGATCCCGTCCAGCGACTCCCTGATCTGCCCGGTGGTGCGGCTGACCTCGCCGACGCTGGTCGTGATGCCCTGCGTGGTGCGGGTCTGCTCGTCGACGGCGGTGCCGATCTCCTGCTGGCCGTCGTTGATCCGGGTGATCACCGAGCGGATGGAGTCGATCGCCTCGACCGCCTCGCCGGTCATCACCTGGATCACGCCGATCTTGGTCTTGACGTTCTCGGTGGCCTGCGCCGTCTCCTGCGCCAGGTCCTTGACCTCGCTGGCGACCACGGCGAAGCCCTTGCCCGCGGCGCCGGCCCGCGCGGCCTCGATGGTGGCGTTGAGGGCGAGCAGGTTGGTCTGCTCGGCGATCGAGGTGATCGCGCGGACGATCTCGTCGATCTCCCTGCTCGCCGCGCGCAGCCGCTGCACCCCGTTCGCGGTGTCCTCGGCGGCCCGCACGGCCTGCGCGGACACCGACTGGGCGTCGGAGCTGGCCTTGGACACGCTGTCCACCGACGACCCGATCTGCGCCGACGCGGCGGCGATCTCGGTGATGGTGGTGGTCACCCGGCCCGCGGACTCGGCGACCTCGTTCGTGCGGGCCAGCGTCTCGGCGGCGGCGGTCCCCAGCCTGCCGGACACCTGGTCCAGGTCGGCGCCGGCGGCGAGCAGGGTCGCGGTGCCCTCACCCATCGACGTCAGCACCTCGCTCATGGACGCCGCCGTCGCGTTGAAGGCCTCGGCCATCTCACCGAGCTCGTCGCCGCGGACCAGGTCGACGCGGGTGGTCAGGTCGCGAGCCGCCATCGACTTGAGCGCGCGCACCATGGTCATCAGCGGGCCCCGGATCGCCCGGATCGTCCACGCCGAGATGGCCACGAACGCCACGGCGGCGGCGAGCCCGCAGAGCAGGATCAGGAGGAGGTTGGTGGTGCCGACCGAGTCGGCGCCGGCGCGCTGCTGCTCGACGGCGGCGGAGAGCTGGTCGTCGAGCGAGCCGAGCTTGTCCTCCAGCTGGCTGAACGCGTCGAGGAAGGCGGGCACGAGCGCCCTGGCCGCCTGCGGGTCGGTCTTCGCCGCCGCGACGATGTCCCCGGCCTTGGCGGTGTAGTCCAGCACCGCGGCCCGCGTCTGGGTGAACCCGGCCCGCAGGTCGTCCGGCGCCCCGGCCGTGGCGGCGTCGAACTTCGCCACCATCGTCTCGGCATGCTCGGCGACCTCCGCCGCCCCGAAGTCCGCCACATCAGCAGCGGTCTGCGCGGCGATCGCGGCCATGACATCACCGCGGATCGCGTCGTGCATCATGTCGGCGTTCCACTGCGCGCTCATCGCCGCGCTGACACCCGCCAGCTCATTGGTCGTGTCCGACTGGTCGTGGGTGGCGTTGGCCGCGACCCCCGCCATCGCCCCGAGAGCGGCAAAGCCGACGCCCGCCATCACCAGCAGGCGAAACCGGATGCTCAGGCTCATGACACTCCCTCTCGGTACACGTGTCGGAGGTATTGGCACCGGCGTGCGTGAGCTGAAGGTTTCCCCACCCAGCCGCCCGAACGGGGCAGCGAGGTGACGCTGCGTACGGGTCTATCCCCAGGTCAGCCCAGCGACCGCGACCAACTGGCCATCACCACACGCCTCTGTTCGATGCCGAGCGGCGCAGCAAGGTCGCGGTGGGTTCGTCCGCGGGGAGAAACGCTTCCAGGCGTAGTTCCGCGACTGTCACGTCCACTGCCGTGGCGAAGTGGGTAAGCGTCGTCAGCAGGTGCAAGTCGCCGCTGGTTGTCCGCAAGTGGAGTGGTGTGGCGAACCCGAGGCTGGATGTGGATGGCCGCGCGGGTGCGTACGACATCAGTTCGGCTATCAGCGCGTCCAGTTCGGGGTCCGGTGCGCGGGCGGCCTGGGTCGACAGGGCGTCGATGACGTGCCAGGACCATTCGGGGAGGTTGGTGATGGCGGGGGCCAGGCCGGTGGGGTGGAGCAGGAGGCGGGGGATGTTGGTGGGGGGCTTGAGAAGGTCGGGGGCGGCGGCGCTGGTCAGGGAGTGGAAGGCGTTGTTGGCGGAGATCAGGTTTCCGTGGCGGTTGACGACGATGGCCGGGTACGGGTTGTGGGCGTGCAGGATCTGGTCGACGGCGGCGCGGATCGGGGTCAGCCGGTGGTCGTCCCACGGGGTTTCCGGGTAGGCCGGGGCATAGCCCGCGGAAAGCAGGAGGAGGTTCCGCTCGCGCAGGGGGACGTCCAGCGATTCGGCGAGGCGGATGACCATGCCGCGGCCGGGGGTCGAGCGGCCGCTCTCGATGAAGCTGAGGTGGCGTTGGGTGGTGCCCGCGCGCAGGGCCAGGTCGATCTGGCTGATCTTGCGGCGGAGGCGCCAAGAGCGCAGGTCGTCGGCGAAGCGCACGGTGTCCTGTGTAGTCCTGCGGGGACCGCTCGGCTATTCCTCGCCGGGAATTGCCCGGCCGCGGGCATCGCGGGCACGGTGACCGCGACCCGAGGAGGAGTCTTGTCCGATCTCATCGACCTGGCCGACCGCTACGTGGCGGTGTGGAACGAACCCGACCCGGACGCGCGCAGCGCTGCCGTCGCCGGGCTGTGGGCTGTGGGTGGTCGTCACGTCCTGCAACCGCCGCAGGAGGTGGTGCGGGTGGCGGCGGAGCTGGGCCTCAGCACCACTTTCGAGGCACAGGGCCACGGCGAGCTCACCGAGCGGGTGCGCCTCGCCTACGAGGAGTTCGTGGCCCCCGGGCTGTACGCGTTCCGCCGCAGGGACGACGTCCGGCGCCTGCGTGACCTCGTCAAGTTCACCTGGGAGATGGTGGCGGCCGATGGCGCGGTGGCGGGTGTCGGCACCGAGGTGCTCGTGCTCGACGCCGAGGGTCGGATCGTCGCGGACTACCAGTTCATCGAGTCGTGAGCGCGAGCTTCGGGTACCTGCTGCCCACCTTCGCGCAGGCAGGCCTCGACGACCTGGTCGAGCTGGGTAGGCAGGCCGAGGACCTGGGTCTCGACGCCGTCTGGGTGCCCGACAGCCCGCTGGTCTACGGCCTGCCGGACCCGCTGGTGCTGCTCTCCGCCCTGGCCGCGACCACCGAGCGGATCACCATCGCCACCGGCGTGCTGCTCGGCGCCCTGCGCCACCCCGTGCTCCTCGCGCACAGCCTCGCCACTCTGGACCGCCTGGCCCGCGGTCGCCTGGTCGTCGGGCTCGGCTCCGGCTTCACCGATCCGGCCACCGAGCGCCAGTTCGCCGCCCTCGGCGTCCCGTTCCGCGACCGCGGCGAGCGGCTGGCGGAGTCGATCACCGTGCTCCGTTCCCTGTGGACCGGGGCGCCCATCACCCAGGCGGGCAGGCACTTCACCTTCCACGACGTCGCGCTGTCCCCACTGCCGCACTCCGCCTCGGGCCCGCCGATCTGGCTCGCCGGGTCTGGTGCGCGGGCCGAGGCGCGGGTCGGTCGCCTGGCTGACGGCTGGCTGCCCTATCCGCCCACAGTGGACCGTTTCGTCGACGGGTGGCGACGCGTCCAGGCCGCTGCCGCCGGACGCACCGACCCGCCCGTGCCGGGGTTGTACGCCACGATCGCCGTCGACTCGTCGGCCGACAAAGCCCAGCAACGCCTTCGGACCGTGGTTGAGCAGTGGTACGGCTATCCGTTCGACGCCGTGTCAGCGCTTCAGGCCATGTTCGCGGGCACTCCGGCCGGAGTGCGTGACTGGTTGGAGCCGTACCTGGAGGCAGGCGTGCGCACGGTCGTCCTACGGGTTGCCGACGACCAGCTGCGGCGTGGGCTGGAGACCGCGGCCGCCGTCCGTGCGCTGTTCACCTGATGCTTCACCGGTTGCGGGGGTGGGAACGTGGTGGGAGCGGGTCCGCGCCGGGTGGTTCTGTTGTGCGGGCCCGCTCCTCGGGGAAGCGGGTGTGAAGGGGTGCCACAGGAGCGGGTCACTGGCCCGCTCCTGTGGCTGGGGGTCACGCCGCGGCGAAGACGGCGCCCTCGAACGGAGCGGGCGCGGGGGCGGCCACGCGGCCGGTCCAGAAGCGTTGCACGGCGGCCAGTTCCGCGGTGCTGGGCTGGGCGTTGGAGCAGCGGCCGCCCGCCATGACCTTGGCGCAGTTGCCGATGTCGGAGGGGTGGTTGAGGCTGAGGATGTGGCCGAACTCGTGGACCACCACGCGCAGCGAGCTGGCGCCGGAGCTGGTGATCTGGTTGCGGTAGAAGTAGATCTGGCCCCGGGTGCAGCCCACGCAGCTCGCGGTGCCCGGCGCCGAGCCGTTCTGCGCGGTGGTGATCGTGATGCCGCCGGTGCCGCGGACGAGCTTGACGCTGGTCACGCCCGCGTTCCAGATCTGCACGGCCTGGTCGACGGTCGAGGCGAGCTCGGCGGCGCGGCTGGAGTCGTAGTAGATGGTGCGGACGAGGGCCTGCTGGGGCGCCGCGGTCGCGGCGGGCGGGGCGGCCAGCGCGACGACGGCGAAGACGCCGAGGACCGCGGCCAGGAACCTGCTTCGGGACATGGGGAAAAGCTCCTTCGACGTTCCCGTGGGACGTGGAACACTGTGCGGGGTGTGTTCCCGGGTCTTCCCAACCTAAAGGCGAGCCTGCGGAGCGGGGACCCAACAGGGCGGCATAACTCTTCCCATTGTTCGCGCCCAAGCGTGCGCACACGTGCTCGGCCCGGACGACTCGTGCCTGGTCAGGGCATCACCGGTTGCGGGTATGGGAACGCCGAGGTGGCACACCCACTGCCAGGCCTAAGTTCGTCTCGTCTGCTTTTCCGTGGGCAGACAGGCGCGGGAGTGGGCGGAAGGCCTCATCACCACTCCCGTTTCCACTCCCGCGCCATCCATAGCACTTTTCCATAGGAATTCCCGCTGGCCAGCGTTGGCGATAAACCGGTGTTCCCCTGGTCAGGCCAACCCCGGAGACTCCTCACTGCGGAGAGGGATGTGCTCCGCCCGCAGGGTGCGCGCTGCGATGGGTCTTGGAGGCTCGGCCTCGCCGAGACGAGCCCTCGTGAAGCCGCGAGCAGACCGTGGACAATCACCCACCCACAGCGTCGAAACCGCTGCTGACCTGCGAGAAGTGGGCCGCCTGGGGCTCGAACCCAGAACCTACGGATTAAAAGTCCGCAGCTCTACCAATTGAGCTAACGGCCCAGGGGGCCGAGTGTAGCGGCTGGGGTGGGGGCGGTGGGTGGGTGGACGACCGGGGTTCGGGGGGTGGTGTGGGTCACAGGGTGGGTACTGGCGGGAGTCGGGTGTTGCTGGAGAGTGATCGGGGGTGCGGAAAGCAGCCGGCGGGGGTGGGGATTCTGCCAATTCGGACAGGGGTGTGAATAAGCCGGTTGACGGGTTTAGAAGGGGGTGGGAGGCTCCCGGGAAACTGGGGTAATGGGGAGGCGTTGTGGATCGGCGGGCCGGGTGGGCGGCGGGGGTTTCCGCGGTTTTGTGGGCTTCTGCTTTTGTGGTGATCAGGGACGCTGCCCCGCATTTCTCGGCGGGGGCGCTGGCGCAGGGGCGGTTGGTCAGCGGGGCGTTGGCGCTGGTGTTGTTCCTGGTCGTGCAGCGTGAGGGGCTTCCGGGGCGGGGGGCTTGGCCGGGGATCATCGGGTCGGGGGTGTTGTGGTTCGGGGGGTACATGGTCATTTTGAACTGGGGGGAGAAACTGGTCGACGCGGGGACCGCGGCTATGGTGGTCAACATCGGGCCCATTTTGATCGCGGTACTCGGCGGGTGGCTTCTGCAAGAAGGATTTCCGCCTCGGTTGGTCGCGGGGATGGCGATTTCGTTCGCGGGCGCGATCGTGGTGGGGGTGTCCACTTCGCAATCCGGGACCGCGTCGGTGTTGGGGATCGTGTTGTGCCTGGGAGCGGCGATCAGCTACGCGGGCGGGGTGGTGCTGCAGAAGCCCGCCCTGCGGCACGGGTCCGCGCTCCAGGTGACGACCTTCGGCTGCGTGATCGGCGCCGTGGCCACCCTCCCGTTCTCCGGGCAGCTCGTCGACGGGCTCCAGACGGCCCCCACCAGTTCCATCGTCGGCATGGTCTACCTGGGCCTGTTCCCCACCGCGCTGGCGTTCTACACCTGGGCGTACGCGCTCTCCCGGACCACCGCCGGGCGGATGGGCGCCACCACCTACGTCGTGCCCGCGCTGGTCCTGCTCATGTCGTGGCTGTTCCTCGGCGAGGTCCCCACCGCGCTGACCCTCGCCGGTGGCGCGCTCTGCCTGGCCGGTGTCGCGGTCGCCAGGAGCAAGCCCCGGGCGGACCGCTCACCCGTTCGGCTCACGCGAACGCGCCCGGATGGCGATGTGATCTAGCTTGGGCACCCACCCAGCCACCAGAGAGGGGCACCGATGTCCACCCAGCGCGATCGGGCCGAGGCGTTCGCCCAGCTGCACCGGGGGCCGGGCGCCTTCGTGCTGGCCAACGCGTGGGACGCGGGGACCGCGCGGCTGCTGGCCGGGCTCGGCTTCAGCGCGCTGGCCACGACCAGCGCCGGACTGGCGTTCGCGCTGGGTCGGGCGGACGCGGCGAACCAGGTGAGCAGGGACGAGACGCTGGCCAACGCCGAGGCGATCATCGCCGCGACCCCGCTGCCGGTGTCCGCCGACCTGGAGAACGGCTTCGGCGACCGGCCGGAGGACACCGCAGAGACCATCCGGCGGGCCGCGGCGGTTGGCCTGGTCGGCGGGTCGATCGAGGACGCGACCGGGCGCGAGGACGAGCGGGTCTACGACTTCGGGCTGGCCGTCGAGCGGATCGCCGCCGCCGCCGAGGCCGCCAGGGCGCTGCCGTTCCCGTTCACCCTCACCGCCCGCGCGGAGAACTTCCTCAACGGGCGGCCGGACCTCGACGACACCATCCGCAGGCTCCAGGCCTTCGCCGACGCGGGCGCCGACGTGCTCTACGCTCCCGGCCTGCCCGACCTCGACGCGATCAGGGCCGTGTGCGCGTCGGTCGACAAGCCGGTCAACGTGCTGGCCGCCGGACCGGCCGCGCGCTGCTCGGTCACCAAGCTCGGCGAACTCGGCGCCCGCCGGATCAGCCTCGGCTCGGCGTTGCCCAGGGCCGCGCTGACCGCGGCCGTGCTGGCCGCGCAGGAGATCGCCGAGTCGGGCACCTTCACCCTCACCACCGGCGCCATGAGCTACGCCCAGGCCGACGACCTGATCGACTGACCAGCCACGGAGGACGCCCGATGACCCACCTGTGGATGCGGCACGAGGTGCGACCCACCGAACGCCGCGCCCCGATCGTGCCCGACGACGCGCGCACCCTGGTCGACGCCGGGATCACCGTGACCGTCGAGGACTCCCCGCAGCGCGTGTTCGCCACCGACGACTACGCGGCCGCCGGGTGCGCCACCGCGGAGGCGGGGTCCTGGGTCGACGCCCCGGACGACGTGTTCGTGGTCGGCCTCAAGGAATTGCCGGAAACCCCGGCCGAGTTGCGCCACCGACACGTCTACTTCGGACACGCCTACAAGGGCCAGGACGGCGCGGCCGCGCTGCTCGACCGGTTCACCTCCGGCGGCGGCGCGCTGCTCGACCTCGAGTACCTGACCGACGCGAACGGCCGCAGACTGGCCGCCTTCGGTTACTGGGCCGGGTACATCGGCGCCGCGCTCGCCGTCCTGCACCTGCGCGGAACCCTCGACACCCCGTTGCGCCCGCAGACCCGCGACGAGCTGGACGCCGCGCTGCGGGGCACCGACGACATCCGCGCCATCGTGGTCGGGGCGCTCGGCCGCAGTGGTCGGGGCGCGCGCGACGCGTTGGCCGTCGCCGGGCTCGACGCGACCGCGTGGGACCTCGCCGAGACCCGCGACCTGGACAAACCCGCGCTGCTGGGGCACGACCTGCTGGTCAACACCGTGCTCACCACGACGCCGGTGCCACCGTTCGTCACCGACGCCGACCTCGACACCCCCGGCCGCAGGCTCGCCGTGATCTCGGACGTGACCTGCGACGTCACCTCCGACTGCAACGTGCTCCCGGTGTACGACCGGATCACCGACTGGGACGAACCGGCGCGCAGGCTGCGCACGGACAACCCGGTCGACATCATCGCCATCGACAACCTGCCGTCGCTGCTGCCCAGGGAGGCGAGCGTGGCGTTCTCCGCGGACTTGGCGCCCCTGCTGCGAGACCTCGACCACGGCGACGAGTGGGCCAGGGCGCTGGAGCACTTCCGCACCGGCGTGGCGAAGGAGGCCATCAGTGGCTGACACCGTGCACTGGGTCGGCACCGGCCTGTCCACCGGCGGCGGGGTCCGCGTGCTCGCCGACACCACCGACGTCGTCCTCTATGGACGGACGAGGGACAAGGCGGCCGCGTGCGTCGACCGGCTCGGGCTCACCGGCCGCGTCACGCCGCGCGCGCTCGACGAGCTGGAGCCGGGCCGCGGTGACGTCGTCGTGTCGATGCTGCCCGCGACGGAACACGTGCGGCTGCTGGAACTGAGCCTGGCCAACGGTTCCCACTACGCCAACACCAGCTACGTCTCCGACGAGATCGCCGGGTACGCCGACGCCGCCAAGGACGCCGGGGTCGTGCTGCTCACCGAGGCCGGGCTGGACCCGGGCATCGACCACCTGCTGGCGCACGACCTGGTGGCGCGCGCCGAGGTCGACGGTCCGGCGACGGCCGCGTTCACCTCGTACTGCGGCGGTATCCCGGCCGTGCCCAACGAGTTCCGGTACCGGTTCAGCTGGGCGCCGCGGGGCGTGCTGACCGCGCTGCTCTCGCCAGCCCGCTACATCGAGGGCGGCGTCGAGACCGTGGCCGAGCGGCCGTGGGAGGCGACCACCGGGCACGTGCTGCGCGGCGAGCGGTTCGAGGCGTACCCGAACCGCGACAGCCTGCCGTTCGTCGAGCAGTACCACCTGCCGAGCCGGTGGCGGCTGGAGCGGTTCGTGCGCGGGACGCTGCGGCTCGACGGCTGGCTCCAGGCGTGGGAGCCGGTATTCGCCGAATTGCGCGACCCCGATCCCGACCGGATCACCGCACTGGCAGCGGATCTGGCCGCCCGCTACCCGACGACCGAGACCGACCGGGACCGGGTCGTGCTGGCCGTGGCGCTGACGGTGCGCGGCGACGACGGCACGGAGTGGTCCGGCGAGCACGTGCTCGACGTGGTGGGCGACGACAACGACAGCGCGATGGCGCGGCTGGTGTCGACACCACTGGCCGCCGGGGTCGGCGACATCCTCGCCGGGGCACTGGAACCGGGGCTGCACCGGGCGGCGGAGACCGTCGACACGGCCAGGCGGTGGCTCGAAATCCTGGTGCGGCAGGGGATCGGCGCCAGCTAGGTTCCCCGGGTGGACATCGAGACGTGGCAGTCGGCGGCCTGGCAGGCCGGCGCCGTGGACTGGCTCGACGAGCGACTGGCCGACGCGGGGATCACCCGGGTCGGCCCGCTGGCCGAGCGCAAGGTGCGGTCGTGGGCTGGGGTGTTCACGGCCCCCACCACCGCGGGACCGGTGTGGCTCAAGGCAGCCAACCCGCACATGGCGGCGGAGGTCCGGCTCTACGAGGTGCTGCACGCGGCCGTGCCGGAGCGGGTGCTGGCGCCGATCGCGACCGACCCGGCGCGCGGCTGGCTCGTGCTGCCCGACGGCGGGCCGACGCTGGCGGAGATGGGCGAGATGGTCGACTACCTGCCCGCGTACGGGCAGATGCAGCGCGACCTCGCCCCGCACACCGACGCCGTGCTGGCGGCCGGGGTGCCCGACATGCGGCCGTCGCGGATGCCGGAGCGGTTCACGGAGGCACTCGCGGTGGTCGACGACGTACCAGCCGACATCGCCGCGATGGGGCCGAAGGTCGCCGAGTGGTGCGCCCGTCTGGCCGAGTCACCGGTGCCGGTGAGCATTGACCACAATGACCTGCACGCGGGGAACTTCTTGCGGGACGGGCGTTTCTACGACTGGGGCGACAGCGTGGTCGCGCACTCGTTCGCCTCGATGCTGGTGCCGTTGTCGCTGCTCGGCACCGATGGCGACCGGGGCCGCGACGCGTACCTGGAGGCGTTCACCGACCTCGCGCCGCGCGCCGAGCTGCTGGCGGACCTGGCGCTGGCCTGCCGGGTCGGCAAGATCGCCAGGGCGCTGACCTGGCACCGGGCCCTCGCCGGGCACGGCGGGCCGTGGGCCGACGCGCCACGGGCCCACCTGGTTGCCTTGGCGAAACCGTCCTTTTTCGACTGATTCGCCACTACGATCCCGGCGACGGCGCGGAACCGGGTCGGGGGGATGGCCGTCTATCCCGATGACTTCGACCCAGAGGGGGCAGACATGGCGGACATCGAATACCGCTTCGGTACCGGGGAGAGCGCCCCGAACGTGCACCACGGCCAGGCGGACGCGGACGTGGACGGCGACGGCACCAACGACGCCATCGCGGTCGACTTCGACGGCGACGGCCGCTACGACGACCGCATGTGGGACTCCGACGGCGACGGCGTCGCCGACACCGCGCTGCTCGACTACAACGACGACGGCGTCGCCGAGTCCGCCTACAACGACCCGACCGGGCTGGGCACCTGGAACGAGAAGGGCATCGGCGGCGACGAGGCGGACACGCACCCGACCACCCCGGACGCGCCCGCGAACGACCAGACCCAGGACGTGCCCAGCGACGTCCCGGACGACGGCGCCGACCTGCCGCCCGCGCACCCGACGACCGACGACCGCTCGACCGACATCGAGGACGGCGGCTTCGAGAACCAGCCGACCGACGACACCGCCGTGGACGACGGCAGCGGGCCCGACGACAACACGGTCGAGGACGGCAGCGGGCCGGACGACAACACCGTCGACTCGCCGTCGGACGACTCGACCTCGGACGGCGGTTACGACGACCCGAACAGCACCGGCCTCGACGACTCCGGCCTGGACGACGGCTACGACTCGTGCTCGCCGGACGACTCCTCGGAGGCCACCGTCTCGGACTGGTACTCCGAACTGTCCTGACCGGCGGGCCCTGTCCCACCCCCGGGACGGGGCCACCTGCCGTTCGCTGCGCGAGAACCCTGGCCGTGTCCGCCGGGGGATCGGCCAGGCTGGACCCATGACCCGACTGGAGATCGCCCTCGGCGACATCACCGAGGAACACGTCGACGCCCTGGTGAACGCCGCGAACGAGTCCCTGCTCGGCGGTGGAGGTGTCGACGGCGCGATCCACCGCGCCGCCGGACCCGCCCTGGCCAGGGCGGGCGCCGCCCTCGCCCCGTGCGCCCCGGGTGACGCCAAGGCCACCCCCGCCTTCGACCTCGCCCCGGTCAAACACGTCATCCACACCGTCGGCCCGGTCTGGGAAGGCGGCCGGTTCGGCGAGGACGACACCCTGGCCTCCTGCTACCGCCGCAGCCTCGCCCTCGCCGACGAACTCGGCGCCAACACCCTCGCCTTCCCCGCCATCTCCACCGGCGTCTACCGCTTCCCCGTCGACCGAGCCGCCCACATCGCCATCACCACGGTCCGCTCAACCCCCACCACAGCCACCCTGATCAGGTTCGTCGCCTTCGACCAGGCCAACTACGACGCCCTGAGCACCGCACTGGCCGAGAACCCGAACAGCTAGCCTGGGCCTCGTGTCTGCTGTTGCCTCCTCGTTCCGGATCGGGCCCTATGTGGTGAGTCCGGCGGTGGTGCTCGCGCCGATGGCGGGGATCACGAATGTGGCGTTCCGGCAGTTGTGCCGGGAGTTCGGGAGTCCGACCTCGGTCTACGTGTGCGAGATGGTGACCGCGCGGGCGATCGTCGAGCGGGACTCGAAGACGATCGAGATGATGACCTTCGGGGCGGACGAGCACCCCAGGTCGTTGCAGCTCTACAGCGTCGATCCGAAGAACGTCACCGACGCCGTCACGATCATCGCGGGCGAGGGGCTGGCCGATCACCTGGACATGAACTTCGGCTGCCCGGTGCCCAAGGTGACCCGCAAGGGTGGCGGCGCTGCACTGCCCTACAAGCGGCGGTTGTTCGCGGAGATCGTGCGGGCCGCGGTGCGGGCGGCGGGGGACATCCCGGTGACGGTGAAGTTCCGGGTGGGGATCGACGACGAGCACCTCACTTATCTCGACGCCGGGCGGATCGCGGAGGCCGAGGGCGCGGTGGCGGTCGCGTTGCACGCGCGGACGGCGGCGCAGCGGTACTCGGGGGAGGCTGACTGGTCGCGGATCGCGCGGCTCAAGGAGGCTGTGACGGGCGTTCCGGTGTTGGGCAACGGCGACATCTTCAGCGCCGACGACGCGCTGCGGATGATGCGGGAGACCGGGTGCGACGGGGTCGTGGTCGGGCGGGGGTGCCTGGGCAGGCCGTGGCTGTTCCGGGAGCTGCACGCCGCGCTGACCGGGCAGCCGGTTCCGGTGGGGCCGACGTTGGGGGAGGTGGCGGCGATCCTGCACCGGCACGGCGTGCTGCTCGCCGACCACATCGGCGAGGAGAAGGGCCTGCGCGACCTGCGCAAACACATGGCCTGGTACCTGCGGGGCTTCCCGATCGGGGCCGACCTGCGCCGGGCGTTCGCCATGGTGTCCGGGTTGGCCGAGCTGGAAGACCTGCTGGGCAAGCTCGACCACGACGCGCCGTACCCCGCCGAGGCCGAGGGGCCGCGCGGGCGGCAGGGGTCGCCGGGGCGGGTGGTGCTGCCCGAGGGGTGGCTGGACGACCCCGAGGACGCCGCCGTGCCCGAGGGTGCCGAGCTGATGCACTCGGGGGGCTGATGCGCGCGCTGCCTGGCGTCCTCCTGGTCCTGCTCGCCGCGGCCGGGTGCGCCACCACGGTCGAGGGGACGCCGGTGCCCGCGGCGGGGGTCACCTCCGGGCGGGACGTGGTCAGCAAGTACTTCACCGAGCTCAACGAGGCCGGTGCGGACGGCGCGAGCGCGCAGCGGGACTTCCTGCGGCGCACCCAGCACCCCGACTTCGACTCCCAGTGCGAGCTGGGCAACCTGACGCTGCGGATCGAGCCCGCGCTCTCGACCCTGCGCACCGACCCGAAGTGGAAGCCGGAGAAGTCCACCAAGACCCCGCGCGGCACCGTCTACGTCGTGGGCGTGTCGGTGCGGATCCGGCGCGACAGCGCGACCCTGGCCGAGCAGATCGGGTCGCAGCGGGTCGTGGTGCTCGACGGCAGGGCCTACGGCTTCACTCCCTGCCCGACCCGGTGACTCCGAACGGGTGATACCGAGCGTGCGCGGATCGCGACCGCCGTGCTGGTCAGTCACTTGTTTGGAGCAGCGTGGGGTCCACCAGTAGGGGGAATTCCTGCGTCCATGCGTCCCGGTCGCTCAAGCGCGGCGTCATTCCGGACGACACACACGTACGTAGGGAGGTGACCGCGGTGGCCGTTCTGGGACGAGGTGTCGCCAAGCCCGAGCCCGACCAGCGGGACAGCCCGTGGCGGGACCACCGGGTCAGCGAGCCGACGGTGCCGCTGCGCCACCCGGCGATCACCGAGCGCACCGAGAACCCGGACGACCCGCCAGCGGACACGGCCAACCTGGTCAGCCTGCACGAGTCGATCGCGGCGCTGCTCGCCTCCCGCGGCCAGTACCGCCAGGCGTACCAGCACCTGCGCTCCGCGCTCGACCTGATGTCGGAGATGAGCGCCCCGCCGCAGATCCCCGAGCAGTTCCGCCGCGAGGTCGACCGGCTGCGCCGCGAGCACGCCGAGGCGCACGAGCAGAGCATCCGCGACAGCCTCACCGCCAGCTACAACCGCCGCTACCTCGACCAGCGGCTGGTCGACCTGGTCGCCGAGCAGGGCACCGCGAACGGGCTCGCCGTCGCGCTGGTCGACCTGGACTGGTTCAAGCAGGTCAACGACACCTTCGGCCACCTGGTCGGCGACCGCGTGCTGCAGCGCGTGGTGGAACTGCTGCAGGACGGGCTGCCCGACGGCGGGTTCTGCGCGCGCTACGGCGGCGAGGAGTTCGTGCTCGTGCTGCCCGGGATCGACCAGAACGCCGCGGTCGAGATCGCCGAGGCCGCGCGCGGTCGGGTCGAGCGGTACCCGTGGTCGAGCCTGGTGCTGGGGCTGCGGGTCACGGTGAGCATCGGACTGGCGCACGAACCGGCCATCCGAGTGGCGGACAACACACCGGCGGCTCCGGAGCGTCAGCTCCGCGAGGCCGATGCCCTGCTCTACACGGCGAAGCAGTCCGGGCGCAACGCCGTCGCATATCTGCTGGAGGGCACCGCTCACCTGGCCGGAGCGGCGGCGGGCAGGCGCGCGATCGTCACACCACGAGCGTCAGCGCGATAAGTACCTCGCCCGACCGGGGCTACCCTGATCGGGCTAGAGCCATGCGCGGAACTCCGTACTGATAGTGAACGAAACCCGGTCTGCCATCGTCACGAGGGACAGCCATCCGTACTATCGCTCCGGCAGCGTGACACGATCGGGTAGGCAACCGAACGCGGCACGGCAACGTGTTGATAACCAACCGACAACGGTTCGCACACAGCGGAGCCTCTCGAGGGAATGGAGCACGGGTGTCCGACGACCACGACCGCGCCCCTGGCTCCTCGTCCGGCGGCAAGCGCCGCGCCCCGGAACCAGCCGAGCAGCCGCGACGCAGGCGCCGGTCGATGGAGGGTGCGGGCGGGGTCAGCGTCTCCGACCTGGTCGAGCGGCACAGCGGCTCCCGGTCGAACCTGATGCCGATACCCGAGGCGGACGAGCCGGACGAGGTACCGAGACACCAGGGCGGCCGCCGCGCCGCCCAGGAGCCCGCCTCCCGGCACTCCGCCGCCCGAGAGCACGCCGCCGCCCAAGAGCACGCTGCCCGGGACGGCGCCGAGCCGGACGTGCACCGCAACGTCATCAGCTCCGGTGGCCGCCGCAGCGCCCCCGAACTCCCCGCGCCCGAGCCCCCGCCGCCGCCGCGCCAGGAACCCCCGCGCGCCGAACTGCCCCGGCGCAGCCGGACCGCCACGCACGCGGTCCCCGCCGACATCCTCGCGCAGTCCACCGGCCAGCCCGTCGAGCGCGCGCCCCGGCCGAAGCGGGACGACGACGAGCGCCCCACCTCGGTCGCCGACCTGCTCGGCCCCGCGGCGAGCACCGGGAAGCGGGCCAAGAAGGAAACGTTCGCCGAGTCCGCGAGCCGCGGCCGCGCCGACGCCAGGCGCTCGCTGCCCGGCAACCCGCCGCCGCCAGTCGCCCGCCACGCCGACGAGCCCGCCACCGGCCGCCGCGCCCGTCAAGACCCGGTGGTCGACGAGCCCGCACGCCGCGCGCGGCCCGACTCGGCACTGGACGAGGCCACGCCCTCGGAGTCGCGCCCCAGTCCCGAGCCGCGCCGCGGGATCCCCGAGGCCTTCCGCCGCACGAGGCCCGACTCCGGTTTCGCCGAGTCCCCCGAGCAGAGCGGACAACCGCGCCGGGGCAGGCCCGAGTCGGCGCTGGACGAGCAGACGCGGTCCGACCGGCACCGCCCGACGTCCGGTGAACCACTGCGTCGCCCCAGCTCGGTTCCCAGCGAGCCGACCCTGTCCGAGCGGTACAGCCGCGCGCTGCCCGACTCGTCCCGGCCCGACCGCCGGTTACCGGAGTCGGCTCTCAACGAGCCCAACCGGTCCGAGCCCGTGCGCTCGGCGCTCAGCGAGCCGTCCCGGTCGGAGCCGCGGCGCGGCCCGGCGCACCCGGTCGGCACGCCCGACTTCCCGCTCGACGACCGGCAGGTGGGTCGCCCGTACTCGGAGAACCGGCCGCCGTCACCCGGGCGCCGCGGACCGCAGGAGCCCGTGGGCCGCCGTCAGCCCGGCGGCCGGGTTCCCGAAGGTCCGCTGGACGCACCGCAGGGCACCGGCTCGCACCCGGCCCCGGGCAGGCCCCGCGACCTCGACCACCCGCTCGAGTCACCGCGCGGCACCGGCTCGCACCCGGCCCCGGGCCGCCGCCCCGCACCCGCGCCGACCGGCCAGCACCCGATCCCCGGACCCCCGCACGCCACCGGCCAGCACCAGGTCCCCGGCCCCCAGGCCGCAGGCCCCCGCCGCGCCCAGCCGGACCAGGCCATCCCCGGCCGCACGGGTGCCCACCCGCTCCCTGACGCACCCGGACGCCCGGACTCTCGGTTCGTCGAGCACGACGTGCCCGGCCGCAACGGCCGCCCAGACCCGCGCCGAGAGCACGACGCCGCCGGGCGACAGCCGAGTGCCGGGATAGACCCGCGGCGCGAGGGTGATGGTCCGGGCAGCAATGGTCACCCTGATCCGCGTCGAGCGGGCCAGGCCTACGACGCTGCCGGGCGCAACGGCGGGCACCCGATCACCGGGCCGGACGTACCTGGCAGCGGCAGTCGGCCGGATCCGCGTCGGTCCCGACCGGAGCAGAACGCGGCCGGACGCAACGGCGCCCCCGGTGCCGATCCGCGCACCGGTGCGCACCCCCTACCCGGGCGGACCGGGTCGCATCCCCTGCCGAGCCCGGACGCCCGCCGCACCGGTCCGGAACACGACGGCCGCAACGGTGCGCCTCGCACCGGCGCCCACCCGATCCCCGGACCCGACGCCCGCCGACCCGAACACGACGTCCCCGCCCGCAACGGCCACCCGGACGCCCGCCAGCCCGGTCCGGAGCAGAACATGCCCGGCCGCACCGGCTCCCACCCGTTGCCCGGTGTCGACGCGCGCCGACCCGAGCACGACGGCGCCCCGCGCACCGGCCACCCGGACACCCGCCGACATGGTCCTGATCAAGATGTGCCCGGCCGCACCGGATCGCACCCGGGTCCCGGTCTCGACGTCCGCAGGCCCGAGCCCGAAGGCCCCGGTCGCAACGGCCACCCGGATACCCGGCAGCCCGGCCCGGGTCAGGACGTGCCCGGCCGCACCGGCTCCCACCCGATCCCCGGACCCGACGCGCGCCGACCCGAACACGACGTCCCGGCGCGCAACGGCTACCCGGACGCCCGCAGGCCAGGTCCGGCGGACCAGGACGTGCCCGGTCGCACTGGGGCGCACCCGATCCCCGGACCCGACGCGCGGCGACCCGAGCACGATGGTCCCGGTCGCACCGGTGCGCACCCCGTGCCCGGCCCGGACGTCCGGCAGAACCGCGCCCCGATCCAGGGCCAGCCCGGTTTCCGCGGTGGGCCGCTCGACGGCCCCCAGGGCACCGGCTCCCACCCGATCCCCGGCCGCGGTGAGCCGGTGGAGCAGGGGCGCAGGCTCGACTCGCCGCAGGGCACCGGCAGCCACCCCGTCCCCGGCCCGCAGGGCACCGGGAGCCACCCGGTCCCGGGCCGCGGTGAGTCCAGTGGTGGGCACCCGGTCGTCGAGGGGCAGCCGAAGCCGCGGATCCCCAACCAGCAGCCGCCGGGGCAGTCGTCGATGCCGCCCGCGCCGGACGGGAAGTTGACGCCGCCGAGCGGGGTGTCGCCGCAGGAGCTGGTCGGGCTCACCACCGAGATGGAGCCGATCGGCGAGGCCGTGCAGAAGCGGCGGCGGGTCGACCAGACGCTCGCGCGGTTCTCCAAGGTGCACGACGAGATGCGGGCCGAGGAGAAGGCCAAGAAGTCCAAGCGGATCAAGACGCCGTGGGGCTCCGAGGCGGCCGAGCTCGACGACAAGCTCGACGAGCTCGCTGCCATGCCCGCCGAGCCGACCGTGGTGGTCGAGCCGGTCGACCGCGGGCCGGACGGCGACGCCGACACCGATGGCGACGACGACAAGCCCAAGCGCGGCCGGTGGTCGCTGCTGGCGAAGGTGTTCTCCGGGTCGGCCGCCGTGGTCGTGTTCGCCGCGGCCGGGGTCGGCTGGGGCATCAAGCAGTGGGCCGACAACGCCATCGAGCAGGTGCGCGCGCTCGACCCCGGGTCCGAGTCCATCCAGAACGCGGCAGGCCAGCGCGGCGACGAGAACTTCCTGCTGGTCGGGTCCGACTCCCGCGAGGGCGCCGACGCCGAGGAGGGCGTCGGCAACTCCAGCGACGTGCCGGGGGCCCGCTCGGACACCGTGATGATCGCGCACATCCCGGCCGACCGCAGCCGCGTGGTGATCGTGTCCTTCCCGCGCGACCTGGAGATCAACCGGCCCGGCTGCGAGCGGTTCGACGCGAAGGCGGCCAAGTACACCGGCGAGCAGGTCGAGCCGAAGAAGAACGCGAAGATGAACACCGCCTACCAGGTCGGCGGGCCGCTGTGCGTGACCAAGGTCGTGCAGGAGCTGTCCGGGCTGCAGATCACCCGGTTCGTCGGCATCGACTTCACCGGCTTCCGCGGCATGGTCGACGCGGTGGACGGGGTCAACGTCTGCGTCGAGAAGCCGATGTTCGACACCAAGCTCAACAAGTGGATCGTCAAGGACGCGGGCACCGAGGTGGTGCTGCGCGGCGAGCAGGCCCTCGACTTCGTCCGGGCCAGGCACGTGCGCGGCGACCCGACCTCCGACTACGGCCGCATCAAGCGCCAGCAGCGGTTCCTGTCCTCGCTGCTGCGCAAGGCGATGTCCGGCCAGGTGCTGCTCGACCCGTCGAAGCTGACCTCGTTCACCGGCGAGGTCGCCAAGTCCACCTTCGGCGACAACATCGGCGTCGACTCGCTGATGCAGCTGGGCCAGTCGCTGCAGAACCTGGAGGCGGGCCGGGTCACCTTCATCACCGTGCCCACCGTCGGCACGTCGAACTCGCGCGGCAACGAGGTGCTGCGCAAGGACGACGCGGACCGGCTGTTCCGGGCGATCATCAACAAGGAACCGCTGAGCGGCGAGGCCCCGCCACCGCCCGCGACCGACAACGGCGGCACCCAGCAGCAGGCGGCGCCGCTGCGCGAGCCGGTCGACCCGAAGACGCTCAAGGTGCAGGTGCTCAACGGCGGCAACGAGACCGGCGGCATCGCCAAGCGCACCGCCGAGAAGCTCGAGGCCTTCGGCTTCACCGTGGTCCAGGTCAACCCGACGGCGCCCGTGGCGCGGACCGTCGTGCGCTACGGCAAGGGCCACGAGGCCGCCGCGCAGACCCTCGCCTCCACGATCCCGAACGCCACCATGCAGGAGGACCCGTCGATGTCCGCCGCACTGGTGCTGGTGATCGGCCCCGAGTTCACCGGCCAGGTCGTCGCCCCCGGCACGCCGGGCACGCCCACCCCGACGCCCGCCCCGAAGCCGCTGCCCGACCTGTCCACGGTCAACGGCTCCGATGTGAAGTGCGCTTAGTCGCGCCGCGTTCACCTTCGCTTCACCTGGGGATGGCGCATCTCCGCGAACGGGCCTCTAGGCTGTGCGCATGCGTGAGGCCTACCATCTCGAACTCGGTCAGCTGGCCACCAATCTCGCGGGCATGTGCTCCAAGGTCGCTGATGCGATGGAGCTCGCCACGCGTGCGCTGCTCGAGGCGAACCTGAGCATCGCCGAGCAGGTCATCAGCGGCGACGAGGCGATCGACGACGCCCGCTCGGAGTGCGAGGAGCAGGCGTACGCGCTGCTCGCGCTGCAGGCGCCGGTCGCCACCGACCTGCGGACCGTGCTCGCCGTCATCCACGCCGCGGAGAGCCTGGAGCGGATGGGCGACCTCGCCCTGCACGTGGCCAAGGTCGCCCGCAGGCGGCACCCGGCCCCCGTGCTCCCCGAGCAGGTGCAGGGCTACTTCGCCGAGATGGGCCGGATCGCGGTTGCCCTCGCGCGCAAGGCCGAGGAGGTCATCCACAGCCGGGACGTCGCCGCGGCGCGCGCCATCGAGGACGCCGACGACGAGATGGACGACCTGCACCGGCACCTGTTCACCGTGATCATGAACAAGGAGTGGGAGCACGGCGTCGCGTCCGCTGTGGACGTCACCCTGCTCGGCCGGTTCTACGAGCGCTACGCCGACCACGCGGTGTCGGTGGCCAAGCGCGTCGTGTTCGTGGTGACCGGCCGGATGCCCGGCTCGCTCACCGGCGACGACCTGTAAGACCCCCAAGTCCGCACCGCCCCGCTCGGGTTCGCCCGGGCGGGGCGGTCTCGCGTCACCGCCTCGGTGTCGCGGTGGTGATCAGCTCGTCGAGCTGGCGGGTCAGCCTGGTGGCGTCGGCGGGGGAGTACGTAGCGCGGATAGCGCCGTCTGGCTGGGGCCTGGTCACCGACAGGTAGCGGCCGGACTCGGTGTCGATCCAGCCGACCGTGCCCACCTCCACCTCGCGGCCGTGGCGGCCCTTGCCGCTCACCGAGTAGAACCCGAACCCGGTGCGCGGGCGCTCCAGCATGGTCGCCGCCAGCCGCAGCTGGGTGTCCGAAGTGGACCTGGCGGCGCGGACCGGGCGCACGTAACCGCTCTCCTGCGCCTGCGGGGCCTCGGTCACCATCACCGACTGGCCGGGACCGGCCTGCGCCTTGGGCAGCAGCTCGACCAGCGCCCTGGCCACCGAGCTCGGCGCCATCAGGTCGAACCGGATCGTCTGTCCCTCTTGGACGGCGAGAACCGCTGTCGCGCCGAGGATCGCGGCCCGTGCCCTGATCGGACGGTCTTTCTCGACGGTGCCCATCACCCCGATGCCGACGTCGTGCTCGCTGGTGATCCGCAGCGCCGTCTCGACGTCGTGGTCCACCTCGTCGCGGCCGATGAGTCCACGACCGTAGAGGTCGGTGAACACCGCCTTGGCGATGCGGGCGCGGTCGTCGAACAGCCTGCCGAAGCTGGGCACCTCGAACGGGAACAGCCTCGGGTTGACCCTGAGCACCTGGCCCAGGGTGTCCACCGCGGCCAGCGACAACGTGAACGAACGGGGCATCGAGTGCTATCCGCCGATCACCGGTGGCGCGGTCATCTCGTCGGTGCCGAAGACCTCGTCCGGGTCGGCCTCGACCAGGTACGACGGACGGGTGTGCTCCTCGTCCTCGCCGCCCTGACCACGGCCGCCGCCACCCATCCCGCCACCCATGCCCGCGCCGCCACCGCGACCGGCCGCACCAGCGGCACCGCCGCGGCCCATCGCCGCCTGCTCCGCGGCGAGCGCGCCCGCGCCCGCACCCATGCCGGGGCCGAGCGCGCCGGACCTGGCGCCGAGGCCACCGCCACCGGTGCCCGCACCGCCACCTCCGCCGCCGCCCGCACCACCACCGGCTCCGCCGCCGAAGCCGCCACCGGGGCCGCGTCCGCCGCCGAAACCACCGCCACGGCGGGTGATGTCGTCACCACCGCCGAACGAGCCGCCGGGCATGGGCGCGAGGCCGCCGGGCAGGGTCGGGTTCGGGTTGGGATTGGGGTTCGGATTCGGGTTGGGGAACGGCCTGCCGGGGTTGGTGCCGGGGTCGCCGGGGTTCCAGGTGCCGGGGTTCGTGCCGCCGGGGTTCGTCCCACCCGGGGTCGTGCCGCCCGGGTTCGCACCGCCGCCGGGGCCGGTGCCGGGCTGAAAACCGCCGCCGGGCACCGGGGAGACACCGGTGCCGTTCTCGCCGTGGCCGCCGTTGGGGCGGTAGCCGCCGGTCGGGCTGTCCTTGCCGTTGTGGCGGAGGTTGACGTCCTGGTTGCCGGGGTCCTTGACGCCCTTGCCGTCGTCGAGGGTCTTCGCGTCGTCGCCGGTCGAGTCGCCCATCTGCGGCGGGGCGGCGAAAGCGGGCATCGTCGAGGACGTGCCGAGGGAACTGTCGTAGGTGGTGACGACCCTGGCCGCTTCCTCGCGCGCGTTCTGGCTCTCGCGGTAGTCGTTGACGTACATCGCCGACTTGCGGACCAGGTCCAGCGGGTTCGTGGTCGTCATCAGGTCCCGGCTCGCCGCCGACGCGTCGAACGGCACCTCGTCGGGCATCGAGTTCTTCGCGTCCGCCAGCGCCGTCGACTGCAACCCGGCCTGGGTCCCGGCCAACTGCGCGCTCTGGCCCGCCGTGCCCACCCAGTTGCCGATCCCGACCATGAACAACCGCGCCGAGTCCCCCGCCTCGCCCTTCCAGTCCGCCTGGCTGTCGTTGACCGCCGACGCCACCTCGGACTGGAACCGGGTCATCGCGTTGCCCGCGTTCAGGTACAGCTCACCCATCTCACCGACCTGGTCGGGGTCGACGTCCTGGGTCACCATCGGCTTGAGGTCCCCGTGCGCGAAGTTGGCGTAGTTCGTGCACTGCATCCCCGGCGGCTGCCGCGTGTCCACCCCGGCGGCCAACTCCCGCGCCTGCGCCGACATGTCCTGGTTGTACTGCTGCTCCACATCGCTGTTGCGGTTGAACCGCTTCCACAACCCCGGCCAGAACGGCGCGTCGTCGATGTCCTGGTCGACCTGCTGCTCGGCCCGGTCGTGCACGTCCGCACTCGTGTCGGAGGTGCCCTTGCGGTCGATGTAGAACTCACTGCTGCTGTCGTAGGTCCGGTCGTACCCGGACGCCCCGGGGTCGTAGTTCGGACTACTCGGATCGGAGACGTCCACCGTCCCCGGGTCCCCCCGGTGCGGCGTGTACGCCGTCCGCGCCTGACCAGGCATGACCTACCTCCCAGCTACCTCAGGGCAATTCAGGTTCGACAAGCTTCGCCGCGTCCAACGCGGGCGCGCACAGCTTCTGCCCATCACCACCGGTGGCGACCACGTCGACCCTCGACTTGGCACCCAACTCGAGCGCGATGAAGCAACTCGACTTGCTCGGACCGAGGAAGCGGGCGGCCTTGCGGGAACCGACCTCGATCCGCTCGACGCTACCGGAGGCCACGGCGTCATCCAGGCCGACGTCGTCGTGGACGGCGATGCCCACCAGGTAGCTGTCGGCGACGCTCCCCTTGTCGACCCGCCACTCGCACGACGGGGTCGACCCACCTTTCGCCTTCCCCGAGCCGGACACACCGATCGCCGCCGCCGCCGAAGAGGTGAGCAGCTCACACGGCTTGAGCGAGTCGACGGGCGAGGCGGAGGTGGTCGTCTTGGAGGTGGTCGGCGCCGTGCTGGGTACGCCCGTCCGACCAGCGTCCCCGCTGGGAACCGGACTGCCCCCCTCGGCGCTCGTGCAAGCACCCGCGGCCAACGCCAGCACAGCTACCGGAACGAGCAATAACGTCCTTCTCACGAGCCCCCCATACCCTTCCAGTTCGCGCACACTCAGTACTTGGTCGCGTTCGAGTCGTCCGTGGCACGGTAGTTGGCCATCGCCTGCTTGATGCCCTCCTCGGCCTTCACCAGCGACTCCCTGAACTGCTTCAACTGGGTGACGAAACCCCGCTCATCCCCGGCGACCTGCTGCAGGAAAGGCTTCATGACCTCGGCGTTGTTCGAGCTACCCAGCTTGGGCGACTGCAGCAGGAGATCGAACCCGAACTGCTGGCCATCGACCCATTCGGCCATGTTGCGAATGGCGGTCAGGAGGGCTTCGCCGCCGCGTTCGTTGACGGAGAAGCGGCCGGAGGCGGCGTTGCCCGCGAAGTCGTCCATGGCGCGGCCGATGGCGCTGAGCGGGGCGCCCGGCCCTTCGTCGATGTACATCGTTGCCCCCGAATACCGTTCGGACTCCGGGGGCACCGTACCAACAGCCCCGCGGGCGCGTCCTGGTTGTGACGCATCCGGGGTGGGGGGTGGTTCCGTCAGGGCAGGGCGGGTTCGACCTGCTTGGCGGCCTCCAGGGCCGGGCCGCACAGTGCCTCGGGGTCCTCGCCGGTGACCTGGACGTCCACCCGGGAGGTGGGGGTGATCTCCAGGCCGAGGGCGCACCCGGCGCTGCCGCGGGTGAAGAAGCGGGCGGCGGAGTGGGCGCCGACGTTGAGGTACTCGATCTCCTTGTCGGTCTTGATGTCGGCGACGCCGGTGGACTCGTAGATCACCACGGCGATGGTGTAGCTCTCCGCGACGGTGCCCTTGTCGACCCGCCACTCGCACTGGCGGGCCTTGGAGGTGCTCGCGGGCTTGCCCACGCCGGTCACACCTAGAGGCCTGAGGGCGGCGGCGGGGAGCAGGTCGCAGGGCTGGGCGGCCTGCAGCGCGCGCGGGTCGGGCTGCGGACGGCCGTTGGTCGAGGTGGTGCCCGCAGGCGCGCCCGGGGCGGGGAGGGCGGTACCCCCGGTTTGCGTCGTGCAGGCGGCGCAGAGCACCACCAGCAGGGCGGCCGGGACATGCCAAGGACGGCTCACTGATCTCCCCAACGGTGTTGACGGTGAGCGGACCCCGTTGGGGACGGTATCAATGCGGGTGGGGCGGTGGTGGGGGGAGTTGGGAAGTCGCCCGTCTGGGCCAGTACTGGTTGCCGGTGCGGGGTCGGCTCGCCTGCGGCATTGCGTGGGGGACGGCTCGGCTTCGCCATTGCAGGGGGACGCGAGTTTCGAGCTGTGCTCGATGCGGCGAACTTGTTTTGCGCGGGGCCCCTGCGACCTCCTGGGAAGAGCACAAAGGCGGGCCTGAAGAGACGGCCCTCCCCCGCGCGGAGAGCTTACGGACGCCGCCACCCCGCACAAAACAAGTCCGCCCCATCGAGCCGGCCTGGCACCAGCGACTCCGAGGAGCGCTTGTCGGCCAACGTTGTTGACCCTAGGTACAAGAAAAGGCAGGGGGCCGGGTGCGTGTGCGCCCAGCCCCCTCGCCGACAGAAATGATCAGCCGAAGCGGCCGGAGATGTAGTCTTCGGTGGCTTTTTGGCTGGGGTTGGAGAAGATGCGCTCGGTGTCGTCGAGTTCGACGAGGCGGCCGGGTTGGCCTACGCCTGCGAGGTTGAAGAAGGCGGTTTGGTCGCTCACGCGGGCGGCTTGCTGCATGTTGTGCGTGACGATGACGATGGTGAAGTCCTTCTTCAGCTCCTGGATGAGGTCCTCGATCGCCAGGGTGGAGATGGGGTCCAGGGCGGAGCAGGGCTCGTCCATCAGCAGGACGTCGGGTTGCACCGCGATGGCGCGGGCGATGCAGAGGCGCTGCTGCTGGCCGCCGGAGAGGCCGCCGCCGGGGCGGGTGAGGCGGTCCTTGACCTCGGCCCAGAGGTTGGCGCCGCGCAGGGCCTGCTCGGCGACCTCGTCGAGCTTCTTGCGGTCGCCCTCGCCTGCCAGCTTCAGCCCGGCCACCACGTTGTCGCGGATGGACATGGTGGGGAAGGGGTTGGGGCGCTGGAAGACCATGCCGATGGTGCGGCGCACGGAGACCGGGTCGACGGTGGAGGCGTAGATGTCCTCGCCGTCGAGCAGGACCTTGCCCTCGGCGCGGGCGCCGGGGATGACCTCGTGCATGCGGTTGAGCGAGCGGAGCACGGTGGACTTGCCGCAGCCGGACGGGCCGATGAAGGCGGTCACGTTGCGCGGCGGCACCGCCAGCGACACCCCGTCGACGGCGTGGAACTTGCCGTAGAAGAGGTTCAGGTCCTTGACATCGATGCGCTTGGCCATTGTCCCGCCTACTTCGTCTTCAGAGAGGTCAGCCGCGAGATCAGCGATCCCAGCAGGTTGAACACGGTGATGATGAGGATCAGCGTGACCGCCGCGCCCCAGACCCTTGCCTCGCCGACCTCGTTGGTGGTCAGCCGCTCCGAGGTCATCAGCAGCGGCAGCGACGCCATCGAGCCGCCGAACGGGTCGTAGTTGATGAACGTGGTGTAGCCGACCAGCACCAGCACCGGCGCGGTCTCACCCATGACGCGGGCGATGGCCAGCGAGACACCGGTGATGATGCCCGAGAGCGCGGTCGGGATGACGATCTTGACGATGGTCTTCCACTTGGGCACGCCGAGTGCGTAGGCGGCCTCGCGCAGCTCATCGGGGACGATCTTGAGCAGTTCCTCGGTGGTGCGCACGACGACCGGGATCATCAGCAGCACCAGGGCCAGCGACACCGCGAACGCGCTGCGCGGCATGCCGAGGGTGGTGATGCACAGCGCGTAGATGAACAGCGCGGCGACGATCGAGGGGACACCGGAGAGGATGTCGACGGTGAAGGTCACCGCCTTGGCCAGCCGGGAGCGCTTGCCGTACTCGACGAGGTACACCGCGACGAGGATGGCGATCGGGACCGCGATCACCGCGCAGATCAGGCCCTGCAGCAGGGTGCCGATGATCGCGTGGTAGACGCCGCCGCCGAACTGGCGGGAGGTGAGCCCGGCCAGCGACTTCTGCCACCAGTCGGCGTTGAGCACGTGCTGGAAGCCCTTGGCGATGACGGTGATCAGCAGCCACACCAGCGGCGCGAGGGCGAGCACGAAGGTGCCGCCGACCAGGATCGTGGCGAGCCGGTTCTTGAACCGGCGGGACGCGTTGATCTCCTGGAACGCGGGGGGCGCCGCAGGCCGGTTCAGGTCGGTCGCGGTGCTCATTCGTACTCCTTGTGACCGGCGATGATGGCCCTGGCGAACGCGTTGACCACGAAGGTGAGCACGAACAGCACCAGACCGGCCGCGATGTAGGCACCGGCGCCCCGCGGGTCGTTGAACTCCTGCGCGGCGCGGGCGATCTTGGAGGCGATGGTGTCGCCGCCGTCGAAGAGGCTGAAGCCGAAGTGCGAGGTCGTGGAACTCAGGATGATCAGCACCGCGATGGTCTCGCCGAGCGCGCGGCCGAGGCCGAGCATCGAGGCGCTGATGTAGCCCGCGCGGCCGAAGGGCAGCACGGTGGTCCGCACGACCTCCCACTTGGTGGCGCCGAGCGCGAGCGCGCCCTCGACCTGCATCGACGGGGTGCGGTCGAACACCTCGCGGCTGATCGCGGTGATGATCGGCAGCAGCATGACCGCCAGCACGATGCCCGCGGTGAAGATGGTCTGCCCGATGGCCAGGTTCGAGGTGCCGGTGGCGAACAGCGGGATGAACCCGAGGTTCTCGTTGAGCCAGGTGCTGATCGGCGACAGCGCGGGCGCCAGGACGTAGGCGCCCCACAGGCCGTAGATGATCGAGGGGACCGCGGCGAGCAGGTCGACCAGGTAGGCGAACGGCCTGGCCAGCCTGCGCGGGGCGTACTGGGTGAGGAACAGCGCGATGCCCAGCGAGACCGGCATCGCGATGATCAGCGCGAAGACCGCGCTGAACACGGTGACCAGGAGCAGGTCGAGCACGCCGAAGGCGAGGCCGCCCTCGGGGTCGGCGTCCCAGTCGCGGCCGAAGAGGAAGTTGGCCTGGTTGTCCGCGAGCGAGGGGATCGCCTGGATGAGCAGGAAGATCCCGATGAGCGCGATCATGGCGACGACGAACACGCCGGAACCGACGGTCAACGCCTTGAAGATCTTGTCACCCGGACGGGTGATCACCTTGGGGGGTTGGGTGGGGGTCCCACCAGAACCCTTCGGAGTGGAAATCGGTGCCTCCGGTGCGGTGTCGGGCGCCGCGCCGCCCCGGGGGCCCCTGGCTAAACCAGGGGCCCCGGGGCGTCCGACCGTGTCGGAATCGCTCATGTTCGGTCGTCGTTCTCGGCTCGCAGTGTGCCAGGTGGACTTACGCGATGGCCTTGATGGCGTCGAGCAGCTTGACCTGGAACTCGTCGGGCAGCGGGACGTAGCCCGCGTCGGCCAGCGCGCTCTGGCCGTCGGTGGCGGCCACGGTCAGGAACGCCTTGACGGCCTTCGCGGTGTCGGCGTCGTAGCCCTTGGAGCAGACGATCTCGTAGGTCGCGAGCACCAGCGGGTAGGAACCGGCGGTGTTGCTGGCGTAGAGGGCGTCGAGGTCGAGGACCAGGTCGTTGCCGGAACCCTTGACCTTGGCGGACTTGATGGCCGCCGCGGCGCCCTCGGCGCCGAGCTCGACCGCGCCAGAGCCGCTGTCGAGCTTGGCGGCGGAGAGCTTCTTGTCCTGGACGTAGGACCACTCGATGTAGCCGATGGTGCCGTCACCGGCGCTGATGGCGTCCGCGACACCCGCGGAGCCCTGGGCACCCTGGCCGACGCCGCCGTTGAACTTCTTGCCTGCGTCCTTGGTCCACGCGCCCTTGCCCGCGGCCTTCAGGTACTTCTGGAAGTTGTCGGTGGTGCCCGACTCGTCACCGCGGTAGATGACGGTGATGGCCTTGTCCGGCAGGGTGGCGCCGGTGTTGGCGGCGGCGACGGCCGGGTCGTTCCACTTGGTGACCGCGCCGCTGAAGATCTTGGCGGCGAGCTCCGGGGTGAGGGTCAGGCTGGTGACGCCGTCGAGCTTGTAGGCGATGCCGACCGGGCCGAAGACCAGCGGCAGGTTCCACGCCGGGTTGCCCTTGCAGCGCTCGGCCGCCTTGTCGACCTCGCCCTTGTCCTTGTTCAGCGGCGAGTCGGAGCCGCCGATGTCGACGATGCCCGCGTTGAACTGCTTGACACCGGCGCCGGAGCCCGAGGGGGTGTAGGCCAGCTGCTGGCCGGAGCACTTCGCGCCGTAGGCGGAGACGAACGCCTCGATGGCGCCCTTCTGCGCGCTGGAGCCCTCCGCGACGAGGTCCTTCTTGCCGCCGCACTCGACGGGGGCCTTGGCGGTCGGTGCGGGAGCAGCGGAGTTGTTCCCACCCGGCGTGGTGTTGTTGTCGCTGCCGCACGCGGTGAGGGCGAGGGCGCCCGCCGCCACGAGGCCGAGCACGGACACTGGCCGCTTGCTGATCACGGTTAATTCCTCCAGGCAGGAGAGTTCTCAGGTCGCGACGTGACCCTACGTCCGCCGCCTCGCCGCGACGCTAGGCAGCACTAGTGGACGAATGCCCTTGAAGTGGTGAACGCAGGGTGAACAAGCCCGTTTTCGTGACCGTTGCGATACGCGCGTCGCCTGGTCGTGGCTTTGTCGTGACCTGTACGTATGCGCTGAGTAACCGGCTAGACGCTCGGTGCTTCTGCACGTGCATATTGAACGTCGGCGGCCGAACGGGTGAACCCCAATCGGCTGTAAACAGCAACGGCGGGGGCGTTGTCGGACTCGACGTAGAGGATGACCTCACCCAGCCCGAGCGCCCGCAGGTGCGCCAGACCGGCGAGGGTCAGCGCTTTGCCGAGCCCGCCCCCCTGCGCGCCCGGGTCAACGCCGACGACGTACACCTCCCCGATTCTCCCGCCCTCCCGCCCCTTTGCGCCGACGCCGCCGGAGTGCACCTTGGTCCAGTGGAACCCCAGCAGCGCGTCGTCCGCGGCCACAGCCAGGAAGAACCCCGCCGGGTCGAACCACGGCTCGGCCTCGGTCGCCTCGACGTCGGCGACGGTCAACGAGCCCTGCTCGGGGTGCCAGTCGAAGGCGCGTTTGTTCACCTCGACGACGGCGGCCTCGTCCCGCCCCGGCTCGAAGGTCCGCACCCGCACGCCCTCGCGCCACACCGGCTCGGGCAGCTCGGCCGCGGCCAGGTCGATGCGCATCGTCAGCAGTTCACGAACCCGTGACAACCCCCGCGACCCGGCGATCCGAGCCGCCCCGGGGTGGTCGCCGTGCGCCCAGAACCGGGTGCCCTCGGCGGCACGGGCGATGACCGCGTCGACCAAGGCCGAACCGACCCCACGACGGCGCGCGTCCGGCCGCACCAAGACCTCCGCGACCTGGCGACCGAACGAGTCGCCGTCGGTGTCGAGGTGGGCGTACCCGACCAGCTCGACCCCATCGGTGGCCAGCAGGTGCTCGCCGCCGCGGAACTCGCGCGGCAGCGGACCGTCCGCCGCGACCTCGGGTCTGCCGTCCACCTCGGCGACTGCGCGCAGCAGCGGGCGGAGCTCAGCCGCGGCGTCGGGGCTGTCGGGGCGCCAGGTCAGGTCGGTCACACCACCGAACCTACCCAGATCGAGCAGGTCTAGGCGTCCACGCGCCTGCCGCGGTCCGCGTCGTGGGACAGCTCGCGCCGGGCACCGGCCTTGGGCGGCTGGACGAACTTGTAGCCGACGTTGCGCACGGTGCCGATGAGCTGCTCGTGCTCGACGCCGAGCTTGGCGCGCAGCCGCCGGACGTGCACGTCCACGGTGCGGGTGCCGCCGAAGAAGTCGTAGCCCCAGACCTCCTGCAGCAGCTGCGCCCGGGTGAACACCCGGCCCGCGTGCTGCGCGAGGTACTTGAGCAGCTCGAACTCCTTGTAGGTGAGGTCGAGCGGGCGGCCGCGCAGGCGGGCCATGTAGGTGGCTTCGTCGATGACGAGCTCGCCGAGGCGCAGCGCTCCGTCCACCGGGGCACCTGCGGCGCCGCGGGTGGTGAGCAGCCGCAGCCGGGCGTCGACCTCGGCCGGTCCGGCGGTGGGCAGCAGGATCTCGTCGATACGCCAGTCGCTGTTGATCGCGACAAGGCCGCCCTCGGTGACGACGGCCAGCACCGGGCAGCTGTCGCCGCCGCTGGTCAGCAGCCTGCACAGGCTCTTGGCCGCGGCGAGGTCGGTGCGCGCGTCGACGATCACGGCGTCGCGCGAGCCCGCCTCCAGCAGGGCGGTGACCTCGGGGGCCTGGGTGCGCACGGTGTGCGGGAGGAGCATCAGCGACGGCACCACGGTCGCGGGCTCGGGGTCGGCGGTCAGCAGCAGCAGGTCGAGGCTCATCACGAGTCCGCCTCTCTTGCGTGATTCCGCGCCGCGGCGTTGGGGTGCGGCCCCAGGGTCGGGGTGGCGTTTTCGGCTGGCCAGGACAATAACCCGGGGTCGAGGCGAATGTCGTGCCCGTGACGCCCGCGTCACACGCCGACCGGCGTTCACCGGGGTGGACGCCCAGCTCAGGGCGCTCGTGTTACGACGCCGTAAATCCTGCGTCCACCAGTGCGCCACCCGCGATCGCTGGATTAGCGAGAGGGTCCGAATTCGATTTGTGAATGCGGTGTTACCGCGCCGACGACCGCCGGGGGGCAACGCCGCGCGGGCCTGGCACGTCCACTTGGCGACGCGTCCGGGGCGGCCGGAACCGGCTGCGGAATCATGGGGGACGTGCCGTACCGGCGCGCAGCGGGTAGGTAGCAGTCGTGCGGCGGGTAGGCAGCAGTGGACGTGACGGGACAAGACGGGTGACGGGATGACGACGATGACGAACTCCGGCGCGAACACGGGTGGGCCGTCCGCGGCCCCCCGCCGCCGTTCGAAGGCGGTGCGCAGGCTCGTCATCGCGCTGCTGGTGCTGGTGGCGCTGCTGGTCGCCGCCGACTTCGGCGCCGCCGCGGTGTTCGAGCACGAGGTGTCCAAGCGCGCCCAGCAGCAGTTCGACCTGCGCGACCACCCGTCGGTGAAGGTCGGCGGGTTCTCCTTCCTGCTGCAGGCCGCCTCCGGCGAGTACGACCTGGTGACCATCGACGCGAAGGGGGTCCCGGTGAAGGACACCCTGCGCGACGTCGACGTGCACGCGGACCTGCGCGGGGTGCAGGCCCCGCTGTCGGACCTGGTGAGCGGGTCGCTGACCCAGGTGCCGATCCGCGAGGTCGAGGGCCAGGTGCGGATCAAGGCCGCCGACGTGAACCGGGCCATCCAGGAGAACTCCAACGAGGTCGTGTCCGCCATCACGAACCTGACCATCGACCCGGTCAGCGAGAAGGCGGTCAACACCGCGCCCGCCGAGGGTGAGGAGACCGAGGAGGACGGCGCGGAGGTCGCCGACCAGGAGGGCACCACCGCCGGGGTGAAGCTGTGCGGCACCGTGGCGATCGCGGGCCAGGAGACCGAGCTGTGCGTGTTCTCGATCGTCTCGCTCGACGGCGGCGCGGTGACCATCGCCCCGAAGCGGCTGGAGCTGCGCAACGGCGGGTCGGACGTGAAGCTGCCCACGGCCATCCAGGGCAAGGTGCTGCAGCTGTTCACCCGGCGCCTCGACCCGGGCAGCCTGCCGTTCAAGGTGACGCCGACCTCGGTCACCGTCGAGCGGGGCGTGCTGTCGGTCAAGGGCAAGGCCGAGAACCTGGTGCTGGGCCGCTGATGACGGGTCTGTATGTCGCCCTGGGCACCGTGGCCGTCGCCATGGTCTTCGGTCTCCTGGTCCGAACGTTGGGCGGCCGGGCCAGGCCGTCGACCGCGGGCGCGGTGCCCGACGAGCTGCGCGCGGCGCTCGACCCGGGTGCCGCGGTGACGCTGGTGCAGCTGTCCACCGAGTTCTGCGGCACGTGCAAGCAGACCCGGGTGTTGCTGGCCGAGATCGCCCACGGCACCGCGGGCCTGGCGCACGCCGAGGTCGACCTGACCGAGCAGCCGGAGTTGGCCAAGCGGCTCGCGGTGTTGCGGACGCCGACCACCATCGCGGTGGACGCCTCGGGGAGCGAGCTTCTGCGCGTCGGCGGAATCCCGAAACGTGAAGAGCTGCTCACCTCGCTGCGGCCGCACCTGCCCGCCTAGACCGGCCACCACCTGCGCATTCACCGAGCGCAACCCCGACATCACCCGTCCCACCCACTGGACAGGCCTTCTCATGCCCGGGCGGGCGGCGGGTACTCTCGCCGCCGTGTGCAGCATCCTGACCAGGCGCCGCGCGGTGGACTTCTGCCGCGTGCACAGCAGCCTGTGTCGGAGCGGCTGACCGGGCGATCCACCCGCGGCGCCGACGCGCCCGTGGCCGCCCTCACCGGACCCCACCCGTGTGCAGGTCAGGAGGCCACATGCCCACACCCCCCGATCCCCGGCCGAGCGTCGACCCCAGAGGTCCGCGCTTCGCCGCCTGGCTGACCAGCGCCGTCCTCGTCGTCGTGCTGGCCACCGGCTGGTGGCCGCTGCTCGCGGCCCAGGCCGTGGTGTTCGCGCTCGGCGGTTTCGCCGGGCTCCGCTACTCCCCGTACGCGGCGCTGTACCGGGTGTTCGTCGCGCCCAGGCTCAAGCCGACCGACGAGCGCGAGGACGCCGCCCCGGTGCGGTTCGCGCAGAGCGTCGGGTTCGGCTTCGCCGTCGTCGGCGTGCTCGGCTACGCGCTCGGGATCACCCCCCTCGGCATCGTGGCGACCGCGTTCGCCCTGGTGGCCGCGTTGCTCAACGCCGCGTTCGGGTTCTGCCTCGGCTGCGAGGCCTATCTGCTGATCAACCGCCTGTCCATCAAGCAACGGAAAGTGGGAACCGCCCGATGAGCCGCGAAGACGTGCTGGTTTCGGCCGCGTGGGCCGAGGAGAACCTCACCGCAGGGGGGGTGGTGTTCGTCGAGGTCGACGAGGACGCCAGCGCCTACGACACCGGGCACATCCCGGGCGCGGTGAAGATCGACTGGCGCAACGACCTGCAGGACCCGGTCCGCCGTGACTTCGTCGACCGCGCTGGCTTCGAGAAGCTGCTCTCCGCGCGCGGCATCGGCAACGACGACACCGTGATCCTCTACGGCGGCAACAACAACTGGTTCGCCGCCTACGCGTACTGGTACTTCAAGCTCTACGGCCACCGGTCCGTGAAGCTGCTCGACGGTGGCCGCAAGAAGTGGGAGCTCGACGGCCGCCCGCTCGACGCCGACGCGGTGACCCGCGAGGAGACCACCTACACCGCCCAAGAGCAGGACCTGTCGCTGCGCGCGTTCCGCCAGGAGGCGGTCGACGCGATCAACACCAAGAACCTGGTCGACGTGCGCTCGCCCGACGAGTTCTCCGGCAAGCTGGCCGCCCCCGCGCACCTGCCGCAGGAGCAGGCGCAGGTCAAGGGCCACATCCCGACCGCGATCAACGTGCCGTGGAGCAAGGCGGCCAACGAGGACGGCACCTTCAAGTCCAACGACGAGCTGCGCGAGCTCTACAAGGACGCGGGCCTCGACGAGGGCAAGGCGACCATCGCCTACTGCCGCATCGGCGAGCGCTCGTCGCACACCTGGTTCGCGCTGCACGAGCTGCTCGACTACTCGGACGTGAAGAACTACGACGGGTCGTGGACCGAGTACGGCTCCCTGGTCGGCGTGCCGGTCGAGGTCGGCGCCTAAGCACTTCCCGGCCAGACCGGTCGGGACGGAAAGGACAGTCATGAGCTCTTGTGGAGCACCGGAGCAGGGCATCGCTCTTCCCGCGAACGTGGACGCGGGCAAGGAGGTCGTGCTCGACGGCAAGGTGACCAGCGGTGACACCCCGGTCGAGGGCGCGTTCGTGCGCCTGCTCGACGCGAGCGGGGAGTTCACCGCCGAGGTCGTGTCCTCCGCCGGGGGCGACTTCCGGTTCTTCGCCGCGCCCGGCGAGTGGACCGTGCGCGCGCTGCACCGCAGCGGCAACGGTGAGGTCAAGGTCAGCGCGGACGGCCCCGGGCTGCACAAGGTCGCTGTCTCGGTCGGCTAGTACAGCCGGTCTTGGTCGGTAGTGGTGTGGGGAAGGCCCCGGGCACGTGCCCGGGGCCTTCCCCGTGGGACCAGCGCCACGCGTGGGCCGGGCCGCCGGGCGGTATCCTCTGCCCGTGGAAATCTTCTTCACCTCGCTGTTGGTCCTGGTGGGCCTGTTGACCACCTGGTTCGCCGGGTACGTCGTCTACCGCCTCTACGCCGACCAGCGTTGATGCCCGCTGACGCGACCGGGCCGGTGCCCGGCAGCGGTGACGCGGCCATCCAGGCGGCCGCGGAGCGCGCGGAGGTCACCGGGCACCGCAACATCCCCCAGTTCGACGACCTGCCGATCCCGGCGGACACCGCGAACCTGCGCGAGGGCCCCGAGCTGAACGACGCCTGCCTGGCGCTGCTGCCGCTGGTCGGCGTGTGGCGCGGGGAGGGCGAGGTGGTCTACCCGACCATCGGCGGGCCGTTCAAGTACGGCCAGCAGATCACCTTCGCGCACGACGGCCGCCCGTTCTTGCACTACGAGGCGCGTGCGTGGCTGCTCGACGACGAGGGCAAGGTCATCCGCCCCGCCGCGCGGGAGACCGGGTTCTGGCGCCCGCAGGCCGACGACACGATCGAGGTGCTGCTGGTGCACGCCACCGGCATCTCGGAGATCTACTACGGCTCGCCGCGCACGCAGACCTCGTGGGAGCTGGACACCGACGTGGTGCTGCGGACCTCCTCGGCGAAGGAGGTCAACGCGGCGAAGCGGCTCTACGGGCTGGTCAACGGCGGTGACCTGGCCTACGTCGAGGAGCGGGCGATGGTCGGCCAGGAGCTGCAGCCGCACACCTCGGCGTACCTGCGCCGCGTGGTCGGCTGACCCGAGCACCCGGATGCGGCTGCGGCGGTGTGGGCCGGACGCGGTGCTGGTCGAGGTCGACTCGCTGAGCGAGGTGGCCGCTGCCCGGGCCGCGCTCACCGGACTGCCCGGTCTGGTCGAGCTGGTCCCCGCCGCGCGGACGGTGCTGGTGTCGTTCGAGCCGGGTTCGCCCGGGTCGCGGCAGGTCCAGGCGGTGTTGGACCAGGCTGATCTCTCGGCGGCGCCGGTCGGTGACAGCGCGGACGTGACGCTGCCGGTGGTCTACGACGGCGCCGACCTGGAGTTGGTCGCGGAGACGGCGGGGCTGAGCGTCGATGAGGCGATCGCCCTGCATTCGAGCGCGGACTACACCGTGGCGTTCTGCGGTTTCGCTCCCGGCTTCGCGTACCTGACTGGACTACCCGAGCTGTTGCAGCAGCCTCGGCTCGGTAACCCCCGCACGCGCGTTCCGACCGGGTCCGTTGGCGTGGCCGGGGAGTTCACCGGCATCTACCCGCGCTCGTCACCCGGCGGATGGCGGCTGGTGGCAAGACTCGCCGATGACGCTGCCGCGCTGTTCGACCCGACTCGTGAACCGGCCGCTCTGTTGTCCCCGGGCGATCGCGTCCGCTTCGAGGTGGTGTCGTGAGCCGTGTGTTGACCGTGCTCGCCACCGGCCCGTTAGCCCTCATCGAAGACCTCGGCCGACCCGGCCACGCCCACCTCGGCGTACCCCCGTCCGGCGCGTTGGACGTCCCGTCGCTGCGGCTGGCGAACCGGCTGGCGGGCAACCCGGAGGACGCGGCGGGCATCGAGTGCGTCCTCGGTGGGCTCTCGCTGCGCGCGGGGTCGTCCTGCACGGTGGCGGTGACCGGGCCGAGCGTGTCGGTGCAGGTCAACGGGCGGTTGGTCGACTCGCACGCGCCGGTCCACCTGCGCGCCGACGACGTCGTGGCGCTGGGCACACCGTTGTCCGGGGTCCGCACCTACCTGGCCGTGTCCGGTGGGATCACCGTGTCGCCGCAGCTGGGGTCCCGCTCGACCGACCTGCTGTCCGGGATCGGCCCCGCTCCGCTGGCCGTGGGGGACGTGCTGCCGGTGGGCGACCCGGTCGGGCCGCCGGTCGGCGAGGACGCGGTGCCGCCGCCGAGTCCGCCCGACTTCCTCGCGGTGCCGGTGGTGCTCGGACCGCGCGACGACTGGTTCGCCGACGCGGGCGCCCAGCTGGCGGCGGCCGTGTGGTCGGTGTCGCCGGAGAGCAACCGGGTGGGGTTGCGGCTGCTCGGCGACCCGCTGCGGCGCGCGCCCGGGTTCGAGGGCAGGGAGTTGACCAGCGAGGGCGTGGTGACCGGCGCGATCCAGGTCCCGGCCAACGGCCGCCCGGTCGTGTTCCTCGCCGACCACCCCACCACCGGCGGTTACCCGGTGGTGGGGGTCGTCCCGGAACGGCACCTGGCCGCGTTGGCCCAGGCCAGGCCGGGTACGCGGATCAGGCTGCGCGGATGACGACTAGGCCTTGGCGAGCAGGTACTGGTCGTTCCACCAGCAGTTGGACGAGGCCCTGGTCGCGGTGTAGGTCCAGCCCGCAGGCACCCGACAGGCCCAGAGGCCGGGCTCGGGCAGGGTCACGTAGTACAGCGGTTCGCAGCCGACGTCGGCCCGCACCATGACGTAGGTGTAGCCGGCGGGCACGGTGCGGCACGACCACCGGTATTCGGCCGCGCTCGCTTGCGTGGATAACGTGGTGGCCGCGAACACGGCGGCGAACACGACTCCGAGGACTTTGCTGGGTTTCACGAGTCCCACCTTTCGCACGGGAGACCCCGCTTTCGGGGCTGCCCCAGCACAGCAGGACCGGGCGCTCGTGATCATCCGCCAATTGGTTGAACCAATTGAGGGGTTGTCCGGTTACCGGTATTCGGCCTCGTACAGGGCGTTCAGCGCGGTGCCGAGCTCGGTCGCGTCGGGCAGCGCGGCGCCGTCGAGGGTGTGCACGCGGGTGACCTTGCGGACGCTGGAGACGACGAACAGGCCGTCGGCGGTGGCCAACTCGTCGGCGCGCAGCGGCTCGACCTTGGTCGACCACCCCGCCCGCTCGGCGGCGCGGAACAGCGCGCCCTGGGTGGTGCCGGGTAAGACGCCGCTCGACGGCGGCGGGGTGCGGAGCGTGCCGCCGCTCGCCACGACGACCGTGGACGTCGGTCCCTCGAGGACGGTCCCGTCGTCACCGACGAAGATCACCTCGTCCACGCCCAGCTTCTCGGCGTGCCGCATGGCTGCCATGTTGACCGCGTACGACAGCGTCTTGGCGCCGAGCAGCAGCCACGGCGCGCGCTCCACGACGGCCGGGTCGAACCCGCGCTCCAGGGTCACCGCGGTGACGCCCGAGGTCCGGTTGCGCACCGCCCGACCGCCGATGGGCAGGCCGATCGCGTACCCGGTCGGGCCGCCGCCGCTGTACTCGGGGCCGCGGGTGTAGACGAGCTTCACCGCCATCTCGCCCGGCTCGGTCCACGCGCCGATCACGATCCCGACCAGGCGCTCCCAGGCCGCGAGGTCCGGTGCGGGCAGCTCGAGCATCGCCGCGGACCGGCTCAACCTGGCCAGGTGCGGACCCAGTTCCCGTGGCTGCCCGTCGACGACCAGCACGGTCTCGAACACGCCATCGCCCCTGGTCAGGCCGAGGTCGTCGACCCTGATGTGCGGGGCACCCGGGTCGGCGAGGGTTCCGTCGAGCATCGCCAGCACGCGCATGCGGCGAACCCTACGCGGGCGCAGGCCCTAACATCGAACAGGTGGACACCGCCCACTCGCTGGAGGACCGACGCGCGCACCTGCGGGCCACCCTGCACGAGCGCGGCATGCGGATGACACCGCAGCGCCAACTCGTGCTCGACGCCCTGCTGGTGCTGGAGCACGCGACCCCCGAGCAGGTCTGCGCGCACGTCCAGCGCGCGACCCCCACGGTGAACATCACCACGATCTACCGCACGCTGGAGCTGCTGGAGGGCCTCGCCCTGGTCCGGCACACCCACCTCGGGCACGGCGCGCCGACCTACTCGGTGCACGAGCACCAGCACGTCCACCTCGTCTGCCACCGCTGCGGCCACGTCGTCGAGTCGCCGAAAGCGGTCATGGACCAGCTGTGCGGAACACTGCGGGCCACCCACGGGTTCGAGCTGGATGCCAGCCACCTCGCGCTGTCCGGAACGTGCCAGACCTGCTCCCAGGAGACCCCGTGACCGACCGCTCCCCGATCCTCGACCAGCAGGGCGCCGTCCCGGCCCCCGAGAGCGCGGCGTCGGCGGTGCCGTGGCACTTCGGCGACCCGTTCGCCGAGCAGCGCAGCGCGGCGCGCAAGGTCGCCGTGGTGGACCGCTCCGACCGCGAGGTGATCGCGGTGCCCGGCCAGGAGCGGCTGACCTGGCTGCACCTGGTGATCTCCCAGCACGTGACCGACCTCGCCGACGGCGCGGGCACCGAGGCGCTGGTGCTCGACGGGCAGGGCCGGGTGGACGCGCACATGCTGCTGGCGCACGTGGACGGCACGGTCTGGCTCGACACCGAGTCCGGCGCGGAGGCCAGCGGGGTGCGCGGTGAGCCGATGCGGCTGCTGGAGTACCTCCAGCAGATGGTGTTCTGGTCCAAAGTGGAGCCACGGGACGCGACGGCAGAGCGGGCGGTGCTGAGCCTGGTCGGCCCCGAGACGCCGGACCTGCTGGCCACAGTGGACCTCCCGGTGCCCGCGGCGCCGTACGGGGTGGCCCTCGCCCACGACGTGGTCGTCCGCCGGATGCCGTGGCCCGGCCACGACGCGGTCGACCTCCTGGTCCCCAGGGCGGAGCTGGTGGCGTGGTGGACCCGGCTCACCGAGGCGGGCGCCCGGCCGATGGGCAGCCTGGCCTTCGACGCGCTGCGGGTCGAGTCGCTGCGGCCCCAGCTCGGGGTGGACACCGACGAGAAGACGATCCCGCACGAGGTGAACTGGATCCACGTCGCCGCGCACGTCGCCAAGGGCTGCTACCGGGGCCAGGAGACGGTCGCGAAGGTGCACAACGTCGGCCGCCCGCCGCGCCGGATGCTGCTGCTGCACCTCGACGGCGCCACCGACGTGCTGCCGGACACGGGCGCCGTGGTGTACGCCGGTGAGCGCGCGGTCGGCCGGATCGGGTCGGTGGTGAACCACCACGAGCTGGGCCCGATCGCGCTGGCGCTGATCAAGCGGTCGGTCGAGCCGGGCACGGACCTGGTGGTCGGCACCGGCGAGGCGACCACCCAGGCCTCGATCGACCCGGACTCCGTACCCGACGACACTCCCGCGCTGGGCCGCAAGGCAGCGCAGGGTCTACGCGGGTAGGTCGCGGGGGCAACTCGATACGGCGAACCTGCTTCGCGCGGGGACTCCGGCGGCGTCCAGCGAAGCACGAAGGCGGGGCCGGAAGACGGCCCTCCCCCGCGCGGGAGGGCCTGCGGACGCTGCCCCCACACGCAGAATCGAGCGTCGGGTACCAGAGACTTCGCGGCAGCCGGGTGAGAGTGCCCGGTCCGGACGCCACGAGGGTTGTGGGTGGGCCGGGCGGCTGTGCCAGTATCGCGCCATGTCACCGTCGACGCCCCGTCCTGGCAGCTCCGGCACGTTGATCACGGTCGCCCCCACCGGGGCCGAGCACAGCAAGGCGGATGTGCCGAACCTGCCGGTCACGCTGGAGGAGTTGGTGCGCACCGCGCGCGACTGCGAGCGGGTCGGCGCCGCCATGATCCACATCCACGTCCGCGACGACGACGCCAGGCCGACGCTGGACCTCGGGCGCCTCAAGGAGACGGTGGCCGCGGTCCGGGAGAACACCCGGCTGATCGTCCAGCTGTCCACCGGCGGCGCGGTGACCGACCCGGAGTCCGCCAGGCTGGGCGTCCTCGACGCCATGCCGGACTCGGCGTCGTGCACCATGGGGACGGTGAACTTCGGCGACGACGTGTTCCTCAACCGCTGGGAGTTCGTCGTCGCGCTGCACAAGGGCATGCAGGAACGCGGCATCGTGCCGGAGTACGAGATCTTCGACCTCGGCCAGCTGACCGCGCTGCGCAGGCTCATCGACGAGCACGGCCTCCCCGCTGGCGGGCACGTCCACCTCGACCTGGTGATGGGCGTCCCCGGCGGCATGCCGGGCGACACCGAGACGCTGGCCGCCGCGCTGCGGTTGGTCCCCGACGGCGCGACGTTCTCCGCGACCGGGGTCGGCCGCACGAGCCTGCCCGTGCTGCTGGCGAGCCTGTCCGCCGGTGGCCACGTCCGGGTGGGGATGGAGGACACGCTGTCCTACGCCAGGGGCGAGCGGGTCCGGGACAACGCCCAGCTCGTCGCCAGGGCGGCCGGGCTGGCCAAGATCGCGCAGCGGCCACCGGTTGGTCCGGAGGAGTCGAGGGTACTTCTGGGGGTGGCGAGCTGAACGCGGTAGTCGTCAAGATATGGCGATCGAGCACCGAGTGGCGGAGGATGTGCCCGTGATCGAAGTCCGCCCTGGAGGGCGCAGGCGCATCGACAGGGTGTTGTCGCCTGAGTACGTCGAGGGGCTGGCCGGGCTTGGCCTGGTCGAGGTCCGCGCGCGCCGCGACGACGCGGCGCAGGAGGAGACCGACCTGTCCTACCTGCGCAGGCTGCTGCACGGCCGGATCGACATCGTGCGCGCCGAGCAGCGCCGCCGGGCCAACGGCGAGTCCACCTCGGTGGTCGACCAGCTCGCGGTGATCCTCGCCGACAACGCGGTCGGCCCGGCGACGGGCTCCGGCCGCTACCAGAGCATGGAGCCGTCGCGGGCGGAGGCGCACCGCAGGCACGTGGAGGCGCTGGTGTCCGACGCGGACCTGTCGGACGTGGGCGCGCTCGCCGACGACCGGCTGGCGCTGGCGCTGCTGACCTACCAGCAGGAGGAGGCCTCGGTCTCCCAGCGCAGGCGCGAGGTGCAGAAGGTGATGGACCTGCTCAACGACGAGATCGGTGGCCGGTACCGCGCGGGTAGCGCGTCGGTCGACGACCTGCTCGCCGCTGAGCGCGGCAAGGGAGAGCAGCGCTGAACCCCGTCCTGGTCGAGGTGTTGCGGTCCGGTTTCGTCGAGTCGATCCACCGGGGTTCGGTGGTCGTGCTCGACCCCGACGGCCGGGTCCGGCTCGCCCTCGGCGAGGTCGACGAGCCCGTCTTCACCCGTTCGTGCAACAAGCCGTTGCAGGCCCTCGGGCTGCTGCGGGCTGGTCTTGACCTGCCGGACGACGCCGATCTCGCGGTCGGCTGCGCGTCGCACAGCGGCGAGGCCGAGCACGTCGAGCAGGTGCTGGGGATCCTGGCCAAGAACGGGCTCGCGGAGTCCGACCTGGGCTGCCCGCCGGACTGGCCGCTCAACCAGGCGGCCCGCAACCGGGTGATCGCGGGCGGCGGCGGCAAGCGGGCGGCGGCGATGAACTGCTCCGGCAAGCACGCCGCGATGGTGGCGACCGCAGCGCAGCAGGGCTGGTCGGTGCTCGACTACCTGGACCCGGACCACCCGGCCCAGTCCGCCATCGCCGACGCCGTCGAGGACATGACCGGCGAGCGGATCACCTCCATCGGCGTCGACGGCTGCGGCGCCCCCCTGTTCGCGCTGACCCTGCGCGGCCTGGCCACCGGCTACACCCGCCTGGTCACCGCCGCCCCCGGCACCCGCCGCCGCCGCGTCGCCGACGCCATGCGCGCCCACCCCCACCTGGTCGGCGGCACCGACCGCGACGACACGGAGCTGATGCAGGCCATCCCCGGCCTGCTGGTCAAGGGCGGCGCGGAAGGCGTCCACGCCATGGTCCTGGCCGACGGAACCGCCATGTCCATGAAAATCGACGACGGCGCCCCCCGCCCCAGAACACCCATCCTGGTAGGCGTCCTCCGAGCCCTGGGCTACGACGCCCCCGAACTAGAAGAAAAAGCCGAACGCGACGTCCTAGGCGGCGGAGTCCCCGTAGGCGCCGCCCGCCTAACCGATGGCCTACTAGACACCCTCGTCTAGCCCTCCCGCAGCCCCCACCTCGCTGCGACCCTCCCGCCGCTCAAGATCAACTCCGCCCCGGGGACCCACCCTCCCGGGGCCCGGGGCCCCATCTCTGAACCTATCGACCTCGGCGGTTTGTCAATAGGCCTCGGCCGGGTTCTGTGGATGGTTGGTGGGGTTGTGGACAAGTGTCCGTTCCGTTCCGAGCACCGCCCAGGTGGACCTACCGGCCGAGGGACCTGCGGGCGCCACAGCTCGCCCGCCTCCGACCAGCGCGAACGATCATCGACTCGACCCCACCGATCCAAGCCGGGCGAAGACCCAGCGACGGTGGTCTGCGCCCGGCCTTCACAGACGTTGGCCAACCACGCACCCTCACGGACGTTGGCCCCCACCCGGCCTTCACAGACGTTGGCCAACCACGCACCCCTGAACAACGTTGGCCGACACGCGCTCCTCGGAGTCGCTGGTGCCAACTGCTCGATGGGGTGGACTTGTTTTGTGTGGGGGAACACCAGTCGTAGCGTCGTTCGCGGACAGGGCCATGCTTTTCGGCCCCTGCTTTGCGGTCCTGCCACGGCTGGTGTCGGGGCCCCACGCAAAACAAGTCCACCGCATCGAGCACAGCTCGTAAATCGCGCCCGGGCCAATGCCGAAGGCGAGGCGTCCACCGTCGACGCCGCAGGCGAGCACGAGAGCCGGACACGCCCCCAGCTCAAGATCAAACCGCCCACAGCAGCCCCCGATATACAGCCTACCGAGCAACACCGACAATCCGGGCAGAGCGAGCAGGCCCCTGTGGACAACCACTGTGGACACCCAACCCACCGCAGGCCCCACCCGAGCCCACAGCCCTAGAACTCAGTTCCGCTGCTCCCGCTGCGCCAACCCCGACCAAAACGCCCGCAACCGATCAAACCGCTCCCCCACCGGCCCCGGATCCGACGCCTCAATCGCGTCCAAGATCGCGTGCACGTCCTCAGCAGACGTGTCCTCCATCAACTCCTCGTCCGACAGCAGCTGCACAAGCCCCCCATAGTCGAGCTCCACTGCCGACCCGTCATCGAAGTTCTCCAGCCACCGGGCGGTATCAGCGAGGACCTTCGTAGGCCCCGTCTCGCCGAACGTCTGCACCGCGAGTTCATGCGCTCGCTCCACCCGCCGGAGGGCGTCGCCGTGGCTGGAGCGCCAGTAGAGCTGGCGGCGGGGGTCTTCGCGGGGGGCTAGGACGATGTGGCGTTGGGCCGGGTCGAAGAGGGCGAACCAGGGCAGTGGGACGGTCCAAGTGGTGGAGACGACGTGGACGGCGCCGCTCGGGAGGTTGGCGAGGACTCGGGTGGCCTGCTGCCTTACCCGGTCGGGTGACGCGGTCAGTACCGCGTCGCGGAGGGCAGGGCCCGCGGTGGCGAGGAAGCCGACCATGGCGGCGGCGGAGCGGGCGCGGAGGTCCAGTGGGCAGACCAGCGGGCCGGGGCCGCAGGTGGCCTCGCCGGTGGGGACCTCGGCCGGGTCGATCACCAGGAGGTCTCGCAGGGCGCTCGGGGAGGGTCGGCCGTCGCGCGACTCACCCGGGAGGGCTGCTCCGATCTGGTGTGACTTGAGCCATACCTCGCGCTCCCGGACCGGGGCGTCCAGCCGGTCCACCGGGCCCGCCTCGATCGCGGCTCTCAGCAGGTCAGCGAGGGGTTCGTCGAACGAGGACAACGGTTCGTACACCCGCAGGTAGGCGACGAACGGACGAGGCACCAGCCCATCGTTTCACGGACCGCTACCGCGGCGGCGTCCAGGAAGGTGAACGGGTGGTGATCCGGGCGGCGTTCGCGGCGATGTCAGGTTCTGCACACCGTGCCGCGTCGCATCGAACCCCTTCGGCACGGTACGGTAGTTAGCAGGAATCAACTGTCGACATCTACGGGGCCGCCGTTCCCCCGGCCGCCCCGTCACTGTGCGAGGGGGTCGAGCCATGGGGCGCGGCCGAGCTAAGGCCAAGCAGACGAAGGTGGCCCGGGAGCTCAAGTACAGCTCACACCACACGGACTTCGACGCCCTGCAGCGCGAGCTGTCGGGCGGTCAAGAGGACGGTCACGAGAGCAGTGACCGGTTCGACGACTCGTCCGACGACGAGTACGACGACTACCGGCGGTGAATCCGGGGTCCAGTGCCCCGGTGCTGGACCCCTGACCCCGCTTACCCCCTCACCTGCCCCGTGCGGCTGCCCCACGCCCCGGTAACTCCCGGATGGTGGGACAGCCGCGTGGCACGCTCAGAACGCCCGCGCGTACTGGGCAGGCGGGGTGTCCTCCGCACCCAGTGCGGCTGCCGCGCGCCTCGGCCAGTACGGGTCGCGCAGCAGCTCACGGGCCAGCAGCACCAGGTCGGCAGCCTCGTCCGCGAGGATCCGCTCGGCCTGGTGCGGTTCGGTGATCATGCCGACCGCCGCGGTGGCCACCTCGGCCTTGCGGCGCACGGCGTCGGCGAAGGGGACCTGGTAGCCCGGCCCGACCGGGACCCGCGCGGTGGCCACGTTGCCGCCGGTCGACACGTCGATCACGTCGGCGCCCGCGTGCGCGAGTGCGCGCGCGATCTCCACGGTGTCGTCGACGGTCAGCCCGCCCTCGGTCCAGTCGGTGGCCGACACCCGGACGAACACCGGGAGGTCGGGTCCGACCGCGGCCCGCACGGCGCGGACGACGGCGAGTGGGAAGCGCAGCCGTCCGGCCTGGTCGCCGCCGTACTCGTCGGTCCTGGTGTTGCTCAGCGGCGACAGGAACTGGTGCAGCAGGTACCCGTGGGCGGCGTGCACCTCGACGACCTCGAAGCCCGCCGCGACGGCGTTGCGCGCCGCCTGGGCGAAGGTCTCGACGAGCGCCTCGACGTCCGCGGGGGCAAGCGCTTGCGGGACGGGGTAGCTCGCGCTGAACGGCTGGTCGGTGGGTCCGACGGTCTGCCAGCCGCCCTCGGCGACCGCGCCGTCGCCGTCGTCCCACGGCCGGTAGACCGACGCCTTGCGCCCGGCGTGCCCGAGCTGCACCCCGGGCACCGCGCCCTGCGCCTTGATGAACGCGGTGATCGGCCGCCACGCCTCGACGTGCGCCGCCGACCAGATGCCGGTGTCCTGCGGGCTGATCCGCCCGGCCGGTTCGACGGCGGTGGCCTCGGCGAACACCAGGCCGGCGCCGCCGACCGCGCGCGACCCGAGGTGGACCAGGTGCCAGTTGTCCGGCAGGCCGTCTTCGGCGCTGTACTGGCACATCGGGCTGACCACGATCCGGTTGGGCAGGGTGACCGACCGGATGGTCAGCGGGGAGAAGAGCAGGCTCACGGGTCCTCCAGGAATCAGTTCGCTCGGTGACGAACTTCCACGTCGACCCTAGTAAGCCCGCCCGGCCCCCGGTCTGTTCCCGTCCGGGTTCCTGGTCACACCCGCGCGGCCCGGCGCTTGCGCAGCGCGTTCGCCGCGGGCCAGAGCAACACGACGGCGACGACCGCGTAGACCACGATCGAGAACGGCGTGTTCACCAGCCCGGTCAGCGACCCGTCGGAGAGCTGCAGCGCCCGGCGCATCTGCTGCTCGGCGGCAGGCCCGAGGATCACCCCGAGCACCGCGGGCAGCACCGGCAGCCCGTAGCGGCGCATGGCCAGCCCGATCACGCCGATCACGAACAGCACCAGCAGGTCGGCCACCTGCCCGCTGACCGCGTAGGCCCCGACCGCGGCGAAGAACAGGATGCCCGCGTACAGGTACGGCCGGGGGATCTTGAGCAGCTTGGCCCACACCGGGGCCAGCGGCAGGTTCAGCACCAGCAGCAGCACGGTCCCGACGAACAGGCTGGCGATCAGCCCCCACACCAGGGTCGGCTCCCGCTGGAACAGCAGCGGCCCCGGCTGGATCCCGTACTGCTGGAACGCGGCCAGCATGACCGCCGCGACGGCCGTGGTCGGCAGGCCGAGGGTCAGCATCGACACCAGGGTCCCCGCCGCGGACGCGCTGGCCGTGGCCTCCGGTCCCGCGACGCCCTCGATGGCGCCGTGGCCGAACTCGCTCTTGTCCTTCGCGAGCCGCTTCTCCACCGCGTAGGACAGGAAGGTCGGGATCTCGGCCCCGCCTGCGGGCAGCGCCCCGAACGGGAACCCGATCAGCGGCCCGCGCAGCCAGGGCTTCCACGAGCGGCGCAGGTCGTCGCGGCCGAGCCAGGCCCGGCCGACCGGGATCGGCTCGGCGGGGCGGCGGCGCAGGTGCAGCGCGACCCACAGCGACTCGCCGACGGCGAACAGGCCGACCGCGACGATGACGACGTCGATGCCGTCGGCCAGTTGCAGGGAGCCGAAGGTGAGCCGCTGCTGCCCGGTCATCTCGTCGAGCCCGACGAGGCCGATGACCAGGCCGATCAGCAGGGCGGCGAACCCGCGCACCCGGGAGGTGCCCAGCACCGAGGTCACCGCGATGAACGCCAGGACCATGATCGCGAAGTAGTCCGGGGCGCCGATGCCGACCGCGAGCGCCGCGACGGTCGGGGCGAGCAGGACCAGCAGGGTGGTGCCGATGAGCCCACCGGCGAAGTGCCCGATGGCGGCCGCCGCGAGCGCCTGGGAGCCGCGGCCCTTGCGGGCCATCGGGTTGCCCTCGATGGCCGCGACCACCGCCGCGCTCTCACCGGGGGTGTTGAGCAAGATCGATGTGGTCGAGCCGCCGAACATGCCGCCGTAGTAGATCCCGGCGAACATGATGAACGCGCCGGTCGGTTCGAGGCCGTAGGTGACGGGTAAGAGCAGCGCGACCGCCATGGCCGGGCCGATGCCGGGCAGTACACCGATGAAGGTGCCGAGCAGCACGCCGATCGCGGCGAGCGCGAGGTGCGTCGGGGTCAGCGCGGTGCCGAACCCGGACATGAGCAGGTCGAAGGATTCCACTCACAACACCCCCATCAGCGGTCCACCGGGCAGGGGCACCCCGAGCAGGTTGTTGAACACGACGTAGGTGACCAGCGCCATGCCCGCCGCGATGAGTGGGTCCCGCACCAGTTCACGACTGCCGAGCGCGTAGGCGGCGCCCCAGAACAGGACCGTGCCGGAGATCGGGAACCCGAGCAGCCCGATCAGCGCCGCGTTGGCCAGGAACGCCCCGGACAGCAGCAGCACGGTCTTCCAGTCGCCCGGTTCGGACAGGTCGACGTCCTCGCCCGCCTCGGCCTCGCCCTTGCCGCCGCGCAACACATCCCTGGCCAGCAGGGCGGCGACCAGCAGCAACAGGCCGCCGACCAGCACGGGTACCGCCTCGGGGCCGACCGGGCCGCGCTGGGCGAAGTCGGTGGGGATGCTCAGCGCGTCGGTGAGCACCAGGACGCCGAGCGCGGCGAGCACCACGCAGACGCCCAGTTCGGAGTGCTCGCGCAGCCACTGCCGGTCGAACCGCGGCCGGTTCCCGGTGAGCGCGCTCATGCCAGCCCCAACTCCCTCAGCACGTCGGCGACCCTGGCGTTCTCGGCGGCGAGGAACCTGCCGAACTCCGGGCCGGTCTGGAACGCGTCGGTCCACCCGTTGCGCCGCAACGACTCCTGCCACGCGCCGGAGCCGTGCAGGTCGGTGAGCAGCGTGACCAACCGGTCGCGCGCCGTGTCGGTGATGCCGGGCGGGGCGACGACACCGCGCCAGTTGGTGAAGTCGACGTCCACACCGGACTCCTGCAACGTCGGGGCCTGCACGCCGGGGATCCGCTTGCCGCTGGTGACGGCCAGGACGCGCAGCTCGCCCGCCTGGATCTGGTCGCGGTACTCGCCGATGCCGGACACACCGAAGGCGACCTTGCCGCCGAGCACCGAGGCGAGCAGCTCGCCGCCACCGTCGAAGGGCACGTAGTTGACGTCCCTCGGGGCCAGCCCGACGGCCTTGGCCATCAGCATCGGCGCGAGGTGGTCGGGTCCGCCGGGGGACGAGCCGCCGCCGACCGGGACCGCGCCCGGGGTCGCCTTCCAAGCCGCGATCAGCCCGGCCAGGTCGGTGTAGGGCGAGTCCTTGGCCACCACCACGATGTCCGGCTCCTCGATGAGCCTGGCGATCGGGGTGGTGTCGGCCAACGACGAGGGCGACTTGTTCGTGTAGACGCTGCCGACGACGCCCAGGCCCATCGACATGATGAGCTTGTCGTTGCCGCGCTCGTTCACCAGGCGACCGAGGCCGACAGTGCCACCGGCGCCAGGCAGGTTGAACACCTCGATGCCGCTGGACAGTCCGCTGTCCTCGATCGACTTGACCGCGGTTCTCGCCGTGATGTCGTAGCCACCGCCTGGCGAGTTCGGCACCAGCACGCGCAGGCCGCGCACACCGGTGCTGTCGGAGTCTCCCGAGCTGAGCAACGGGGGCACCAGCAGCACCGCCGCCAGGGCGGTCAGCGCGGCGGCCAGCGGCGATACGCGCACTGTGCCTTTCATACGGTGACCCGCCCCTCATTTCGTCGAATGCAAGCATGTTGCCCCCGAGTTACGGCTGTTGTCTCCTTGCGGCCACAGCGGTCGTTGTGGTCCTTGTGTTCACGGGCTGAGCCGGGTGAGTCAGGGCACACTGGTGCGATGGCTGGACGGGGCTCACTGGCGCGCCAACTGCTCGGTTGGCAGGTGGTGGTCGTGGTGACCCTGCTCGGCGCGGTCGCGGTGTTCTCGGCGATCCAGGCGCGGTCGGCGTTCCAGACCACCGAGGGCCGCCGGATGCTGTCGGTGGCCGAGGACGTCGCCGCGACCCCGGGCGTGCGGGCCGCGCTGGCCGACCCGCTGCGCTACCACCAGCTGCCGCCCTTCGCGGAGAGCGCGCGCAGCCTCTCCGGCGCGGACGGCGTTCTGATCGCGTTGCCCGCGTTGCGGGTGCTGACCTCACCGGACCCGGCGCAGGTCGGCGGTCCGCTGCCGATCGGGGACAGCACTGTCCAGTCAGGACGGTCGTGGGTCGGCGAGGTGGGACCCTACCTGGTGGCGCACGTGCCGGTGATCGGCGACGACGGCACGGTGATCGGGATCGTCGCGGCCGAGGCGGACCGGCCCTCGTTCGTGGCGGGCGTGGTGCACTCGCCCGGCGAGGCGCTGCTGATCCTCGGGGTGGCGACGGTGCTCGGCGTCGGCGGGTCGCTGCTGGTGGCCAGGCGGGTGAAGCGGCAGACGCTGGGGCTGGAGCCGACCGAGATCGCCGGGCTGGTCGAGCACCGGGAGGCGATGCTGCACGGGATCAAGGAGGGCGTCGTCGGCCTCGACCAGCAGGGCAGGGTGACGCTGGTCAACGACCACGCGCGTGCGCTGCTGTCGCTGCCCGACGACGCGGTCGGGCGGCCGGTCACCGACTTCGAGTTCAACGACCGCGCGCTCGACGTGCTCAGCGGCCGGGCCGAGGGCGCCGACCAGATCGTGCTGCGCCGCGGCCGGGTGCTGATCATGAACCGGATGCCGATCGGCGGCGGGGACGGCGGCGTCGGGTCGGTGGTGACCTTGCGCGACCGCACCGAGATCGTCGCGCTGCGGCACGAACTGGACGCCAACCGGGCCACCACGGACACGCTGCGCGCGCAGGCGCACGAGTTCTCCAACCGGCTGCACACCATCGCGGGCCTGATCGAACTGGGCGAGTACGACGAGGTCCGCCGCTACGTCGACCGGGTCAGCCACACCCGGTCCGCGTGGCAGTCGGAGGTCGGTTCGCACGTGGCGGACCCGGCGGTGGCCGCGCTGCTGGTGGCCAAGTCGAGCCTGGCCGCCGAGCAGGCCGTGGGGCTGCGGCTGGCGCCGTCGAGCCGGTTGGGCCCGGTCGACGAACACCTGTCGGCGGACCTGGTGACGGTGCTGGGGAACCTGGTGGACAACGCGCTGGACTCGGTGCGCGGCGGTGGCGGCTGGATCGAGGTCGCGCTGACCCACGACGACGGGGTGGTGCTGGTGGTGGTGCGCGACTCGGGGCCGGGGGTGGCGCCGGACCTCGCCTCGGAGGTGTTCCGGCACGGGTTCACCACCAAGGCGGCGGAGGAGGGTGGGCAGCGCGGTCTCGGGCTCGCGCTGACCCGCCAGACCTGCCTGAGCCGCGGCGGCACGATCGAGGTCGACGGCGCCGTGTTCACCGCCCGGCTGCCGGAGGTGCCCGCGTGATCAGCGTTCTGGTGGTGGACGACGACTTCATGGTCGCGCGGGTCCACTGTGGATACATCGAGCGCACGCCTGGCTTCAGCGTGGCCGGGGTCGCCCACACCGGTGCCCAGGCGCTGGCGCTGACCGCCCGGCTGCGCCCGGACCTCGTCCTGCTCGACATCTACCTGCCGGACATGGGCGGCCTGGAAGTCCTGCGGGAGCTGCGCAACGGCCAGGCCCAGCCGGACGTCATCGTCATCAGCGCCGCCACCGACGTGGACACCGTCCGGGGCGCCCTGCGCGGCGGCGTGCTGCACTACCTCGTCAAACCGTTCGCCTACACCGCGCTGCACGACCAGCTGCGCCACTTCGCCACCGTCCACACCAGACTCGGCGAGCTGACGAGCGCCGACCAGGCCGCCATCGACGAGGTCTTCGGCGCCCGGCCCCGCTCCGCGCTGCCCAAGGGGCTCACCGAGCAGACGGCCGCCCTGGTCGAGCAGGTCCTGCGCGCCGCGGACCCGGACATCTCGGCGGCCGAGTGCGCCGCGCGGTCGAACATCTCCCGGGTCAGCGCCCGCCGCTACCTGGAGCACTTCGTCGACGCCAACCGCGCCGAGGTCCGCCTGCGCTACGGCGGCACCGGTCGCCCAGAACGCCGGTACCGCCTGCGCTGACTAGTCGTCCGGCGGGCGCTTGCGCGTCTGCTTGGTCTGGGAGCGTTGCTTCTTGGCCGTGAGGCGGCGTTCGCGGGAACCGCGGGAGGGTTTGGTGTCGCGACGGGACGGGGGCGGCGGAGCGGCGGCCTGGCGCAGCAGGGCGGCCAGCCGCTCGCGGGCCGCGGTGCGGTTGGCCAACTGCGCCCGGTACTCGCTGGCCGCGATGGTCAGCACCCCGTCCACCAGCCGGTTGCCGAGCCTGGCCAGCATCCTGCCGCGCAGCGTGTCCGGAATGGACGGTGACCTGGCGACGTCGAACGACAGCTCCACCCGGCTGTCGGCGGTGTTCACGCCCTGGCCACCGGGACCGGACGACCGGGAGAACCGCTCACGCAGCTCACCCGCCGGTACGACCAGCGTCGCGGACACCACCAACTCATCAGGCACGCGTACCAGGATGCCTTAGCGGGCAAACGGGTTTCCGCTCAGGAGTACAAACCGGTGCCGGTCTCCAGCAGCGTCTTGAGGTCGCTGAGCACCTGCGGCCAGCCGCCACCGGCGTTCTCGACCTCGCCTGCGACCTGGGCCCCGGTCTGCGGCGCACCGTCGACGTCGTGGGTGAGGGTGAGCGAGCACACGCCGTTGTCGCCCTCGGCGATCTCGTAGGTGAGCCGGGTGACGGGCTCGTCGAGCCAGGTCGGCCGCCAGGTCTGCACCAGGCGGCGGGGCGGGTCGGACTCGATGACCTCGCCCTCGACCACGCACGCGGTCGACTCGATGCCGGGCATGTGGTCACCGGCGAGGGTCTTGAACACGCCGCCGGGGCGCAGGTCGTAGTCGACGACGCCGCGGTAGCCGTAGCGGGTCGACCACTCGGGGTCGACGATCGCGGTCCAGATCGCCTCCGGGGTGGCCTTGATGTAGACGCGGTGCACCTGAACGGTGGTCACGGGGTTCTCCAGTGTGTGTTTCAAGTGGACGAGCGCGGCCAGCCCGGGCTCGGTGTACTTGTCGATCCAGCGGTCGTGCACGAGCCGGATGGGCACGGCGTTGAGGAAGTGCAGCTTCTCCCGCCCGCGGCGCCGGGTGGTGATCAACCCGGCTTCCTCGAGCAGCCGCAGGTGCTTCATCACACCGAACCTGGTCATGTCCACATCGGACTCAAGCTCGGACAGCGTGCGCCCGCCCCCGGCGAAGAGCCGGTCGAGCAACCGCCGCCTGGTCGGGTCGGCCAGCGCCTTGAAGACCAGGTCGTCGCTCACCCGGTCGAAGATAGGTGACCATATGGTCACATGTCAACGCGGACGAGGGCCAGGCACGGGATCGCGCGTGGTCAGGGGGTGATGCCGGGCAGCGTCGCGATCTTGACCAGCATCGAGTCGGGCAGCACCTGGTCGAGGCGCCCGTGCGTGCCCGCGGTCTCGGTGACCTCGACCGTCACCGAGTCGGACCGGTCGGCGACGACCTGGACCACGGTGGGGCCGTTGTCCGGGAAGTCCCTGCTGGTGCGCACCTTCGCGCCCCCGACGGCGGTGGTCGTGCAGTGCGGCAGCGGCTTGCCGGTCGAGGGGTTGACGCAGTCCATCATGTGCGTCAGCGCCGCGGTGAAGTAGACGCTGATCTGGAGCAGGCGATCACCCTTGGGCGTCTCCAGGGTGACCTTGAGTTCACCGCCGTCGAACTCGTACCACTGGCGGCCCGCGGTGATGGCGACCGGGCGCACCCCCGCGGGCCAGGGCAGAGCCGAGTCGCGCAGCGCGTAGTAAGACCGCTCCAGGGTCTTGGTGGTGACCGTCGTCCTCGGCGTCTCGGTCGGCGCGCCGGGCAACAGCACCGGGGAGGTCGGCAGCGGCTCGGGCGTCGCCGTGGACACCGGGCCGGAGGGGGAAGCGGGCAGGACCGAGGGCCCGCTGAGGCCGAGCGCGCCACTGGACAGCACCGCCGCGCCGAACACGGCCACCGCCACCGCGGCCGCCACCCCGCCGGTCGCCGCCGCCCTGCGCCGCCGCAACCGCCGCCGCCCATCAGCGACGACCCCGTCCCGGTCGAAGCCGAGCGGCGGCTCGGCACCGAACGCCCGACCCAGCAGGTCACGCACCTCGTCGGTCACAACTGCCCCTCCACCCGATCACGGCCACCCTCCGTCGCACGCCCCCCGATCCCGTCCCGCTCACCGCTGCCCCTCGACCAGGATCCGACCGTCCGCCAGGTGCTTGCGCAGCGCCGCCAACCCCTTCGCCGCCTGGCTCTTGATCGTCCCCTCGCTCTTGCCCAGGGCCTGCGCGGTCTCGGCGACGCTCAGGTCCTCCCAGTACCGCAGCACCACGACCGCCCGCTGCCCGACAGGCAGCAGCGCCAACGCCCGCCGCACGTCCACCGCGTCGTCCACACCCACCGGGTCGACCCCGACCTCGGGCAACCGCTCGACCACGTTCTCCCGCCGCCGGAACGCCCGCCGCGACTCGTCGATCGCCGACCGCACCATCACCTTGCGCGAGTAGGCGTCCACCCCGCCCTCGCGGTTGAGCCGGGGCCACGCCACGTAGATCTTCGCCAGCGTCGTCTGCACCAGGTCCTCCGCGCGGTGCCAGTCACCCCCGCTGAGCAGGAAGGCGGTCCGGCGCATGACAACGGCCCGGCTGTCCAGGTACTCCCCGAACTCCGCGTCCCGGTCCGGCACGAGTACCTCCCTAGGTCGCCCTTTAGTACGAGCGGACACCCCAGCAGGTTGCCCCGCCCCCCATGGTCATCTCCACCTCCAGCGGCGAACCCACAGCAACCCCACAGTCCCTTGCCGCTCCCCGCCGCTTGCTGGCCTTGCTGGCCTTGCTGGCCCAGGATCACCCGGTTCAGCGACAAAAGTTATCCACATCTGGATCTTGTTCACGGTGCGTTCAAGATCCACTGTCGGGGGGTGCCGATAGACTGGGACCTGGGACGCCCCCCGGTGAGGGTGGGGGCTGGGCCGGGTCGGGACCGCGTGCGCGCGAGGCGGCTGGGGCGGGGTAAGGGGCGGGCTTCGGGGTGACTGCGGCGGGTATGGCGAAGGCCCGGCGGCGCTGGGGAGCGCGGCCGGGCCTTCGAGGTGGGCTTAGAAGCGGGGGTGGTCGCCCGTGAGGGTGGCGCGGGGGGTGGTGGGGTCCTCGGCGGGGCGGACTTCGCCGAGGATCCAGGAGGGGACGTGGCGGGCGGTGAGGACGGCGAGGGCTCGGTCGACGTCTTCGGGGGCTACGACGGCGACCATGCCGACGCCCATGTTGAAGGTGCGCTCCATCTCCTCGCGGGCCACCCGGCCGCGCTGGGCGATGAGGGAGAAGACCGGCTGCGGGGTCCAGGTGCCGCGGTCGAGCGTGGCGTGCAGGCCGTTGGGGATGACCCTGGCCAGGTTGGCCGCGAGGCCGCCGCCGGTGATGTGGGCGAAGGTGCGGACCTCGGTCTCGGCGGCCAGCGCGAGGCAGTCCTTGGCGTAGATGCGGGTCGGTTCCAGCAGTTCCTCGCCCAGGGTGCGGCCGAACTCCTCGACGTGGCCCGAGAGCGGGATGCGGCCGATCTGCAGCAGCACGTGCCGCGCCAGCGAGTAGCCGTTGGAGTGCAGGCCGGAGGAGCCCATGCCGATCAGCACGTCGCCGGGGCGGACCCGGTCCGGGCCGAGGATCTGGTCGGCCTCGACCACGCCGACACCGGTGGCGGACAGGTCGTACGCCCCGTCCGACATCAGGCCGGGGTGTTCGGCGGTCTCGCCGCCGAGCAGGGCGCAGCCCGCCTGGACGCAGCCCTCGGAGATGCCCTTGACCAGTGCCGCGATCCGGTCCGGCAGGACCTTGCCGACGGCGATGTAGTCCTGTAGGAACAGCGGTTCCGCGCCGCAGACCACCAGGTCGTCGACCACCATGGCGACCAGGTCGACGCCGACGGTGTCGTGGATGTCCAGCGCCTGGGCGATGGCGATCTTGGTGCCGACGCCGTCGGTCGACGAGGCGAGCACCGGTTCCCGCCAGCGGTCCAGCTTGAGCTTGAACAGGCCAGCGAACCCGCCGATGCCGCCGAGCACCTCGGGCCGGTTGGCCTTGGCCGCCCACGGCTTGAGCTTCTCGACCGCCTCGTCACCTGCTTCGATGCTCACGCCTGCTGCGGCGTAGGTGGCGTTGGACTCGGGTGAGCTGGTCTCAGTCATGGCTCGAATCAGGTCGGAGGGTCAGGACGGTGGTCACGGGCGCCGGAGGGCGTCCTCGGCACCGTACCCGGCTGGCTGCAGCGGCGCGGCGGAGCCCGCCACACCCTTCTCGATGCCCTCGAGCAGGTGCTTGCCGATGAGGGCGTCGTCGGGCAGTTCGATCGGGTACTCGCCGGTGAAGCACGCCGCGCACAGCCGCGTCTTGGGCTGCTCGCTGGCGGCGATCAGCGCGTCGAGCGAGACGTAGCCCAGCGAGTCCGCGCCGATGGAGCGGCGGATGCCGTCGAGGTCGAGGCCGTTGGCGACCAGTTCGGCGCGCGAGGCGAAGTCGATGCCGTAGAAGCAGGGCCACTGCACCGGCGGCGACGCGATCCGCACGTGCACCTCGAGCGCACCGGCCTCGCGCAGCATCCGGACCAGGGCGCGCTGGGTGTTGCCGCGCACGACCGAGTCGTCGACCACGATGAGCCGCTTGCCCCGGATGACCTCGCGCAGCGGGTTGAGCTTGAGCCGGATGCCGAGTTGGCGGATGGTCTGCGACGGCTGGATGAAGGTGCGCCCGACGTAGGCGTTCTTCACCAGCGCGGTGCCGAACGGGATGCCGCTGCCCTGCGCGTAGCCGATGGCCGCTGGCGTGCCCGATTCCGGCACCGGGACGACCAGGTCGGCCTCGACCGGGTGCTCGTCGGCGAGGCGGCGGCCGATCTCGACCCGGGTGGCGTGCACCGAGCGGCCGGAGATGGTGGTGTCCGGCCTGGCCAGGTACACGTACTCGAACAGGCAGCCCTTGGGTTCCGGGCTGGCGAACCGCGACGAGCGCAGCCCGTCGGTGTCGATCGCGATCAGCTCGCCCGGCTCGACCTCGCGGACGAACGAGGCGCCGACGATGTCGAGCGCGGCGGTCTCGCTGGCCACGACCCAACCGCGTTCGAGGCGGCCGAGCACCAGCGGCCGGACCCCGTGCGGGTCGCGGGCGGCGTAGAGGGTCGACTCGTCGGAGAAGACCAGGCAGTACGCGCCGCGGATGGTCGGCAGGACCTCCAGCGCGGCCTGCTCCAGGCCCTTGTCTGCGGCGCTCGCCGCGAGCAGGGCGGTCATGATGTCGGAGTCGGTCGTCGCGCCGTTGCGGGAGGTCACGCCGAGCTTGGTGGCGCGGTCGCGCAGTTCGGCGGTGTTGACCAGGTTGCCGTTGTGGCCGAGGGAGAGCCCGCTGCCGGTGGCGGTGGTGCGGAAGGTCGGCTGGGCGTTCTCCCAGGTGGTCGACCCGGTGGTCGAGTACCGGCAGTGCCCGACGGCGACGTGGCCGCGCAGCGAGGACAGGACCTGCTCGTCGAACACCTGGCTGACCAGGCCGAGGTCCTTGAAGACGACGATCTGGTGGCCGTCGGCGACCGAGATGCCCGCCGCCTCCTGCCCACGGTGCTGGAGTGCGTACAGACCGTAGTAGGTGAGTTTCGCCACTTCCTCGCCTGGGGCCCAGACACCGAAGACCCCGCATTCCTCGCGGGGTTCGGGCTCGGGCTGGTCGAAAGTGGGGATAGGGCCAGTCGTGAACTGGTCGGCCACCAAGCGCTCCCTGGGGGTGGAGTGAGGGCTGCACCCCAGTGTAAGCGCTGCTCGGCGCACCCAAGTCCACCGCACGGTGGCGCACATCACCCGGCAGTCCTTGCCGTTACCGTGGTGGAGTGCCTGGTGGTCGAGCCCTACTCCTCCTGCTGGCCGCACTCGTGATCCTTGTCGTGGCCGGATCTCTCACCCCGATCCCTAGCCCCGTGCAGGTCCGGGTGTGGGCGGAGGGGCTCGGTTGGGCGACCCCGGTGATCTTCCTGGTCGGCTACTCGTTGCTCACGGTGGCGCCCATCCCGCGCACCGTGTTCAACCTGTCCGCGGGTCTGCTGCTCGGCGGGGCGGTCGGGTTCGTGGTCGCGATGGTGGCGACGACGATCGCGTCGGCGGTGGCGTTCTCGCTGGCCAGGGGCCTGGGGCGGCGGTGGGTCGAGCCGCACATGGAACGCGGTGTGGTGCGCGTGGTGAACTCGCGGCTCGCGGGCGGCGGGCTGGGCGCGATCACCTCGCTGCGGCTGGTACCCATGATCCCGTTCGCGCCGATGAACTACTGCTGCGGCCTGTCGACGATCCCGTTGCGGCCGTTCCTGGTCGGCACGTTCCTGGGAAGCCTCCCCGGCACGGCGGCGGCCGTCTTCCTCGGTGACGCCCTCACCGGCACGACCCCGCCCGCGCTGGTGGCCGTCTACGCGGTCCTGGCGGTCGTGGGCGCCATCGGATTCGTCTTGGTCATGCGCCGCACCAAGCCGGAACGCGAACTGGTCGACGCCTAGAACCTCAGCAGGGGCAGCAACGCGGACAGATCCGCGCGCGCTCCCGAAGCTGCCACCCGCCCACCGGTCACCGCGTCGTCCCAGCTCACCCGTCCGACCGCCAGGTCGAGCCAGGTGCGTGGATCCATCTCGATGACGTTGGGCGGCGTCCCCCGCGTGTGCCGGGGACCTTCGACGCACTGCACGGCCGCGAACGGCGGCACCCGCACCTCGACGCTGTGCCCCGGCGCGTGCTGCTCCAGGGTGCGCAGGCTCAGCCGGACAGCGGCGGCGAGCACGGGACGTGCGGGCTGCTCGCCGCCGTCGAGCCACGGGAGGGTGGCTGCGACGGCGGCGCGGAGCTCTGCGGGGTCGATGGCCTTGCGCGGCACGGGTCCGGCTAGCCCTCGATGTCCCTGACCACGTCGTCGAGGACTTCCTCGACGAGGTGCACCAGCTTGCGGTTGTCCGCGGGCGAGATCGTCGTCCACAGCGTCTTGTCCGGAGCAGCTCGGCGGACCTGGACGTAGCGGCCGCCATCGGTGTCGAAGAACGACACGACCCGGTCGCCGCGGACCCGGCGGCCGAGCCGGTCCCGTGCTGCGGCGCCGAAGTTCCCGGTGCCGTGCACGTCGCCGATCATCTCGGTCAGCGTGGTCGCGTCCTCGCCGCGCACACCCCGGGCGTGCAGGGCGAGCTCGAAGCTCTTCTGCGTCCCGTCGGTGCTCTTGGCCGCGGCCTCGAAGTCGTCCGTGCGCAAGGTGATCGACCGACCCGGACCGGCTTGCAGCGCGGGCAGCACGCCGACCGCCGCGCTCGCCAACCCCGCGGGCGAGGTGCGGCTGAGCGTGATCCGGTCGTCGCTGAGCACCGCGAGCGCGGCCTGGTCGCGCCCGGCGGAGCACGCCAGCAACCGCACGCCGCGGCCGACCCAGGTGCGGCCGTCGACCTCGCGGTCGGGCCGGGCCAGCAGCCGCAGCAGGTGCTCGACCTCCGGGTGCACGTCGACCTTGCGGCCGAGGCCGCGCTGTTCGAGACCGGCCCAGACCTCGTCCTCGATCCGGGCCCGCTCCTCGTAGGTCTTGCCCGGTGAGGGCACCTTGACCACCAGGGGCATGGTCCCCGGGGACAGGTGCTCCCACAGGACGTCGAACTCCAGCGCGGAGAGCGACACGGGGGTGCTCGTCACCTCAGCCACGACGCCGAACGTGGTCACTCGTCGGCGCCGAGGACGGCCTGCGACACCGCTCGCTCGTCGCCGAACACGTCATCGGTCTCGACGAGGTAGCTCGCGGTCTCGAACTCCTCCTCGTCGTCCTCGCCGTTAGAACGGTTCTGGCCGCCGGGACCACCGAGTCCGCCCTTGCCCGCGACCGCGCCGTTGGAACGGGTGCCCATGACGTTGTCGCCCGCGCCGCCGAACCCACCGCTGCCGGACATGCCGCCGCGACCGAGCTGACCGCTCTGCCGCGCGCTCTCACCGGTCGCGCCCGGGGTGCCGATGGACGAACCAGCGCCACCCTTGCCGTTGACGCCACCGCCGGACTTCGGGCCCTCGGCGCCGCTGACGCCACCGGTCGGGTTGAGGGAGCCGTTGAAGTTCCCGGTGAAGTTGTTGTTCTGGTTGAACCTGGCGTCGCCGCCACCCGTGTTCAGGTTGTTGGTGAACTGGTTGTAGTTCAGGTTCGGGCCCTCGCCACCGGTGACCGGGACGTAGCCGGACGGCGCGGTCCAGCCGTTCGGCCTGGTGAAGCCGGACGGGGTGGTCGGGCCGGGGAGGGCGCCGGGGTGGGTGAACTGCGCGTTGCCGCCGCCGTGGCCGGGCGCGGTGTAGCTGCCGCCGCCGAAGTGGCCGACGGTGCTCGGGCTGTAGCTCGCGGTGTTGGTGCCGGTGTCGCCGTTGGCGCCGGAGAAGTTCGACACGAAGTGGCCCGCGGCGTAGCCGGTGCCGCCGGAGGGCTCCGGGGTGGAGACGACGACGTCCGGCGGGGGCACGAACTCGCCGAGGGTGTTGGTGTTGAACCGGCTGCTGGACTGGTAGCTGTCCATGGCGTCCACGGCCTTCTGGGACGCGGCGTCCTGCGCGGCCTCCTGGGCCTCGTGGTCCTGCGCCTGGTTCACGACCACCGCGGCCGGGCCGGGGTTGCCGGTGAGCAACGCGGCACCGGCGGCGAGCTTGGACCACCCGGACGGCGCGGGCGTGGTGACCTCGACCGGCTCCGGCACCTCGGCGCGGGCCCTGCCGACGATGTCGGCCTGGTACTCGGTGGAGGCGCGCATGCCCGACGCGCCGGACTGCGCGTCGGCGGCCCACGCCTGCAACGGGGTCAGGCCGGTCTGCGCCTGGTCGGCCGCGCCACCCTCCCAGCTGGCGGCGAGGGTGCCGAGCTTGGCGTTGAGGTCGGCGTCGATCTCGGCCAGCTCGGTCTGCAGCGAGTCCCAGTACTCGGTCTGCGGGGTCGACGCGGCCGGACCGGGGCCGCCGTTGATCATCTTGTGCAGGGTGGGGTGGTCGTACCCGCGCCACCTGTGCATTGCCATGTTCGGATCACCCTCGGTAGACAGCTGCTGGGATCAGGGGAGCGGGTCACGCCTGGTGGGTCTTGCCCCACATCGCGGAGTTGGTGCCCTCGGTGGCCAGGTAGCCGCGTTCGGCCTGCTCGAGCGCGGTGATCGCCCGCTGCAGCTGTTCCTGGTAGCCGCGCAGGCACTTGCTCGCCGAGTCGTCGCCGCCGCCGTTGGTGCGCTGGGTGAACTCGTGGGCCGTCGTGCCGCTCACCGGGTCGTTCGCCCACTCGGGCACCTGCAGCGCGTCGAGCGCGGTGACCTTCTCCGACACCCTGGCGTGCGCCTCGCGGAACGCGGCGAGCGCGCCGGGGATGGCGGAGGGTTCGACGCGCAGTGTCTGGGTTCCGGCGTACGCGGGCTCCACCGGGAGGGAACCCCCACCGCCATCGGCTAGAAACACCGTCCTGACCCCCTGGTCCTGTGCATTTGCGACGACTCTATCTCTGATGACCGACGTCGTGGAACGGTTCCCGCGTTATTGGTCGACTTCGTGGGGAATTCCTCGCGCGGTGGCGGTGGGCGCCCGTCCGATCACGCGAAGTGAGCACCCGCTCTAGGATGACGCGCACCCACCCCGCGCCATGGAGGTACCGCCTCCGCGCCAAGGAGGCGACGATGGACCAGCCGGAGATCACCCTCGAGATGCGGGCCAGCGCCCGCTCCAACCCCGACAGCTGGCTGTACGTGATCGACCCCGAGTTCAGCAGGCACGAGGACGTGCCGCCGTGGGGGGTCGTCGGCGCCTACCCGGTCGACGAGCGCGGCCAGATCGGCGAGCGGTTCCGCGCCAACCGCGACTACCGCCCGTCACCCACGGCGTTGCGGATGCCGGTGCCCGCGAACCGGTTGGAGAAGGTGTTGCAGCTGATCCACACCAGATACCGCCCGCAGGCGGATTTGTTGCCGGAGCTGCACGACGCGACATTGTTGATCTTTGCGCGGTCGTCGAACGACGCCGGGGTCACCGGATTCCCGGCCAGGGACGGCACGGTGATGGTGCCCGCGTGCACCTCGGCGGTGCACGTGCCGCCCGCCTGGCCCGCGTGGCGGGAGGTGCGCGGGCACGAGGTGGCCGCCCTGCTCGGCGGCCACCCCCTGGTGGTCAACCCGGAGAGCCCGATCACCGCGGTCGTGCCCGCCGCGCACCTGGCCGCTACCCGGCCGTCCCCTCGGCGAGCGCGACGAGAAAAGCCCGCGACTCATCGGGCGTGAGCGCGGACTCGGCGAGCGCGGCCAGCACCGACCGGTACCCGGCGACCTCGTCGGTGCCCTCGATGAACTGGCAGGACGTCTCGCTCTCCACGCACACCACCGGCTTGAAGTCGGCGAACTCCAGCAGCCGGAACGGCCCGGCCGCCGACGCCGTGACCCCGCGCTCGGTCGGCACGACCCGGATGGTGATGTTGCGCCGGTCCGACATCCGGACCAGGTCGCGGGCCTGGTCCGCGCGCAGCTCGGGACCGCCGATGGGCAGCCGCAGCGCCGCCTCGTGGATGTGGAACACGCACGCGGGCGGCAGGTCCCGCTTGACGAACTGGCGCCTGGTCAGCTTCGCCACCACCCGCGCGTCCCGCTCGTTGGGCGGCACGGTCACGTCGGCGGCGACCAGCGCCCTGGCGTAGTCGTCGGTCTGCAGCGGGGCGGGCACCACCAGCAGGTCCAGCCCGCGGATGGTCACGGCCTGCTCCTCGTGGTCGATGAGCGCGTGCAGGTGCCTGGGCAACCGGCCCGCCTGCTCGCGCGACCAGGCGGGGGCGCGCAGTTCGGCGCAGATCGCCAGCAGCCGGTCCCGCTCGACCTCGCCGACCTCGCAGACCCGCAGGAAGTCGACGAGGTCGGCGTGGGAGACGCCGCGGGTGCCGAGGAACATCCGGGACAGCTTGCTCTTGGACCACCCGAGCAGCGCGCACGCGCGCACCCCGTTGAGGTTGGCCCGGACCATGGCCAGCCGCATGCTCTCGCCCAACTCCCTGGCCCGGATCGTGGGCTCGCGTTTATCCATGTCCGTATGGGTCTCATGTTGCCCGCAGGCAAGGAGACCCGGTTGACGCCGCCGCAACGTGCTCGATTGGTGGATAGTTGCCGTTCCCGCTGGTCACCCGACCTATAGTCGGTCCGTGACCGACCCGCTCCGCCGCACCGACGCCTGGACCCGAAACGACCCCATCGCGTCGAACGACCCGGGCCTCACCCAGGACGCGGGCTGGCAGATCGGCGTCTCCCGCACCGTGGCGCACCCGCTGCCCAAGGTCTGGGACCTGATCAGCGGCCCCACCGGCCTGTCCATCTGGCTCGGCCCCGGCGCCACCCTGTCACCGACCCGGGGCGCCAAGTACACGACCCGCGACGGCGCGGTGGGCGACGTCCGCGGCTACCGGGAACGGGACCGGATCCGCGTGACCTGCCGCCCACCCGGCTGGGACCACGTCACCACCATCCAGGTCACGGTTTCCGCCAAGGGCAACCAGACCCTGCTCCGCTTCCACCAGGAATGGCTCGCCAACGCCGCCGAACGGGCCAGCCAACGCGACCACTGGCAATCCATCATGACCCGCGTCGCGGGCGCGCTGGACTCGACCCCCTGAGGACGAACTGGCGGTGGACGTCAGCCTGCTGCCGCAGGCCACTGTGGACAAGACGCCCAGTGCGGGGATGGTGGCGCTCCAGGACATCACCAGGGATATCCGCCGGATACAGCGCGAGCGCGCTCGGCTTGTCAACAGGCTGACCGGAGGCGCAAAGGCGCTCACCGAGGCGAACGACGATCCGCAGCCTTGACCTCACCCGTTCCTGTCGACCGAGCGGGGATCACTTCACCGGGGCGCAGGTCGTGGTGGTGGCGGTGATGGTGAGTTCCAGGGTGCCCTCCCCGGACTTGATCATCATGGCGGAGAGGGTGGTGTCGTCGCGGGTGGCGGTGAAGTACTCGGGTTGGGTGGGGCGGGGGTCGATCTTCCAGCCGGTGAGGGCGTCGATGGCGGTGCGCTTGATGGTGGCGAGGTCGGCGTCCTGGGTGAGGGGGGTCTTGCTGGTGGCTCGCCACTGGGCGCCGTTGGTGGTGGGGGTGGTGCAGGTGTAGAGGTTGGCGGTGGTGAGGGTGCCCGCGGTGGGGAAGGCGGCCTCGTCGGCGGGGACGTTCGCGGCGGTGGAGATCTTGCGGGCGGCGGTGGTGGCGCGGGCGAAGCTGGGGCCGAGTACCGCGCGCTGGGCGTCGGTCAGGTCGGGGCGCAGGGGCATGGTGAGGTCCTGGTGGCGGCCCGCGATGGAGCACTTGGCCTTCTCCGCGCGCAGGTGACCCCGGCGCAGGCCGACCCGCGCGTCCGCCGGGCCGACGAGCAGCACCGACCAGTCGTCGACCGGGATCTGCGGTTGCCAGCCAAGGGAAACAGCCGCGGTCCGCAGGTCGTCCGGGGAAGCGGCCAGGTCGACGTCGGCCCACATGGCCACGCTGTCGTCCGGGTTGCCGTCGAAGATGCTGCCGCAGGTCATCGCCGAGAACGAGGGATCCGCCTTCCCCCCGGCCTCCCGCACGAGTGCGGTGACCGCGTCCTGGAACTGCGGGCTGACCGATGTCGGCTTGGATTCCGCGCACCCCGCCACCAGCAGGACCACAAAAGCCAGTGCCACCAACCTCAACGCTGTCGCACCACTTTGTACTGTTCGGTGGTCACGGACTCGCCGCCGAAGAAAACCCCTGCGCTGTCCCGGAAGCGGACCACGGACGGGTCGGTGCTGGAGTCCAGTTGCCTGGCCGCCTCGGTGTAGTTGCCGTTGATGGCGTGGTTGCCGCCCGCGGTGCCGGTCTGGTGGTCGAACTTCACCGTCGTGCGGTTGTCGCTGTTGGGGTTCTCGGCGGCGTCGAGGTGCGGGACGATGTCGCCGTTGTTCTCCAGCGACAGCATCTGCACCCGCTCGTCGATCGGGATGCCGCCCACCGGCGACCCGGCGGTCACCACGTGGGTGATGTTGTAACCGCTGGCCAGCAACGGGTCGACCGAGCGGGCCGCGACGATACCGCCCTGGCTGTGGCCGACCAGCATCAGCGGCGCGTCCTTGGGCACCTTGGCATCGATCAGCGCCTGCTGGATGCCCTCCTGCAGCACGGTCGGGTTGCCCGCGATCGCGTCGACGTTGGTGCCCATGTCGTTGGCGCTGCCCTGGTCGTTGGTGAAGGGCAGGTTCCACACCTTGGTGCCGGGGATGTCCACGATGTAGGCGATCGTGCCGTCAGCCTGCTTGACCGCGCGGATGTCGATGTTGGCGTCGGTGCCGTTGCGGTGGTCGAGGCCGTTGAACAGCTCGGCGAGGTTGTCCGGCGGGTCGGCGGCGATGTCACTGGTGTCGCGGCCCGCGTAGGTCACCTTCGGGTCGCCGTCCGGGTAGGTGGCGGCGACGAGGTCGGTCAGCGTGGCCAGGTTCGACGGGAAACCCAAGGCGGACAACGCACCCGGCGTCATCCCGAGCAGGTCGTCGACCATGCCGGGGTGCTCGACCAGCCACCGCTGCCAGTCGCCGTCGTAGTTGACCAGGATGTCGGCGCCGATGAACGCCCCCACCCCGATCGCGGCACCCGGCGCGGCGACCGCGGCGGCGCCCGCCAGCCAGCGGCCCGCCTCCAGCGCCTTGGCGTTGAGGTCGTCGACCAGGTGGTAGGCCTGGTTGGTGGCCTGGAAGGTGACGCCGCGCAAGCCGATGCCCGCCGAGGTCGCGGTCAACCCGGACGGGCCGTCGAGCGCGCCGAGCATCGCGAACTCGAACCGCGCCGCGCCGACCGGGTTGAGCACGGCCGAGGCGAGCAGGTCGGGGTCGGCCAGGTAGCGGTGGCTGGTGACGGCGATGCCGAGGGTCTCACCCGCGATGTCGTCGGTGAGGTCCCCCATGGCAGCGAGGTCCTCGTAGAACGCCTCGGTGCCGCCCGCGCCGCCGCCGACGGTCAGGTTGGTCACGGGGTTGCTCATGCCAGGGCCTCCGCCAGGTAGGGGGTCACCCAGACCCCGAGCTCATCGCGTCCGACCGGGATCAGCTCGACCAGTTGGCGGCCACCCCCGTGCGCGGCGGGCTGGACGCCGACCCAGCCGGTGTCGCTGTGCAGCCAGTACACCCGCGCGCTGCGCACGGATCCGTCGACGACGCCGGTGACCAGGCAGGTCAGCACGCCATCGGTGCGCCGCACGACCTGGAGGGCGAACTCGGCCTCGGCCTTGGGCAGCTTCAACTCGGCCAGCACGTACCCCGGCGCGTCCGGGTCGGCCTCGCGCAGCAGGTCGGCGACGCCGAGCTCGTGCAACGCGGCCAGCGGGACGACACCGCGCAGCGGCTCGACCTCGTCGTCGGCGTCGAGCGCGGCACCGATCCCGGCGGCTTCCTCGCCGGGCACCGCGCGGACCAGCTCACGCCCCAGTTCGACCGCGGCGAACAGCGACAGCTCCACGCCCGCGTCCGGCAGCAGGAACAGGGACGCACCAAGGTCACCGGCGACCGCGTGCAGGCTGCGCGACCCGCGCGCACCCGCCGTCGCCGTGGTCTCCAGGAACACCCGCGGCGCGGCGATGACCCCGATGTTCGCGGCGACCGAGGGGTGGATCCCGTCGTCGCGCAGGACCCCCTTGGCGGCGAGGTCACCGACGTCGGCGATGTCGGGCGCGGGCTTCCAGTCCGGCGGCATGTCCGCGTCGAGCTCGGCCACGACGTAGGCGTACTCGGCCGCGGTGAGGGTGAGCCGGTGCGGTGCTGGGGCGCTCATCTACGCGACACCCCGCGCCTGCATGAACTTGCCGACGTCGAGCCACTGCTTGTCACCAGCCGGGGGCAGGGAGTGCGGCTGGTACTGCCAGCCCTCCCACGGCGGCCGGGGCGGCTGCGGCGGCGACCCGCTGATGCCCAGGCCCGAGGCGACCGCGTTGGCGATGTCGCGCATGACCTGGTTGAAGCGGTCGACGGCCTGGTTGAACCGGTCGATGGCGCCGTTGAACCAGGTGACCACGGCCTCGCCGATCCGCTTGATCGCCGCGATCAGCTCGCGGACCTGCTGGGCGTGCCCGCGCAGCGCGGCGGCGGCCTCGTCGAGCTTGGTGGCGACCGCGTCGAGCGCCTTGCGGTCCCCGTCGACGGTCTCGCGGCACCGGTCGGCGGCGATGGACTTCCAGCGCATCGCCTGGGCCTGGCGCACCATGGTCGAACCGTGCGCGCGCACCTCGTCCGCGTGCCGCTCGATCCGCCCGGCGAGCCGGTCGAGCTCGTCGGGATCGCCGTAGAACGACATGTCCACCCCCAGCTGTGGGCCAACCCTTCGCCCGCGTCAGACGTCCCCGGTGGCGGGGCGGTTCCCACCGCGGGCCGACTTGGTCAACTGTTCACCGGACCCACTCCAGGAACCGGGCGCCCGTGAACGTCGTCGGGCCGAGGAACCGGGTGTTCGCGACCCGCAGCGGGCCCTCGAACCGGGTCCCGCTGAACCACGCGCGCTGGTGGAACACCATGTCGTTGGCGTGCAGCATGCCGTGGCTGACCGCCTTGGTGAACCAGGCGTCACCGTGGATCTGCGTACCCCACAGCGCGTTGGACCGGTGCAGGTGCGCCCAGCGCAGGGTCAGCGTGCCGATGGCCCGGCCGGACAGGTCGAAGTACTCCAGGTCGGCGCCGGTCAGGTCCAGGTCGAAGTGCGGGCCCGGGTGGTCGGCTGGCGGCAGCAGCGCGGAGATCAGGCTCTGCGCGGTCTTGCGGACCTGGGCCTCGCTGTCGCCTTCGGCGGTGCGCTCGTAGGGGATGCGCAGGTAGGAGCAGAAGACGTCGAGGACGGTCTGGGTGTAGGCCGGGCGGGAGCGGGCCAGGCCGTGCAGCACGTGCAGCCCACCGATGCGGACCTGGTCGGCGCTGTTGCCCAGCAGCTCGACCGCGCGGGCGAACCGCTCATCGGCGACGCGCTCCCGGTCGAACTCGGCGCGGTCGCTCTCCAGGTCGTGCCGCTTGCGCTCGATGTCCTGGCGGCGTTCCTCGACCCGTCGGCGCCGGTCGTTGAGCCACAGCGCGTAGAGGGCCACGACCGCGCCGCCCGCGAGGCCGCCGGTCTTGAGCGCCTCACCGCGGTTGGCGTTCGACTCCATGAGCAGCCAGCCGGACACCACGCCGAGCAGGCCGATCGACACGAGGACGACGGCGGGCAGCCACCGGCGCTCCCTCGGCGCGTCCCGACCGAGCACCGAGCCGATCCCGATGGCGGCGCCCGCCGCGAACACGACCAATCCGGTGATCAGGAAGCCCAGGCCCACGGCGGGTGAACCTACCCGACCATCACCCGTTCGCGAGCACCCTGAGCCGGTCGGTGGTGCCGTTGAAGTAGTTCTGGTCCAGCGGCGACGAGGTGTACTGCCAGAAGGTCCAGTACGGCCAGTTGTAGGGCAGGGTGCCCACGGTCGAGGAATACCTGGCGACCCACAGCGGGTTCGCGGTGGCGAAGGACGCGGAGCCGACGCACTGGGACCACCAGCTGGTGCTCGTGTAGATCACCGCGTCGCGGCCCGTGCGGGTGCGGTAGGTGGTGGTGAAGTCGCGGATCCACGAGGCCATGGCGGCCTGGGTCTTGCCGTAGCAAGTCGCGCCGTACGGGTTGTACTCCAGGTCGACGACGCCCGGCAGGGTCTTGCCGTCGCGGGACCAGCCGCCGCCGTTGGTGGCGAAGTAGGTGGCCTGCGCGGCGCCGGTGGACCGGTCCGGCAGGGCGAAGTGGTAGGCGCCGCGGATCATGCCGACGGTGTAGGAGCCGGTGTACTGCTGGGTGAAGAAGGGGTTCTTATACCCCGTGCCCTCGGTCGCCTTGACGTACACGAACCGCTTGCCCTGGCTCCACCAGTAGTTCCAGTCGACGTTGCCCTGGTAGCTCGCAACGTCCATGCCGGACACCGTGGCCAGGGCGACCGGCGGCGCGGCGACCATCCGCTGCACCGGTTCGTGCACGCGGATCTGCGAGCCGAGTGGGTGGTCGGTCGGCACCGGTGCTGCCGCGGCGGGTAGGGCCGCCACCAGCGTCGCCGCGACGCACAGGACGGCCGCCGCGGCGGATCTGGCCCCGAGGACAATGGACATGGTTGATCGTCCTTTCCGAGTGCCCACACAATGATCAAGGAAGCCGGAACGGGTACTCGTGGTAGCCGCCCGTGCGTCGATTGTGATCGGATAACCATCCACTTGTCACGCTTAAGCGTGAAGGATTCACCAGAGCAGGGGTGAACTGGGGTGATGTCGTTCAGGGGTGGTGGGAAAGAACCGCACGGTCCACACCGAACGGACGCTTTCCGTAGTCGCCCGAGTGCGCTATGTCAACTCAGGACTCCCGGGGCGATTGGGGCCGCATCCGGGCTGGCTACCTGGCGTTGAACAGGTGAGACTTTGCGTTGACGGTGGGCGGGGAAGGGAGAGTGGTGGGCGGACCCGACGCGTTCGCGCGCATGTGGGCGGCCGTGCTCACCGAGACGGGCTACGTCGCCATGGATCGTCGCGGCCTCGTCGAGCAGATGCGCGAGTACACCGACGTGCTGCTGGCGGGCCTGCGGTCGGACCGGTTCGCGCCGGAGCCGGTGGAGCGGGTCGGCGCCGGGCTGGTCGGCATGCGGCTGGCCGGACCGGAGACGCTCCGAGCGTCACTGCAGCTGCTCGGTACCGACCTGTTGCGGGTCACTGGGGCGGGTGAACTGCGGGCCGAGCTGTTGCCCGCCGTGCAGGGGGCGTTCGCCGCCGGGTTCGCCACCGCGATGCAGGAGAAGATCTTCCGGGACCAGGAGACCATCCGCAGGGCCGCGCTGGAGGCCCGCCGCGGTGCCGAGTCGGCGCTGCTGGCCAGCGAGAACCGGTTCCGGGCCATGTTCAACCAGGCGGCCGTGGGCATCGCGATCGGGGACGCGGACGGGACCCTGCTGGAGGTCAACACCGCGCTGGCCGACATGCTCGGCTACCGGGTCGACGAGCTGCGCGGGATGAACGTCGACGACCTGCGCTTCCCGGACGAGCCTGCCGCCATGCGCAGGCCGTTCGACGAGGTCAGCTCCGGCGCGCGCGACCACTACCGGATGGAGCGGCTGCTGCGCCGCTCCGACGGCAAGCCGCTGTGGACCGACGTCACCGTGTCACTGGTGCGCACCGAGACCGGCGAGCCGCAGTACCTGGTCGGCATGATCGAGGACATCACCGACCGGCACCTGCTCGAGGAGCGGCTGCGCCACCAGGCCAACCACGACCCGTTGACCGGCCTGGGCAACCGGGCCAGGTTCACCGAGCGGCTCACCACCGCGTTCGGCTGCGACGACGACACCAGGGTCGGCGTCTGCTACCTGGACCTGGACGGCTTCAAGGTCATCAACGACAGCCTGGGCCACGACATCGGCGACGAGCTGCTGGTGGCGGTGGCGGCCAGGCTGGACCGGCTGGTCACCGCGCCCGGCCGGATCGTGGCCAGGATGGGCGGCGACGAGTTCGTGGTGCTGGTCGAGCGCAGCTCCGGCCGCGCCGAGCTGGTCGACCTCGCCGACCGGATCCTGGCCGCCCTCGCCGAACCGTTCCCGATCGGCGGGCACCGGCTCGCGGTGTCGGCCAGCATCGGCCTGGTCGAGCGGTCCGTGGTCGACGCGACCCCGGCGGAGACCATGCGCGACGCCGACGTGACCCTGTACTGGGCGAAGGCGGACGGCAAGAACCGCTGGGCCGCTTACGACCCGGACCGCAACGCCCGCGAGGTGGCCCGCTTCACGCTGTCGGCCAGGATGCCCGCCGCGGTGGAGAGCGAAGAGTTCTATGTGGACTACCAGCCGATCGTGCGGCTCAGCGACGGCCACCTGATCGGCGTCGAGGCGCTGGTGCGCTGGGCGCACCCGGAGTTCGGCAGGCTCGGCCCGGACCAGTTCATCGGCCTGGCCGAGGAAACCGGCCTGATCGTCCCCTTGGGACGGTGGGTGCTGCGCGAGGCCACCCGCCAGGCCCGCCGCTGGCACGACGCCTACGGCGACCGCGCCCCGATGGTCAGCGTCAACCTCGCCGCCCGCCAGACCGAGGAACCCACCCTGGTCGCCGACGTCGCCACCATCATCAAGGCCGCCAACGTGCCGCCCTCGACGATCCAGCTGGAACTCACCGAGAGCGCCATCATGAACACCACCGGCGGCCCGCTGCGCACCCTGCGCGACCTGGCCGACCTGGGCATCCGCATCGCCATCGACGACTTCGGCACCGGCTACTCGAACCTGGCCTACCTGCGGCACCTGCCGGTCCACGCCATCAAGCTCGCAGGCTCCTTCATGGAAGGCCTCCGCGATTCCCCCACCGCCGACCCCGCCGACGCCCAGATCGTCACCACCCTGGTAGCCCTCTCCCACGCCCTGGGCCACGTAGTCATAGCCGAGGGCGTCGAAGACCCCGAACAAGCCGACCGCCTCCGAGAATTCGGCTGCGACAGCGCCCAGGGCTGGCTCTTCGCCAAACCCGGCCGCCCCGAGGAAATCGAACGCTGGCTGGAGAAGTAGCGCCTGCCCGGGGTCCGGAATGGACAAAGGTGCGGCCCCGGCGGTGAGCCGGTGCCGCACCTTTGCCTCAGATCAGCCGAACAGAGCGGGCAGGGTGCCTTCCCAGGCCTCGCGGAGTTCTGCGAGGGGGAGGTCGCCGACGCCTTGGATTTCCAGGGATTGGGAGTCTGGGTCCACGACTCCGGTGCGGCGCCAGGGGAGGCCGCGGGCGGTGCACATCTCGGTGAAGCGGAGTTCCTCGGAGCGGGGGACCGCGACCAGGACTCGGCCCGCGGATTCGCTGAACAGCTGGACGAACGGGTCCTGGTCCTGGTCGAGGAAGATCCGGGCGCCGACCTCGCCGATGAGGCAGGTCTCGACCAGGGTCTGGGCGAGGCCGCCGTCGGACAGGTCGTGGGCGGCGGAGATCATGCCGTCGCGGGAGCCCGCCAGGATGATCTCGCCGAGGAGCCGTTCGCGGGCGAGGTCGACCTTCGGCGGGAGGCCGCCGAGGTGACCGTGGGCGACGTGCGCCCACTCCGAGCCGCCGAACTCGTCGCGGGTGTCGCCGAGCAGGAGCAGGGACTCGCCCGCCTCCGCGCCGATGCCGGTGGGGATGCGGCGGCGGACGTCGTCGATGACGCCGAGGACGCCGACCACCGGGGTCGGGTGGATGGCGGTGGTGCCGGTCTGGTTGTAGAAGCTGACGTTGCCGCCGGTGACCGGGATGCCGAGTTCCTTGCAGCCCTCGGCGAGACCGCGCACGGCCTGCTCGAACTGCCACATGACCGCCGGGTCCTCCGGCGAGCCGAAGTTGAGGCAGTTGGTGACCGCGAGCGGGGTGGCGCCGGTGACCGCGACGTTGCGGTACGCCTCGGCCAGGGCCAGCTGGGTACCGGTGTACGGGTCGAGCTTGACGAAGCGGCCGTTGCAGTCGGTGGCCAGGGCAACGCCGCGGCCGGTCTGCTCGTCGACGCGGATCATGCCCGAGTCCGACGGCTGCGCGAGGACCGTGCCGCCGCGCACGTAGCGGTCGTACTGCTCGGTGACCCAGCGGCGGGACGCCAGGTTCGGGCTGGCCGCCATCCGCACGACCTCGGCCCGCAGCTCGTCCGGAGTGGACGGACGGGCGAGCTGCTCGGGTCCGTTGCCCTGCAAGGCGTCCTGGTAGTCGGGGCGCGCGATGGGCCGCTCGTACATCGGGCCCTCGTGCGCGACGGTGCGCGGCGGGACGTCCACCACGGTCTCACCGTGCCAGGTGATGACCAACCGGTCGCCGTCGGTGACCTCGCCGATCTCGGTGGCGATCACGTCCCACTTGGCGCACACCCGCATGAACGCGTCCACATCGGACGGTTCGACGACCGCGCACATCCGCTCCTGCGACTCGCTGGAGAGCACCTCGGCGGGCGTCATCCCGGTGGCGCGCAGCGGAACCCGGTCCAGCTGGACCAGCATGCCGCCGTCGCCCGCGCTGGCCAGTTCGCTGGTCGCGCAGGACAGGCCCGCGCCGCCGAGGTCCTGGATGCCGACGACGATGCCCTCGGCGAACAGCTCCAGGCAGCACTCGATGAGCACCTTCTCGGTGAACGGGTCGCCGACCTGCACGGCGGGCAGCTTCTTGCGTCCCGTACCGCCCTCGTCGCCGGAGAACGTCTCGCTGGCCAGCACAGACACGCCGCCGATGCCGTCGAGGCCGGTGCGCGCGCCGAACAGGATGACCTTGTTGCCGGTGCCCGACGCGTGCGCCAGGTGCAGGTCCTCGGTGCGCATCGCGCCGACGCACAGGGCGTTGACCAGCGGGTTGCCCTGGTAGGACGCGTCGAACACGACCTCGCCACCGATGTTGGGCAGGCCGAGGCAGTTGCCGTAGCCACCGACACCGGCGACGACACCGGGCAGCACGCGCTTGGTGTCGGGGTGGTCGGGGGCGCCGAAGCGCAGCGGGTCCATCACCGCGAGCGGGCGGGCGCCCATCGCCATGATGTCGCGCACGATGCCGCCGACACCGGTCGCCGCGCCCTGGTAGGGCTCCACATAGGACGGGTGGTTGTGCGACTCGAGCTTGAAGGTGACCGCCCAGCCGTCGCCGATGTCGACCACACCGGCGTTCTCGCCGATCCCGGCCAGCATCTTGGCCTTCATCTCCGGCGTGGTGTTGGCCGACCAGTGCTTCCAGTGCACCTTGGACGACTTGTACGAGCAGTGCTCGCTCCACATCACCGAGTACATGGCCAGCTCGGCGTCGGTGGGGCGGCGGCCGAGGATCTCGCGGATCCGGCTGTACTCGTCGTCCTTGAGCCCGAGCTCGCGGAACGGCTGCTCCTGCTCGGGCGTCGCCTTGGCGTTGTCAACGGTGTCGATCACGCGGCCACCACCGAGTCGAGGACGGACAGGAACATGCCGAGGCCGTCGTCGGACGGTCCGGTGAGCGCGTCGATGGCGTGCTCGGGGTGCGGCATCAGGCCGACGATGCGGCCGGTCGGGTCGCTGATGCCCGCGATGTCGTCGGTGGAGCCGTTGGGGTTGAGCCCGGCGTAGCGGAACACCACCCGGCCCTCGCCCTCCAGCTCGTCCACGACGGACTTCGGGGCGGCGAAGCGGCCGTCCATGTTCTTGATCGGGATGATGATCTCGGCACCGGCGTCGTAGCGGCTGGTCCACGCGGTGCCCGCGTTCTCGACCTTGAGCCACTGGTCGCGGCAGACGAAGTGCAGGCCCGCGTTGCGCAGCAGCGCGCCGGGCAGCAGACCGGCCTCGCACAGCACCTGGAAGCCGTTGCAGATGCCCAGCACCGGCAGCCCACCGCGCGCCGCGTCGACGACCTTGCCCATCACCGGCGCGAACCGGGCGATGGCACCGGCGCGCAGGTAGTCGCCGTAGGAGAACCCGCCCGGCAGGACGACCGCGTCGACCCCCTTGAGGTCGGCGTCACCGTGCCAGAGCGCGACCGCCTCGGCACCGGACGCGGTGATCGCCCGGATGGTGTCGCTGTCGTCGAGTGTCCCGGGGAAGGTGACCGCGCCGATCCTCACGCCTGCACCCGCCTCACCACGAAGTCCTCGACCACGGGGTTGGACAGGAAGCCCTCGGCGATCCTGGCCAGCGTCTCGTCGTCGACGGAGTCGTCGACCTCGAGCTCGAAGTGCTTCCCCTGCCGGACATCGGACACCCCGTCGAACCCGAGCCGGGGCAGCGCGCGGGCCACCGCCTGACCCTGAGGGTCCAAGATCTCCGGCTTGGGCATGACGTCAACGACAACTCGGGCCACGGCGGGCTACTCCTCGAGTTCGAGAGGCCAATACCCCGGAAGCCTACCTGACCTGGGAGTTCACCCCACCGCCCCCGCTGACCTGCGACACCCCACCCAACCCCCACGATCGTGTGAACCGGCTGATTGCCACTTGGCGAGCCGGGTGGGCGCGGCTAGTCTTCTGGTTGTAGCTCTGGCCCGTAAGCCAGGGAAGTGAGCCCGGTTCCCGTCCGGACGGTCGGCAGCCGGGCTTCGCGCTGTCTAGTGCACGTCGCGCAGGTCGACCACCTTGGTGAGCAGCGGACCGATCCGGCGCTGCCAGTCGCCACCTGCCCCGTAGCACCAAGCCGCCGCGTCTGCGATCCACATCAGCGCGTCCTGGGTGCTGTCCAGGTGCTCGTAGACCAGGGCGGTGTCCGCGGACCGCTCGCCGAGAACCCGCCGGATGACCAGCTTGTCATCGGCATCGCGCACCTCACGGCTGTCCAACACGAGCCTGCTCACCTGGAGATCGACCAGGTTGTCCACCAACTGCGCCAGGGACTGCCTGCGGGCACGCTCCTCACCTCGCTTGCACGAGGAGATGTAGACGAAAACGGCCGCCTCTGCCCCGGCGAGCTGGGAGATGATCGCCTTGCGGCGCGTCGGGGTCTCCTTCTTGAAGTGCAATTCGCGCTGCCCGGGCATGAGCATCCCCGTGAGCAACTTCCGCAGGGGTCGGAGGTTGCGCGGATCGATCACGGCCGCGGCGATCAGGTACTGGTCGTTGCGACGGGACTCGTCGACGAAGGCGTGCAAGGTCACCTTGGACAGATCGGCGGTGGTCGAGTCCGGCTGGACTACCTGAACGGGTGTTCGATGTTCGCCGGTGGCGAGAAGGGTGGCATTAAGGCTGGGGGCGGGTGAGGGTGGGGTATGCGGATTCTGGTGTTGGGCGGCACGCGGTTTGTTGGGTATTCGGTGGCGGCTGAGGGGGTGCGGCGCGGGCACGAGGTGGTGTGCGCGGCGCGGGGGGAGGCCGGGCGGGTGCCGGAGGGGACGGCGCTGGTGAGGGTTGACCGGGACCTGGAGGACGGGCTGGCGCCGCTGGCGGGGGAGCGGTTCGACGCGGTGGTGGACGTGGCGACGATCTCGTACGAGTGGGTGCGGCGGGCGTTGGCGGCGTTCGGGGGCGAGGTGGGGCACTGGACGTTCGTGTCGTCGATCAGCGCGTACGCCGAGCCGGGGGCGCCGTCGAGCGGGGTGGGTGACCGGTTGTTGCCGCCGAAGGCCGTGCACGGGACGCGGGAGGCGATGAAGGACGACCCCGACCTGTACGGCTCGGTGAAGGTGGCCAGCGAGCAGGCGGTGACGGCGGCGGTCGGTGACAAGGCGTTGATCGTGCGCGCGGGTCTGATCACCGGGCCGGGTGACGAGCACGACCGGTTCGGCTACTGGCCGCAGCGCCTGGTCCGGGGTGGGCGGGTGGTGGTGCCCGATGTCGACCACGAGATCCAGTACGTCGACGTGCGGGACCTGGCCGCGTGGATCATCGACGGCGCCGAGCAGGGGATCACCGGGGTGTTCGACGGCATCGGCCCGTCGACGCCGCTGCCCGCGCTGCTCACCGCGATGGCCGACACCCTGGGGGCGGACGTCGAGTTCGTGCGGGTGAGCGAGGAGGAGCTGCTGGAGCGGGGCGTCGCGCCCTGGTCCGGCCCCCGCTCGCTGCCGTTGTGGCTGCCCGCTTCGCACAAGTACATGGGCTCCCGCGACGCCGGTCCCGCCCTGGCCGCGGGGCTGACGCCGCGTTCGCTGGCCGACGCGCTCGCGGGTGCGCTGGACCACGAACGCACCCTCGGCGTCGACCGCCAGCGCAAGGCCGGGCTGACCCCCGAGGACGAGGCCGAGATCCTCGCTGGGTAGCGGCCGCGTCACCCGCCGGGTGGGATCACCGGCACCGAACAGGTGCTTGTGCTCAAGCTGACCGGTCCGGTCAGCCGATGGCGAGCGCGGGATGGTGTCCGGTCGTCGCTCCGAGGGAGAACGAATGCGCCACGGGAAGCCCTGGCGCGCCGTCGCCCGCCTCTTGGTCGTGCTGCTCGTGGCGCTGGTGGCGGTACCCGGGCTGGGTGGACCGGCTGAGGCAGCCCCACCTCGGTGCGGTGGACCCGGGACGCCCTCGGTTGTCGCGCTGCACAGCAGTCACTTCTACGTCGACAGCAACGCGCAACTGCTGTCGGGGTACGCGGGCTACCGGGTCGCCTCTTCGACCGCGCGCAGCGGGTTGTGGCTAGGGGTGAGCGGCTTCACCGGCGGGGTGGTCGCGCCCGCCACGGACCAGCCCACCACGGTCCCGGTTCCTGACCTCACCGAGGCCGGGGTGGCGCGGTACCTGCTGTTGACCGCGTCGACCACGACCACGGTCCCGCAGTCCCACACGGTCACCGTCTACACCGGCCCACCAGGCGTGGGGGTGATCGTGTGCAAGAGGACCTTCACCTACGCCGACGTCGTTGACACGATCAAGCTGGTGGCCAACAAGGTCGACGGCGTCACCTCGACAGCGACCGGTCAGGCCACGCTGGGCGACACGGTGACTCTTACCGTCAACGGCCACACAGGCACCATCGGCGCAGGTCCCGCGAACGACCCTGGCGTGCTGTCTTACGCCCCCAATGCGCTGTCGACTTTCCCGGTCACCGCATGGCGGCTTGAGCGCACAGAACTGGTGATCTCCCCTGATGGAGTCGCACCTCCCGAGACCTACGTGGATGGTTTGACGCTCACCGGCGCCACAGGACCGACCCGCTCTTACACCGCGCGGTACACCTTCCGCGCGATCGGCCCGACAACCGTATCCGCGTCAGTACGGCCGGTCCAGTACGTCGCGAACGACTCCCAGGTAAAGCACACGAACACAGGGTCCTCAGCGGCCAGCTCGCTTCCCACGGTGTCGAACTCGGCCGCGGTGACGGTGTCGAAAGTGGTGACATCACCTGCGGGTGGCGTGCTGCCCGGCGCCGGGGGCACCGCGACCTACACAGTGCGCCTGGTCAACTCCAGCGCGAGCAGGCGAACGGTCGACTGGGTGTCCGACGTGCTGCCGACCGATGCTCTGTACTCGTCCGGCAGCCTCACCCTCGACGGTCGACCGATACTCGACCCCCTAGTCAACAACGGCGTGCTGACCGCCCCAGGCCCGATAGCTGTACCGGCAGCAGGAGCAACCGAGCTCACCTACTCAGCGCAGCTCAGCGCGACCCCCGGGCCACACACGAACTCGGCGACAGCGCGGTTCGGGCAGGCGACGCTCGACACCACGGCTGACGTGACCGACTCTGCGCCCGCCACAACGACGGTCACCGTCGTGGGGTCATCGCCCATCACCTTGGTCGACGACGCGGCCACCACTCCGTCAGGTACCTCAGTCAGCGTGTTGGCACTGGGCAACGACTCCTCGCCGTCAGGCCTACCGCTGACGATCACCTCGCTCAGCCCGCCGAACCGGGGCAACGCGATCCTTGCCGCAGACAACTCGATCACCTATACATCAGCGTCGGGTACTTCAGGCGTGGACAGCTTCACCTATACCGCGACTGACGGCTATTCATCAGCCAGTGCGACGGTAGTGCTGACTGTGACTCCCGTCCTGGCCCAAGACGTCTACAGCACCGGCGAGAACACCACGCTCTTCGCGACCTCAGTGTTGCCCAATGACGCTTGCGGTGTTTGCACGGCGAACACGTCCCTAACGAGTCCGCCGGCGACCGGCAGCGCCACGATGGCGTCAGACGGTACCTTCACCTACGTCCCGGCGAGCAACACGACAGGGCCGGTCACCTTTACCTACAGCGCAACGGATATCGCGGGAAACAGCAGCGACGGCATCGTCACGGTCTATGTCGCTGATCTAGCACCGGACTTCAGGACGACCTCTTACGGCGATCCCGTCGTGGTGCCGGTCAAGAACAACGACGCCGGATGCGTGGGCGGCTGCGAGCCACAAGCTGACACAGACGGCACCCGGGGGACAGTCACGTACTTCGGCACCAGCCCGGTAACCGTCACGTACACCCCAACGGCAGGTCTATGGGGACTAGATAGCTTCACCTACGGGACCACAACAGGCAGTACGTCCACTCCTGTCACGGTCATGACCGAGCCACCAACAACGGTTCTCGAGACCACCTACGGTCTAGCTGCCGTAGCGCAGCTTCCGGCGGACGGTTCCTGCACCGGGTGCGTGTACTCGCTGGATTCTCCTGCCACGCACGGCGCGGTCACCATCGACGCCACAACAGGTACGTCTACCTTCACGCCCGAGGTCGGCTATGTAGGAGTAGACGCTTACACCTACGTGGTGGAAGACCCCGCTAGCGGTCTGCGAGTCCTCGGGCTCGTCGACGTCACCGTTGGCCCGTTGGCCCAGGACGACTCGGATGCGGTTCTGTTGGGCGCAACCCTGAACGGCGATGTGTCCACCAACGACGTCTGCCCGGCAACATGCACACGCACCAAGCTGACCGACCCCACCTCCGGCACAGTCGTCTTCAACAACGACGGCACCTACACGTACACACCTGGGTCAGCCATCGGCACGTTCACCTTCACCTACCGCGTCAGCAGTTCGGTCTCGGCATCGGTCAGCGACGACGCCACGGTGACCGTAACCGTCCGTGGGGCGGTCAACGACGTCGATAGCACCGCCCCGAACACACCTATCGACATCGCCGTGCGCACCAACGACCCCTGTGCGTCGTGCACGCTGTCCGTTGCAGGCAGCCCCAACTCGGGAACCGCAGTGGTCAACGGCCAGATGGTCCGATACACGCCTGCACCCGACCTCTCCGGTGAAGCAACCTTCTCCTACACCCTCAGCCAGGGCGCGGTCACCAGCACCGCCGTCGTGACCGTCACCGTCACCCCGCTCGCCGTCGCCGACACGGCCATCGCGGTCACAGGTAAGACGGTCGACGTCGTGCCGCTCGCGAACGACCTCTGCGCCAACTGCGCCATCACCTCCCTGGGCACACCGACATCCGGTTCGCTGCAGCAGAACGGCAACGTCGTGACCTTCACCCCGTCCGGCTCCGGGACAGCGACCTTCACCTACGACGCGGAAGACGGATCCGGCAACACGGCGACCGCCACCGTCACGGTGACCGTTGTGAACCCGCCGGTGCTGGTCGCCGACACGAGCACCGTCGCCTCCGGTCAGCTCGCGCCGATCCCGGTGCTGTCCAACGACACCTGCCCCGGCTGCGTGGTGACCGTGGCCAGCGACCCGCTGAACGGCTCGATCACGTTCGACGCGCAGGGCCAGGTCGGGTACACCGCCGCGCCCGGGTTCAGCGGGACCGACTCCTTCACCTACACCGCGACAGACCCCGCCACATGTGCCCACGCGAGGGAGACGGTCACGGTAACCGTGTCCCCGGTCGCGCACGACGACACGGCGATCACGCCGGTAGAGGTACCGATCACCGTTGACGTGCTGGCCAACGACGCGTGTAAGGCGTGCACGCTGGCGGTGGACACGACGACGGGCGATGTAGTCGCGAACATCGTTGCCGGGCAGGTAGAGGTAACGCCGAACACCCAGTGGACAGGTATCGCGACCGTGGAGTACACCGCGACCGATCCGGCAACGGCTCTTACGACCACGGCAACACTGACCGTAGAGGTCAACAACGCTCAGCCCGACGCGACTACCGTCGCCGCAGGCGCGAACGTCACAGGCCTGGACGTGCTCGCGAACGACCTGTGCGCGGGCTGCACGATCACCTCGGTCACCCCGGCCACGTACGGGACCTCGATCAACGAGGGCAACGCGGTCGGCTGGACTCCGCCCGCTGATTTCGCCGGTCTGGCGACCTTCGGCTACACGGCGGGAGACGGGTCCCAGGTCGTGTCCTCGACCGTGCGGCTCCTGGTGACCCCGCCGCCGTTCCCGGTCAACACCACCATCGACCAGGACGTCGCGGTCCAGCCCCCTGCCACCGTTTCGTGCCCTGGCTGCACGCTGCTCATCCGATCGTCCGCGAACCAAGGCGACGTGGACTACGACGGAAGCGGCTTCCGGTACACGCCCGCGCCGGGTTACAGCGGGCTGGACAGCTTCAACTACCGCTTGACCGACCCCGTGTCGCAGCTATGGGTGCAGTCCAGTGTGGACATCACGGTCGCGGCGCCGGTAGTGCTACCTGCCTTGAGCGTGACTGCGACACCACCCAGCGCGGGAAGTCAACCGCAAGCAGGTGATGTGCTGGCCTGGTCGTGGACCGTGGCCAATACGGGCAATGTCGCTCTTACCGCTATCACGCCCACAGGTGCGACTTGCGCCGCCACCACGCTCGCGGTCGGCGACAGCCTGGTGTGCACCGTCAACCACACGCTGAGCCAGTCAGAGGTCGACGCGGGTCAACTGACCAAACGCATCGACGTCACGGCGAACAGCACAGGCGGCACGGCGTCCGGCTTCGACGAGACCACCATCCCGCTCGCGCGCGTGCCCGGGCTGGACGTCAATGCCACGGCTTCACTGCTGAACGACGACATCACCGTGACCTACACGGTGGACAACATCGGCAACACCACACTGTCGTCGGTAGGCGTAACCCTCACTGACAGCACGGTCTTGAGCTGCACGGCCACCTCGGTGCTACCGAACGCACAAGTGCCGTGCACCGGTACGCACACTGTCACCCTTACCGATATCCAGGCGGGCTTCTGGTCCAGCTACGGCACCGCTAGCGCCACCGCACCCGGCACCGCGCTCCCCTTGACCGCGACTGACTCCACCACAACCCCACTGTCAGCCCCACCAACGACAACAACCACCACAACGACAACAACCACTACAACAACGACCACGACCACGACCACGACCACGACCACGACCACGGAACCGCCTACGACCACGACCGAACCACCCACGACCACCGAACCACCCACGTCCGCCCAAGTCGCAGGCGCCGTGTGGTTCGACCGAAACTTCGACGGCCGATTCCAAGCCGACGAGTGGCCACTACCCGGCATCCGCGTGTCCCTGACCAGCACCAGCCAGCGGATGGCCATCGCCGAATCCGCCGCTTACGCCACCTCCGGACCAGACGGCCACTACACCTTCGCCAACGTCCCCCCAGGCGCGTACACGATCGCGGCCGTCTACCCCAAGGACGGGTTCGCCTACACCTCCGACCCGGACTGGTCCGCCGCGATCGTCGTCACTGGCTCCGGCGTCACCGCTGTCGACTTCGCGGGCGTGGGCCAGGGCATCATCAGGGGCACCGTCCTCACCGGCAGCACTCAGGTGCCCGTCGCGGGCGCCCAGGTGAGCTGCCGCTGGGCCGGGCTGGACGAGGCCCTCAACACCCCCGACGACGTCCTCATGGCCGCCACAGCGACCACAGCGGGCGCGTTCGACCTGCCCCAGCTGCCCTACGGCGTCTTCTCCTGCACCGCCGTCGACCCGGCATCCGGCGACACCTCCGCGGCTGCCCGGGTCATCGTGCGGTCCACAACCCCCGTGGTCGTCGAGCTGGCGATAGGCCAAGCCCTGGCCGACACCGGGCTGAGGTCACTCAGGGTGGCGTGGCTGGGCTGCCTGCTCGTGGTGACAGGAGCGACTCTGCTCCTGGCCACGCGCAGGCAGCCTAAGAACTCAGGCCGCGGATAGCGCCGTCGCGGCACGGTAGGTAGTCGGAGTCGCGCCATTGTCCAAAGCGGAGTCGATGGCGTCGAAGTAGGCCGCGCGGTGAGCCGGTCGAGCTAGGTCTACCGCGTCGATGGCGAGCCGGAGGGCGCCCGCGCGGCGGGCGACACGGGTAGCGGCCAAGACCAGGGCGAAACAGCGCCAGGTCTCGGCGCGTTCGTGGCTGCTAAGACTCTGCACCCGGGCCCGCAGCGACCCGCCGGTGCGCAGGTCGTGGATCGACGCGAGGTCCGCGCACAGGGTGAAGTCCTTGCGCTGCAGGGCGATCAAGGTACCGCGGGACGCCAGCCACCTCGGCGGGGCGAACCCGGTGGTGTGCAGGCCCGCGCGTTCCATCGCGGACATCGCCGCGGTGAGGCGCAGGCCTGCCTCGTGGGCGGGCAACGAGGCGAACTCGGGGCGGCGCATCGACACGGTGCGACCACGCGGTTCCCGGGTGTGGTCGAAGCCGTGCAGCAGGACGTCGTCGCCCGCGAGGCGGCGGGTGCGGACCCAGTCCACGGCCGCACCGGCCAGTCGAGGGGCTACCAACAGGGACAGTGGCACCCCGCGCCTGCCCAGGTGCTCGGCGAGATCGGCGCAGTGGTGCAGGGTCCGGGCGTCGATCCCGGACAGCGAGACCAGCAGTCGAGCCGTCACCCCACCAGCACAGCGCCACCGGGTGACTACCAGGTGTCGCCGGTGGTGCCTCAGCCGATCCAGTCGGCGAACTTCCGGCCGGTGACCTGCTCGTACGCCTCGACGTAGCGGCCGCGGGTGGCCTGGGCAACCTCGTCGGGCAGCGGCGGCGGCGCGGTGTTGGACGCCCGGTCCCAGCCGGAGGCGGGGGAGGTCAGCCAGTCGCGGACGAACTGCTTGTCGAACGAGTGCTGCGCCCGGCCCGGCTGGTAGCTCTCCAGCGGCCAGTACCGGGAGGAGTCCGGCGTGAGCACCTCGTCGCCGAGCACGACCCGGCCGTCGAGCAGGCCGAACTCGAACTTGGTGTCGGCGAGGATGATGCCCCGCTCGGCGGCGTGCTCGGCCGCGCGGCGGTAGACGGCCAGGGTCAGCTCCCGCACGACGGTGGCGTGCTCGGTGCCGATGACCTCGGCGATCTCGTCGAAGGTGACGTTCTCGTCGTGCTCGCCCAGCGGGGCCTTGGTGGCGGGGGTGTAGATCGGCTCGGGCAGCTTGGAGCCCTCGACCAGGCCGGGCGGCAGGGTGATCCCGCAGACCGCGCCGGTGCGGTTGTAGTCGAGGGTGCCGGACCCGGCGAGGTAGCCGCGGGCGACGGCCTCGACGGCCAGCATGTCGAGCCTGCGCACGACCAGCGCGCGGCCGCGGACCTCGGTCGGGATGCGCGGGTCGTCCCAGGCCACCAGGTGGTTGGGCACGAGGTCGCCGAGCAGCTCGAACCAGAACACGCTCATCGCGGTGAGGATGCGGCCCTTGTCCGGGATCGGGGAGTCGAGCACGAAGTCGTACGCCGAGATCCGGTCCGAGGCGACCAGCAGCAGGTGGTCGTCGTCGATGGCGTGCAGTTCGCGGACCTTGCCCGCGGCGATCTTCGGGTATTCCTCGAGCGTGGCCACGTTTGTGCAGCCTACGGATTCGTGCCGCACACTTCGGACGTGGGGTACGACTGGGTTTGCTTCACCACGGACTACGGCCGAGCGGACGGCTTCCCCGCCGTCTGCGAAGGCGTCATCGCCCGCACCGCGCCGCACGCGCGGGTCCTGCACGTCAGCCACGAGGTGCCGCGCCAGGACGTGCGCGGCGGGGCCGACCTGCTGGTGCGGTCGGTGCCCTACCTGCCGCGCGCGGTGCACCTCGCGGTGGTGGACCCGGGGGTCGGGACGGCGCGCAGACCGGTCGCGATCGTGTCACCCGAAGGGGTACTCATCGGGCCGGACAACGGGCTGCTCCCGGCGGCCGCGGAAGTGCTCGGTGGGGCTATCGCGGCGTATGAGATCACCGAGTTCCACTTGGAACCGGTCTCCGCGACCTTCCACGGCCGCGATGTGTTCGCCCCCGCCGCCGCGCAGGTGGCCAACGGCGTCAACCCCAACGCTCTAGGCCCCGCAGTCGACCTCGACACGCTGATACGCCTGCCTGAGCCGGTCACACACATCGAGCCAGGGCGGGTCACCACGGAGGTTATAGGGGCGGACAGCTTCGGGAACGTGCAACTGGCCGTCACAGACCTGGTCGCCGACCCGGGCACGGTGGTCCATGCCCAGGTCGGCGACCGGTCGTTGGAAGCCGTGGTCGGCCGCACGTTCGCCGACGCCCGCTCGGGCGACGCCGTGGTGCTGCTCGACTCGGCGGGCCGGGTCGCGATCGCGGTCAACGGGGGTTCCGCCGCCGAGATCCTGTTGCCGCGACCCGGTGACCGGGCGGTGCTGTTGCTGGCAGCCGCCCCAGCACCGCCCGCTCGGTCCTAGAAGGTGACCTTCCAGGAGTTGATGTAACCGGTGTCGTAGGTGGCGGTGTCGCGGACCGACAGCTTCCAGGCACCGTTGGCGACCTCGCCGGAGAGGTCCACGGTGAACTGGGTGGTCAGGTTCGCGGACCCGTCACCGGGGTTGGCGCGGCGCAGCGAGTAGCTGGTGCCGTCCGGCGCGATCAGGTTGAGCTCGAGGTCACCGACGTAGGTGTGCACGATGTTGACGTCGACCTTGGTGGCCGCGGGGGCGTTGCCGGTGCGGCCGTCGATGGTGACGGTCGAGGTGGCGGCGGCGCCGTTGTCGGCGATCTGCACGTCGTCGGTGTTCTCCCACGGGCCACCCGGCTGCGGGTTGGGGTCGCCGCCCTGGACCGCGGCCAGCGCGTCGACGCGGCCCTCGCCGTAGAAGGTGTTCTTGGCGGTGGTGCCCTTGCAGCGGCTGTCGCTGCCGCAGGCCAGGTCGTCGGCCTGCTCGGCGATCTTGGCCTTGATCTGGTCCACCGTGGCGCTCGGGTTGACGCTCTTGATCAGGGCGGCGACGCCGACCACGTGCGGGGTGGCCATCGAGGTGCCGGACATCTGGCCGTAGTTGCCGCCGGGCAGGGTCGAGTACACGTTGTCGCCGGGGGCGGCCACGTTGACCTTGTTGGCGAAGTTGGAGAACGACGACTTGGTGTTGCTGCTGGTGATCGAGGCGACGGTCAGCGACGACTCGAGCTCACCCGGGACGATCTTGCAGGACGCGGTCACCGGGCGGCTGGACGGCGTGGAGTCGTCCGGGCTCAGCGTGTCGGTGGACTTGTTGTCCAGGTCGGTGTTCTCGTTGCCCGCGGCGACGACGTTGAGCACGCCCTTGCCGGTGGCGTAATCGGCGGCGCGCTTGACCGCCTCCAGGATCGCGGCCTGGTCGACGTTGTTGGGGCAGTTCGCCCACCACGGGTCGGTCCAGTAGCTGTTGTTGGTCACCGCGAAGCCGTTGTCGCCCGCGTACATGAGGCCGCAGACCACGTTCTCCGGGAAGAACAGCTGGCTGGTCGGCTCGGCGACGCGGATCGAGGCGATGCGGACGCCGGGCGCGACGCCGACCATGCCCTTGCCGTTCTTGGCCGCGGCGATGGTGCCCGCGACGTGCGTGCCGTGGTCACCGACCGGACGCCACGCGCCGGTGCGCGCGTCGACCTTGCCGTAAGCGCAGGAGACCGACTTAGAGGCGTCGAAGTTCGGCTTGAGGTCGTAGTGCTGGTCGTCGACACCGGTGTCGACGACGCCCACGAGGACGTTAGAGCTACCGGTGGTGACGTCCCAGGCCTTGTCGGCGCCGATCTGGGTCATGTCGACCCGGCTGGTCTCGGCCGCGGTCGGCGTGGTCTGCGACGGCGAGGTGGGGATCGCCGGGTTCGAGGACGCGGCGGGCACGTCGGAGGTGCGGGAGGCGCCGACCTGCTGCACCCCGGAGACCGAGCGCATCTTCGAGGCGAAGTCGGTGGCCGTCGAGTGCGCCACGATGACGCCGATGGCGTCGTAGGAGGCGTAGACCGTGCCGCCGTTGGTGCTCACGGCCGACTTGGCGCCGCTGGTGTTGTTCGGGGCGGTGATCACCAGGTAGGCGCGCAGGCCCGCCGCTGCGGCGACGGACTTGCCGGTGCCCGGCTTACCGGGGCCCGCGGCGGCGACACCCGCCATGGGCGTGATCAGGCCGACGCTGAGCGCGGCGATGATCGCCGTCCGCCTCAGCCCGGCGCGGGAACGCAGGAACACGATGTCCTCCGGGGCGTTTCGATCAGGGGCAGGGAGACCCTGTGCGCGCCATGATGACCACAAACACCCGCCGGAAGAATCCTTGGCGAAAAATGGGTTCGAACGGCCCAGAGAAAGTGGAAAAAACAGAAGGCCGTCCTGGGACAAACAGGACGGCCTTCAGGGTATTACCAGGTAGCGCGGGTGCTTAGAAGGTCAACTTCCACGAGTTCAGGTAGCCGACATCGGAGCGGTAGATATCCTGGACGCGCAGGTTCCAGGTGCCGTTCGCGACCTCGGTGGAAGCGTTCACGGTGTATGTCGCGATGACGTTGTCCGCGGAGTCATTCGTCGACGAGCTCTTGAGCCGGTACACCGAACCGTCCGGCGCGACCAGGTCGATCACGACGTCGCCGCGGTACGGGTGCACCACGTTGACGTCGACCTTGAGGGTCGTGGGCGCGTTGCCGGGGATGCCGGTGACGGTGATCGGGCTGGTCACCGCGGCGCCGCCGTCCGGGATCTGCACGTCGGTCGGGTTCTCGAAGGACCCGCCGGGGGTGGTGCCGCCGCCGACCGCGTCCTTGGCGTCGACGCGGCCGTCGCCGTAGAAGTTGTTCTTCGCGGTGGTGCCCGCGCAGCGGCTGTCGGAGCAGGCCAGGTCGTCGGCGTCGCCTGCCAGCCGGGCCCGGACCTGGGCCGGGGTCAGCGACGGGTTCACGCTGAGGATCAGCGCGGCCACCCCGGCGACGTGCGGGGAGGCCATCGACGTGCCGGAGGAGTTGCCGTAGGTGCCGCCGGGCAGCGTCGAGTACACGTTGTCACCGGGGGCGGCGACGACGATCTTGTCGGTGCCGAAGTTGGAGAACGACGACTTCACGTTGGAGGAGTTGATCGACGACACGGCCAGCACGCTCGGCAGCTCGTTCGGCACCGCGAGGCAGGCGTTGGTCACCGGGCGGTTCGCGGGCGTCGAGTCGTTGGGGCTGGTGGAGTCGGTCGTCTTGTTCGCCAGGTCGTAGTTCTCGTTGCCCGCGGCGGCGACGTTGAGCACGCCCTTGCCCTCGGCGTAGGCGGCGGCGCGCTTGACGCCCTCCAGGATCGCGGCCTGGTCGGCGTTGCTCGGGCAGTTGAACAGCCACGGGTCGGTGTAGTAGCTGTTGTTGGTGACCTTGAAGCCCTGGTCGCCGGAGAACACGAACGCGCAGATGGTGTTCTCGGCGAAGAACAGGCCGCTCGGCGCCTCGGCGATCCGGACCGACGCGATCTTCACGCTCGGCGCGACACCGACCATGCCCTTGCCGTTCTTGGCCGCGGCGATGGTGCCCGCGACGTGCGTGCCGTGCGTGCCCTCGGGCCGCCACGAGCCGACGCGGGTGTCGAGCTTGCCGTAGGCGCACGAGGCCGACTTGGAGGCGTCGAAGTTCGCCTTGAGGTCGTAGTGCTGGTCGTCGACACCGGTGTCGAGGACGCCGACGGTGACCGAGGGGGACCCGGTGGTGATCGCCCACGCCTGGTCGGCCTTGATCTGGGTCATGTCGACCCGGTTGGTCTCGGCCGCGGTCGGGGTGGTCTGGGTGGGGGAAGCCGGGATCGGCGGGTTGCCGGCCTGCGCGGGCAGGTCGCTGGTCCGGGTCGCGCCGACCTGCTGGACACCGCTGACCGCGCGCATCTTGGTCGCGAAGTCGGTGGCGGTCGAATGCGCCACGATGACGCCGATGACGTCATAAGAGGCGAAGACAGTGCCACCGTTGGTCGCTACCGCCGACTTGGCGCCCGCGGTGTTGTTCGGTGCGGTGATGACGAGGTAAGAGCGCAGACCAGCCTGAGCCGCTGCGGGTGCGGCAGGGGCAGCGGGGACCGCTGTCGCCGGGACGGCCAGGCCGACCACGGCGCAGGCCCCGACCGCGGCGGCGATCGCCGCGCGGCGGAGCCGGGAGTGTGAACGCAGGAACACGGCTTTCCTCCACAGGTGAAGGGACCCGGTCGCCGATGACCGGGTGCAGGGTGAACCCTTCACCCACACAGGAGGAGATTGTCATGCCAATGGGACGCCTGACCGGAAGAAATTACCCTAACGGGGCTTAGTTCAACTCGATCGTTGTACCCACCGGGTGAACCTCGAACCGAGAGTTCGCAGGCCCCAGCGTGCTGAACCGATAATGGGCGATGTCGACCCCCTTCTGGCTGGCGGTCTGGTCGTGGATCGGCACTGCGATCTTGGGCGAGACCGCGCGGTAGAAGTCGATCGCCTCGCCGAGACGCAACCAGGGCGCGTCCACCGGCAATCCCAGGATGGAGATCTCCTGGTCGGGCACGAAAAGCGAGTCGCCGGGGTGGTAGAAAGCGCCGTCGTCGACCACGTAGCCGATGTTGGGCGGGACCACGATGTCGGCGTGGATGAGCGCGTGCACGCCGCCCACCGCGGTCACGGCGGTACCACCGAGGGTGATGACGTCGCCGGGGTTGGCGGTGCGGGCCTGGAGGCCGAGCTTGGCGACCTCGGGGGCCGTGCCGGGGTCGATGACCAACTCCGCGTGCTGGTTGGTGGCCAGCAGCGCCGGGAGCCGCTCGGGGTCGAAGTGGTCGAGGTGCTGGTGGGTGATGAGCACGCCGTCGAGGTCGCGCAGGTCCTTGAAGCCGTTTGACCAGACGCCCGGGTCGATCAGCAGCCGGGCGGACCCGGTCTCCAGCAGCACACACGCGTGGCCGAGATGAGTCACCTTCACGTCCGCCAGGGTATCGCCAGGGTGACGTACTGACCGGTAGCTTCCCGGTATGACGTTCGAGTCGCTCAACCCGGCCACCGACGAGGTCGTCGGCACGCACCCGGTGCACTCCCCGGACGAGGTCGAGGCGGCGGTAGCCCGCGCGCGGACCGCGGCCGGGTGGTGGGCCGAGCTCGGGTTCGCCGGTCGGGCCGAGCGGCTGACCAGGTGGAAGGGCGTGCTGACCAGGCGCGCGGCGGAGCTGGCCGAGGTCGTCAGCGCGGAGACCGGCAAGCCGCACGCGGACGCCATGCTGGAGATCATCCTGGCGATCGACCACACGGCGTGGGCCGCGCGCAACGCGCCGAAGGTCCTGGGCCGCAAGCGCCGCCCGGCCGGTCTGCTGATGGCCAACCAGTCGGCGACGGTGGAGTACCTGCCGCTGGGCGTGGTCGGGGTGATCGGGCCGTGGAACTACCCGGTGTTCACGCCGATGGGGTCGATCGCTTACGCACTCGCGGCGGGTAACGCTGTCGTGTTCAAGCCGAGCGAGTACACGCCCGGCGTCGGTCAGTGGCTGGCGGAGACGTTCGCGTCGGTGGTGCCGGAGCAGCCGGTGTTCCAGCTGGTCACGGGGTTCGGCGAGACGGGGGCGGCACTGTGCCGGTCCGGGGTGGACAAGATCGCGTTCACCGGGTCGCCGGGGACGGGCAAGAAGATCATGGCCGCGTGCGCGGAAACGCTGACCCCGGTGCTGATCGAGGCAGGCGGCAAGGACGCGCTGCTCGTCGACTCCGACGCGGATGTCGAAGCCGCAGCCGACGCAGCCGTGTGGGGCGGCATCTCTAACGCCGGGCAGACCTGTGTGGGCATCGAACGGGTCTATGTGCACGCGGACGTCTATGACCAGTTTGTGTCCCTTGTGGTGGCCAAGGCACAGGCTGTCGAAGTGGGCAAGCAGATCGGACCGATCACCATGCCCGGCCAGGTCGACATCATCCGCGGCCACATCACCGACGCTCTCTCTCGTGGCGCCCGCGCACTCGTCGGCGGCAACGGCTCAGGCAGGTTCGTCGAGCCGACCATCTTGGTGGACGTACCGGAAGACGCTGCGGCGGTGCAGGAAGAAACCTTCGGCCCGACTCTTACCGTCACCAAGGTCTCGTCCATGGACGAAGCAGTCACCAAAGCCAACAACACCCGCTACGGCCTAGGCGGCGCTGTCTTCTCCCGCACCAACGGCGCAGCCCTAGCCCGCCGCCTCCGCTCCGGCATGGTCTCCGTCAACTCGGTGATCAGCTTCGCCGGAATCCCCTCCCTCCCCTTCGGCGGCACCGGCGACTCCGGCTTCGGCCGGATCCACGGCCCAGAAGGCCTCCGCGAGTTCGCCCGCCCGCAGGCCATCACCCGCCAACGCTTCCGCGCTCCGCTGACCCTCACCTCGTTCCGCCGCCCCGAGAAAACCGACACCCGCGTCACCAAACTGATCACCCTCCTGCACGGCCGCCGCTGACGGGGAGTCATCCGGCGGTAACGCGACGCTCGATTGGCCGATGCAACGGGGGCGTATGTCGTTCAGCCGCTGGGAGTGCACCATGATCGTCCCCCGGAGAACCAAGGTGGCGGCCCGCCACATGGGACTACTTGCCGGAGCCTTACTTCTTACCCTGACCGCTTGTGGTTCCCCCACCGCAAGCCAGCCAACGGTCTCGCCTACCTCGACGACGACCACCACAACCACGACGACCACTACCACCACAACGCCGGTCACGACCACCACGACGACGACCACTGTGGTCCCCCCGCCGCCACCCCCACCCGCGCCAGTCCCCGCGCCCGTAGTGACCACAGCGGTGAAGAAGCCCGCGGTGACAACGACAACCGCGCGCCCCGCACCCAAACCGGCGTCCCCCAAGCCCACGACGACGGTGGCCAAGCCCGCGTCGAACTGCAACCCCAACTACTCGCCGTGCGTCCCCAACGCCAGTGACGTCGACTGCGCGGGCGGCTCCGGCAACGGCCCCGCGTACGTCACAGGACCCATCCGCGTCATCGGCTCGGATCCCTACGGCCTCGACAACGACGGCGACGGCATCGGCTGCGAGAAGTAGGCCGCTAGAGACCGAACGCCCGCTCCACCAGGCCATCGACGGCGGTTGGATCGCCGCGGCCCTCGATCAGCTCGCTTACCGCGTCCACAAGCTCTTGTGCTGCCGCGGTTCTCGGGTCAGGTAGGGGGAACCGCTCCACGTACTGGGTGATCCACCGCCGTCGGCCGGAGTAGAGGCGGTTGCCGCAGACCTCGTCGTAGAACCGAAGTCCCAGGGCCGAGTTCGCTACGCCCAGCATGAGGTAGGCCAAACGCTCGTCGCCTATGTCTGCCAACGAGATCCAGTAGCAGTCACCGTTCACGACCACGCCGGACCGGTCGTACGCGAACCGCGCGCGCTCACTGATGTCCGGGAACACCACCTTCGGCACCGCCCACAAACCGGGCCGCTGCGGAACCCAGATCTCCCACCACTGCCTGCCCGCGTCGGTGACGTACTTGCGCCCCTTCAAGCGTTCCGCATGGGACTCCAGGTAGGCGGTGGTCTTCGGGTACATAGTCAGGTCTACCGGCGTCCGTCGGACCTGACTGAGGTCATACGGGTACAGCACCTTCGTCCGCGGTTGCCCTACCTGCCATGGCGTGACGTCCTCGTGGGTCACCAGAGGTAGCACCAACTCCGGCTCTACGTCAGGCCAACCCTCCCGGATGAACACGGCGTCAGCGGTGGTCTTGACCCCGACCCGGATCTTGCCGACTGCGCCGAAGGTCTTCCAGGTCGCCGCCTCCACGCGCGCCAGCCAGTCGTGATCGTGCTGGCTGAACCGCCACGGCTGCGCGGGGTCGTCCCGGTCGGCGAGCTCCCCGACCCGCACCGCCACCGGCTTCCCACCGTGCTCGACCACGCTGTCGACGTCGGACCGCAGCGCCTCGAACAGGGTGTCGCCGCTGGTGCGGGTCGCGCCCTCCGCCCGGTACGCGGACACAAACCGGCAGGTCACCGGCCCGCGCTCGGCCGTCGCGATGACGATGGCGGGCAGCACAGCGGCGGCGAACAACCTGGTGTCCCCCAGGTCGTACACCTCGACGGGCTTCAGCGCGCCGCCCAGCGTGCTGCGCACGTTCGCCCCGGCCCTCGTGCTGAGGAACCGGTTCGAGCACAGCAGCCCCATCACCCCACCGGCCCGCAGCAGCCTGGGGAACGTGCTGATGAACGGGTGCGTGAGGTCGATCCGCCCGACCAGGTTGAAGTCCCGAGCCAGAACCCGAGCCGCCGCGGCCCCCAACTGCTGCGTACGCACATACGGCGGGTTGGTGATGACCACGTCGAACGACCCACTGGGGATCTCCCCCGCCACCGCCACGAAGTCCCCCTCGCGCCAATCCCCGACCACCCCCCGCTCCGCCGCCCGCTTCTCCGCAACCCCCAACGCCTCCCCATCGACGTCAAACCCCGTCACCTCGACCGCCACCCCCGGCCGAACCCGCCCCAACACCCCCGCGATCCCCAACAACAACTCCCCATCCCCACACGCCGGGTCCAGCACCCGCACAACATCCCCCTCAGGCAGATGCCGCACCACCCCCGCCGCCAAGAACCCCGCCAACCCCACCGGCGTGTAATGCCTGCCGTACCGCTTGACCTCGGCCGCACCCGCCTTGCCGCGCCTGACAGCCATTGCGCTCCTCGGAGATGGCGACCGGTTGAGCCGCCACCGGCGACCTCGGCAATTGTGCTCGGACGCGCAGCACGACGCGGGCCAGGTCGCCCCGACGATCAGACGGAGATCAACAACCCCGCCACACCGGCAACATCCGGCGGCGCTGGGCGGGGGAGGCGGGCAACCGGGCGAAGGACCCGTCGTCGGCGAGTGACACGCAGTCGATCCCGACCCGGTGCAGGAGGTCGAGGCTGTGCTCGCCCGGCAACTCGGGGAACAACGCGGTCAACGTCGTCACCGGGCGTGGGCTGTAGACGGCGTAGTCCAGGAGTTGGGCGACGGCCTCGCGGACCTTGCGGTGCGTCGCGGAACTCTTCGCCTCGATGATCTCCACCTCGTCACCCGCCTCGCGGTAGAGGTCAGCGCGCAACGCCAGACCATCCACCCGCAACGCCGAGAACTTCTCGGTGGATAGCACCCGTTGATAAAGCTCGACCAACACCGCCTCCACCCGCTGGGTGAGCGACTCGGAGGCGTTCGTGGTCCGCGGGACAGTGCGCGTGGTGAACTTCTCCACCGGCGTCACCCGCGAGGTCATGAGGCGCCCGATCCGCTCCTCCGTCGCCTCCTCGGCTCGCTCTTGGAGCAACGCGGGCTCAATCCCGAACTCGACCATCACCTTGTCCACATCGCTGCCCCGCAGGAAGCGCTGGCCTGGAAAGTCGTAGTTCGGCGCGTACCCGCATAGGACGGCCAGGTCGCTCTTAGGCCGCTCCACCATCCGAACGTTGTGGACGCTGTAGACGTAACGGAAGCTCTCTTAGTCAAGTGCGTGTCCACCCAATGGACTAGTCGATCAACCGAGGCGGGCGCCAGCTGGCCTGTCGTCGATGTACTCACGCAGGTCCCGGACGAAGGCCTCCACCGAGGCCAGGTCGAGCACTGCTGAGCGCGGGATCTCGATGGACCGGAGACTCACCGCGCTGCGGAGTTGCTCAGACGCGTTCGCCCAGTACAAGAGGTCGGTTGTGGGGTCGTAGACAACGCAGACGACCGGGGCGTTGGCCTTCCGCCAAGACTCGGCGTGTTGTCTGACTCTTACCCGGTACCCGCGAGCGCTCCGGTAGGACAACCCGCCCTTGACCTGGACCGCGATGGTGTAGCCGGTAGGGCGGCATGACTCGGTGAAGCTGACGTAGAGGTCTTCGCCGAAGTCGTTGTGGCCGTCGATCTTCTGCACGACGTGGCCGCTCTCCTGGAACAGCGACGTGACCCGGATGACCGCGCGGTCCTCGAGCACCCGCCTGGCGTCGACCACCCCTCACCCCTGGCCAGCCAGGGCTAATGGCTGATAACAGCGCGATCCAGGGCACCGCGCGCTGACGTTCATCCAGGTCTCCGCACCGATCGTCGAGTCGAACGGCAGCAAGTGAACCAGCGCCGGCTGATATCAGCCGGCCCCGTTGCCTTCGCCCCATCGGGTTGCGGACACGCGCGGATCAGCGCTCGCCGTCGTGCCTGCCCAGGTTGTGCAGGTGGACCTGGACGTCGTGCAGCCGTTCGAGGATCTCGGTGAGCCGCAGCTCCAACGAGTCGAACCGCGACTGCATCTGCCCCTCGTCCTCCGGTGCCCCGTCCGGCCGCGACGGCACTCGCCCCTGCAGCACCGCGCTCAGGTGGTCAGGGTGCAGCCCGAGGGCAGCCGAGAGCGCCTCCAACGTGCGCGCACTCCGCCGCCGCTCCACCGTGTGGTACTGCAACTCCCGGATGATCGCCTGCGACACCTGCGACCGGTCCGCCAGTTCCCGCTGCCGCCACCCGAGCTCCCGCAGCCGCCCCGAGATCACCCTCGCGACCGCCGCCCAATCCTCCGACACGCATTCCTCCGCGCTTCGCCGTCACGCGGAGATTAGCCCTTGACGGGCTGATTTGTGCCCACCACCCGGCCCGTGTCGAATACCGAAACTCGAACTGGCCGATATCAGCCAAGGCACGCTGAAATCCTTAAATGCGCGGCCCTAAGAGGTTGTGATTGGCGTTACCACACACACGAGCCCACCCATCCAAGGTAGTCCTATCTCGAAGAAATCGACACTAGAAGGAATCGACAGTTCTCCGTAGTAGCGCACCCAAGTGGACGGTCACGCGCGACCAGCGATTCCCCAACCCCATCCGCACCACCTGGCGCTGTGCGAGACTCGTCCGCGGCCGAGCGCAGCGGCAAGGGGTGGCCGTTGAGCGCCGACATGGAACGGCTTGCCACGGAGCTCGAGAGGTTCCAGGCAAGGATCAAGGACGTGAGTTGACCAAGCACCTGGGCACCTACTCGGCAGGCTGCTCAACCGGTTCATCGGCTTCTTCCGCACCACGACAGGCAGGGGGCAGACCCGCGCAGGCATCTGCGTCGATAAGCGGGTCGAGAAGGGCGAACGAGCCTTCCCGCTGGTCTGAAAGGTGGCCGATCGCTCGGTCTTCATGCCGAGCAGGCGCGTGGTGACCACGACGTTCGGCACTCACGCGGGCGTTGGTCCGCTGGTGACCGGGATCAAGGCGGGTATCGGCGGACAAGGGGATAGCAGGCGAAGCGGCCGACGAGTTGCACGGGCCCGGGCCAGCAGTCGACAAGAGCAGCATCAGCGGCGGCCACGACGTTGACGAACCCACAAGAACCTGGACATGTAGTGGACTACGCAAATCTCACGGTCGAGGACCACCGCGAACGAGTGCTCCCTACGCCGCGGGCTTGTGGGTCGAGCCCGTGACCGTCGTCTTCCTCAAACAAGGCAAGCCGGACTACGTGGTCCCCGGCCGACGGAAGGACGGCACGATCGCGGGAACCCGACCGTTGGGCAGCTTCTTCTGAAACCTCCCGCGCGGCACATTCGGCACCATCATCAGCATCGCTCCGCCCCTGGGCGGCGGCGAGTTCGTCAACTTCTTCAGCCGCGAAGGCCAAGTCACCGGCCCAGCCAACGCCCAAGCCCTGCCCATGGTCGACGTCGCCAAATCCGCACCCACCCTGGCTCGTCTACTCAGCCGGACGCCTGGCAATCGCCATGACCGCATCCTCGGGCAGCCACGCTTTCCATGCGGACCCGACTCCGAGTGCGCAGATCGGCCTCGGCCGACCGTTAAGTCCCCAGGCTAGAACTGCAGCAACCAGTGCTCGAAATGTTCGTCGAAGTTGTCGCCCACCGGCCCTGGTTTCACCGACCAGGCCTCAACCGCGACTTTCGCCCAGTGATGAGTCCCCGCACTGGTCAGGTAGACACCATCGACCCCCGTGCGCATGGTCTCGATATCCACCAACCCCGACCACGACCGTTCTCCCGGAGGAACCGGTCATTGTGAGCGATGCCGAACTTGTTCCACCCGACCTTGACGGTGTCGTCCACACGCGCAATCGGTTCCATCACCAGGGTCCTTACCCAAGCGATGACAGCACATCGTCGTCGCCGGGTTCGGCACCGACATGTGGGTGGGTGGCGATCTGGACACCGCGGGCTTCACCCACACCCTCCACATCCTCGAAGGCATAGCTGCCAAATGCCGCCACTGGATGGCAAGCGCCCCATGCCAACCCTACCGCCACTTACCCCCCGCCCCCACCCACAACCACGATCTAGCACGCGACTGACGCCTGCCGGACATGGTGCACTACAGCGCAATCCCGGCCTCGGGTCGCCTGCGCACCACCGCTGGCGACCCGAGCTTCTGTCACAGAGCTTGTTGGCCTGTGGTGGCGACCTCGTGGAACCAGCCGAGAGAATGGACGAGGCTTTCCCGCGCAGGCGCGTCCAGCAGCACGCCGAGGTCGAAGCCCGGACGCAGGTTGATCTTCGATTCGGGGAGCTCGACACCGTCGATGCTGTTGAGCCGTCGCCTGAGTTCTTCGCGCTGTGCCGGGTCGTTGAACGGCGAGCGCCTGCTCAGGTGCTGGAACACCACCTCGAACTTGCCGCTCGGGTAAATGGTGGCGGGCCAGATGTTGCCGTCGGGGTGCGCCTTGTCGCGGGACATCAAGAAGCACGATGTCTCGTTCTCACGGCCGAACTCGAGGTGTCCGCCTCGTTCGACCCATGCCTCCATCACCTGGCATACCGCCTCGGCGATGTCGCGACCCTGCCGCTCACCGAGCAGGCTGACGAACCGGTCGGGCAGCGTTGCATCCTCGCCGGGTTCGGGCACCGGACCCAGGTCTGGCACTTCGGCGCCGATGAACACGGCGAGCTCCTCGGTGCTGATCCGCTGAGCGCGGTCCGCGCGTCCGTGGCGGTCGAACACCACCCCCTCGGCCTCCAGCGTAATCCGGGGGTCGTCGGTGCGCGACACGTCGAGCCAGGCGAAGTTTGGCGAGAGCTTGCCGTCGAACTGCAACACCCGGTGCGCGTTCGGAGCGGGCGTTGTCGCGAGTCGCGCTCCGATCGCCACGGGATGGCTGCCGATCAGCGCCGCGAGGTCGCCGTATGTCGTCCAGGCCCCGGCGGGCAGCTCGGCTAGGGCCTGGTTCATCACCCCCCACGCCGTCCCCGCCGAGTTGTCGTCGGCTATCGCTGGTCCCGGCCACTCGGCGATCACCAGCTCGGCCAAGGCGTCGGCGCGTTCGTGGATCTGCGGTTTCCCCCACCGCTCCTGCTTGGCGATCTCCTGATTCATGCGCAGGCCGCTGCTCGCCAGCTTCGGGCGCTTCACCTCGAACGCGCCGTTGCTGAGCGTGGAGTTGTAACCGGTCAGCGTCAGGTTCCCCAGCGTGTGCACCAGCGCCTCGTGCGCCTGGCCGAGATCCTCGCCGTCCTCGAGGTCCTCAGCCAGCACCTGCCGCCACTGCGGGGTCGGTGACTGAGGCAGCACGTGCTCGATCGTCAGCGACGTCAGGTCCACCGGCTCCTTGCTGCCATGGGCCTCCTCCAACCACCGGAGCACCAGCGCCCGCTGGTGCGGACGCCCGTTCAGGTAGTAGGGCACCGACCGCACGGCTGCGCGGACTTCACGATCACTCGCGTAGTGCTTGCGGCCGATAGCCAGGTAACCGCGAACGGCTTGGTCGACCGGGCTTTCGGGGTCCATCTCGGTCACGATGGACAACAGCGTCCTGTTGATCCCGGCTGTGGCACGGCCGATGAGCAGGCGCCGGACGAAGTAGCTCTCCAGGTGCAGCATCGCTGTCGCGATCTGCGCCGAGCTCGCCGTGCCCGCTGCCCGCCGGTCCAACAGGTGCAAGAGCACGGGGTAGACGGTGGTCGTTCCCCACGCACCAAGTCGGGTCAGACGGTGCCGCACTGCGGTATCCGGTTCGCGGGTCGGGTCGAGGATCGTCCGCAAGAACTCCCCGAGCCTGCTGAACCGCTCGACCTCGTGCTTGATCTCCTCTTCCGAACGCAGCCTGTCCAACCGCCGCTGCTGACCGGTGTAGGTGTCAGCCTGTTTGACGCGCGGATCGCGCTGCACCAGGTCAAGCCAGAACAGCAACTCCAGCTGATCGCGCAGCAGGTACTTCTGGAGCGGCAGCCACAGGGATTCGTAAACGGCCTCGCCACTGGTGGGCAACCGCATGAACAGGTAGTTGCGCAGCAGATCTGCCTGGGTCAGCCGCAAGCCGGTGTTGTTGAGCGATTCGAAGATCCGGTGCGGGTTGTCGCCCTGCTGTGCGGTGACCGAGACCAGCGCGAGACCCGAGAAGACGGCGTCCTCGATCCGCTCGATGTCGTAGGTGTCATCGGGATCGTCAGCGCTCGCCAACCGAGCCAGGAAGAACCGGTAGGCAGCGCCGATGCGGTCGGTTCCGCCTGCCTGTGGTGTCGAGTCGACGCAGGCCAGGTAGGCGCCGCGGTCAGCTTGGGTCGGCACGAGCTTCAACCGCTGCTTGCCCGGCTTCCACTTGTTGACCAGGTACTGCTCGTTGATCCGCTCCTTGTGTTCCGCGCCCTCCCGTGCCGCTCGGTGGTCACGGATCGCGCACAGCAGGATGGAGAGCGTAGTGAGCCGCTGCTGCCCGTCGATCACCAAGTACTCGGGCACACCGGTCGGCCCGTTGGCCGGGCTGGGTGTGAGCACGACCGAGCCGATGAAGTGGGTCAGTTCCCGGTCGTGCGCGCGGTCCTCGGCCAGCTGGGAGATGTCTTCCCAGAGCTGCTTGAGCTGGTTGGTCTCCCAGGAGTAGGGCCGCTGGTAGAGCGGGATCTGATATTGCTTCGCTCCCTCCAACAGCTCTTGCAGGGATGTCTCACGCGCCACGACCATGTGTTCCCCCAATGTCGGTTCAGGATTCAATGCCGAGGCGGAGCTGCTCGGCTCGGATGATGCGTTGCTGGAGTGGGATGGCCTCGTCGTCAAGGAAGTCCGGGCGGTGTTCGCTGGTGTCGACCGACCGCAGGTCGGCATCCTTGGCATCGCTCTTGCGGGCGAACTCGGCGAACAAGAGGCTCTTGCGCTCTTGGACCTCGCGCAGGCGCTCGTCGACGCTGCCCTTGGCCAACAGCCGGTGCACCTGAACCTTGCGGATCTGCCCCATCCGGTAGGCGCGGGCGATGGCCTGCTCCTCGGTACTGGGCTTCCACTGGGGCTCGGCGATGATGACCACGGACGCCGCCTGCACGTTGAGCCCAACCCCACCAGCCTCGATCTGGCTGAGCAGCACAGCATGACCTTCGCGCTTGGAGAAGGTGTCAACGAGCTGCTGTCGAGCCACTGGCTGCACAGACCCGGTCAGCTCGCCGACCACGGACTGGCCAAGCCTGCTGTGGATGATCTGGAGCACGCCGAGGAAGTACGAGAAGACCACGACCTTGCGCCCATCTTCACGCGCCTCGTCCACGATCTCGGCGAGCCGTTCGAGCTTGGCGGAACCAGCAGGGCGAAACGCCGCTTGGCGCATCTGCATGAGGTTCTTTGCCCGCACCGCCGCGGTGTAGGCGGCGATATCGGACTCCGAGAAGTGCACCCAGTCCTCGACCTCGATCTTGTCGGGCAGCTCGGTGAGCACGTCTTCCTGGTTGCGCCGCAGGTAAACCGGTGCAACCGCGCGCCGGAACCGCTTGGCCCCGGTCACGGCGTCGGCGACGTCCAGATCGCGCGCGACCCTGGGCTGCAAGTAGTGGACGAGGTTGCGGAACTCCTCGACTCGGTTCTCCATCGGTGTGCCGGTGAGGAACAGCGCCCGCTGTGCCCTGGCGACGATCGCGGCAACGTGCTGGGAACGCTGGGACTCGGGGTTCTTGACGTAGTGGGCCTCGTCCACCACTAGCAGCGCGATCCCAGCGTCGGCGATGCCGTGGAGGCGGCCGAGGGTGGTGAAGGTGGTGACCGCGACACCGCCGGTCCGCAGCCAGTGGTGCGTGGCGACCGCACGGTCCGCGCCGTGCAGGCTGTGCCCGGTGAGCGTGCTGTGCTTGCGGATCTCGTTGAGCCAGTTGATCTGCACACTCGCGGGGCAGACCACGAGGAAGCGCGCCTGCCCCATCGCCGCCATGTGCGTCATCGTGGCCAGGGCCTGCACGGTCTTGCCGAGACCCATCTCGTCACCGAGGATCGAGTGCTTCTGGTGGATCGCGTACTGCGCTCCGAACACCTGGTACCCGCGCAAGGTCGTCTTCAGCAGACTCGTGTCCAGGGGAACGGCGGTGATCTCTTGGCGCAACTCCTCCGGGAGGAAACCCTGCGCGGCCTCGCCGTCATCACCGTCACCCTGCCCACCGAGTGTGGAGAGCAGCGCGTTGAAGCCGGCTGCGTCCTGGGAGTACTCCAGCCACAGTTGATCAGGCGCGTAGGACGCGGGGTCAACCGCCCGCTCTTGCTGGCCCACCGTGTGGAGCAGCCCTGCTGTCCGGGGAGCCGCCAGCAACGCGTCCAGCCGGGCCAATGCGGCGAGTGCGGTCCGCTTTCGCTTGCCGAATCGGAAGAGCATGCCCGCACGACTGGCCGTCGGCTCCGCTTCCTGCACCAAGCGCGCAGCTTGCGTGGTGAACTGCTGCAACGGCTCTTGCAGGGCACCTCGGATGCTGTCAGCGTGCCGGGCGGCGGCGAGTGTGGCGAGGAGTTGCGTCGCTCCGGGGTGGCGCTGGTCAGGGTCGAACCGAACTCGGGTCTCCAGCCGGATCTCGCGCGCGAGCCGGTGTGCCGCGGCCGACACCTGCTGAGCCGATTGCAGACCGATGCCCGGTACAGCCTGCAAGCGGTTCGGACTCACCCTGACCACGTGCCCGACTGTGCGGTAGCCGGCATCTGCAAGAGCACCGAGCCGAGCATTCTTGCCCGCGAGGCCCCGCAAGTCTGTGATCGGACGGGTGGCCACAACGGCCTGGGCCTGCTGGTCAGCCAGGATGTCGATCTGCTGCCGCGCACTTTCCCGCAGTGCATCCGGCGCTGACACCAGGGCCGTGGCCCGCTCGGCGAACTTGCGCACGTTGTCCAGCAAGGTCCTGGCAGCCACGCCCACCTTGCCCCTAGCCGTGTCGATCGCGGCCGCGTCGACACCTGCCAGCTGGCTGTGTGGCTCCTGTTCCCCGCTAGTCACCCGGTCCCCCTCCGTGCACCCCGCCCGTGCCGTCGTCATGTCGACCCAACCGGTGAGTCGCTGGTTGGTCAACTTCGGATACGCAGGACGGGGCTTCTCACCTCGTCGCAATCACCAGCGGTGACGTTAGCCTCGGGCGAGATCCCAACCACGTCTGGGCATCGTCGAACTCCATCGCGGCAAGACCCGCATCGGCGACCGCCTTAAGCTCGGCTGTCTGGTCGATCACCTGGCACACGTCATGCCGCCTCGGAGGTCGCCCACTAGCCAAGCAGACAGCCACGGCCAGGCAGACGAGGCCGTCAGCGCCCCACCCGCCGAGTTCGACGAGCCGCGACCTGCGCAGTTAGCCCTGCTGTAACCATTGCGAACGTCACACGAGGATCACCGTCAAGAACCGCATCTATGCCGCATGCCCCACTGCATTGCCCAATCGAGAACACCTATCTCCCGAAAGTGCGGTATTTGCCCACGTCAAGAACCGGATCAATGGACTACTTGTCCCCAGGAACCGAGACCCAACGTCACACCCCCCGGTAGGCGCGCAATCCGGCGCCACGATCAGCACCCTCCGACGCCGCATCACAGCGCTGAGACCCACGTGCACAGGCTCCAGGCAACGATCGAAGCGCGAGCGAACCCCCGCCACCCTGATCGACACACTCAACCGCACACAAGCAGAACGAGACACCGCTCGCGTCAAACTCAACTCCCAAGCGACCGGACAACCAGCGCCGCGGAGGTCGCCGTCCTGATCAACACCATCGCTCGCCAGCTCAACGACGCCAGCCCCGCCAACCTGCAAGAGCTCTACACCGCCCTTGACCTGGAGCTTCTCTACAACGCAGAAGACCGGATGCTCGACGTCAGCATCCGGTCCGGTAGGGGTAGTAAGCGTGTCCGAGGAGCGAGAGACGCACTACTCACCCGCAGGTTGCTAGGCCGGTCTTGTCGTCCCAAACCGTCTCGATGACCGCCTACCCCCATCGTTGCGGTCGTGAGTAGCCACTGCTCCACAGCTGGCCGACGGAGGGGCGAAGCATGACTGATCGATGGAACGAACGCAAGGGTGGCTCACGTAATGGCGCAAAGCTACAGGTCAGGTTGATACGCCGTGGCCAGCGAAGTCCAACGAGCTGGCGACTGTAACAAGGCGCGTAGTCGATGCGACAGTCGCTCATGACTGCTCTCCGTGGAGGATCCATGTCGAAGGAAAATCAGAAATCCGCCAGCGAACTCGCCAAGATACATAGTGATCCGCAATGGCGGATATCATTGATCAGATTGATCAACCTGACAGCATTGATGCGCGAGTCCATCATCGGAAGGGACTACCGAATCTCCGATGATCTCAACAATGCAATCTACCTCACGAGGGAGGGTGATGCTATCAAGAAAACGCTCATCACAAAGCATGAAGTTCCGGCAAAGGAGGCCAAGCTCATGTGCTTCCTGGTCTTTGCATACCGAGATCTATTCGTCGATGTCGAGGCTACTAACTATGTAGCACTAGTGCGAGAGATCGGAAAGCAGGTGAAGTCGGGTTCGATTCGCCATCCGTTCGTGTTTGGTCGCGCATTGTACGATAAGGCAGCAGAACTGTTTCCAGATGAACGTCGATACCTTAGTGTTGCAGATACTATGCGCCTTCTGGACGAAACGCCCTATGGGGTTTGGCAGGCTGGCGATCTAGTTACAGGCCCATATGGGATCATTCGGTCTAAAGTGCATAGAGACCTCCCGCCCTCAACCGAGGTTCCTTTGCAACACTGTGCGGATCTCACATGCAACACGATCCATTATGTTCGTCTTTCCACGGCTTACGACGCACCTGTGAATGCGCACAGACCGAAATTGACACGACTTCTCGAGGGCGATGGAATCGAACCATCCGAGTGGAACAGATTCATTAGTGAACTAATCTACGAGAAGGTATCAGTCCACGATGACTCCACTTTGCAACCACTTACGAACCTTCTAGGAGACGGTCTGGACGAACCAGAGCTGCGAATACTCCTAGCACGATTGCTGGATTTGACCGGTGAAGGGTTGAGAGAAGTAGCGGCTAGTGTGGGACTTCGAGGTAAGGCAAGCTCGATGGTGGCGGAGCTTTCGCGGGCGGAACTCCTTCAGCTGACGCTTTACTGTTCAGACGATGAAATTTTGCGGAATCTAGATGAGCTTGTTCGAACGCGGGAGATAGTGGTTCCTCCAGGGGAGCAACGGAGGGCCCGGGTGAACGGACGCGAGTGGATAGGAGCATGGCAGTTGGAAGCTGTGCTCGGCCATCAGGGGGTCACTGTTCGTGCGCCAAGTTCTCGGTTGGCCGTACTTCGAATGCATCGACTTGTAAAAGCGCTATACAAGGTCGACAAGGTCGACGATATGCACAACCTCGACTGGCAACTTCGCGGCCTCGATGCAGTAACTCCAGCAGCCAAGCTAGCCGAGTATCTGCGATCGGTTAGCCCTGAAGCTGTATTGAGGAACCTGATTCTAGCTCGGCGAGAGAATGCGGAATACGCTTGTACTACACTTGGTCTGCCAGACATCGACCAACTCGGTGATGACGAACTTGTAGCAATGGCTCTATGGAAGCTCGGATTCAGCACAACTGAACTCGAAGTACCTCACGGCAAGTTCTTTGAACATCTTAAAGAGATGCTGGGGCTAGCAAAGGCAGCTCAGCTTAGCTCCAGTGTAGACGAGGAGCCGATCCGTCGCGCCTCTGTGGTGCTCTACGAGAAGCTGGAGGGTCTCCTTGTAGATGTGCTGGCTTATGTGACGTGGGCGCTTATCAATGATCATTATGCGAGTGATCGGCCATTTGAGTTCCGGGGTAATCTCGAATTTGAAACCTCTTGCGCTGTTCTCAACGCAAGCTCAGCGAACGCCGGCACTAATGGCGTGGACTTCAGCGCGCCTCTGACGCTGAACCCACTGATACGCGGCCTAGGAATACTGTCTGAACATCTGGATGGGCTTCGCGAAGGATCCGAGAAGTATCTTCGCCCGAAGGATAGTATACCAGACTATGTTCGCAGGACGAGCATACAGGAATTTCCGTTTGGGCACGTCCATCCGTTTCTTGATTTGGATGGCCGCGCGCAAAAGACAATAATCGATGGTCTTCAAAAAGTTCGTCATACCATGGAGTCGAACAATGTAGCCAGCAGTCGCAATGATCTGAGCCACTTTCGCAGATCTAGTGTGGACATGACAAAGTTAGTGGACAGCCTTGAGGCTATGAATCAAGCGGTCGGCCTACTCGACTCGCTGGGGTTTGTCAGACTGCCGTTCATACACGAGCAGACCAAATCTGACGAATGGGGCAGGAGGACTGTAATACTCAAGTCCCCCACCGGTCAGAGGGTGTCTTTCAGTCGACCGTCGGCTTACGACTCCCTACTTCTACCACGTCTGGACGAGCCGCAGTACCTGATGCATTCGGCGACATTTGCCGAGCCCAACGAAGTCCTACGTTTCCGTCCCGGCTTTGATTCTCCTTATCAGGATATGTGGGTCGACTTTCCTAAGCGAAGGATGGCCAATCGCTCGATTGTTGCCAATCAATCCGAGTCTGGAGCGGCCAATGCCGATGGGACGAACCGTTCTAGTTCAAGGCTCGGATAGTGGTAACCGACCTATTAGTTGAGTCAAGCGGCTAGTAGCGAGCACGCTCCGGTAGAGACTTTGATACGGCCGAGAGTCAGCGACGGTCATTGCGTCAGAGGTGTCGACCGCCATCCATGACGCAGTTGTCGGGGCGAGTGAAAGTATAGATGTTTCAATGGGGTCTATGCGGAAGCGGTCATCGATTAGGATGAGGATGGTGGCGCGCTGGATCGTCGGTGGTCCAGATGAGATGTTTTGGCCGCGCGGGATGGGTGGCCCATTTGAACTCGATGTCTTTCGTTTGCGGGTGGGTGCTGAAGTGGTTGACTAGCCAGCCAGGCCGATAACGGGGCCAAGGCTTTAGATCCATTAAGCGCGTCTTTCTATCGACTCGACTATCTTCATGGTAGCCTACTGAAACGGCTGGGTGCCGCTCATTCAGTGGCCGAATCCCCGGCTGCCAGGGCGGCTTTGGTCTGGTCGTCTAGCCAGATCATGGCTTGTTCGAGGTTGGGGGTCTGACCACGGAACTGGTCGAGGTGGTGTTCAGGGTGGGCTCACACTTAGTTTGGTCTTTAATGCCAGACTAGGTGCTGATGCCAGCACTGATTAGGGTTTCCGCCGGTCTTGCGCCGGATTGCTGTCGGTGGAGTGGCTAAGCGGCCGAGGGCCAGCGGACGGTCATGACGATGGAGTCGGCGAGGGCTTCCCAGGAGTGGTCGACTCCGGCGCCCCACATGACGTAGTCGCCGGGGCGGGTCATGGCGTGGTGGCCGCCGGTGAGGTCTACGCGGAAGTGGCCGCTGACCAGGACGACCAGGGTCGTGCGTTGGTCGTCGGAGGTCCATTCGGGGCGCTTGTCGCCTGCTGGGTGGGTGCCCCATTTGACCTCGACGTCCTTGGAGGAGCGGACGCCTTCGGATGGGTCGATGAAGTGGCCGACTAGCCAGCCGCGGGTGTTGGTGGTGTCGTCGGCGGCGTTGCCGCTGGTCCAACGTTGGGTGGGGTCGTTTGGTGTGGGATGCATTGGCGGGATTCTAGGGTGGAAGCGAGGGCATTGTCGGAGCTGCGGCGCAGTGGTGCCGTTGAGTTCGGCGCAACTGGGGATGTGTGTAGGGCGCAGTCGGGGGAAGTGGGGGTGTAGTGCTGTGCGTGGGGTTGGGGGTGTAGCTAGGGTCGCTGCGTCTTGGTGGTAGCGATTGCGGGGTGTTGGTGTGCTTACTGATTGGACTTCTCGGGATGCGGGTCGGTGGAATTCCGAGGTTGCGGTGATGGCGGTGGGGAGTTTTGAGCAGCATGGGGGGCATTTGCCGTTGGTGACGGATACGGTTGTTGCTGAGGTGATTGCGCAACGGTTGGCGGAGAGGTATGGGTTGTTTCGGTTGCCGCCGGTGACGATGTCGTGTTCGCATGAGCATGAGGGGTATCCGGGGACGGTGAGTCTCAGTGCGTCGACGGTGATCGCGATTATTCGGGATGTGCGGGCGTCGTTGGCTGAGGTGCATACGAACACGCGTCTGGTGTTGGTGAATGGACATGGCGGTAACTATGTGTTGTCGAATATCGCGCAAGAGGCGAATCTGATCGGGCCGTCGATGGCGTTGTTCCCTGGGCGGCGCGATGTGGAGGTGGCGCGGGAGGCAGCGGGGATGGAGTCGACGGCGAGTGAGGACATGCATGGTGGGGAGTGGGAGACCTCGATCCTCTTGCATGCGTATCCGGAGCTGGTGCGGCCCAGCTACAGGGAGGCCGACTACGAGGCGCCGGAGCGGCCGTACTTCCATCTGACGGGGATGGCGGGGTACTCGAAGACGGGGATCATCGGGTACCCGTCTAAGGCAACCGCGGACAAGGGGGCCAGGGCGCTGGACTCGCTGACCGCGTCGTTCCGGGGAATCCATGACCTTCTGGTGGCCGACTGACAGGCCACATGCGGTCATTCAGTGGCCGCATGCCTGGCTGTCAGGGCGGTTGATGCCTGCTCGTGGAGCCAGAGCAAGGTCTGGTCAGGGCTAAGAGCCTGGTCTCGGAACTTGTCCAAGTGGTGTTCGGGGTGGGCGCACACCTGGACCTCGGTGCGGTCGGGGAGTCGGCCGTGGACCTGGATCTTGGCTGTGTAGTCGTCTGTTTCGCCGAGAAGTCTGGGTTGTGGGTTGGTGAGGGTGTTGGCCCAGTGCAGGAGGGTTGCGGCGATGATGGGCAGGCTCTCGGAGTGGATCATCACCCGCGCGTAGTCGCTGGGGCGTCCACCCACGGACAGAGTGATGAGGTGCGGGGTGGGCAGTGAGTAGGTGATCAGGTGCTGGTCGAGTGCGCTGGTCATCCTGGTGAGGGCTGCGGTGATGGCGGTGCGGCTCACTGCGGGGGTGTGCTTTCTGCGGGTGGGTGTCAGGCGGGGATGCGCTGGGTTCGGTAGTCGGCGAGTGCGCCGAGCGGGCGGCTCTGGCGAGCGAGGTCGGTGAGGAGCGATTCGTAGATGCGGACGGTGTGGGGTTCTTCGGTGTAGAGGTTCGCGGTGTGTGTCGGTAGGTGGAGGACCTTGGCGCGGCTTGTGGTGGTGAGCAGTTGGAAGGGTGTTGTGAGGTGGGGGCTGGCGAGGGCGGGGAGGTCGAGCACCCGGATGGAGATGGTGGGGGCCGAGGCGAGGGTGTGGAGGTGGTGGAGTTGGTCGGGGAAGACCTTCTCGCGGTTCGCGGCGGTGAAGAGGGCCAGGTTGCTGAGGATGACGGTGATGGCGGGCGGCGTTGTCCTGGTGAGTAGTCGGCGGCGTGCGTGGTGGGTGGCGAGGTGTGCGGGGATGGTGTCGGCGGGGACCAGGGGTGACGCGGTGAGTAGGGCGTGGTGGTAGTCGGGGGTGTGGACGATGTCGGGTAGGGACGTCGGGGTGTAGTAGGTGATGGCGGTGGAGTCGTGTTCGAGGTCGGTGAGGGTGTTGGCGTAGAGGCCGGTGTCGTGGTGGTCGTGCCAGTGACGCGGGGTGTGGTGGTCGGCGGCGAGTGCTAGGAGTTGGTCGCGGTCGGTGCGGTGGGTGTGGCCGCAGGCGATGAGCAGGTGCACGAGGTCTGCTGGCGGGATGTGGCGTTGGCCGTTGACGTAGCGGGACAGGGTGGCGGGGTGCCAGCCCAGGTGGCGGGCGAGGTCGTTGTTGGTGTGGCCTGCGTCGGTCATGATGCGGCGGAGTTCACGACCGAGGATCCAGGTTCGTAGGGATGTGGCAGAACTGGGGCCGCGGTGGCTGGTGGGCATGGGCGGACATCCTGGGTTCGGCGGTTACCGCTTCGGCTGGTCTGGGTTGAGTGCCGTGTGGATCTCATCGAGGCGTTGGCGCAACGCCAAGACGTGTTGTTCCACAACAAGCAGGCGGGCGAGTGGGTCCAGCCGGGGTAGTGGAGAGGTTTCGCGGCTGGGTGGCGTTCGTCCGGTGAGGACTGCGGCGAGGTGGCCAGGGTGAAGTTCGAGGGCGACGGAGAGCGCTTCCAGGGTTCGGCTGTTTCGCCTGCGTTGGACGGTGTTGTACTGGAGCTCGCGGATGGTGGCGGGGGCGACCTGTGACCGTTCGGCGAGCGCCAGTTGGGACAGTCGGAGTTCGCGTGTCCGGGCGCTGATGGTGCGGGCGACCGCGTTCCAGTTTCTGGCCGTCATGAGACCGCTTTGTGGTGGGTGATGGGCATTCGGTCGGCTAGCTCGCCGGTGATCACTGCTAGGGCCGTGGCGGTGTGGTGGTGGTAGGTGAGAGTGAGTTGGTGGTTGCGGGTGGCGCTGGTCATGGTGATGCCGTCGGGCGCGTGGGTGACGGTGAGTCTTGTTCCGGTGCTGGTGAAGGTGGCCGTTCGTCCCTGGGTGTGGCAGACGGCGGTCAGGCGCACGGTGTCGGTTCGGGTGAGTACGACGCTGTAGGTGGGGATGGCGGCGGGGTGGAGGTGCGCGGTGGACAGACCGGGGTCGAGATCGAAGATCGTGGTCGCTTGCGTGCCATCGGGGAGTTCGGCTTTGAGGCACCAGCGGTGGGCGAAGTGGTCGAAGACGGGGCCGTGGCGGACGATGAGTGCTTCGGCTTGTGGGGTGGGGCCGGTGGGTCGTCCGCGCGGGGGCATGGTCAGTCCACGATGGTGCAGTCGCCGAGCAAGCGGACGAGGTTGTGGGCCAGGGTCCACACGACGGCGGGGTCGGTGTAGTCGAGTAGGACTTGCTCGCCGGGGGTGATGCCGGTGCGGCCGGGGTGGAACTGGAGGCCCTGGATTCCGGAGATGTCGTGTTGGCGGGATCGGATGACGATGTGGCCGCGGCGTAGGGCTGGGCAGTGTTGGGTGGCCACGTCGATACAGGGGCGGCAGATGGGCGGTTCGGTGACCCCCATGCCGTGAGGCCAATCGGGCCAGTCGTCGCGGTGGTCCAACAACAGCCACAGGACACCGTCGGGGGTCTGGTCGGCGGGGTTGGCGCAGACCTGGCACAGCAGGCGACGCATCGCGCGGCGTTGGCGGGCTGGGTGGATCTTGCCGAAGCTGGGGCGGCCAACGGTCGGGGCGGAGTTCGCTCGTGCCCAGAGGACACCGTGCTTGTCGCGGTCGCCCAAGGCCTCGTCCCGGTAGGCGATGCCACGGCCGGACGGGCGGCGGGTGAGCTGGCCGAGGGCAGTGGCTTCGGTGCTCCACCTGGTGATGTACGGGACGGTCAGTGTTGGGGTAGACATAGTCCGCTCGTGGGGTTGAGTCGAGTGGGTGATGGAGCGCGCGCCTGGCAAGGGTCAGTAGGTCTTGAAAGGGCGCCACTGAATGCAGGTGGGCCGCTCGCGCGTGCATAGCCACTGATGGAGAGCAGCCCGGGCGTCGGGGATCGGGATGACAGCGGAGTGGGGAAAGATGGCTCCGGTGGCGCCGTTGAAGATCAGGTCGACATCCGGTGGTGGCTGTCTCGGGTTGTGTGAGATGGCGAGAACAAGTTCCGGGTCGGTGTGGTCGGTGTAGTTCAAGGCCGCGAATCCCAGGGATGGCCGGACGCTCAGGCGCATTTGGTGATCGGGGTAAGGACCGTCTTTCGTCTGATGGAACTCGATGTCGCCGATCGCGAGGACGGTTTCCCAGTCGGTGTGTTCCAGGGTCAGGATGTGGTCGATCAGGCTGGTGGACGCCGGTAGTCCACTGGTGACGTGAACGACGCCAGTGGTCAGCGACGCGGTGACGACGGGGCGTAGGGGGTCGGCCATCGTGGGGCGGGTACCTGTCTCGGAGGTGGTGGGACTGCCACAACAGTCGCCCGGCCTGGTGGGACCACCTATATCGCTGCGGGAATGCCACATTCTGAGCGGGAATACGGCCGCAGCGCGGCTACTGTGCGGCGACTCGTTCACCCGTTGGTGGGGTGTACGTTTCCGCATGTACCCTGGTCAACGGACTGGCAGCGGCTCCACACCCGGGACAGGGGAACGAGGATGGGCGCACCCGATCACGCAGCGGCGGGTGAGCGGCGGTGTCCGGGATGCGGCGCGGCACTGGCCGCGGCCAACACCGGGCGCCTGTGCATCAAGTGCCACCGGGAGCACTACGACCAGCTGGACAAGCCGCCCGTCGACCTGGGCGAAGACTTCTTCGACACCGACGAGTTCCGGGCCGCCTTCGAGAGCCAGCACATCGGCAAGGTCTTCAGGGCCTACCGCTACCACATGCGCCATCTCTGGCTCTTCGGGAAAGCGCTGAACCAGGAACTGCTGGGCCGGTGGCTAGGTCTCACTCAAGCACAAATCAGCAAGCTGGAAAAGGGCAAGCCGGAACAGAACCTTGAAACGCTCCGATACTACGCCAGAACGCTGCACCTGCCCCAACACCTGCTGTGGTTCGACCTCTCCACACAAAGCCGGATCGAACGACCACGGCGGATCACAGCACACCAAGTACCGTTCTCATCCCGGGAAGCCGGGTCCGTGGACCTGGCCGAGACAAGCGAGGCGTTCGGACCCGAGATCGCCGAGCACATCCGCCGCAGCCAAGCAGAGTGGCTTCGAGTCCGCCGTGTCGGGAGCTCCCGTGGTCGCGAGCTGGCTGAGACAGCGGCATGGCTCTATCCGTCTGGCCAACGCGCACTCGGCGGTCATGTGCTGACTGGACCCGGTTGGTTGCTGGAAGAACCCGTGGAGTTGGACTCGGTGAAACTAGCCTTCTCCGACGCCGACCAGCCCACACCTCACCTTGGACCGGTGGATCACGTTCTGCCGCTGAGTGACCGAGGTGATCGCTACGGGAGCTACAGTCGCGCGGTGCGCGACCTGGTTCGGCCCCGGCTGCTGGAGAACCGACTTAGCTACCGCCTTCTCGACGTGTCCACCGCGGGCGGATACGGGCTGACCTTCGGGACCACAACGTTCTTCGAGGTGTTCGACGCCAAGGAATACCTCGCTCACGAGTTCAAGGCCGCGTGGCTGGCAGCAGGCGGGTCAGTGCCCACATGGGACGCTCTGCCGCTCAGGTCAGCGCTCGGCGACCCCTTCGATCCCGCCAGAATGCTGATGTCACCAGGTATCAGCACCTTGACCATCCGCAAGGACACACACGGGGAGCATCGCTTCGTGGTGCACCAGCGCGACGGCAGCGCTGTCGCTGACGGTGGTGGCATGTGCACCGTCATGCCGTCAGGAGAGTTCCAGCCATCATCGTTCGCTGCGGTCGATGTGGACAACGACTTTTCGTTGTGGCGCAACATCATGCGCGAGTACTCCGAAGAGTTCCTTGGCAACCCCGAACACGATGGTTCCGGAGCGAGATCCATCGACTACGCCGGGGACGAACCCTTCCGATCCTTCGAGCAAGCTCGCACCGACGGCCGCTTCCGACTCTGGCACTACGGCCTGGTGATGGACCCCCTCACCCTGGGCGCGAGTCAACGGACGGTTGCCGTCGTGGACGGCGAGGTGTTCGACCGGTTGTTCACCGGACTGGTGGCGACTAACGACGAAGGCCATATCGTCGGCGAGGGAGGCCGAGCGGACATGCCCTTCACTGCCGAGGCGATCAGCCGGTTGGAATCGCGATTCTCAGCCAGCTCCCTGACCTTGCTCCGACTGGCCTGGCGCGATCGACACCACTTGCTCGGCTGACCAGCTGGACTAGAACGGCCGCCACCGAGCCCCAGGCTGCTGTGACCGGATGGTGCGCATCCTGGCCGCGAACTCCTCGGCGATCTCGTGGGACTGGTTGATGTTCTGCATCAGCCAGGTGGTCATCTTGATCTCGTGTACCTGCCGGAGCACATCGAAGCCAGACCAGTCGGTAACGTCGAAGCCGTACGCGTCAACGAAAGCAGCGTATTGCTTGGGCGACCACCACTGGGCTGTGACGTACTCGGTGGCGGTCATCGCCAAGTCCCACTCGGATTGACCGAACCCCATGTTCTCGAAGTCGATGAGCACCGGGTTGCCGTTGACGACCATGACGTTCTTGATGTGCGCATCGCCGTGGACGGGCGACTTGTCCAGCGGAAAGGTTAGTTCGTCGACCTGGTCGCTGAGTTCCTTGAACTTGGCGAGGAGGTAGGACTTGTCCCTGTCGGCAGCCGGAGCTGTTTCTAGGCGCCTGGTGACTCGCTCCGCGAAGTCGTACCCGGGCAGCGTGAAGTGTGCCGGTGCGGGTAGCGAGTGGAGTCGGCGGAGGAGTTGCGCCAGTTTGGTGATGTCCTGCGGGCCTGCGTCATTGCCTGGGATGAGCCTCCAGAAGGTGACGGGGTGTCCACCGACTTCAATGGGCTGTACCAGATCGGCGACTACGGCAGCGGCAGGGTAGTCGACGTCGGCGAGCCACTCGGCTACGTGGACCTCGTTGGCGGACTGGTGCCAGTAGTCCATAGTGCGAGCGATCCGGACGATAATAGGCTCATTCGCCAGTCTATATAGGGCGTTCTCGCCGATTCGCACGAGCGTGGCGTCCGTCGAGTCGAAGCCTGCATCAGTGCAGGCAGCGTCTAGAACCGCGCGGGTGACCTGCGGGGAGAACACCTCGGCGCTTTCGCTCGCATGGTCGATCACGGGTATCAGGCTACCGGGCGAGATAGATCGACATTCAGCCTGGGAATATTGCTGGCGAAGTATTCTTTCTTGGAATGTTCGATCAGTGCTGTCATATGGCGACCTGCGGATATTCTCGACGGGAATTGTCGCATCCCGAACGGGCATGGGTTTCGTTCTAGCTTTCGGTCCTACTGGACTCGGCGGCTCGCAGACAGCGGGTCACGAGCAAAGGACTCGAACCAATGAGCAGCAAATCTTCTCGGCATGCTCCATGCCTGTTGTCGGTTGCGGCGGTTGCGTGGGTTCTCGGTGTTGATCGGGCGCGGGTGAGTCGGGCTATTCGGGTGGGGACATTGCGGGTTGTTCGGTGTGGGCGTGGGGTGGCTGTTCCGGCTCATGTGCTGGCGCATCTTGCGGATGAGTCGGGTGATGCGTGATGACGGACTTCGAGCGCATCGCGGCTGGGTTGGATCGGTATGAGTCGGTGCCTGATGACGTGTTGTGGGCGGTGGTGACCCGTGATGGGGCCTGCATGGAGGTCGGGCGGGAGCCGGTGTGGTCGGGGGATGACCTGGGTGATCGTGAGTTGGCGGCTCGGGTCTGTGCTGGGTGCCCGGTTCGGCGTGAGTGCCTGGAGCTTGAGTTGCGGGCGTCCGGTGGCCAGGTGTTTGGGGTGTGGGGTGCGCTGTCAGCGGATGACGTGCGTGCGCTGTATCCGGTGTGGCGGGAGCGCCGTGGCGGTGGCCGATGAGCGGCGACTGGTTCAGGGATGCTCGGGGCTGGCTTGTGCACGTTGCGCCGGGCCTGTTGGTGCGGACGGTGTGGCGTGGGGCGTTCCGCGCTGGCCGGTGGTTTGTCGTGCGCGGGGTTCCCGGGGTGGCGAGGTTCGTGGGCCTGGCGGTGGTCGGCGGGTGGTGGCTCGCTCGGTGCTTGGGGCGCTACCTGCTGGCCTATCGGGAGTATGGGCCGTTGGTGCGGGAGTTGGAGGTGGAGGCCGGGCGCGCTCACCGGGCGAAGACTGCGCGGGAAGCGTGGCGGCGGGCCGCCTACCGCAGGTTGTGTCTGGTCGGAGGAGTGTTGGTCGGCCTGGTGGGTGGCCTGGCCGTACTCGGGGACCGGTATGGCGCCTGGGTGTCGTGGGCGGCGTGGTCGACGCTGGCGGTTGTGTGCGCTGCGGTGGGTCGGGCGCGTCGACCTGCGCGGCCACGGGCTGACGTGGTCGCCGGGAGCGTCCTGGTGCCGAATGAGCCGTTTCCGATCGCTGATGCTCACACGCGGGGGCAGGCGGCGGACTGTGTGGCGCGGGCGGTGGCGGCGGAGGGGATCGAGCTGCGCGGGGTGGAGGGCGCTCGGCGTACGCCGTGGGGGTGGGAGGCGGCGGTGGTGCTCAAGCGCGGGACTCCGGCTGGTCTGGTGGCGAAGGTGGCGGAGTTGGAGACGACGCTGGATCTGCCGTCGGGTGGGGTGTTGGCGGCGCCGGATCGTGGGCGTCGGGCGCGGGTGGTGTTGCGGTTGGCGGAGCGGGATCCGTTCGCGGGGTTGGCGGTGGCGCCGGATCGCGCGGCGGGGTCGTTGTCGATCAAGGACGCGCATGTGGTCGGGGCGCGGATGAGCGGGGATGACCTGCGGCTGTCGCTGTATGGGGTGCACGCGGTGGTGATCGGTGGGCCGGGTGCAGGCAAGTCGCAGACGATGCGAACCCTGGCTGACGCGGTATCGGCGTGTGCGGACGCGGTGGTGTGGGACCTGGACCCGGCGGGGAACGGGCTGGAGGTGCTCGGTGGTGGCGTCGAGCGGGTTGAGCGGGAGCAGGCCGGGATCGAGGCGGCGCTAGCGGACGCGGTGGCGATGGCGCAGACGCGGCCGAAGCTGCTGACCCGGTTGGGGATGGGTGACGCATGGGACGCGTCGCCGGAGCGACCTGCTGTGGTGGTGTTCTGCGACGAGTATCCGCGCCTGTCGGATCAGGCGAAGGCGCTGGCCGTTGACCTGATCCGGATTGGGCGGAAGTCGCGGGTGACGCTGGTGTTGGCGGCAAGTGAAGCCACGTCCGACGCACTCGGGGCCGCGGTGGCGGAGATCGCGGCGTTGAAGATCATGCACGCGTGCCGTCATGCGGATGTGCGGCTGGTGCTCGGGGCGAACATGATCGGCGAGGGTTGGCGGCCGGATCGGCTCAACCCCGCGACCGGGGAGGCGCCGGAGGACGCTGGCGTGTGTTTCGTGCACGCGGCCGGGTCGCGGGATCCGATCTTGAACAAGATCCGGCCGGTGCCTGCTGGTCGGGCGCGGTTGAACGGCCCCCGGAGAGCCGCGCAAGGGTTGCCGCGCATCGACGCGGACAGCTTGGCTGGCGCTCGACCTGTTGAGGACTCGGTGGACCGGGTGGCCGTGGTGGATGTGCTGGCGGTGTTCGGATCGGATGATCGCTTGTGGACTGACACGGTGCTGTCCCGGCTGGCCACCGTCGATGGTCGGTACGCGGCGTGGACGGCAGAGGATCTGGCGGCGGTGTTGGTGCCGTTGGGGGTGCGGCCGGGTCAAGTGAAGATCGGTAATCGTAACCGCAACGGGTACCGTCGCGCGGTCCTCGGGGACGCGTGGGACCTCTACCGGGGTGGCCGATGAGGTCTACCCGGGTAGAGGCCGGTAGGGGCGTCGATAGTGGCGCTGACCTGGGCGGTAGGCGGGTAGAGGCCCGAACGCTAACTGTGTACCGGCACGGGCTGGTGGTGCGTCGTCCGAGTGAACCTCCGGTACTGACCAGGCGGGGCTACCGGATTCTCCTTGCGCTTCTCATGGGCTACACCACCATGGGAGACCCGGAGAGGGGGAACCAGTCATGAGCGGTAGTCCGTGGTCGCGGTTCGATGAGTTGTTCGGTGTGGAGGTCGCCACCGACCCGATGGGCGACGAGGTCGGCCCGGTGGCGTTCTACGGCCGTTGCTCCACCGAGGACAACCAGGACCCGGAGACCTCACTCGGCTGGCAGCGCGGCAACGCTGAGAAGTTCGTCGGCCCTCTCGGAGGTCGGCGGGTCGCGACATTCTTCGACATCGGCCAGTCCCGATCAGTGCCGTGGGAGCGCCGAGAGGAAGCCTCGGCGCTGCTCGCCGGGCTCAAGGACCCGCGACGCACCTGGACCGGCGTGGTCGTGGGTGAGGGGACCCGGTGTTGGTTCGGCAACCAGTTCTCCCTGATCGCACCCCGGTTCGCCGCCTACGACGTGGACCTGTGGGTGCCGGAGCTTGGCGGCAAGTACGACCCACGCAACCCCTCTCACAAGATGCTGATGAGCGTGCTCGGCGGCATGAGCGAGTCCGAGCGCCAACACGTCCAAGCCCGGGTTCGCGCGGCGATGGACGCACAGGTCGTCAACGAAGGCCGCTACCAAGGTGGACGCGCACCGTATGGGTACAAGGTCGTTGACGCTGGCCTGCACCCCAACCCGCGGAAGGCGGCGGAAGGCTTTCACCTGCGCGTGCTGGAACTGGACGAGCAGGCCGCCGAAGTGGTGCGCCGGATCTTCGCCGACTACCTCAACGGCATGGGCGACCGGGCCATCGCCAACGCACTCAACCGCGACGCGATCCCCTGTCCCTCTGCGGCGCGGCCGGAGCAGAACAGGCACCGGATCGCCGATGGATGGCAGGGCGGCACGATCAAGGCAATTCTCGACAACCCCCGCTACACCGGTTACGCGTTCTTCGGCCGGTGGACGCGGCGGGAAATGCTGCTCGATCCCGACGACGTGAGCGCTGGGCATGTGGTGCGGTTCCGGCGAGCGGCGGCGGACAAGGTCGTGCGCTCACGAGAGCAGGCGCACCCGGTCATTATCCCAGTGGAGTTGTTCACCGAGGCCCAGTTGCGGCGGCGCGGGAAGGCTATCGGCGGTCTACGCACGGCGCGAAGGACTGAGCGATCGGGGAGGCCGACCAAACACACGTACCTGTTCCGCGGTCATCTTCGGTGCGGGGTGTGTTCCCGGAAGATGGAGGGCAGCCCGCGCAAGCACAGCATGTACTACCGCTGCCCGGCACGAACCTTGGCGCCCGGCTCCCCGTGGCTGGCGAGTCACCCGCCCACGATCTACCTGCGCGAGGACCCGCTACGCGACATCGTCAACGAGTGGCTAGCGGAGTTGCTGCACCCCGGTCGCGTGGACCGAACAGTGCAAGCCTTGGTCGATGCCCAGGGCGGACCAGGCGCGTTCGACCAGGAGGCCGCGCGGGCACGGTTGAAGGAGGCTGACGCCCGGCTACGGCGCTACCAGGACGCCATCGGCGCCGGAGTCGACCCCATCGCCTTGGTCGACGCTGTGAACCAGGCACAGGCCGAGCGAGAGGCGGCAGCAGCGGAGTTGGGTAAGGGGCTCGATCCCAGCGTGGTCACCGCGGAGGAGATCTACGCGAAGTTCAGCTCGCTGGGCGATGTACAAGCCGTGGTCGACAGCGGCGACCCGCTCACCCTGGCCAGCCTGTACAACGAGATGGGCGTGGAGATCAACTACCACGCTGGGGAGGAAGCCGTGGACATCACTGCGTCTCCACGGGTGAGTAGTGCTGGTGTCCGAGGGGGGACTTGAACCCCCACGCCCGTTAAGGGCACTAGCACCTCAAGCTAGCGCGTCTGCCATTCCGCCACCCGGACCAGGTGTGCGGACAGTCTACCCCTCGACCACGATGGCCTCGTCGTTGAGGTGGAGGGGGCCGGGGGTGAGGACGGCGTACTTGGCGCCGAAGGAGAGGCCGGGGCGGTCTGGGTCTCGGCGGTAGGTGGCTAGGGTGCGGGTGGGTTCGGGGCCTTTCTTCTCGCCGGTGGACTGGTCGACGGTGGGGACGGCGCAGCGGATGGCTCGGGTGGAGAAGCCGAGTTCTACCGGGCCGATGCGCAGGCGGATGGCTCGGTCCTCGGCGTGGGCTGGCCAGTCGGTGAGGGTGATGTTGGGGCGGAAGCGGTCCATGGGGACCGGGGGTTCGCCGGTGGCGGTGATGCGGGTGTTGAGGTCCGCGAGGGACGCCTCGGTGATCAGCAGGATGGCGTGGGCGTCACCGAAGGCGACCTTGCCCGGGTGCAGGCCCCAGCCGTCGCGGGTTTGGGTTGGGGGGAAGCGGACGAGGCGGACGTCGCGGTCGAGGGCCTGGCTGCACCACTTGGCGGCCAGGTCGCCCTGGTCGATGCCGTGGCCGTACCACTTGTTGAACATGCTGACCTCGCGCACCGGGCCGTCCGGCACCACCTCGACCAGGTGGTCGTCCAGGCCGTCGAGCGACAGCAGCAGGCCGCCGTCGACGACGGCCGCGCGGGCCGCGGCCATGGCCGGGACCTTGCGCTGGCTGATGAAGCTGCCGTCCGCCGCGTCGACGACCATGTACTGGCGGTCGCCGACCAGGCCGGTCTCCACGACGTCCGCGCTGGTCACCGGGACCGCTCGGAAGCCCTTCACCGGGTAGTACGCCAAACCGGACACTCTCGCCACGGCCTCGACTTTACCGAATCAGAGCACCTGGTCCAGGAACCTCCGCAGCCTGGGACTCGACGGTGACTCGAACACCCGACCCGGCGGCCCCACCTCGACGACCCGGCCGTGGTCCATGAACGCGACCTGGTCGGCGACCGACCGCGCGAAGCCCATCTCGTGCGTCACCACCACCATGGTCATCCCGGTGGCCGACAGCTCCGCCATCAGCCCCAGCACGCCCTTGACCAGTTCCGGGTCCAGCGCGCTGGTGGCCTCGTCGAACAGCATCACCTCCGGCCGCATGGCCAGCGCCCGCGCGATCGCGACCCGTTGCCGCTGACCGCCCGACAGCGCCGAGGGCCGGTACGGCGCCTTGTCCGCCAGCCCGACGTCGCCGAGGTGCCCCAGCGCCCGCTCGCGTGCCTCCTCTTTGGACAGCCGGAGCACGGACCGCAGCGGCAGCACCAGGTTGTCCAGCACGGTGCGGTGCGCGAACAGGTTGAAGTGCTGGAACACCATCCCGATCCGCCGCCGCAGCGCGTCCGGGTCGGCGCGCACCACGCTGACCTCGTCGAGCAGAACGTCACCGCGCGAGGGGCGTTCCAGCTGGTTGATCGCGCGCAGCAGCGTCGACTTGCCCGAGCCGGACGGCCCGATGACGCAGGTCGTCGACCCGCTCGGCACCGCCAGGTCCACCCCGCGCAGCACCTCCAGGGTGCCGAACGACACGTGCAGGTCAGCCACGCGCAGGCTCGAGTTCGTCAAGGGTGTCACCTCCCCGCACCGGTCGACCCTCGCGCAGGCGGCGGTCGACGGCGTTCACCAGGTGCGTCAGCGGAACCGTGATCGCCAGGTACACCAGCCCGGCGGCGACCAGCGGCGACTGGTTGCCGGTGTTGGCCGCCAGGTCCTGCCCGATGCGGAACAGCTCCCGCTGCGAGACCAGCAACCCGAGGAAGTACACCAGGCTGGAGTCCTTGACCAGCGAGATGAACTGGTTCACCAGCGCGGGCAGCACCCGCCGGATCCCCTGCGGCACGACGACGCGGGCCATCGTGGCGGTGTGCGTCATGCCCAGCGCCCGCGCCGCCTCGGACTGTCCTTTGTCGACGCTCTGGATGCCTGCGCGGAAGATCTCGCCGATGTAGGCCGAGGCGATCAGGCTCAGCGCCAGGATGCCCAGCGGGTACGGGTTGGTGCCGACCAGCGGCCTGGCCACGACCGCGAGACCCTGCCCGACCAGCAGGATCGTCACGATCGCGGGCAGGCCGCGGAAGATGTCGGTGTAGACCCGCGCGGGCCAGCGCAGCCACCGCCGGTGCGACAGGCCGAGCAGCGCGAGCCCCAACCCCAGGACCGTGCCGAGCACCGCCGAGAACCCCGCGAGGACCAGCGTGTTGACCAGGCCGGTCTTGAGCAGGTCCGGCAGGACCTCGGCGATGTAGTCCCAGTTGAGGAACGTGTCGAGCAGGTCGGACATCAGGACTTGGGCTTGAACTTGTCCGGCACCGGCACGCTCGGGATGAACTTGTCGTGCAGCTTCTGCCAGGTGCCGTCCGCGATCACCGCGCGCAGGCCGTCGTTGAGCTTGCCGCGCAGTTCGTCGTTGCCCTTGCGGACGGCGAACCCGTGCGGCAGGTCGTTGGCCTCGATGGTCGCGGTGACGGCGAGGGTCGGATCTTCCTTGGCGTACTTCTCGGCGATGGTCAGGTCGACCACCCAGGCGTCGGCGTTGCCGTTGCGCAGGCCCGCGATCGCGGTGTCGTAGCTGGGGAAGCGGACGACCTGCGCGCCGGGCACGGTGGCGCCGAGGTACTTGTCGCCCACGGTGGCCTGGATCACCGCGACGCGCTTGCCGTCGAGCAGCTTGGCGTCGGTGATGCCCTTGTCCTTGCTCAGGATCGAGATGTACTCGTAGTTGTACGGATCGGTGAAGTCGACGGTCTTGCGCCGCTCCTCGGTCTGCGCGATGGCCGACGAGCCCGCGTCGTAGGTCTTGTTGGCGACCTGGCCGAGCAGGGCGGAGAAGTCGGTGCCGACGAACTCGACCTTGTACCCGGCCTTGTCGGCGACGGCCTTGAACAGCTCGTTGTCGAACCCGGTGTAGACGCCGTTCTCCTGGTAGACGTTCGGCGGGGCGTCGCCGAGGGTGCCGACCCGCAGCGTCTGGGCGCCGCCCTGGCCCGCGTCCGAGGACGAGCCGCACCCGGTCAGCGCGGTCGTGGCGGTGATACCGGCAACGGCGAGCGCGACTACGCGCAGCAATGAGGTTCGCATCCGTCTTCCGTCGTTCATGTGCTTGTCGCACAACAGGTTCACGAGGGCGGGGAGGTCTGATCCCCGCCCTCGTTCGTCACCGACGGTATGCACGTGTCCGGGCGCGCGCCAAAATCGGGCGAATCTCTCACATACCGGGACCGCGATCGGGTGATGCCGGCTACAGGATGGCGCCGGGTGCGTAGCCCGCCGCCTCCGGGAACCGGGCCAGCACGGCCTCGACCCGCTTGGCGACCTCGGCCACCTGCGCGCCCGCGACCCCGGTGAACGGGAGCCGGTCGGCGAGAAGTGCGTCGAGCGCGGCGCGGTCGAGCGGGATGCGGTCGTCGGCGGCGAGCCGGTCGAGCAGGTCGTTGTCGGCCGCGCCGCGCTCGCGCATGGCCAGCGCCACCGCGACGGCGTGCTCCTTGATCGCCTCGTGCGCGGTCTCCCGGCCGACCCCGGCCTGCACCGAGGCCATCAGCACCTTGGTGGTGGCCAGGAACGGCAGGTAGCGGTCCAGCTCGCGGGCGATCACCGCGGGGTAGGCGCCGAACTCGTCGAGCACGGTGAGGAACGTCTCAAGTAGACCGTCGATGGCGAAGAAGGCGTCCGGCAGCGCGACCCGGCGCACTACAGAGCAGGACACGTCGCCCTCGTTCCACTGGTCGCCCGCCAGCTCGCCGGTCATCGACGCGTAGCCGCGCAGGATGACCGCGAGGCCGTTGACCCGCTCGCAGGAGCGCGTGTTCATCTTGTGCGGCATGGCCGACGACCCGACCTGGCCCGGCTTGAAGCCCTCGGTGACCAGCTCGTGCCCCGCCATCAGCCGGATGGTCTTGGCCAGGCTCGACGGCGCGGCGGCGACCTGGACTAGAGCCGTGACGACATCGAAGTCCAGCGAGCGCGGGTAGACCTGCCCGACGCTGACGAAGTGCTCCTCGAAGCCCAGGTGACCGGCGACGGTCTGCTCCAACCGCGCCAGCTTGTCCTGGTCACCGCCGAGCAGGTCCAACATGTCCTGCGCGGTGCCGACCGGGCCCTTGATGCCACGCAGCGGGTAGCGCGCGATCAGCTCGTCAAGGCGTACGAACGCGACCAGCAGTTCGTCGGCGGCGGTCGCGAACCGCTTCCCGAGCGTGGTGGCCTGCGCGGCGACGTTGTGCGAACGGCCCGTGATCACCAGGTCCGCGTGCTCGGCGGCGAGCCGGGCGAGCCTGGCCAGCACCGCGGCGACCCGGACCCGGATCAGCTCCAGCGACCGGCGGACCTGCAGCTGCTCGACGTTCTCGGTGAGGTCGCGCGATGTCATGCCCTTGTGCACGTGCTCGTGCCCGGCCAGCGCGTTGAACTCCTCGATGCGGGCCTTCACGTCGTGCCGGGTGATCCGCTCACGTGCGGCGATACTCACCAGGTCGACCTGGTCGAGCACGCGCCGGTAGTCGTCGACGACACCCGCGGGGACCTCGATGCCCAGCTCGGCCTGGGCGGCCAGCACGGCGAGCCACAGCTCGCGCTCGAGGGTGACCTTGGCCTCCGGTGACCACAGCGCGGCCAGCTCGGTCGAGGCGTAGCGTCCGGCGAGGACGTTGGGGATGCTGGGCTTCTGCTGAGCTGCGGTCACGTCTGCCCAGCTTACGCGAGGGCGTCGCGCAGCATTCGCTTCGCCGCCGCGCGCGGATCCGGGTTGACCTCGATGAGCGCGTTGACCACCGCGCCGTCCACCAACGCGATCAGCTGCTCCAGCCGGACGTGGTCGAGTTCCGCGCCCGCGCGCACGCAGGTGTCCATAAGGAGCGTGCGCAACTCCGCGCCCAGCTCAAGCATCAACGGGCGCAGGTAGGGCCGACGGCCAGTGGCCACGAGTCGCTCGTACCGCAGCAAAACGGCCTCGGCGTCGTTGGCATTAACCGGGCCGAGTAGCTGATCGATCACCAGCTCGACGAGATGGTCAACGCCGCGCGGTGGCTCGGTCATCGCCGCTAGCACCGCTCGGCCCCTGGCCAGTTCAGCGCGACCGTGCTGCTCGATGGCGGCGCCGATGAGCTCGTCGAGGGACTCGAAGTAGTAGGTGGTCGACGCCAGCGGCAACCCCGCGCGCTCGGCGACGGCGCGGTGGCGGACCGCGTCGAAGCCGCCCTCGATGAGCAGCTCGACGGCGGCCGCGACGAGTGCGTGCCTGCGGCGCTCGCCCTTGGGGGTGCTGGCGGTGGTCATGGGGGGATTGTGCCGCCGGCCGCCCGGTCAGTACCGGGTAGCCAGCTTCCCGGCGATGGACCTGAGGTCGTCCTCGGTGATCGGCGGCGCTGCGGAACCCGAGACACCCTCGACGCTGAGCACGAGCGTCGCACCGGACTTGGTGGCGCTGACGGAGCCGGTCGCCCCGCTGCGGTCGCCCCACGGCGGCTGCAGCATCTGGCCGGTACCGGCGGGGGTCAGCATGATCGACACGAGGCCGCGCAGCGGGCCCTCGGTCACCTCGAAGGCGGCCGACCGGGACCCGGTGGGGCAGCTCAGCGGCGAAGAGCGGTCCTTGCCGCGGGAAACGGCGGACGGGAGCTCGCCCGCGAGGGCAGCAGCGAGCTCCCCGTCCACCGTTCCGCACCCGCCAGGGGTGCCGTCGGCACTAGGGCCGACATCTCCACTCGTCGAGCCCCCCTGCTTGGGCGTCGACGACGGAGAGCCTGGATCCGCCCCGGCAATGCGCGGGCCGTTGTCAGTGGGTACCTCGTTCGGAACCGGATTCGTGTTACGTTCCAGCACCGAGGCGGGCGGGGCTGCGGCCGAATCGTTATTCGACCCACCGGATGGCCCGGACCAGATCCCGACCCCGGCGATGACCCCACCGACCAGCAGAGCGAAGCCTAGCGCCGAACCGGCGACCAGGCTGTTCCTCTTTCGGGTCAACCTGGCCGACCGGGCGAGGACGTCACCGTGCTCGAACGACGGCGGCGGCACGTCACCGACCGCGGCGTGGAACACCTCGGAGATCTTGCGCTCGTCCACCTACATCCACCTCCCCGTCACGAAGTCGACCGAAGGTCGTCAACCGAGTCGCCCAGCACCTCGCGCAACGTCGCGAGCCCCCGGGCGGTCTGGCTCTTCACGGTCCCCTCCGAACACTTCAGCGCCTCCGCGGTGGAGGCGACGTCGAGCCCTTCGAGGAACCTCAGGACGAGCACGGCCCGCTGCCTCGGCGGCACCTTGGCCAGACCGTCCACCAGCGCCGAGCGGGTCGCCACCGACTCGCCGACATCGGTGTCGGTGGTGGCCTGCTCGGGGACCGCGTCGACGTGGCGCTCCCGCCGCCACGTCCGCCTGGTCTCGTCGATCATCGCGCGGAGCACCGACCTGCGGACGTAAGCGTCCAGGGCCCCGCGGTCCCGGATCTTGCGCCACCGGCGGTGCAGCGCGACGAACGCCGTCTGGGTGAGGTCGTCCGCCCGGTGCCAGTCACCGCAGAGCAAGTACGCGGTTCTTCGCACGGCGTCACGCCTTGCCGTGAAGTACTCCGCGAACTCCTGCTCCTCGCGCTGGTCCACGCGGACGCTCTCCGCTCGTCTTGTCTACGGGTAGGGGACGGACGTGCCCCCGCTAACGGTTGCACGCGACACCGCAGAGACATACGCCACCCCCACCACCAGCCGAATGGACGACGCTGTGGTGTGATCGGATCGTGACTTACGCGCGCCGGATCGATCTCCGCTCGGACACGGTTACCCAGCCCGACGAGACCATGCGGGTGGCGATGTCCTCCGCCCAGGTCGGCGACGACGTGCTGGACCACGACCCCACGATGCGCAGACTCGAGGAGGAGACCGCCGCGCGGCTGGGCATGGAGGCGGCGCTGTGGGTGCCCAGCGGGACCATGGGGAACGTCATCGCGATGGTCATCCACCTGCGCCGCGGCGACCGGTTCCTGGCACCGCGGGCGGCGCACGTGCTGGAGGCGGAGCTGGGCAGTTCGGCGTGGTTGGCCGGGGGGATGCCGCAGCCGCTGGAGTGGACGGTCGGGCCCGGTCGGATCAACGCGGAGGACGTGCGGTCGTACGCCACGCAGTCATCCCCTTACTACGCGCTCACGACTCGGTTGCTCTGCCTGGAGAACACGCACAACTTCGCGGGCGGAACGGTTACGCCGCCTGACGAACACGCCTTGCTGGTGTCTGCGGCGCGCGAGGCCGGTCTGCTGGTTCACCTTGACGGGGCCAGGTTGTGGAACGCCTCGGTCGCGCTCGGGGTCCCTCCGGCGGCGCTGACGGTGGGCGTGGACACCGTGCAGGTCTGTTTGAGCAAGGGGCTTGGTGCGCCCGTTGGGTCTGTCGTCGCCGGTTCGCGGTCGTTCGTGCAAGAAGCGCGGCGGGTACGGAAGATGCTCGGCGGCGGGGTCCGGCAGGGCGGTGTGCTCGCGGCGGCCGGTTTGGTGGCGCTGGAACGGATCGACGACCTGGCGACCGACCACGCGAACGCGGCCATGCTGGCCGAGGGGCTGGCCGAGCTGGGCTGGGAGGTCGGCAAGCCGGAGACCAACATCGTCATCGCCGCGGTGCCGGACACGGCGGCGGCGCTGGCCGGGCTGGACCGGGTCGACGTGCTGGCCACGGCGGTGCCGGGGGGTGTGCGGTTCGTGACGCACCGGGACGCGCCGGAGCTCGACGTCGCCGAGGCGCTGCGGCGGATCAGCGCGGCGCGGAGTCCGGCTCCGGCCGCGTGAGCTCGGCGCGCAGCAGGGCGATCTCCTCGCGCAGCGCCTGCACCTCGGACCGGGTGGTCGCCTCGATGGACGCCTCGGCGCCCGCGATCTTCTCCACGAACCAGGAGGCGATCACACCGGTCACCACACCGAGCAGGGCGATCCCGCCGACCATCAACGCGCCCGCGACCAGCCTGCCCTCGGTGGTCACCGGGTAGCGGTCGCCGTAGCCGACGGTGGAGATCGTGGTGAGCGTCCACCACAGGGCGTCACCGAAGCTGGTGATGGTCGCGTTCGGGTCGTTGCGCTCCGCGTCCAGGACGGCGAGCGCGGCACCGAAGGCGACCATCAGCGTCGCGCCACCGACGTAGACGCCGACCTGCCCGCGCAACCCGCTGCCGAGCCTGCGGTTGATCACCTTGAAGACGGTGACCAGCCGCAGCGCGCGCAGCTGCCGCACCATCGGCAGCGCTACCACGACCAGGTCGAAGAGGTGCTTGCCGACGAACCGCCACTTCCGCTTGGCCAGTCCTAACCGGACCAGGTAGTCCACAGCGAACACGCCCCAGACCACCCATAACCAGACCTCTAGCCACCACTGCACCCGCGGCGAGTTGGCGGTACCCAGCACTTGCCAGGCGTAGGCCACCAGGAAGGCCACCGCGAGACCGGTCAACGGCCACTCGGTGCGGGCTTCCCAGGCGGCCAGCCGCGCCTCGTCGGGGTTCTTGGACACCCCGACATCCTCACCCGAACGGGCTAGCCCTGGCTAGCGGATCTGGCCGCGGGACTTGCCCTTGATCGCCCCGTACGCGGCGATGCCCACCGTGGCCACCGCGGCGATGATGAGCAGCGTGCCGACGGCCTTGAAGAGGAAGCCGATGACGCTGAACGCGATCCAGATGACGATGATCGCGCCGATGATCTTGAGGAGCATGTCCGCCGCCTTTCGGGGTTCTCACCAGGTCAACGCGGGGGTGGGGGTGGTCGTTCCCAACGGACCCGGGTTCTCTTGGACCCTGGTCCGCTAGAGCCAGGCGGTCAGGCGGGCCAAGGCTTCCTTGATGTCGTGGGTGGCACCCGCGAAGGAGAAGCGGACGTAGTTGCCGCCGGTCTCCGGGTCGAAATCGATACCCGGGACGATGGCGACACCGGTCTCGGCAAGCAGGCGTTGGCAGAAACTCATCGAGTCATGGGTCAGGTGCGAGACATCCGCATAGGCATAGAAGGCGCCATCAGCCGGGGCCACTCGGGTTATGCCTGCGGCGGTTAGGCCGTCCAGCAGGAGCGTGCGGTTGGCGGCGTAGTGCGCGACGTGGGCGTCTAGTTCCGTGTAGACCTCTGGGTCGAACGCCGCGACGCCCGCGTGTTGGGCGATGGCCGGGGCGCAGATGGTGAAGTTCCCGGTGAGGCAGTCGACCGCGCGGTGCAGGCGCTGGGGGACGAGCAGCCAGCCGAGGCGCCACCCGGTCATCGCGAAGTACTTGGAGAACGAGTTGACGACCACGGCCTCGCGGGAGAACTGCCAGGCTGACGCGGTCTCGGCGCCGTAGGAGATGCCGTGGTAGATCTCGTCGCTGACCAGCTGCACGCCGCGCTCGGCGCACCAGCCCGCGATGGCGGCGAGCTCGGCGGGCGCGAGGACGGTGCCGGTCGGGTTGGCCGGGCTGGCGATGACCAGGCCGTCGATGGGGCCGATCTCGTCGAGCATGTCGACCGTGGGCTGGAACCGGGTCTGCTCGTCGCACGGAAGCTCGATGACGTCGCAGCCCAGGGCGGTGAGGATGTTGCGGTACGCCGGGTAGCCCGGGCGGGCGAGGGCAACCCTGTCTCCCGCGTCGAACGCTGACAGGAACGCCAGCAGGAAGCCGCCGGAAGAGCCGGTAGTGACAACGACGTCCTGCGACGAGACGTCCAGGTTGTACCGGTTCGCGTAGTGGCCCGCGATCGCCTCGCGCAGCTCGGGGATGCCCAGTTGCTCGGTGTAACCGAGTGGCTGCGATCCCAGGGCCTCAGCAGCGGCGATCTTCACCGCCTGCGGGGCGCCGCTGGACGGCTGGCCCGCGGCGAGCGAGATCATGTCGCCGTGGGTGCGCTGGCGGACGTTGGCTGCCGACACGACATCCATCACGTGGAACGGCGGGACGGCGGCGCGGTCGGCCACCTTGAGCAGCGCGTGCATGGGGTCAGCCTAGTGACGAGCGCCAGTCGCGACGAACCAGCGACGCTCAGTAGCCGACGTAGCCGCCACCGCCGTGCGTGGCCTTGATCCCGGGGACGTTGGACAGCGAGCCGTAGCGGGAGACCGCGTAGTTCACGCCCGCGCAGATGTTGTCGACGGGGTTCCAGACGTTGTTGTGGCCGGGTAGGGCGTAAGAGTTGAAGGTTGGGTCGATCGTCTGCATGAGGCCCTTGGACGGGGTGCCCTTGGCCGCGTTGGAGTCCCAGTTGTTGATCGCGTTCGGGTTGCCGCCGGACTCGTGCTGGATGATCTCCCAGATGAGCTGGGCGTCGGCCTCGGTGACGTTGATGCCCCTGGCGCGCAGCAGCTCGATGGCCTGGCGGATCCACTCCTGGACGTTGCCGGGGGGAGGGCTGCTGGGCGGGCCGCCGCTGGACCCCAGGCCGCCGCTATGGCCCTGTCCGCCGCCTCCGCCGTGGCCCTGTCCGCCGCCGCTGTGGCCTTGTCCACCGCTGTCGCTGTGGCCGCCGCCGGTAGTGCTACCTGCCGCCTGTGGGGCCTTCGTGGGGCCGTCCGGAGTGGACTGCGCCGAGGTCGTCGCGGTGGTGGGAGTCCACTCGACACGCTTGCCCGGCGCGGGGGTGAAGGCCTGGGTGTTGGGGTCCGGGAGTTCGGAGAACTTCGGGCTTGGCTTGTGGGCATTCAGCGCGGACGCGGCGGTTGAGACTGCCTGCTCGGCGTGGTCGATCTGCGCGGTGACACGGCTGCGGTAACCGCTGGCCAGTCCATCGACGTAGCTGCGCTTCTCTTGCTCTGTCGCCTCTGGGTTGGCGTTGAACCAAGAGGTGGCGTTGTCGTATAGCTCGCCGAAGATGCCTTCTAGCGTGTCTCGCGCTGCCTGGAGTCCCGTAGCGGCGGTACGTAACTCTGCTGCGGCGGCGGTAAGAGCCTCGTTGAGCGATTGGCCCGCTTTGGTGAAGTTGGCCATGTAGGCGACAAATCCGTCTGCGGAGGTGCCTTGCCACGCGCCATCTAGCTGCTTGACCGAGTTGTCGACCTTGCCGACAGAGTCAGTGCTACCGGTGGCGGCTTGAGTGAACTTGGCGGCTAAGTCATTGATGGCACCGGGCTGCGCCGAGTAGACCTTGTTCGCGCTCTCGGCCAGTTCCGCGGCGATGCCACCGAGGCCTGCGGCGGAGTCCCTCGCGTTCACGTCGCGCTCCTCAGACCGTCAGCGACCGCGCGGCGGCCTGCTCGTTGTTGGCCACCGTCGTCCCGATGGCGTCCAGGGCCCGGTCGACGGACCCGAGCACCGCTCCGGCCCGGTCCAGCTCGTCGCCCGCACTGGTGGCGAGGGTGCGGACGGCGGTCGCGAGGGCCGCGGAACTGGGCAAAGTGCCGAAAACGCCGCCATCGGCCTCACGCGGCAGGGCGTCGCCCGCGGCGGCGACCGGTCCGGCCTGGCCCGCGACGGCGGCCCGGCACTGCTCGATGGCTTGCAGGTTGTAGTCAGCGCCAGCCACAGCTCCCCCTTGGCAAATCGGTGCTCGACTCAGACGGCGGGGGCGGGACGCCGGTTCCAGTCGATCACGCGTCGTTGAGGAGGTCCCAGACCGCGGCGGCGAGTCGCGCGTTGTCGGCAGGGGCGACCGTGCTCCATACCTGGCCGTCGTTGCTGTTCTTGGCGACGTGCACGTACCGGCCCTGATGGGTGTCATGGAAGGCGACAACCCTGTCGGCCCGCTGCTTGCGTTGGTCGCGGCCGACGCGCTCGAGGCCGAACTGACCGCGTACGCCGATGCCCGAGAACATCAGCGCCATGGCTTGCGCTTCATAGAGGGGCAAGCCTGCGCGTTGGAGCGGGGTGACCAGATTGTGCGGTTCGCCCCCGGCACGCCTATCGGCGTCGATGAGGACATCCCGCAAGAGGCTCACCGAACGACCGGGGCCAGCGGGAGCCTCACCTGCGACAGATACCGCTGCCTCGGCCAGTGCGGTCGTACGGGCCGGGATGAGCCAGACCTGATCGTTGTCGACTACAGCTAGACCCGCTTGATCACCGGATGCCACCGCGAGTGCCTTGATCTCACGGTCGGTCCACACCCAGACATCAACGCTGACCTGGGCGTGCGCAAGGAGGCTAAGCCTGTCTGCCAGCTCCGGCTCCGCGCGGCCGCGTGCGGCTAGACCACGGCGTTCCAAGTCGCGGAACGCTGCGGCGACCAGGTCGGCGCGCTCGGTGTGGGTCTTACCGGGGCTGGGGACGTCGATGGCCACGTGCCGCAGCGGGAGCCGTTCGGACTCCCAGAGGACGTCGAACTCGAGGGCGGACAGGACGATGCTGGCGGACAAGTCAGTCGTCTTCGCCGAGGACGGGGGCGATCACCAGGCGGTCGTCGCCGAAGAGGTCCTCGGAGTCGATGCCGTACTTGCGCACGTGCTCCTCGTCGTCTTCGCCGTTGGCCGCCGCACCCGCCGCGGGCTGCATCAGCGACGAGGCAGGCTTACCGCTCTTACTGCCGCCGATCTTCTCCGCGCTGCGGGCCGCACGCGCCTCTTCCTCCGGTGCGCCTGCGATAGGGCTAACGGGCCGCTGCTTGCCTTGACCGCTCTGCGGACCTTGCGTGCTACCGCCGCGCACGACCTTGTCCTTCTCCAGCGCCGAGCCTGCCGCCGCACCCGCGCCACCGGCCCCAGCGATGCCCGCTGCGGTCGCGATCTCGCCCATCAGCTGACCGGAGAAGCCTGTGCGAAAGACGTTGAGCGCGTTGGTGGCGACCGGGAGACCGCCCATGGGCGGCATGACCGGGCCGATGCCGGAGACGCGACCGAGGGCGGGGAGCTGGGAGGTGCCCGGGACGGGGTTGAGTCCGACCGTGGGCGCGGGGCCCGAGTGGATCGGGCTGGCGCCGGTGAAGTTGCCGGGTAGCGGTGTCCCTAGCTGTGGACGGTTGGTGCTACCGCCGCCGGTGGGGGTGAACGGGTCCTGGCCGCCGTGGAAGCTCTGGACGCCGGTAGTGCCCTTCGAACCGGGCTGCTGCGTTCCAACTCCTACCGCGGGCGGGACAGGGAGGTTCTGGAAGTTACCGAGCGCGTTCTGGCTACCGCGGGCGTAGTCGTTCATCGACCCGATCGCCTGCTGGCGCGCTGCTTGCGTGCGCTGCACCTCGGCGGCGTGCGGTGTGGTGTGACCGACCAGGCCCATCCCCTTGTCCCACATGTTCATCTGGGTGGCGCCGCGCAACTGGCTGCCATCGGGCGCACTGTTGCGCGTCGTGGAGAACGTGTCCCCCTGCTCACTGACCCCACCAGCCGAATGCGCCACCGTCGGCACCGCGTCCGCCGCGTACACACTCGACTGCTTCGTCGCCTCGACACCCCCATCGGCGGCGGCACCCTGCCACTCGACGCCGATCTTCGCGAGCTCCTCGCGCAACGCCCGATCGGTATCGGCCAACCCGTCCGCGATCTGCATCAACGCCCGCACGGCCTTGAACAAGCTCTCCGACCCGGGCCCCTGCCGCAACCGATCGACCTGATCAGCCAACGCGTCGTAGTCGTAACCCTCGAACCGCAGGTCAGCCAGCCCGCTCTCCGCCATCGTCAGCCCCTCACACCAGCGTCTTCAACGTGGTCAACGCCAGACCGGCCGCCTTCTCACTCATCCGGCAGACCTCGTCCTGGGTGAAATCCTTGCCCATGGTCGACGTCGTGACCTGGAGCTGCTGCCCCTGGGCGACATCGATCGCGGTTGTGCATGGAGCGCTGTTCGGACCCTCGCCCCGGAGTCGGTAGGTGGCGGCGCCGTAGTCCTGAACGGAACCCGGGTGTACTTCGACATTGCGCTTTTCGGTGAGCCACGCCTCAACGCCCTCCGTGGTGACGAGGAGCGCGTCGTAGTCGTAGAAGCTGCTAGCGGTGACTTCGAAAGCGCATCCCTTGGCGCCTTTGTAGGTCTCCGATGTCGACGAATAGGGACGGACGCGATTCACCTTCAGCTCATCTTGCTGAGCAGTGGCAAGCAGCTTGCAGGGGTCGACCGCGTCCAGCTTGAGGTCGCGGGGCCGTTTGGGCAGCTCGGCGGTGGGCTTGGTCGTCGAGGTCGGCACCTCCTCGCCACCACTGGATGTGGGCGAGGGCGACCCCTGTTCGGCCGTTGTGCATGAGGAAAGCAGCAGCACGCCGGTGGCTGCGACGAGGACCAGACGACTACTCAACGCGCGTTCCGATCGCCGTGGCGATTTCCTGCTCGGTGTAGCCATAAGTCTTCGCGCTTTCCTGGAGTTGCCGCACCAAGTCGTTCAGCGAAGACATGTATTCCACAACCCGTTGCCGGTAGGAACCGTCCTGCTGGCTGAGGCGCTCGTTCCACTCCTGGGCGACCTGGACGCTGACGTCGTCATCACCTGGCGGCACGACGTTGAGGTCGACCAGCGCGCCCTTGATGCGGTCCTGCAGCGAGTCGATCTGCGTCTGGATGACCTTGGCGGCGGCCAGGACGTTGTCGTGGTTGATGAGGAACTGGCCTGCTGAGGTGGCGGTGGGGTGGTGCAGGGAGTTGGCGGCCATGCGGGCGTTGGCGGTTACCGCTGCTAGCGCGCCGGACTGGGTGGTGTCGGTCATGGCCGGGTACCCCCTGGGTCGTCGTCTCCCGTTCGAGGTTACCAACGCGGGTGCGGTGGTCACCGTGAGTTCGCGAGAAAGGCCTAGTTGGTGACCGGGACGCCGATCTCGCCGTTGATGGCGCGCAGGGCGATGTCGGTGCGGTGGTGGGAGCCGGGGAGGTGGACGGCGGTGACCTTGCGGTACGCGTCGTCGCGGGCGGCGGGGAGGGTGTCGCCGGTGCCGACGACGGCGAGGACGCGGCCGCCTGCGGAGATGAGGGCGCCGTCGTCGCGGCGGCGGGTGCCCGCGTGCAGGACGCCGTCGGCCTCGGCGCCGGTGATGGTGTCGCCGGTGCGGGGGCGGCCGGGGTAGCCGTCGGCGGCGATGACGACCGTGACGGCGGAACCTTCGGCCCACTCGAGCGGGGGGTGCTCGGCGAGGCGGCCCTGGGCGGCGGCGAGGAGCAGGCGGGACAGCGGGCTGCGCAGCAGCGCCAGGACGGACTGGGTCTCCGGGTCGCCGAAGCGGCAGTTGAACTCGATGACCTCGGGGCCGTTGGACGTCAGCGCCAGGCCCGCGTAGAGCAGGCCGGAGAACGGGGTGCCGCGGCGGGCCATCTCGGCGACGACCGGCTCGATGATGCGGGTCACGACGTCGCTGACCAGGCCTTCCGGCACCCACGGCAGCGGCGCGTACGCACCCATGCCGCCGGTGTTCGGGCCCGAATCGCCGTTGCCGACGCGCTTGAAGTCCTGCGCGGGCAGCAGCGGAACCACGGCGCCCTCGGCGTCGACCACGCAGAACAGCGACACCTCGGGGCCGTCGAGGAACGACTCCAGCAGCACGGGGTGGCCGTCGTCGAGCAGGGTCATGGCGTGCGCGCGGGCGGCGTGCACATCGGTGGTGACCACGACGCCCTTGCCCGCCGCGAGGCCGTCGTCCTTGACCACCCAGGTCGGGCCGAACCGGGCGAGGGCGGCGTCGAGGCGCGCGGGGTTGTCGACGATCTCGCTGTGCGCGGTCGGCACCCCGGCGGTCGTCATGACGTCCTTCGCGAACGCCTTCGACCCCTCGATCCGCGCGGCGTCGGCACCCGGCCCGAAGCAGGCGAACCCAGCCGCCCGCACCGCGTCGGCCACACCGGCGACCAGCGGACCCTCCGGCCCGATCACCACCAGGTCGGCCTTCCACCGCCCCGCCAACCCGACCACGGACTCCGCGTCCACCGCGTCGACCCCGTAGGTCTCGGCGAGCGACGCCGTACCCGCGTTACCCGGGGCGCACGCGAGCGCGACCACCTCCGGGTCCTTGGAGAGGGCCAGGACCAGGGCATGTTCGCGGGCACCAGACCCGACCACCAGGACTCGCACGGTCAGCCAGGGTAGATGCCCGCCCGGCCCCTCCCGCCGCCACCCCTGTGAACTGGGAACACGGGGAGCGGAGTGGGGAGTTGATCACCGGCTGGGGTGGGAGTGGGTGGGTCGTGCTGAGCAGCCCCGTTTCCAGCCTTCCGGGAGGGCGGGGCGGGGGCCAGGGTGAAGTTGGGGTTGTGGACAGGTGGGCGGGATGTGGATGGCGGGGGCGTGAGGGGGTGGGTGGTGTTGGGCGTTCATCCGTGCTTGGGGCAGGTTTCGCCGGGGGGTGGTTCCGATTTCGCGGGGTGGGGCGAGGGTTGCGCGGGTCAGTTCGCGGGCTATGAGGAGGAAGAATGCCTGCTACCCGGACCATCGGCGTTGCCGTGTCCGCGCTCGCTCTGCTGGGGGTCGCGACCATGAGCACGGCTAGCGCCACCCCCGACCAGGGTGACGACCGGCACGGGCACCGGGCCACCCCGCTCGTGCTGGGGCACCGGGGTGCCTCGGGGTACCGGCCGGAGCACACCCTGGCCAGTTATGAGCTCGCGGCGCGGATGGGTGCCGACTACATCGAGCCGGACCTGGTGTCCACCAAGGACGGGGTGCTGGTCGCCCGGCACGAGCCGGAGATCGGTGGGACCACCGATGTCGCCAAGCACCAGGAGTTCGCCGCGCGCAAGGCGACGAAGGTGCTCGACGGGGTGAGTGTGACCGGGTGGTGGACCGAGGACTTCACCCTGGCCGAGCTGAAGACGCTGCGGGCCGTGGAGCGGATCCCGGACGTGCGGCAGCGGAACACGATCTACAACGGCCGGTTCCAGGTGCCGACCTTCCAGGAGGTCATCGACCTGAGCAAGCGGCTGTCCCGGGAGTTGGGCCGCGACGTCGGCATCTACCCCGAGACCAAGCACCCGACGTACTTCCAGAAGCTGGGTCTCGACCTGAACCCGAAGGTCGTCGAGGCCCTCAACCGCAACGGGCTCAACCGGCCCGGGGCGAAGGTGTTCGTGCAGTCCTTCGAGGTCACGAACCTGCAGGAGCTCAGCCGCAAGCTGCGGGTGCCGCTGATCCAGCTGACCTCGGCCTCCGGCGCGCCGTACGACTTCGTCGCCAGTGGTGACAAGCGGACCTACGCCGACCTGCTGACCCCGGCCGGCCTGCGCGGGGTCGCGAAGTACGCCTACGGCATCGGCCCGGCCAAGGACCAGGTCATCCCGCGGGACGCGGCGGGCAACCTGGCGCAGCCGACGGCGCTCGTCGGTAACGCGCACGCGGCCGGTTTGAAGGTGCACCCGTACACGTTCCGCGCGGAGAACGTCTTCCTCCCCGCGAACCTGCGCTCCTCGGCCGTGCCCGCCGAGTACGGCGACCTGTTCGGTGAGCTGTCCGCGTTCTGGGCGGCAGGCGTGGACGGTGTGTTCAGCGACAACCCGGACATCGCGGTGGCGTCGCGGGCGGAGACCTTCCCGCGCCGCTGACCCGTTGACCAAGGCGGTCCGCCACCGGCAGGGGGTGGCGGACCGCCTTTTCTCACACGATCCGGTTGTCCACGTAGCACCAGCGCCAGTCCTCACCGGGCTCGTGGGACTGGATGACCGGGTGGTCGGTCGCCTTGTGGTGGGCGGTGGCGTGCTTGAGCGGGCTTGAGTCGCAGCAGCCGACGTGCCCGCAGGTCAGGCAGCGGCGCAGGTGGACCCAGTGCCGGTTGCCCGCCGCGACGCAGTCCTGGCAGACGTCGGCGTCCGCGGTGACGCCGGTGGGCAGGGCCTGGACGTGTTCGCAGGTCATGACCCGCTCCTTTCATGCGGCAACTCGCATGGGCAATCCTTGCGCACGAGGACGAGGAGGCGGGTGTGGAACTTCTGCTGCTGTTCGCCGGGTCACTGGCGGTCGCCGCGCTGTCACGACGGGTCGACTGGCCCGCGCCGCTGGTGCTGGTGGCGGTCGGGCTGGCGGTGTCGTTCATCCCGGGGGTGCCCGAGTTCCGGCTGGACCCGGAGTTGGTGCTGGTCCTGGTGCTGGCGCCGCTGCTCTACTCGGCCGCGTTGGACAGCTCTTACCTGGACATCAAGGCCAACATCCGCCCGATCGGACTGCTGGCGGTCGGCCTGGTTCTAGTGTCGACAGCGGTCGTTGGTGTTGTCGCTCACATGGCCCTACCGGACCTGCCTTTGGCGTCGGCGCTGGTCCTAGGCGCGGTGGTGGCCCCACCTGACGCGGTGGCGGCGGTGTCCATCGGACGGAAGCTAGGTCTACCGCGTCGCGCTATGACCCTGTTGACCGGCGAGAGCCTCGGCAACGACGCGACAGCGCTAACCGCGTTCAAGGTCGCGGTAGCGACAGCGACGGGCGTAGCGGCGTTCTCCTGGTCCGACGGCATCGTCACGCTGCTCGTCACCTCGGTCGGTGGCGTGCTGGTCGGCCTGGTGCTCGGCGTGGTCATCCACAAGATCCGGCTCCGCCTCGGCGACGGCGTGCTGGAGAGCGCGCTCGGCATGCTCGTCCCGTTCGGCGCGTACCTGCTGGCGGAGGAGCTGCACACCTCCGGCGTGCTCGCGGTGGTCGTCGCGGGCCTCTACCTCGGCCACAACGCCCCCGCGGCGGGCTACTCGACCCGGCTGCAGGAGACCGCGGTCTGGAAGTCGGTGGACGTCCTGCTGGAGTCGCTGGTGTTCGCCCTGATCGGGCTGCAGATGCGCACGATCGTGTCGGCGGCCGACCTGGACACCGGGCTGGTCACCGCCGCGGTGCTGGTGCTGGTCGCGGTGATCGCGGTGCGGTTCGTCTGGGTCTTCCCCGCCGCGCACATCCCGCGGTGGCTGTTCCCGCACATCCGCCGCCGCGAGCCCGCGCCGAGGTGGCGCCACCTGACGGTGATCTCCTGGGCGGGGATGCGCGGTGTGGTGTCGCTGGCGGCCGCGGCCGCGATACCGCTGGACATGCCGGGCCGCGAGGTCGTGCTGCTGCTGACGTTCGTGGTGACCGTGGGGACGCTGCTCGTGCAGGGCACGACGCTGCCGGTGCTGATCAGGAAGCTGGGCGTGCGGGCCGAGGACGGCCAGGACCGGGTGCTGGCCGAGGCGCAGGTGCAGAACTCGGCGGCGCGGGCGGCGGTCGACCGGCTGGACGAGCTGGTGGACGACGACGTGCCCGAGCACCTGGCGCACAAGCTGCGGGCGATCGCCGAGCACCGGGGCAACGCGGCGTGGGAGCGGCTGGGGCGGCAGGAGCAGGAGAGCCCGGCCGCGGCGTTCCGCAGGCTCCGGCGCGGGATGCTGGCCGCCGAGCGCGAGGTGTTCGTGACCGCGCGCGACCAGGGCGAGATCGACGACGAGATCCTGCGACGCGTGCAGCGCGAGCTGGACCTGGAGGAAGCGGCGCTGGACCGCGAGTAAGCGCTACCTGGTGTGTCTGGAGCGTGGGGTTCGACGGCGCGCGGTAGGTCCAACGCGTCCGGCCGGAAGGTCCCAGACGACACCAATTCGGGGACTGCGCCTAGGGCCGACCGCGGTGGCGGTCGGCCCTAGGCGGCTAGGACGCGGCGATCCGTAGCGTTGACGCGGGTGCGGTCTCCTGCCCTGCCAGCAGGCCGCGCCTGGCCAACTCGGGGCGCACGCCCTCGCCGAACCAGTACGCCTCCTCCAGGTGGGGGTACCCGGAGAGGACGAACTCGGTGATCCCGATGCCGTGGTACTCCTCGATCAGGTCGGCGACCTCGGCGTGGCTGCCGACCAGTGCCGTCCCCGCGCCGCCGCGGACCAGGCCGATGCCCGCCCACAGGTTCGGGTACACCTCCAGGCCGCGCACCCCCTTGTCCAGCGCGCCCTGGTGCAGCTCCAGCATCCGCTGCTGGCCGACCGACTGGCTCTTCGCCAGCTGTGCCTGCGCCTCGGCGACCTGGGTCGGGTCGAGCGCGTCGAGCAGCCGCTGCGCCTCGGCCCAGGCGGCCTCGGAGGTGTCCCGGGAGATGGTGTGCAGGCGGATGCCGAAGCGCGGTGTGCGGCCGAGCGCCTCGGCCTGCGCGCGGACCTTGGCGATCTTCTCCGCGACCTGGGCGGGCGGTTCGCCCCAGGTCAGGTAGACGTCGGCGTGCCTGGCGGCCACCGGGATGGCCGCGTCCGACGACCCTCCGAAGTAGACGGACGGGATCGGGTCGGGCGCGGCGACGGTGGTCGCGCCGACGACCGTGATGTGGTCGCCGTCGAAGGAGAACGGCTCGCCGGACCAGGCGCCGCGAACGACGGTGAGGAACTCGTCGGTGCGGGCGTAGCGGCTGTCGTGGTCGTGGAAGTCGCCGAAGCGCTCCTGCTCGACGGAGTCGCCGCCGGTGACCACGTTGAGCAGCAGCCTGCCGCCGGAGATCCGCTGGTAGGTCGAGGCCATCTGGGCGGCCAGGGTCGGCGAGATGACCCCCGGCCGGAACGCGACCAGGAACTTGAGCGTCCTGGTCTCCCGGATGAGCGCGGCGGTGACCAGCCAGGCGTCCTCGCAGAAGGTGCCGGTGGGGGTCAGCACGCCGGTGAAGCCGAGCTGCTCCGCGGCCCGCGCGACCTGGGCCAGGTAGTCGATGTCGGGTGCGCGGCGGGCCGAGCTCTCCGCGCGCTCGGCGTGGAACCGCTCCACCACGTTGCGGCCGTCGCCCGAGGTGGGGAGGAACCAGTGCAGGGTGACGCTCATTTCTGGGCTCCAGAGTCAGCGACCGCGGCCACGTCGGCCGCGTAGCGGTTGTCGACGAAATCAGCGAACGTGAACTTGGTCGGCAGGACCTTGGCGGCCACGAACGCGTCCGCCAGCTTCTGCTCGTCCGCGATCACGGTGTCGTCGAGCTTGATCGGCCGGTCGAGACCTCGCTGCGCGGCCTCTAGCGCTACCTCGGGCTTGAGGCCGGTTTCCTTGGCCCACGCGGTAGCGCGCTCCTCGACGTGAGTCTTGGCGTAGTTGAGGGCCTTGGCGTAGCGGACCACGTAGTCGCGCAGGGCGGCGTTCTTACCCGCATCGGCCAAGGCGGCCTTACCTGCGACGAGGAAGCCGTAGCCGCTGGCAAGGGAATCCGGACCTGCTTCGGTGTTGGGCTTACCGCCGCCGGGGGTGCCGGTGCCGTCGATGAGCACGCGCGCCTTGGTGTCGCGGAGCGCCTGGGTGGTGTAAGGGTCCCAGATCGACCACGCGTCGAGCTTCTTCTGGGTGAACGCGGCGAACGCGTCCGAGGGCTGCAAGAAGCTGAGCGTGACGTCGGCGGGGGTCAGCTTGGCGGCGTTCAGCACGGTGAGCACCAGGCCGTGCGCGGAGCTGCCCTTGGCGACGCCGATGGTCTTGCCGCGCAGGTCCTCGACGGTGCGAAGCGGCGAATCCGCTGGCACGAGGAGGGCGTCGCTGGAGACGTCGCCCTTCTGCGCGGACACGACCGCGATCTTGGCGTTGGCCGCCGCGGCGAACAGGGGCGGGGTGTTGCCGACGGAGCCGATGTCGATCGCGCCCGCGGAAGCGGCCTCCAGCAGCGGCGGGCCACTGGTGAAGGTCGACCACTCGATCTTGTACGGAACGTCCTTGAGCAGGCCGGCCGCCTCTAGGTACGACTTCTGGCCGCCCTTCTGGTCGCCGACCTTGAGGGTGACCTTGGCGAGGTCGGCAGCGCTGACGGACTCAGGTACCGCCGCGCTGGGGGTGTCAGAGCTACCGCAAGCCGCTAAAGCCAACGCCGCTACAGCGAAGGGGATCAGGTTACGCAGTCGCACGTTCATTCACTCCCAGATCGCGCAACACCTGTGCGCGGACGTCAATGTGGTCGGATAGCTCTCTCGGCCTCGGGTGGCCCAAGATGTATTCGCTGGCGATACGGCCCTCGTCGAGGACGAGGACGCGGTCGGCCAGCAGGAGTGCCTCGTCGACGTCGTGCGTGACGAGCAGGACGGCCGGTTTGTGCTGCTGCCACAACGTCTCCACCAGGCGGTGCATCGCCATCCTGGTCAACGCGTCCAGTGCGCCGAACGGCTCGTCGAGCAGCAACAGTTCGGGCTCGCGGACAAGAGCGCGGGCGAGCGACACCCGTTGCGCCTCACCACCGGAGAGCGTCCGCGGCCACGCGTCGGCGTGGTCGGCCAGACGCACCTCGTCCAGTGCCTTGAGCGCGACATCCCTGCCGACGACCGGGTGCAGCCCCAGCACGACGTTGCGCCACACCCGCCGCCACGGCAGCAACCGGGGCTGCTGGAACGCAACGGAGACCTGTCCGTCCACAGTGAACTCACCGGTGACCGCCGTGTCGAGCCCGGCCAACACCTTGAGCAACGTCGACTTGCCGGACCCGCTGCGGCCCAACAGTGCGACGAACTCGCCCGGCGCGATGTCGAGGTCGAGCTCGCGCAACACCGCGCGGTCGCCGAACTCCTTGGTCAGACCGCGAACCTCGACGGTCAGGCTGCTCGCCACCGCAGTGCCCTCCTCTCGACCAGGCGCACGATCGCGTCCGTCACCAGCCCGAGTGCGGCGTAGACGACCAGGCCGACGACGATGACGTCGGTGCGCAGGAACTCCCGGGCGTTGTTGATCAGGTAGCCGAGGCCGCTGCTGGCGTTGACCTGCTCGCCGACGATCAGCGACAGCCACGCGACGCCGAGGGACTGGCGCAGGCCGACCAGCGTGTTGGGCAGCGCGGCGGGCAGCACGACGTGCACGAGCCGCTCGGTGCGGGTGAAGCCGAGCGCGGTCGTCGCCTCGACCAGGTGGTCGTCGACGTTGCGGATGCCCGAGTGCACGTTGAGGTACAGCGGGAACGCGACCCCGAGGGCGACCAGCGCGATCTTCGGCTCCTCGCCGATGCCGAACCAGAGGATGAACAGCGGGATCAACCCGAGGAACGGCAACGTCCGCAGCATCTGCACCGGCGGGTCGACCAGGTAGTTGCCCCAGCGCGACAGCCCGGCAACGATGCCGAGCACGATCCCGATCAGCGCACCGATGCCGAACCCGATGCCGACCCGGGTGGTGGACACGACGAACGCGTCACCGAGTTCCCCGGTGCCCGCCAGTTCGATCCCGGCCTGCAGCACCGTCCACGGCGAACTCAACTTGTCCGGCGGCAGCACACCGGTCTCACAGGCGATCTGCCACAGCGCGACGATCGCCAACGGGCTGATCCACCGGCGCAGATCCGGCAATCTTCGGCGGGACTTCTTGACGGATAACGATTCCGGGGCCGATTCCGCACGCGCGGGGGCGCCCAGGGTCGAGATGGACACGGGTGTCTCCCGGTGGGGTGGGGACCGCGCGCCGCGCGCGCAGGAGGACCGGCCGCTGACGGCCGAGGCGGGACGTCAGGCCGGACAGATCGCGCTGGCCTGCCGCCGCAGGTCGACGTGCAGGCGGTACACCAGGGGTTCGCCGCCGTTCATGGTCCTGAGTCTTGGAGCACGCGCGGGTGAAGTCAACGCTCGGACAGGGCGTCCCGAATCCTGGAAACAGCATCGCGAATGGTGCGGAAACCGCCGAATTCTGCCAGGTCGGACGAGTGCCGGGGGCGCCGATTTACTTTCAGCGCGAAATGAAGGGCCGATTCATCCCGGCGGCGGCTTGCGCGGCGGCCGGTGGGCAGAAAGCGAGAACGGGGAGGGCCTGGGGTGGCCCCCGGAGCGTCGTTGGTCCGGGGGCCCGGGGTCGATCAGGCCATGTCGTGGCGCACGATGGTCTGGTCCCGGCCAGGGCCGACGCCGATGGCGGAGATCCGGGCGCCGGAGAGGGATTCCAGGCGTTCCACGTAGGCGCGGGCGTTGGCGGGCAGTTCCTCGTAGGTGCGGCAGTGGGTGATGTCCTCCCACCAGCCGGGGAGCTCCTCGTAGACCGGGATGGCGTGGTGGACGTCGGTCTGGGTCATCGGCATGTCGTCGACCCGGCGGCCGTCGACCTCGTAGCCGACGCAGACCGGGACGGTGTCGAGGCCGGAGAGGACGTCGAGCTTGGTGAGGAAGTAGTCGGTGATGCCGTTGACGCGGGCGGCGTAGCGGGCGATCACGGCGTCGAACCAGCCGGTGCGGCGCAGGCGCTTGGTGGTGACGCCGATCTCGCCGCCGACCTTGCGCAGGCGCTCGCCCATGTCGTCGGTCAGCTCGGTCGGGAACGGGCCGGAGCCCACGCGCGTGGTGTACGCCTTGAGGATGCCGATGACGCCGGTGATCCGGGTGGGGCCGATGCCCGAGCCGGCGCACGCGCCGCCGGAGGTCGGGTTGGACGACGTCACGAACGGGTAGGTGCCGTGGTCGACGTCGAGCAGGGTGCCCTGGGAGCCCTCCAGCAGCACCGTCTCGCCGCGCTCGAGGGCCTGGTTGAGCAGCAGGCGGGTGTCGGCGATGCGGTGGCCGAACTTCTCCGCCGAGGTGAGCACCTCGTCGACGACCTGGTTGGCGTCGAGCGCCTTGCGGTTGTAGATCTTGACCAGCATCTGGTTCTTGACGTCCAGCGCGGCCTCGACCTTCTGCCGCAGGATCTTCTCGTCGAGCACGTCCTGCACCCGGACCCCGACCCTGGCGACCTTGTCCTGGTAGGCGGGGCCGATGCCGCGACCGGTGGTGCCGATCTTGGCCTTGCCCAGGTAGCGCTCGGTGACCTTATCGATCGCCACGTGGTACGGCATGATCAGGTGCGCGTCGGCGGAGATCAGCAGGCGCGAGGTGTCCACGCCGCGCTCGTCGAGGCCGGACAGCTCGGTGAGCAGGACACCGGGGTCGACGACGACGCCGTTGCCGATGACGTTGGTGACGCCGGGGCTGAGGATGCCCGAGGGGATCAGGTGCAGCGCGAACTTCTGACCGTCGGGCAGCACCACGGTGTGTCCCGCGTTGTTCCCGCCCTGGTACCGCACGATCCACTGAACGCGGTCGCCGAGCAGGTCGGTCGCCTTGCCCTTGCCCTCGTCGCCCCATTGGGCGCCGATCAGCACGATTGCCGGCATGTGAAACTCCAGGTGTTGGCAGTGTGGAGAAACCCTTGGACACCCGTACCCGTGCTGCCTCGGGCGAATGCCGGTGACTGAGACTAGACCAGGAGACAGCAGTGAGCGCACTCGTGCTGGCCTGCGGAAACGCGGCCGACACCGGCCGCCTGCCCGCGCTCACCGAGCGTGACGGGATCAGCTGGCGGCCGGTGGCCGCAACACCCGGCCGGGCGGAGCTGGACCCGCTGCTCAAGGCCACCGGCGGGGGTCGCGTCGTGGTCGTGGGCACCGACGCCGACCTGGCCGCGGTGGTGCTGCGCGTGATGCGCCTCGACCGGCTGGCCGACACCCCGATCGGGTACGTGCCGGTCGACCCGGGCGGGTCCGCGATCCCCGACCTGTGGGGGCTGCCCCGGGACCCGGCCGCGCTGGTCGAGGTCGCGCTCGGCGGCGAGATCGACCCGTTCCCGCTGATCCGCGACGACGCGGGCGGGGTGCTGGTCGGCCTCGGGGTGATCGACCAGCCGCAGGGTGTGGCCTATTGCGACGACGCGGTGGCCCTGCGCGGCCGGGCCAAGCGGATCGAGGTGACCCCGGACCCGGACGGCGGCACCGGCCTGGTGGCGCGGGTGGTGACCGGCTGGTTCGGCAAGAAGGTGACCGCGCTGACCGGCCGGGCGTTCCAGATCGGCTGCGTGCGCACCCTGCTGACCCGCGACGGCGTGCCCAAGGACGTCGCCAAGTGGACCTGGTACCGGCACACCGAGGACCTGCGGGTGGCGCGCGGCGTCGTGTGACCCGGCGTGCACTGCTGTTGACTCCGCGTGCACTCCCGGTGCCACCCCGTAGCGATCAGGAGGGCTACTGGGGGCAGTGCCCCCTGCCCCCAGCACCGGGCCCGACCCAGCTCTTTCACTGTCCGTCCTCGTGCTGTCACCCACGGGTGTGACGCGGGCCATCTCGTCGCACCACGGTGAGGGACGGCCCTCCCCCTGCCAACCGGAGGAAACGATGTCGACGAAGACCCGCGCGGGCGCCCTGCTCGCCGCGCTGATCGCCGTGTTCGCCCTCGCCACCCCGGCGGGCGCCACCCCACCGGGTATCCCGAGCGAGGCGACCGCCCGCGCCGAACTGGCCGCGCTGACCGTCCGCGCGGACGGCTCGATGACCGGCTACTCGCGCGACAAGTTCCCGCACTGGGTGACCATCTCGGGCGCCTGCGACACCCGCGAGACCGTCCTCAAGCGCGACGGCAGCGGCGTGGTCACCAACTCCTCGTGCCAGGCCACCTCGGGCAGCTGGTTCAGCCCGTACGACGGCGCCACCTGGTCCGCGGCGTCCGATGTGGACATCGACCACGTCGTCCCGCTCGCCGCGGCGTGGCGCTCCGGCGCGTCGGGCTGGTCGACCAGCCAGCGCCAGCAGTTCGCCAACGACCTGAGCCGCCCGCAGCTGATCGCGGTGACCGACAACGTCAACCAGGCCAAGGGCGACAAGAGCCCGGAGAGCTGGAAGCCGCCGACGACCGGCTACTGGTGCACCTACGCGAAGATGTGGACCCGCGTGAAGTACAGCTACAGCCTGAGCGTGAACTCCGCGGAGAAGTCGGCGCTGCTGGGCATGCTCGACCGCTGCTGAGCCACGACGGCGACGGGTGGGGCGCGCCAGCCCCACCCGTTTCCCGCTCTCCCAAGGTGATCACCAAAGTCGGCCGGTTCGGCACCTCGGCCCCTTGGGGGACGCGATGACGTCGCCGCCCCGCTGAGGGTCACCACCACGACCGCGGCCACCGGCGGGTTCGACTCCAGCCGCCCGTTCGACGGCAGCCTGGCGGCCACCTGGGCCGAGGGTGAGGCCGGGGTCGCGCTGCCGGAGGCGGCACCGGTCGGCGCCCACTCGGCCGAGCAGGTGCGAGCCGCCTTGGAACTGACCAAGCGGATCGTGGTGACCGGCAGGCTCGACCGCGCCGTGATCGAGGGCGACGACGCGGAGAAGGTCCTGGCGCTGATGGCACCCGCCGCGCGGGAGATGTGGCGCGAGCAGTTGGCGGCCAACCCCGCGTCGGTCGGCTCGCTCTACACGAAGATCGACCCCAGGTACCCGCTGCTCCCCGCGACGCCCCGGGTGAAGGGCACCATGTCGGTGCGCGAGTTCGACGGCTCGCTCGTGGTGCACGTCGACTACTCCATCGCTTACGCGTTCGCCGCCGACAACCCCACCAGGGCGTCCGACATCGTCGCGATCCGCACCACGAGGGCCGACCACCACCACGTCGCCAGGTCCAGGGTGTCGCCGGACAACGAGGGCGTCATCCCGGGGGAGTCCGCCGACTACAGCTTCTCGATGGCCTGCGAGCCCGCCAAGCGCGGGGTGCTGGTGCCGCTGATCACCGACCCGGCGTACCGGTCGGGGAGCCTGGACGACTCCCCGACCGAGTGCTGCTAGACCAGGCCGAGCGCGGCGGGGGCGGCCGGGTCGGAGTCGGCGAGGAAGGTGGAGCAGCGGTCGTACTCCTCGGTCTCGCCGATCTCCCGCGCCGCGGTGGCGAGCGCGGCGAGCGCGCGCAGGAAGCCCTGGTTGGGGCGGTGCGACCACGGCACCGGGCCGAAGCCCTTCCAGCCGGAGCGGCGCAGCTGGTCCAGGCCGCGGTGGTAGCCGGTGCGGGCGTAGGCGTAGGCGGCGATCGGCTCACCGGCGGCGAGCGCCCCCTCGGCGAGGGTGGCCCACGCCTCGCTGAAGTCCGGCCAGCGGGTGGCGACCTCGACCGGGGAGGTGCCGCCGTCGAGCGCGGCCTGCGGCTCGGCGCGGTCGGGCAGCAGCGTCGGCTCTGGGCCGAGGAGGTTTCCGTGCATGCCGCCATCCTGCCGTACCGGACGGTGCGTGATCGGGTGACTACCCGCGGCCGGATCGGACACCCGGACTACCTCGGGCGGCCAACCGGGGTCATCATGGCCCGGTGAGACAGGGTGTGGAGATCGGCGGACCGGTCGCGCAGTTCAAGGCGTTCTTCCGGTCGCACTGGACCAGGGGCGCCGCCGGGCGCGAGACGCCGGACTGGGTGTGGCACTTCGCGTACCGCACCTGGCTGCTGGCGCTGCTGTTCAAGCTGCTCGGGTCCTCTTGGGACGAGTCGTGGCACTTCAAGTTCCTGCGCGACGACCTGGCCCCGCCGCACCTGATCAACAGCGTCGGCACCGGGATCGCGGTGGTGCTGGTGGCCATCCACACCTTCACCGGGATGGCCGCCACCAAGCGGGCGCAGCGGCTGGCGCAGGCCGGGCTGGCGGTGTTCCTCGTCGCCGCGCCGCTCGACGTGATCAACCACCGGATCAACGGCCTGGACCTGACCGCGTGGAGCCCGTCGCACGCGTTGCTCTACCTGGGCACCGCGCTGATGATCGCAGGCCTCATCGACGGCTGGTTCGCCGCCGGTCCGCGCGGCCCGGGGTGGACACTGGTGCTGGGCACGCTGTGGGTGTTCTTCCTGGAGAACACGCTGTTCCCGAACGGGCAGCAGGAGTACGGCTCGCTGGAGATGGCCTCCTGCACGCCCAACGGGGTGCTGGACCCGAGCAGCTGCTACGCCGAGCGGGAGTTGCTGGAGTTCGCCGCGCAGCAGCTCGGTCGACCGGTGGACTACACGGCCATCGAGCATTTCGCGTTGCCGATCCCCTCGTGGGTCTACCCGTTGTGGGGCATCGGTGTCGCGGCGTTGGTCCTGGCGGTCGCGGCGAAGACGATCGGTAAGACGTGGGCCGCTACCGCTGTCGCGGGCGCCTATGTCGCCTACCGCGCGGTGATCTGGCCGATGTTGGTCGCGGCTGACTTCCCGCCTTCCGCGGTGCCGTTCTACTTGGTGTTCGTGGGCCTCGCCATCGACCTCGTCCGCCGCTTCGGCCTACCGCACCTCGGTGAAGCTGCCGCCGGTGCCGTCGCGGTTACCGCACTCGGCTACGGCGCCCTGTACGCCCAAGACCAACTCCTGGCCGCCCCTCCGACGGCGTGGTGGTCGGCGCCGATCGCGCTCGTAGGCATCGCCGTGCTGTGGGCAGCAGGTCGCCCTATCGCGCAGAGGCTGCGCCAACAGGCTTAGAACGCAAGAAGGCCCTCTCCTGGAACGAGGAGAGGGCCTTTCGCCGAGGGTCAGCCCGCGATCATGCGGCCTGCCGACTTGAGGTGCTCGCACGCCTGCGTGATGCGCGCGGCCATCGCCTGCTCGGCCACCTTGAGGTAGCTGCGCGGGTCGTAGACCTTCTTGTTGCCCACCTCGCCGTCGACCTTGAGCACACCGTCGTAGTTGGCGAACATGTGCGCCGCGATCGGCCGGGTGAAGGCGTACTGGGTGTCGGTGTCGATGTTCATCTTGATGACGCCGTAGGTCAGCGCCTCGTGGATCTCCTCCAGCAGCGAGCCGGAGCCGCCGTGGAAGACCAGGTCGAACGGCTTGGCGTCGGCGCCGAGGCCGAGCTTCTGCGCGACGACGTCCTGGCCCTGCTTGAGGATCTCCGGGCGCAGCTTGACGTTGCCCGGCTTGTAGACGCCGTGCACGTTGCCGAAGGTCGCCGCGAGCAGGTAGCGCCCCTTCTCGCCGACGCCGAGCGCGTCGACGGTCTTGAGGTAGTCCTCGGCGGAGGTGTAGAGCTTGTCGTTGATCTCGTTGGCGACGCCGTCCTCCTCGCCGCCGACGACGCCGACCTCGATCTCCAGCACGATCCGCGCCGCGGCCGCCTTCGCCAGCAGCTCGGCGGCGATCTGCAGGTTCTCCTCCAGCGGCACCGCGGAGCCGTCCCACATGTGCGACTGGAACAGCGGGTTCTCGCCCTTGTCGACCCGCTCCTGGCTGATCGCGATCAGCGGGCGGACGAAGCCGTCGAGCTTGTCCTTGGGGCAGTGGTCGGTGTGCAGCGCGACGTTGACCGGGTACTTGGCCGCGACCACGTGCGCGAACTCGGCGAGCGCCACCGCGCCGGTGACCATGTCCTTGACCTTGGTGCCGGAGGCGAACTCGGCGCCGCCGGTCGAGACCTGGATGATCCCGTCACTCTCGGCCTCGGCGAACCCGCGCAGCGCGGCGTTCAGCGTCTCCGACGAGGTCACGTTGATGGCGGGGTAAGCGAACTCGTTCGCCTTGGCCCGGTCCAGCATCTCCGCGTAGACCTCGGGTGTGGCGATGGGCATCGTGCTCCTCCTCGGGGTGGCCTGCGCCGTTCTGGCGCATCCTACGAGCAGCGGGGCCCTCCCGTGTTGGGCAGACTGGTGCCATGGCCACGGCTACCTGGAACGGCGAGGTCATCGCCGAGAGCGATGACACCGTCGTCGTCGAAGACAACCACTACTTCCCCGTCGAGTCGGTGCACCAGCACTTCCTGCGCCCTTCGGAGACCACGACCGAGTGCGGTTGGAAGGGAACCGCCAACTACTACACCTTGCACGTCAACGGTGAGGACAACCCGGACGCGGTCTGGTATTACGCCGAGCCCAAGCCGGAGGCGGCGCAGATCAAGGGCCGGGTGGCGTTCTGGAAGGGCGTCGAGATCACCGGCTGAGATAGTTCGCTGACCGGCGAACCGATCCGGGGTAGGTTCGCCGCATGACGCGAATCGGCACCACGGAACTCGAGGTCTACCCGCTCAACCTGGGCACGAACGTGTTCGGGTGGACCGCGGACAAGGCGGCGTCCTTCGCCGTCCTGGACGCTTACGCGGCGGCGGGCGGCAACTTCGTCGACACCGCCGACATGTACTCGCAGTGGGCGCCAGGCAACTCCGGTGGCGAGTCGGAGACCATCATCGGCGAGTGGCTCGCCTCCCGGGGCAAGCGCGACGAGTTCGTGGTGGCGACGAAGCTGTCGGCACTTGAGGGCTTCAAAGGGCTTTCCGCGGCGAACGTCAAGGCCGCCGCGGAAGGCTCCCTCAAGCGGCTGGGGACCGACCACATCGACCTGTACTACTCGCACTACGACGACGAGAGCACTCCGATCGAGGAGACCCTGACCGCGTTCGACGCGCTCGTGCGCGAGGGCAAGGTCCGCCACATCGCCGCGTCGAACCTCTCCGCGGCGCGCATCGAGGAGTCGCTGGCGATCTCCGACCGCGAGGGCCTGGCGCGGTACGTGGCGGTGCAGCCGCACTACAGCCTGATCGAGCGCGCGGGCTACGAGACCGAGTACGCCGCTCTCGCCGCCAAGGAGAACCTGGCCGTCCTGCCGTACTGGTCACTGGCGCGCGGCTTCCTCACCGGCAAGTACCGCGACGGCGGGTCCGCGGTCGACAGCCCCCGCGCGGGTGCGGCCTCCGCCTACCTCGACGACCGCGGCCGCCGGGTCCTCGCGGCACTGGACGAGGTCGCCGCCGCGCACCAGACCTCGGTGGCGGCTGTGGCGCTGGCGTGGCTGACGGCCCAGCCGAACGTGGTGGCACCCATTGCGAGCGCCCGCACGCCGGAGCAGCTGACCGACCTGATCGCCTCGGTCGACCTGAAGCTCGCCTCGGACGAGGTCGACACGCTGACCGCCGCCGCCGAGGCCTGACAGGTCCGAGACCCTGCTCGCCGGAGACGCCTGCTCGATGGGGCGGACTTGTTTTGCGCGGGGTGGCACCCTCCGTAAGTTCGCCGCGCGTGGGGAGGGCCGCTTTTCAGGCCCCGCCTTTGTGCTCTTCCCAGGAGGGTGCAGGGGCCCCGCGCAAAACAAGTTCGCCCCATCGAGCTGACCCGCCCGGGCCTGACCAGCTCAGTCGGCGATCTCGAGCATCGAGCGGTACCCCAGTACGACGAGTAAGTCGCGGGCGCGGATGAGGACCTCCGGGTCGTCGCCCGCGCCCGTTGCCGTCAGGGTGGCGGTCAGGTCTGCGCGTTGTTCGGGCACGTGGACGTCTTCGGCGACCTCGGCGTCGACCACGAAGTCCTCCTCGCGTCGGCGCAGCACCCGTCTGATCTCGGTGGTCAGCGCGGCGTAAGCGTCCACCGCCGCCGTCGTAGTGTTCGACGTGCTCGCTGCGGCACCAGCCAACAACGCCGTCACGACCAACTCCACCGACACCGGTATCACTCCTCCCGCCACCCGCCCCCTCGTCCCCGCCCGGCATCGTGCCCGGCTTGGCAGGTGAGCCAGCCGCTCACTCTCAGCGCATCGACCATCACATCGACGGACCCCGGTCGGGGGTTACCGGCATGGCGAAATACCTGTTACTCGCGGTAGCTTACTCCGGGTAGGGTGCGGTACGGTCGCTGCCGGAACCCGGTCTTGGAGGCACCCATGGGCGTGACGAACCTGTTTGCCCGCACGCAGAGCGTCGCGGGGAAGGTCATCCTGATCACCGGCGCCGCCCGGGGCTTCGGCGCCGGTCTGGCCCGCCGGTTCGCCGCGGCGGGGGCCGAGGTCGCCCTGGTCGGGCTGGAACCCGAGGAGCTCGCCGAGGTCGCGGCCGACTGCGGGCCCAACGCCGCGGTGTTCGAGGCCGACGTGACCGACTGGGCCGCGCTCGAGGCGGCGGTCAAGGGCACCGTCGAGCGCTTCGGCGGGATCGACATCGTCATCGCCAACGCGGGCATCGCCGCGGCCGGGTTCGTCCGCTCGATCGACCCGGCCGCCTTCGAGCGCACGATCGAGGTCGACCTGCTGGGCGTCTGGCGCACCGTCCGGGTGACCCTGCCGCACGTCATCGAGCGCAAGGGCTACGTGCTGGTGGTGTCGTCCATGGCCGCGATCGCGCACGCACCGGCGATGGCCGCCTACGCCGCCGCCAAGGCCGGGGTGGAGGCGTTCACCAACAGCCTGCGCGCCGAGGTGCGCCACCTGGGCGTCAAGGTCGGCGTCGCGCACCCGAGCTGGATCGCGACCGACCTGGTCAACGGCGCCGACGAGCACCCGGTGTTCGGCCCGCTGCGCGCGGCGATGCCCGGCCCGATCGGCAAGACCTACCCGGTGTCGGTGGCGCTTGACGCGCTGGCGGCCGGGGTGCTGCGCCGGGACCGGACCGTGCACGTGCCCGGCTGGGTCGGCCTGCTCAAGCTGGTCCGCGCGTTCCTGCCACCGATCATCGAGATCGGCGGGCGGCTCACCGGCAACATGGTCGCCAAGGCGGACAAGGCGGCGCTGGCCGACATCGCCGCGCGCGGGGCGGAGGTCTCGTCGCGGCCGGTCGGCGCGGGCGGCGCGGCGGCGGTCCGGGCCGGGTAGTCAGCCGGCAGAGTGGCCGCCGTGTCCAGGCGCGAGCAGATCACGATGACCCCGGCCGAGATCGCCGAGTTCCTCGACGGGCAGCGGACCGCGAACGTGGCGACGATCGGGCGCAACAACCGGCCGCACGTGGTGCCGCTGTGGTTCGTGCCCGAGGGCGGCGCGCTGCTGTCGTGGACCTACGAGAGTTCGCAGAAGGTCGCCAACCTGCGCAGACTCGCCCAGGCGAGCGTGCTGGTGGAGGCGGGCGAGTCCTATGAGGAGCTGCGCGGCGTGCTGATGGAGTGCGACGTCGAGGTGATCACCGACGCCGACGGGGTCGTGCGGATCGGCGCCGCCATCACCGAGCGGTACGCCGGGAACCCGGAGGTCGCGGTCGCGGCGGGCCAGTTCATCCGGACCCAGGCCGCCAAGCGGGTGGGGCTGCGGTTCACCCCCACCCACGTGACGTCCTGGGACCACCGCAAGCTCGGCGGCACGTACTAGCTAGTCGAGCGCGGCGGGCGTCCCGAGCACGATGTTCCACTCCCGGATGACCCGCGACTCGGCCACGTCCTGGAGCGTGTACGGGTCGGCGGCGAGCAGTTCGTCCAGCTCAGCGCGGTCGGCGGCGCGCAGCACCACGAACCCGCCGGTGCCGTCGGCCCACGGTCCCGCCGCCAGCACCCGCCCGGACTCGACCATCGGCCGCAGGTAGTCGCGGTGGGCTGGGCGGGCCGCGGCGAGCCGGTCGGCGTCGTCGGCGTAGCGGGTGTCCACGGTGAACCAGGTCATGGCGCCATCATCGCAAGCGCAGGTCGGACGGTGTGCCCGCGGGTCTCGGCCCGGTAAGGTCAGCCCGTGGCAGGGGAAGACAACCAGGCAGGTGCCCCGCAGTCGACGGGGCAAGGCGGCGCGGAGCAGACGGTCGAACAGACCCTGACGCGGCTGCGGGCGATCGACACCAAGGGCACGCCGCCACCGCGGCCGGACGCCCCGCTGACGCTGGAGGACCTGTACCGCACGCACCGGATGCGGTTGATCCGGCTGGCGCTGCTGCTGGTCGACGAGCCCGCGACGGCCGAGGACGTGGTGCAGGAGGCGTTCACCGGGCTGCACCGCAACTGGGGCGGCCTGCGCGACTCGGCCGCCGCGGTGGGCTACCTGCGCACGGCGGTGGTCAACGGTTCGCGCAGCGTGCTGCGCAGGCGCAAGACGGCGCGCGAGTACACCCCGCCGCACGCGGTCAACGCGCGGTCGGCGGAGAGCCTTGCGATGCTGACCGCGGAGCACCAGAGCGTCGTGCGGGCGCTGTCCCAACTGCCGCCGCGGCAGCGCGAGGTCCTGGTGCTGCGCTACTACGGGAACCTCACCGAGGCGGAGATCGCCGAGGCGGCCGGTATCTCCAAGGGCACCGTGAAGTCGACCGCCAGCCGGGCGTTGGAGGCGCTGCAGAAGATCATGAACACGCCGTAGGCGTACTCCTACTGGGCGAAGTTGGTTTAGACCATTGCGGTATAGACCAATACACTGCCACTGTGCACTGTCGCGTGCACGGACGCTCGGAGGACCATCAAATGGCAGGACGGCTCATCGCAGGAGGCAGACTCGTCACCGCGGAAGGCGTGGTGGACGACGGCTGGCTGCTGGTCGAAGACGGCTACATCTCCGCCCTCGGCAGCGGTGAGCGTCCGCGCGCCGACGAGACGGTCGAGGCGGACGGTGCCTGGGTGGTCCCCGGTTTCGTCGACATCCACTGCCACGGCGGCGGCGGCGAGCCGTTCATGAGCACCGACCCGGCCAGGGCCAGGGTCGCGGTCGACACGCACGCCCGCAGGGGCACCACCACGCTGCTGGCCAGCCTGGTCTCCCGCCCGGTCGACGAGCTGGTCGAGCAGATCTCCGCGCTGCGCGAGCTGGTCGAGGACGGGCTGCTGGCGGGCGTGCACCTGGAGGGCCCGTTCCTGTCCGCGGCCCGCTGCGGCGCGCACGACCCGAACATCCTGCGCGCGCCGGACACCGACTCGGTCGCGACCCTGCTGCGCGCTGGCCGGGGCGCGGTCCGGATGGTCACCCTCGCCCCCGAGCTGGAGAACTCCGTCAACGCGGTCCGCCAGCTCGTCGACGCGGGCTCGATCGCGGCGATCGGGCACACCGACGCCACCGAGGCCCAGGTCATGCCCGCGGTCGACGCCGGGGCCACCGTCGCCACCCACCTGTTCAACGGCATGCGCCCGCTGCACCACCGCGAACCCGGCCCGATCGGGGCGCTGCTCGACGACGAGCGGGTGACCGTCGAGCTGATCTGCGACCTGGTGCACCTGAGCCCGACCATCGTGCGGCTGGCCGCCAAGCACGCGGGCCTCGGCCGGACCGTGCTGGTCACCGACGCCATCGCCGCTGCGGGCGTCGGCGACGGGTCCTACGACATCGGCGGCCTGGAGGTCGTGGTCAAGGACGGCGTGCCGACGCTGGCGGGCGGGACCTCGCTGGCGGGCAGCACGCTCACCATGGACGTCGCTTTCCGCAACCTCGTGCAGGGCTGCGGCCTGTCGGTCCCCGAGGCCGTCGCCGCGACCTCGACCCGCCCCGCGGCGCTGCTCGGCCTGGCCGACACCACCGGCAAGCTCGCCAAGGGCATGTCCGCCGACCTGGTCGTGCTCAACGCGGGACTGCACGTCGACTCGGTCATGCGCAGGGGCTCCTGGGTGGGTTAACGTCGCGGCATGACCGCGGCCGACCCGGAACGCCTGCTCACCGACGCGCTGCGCGCGCAGGCGGCCAGGACGCCGATGGCCGACCTGGTCGACGACGACACCGAGGTCCTCGCCGCCGCCCGGGCCGAGCAGGACCTGCCGCCCCGGGCGTGGTGGGTGCTGGGGCTCGCGCTGCTGCTCGGGCTCGCCGCCGGATCGCTGGTCGGGTTCCTCACCCTGCTGCGCTGACCCCGCGGGGGGCCGAGCCCGCGAACGACACTGTGTGTGATCGGCGGCACTGCCAGCACAAACCCGGCACAGCCTGGTCAAAGGCCTGCCCTGTACCGTTGCCGAGTGCGCGCGGACCTTCCTGTGAACCAGGCCCTCCTGCCGGAGTGGTTGAACCCCGAGACCCTGCTCCACGGCCTGGGTCCCTATCTGCTGCCGGTCGTCTGCCTGATCATCTTCGCCGAGTGCGGGCTGCTGCTCGGGTTCTTCCTGCCCGGCGACTCGCTGCTGTTCACCGCGGGCCTGTTCGTGGCCAAGGGCTACATCTCCACCCCGCTGTGGGTGATCTGCGTCCTGCTCACCATCTGCGCGTTCGTCGGCAACGTGGTCGGCTACTACATCGGCCTCAAGGCCGGTCCGGCGATGTTCAACAAACCGGACTCCAAGCTGTTCAAGCGCGACCACGTGGACAAGACGCACGCCTTCTTCGAGAAGTACGGCCCGCGCGCCATCGTGCTCGCCCGGTTCGTGCCGATCGTGCGCACCTTCATCACCGCGATCGCCGGTGTCGGCCGCATGGACCAGCGCAAGTTCTTCACCTTCTCGGCCATCGGCGCCGTGCTGTGGGCGACCGGCCTGACCGTGCTCGGCTACTTCCTCGGTCAGATCGACTTCATCCACAACAACCTGGAGGCGATGCTCATCCTCATCGTCTTCATCTCGGTGCTGCCGATCATCTTCGAGGTGCTCAAGGCCCGCCGCGAGCGCAAGCACGCGGCAGGCCCCGGCAACTAGCCATTCACACCGCCGCCCACACGTGCTGGGCGGCGGTCACCGCGGCGGCCTGGTAGGGCGGCAGCGGCCTGCCCTCCGGGACCACCTCGATCGGCCACTTCTCCTGCCGCGACACCCACAGCCGCGAGCTGATCGCGCTGTGCGCCCGCAGCTCGTCCGCGCCGGGCGGCACCTGCACCAGGTACACCCAGGTCGCCGGGTTCGCGGCGTCGGGCAGCGGCTCCCGCCACACCCGGCGCACCCCGCGCCCGCCGGTGCCCGCGGCCTCACCCGCGATGACCCGGTCGGCGCCCGTGGGGTCCGGGGCGTCGGCCGGTCCGGTGGGGCTGAACCGGTAGGCCGGTGGCGGTGCGGTCGCCACCACGGCGACCTCGGCCAGTTCCGGGTCGTTGGGGTCGACGAGCAGGCGGCGGATCAGCCCGGCTTCCTCCTCGGTGATGCCGACCCCCTCGTACTGCAGGTTCAGCAGCAGCGCGGAGAGCGCCATCTCGTCCTCGCCTGCGAAGAACTGCGACTGGACGATGCTGACGACGTCGTCGGTGAGCCTGCCGGAGAGGCGTCGGCACACCTCGGTGGCGGTGGCGTGTTGCGGTTGGTCCATCGTGTCGAACCGTCACTTCTCGTTGTCCGGGCCGTGGTCGAACTCGGTCACCTGCCCCCCGAGGTGAGACGCCGAGGTCCGGACAACTGTAGTGAGACCGGCCGCCGCGCAGGGCGGTTACCGGCCGCCGTCAGCCCTTCAGCCCAAGTCGAACATCGAGCCGGGGTTGAACAGGTTCCCCGGGTCGAGCGCGGCCTTGATGGCCCGGTGCGCGCGCAGGCCGACCGGGCCGATCTCGCGGGCCAGCCACTCGCGCTTGATCTTGCCGACGCCGTGCTCGCCGGTGATGGTGCCGCCCAGGCGCAGGCCGAGGTCGAGGATGTCGGCGAAGGCGCGCTCGGCGCGGGCGAACTCGTCGGCCGAGGCGGGGTCGTAGACGATCGTGGGGTGCATGTTGCCGTCGCCCGCGTGGCCGACGACGGCGATGCGCAGGTCGACCTCGGCGCTGATCCGCTCGCAGCCCGCGATCAGGTCGGTGATCCTGGTGCGCGGCACGCAGACGTCGTCGGTGAGCCAGGCGCCGTAGGTCTCCAGGGCGGTGAGCACGGCCCGCCGCGCGGTCAGCAGCAGCGCGCCCTCGGCCAGGTCGACCGTGGTGTGCGCGAGGGTGGCGCCCGCGTCGAGGCAGATCCGCTCGATGGCCGACAGCTCCTTGGCCGCCGCCTCGCCACCGGCGTCGGACTGGCAGATCAGCAGGGCCGCGCTGCCCCGGCCCGCGCCGAGTTCGGTCTTGAGGTGCGCCTCGACGGCGGCGATGGAGGTCGCGTCCATGATCTCCATCAGCGACGGGACGATCCCCTCCCGCACGACCTGGGTGACGGCGGCGCCCGCGGCCGAGGTGGTGCCGAAGGCCGCGACCAGGGTGCCAGGGGCCTGCGGCAGCGGGCGCAGCGCGAGGGTGGCCCGGGTGATCACGCCGAGGGTGCCCTCGCTGCCGACGAACAGCTTGGTCAGGTCGTAGCCCGCGACGCCCTTGACCGTGCGGCGGCCGGTGTCGAGGACCTCGCCATCGGCGAGCACCACCCGCAGGCCGAGCACGGAGTCGGTGGTGACCCCGTACTTCACGCAGCACAGGCCGCCCGCGTTGGTGGACACGTTGCCGCCGATGGTGCACCAGTCGTAGCTCGACGGGTCTGGTGGGTAGAACAGCCCGTGCTTCTCGACCGCGGCCCGCAGGTCCAGGTTGACCACGCCGGGCTCGACGACCGCGAGCCGGTTGTCCGGGTCGACCTCCAGGATCGCGTCCATCCGGGTCGTCACCAGCACGACGCAGCCCTCGATGGCGTTGGCCGCGCCGGAGAGCCCGCTGCCCGCGCCGCGCGGGACGATCGGCACGCCGTGCGCGGCGCACGCCCGGACCACGGCCTGGACCTGCTCGGTCGTCCTGGGCAGTACCACCGCCAGCGGCGTCCCGAAGGGGGCGAGCGGCATCATGTCCCGCTGGTAGCCGGGCAGCACGTCGGCGTCGGTGATCACCCCGTCGTGGTCGAGGGCCGACCGGAGCCGGGCCAGCAACTCCGTGGATGTCACCGAGGCGTGCACACCGGCAACCGTAGGCGATCGTCCTACCGCTGACCTACAGTTGATGTGTTGGGTGTCACTGTCGATGCCGGGTCGGGGGTGTGGGATGACCGAGCTACCGGGGCCGAGTGTGCAGGCCAGGGCGCTGGCGCGGTACCTGCGCACCTGCGCGCGCCCGGTCGCCGAGCGGCTGCGGCTGCGGGGCGGTCAGCTGCGCGTGGTGCGGGAGGCCTTCGACACCGTCGGCCTGACCCCGCTGCCCAGGGGCACCCGGGTCCGCGCGGTGTCCGAGCCGCACGGCTACGGCGACGTGACCGGCCTGATGCTGACCGCGCGCGACGCCGACGAGCGGGCCGGGGTGGTGCTGTACCTGCACGGCGGCGGGTTCGTGCTCGGGTCGCTGCGCAGCCACCGGCACATCGCGGCGGCGTTGTCGCAGACCAGCGGCCTGCCGGTGCTGCTGCTGGACTACCGGCGCGCCCCGGAGCACCCGTACCCCGCCGCGGCCGACGACGCGCTCGCCGCGTTCCACTGGCTGCTCGACCAGGGCTACTCGGCGGACCGGATCGTGCTGGCAGGCGACTCGGCGGGCGGTCACCTGACCGCGGGCCTGCTCGCGGCGCTGACCAGGCAACGCGCGGCGATGCCCGGCGCGGTCGTGCTGTTCTCCCCGTTCCTGGACCTGACCTGCGCGCGGCTCGACGAGCAGGACGCGCTGTGCCGCGACCCGTACATCCCGCCGGACCGGGCGCGCGAGGTCGCCGCGATCTACGCGGGCGAGCTCGGGGTCGACCACCCGCGGCTGGACGTGCTGCGGGGGTCGATGCGGCGCTGGCCGCCGACGCTGGTGCACGTGGGGGACGCGGAGTGCCTCTTAGCCGACGCGCGCCGCCTCGCCGACGCGATGGCCTCGGCGGGCGCCCACTGCGACCTGCGGGTGTGGCCGGGCCAGGTGCACGTGTTCCCGGCGTTCTACCCGATCGTCCCGGAGGGCCGGGTGGCGCTGCGGCAGGCGGGCGAGTTCCTGCGCGGGGCCCTGGTCAGGACCCTCGCCGCCTGAGAGTTGCACCTCGGGCCGAGCAGGAACATGCTTGGCCACCGCAACCAGTTGTGTCGATCAGGGCTGCCCGCGCCCGGCGGGCCCACCAGCAGCACACCAGCTAGGGGATCCAGCATGACCGCAGCGACGGCCGAGAACACCCCGGCCAAGCACGCCGCGCCGACCGAGGCAGGCCTGACCCACCGGCAGATTCTGGTGATCATGTCGGGGCTGATGCTCGGCATGTTCCTCGCCGCGCTGGACCAGACCATCGTCGGCACCTCGATCAGGACGATCGCCGACGACCTCAACGGGCTGAGCCTGCAGGCGTGGGCGACCACGGCGTACCTGATCACCTCGACCGTCTCCACCCCGCTCTACGGCAAGCTGTCCGACATCTACGGCCGCAAGCCGTTCTTCCTCACCGCGATCTCGCTGTTCATCATCGGGTCGCTGGCCTGCACCCTGGCCACCTCGATGTACGAGCTCGCGGCGTACCGGGCGTTCCAGGGCCTCGGCGCCGGTGGCCTGATGTCGCTGGCGCTGACGATCATCGCCGACATCGTGCCGCCGCGGGAGCGGGCCAAGTACCAGGGCTTCTTCCTGGCGGTGTTCGGCACCTCCAGCGTGCTCGGCCCGGTCATCGGCGGCTTCTTCGCAGGCCAGGGCGAGATCCTGGGCATCACCGGCTGGCGCTGGGTGTTCCTGGTGAACGTCCCGATCGGCATCATCGCGCTGTTCGTGGTGATGAAGGTGCTCAACGTCCCGCACGAGCGCCACGACCACCGCATCGACTACTTCGGTGCGGTGTTCCTGTCGATCGCGGTGGTGCCGCTGCTGATCGTCGCCGAGCAGGGCAGGGAGTGGGGTTGGGACTCGCAGCGCTCGCTGGTCTGCTACGGCATCGGCTTCGTCGGCCTGGTCGGGTTCCTGCTCGTGGAGCGGGCGATGAAGGACGAGGCGCTGATCCCGCTGCGGCTGTTCCGCACCTCCACCTTCGCCATGACGATCATCGCGGGCACCATCCTGGGCATCGGCATGTTCGGCGGGATCACCATGATCCCGCAGTACCTGCAGATCGTGCGCGGGTTCACCCCGACCGAGGCCGGGCTGATGATGGTGCCGCTGATGCTGGGCATCATGTTCGCCTCGGTGGTGTCCGGGCAGATCACCTCCAAGACCGGCCGCTACAAGGTCTTCCCGATCATCGGGTCGCTGCTGCTGATCGGCGGGCTGCTGCTGTTCCACCTGGTCGACGTGGAGACGCCGATGTGGCAGCCGATCGTCTACATGGTGGTGTTCGGCCTCGGCCTCGGTTTCTGCATGCAGACGCTGACGGTGGCCGCGCAGAACTCGGTGGAGATGCGCGACATGGGCGTCGCGACCGCCGCGATCACGTTCTTCCGCCAGCTCGGTGGCACGCTCGGTGTCGCGGTGTTCCTGTCGCTGCTGTTCAGCACGGTCGCCGACAACATCGCCAACGCGTTCCGGTCCGCGGCGGGCAACCCGCAGTTCCAGGCGGCGCTGGCCGACCCGGCGGTGCGGGCGAACCCGGTCAACGACCCAGTGTTCTCGGCGCTGCGCGGCGGGGGCGGCGGTGTCCTGCAGGACTCGTCGTTCCTGCAGCAGATCGACCCCCGGCTGGCGCGGCCGTTCCAGGAGGGCTTCGTCGAGTCGATCCAGCTGGTGTTCCTGGTCGGCGCGGGCGTGATGGTGCTGGCGTTCCTGGTGTCGCTGTTCATCAAGGAGATCCCGCTGCGCAGCGGCGCGTCCCCCGCAGCGATCATGGAGGGCGGCGAGGCGCTGCTGCCGGACGAGGCCAAGGAGAGCCTCGCCGGGGACGAGCGGCCCGCCGACGACGAGCCCGCGGCCGAGGGCAAGCCGGAGACCAACGGGAACGCGGAGTCCAACGGGCACAACGGGTACCACGCGTCCGAGCCGACCGCGCTGCGCGGTGAGCTGGTCGGGTTGCGCGGGCAGGTCCGCCACCCGGACGGGACGGTGGTGCCGGGTGCGGCGCTGACGCTGCTCGACCCGGGCGGCAGGCAGGTCAGCCGGGTCGGGTCGGACGGCACGGGGGAGTACCTGCTGGACGCGCCGAACCCGGGGTCGTACGTGCTGATCGCCTCGGCGCCGGAGCACCAGCCGAAGGCGACCACCGTCAAAGTCCGATCCGGACAGTCCACTTTGGATGTCGTGCTGGCCGGGGCGACGGTGGTGCACGGGTTCGTGATGACCGCGGACGGGCACACCGCGGTCGGACTGGCCCAGGTGACGCTGACCGACCCGCTCGGCGAGGTCGTGGAGACCCAGTCGACGGCGTCGGACGGCAGCTTCCGGTTCGTCGGCGTGCGCCAGGGCGAGGTGACCCTGGTCGTGGTGGCGGAGGAGTTCCAGCCCGCCGCGATCCCGCTGGCCGTCCCGGACTCCGGACCGCTGCGCCAGGACGTGGAGCTCGTCGGTGCCGCGGCGCTGGAGGGCATGGCGCGCACCGGTGACGGCGCCGTGGTGCCGAACGCGCGGATCACCGTGCTCGACTCGTCCGGCGAGGTGGTCGCGGTGACCAACACCGACGAGACCGGCTGGTACTCGATCGACGCGCTGGCCGAGGGCGACTACACGGTGATCGCCAGCGGGTACTCGCCCTCGGCGCACGAGGTGAGCCTGCGCCGCGGCGACGCGGGCACCCGCGACGTGGTTCTCGGCTACGACGAGTGGAAGTAGCCGAGCACGAGCAGTCCGAACAGCAGCAGGTCGGGACCGCGCAGCACTTGGAACACGAGCCCGACCGGCAGGTAGAGCCCACCGACGTCGGTTGAGACACCCGCCGTGTAGTCGATGTCGGGTCGCGACACGGTCCGCACGACGGCCCACGCGACCAGTGGGACGGCGAGCGGGACGAACGGGAATCCGAGCAGCACGACCGTGGCCCCCCACAGCGCGGCGGCCACGGTCAGCACGGCGAACGCGGCGAGTTTGAGCACCCTGGTGCTCGTGGGCACCCATCGCCGCAAGCCCGCTGTCCGGACCACCTCGGCCAAGCCGCCCGCGAACGGGACGGTCGAGAGGTACGCGCCGAGGCCGACCCACCAGATCGAGCCGACGACCGGGAAGGCGTGCCGCAGCACCGGGATGGCCAGCAGGACGAGCCCCGCGAAGGGCAGTGCTGAGCGTCGGGCCAGCGCCCCGGCGACGGCGAACCTGAGCGGGTTGGTCGGACGAACGCGGATCGGACGTGCGGGCGGCAAGAGGGCCAGGGCATCACCGAAGGCGGCTGAGACTGACCGCAAGATCCGCGCGTTCCAGCCACGGACAAGGACATCGCGCCGGACTGGTCGTCCGCTCGGGACTGCGGCGACGACAAGAACCGCCACAACAGCCCACAGCACTACCGGTCCCGCGAACAGGACTCCGGCTAGAGCCAGTAAGAACGGTCCGCCTAGCTCGACCCAGCTTTGTGGACGGTTGGACCATCGGTAGCCGAAGAGGGCGGAGGCGGCGATAAGAGCACCCGCCAGCGGCAGGTTGTCCGGCCACCCCAGGATCAAGCCCGCCGACACGAAGACGTAGGCGACGGCAGCGAACCGCGCGACCACGGCCGTCCACAACCGGCGACGGAGCAGTCGATCACGATCGTGGTGGTCGTCCCACGTGAGCTGGGCGGGATTGGTCCAGACGTGGTTCCGGCGCAGCAGCGAGAAGACCGCGATGGCCAGGCTGACCAGCAGGACCGCCGTGGTCGAGCCCGGCGCGATGGCGTGCGCGCCGACGAACCGCTCGCGCAGGGCATCGGCCTTGTAGAACGGCAACGCCGCCAGGCCGAGCAGCACGAACAGGACCAGCGCGGAGTCGGACAGGCGGGAGAGCCACCGCCTCACAGGTCGATGACCTCGTCGGCGACCGCGTCGACCAGCGGCGGGAAGTGGCTCGCCAGCACCACCGCCGACCCGGCGCCCTTGGCGGCGTTGACCATCTGCTTGAGCCAGTCCCGGCCCGCGGCGTCCACCGCCCGCTCCGGCTCGTCGAGCAGCAACACCTTGTGCGGCTTGGTGAGCGCGCCGAGCAGCAGCAACCGCCTGCGCTGGCCTGCCGACAGCCCTCTAGCGGGTACCTCGGGCAGGTCGTGGGCGGGCTGGCCGCCGCCGAGCAGGTCGAAGTGCTGGCCCGGGGTGAACTCGTCGAACACCGCCGAGTCGTCGAACAGGACCGAGACGTCCCGGCGGAACGCGGCGTCGGTCTCATCCGGGGTGCGGCCCGCGACTTCGACCGTGCCCTCGGTCGGGTCCTGGACGCCGTAGAGGCACCGCAGCAGCGTCGACTTGCCCGAACCGTTCTCCCCGGTCAGCGCCAGGCAGCGGCCCCGGGCGACGGCCAGGTCGAGGTCGCGGAACAGCCACCGCTCGTCGCCGACGAGCACGCCGATCCCCTCGGCGGAAACGATCACATCCGACACACCGGGCCAACGTCCGGGCGCACCGCGGGGTTCCGCACCGTCGGGTGAGCACCACTGGCGTTTCGCCTCAGCCAAGGGTCGGTGAATACGGCGTGGATCGTCTGCGCGGTGGCCGTTCACCGCCGTACCCTACGGCCGTGAACACCGCACTCGGCGTGCTCGAATCGGCAGGCCCACTGCTGGTGTGGGCCATCGTGCTCGGATTCGTCTTCGCCGAGTGCGCCTTCATCGTCGGCCTCTTCCTGCCCGGCGACTCGCTGCTGTTCGCCGCGGGCGTGGTGCTCGCCCAGCACGACCACGAGCACCAGGCGTGGTGGCTGTCCGGCACGGCCACCGTTGTCGCGGTCGCGGGCAACCAGCTCGGCTACTACATCGGCGCCAAGGCGGGCCACGCGATCATCACCAGGGTCGGCGGCCGGGTGCTCACCCAGCACAACCTCGACCGCGCCCGCGACTTCCTGGACCGGCGCGGCTTCTTCGCCATCGTGGTCGCCCGCTGGATCCCGTGGATCCGCACGCTGGCCCCGCTGGTGGCGGGCGCGGCGAAGATGGACGCGCGCCGCTTCGCCCTCGCCACCACGGTCGGCGGCCTCGCCTGGGTACCGACCCTCGTGCTGCTCGGCTACTACGCGGCAGGCCTGCTGGAAGACCTGCCCTGGCTGCAAACGGTGGCGGTGGTCGGCAGCATCGCGTTCTTCGTCGGCGGGACCGTGTGGGGGATCTGGCGCTACCGGCAGGAGATGCGCAGGCCGGTGGACACGGTGTCGGTCACGGAATAGCCGGTTACCCCACCGCGGCCGGGCAGGCCAAGACGAGGCGGATGCCATCCGGGTCGCGCAGGGCGACGCCGTCCGGCGTGTCGGAGTAGGGGACGCCGTACTCGGTGAGGCGCGCGGGCCAGGTCCCGGCGTCCGGCACCGAGAAGGTCAGGTGGTCGAGGCCGGGGCGGCACTCGTCGAACGGGGCGTGCGCGCCGTGCGGGTGCTGGACCAGGGTGAGGGTGACGCCGAGACCCCGCAGCCGGACCGTGCTCTGCCCGCCGTCGTGGTCGGTGCGGCTCTCGGTGGCGAACCCGAGCACGCGCTCGTACCAGGGGACGCTGCGGTCCACATCGGTGACGGTCAGGGCGATGTGGTGGACGCCGGTCAACGCGGACATCGACTATCCGTCCTTCCTTGACCCGTTCGGGGGCGGGCCGTCCGCCATAGTGCCCCAGCCGGGTGACGCCTTGGCTACTGCTTAGTCGACCTTTCGAACAACGAGGTTTGCCAACGAGGTGGTCCCGGCGACGAGCCGCGCGTTGCGCTCGTCCGAACCGTCCGTGCGCGCCGTCGCCTCCGCCGGGGTCCGGCCGTAGGCCATGTGGCGTGCTCGGAGCCGGTCCCGGCGAACGTCCTCGCCCGGGTCGACGAACCAGCTGTCGGCCAGCAGCGGCCGCACCCCCGGCCACAGCAGCAGGTAGTTCCCCTCGGTCACCACGAGGGGAACATCACACCCGATCGGGACCGCGTTGGCGATCGGTTCCTCGATCTCGCGGCGGAACTCGGGGGCGTAGACGACCGGGTCGGTGTTGGCCCGCAACCGGCGCAGCAGGTGGACGTATCCGTCGGCGTCGAAGGTATCCGGGGCGCCCTTGCGGTCGGCGCGGCCCAGGCGCTCCAGCTCGGCCTGGGCCAGGTGGAAGCCGTCCATGCCGACCAGCGCGGCCCGCCAGCCGAGCGCGTCGACCAGCCGTCGCGCCAGGGTCGACTTGCCCGCGCCCGGTCCACCGGCGATACCGAGGATCCTGCGGTGGCCGGGCACCGCCAGAGCGGTGGCACGGGCCACTAGCGCATCCCAGTGCATGGGCGCTACCTCCCGGTATGTAGTGTGCCCGCAAGCGTTTGCCACCCGAGCTGGAGCGTGCACGCAGTGGCCACTATGGAGGACGTCGCCAAGCTGGCGGGGGTCTCGATCAGCACCGTCTCACACGTGGTCAACGAGACCAGACCGGTGGCGGGGGCGACCCGCGAGCGGGTGCTCGCCGCCATCGAGTCGACCGGGTACACCGGCAACGCCATCGCCCGCTCCCTGGTCACCGGCGGCACCAAGTCCATCGGGGTGGCGATGTCGCTGCTGGCCAACCCGCACCTGCCGCAGCTCATGCACGCCATCGACGCCGAGGCCACCGCGGCCGGGTACACCGTGCTGCTCGGCGACACCCTCGACGCCGAGGACGGCGAGCGCGCGGCGGTGCGCAAGCTGCAGGCCCGCCGGGTGGACGGCATGCTGCTCACCCCGGCACCGGGCGACACGTCCACCCTGGAGCAACTGGCCCGCACCGGGGTGCCCGCGGTGCTGGTCGACCGGGTGTCGCACAAGATCAAACTGGACCAGGTCGGCCCGGAGAACATCCAGTCCACCTCCACCCTCGTCCAGCACCTGGCCACCGCGGGGCACCGCAGGATCGCCTTCATCAGCGGCGTCGAGTGGATGAGCGCCAGCGAGGAGCGCACCCTCGGCTACCGCCTCGGCCTTGGCCGCGCGGGCCTGCGCTGGGACTCCAACCTCGTCGCGGGCGGCGGCGCCACGCACGAGGACGGCGTGCTCGCCATGCGCCGCCTGCTGACCGTGCCCGAGCGCCCCACCGCCGTCATCACCGGCAACGGCGCCATGACCGCGGGCGCGTACCGGGAGGCCCGCGCGCACGGCCTCACCATCGGCACCGACCTCGCGATCACCGGCCACGACGAGGTCGACTGGGCCGAGCTGGTCAGCCCGGCCATCACGACCATGACGCACCCGGTCGACGAGATCGGCCGCACGGCCGTCCGCCTCCTGCTGGCCCGCCTCCAGGACCCCACCAGGGCGCCGGAGACGATCCTGCTGGCGCCCACCCTCAACCACCGGTCGTCCTGCGGCTGCCGGGCGGCCTGACCGGTCCGCGGAGCCGGTCAGTCCAGGGTGAACGGGTCGTAGGTGATGTGGTCGAGCGGGGTGCCCGCCACCAGCATCCGCGACACCGTCGAGCGGATCATGGTCGGCGAGCCCGCCACCAGGACCTCGCGGTCCTCCCAGGTGCCGTGCTTGGTCACGATGTCGGCCAGCGTGCCCTGCTCGAACCCGACCGCCTGCTCCTGCTCGAGCACCGGGGTCACCGTCAACCACGGGTTGGACGCGGCGATGTTCTGCAGGTGCGGCAGGTCGTAGAGGTCGCTGCGGACCCGGCCGCCGTTGAACAGGTGGACCCGGGGGTTGTCGCCCCACTGGGCCAGGTCCTCGATGATGGCGCGCATCGGCGCGATGCCGGTGCCACCCGCGATCATCAGCACGTCCCGGCCCGCCTTGCGGTCCACGCTGATGCGGCCCATCGGCGGCCCGATCCGCCAGGTGTCGCCGACCTTGGCGTGCGCCACGATCGAGCGGCTGACCCAGCCGTTCTCCACACCGCGGATGTGGAACTCGAGGATGCCGTCCGAGCGCGGGGCGTTGGCCGGGGTGAAGTAGCGCCACAGCCGGGGCCGTTGCGGCACCTCGACGCTCACGTACTGCCCCGGGTGGTACGGCACGGGGAAGTCCGGTTGCACGCGCACCACGGCGAGGTCCCAGCCGAGGCGCTCGTGGTCGACGATGCGGGCGGGCCACGACGCGGGGCCGTCGTCGGCCGCCGCGGCGTCGAGCATGGCGCGGGCCATGATCGTGTACGCCTCGGCCCACGCGCGCTCGACCTCGTCGGTCCACGCCTCACCGGAGAAGCGCTTCACCGCGCCGATCAGCGCGCTGCCGACCGCCTCGTAATGGGAGCTGATCACACCGAACTTGCGGTGGTCGCGTCCGAGTTGGTTCAGGAACGGCGCGAGGTCGTCCGGGCGGTCGACCATCTGCACCACGTGCACCAAGGCGCGCAGCAGCCTGGAGCGCTGCACCTGCATGTTCGCCGGGAACATCTCCCGCGCGCTTGGCTCGATGCTGAACAGCATCCCGTAGAAGAACTGGGCCACCTGATCGGCCTGCGGTTCCACCGCCGCGAAGCTCTGCCGCACCAACCGCACCATGTGGCTGACGGCGGTGGGCGACTCGATTCGGTACTGCGAGGCCGGAATGGGGCTCACCACTGCGTTGGCTGTCATGATCGGGGTGTCGACTCCACCTCTCGGGCTTTCACCGTGCGCTCGACGGTACTCGTGCATCCCATCCCCCGACGGTGTCGACAGTAGACCGGATTTGGCTTGGTGAATGCGTAGATCACACCTTCGTGTCATTCTCGCTGACTCCCCGTACAGGGCTCTCCTTCCAATGGGGTACATCGTCCGAGCGCTCTACGCATTGCCGCGCGGGCGTGCCACCGTGGTGCCCTGTGTCCACCGACCAGCACCCCACCGACCTGCTCCGGCTCGGGTTCGCCGAACCGCCGCCCGCGACCCCGCCGGAGGACCGACCGCGCGAGCCGGTCCGGCCGCGGCAACCGGTGCTCGACCGGCTCACCACCCCGATGGTGGAGTTGATCACCCGGATGGACCGCGCGTTCCTGGCCACCGCCGACGCCGACGGCGAGTGCGACTTCGCGCTGTGCGCCGGGCCGCCGGGGTTCGTGCACGTGCTCGACGACCGGCGGCTGGCCTGCGCGCTGCTCGACCCGGCGCCGCGGCTGGCCACCCTCGCCGCCAACCCCCGGATCAGCGTCGTGCTGGTGGACGGGCGGCGCGGGCTGCACGTGAACGGGCACGCCGGGGTGGTCGACGACACGTGGCTGCGCGCGGCGCACTCCTGCCTCCCGCCGCGCTTCGCGGGCTCGCGGTGGGTCGTGGTGCTGGTCGATGAGGCCTACCTGCACACCGGCCCGTTCGCTGGATGAGACCCTTGAGCCACGCGGCCCCGGTGCCGGGGATGTCCGGTTAGCGATCCGCTGGCCGGTTCGAAGGAGGAACGCGCGTGGCGGAGGTAGGTGCGGGTACCGAGGGGCGGGAAACCGCTGCCCAGGACCTGGAGCGCGAGCTGTCGAAGCTGTTCGGCCGGGCGCGCAGCCTCTCGCTGACCTTCGCGGCCCGGGTGCACCCGGGGTTGGACAGCGCCTCGTACGCGCTGCTGGTGCACCTGAGCGGGATCGCGCCGGTGCGGGCCGCCGACGTGGTGGAGCTGACCGGGCTCGACAAGTCGACCGTCAGCAGGCAGATCGCGCGGCTGGAGGAGCTGGCCCTGGTCGAGCGGGTGGCCGACCCGTCCGACGGCAGGGCGCGGCTGGTGCAGCTGACCGGGACCGGCGCGGCCCGGCTGGCCGAGGTGCGCGAGGACCGGCGCAGGCAGCTGCGGGCGACGCTGGCCGACTGGTCGACGGTGGACATCGAGGAGTTCTCCCGGCTGCTCGGCAGGCTCAACAGCGACCTGTGACCGCCGTCTCGTAGCCCGTTGTTAACCCGGCTTGACCGACCGCACTCGGTGATCGAATAGCCGCTGGTCACCACCCGCGCGGCCGCCGCCCCGGCGGGGTGAGCCGCGGTGTGGACCGATCCGGTGATCGCCTGTGGACAAGCACCTGGGGATTGTGGATAAGTGGATTACTTGTGTGGATAGCCGCACTGCGACATGTGGGTGACGGCCCTACCGGGCGACGCGGGTGCGCGTTCGGGTTGTCGTACGCCTGGCGTTCACCCGCGCGGGGTGATCTGGGTCAAGATGTACTTGAGCGGAACTGGCTCAACTTTTCTGACGTTGTGCACGGTGACAGCAACAGGCGTTGGTGAAGACCCTGAGGTGGGAGATGGACGCGTTCAACCCGACGACGAAGACCCAGCAGGCGATCTCGAGCTCCGCGCAGGCGGCGTCGGCGGCGGGCAACCCCGACATCCGGCCGGTGCACCTGCTCACCGCCCTGCTCGACCAGGGCGACGGCCTGACCACCCCGCTGCTCATCGCGGTGGGCGTCGACCCGAACGTGGTCCGCAAGGAGCTCGAGCCGCTCACCAGGTCCCTCCCGTCGGCCACCGGCGCCACGGTGTCCTCGCCGGGGCTCTCGCAGCAGGCGCTGCGCGCGATCACGCACGCGCAGAAGCTGGCCACCGAGATGGGCGACGAGTACGTCTCCACGGAGCACCTGCTGGTCGGCCTGGCCGCCGAGGGCGGTGACGTCGCCCAGCTGCTGAGCAGGCACGGCGCCACCCCGGACGCGCTGCGCGAGGCGTTCGCGAAGGTCCGCGGCTCGGCCAGGGTGTCGAGCCCCGACCCGGAGGGCACCTACCAGGCGCTGGAGAAGTACGGGGTCGACCTGACCGCGCGGGCCCGCAAGGGCGAGCTGGACCCGGTGATCGGCCGCGACGCCGAGATCCGCCGGGTCGTGCAGGTGCTCTCCCGGCGCACCAAGAACAACCCGGTGCTCATCGGCGAGCCCGGCGTCGGCAAGACCGCCATCGTCGAGGGCCTCGCCCAGCGGATCATCGCCGGTGACGTGCCGGAGTCGCTGCGCGGCAAGCGGGTGGTCTCGCTCGACCTGGGCTCGATGGTCGCCGGGGCCAAGTTCCGCGGCGAGTTCGAGGAGCGGCTCAAGGCGGTGCTCAAGGAGATCACCGACTCGGCTGGCCAGGTGGTCACCTTCATCGACGAGCTGCACACCATCGTCGGCGCTGGCGCGACCGGCGAGGGCGCGATGGACGCGGGCAACATGATCAAGCCGATGCTGGCCCGCGGCGAGCTGCGGATGGTCGGCGCGACCACCCTCGACGAGTACCGCCAGCACATCGAGAAGGACGCCGCGCTGGAGCGCCGCTTCCAGCAGGTGCTGGTCGGCGAGCCGTCGGTGGAGGACACCGTGGGCATCCTGCGCGGGCTCAAGGAGCGCTACGAGGTGCACCACGGCGTGCGGATCACCGACAGCGCCCTGGTCGCCGCCGCCACGCTGTCCGACCGCTACATCACCGCCAGGTTCCTGCCGGACAAGGCCATCGACCTGGTCGACGAGGCCGCCTCCCGGCTGCGGATGGAGATCGACTCGCGGCCGGTGGAGATCGACGAGGTCGAGCGGGCGGTGCGCAGGCTCGAGATCGAGGAGATGGCACTGTCCAAGGAGGACGACCTCGCCTCCAAGGAGCGGCTGTCCGCGCTGCGCGCCGAGCTGGCCGAGAAGCGCGAGGTGCTCTCCGCGCTGACCGCCCGCTGGCAGAACGAGAAGGGCTCCATCGACCGGGTCCGCCAGCTCAAGGAGCAGCTGGAGGCGCTGCGCGGCGAGTCGGAGCGGGCCGAGCGCGACGGCGACCTCGGCAGGGCCGCCGAGCTGCGCTACGGCCGGATCCCGGCGCTGGAGAAGGACCTCGACGCCGCCACCGCGGCGACCGCGGCCGCCGACCAGGCGGTGATGCTCAAGGAGGAGGTCGGGCCGGACGACGTCGCCGAGGTCGTGTCCGCGTGGACCGGCATCCCGGCCGGGCGGCTGCTGGAGGGCGAGACGCAGAAGCTGCTGCGGATGGAGGAGGAGCTCGGCGCGCGGGTCATCGGCCAGGCCGAGGCGGTGCGCGTGGTGTCCGACGCGGTGCGCAGGGCCCGCGCCGGGGTGTCCGACCCGGACCGCCCGACCGGGGCGTTCCTGTTCCTCGGCCCCACCGGCGTCGGCAAGACCGAGCTGGCCAAGGCGCTGGCCGAGTACCTGTTCGACGACGAGCGGGCGATGGTCCGGGTCGACATGAGCGAGTACTCGGAGAAGCACTCGGTGGCCAGGCTGGTCGGCGCCCCGCCCGGGTACGTCGGCTACGACCAGGGCGGCCAGCTCACCGAGTCGGTCCGCCGCCGCCCGTACACGGTGGTGCTGCTCGACGAGGTGGAGAAGGCGCACCCGGACGTGTTCGACGTGCTGCTCCAGGTCCTCGACGACGGCAGGCTCACCGACGGCCAGGGCCGCACGGTGGACTTCCGCAACACGATCCTGGTGCTGACCTCGAACCTGGGCTCGCAGTCGATCACCGACCCGGCGCTGGACGACCGCGGCCGCCACGACGCGGTGATGGCCGTGGTGCAGCGGCACTTCAAGCCCGAGTTCCTCAACCGCCTCGACGACGTGGTGGTGTTCCACGCACTGGCCACAGAGGAGCTCACCGCCATCGTCGACATCCAGGTCGCCAAGCTCGCCCGCCGCCTCACCCACCGCAGGCTGACCCTGGACGTCACCCCGGCCGCCCGCGAGTGGCTCGCCCTCAACGGCTTCGACGCCGTCTACGGCGCCCGCCCCCTGCGCCGCCTGGTCTCGTCGGCCATCGGCGACCAACTCGCCAAGTCCCTGCTCGCAGGCGACATCCGCGACGGCGACACGGTGACTGTGGACGCGATCGCCGACAACTCGGGTCTGACGGTCACCAGCACGGCCTGATTCCTTTCCCGCACCAGCCACCCCGGGCTCCCCGGGGTGGCTGGTGCCGTTTCCGGGCTCGGCCGTACCGAATGGACGATCGGATTCGCCGCGCCACCATCATCGATCGGGTCGCCCGCGAATTGCTCCGCCCCGGCGCTTCCGGATAGTCGCCCACCATGCCCCATTCGACTGAATCCGACGTCGGCCCGGCATTCCCCGAGTGCCCGACCTGCGGATTCCTCTGTCCACAATGCTCGACTTGTCCACAACTCCCGCCACCGCGCTATCCCCGCAACCGTCGCCCGATAGAATGGAGCCGGGGCCGCCCCCCGGAGAGGGTGGGGGCTGGGGTAGGCGGGGACGGCCTCCGGAACTGCGGACGAGGCGGCGCGGGTGGGCGGGGGCGGGGCGGGTTTCTGCGACACCCCGGGCCAAGTTGGCCCGTGATCTTGAAGACGGGGCTGTGGCGACTACGCTGCCCTACGTGGGCGTTCCCGCGTGGGTGTGGTTCGGTGTCGCGGTCGTCGCGGGTGTCGCGGGCGGCCTGTTCCTGATGCGCGATCGGGCGGTGTTGACCTCCCGGAACCGGGAGCGGCGCCGCTGGGCCGCCCTGCGCGGGTGGCAGTTCGCCGAGACGGATCCGGAGTTGCCGCGCCAGTGGGCCGGGGGTGCGGTCGCCTACTACGGCGACGGCACGGCCAGGGACGTCGTGGCGGGGACGACCTTCACCGCGGACGGCAGGCGCAAGGTCTACGTGTTCGACCTCGAGGCCGGTGGCCGGGTCAACGTGGTGATCGTGGCCGTGCAGTGCCGCAGGACGCACCCGGTGGTGCTGGAGCTGTGGGTGCCGAGCACCCCGTTCCAGCGGGAGCACATGCCCGAGCTGCTCGGCCCGGTCGGCCAGCGGTACGCGTTCGTCTCCGACATCGGGGCGGCGCGCGCGCTGATCACCCCCGACCTGGTCGACGCGACCGAGGACATCGGGCAGGACATCGCCGTGGCCTGGATCGAGGCCGGCTGGGTGCTGGCCGCGGCCGCGCCGGGGTCGAGCCCGTCGCGGTTGGAGCGGTTGCTGCGCGGGATCGGCGAGATCGCCGACGTGGTGGACCCGTTCGACACGCCCGAGGTGCCCGCCGCGGTCGAGGACCGGCCGGTGGACGAGCCGCAGCCGAGCGGGAAGCCGACCGACCAGTAGCGGTTCCGACCCCGGTTACCACTTAGTAGGTTGATCGCATGCCTACCGCGCTCATCACCGGGGCCACCGCAGGGATCGGCGCCGCCTTCGCCAGGCGGCTGGCCGCAGACGGGTACGACCTGGTGCTGGTGGCCAGGACGACCGAGCGGCTCAAGCAGGTCGCGGCCGACCTGACCAGGGCGACCGGGGTGTCGGTGCAGACCCTCACCGCGGACCTGTCGACCACCAGGGCGCGCAAGCGGGTCGAGGCCCGCCTCGCCGAGCCGGAGCGGCCGGTGGACCTGCTGGTCAACAACGCGGGCTTCGGCACCAGGGGCGCGTTCGCCGAGGCCGACCCGGACTGGCTGCAGAACCAACTGGACGTGAACGTGACCAGCGTCATGCGGCTGACCAGGGCGGCGCTGCCCGGGATGATCGAGCGCGGGCACGGCGGGGTGATCAACGTGTCCAGCATCGCCGGGTTCTTCCCGGTCACCGGGCCGTCCTACGGCGCGACGAAGGCCTACGTCACGGCCCTGTCCGAGGGATTGGCCGCCAACCTCGCGGGCACGGGCGTGCGCGTCGTGGCGTTGTGCCCCGGGTTCACCCGTACCGAGTTCCATGAACGCGCCGGTGACGACATAGACGGGTTCCCCGAGTTCTTATGGCTAGAGGCCGACAGAGTCGTCGCGGACGCCCTGGCCGACCTCCGACACAACCGCGACCGGTCGGTTCCGGGCATCCAGTACAAAACGCTGCTGGGTGTGACGAAACTCCTGCCCAGGGGCCTGCTGCGGTTCCTCTCCCAGCGTGCCTCGGCGGGCCGCGACCGGGGTTAGGCTCCCCGCCATGACGAATCCGCAGCCCGGGTGGTACCCCGATGGCCCCGGCGCAACGTCCCTGCGCTGGTGGGACGGGAACCAGTGGACCAACCAGACCCAGCAGGCCCCGCCGCAGCAGCCGCGCAGCGACGGCAGCGGCTGGGAGATCCCGCTCGGCCAGGGGCCGACCGACCCGAACAAGATCAGGGACCAGCAGCGCAGGGCCGGGGTCGGCCAGGCGGGCCAGGGCGGCGGCACGCTGTTCAGCGAGCCGGTGCTGGTGGTCAACCAGAAGGTCAAGCTCATCGAGATGAGCAACGAGTACTCGGTGTTCGACCAGCACGGCCGCCAGATCGGCTCGGTGGCCCAGGTCGGGCAGAGCGCGCTGAAGAAGGCCGTGCGGTTCCTGGGCAGCTACGACCAGTTCTTCACCCACAAGCTCGAGGTCCGCGACGCCAACCACCAGACGGTGCTGCGGCTGACCCGCCCGGCCAAGTTCGTGAAGTCCCGGATGATCGTCGAGCGCGGCGACGGCACGCCGGTCGGCGAGATCGTCCAGCAGAACGTCTTCGGCAAGATCCGCTTCTCGTTCCTGGCAGGCGGCCACGAGATCGGCGGCATCCAGGCGGAGAACTGGCGGGCCTGGAACTTCGCCGTGCTCGACCACACCGGCGCCGAGGTCGCGCGCATCACCAAGACCTTCGAGGGCATCGCGAAGACGATGTTCACCACCGCCGACAACTACGTGCTGCAGATCCACCGGCAGCTGCAGGACCCGCTGATCAGCATGGTGGTCGCCTCCGCGCTGACCGTCGACACCGCGCTCAAGCAGGACAGCAGGGGCTTCGGCTGATCGACACCGCGCGGTCGGGGGAGTCCGTGGTCCGGGAGCGTTGTCAGTGGACCGGGTGGGCATGAGAGGCTTGCGCCTCGTGCGAACCGCTCCGTCTGTCGACCCCGCTGCCCAGGGCGAACTAGCCCGCCTGGTGACCGAACTCGCCGTCGTGCACGGCAAGGTCACGCTCTCGTCCGGCAAGGAGGCCGACTACTACGTCGACCTCCGCCGGGCGACCCTGCACCACGCAGCCGCCCCGCTCATCGGGCGCCTGCTCCGCCAGCTCACCGCCGACTGGGACTACGTCGCCGCCGGTGGTCTCACCCTCGGTGCTGACCCGGTCGCGCTGTCGATGATGCACGCCGCCGCGGCCGCCGGTGAGGTGCTCGACGCGTTCGTCGTCCGCAAGGACGCGAAGGCGCACGGCATGCAGCGCCGGATCGAGGGCATCGAGGTCGCCGGTCAGCGCGTGCTGGCGGTGGAGGACACCTCGACCACCGGCGGCAGCGTGCTCACCGCCGTCGACGCGCTGGCCGAGGCCGGTGCCGTCGTGATCGGCGTGGCCACCGTCGTCGACCGCGACACCGGTGCCCGCGAGGCCATCGAGGCGCGCGGCCTGCCCTACCGGTCCCTGCTCGGCCTGGCCGACCTGGGCTTGGTCGACGGTGACTGACCAGGGTTAATTCCGGTTGATCTCCCCCAACTCCGGGTACCGTGGGAAGTGCTCGCCGAGTTCTCGGTGGTTGGGGAGGTGCCCGGTGTTCGGTCTGCTCGCCGCCGCGACGGTCGTCGTGCACTTCGCGGCACTGCTCTACATCGGTTTTGGCGGTTTCCTCGCCTGGAAGTGGCCCAAGTCGATCTTCGTCCACGTTGTCTTCGCGATCTGGGGCGTGCTCGTCAACTCCACCCCGGTCCAGTGCCCGCTCACCGCGGTGGAGAACTACTTCCGCGACAAGCAGGGACTCGGTCCGCTTCCGGGTGGCTTCAACGAGTACTACGTCTACGGCACGCTGGTCCCCGAGGGGCACGTCGACCTCGTGGCCGCTGTCGCCCTACTGGTGCTCGTCTTCTCGTATGTGGGTGCGTATCTGCTGTGGCGGAATCGGAAAAGCCTGATGGTGCCGGTGAAGTAGGCCCCACCGAGTGGGTGTTCGGCGAGCCGGTCGGGGTCGGCCCGTGGCCTGGTGAGTGGCCTGCGGGGGCGCACTACGACCCCGACCTGCTCGCGGACGGCGACCGCCGCAACGTCGTCGACGCCTACCGCTACTGGCGCCGCGACGCGGTCGTCGCCGACCTCGACCGGCGCAGGCACGGCTTCCACGTCGCCATCGAGAACTTCCAGCACGACCACAACATCGGGACCGTGGTCCGCACCGCCAACGCCTTCACCGCCCGCGCGGTGCACATCGTCGGCCGCAAGCGCTGGAACCGCCGCGGCGCGATGGTCACCGACCGCTACCAGCACATCCACCACCACCCGACCGTCGAGTCCTTTGTGGAAACCGCCCGCCTGCTCGGCTTGGCGGTCGTCGGCGTCGACAACACCCCCGGCTCGGTCCCGGTGGAATCCGCGTCACTGCCCCGTGACTGCGTGCTGCTCTTCGGCCAGGAAGGCCCCGGCCTCACCGACGAGGCCAGAGCAGGCGCCGACCTCCTGGTCTCCATCGCCCAGTTCGGCTCGACCCGCTCCATCAACGCAGGCGTAGCCGCAGGCATCGTCATGCACGCCTGGATCCGCGAACACGCCGACCTCACCCAAGCCTGGTAGCCGCCCGCCGCAGCCCCGAATGGTCTTGGGTGTGGCGATCAGGCCGGTGGCTGACGCACCATGGAGTATGGCTGGGCTGTGGGCGGCGCGCGCGGGAATTGCTGAGGAGGCGGTTCGGGCGCGGTTCCTGCGGCGGGTGTTCGCGCTGCCTGGGACGCGGTTGGGGTTGCCTCGTGTCGGTGGTCGGCTGCACTGGCGGTGGAACTACTGGTGGCAGGCGCATCTGCTCGATTGTCTTGTCGATGCCAGGTTGCGGGAACCGGATGCCGAGCGGGACAAGGTGATCGCGGCGCTGGTGCGGGGTATCCACGTGCGCAACTTCGGAGTGTGGACGAACCGCTACTACGACGACATAGCCTGGCTCGGGTTGGCGCTACAGCGGGCGGGTGGGTCGGAGCGGGCTCTAGCCGCCATCGAGGCCCGATTGCGTTCAGGGTGGACAGACGATCTGGGCGGTGGGATTTGGTGGCGGAAGGGGGACACGTTCAAGAACGTCCCCGCCAACGCTCCAGCCGCGATCTTCCTCGCCCGGCGGGGTGACCATGCCTGGGCGATGGCCGCGCTCGACTGGATGGACCGGACGCTGGTCGACCCGGGGACCGGGTTGCTGTGGGACGGGGTCCGGGTCGGTGGCGAGGTGGTGGAGACGATCTACACCTACTGCCAGGGCGTGTTCATCGGTACCGCCGTCGAACTGTCCACACCGGACCTCGCGGCGCGCACCATCCGCGCGGTCCGCAGGCACGTGGCCACCGCGCACGTCCTGCCCGGCCAGGGCACCGGGGACGGCGGCCTGTTCGCGGGCATCCTCGCCCGCTACCTCGCCCAGTCCGCGCTCCGGCTGCCCACCGCCGAGGCGGACACCGCGCGCCGGCTGGTCTTCGCCTCCGCCGACGCGCTCTGGCGCCACCGGGTGATCACCGCCGACGGCCCGTTGTTCGGCACCGACTGGACCACTCGGGGCAGCCGGGAGCGCGACCTGTCGGTGCAGTTGTCGGCCTGGATGACCCTGGAGGCGGCCGCGCTGCTCGCCCGCGCGGGCGGAGCTTCGCCGAACGGGGTGTGATCCCGCCCGATCGCGGGTATGTCGGGGCCACTTGCCGCCCCAGTTGGGAGGAGTTGACCCGATGTCCGACGACCTCGGCCTCACCGGTGACCTGGACACGTCCGTCCCCGAAGACAAGCAGCGCCGCGCCGCCAGGGTGGTCGCGGGCATCGCCGCCGACGCCGCCGAGTGCGCGATGCTGCTCGACATGCTCGGCCTCTCCGCCGAACTCGGCGGCAAACGTGAGCACCACCGCGCCGCGTGATGTGTAGGCCTCCGCGACCTCGGGTAGGCCTTGGGAGAACCCCGACGAAGCACGAGGAGGCTGATCGAGTTTGAGCACGATCATCGAGACCGTTGACGTCGCCGTCCCCGTGTCCACCGCGTACAACCAGTGGACCCAGTTCGAGTCCTTCCCCGCCTTCATGGAGGGCGTGGAGCAGATCCGCCAGGTCGACGACCGCAACACCCACTGGGTCACCAAGATCGGCGGCGTCACCCGCGAGTTCGACGCCACCATCACCGAGCAGATCCCGGACGAGCGCGTGGCCTGGAAATCGGTCGACGGCCCCGAACACGCGGGCGTGATCACCTTCCACCGCCTCAACGACCGCGAAACCCGCGTCACAGCCCAGATGGACATCGACCCGGAGGGCTTCGCCGAGAACGTCGCGGACAAACTCGGCATCATCGACCGCCGAGTGAAGTCGGACCTCAAGCGCTTCAAGGACTTCATCGAAGACCAAGGCACAGAATCCGGCGCCTGGCGCGGCGACGTCCCCGCCCCCGGCCAGGTACCCCCGCCACTGTAAGACTTCCAGTAGCTCGACCCGAGCCCCCCTGAGCAACCACTCACGGGGGCTCGGTGCTGTGACAAACCTTCATTACAAATCGTCCTAGGCCCCAACAGACGTTGGCCGACAACCGCTCCTCGGAGTCGCTGGTGCCAACCCGGCTCGATGGGGCGGACTTGTTTTGTGTGGAGGAGCAGTGCCCGTAGCGTCGTCCACGCGGCAGGGCCTGCTTTTCGGCCCCTGCTTTGTGGTCCTGCCACGGGTACTGCCGGGGCCCCGCACAAAACAAGTCCACCCCATCGAGCAAAGCTCAAAACTCGCGCCCAGGCCAATGCCGAAGGCGAGGTCTGTCCGTCGACGGCGAAGCCGAGCACGAGAGCCGGACAACCCCCAGCTCAAGATCAAACCGCCCAACGCAAAAGAGGCCGACCCCCACCGGGACCGGCCTCCACCACCCACAACCCCACCTACCGCTTCTGCGGCCGCCACACCACCAACGCCGTCTGCTGCCGCACCGGCACCAAATCCCGCCGATACGACTTGTGCACCGCAGCAGCCGCCTGCTCAGCCGCCGCGTAAGCCGACGCCAGTTCCTCAGTCAGCTCAGCCACCCGCACCCGCAGCGCATCAACCTCATTCTCCAACTCGATGATCCGCTTGATCCCAGCCAGGTTCACCCCAGCCTCCTGCGACAACCGCTGCACCTCACGCAGCAACGCGATGTCGCGGATCGAGTAGCGCCGACCACCCCCCGACGTGCGGCCGGGGGAGACCAGCCCCTGGCGGTCGTAGCTGCGCAGGGTTTGGGCGTGCAGGCCGGAGAGCTGGGCGGCGACCGAGATCACGAAGACGGGGGTGTCTTCATCGGTGCCGGGGGGGAACGGGTTCACGACTGCCTCGCCTTCTGGACCAGTGCGGTCAACTCCGGCCTGGGGTCGAGGTCGGCGGTGGCCTTGGCGTAGGCCTCCAGGGCCGCCCTCGCGTCGTCGTCGAGGTCGTTGGGGACGGTGACCTGGAGGGTCACCAGCAGGTGGCCGGACTGGCCGTCGCGGCGTTGGACGCCCTTGCCGCGCACGCGCAGGACGCGGCCGGATGCGGTGCCGGGGGCGACGTTGAGCGAGACCACGCCGTCGAGGGTGGGCACGGTGAGCGTGGTGCCGAGGGCCAGTTCGGTGAAGCTGACCGGGACCTTCAGCGTCAGGTCGTTGCCGCTGCGGCCGAACACCGGGTGCGGGGTGACGTGCACGCGGACGTACAGGTCGCCTGCCGCGGCGCCGCTGCGGCCCGGTTCGCCCTGGCCCGCGAGGCGGATGCGCTGCTCGTCCTCAACGCCCGCCGGGATGCGCACGGTCAGCGTGCGGGTCTTGGTGTTGACGCCCTCGCCGCCGCAGTCGGGGCAGGGGTCGTCGATGATGCGGCCAGTGCCCCGGCAGTCGCGGCACGGCTCGCTGAAGGCGAACGCGCCCTGGCTGCGGCTGACCAGGCCGACGCCACCGCAGGTGACGCAGGTCTTGGGGCTGCTGCCCGGCCGGGCGCCCGAGCCGTGGCAGGTGTCGCACGTGGACGGACTGGACAGTCGCAACGGGACGGTCGCGCCCCTGACCGCCTCGACGAAGTCGAGCCGGACATCGGTCTCCACGTCGGCGCCGCGCCGGGGCCTGGTGGCACCGGCGCTGCCGCTCTTGGCGCGGTTGAACAGGTTGCCGAACAGGTCGCCGAGCCCGCCGCCACCGCCGCCGAACCCGCCCTGCTGGCCGCCGAACGCGTCGCCGAAGTCGTACCCGCCCCCGCCGCCGAACCCGCCGCGCAGGCCGCCGGAGCCGAACATCGAGCGGGCCTCGTCGTACTGCTTGCGCTTCTCCGGGTCGCCGACCACCCCGTACGCCTCGGACACCGACTTGAACCGGGCCTCGGCGTCGGCGTTGCCGGGGTTCGCGTCGGGGTGCAGCTCGCGGGCGAGCTTGCGGTACGCCTTCTTGACCTCGGCGTCCGGGGCGTCGGAGGAGACGCCCAGCTCGCGATAGAAGTCCTTGTCGATCCAGTCCCTGGCACTCACCGGACGTCCCCTCCTCTCGTGCTAGCCCTGCGCCGCGGGTGCGGCTTCCGCGTCGGTGACCGCGACCAGCGCGGCCCGCACGACCCGGTCGCCGATCCGGTAGCCGCGGCGCAGCACCCCGGTCACCGTGGGACCGGACACCTCCGCGGAGGTGTTGTGCTGCACGGCCTCGTGCACCGACGGGTCGAACGGCTCGCCCTCGTGGCCGAACGGTTCGAGGCCCGTCTTCTGCAGCGAGCTGGTCAGCTTCTCCGCGACGGCCTTGAACGCGCCGGTCAGGTCGCCGTGCGCGGCGGCCCTCTCGACGTCGTCGAGCACCGAGAGCAGGTCGGTGACCACGGCGGCCTTCGCCGACGTGACCACCTGCTCCCGGTCCCGCTCGACCCGCTTGCGGTAGTTGGCGTACTCGGCCTGCAGGCGCTGCAGGTCCGCGGTGCGCTCGTCGAGCTGGACCTTCAGCGCCGCGGCCGGGTCGAGCTCCGGTTCCGGGTCGCCATCGACGCTGCCGTCGACGACCAGGCCGGGCTCGGCCTCCGGGGTGGACGGGGCGTGCGTGCCCGCGGGCGCGTCGGCCCCCTGGCGGGCGTCCTGCGCCGGGACCTGGGGCTCCTCGGAGAGGTCGCCCGTGTGCTGCTCGCTCACGCGGTCACCTCACCTGCGATCGGGGTCGAGGTCACTTCTTGTCCTTGTCCTCGTCGACGATCTCGGCGTCCACCACGTCGTCGGCGGTGTCGGCCTTGGCCTGGCCCTGACCCTCGTCCTCGGCGCCACCGGCAGGCGCGCCGGAGTTGGCGTAGAGCGCGGAACCCATGGTCTGCGACTCGGCGGCGAGCTTCTCCATCGCGGCCTTGATGGCGGCGATGTCGGTGCCCTTGAGCGCCTCGTTCGCCTCGGCCAGCGCGGCGCCGACCTTCTCCTTGGCCTCGGCCGGGATCTTCTCGTCGTTGTCCTTGACGAACTTCTCGGTCTGGTAGACCAGCGACTCGGCCTGGTTGCGGACCTCGGCCTCGTCGCGGCGCTTGCGGTCCTCCTCGGCGTGCGCCTCGGCGTCGCGGACCATCCGGTCGATGTCGTCCTTGGGCAGCGCGGAGCCGCCCGTGATCGTCATCGACTGCTCCTTGCCGGTGCCCAGGTCCTTCGCGTTGACGTGGACGATGCCGTTCGCGTCGATGTCGAAGGTGACCTCGATCTGCGGGACCCCGCGCGGGGCAGGCGGCAGGCCGGTCAGGTCGAAGGTGCCGAGCTTCTTGTTGTCCGCGGCGAAGTCGCGCTCGCCCTGGAACACCTGGATGCCCACGGTGGTCTGGTTGTCGTCGGCGGTGGAGAAGATCTCCGAGCGCTTGGTCGGGATGGTGGTGTTGCGCTCGATGAGCTTGGTGAACACCCCGCCCTTGGTCTCGATGCCCAGCGACAGCGGGGTCACGTCGAGCAGCAGGACGTCCTTGACCTCGCCCTTGAGCACACCGGCCTGCAGCGCGGCGCCGACCGCGACGACCTCGTCGGGGTTGACGCCCTTGTTCGGCTCGCGGCCGCCGGTCAGCTCCTTGACCAGCTCGGCGACGGCGGGCATCCGGGTGGAGCCGCCCACCAGCACCACGTGGTCGATCTCGCCGACCGAGACGCCCGCGTCCTTGACCACGTTGTTGAACGGGGCCCTGGTGCGGTCGAGCAGGTCGGCGGTGATCCGCTGGAACTCGGCGCGGGTCAGCGTCTCGTCCAGGAACAGCGGGTTCTTGTCCGCGTCCACGGTGATGTAGGGCAGGTTGATGGTGGCGCTGTTCGAGCTGGACAGCTCGATCTTCGCCTTCTCGGCCGCCTCGCGGATGCGCTGCAGGGCCATCTTGTCCTTGGTCAGGTCGATGCCTGCCGAGGCCTTGAACTTCTCCACCAGCCAGTCGACGATGCGCTGGTCCCAGTCGTCGCCGCCGAGGTGGTTGTCGCCGCTGGTCGCGCGGACCTCGACGACGCCGTCGCCGATCTCGAGCAGGGACACGTCGAAGGTGCCGCCGCCGAGGTCGAAGACCAGGATGGTCTGCTCCTTGGCGCCCTTGTCCAGGCCGTAGGCCAGTGCGGCCGCGGTCGGCTCGTTCACGATCCGCAGCACGTTGAGGCCCGCGATCTGCCCGGCCTCCTTGGTGGCCTGGCGCTGGGCGTCCTCGAAGTACGCGGGGACGGTGATCACCGCGTCGGTGATGGTCTCGCCGAGGTAGGCCTCGGCGTCGCGCTTGAGCTTCATCAGCACGCGGGCGCTGATCTCCTGCGCGGTGTAGGCCTTGTCGTCGATCGCGTCGGTCTTCCACCCGGTGCCGATGTGGCGCTTGACCGAGCGGACCGTGCGGTCCACGTTGGTGACGGCCTGGTTCTTGGCGGGCTGGCCGACCAGCACCTCGCCGTTCTTCGCGAACGCCACGATGGACGGGGTCGTCCGCGAGCCCTCCGAGTTGGCGATCACCGTCGGTTCACCGCCCTCGAGGACGGCGACGACGGAGTTGGTCGTCCCCAGGTCGATGCCGACCGCTCGCGCCATGGTTTCCTCCTGCTAGTGCTTCGCCTGTGGTGTCCGGCCCACTGCGGGGCCGGGCAAAGTTGAGCCTACCGGACTGAAGTTCCTAACTTGAGTCCGCCCCGCTCAACCTTCCTGCACCCACAACGAAGCACCCCGGTCGGTTGTTCCCGGCGTGAGCGCCACCACTGAACCGGGTGACGACGACGGCTGCACGGCCTCCGGCTCGACACTGACCTCGACCGGCTCCGGGGCGCTGACCTGAGCGTTCACCACCGAATCCACGACGTGCAGCACCGACGCGCGCATCCCGGCCGCGGTCACCTCGGCCCGCACAGCGCGCTGCAGGTCCGCGGCGACGCTCGCCAGCAACACGTGTGCAAGGGCGTCCCGGTCGCCCGCCGCCTCCGCCTCGGTGAGCAGCGCGGCGACGTGGCCGTGCCAGTAGCGGTAGGCCGCGATCCGGTACCGGGTGCCCGGGCGCGCCGTCTCGGCGAGGTGCACCAGGTCGAGGTGGTCGGTCAGGAAGGTCAGGTACGCGTCGAAGAAGGCCACCAGCCGCGCCGCCGGGTCTCCCCCCGGACCCAGCGGCGCCGCCCCCTCGGCCACCCGCGCCCGCAGCCCGCGCTCCCCGTCGTCGAGCAGCGCCGCGGCCAGCCCCGACTTGTCGCCGAACCGCCGGAACAGGGTCCCCTTGCCCACCCCGGCCGCCGCGGCGATCTGGTCCATCGTCACCTTGTCCACCCCGCGCTGGGCGAACAGCGCGCGGGCGGCGACCAGGATGCGCCGCCGGTTGCGCGCCGCGTCGGCCCGCTCGTGGACCACCGCGCCGACGCCGTGCGCCTGCTCGGCCTTGCCCCCTTGCGCTGCGAGAACCTGCTCCGCCATCAGCCGAACCTCACCGTCACGTCGCCGCTGTCCGCGTTGAGTTCGAGGTGGTTCGGCGAGTCGCGGTAGTCGCCGATGCCGTTGTCGACATCCCCGCTGTCGGTGTGCGCGCTCACCCGGTACTCCCCTTTCGGGACGGTGACCTGCACCGACCCGCTGTTGGTGGTGGCCTTGACCCCCGCGGCCTTGGACAACCGGACGGTGACGCTGCCCGACTGCGCCGACGCGTCCACCGCGCCGTCGACGCCCTGCGCGTCGACCGAGCCGGATTCGGAGCGCAGGGTGGCGGCGCCGACGTCGCGGGCCGAGATGCCCCCCGACTCGGCCTCGACGGCGACCTTCCCCTTGACGTCGACCAGGTCGACCGAACCCGACTCGGCCTTGACGTTCACCGCGCCGGACACCCTGCGCACCTTCACCTCCCCCGAGCTGACCCGCAGGTTGACCGTCGACGCCCCCTCGACGTCGACGGAACCCGAGTCGAGGCCCCCCGAGACGGTCACGCCCTCGGGCACGACCACCTCGTAGTCGACCCAGCAGTTGCGCACCTCGCACTCCCGCAGGACCAGCACGTCGCCCTCGACCCGGTGCGTCACCCCCGGCCGTCCGTCCAGGTAGGACACGGTGCGGTGCACGCTGGCCGACGGGCCGACCCGCAACCGCACCGAACCGGCGGAGCTCTCGATCCGGACCGCGTGGATCGTCCCGCCGACCGAGGCGTCATCGCTGAACCGCTTCGTCGCGATACCGCAGGCGGCCAGGGAGGAGAGCAGGACCGCCACCCCCACGGCGGTCACCCCCAGCACCCCTCGCCGTGACCGCCCCGCCACCACACCGCTTGCCATGACACCCCCACCGGAACCGCACATCACCAGGAGAAACCGCTACCGCGACGCTAGGACCGCAGACCGGTTGCCGGGATCCGGGACGCCCCCGACCCTGCCCTGAAGTTGTCCCTACCCCCAGGTGGTACACCGTCCCGTTTCCGCTGGTCAGCGTCCCCCGACTACCCTCACCCGAGACTAGGGTCCCCGGCGTGCGCCGACATCGGACCCGGGTCTTGGTTCGGGTAAGACTTTGGTCCTAGGCGGCTTCAGCGCAGCGGGGCGAGCAGGTGCTCCACGACCGGGAGCAGCTCGGCGGCGGTCGGCGGCTCGTCGTCGATCAGGCCCTGGGTGAGCATGCCGTCGAGCGCGGCGAGGAAGGCGCGGAAGCCGACCTCGTCCGGCTGGCGGCCGAGGCTGGTCAGCACGTCGATCCACAGCCGCGCGGCCGGTCGCAGCTCCGGTCGGCGGGCGGCGAGCAGGTACAGCTCGAACTGCGCCCTGGTCCGCCCGCGCCGCGGTCCGAGCGCGTCGGCCAGCACCTCGGCGACCGCGCCTGCCGGGCCGCTGCCCTTGATCCGGCTGGACTCGATGAGGTCCCTGGTGCGCGCGGCGAGTTCCTCTGCCGAGTGCACGAGTGCGGCCACGACCAGGTCGTCGAGCGCGGCGAAGTGGTAGGTGATCGACGCGGGCGGGATCCCCGCTTCCGCCGCGACCGACCGGTGCGACACTCCGGCGACGCCGTCGCGCTCGATCACCAGCAGCGTCGCCCCGATGATCTCGCGCTTGCGCCGGTCGCCCCTGGTCCTGCGGCCGTCGACCCTGCGGTAGGTCCTCACGTCGGGCCGAGCCGGGTGATCGCGGGGAAGATGGGCGGTGGCACCGCGCCAAACTACCTGAACAAACGTCCAGGAAGTTACCGAGGTGTGCGCCACACTTGACCGACTTAGGCTTCTCAAAGTCGGTTACCGGCCAGTAAGAACGCGTAGGGTCCACCCACCCGCACCCCGACGACGGAAGGGCACCACCACATGGGCGCCGTGCAGCTGGCACTGGGGTTGGTCGCGGTCGCGGTCAGCCTGGTCGCGTGGGGCATGTTCGTGCGGACCGTGGCGCGGATGGTGGCCGTCATCCGACTCGGCCAGCCGGACGCGACCCGCGCCGGGCCGTTCGTGCCGAGGATGAAGACGCTGGTCACCGAGTTCGCCGCGCACACCCGGATGAACAAGTTCCGGCACGTCGGGCCGTGGCACTGGCTGGTGATGTGGGGCTTCCTGATCGGGTCGGCCGCGCTGTTCGAGGCCTACGGCGAGGTGTTCGTGCCGACCTGGGGCTGGCCGGTCCTCGACCACTGGAACCTGTGGCACCTGCTGATGGAGCTGCTCGGCGTCGGCACGGTCGTCGGTGGCGTGGCGCTCGCGGTCATCAGGCAGCGCAACCACCCCCGCCGCGCCGACCGGCTGTCGCGGTTCCAGGGGTCGAACCAGTGGCAGGCGTACTTCGTCGAGGCCGTGGTGATCTTCGAGGGCATCGGCATCCTGGGCGTGCGCGCGGGCAAGGCGGCGCTGGGCGCGCACGAGCTGCCGACCTGGGCGGCGTTCGTGACCAACCCGCTCGGGCAGCTCCTCCCGGCGAGCCCCGACCTGGTGTCCGCGCTGGCGTTCATCAAGCTGATGGGCGCCATGGTGTGGGTGTACGTGGTCGCCAAGTACATGACCATGGGCGTGGCCTGGCACCGGTTCAGCGCCTTCTTCAACATCTACTTCAAGCGCGAGGACGACGGCGGCGTGGCGCTCGGCCCGCTGCGGCCGATGATGTCCGGCGGCAAGCCGCTCGACTTCGAGGAGGCCGACCCGGAGAAGGACGTCTTCGGCGCGGGCAAGGTCGAGGACTTCACCTGGAAGGGCTGGCTGGACTTCACGACCTGCACCGAGTGCGGCCGCTGCCAGTCGCAGTGCCCGGCGTGGAACACCGGCAAGCCGCTGTCGCCGAAGCTGGTGATCACGCAGCTGCGCGACCACGCGTACGCCAAGGCCCCTTACCTGCTCGCGGGCGGGCGCAGGGACATGGCGGGCGACGAGGTAGGTCTAACGGGGGACAACCCGTACGCGGGCATCGACGTGCTAGCCATCGCCGAGTCCGAGCGGGCTCTTATCGGAGACGACGGCGGGGTCATCGATCCCGAGGTGCTGTGGTCTTGCACTACCTGTGGCGCTTGCGTCGAGCAGTGCCCAGTGGACATCGAGCACGTCGACCACATCGTCGACATGCGCCGCTACCAGGTGCTGATCGAGTCGAACTTCCCGTCCGAGCTCGGCGGGATGTTCAAGAACCTGGAGAACAAGGGCAACCCGTGGGGCCAGAACGCCAAGGACCGGCTGGCCTGGACCGAGGACCTCGAGTTCGAGGTGCCGGTGTTCGACGGCGAACTGGCCGACGACACCGAGTACCTGTTCTGGGTCGGCTGCGCGGGCGCGTTCGAGGACAGGGCCAAGAAGACGACGCGCGCGGTCGCGGAACTGCTGCACACCGCCGAGGTGAAGTACACGGTGCTCGGGCCAGAGGAGACCTGCACGGGCGACCCGGCGCGGCGGGCAGGCAACGAGTTCCTGTTCCAGATGCTGGCGCAGCAGAACGTCGAGGTCATCAACGCGGTGTTCGAGGGGCGCGAGGCCGGTAAGCGCAAGATCGTGGTGACCTGCGCGCACTGCTTCAACACGATCGCGAACGAGTACCCGCAGCTCGGTGGCAACTACGAGGTCTTGCACCACACGCAGCTGTTGAACAAGTTGGTGCGTGAGCGTCGACTGGTTCCGGTGGCACCGGTTTCCGAGGACGTCACCTATCACGACCCGTGCTACCTGGGTCGGCACAACAAGGTCTACGAAGCGCCACGCGAACTCGTTGGTGCTTCCGGTGCGCGGTTGCGCGAAATGCCTCGGCACGCGGATAGGTCTATGTGCTGCGGTGCGGGCGGTGCGCGGATGTGGATGGAAGAGCGCATCGGTAAGCGCATCAACGTCGACCGGGTTGACGAGGCTCTGGGGACCGCCCCGTCGAAGATCGCGACCGGCTGCCCGTTCTGCCGCGTGATGCTGACCGATGGGGTCACCGCCCGGCAGGCGGACGGTCTCGCGGGGCAGCACGTCGAGGTCGTGGACGTCGCGCAGTTGCTGCTGTCGGCGGTGCGGCGGGGCAAGGAGCCGCTGGACACCCCGACCGACGAGGTCGGCACCGGGACACCGTTGCCGGACGAGGACAAGTAGCCGGTTCTCGACAGCGCCCCCGACCTGCCCTGGTCGGGGGCGCTTCTCGTATCGCGGGAAAGTTGTTCCGATATCCAGGAACACTTAGCTACGTTAACTACATGGGACGACGCTGGTGGATCTTGGCGATCGCGGTCGCCGCGCAGGCCGCGGTGACCAGTCTGGTCTACGGGTTGCCCTTCCTGCTGCCGCAACTGCGGGCCGAACTGGGGTTGTCGCTGACCGAGGGCGGGACGCTGGCGGTGGCGCCGGTGCTCGGGGTGCTCGTCGCGCTGATCGCGTGGGGCGCGGCGACCGACCGGTTCGGCGAGCGGATCGTGATGGGCATCGGCATGGCGGGCACCGGGCTCGCGGGCCTGGCCGCCGCGGCGACAACCGGGGTGGCGGGGCTGGTCGTGCTGATGATCGTGGCCGGGGTGTTCTCGGCGTCGATCACCTCGGCCAGCGGGCGGGCGGTGCTGGGATGGTTCGAGGCCTCCGAGCGCGGGCTGGCGATGGGGATCCGGCAGACGTGCACGCCCATCGGCGTCGGTTTCGCCGCTCTAGTACTACCGGCCGCAGGGGAGGCTTGGGGCTACCGCGCGGCGCTTCTCGTACCTGCGGCGTTATGCCTGAGTTTGGCGGTTGTCGTTGCCCTGTGGCTGGTGGACCCACCACGCCCGGCAGCGCGCACGGTCACCGAAACCCGGTCGCCCTATCGGACTCCGACGCTGTGGCGGGTGCACACCGCTAGCGCGCTGCTCGTGGGGCCTCAGTTCATCTCCAGCACGTTCGCGTTGACCTACCTGGTCACGGAACACGGGTGGAGCGCGGTCACGGCCGGCGTCGTACTGGCGATCGTCCAGATCTTCGGCGCGGCGGGCCGGATCGGGGCGGGGGTGTGGTCGGACCGGGTGGGCAGCCGGATGCGACCGATGCGGATCATCGCGGTGGCCGTGGCGGCGGCGCTGATGATCTGGGCGTTCGGCGGGTCGTCGTGGGTGGCCGTGGTGGGGCTCGTCGCGGTGCTGGTCATCTCGGTGACCGACAACGGGTTGGCGTTCACCGCCACGGCAGAACTAGCGGGCCCGTTCTGGGCAGGGCGCGCGTTGGGCATCCAGAACACGGGCCAGAACGCCATGGCACTGGCCATCGCACCACTGTTCGCGGTAGTCGTAACCGCCTTCGGCTGGCCGTTAGCCCTGTCCCTGGCGGCAGCACTACCTCTGGCCGCCGCCCTGATCACCCCGGTCGGTCAGCGCTTGGTGTCGACCCGGTGAAAGTTCAGGTAGGCCTTCGAGGGCGTCGGCCCACGCTGCCCCTGGTAGCGCGACCCGGCTTCCTTCGACCCGTACGGGAACTCGGCGGCGGACGACAGCCGGAACAGGCAGAGCTGCCCGATCTTCATCCCCGGCCACAGCGTGATCGGCAGGTTCGCCACATTGGACAGCTCCAGCGTGATGTGCCCGGTGAACCCCGGATCGATGAACCCCGCCGTCGAGTGCGTCAACAACCCCAACCGCCCCAACGACGACTTCCCCTCCAACCGCCCCGCCAGGTCATCAGGCAGCGTGACGGCCTCGAACGTCGACCCCAGCACGAACTCCCCGGGGTGCAGCACGAACGGCTCATCATCCTCAGCCTCAACCAACGACGTCAGGTCGTCCTGCTGCTGCCTGGGATCGATGTGCGTGTACCGCGTGTTGTTGAACACCCGGAAGAACCGGTCCAACCGCACGTCAACACTCGACGGCTGCACCATGAGCGGCTCGAACGGCTCCACCCCCAGCCGCCCCGAGGCCAACTCTTCCCGCAGGTCACGATCGCTCAGCAACACCCCCACACCCTAACCACGCCACCTCCCCGTGACGCGCCCACCCAGGCCGTGTAGGCTAGCGGCGATCTTCCAGATCGCTGCGGATGTAGTTCAATGGTAGAACATCAGCTTCCCAAGCTGAATACGCGGGTTCGATTCCCGTCATCCGCTCAACCAGGGCTACCCATGTCCAAGGAATACTTGGACCTTGTGGTTTCGCCTTTTGCCCTGGGGGCCGAGCCCCCAGACCCCCACGGTGCGGTGATCGGGCTGAGTGGGGGCGTGCGATAAGCGTGCAACTAGTCGCTCCGGTGCTCGTCGGCGAGTTTCGACAGCTGGTCCGCGATGGCCTGGTCGGCTTCTTGGGTGGCGCGTTGGTAGATCAACGCGGCGCGCATGTCGTCGTGACCCATCCTCGCCATGAGGTCCTTGGTGCTCACCCCGACCCGCGCGACCCAGATGTTCCCGGCATGGCGGAGGTCGTGGAAGTGGACACCCTTCATCCCCAGGCGGGTGACCAACTGAGTCCACTTGACCCGCTGGCTGAAGTTCGACCGCCGCATGTGCTTGCCGTTGTCGGCCGGGAACAGGAGCGCCTCGCTGCCCGCATCCACCCACTCTTCGAGGTGCTGGACCAGCTCAGCTCGAACCGCTGCCGGGACGATCAACGTCCGCACCCCTGCCCGTGACTTCGGTGGCCCCACGACCACGCCCCGTCGCGCGACCTCAGTGACGGCCTGGCGCACGTGCAGCCGGCTCCCGTCCGGCGCCACATCCCCGCGCCGCAATGCGACGACTTCACCCCACCGCAGCGTGCAGAAGGCCGTGACCAGGATCAACGTCCGCAACCGGCGCACCGGCATGGCATCGGCTAGCTCGAACACCTGCTTCACGGTCAGCACCGGCCGCTCGCTCGGTGTCTCCTGATCAGCGCCCCGCACCCGGCAGGGGTTCTTGACCAGGATGCTGTCCTCATCGACCGCCGTATTGAGCACCGCCCGCAGCAGCCGATACGCCTTGGCAGCCATCGTCTGCGAGACACCAGCGGCCAAGAGATCCACCCGCCACTGCCGCACCGCCGCCGGGGTGAGCTTACCCATCGGGAGGCGACCGACATACGGCTCTATGTGCTTTGCGAGCAGCCAGCGGTAGAGGTCGACCGTTCGTGGACTCAGACGCGGCCGCTGCGTGATCCATTGATCCGCGTAGTCGCCGACGTGGATCTTCGCCTTGGCCGGATCCGCCCATTCCCCGGCCATCATCGTAGTTTCGAGTCTGGCGAGGTACTGCTCCGCAGCCGTCTTGTTCGGGAACGTCTCAGGCGCGTTCCTCCGCTTGCTGTCCGGCCCCAGGTAACTCACCTGATAGCGACCTGACGGCAACTTCCGCATCGCACCGAACCGCCGTCGCCGCTTGCCCGCCATCAGGCTGCCCTCTGCATGGACACCCACACCGATCCCACCGTGACCGGCTCCACACGCCCCTCCGCCAGGAACGCGTCCAGGTCGGCGACGGCGAACCGCACGTGGACGCCGACCTTGTAGAAGGCCACCCGCCGCTCCGCCACGAGCCGCCGCACGAACCGGACCGACGTGTTCAGGTACTCCGCCGTCTGGTCCACTGTCAGGTACTGGTGTTCCATCGTGTCTCCCCTGGTCAGGCCGCTAGTGGTGGAGTTGCTGAAACATCGGCTGCCAGTAACGCGGCGTCGTATTCGGCTCTCCAGCGGATGCGTTCGCTGATTGCGTGCATCAGGAGGTGCACGCGCGGGGGGACGGAGAGATCACCGGGTTTGACCTTGTGCCACGTCTCCTGTGACCGGTCAGGTTCGGGTTTGACGATGCCGACTGCGGCTAGGGCTTGGGTGACGAAGGCTTTGCGGTCTTGGCGGTGGTCGGCGAGTGTCTTGCCGGACCACTTGCGGGAGACCAGGACTCGGCGTCCTGGTAGTCCGAGGGTGGTTCGGCGGTGTGCTCGTGCTCGGCAGTGGCCGAGGGTGGTGCGGCTGTTCGCGCCCAGGGGTTGGATGCCGTAGAGCAGCCAGACCGCGCACCGGGGCGAACAGGGTGTGATGGCCAGTTCTGCGTGGAGTCGGTCGTGGTGTTGTCGTTGCCGTTCGGTGTGGGCCTCGATTACCTCGCCCGTGGCCTTGGTGAGGTACTTGGTCAGGTACCCGATGTGCCGCCCGGCCTCCTCGCTGCCGCCGAGGATGCCCTTGGAGTGCACCTGAGCCCCGAAGGTCGCCACGTGCGCGGGGGCCTGGACCTGGTCGAGCGCGTCGCCCCAGGGCGTGAGGGGTTGCCGGGTGTCTGGGTCGACGAACCGGCCATCGACCCAGACCGGGAGCCGGTCACTGTAGATCGGCTCGTCGTGGGGTGGCCACCAGACTTGGAGGTAGGTGGCTGCGGTGACCTGTCGCAGCACCTCGTGCGAGATCGAGCCCCGCACCGCCGCGTGCAGGTGCGGTGCCACCCGCCGCTGGGGCTCCACCGTGGCGAAGTACTGCACGTCCCACCCGACGACGCGGCGAAGGTTCTGCCACCACCGATCGACTAGGGAGGCGAAGTGCACCGCGTCCCGAGCCGCCCGCCGATAGTCGTACCGGTCAGGATTGACCGGAGTCCCGTCATCGCGAACAGGGCCGTAGCTGTCACAGGTGAGCGTGACGAACATCGACGGTCGGAACCCGCCCGCGTACTCGCGCCCCACTGTGCGCCGTTCCACCTTGCGCCGGGGCAGGTTCGGCGCGTCCTGCCGCCTCTTGGTGGACCGTGTTGGAGCCCGCTTCGGAGATGCATCGGGGGAGAGGAGCCGTCCCCGGACGCCGAGCTGGTGGAGCTCATCGTCCAGGGAACGGATCTCTTCCCGCAGGTCATCAGCATCCGCGCCCACCGCCGTCTGATACTCGGCGACCAGGTCGGCGCGCCGTTCCATCAACGCCAGCTGCTCAGGTGAGGGGTCCGCGACGACCGTGACAGGCTCGGCGGTGAGGTGCCAGCCCTCACGGCACTGGGTCATCCTCAGCGCCCGGGCCTTGCGCGCACAGGGCAGGCACACCGACTCCACTGTCGATCCGCACGGCACACCCACGTATCGGGTGCTGCCGTCGGCGCGGTCGGTGACTTCCATGGTGAACGGCCGCACGCACACCCCGTGCTGTTCGGCCGTTGCCCGCACCACATCCGCCGCTAGTGGCCCTCTATCCAGGGTGATGATCTCTGCTGTCATGCGGTGGCCTCCGAGGCGTGCATTCGGAGCCAGTGCAAGACCCAGTCGCCGGTCCGGTCGGCGGTGATCCCGTGTAGCTCGGTGGGGTCCAGGGGTGCGATGACGGTGACCGGTGTGCCGTCAGCGAGGTGGGTGTAGGCGCGGGCCTGGGGGTTGTCGTCGCAGTAGCGCAGCACGAGCGTGGCGTGGTCGAGGGTGTCGACCCAGGCCAGGAGCCGCGCGCAGGCCTGCGGCTGGTCGGGGGCCGAGACGTAGACCTCCACTCGTCCCTGTCCGAGGTTGGCCGAGTAGACGCCCAGGGTGCCCACCGACAGGTGCGGGTGGCGGTCCAGGTGCTCGCGCACGGAGCTGGCCACGTGGTCGATCTGTCCCCACAGGACGGTTCCGGTGTTGTCCAAGGTCGCGGTCATGCTGCTTGTCCTCCATGCGTTGTGTTTTCAGGAAAGGGAATGACGGTCGCCGCTGTGCCGGTGATGAAGTGGCGCAGCTCGACCAGGTTCGAATCAGTCACGTTGAACGCCCGCGCCCGCACCGGGTCGCGTTGTCCGTCCTGCTTGACCCAGGCCACACCGGGTGTTGCCTCGGGGATCTCGTGTGCGGTCGCGCCCCGTGCCCTCACGCCGTCACCGAGGACCATGTCCACCTGGGTGTGCTCGTCCAGCCGCATCGCCACCCTGGTCGGGAACAGATGCCGAAACGGGACAACCTCTTTGCGCGGGTCCTGCACAAACCCCAGCACCGCCAGGCCGGGCGCACGTCCTTGAGACGCGATGGTCTGCAACGCCCCCTGCGCACGCTCCCGCAGCCGTTTGTCAGGCTGGTAGGCGATCAGGTCCGCCAACTCATCGACCACCAGCACCGTGAACGGGTCACCAGTCTCTGGGGACCACCCGCGCCGCACACCGCGATATGACCCAGCGCGTTCCCGCACGTCAGCGGCGGTCTGTTCCAGCAGGGTCACCGCAGCTTCCCCGCCCTCGAACACGACCCGGTCGAACACCTCCGGCACCTGCCCGAGTTCCATCCCGCCCTTCGGGTCGACCCCGACCAGTCGCACCGATCCCGCTTTGACCATCGGCGCCAACGCCCACACCACCGACCACAACAACGAACCCTTACCGGCGCCGGTCACGCCCACCGTGAGCACGTGATTGCCCAGCAACCGCACCCGCCACGGCCTGCCTGTCTCAGTCCGCCCCACCGGTACGCGCCGCAGATCCACGGCCTGTCCCAGCCCGGGAAGCGCCACCGGCTGGGCCAACGGGTCGGAGTGCACCAAGTCCAGTTCGATGGTCCCCGGCTTGATCACCCGGACCCGACAAGAGCGAGCCCGGAAAGAGTGCGCCAACCCGGAGGCCCGCGCTTCCCACTGCTCCGGCGCCTGCCCTTTCACCATCCGTACCCGGACCCGGTCCCGCCACCCTTCCGAGCGTGTCCGCCGCAACCGGGGCAGGTACTCACGGGCCTTCGCACGCGCATCGAGATTGGCCAGCCGCATGACGGTGCGCCACTGCCACGCATACACCGCGACCCGCCGGAACTCCGTACGTGCCCACCACATCCGGACGCGGAAACAATCGGTGGCCCGCCACCACCACACGAGCATGCCGATTCCAGCCACCGTGACCACGGACCCCGCGATCCACGGCCCGCATCACACCCACACGCCAACCCCGAGCGCGAAAGCCACCACGGTCGCCGGGTAGTACCAACTCACCCGCAACGCCCGCGCCGCCAACCACACCGCGACCCACGCCGCCGCGACTGGCAGCAGCGCGACCTTTGCCTTGCCAGGCAACAACGTCCACCACGGCAACCGAGGCCGTGACACTTCCAACGGCGCCGGATCAACCCACCTACCCACGACACATCACCACCCGATGCGGTACCTGAAACGAGATCGCCAAGACCCTGGCCACAACACCTACGATTTCCACGTCTGCTCCCTCACGAGCCGACAGGCACAGAAGCGGGCACTTGGGGGCACACCACGTGACCCGCTTCTGTGCCCCACAAACGAAACGTTCAACGAGAACGACGAAGTTCGTCGACTTTCCGATGCAGATCCTCGACAAGACTCATCAGGCGCGCCTGATCTTCCACCCACGCCACGAAGAACTCCTGTGAGTGATCGTCCGGCAGTTGTGCCGGCTTAGGGACAACCCCGAGCGCGACATCCAGCAAGTGCGACGGATGCAGCCCTAGTGCGACCGAGAGCGCCTCAAGCGTGCGAGCGCTACGCCGCCGCCGGTTGGTGTCGTACTGCAACTCCCGCACGATCGCCTGCGACACATTCGCCCGCTCCGCCAGCTGCCGCTGCCGCCACCCCAACACCACCAGTCGATCGGTGATCACCTTCGCCACACCGGCCCACCCCGCAGGCTCCCCGCGCTCCAACCCTCAGTCCTTGTCCCTGAACTGGAACACCTGAAGCCACCGACACGCCTCAATCACCCCATACGCGGTGGCGTCAAGGTTGTCGATCGCGGAACCCTCGCCGAAGCTCTCCTTGGCGAAGCTTTCCTTAACCTCTCGCGCGTGGTTGATGAGGTCATCAAGATCGGAAACCAATGTCGGCACGAACGCCGGCCAGCCCTGCCCCATCTCCACCGCCCGAGCCCGCACCTCCGCCGTCGTCTGCGGTGCCCTGGACAACATGAACTGATCCCCCGCCACCGGAGCTACCTTCAGCACGTTCCGCGCACACCCCATCCGCCTCACCTTCCCGATAGCGGCGAGAACACGTCCGCTCTGACGGGGAGTTCGCCTGACAACCGCCGCGACGGGTCAGCGAAGAACCCCGTCTGAGCAGCCGCCCACGTCGACCACTCCCGCCCCTGCGCGTCGAACGCCTCCGCTGCCGTCACCAGCCCGGCGACCAACCACCAGGGGCACCCGGGTACGGCGGCCATCTCCCGCCACAACGCCCCCACGTCCTCGGATGCCTCCGCCACACCTTCCGGCCCTGTCCAGCCGTACCGGGCGTAGACCGCCTCCCACCGCTGCACCAACACCGGCGGCATCGTAGGCACACAACACGACGCGTACCCCATGCCCTACGCCGCCTTTCCAGACGGCTCCGACTTCCCCCGCACCCCACTCGCAGCCTCGGCGAACCCCGCCGCCCGGTAGTTGAACGACAAGTACTTGAACTCCCCATTCCCCGACACCCGAGGCTCCGCCGTCAACCCCACCAATTCCACCGGCCGCATCCCCGGCAACGCCTCAGCAGTAGTCGGCACGGGCTGCACATCTGCCAACAACGTCACCTCAAACGACGCCCGCTTGGCATTCGTCTCACCCGGGTCAGTGACCGTCGCCTTCCACTGCCTCTGCCCACTCACCTCATCAATCCGCTGCCGCGTCGGCCGGTTCGCCGCCCTGTCCTCCCGAGACTGGTACTCCGTGTCCGGCCCCACCTGCCCTACCAACACCAACCCCTGCGGAAACGCCACCGCGAACTCCACCGGGAACCGAAACCCCTTCGGCATCGCCATCGTTGCCTCCTCCACCGACCTGGCCACAAGTGGCCCTTGCCACCAGCAAATATAGTGGCATAGGCCACCTGTGGCGAGGAGGTCACCCGAACGTGTTAACGATGGGCTGCTGTCAGTCGATCAAGTAGACCTGGTCAACAGCCCAAGCGCCGGGAGGGTAGGCGGCCTCCGCGTACTCCAACGGCTTGTCGTCCTGGTCGTAGACGGTGTGCCGGTACGCCAACACAGCTGCATCGGTGCCAGACAGCCCGAGCGTCTCGCGCTCCTCATCCGTCGCCGCACGAGCCGCGAACTGATCGCGAGCATGAGACGCGGTCCGACCAGTCACCGACTCGACATAACCCACCGAGCCCATCCTGATCCGCTCGGCAACGAGCAGGTTCGGCGCGACCTCGGCCAGACTGCCGTCCGCCCAAGAGATCGACATCTCCACCGGCAGGTCAGCATCGTTGTGCGTGACCCGAGCACGACGAATCACCTGGTCACCGACACCTACGCCCAACGCTTCCGCTACGTGGTCAGGAGCTGCGACCAGCTCTGCGGACTTGATCACCGCATACCAACCAGGCGCGTAGATCTTGCCGAACTGCCGCACCCGCGCGTACCGCTCCCGAGCCCTGACCGCCACCTTCTGCGTCAGTACGTACGTGCCCGAACCCTGCCGCCGCTCGACCAAGCCCTGCCCCTCCAGCGAGTTCAACGCCTTCTCAGCAGTCGGCCGCACAACCTCCCACTCCTCCGCGATCTGCCGCTCAGACGGCAACTTGTCACCCGGCTTGAGGTCGCCACGGGTGATCTGGTCGCGGTAGTGGTTGGCAATCTGGAGGTACTTCGGCAGTACCTCCTGGATCTTGGGCATCACAACACCTCACTCACTGGCCTATGTCACCAGCCAGCGTAACCACGCCGTCACGAGCCGCACAACGTGCATGACCGATGGGGTCTACCTCGCATCTTCATCCTGGATGATGCGAGCACACGATCGCTACCACGGTGATCGTGACTGACGACGCCGCGCGTGTTGCCACCTTCTCCTGACATCGCCTTCCGACCCTCGGACCGCGCATAGCTCCGATTTCTAGAGCTTGGTGACACACACCGACGACTGCTACGAGATCGTCGCCAAGGACTACCTTGCGACCACCTTCATTTTCGACCATTCCCAGGCGAGGCGCTATCCTGCCCGCCTCCTACCTCCGCTCGACCCGGCAAGGGGCGCTTGCCGGCTAGTCAATTAACTCCACACGGTTGCAGAACACATTGCTCCAGATTCCGACACCTATCTACTCACGAATTTGAGCGTTCAGTTGCGCGAAGAGTCGGTTGGCGATACGATCTGTCCACTTGGAATGTGGGTCACTAGTAGAATCGTTGTCGACCGGACAAGGTGTTAGAATGAACAGATCCCGCCGCCGAAAGAATGAAAGCAATCGCATCGCTAGGCGTGCGGCGAAAATTCGACGCCAATCGCATAAGAATGACCCCGGAGTGTCAGACACTTTCGGCCTGAGCAGGGAAGCTCGGATTATCGCTTCGGGGGTCCGGTCGGTATTTACCCCCCATCAGCCGATCAGGGACATCAGTCTTCTCTTTGGTCGAGCAGATCAGGTGGGGAGCTTGGTCCAGACACTGAATACGCCTGGTCAACATGTCCTTCTCTATGGGGAGAGAGGTGTTGGCAAAAGCTCGCTGGCAAATATTGTGTCTAATGTGTTACTTCAGGCCATGCAGCCAGAACTATTCGTCAAGCGTTGCGATCAGGCTGACGTTTTCGAGACGATTCTCCAGAAACCCCTCGCGGCGGTCGGGCATGATCTAAGTCTGACAGCGGTGAGCGATACGCAGTCGAAAACCCGGAAAGCCGGAATCCAGGGAGGGCTGTTTCAGGGAGCACAGGAGTCGAAAACGGACGTTGTCCGTACCTTTACTGCCTACAACGCAATATCGCCTTCTTCTGCTGCGGATGCGCTGAAAGAGTTGGATGGATTGCTACTCATAGATGAGTTCGATGCCGTCAAGAGCGAAGAGGAGAAACGTCGAGTTGCTGAACTCATCAAGCAACTTAGCGACTATGGCTCACCTTTCAAGATAATGGTCGTGGGAATCGCAGAAACCGGCGACCAACTTACTGCGGCCCATCCGTCGGTTCAGCGATGCCTTCGCGAGACTAAGCTGAGCAGGATGAGCAATGCGGAGTTGCGGCCCATTATAACAACCGGAGCGCAGGTCCTAGGAATCACGTTCCAACAAGATGTAATCGAATCCATTCTCCGACTCAGTGCAGGGTATCCACACTTCACACACCTCCTCGCCTTAAAGTGCGCGGAGGATGTTATCGGCGACAACCGGTCCACGGTTTCCGCAGCCGACCTTACGAGGGCAATGTCGGGCGCGGTCACCGATGCCGAAGGAACCCTCACTAGAATCTATGATGAGAGTGTCAGGTCGGCCAGTGAGATGTATCGCGAAATACTCGCCGCAGCCGCCTCTTTGGAAACCGAGGAGTTTGCTTCGGCTGACCTAAGGTCGGCGATCGAGTTGAGGACTGGTCAGGAAGTATCCCAAGGATCGTTGAACAACTACTTCACCCGACTTATGTCAAGCGATGGAGGAAAAATACTTCGTCGCATCACTCAAGGGCGTTATCGTTTTGAAGATCCGCGGATGCGGAGTTATGTCCGGATCGTCAACAAGATGACGTGATCGCATTGTACTTGCTGAAACCGGCTCTATGGGATCAAGGCGCGCCGCTCGCGGCGGCGCGCTGCGTGGGCCTGTCGCCTGGGCGGTGGGGCGGCATCCATCGCGGCGCGGTCCGGCCTGACGCTTCGCTTACGGCCGGACGGCCGCGCGGCGCGGCCTGGGACGGGGAAGGGACGCGAGCCGCCGCGACCGGCGCGCGAGCAGGGGAGGACGGCGAGGAGTCAGCCGGTTGGACGCTGCTTGGCGAGGTGGGGCGCTGGGACGGTGGGTCTATGGCAGACGACGAGGTGGGGAAGCGGCAGGGACCGGCGGAGGGTGAGGTGCCTCGGTATGGGTCTGGAGGGGCACCTCGGCACCTGTTCACGAGACAGCAGCTCGCGGATCAGTTCGGGCTGTTTCCGGGTGGGCCGGTCCGAGGAAGCGTGGACTCGCAGTACGGCCCGGTGGCGCTGTACGCGGTGAACGAGGCAGAGCTTCCTAGGCACCCCGACGCCCGAGGGTGACTACGGACAGCGGTGACTGTCAAGGCGGGACGGAGTACCTTGACAGTCACCGCTGTCCGTGTGATTGGGCTTCGTGTCGGGGTGCAGGGGGCGGAGTGGGTACCAGGTTGAGTCGTGCGATTGGCGTGCGATGAGGGGTGGTCACAGGCGGGTAGCTGGGGATAGGGGTGAACAGCTCCGGCGCAGGTCAGCACTGGTGTACGGGGTGTGCGCAGCAGATTCCCAAGCTGAATACGCGGGTTCGATTCCCGTCATCCGCTCAACCAGGGCTATTCATGTCTGCGGAGTGCGCAGACGTTGTGGTTTCGCCATTGAATCTGGGGGGCGACCCCCCAGGCCCCCACGGTGCGGTCGGCGGCGGAATCAGCGGGGTTCGCTTGACCTTCGGTCGTCGGATCAAGGTGTGTAACCAATGGGGCTGTCGCCTACGGTGCGGTCGGCGGCGGAATCAGTGGGGATTCGTTCGAACCTTCGATATGGCGTTGTTGGTTGTGTGGCGGTGGGTGGGCCCGGGGAGGGGTGGGCTCCCCGGGCCGGCTGGGGATGGGGTTACTGCTGGATGGACCAGGTTTCGGGGGCGGTGTAGCCGTTGGCCCACATGCGCTCGATGGACTGGCGCTCCTGGGTGTTCGGGCTGGCGTTGTGGCAGGAGGTTCCGGCGCCGCCGCCGGACATCAGTTCTGAGCACGGGCCCTGGTAGTGGTCCTTGAGGCCGAGTGCGTGGCCCGTCTCGTGCGCGGTGATGCGGACCTTGTCGTACTTGGCCATCTGCTGGAAGTCGATGTAGATGGTGCCCTGGCCGTGGCCGTTGGTCACCGCGTGCGAGCCCTGCTGGCCGTAGCTGCCCTCGACGTACCTCAGCGTGGCGCCCGCGCACTCCTTCAGCTGGACGTTGCGCACGGCCTCGTTCCACTTGCCGAGCCCGGCGATGATGTACTGGCGGAACTGCGGCGCGCCGGAGGTGCTGACGCAGACCGTCTTGGCGGCGGCCGCACTCGACGTTTCGGCGGACGCGGAGCCTGCGATCACCGGCATTACGAGAACCGCGACGCTGACCGCGCCGACGAACAGGGATTTGACGGACATCTGGAGAACTCCTTGCCATCGGGACGATTGACAAGGTTCACAGTGACGATGTCCTTTCATCTGCGGTACATGCCAATGAAACATAGGCATCGCCTATACAGAGCCCTCAACGCCCCAACCAGCGCGAATGCGGTCAACCCCGGCGCGACCGAATAGTTCCCATTCACCAGGCACGTTGCCGAAATGTCCCATCTGGTCCCGATTGGGCGAGTTCGCCTTGGTGTCGCGCACTCAGTCCCGGGCAGCGGTGGGTTGGATTTCGCAGGCTTTGTCGACCAGGTAGAGGTGTTCGGTCACGTGGAGGGTGCGGGAGTGGAGGTTTCGGCTGCCGCGGAAGGCGTTGTACTGGGTGGTGAACTCGGTGACCGTGCCCGCCTCGCGGAGCAGGTGGTGCATGGCGGGTGGGGAGATGAAGCCCTCGTTGTTGGCGGAGATGAGGATGAAGCGGGCAGGGATGCGGGCCAGGAGGTCGGCCAGCAGAGCAGGGGCGCGTTTGCGGATGTTGTACGCGGAGCGGCGCCAGGTGGTGGGGATGCCGGAGATCGGGCTGATGTCGACCGGCTCGGTGTAGTTGACCAGCAGGTTGAGCATGAAGTAGTTGGAGCCGTACGGGTGCTGGTTGTACGGCGGGTCCAGGTAGGCCAGGTCCAGCTCGTCCAGCACGTCGGGGAGGGTGTTGGCGTCTTGTTGCAGGACGGTGACCGCGCTGGAGAAGTTGCTGAGTACTGGGGTGCTCAGCCTGATCTCGCCCTTGATGCGCGATAAGGCGTCCTTGCCGCTGCCGCCGAGTCTGCCCACGCCGGTGGCTCTGTCCTTGTAGAAGCCTTTGAAGAGGCCCGCGGTGTTGGTGTGTATCGACGCCGCCGATAGCAGTGGCCCGAGTAAGAGGGGCTGTAAGTGTGGTGGGGCTTGGCGGATCAGGCAGGCGTAGCTGTCTAGTCTTCGGGCGTTGCTCGTTGTGTAGAAGACGCGTTCGCCGGGCTGGATGTGGTCGTCGTCTGCGGGGGCGTAGAGCTTTCGGATGAACCCGTCGCCGGGGGAGAGGTCTACCTGGCGGTTGAGGTCTCGTACGAGCTCCTCCAACGCCGGTAGGTCTACCTCGTCCGCGTTCGTCAGGTAGCACTGACTCACCACGCGGGCGTAGTCCTCGATGTCGTTGACCACCAACATCGACGCGTGCTGCTTGAGCGCACGGGACACGACACCAGACCCGGAGAACGCGTCCAGGATGCGTAAGGGACGACCAAGGTGCTCGCGGACAGTTCGGACTGCCGCGTCGATCGGGGCTAAGAGGCCGCGCTTATTACCGAGGTACGTGATCAGCTGGGTCCGCGGGTAGTCCGGGTTCTCCTCGGCCACACTCAGTGCACGCGGGCGCGGATCTGGCCGCGGATCGCCGGGAGGCCGAACTCGCGCACGGCGGTCAGCACCTCGGCCGACAGGTTCGCGAACGGGCGGCCCGCCTCGATCTTCCACCACAGGTCGCCGATCGGGACGCCCGAGCCGACCAGCATCAGGTTGCCGATGCGCTCCTGCCAGCCCGCGCCGGTGTGGCCCGCGGCGCGGGTGTACGGCCGGATGCGCAGCTGGGAGGCCCACTCGTCGGTGGCGGTGACGCTCAACGACAGGGTGAAGCGGGTGGAGTAGGTGCTCGACTTGGCCGACTGGAGGATGGAGATCTGCCCGACGTGGGCGTTCTCGATCACCCGGAAGTGCCTGCCGTTGCCGGACAGGCCCAACGCCCGCAGGCCGGGGGCGAGTCCGGTCTCGACCATCAGCCGGAACCACTCGTCCGCATTGCGCACCGCGCCCGCTTCCACGTAGCCCCCTGTTTGGGTCAGGCCGCCCACGCTCGGCATCCGACTGGTCACTGGCGGAGTACTCCCCTGACCCTATCCGGCGGACCGCGCCGTTCCTACCCATTCACCGATCTCACGCCGGTTCGTGACCTGGTCGCCAACCACCATCGGGTGATGACGACACACACCGCGACCAACCGGCGATGTATGTAACACAGATCACACCGGCGTTCTCACCCGTGTGGGTGAGGCTGTCGCGGAAATGGCCGGAAATATCGAAACCGCACGTCACGGGCGGCGGATCGGGTCGTCGCACCTACACGGACGGGTGAACAGCTGGAGGAGCCACACATGCCGCGCAGTACCCACCGGGCCTTCGTCGGCAGGCCCGGGGAGGTAGGCCCAACGGTCGCGCTCGTCGACGGCGTCCCCTTGTTCCGGGAGGGGCTGTCCGCGCTCGTGCTGCGCACCCCTGGCCTGCGCTGGCTCGGCGCCACCGACACACCGCAGGGCGCGCTCGGGTTCGTCGAGCGGTTCCGCCCCGATGTCGCGCTCATCGACTCCGGCCTCGACCCGCGCGGACACCTGTCGACCTCCTTGTGCGCGGCGTGCCCCGCCCTCGCCGTGGTGATCCTGGTCCGCGAGGCGCACCGGACCACCCAGTACGTGGCCACCGCGATCACCGCGGGCGTGCACGGCGTCCTGCAGCGCTCCGTCGAGCCACCGCAGGTCGTCGAGGCGATCCGGACCGTCCACGAGACCCGCCGCTACCTCGACCCCGGCCTGGCGAGCACCGTCGCCGCGCCGCGCGCCCGGCTGGCCAGGGTGTCCGACGAGCAGCTGCCGCTGTCGCGCCGGGAGTTCCAGGTGCTGCAGCTGATCGCCGACGGGCTGGAGAACCAGGAGATCGCCAAGGTGCTGTTCGTCTCGGTGGAGACCGTGCGGACGCACGTCAAGAGCATCCTGCGCAAGCTCTGCGCCAGGGACCGCACGCACGCGGTGGCCGTGGCGTTCAAGTCGGGTGTGCTCATCGCTCCCGCCCGCAGGCCGCGCACCGGCACGTGAGCGGGATCTCGACCACCGACCGGGTGAAGCACCCCCCGCGCCTTGCCGCTCCTACCAGCCGGTAATAGACTCAAGTTACCGATGAGTAGCCGCTGCTCACGAGCGTGACACACGGAGCGACGAGATGGGCCACTACAAGAGCAACGTCCGCGACCTCGAGTTCAACCTGTTCGAGGTGTTCGCCGTCGGGGACCGGTTGGGCAAGGGGGTCCTGGCGGAGTCGGACGAGGAGACCGCGCGGGGCGTGCTCAGCGAGTTGAACAAGCTCGCCGTGGGTCCGCTGGCCGAGTCCTTCGTCGACGCCGACCGCAACCCGCCCGAGTACGACCCGAAGACCTTCAGCGCCACGCTGCCGGAGTCGTTCAAGAAGTCGTACCAGCAGATGTGGGACGGCGAGTGGTGGCGGCTCGGCCTGACCAACGAACTGGGCGGCTTCGGCCTGCCGCCGACGGTCCAGTGGGCGGCCTCCGAGCTGATCCTCGGCGCGAACCCGGCGCTGTTCATCTACCTGGCCGGGCCGAACTTCGCGATGGTCGTGCACAACAACGGCACCGAGGAGCAGAAGCGCTGGGCCCGGCTCATGATCGACCGCGGCTGGGGCGCGACGATGGTCCTCACCGAGCCGGACGCCGGGTCGGACGTCGGCGCGGGCCGCACCAAGGCGGTCAAGCAGGACGACGGCTCCTGGCACATCGACGGGGTGAAGCGGTTCATCACCTCGGGGGACCAGGACCTGACCGAGAACATCATGCACCTGGTGCTCGCCCGCCCCGAGGGCCACGGCCCGGGCACCAAGGGCCTGAGCCTGTTCCTGGTGCCCAAGTTCCACTTCGACACCGAGACCGGTGACCTCGGCGAGCGCAACGGCGCGTACGTGACCAACGTCGAGCACAAGATGGGCCTGAAGGTGTCGACGACCTGCGAGGTCACCTTCGGCCAGCACGGCACCCCGGCCAAGGGCTGGCTGCTCGGCGAGGTGCACGACGGCATCGCGCAGATGTTCCAGGTGATCGAGTACGCCAGGATGATGGTCGGCACCAAGGCCATCGCGACGCTGTCCACCGGCTACCTGAACGCGCTGGAGTACGCCAAGGAGCGGGTCCAGGGCGCCGACCTGCCGAACATGCTGGACAAGACCGCACCCAGGGTCACCATCACCCATCACCCGGACGTGCGACGCAGCCTCATGCTGCAGAAGGCGTACGCCGAGGGCCTGCGGTCGCTGTACCTGTACAACGCGACTTTCCAGGACCAGCTGTGGACCCGCGAGGGTGACGAGGAATCCCTGAAGCTCGCCGAACGGGTGAACGACCTCCTGCTGCCGATCGTCAAGGGCGTCGGCTCCGAGCGCGCCACCGAGCAACTGGTGCAATCCCTGCAAACCCTCGGCGGCTCGGGCTTCCTGCAGGACTACCCGCTCGAGCAGTACATCCGCGACTCCAAGATCGACTCGCTGTACGAGGGCACCACCGCGATCCAGTCCCTGGACTTCTTCTTCCGCAAGATCATCCGCGACAAGGGCCAGGCGCTGGCGTTCGTGGCGGGCGAGATCACCAAGTTCCTGGACTCGGAGAGCGGCAACGGTCGCCTGAAGCGGGAACGCGAACTCCTGAAGCAGGCCCTCGAAGACGTCCAGGGCATCCTCGGCGCGATGGTCGGCCACCTGACGGCGTCGCAAGAGGAACCGCGCAGCATCTACCGGGTCGGCCTGCACAGCGTGCGCCTGCTGATGGCCACCGGCGACCTGCTTGTCGGGTGGCTGCTCCAGCGCCAGGCGGAAATCGCCCTGGCCCGGCTGGATGCCGGGGTCACTGGGCGCGACAAGGCGTTCTACGAGGGCAAGGTGGCCGTGGCGTCCTTCTTCGCCAAGAACGTCCTGCCTGAGCTATCGGCGGCCCGCAAGATCGTCGAGGCAGCGGACCTGGACCTGATGGACGTCGACGAAGCCGCGTTCTAGGAACTCGCTTGACGATGGCCCGCTACCTGCGTGGTGGCGGGCCATCGGCATCATCCGGGACGGCATCCACTGTCCACGATGGATGTTTCCGCACGGCATCTCTTGCCAGTTGGAGATCGCAGAGACACACGCCCGCGGATCGCCGAGAAGGCTCGATCACGGGGCGGTGAGGAGTTGGTTCAGCGCGTGCTGAAGTACCGCTCCGACGCTCAGGTGCGGTGGGCCTTGGCGGCGGCGATGGCGTAGGTGCCGAAGGCGGCGAAGCCTGCGGCTACCACCACCAGCAGCACGGTGCCGAAGGGTTGGTTGGCGAGGGTTCGGAGGGCGGAGTCGAGGCCGCCTGCTTCGGAGGCGTTGGCGTCGAGGGCGGCGATGCCCAGGAGGACGCCGACGATGGCGATGCCGAGGCCCTTGGCGATGTAGCCGATCTGGCCGAGGCGTTCGACCACGCGGGGTTTGGGGAGGTCGCTGGTGTCGAGGTCCTTCATGAAGGACTTGCGGAAGCCGGAGACGATGCTGGCGATGCCCGCGGCGATCACACCCACGGCGATGGCGCCGACGAGGAAGCGGCCTGCGGGCAGGGCCATCAGCTCGGCCGTCATCTGCTTCTGCTTCTGGTCGCCGCTCTGGCTGCCGTTGCCGGTGGCGATGCGGATGGCGGCGATGCCGAGGGAGATGCCGACGATGCCGCGCACGCCCGCGCCGAGGCGCTTGAAGACGCGCTTCCTGCCCTCGTGCCACTGGTAGCTCACGGCGGCCATCAGCAGCTGCCAAACGCCGAAGGCCAGTAGGCCGATGGCGAGGACCCACAGGATCACCGCGCCGAACGGGGTGCTGGCGATCTCCTGCAGCGCGCCGGTCTGGTCGGCTTCCTGGCCGCCGCCGCCGAAGGCGACCTGCAGGGCCAGGTAGGCGATGATCACGTACACGGCCCCGTAGCAGGCCATGCCCGCGCGGCCCAACCCCTTGACCACGTCGTTGTGGTGCGCGCTGTGCACTGCGCTGGTCATGCGGCCTCCTCGGTCACGGTCCGGGGATGACGTGTCACCTGATCGGGTCGGTCAAACGTGAAAGGCCCGGTGACCACACGCGGTCACCGGGCCTCGACGGGCGGACTCAGGCCGGTGGGGGCGGCACCTGCGGGGCGGGAGCGCACACGATCTTGGGCTGCGGGTTGTAGCGGACCGTGCGGGTGTCGCGGCGGACCTCGCGGCCGGTGGCGGCGTCGCGCAGGACGCGGGTGTCGGAGGTGGTGAAGCCGTTGGCGCCGTTGCTGGGGGTGCACTTGCCGGTGGTCGGGCCGGGCTTCTCCTGCGGGGTGGTCTCCGCGGAGCGGCCGCCGGTGATCGACTCGACGGAGTAGCGCTTGGTGCCCCAGATCTTCACCGTGATCGAGCCGGAGGTCCAGATGGTCTGGATGGCCACGCCGGTCGTCGCGTCGTTGGTGAACTTCAGGTCGATGACGCTGCTGCCGTCGTGGTTCTGGAACACCGTCGCCTCGCGGGCGGCCGGGTAGCGGCTGATGTAGTAGCTGTGCTCCTTGTGGCCCGCGTCCTTGAGACCGGCGAAGTACGAGGCGTTGTACAGCGTGGTGGCGAACTGCGAGATACCGCCGCCGACCTCACGGCCCGGTGCGCCGTCCTTGATCACGCCCGCCTCGACGTAGCCCTGGACCGAGGTGCGCGGGCCGGTGAACCCGTTGAGGCTGAACGTCTCGCCCGGCTTGACGATGGCGCCGTTGACCTTCGCCGCGACGGTGCGGATGTTGATCCCGGAGTCGGCGGCGAAGCCCTTGGTGCTGAACTCGCCGATGACCTCCTTGATGCCGAGCTGGGTGGCCTGCTCGGTGGTCACCTTGGCCGGGGTCTTGGTGTACTCGACCTTGAGCTCGCGGCCGTCCGGCTCCTTCAGCACGTCGAGCAGGGTGGCGAACGCGGTGTCGTACTTGACCCCGGTGCCGTCGACCGAGGGGGTGACCGTCGGCGCGCCGCCCTCGAAGACGACCTGCGCGTCCTTGCCCTCCTTCTCGGTGGAGGCGAGCTGCGGCTTGACCGCGTCGGTGACCTTGACCAGGTCGAGCTTCGGGTTCAGCCCGCCGCCGTCGACCGGCTCGAACACCAGCGCGGACGCGATCACCGCGGGCTCGATCCTGGCGTCCTTGCCCTCGCCCTTGACCACGACCGGCCCGGACACCGCGACCTTGGCGAGCTCGAACGCGGAGCGCACGCCCTCGGTCGTCGTCTTCACCGGCGTGGCGGTCACCGGCAGGGTCAGCGACCCGCCTGCGACCCAGCCGTCGACGATGATCGACTTGGCCTTCGCCGCGTCGAGCTCCTGGCCCGCGACCGGCTCGACCGCGACCGGGGTGGCGCCGTCGAAGCGGATGCCGCCCTCGGCCGGGGCGCGGGTGCCCGCCGCCTTGAGCCGGTCGATCGCCCCGGTCAGCGCCGCGTCGTCGGTCGCGGTGACCACGCCGACCTCGCGGGTGCCGCCGAACAGCGACGACAGCCGGGTGAACGGGTTGAGCGGCTGGTCGCCCGCCTGCTCCAGGGTCGCGCCCCAGTTCAGCGTCAGCCCGGACCTGGTCGGGTCCAGCTTCTCCTCGACCGAGCCGATCTTGAGCGACACCGGCTGGGTGAGCCGCGGCTCGATCTTGTTGCGCAGCTCGCGCTCGGCGTCGACCTGCGACAGCCCACCGACCTCGACGCCTGCCACGGTCGTCCCGCGCGGGACGTCACCGCTGCTGATCGCCAGGTCGATGCCGTAGAGCACGGCCAACGCGCCGACCACCGCGCCCGCGATGATGGCGGGCTTGCGCAGACCCCCGCGCTTGGCCGGTTCCTCGTCCTGCTCCTGCGGCGTGCCGAGCTTCTCGGTCGGACCGTCCAACGGCGACCCCACCGCCTGCGGTCCCACGTGCTGCGGCACCCGGGGCAGCAGGTCGGTCTGCTCGGTGTGCGACTCCGGCCATCTGGCCCCGTCAGGCCAGTCCTGGTCCTGCGGCACGGTTCACCTTTCCCCTCAGAGGTACCCCGGTCAGAGGTACAGCCCGGTCCCGTGTTCGGTGCGTTCGCTCGCCACGGCGTGCACGTCCCGCTCACGCATCACCAGGTAGGCCTGCCCGTGGACCTCTACCTCGAACTGGTCCTCGGGGTTGAACAGCACCCGGTCGCCCACCTTCACCGTGCGGACGTTCGTCCCCGCCCCCACCACGTCCCCCCACGCGAGCCGCTTGGCGACCTGCGCGGTGGCCGGGATGACGATGCCGCCGGTGCTGCGCCGCTCCCCCTCCTCGGGGGTGAGCCGCACGAGGACCCGGTCGTGCAGCATCTGGACCTCGAGCTTCAGTTCCGACACCGAGGAATGGTAACCGCCTGCTCGGGGTGGGCTTCCGGCGTGGTCAGGGCTGCTCGTCGAGCCCGCCCATGACCAGTGGCAGCCGGTGCGCGCCGGTGTCGGTCACCCGGACGGGGACACCCCAGTCCTGCCTGGTCAGGTGGCACGCGGCGTGCTCGGTGCCGTCGTCGTCGCAACTGGCGGCCTGCGCGACGACGTGCAGCACCCCCTCCGTCACACCGGCGGCGACGGTCAGCTTGCGGGTCAGGTCGGTGCCGACCCCGGCGCCGTCGACGAGCAGTTCCGGCGGCGACGAGGTGATCTCCAGGCGGGTCGACGGGCCGTACCGCTCGTCCAGCTTCTGCCCGGGCGGCGGGGCGAACACGACGGCGAGGTCGAGCACCCCGGCGGCGATGTCGGTCGGCGGCCTGCGGACCTGGTGGGCCTCGCCGTCGACCAGGTGCGCCGCGGCGACCGGGCGGGACAACCGGTGCGCGGCGGACTCGACGACGACCAGGTCACCGTCGACCAGCACGGCCCCGGAGGGCTCCGCGAGGCCGGTGGCGAGGGTGCTGACCTCGTTGGTCGCCGGGTCGTACCGCCGGATCGCGCCGTTGTAGGTGTCGGCGATGGCGACGGAGTGGTCGGCCAGGACGGTGACGCCGAGCGGGTGCTGCAAGAGGGCTTGGTCGGCGGGACCGTCGCGGTGGCCGAAGTCGAACAGGCCCTTGCCGATCGCGGTGTGGACGGTGCGGTCGGCGTCGATCCAACGCAGCGCGGAGGTCTCGGAGTCGACCAGCCAGAGCTTGTCGCCGTCAACGGCGAGGCCGGAGGTCTGGGCGAAGAAGGCCTGGTCGGCGGGACCGTCGTGGAGGCCCTCGACGGTCGTGCCCGCGAAGCGGCTGACCTCGCCGGTGCGGGGGTCGAAGAGGCCGAGCGTGTGGTTGCCCGCCATGGCGATGACCAGGCCTTGCGCGGGCTCCCACCAGACGAGGTCCCAGGGGCTGGTCAGATCGATCTCGAGACCGGGGCCATCGGTCGGGCCGTTGCGCCACTGCCTGCCCGTGCCCGCGATGGTGGTGACCTCGCCGGTGTCGGTGTTGATGCCGCGCAAGAGGTGGTTGACGGTGTCGGCGACTACGAGGTGGTAGCCCACTCTTACGTGCTCGGGCAGCACGGCAACGGCGGAGGGCTCGGAGAAGGTGGGCTCAGTGCCGTCTTGCCTGCCGCGCGCGCCGGTGCCGTAGGTGGTCACGACGGTGTCGTCCTTGAGCTCGACGATCCGGTGGTGCGCGGTGTCGGCGACGAGGACGGTGCCCTTGCCGGTGACCGTCGCCTTCGCGGGGAACCGCAACTCCGTCTCGGCGGGCGGCGGAGGCACGTACGGACCATCGCCGCGGTGGAGCGTCCCCTTCGCCTCGTGCTCCGCGACAACCTCGGCGATCACCCGCTTGAGCGCTTCCGCATGCCCCTCACCCGCGGCGACGTGCACGACGTAACCCTCGGGATCCACCAGCACGAGCGTCGGCCACGCCTTCACCGCGTACGCCTGCCAGGTGGTCAGATCGGGGTCGTCGAGCACGGGGTGGTGCACCTCGTACCGCTCGACCGCCGCCACCAGCGCCTGCTCATCCGCCTCGTGCACGAACTTCGGCGAATGCACCCCCACGGTGACCAGGACGTCCCCGAACTCCTCCTCGATGGGGCGCAGCTCGTCGAGGACGTGCAGGCAGTTGATGCAGCAGAAGGTCCAGAAGTCCAGGAGCAGGACCTTGCCGCGGAAGTCACCGAGGTGCAGGTCCTTGCCGCCGGTGTTCAGCCAGCCACGCCCGATCAACTCGGCAGCGCGGGACAGGCGACGGGGTTGTGCTGTGCTCACGGTGGAATCCAACACGCTGGCGGTTGCAGTCTGTTCCTGGGCCCAGGATGTGGGCTAGAGCTGCCGCCACTGGACGCAGGTGGGGCGGGCGGCAGTGGCCAGGAACTCTTTGAGGGCTTGGGTGAACAGGTCGAGGGCGAGTCCGGTGCCTGCTTCGAAGTCCGTGTGGTCGTAGTGGCGCGCAGGGGAGGTCGGATCGCCTATGGGGAGGCTGAAGGGGTGAACCGGGCAGTAGTGGGACAGGTACCCGAATCCGCTGTGGACTAGCGCCCAGAGCAGGTGATCGGGGACTGATTCGCCACTGAACTCCGAGACGACGGCTGGCCGGTCCAGGTGGAAGACCATGGCCGGGTCGGCACTCGGCTCGGACAACAGGACGACCAAGCGATCGACGTCATCCGGGGTGTGGGCAACGAACGTGCCGTCAGCGGGAAGTTCATGAGGATCATGAATCTCCCAGGCGGCTCTGAAGCTCAAGGTCTCTCCCCGGCGACTGGGTTGGATGTTCCGCTACAAGCATGGGTCTTTGGGTGGCTTGATCCAATCCCCACGGATCCTGGGAGAGCTGACCGCGGGTCAGGAGGTTCGGCGGAGCATGCGGGTTACGCCTGCGGCGACGGTGGTGGCGAGGATCCAGCCCAGGGCTATGAAGACGGCGGAGATCCATTGGGAGGGGCCGTCTACGGTCCATTTGTTCTTGTGGCCGAAGTCGACGATGGGGACTAGGAGGTCCAGGGTGTAGAGGACCGGGTTCCAGACGAGGTGGTCGTCGGTGTTGGATTCGTGGGGGGTTGGGATCAGGGAGAACCAGAGGGTTCCGGCGATGAGGAAGCCGAAGAGCCACGCGAGGGCTCGGGTGGGGCGGTAGCCGTAGCCGACCATCCAGCGTTGGAGCCAGCTCCACAGGCGGATGCCGGGGGCGGCTAGGCGAGCTCCGTCGGCCAGGGCGTTGTAGCGGCAGCGTTGTTTTTCCACCAGTACGGTCGCGGCGTGTTCTTCGTTGCCCGCGGCGCGGAGCATGTGGGCGAATTGGTCGTAGGGACCGGGGCGGTAGACGTCGCGCATGCCTTCGCGGAGCCAGTGGAGTCGGCGTTCGATCTCGGCGTCGTCGTCGAGTTCGACCGGGACGGTGAGGGCGTCGTAGCGGAAGTCCTCCAGTTCGATGCCGCCCCGGGCGCGCCAGAGGGTCTCGTTGTCGGTGAGGAAGGCGCAGCGGGCGTGGCGCAGGTCGATGCGGCCGCGGGGTGCGGTGGCGACGTCGAGGCGGAGTTCCTGGGTCTGGATGCCGAAGGCGTTGAGGGCCACCGGGTCGTGGTCGTTGCCCAGTTCGGCGCCGTGGAAGTTGGTCTCCCGCAGGATCTCCGCGCGGCGCATGCGGATCTCGCCGTGCGCGGCGAACGGTTCGGCGCAGATCAGGTCGCGGCCGATGTGCGACACGCGCAGGTCGAGCGACGGCTTCGGGGACGAGTCCCGCGCGTAGCTGCCCGGTGCGACGAACCGGCTGCCGCGCAGGTCCAGGTTCGCGCCGACCTTCGCGCCCGGCAGCAGCACCGAGCCGAACACCAGCAGCGACCGGCCGTCGAGGTTGCCGCCGACCGAGAACCGGCGCCCCTCGACGGCGTCCCCGTGCCGGTTGCTCAGCACGGCCCGGTCGAACAGCACGCTGCCCTGCACCTTCACGTCGACCAGCCGGATCTGCCCCGCGACCCGCGCGTCCCGGGCGTCGATGCCGCCGCGGACCTCGGTGCCGTCCAGGTGCAGCGCTCGGTCGGCGTACGGCCCGGGCGCCCCGGCCTGCTCGACGAACGCCTCCCGCCCGCCGGACAGGTCGACCCGCGAGTGCGACAGGCGCAGCGAGCCGCCGATGTGGGCGTTGACGATGCGGACGGTGCCGGTGCTGCTGAAGTCGCGGTCGAGGTTGACGTTGCCGTCGACCCTGGACCGGTCGGCGACGAGGGTGGCGTTGGGGTCGAAGAACGGGTCGTCCGGGGGAACCGGGCGGGAGTGCTCGGTGCGCGGGGTGAGCTGCGCGCCGCGCAGGGAGAAGTCGCTGTCGACGCGGGCGCTGGGCAGGAAGAGTTGGCCGTCGCAGCGGAACCGGGCGCCGGTGCGGGGGTCGGCCGTCAGGTGCAGGTTGCCGCCGACCTGCAGGCCGTTGCCGTTCATGGCGATGCCGCGCGGGTTGTCCAGGTGGGCGCCCGCGAAGTTGAGGTTGCCGCCGCTGCGCAGGCCGGGGATGCGGACCTCACCCCTGGCGACGAGGCTCGACGCCAGCAGCGCGCCCGCCAGGTGCAACCGGTCGCCGTGCAGGGCGGGGCCCTTGGTCGGGGCAAGAGTGGCGCCGGTGAGCACGAGGGTGCCGTGGATCTCGCCGTCGGTCAGGTCGAGGCTGCCCGCGATAACAGTGCCACCGACGAACTGCAGGTCGTTGTCGCTGCGCAGGTTGCGGCCCTGGAGCCCTGGCAGCCAGCAGTTCCGGAACTCGACACCAGCGAGGCGGGCCTGCCGCATGTCCGGCGGCTGCTCGAACCGGCAGCGGACAAACTCCAGCAGGTAAGGGAACTCCACCGCGCGTAGATCGAGCGGACCGACCAGGTAGCGGTCACTGACGCTGACTACCGGAACCGTCGTCGGTCTACGCCGCCGCAGCACCCCGCCGTTCTCCGGGTCTACACGCCGCACGACGTCTGGAGCCTGCATGACGGCCCACTCGGGCGGGTCGGGGGAGTGCGGGTCCAGCACACCCCCGACCTCGTCGGTCTCGCGTCCGGCCACGGCGTCCCCCTCCCCTCAGAAGGGAGAACGCACACCGGTCACGCTTCGTTCCCGGGGGATTACTCCGAGCGGTTGATCGGATCCAACACCCGGGCGAGGAACGTCTTGGTCCGTTCGTGTTGCGGCGCCGCGATGACCCGCGACGGCGGACCCTGCTCGACCACGACGCCGCCGTCCATGAACAGGACCTTGTCGGCGACCTCGCGGGCGAACTGCATCTCGTGCGTGACCACCAGCATCGTCATGCCCTCGGTGGCGAGCGTGCGCATCACCCCGAGCACCTCGCCGACCAGCTCCGGGTCGAGCGCGGAGGTCGGCTCGTCGAACAGCATGACCTCCGGCCCCATCGACAGCGCGCGGGCGATGGCCACGCGCTGCTGCTGGCCGCCGGAGAGGGTGGCCGGGTAGGCGCGGGCCTTGTCGGCCACGCCCACCTTCTCCAGGTTCTCCATCGCGGTCCGCTCGGCGTCGGCCTTGTCGCGCTTGAGCACCTTGCGCTGGGCGATGGTGAGGTTGTCCAGCACGGTGAGGTGCTGGAACAGGTTGAACTGCTGGAACACCATGCCCACGCGGCGGCGGGCGGCGTTGATGTCGCAGTCGGGGTCGGTGATCTCGACACCGTTGACCACGATCCTGCCGCTGTTGGGCTGTTCGAGGAGGTTGACGCAACGCAGCAAGGTGGACTTACCGGAGCCGGACGGTCCGATGACGCAGACCACCTCACCGGACTCGACCGTCGCGTCGATGCCGCGCAGGACCTCGAGGTCGCCGAACGACTTGTGCAGGCCGAGGATCTGGACAGCGCTCATCGGGGGCTCACCTGGCCTTCTGTTGCTTGGCTTCCAACCGGCGCACCACGTAGCCCAGCGGCAGGGTGATCACCAGGTAGGCGGCACCGGCCAGCACCAGCGGGGTGGAGTCGGCGTACTCGGTCGCCAGGTCGCCGCCGAACTTCGACAGCTCGGTGGTCAGCGAGGTCACGCCGAGCACAAACACCAGCGAGGAGTCCTTGAACAGCAGGATCAGCTCGTTGGTCAGCGGCGGGATCACGATCCGCAGCGCCTGCGGGATGACGATCGACACCATCGCCCTGGTGTGCGACATGCCCAGCGAGCGGGCCGCCTCGGTCTGCCCGCGCGGCACCGCCTGGATGCCCGCGCGGAACGTCTCGGCCATGTACGCCGAGGCCACCAGCCCCAGCGCGACGGCGACCGTGCCGTACTGGTCGAACGGGAACTTCATCCCGGGGAAGGCCACCGGCAGGCCGAAGCCGAAGATCAGGAAGACGACCAGGGCGGGCAGCCCGCGGAAGACCTCGATGTAGGCCAGCGCGAAGCCCCGGTACACCGCGATCGACGACAGCCGCGCGAGCGCCACGACCAGCCCGAGCACGAACCCGACCACGTACGCCGACAGCGTGTAGATGACCGTGTTCTTGAGCGCGATGGTGATCAGCTCGGGGAACGCCTGCTTCGCGACCTCGAGGTCGGCGAAGTTCTCCACCACCGCTTTCCAGTCGGCGGACAGCGCGATGAAGAGCACCGCGGCGGCGAAGATCGCGTACTGGGCGCTGCGGGCGATCCGCTGCCGCTTGCGCGGGCTGAGGCGGGCCCGGGGTGCCGGGCCCGCCTCCTGGCCGTGGCTCACTTGCCCGACGGGGTCGACTTGGGCTTGGAGCCCATCCACTGCTCGTACGACTTGGCCCAGGTGCCGTCCTTGATGGCGGCGTCGAGCGCGTCGTTGAGGGTCTTGAGCAGCTCGGGGTTGCCGCCCTTCTTCACCGCGATGCCGTACTGCGCGCCGGTCTCGATCTCGGCGCCGATCTCGAACTTCTCGCCGAGGCCCTGCTTCTTGAGCCACTCGTTGACCACGGGCAGGTCCTGCAGCACCGCGTCGACCTGACCGGCCTGGTAGGCCTGCAACTGCTTGCCGGAGTCCTCGAACTCGGTCGGCGTGAAGCCCTTCCCGGTGGCGTAGTCGAGGCTGGTGGTGCCCCGCTGCACGCCGATCTTCTTGTCCTTGAGCTGGTCGAGGCTGGTGATGCCGGAGCCCTTGGGCACCAGCAGCGCGATGACCTCGTCGAAGTACGGGTTGGTGAAGTCGAGGTTCTGCTTGCGCTCGTCGGTGATCGTCATGCCCGCGGCGGCCACGTCGCACTTGCCGGAGTTCAGCGCGGCACCGCTCTTGATGACGTCGAACTGGATGTCGACGATCTCCTGGGTGACCCCGAGCTTCTTGGCCGCGAGGTCGACCATGTCGACGTCGAAGCCGACGGTCTTGTCGCCCTGCTTGAACTGGAACGGCGGGTACGGCAGGTTCGTGCAGGTCTTGATCTTGCCTGCCTCGACGAGCTTGACCCCGTTCGCCGCGGTGTTGCCGCCGCTGGAACCGGTGGTGCCGCCGTCGGAGCTGCCGCAGGCCGCGACCGCGAGTGCGAGCGCGGGCAGCAGGGCGAGCACCTTCAGCTTGGATCGACGCGCCACGGTGTCACTCCTCATTCATCTCAGGTGCGAGGTGGGACGCATACTGCCATCCAGTGCCGAAACTGTGCACTACTCGTCGGTTTGTCACATGTACGCATCCTATTTGTTGCGTAGACGAGACGCCGGACGCACTTTTTCCCGCCTCAGAGCCTGCTTGCCGAAAGATGCGCGGCATCCGGACCGCCGGGGTGGAGCAGAGGCGCCGGTGTGAGATCTCCCTTCGAGTCCGCATCGCAACAGATCGCGAACAGATGGCGCCAGGGGTGCTCGTCACCAGATGCCACTACGCTTCCCATACGTGGACGGTGATCTGCCCTACGAGCGCGTGATTCCCGCTGACCGGTGGCTCGGCTCCCTGCTGGCCGGCGCGGTCGGCGACGCATTGGGCGCGCCGATCGAGTTCCTCTCCATAGACGAGATCCGTGGTCGCTTCGGCGAGGCGGGGGTAACCGGCTACGAGGAGGCCTACGGTGGCCGTGGCCGGATCACCGACGACACGCAGATGACCCTCTTCACGCTAGAGGCGATGATCCGCGGTCACCTCGGTAGACGCCTCATGTTCTTCGAGCAGCAGCCCGCGTCGGTGATCCAGCACGCCTACCAGCGCTGGTACCACACGCAGGGCACCCCGTGGCACCAAGCGGGCGGCTCTTACGCCATGGAAGCCGAGCCGGACGGTTGGCTTATCCGCGAGCGCGGGCTCTACCACCGCCGTGCTCCCGGGGCGACGGTCCTTACCTCGCTCAAGGGCTTCGCCGCGGGCAACGACCGCGGCACGCTCTCGCACCGCATCAACGACTCGAAGGGCTGTGGCGCGGTCATGCGCGCCGCGCCGTGCGCGTTGTGGTCGGAGGACCCGCTCGACTCGTTCGTCGTGGCCGCCCAGTCCGGCGCCCTCACCCACGGCCACCCCAGCGGATACCTCACCGCGGGCGCGCTGGCGTTCCTGGTGCACCGCCTGCTCGACGGCACCGACCTGCCCACCGCCATCGCCGAGGTCCGGGCTGAGTTGATCACCTGGGAGGAGTCGGCGGAGACGGTCGACGCCATCGACGACGCCGTGGACATGGCCGGGCGCGGCAGGCCGAGCGCGGAGACGCTGGCCAAGCTCGGCGGCGGCTGGGTCGGCGAGGAGGCGCTGGCCATCGGGCTGTGCGCGGCGCTGGTGGCCGACAACCTGCCCGACGGGCTGCTGCTCGCGGTCAACCACTCCGGCGACAGCGACTCGACCGGCGCCATCTGCGGCAACCTGCTCGGCGCCGCGCACGGTGTCGGCGCGCTGCCCGACGAGTGGCTCGCCGACCTGGAGCTGCGCGACGTCATCGAGGAGCTGGGCCGGGACGCGCTGATCGAGTTCAGCCCGACCAACTCACTGGAGCAGGCGGGCTGGCGGGAGCGCTACCCGGCCTGGTGAGTGCGCGGAAGGGACTGACAAGCCGGGCGCGGTCGGGGACACTGGCCGCGCCATCGCCACCGAGCAAGCCCGGGAGCCACGCGTGAGCCAGCCGTCGTTCGGCGGGGACGGATTCCAGACCGAGCAGGAGCTGCGCCGCTGGTCGGCGGGCGTCGCCGCCAAGGCGGAGCGCTACCAGGTGATGCAGACCGAGGTCGCCCGCGTGTCGGTCACCGAGTCCGACCGCGACCGCGTGGTGACCGTGACCGTGGACGCCACCGGCGCCGTCACCGACCTGGTGATCAGCGACGACGCCCGCGAGATCAGCGGCGCCGAGCTGTCCACCCTGGTGCTGCGCACGATGCGGGCGGCCCAGTCCCGGATCACCGGGGCGGTCGCCGAGGTCATGGAGCGGACCGTCGGCGACGACCCGCAGACCGTGGCCGCGGTGGTCGGGTCGTACCGGGACAGGTTCCCGGAACCGGAGCCCGAGCCGGAGCGTCCAACCGCGAGCACCGTCGACGAGATGCGCCTGGGGCGGGTCGAGGACGGTGAGGAACCACCGAGACAGCGACCGACCCGGTCGACCCGCCCGAGCACCGACGACGACCCGGACGATGACTGGGGCGGACCCTCGATCCTGCGCTGAGAAGGAGTCCAGCGGTGCCCGACGGATACGGCGTCCTCACAGATGAGCTGGGCGCGCACGCAGGCAGGCTCGACGCGCTCAACGACCGGCTGGAGCAGGCGTTCGACGCGGCCGACCAGGTGCACCTGGGCAGCGAGGCCTACGGGGTGATCTGCCAGTTCTTCGTGCCGATCGTGCAGGCGGTCAGCCGGCCCGCGGTCGACTCGATCCGCGAGACGGCCACGACCATGGAGGCCACCGCGAACGGCGTTCGCGAAACCGCGGGCTCTTACGTCAACACCGAGCGCGCCAACAGCCAGCCCTTCTCCGGTGGTGCCAGGTGACGAACCCCCTGGTCGCCGCGCGCGAGGACTCCACGAAGAGCTACACGGGCATCGGCCTGGTCGAGTCCGCGGCCGACATCTACAACGGCGTGCAGAACGGGTCCTGGGTCGAGGGCGGGCTCGGCGCGCTCGGCGGCGGCCTGGAGGTCCTGTCGCTGGCGCTGGACCCGATCGGCACGCTCGGGCAGTACGCGATCTCGTGGGTGATCGAGCACGTCGCCCCGCTGCGCGACGCGCTGAACTGGCTGGCAGGCGACGCCGACCAGATCGCCGCGTACGCCACGACCTGGAAGAACGTGTCGCAGGCGGTCGGCGGGATCGCCACCGACCTCGGCACCGAGGTCGCCAACAGCACCTCCGCCTGGACCGGTCCGGCCGCGGACGCCTACCGGGCGAACACCGCGGCCCAGGGTCAGCACATCACCGCGGCCGCCTCCGGCGCCGGGACGATCGGCACCGTCGTCGAGGTGGTCGGCGCCCTGGTCGGCGTGGTCCGCGGCATCGTGCGCGACCTAGTGGCCGAGTGCATCTCGACGCTGCTGCTGCGGCTGCCGCAGTGGCTGGCCGAGGCCGGGCTGACGCTGGGCCTGGCCACCCCGCACATCGTCGCCTCGGTCGGGGCGCTGGTGTCGAAGTGGGTCGGGCGGATCACCGAGGTGATCACCAAGCTGATCCGGTCGGTGGAGAAGCTGCGGCCGATCCTGGCGAAGCTGGGCGAGATCTGGGAGGCGATCAAGTCGGGGCTGCGCGGTCTGCGCACCACCCCGCGCGGCGCCGACACCCCGTCCGCGCCGGACGCCGTTCGCAAGGCTCCTACGCACGTCGACCCGCCGTCGACGACAGGCCAACCGAACCTGACCACCCCCAACACGCCGAACGCGCCATCGACGTCCACTGCGCCGAGCGGGTCATCGGCTCCGACGACGACAACGAGCAGCGCGCCTCCCACGCCTTCTACTACTACGGCACCCAGCGGCACGTCCTCGCCGTCGACCACACCGTCTTCGGTTACGCCTACCGTCACGCCGTCGTCTTCGACCGTGCCCAGCAGTTCGGTCTCACCGTCGACTACGCCTTCGTCGGCCACCCCCACGGTCACGCCGTCGTCGTCCACGGTGCCGAGCGGGTCGTCCACGCCGCCTGCCTCTTCGACTACCGGTGGCGGCGGGGGCGGGACCCCGCCGGTCAAGCCGACCACCCCGGGGTCGTCCGGTCCGCACTGGACGGACACCGTGCGCGGCAAGTTCACCGACGCCGAGTGGGCCGACTTCAAGAAGGCCATGGACAAGCTCGGCGCCGACCCCAAGGCGGGCGACGTCCCCGGCTCCGGCCAGCTCACCCCGCACGAGCGGGACCTGATGGCGCGCGCGATGAAGGAGGTCGAGGTCACCAACGGCACGCTGATGCAGAAGGTGATCCCGGACGCCGACGTCGCCAACTACCTCAACGGCAAGTACACCGAGGTCGGCGGCTTCGTGGCCCGCCACCAGGACGCGGGCGTGCTCAACACCCCGGCCGACCTGATCAACGGCAACCGGCTCGACTACACCGGCACCCCGTACGACGTGAAGCAGCCGACTATCCACACCATCGAGTTCCCCGCCTCCGACGCCTCGCTGTACCGGACACCGGTCGGCGCGCCCTCGGTCGACCCGTCGGTGCCCGGCGGGCTCGGCGCGACCGACCCGAAGGTGCTGGCCGCGCGCGACGACATGGTCAACGCCGTGCAGAACGCGGGCGTCCCGCCGGACCGGTACAGCCCGTCGATCAACCAGTGGCCCTACACCGGCGCCGGGGTGACCGCGCACCCGACGATGGGGGTGCCCGAGTTCCAGATGTCGAGCCGGATGCCGATCCCGGACGGCGCGACCATCAACCAGTTCGACGCGGCGGGCAACAAGACCGTCGTCGCGGTGTATGACAGTGTGCTCGGGTGGGTGAAGCCGTGATGAGGTACGCCGGGCCGCGGTCCGGTGAGTTCGCCGTGGTGCGGGGGGTGACGCACCCGTGCACGTACTCGCCGAACAACGACCGGGTCGTGCTCAAGACCCAGCAGGCCGACAACCCGGACGCGACCCTGTTCTCCTGGCACGAGCGCTACGGCGGCTGGGTCGCCGACCTCACCTCCGCCGACTGCGACCGGGTGTACTCGGCCAGGTCGTTCGGCAGGTGGCAGGGGCACCGGGTGGCCGTCGAGTCCGTCGTGGACGGGGTCGCGGCGGTCACCTACGCCGACTCGAACGGCGGCTGGGCCGCGGAGAACGGCTTCACCGAGGTGGACAGGTACGAGTACCGCCGCGAGGTGCCCGCCGCCGAGCTCGGGGACGTGCACGAGGAGCAGCGGGACCTGGGGTTCACCCGGTGGCGTGAGAGCACGTTCGAGTGACGGGGAGTCTGAGCGACCACGAGCGGGCGCTGACCGCGCGGGTCCACGCCATCGTGACGCTGGCGCCGGACACGTGGCTGGTCAAGGTCCTCGCGCCGTGGTCGGTCGAGCGCTACCTGCGGCACGAGGTGTCGCCCGGCGCGGTCGGCGCGCACCCGCCGTTCGACTACCGGCTGGTCAGCGGCACCGTCGGCCGCCTGCAGGACTGCGGCAACCTCCGCACCCCGCGCGACTTCCACCAGGCGTTCCGGCTGGACTACGCGGGCAGCCCGTTCCACCCGGACATGCCCGTGCTGCACACCATGGAGTTCACCGCGGGCGCCCCGGACCGGTACGTCGTGCCCTTCGGCGCGCCGACCGGACCTCGCGAACCTGCGTACGCGATGACCGCGGCCGCTCTAGCTGCGGGTGTGGACCCCAACTCTGTCCGCACCGAGTTCGCGCCTTGGCCGTTCACCGGTACGGGACTCACCGCGGGCGGGCCGTTGGCGCTACCTGAGTGGTGGAAGCAGCCTGGCGTGATCCCTAGAGGCGCGCGCATCGTGGCTTACACACCGCGTGGACCCCACCCGGTCGCCCTGTGGACAGCGTCCACCTGGACTCCCTTGGACCCTCGATGACCTACCAGCGCCCCCGCACGGGCATCATCGCCGTACTCGACGGCCGCGAGTATCCGGCCAGCGTCGAGGGCGGGCAGGTCACGCTCACCAGCCCGGGCGATCCGGTCGACCCGCGGTTCACCCGGACGGCTGGCGGCTGGGAGTTCGTGGTGACGCTGGACGTGCTGGAACGGCTGGACGAGGTCACCACGCGCGCCGAGCACCTCGGCCACGACTGCCTGGTGGTCGGCATCTCGCCTGAGGGGTCGGCTGGGCTCTACTACCTGGGCCCCGACAAGACCCGGGCCGCCGCGGACGGGTTCGTCCAGATCGACCCGGGGACGTGGGCCAAGAACACCCAGGTGGGCGACCTGACCAACTTCCGCGAACACCACGCCGATCTGCTCTTCCCGATCTGGCTCAACCAGGCTCCGTCTCGCTCCTGACCTGCGGGAACACTGCGCGCCGGGGGGTGTGGGCGAAGATCATCCGGTGCTGAGCAGCCCCCGATGCACAGCCTTCCGGGGCGGGGTGACAGGACGGGTGGCGAGGGTGGCGGGCTGTGGATAGCGGCGGGGTTGTGGACAACTTCGGGTGGGGATGGCCGGATTCCGAGGTCGAGGCCGTCGCGGTGCAGGAAGGGCTGCGGGGGCGGGTTCGGGCTGCGACGCCGGAGGGGTTCAGGCCCAGGACTGCTACTGGGCTTGATGTCCACTACACCGACGTTCTCACCGCTGCGGTGTGCACGGTCGACCTTGAGACGTTGGAGCTTGTCGACTCGGCTATCTTCCAGGGCCCCGAGAGCTTCCCGTACGTCCCGGGTCTCTTCGCGTTCCGCGAGCTTCCGCTGCTGCTGCGAGCCTTGGACAAGCTGACAACCCCACCGGAAGTCCTTGTCTGCGACGGCCAGGGGTTGGCTCATCCGCGCCGGTTTGGGCTGGCCTGTCACGCGGGTGTACTCACGGGCATCCCGGCTCTAGGCGTGGGCAAGAACGCGCTGGGCGACTTCGACCAGCCAGGACCGCGTAGAGGCAACTGGTCAGCGCTGACTGACGACGGTGAGGTTGTCGGTCGGGCATTGCGCACGCAGGACAACGTCAAGCCGGTGTTCGTGTCGGTCGGCCACTTGATGGACCTCGACACCGCCACTGACCTGGTGCTCACCCTCACGCCGCGGTACCGCCTGCCGGAAACGACCCGGCAGGCGGACCACCTGGCGCGGAGCTAGGACCTGGCGTGCGCGTCGAGGATGTGCGCGACCGCCTCGGTGACCTTTTCGGCTTGTTTCACGTGAAGCCATTCGTCCGGGACGTGGGCGTTGCTGTCCGAGCCGAGGGCGCCGGTGATGACGAACTGGGCGTCCGGGTAGAGCCGGGCGAGCAGGCCCATGAACGGGATGGAGCCGCCGAGGGACACCGTCTGCCACGGGTTGCCGAACACCTCGTCGGACAGCGCGTCCAGGCTGGCGCGCAGCCACGGCGCCAACTGCGGGGCGTTCCAGCCGTCCGCGGCCTCGGTGCGCGACAGCTCGACCGTGGCGCCGTAGGGGACGTCCGAGGTCAGCGAGTCGCGGACGGCCTCGAGGGCGGCCGCGGAGTCCGCGGTCGGCGGGAGGCGGAAGCTCAGCGTCAGCGTGGTGAACGGGCGCAGGACGTTGCCCGCGTCGACCGGCACCGGGAAGCCGTCCGCGCCGATGACCGACAGCGTCGGGCGCCAGCCGTTGTTCAGGACCAGCTCGACCTCGTCCTGGTCCACCGGCTGGGTGTCACCGTGCAGGGGGAACACCGTGCGGAACGTGCCCGGCGCGGCGGCCACCGACTGCGCGGCCTCGTCGGCCCGGTCGTCCGGGATGTCGACGTGCATCTCCTTGATCAGGATCTCGCCGGACTCGCTGTCCTCGATGCGGTCGAGGAGCCTGCGGATCACCCGGAACGAGCTCGGCACGATGCCGCTGGCCAGGCCGGAGTGCTGACCCGCGTCCAGAACGCGCACAGTCAGGTCTACCGACGCGAGTCCGCGTAGCGAGGTCGTCAGCCACAGGCGCTTGTAGTCGCTACCGCCGGAATCCAGGCACACGACCAGGGAGACCTGACCGAGCTGGTCGGAGAGGTGTTCGAGGTAAGCGGGCAGGTCAGGGCTACCGGACTCCTCGCCGGTCTCCAGCAGCAGCACACACCTGCTGTGGGACCCGCCGCCCGCGCGAACGGCCTCGATCGCGGCAGTGGCCGCGTACCCGGCGTAACCGTCGTCCGCGGAACCCCGCCCGTAGAGCCTGCCGTCGCGCAGGACCGGCTGCCAAGGTCCGAGGCCCTCGCTCCACCCGCCCACCGGCGGCTGCTTGTCGAGGTGCCCGTAGAGCAGCACGGTGCCCTTGTCGTCACCGGTGGCGGGGACGTCGAGCAGCAGCACCGGGGTGCGGTCGGGCAGGGAGACCACCTCGACGCGCGCACCGGGGATGTCGCGCGCGGTGATCCAGCCGCGCAGGTGCTCGACGGCGGCGTCGAGGTGCCCGTTGGCGGCCCAGTTCCCGTCGAAGTGCGGCGAGAGGGCGGGTATCGCGACGAAGTCCGACAGGCTGGGCAGGATCTCTGCCTCCCACAACTCCCGGACGGTCTGCTGAACGGCTGTCTTGTCCACGGTCGCGATACTGCCACCAGAACCGGCGGTCGACCCCACCGCGGCCGGACGTCTCAGGGGTTCATCAGGCTGGGTCGGGCAGGGTCGGGGTCGGCGCGCGGCCGGATCACGTTCCCGCACCGCGCCGCGCGCCCCATCTGTGACACAGGTCACCGGCAGGTCACGTGCCGGTCGCGGGCGTGTCGACCCCGTCCGCGTGAGCTGCCCCGACCCCCCTCTCCTGGGACCCCCTACGGTCGGTGGTCCAAGCGTTTTCGCAGCTCAACGACACCCTGTGGACAAATCAGGGCGTGCTCGGGCTCACTGCTGCACACTCTCCCGTGTCAGGATGTGAGAGCAACGCCGTCAGTGCCGACGGTGGCCAACGCCCCAACCCAACGGCGGTGGTGGCCGGCGGCGCGGCCGTCTGCCGTCGCCACGAGCGACTGCGCGGCACAGACACGAGGAGAACGCGCATGTCGTCCCCAGAACAGTGGACGCACCCGGAACCCCGGGAAGGGCCTGCCGCAACGGCAGCGGCCCCGTCAGCAGAGCAGGTGATCGCGGGTTTGCGTGCGACCAGTGAGGGCGGACCGGAACTGGTCCAACTGCTGACGCCGGAGGGCGAGCGGGTCGAGAACCCCGAGTTCGACCGGTACGTCGCCGACGTCACGGCAGAGGACCTGCGTGCGCTCTACCGGGACATGGTCCTGGTGCGCCGCGCGGACCGGGAAGCCAACGCGCTGCAGCGCCAGGGCCAGCTCGGCATCTGGGTCCCGCTGCTGGGCCAGGAGGCCGCGCAGATCGGCGCCGGGCGCGCGCTGCGCGACACCGACATGGTGTTCCCCAGCTACCGCGAGCACGGTGTCGCCTGGTGCCGGGGCATCTCCCCCAAGGAGATCCTGGGCATCTTCCGCGGCACCGACCACGGCAGCTGGGACTCCAACGCCAAGCGCTTCCACCCCTACACGATCGTGATCGGCAACCAGGTGCTCAACGCCGCCGGTTACGCGATGGGGCAGCGGTTCGAGGGCAAGGTCGGCGACGGCGACAGCGAAGCGACCATGGTGTTCTTCGGCGACGGCGCCACCAGCCAGGGCGACGTGCACGAGGGCTTCGTGTGGGCGGCGGTCTACGACGCGCCGCTGGTGTTCTTCTGCCAGAACAACCAGTGGGCCATCTCCGAGCCGACCGAGCGCCAGTCCCGGCTCCCGCTCTACCAGCGCGCCCGCGGCTACGGCTTCCCCGGCATCCGGGTCGACGGCAACGACGTCCTGGCCACCCTCGCGGTGTCGCGGTGGGCGCTCGACGAGTGCAGGCACGGCAACGGCCCGGTGCTCATCGAGGCGTTCACCTACCGGATGGACGCGCACACCACGACCGACGACCCCACCCGCTACCGGCACTCCGACGAGTTGGAGGCCTGGAAGCTCAAGGACCCGATCGAGCGGGTCCGGGTGAACCTCGTCCGGCACGAGCACGCCGACCAGGACTTCTTCGACTCGGTCCAGGCCGACGCGGACGCACTGGCCGCCGACCTGCGCGAGTTCTGCTTCACCATGCCCGAGCCGCCCGTCAGGCAGATGTTCGACCACGTCTACGCCGAGGCCAGCCCGTTCGTCGACGCCCAGCGCGACGAGTTCCTGGCCTACCAGGCCAACTTCGCCGGAGGTGAGCACTGATGGCCGCACCCGTGATCAGCAAACCGAACGGGTCCGCGACGACCCAGTCGCTCACCCTGGGCAAGGCGCTCAACCTCGGGCTGCGCACCGCCATGGAGGCCGACCCCAAGGTCATCGTGATGGGTGAGGACGTCGGCAAGCTCGGCGGCGTCTTCCGCATCACCGACGGGCTGCAGAAGGACTTCGGCGAGCACCGCGTGCTGGACACGCCGCTGTCGGAGTCCGGCATCATCGGCACCGCGGTCGGCCTGGCCGTGCGCGGGTTCCGGCCGGTGTGCGAGATCCAGTTCGACGGGTTCATCTTCCCCGGCTTCGACCAGATCGTGTCCCAGGTGGCCAAGCTGCACGCGCGGACCCTGGGCCGGGTGCGGGTGCCGCTGGTGATCCGGGTGCCCTTCGGCGGTGGCATCGGCGCCGTCGAGCACCACTCCGAGTCTCCCGAGTCGTACTTCGCGCACACCGCGGGCCTGAAGGTCGTGGCCTGCTCCAACGCCGTCGACGCCTACTGGATGATCCAGCAGGCGATCCAGAGCGACGACCCGGTGCTGTTCTTCGAGCCCAAGCGGTACTACCACTCCGGGTTCATGAAGGCCGAGGTCGACACCACCGCCACCCCCGACCCGCTGTTCGCCTCGCGCCTGGTGCGCGCGGGCAGCACGGCGACCGTCGTGGCCTACGGGCCGTCGGTGAAGGTCGCGCTCGACGCGGCGACCGCGGCCGAGGAGGAGGGGCGCTCGCTGGAGGTCATCGACCTGCGGTCGCTGTCCCCGCTGGACCTGCAACCGGTGTTCGAGTCGGTGCGCAGGACCGGTCGGCTCGTCGTGGTCAGCGAGGCGCCCTCGGAGGCGTCGCTGACCTCGGAGATCGCCGCCAGGGTGCAGCAGGAGTGCTTCTACTCGCTGCAGGCCCCGGTGCTGCGGGTGACCGGGTTCGACACCCCGTACCCCCCGGCCAAGCTCGAGGAAGACTTCCTGCCCGACCTCGACCGGGTGCTCGACGCCGTCGACCGCTCGCTGGCCTGGTGACCCGTGCCTGACTTCAAGAGCTTCCCGCTGCCCGACACCGCGGAAGGGCTGACCGAGGCCGAGATCCTGAACTGGCACGTCCAGCCAGGGGACACGGTCACCGTCAACCAGATCATCGTCGAGATCGAGACCGCCAAGGCCGCCGTCGAGCTGCCCTGCCCGTGGGCCGGTGTGGTCACCGAGCTGCACGTCCAGCCAGGGCAGACGGTGGACGTCGGCACGCCGATCCTCACCATCGACGTCGACCCCGGTGGCGCCGCGGCGCCCGCTCCCGCGTCGACCCCGGCTCCGGCCGCGGCCGACGAGGAGGAGATGAAGCCGCTGGTCGGCTACGGCGCCAAGACCGTCACCGCCAAGCGGCGCGCCCGCAAGGGCCCGGCCGTCCCGGTCGAGGCCGCCGCGGCCGCGGCGCAGAGCACGGTGGCGGCCGCGTTCGAGCACCACCAGGGCCCGGTGCCGGACAGCCCGCCGCCGAGCACCCCGGTGCGGCCCGCCATCCCGGTCGTGCCCGACAGCCCGGCCGCGCTGGTGGACCTGCCCGGCGGGTACGTGCCGCTGGCGAAGCCGCCGGTCCGCAAGCTGGCCAAGGACCTGGGCGTCGACCTGCGCGAGCTCACCGGTACCGGCGACCGCGGCGTGATCACCCGCGCCGATGTCGAACGGGCCGCGACCAACGGCTCGGTCGTGCCGGAGCAGGAGCCGACGCCGGTCGGTGGCGTGGTCCGGGAGCGCGGCGAGCGGCGGGTGCCGATCAAGGGCGTTCGCAAGGTCACCGCGCAGGCCATGGTCGCCAGCGCCTTCACCGCGCCGCACGTCACGGAGTTCCTGACCGTGGACGTCACGCCGATGATGGAGCTGCGCGCCAAGCTCAAGGACCACCCGGACTTCCGCGGCGTCAAGCTCACCCCGCTGGTGTTCTGCGCGAAGGCCCTGGTGACCGCGATCAAGCGGACCCCGGAGGTCAACAGCAGCTGGGACGAGGCGGCGCAGGAGATCGTCTTCAAGGACTACGTGCACCTGGGCATCGCGGCGGCGACACCGCGCGGCCTGATCGTGCCGAAGATCCGCGACGCCGACACCCTGTCGCTGCGCGAACTCGCGGTGGCCCTGGAGTCGCTGACCACCGTCGCGCGGGAGGGCAAGACCCCACCGGCCGACATGGTCAACGGCACCATCACGATCACCAACGTCGGCGTGTTCGGTGTGGACACCGGCACCCCGATCATCAACCCGGGCGAGTCCGCGATCCTGGCCTTCGGCGCCATCCGCGACACCCCCTGGGTGGTCGACGGCCAGATCACCATCCGCAAGGTCTGCCAACTGGCCCTGAGCTTCGACCACCGCCTGGTCGACGGCCAACAGGGCTCGGAGTTCCTCGCCGCGGTCGGCGCCCTCCTGGCCAACCCGGCACTGGCGATCACGTACTGAGTCCGGAGTCCTGACAGCGCGGGGCCGTGGGAGATGAACTCCCACGGCCCCGCGCCGTTCACCGGGTCGGCACGGTTCTCGGCTCAGAAGGCTGACTTCCAGAACATCCGCCCAGCCCCGCAGTCGATCGAGCCCGTGAGTTGCGGGCAATCACGTCTCGCGCGCCTGGCTAGAACCACCTTCTGCGGCCTGCCCCGAATCGGCCGACCTCGCAGCTAGCGAGCCTGACCAGTGGCGGCGAGGTCGGACACCGCGTCCGGCAGGCGAGTTGGGCTCCGGCGAAGTCGCGCAGAATCCTGCATTCCCGGGCTCGCTGCCAGGTGAACCGGCGTTGGCGATCACCGACTCCAACGGCACGGGGCGGTGGGGAGTCAGTTCCCACCACGGGCGCGCGCTTACCGGGTCGGGCCGGTGGCGGCGAGGTCGGACATGGCGGCTTGGAGGATGCGCTTGGCTTCGGCGAGGCCGTGGTCGTCGATGAGGTCGCGCAGGCAGCGGCAGTCGCCGAGGTCGCGGGCTTCGGTGGCGCACAGGTAGACGCCGAGGACGTGCAGGGAGCGGGGGAGCAGGTCGTCGGTGCCCAGGTCGCGGTGCCGCTGGGCGAGGTGCCTGGTGACCTGCAGGGCGACCGGGCCGGGGGCCTGGGCGCGGGTCGCGGCGTCGTCGGTGGCGGCGAGTTGGGCGAAGCGGGTGCAGGTGGACGAGGCGTCGGAGCCGGTGAGGGCCTGCCAGGTGTCGGGCGGGATGGCGAGCCGGGCGCGGGCGGCGACGATGGCCTGCCACTGCTCGGTGGCGATCCGGACGCCCTCGGTCCTGGTCGCGGCGCGCATCGGGGTGCGGGGTGCGCGGGTCGTCTGCCGGGGGACGACGGGAGGTGCCGGCTTGGCGAAGAGCAGGCCGAGCCAGGTGTGCGCGCGGCAGCGCTTGCCGCGCCGGGACACCGGGGCGACGCAGGGTTCGCCGTCGTCGGTCTTGGTGCTGCCACAAACCGCCACGGGTGGCATGGTCCGGGTTCGGCGCCTGGCTGTCACGCGGCGTCCCCCGAACAGGTCACGGCAGGTCGAAGTGGCCGATGAGCCCGGCCGCGAAGGCGATGTCGCCCTTGACCTTCACCCGGCCCGACAGGAACAACACGGGTAGCGCCACAGCACCGGTGATGGCGCGCAGGAAGTCGGCCGGGTCGATGGTGATGGTGACCCGCGGGTCGGCGGTCGGGTCGGGGCCGGAGGTGCACCGGCCACGGTCGATCACCGTCTCGAACCGGTCTTCGCCACCGGGGCCGGTGAACCGCCAGTGGACGACCGCGCGCAGGTCGTCGTTGGCGAGGTGCTCGGCCATCCTGCGGAACAGCTCGGCGAACACGACCGGCCGCAGGTCGGGGTGGGCCATCAGGGCGTCGACCTGCTCGCGGGAGGCGCGGCCGAGGAAGCGCAGGAAGGTCTCGGTGCGCATGCCTGCCAGGTCGATGCCGGTGCCCGCGTCGCCGAGCATGTGCAGGACCTCGATGAGCTGCACGAACTGCTCGGCGGTGAGCCGCGCCGGGTCGACGGCGTCGGCGAGGCCGTCGAGGTCGACCACGGTCACCGGGGGCAGCCGGTTCCAGCGCCGCCGCCTGCTCACCGGCGGCGGGGGTCGTCATCTCGGCGCGGGGTGATCGCCCGACCGATACCATCCCGCATGGGACACCTCCCGTACCTACTGAACGGTAGGCTACGGGCGGGTAGGTGGGTCGGCAAGAGCAGCGGGAGGTCCGGCGTGAGCGTCGACGAGGAGCGTCGACCGGCGCGCGCGAAGCGGCTGCCCCGGGAGGTCCGGGAGCGGCAGATCCTCGACGCCGCGGTCACGGTGTTCTCCCGGCACGGCTACCACAACGCGTCGATGGACGAGATCTCCGACGTCGCCGGGGTCTCCAAGCCGATGATCTACGCCTACCTCGGCCACAAGGAAGACCTGTTCGCCGCCTGCATCCGGCGCGAGGCCTCGCAGCTGATGGAGGCCATCGCGGGCGGGGTGCGCGCCGAGGCCCCGCCGGACATGCAGCTGTGGCACGGCCTGCGCGCCTTCTTCCGCTTCGTCGGCGACCAACGCGAGAGCTGGCGCGTCCTGCACCGCCAGGCCACCTCCCAGGGCGGCCCGTTCAGCGAAGAACTCCTGGCCATGCGCAGCCGCGCGATCACCCTGGTCGACGCGCTGCTGGTCCGCTCCGCCACCAGCCGAGGCCTGAACGAGACCGCGACGAAGTCCACCGAAGCCCTGGCCGCAGCCCTGGTCGGCGCAGGCGAGTCCCTGGCCGACTGGTGGCTCGACCACCCCGACGTCCCCGAGAAGGTCGTCGCCTCCTGGCTGATGAACCTCGTGTGGATGGGCCTCGGCAACCTAGTCGACGGCGCCATCTGGACCCCAACCGGCGAGTAGAGGCCCCGCCCGGCCAGAGTCCGGAGCCCCATCTCCGAACATGTCGACCACGGCAATCTGTCAATAGGCCCAGGTCGGGAGCAGTGGATAGATGAAGGGGATATGGACAGATACTTGTCCTGAACGATCGTCGGCCCACACCCGCCCCCAAACGACGTTGGCCGAACAACGCTCCTCGGAGTCGCTGGTGCCAACTGCTCGATGGGGTGGACTTGTTTTGTGTGGGGGAGCAGTGCCCGTAGCGTCGTCCACGCGGCAGGGCCTGCTTTTCGGCCCCTGCTTTGCGGTCCTGCCACGGGTACTGCCGGGGCCACGCACAAAACAAGTCCACCCCATCGAGCAAAGCTCGAAACTCGCGCCCCAACGCAATGCCGAAGGCGAGGTTCAGTCGTCGATGGCGAAGCCGAATTTGAGAGCCGCCAGTCCCTCAGCTCAAGATCAAACCCGCCAAGGCACCCCCCGATATACAGCTTACCGACCAGCACAGACAAACCGCCCCGAGCGACCAGACACCCTGTGGACAACCAACTCCACAAGATCAAACCGCCCCAAGCACCCCCCATTTCCAGCCTAACGAACCACCCCACCCCACTGAAACACCCAACCCAGCACCTGTGGACAACCCCACCCCATGTGGACACTCCCACCCATGTGGACACCCACCATCAGAGCGAACCGACCACCCCACTCAAATAAGGCCGAGTCCCCCCAACATCAGTCAACCCAAACCGCCCAGTCCCCTGGTCCGCATAGAACCCAACCACACCAGGCAGCAACACCGGCAACTTGAACCGAACATCCACCTCAAACCCACCACCCAACCGCCCCTCAAACGCAGCCAAGCACCGCGCCTTGCTCCACATCCCATGCGCAATGGCCCGGCGAAACCCAAACACCCGAGCGGCAAGCGGATGCAGATGGATCGGATTACGATCACCCGACACCGCCGCATACCGCCGTCCGATGTCTCCAGGGACGTGCCAACGCGAGGTAGGCATCGGCACCGGATCCGGAACAGAACCCCCAGAACCAGGCCCACGGCGCAGATACGTGCTCGTCCCGCGCCACACCACAGCCCCATCCACCGACGCGGCACTGATCATGTCGAACTGCGTCCCCTTGGGGTGCGGCCGCAGGTTCTCCCCGTGCACCCGCAGGTCAACCCGCTCCCCAACCCCCACCGGACGGTGCTGCACGATCCGGTTGGCCACATGCACCGTCCCGATCAACGGAAACGGGAAGTCGGCATCCGTCATCAGCTTGACCTGTAAGGGAAAAGCGACCACGTGCAGGTAAGTCGCAGGCAGTTCGTCGCTCAGCCGGAACCCGCAGACCTGGTTGTACGAAGCCAAGTGCTCGGCATCCACCCCAACACCGACGCGCTCATAGACCCGGGTAGGCAACTCACCGCCGCGCTTGGTGAATCCGGTCAAAGCCTTGAGGTAAAGGCCACCCAGCCCGGGAGACATCACGCCCCCAGCAGGCTCTGGCCGCAGACGCGGACGGTGTTGCCGGTGAGGGCGCCGGAGGCGGGATTGGCGTACCAGGCGATGGTTTCGGCGACGTCCACGGGGAGGCCGCCTTGGGCGAGGCTGTTCATGCGGCGGCCTGCTTCGCGGATTACCAGGGGTACTGCGGCGGTCATCTTGGTTTCGATGAAGCCGGGGGCCACGGCGTTGATGGTGATGCCGCGTTCCGACAGAGCCGCTGCGTGGGCGTTGACCATGCCGATGACGCCTGCCTTGCTGGTGGCGTAGTTGGCTTGGCCGGTGTTGCCCGCGATTCCGGCGATCGAGGAGACGCCGATGATGCGGCCGCCGTTGTGGAGCACGCCTGCCAGGAGTGCGGTGTTGACCCGGAGTTGGCTGGCGAGGTTGACCGAAAGCACGGCGTCCCAGGCGGTGTCCTTCATGTTCGCCAGCTTCTTGTCGCGGGTGATGCCCGCGTTGTGGACGACGATGTCGACGCCGCCGTGGCGGGTTCGCAGGTGGTCGGCGAGGCGGGCGGGGGCGTCGGGGGCGGTGATGTCGAGTTGGACGGCGGAGCCGCCGATGTGGTTGGCGACCTCGGCGAGGGCGTCGCCTTGGGCGGGGACGTCCAGGGCGACCACGTGGGCGCCGTCGCGGGCCAGTACCTCGGCGATGGCGGCGCCGATGCCCCGGGAAGCGCCGGTCACGAGGGCGACCTTGCCCGCCAGCGGCACGGCCCAGTCCTCCGGTTCCACTGCTGTGCCACCGAAAGCGCCGATCCGGATCACCTGCGCGTCGACGTACGCGGACTTGCCGGACAGCAGGAACCGCAGGGTCGACGCGATGTCCCCCTCCGCACCCGGCTCCACATAGACCAGTTGGGCCGTCGCGCCGCGCACGAGTTCCTTGCCGACCGAGCGGACGAAACCCTCCAGGGCGCGTTGGGCGATCTGCTCGTCCGCGTCGGCGATCCGCTCCGGCGGCGTCCCCAGCACCACGACCCGACCGCACGTGCCGACCGACCGCAGCACGGGGTGGAAGAAGTCGTACAGCTCCCGGAGTTGCTCTACAAGAGTGATCCCCGTGGCGTCGAAGACGAGCGCGCCGTAGACGTCCGCGTCGGTCCGGACCTCGACCCCGGCGGACTGGCACACGGCGGCGACGTGGTCGCTCAGGCGGCCGCCGGGGGCGGAGCCGAGCAGCGCGGGGCCGTCCAGCACCGGGTCGCCGGGGCGGTGCCTGCGCAGCGGGGTCGGGTTCGGCAGGCCGAGCCGCTTGACCAGGACCCGACCGAGGCCGGAGTTGCTGAACCGCTGGTATCGGTCTGCCATCGGGGCGCGCCTCCTAAACTACTCTTGAGTAGGTTAGGATCGTAGCGCAGTCCCGACCCCTCGTTCTGGAGGACGCAATGGCCCCGAGTCCCGTGCGCCGAGTGGCGGTCCTCGGCGGGAACCGCATCCCGTTCGCCCGGTCCAACGGCCCGTACGCCCGCGCGTCGAACCAGGACATGCTGACCGCAGCGCTCGACGGCCTGGTCGCCCGGTTCGGCCTCCAAGGGCAGAGGCTCGGCGAGGTCGCGGCGGGCGCCGTGCTCAAGCACAGCAGGGACTTCAACCTGACCCGTGAGTGCGTGCTGGGCAGCAGGCTCGCCGCCGACACCCCCGCTTACGACGTCCAGCAGGCCTGCGGCACCGGCCTCCAGGCCATCGTCCAGGTCGCGAACAAGATCGCCCTCGGCCAGGTCGACTCGGCCATCGCGGGCGGGGTCGACACCACCAGCGACGCCCCGCTCCAGGTCAACGAGGACCTCCGGCGGATCCTGATCTCGCTCAACAGCGCCAAGTCCGCGGGTCAACGACTCCGGCTGCTCGCCAAGATCCGCCCGGGCCACATCGTCCCGGACATCCCGCGCAACGCCGAGCCGCGCACCGGCCTGTCCATGGGCGAGCACGCCGCGCTGACCGCCCAGCGGTGGGGGATCAGCCGGGAGGCGCAGGACGAACTGGCCGCCGCCAGCCACCAGAAGTTGGCCGCCGCCTACGACCGCGGGTTCTTCGACGACCTGGTGACCTCCTACCAGCGCCTGACCCGCGACCAGAACCTGCGCCCGGACTCGACGGCCGACAAGCTCGCCAAGCTCAAGCCCGCGTTCGGCGGCGAGAACGGCACGATGACCGCGGGCAACTCCACCCCGCTCACCGATGGCGCCTCCGTGGTGCTGCTGTCCAGCGAGCAGTGGGCCAAGGAGCACAGCTTCCCGGTGCTGGCCTACCTGACCTTCAGCGAGACGGCCGCGGTCGACTACGTCCACGGCGACGAGGGCCTGCTGATGGCGCCCGCCTACGCCGTGCCGCGGATGCTGGCCCGCGCCGGGCTCACCTTGCAGGACTTCGACTACTACGAGATCCACGAGGCCTTCGCCTCCCAGGTGCTCGCGACGCTGGCCGCGTGGGAGGACGTCGAGTTCGCGAAGGACCGGCTGGGGCTCGCCGAGCCTCTTGGGGCGATCGACCGGTCGAAGCTCAACGTCAACGGTTCGTCCTTGGCCGCGGGACACCCGTTCGCCGCGACCGGCGGTCGGATCGTGGCGACCCTGGCGAAGCTGCTGCACGAGCGCGGGTCCGGCCGCGGTCTCATCTCGATCTGCGCGGCGGGTGGCCAGGGCGTCACGGCGATCTTGGAGAAGTAGCCACCTCTACAACTATCTACCTCCAGCCCTAGAGATCCCAAGACAGTCCGAGTGGGCGGGCGCGCCGAGGGAAATATCGGGCTGGCGCTAGACACCCCGATACCGTCGCAGGATGGACCCGGTGCGCAACCCCTTCGCCCCCGGCGCGGGTCAGCGCCCACCGGAGCTCGCGGGCCGCGAGAAGGAGCTCCAGGCCTTCGAGGTCGTGCTGGAACGGGTCGCCAGGGGCAGGCCGGAGCGCAGCCTGGTGCTGACCGGCCTGCGCGGGGTCGGCAAGACCGTCCTGCTCGGCGAGCTGCGGTCGATGGCCGTCCGCCGCGGCTGGGGTGCGGGCAAGATCGAGGCCAGGCCGGACGCGGACCTGCGCCGCCCGCTCTCGGCGGCCCTGCACCGGGCGATCCGCGACCTCGCCGTGCGCCACCGGGCGCCGGAGCGGGTGGAGCAGGTGCTCGGCGTGCTCAAGGCGTTCGCGCTCAAGTCGAACCCGGACAGCGCCAAGCTGCGCGAGCGGTGGCAGCCGGGCATCGACGTGCCCGCCACCCAAGGCCGGGCCGACTCCGGCGATATCGAGATCGACCTGGTGGAGCTGTTCACCGAGGTCGCCGAGCTGGCCCAGGACGTGGGCACCGGGGTCGCGGTGCTCATCGACGAGATGCAGGACATCGGCGCCGACGACATCTCCGCGCTGTGCGCCGCCTGCCACGAGCTGTCGCAGTCCGGCGCGCCGCTGGTCGTGGTCGGCGCGGGCCTGCCGCACCTGCCCGCGCTGCTCTCGGCGAGCAAGTCCTACTCGGAGCGGCTGTTCCGGTACGTGCGCATCGACCGGCTCGACCGCGCCGACGCCGACCAGGCCGTGCTCGTCCCGGTCGACCGGGAGCAGGCCGGGATCACCCCGGACGCCCTGGCCGCCCTCTTCGAGCGCTCCGGCGGCTACCCGTACTTCATCCAGGCCTTCGGCAAGGCCGCCTGGGACGCCGCGCCAGCCGACCCGATCACCGCGGAGGACGTGCTGGTAGCGGCCCCCGAGGCGGAGGTGGAGCTGGCGGTCGGGTTCTTCGGTTCGCGCTACGAGCGGGCCACCCCGGCCGAGCGGGAGTACCTGCGGGCGATGGCCGAGCTGACCGACGGGAAGGACGAGAGCGCCGGGACCTCGGACATCGCGGTGTTCCTCGGGCGCAAGCCGTCGTCGCTCTCGCCCGCGCGCGACAGCCTGATCAAGAAGGGCCTGGTCTACTCCGCCGAGCGCGGCCGGATCGCCTTCACCGTGCCGCACTTCGGCCGCTACCTGCTGGGGATGGAGGAGTGACGCCGCTTCTGGCGCACTCTCGCACTATCTAGCCCAGTTCCTAGATTTCCCTATACACCGCGATCGACGCTCGCGGTGCGCCCGCGCGCGTTAGCACGTTGTTCCCCAGGTCACAAGAAACCGGACACTATCCGGTGAGCTCCAAGTCACTACCGATGATTCATCGGTGTGTGCGCCAGTTCACCGGACAGATGCGTGCTTTCCGGGGCCAGAAGGTGCATACTTGAGCCATGCCACTCAGCCAGAGCGGTTAGCAGGACCTCAGAGGGGAAGCAAGCGCAATGAACGTGACCGCGAAGATCCGAGCCCGCCGCGCCCAGGCCCGCACGCGCAAGGCCGTGAACCGCGCGATCGACCAGGCTGCCACGCCCGCGATGCGCCACGAGCTGATCGCTCTCGCGCAGACGCAGAACGTCTGGCGCTAACCACAAGCGAGCGCCGGGGATGTGATGCAGGGCACATCTCCGGCGCGTTGTAACACGGCCGGGGCGCTACACGATGTTCCGGTTGACCCCGTAGTGCTGGCGGACCCCCGACCTGGCAGCACTACGGGGTTTCCTTATGCCCCAAGGTTCCCGCCGTGACGTGAGGTTCCCGCCGCGGCCGCGGCTCGGCCCCCGGTGGGCGCTGGAGCACCGCGGCACTGGACCGGGTCCCGCCGCCGGGACCCCGCACGTCGCACACCCCCGCCGAGAAGTGGCCCGGTTCGCCCATCGGCGAACGGCACCGCCACCCCGCCGCGGAGTTCACCCGTCCGCTCGCCGGTCGACCGTTTGCCGTCGATCAAGTGTCGGCCGCGCACGACCAACGGAGCGTGACCGAATTTCACCCGTCACCGTGGGATTGCGCCGTGTGGATGAAGTGGACACGGGCACCGAGCGTCGCCGCGTTGCTCCGCCTGGATTGCCGGGTATGACCTCGATTGGGCCGACCGCGTCGGCACTACTCCACCCGTTCAGTTCTACAGCCGACTGATGGCGGTTGTCGTAGGCCATCCGCAGTAGCAGTGGGTCAGGACATCACCCGATAGGTGAGGCGGATCACAAGGATGCCGCTCACCGACGAACACGCTCCGCTTATCGTCTACTAGCCAGTAGTTACCTACCCGTCAACGCTCAAGCGCGAAACTGATCGGTAGTCGCAGTACCACGAAGGAGCCTGACACCTTGGCCGTGACAGGAACGGAGTCCGTGGGCACGGATGTCCGTCGCACGTTGCACCTCACCTTCGAAGACCCGGCACTCCCGGCACGGCCCGTGCCACGCCGGGCGGTGGACCGGGCCAGGGCCGACGTCGTCGGCAAGGCAGGCCGGGTCAACACCGTCCACCGGGTCGAGTTGGCCGACGCCGTGAACCGGGTCGGCAGCACTACCGAGGTCCCCACCGCCGATAGCACTGACGCCGCCGAACAGGTCGAGACCCCTGTGGTCGAGACAGCGGCCGCGCCGGTGCGCCGCCTGAGCCCGCACGCGCGGGCGATGGTCCTCGCCGAGCGGTTGCTCGGCAGCTGGGCACCGACGCTGCACCTGGCGATGCTCCTGCTCGCCTGCGTCAGCGCCGGTCTTGTCGTGCTCGCCGTGTTGACCGGGATCGTGCCCGCGCTGCTGAGCGCGGGACTGCTCGTCGCCATCGCCGCGATGCGCCGCTGATCGATGCCGAAGGGGGCGGGATCCGGGCTACCACCGGACCCCGCCCCCTTCGCCGGTCCTAGTGCGCGGCGACCGGCCGCAGCTTCGCCGAGTCCTCGTCGACGTGGTAGTCGGCAGGCTCGGTCTGGTCAATGCCGTTGAACACCTTGAGCTTCCCGGCGACCAGCGTGATCAGCACGGCCACCACCAGGTTTGCCACCAGGGCAACGAAGCCGACGTAGATCTGCACCGTCGACCCACCGAACGGGTGCCAGCCGAACAGGTTCAGCTCACCGAGCTTGAGCGCGGACGCGCCGAAGTGCTTGCGCTTGCCGTCGGCGCTGGGGATGTTGAAGAGCATGATCATTCCCCAGCCCATGCCCGCGATCCAGCCGCCGACCAGGCCCCAGATGTGGAACCACCGGGTGTAGAGCGCGATCGCCACCGCAGGCAGCGTCTGCAGGATCATCACGCCGCCGATGAGCTGCAGGTCGATGGAGAACTGCGGGTCGATGAACAGCACGAAGGCCACCGCGCCGAACTTGACCACCAGCGAGGCGAACTTGGCCTGCTTGGCCTCGTCCTTCGGGGTGGCGTCGCGGCGGATGTACTCCTTGTAGATGTTGCGGGTCCACAGGTTCGCCGCCGCGATGGACATGATCGCTGCGGGGACCAGGGCGCCGATGCCGATGGCGGCGAAGGCGATCCCGGCGAACCAGGCCGGGAACTGACCGGCGAACAGGTTCGGGATGATCGTGTTGGTGTCCGGGTTGCCGGTGGCCTGGTTGATCAACGGCTTGGTGCCCGCCGCGATCGCCACGAAACCCAGCAGCGCCAACAGCCCCAGCAGCAACGAGTACGCGGGCAGCGCCGACATGTTCCGCTTGATCACCTTGCGGCCGCGCGAGGCGAGCACGCCGGTGAGCGAGTGCGGGTAGAGGAACAGCGCGAGCGCGGACCCCAGCGCCAGGGTCGCGTACTGCAACTGGTTGTTGGCGTTGAGCAGCAAACCGTCGCCGGGTGCTGGCGTCGCCTTGAACTTGGCGTCGGCCGCGTCGAAGATCGCGCCCCAGCCGCCGAGCTTGATCGGCAGGTACACCACGGCCACGATGATCACGATGTAGACCAGGATGTCCTTGACGAACGCGATCAGCGCGGGCGCGCGCAGCCCGGACTGGTAGGTGTAGACCGCCAGGATCACGAACGCGATGAGCAGCGGCAGGTGCCCGACGATGCCGGACCCGTTGAGCCCCAACGTGCGCAGCACCGCCTCGAGCCCGACCAGCTGCAGCGCGATGTAGGGCATGGTCGCCACGATCCCGGTGATCGCCACCAGCAGCGCCAGCACCGACGAGCCGTAGCGGCCGCGCACGAAGTCGGCCGGGGTGACGTACCCGCGGGCGCGCGAGACCGACCAGATCCGCAGCAGCGGCATGAACGCCAGCGGGTACAGGATCACCGTGTACGGCAGGGCGAAGAAGCCCGCCGCGCCCGCGCTGAACATGAGCGCGGGCACCGCGACGAAGGTGTAGGCCGTGTAGACGTCGCCGCCGATGAGGAACCAGGTGATCCACGAGCCGAACCTGCGGCCGCCGAGCCCCCACTCGTCGAGGTGGTCGAGGGTGGCCCCCGCCTTCCACCTGGCCGCGACGAACCCCAGGACGGTCACCACGCCGAACAGGACGACGAAGACGACGAGCTCGGTCCACCTCATCGGCCTGCCCCCTCGTCCAGGGTGTCCACGTCGCGGTCGGGCCCCGGTGCGGGGGTCGTGGGTTTGTCCTTGGTCATGACGAAGACGATCGAGGTGGCCAGCACGCCGACGGCGACGCCCGCCAGCTGGAACCAGTAGTAGAACGGCATGCCGAACAGCTCGGGGCCGGTGCGGTTGAAGATCGGCGTGATGAGCAGTCCGAGCGGGATCAGCAGCAGCAGGTTCCACGAACTCCAGCGGATGCCGGAGCGGCCGGGTTGTGTCATCGGTGTCTCGCTCTCCGTGACGGGAGTGGTGCCGCGAAACACTAAGGCCCGAGTGGCCATCTCGTCACCAGGTAACTCGCTGTGAGTCCATTTGGCCGTTTGTTGGCGACCGGACGCGCCAGCCGAGCCGCAGCCGTCCACCGCTCTCCACAGGCTGTGCACAACCCTGTCCACAGCTTGTGGACAACTCTGCGACGGCTGTGACGTGTGGGACCAACGAGTAAGTCCGGGCCCGCGCGCGGCTGTCCCCAGGTCGATCCCCGGTCAGTCCACAGCGCCGGGCACCCGGGTGGCGAGCTGGTCGGCGACGATCAGCAGGCACGGCAGGCACCGGGCACCCTCATGCGACCGGGTGACCTTGGCGTACGGGACGGTGTGCGCGCAGGCGGCCTCGACGAAGCTCGCGGGCCGCTCCCCGGCGGGGAAGGCGTGCACGCGGTCGTCGTACCCGGACCGCTGCCAGCGCCAACGCTGCTCCGACACCTCAACCCACCTCCCGGTCCTGCCTCACCTGTCCAACCTCGGGTGAACGGCGCACACTGTCCCAGATCGGGCACGACTCGGCTGTGACCCACAGAACAGCGCACACGCAGAACCGGCCCCCACCACGTGAAGTGGTGGGGGCCGGTTCTGTGTATTGGCTCTTAGCCCAACCGCTGCTTGAGCGACTCCAGCTCGTCGCGCAGCGGGGTCGGCAGCTTGTCGCCGATCTTGTCGAACCACTCCTCGATCAGCGGCAGCTCGGCGCGCCACTCCTCGGCCGAGACCTCGAGCGCGGCCTCGATGTCGGCGCGGTCACCGTCGACACCGTCCAGGTCGAGCTCGTCGGCGGTGGGCACCCAGCCGATCGGGGTCTCCCGCGCGGCCGCCTTGCCCTCGATGCGCTCGATGGCCCACTTGAGCACGCGGCTGTTCTCGCCGAACCCGGGCCACAGGAAGCGCTTGTCCTCGCCGCGGCGGAACCAGTTGACGTAGAAGATCTTCGGCAGCTTGGTCGCGTCCGCGCGCTTGCCGGTCTCGATCCAGTGGTTGAAGTAGTCACCGGCGTTGTAGCCGATGAACGGCAGCATCGCCATCGGGTCGCGGCGCACGACGCCGACCGCGCCGACCGCGGCCGCGGTGGTCTCGCTCGACAGCGTCGCACCCATGAAGGTGCCGTGCTGCCAGTCGCGGGACTCGGTCACCAGCGGGATGGTGGTGGCCCGGCGGCCGCCGAAGAAGATCGCCGAGATCGGCACGCCCTGCGGGTCGTCCCACTCGGCCGCCTTGGTGTCGCACTGGTCGATCGGGGTGCAGTAGCGCGAGTTCGGGTGCGCCGCCTTCTCCGTCGACTCAGGAGTCCAGTCGGCCTTCTTCCAGGAGGTGAGGTGCTCCGGCGCGTCGCCGATGCCCTCCCACCAGATGTCCCCGTCGTCGGTCAGCGCGACGTTGGTGAACAGCGAGTTGCCCTTGGCGATGGTGCGCATCGCGTTCGGGTTGGTGTGGTAGTCGGTGCCCGGCGCCACGCCGAAGAAGCCGTTCTCCGGGTTGACCGCGTAGAGGCGACCGTCCGCACCGAAGCGCATCCAGGCGATGTCGTCGCCGATGGTCTCGACCTTCCACCCGGGGATGGTCGGCTCGAGCATCGCGAGGTTGGTCTTGCCGCAGGCGCTGGGGAACGCGGCCGCGACGTAGTAGACCTTCTCCTCGGGCGAGGTCAGCTTGAGGATCAGCATGTGCTCGGCGAGCCAGCCCTCGTCGCGGCCGATGACCGAGGCGATGCGCAGCGAGTAGCACTTCTTGCCCAGCAGCGCGTTGCCGCCGTAGCCGGAGCCGTAGCTCCAGATGAGCCGCTCCTCCGGGAAGTGCACGATGTACTTGGTGTCGTTGCACGGCCACGCGACGTCGGCCTGGCCCGGCTCGAGCGGAGCGCCGATGGAGTGCAGCGCGGGCACGAAGTCGCGCTCGGTGCCGTCGGCGTCGATGAAGCGGTCCAGCGCCTTGGTGCCCATCCGGGTCATGATCTTCATCGAGACCACGACGTACTCGGAATCGGTGATCTCCACGCCCAGCATCGGGTTCTCCGCGGTGAGCGGGCCCATGCAGAACGGGATCACGTACATGGTGCGACCGCGCATCGACCCCCGGTAGAGCTCGGTGAGGGTCGACTTCATCTCCGCCGGGTCCATCCAGTTGTTGGTAGGACCGGCGTCGGCCTCGTCGACCGAGCAGATGTAGGTGCGCTCCTCGACCCGGGCGACGTCGTTCGGGTCGGAGGCCGCGTAGAACGAGTTCGGCTTCTTGTCCAGGCGGGTGAAAGTTCCCGCGTCGACCAGCTTGTCGGTGAGCCGGGTCCACTCTTCCTCGGACCCGTCGACCCAGACCACCTGCTCGGGGGCGGTCAGTTCAGCGACCTCGCGCACCCACGCCAGGAGTCGTTTGTGCGTCGTCGGTGCCTGGTCAACGCCAGGGATTGTCACTGCCGTCATCTCGCCTCGTCTCCTGACTGAACGCCGAAATGCCGATCAGGACACCACCGAGCTGACCGGGGACGGCGGCGTCCTAACCGAATGGCTGAGCCCCCGCCCATGTCGAGCGGGTGCGTGCCGTGAAGGAATGCATATGAGGCTAGCGGGGTGACGGCGAGGTAACCGATACCTTGCCTGTCGGTTCTCTCACAAGAACGATAAGGGAATCGATTCAGTACCCACTTGCGAGCCGCTCAATCAACCGATCGGACGTCCGGATACCGGACAGTCGTGACCCACAGTGAGTTCGCACCCGGTTGACCTGGGCAAACGGGGCCGGAAAAGCAAGATCCCGGCACGCGTGGGCGCACCGGGATCTCACCCAGCGTGGTCTGCGATCAGCGGGTGGGAATCATCTCGCCCGCTGGTCGTAACGCCGGGACTCAGCCCTGCCAGTTGGCGTCCGAGCCGGAGGTCTTGCCTGCGGAGTCCGACTCGTAGGAGCCGTCGGCGTTGATGTGGCCGGTCTCGACGGTGCTCCACTCGTCCTCGCCGGTGTGCTGGGCCACGGTCACGTCGCCGTCGGCCTCGATGACGACGGCCTCGTCAGCGCCACCGTCACCGTCGCTGTCGGTGAAGACGTAGGTGTTGCCCTGGTCGTCGGTCACGACGGCGGTGTCGTTGGTGCCGTCACCGTCCGCGTCGTACTGCGCCTCGCCCGCGTCGACGTCACCGGACTTGGTGTCGACGGTGATGTTGTCGCCGGAGCCACCGGCGTGCGCCGGGGTGGCGGCGTCGTCGTCGCTGCCGGACTTGGCACCGCCGTGCTCGTCCGCGCCGTCGCCGCCGGGGGCCTCGACGGAACCGGTGTTGGCCTCGGTCCACTCGCCGGAGGCCTCGTCGTACTCGGCGGCCGCGAGCACGTTGCCCTGCTCGTCGAGCTGGATCGCGGTGTCGGCGGTGCCGTCGCCGTCGGTGTCGGCGAAGGCGACGTAGCCCTCTTCGGTCTGCACGACCGCGGTGTCGTTGTCACCGTCCTGGTCGTAGTCGAAGTTCTCCTGAACCTCGTACTCCTCGCCACCGACCTCGACGGTCAACTCGTCGTGGCCCGCGTCGGCCGTGGTGTCGGTCGCGGTGTCGTCGGCGCCGGTCTCGTCAACGTACACGGGTAGCCCCCTCTGGCTGATCCCTTGGCGGGATGCTCAATGGCTTGTTGTTGGCGGTATGACTGACGCTTCGTCCCGCTGGTTCCCGCCGTTACGCGGTTAGTTCTTGTCGCGAACGGACCGGATACCGGCAAGGAGCCGCTCCGCCCGTTCTCGCCCGGCGACCACGTCTGTCAGGCGCTTGTTTACCACGGTCACGCGCTTCTGCCGCTCGCTCACGTCAAGTCGTAATGCTTTGTCGACCTCGCGCAGCTGCTCCTCGATCCCGCTGATCCGCTTGCCGAGCGCCTCGTCGAGGGCAAGGGAGAGCTGGGATTCCGCGTCGATCAACTGCTCGGACACCAACTGGTCCAATGTGGACCGGGCATCGGCGATGGAGTCGTTGAGCCACAGCTTCATGTGCTGCTTGTCCGCGGTGTGCTTGCGGGTGCGCGCGATCCACCACCCGGCGCCAAGGCCGATGACGATGGTGGGCACCAACAGGATCGGCGCCGCGATCGCGCCTGCCAGCGGGATGACCGCCATCTTGCCCGCGCCGATGCCGCCGGAGACGCCCATGAACACCAGCAGCTTGTCCTCGGCGGTCGGCAGCCGCTTCTCCGCCGCGCGCAGCACCACCTGCGAGGTTCCGGCGCGGGCGAACTGGCCGCGGATCACCTCCAGCTCGTCGGCGCTGAACAGTTCACTGAGGACGGAGTCGGCCACCTGGTTGAGCCTGCCGCCCACCGACTCCGACACCTTGCCGCTGACCATCTGCATGGCGGCGTCGACGTGCGCGGGCAGCCCCCTGAGCTGGTCGCGGTCGGCGGCGTCGATGGCCTGGCGGAACCAGGACTGCAGGTCGCGCATCTGGCGGCTGACCTCGTGCGCGTTCTCCAGCCGGGCGCGCTGCACCTCGCTGCGCAGCTTGACCTGCCAGCCCCTGGTCGACGATCGGCGCTCCGCGGTCAGCTCGTCCTTGCGGGCGCGCAACGCCTCCGCCTCCGCCTCACCGGTGGTCAGCGCGCGGCGCTCGTTCTCCAGGGTCACCTTCAGCTCACCGAGCGCGGACGACAGCGCACGCAGGGTGTTGGCCTCGCCGAGCATCGCGGAGCGGCCGACCAGCAAGCCCTGCAACGACTCCACGAGTTCGGCGATGCCGGAGCGCTCCTTGAGCATCGCCGCGGCCTCGGGGGTGGGCGCCTTGCCCGCCAGCTCGAACATGCGCGAGGAGACCGGGTGGAAGGTGGCGTCCTTGAACCGCGGTGCGTGTTCTGCCAACAGGGCTTGGTTCGCCTCGAGGACTTGCCGCCAGCCGCGGTAGGCATCCACTTTGGACAGGACGAAGACCACGGTCTCCACCCGGTCGCCGACGCCTGCCAGGAACGACAGCTCGCCCACGGTGAACGGGGCCGAGGCGTCCACGACGAACAGCAGCGCGGTGGCCGACGCGGCCGCCTCGATCGCCAGCTCGCCGTGCGCCGAGTCGAGCCCGCCGACGCCGGGGGTGTCCACGACGACCAGCTTCTCCAGCAGCGGCACCGGACCGTCGACCTCGACGTAGCGCGGTGGCAGCTCGCCGTCGGGCAGCTCGTGCGCCGCCGACACCCAGTTGACCAGCTCGGCGATGTCCACCGGCACCGGCGCGAGCTGCCCCGGGTAGCAGGCGCGCGCCTCCCACTGCTCCGCGTGGCCGAACACCAGGTAGGTCGCGGTGGCCACGTCGGCGTCCACAGGGGACAGGCCAGGCGTGTCGATCATGGCGTTGACCAGGGAGCTCTTCCCCCGGTTCGTCTCGCCGACGACCACGACCGACGGCTTCTTGCGCCTGCGCGCGCGGACCTGCTCCACCCACTGCGCCGACTCGGGCGCGGCCTCGCGGAGCAGGGTGAGCAGCTGCTCCCTGGTCTGGGCGACCTGCTTGGGCAGCGAGACCTTGGGCTGGGTCATGCGCTGCCGACCCGGCCGGTGTAGACGGTGACGATCGGCGGCCGCAGCAGCTGGCCGCGGTCGCTGAACCCGACCACCTCGGTCTCGGCGACGGTGCCCTGCAGCGCGGCGTCCTCGGTGACGAGCGTGCCGCCCGCCTCGTGGAACGCCGGGTCGAACCGGTCGCCGTCCGGGCGCACCGCCCGCACCCCGACCGCGGCCAGCCCCTCCTCGATCCGTTCGGCCACCCCGGAACTGCGCGCCCGGTCGTGTGCGTACAGGCACAGCGACACCAGCGACAGCCGCTCGGCGATGGCCTGGTCGTAGACCTCCGGCGCGATGCTCACCAGCGCGGGCTCCACCCGGAAGTCGTCGCTGAGCTCCTCCTGCGGCACTGCTTCCCCCTCCTGCTCGACGACCCGGTCCGGCTCGCGGTCGACCTCGGCGATCACCGCGGCCCTGACCTCGATCGTCGAGTCCTCGTCCTTGCGCTTGTTCTTGAACCAGGAAGCCATCCGCCTCACCCAGCCTGTCGGCGCCCGTGTGCCGCCGAATCGTATAGCCGGCCGCGCCGCGGGCAGCGGCGTTCGCGCACAGCGGGATCAGCTCGCGGTCTGGGCCTTGAGCTGCTGCCAGATCAGGAAGTACGCGCGGTGCACCACGTGCGCCACCCGGCTCTGCGCCGGGGTCGCGCCGAAGGACGCGAAGGAGCGCCACCACCCCGCGCGTTCGAGCGCGTACGCGGCGAGTTCGTTGTGCGGGCGGCCTTTCATGCCCAGCTGCTCGCCGACGTCGGCGTTGCTGCCGACCCGCAGCACCTCCTCGCCGAGGTCGTCGGGCATGTCGACCGCGCCGGAGGTGACCAGGGTCAGCGCCTCGAGCAGGCGCAACTGGTGGGCCTCGGGCTTGGCGAGCAGGACCTCGATGGCGTCGTGCACGCGCTGGCGCTCACCCGGGTCACCGGAGGCGTGGGCGAGCGCGGTGACCGACGCGAGCGCGGCGGCGGCCTTGATGCCGTCGGCGCGGGCGCGGAACACCGCGTCCAACCTGGACCGGACCCCGGCCAGACCGGAGGCGTCGAGCAGGGAGCGGCGCAGCGCGCCCGCGGTGAGGTCCGGGTCGGCGCGCAGCGCGTCGACGGCGTGGCGGATGCCGAACAGGTCCAGCTTCTCCAGCAGGCGCACCCTGGTGCCGGTCGGCACGTCGCACTCCCACGAGGTGAAGATGTCCGCCGAGATCAGCATCGTCTCCCAGACCGCGTCGTCGAGGCGGGCCAGCAGCCGCAGCGCGTCGGCGTCGGCCGAGGTGAACCCGCCGGACTCGGCCGACTCGGCGATCAGGCCGATCACCGGGATCACGTCGGCGACCCTGGGCTTGAGGGTGGCCGCCTGCTTCTCGGCCAGCAGCGTCGCGGCCTTCCACACGTCGCCGTCGCTGCCGGTGACCGACTCCGGGGTGATGGTGTCGGCCTTGTTCAGCACGGCGATGGCGTTGACCGGACCGGCCTCGCGGCTGGCGGTCGCGGCGGTGAACGCGGCCAGCGCCTGCTGGTCGTCGGCCCGCACGCCCTGGGTCACCACGTAGAGGACGGCCTCGGCACCGGCCACCGCGTTGCGGGAGGTGTCGTCGAGCTCGTCGTCGCCGTCGTCCTCGACCTCCTCGCCGTCCTCCTTGCGGTGCTTGGCCGCGCCGAGCAGCAGTTCGGTGCGCTTCACCGAGGCCAGGTCGAGCGACCCGAGGCCGGGGGTGTCGATCACGGTCAGGTCCCGCAGCACCGCGTTGGTCAGGTAGGCCTCCAGGTGCGAGACCTTGTCGAAGTCCACCTCCAGGTCGGCCGGGATCATGCCGCCGACCTCGAACGGCAGGACCTGCTTGGTGCCGTCGAAGAACACCAGCTCCACCCGGTCGACCGTGCCGTACTGGAACCGGGTGACCAGCCGAGTGCACTCCCCGACGTCGGTCGGCGCGATCCGTCGCCCGATCAGGGCGTTGACCAGCGTGGACTTCCCCGACTTGATCCGGCCTGCCACCGCGACCTGCAGCGGGGCGGACAGCCTGCGCAGCACCTCCCGGAACCCGGCCGCGGTGCGCGCGGACACCTGCGGCTGCAGCCGCTGGCACAGGTTGGCCACCGACGCCGACAACGGTCCGGCGAGGTGCTGCTGCTCGGTCGCGCTCGACAAACCCACTCCTCACCCAGTACGCCCCGCGAATCGTGCCATGCGCGCACCGCCGCCGTCCGCGAACTCCTCGCTCAGCCTGCGGGCGGAGACCACGATGCGACGCCGGGCTGACGCGACCGGCAACCGGCTGTGCCTACTCTCGTCACCGTGCGGAGGCTCAGTCTGTGGATGAAGGCGCACCCGATGGCGGGTGACGTCATCATCGCCGCGATGCTGGCGGCCCTGGAGTCGATCTCGCTGTTCGCCCACGTCGGCGGGGTGCACCCGGTGGCCTACTGGCTGGTCGGCCTGGGTCTGCTCGGTCCGCTGGTGATCCGCAGGCGCGACCCGCTGCTCGCGGCGTACCTCATCCTCGCGGCGGGCTTCGGGCAACTGCTCACGCACGGGCCGAGCGCGGACGGGGTGGACGTCAGGATCCGGGTGGGCGACATCGCGCTCGGCATCGCGCTCTACACGACCGTCGCCTACGTCGGCCGCAGGCAGGGCGCGCTGTACGTCGTGTGGCTGACCATCGGCACCGCGGCCTGGGCGTCGTGGCGGATGGACCTGCCGCAGTCGATCCTGCCGACCCTGGTGATCGTGGTGATCTTCGCGTTCTGCTGGGTGCTCGGCGAGTTCTCCGGCGCCAGGCGGGCTTACCACCTGGAGGTCGAGCGGCGGCTCGCGCTGCTGGAGACTGAACGCGACCAGCAGGCCAGGATCGCGGTCGGCCAGGAACGGGCCCGCATCGCGCGCGAACTGCACGACGTGGTGGCGCACGCGGTGAGCGTGATCGTGGTGCACGCCGACGGCGCCGCCTACGCGGTGCGCTCGAAACCCGAGGTGGCCGAGCGGGCCATCCACACCATCTCCGCCACCGGCCGCGAGGCGCTGACCGAGCTGCGCCGCCTGCTCGGGGTGCTGCGCAGCGACGAGGGCGAGACCGACCGCACCCCGCAGCCGGGCACCCAGTCCATCTCGGACCTGGCCGAGCGGGTGCGCGCCACCGGCGTCCCGGTGCGCCTCGACCTGACCGGCGAGCTGGACGACCTGCCAGCCGGTGTCGGCCTCGGCATCTACCGGATCGTGCAGGAAGCGCTGACGAACACGATCAAGCACGCCGGTCCCGGCGCGAAGGCCGCGGTGCAGGTCCGCCGGGTCGGCGACCGGGTCGAGCTGGACATCAGCGACATCGGCCCCGGCATCCCCCGGCACGGGCTGACCGCGGGCGGCAACGGCCTCATCGGCATGCGCGAACGCGCCAACGTCTTCGGCGGCACCCTGCAAGCGGGGCCGCACGCCGACGGCGGCTGGCGGGTGCGCGCGGTGCTGCCGGTGACCACCGCGTAGGGGAGGGCTACCTTGGGCCGCGTGATCAGGGTTGTGCTGGTGGACGACCAGGAGCTGATGCGGGTCGGGTTCCGCATGGTGCTCGGCGCGCAGGAGGACATGGAGGTCGTCGGCGAGGCAGGCGACGGCAGGGCGGCGATCGACCTGGCCGACAAGCTGCGCCCCGACGTCGTGCTGATGGACGTCCGGATGCCGGTGCTCGACGGCGTCGAGGCCACCAAGGTCATCACCGAGGCGGGCACCTCGAAGGTCCTGGTGATGACCACCTTCGACCTCGACGAGTACGCCCTCTCCGCACTGCGCAACGGCGCCAGCGGCTTCCTGCTCAAGGACACCCCGCCCGACGCCCTGGTCTCCGCCCTGCGCTCGGTCGCCAGCGGCGACGCCGTGGTCTCCCCGAGCGTCACCCGCCGCCTCCTCGACCGCTTCCTCGGCCCCGGCGGCGGCGAACTCCGCGACGCCTCGATGCTCGACGTGCTGACCGAGCGCGAGCGCGAGGTCCTGGTGCTGATGGCCCAGGGCCTGTCCAACACCGAGATCGCCCGCAAGCTCTTCCTCTCCGAAGCCACCGTCAAAACCCACGTCGGCCGCGTCCTGTCCAAACTGGAACTCCGCGACCGCGTCCAAGCCGTGGTCCTCGCCTACGAAACCGGCCTGGTCCGCCCCGGCGACGTCTGACCCCCGGCCCAGCCCTGGCCCCTCGCCGAGCCCAGACCTGCCACGGCCGCAGCCCCACCCGACTTCCCCCGAGCCTCGGGCTCGGCCCCGAGCCCACCCCGGCCCGCGGCCCCAGCCACCTTCCGGCCGCCGTTCCGGAGGCCCTCCCCGCCTACCCCAGCCCCCACCCTCTCCGGGGGGCGGCCCCGGCTCCATTCTATCGGGCCACGGTTGCAGGGCCAGGGGGTTGGCGTGAGCTGTGGACAAGTCGGGTGTTGTGGATGGACAAACGCGCAGGTCGGGGGATCGGGCTCGGGTGGCGGCGGGCGAGGTTCAGCCGAACGGGGCATGGACTGGGGTTGGGCACGGGGTGGTTGAGGCCTCAAGGCCGGGGCGATCAGAGTGTGCGGCTCAGCGGTAGGTGGAGGCGTCCACTGTGGTCGGGTCGAGGCCTGCCTTGATGACCTCGTCGTGCCAGCGGCCCCAGTCGGGGCGGGTGCCGTCGAGGTCGGTGAAGCCGTATTCGCGCATGAGGGTCCAGCTCGCCAGGGTGCGGCCCGCGAAGCGGGACACCTCGGGGTCCGCGGCCAGGGCGGCGATGGCGCGGCCGATGTAGTGCGGGGACTCGGCCATGATGTAGTTCGGGTCCTTCTCGACACCGTCGCGCCAGTTGGCCTCGGTGACCTCGAAGTGCTCCAGCATCATCTCCGAGCGCAGGAACCCGGGCGTGACCGACAGCCCGGTGGCGCCGACCGCGGCCAACTCCTCGCCCAGCCACCGCCCGATCGCGCGGACGCCCGACTTCACCAGGTAGTACGGGATCCCGACCGGGCCCGGGTAGTCCTCGACGTCCCCGTCGGTCACCTCGACCACCAGACCGCCCGGTCGCGCGACCACCAGGGGCAGCAGCCGGTGCAGGGTGATCAGGTGCGTGTCGAGGCCGTTGCGCACCACGCCGATGCCCTTGTCCAAATCGGACTCCCACCACGGCGTGTCGAACTCGACGAACGGGTCGCCGCCCCACACGTCGTCGACCAGGACATCGATGCGCCCGTGGTCGGCGGCGATCCGGTCCCGCAGCGCGTCCACATCGGACACCGAGGTGAAGTCGCAGCGGACCGGGATGCCGGTGCCGCCCGCCGCGTCGACCAGGTCGGCGGTGTCCTCGATGGTCTCGGTGCGCCGCATCGGCGACGCGGACGAGCGGGTCGTGCGGCCGGTGACGTAGACCGTCGCCCCCGCTGCCCCGAGTTCGACCGCGATGCCCCGACCGCAGCCCCTGGTCGCCCCGGTGACCACGGCGACCTTTCCCTGCAACGTCATCGATTCCCTCCTTCGTCCCCGCGGCGCCAGGCCCCCAGCACCGCGTCCACGTCCGCGCCGAGCCGGTCGGCCAGCGTCCCGTGCGGACGGACCGACCAGTCGATCGAGATCCCGTTGACCAGCGACAGCAGCACCCGGACGGCCACGTCCGGCGCGGGTGCTCCCGGCAGCGAGCCCGCCGCCCGGTCGAACGCGCGGGCCAGTTCGGCACTCATGACCTCGAAGTGCGTTGCCAGCTTCGCGCGCAGGACCGGGTCGATCAGGTCGTGCCCGAGTTGTCCCAAGTGGTTGGCCGCGGTGTCGGCGTCACCCAGCGAGATGAAGGTGCCCACCGCCGCGGCCCGCAGCCCGGCGACCGGATCCGCCGCCGCGTCGGCCGCCGCCCGCATCGTGCGGGCCACCTCGGCCGTCGCGTTGTCGAAGACGGCCTGGACCAACCGGTCCTTGGAGCCGAACCGGGTGGCCACCGTCCCGACCGAGACCCCGGCCTCGGCGGCCACCTGGGCCAGGGTGAACCCCGGTCCGACCCGTCCGACGACCACGTGCGCCGCGTCGAGGAGCCGCTGGTCGGTGATGGTCCTCGGGCGCGGCACGCCATTATTGAACCATGGTTCATTAACCGTGTCACCCAGCCGGACCGGCATCGCGGATCAGGGTCCACTCAGGGTCGTCACCGATACCCGGGGCGCGCCGGGACGCGGGAGGCTACGCCTGTGAGTTGACCGGACCGGGGGACCACAGGACGACGCGGGAACACACCCGCGACGGCCACCCTGGTACCGGACAGCGGGGGAAGCGCTTGGGGGACGAGCGCACAGCGACAGTCGCTAGAAGGAGCACACCATGATCGAGGCAGTCGGCCTCACCAAGAGCTACGGCAAGACGCTCGCCGTCGACAACCTGTCGTTCTCGGTTCCGACCGGGCGGGTGACCGGCTTCCTCGGTCCTAACGGCGCGGGCAAGTCGACCACGATGCGGATGATCCTCGGGTTGGACACCCCGACCGGGGGATCGGCGCTGATCGACGGGAAGCGCTACCGCGACCTGCACCAGCCACTGCGGACCGTCGGCGCGCTGCTCGACGCCAAGTGGGTCCACCCCAACCGCTCGGCCCGCGCCCACCTGCAGTGGCTGGCGCGGTCGAACAAGCTGCCCGCCAAGCGCGTCGACGAGGTGCTGGAGATCGTCGGCCTCACCGCGGTGGCAGGCAAGCGCGCGGGCGGGTTCTCGCTGGGCATGTCCCAGCGGCTGGGCATCGCCGCCGCGCTGCTGGGCGACCCGCAGGTGCTGCTGTTCGACGAGCCGGTCAACGGCCTGGACCCGGAGGGCATCCTCTGGATCCGCAAGTTCATGCACCGGCTCGCCGAGGAAGGCCGCACGGTCTTCGTCTCCAGCCACCTGCTCTCCGAGATGGCGCTCACCGCCCAGGAGCTGGTGGTGATCGGCCGGGGCAAGCTGATCTCGCAGAGCAGCACCGAGGACTTCGTCGCGCAGGCGACCGAGAACACCGTCCTGGTGCGCGGTCCGCAGCTCGGCCACCTGCGCACGGCGCTGGGCCAGGCCGGTGCGTCCGTCCGGGACGAGGGCGCGGGCCTGGTCGTGTCCGGGATGGACTGCGCCGACATCGGTGAGCTGGCGGCGCGCACGCAGACCGTGCTGCACGAGCTGAGCCCGCAGCGCGGGTCGCTCGAGGAGGCGTTCATGCAGCTGACCGGCGACTCCGTCGAGTACCACACCGAGATCGCCGACGCTCCCACCCCGGCGACCCTCGTGCCCGCGGGGAAGTGACGTCATGACGCTGCTCGCGGTAGAACGGATCAAGCTCTTCACCACCCGCTCGCCGTGGTGGTGCACCCTCATCGCCCTGGTGCTCACCATCGGCTTCGGCGCTCTCATGGCGGGCACCTCGGACGAGGCCATCGCCCCGCTCAACGTCGCCGCCACCCAGTTCGGCTACGGCTTCGGCCTGGTCGTGGTGATGGTGATGGCGACGCTGGCGATCACCACCGAGTACCGGTTCTCCACCATCCGGGCCACCTTCCTGGCCGTGCCCAACCGCCCGTCCACCCTGGTCGCCAAGGCCACCGTGGTCGCGGTGCTGGCCGCGGTCGTCGGTGAGATCGCCGCGTTCGGGTCGTGGGGCATCGCAGGCGCGATCAAGCCCAACGTCGACCTGGCGATCAACACCGCCTACGAGTGGCGCGCGGTGGCGGGCGTCGGACTCGTCTACGCGCTGTCCGCGGTCGTCGCGGTCGCCGTCGGCGTGCTGATCCGGCACTCCGCCGGGGCCATCGCGGTCCTGCTGATCTGGAACCAGCTGGTCGAGCCGCTGGTGCAGCTCATCCCCAGGGTCGGCGACGACATCCACAAGTGGATGCCGTTCAACATCGCCAACAAGCTGGTCACCGGCAACCCGGACCCGACCACCCGCGACGTGCTGCAGGGACCGCCGCCCTCGGACGCGGTGCTCGGCCCGTGGCCCGCGATCGGCGTCTTCGCCGCCTTCGCCGCCGTGCTGCTCGGCATCGCCATCGTCGTGGCCAACCGGAGGGACGCCTGATGACCACCCTGCTCGCCACCGAGCGGATCAAGCTGTTCACCACCCGCTCGCCGTGGTGGTCCGCCTTCCTCGCGCTCGGGCTCACCATCGGCTTCGCCGCGCTGGTGGGGCTCAACCACAACGGCGGACCGCTGACCGTGGAGCACAGCCAGTTCGGCATGCAGTTCGGCCTGATGGTCGTCTCGGTGATGGCGGCGCTGGCGATCACCACCGAGTACCGGTTCGCCACCATCCGGGCCACCTTCCAGGCGGTGCCCAAGCGCACCTCGGTGCTGGTGGCCAAGACCGCCGTCGTCGCGGTGCTGGCCGCGGTGATCGGCGAGGTCGCGGCGTTCGGCTCCTGGGTGACCACCTACGCCATCGACGGCGGCCCGGAGATGGCGATCACGACCGGCGCCGACTGGCGGATGGTCGCCGGGGTCGGCCTGGTCTACGCCATCGCCTCGGTCATCTCGGTCGCGGTCGGCACGCTGGTCCGCCAGTCGGCCGGGGCGATCTCGATCCTGCTCATCTGGCCGCTGCTGGTGGAGAACCTGGTGCAGCTGATCCCCGGGATCGGCGACGACATCCACGACTGGATGCCGTTCACCGTCGCGGGTCGCTTCCTCAACGGCACCGGGCCGGACGCCCCGATGGGCCCCTGGGCCTCGCTCGCCTACTTCGCCGGTGTCGCCGCCGTCCTGCTGGTGGCCTCGCTGGTGGTCGCCAACAAGCGAGACGCCTGATCGAGCACGGTCCCGCCGGTCATTCGGGGAGCGGCAGGACCTCTTTTCCGGGGATGCGGAGCCCGGGTCGCCACCACGGCGGCCCGGGCTCCGGCACTTTCCCGGTCAGGCCTGCGGGCGTGGGGGATTGGTGCCAGTATCGGGCGCATGATCGAGGCGACCGGTCTGACCAAGCACTACGGCCGCACCGTCGCGGTCGACAACCTGTCATTCACCGTCAGCGAGGGCAAGGTCACCGGCTTCCTCGGGCCCAACGGCGCCGGCAAGTCGACCACGATGCGGATGATCCTCGGCCTCGACCGCCCGACCGCGGGTGACGTGCGCATCGACGGGCAGCACTACTGGGACCTGCACCAGCCGCTGCGCACCGTCGGTGCCCTGCTCGACGCCAAGTGGGTCCACCCCAACCGCTCCGCGCGCGCCCACCTGCGGTGGCTGGCCGCGGCGACGAAGCTGCCCAAGCGGCGCATCGACGAGGTGCTCGACCTGGTCGGGCTGACCGCGGTGGCCGACAAGAACGCGGGCGGCTTCTCCCTGGGCATGTCCCAGCGGCTCGGCATCGCCGCCGCCCTGCTCGGCGACCCGAAGGTGCTGCTGTTCGACGAACCGGTCAACGGCCTCGACCCCGAGGGCATCCTCTGGATCCGCAAGTTCATGCACAAGCTGGCCGACGAGGGCCGCACCGTGTTCGTCTCCAGCCACCTGCTCTCCGAGATGGCGCAGACCGCGCAGGACCTGGTCGTCATCGGCCGCGGCAAGCTCATCCACCAGGGCACCGTCGACGAGTTCATCGCGCACGCCACCGAGAGCACGGTCCTGGTGCGCAGCCCGGAACTGGAGAAGCTCGGCGAGTACCTGCTCGCGGCAGGCGCCGGGATCAGCGACGACGGCGACGCGCTGCGGGTGTCCGGGATGGACAGCCCGGCGATCGGCGAGCTGGCCGCGGCGCGGCAGATCACGCTGCACGAGCTCAGCCCGCAGGTCGGCTCGCTGGAGCAGGCCTTCATCCAGCTGACCGGCGACAGCGTCGAGTACCGGACGGTGGAGACCGGCAGGCTGGCACCCGATGTCGCCGCGAGCCAGGAGGAGCGGGCATGAGCGTGCTCAACGCCGAGCGGATCAAGTTGCTCTCCACCCGCTCGCCGTGGTGGTGCGCGCTGCTCGCCATCGCGCTGCCGGTCGGGCTGACCGCGCTGATCGCCAGCCAGGCCCAGATCCAGCCGGGGGACGCGGGCAACGGGGTCTACATCACCCAGATGCTGTCCAGCCTCGGGCGCGCGGTGGTGCTGGTGATGGCGGCGCTGTCGATCACCAGCGAGTACCGCTTCGGCACCATCCGCAGCACCTTCCAGGTCGTGCCGCACCGGGCCACCGCGCTGCTGGCCAAGACCGCGGTGACCGCGATCCCGGCGATGCTGATCGGCGCCGCGGTCGGCTTCGGCAGCTGGGCGGTGTTCCAGGCGATCAACTCCTTCCCGGAGCTCGCGCTCGACACCGCGCAGGACTGGCGCGCGGTCGCCGGTCAGGTGCTGGTCTTCGGCATCACCGCGGTGCTGGCGCTGGGCGTCGGCATGCTGATCCGGCAGACCGCGGGGGCCGTCGCCGTGCTGCTGGTCTACGCGCTGCTGGTGGAGGGCCTGATCGGGCTGATCCCCAAGATCGGCGACGACATCCAGCACTGGCTGCCGTTCTTCGCCGCCGACCGGTTCCTCGGCCTGCAGGACGACATCCCGCAGCTGCGGGACCTGCCGCTGGGCCCGTGGGGCTACCTGGCCTACTTCGCCGCCGTCGCGGCCGCGGTGCTGGCCGCCGGAATCTTGTCGGCGCAGCGCCGCGACGCCTGAAGGACTTCCGACCCTGGCCTTCGGGCCCGAATTTTCCTACAACAAGCATCAGGATTAAGACCACGTTAAGTAGGTGTGAGTCAGAGCACAGGCGGAAGACTTCGGTCGGCTCCCGGGGTCAGATGGACTCACGGACCCGTCTCGGAACCCGTGGAGGTGGACCTTGACGGTGCTTGACGCCAGCACGAACGACAGCGCCGCGAACGCCGGGCGGCAGCACGCCGTGCCCGCGCAACGCGGACTGCACGTCGAACCGCTGATCGGCCTGGAGTGGTCGGAGGCGCTGGAGCAGCCGGGCGGCCCGCCCGCGGCCACCCCGGCCGATGCGCGCCGCGCCTGGGTGCACCGCGCGCCGGAGGCCCAGGTGATCGCCCTCTACCGCGCGGTCGTGGCCGCGGATCCCGCCTTACCCGCGCCGTGGTGGCTGCGCGCGATCGCCTCGGGCGAGCTGAGCTCCCGCCGGGAGGGGTTCGCCGTCGAGGACAGGGTCGCCAAGCTGCTGGACGCGAGACCGGGCTGGGTGTTCGTGCCGTGGGGCGTGGACGGCGACTCGGGCTACTGGGAGTACATGCCCTCGGAGCGCACCCTGGCCGAGCCGGGGATGCCCACCACCCTGGCGCACACCCACCGCCACCCCGGCTGGATCGACGTGATCGGCGTGCACGCGGGCAGCCCGCCCGAGCCGGTCCGGGTGCAGGGGCTGCCGGACCTGCGCGCGAACCTGTCCCGGCTGGAGTCCCTGCGACCGGAGCAGCGGCCGGATGGCACCCTGGGCGGGTGACACCGACCGACCAGGTTTCCCGCAAGCGCTCGATCGTCAGCTTCGTGCACCGGGGCGGTCGCATGACCGTCGGCCAGGACCGGGCGTGGCAGCGGTCCTGGCCGCACCTGGGCAAGCAGGTCCCGGAACTGCCGCAGGGCCCGCTCGACACCGACTCGTGGTTCGGCCGCGCGGCGCCGCTGCTGCTGGAGATCGGCTCCGGCATGGGCGAGACCACCTCGCTGCTCGCGCAGGCCGAGCCGGGGACGAACTACCTGGCGATCGACGTCTACCAGCCCGGCCTCGCGCAGCTGATCCTGCGGGCCGAGGCGATGGGGCTGACCAACCTGCGGATGCTGCGCGGCGACGCCGTCGTGCTGCTCGGCGCGCACATCGCCCCCGGCTCGCTCTCGGCGGTGCGGCTGTTCTTCCCGGACCCGTGGCCGAAGAAGAAGCACCACAAGCGACGGTTGGTGCAGCCGGACTTCGTGGCGCTGCTGGCATCGCGGCTGGCGCCCGGCGGCACGGTGCACATGGCGACCGACTGGGCCGAGTACGCCGACCAGATGCTCGAGGTGCTCTCGGGGCAACCGCTGCTGCGCAACCGGTTCGACGGCTGGGCACCCCGGCCGGACTGGCGTCCGGTGACGAAGTTCGAGTCGCGCGCCCGGGAAGAGGGGCGAATCAGTCGCGATCTCATCTTCGAACGAGTGAATGACTGACCGACAGTCACATCGCTCTCGGCAGGACCACACGACCGAGTAGTCGAGGCCGCAGGTTTGCGTACCGATATCCAGTGATGTGACCGCCCTGCGCGACGAGCCTGTCCTGCCCACCGCCCCCCGCGCCACCCTGCCAACCACCCCCCGCACGACCCTGTCCGCCGAGGTACCAACGGTCACCACCGCGCCGGTCAGCCCAGCACCGGTCAGCCCGGCCCCCGCGGCCCGCGCGCGGTCCGTCGGCAACCCGCTGTACCAGGCGGCCGAGCACTTCCTGCGCGCCTTCCACGAGGCCAGGCCCAAGGCCGGGCCGCTGGACGCGCGGCTGGCCAAGGTCCGCGCCGAGATCGCCGCGACCGGCACCTACCGGCACACCCCGGCCGAGCTGGCCTACGGCGCCCGGCTCGCGCTGCGCGAGAGCGGCTGGTGCCCGGAGAGCATCCCGTGGCGCGGCCTGCTGGTCCGCGACCTGCGCGAGGTCCGCGCCGCGGCGGACGTGGCCGCCGAGTGCGTGCGGCACCTGCGGATGGCCACCGGCACCGGCGTCATCCGACCGGTGGTCAGCGTGTTCGCGCCGGACTCGCCGTGGCGGCCGGGCCCGCGCATCCGCAACGACCAGCTGGTCAGGTACGCGGGCTACCGCGAGCTCTCGCACGTGCTCGGCGACCGCAGGTACATCGACTTCACCACCGGCGTCGGCAAGCTCGGCTGGCGGCCGCCGACCCCGCGCGGCGCGTTCGACCTGCTGCCGCTGGTGGTCGAGTGCGGCGACGACGGGGTGCGGCTGTTCCCGATCCCGCGCGACGCGGTGCTCGAGGTCCGGCTCACCCACCCGGAGCTCGCCTGGTTCGCCGAGCTGGGGCTGCGCTGGCACGCGGTGCCGGTCATCGCGAACACCCGGCTGCGCATCGGCGGCATCGACTACCCGGCCGCGCCCTACAACGGCGTCTACATCTGCCGCGCCATCGGCGAGGACGTGCTCGGCGAGGACGCCGCCTACGGGATGGCCGCGGTCGTCGCCGAACGGCTCGGCCTCGACACCACGCGCGAGCGCACCCTCTGGCGCGACCGCGCGGCGCTGGAGCTCAACCGCGCGGTCCTGCACTCGTTCGACAAGGCGGGCGTCAGCATCGAGCACTCCGCCGACGTCTACCTCCCGGCGAGCGACCACCGGGACCGGCACGCATTCCTGCGGTGAGGACAGTCCCGCGCTAGGCGGTCGGGACCGGCTCGCGCTCCTCGGGGGCCTCGGCCTGCGGCGGCGCCTCGTGCTTGCGCGAGCGGATGACGACCTTGTCCGGGGCACCCTCCAGGACGCCACCGGCCGGGTCGTCGCCGGGGAAGCGCCGGACCAGGTCGCGCTCCGGGTGGTAGATCTCGTAGAGGATCACGACGCAGATGACGATGACCGCCAGGTCGCGCAGCACCACCGTGCCGAGGAACCACTCCTCCGGCAGGCCCTTGTTGCTCTCGCCCAGGTAGTACATCATCCGCGGCGCCCAGACCAGGGCGTCGATGGTCATCCAGGCCAGCAGCAGCTTCCACCTGGGCAGCGCCAGCACCGCGATCGGCACCAGCCACAGGCTGTACTGCGGGCTCCACACCTTGTTGGTCAGCAGGAACGCGGCGACCACCAGGAACGACAGTTGCGCCACCCGCGGCCGGGTCTTGGCGTGCAGCGCGACGAACGCGATGCCCGCGCAGGCCGCCACGAACAGCAGCGCGCTGACCAGGTTCAGCCAGGTCGGCGACTCGCCGAAGGGCACCTGGCCGTCGAAGCCCTCCCAGCCGGTGAACTTCATCAGCACGTTGTAGAGCGAGTCCGGGTCGGCGCCGCGCTCGGAGTTGCGCCGGAAGAACTCCCACCAGCCCTGCCGGTACTGCTCGGGGATGATCAGCCAGGCGTTGCAGATGGTCCAGGTGAACGCGGCGAGACCGGTGGCGTTCCACCAGTCCTTCATCCGCCCGGAGCGCAGGCACAGCACCAGCAGCGCGCCGAGCAGGAACGCCGGGTAGAGCTTCGCCGCGGCGCCGAGACCGATGAGGACACCGGCGACCCCCGGCTTCTTGCGCGACCACGCCAGCAGCGCGGCGGCGGCGAAGGCCGTGGCCAGGGTGTCGAAGTTGGTGAAGGCGTGCACGGCGACCAGCGGCGAGAGCGCGATGAACGCCGCGTCCCACGGTCGATGTCGAGCCGTGCGGCCGGTCGTCCAGATGGTGATCAGCCACGCCAGCGACAACCACAGCACGCTGAAGGTGAAGTAGATGACCACCGGCAGCGCCGTCGGCAGCCAGCCCTGCTTCGCGACCTCGATGTAGCCGTGCGTCAGCTTGGCGTTGACCCACTGGAACATGCCGGTGAGCACCGGGTACTCCATGTACCGCAGCTGCTGGGTCGGCTTGCCCTCGTCGTCGTACCAGGAGGTCTTGTAGGGGAACGTGTCCGGCTTGTCCAACCGCTCCGCTGTGTAGAGCGGGACGATGTCGGAGTAGCACATCGCCACGAACGGCCGGTTCGACCGCCAGTCCAGCTCCAGCTTGTCGCCCGAGTTGTACTGCTGCACGCACGCGGCCTTGGTGAACCAGCCCAGCGCCAGCCCCACCACCGCCAGCAGCAGCGCCACCCGCAGCGGCGTCCAGAACCAGTGCCTGCCGACCACCGCGTGCCTGCCGAGCGGGCCGCCGATGGGGCCGGACGCACCAGCGGCCATCGACTCCGACCAGGACGGGCGCACCCGCTCCTGCTCGCTCAACGACGCGGTGTCGGCGACCTGGCCGACCCCGGGGACGACCTCGACGGGGGCATCGCCCCGGGTCGGGGAGTCGCCCGCGGCCGGGGACTCGGCCGACGGCTTGGTCCCGACCTCGACCGGTCGCTCGGCCTCGTCTGGCCGCTCTGGATCGCCTGGCACGCGGCGATGCTACGGCCTGCGGTGTGCGGATGGGGTAGGGCGGCGGGGCAAAAAACACCCGGGGTCGGCGGGCGGTGAGCCCCCGACCCCGGGATGGTTCGGTGATCTAGCCAGTAGCGCCCGGCTAGTTGTTACCCGGTAGTGGTATGTCGGTCGTGGTCGGCTTCGGCTTCGTCCGGGTGGTGGTCGCCGACGGGTTCGGGTCGTCGGTCTCCGTCGTCGTGGTGGTCACCGGCGGCTGCGGGTCCGTCGTGGTCACCGGCGGCGGCACGTTGTCGGTCGTCGTCGGCTTCGGCACGCTGGACTGGGTCGGCTTCTCCGGCTCGCCGATGGGCACGAACCGGGGGAAGTTCTCCTTCGGCGCGTCGGCGAGGTAGGCGTTCATGAACTTCTGCCACGCCTTGCCCGGCAACCCGGAGCCGTAGACCGTCTTGCCGTCCGCCGCCTTGAGCGGGGCACCGTTCTCGGCGCTCAGCGCGGCGGCCGCCGACACCTGCGGGGTGTAGCCGACCATCCACGCCTTGGCGTTGTCGGCGGTCTCCACGCCCTGCGGGTTGGTGTACTGGTGCGTGCCGGTCTTGCCTGCGCACGGCCGGTCCTTGGCGCACTCGATCTTCGAGGACTTCGGGATCGGCAGCAGCGACTCGGTGACGTTGCGGGCGATCTTGGAGTTGGTGTCCGGGTTGTTCGGGTCGAACGCCAGCGCCTCGGCGTAGGACGGCTCGGCCGAGGCCTCCCAGGCCGCGCCGCCGTCCGGGTACTCGACCTTGGCCACCAGGTGCGATGGCCTGCGCACCCCGCCGGAGGCGAAGGTGGCGTACGCGGTGGCCATCTCCCTGGCGCTGACCAGGGTCTGGCCACCGCCGATGGCGATGTTGAGGTCGAGCGCCTTGGACAGGTCCGAGGTGATGCCCGCTTCCTTGGCCGCCTCGGCGACCCCGGCGGGCTTCACGTCGTGGTAGACCATGTCGCTGAACACGACGTTCAGCGACTCCTTCATGGCCGTGGCGACCGTGCACTCCCCGCAGCTGGGCTTGCTCGCGTTCTTGACGACCTTCGACCCGCCGAAGCTCTTGGGCGTGCTGTCGTACATCTCCTGCAGGCCCTTGCCCAGCTTGAGCAGTCCGACCAGGTCGAACGGCTTGAACGACGACCCGGGTTCCTGCTTGATGTTGGCCCAGTTCGTGCCGTTGGGATCGCTGCCCGGGTAGTAGGCGATGATCCCGCCGGTCTTCGGGTCGACCGCGACCATCCCCATGTGCATGTTCGCGGGCTGGCCCTGCATCACCTGGGCGACCGAGTCCTCCATGACCTGCTGCGCGCGCGGGTCGATGGTCGTGGTGATCTTGTAGCCGTTCTGCTTGAGCCTGGCGTCGTCGAAGCCGAGGTCCTCGAGCTCCTCCAGCACGAGGAACGGGATCTTCGCCCGCGGCCCGGTCAGCGAGGCGGTCTTGCCCGCCTGCGCCTCGAGCGGGGTCGGGAACGCCGCCGAGGACCGCTCCTGGTCGGACATCCACCCGTTGACGACCATCCGGCCGGACACGTACTCGTACCGCTTCTTCTGGTACTCGGGCAGCTTCGACTTCGCGGGCGTCTGGATCATGCCCGCCAGCAGCGCCGCCTGCGGCCGGGTGACCTGCTTGAGGTCGTCGATGCCGTAGTACGCCTTCGCCGCGGCCGCGATGCCGTAGGCGCCACGACCGAAGTACACCGTGTTGAGGTACGCGGTGATGATGTACTTCTTGTCGTAGGTCTTGTTCATCTTGTAGGCCTTCACGACCTCGACCCACTTGCGGCTGAGCGTGGGGTCGTCGTCGCCACTGGCCTGCTTGATGTACTGCTGGCTGATCGTCGACCCACCACCGCCACCACCGGTGGCGTTGCTCCACACCGCGCGCATGATGCCGCCGATGTCGAAGCCGGAGTTGGTCTCGAAGGTGTCGTCCTCGGCCGCGTAGACCGCGTGCTTGATGTCGTCCGGGATGTCCTCCGGCTTGAGCATCACCCGGTTCGCGCCGGACCCGGCGACCTTCGACATCTCCTCGCCGTTGTTGTAGAGCAGCGTGACGACCTTGGCCTGGTTGCGGGCCACGTCCTCGGGGTTGTCCACGTCGACGAGCTGGTAGGTGATGAAGAAGGCCAGCACCGGGCCGATGAACATCAGCGCGGCGGCCACGTAGATGGTGCGCCGGACCCGCCGCCAGATCTTCTTCTTGCGCATGGCGCGCAGTTCCTCTTCGGTCGGGCCCTTGTCCTCGTCGTCGAAGTCGTCGTCGCCGTAGCCCTCTTCGAGCTCGGGCTCGCGGTGGGTCAGCAGCTCCGGCTCGGACCGCGCCTGGCCGGGCGTCTTGGTCATGAAGACCGTCGGCGCCTCGCCGGGGTCGGGGCGGGCGCCGTGGCCGAGGGCGACGGTGCGGTCCGCGTCGCGGTTCGGTGCGGCGATGGCCATGGTCGGGTCAGCGGGTCCGGGGCCACCGGGGCCCGGCCTGCGCGGGCCACCAGGTCCACCTGGGCCACCAGGACCGCCGGGTCCACCAGGACCGCCTGGGCCGCCTGGGCCGCCGACGATCGCGGTCGCGCCGGGACCACCCGGGCCGACGGGACCACGCGGGCCGGGTCCACCGGGACCTGGGCGCCCGGGACCGCCGGGACCACCCGGGCGACCTGGTCCACCGGGACCGCCACCGGGACCACCGGGGCCGCCCTGCGAACCGGGACCACCGTTGGGACCAGGACCACCGGGGCCACCCTGCGGCCCGGGACCGCCGTTGGGTCCGGGAGCGCCGTTAGGGCCAGGGCCACCGTTGAGACCGGGACCGCCGTTCGGACCGGGAGCGCCGTTGGGACCAGGGCCACCACTGGGGCCAGGGCCGCCGTTGGGGCCAGGGCCACCACTGGGGCCAGGGCCGCCGTTGGGGCCAGGGCCGCCGCTGGGGCCAGGGCCGCCGTTGGGGCCAGGGCCGCCGTTGGGGCCGGGACCACCAGGACCGCGGCCACCGATCGGTGCGCCGGGACCACCCCGGCCGGGAGCGGGCGGGCCCGCGGGGCCGCGGCCACCGGGCGGACCGGCCACCTCGTCACCCTGGCGCTGCGCACGGCTGTCGTCGCCGTCGCCGTCCTCTTCCCACAGCGGGCTCCAGAAGCCCGTGCGCTCCTCCGGCTGGGCGGGCTGCCCCCCGGGCTTGGCACGGCCCGCGTCCGGCTCGTCGCCGGTTGGCCACTCCGGTTCCGGCCGTCGTCGATGGTCACTGTGGTCGTTCACGAAAAAGCCTCCCAGACCGGCGCCCAGCGTCGGGACGTCGTTCGGTGGTCACGCGCGGCAGTGCGATGTGCTCGCGAGGGAACCCGGTCACGCAAAGCGCATCACTCGGCTGCCGTCCTCCTGCGGGTGGGGACTCCCCCGGTCCCCAAGACGTACGACTGCACCAGGTGGTTCCACGAACATGTCCGGCAGACCTCGACGGTGTAGACCGTGAACTCCTCGAACACCCCCGCCATCCTGACCAACTCCTCCGGCGCGCGCGCCGAACCGGAGGCGTGCTTGAGCTCGTCGCCGTAGACCCAGTTGACGGTGGTCAGGTGTTCCTTGCGGCAGACCGGGCAGGTCACGTCGGTGGGTTGTCCGTGGAACTTCGCGGCACGCAGCAGGTACGGGTTCGCGTCGCACACCTCGTTGGTGCCGACACGACCCGAGTAGACCTCCGCGAGCAGCGATCTCCGCTGCAACGCGTAGTCGACCACCTGCCGCTGCGTTCGCACGCCGACAGCCTACGCGGCCGCGTTATCACGCCGGTGAGCCGATTGGCGGCGCCGACATGCTCCGCCAGCCGGATTCGTGACCTCTGCTGGCCCTGACCTGGCCGGGACGGGGTGGCGGGCGGTCAAACGCGAAACGGCGTGGTTCCTACGTGGTGATTGACACAGGCAGGCGAGTTGGCGAGGCTCGCGATGTATCGGCACGATATAAGTGTCCAGTAGGTCAACCCACGCCAAGCGGTGCGCCGGGTGGGGCTGGACCAGTGCGGTGGCGGCAAGACGAGGCTCGAAGGGGGTGCCCGTGCTCGAGTTCGCGATCCTCGGGTTGCTCCACGAGGCCCCGATGCACGGCTACGAGCTGCGCAAGCGCTTGCACGACCTGCTCGGGACGTTGCGCACCTTCTCCTACGGCTCGCTCTACCCGACGCTGCGGCGGCTGCTGCGGTCCGGGTGGATCGCCGAAGAGGCGCCGGAGGGCGACCGGTCGTGGGGCAGGCGCGGCAAGCGCGTCTACAAGCTCACCGCCGAGGGCAAGGAGCACTTCGCCGAGCTGCTCGTCGACGCGGGCCCGCAGACCTGGGACGACGAGGCCTTCGGTGTGCACATGGCGTTCTTCTCCCGCACGCCTGCCGAGGTGCGCATGCGCATCCTCGAGGGCAGGCGGCGCAGGGTCGAGGAGCGCAGGGAGGGCCTCCGCTCGTCCATGGCGCGCGCGGGCGAGCAGATCGACCGCTACACCCGGGAGCTGCACCGGCTGGGCCTCGAGACCAGCGAGCGCGAGGTGCGCTGGCTCAACGAGCTGATCGCCCACGAGCAGAGCGAGCAGCGCGACCCATCGGACTGACCGACAGGCAGGCCCGCCGTCAGCGGGTGCCTGTGACGAACGGACCGCGCCAGGCGCGCGGCGGGAAACGAGAAGGAGAACCGGCATGGGCGAGAACCGCCAGAGCGTGCGGGTGGCCATCGTCGGCGTCGGCAACTGCGCGGCGTCGCTTGTGCAGGGCGTGCACTACTACCGCGACGCCGACCCGACGACGCGGGTGCCGGGGCTGATGCACGTCCAGTTCGGCGACTACCACGTGCGCGACATCGAGTTCGTCGCCGCGTTCGACGTCGACGCCAAGAAGGTCGGCCGCGACCTGTCCGAGGCGATCGTGGCCAGCGAGAACAACACGATCAAGATCTGCGACGTCCCGCCGCTGGGGGTCACCGTCGGGCGCGGGCACACCCTCGACGGGCTCGGCGAGTTCTACCGGGAGATCATCACCGAGTCCGACGAGCAGCCGGTCGACGTGGTCGCCGCGCTGCGCGAGGCCGAGGTCGACGTGCTCGTGTCGTACCTGCCGGTCGGCTCGGAGGACGCGGACCGCTTCTACGCCCAGTGCGCCATCGACGCGGGCGTCGCCTTCGTCAACGCGCTGCCGGTGTTCATCGCCTCCGACCCGGAGTGGGCGGCCAAGTTCACCGAGGCAGGCGTGCCGATCGTCGGCGACGACATCAAGTCGCAGGTCGGCGCCACCATCACGCACCGGGTGATGGCGAAGCTGTTCGAGGACCGCGGTGTGGAGCTGCAGCGGACCTACCAGCTCAACTTCGGCGGCAACATGGACTTCATGAACATGCTGGAGCGCAAGCGGCTCCAGTCCAAGAAGATCTCCAAGACGCAGTCGGTGACCTCGCAGATCCCGCACGAGATGGCCAAGGCCGACGTGCACATCGGCCCGTCGGACCACGTGCCGTGGCTCGACGACCGCAAGTGGGCCTACGTCCGCCTGGAGGGCCGCTCCTTCGGCGACACCCCGCTGAACCTGGAGTACAAGCTGGAGGTCTGGGACTCGCCCAACTCCGCAGGCGTGATCATCGACGCGGTGCGCGCGGCGAAGATCGCCCTGGACCGGGGCATCGGCGGGCCGATCCTCTCGGCGTCCTCGTACTTCATGAAGTCCCCGCCCGAGCAGTACTCCGACGACGACGCCTACGAGGCCGTCGAGGCCTTCATCCGCGGCGACGTCGAGCGGTAGATCAGACCAGCGAACAGGGCCATCACCCACACCCGGGTGGTGGCCCTGTTCGCGTCTGGGCGTCACGATTCGGTCGCACGGCGCGACGACCAGGGCGGACCTGGACGAGTTCGCTCGCCGTTCACGTGGATGACTGCTTCACCTGGTTTCGGGCTCCTAGGTTCACGCCGTTCCCACTGACTGTCCGCACCCACGGAGGCTCCGTGACCACCACCGACGGCCGGATCTCGCTGCCGCTGTTGCCCCCGAACCACCCGCTCGGCCGCTCGTCGATCACGTGCGAGTACCGGTGTGGCAACGCCTGTTCGCACGAGGCGCCCAACACCTCGGACAACGCCTACTTCGGTGACGTCGTCCGCTCGATCGTCAGCCGCCGCGGCATGTTGAAGGCGGGCGCGGTGCTCGCCGTCGCCGGTGCTGGTGTCGCAGGCCTGGCGGGCACCGCCGCCGCGCACCCCGACCACGGTGGGCACGGTGGCGGCAACGGCCGCCCGCGCGGCCCCAAGGGCCTCGACTTCACCGCCGTGGCGCCCAACCGCGAGGACCGGATCGTCACCCCGGAGGGCTACCACAACTCGGTCGTCATCCGCTGGGGCGACCCGGTGCTGCCCGGCGCGCCCGCGTTCGACTTCGACAACCAGACCGCCGCGGCGCAGGCCAAGCAGTTCGGCTTCAACAACGACTTCTGCGGCCTGGTGCCGTTCGGCCACGACCGCTGGCTCATGGTGAGCAACCACGAGTACACGACCGAGTCGGCCATGTTCAAGGGCTTCAGCCAGGCCAACCCGACCGAGGAGCAGGTCAAGATCGGCTGGGCCGCGCACGGCCTGTCGGTCGTCGTCGTCGAGCGCGAGCGGCGCACCGGCAAGCTGCTGCCCAAGCTCGACCGCCGCTACAACCGCCGGATCACCGTCACCTCCGAGTTCGAGGTCGACGGCCCGGCCGCGGGCAGCGCGTTCCTGCGCACCTCCGCGGACCCGACCGGCCGCAAGGTGTTCGGCACGCTGAACAACTGCGCCGGTGGCGTCACCCCGTGGGGCACGATCCTGTCCGGCGAGGAGAACTTCAACCAGTACTTCGCCAACGCGGGTTCGGTGACCGACCCGGTCGTCAAGACCCGGCTCACCCGCTACGGCCTCGCCGGTGCCGCCAGCACCCGCAAGTGGGAGAACTTCGACCGGCGCTTCGACGTGGCCAAGGAGCCCAACGAGGTCAACCGGTTCGGCTGGATCGTCGAGGTCGACCCGCTCGAGCCCGGGTCCAAGCCGGTGAAGCACACCGCGCTGGGCCGGTTCAAGCACGAGGGCGCGACCATCCAGATCGCCCGCAACGGCAAGGTCGTCGCCTACCTCGGTGACGACGAGCGCTTCGACTACGTCTACAAGTACGTCTCGAAGGAGCGCTACCGCCCGGGTGACAGCCCGGCTGCCCGCGCGCACAACAAGAAGCTGCTCTCCGACGGCACCCTCTACGTCGCGCAGTTCACCGGCGACAGCCCGGCCACCGAGTTCGACGGCACCGGCAAGCTGCCCACCGACGGCGAGTTCGACGGCTCCGGCAAGTGGATCCCGCTGGCCTCCGGCGACAAGTCGTTCGTGGACGGCTTCACCGCCGAGGAGGTGTACGTCTTCACCCGCCTCGCCGCGGACAAGGTCGGCGCCACCAAGATGGACCGCCCCGAGGACGTGCAGCCCAACCCGGTCAACGGCCGGATCTACGCCGCGCTGACCAACAACACCGACCGCGGCAAGCCGGGCAAGGAAGGCCCGACCGAGATCAACCCGCGCAACGGCAACAAGCACGGCCACATCCTGGAGTGGGAGGAGAGCCGCGGCGACCACACCGCGCTCACCTTCTCGTGGAAGCTGCTGCTGGTCTGCGGTGACCCGGCCACGGCCGACACCTACTTCGGCGGGTACGACAAGACCCAGGTCAGCCCGATCTCCTGCCCGGACAACGTCGCCTTCGACCGCCACGGCAACCTGTGGATCTCCACCGACGGCAACGCGCTCGGCTCGAACGACGGCCTGTTCGTGGTGCCGGTCTCCGGCCGCTACCGCGGTTACCTCAAGCAGTTCCTCACCGTGCCGCTGGGCGCGGAGACCTGCGGCCCGGTCATCGAGGACGACTTCATCCTCGTGTCGGTGCAGCACCCGGGCGAGCTCGACGGCGCCAGCGCCGACAACCCGCTGACGCACTGGCCCGACGGTGGCACCGCCCAGCCGCGCCCCGCGGTCGCGGCCATCTGGAAGTCCGGCTGCCGCATCGGCGAGTGATCTTCGCCTGACCAGGGGTCCGTGCGCTTTCCGCCGCGCACGGACCCCTTTAGGTTTGGCCCATGCCCCTCGCCCTGATCACCGGCGCCTCCCGCGGCATCGGCGCCGCCACCGCGCGCGCCCTCGCCGACACCCACTCCCTGCTGCTCGGCGGCCGCGACACCGCCGCACTGGAGTCCCTCGCCGCCGAACTCCCCGACGCCCGCCCGTGGCCCGTCGAACTCACCGACCCGACCGCCCTCGCCGCCGCCACCGCGGACCTGGCCGAGGTCGACCTGCTGGTCCACTCCGCGGGCATCGCCCGAGTCGGCCCCCTCGCCGAGGCAACAGCAGCCCGCTGGCGCGAGATGTACGAGGTCAACGTCATCGCCGTAGTCGAACTGACCCGGCTGCTCCTGCCCGCCCTCCGCACCACCAAGGGCCAGGTAATCCTGATCAACTCCGGCGCAGGCCAAAACGCCCACCCCGGCTGGGGCCCATACGCCGCCAGCAAGTTCGCCCTCCGCGCCTACGCAGACGTCCTACGCGGCGAGGAAACCCCCACCTCCGGAATCCGCGTAACCACAATCTTCCCCGGCCGAACCGCCACCGACATGCAACGCACCGTACGAGCGGACGAAGGCGCCGACTACGACCCCACCCGCTACCTACGCCCAGAGTCCGTAGCCGCCGCCATCCGCACCGCCGCCCTAGCCACCCCCGAAGCCCACTTCACCGAAATCACCGTCCGCCCAACCTGACCACCCGGCCCTCACCAACGCTGGCCTCCACCCGGCCTTCACGATCGTTGGTCCTCCGCGCCCCACACAGGCGTTTGTCCTCATGCGCCCTCTACGCCGTTGGCCCGAACGCGCCCATCTCAAACGTTGGCCAACCACCCGGCCTCACAGACGTTGGCCCCAACACGCCCCTCTCAGACGTTGGCTGACAAGCGCCCCTCTACGACGTTGGCCGACAAGCGCTCCTCGGATCCGCTGGTGCCAAGCCGGCTCGATGGGGTGGACTTGTTTTGTGTGGGGGGGGGGGGGGACGGCACCCGTAGCGTCGCTCACCGTGGCAGGGCCTGCTTGTGGGCCCCTGCTTTGTGGTTCTGCCCGGGTGTCGTAGGGGCCCTTGGTTTCAGGTGATGGGTGCGCCACCGTGGTTGATCAGTAGTTCGTTCATCTTCTCGGTGGGCGACGCCCAGTCGAAAAAAATGCGGGGTCGTCCGTTGAGTTGGCGGGCGACGTGGTCGAGGTGGGCTTGGGAGTGGACCGACAGGTCGGTGCCTTTGGGGAAGTATTGGCGCAGGAGTCCGTTGGTGTTCTCGTTGGTTCCGCGCTGCCAGGGCGAATGTGGGTCGCAGAAGTAGACGGGTATCCCGGTGGTGACGGTGAACTTCGCGTGGTCCGCCATTTCGCTGCCCTGGTCCCAGGTGATCGAGTTTTTCAGGAATCCGG
>NZ_FOGI01000007.1 GCF_900111175.1 Actinokineospora terrae
GAACACCAACCGGTTACTCCGCCAGTACTTCCCCAAGGGAACCGACCTCTCGGTCCACTCCCAGGCCCACCTCGACGACGTGGCCCACGAACTCAACGGCCGCCCCCGCCAGACCCTCGACTGGTACAAACCCATCGAAAAGATGAACGAACTGCTGGTCAACCACGGCGGCGCGATCACCGGTTGAGGTCAACGGCCCCTGAACCACCCGTGGCAGGACCGCAAAGCAGGGGCCGAAGAGCATGGCCCTGTCCGCGAACGACGCTACGGGCAGTTCTCCCCCACACAAAACAAGTCCGCCCCATCGAGCCGGGTTGGCACCAGCGACTCCGAGGAGCGGTTGTCGGCCACCGTTGTTCAGGGGTGCGTGGTTGGCCAACGTTGTTCGGGGCGAGTGGTTGGCCAACGGCTGTGAGGGTCGGGGACGGGCCAACGTCTTGGAGGGGCGTGTGGGCCAGTGCACTGGAGGGCATGTGTGGGCTGGCGATCGCCTTGAAGGTGTTGTTCTTGAACTGGCACTCACGATTGTTGGGCTAGGCGTGTCCTTTGTGGCCGTGGTCTTCACCAAGTCCTTGCAGGTGTTGATCCGATGCATTCCTCTATGACATTGGCATAGGCGCCCCGCGCGAACGCTTGGCTCCGCCCGACCCTCGCGGCCGTTGGCTTAAACGTGCGCCTCTGCAACGTTTGGCCCCGGCGCGCCTCTCACAGTCGTTGAGTGGGGGTGGTCTCGCGATCATTTCTGGGTGTGGAGGACGGCAGTGACTGGCGTTGTGGGGGTGGGGAGTGTGACCCGGGCGGTTGGGTGGGGGGCGGATGTCGCAGGATGGGGGCATGGCTGCTGGTGTGCTTCGGGTGGGTCTTGTCGGTGCGGGGCCTTGGGCGGGGGCGGTGCATGCGCCGGGGTTGGTGGGGCATTCGGGGACTGAGTTGACGGCGGTGTGGGCTCGGCGGCCGGAGGCGGCGGTGGGGTTTGGGGCGCCGGTCGTGGGGGACTTCGAGGAGTTGCTGGAGCGGGTGGACGCGGTGGCGTTCGCGGTTCCGCCGTCGGTGCAGGGGGAGATGGCGATCCGGGCCGCTGAGGCGGGGAAGCACGTGATCCTGGAGAAGCCGGTGGCGGGGAGCGTCGCTGAGGCGGAGCGGGTGGTGGCTGCGGTCGAGCGGGCCGGGGTGGCGTCGATCGTGGTGTTCATCCGGCGGTTCGCGCCGGAGGTGGTGGCGTGGCTCGCGGAGATCCACGCCAGGCAGGGCTGGGCGGGCGGCAGCGTGCGCTGGCTCTCCGGCGCGCTGCTCGGGGGCGCCTACTCGCACTCGCCCTGGCGGCACACCGGTGGCGCGCTGGCCGACATCGGCCCGCACGTCATCGACCTCCTCGACGCCGCGCTCGGGCCGATCACCGACGTCCTGGCCGCCCACCGGGGCGAGCCGGACATCTGGCAACTCCTGCTCCAGCACGAGGCGGGCCCGACCAGCACCGCCACCCTGTCGATGGCGCTGCCGACCCGCCCCACGGTCACCGAACTGGCCGTCTTCGGCGTGAACGACCTTGCCAACCTGGAGCTCGCGGGCCGCGCGACCCCCGCCCAGGACTCCTACGCCCTGCTGCTCGACGACTTCGTGCGGATGGTCCACTCCGGCACCACCACCCACCGAGTCGACGCCGCCCGGGGCCTGCACGTCCAGCGCATCCTGGACAAGGCCCTCCGCCTGACCACCAGCTGACCGTCTGACCACCGCTCGCCCGCTTGACCGTCTGACCACCGCTCGCCCGCTTGGCCGCCGCCTGACTGGATCGCCGCCTGGCCGCCGGGACCAGGTCACGCGCCGGGCACCGTCGGTCAGCCGCTCAGGGTGGATGACTCGACGCAGTGCCGCAGATGTCCACTGTGGTCAGGAACCGGTGCGGGCTCAGGGCTTGGGCGGCAGCATCGGCATGAGGATGTAGCGCAGGTCCACCTCCCCGGGTTCCACGGCCGTGACCACGGTTGCCCGCATCCCCGGCTGGATCGCCAGTTCGACCTCCCCGCTGAACGGCCGCAGCGCGTCCAGCAGGTACCGCGACTGATACGACGGACTGGTTCGCCCACCCGACACCGTCGCCTTCACGGACTCCTCCGCCTCGCCGGCGTTGTGGTCCGTCGCGCGCAGTCGTAGTTCGGAGTCGCCCACCTCGATCTTCACCACGCCCCGGGCGTCGCTGTACAGCGCGACCCGGCGGGTGGCGGCGACCAGCGACTCCGCGTCCACGACGACCCGGGTGTCCACATCGGACAGGGCGAGCTTCGTCTCGCTCAGGTAGCTGCCGTCCAGCACGGCGGTGGTGACGGCGGTGCGACCCCACGTCACCCCGAACTGGTTCGCCGCGGCGGTCAGCCGGGCCTGGCCCACACCGGACACCTGCTTGCCCACCTCGGCCAGCAGCGTCGCCGGGACCATCACGTCGATCTCGCCGTCCGGTTCCCACGGGAGGCTGGCGATCGCCATGCGGTACCGGTCGGTGGCGCGTAAGACCAGGTGCTCGCCCTCGGACCGGATGCGCACGCCGGTGAAGACCGGCAGGGCCTCGTCGCGCGCGGCCGTGCTCGCCGCTGTGGCCAGGGCGGTGGCGAAGGCGGAGCCCGAGACCGTGCCGCCGGGTCCGGACACCGTGCTGACGCCGGGGTGCAGCGTGTGGTCCAGCAGCGGCAACGCGAAGCGGGCGCCCGACGCGCGGATGGCGAGGCGGTTGCCCTCCACCACGAGCCGGACCTCGGGGTCGGTCAGCGCCCGCAGCGTCTCGGCCAGCGGCTTGCCGGGCACCAGCACCTGCCCGTCGGTGTGCGTGACCGCGCCGCACGACACCGTCGCGGTGCGTTCCCGATCGCTGGCCGCTAACCCCACCCCGGCGGCCGTCGCGGTCAGCAGGACGCCGCTGAGGACGGGGTCGACGAACTTGCCCGGCACGAGCCGGACGAGGTCGGCTGCGGCTGAGGCGAGTGCCGCGGTGGGCGCGGTGAGATCCATGCGGCCAAGGTAGCGGCGGGGTCCGACAGCCGGGAGAAGTTATCCACAGGCCATGGCGGGGGCTTGCGCCGGAGCAGGCACCCGTTCGCCGACGGTGGCCCGGCGGGCGTAGACGATGCCTGCGAACACCAGCCCGACACCCGTCGCGACCAGGTACGACGACCAGATCCCCACGTGCTCGACGAGCTGGCCGCTGACCAGTTGCCCGAGCGCCAGCCCGAGGGTGACCGCGGTGATGATCCAGCCGAACGCCTCGGTCGCCGCGGTCGGGGGCGCGACCAGGTCGATCGCCGCCGAGTGCGTGGTCGCCTGCGGGGTCACCATGGTGCCGACCAGCAGCAGCGCCACCGCCAGCCACACCAGCGTGGTCGGGATCGCCAGCACCGCCACCAGCACCGCGAACACCGCGAGCAGCGCCGAGAGCCGCAGGTTCATCGCCCGCGGCCACGGCCGGACCCCGTAGACGACGCCGAAGAGCACCGAGCTGATCGACAGCAGCCCCAGCAGCAGCCCACCGGCGGGGGTGTTGCCCGCCGCCGTCGCCGCCGCGGGCACCGCGACCTCGATGAACCCGAGCATCATGCCGAAGCCCATGGCCGCGATGGCCAGGGTCCGCATCCCCGGGAACGCCAGCGGACCGAGCAGGCCCGTGTGCTCGACCGGGTCCGGCCGGTGGCGCCGGATGGTCGGGGTCAGCGCGAACCACACGCTGCCCACGACCATGCACACCGCGGCGGTCGCCAGGCCGGTGCCCGCCCAGGGCAGGGCGATGAGCAGGCCGGAGATGGCGGGGCCGAGGATGAAGAAGACCTCCATGCTGATCGCCTCGTAGGCCAGCGCGGCGTCGCGCACCGGCCCGACCGGGGTGACCCTGGTCCACATCGTCCGCGACGCGGAGGCGACGACCGGCTCGGTCATGCCCACGGCGACGCCGAGCACGATGAGCAGCGCGGTGGGCGCCCCGGACTCGGTCGCGATCAGGGTCAGCCCGACGAAGACGCCGAAGAGGGCAGTCGTGACCAGCAGCGGGATCGCGGCCCCGATCCGGTCCATGATCCGCCCCTGGCCGACCGACCCGATGGCGAGACCGACCAGCGTGCCCGCGGAGACCAGGCTGGCGGTGGCGTAAGAGCCGGTGGACTCGCGGATGTAGAGCAGCATCGAGAAGCCCACCATCGCCACCGGCAGCCTGCCCAGCAGCGAGGCGAGCGCGGGCCCCCGAGCGCCCGGGGTGGTGAGGGCAGCGCGGTAGTCGGCGAGACCGGCAGACTGGGACATGCGTACCAGTATGCATTTTCCGGTACGGCCGTACCAGTATTTACCCGGTGGTTTCCGCCACTCCGCTGTGGGGTATATCTCGGTTCAGTAACGGAAGCGGGGATTCTCCGTGAACCCGGGCAACGTTCAGGGCCTGCGGTGAGTCCTTGAGGGTGAAACCGCTCAAGGATGGGTGGGGCGCCGTGTGCGGGCTGCCCCATGGGGAACCCACCACGAGTTCCCTCCGGTAGCAGGTCGGGGCCTGGTCGGAGGGGCGGGGAGCGTGAGCCGTCGGGGGATGGTTCACGCAACAGCGGGAGGTCGGTGCGCCGCGTCGGGGGCGGCGCCCGGCCTTCCGTCCACGAACGCACAAGAGGACCCGGTCTACCCAGACCGGGTCCTCTTGCCGTGTCAGCTCTAACGCGCGCGCCTGGCCAACCGCTCGGGGTCCAGGATCAGCACGCTCTTGCCCTCAAGCCGCAGCCAACCGCGGTGGGCGAAGTCGGCGAGCGCCTTGTTGACGGTCTCCCGGGAGGCGCCGACGTACTGGGCGATCTCCTCCTGGGTGAGGTCGTGGGTGACCCGCAGCAGCCCGGCCTCCTGGCTGCCGAAGCGCTGGGCCAGCTGCAGCAGCGCCTTGGCGACCCGGCCCGGCACGTCGGTGAAGATCAGGTCGGCCAGCATGCCGTTGGTCCTGCGCAGCCGCCGGGCGATCACCCGCAGCAGCTGCTCGGCGATCTCCGGGCGGGTCGCGATCCACTGCCGCAGCGCGGGCCGGTCCATGGTGACCGCGCGGACCTCGGTGACCGTGGTCGCCGTGGACGTGCGCGGACCGGGGTCGAAGATCGACAGCTCGCCGAACATGTCGGACGGGCCGAAGATGCCGAGCAGGTTCTCCCTGCCGTCCGGGGACTTGCGGCCGAGCTTCACCTTGCCGGACTGGATGATGTAGAGCCGGTCCCCCGGCTCACCCTCTGCGAAGATCACGTGCCCGCGCGGGAACTCCACGGCTTCCAGCGTCTGGGCGAGCGCTTCGGCCGCGGCCGGCTCGACCCCTTGGAAGATGCCCGCACGGGCCAGGGTCTCGTCCACCTCGGTCCTCCAATTTCCACCCGACGCAGGCGCATTCCCGCCAGCGTCGATCACGACATACAGTGTAGGGCGTTGCTCGGGGATCTCCCGTCGGCTCGCCGCCTAGCGGTGGTCGGAACCACCCGTGACGTGCCTGCTCACGCACCCAGCCGCATGACCTTAGCGCCTACGCCCCGCCCCGGCGACCGCGCTTGGCCGCACGGCCACCCAGCCTGCGCAGCCGGAACAGCTCCAGCGCCCGACCGATGCCGTGCCCGTAGAGCGCCCGCACCTCGTCCGGCCGCGCCGACTCGAGGAACTCCTCGACATCGGTCTCCTGCACGGCCACGTGCCGCAGCCGGGCTTCGACGCGCTCCATGAACAGCGCGAAGAACATGATCACCAAAGGTACCGCGAACACGAACCAGACAGCCATGTGTCGTCGATCCTCGCTCCGTAACCGCTGGCCCCGGGTCCGCCTCCGGCCCCGGCGCCGTTGTCACCCTGGTTGACGTCCGGGGCACATCCCGGGTTGTCCGACGGCCCGTAGGCTAGCGAGGTGCCGCCGACCACCCGACGCCCGCCCCGGCCAGCAGCCGAGGAGACCGGGCGCGACCTAGGCCTGACCCGCAGGGTGCGCCGCATGACCCGAGCGCTCGCAGAGGGCTACCCGGACGCGCATTGCGAACTGGACTTCACCAATCCGTTAGAGCTGTCCGTGGCGACGATCCTGTCGGCGCAGTGCACGGACGTCAGGGTCAACCTGACCACTCCTGCCCTGTTCGCCCGGTACCGCACGGCTGCCGACTACGCCTCCGCCGACCGCACCGAGCTGGAGGAGTTCATCCGGCCGACGGGGTTCTACCGCAACAAGACGACGTCCCTGATCGGTCTTGGTGCCGCGCTCGTCGAGAAGCACGGCGGGGAGGTGCCCGGGAAGCTCGACGAGCTGGTGAAGCTGCCAGGCATCGGCCGCAAGACCGCGAACGTGATCCTGGGGAACGCGTTCGGCGTACCCGGGATCACCGTGGACACGCACTTCGGCAGGCTTGTCCGCCGCTGGGGTTGGACAGAGGAAGAGGACCCGGTCAAGGTCGAGCACGCGATCGGCGCTCTAGTCCCGCGCAAGGACTGGACGATGCTGTCGCACTGGGTGATCTTCCACGGCCGCCGGGTCTGCCACGCGCGTAAGCCCGCCTGTGGCGCCTGTCTCCTCTATCGCGACTGCCCGTCCTTCGGTGCCGGTCCTACCGAGCCGGAGCAGGCCGCGAAGCTGGTCAAGGGAGCCGAAGGACCGCATCTGATCGCGCTTGCCGAACGGACCCGTGAGGGTTACCGGCCGGGGAAGCCGACCGAGTGAGCACAGCCGCGAGGTGGGCGCTGGTCGCGGTGATCCTGGTGGTCGCCGGGGCAGTGGCGGTATGGCCTCGCGGAGCTGAACCCACCGCGCCCCCACCCCCAGGACCGGACCTCACAGCGGCTAGGGCGGCTGCGGCGCTCACCGCGTGCCCGACCGGCGCGGGTGTGCAAAGCCTCGTTGACGCTCACGCGGAATGTCTGGCCGATGGCGCGCAGGTAGTCGCGGGCAACGTGTTCGGTGGCCGACCCGTCCTGGTCAACGTGTGGGCTACCTGGTGCATGCCGTGCCGCGACGAACTCCCGCTGCTCGCGGAGTACGCGACCGGTCCCGGCGCGGTTGAGGTCGTCGGGATCGCGGTACAGAGTCAGGACAAGGACGCGCTAGACCTGTTGAGCGCGCTCGGGGTGCGTTTCCCGAACCTGCTCGACCGCGACGGGCAGGTCCAACGCGGCCTGAGGGTGCCGGACGCGTTGCCCGCCTCTTACCTGGTGGCGGCGGACGGCACCGCCACGTTGATCACGCAGCCGCGGCTGTTCCGGTCGGTCGACGACGTGCGCTCCGTCGTCGACCGCCACGTCGGAGGGGGCCGATGAGCACGCATGGACCGCTGGTGGACCCGGGTGGGCTGCCGGACTGGCTCGGCCCGGTGGTCGCCGCGACCGCCGACCTCGACCTCGGGCTGTGGAAGCGGTTCGCCGCGCCCGGCCCCGGTGCCCGCCCCGCCGCGGTGCTGATGCTGCTCGGTGAGACCGCCGAACACGGCCCCGACCTGCTGTTCCAGCTGCGCGCCGACACCGGGGGCAACCACTCCGGCCAGGTCGCCTTCCCGGGCGGCGGCGCCGAAACGGTCGATGGGGGACCGGTCGACACCGCCGTGCGCGAGGCCGTCGAGGAGACCGGGCTCGACCCCGCCGGGGTCCGGCCGGTGGCGTTGCTGCCGACGCTGCACGTGCCGGTGTCCGGGTTCGACGTGACGCCGGTCCTGGCGCACTGGGCCGAACCGAGCCCCGTGCGCGCCGTGGACCCCGCGGAGACCCAGGCGGTCGCGCGGATCCCGATCTCGCACCTGGCCGACCCGGCCAACCGGTTCCGCGTCGCGCACTCCGGCGGCTACGTCGGTCCCGCGTTCGCCGCGCCGGGCATGCTGATCTGGGGCTTCACCGCGGGTCTGCTGACGATGCTGCTGGCCGTGGGCGGCTGGGAGCGGCCGTGGGACACCGGCGACGTGCGCGACCTCGACGCCGCGTGGCGCGCGGTCGGAGCGGGGGTCCAGTCGTGAACTGGGTGGATGTCCTGGTGGTCGCGCTCGCGGTGCTGGCAGCGGTGTCCGGTGCGCGCCAAGGTGTGGTGACCGCGCTGCCCGCCTTCATCGGGGTGCTGATCGGCGCGGTCGCCGGGATCAAGCTGGCGCCACTGGTGGTCGAGCAGATCGACTCGACGCCGACCAGGGTCGCCTTCGCGGTCGCGGTGTTCGTGCTGCTGGTGGCGCTCGGCGAGACGTTCGGGGTGTGGATCGGGCGCACCATCCGGCAGAAGATCTCCTCGCCCAAGCTGGCCGGGGTGGACAGCGCGCTCGGGGCGGTCGTGCAGGGCGCCGTGGTGTTCGTGGTCGCCTGGCTGATCGCGTTGCCGCTGACCACGGTCGGCGGGCTGCCCGGGCTGGCCTCGGCGATCAACAACTCCGCGGTGCTCGGCGGGGTCAACGACGTCATGCCGCAGGCGGCCAAGGGCCTGCCGAACGAGCTGCGGCAACTGCTCGACGTCTCCGGCTTCCCGGCCGCGGTGGACCCGTTCAACCGGACCCCGAACAAGGAGGTCGACCCGCCGGACCCGGCGCTGCAGGCCAGCGAGGTGGTGCAGCGGGTGCGGCCCAGCGTGCTGAAGGTCAACGCCAAGGCGCCGTCGTGCGAGCGGGCGTTGGAGGGCAGCGGCTTCGTGGTCGCACCGCAGCGGGTCATGACCAACGCGCACGTCGTCGCGGGCACCAACGAGGTCAGCGTGGAGTCGGGCGACCGCACACTCAAGGCCACCGTCGTGCACTACGACCCCGACACCGACTTGGCCATCTTGAGCGTGCCCGCACTGAGGGCACAGGCCTTACCGTTCGCCCAAGGCGACGCCTCTAGCGGCCAAGACGGCATCGTGCTCGGTTACCCCCTCGACGGGCCTTACACCGCCGCGCCTGCTCGTGTCCGCGACCGAATCCCCCTGCGGGGACCGGACATCTACGACGCGAACACGGTCAACCGGGACGTGTTCACGTTGCGCGCGAAGGTGCTCAGCGGGAACTCGGGCGGTCCGTTGGTCAATCCCGCCGGTGAGGTGATCGGCGTGGTGTTCGGCGCGGCCATCGACGACTCGGAGACCGGTTACGCGTTGACCGCGGCCGAGGTGCGCGCGGAGGTCGGCCAAGCGGCGGCACTGCGGGAACCGGTTGGCACCGGGCGCTGTTCGAGCTAACCCTTCACGAAGGCCGTTAGCAGCGCGTTGGTCGCTGCTGGCGCCTCTTCGTGTGGGAAGTGCCCGACCTTGGGCAGCTCGTGGTGCTCGGCAGTGCCACCGATCCACTGTCCTGACGCGATGCGCGTGCGAGGTAGTACACACGGGTCGTCAGCGCCGTAGAGCTGGAAGACCGGAACCTCGATCTCGCGACCCAGGGCCTCGGTGAACCGTCGACCCTCGCTGCGGAGTTGGGATCGTGCGGCCCACCGGTAGTACTCATGCGAGCTGTGCGCGGTACCGGGAACCAGCATCGCGGTCCGATAGCGCTCAGCGGCTTCCGGTAGCCCCGACCAGTACTGGCCGGACCAAGATCGGATCCGACGTTCGACGAGCGCGGCGCCGTCCTGGGTGATGCGCCGCTCGGGCAGCATCGGGATCTGGGCGGCGAACAGGTGTCGCATCGCTCGGGCTTGATTCCGCGGCGCCTTGCGCAGGGCCGTGCGGCGGATTTGTCCTCTTAGGGCAAGAGGGTGCGGGGCCGAGATGGTCGCCAAGGAGTGCACAACGCGCGGGTGCAGCGCGGCGACGGTCCAGGCGAGCTGCCCGCCCCAGTCATGGCCGACCAGGTGGGCCTTCGGCTCACCGAGGGACTTCACCAGCCCCGCCACGTCGCCCGCCAGCGTCCACGCGTCGTAGCCGCGGGGTGGCTTGTCGGAGTCGCCATAGCCGCGCAGGTCGACGGCGACCGCCCGGAACCCGGCATCGCCCAGCGCGGTCAACTGGTCGCGCCAGGACCACCAGAACCCGGCGAAGCCGTGCAGCAGCAGGACGAGCGGGCCCTCGCCGGTCTCGGCGACGTGCAGCCGGATGCCGTTGGCGTGCACGTCGCGGTGCGCCCACGGTCCATCGATGCGGACGACCGAGGGATCCGGGTGGGCGGGCACGGGTGGTCGCTCAGGACTGGCGGTCGCCGCGGTGGGTCAACGCGGCCGCGGTGTCCTTGACCGAGGAGATCGTGCGCTCCGGCGCCCGCAGCGACTTGAGCTTGCGGATGCCGAGCAGCGTGAAGACCGCCGCGACGACCAGCATGAAGCCGAACACGATGGCGAAGGCGCCCGAGCGCACCACGCCGAGGTCGGCGATCAGCTCGGCCAGCGCGAAGAAGAAGAAGAACGAGCTGTAGAGCACCACGGTCAGCGCGATGATGAAGAAGACGCTGCCCTTGATCCCCTTCTTCACCTCCTTGGTGACCTCGGACTTGGCCAGCTCGACCTCGGCCCGCACCAGGGTCGACAGGTGCGTGGTCGCGTCCTTGACCAGGTGCCCGATGGACTGCTCGCCCGCTGCCGCGATGGCGCGGTCGTCAGCGAGGGGGATCGAGGGGACTTGCGGCAGCCCCGAACCGTCTGCTTTTCCGTGCGCGCTGGTCACCTGCGTCATCGTGCCATGCTCGGTCATCGGAGGCCGGGCGGGCGGTACCCTCCGCGTTTCGCCGCCGCGCCCGTCCCCGACCGACCAGGAGCGCGGCGGCCAGCAGCGCGGCCACCGCGGAGGCGACCAGCACCGCGGCCTTGGCCAGGTCGGCGTCGGCGGGGTCGAGGGCGAGTTCGGCGATCAGCAGGCTGACGGTGAAGCCGACGCCGCCGAGCATGGCGACCGCCACCAGGTCTCGTTTGCCCAGGTCAGCGGGCAGGGTGGCCAGCTTGAGGCGGACCGCGAGCAGCGCGGCGCCGGTGATGCCGACCAGCTTGCCGACCACGAGCCCGGCGAACACGGCCAAGACGACCTTGTCGCTGGTGAACTGCCGCAGGACATCCCCGCCGACCGAGACCCCGGCGGCGAAGAAGGCGAAGACCGGCACCGCGAGCCCCGCTGACCACGGCTGGAGCCGGTGCTCCAAGCGCAGTGCGGGTGCCTCTCTCTCGTAGGAGTCCTTCTTGACCCGCGTGAGCAACGCCAACGCCACACCGGCGATCGTCGCGTGGACCCCGGAGGAGTGGACCGCGACCCACACCGCGACCGCGAGCGGCACATAGATCCATGCGGAGGTCACCCGGCGGTGCTGAAGGTAGGCATAGAGCCCCAGCAACGCGGCCGCCACCGCCGCGGCGATGAGGTTGAGCCCGCTGGTGAACAAGACGGCGATCAGAAGGATCGCGCCGAGGTCATCCACTACGGCCAGGCTGAGCAGGAACACGCGCGCGCTGCTGGGCATGCCTGACCCCGTTAGCGCCAACACGCCCAGCGCGAACGCGATGTCCGTCGCCACCGGTACCGCCCACACGTCGCCCGCGCGCGGATCACCCCACGCGACCGTTAGCGCCACCAGGGCTGGGACGACCATCCCGCCGACGGCAGCGACAACGGGCAAGATCGCCGCCTTGAAGTCAGACAGCTCGCCCAGCACTAACTCGCGCTTGAGCTCCAGGCCCGCGACGAAGAAGAAGAGCGCCAGGAGTCCGTCCTTGGCCCACTCGCCCGCAGTCAGGTTCAGGTGCAGGAAGTGCGGACCGAACTCGACATCGCGCACCGCCGTGTACACACCGGACAGCGGCGAGTTCGCCAACACCAGGGCCGCGGCGGCGGCCACGAGCAGGACGACCCCGCCGACAGTCTCGGTCCGCAGGTAGCGGGCGAACTCGGTCAGCGCGGCGGGCGGCGATGGACGGCGGCGGTGCGACAAGGGCTGCTCCTAGGCATGGCTGGACCACTTGCCGACCAGACTTCCCGGCGCACCTGGTTCCCACCCTAGTGCCGCGCTAGCCCACAGTCACGCCGAACAGCACTCCTACGAAGTAGGTGACCACCATCGCCAGCACGCCCACTACGACGTTCCGCAAGACAGCGCGCCTAGCGACCGCCCCGCCCAGCCTGGCGCTGACGTAACCAGTCAGCACGAGACCGGCTACGACGGCCGCGATGCAGGTGAGCACTCGCGCGTCCACGGGCGGTACGGCAATCGCGATCAGCGGGATGAGAGCGCCAACGGCGAACGAGAGGAACGACGCCCACGCGGCCTGCCACGGGCTGGTGAGGTTGTCCGGGTCGATCTGCAGCTCCGCCTCGGCGTGCGCGTGGAGGGCGTCCTTCACGGTCAGCTCGTGCGCCACCTGCGTCGCCAGCTCCGGGGACAGCCCCTTGGCCTCGTAGATCTCGGCGAGTTCGCGTTCCTCGGCCTCGGGCATCTCCCGCAGCTCGCGTTCCTCTTTGCGCAACGCCGCCAGCTCGGTGTCGCGCTGGGTGCTGACCGACACGTACTCGCCGCCCGCCATCGACAGCGCGCCTGCCACCAGCCCGGCCACCCCGGCGGCCAGGATCGTGGTCCGGTCCGCGGTCGCCCCCGCCACGCCGACCACGAGACCGGCGGTCGAGATGATGCCGTCGTTGGCGCCCAGCACCCCGGCCCGCAACCAGTTCAGCCGCCCGGCCAGTCCGTTGTGGTGCGGCTCACCCTCGTGCGGGACGCGGCCGTCGCTCTCGGTGCTCACCCGGGCATTCTTCGCGCAACATGGGTGGTTCCACCAAGACCTGTCGGTGTGATGACCGAAGATTGTGGTGTGTCTGACTCGAACAAACCCATGCCGACCTGGCGTGCCCTCGCGTTGATGTTCCGCGTCCCGCGCCGGGGCAGGGGGTTCTGGTTCAGTTTCGCCATCGACCTCATCTGGCCGTTGCTCGCCGTGGTCACCCGGTTGCGATTCCGCGGCGGGGAAAAGCTCCCCAAGTCCGGTGGCGTACTCCTGGCGTCGAACCACCTGTCGTTCGCCGACCCGGTGACCGTGACCGCGTTCTCCCTGGCTTCCGGACGCATCCCGCGCTACCTGGCCAAGGCGAGCCTGTGGCGCATCCCGCTGGTCAAGCGGGTCCTCACGGGAGGCGGCCACATCCCCGTGGAACGCAACACCGCGCAGGCCCGTCACGCCTACCTCGGCGCGGTAGAGGCGGTGAACAAGGGGGAGTGCGTGATGTTCTTCCCCGAGGCAGGGTTCTCCGACGACGAGAACCACTGGCCGTCGCGCAAGGTGAAGAACGGTGTGGCCCGAGTGGCGCTAGAGACAGGAGCGCCGGTCGTCCCAGTGGTGAACTGGGGGACACACGCGCTCTTGCCCGCTACGGCCAAGTTCCCGAAGCTGTTCCCCCGCAAGACGGTCGACATCGTCGCGGGTGACCCGGTAGACCTATCCGACCTCAACGGGACCGACCGCGAGACCATCAACGAGGCGACCAAGCGGATCATGCACGCCATCACCGAACTGCTGGCCACCCTGCGCGCCGAGACGCCCCCCACCCGGTAGGGCAGGGGGCGTCCGGGTGGGCGTCTCAGTCCTCGCTGGGGGCGGACTTCAACCCGGAGCTGATGAGGTCCATCACCGCCGAGTCGGCCAGCGTGGTGGTGTCGCCGATGGCCCGGTTCTCCGCCACGTCGCGCAGCAGCCTGCGCATGATCTTGCCGCTGCGGGTCTTCGGCAGCTCGTTGACGATCAAGACCTGCCGCGGCTTGGCGATCGGGCCGATCTCCGTGGCCACGTGGTCGCGCAGCGTCTTCACCGTGCTGTCGTCCGGCTTCGCCGAGCCGCGCAGGATGACGAACGCGACGATGCCCTGGCCGGTGGTCGGGTCGCTGGCGCCGACGACCGCGGCCTCGGCCACCGTCGGGTGCGACACCAGCGCCGACTCGACCTCGGTGGTGGAGATCCGGTGGCCGGAGACGTTCATCACGTCGTCGACCCGGCCGAGCAGCCAGATGTCGCCGTCCGCGTCGTACTTGGCGCCGTCACCGGCGAAGTAGAAGCCCAGGTCGGTGAACCGCGACCAGTAGGTGTCGCGGTAGCGCTCGTCATCGCCCCAGATCCCGCGCAGCATCGACGGCCACGGCTGGTCGAGCACCAGGTAGCCGCCGCCACCCTTGGCGACCTCGACGCCCTGGTCGTCGACCACCTTCGCCGAGATGCCCGGCAGCGGCTGCTGCGCCGAGCCCGGCTTGGTGTGCGTCACCCCGGGCAGCGGGCTGATCATGATGGCGCCGGTCTCGGTCTGCCACCAGGTGTCCACGATCGGGGTGCGGTTGGCGCCGATGTTCTCCCGGTACCAGATCCACGCCTCCGGGTTGATCGGCTCGCCCACGCTGCCGAGCACCCGCAGGCTCGACAGGTCGTAGCCAGCCGGGATGTCCGCGCCCCACTTCATGAAGGTGCGGATCAAGGTCGGTGCCGTGTAGTAGATCGACACCTGGTGCTCTTGGATGATCTCCCAGTGTCGACCTTCGTGCGGGGTGTTCGGCGTACCCTCGTAGACGACCTGGGTCACGCCGTTGGACAGCGGACCGTAGACGATGTAGGAGTGCCCGGTGATCCAGCCGATGTCGGCGGTGCACCAGTACACGTCGGTCTCCGGCTTGAGGTCGAAGACGGCGTGATGGGTGTAAGAGGCCTGGGTGAGGTAACCGCCCGAGGTGTGCAGGATTCCCTTGGGGTTCCCCGTGGTGCCGCTCGTGTAGAGGATGAACAGCGGGTGCTCGGCGTCGAACGCCTGCGCCGCGTGCGTCTCCGACTGGCGATCAACCAGGTCGTGCCACCACAGGTCGCGGCCCTCGGTCCAGCCGACCTCGCCACCGGTGCGGCGGACCACCAGCACGTGCTCGATGGACGGCGTGTGCGCGGTCGCCTCGTCGGTGTTGTCCTTCATCGGGGCGGGCGCGCCGCGCCGGTACTGCCCGTCGGAGGTGATCAGCAGCTTCGCCTGGGCGTCGTCGATGCGCGAGCGCAGCGCCGTCGAGGAGAACCCGCCGAACACCACGCTGTGCACCAGGCCGAGCCGGGCGCAGGCCAGCATCGAGTAGATGGCCTCGGGGATCATCGGCATCTGGATGGCGACCCGGTCGCCCGGCTCGAGGCCGAGCTCGGCGAGCGCGTTCGCCGTCTTGCTGACCTCGCGCAGCAGGTCGGCGTAGGTGATCGTCCTGCTGTCACCCGGCTCGCCAACCCAGTGGATGGCGACCCGGTCACCCAGGCCCGCCTCGACGTGACGGTCGACACAGTTGGCCGCCACGTTCAGTTTGCCGCCGACGAACCACTTGGCGAACGGCGCGTCGTCCCAGTCGAGCACCCGCTCCCAGCGGGTGTCCCAGCTCAGCCGCTCGGCCTGCTCGGCCCAGAACGCCTCGCGGTCGTCGGCGCCCTGCTCGTAGGCCGCCGCCCCGACGTTGGCCGCCGCGCTGAACTCGTCGGTCGGGGCGAACACCCGGCTCTCCGTCGACAGGTTGTCCAGCGTCGGTGTCTGACCGGACTGCTCGGTCATGGACCTGACCTCCTCGGTGAATCTCCGGTTCCTCCGGCGGGCGCGGCCGGTTGTCGAGAGGAATCTAGTGCTCCCGGCGCCCGCCCGACAGTCCGACACCGCATAGGTATAGACCAGTGGGGCACGGTTCGGAGTTCGGCCGATCGGTGGGTATCTGCTCCGTTCGGCTGTCCTCTTCCGATTCGGCGGAAAGTAGCCTGGTGGGGACGTACCGTGGTCGGCGGTGATCCGGGTAGGGAATGCCGAGAGGTCGACGTGGTGGGGGGATGATGGGTGGGCGTTCACCACTGGCTGCCCCGGAGTTCCGGGCGAAGCGGGTCGCCGACGCGATCCCGACCCCCGTGTTCGCCGCGCTGATCGCGCGCGCAGGACTCCGGCTCCCGATCACGGGGTCGACCACCCGGCGTGAGACCGGGCACGGGGAACTGCGGTTCGGGCCGCGGCCCCGGCCCGCCGCCAGGACCGCCGCCTTCGCCGGGGACGGTGTGGTGCTACCCGACCAGCGCGGGCACGCGGTGGTCGGGCTGTCACGGTTCGCGGCACCCGGAGCAGGTGGCACTTACCTCGCCGGGGCGGCCTGCGTCGAACTTCTCCCGGATCCGATCACCGGGCTTGCCACCGGGGCGGTCCGAACGGGCCTGCGTGCAGGGCAGGGCCAGTCGGTGCTCGTCGGTGGCCGGTCCGCCGTGATCTCCCGGTCCCGCTACGCCGACCAGCACGCTTGCCGGTGTGGTGGCGACCATAGGCTGCGCGGTGGTGGGCTTCGCCTGGCGTCAGGGATGAGCCTCAGTACCGAGAGGGGCGGTGGCATGGCTGGGGATCAGTACTCGCGGTTGCGCATCGCGGCTTCCTCCTCGAGGGGTCGGACTGCTGGGTCGACTCGAACTGCCGTGGCAGCAGTTCGGCTCAGTACTCGCGGTTCCGCACGGTGTTACCTCCCTCTCGGGTCCGGGGGGACCGAACGTACCCCGCCCGCCGCGGGTCACGTTCAGTGTCCCGTCTGTCGCAAAGGGGGACAATGCCCAGTCTGACAAGTCCCCAGGACACCCGCTTGTCCGGCATACCCCTACCGAGGCGGATAAGGGCCCTCGACCTCCTGTCCCACACGACCACCTCCGGATTCGCGTGGATCGTGGCGACCGAGGTGGCGATCTTCGCATGGGCGGTGGTCGGCGCGGTGTCGGCCGGATGGCCGGATTCCCTGTCACTGCGGCTGTTCGCGCTGCTGACGGCCTTCGCGATACTGCACATGGAGGCAACCCGACCGGCGGAAGAACGACGCAGGGCCGCGCATTTGTCGGGTGAGCACATCGACCACACGGGGGTATGGACCTGCGCGGGTGCGCTGGTGCTGCCGATCCCGCTGGTTGTGGCGCTCGTCCTGGTCATCCGCGTCCGGCGGTACTTCATCGCGCGGAAACCGCCAGGACGTTATGTGTTCACGACTTTCGCGATCACCTCGTCCGCGCTGGCGGCCCAGGCGCTCGCCACGGCGACCCCCCTGCACAACTGGGTGCGCGGCGCAAGGGTGGAGCCGAATGAGGTCCTAGCCGCTACAGCGGCGGTGGCGGCCGCGTTCGGTGTGTACTACCTCGCGCAGACAGTGGTTATCGGAATCGCCCGCGGTCTGCGCGGCGACTGGTCGTGGGTGTCGATCCTGGGCCACCGCAAGGAGAACGCGGACCTGGCGATCACGCTCTGCCTCGGCCTCATCGCGGCCTGGGGTGCCGGTGTCGCTTATGGCCTGCTGCTGGCAGCGCTATCGGTCGTGGTCGTCGGCTACACCCGGCACACCCAGCGCATCGAGCAGTTGGAGCTGGAGCGCGACCGGCTGGAGGTCGACGCGCTGCACGACCCGCTGACCGGCCTGGCCAACCAGCGCGGGTTCAACCCGGCCGCCGCCCTCGCCCTCGTCGCCGACCAGGCCCGCCGCCGCCCCACCGCGGTCATGATGTTCGACCTGGACCGGTTCAAGCAGGTCAACGCCCGGCTCGGGCACCTCGGCGCCAACGAGGTCCTCAAGGCACTCGCGGGCGTCCTGCGCACCAGCGTCCGCCGCGACGACCTGGTCTGCCGCTGGGGCGGCGAGGAGTTCACGGTCCTCCTGCCCAGCACCTCCCGCGCCGACGCCTGGGCCATCGCCGAACGCATCCGGAGCGCAGTGGAGTCCATGACGGTCGAACTGACCAAGGCCGCCGGTGGCCGTACCGAGCAGGTCGGCAACTTCACCATCTCCGGCGGGATAGCGCTATCGCCCGAGCACGGCACAGACCTGGCGACGCTCCAGGAGTACGCGGACCAAGCCTTAGCCGAGGCCAAGGACAGTGGCCGAAACCAGATCAGACTGACCCCCGCGGTACCGCTACCCGGCCCGCGTTCGAACCGGGAACGCACCCTGGACCCGAGCTAGCACCCCGGTGACCCGCCGGTAATGTTCGACCGGTGACCGACCCGCTGGCCCCGCTCCTGGACCTCCCCGGCGTCCCCGACGCCGTCGCCCTAGCCAGGGACGCCGTGGCCGAGGTCCACCGCCACCCCACCAACCGCCGCGGCTGGCCCGCCACCGCCGCCGAGGCCTCCGTCCGAGCCGCCCGCGCCTCCGCCGTCCTCGACGGCGGCCCCGCCGACATCCCGGCGGACGGCGAGGTCACCGACCCCACCCTGGCAGGCGCCCTCCGCGTAGCCGAGGCCTTGGGGCCGCTGCTCCCCACCTGGGAACGCGCCCCCATGCAAGCCCTAGCCCGCCTGCACGTTCTCGCCGCTGCCGACCTAACTGGACCCGATAGCCTCGGCCGCCCTCGCGCGGGGCTAGGTGTCGCTAGTCGCTTGGACCTGCTTGCGGGTCTTATTGCGGGCGGCACAAAGGTTCCTGGACCGGTTCTAGCCGCCATCGTCCACGGTGAACTGTTGGCTCTGACTCCATTTGGTACTGCGGACGGGGTTGTTGCCCGCGCCGCCGCTCGCTTGACTCTTATCAGCACCGGTCTGGACCCCAAGGGCCTAGCTGTTCCCGAAGTAGCGTTCCTGCGCAACCCCAACCGCTACCGAGACCTAGCCGCCGCCTTCGCTTCTGGTGCTCCTGACGCCATTGGTGAGTGGATCATCTACAGCTGCGAGTCTCTAGAGGCGGGTGCTCGGGAGGCCGCATCGATCGCGGACGCGGCGACGGCTTGAGATCGTTGGTTGTCCACAGGGCGGTGGCTCGCTTGGTGCGTTGTGTGGGTGGCTCTCGGTAAGCTGTATATCGGGGGCTGCTGTGGGCGGTTTGATCTTGAGCTGGGGTAGGTGGCTCTCGGTCTCGCCTGCGGCGTCGACGATCAACGGCTCGCCTTCGGCATTGCGCTGGGGCGCGAGTTTCGAGCTGTGCTCGATGGGGCGAACTTGTTTTGCGCGGGGCCCCTGCGGCGTCCTGGGAAGAGCACAAAGGCGGGGCCTGAAGAGACGGCCCTCCCCCACGCTGGCGAGTTCACGGACGCCGCCACCCCACACAAGACAAGTCCACCCCATCGAGCAGAGTTGGCACCAGCGACTCCGAGGAGCGTTGTTCGGCCAACGTTGCAGAGGGCTGGGTTGTGGGCCAACGTCTGAGAGGACTCTTCTTTCCTGTGGGTCTCTCCTTGGCGGAGTCCTCAGAAAGCGTGTGCTCCCAGCAAGCCCAGTGCTCGTCTCACGTGTCCACTTGACTCGGCCAACGCCCGAGCCGCATCCATAACGTCCACACCGGACAGCAGGTGCACCATCGCCACCTTCAAATCCCCGTGCGCCGCCAGCAACGCCGCCGAGCACTCCTGCTGCCCAGACCCCGTTGCCTCACGCAGGATCCGCAGACTCCGCCCACGCAGCTTGGCGTTGGTCGCGCGCATGCTGACCATCAGGTTCGAGTAAGTGCGCCCCATCTTCACCATCACCGCAGTCGAGAACGTGGTGAGTAAGATCTTCTGCGCGGTCCCGGCCTTCATCCGGGTCGATCCAGAGATCGCCTCAGGCCCGGTGTCCACCGCGATCACCAGGTCGACGCCAGGGGCGCGGGCGGCGTCCGGGTTGTTCGAGACGAGCGCGGTGCTCGCGCCGATGCGGTGGGCCTCGGCGAGCGCGCCCAGCACGTACGGGGTCCGCCCAGAAGCGGTGAGGCCGAGTACGAAGTCCCCGGGGCGCGCGTCACGGCGCATCTCGGCGGCGCCTTCGGATTCGTCATCCTCCGCGCCCTCCACCGCTTCCCGTAGTGCGGAAGGGCCGCCCGCGTGGTGCACCAGGAACCATTCAGCGGGGACGTTGTAGGTCGGCGTTAGCTCTGCCGCGTCCAGGGTCGCGAGGCGGCCGGAGGTGCCAGCGCCGACGTAGTGCACGCGGTGGCCGGATTGCAGTGCCTCGGTTGCCATGTCCACGGCCCGGCTCAGGTGCGGTAGGGCGGCGGCGACGGCGGTCGGGACGAGTTGGTCTTCCGAGTTGATGGTGCGCAGGATGTCGAGCGTCGACATCCGGTCGATCTCCGTGGTGCGCGGGTTGCGCCGCTCGGTCGGGGAGTCCACATGGACCGACTGACGTGGCACGGTCATCCGAGTTCCCCCTCCCCGGCGCGGTTGGCCCGCGCACCAGGTCTCATTTCCCGTTCTCCCGCGGCTTGCGCCGCCCGTCGTGCCTCGTCTCCAGCCGGTGCGTGCCGACGGCGTCCCTGGTCGAGTCCAGTGCCTTGATCGACTGGTCCAGGTGCCGCTGCGCGACCCCGATGAACAGGCAGTCGACGACGGTGAGCTGCGCGATGCGGCTCGCGGTCGCCCCCGAGCGGAACGTGGTCTCCCGCGCGGCCGTGGTGAGCACGAGGTCGGCCACCTCGGCGATCGGGGACGTCGGGTAGTTCGTCAGGGCGACCGTGGTCGCCCCGTGCTCGCGGGCGGTGCGCAGCGCCTCGACGGTGTCGACGGTGGCGCCGGTGTGCGAGATCGCCACCGCGACGTCGCCGGGGCTCAGCACCGCGGCCGAGGTCAGCATGATGTGCGTGTCGTTCCAGGCGAAGCTCACCCGGCCGATCCGGTGCAGCTTCTGCTGCAGGTCGGCGGCGACGAACGCGCTGGCACCGACGCCGTAGACGTCGACCCGGCCCGCTGTCGCCACGGCGTCGACCACCTTGGCGAGCACTTCGATGTCGAGCTGTTCGGCTGTCTCCTCGACGGCGCGCGCGTCGGAGAAGGTGACCTTGCCGACGACGGTCTTCAGGTCGTCCTCTGGCGCGATCTCACCCCCGAGGTCGCGGTCGACGCGCGCGGCTGAGCGAGCCGTGTCGGCGGCAAGCGCGATCCGCAGCTCGGGGTAGCCCCCGACGCCGATCGCCTTGCAGAACCGGGTCACGGTGGTCTCGCTGGTGCCCGCGGCCTCGGCGACCTCGGTGATGCTGCGCCTGGCGACGGTGGACGGGCTGTCGAGCACAACCTTGGCCACCCGCTGCTCCGCACGGGCTAGGCCGGGCAGGAGCGAGCGAATGCGGACCAACGGGCTTGACTCGCTGTGTTCTGCTGTCATTTGACTCGCACTCACGTGGGAAACTTACTAACAGTTATGGGGTAGTACAAGACGGTGCATGACATCTGGTGGCAACGCTACCCAAATGTGTCCGTACCGGTCGTCGCCCCTGGTGGGGGCTTGCCCACCGCATCGCTGGGCGAACGCGGATTGTTAGCATCCGAAGGTCAACGAGTTTTGGGCTCCCACCCGAGCGGGCGTATCAAGTGGGGTTGTTTCTCACCGTTGAGTAGGATTCGCCTACTGTCGGTGACGATGATTCGATCAAGTGTCACCCCTCGGCCGCTATGGCGACTGTCCGTGACATAACGCCAACGAACCGTCACGGGCGCCCCGACCGGCCCAATCGCGTGGACTGTCCACCAACTACGGTACCCAGAACCGGACAAACCGGTGACTTCCCCCTCGGGGGCGCCCGGCCCGGACACCCGCAGCGGTAGCGCTCGCCACGTCCCGCCGTCCTCGGACTCGACCACGAGGCTGTCGCCCGCGTCCGTGTCGACGAATGCGGCGAAACTCACCGAGACCGGACCGGTCGACCGCAGCGGTCCGGTGAGCAGCGTCGCGCCGCCGGTGGCGGTGTACCAGGCCGTTGGACCCTGGCGCGGGCGCACGGCCAGTGCCCTGGCCAGCCCGGTGGCCAGCGCCTCCCGCGCCGAGTTGATCGAGCCGTTGGTGCGCACCGGGTGGACCCGGTTGGTCAGCAGGACCGCGATGGACCGCGACGCCGGGTCGAGCACGAGCGAGGTCCCGGTGTAGCCCGTGTGCCCGGCCGTCCTGGGGCCCGCCAGGCCGCCCATGTACCAGCGCTGGTCCAGCTCGAAGCCGAGGCCGTGCGCGTTACCGGGATAGGCGGCGTTGTGGTTGGTCAACATCTCCCGGACCGTGGCCTCGCGCAGGATGCGCTTCCCCCGGTACATGCCGCCGTTGAGGATCGTCTGCCCCAACACGGCCAGGTCTTTGGCGGTCGAGAACACCCCGGCGTGACCGGCTACCCCGCCCAGCGACCACGCGTTCTCGTCGTGGACCTCGCCTCTGACCATCCCGCGTGTCGGTGCCGTTTGGTACTCCGTGGCCGCGATCCTGTCCCGCTTGCTGGCTGGCGGGTTGAAGCCGGTGTCAGTTAGGCCCAACGGTGTAGTGATCCTCTTGGTGACCACGGAGTCCAGCGGCTCTCCACGCAGGCGCTCGACCAGGACACCCAGAGCGATGAGGTTGAGGTCCGAGTAGGTGTAGACGCTGCCCGGTGGCGCTGACAGCGCGTGGTCCATGACGGCCTTGATCCGCGCTGCCTTGTCCGGGTAGTCCCGCCAGAGAGGGATGAAGGGCTCTAGGCCGGAGGTGTGGGTCAGCAGATGCTTGACGGTGATGGCTGCCTTGCCGTTGACGCCGAACTCCGGCAGGTAGGTCGACACGGGCTTCTCGATGCCGACTATCCCGTCCTCGACCAGGCCCAAGACGGCGATGGAGGTGAACAGCTTGGTCACCGACGCCACGTCGAAGATGGTGTCCACGCGCATCGGAACCTGCTGGTCGGCAGGTAGCTCGGTCGTCGCGTCCGCGTATCGCACAGCCTTACCGGTCGCGGTCTGGTCGACGATGACCCCGTCGTGCGCCAGCAGGGTCACTGCACCGGGGAAGAGAGGGCTGCCCGCGATAATGGCCTTGGCCGCCTCTATCGGCGCCGGATCGAGACCGACAGACTCAGGGCTACCTTTGCGCAGCACGGTCGTGGCAGCTGCGAAGCCGTCAACCGGCACGTCGAACCTGCCCGTTGGTCCTACGCCCGCCGTGACCGCCAAGACCGCAACCGCCGCTCCGAGTTGTACGAGCACCGCCCCCACCCTTCACGGATACAGCAGGTAGGGCCTCCGCAGTTCCCGGAAGCCCGATAGAGCCGTCTCCCACGACCCGGTGATCTCCGCGGCGCTCGCCCCTGCCGACACCATCTGCCGCAGCCGGTCGGACCCCGAGAGCTTGTCGACGTAGTTGTCCGGCCGCCAGGCGAACACGTCCGGGTGCACCCGCCGAGCCGCCACGACCATGGCCACGGCGGTCCCGATGGCGTCGAACCGGCGCGGGTCGGTGACGTGGAGCTGCACCCCGCCGCAGACCTGCCCGGTGAACTTGCCGGACGTCGGCTGGAAGTAGGCCTCGCGGACCCGGGCGCCTGGCGGAGCGCCGATGGCCTCGGCCCAGCGCCAATCGATGCCGGGAGCGCCGACCAGCTCGAACGGCCGCGTCGTGCCCCTGCCCTCGGACAGCACCGTGCCCTCGACCAGGCCGGTGCCCGGGTACACCAGCGCGGTCGTCTCGGTCGGCATGTTCGGGCTCGGCATCACCCAGGTCAGCCCGGTCTCGCCGAACAGGCGGTCCCGTCGCCAGCCCCGCACGTGCTCCACGGTCAGCTCCCGCAAGCGCTTGCCAGCGTCGGTGACCAGGTACTCCCCGTCGAACATCGTCGCCAGCTCACCCGCGGTCATGCCGTGCTGCTGGGCGATCGGCTTTCGACCGACCGCCGAGGCGAAGGCGGGATCGAGCACCGGACCGGCTGCGGCACCGCCGATGGGGTTGGGCCGGTCGAGCACCATGAAGGCAGCGTCGACCAGTGCCGCGGCGTGCATCGCGGAGTACATCGTCCAGATGTAGGTGTAGAACCGCGCACCGACGTCGGCGATGTCGAACAAGACGAGGTCTACGCCCGCCTTGGCGAACTGCCCTGCCAACTGCTGGGGAGTCTTGCCGTAAGAGTCGTAGACAGGGATACCTGTGCGCGGGTCGAGGTAGTCGCCGTCGGAGCCGCCTGCCTGGGCCGTGCCGCGGAAGCCGTGCTCCGGGCCGAACACCGCTACCGGACGCACGCCGGCAGCCACCATGGCGTCGACGATGTGGGTGCCGTCCCGGGTCGTCCCAGTCGGGTTCGACACGACGCCGACCCGGTGACCGCGGAGGCGGTCCCACCGCTGCTCGGCGAGGACGTCCGCGCCCGGTGTGACCGCGATGGCCTGTGGCGGGGGTCGGATGGCGGCTAGAGGGACCGACAGGGTCGACGCGGCGAGGAACTGCCGTCTGTCCATCTCCGCTACCAGGTCAAGCCGTGGTCGTAGGGGTAGAGCGGCAATGTCGGGTCATTCCCCAGGTTGACGTCTACCGGCAGCTTCCCGCGCGGAGAGACCTCGCCGAACAGCACCCGGGTAAGAGACTCAAGCGAGACAGCACGCCAGGAGTAGGTCACCAGCCAGTTGGGCGCGTTGGCGAACCCAGGGTCGTAGGGCGCCTGCGTGGCGACGGCGACTACAGGCACACCGGAGCCCACTAGGCCCTCCACCAAAGAACGCTGCTCGACGTTGCCTGCGAGGTTGTTGGTGAGAACCACTACGAGGTTGGCACTCTTCGCAGCGGTCACCGCTTGAGCGACCGTCGCAACTGACGGTCGGGTACCGGTGGGCAACGCGTTCGCCGTCGACCCCCGCGCCCCGATCGCGGCAGCCAGGGTGTTGGGGGAGTTGTCCGAGTTCGTCGGATCGCCCACGCCGGTCACCAGGACCCGCCCGGGCGTCGTGCGCAGCGGCAGCGTGCCGTCGTTCGCGAGCACCGTGACGGTCCGGTCGGTCAACCGCTGTATCGCGGCCTTGTGCTGGGGTGCGCCTACGAGCCGACCGACCGTGCGTTCGTCTACCAGCGGTTGCGTCAAGATCCCGCGCTTCCACTTCAGCGCAAGGATTCGCCGCACGCTCTCGTCGATACGGCGCTCGGTAAGCCTGCCTGAGCTGACCGCGCTGATCACGGACTCTTGCGCCAACGCGAGGTCGGGCGGCATGAGCAACTGGTCAACACCGGCCTCTAACGCCAAGACCGGGACCTCGGCGTCACCGAACATCTCGCGGACCCCTTGCATCGCGAGCGAATCCGTGACCACCACGCCCGTGAAGCCCAACTCCTGCCGCAGCAACCCTGTGATGATCGGGCGCGACACCGTGGCGGGTACCCCGGTCGGGTCGAGGCTCGGGAACTGGATGTGCGCCGTCATGATCGAGTCGACCCCGGCCTCGACCGCGGCCCGGAACGGCGGCAGGTCCACCGCCCGCCACCGCTCGGCGGTCCTGGTGATCGCGGGCAGCCCGGTGTGGCTGTCGGTCGCGGCGTCGCCGTGGCCGGGGAAGTGCTTGGCCGAGGCCGAGACGGTGTCGGACGGCTTGCCGCTCGCCTGGTACCCGCGCACCTCGGCGGTGACCATGTCCGAGACCAGGTCCGGGTGCGCGGAGAACGCGCGGGCACCGATCACCGGGTTGCGCGGGTTGGAGTTCACGTCCGCGACCGGGGCGAAGTTCTGGTTGACGCCCATCGCGCGCAGTTCGTTGCCGTTGACGCTGGCCAGCGTCCGCGCGTCGGCAGCACTACGTCCCGCCCCTAGCGCCATCGCGCTGGGGTACTCGGTAGCGGGAGCGGGCACCCTGGTGACGTTGCCGCCCTCTTGGTCGATGGAGATAACCAGCGGCAGGTTTGGAGCGGAGTTGAGCGCGGCGCGCTGCAGACCGTTGGAGAAGGCGGCGAGCTGGGCCGGGCTGTCGACGTTGTCCGTACCGGCGTTGTTGAAGTAGATGACGCCACCGACCTGGTAGCGCCGCACCACCTCGGCCGGGGTGTCCACGCCGTAGCGCTCCCGGTTGGTGGGATGGGCCTCCGCGGCCGACTTCCCCCACACGGTCGCCACGAACAGTTGGCCCACCTTCTGCTCCAGCGGCATCCGGCGCAGCCGGGCATCGATCCAGGTGTGCATGACCGCATCCTGGCTCAGCGGCGGACCCGGCCTGGTCACCGCGCCGTCGTCCGGACCGGCGGTGGCGGGGGTGATGACCAGGGGGACCACCACGGCGGTGGCGACGCAGGCGCACGCGGCGACCACGGCGGTGAACGACCAGCGGACGGCGCGGGTGGGCACTGCGGACTCCCATGCTGTGAGTTCTTCACCACAAGTGGAGCTATCACGGTGAAGTTACCCAGTGCCGGGAGCGGTGGTCAACGCGGGGAAACGATTTGGGCGGTCCCGCTCCGGAGAGCAGGACCGCCCAAAGTCGCGGCGCGAATCACTCGGGTTACCAAGCGTGCAACTGAAGTCGTACCTACCTGGCCTCGGCGTCCGGCGTCCCGGTACGCAGTCCCTTGACGACATGCCTCCCGCGGCGTGCTGCGCGTGGGTGCTCCGGTGTTCGCGCACGGAGCCCGCTCGGGGTGGATCGGGGCTTCTCTTCGCTCCGTCCCTGGCCGACTCGGGGTCCGCACCACCTTTCTACCCAGTGGCGAAGGTCACTTCAAGGGCACTTTCGTGTGCACCGGTCAAGGTCTGCGAAAGCGTCGACCGCGACTGCCCGTGAGCGTAGGCTCCACTGCCCACCCGGGAGAGATCCCTTGTCCGAGGCGGGAACCGGTCATCTCCTTCGACGGCGGTGCAGTCCGTACCAGGCGGCGCCCGCGGTGGCCACGGCGCCGAGCCCGATGGCGGTCACCGCGACGGTCGTGCCGGACGGCGCGTGGAACCGCGACCGCAGCGACACCGGTTTGGTGAACGTCAGCACCGGCCACTCCCGCTCGGCGGCCACCTTGCGCAGCCCCCGGTCCGGGTTGACCACCGACGGCTTGCCGACCGCCTCCAGCATCGGCAGGTCGGTGCTCGAATCGGAGTAGGCGTGGCTGGCCGCGAGGTCGTAGCCCAACTCGTCGGCCAGGTCCCGGATCGCGGTCGCCTTGTTCGGGCCGTAGCAGTAGAAGTCGATCTCACCGGTGTAGCGGCCGTCCACGGCGACCATCCTGGTGCCCACGCTGTGCGTCGCGCCGATCATCGCCGCGATCGGGGTCACGATCTCCTCGCCCGATGCCGACACCACCACCACGTCGTGCCCGTCGGCCTTGTGCGCGGCCACCAGTTCGGCCGCCTCGGCGTACACCAACGGGTCGACGATGTCGTGCAGCGTCTCCTCCACGATGGACCGCACCTGCTCGACGTCCCAGCCCGCGCACAACGCCGTCAGGTGCGCGCGCATCCGCTCGACCTGGTCGGCGTCCGCGCCGGAGGAGGCGAAGACGAACTGCGCGTAGGCGCTCTTGAGCACCCCGCGCCGGTTGATCAACCCGCCCTGGAAGAACGGCCTGCTGAACGCCAGCGCGCTCGACTTGGCGATCACCGTCTTGTCGAGGTCGAAGAAGGCCGCCACCCGACCGGGCGCGGGCGGGAGCACCGCTGGCGCGGCGGAGTCGGTCACCGGGTCAGCATAGGAGCCGCTGTCATGTGGCCGGTTGCCCTGATGTCCGCCGATGCCGTGGGAAGCGCACGTGGACGGTGGTCCGCGGTGCCGCCGTCCGGCCCCGCACAGGTGCCCGGTGGCGCCGCGTTCGAACTCGGCAGGGTGTCTTCTGCCGTATGTGGCCATCGAACGCCGTGGAGGGGATACAGTATGGCTACCCGGCCTTCGAGCCGGGCCGGTTCAGTCCGACCCCCCGGGGCTGAACCCGCTGACGACCCCCGCCCCTCCCCCCTGGCGGGGGTCGTCCCATATCCGGAGCAGGGCAGCCCCCTCCAGCTTGCCCTAGCCCACCGACACTCCGCCGTCCCGATCCGCTCGCGGGCCCCCGAGTTGTCCACATCCCCCCGAATCATCCCCAGCCTGACCAGGCCTCTTTCCGCCGTTGCCAGTTTCACCAGATTCTGGTCACAGCACCGGCGAACGACGAAGGAGGAGCCGTGCACCGACCCACCGCGTGGCTGCGGGACGAGACCCTGGCCGAGCACGTGCTGCGGCTGTGCGCTGCGGCCGGAACCGAGCCGCACCGCGCTGATCAGCTCTCCGACGTGCGCGCCAGGTGGCCGAGCGCGCCCCTGGTCCTGCTGGACGAACCCGCGGCCGCGGCCTGCGCCGACGCGGGATTGCCGCGCAGGAAAGGGGTCGTGCTCGTCGTCGCGGGCACCCCGCCGCCCGGCAGCTGGGAACGTGCCGTGCGGTTGGGCGCCGAGCGGGTCGTCTCGCTGCCCGAGGACGAACCCTGGTTGGCCGCCGCGCTCGCGGATGTCACCGAGGCGCCGGCAGGCACCGCGGGGCGGGTCCTGGCGGTCATCGGCGGCACCGGCGGGGCGGGCGCTTCGGTGTTCGCCACCGCGGTAGCGCTCACGGCGGTCCGGTCGGGGACGAACGCGCTGCTCGTCGACTGCGACCCGATGGGCGGCGGCCTCGACCTGGTGCTCGGCGCGGAGGACGAGCCGGGGTTGCGCTGGCCGGACGTCCGCCTGCGCACCGGCCGGGTGCCGGTGTCCAGTCTGCACTCGTCCTTGCCGGGTAGGACAAAGGGCAAGTTCCGGCTGACGCTGCTCTCCGGTGCCAGGGAGGGGGATGGCCCGGCGCCGGACGCGGTGGTCGCCGTTATGGAAGCGGGCACGCGCGCGGGGGAGACGGTTGTGTGCGACCTGCCCCGCGCCCCGGACCCGACGAGCCGGGTCGCTCTTGATCGTGCCGACCTGACGGTTCTGATCGTTCCTGCCGAACTCCGGGCAGCCGCCGCGACGAGACGGCTGGCCACTTACCTTGCCTCCCAGGGGATCCGCCCGTCCCTGGTTGTTCGGGATTCGCCGCACCTCAGGCCACCGGACATCGCCAAGGCGGTAGACCTACCGCTACTGGCTTCCTACCGACGCGATCCCGCGCTCCCTGCCCGGCTCGACGAAGGCAGCTTTCCCTTGCGGGGCTCTCTCTCCCGGGCGAGCAAGACAGTCCTGCACGCCCTTGAGACGGGGGTCGGTCATGTCCGTTGACCTGATCGACCGGGTGCGGCGGCGGCTCGTGGGCGGCGGCGCTGAGGTGTCGGCTGCTGTGGTGGCCGACGCGGTGCGGGCCGAGGTGGGGGTGGTCGGCGACCGCGATGTGCTGTCCGCGCTGACGTTGCTGCGCCAGGAGTTCGTCGGCGCCGGACCGCTTGAGCCGTTGCTGCGGGACCGTGGCACGACCGATGTCCTGGTCACCGCGCCGGACCAGGTGTGGGTCGACGGGCCGTCAGGGCTGCGCCGCACCGATGTCCGCTTCCCCGACGAGGACACCGTCCGCAGGCTCGCCCAACGGCTCGCGCTGGCGGCGGGCAGGCGGCTGGACGACGCACAGCCCTATGTGGACGGTTGGCTGCCGGGCGGTCAGGTGCGGCTGCACGCCGTCCTGCCCCCGGTCGCCGAGCACACCTGCCTGTCGCTGCGCGTCCTGCGCCCGGCCAATCACCGCTTGGCCGACCTGCGCGCCCTGGGCACGGTCGACGCCGAGGTCCACGACCTGCTCACCGCGATCATCACCGCCCGCCTCGCGTTCCTCATCACCGGCGGCACCGGCGCGGGCAAGTCGACCCTGCTGGCCGCCATGCTCGGCGCCGTCCCGCCGCACGAACGCGTCATCTGCGTGGAGGACGCGGGCGAGCTCCACCCGGACCACCCCCAGTTCGTCCGCCTGGTGGCCCGCCCGCCCAACATCGAGGGCGCTGGCGAGGTCACCCTGCGCGACCTGATCCGCCAAGGCCTGCGCATGCGCCCCGACCGCATCGTCGTCGGCGAGGTCAGAGGCCCCGAGGTGATCGATCTCCTCACCTCCCTCAACACCGGTCACGACGGCGGCGCGGGCACCGTCCACGCCAACTCCCCGCTGGAACTCCCAGCCCGCCTGGAAGCCCTGGCCGCCCTGGGAGGCCTCGACCGAACCGCCCTCCACCCCCAACTCACCGCCGCCATCCACCTGATCCTCCACATGCGCCGCACCCCCACGCCCACCCTCACCGAGATCGCCGTCCTCGCCTCCACCCCCACCGGCCCCATCACCCACACCGCCTACAAGTCCGGCACCTGGACAGCCCACCGCCCCCTCCTCTCCGCCCTGCTCGCCACCCGAGGCATCTCATGGCCATGACCCAACTCCGCCGATATCCCCTTAGCCCCAACGAACTGAGGCAGGGGAAGCGCTCCTGGTGTGCTGGCGTTCGGGCGCGGTGCCTGCGCCTGCGAGGTGTGCCGTGGTTCTGGTGATGCTCGCGATGGCGGTGTTGCTGTGGCCGTCGACGCGGTCTGCCCGGCGGCTTCGGCGGTTGTCAGGGACGCCGGTCCGTCGATGGCAGCCGCGTGCCACCACGCCCGACGCACTGCTCATCGCGCTGGGTTGTGTCGGCGGGTGGGTGGCGTTCGGGTTCGGGGGCGCGCTCGCGGCTGGGTTGGTAGGGGCGGCCCTGCGCCACCGATGGCGGATGAAGCTGCGCCAGCGGCGACAGCTGGCCGAACTGGAAGACCTCGCCGAGGCTGTCACAGGTCTGGTCGCCGACTTGGCGACAGGCGCCCACCCCGTCACCGCCGCCGAACAGGCAGCGCAAGACGCCCCCGCCTGCGCAGCGGAAAGCCTCCGCCTCATCGCCACCGCGTCGCGCCTCGGTGGTGACCTGGAGATCAACCCCCCTCAACTGCGCCAAGCCTGGCACCTCACCGCCCGCCACGGAGTCCCCCTGGTGGCCACCCTCACCGCCGTAGCCCAAGACCTGTCCCACCAAGCCACCTTCACCCGAGCCGTCCAAGCCCGACTCGCGGGCCCCCAGATCACCGCCGCCCTCCTAGCCACCCTCCCCGCCGCCGCCCTAGCCCTAGGCGAGGCCACAGGCGCACACCCGCTGACCACCCTCGCCACCACCCCCCTCGGCCAAACCACCCTCATCCTCGGCGCCCTACTCACCAGCACCGGCCTCACCTGGACCACCCACCTAACCCACCGCGTGGTCCCCACATGACCACCACACCCCTCCCACCCACCCCCCAGCGACGGCACCGAGCCATGAAACCCAACCCCCACCCACATCCGCCCGCCGCCTTCTCCCACCAGCCCGTCCTGAGTTCTTGCCCCGCGTACCTCTCGCGGTCGATCCCCGACCACCTACCGCGCAGCGCGTGCACGACTCTCACGCCTGGCCCTCAGCGATGGCATCGAGCCACAAAGCCCAACCCCCACCCACATCCGCCCGCCGCCTTCTCCCACCAGCCCGTCCTGAGTTCTTGCCCCGCGTACCTCTCGCGGTCGATCCCCGACCACCTACCGCGCAGCACGTCCACGACTCCCACACCCAAGCCCCAGCGGCGGTGTCGAGCCATGAAACCCAACCACCACCCGCATCCGCCCACCGCCGTCTCTCACCAGTCCGCGTCGAGTCCTCATTGCGCGCTTCTCTCTCGATCTATCCCCGACCGCCCACCGGGCAGCACGTACACATCTCCCACACCTAGCCCCCAGCGGCGGGATCGAGCCATGGAGTCCAACCACCGTCTGAGTCCGCCTGCCGTCGTCTCTTTCCAGTCCGCGTTGAATTCTCGCTCCAAACACCTCTCTCGGTCTATCCCTGACCACCCGCCGGGCAGCAGGTACACGTCTCCCACACTTGGCCCCCAGCGGAGGTATCGAGCCATGGAGTCCAACCACCGCTCGCACCGATCCGCCGCTATCTCCTGCCAATCCGCGCTGAGTTCTCGCCCCGCGCACCTACTTCCGTCCATTCCCGACCACCTGCCGCGCACCACTCACATGACCACCGCGCTGAGTCCTCGGCTAGCTCAACCACACCGCCTTCGTCCGGACCAGCCGCGTCGTCCCGAGCCCAACGCCTACTTCGTATTCCGACGTGGTCAACCAGCGCCTCGTGCCAGGGCCGTGCCGACCCGCGTGCGTTCTGCCTGTACCGCCGACTGCGGGGTGTCGAAGTGATTGCCGCGCTTCTGCTTCTGGCGGTGGCACTACTGGTCGTCGCTCCATTGGCGCCAGGGCGGCGGCGGTTTCGTCGGGTCATGGGGCTTGGCCGCAGGGAACGGCCGAAGTGGTTGGTGCCGGTGTTCGCGGGTGTTTCGGCGGCGAGTCTGGGTGTTGTGGTTGTTGGCGTTGCGGGACTGGGCGCTGGTGTCTTGGCTTATCTGGGCGCGCGGCGAGCTCTTAGGCCGCCGCAGGTCAAGGTGGATGAGTTGAGGCTTGCTGCCACCTGGGACATGCTCGCGGCGTGCCTTCGGGCTGGGATGCCGGTGCCGACAGCCATCACCGCTGTGAGTGCGGGCTTACCTGGGCGCGCGGGCGAGGTCCTGCGTGGCGTGGCCGAGCACCTGGCGTTGGGCGCTGATCCACGTCAGGCCTGGGCTGCGGCAGTCGACGCCCCGGAGACGGCGGCGTTGGCCAGGGCGGCTCGGCGGACCGCGCGGTCCGGGGCTGGGCTCGCCGAGGTCGCCTGCCGGTTGGCGGGTGATGTGCGGGCCGGTGTCGAGCACGCCGCCGAGGCGCGGGCGCAGCGGGCCGGGGTGCTCATCACGTTGCCGCTCGGGCTGTGCTTCCTCCCCGCGTTCCTCTGCGTCGGCGTGCTGCCCGTCGTCATCGGCACGGCCGAGCGGGCGTTCCACTTCTGACTGTTCGAAAGAGACCCATGGAGTTCACCGTGCACGACTTCCTCCACGACGAGACCGGCTCGGTCTCCGTCGAGTACGCCCTCTGCGTCATGGGCGCTGCCCTGCTCGGCGGGGTGCTGATCGCCATCCTCATCAGCGACCAGGTGTCCGCGGCGCTGACGAAGATCATCATTGACGCGTTGTCGCCGTGAACGACGACAACGGCTCAGTCACCGTCGAGGCGGCACTGGTCCTCAGTGCGATCGTGGCCGTTCTGCTGCTCGCCCTGACCGCCATCGCCGCCGCGGTGGACCACGTGCGCTGCGTGGACGCCGCCGCCCAAGCAGCCCGCCTGGCCATCAGGGGCGACTTCGGCCGAGCGCAGGCAGCAGCCCAGCAGGCGGCTCCACCCGAAGCCACCATCACCATCCACACCACGTCCGACACGATCACCGTCACCATCGACACCAACCACCCGCTGTTCCCGACCCACGCCACCGCCCACGCTGTGCTGGAACCGGGGGTCACGCCGTGACCACCTATCCGCCGTGGACGCCGGGAGCCGAACACCACCCCGGCGAGGATCAGGGCGACGGCGGGTTCGCGACGGTTTTGGGTCTCGCGGTGATCGCCGGGGTGATGGCAGTGGTACTCATGGTCCTGACGTTCGGTGGTGTGGTCGCGGCCCGGCACCGGGCGCGGGGTGCCGCTGATCTCGGGGCGTTGGCCGCGGCCGCGCACGTGGTCGACGGCGTCGAGTCCGCTTGCGGGCGCGCCCGGTGGGTCGCCGAGCGGATGGGCGCGCGGCTCGTCCGGTGTGCGGTGAGCGGTTGGGACGCGACGGTCGAGGTGGTGGTCCCCGGTGTCGCGGTGGTCGGGACCGCGGTCGCGGCGGCGCGGGCCGGACCGGTCAGCGGCGGCCAAGCGGTCGGCTCCAGACGGTGAACGGCATCACAGGATGTCCGGGGCCGTCCGGGTGGCGGCAGTGGTCACCCACCGTGGCGACCGGTGTTTCCGCAGGTGGCAGGCCCGCTAGCGGCGTCGCCGCGGTTCGGTGTACGGCCGTGCGTGGACCTCGCGGGGGTGTGCGGGTGACCGGTCCGGTGAGTTTGGTCGCTCCGGTCGGCCCACCGGTCACTTACCTCGCCAGACCGACCAGTTGTCGACGGCGAGTTTCGTACAGCGTCCTCGATGCCGTTGAGTGAGGTGTAGGGCGCCGGACCGGCTCCCGTACCCCGAGGAGGCAGTGCCCGAGATGTTGGGAACCGTGAGGTCGGACAACTGGCGGCGAGCGTTCCGCGTCGAGCTGCGCGCCGAGGCGATCGGCCTCGCGTTCCGCGGCTGGCCGGTGCTGCCGGGTACCTACCCGGTCGCGGGCCACTGGGCCGGTCGCGACGGTTCCGAGGACTCCACGGGCCCCGTTCCGATCCACGCCGACTGGCAGGACCGGGTCGGCACCAAGGCCGAGCAGGTCGCCACCTGGTGGACCGGTCAGCCTTACAGCCTGCTGCTGGCCACCGGCCTGGGCTACGACGCCATCGAGGTCGGCGACGACCTCGGCAGGCGCGCGGCCAGGGTGCTGCGGTCGGTCGGGCTGCCGGTGCCGATCCTCGCCACCCCGGAGCACCGCTGGTTCTTCCTCACCCGCACCGGGTCCGGCCTCACCGCCGAACTCGCCGCCAACCCCGACATCGCGCTGCGCGGCACCGGCGACTGGATCCCCCTGCCGCCCAGCCCGTTCCAGCACGGCGTCGTGCACTGGCGGGTCAAGCCCGAGGTGTGCGGCTGGCAGATCCCGACCACCGAGACCATCCAGGACGCACTGCTCGACGCGCTGCGCGAACCGACCACCCGCCCACTGGTCGCCACCGGCGACTGACCGACCACCACCCACCGTGGTGGACCGGATCCCGCCCTCCCGCCAAGGGCGCCCGGTTCGACCACACCCAGCCTGTCCACCGGGCCGACGCTCAACTCCCGCCCGAGTGCGTCCCCGGAGGACAGGCAGCCAGCCGAGCACAAGCTGGGGACTCCGGTCTCCCGCGCACCGCCACGGACAGGGACAGCGGCCCAGCCGCCCAGTCGACACCCCGCCCCGGGATGACCGACCCTGCACCAGGCACCGACCCGCCTCCCGGTGCCTACCCCGCAGGTCGCGAACTCCCCGTCGACGGTCCCGCGCACACACCCGTGGCCACGCGGTAGCAGACCCGAGCCCCCAAGCTCGGCGGCATGCAGCGCGCCGGGAAGCGCGACCGCCCAACCGGTCGCCCCCGGCGCGCTGCCGCATCTCCACCCTTTGCTGTGGGAGGAGAGGGTTCCGGGGCGGCGTTGCCACAGGGCGCGCAGTCGGGCAAGGGCCGCGAGCCTCGCCGCTCGGGCTGAGGTTGGGACGCACGAAGGCCAACGCAGGAGAAACCACTCCACCGCCAACCAACGCTGGCGAGGAACAGGGACGGGTATCGGTTTCCACGATCGTGGGCCACCCACGCGCTTCTCGGATCTGCTGATCCTCACGCGCCCTTCTGCGACGTTGGCCAACCACGCGCCCCTCTCACGCGTTGGCCCCAACGCGCCCCTCTCAGACGTTGGCCGACACGCGCTCCTCGGAGTCGCTGGTGCCAAGCCGGCTCGATGGGGCGGACTTGTTTTGCGTGGGGGAGCAGTGCCCGTAGCGTCGTTCGCGGACAGGGCCATGCTTTTCGGCCCCTGCTTTGCGGTCCTGCCACGGGCGCTGTCGGGGCCCCGCGCAAAACAAGTTCGCCGCATTGAGCAAAGCTCGTAACTCGCGCCCCCACGCAATGCCGAAGGCGAGCCGTTGATCGTCGACGCCGCAGGCGAGACCGAGAGCCGCCTACCCCCAGCTCAAGATCAACCGCCCCAAGATCCCCCGAATACACAGCCTATCGAGCCCTCACAAGCCTCCAGAAGCACAAATTCCCGCCTGTGCACAACAACCTCCCATGGGGACAACTCCGCCACCAACCCCAGACCTACTCAGCCCCAGCCCGCAATGCCTGCACAGCAACCCGCAACACCTTCAAAGCCCCACCCTTGTCCAACGGCTCGTTCCCGTTGCCGCACTTCGGCGACTGGACACAAGACGGGCAGCCCGTGGGGCAGTCGCAGGAGGTTATGGCTTGGTGGGTGGCTTGGAGCCAGGGGAGGAGGGCGGCGTGGCCTCGGTCGGCGAAGCCTGCGCCGCCGGGGTGGCCGTCGTGGACGAAGATGGTGGGGTGGGCGGTGTCGGGGTGCAGGGCGGTGGAGACGCCGCCGATGTCCCAGCGGTCGCAGGTGGCGAAGAGGGGGAGCAGGCCGATCGCGGCGTGTTCGGCGGCGTGCAGGGAGCCGGGGATCTCGGTGCGGGCCAAACCCGCTGCCGTCAACAGGTCCTGGTCGATCGTGTACCAGACCGCGCGGGTGTTGAGGGTCGACTCCGGTAGGTCCAACGGCACCTGGTCCAACACCTGGCCTGACGGCAGGCGGCGGAGGTAACCGACCACCTGGGACGTCACTGCTACCTCGCCCAGGCACACCGTCACGCCGCCATAAGCCTGCTGCGACAGCGTAGACAGCACCGAGATGTCGACGACCTCACGAGGCGAGGTGGTCCAATCTGGGCTCTCCGGGTGCACCAGCGCTAGAAGCCCGTCGAGGTCCAGTTCGTCGACCACATAAGAGCGCCCCTGGTGCAGGTACAGCGCCCCCTCGTGCACCGTCGAACACGCCTTGCCCTGGCTGACCGTTCCCAGCATCCGCCCGGAATCGGCTTCCACGACCGCGACCTGCTCGCCCCCGGAACCCCGGATGTCAACAGCCCCTTGGGGGCGTTCGCGCGAGGTCCAGTACCAGCCGTTGGGTCGTTTCCGCAGGGTTCCGGACGCCACCAGGGAATCCAGCACCGGGCGGGCGCCCGGCCCGAACGCGGGTAGGCACGCCTCGGTCAGCGGCAGTTCCGCCGCCGCGCACGCCAGTTGCGGGGCCAGCACGTACGGGTTGCCCGGGTCGGTGACCGTGGCCTCCACCGGCTTGTCCAGGATCGCCGCCGGGTGGTGCACGAGATAGGTGTCCAACGGGTCGTCGCGCGCCACGAACACCACCAGCGCCGAGTCGCCGGACCGCCCGGCGCGCCCGGCCTGCTGCCAGAACGAGGCCAGCGTCCCCGGGTACCCGGCCACCACCACCGCGTCCAACCCGGCGATGTCGACCCCGAGCTCCAGCGCGTTGGTGCTCGCCACCCCCAGCAGCTCACCGGAGGCCAGCGCCTGCTCCAACGCGCGCCGCTCCTCCGGCAGGAACCCCGCGCGGTAGGCGGCGACCCGGCTGGACAGCGCCGGGTCGACCTCGTCGAGGATGCGCCGCGCCCCCAACGCGGTCAGCTCCGCGCCCAGCCGGGACCGCACGAACGTCAGCGACCGCGCGCCCTCGATGACCAGGTCGGCCATGATCCGCGCGCTCTCCGCGCCTGCCGAGCGCCGCACCGGGGCGCCGTTCTCGCCGGAGAGCTCCGTCAGCGGCGGCTCCCACAGCGCCACCGTGCGCGCCCCGCGCGGCGACGCGTCGTCGGCGACCGCCACGCAGTCCACTCCGGACAGGCGGGTGGCCGACCCGGCCGGGTCCGACACCGTCGCCGACGCCAGCACGAACACCGGGTCCGCGCCGTAGCGCAGGGCGACCCGGCGCAGGCGGCGCAGCAGCAGCGCGACGTGCGAGCCGAACACGCCCCGGTAGGCGTGGCACTCGTCGACCACCACGAACCGCAGGCGCCGGAAGAACGACGTCCACTGGTCGTGCCTGGGCAGGATGCCGCGGTGGACCATGTCCGGGTTGGTGAAGATCCAGCGCGCGTGGGAGCGCACCCAGTCGCGTTCGACCATCGGGGTGTCGCCGTCGTAGGCCGACGCGCGCAGGTCCGGCAGCTCCAGTTCGTGCACCGCGCGGAGCTGATCGGCCCCCAATGCCTTGGTGGGCGAGATATAGAGGGCAGTCGCGCGCGCGTCCTCCGTCAGCGCTGCCGTCACCGGTAGCTGGTACGCCAAGGACTTGCCGGAAGCGGTACCCGTCGCGATCACCACGCTGCGACCCGCGTACGCGTGCTCCGCGGCGTCGACCTGGTGCGTCCACGGCAGCCGGACTCCCGTGCGGACAAACGCCTCCCGCACCGGCTCCGGTGTCCACGCGGGCCACGGCGCGGTGGACTCGGCGCGGGCGGGGAGCTCGGCGACGTGGGTGACCGGGTTCTCGCCGCTGGGCACCCCGGCCAGCACCCGGCCGAGCAGCACGGCGCCGCGGTCGGTCGCCAGCTCGACAGTCACCCGTCGAGCTTCGCACACCGGGCGGACAGCCTGGGCGGCGGTAAAGATGATCATGAGAGTTTGGTCACAGTCCGCCCGCGTAACATCACTGACCGTGCACGGTATGGGACAGCTCGCGTAGGTGATCCGCTTTACCAATAGACTCCGCCGACATCCCACCGATTGTGGTGGCGCACACGCGAAAACGGGGTCGGTAGACGTCTTGTGGTAATGGCGGATGTCGGCGCTGTACAGGCAGATCATCAGGAGGACGGATGTCCGGGCAGTTCCTCGCGGAGGGCCTGACGCTCACCGGCGGAGACCGCGGTGTAGTCGCCGTGGTCGCCGTGATCGCCCTCGCCGCTCTTGCCGTCGGCTATGTCTTGCTCAAGGAGGTCCTGGCCGCCGGTCAGGGCACCGTGAAGATGCAGGAGATCGCCAAGGCGGTTCAGGAGGGCGCGGCGGCTTATCTCAAGCGGCAGCGCAACACACTTCTCATCTTCGGTACAGCCGTGTTCCTGCTGCTGTTCCTGCTACCCGCCGACAGTGCGGGCGAGCGGATAGGCCGCTCGCTGTTCTTCCTGGTCGGCGCGGTCTTCTCGTTCACCATCGGCTACCTGGGCATGTGGCTGGCCACCCAGGCCAACCTGCGCGTGGCCGCCGCGTCGATCGAGGACGGCGGCCGGGAGAAGGCCACCAGGATCGCCTTCCGCACCGGTGGCGCGGTGGGCATGGCGACCGTGGGCCTCGGCCTGTTCGGCGCCGCGATCGTGGTGCTCGTCTACACCGGCACCGCGCCCAAGGTGCTGGAGGGCTTCGGCTTCGGCGCCGCGCTGATCGCGATGTTCATGCGCGTCGGCGGCGGCATCTTCACCAAGGCGGCCGACGTCGGCGCGGACCTGGTCGGCAAGGTCGAGCAGAACATCCCCGAGGACGACCCCCGCAACGCCGCCACCATCGCCGACAACGTCGGCGACAACGTGGGTGACTGCGCGGGCATGGCGGCCGACCTGTTCGAGTCCTACGCGGTGACCCTGGTCGCCGCGCTCATCCTGGGCAGCACCGCGTTCGGCGCGTCCGGGCTGCTGTTCCCGCTGATCGTCCCCGCCCTCGGCGTGATCACCGCGATGCTCGGTGTCTACATCACCAAGGCCCGCCCGGGGGAGAGCGGCCTGACCGCGATCAACCGGTCGTTCTACATCTCCGCGCTCTTCTCGGCCGTGCTGTGCACCGCGGCGGCGTTCATCTTCCTGCCGACCTCGTTCTCCGAGCTCGGCGCGCCGGAGACGGCGCAGATCGCGGGCAGCCCCGCGGTGATCGCGGCCATCGCGGTGATCATCGGCATCGTGCTGGCAGGCGTGATCCTCTGGCTGACCGGCTACTACACCGGCACCGAGTACAAGCCGGTCAAGGAGGTCGGCAAGACCTCGCTGACCGGTGCGGCCACGGTGATCCTGTCCGGCATCTCGGTCGGTTTCGAGTCCGCTGTCTACACCGCGATCGTCATCGGCGCGGCCGTCTACGGCGCGTTCCTGCTGTCCGGCTCGGTGATCGTGGCGCTGTTCGCCATCGCGCTCGCGGGCTGCGGCCTGCTCACCACCGTCGGCGTGATCGTCGCGATGGACACCTTCGGCCCGGTTTCCGACAACGCGCAGGGCATCGCGGAGATGTCCGGCGACGTGCACGGCGAGGGCGCGCAGATCCTCACCGAGCTCGACGCGGTCGGCAACACCACCAAGGCCATCACCAAGGGCATCGCGATCGCCACGGCCGTGCTCGCCGCGACCGCGCTGTTCGGCTCTTACCAGGACGCGATCGGTAAGGCCCTCGGCAAGGCAGGCCAGACGATCGCCGATGGCGGCAACGCGTTCTCGTTCCTGGTCTACAGCCCGAACGTGCTCGTCGGCGTCATCATCGGTGCCGCGGTCGTGTTCATGTTCTCCGGTCTCGCGGTCAACGCCGTGACCCGCGCGGCAGGCGCGATCGTGTTCGAGGTCCGCCGCCAGTTCCGCGAGATCCCCGGGATCATGGAGGGCACCGGCAAGCCCGAGTACGGCCGCGTGGTCGACATCTGCACCCGCGACTCGCTGCGCGAGCTGGCCACCCCCGGTCTGCTCGCGGTGCTCGCCCCGATCGCGGTCGGGTTCGGCCTCGGCGTCGGCCCGCTCGCGGGCTACCTCGGCGGCGCCATCGCGACCGGCACGCTGATGGCGGTGTTCCTGGCCAACTCCGGTGGCGCCTGGGACAACGCCAAGAAGCTGGTCGAGGACGGCAACCACGGCGGCAAGGGGTCCGACGCGCACGCCGCGACGGTCATCGGCGACACCGTGGGCGACCCGTTCAAGGACACCGCAGGCCCGGCGATCAACCCGCTGATCAAGGTGATGAACCTGGTCTCGGTGCTGATCGCGCCCGCCATCGTGACCCTGTCGGTCGGCGTGGACGCCTCGACCGGCGCCCGGGTCGGCATCGCGCTCGGCGCTGTCGTGCTGATCGTGGCGGCCGTCGTGGTCTCCAAGCGGCGCGGTACCGCTATCGCCGACACCCCGGCGGAAACGACCGCGAACGTCTAATCCCGTTCGCGTTAGCCCGATGAGGCAGGTCCCGTTCGCGGGACCTGCCTCATCCGGTCTGCGGGGGTTCACCGGAGCGTGGGAGCATCTTGGGCATTCGCCGGGAGGCTTCCCCGGGCGCCTCCACGGACAACCAATGCAAGGAGAATTGACATGGCACGTCGACTCGTCGCCTTCACCGCGGCGGCCGCTGCCCTGACCATCAGCCTCGCGGGCTGCGGTGGCAGCGACAAGGCCACCGGCGGCTCCTCGAGCGGCGCGGCGGCCACGACGACCACCGCGACCTCCGCCGCTTCCGGCGGCGACGCCACCGCGTGGGCCGAGAAGGTCTGCGCCTCGGTCGCCCCGCAGGTGACCGCGCTCTCCACGCAGCCGGAGATCGACCAGAGCAACCCGGTGAAGGCCCAGGCCTCGCTGGTGGAGTACCTGGACAAGTTCTCCGGCGCGCTGGACAAGATGATCAGCAGCTTCAGCGACGCCGGTGACCCGCCGGTCGCCGACGGCAAGGCGCTGGTCGCCAAGGCCACCTCCGCGCTGGAGGAGGCCAAGACCGCGGTAGACACCGCGAAGACCAACCTGGCCGCCGCCTCGCCGTCGGACCCGGCCGCCTTCCAGGCCGCATTCCTCAAGGTCGGCGAGGACCTGCAGGCGCTGCAGAAGCTCGAGGACCCGACCAAGGGCCTGCGCGGCAGCGCGGAACTGGACAAGGCGTTCAAGGCGGCCCCGAGCTGCAAGGCGCTCGACGGCGACGCCGCGTCCGGCACCGCGAGCAGCACCCCCACCTCCTGATCACCGGGCGCACCTGGCTGGTTCTGGCCGTGGCGGGCACCGCGCTCGCCACGGCCTGCTCGGCCGCGCCCGACCCCGACCCGTCCGCCATGGTCGCCTGGGCCGACCGGTTCTGCGCGGTGGTCGCCGACGCCGGTGCGGTGCTGGCGACACCGCTGCCCGACATCGACCTGGCCGACCCGGACGCCGCCCGCACCGCGCTCGCGGCGTACCTGTCGGCCCTCACCGACGGCCTCAGCAGCGCCGTCACCGCCATCGACGCGCTGGCGCCCTCCCCGATCACCGGCGGTGACCGCGCTGCGCACGTCGCCGCCGACACCTACCGCGGCCTGCGCGCCCCGCTCGACGAGGCGCGGACCGTGCTCGACGACAACACCACCGCCCACGTCGTGGCCGAGGTCGCGGGCGAGGTGGCGCCCGAGGTGGCCGCGCTCGACCTGGCCGACCCGCTCGCCGGGACCGCCGGGTCCGACGTCACCCGATGGGCCGAACGCGCGCCGCAGTGCGACCGGGTCCCCGCGCTGCGCGGCTGACCGCCCCGCGTTCCTCCGTTCGGGGTAAATCCGGTGCCCACCCGGGGTCCGGACGCTTTACCGTGATCGAACTGCTGTTCTATTCTGAGCGCCGTGGCGCAGCAGATGTCGTTCTTCTCCGCCGAGGCGCGCCACCCCAGGGTCGCCGACCTCGCCGGACTGCTGTGCGGGCCGGGTCGGACGATCACCTTCGCCAGGGCCACCGCCCGCCTTGTTGTCCCGATCGATGCGCCGTGGCGGATGAAAGCCCTGGTCAGGGCCTGTGCGGAGCGGGGAGTCGGCGCCGAGGCGGACACCGACGACGACGACGTGAGCCGCTTGCGCACCGCGTTCCGGGTCGACCTCGCACCGCTGGCCGCCGCCTGGGGTGACGGCGCTGCCAAGGCCGTGCCCGCCGGATTCGTCCCCGATGGTGCCGCGTTGCGGATGTGGGTCGCCGCGGCCGGGCGCTGGGCCGACGCCGCCTACCTGCTGCCGCTGGACCCCGACGCGCCCGGCACCCACGAACCTCTCCTGTTCGCCCTCGCGCAGTGCGGTTTACCTGCGACGATGTACCGGGTGGATGATGGTGGGACAGCCTTGCGGCTGATCGGCAGGCGGCGCCTCGGGCGGCTCCGCGAGCTGGTCGGACCACCGGCCGGATCGGGGTGCGCGGAGCAGTGGCCCGCGGTTTCCCGGATGCGCGCCGTGTCCTGACCGTGCTACTGGTGGAAAAAGGGCCATACTTCGTCGGCTGATCCGCCGTGCTGGGGCAACCTGGGAGTGGGCCCCCCTGACGTGGCGTGCACACTGGCAGGCTGACGCGGGACGGACACGGGGTAAGAAGAGAGCAGGACACGTGGCAGGCGCGACTGGGACGCAGAGAAACGGCAACGGCACCGGCGGTGCCGAGCCACGTCGGCTCGTGATCGTCGAGTCGCCTGCCAAGGCGCGCAAGATCGCGTCCTACCTCGGGCGCAACTTCGTCGTCGAGTCCTCCCGGGGCCACATCCGCGACCTGCCGCGCAAGGCGGCCGAGGTGCCGGAGAAGTTCAAGGGCGAGAGCTGGTCGAACCTGGGTGTCAACGTCGACAACGGCTTCGAGCCCATCTACATCGTCACCCCGGACAAGAAGTCGACCGTCACCGAGCTCAAGGGCCTGCTCAAGGACGTCGACGAGCTCTACCTCGCGACGGACGGCGACCGCGAGGGCGAGGCCATCGCCTGGCACCTGCTCGAGGCGCTCAAGCCCAAGGTGCCGGTGCGCAGGATGGTCTTCCACGAGATCACCGAGCCCGCGATCCTCGCCGCCGCGCAGAACACCCGCGACCTCGACCGCGACCTGGTCGACGCCCAGGAGACCCGCCGCATCCTCGACCGGCTCTACGGCTACGAGGTCAGCCCGGTCCTGTGGAAGAAGGTCATGCCGAGGCTCTCGGCTGGCCGCGTGCAGTCGGTGGCGACCAGGATCGTCGTGCAGCGCGAGCGCGAGCGGATGGCGTTCATCGCGGCGAGCTACTGGGACATCTCGGCGTCGATGGACGCCGGTGCCGAGGCCGAGCCGCGCACCTTCGGCGCCCGGCTGCTCTCGGTCGACGGCACCCGCCTGGCCACCGGCCGCGACTTCGGCCAGGACGGCAAGCTCAAGGGCACCACCGAGGTCCTCCTGCTCGAAGAGACCGAGGCACGCCGTCTCACCGACTCGCTGAACGGGGCGGCTCTCACCGTCTCCAGCGTCGAGGAGAAGCCGTACACCCGTAAGCCCTACGCGCCGTTCATGACGTCGACGTTGCAGCAAGAGGCGGGCCGCAAGCTGCGCTTCGGCTCCGACCGCACGATGCGCACCGCGCAACGGCTTTACGAGAACGGTTACATCACCTACATGCGTACCGACAGCACCACGCTGTCGGAGACCGCGATCCAAGCTGCCCGTTCGCAGGCCTCTGACCTCTACGGCCCGCAGTTCGTGCACCCGACCCCGCGCCAGTACACGCGCAAGGTCAAGAACGCCCAGGAGGCGCACGAGGCCATCCGCCCGGCCGGTGAGGTGTTCCGCACCCCCGGCCAGGTGGCCGCCGAGCTCGAGTCCGACGAGTTCCGCCTCTACGAGCTGATCTGGCAGCGCACCATCGCCTCCCAGATGGCCGACGTGCGCGGCACCACGATGACCGTGCGGATCACCGGCAACGCCGCCAGCGGCGAGGAGTGCGTGTTCTCCTCGTCCGGCCGCACCATCACCTTCCCCGGCTTCCTGCGCGCCTACGTCGAGGCCGTGGACTCCGAGGCCGGTGGCGAGGCCGACGACGCCGAGCGCCGCCTGCCGCTGCTGACCAAGGGCCACGCGGTCACCGCGACCGACCTGGCCGCCGACGGGCACACCACCAGCCCGCCGCCGCGCTACTCCGAGCCGAGCCTGGTCAAGGCGCTCGAGGAGCTGGGCATCGGCCGCCCGTCGACCTACGCCTCGATCATCAACACCATCCAGGACCGCGGCTACGTGTGGAAGAAGGGCTCCGCGCTGGTCCCGTCCTGGATCGCGTTCTCGGTGATCGGCCTGCTCGAGCAGCACTTCGAGCGGCTGGTCGACTACGACTTCACCGCGGCCATGGAGGAGGAGCTCGACGGCATCGCCGCGGGCACCCAGCAGCGCACGAACTGGCTGTCCGGCTTCTACTTCGGCGGCGCGGTCGGCCCCGAGGGCTCGGTCGGGCGCTCCGGCGGGCTCAAGAAGCTGGTCGGCTCCGGTGTCGAGCACATCGACGCCAAGGTGGTGAACTCGATCGAGGTGTTCTCCGACGACCAGGACCGCCCGGTCGTGGTGCGCGTCGGCCGCTACGGGCCGTACCTGGAGCGCGAGGTCGACGGCGCGGCGCAGCGGGCGAACCTGCCCGAGGACCTGCCGCCCGACGAGCTGACCGTGGAGATCGCCGAGAAGCTGTTCGCCACCCCGGTCGAGGGCCGCTCGCTGGGCACCGACCCGGTCACCGGCAACGAGATCGTGGCCAAGGAGGGCCGCTTCGGGCCGTACGTGACCGAGGTGCTGCCCGAGGTCGAGGAGCCGCCGCCCGCCGAGGGCGCGAAGAAGACCAGGGCCAAGGCCCCGGCCAAGCCCAAGCCGCGCACCGGCTCGCTGTTCCAGTCGATGTCGCTGGACACCGTCACCCTCGACGACGCGCTCAAGCTGCTGTCGCTGCCGCGCGTGGTCGGCGTCGACCCGGGCAACGGCGAGGAGATCACCGCGCAGAACGGCCGCTACGGCCCGTACCTCAAGCGCGGCACCGACTCGCGCTCGCTCGCGGGCGAGGACCAGATCTTCACCGTCACCCTGGAAGACGCCCTGAAGATCTACGCGGAGCCGAAGAAGCGCGGCAGGCAGGCCGCCGCGTCGGCCCCGCCGCTCAAGGAGATGGGCAACGACCCGGTCTCCGGCAAGCCGATGGTCGTCAAGGACGGCCGCTTCGGCCCGTACGTCACCGACGGGGAGTTCAACGCCTCGCTGCGCAAGTCCGACAGCGTGGAGACGCTGACCGACGAGCGCGCCGCCGAGCTGCTGGCGGAGAAGCGCGCCAAGGGCCCGGCGCCGAAGCGGGCGGCCGCTCCGCGCAAGGCCCCGGCCAAGAAGACCACCACCGCCGCCAAGTCGACGACGGCCAAGACGGCCGCGGCCAAGACCACGGCGGCCAAGTCGACGGCCGCGGCGAAGAAGGCACCCGCCAAGTCCAAGTCCTGATCCGGCGGGATCACGCGAAGTCACCCGTTCCGGTGACAGGCCGGCTAGCCTGTGCCGGTCGGGACGTGCTCGTCACCCGGGTGGACTAGTCCGGTTCATGCCGTTAGCCCGGTGTGACCGGGCCACGGCGTGCCGTGCGCCACCCGGATGACCAGGTCAGACCGGTTCCCCGGTTACCCTGGGGCCAGGTCGGACCGCGTGGAAGGTGGGTGGGGGTCTGAACGGCGAGAGCAGTGCGGGCACCGGGACGGTCGGCGAGACCTCCTCCGGCGCCGAGACCTCGATGGCGCACCGGGCACGCAGCGTGCTCGCCATCCGCCCCTTCCGCAGGCTGTGGGGGGTCACCTACCTGTGCAGCGTGGCTGACTGGCTGTCGTTGCTCGCGTTGACCGGCCTGGTCAGCCAGGCCACCCAGGACTACAAGACGCAGAGCTTCGCCTTCGCCGGGGTCGTGCTCACCCAGCTGCTGCCCGGCCTGCTGTTCGCCCCGCTCGGCGGCCTGTTCGCCGACCGGTTCGACCGGCGCAAGGTGATGGTGTTCGCCGACGTCGGCCGGTTCGGCCTGCTGCTGTCGATCGCCATCGTCGGCTCGCCGCTGTGGCTGTTCGTCGGCAACTTCCTGGTCGGCTTCTGCGCGCTGCTGTGGATCCCGTCCAAGGACGCCGCGGTGCCCAACCTGCTGCGCAGGCCGGACCAGGTCGAGACGGCCAACCAGCTCGGCATGGTCATGACCTACGGCATCGCGGTGATCAGCGCCGGTGGCCTCTACGCGGCCATCACCGGCATCAACACCAACTTCAGCCTGCAACGCGCCGCCACCGAGTCGGGCGCGTCCGAGGCCGGGGCGACCAGGCTGGTGCTGTTCATCATCGCCGCCCTGTACCTGGCCAGCGCGGCCACCATCGCCACCAGGATCCCGGAGCTCTCGCGGCGGGTGACCTCGGCGCCGAAGGCGGTGGAGTCCGACAAGCCCGACACCAGCGGCGGGTTCGGCGCCATGCTGCGCGACGCGGCCACCTTCGTGCGGACGTCGCCGCTGGTGCGCGGCCTGCTCATCGGCATGATCGGCGCGTTCGTCGCGGCCGGGGCGCTGGTCGGGTCCTCGCAGGTCTACGCGACCAGCGTGCTCGGCGGTCAGGCCAGCTTCGGCCTGCTGTTCGTCGCCCTGTTCATCGGCCTGGCCACCGGCATGGGCGGCGCGCCGAAGCTCGCCCGCAAGCTGCCGCGCAACCGGCTCTTCGGCATCGCGATCGTCACCGCGGGCATCGACCTGCTGCTGGTGGCGCTCTCGCCGCACCTGGTGGTCTCGCTGATCACCTGCGCCATCCTCGGCATGTGCGCTGGCGCGGCGTTCCTGACCGGCGTGACGATCATCGGCACCGAGGTCGACGACGCCATCCGGGGCCGGATCAACGCCATCTACCAGTCGCTGATGAAGATCATCTTCGCTGGCGGGATGGCGCTCACCCCGGTGCTGGTCGGCCTGGTCGCCCCGCACAGCGTCACCCTGTTCGGCCGGTCGATGATCATCGACGGCACCCGCCCGGTGCTGCTCGGCGCGGGCCTGCTGGCCACCGTGATGGGCGTGCTCGCCTACCGGCAGATGGACGACCGCCGGTCGGAGACGATCCTGTCCGACCTGCGCGCCGCCATCGGCCGCAAGCCCAAGCGCCGCTCGACCGGGCTGCTCATCGCGGTCGAGGGCAACACCCACATCGACACCTCCACCCAGGCCACGCTGCTGGCCGACTGGCTGCGCGCGAACTCCGGCACCGACGTCCTGCTCGCCGCCGACCCGGCGCTCGACGACGTGCGGCTGCGGTCGGTGCTCACCGAGGCGGGCCTCAACAGCGCCCGCGCGCACGCCCTCGTCGCCGCCGCCGTGCGCGCCGACCTGGTCGAACGCGAGATCCAGCCCGCGCTCGACCGCGGCGCCGTCGTGGTCATGGAGCGGTTCGTCGACAGCCCGCTCGCGCACCTGTCGGTCGCCGCGGGCCTGGACCCGACCGAGCTGGAGGGCCTGGCCGACTGGGCCACCGAGCGGCTGCGCCCGGACATCACCGTGCTGCTCGACCGCGACCCGGCGACCCTGCCGCCGCGCGCCGGGAACGCGGAGCATCATTGGCACGTGCAGAGCGTGCTCACCGACATGGCCGCCGCCGACCCCGACCGCTACGTGGTGGTCGACGGCGACGGGTCCGCCTCCGACGTCCACGACCGGGTCCTGATCGCGGTCAAGACCACCATGGCGGGCCGCAAGCTGGCCCGGTTCGCGCAGGCGGAGTCGTACTGATGACCGTCTGGTCGCAGTTGGTCGGCCAAACCGAGGCGGTCTCGGTGCTCAGCACGGCGGCCACCGCGGCAGCCGAACTGGTCGACGGCACCGGCTCCGCCGCGGGCATGACCCACGCCTGGCTGTTCACCGGCCCGCCCGGCTCCGGCCGCTCGGTCGCCGCGCGGGCGTTCGCCGCCGCGCTGGAGTGCACCACCCCGGGCGGGATCGGCTGCGGCGAGTGCCAGGGCTGCCACACCGCGATGTCCGGCACCCACGCCGACGTGCGGATGGTCGTCCCCGAGGGGCTGTCGATCTCCGTGGCCGAGATGCGCGCCCTGGTGCAGACCTCGGCGCGGCGGCCGACCGGCGGGCGCTGGCAGGTCGTGGTGATCACCGACGCCGACCGGCTGACCGAGGGCGCGGCGAACGCCCTGCTCAAGGCGGTCGAGGAACCCCCGCCGCGCACCGTGTTCCTGCTCTGCGCGCCGTCGGACCACCCGGACGACGTGTCGGTGACGATCCGCTCCCGCTGCCGCGTGGTGGCGCTGCGGACCCCGTCGGCCGCCGCGATCGCCGAGGTGCTCCAGCTGCGCGACCGGATCGACGGCGAGACCGCGACCTGGGCGGCGTCGGTCAGCAGCGGGCACGTGGGCCGGGCGCGGCGCCTGGCCACCGACCCGGCCGCGCGGGAGCGCCGGGACAAGGTGCTGCGCATCCCGATCAACCTGCGGCGGCTCTCCGACGTGTTCGACGCCGCCGACGACCTGGTCAGTGCCGCCGAGGCGGACGCGGGCCAGGTCAGCGGCTCGCGGGACGAGGTGGAGAAGGACGCGCTCAAGACCGCGCTCGGCGCCGGGGGCACCGGCAAGGGCGCCGCGGCGGCCACCAGGGGCAGTGCGGGCGCCATCAAGGAACTGGAGCGCAGGCAGAAGTCCCGGGCCACCAGGACCCAGCGCGACGCGCTCGACCTCGCCCTGGTCGACCTGGCCGGCTTCTACCGCGACGTGCTGGTCACCTCGTCCGGCTCGGCGGCGGCGCTGAACCACCCGGACCACTCCACGAGTTCTCGGCAGGCGGCGGAGAAGTGGACCCAGGAATCCACCCTCCGCCGCTTGGAAGCGGTTCTCGCCTGCCGCGAGGCCATTGAGCTGAACGTCAAACCGCGCATCGCCGTCGAGTCGATGATCACCCAGTTGTATATGGGCTAGACCCGCTTCCTGCGCGGCAGTGCGGCAACGAGGACGACGCCGAACAGCAACATTCCGGTGCCCGCCCAGAAAATGGGCACGGAATGGTAGGCGGCGTTCGTGTAGGCCAGCTGCGGGCCCTTTGGCTGCGGGGCGGGCGGTTGTTGGGGAGTGCTCGTCGCGGTCCCGCAGACCACGCCACCGGTGGGTGCGTACGCCCGGGCCACCTGTTCGCCCAGGGAGATCTGCGCCAGCGCGGACGGCAGGTTCGGCAGGCCGAGGGCGTCGGTGGGCAGCACCTGGAGGTCGAGCAGCCGCGCGGTCGCCCCGAGTTGGTAGCCCTGGAACGGCTGCGTGGAGTCCTCGCCCTTCTGGTTCAGCCCGGCGACGGAAAGCCGCAGCACCCCGAGGTCCAGTTTCGACAGGCCGGTCGGGATCACCTGGCCGTTGCCGAGCAGGTCGCCGATGATGGGCAGCTTCTCCACCGGGTTCTGCAGCGGGATCCCGATCGGGACGTCGAGCCGGGGATTCGCGGCGTCCAGTCGGCCGAGGCTTTTCCCGCCCTGCACCACGTCCAGGATCGGGGCGGTGTAGCGGACGGTCGAAGTGGCTTTGTCGCCAGTGGACGTGACGGTCAGGGTCGGTTGGCTGACGACGTTGACGGACAGTTCGAACGGGGTGCCCGCGAGCAGTTTCACGGCGGCCACCTGCATGGTCGAAGTGGACTCGACGGCCTTGTTCGGGGACCCGGGGATGTCGACCAACCGGACCACGGACCGGGCAGCGAGGGTGTTGGGGAGGCTGAGGAGCGCGGACTTCGCGCCGAGCACGCCACCGAGGGTGCTGAGGCCGCCCGCGAGGTTCTTCAGCCCGTCGACCACGGCCTGGTCGGCTGCGGGGTCGAGGTTCGGGGCGTCGAACACGCCCGCGAGGTCAGGGGTGCTGGGGAGGGTGGGGATCGCGTTGAGGGCGGAGAGGCTGGCCAACTCGGTCGAGGAGTCCGCGATCGTCCCCACGCACGGGCCGAGGGTGTCACTCCACTGCGCGTGCACCTGGCCGTTGAGCAACCCGGCCTTGACGAGGGTGTCTAGCGGCGTAGAGGGAGGGTTGATGCCACCGCTGTTCGGCTGCACATTGTTCGGCGGCGCCGTCTGCGCTAACGCTCCCGGAGTCTGCGGACTGGCCCCCTGAACCGCGATGCCCCCCGGCGACGCCTGCGCGATGACCTTCTCGAAGCTGAGGTACGCCTCCGAGTTGACCTGCGCACTGGCCAACCCGAACCCCACCTCCACCCCGGCCTGCTTCGGCAGCTTGTCCTCAGCCCCCGGGATGATCGACCGCGTAGGCGCCGTGTTCGGTAAGAGCCGGATCACCGCCAACCCCGTCCCCGCATCCCCAACCGCCCGCCCCAACGGCCGCACCCCCACCGGCGCCGAAGCAGGCGGCCCGCCCGGATCCACCACCGGCGGCACCGGGGTGGTCGGTTGCGCCCCCGCGGGCCCGGCAGCCAACACCAACACCGCCACCGCCCCGGGTAAGGCCAACAGCCGCATCACAGCTCCTCTCGCGCACCTACTCCCCAGTAAACGACGTGGGCGCCTGCAAGTCACGCCCCAGCACCCGCTATAGTGGTCACCGGTCACGCCGCCTTAGCTCAGTCGGCCAGAGCGGTTCACTCGTAATGAACAGGTCAAGGGTTCGATTCCCTTAGGCGGCTCAGCCAGAAGGCCCAGGTCAGTTCGCTGACCTGGGCCTTCTTCTGTCACCGGCCAGGATGCACGGTCAGGTGGTGGTCTTCGCGGTGGTGACGCGGGTGGTGAGGGCGTCCAGGAGCAGGGATAGGCCGTGGGTGAAGCGGTCTAGGGCGCGTTGCAGGGTGTAAGGCTGCGTTGTCGACGAGACGGTGAAGGCGCCTCTTGTTGCTAGGGCGGTTAGGTGGGGGAAGCGGTTGTTGAGGCGTTCGTCCAGGAGGGGGGCTCGCGCGGTCCACCACTCGTCGTCGGTGTTGCCGGTGTGGGAGAAGGCTTGTTCGGCTTCGACGACTGGTGCCGCGGCGCCGCGGGTGTAGGAGTCGAGGGTGGCGATGTGGTTCGCGATGTCGAGGGCGGGGAGGTCGAGGCCGTCGAGTAGCGCCAAGGCGGCCTCGTAGCGCGCGATCACGTTGGGGCCGAACACCGTGCGGGACGTCGCGATCTGCAGCAGCCACGGGTGTGCGCGGTAGTTGGCGAGGTCGGACTCGGCGAGGTCGCGCAGACCGGTCTGCCACCCGTTGGCGGCCGAGGGCAGGGATTGGGTGCCCGCGACGCGGTCGACCATCAGTTCCAGTAGTTCCGCCTTGCCCGGCACGTAGGTGTAGAGCGATGCCGCACCGATGCCGAGGGCTTGGGCGAGGGAGCGCATCGACAGGGCGGAGGGTCCCGCGCGGTCGGCCTCGGCGATCGCGGTGTCAACGATGCGCGGCAGGTCGAGCCGTTGCCGAGGTCCGCGCTGCGGTGCGGGAAGCCCGTCCCACAGCAGCATCATCGTGCGCGCCGCGTCCCCGCGTCCGGCGTACTCCATCTCCGCGCCCTCCTCATACTCCGAACAGTGTACGGTCTAGTGGTATGTCCACCGAGTTGGTCATCCCCGGTCTGCCCTGCCGAGATCTCGACGACGTGCTGCCCTTCTACACCGCGCTCGGGTTCGAGGTGACCTACCGCCAGCAACGCCCCAACCCGTTCGCCTCCGTCCAGCGCGGTGGCATCTACCTGCACTTCTTCGCCGTCGAGGGGTTCAACCCGGCCGACTCGATGGGCAGCGTGGTCATCGTCGTCGCGGATACCGAGGTGCTGCACGCCGCGTTCGCCGCCGGGTTGCGGGCGGAGTTCGGGAAGGTGCCGGTGTCCGGCATCCCGCGGATGACCAGGCCGCGGCGCAAGCAGGGCATGTCGGCGGGGTTCAGCGTGGTCGACCCCGGTGGGAACTGGCTGCGGATCTCCGGTCGCACGGGGGACGAGGCCGCGCCGGAGAGCGGGCTCGGCAAGGCGGTGGAGGCGGCGGCGCGGCAGGCCGACGCGCGTGGTGACGTCACGGCCGCGGTCCGCGTGCTCGAGAACGCCCTCGCCCGGCACGCCGACGCGCCGCCCGCAGACCGGCTGCCTGCCTTGGTCTACCTGGCCGAACTGCGAGTCCGCGTGGGCGAGTCCCCTGCCGAGCTCCTGGAACAGATCGACGCGTTGGAGCTGACTCCTGCCGATCGGGAGGCGCTGGCCTCGGACCTCGCCGCCCTCGCGGAGCTGAGGGGGGAGCGGAAATCCCACGACACCGGGGATAGCGTGGACCGGTGGACTACTTCTGGGGAGCGATAGCGGACGAGGCGGGGCTGCGGGAGATCTACGAGGAACCGCAGCGCAAGCACGACAAGGTCATCCACGAGGTGGACGCGTTGGCGCGGGAGTTCGTGGCCTGCGCGCCGATCGTGTTCGTCTCCAGCTTCGACGCGGACGGGCACTGCGACGTGACGCCGCGGGGTGGGCCGCCGGGGTTCGTGCACGTGACGGACGACGGGACGGTCCTGATCCCGGACGCGACCGGCAACCGGCGCATCGACACGTTGCGCAACGTTGTGGCGACCGGGCGGGTCGGGCTGCTGTTCGTCATCCCGGGGCGCGGCCAGACGCTGCGGGTCAACGGGCAGGCGTGCGTGACGGCGCGGGCCGACCTGCTCGAGGGGCTGACGGCGGTCGGGAAGCCGCCGCGGGCCGCGCTGGTCGTGCGGCCGGAAGAGGTGTTCACCCACTGCCCCAAGGCCTTCGTCCGGTCCATGCTGTGGGAACCGGGGACGTGGCCGGGCGCGGAGGCGCAGCCGGACCCGGCTGAGCTGTCGCACGCGCACATCGGCGACCCGGAGCTGACGGTCGAGGACGTGCGGCAGAGCCAGATCGACTCGTTGCGCTACCGGCTTGAGTGATGCGGCTCGGGTCCGCGGTGCCTGCCAGCACGATCCGTCCGCCCGCCGAGGTCAGCCGGTCGGGCGTCGACGGCGTGGACACCATGGCTTGCGCCTGCGCGGGTGGTGTCGCGCCGTGGACGTGGTGGCGGGCGCCGCGGACCCGGGTGGGGTGGTGGGCGGTGCGCTGCCCGCCGCCCCGGCACCGCCCGGTCGCGGGCCCGCGCTGAGGGCGCGGCTGCGTCTCCCGTGACCGGACGGTGTGGAAAGTCCATCGGAGACAGACACCAGCTGTTACTTGAAGGTTCATCTGTCACTCGAACGGCGCAAGGTCAGCCGAGCCGCCGCCGGACCGCCGCGCTGAGCAGGTCGACCGCCACGATCAGCACCAGCACCATCAGGATGTAGGTCGCCATCTGGTCGAACTGGAACAGCTGGATCGACTGGTTGATCAGGAACCCCACCCCGCCCGCGCCGACGAGCCCGAGCACGAGCGAGGACCGCACGTTCACGTCGAACCGGTACAGCAGCAGCCCGACCAGCGCAGGGACCACCGCAGGCAGGACCGCGTTCGCCACCACCTGCGCCTCGCGCGCCCCGGACACCCGCAGCGCGTCGGCCGGGCCGGGGTCGATCTCGTCCATCGCCTCCGACCAGAGCTTGCCCATCACGCCCACGTTGTGGCAGATCAACGCCAGCACGCCCGCGAACGGCCCGAGCCCGACCGCGGTGACGAACACCAGCGCGAACACCACGTCCGGCACCGCCCGCAGGAACGACATGACCGAGCGTGACAGCTGGTACACGATCCGGTTTCGCCCGCGCGTGCCCATGACCGCGAACAGCAGCGCCGCCGGGATGGACAGCGTCGTGCCCAGCAGTCCGATCGCCAGTGTCGTCAGGCAGCCTTCGAGTCCGGGTTGGACGACAGTGTCCCAGTCGAGGTCCGGCGGGAGGGCCTCGGCGAGGAACCGCGCCATTCCCCGCCAGCCGTCGACCAACGCCGCGGGCGAGACTTCCGTTGTGCCCCAGGCGAAGACGTGCGCCACGCCGAGGACCGCGATGACGACGGCGGCGGTGAGGTACTTGCGCGTGGTCATGCCGGGACCCGATCCGGTGCGTACAGCGCGTCGATGTCCACATCGGACAGTTCAGCGGCCGCGGTGGTGAGCCGGATCTCGCCGTGCAGCAGGCCGATCACGCGGTCGGCGTGCCTGCGCGCGAGGTCCGGCTGGTGCAGCACGGCCGCGACGGCCAACCCGTCTCGGTGCGCCAACTCGACCAGCAACTCCATCACCTGGGTCGCGGCAGCGGGGTCGAGCGCGGACACCGGTTCGTCGGCCAGCAGCACTTCGGCCCCCTGGCACAACGCCCGCGCGACCGCGACTCGCTGCTGCTGCCCGCCCGACAGGGATCCGGCACGGTCTCGCGCCCGGTCGGCGAGCCCGACGCGGTCCAGGCACGCCATGGCCTTCTCGCGCAGGTCCCTGGGGAACAGCGCCGGGGTGAGCGACCGCGACAACGGCAACCCGGCCAGCCCGCCCGCGCAGACGTTGTCGATCACGTTGCGCCTGCGCACCAGGTGGATCTGCTGGAACACCATCGCAGCGCGTCCGGAGTGGACGGTGATCTCCCCGGCGTCGGCCTCGGCCAACCCGACGACACACCGCAACGCCGTCGACTTCCCCGACCCGTTCGCGCCGAGCAACACCACCAACTCGCCCGCCCGGACCTCGAAATCAACCCCGTTCAACACGGTCCGGTCGCCGAACGATTTCCGCAGCCCTTTCACCGAAAGCGCATTTCTCACGACTTCCCACTTTCACCCATCCGGCTGACTTCCCTGCTGCTGCTCGTCACCCCAGCTCGCTGACCTGCGGATCCCTCCATCCACAACCCCCGACTTGTCCACAGATCGCCCTCACTCCGCCCCTCGCACCCCCCACCCCCGGTAGACTGGCCCAGGGACGCCCCCCGGGAGTGGTGGGGGCTGGGCGACCAGTCCAGTGGCGGGAAAAGGCGCTGGAATGGGGCGGAAATGGGACGGTAATGGTGCGAGAAAAGGGCGGGAAAGGGAGGGTTAAACGTCGCCTTCGGTGAGGCCGAGGGTGTCGGCCAGGTCGAAGAGGGGCTGGTAGGTGGACTTGTCGACCGCGACGAGGGGGCCTGCGGGGTCGACGTCGAGGAACTTGCCGACGGCGGCCACCTCGGCGGGGGTGAGGGAGAGCAGGGCCTTGCGGGCGGCGGCCTTGAACTCGGGGCTCGCGCTGCCCGCGACGGTGATCGGGTCGTTGGGGATCGGGTCCGACGCCCAGACCTGGCGGAAGCGGGACTCGTCGAAGGTGCCCGCGGCGCGCGCGGTGGCCAGTTGCTGGGTGTTGATCTCGGCGGCGTCGACCTTGCCGTTGGTGAGGGCCAGCAGGGCCTCGGGGTGCCCGCCCGCGTAGTCCAGCTTCAGCGCCGACTTGTCCAGGCCGATCTTGGCCAGCGCGGCGCGGGGCAGCGCGTCGCCGGAGGTGGAGCCGGGCTCGGAGAGGGCGAGGGACTTGCCGCGCAGGTCGGCCAGCGACTGGGCGGGGGAGTCCTTCGGCACCCAGATCCCGGCCTTGTAGCTGGTCAGCGTGCCCTGCGCGTCACCGAAGGAGGCCAGCGGCTCGGCGTTGGCGCGGCGGCTGGCGAACACGAACCCGAGCGGGCCGAACTGCGCCAGCTCCAGCTTCCCGTTCTGCATGGCCAGCACCTCGGCCGAGTAGTCCTGCACGACCTGCAGCTTCACCGGGCAGTTCAGCTCCCGCCGCAGCGCGCCGGTGAGGACCTCGTAGGCGGGGGTCAGCTTGGCCGGGTCCTCGTAGGGCTCGATGCCGAACCTGACCTCGCCGCCCGGGCAGGACGGTGATCCAGTCGCGGCTTCGTTGCTACCGCAGGCGGTCAGCGCCAGCGCCGCGGTGGCGATGAGGACAACGATGCGCTTCATGGTGCTCCTAGGCTGTCGAGAACGGTGGGGGCGAGGCCGAACGCGGTGGTCATGCCGATCCCGGAGGTCACGGACACCACGCCGACCCCGGGGGAGGGGGTGGCGATGAGGAACTCGGACCGCTCGGAAGCCGCGTACACCCCGCGCCAGCGGGCGCGGACGGTGAGCCGGTCGACGCCGAGCAGCCGGGCGGTCTCCCGCAGGACGAGGTCGCCGGTCGGCTCGTCGTCGAACGGGTCGTGGGTGAGGCCGTACCGGTGGGTGTCACCGATGACGAGGTCACCGTCGGGTCGCTGGGTGAACATCAGGTTCATGACGACGTCGAGCAGCGCGGGGTCGGCGCGGGTGATCCGCTCCCGCACCGCGGCCGCCGACGGGCAGGCGGTGAGGCCCGCGTAGCGCAGCATGGAGAGTCCGGAGAGGACGGCGGGGGCGATCTTGATTGAGTCCGGTGTGGACACTTGGAGCATCCGCAGCAAGCACCGTTGCACGCCTGCGGCCTCGGCGACATCCGGCAGCAGGCGGTCGACATCGTGGCCAACGGCAATCACAACGTTGTCGGCGGTCACGGTGCCCCTGGTGGTGTGCACGGCGCCCGACTCGACGCCGGTGACCGTTGTGCGCCAACGGAAGTCGACGCCCTGTTCGGCCAACCACGCAGCCAGTGCCGGTGCCGCCTCGCGGGGGTCGACGCGCAGGTCGAGCGGGAACCACGCGCCGCCGATGACCTCGTCGGAGATCACCGGTAGGTGCGAGCGCACGCCGTTCGCGTCGAGCAGCCGCACCTGGTCGCCACGGTGCTGGGCGAACTCCGCGAGTACCGCGACCTCGTCCTGCGCGCGTGCCGCGACAACGGTTCCTGCCTCTGACACCCAGAAACCCGCCTTCGCGGCCAACGACAGCCACCGCTCCCGCGCCGCGAGCCCGTAGGCGAGGGCGTCGCCGTGCTGGGCGGTCAGGCAGATGTGGCCGAAGTTGCGGATGGACGCGCCGACCGCGCGTTCGTCGCGGTCGAGCACCACCACCCGCAGGCCGCGGTCGACGGCCTCGGCGGCGTGCGCCAGGCCGACGATGCCCGCGCCGACGACGACGAGGTCCGCATGGGTTGTCATGGCACAGAAGGTGCGGCCGGGCGGTGGGTGATCGCAAGACCTTCGCGGCACTTGTTTGGACAAGTTTCCACGTTGTTCATCCAGCTCAAGCCGGATGGCGCGCCGACTTGACAGCGGGTGGTGGGTGACTCGTATGGTCAAGTCTGTGACCCAGCCGCTGCACCACAGGGTGGCCGACTCGCTGCGTGGCCGGATCAGCCGCGGTCAGCTCGCTGTCGGCGCCGCGTTGCCGTCCGAGGCCCAGTTGTGCGAGGAGTTCGGTGCCTCGCGCGGAACGGTGCGACAGGCGCTGGCCGCGTTGCGCAACGAGGGGCTCATCGGCGGCGGCCAGGGCAAGCCGCCGGTGGTGCGCCAGGCGGCGGTGGCGCAGCCGTTCGAGACGTTCCTGTCGTTCACCCGCTGGGCGCGCGAGATGGGGCGGGAACCGGGGCAGCGCACCGTCGAGGTCGCCCGGCGCGGGGCCAGCCAGGTGGCCGCGGACGTGCTCGGGGTCGACGAGGGCACCCCGGTCATCGAGGTGCTGCGGCTGCGGCTGCTCGACGGCATCCCGACCATGCTGGAACGCAGCAGCTTCATCGAACCGGTCGGGCGGCTGCTGTTCGACTTCGACCCGGACGGCGGGTCGATCTACGCCCACCTGCTCGACCGCGGCATCGACCTGCGCGCCGCCCGGCACACCATCGATGCAATCGGTGCGAACGAGACCGACGCGGAGCTGCTGTCGATCCCTGTCGGCGCACCGTTGCTGCGTGAGCGCCGCCGAGCAACCGACGCCACCGGCGCGCGGGTGGAGTACGCCGACGACCGGTACCGACCCGACCTGGTGACCTTCACCATCGACAACGTGCAGGCGGGCCGGGTCAGCCCGCACATCCTCAAGGAGACCTCGTGAGCATCGACCTGGTGGCCCTCGACATGGCGGGCACCACCGTCCAGGAAGGCGGCGCCGTCTACCGCGCGCTCGCCGACGCCGTCGCCGCCGCGTCCGGCTCGCCCGTGCCCGCCGCCGACATCCAGCGCTGGATGGGCGCCGACAAGCGCGAAGCGATCGCCGCCCTGCTCGCGGGCGCCCCCGCCGAGGTCGACACGGTCTTCGACGACTTCCGCACCCGCCTCGCCGCCGCCTACGAAGCCGAACCCCCCACCGCGCTACCGGGCGTCGAATCCGCTCTTACCGAACTCCGTGCCCGCGGCATCAAGGTAGCCCTGACAACCGGCTTCTCCCGCGACGTCGCCGAAGACCTCTTGACCCACCTCGGCTGGAAAATCGGCGGCTGCATCGACGCCCTAGTCACCGCCGACGAGGTAGCCACCGGCCGCCCGGCCCCGTACATGATCTTCCGAGCCATGGAACTCACCGGCGTCCACTCCACCACCCGAGTCCTCACCGCAGGCGACACGGTGCTGGACCTCAGAGCGGGCACGAACGCCTCAGCCCAGTACGTAATCGGCGTCCTCACCGGCTCCCAGGACGCCGAAATCCTAGGCCAGGAACGCCACACCCACCTCCTGTCCTGCGTCTCCGAAATCCCCCTACTCCTCACCCGCAACGGCTCAAATTAGCCCCGATATCAGCCCTTGCTGATATGCCCAGGTGATCGCGCTACCGATATGAGCGACTGATATCGTCCCGCTAGTGCGTCATTTTGAGTACAGCTGACGAGGGCCGGGTGGGAATCCCACCCGGCCCCGACGGGTCGCCTGTGGGTACTAGTCGTCAGTCCAGAACCACAGCAACACCCGGATCGCGATGCCAAGGAGCGTCCAAGGCTGCAACCTTGGGCGCTCCCGGCGCGCACGGACTCGTCTTCGCTGTCCGTCGACCACTCATTCCTCCTAACCATGGGATTTCCCCAACGCGGCGGGAAGCTCCCGCCGCGAGTTCTCGTGGCAGGACTGAATGATCGATCGACAGCCTATCCCCTCGACTTGGATAGGCTTCGGCGGGTTCTTCGTGAAAATTTCAGGCAGTCCTGAAAATTTCACTCTCCAATTAGCCGTGTAATCGTGGCTAAGCGCGGGATCGGCGGGCGGACCAGGCTGTGGCGAGGACGAAGGCCGAGGCTGCGACAGCGCCTGCTAGGGCGGTGGCTATGGCGTGGGGTTGGGAGGGTTCGTGGGTTGTGATGGCGGTGATGAAGAGCCAGAAGGTGAGGCCGAAGAGCAGGCCGAGGAAGCCCGCCACGTAAGGGGCGGCGGGGCGGCGGTGGCCTCGGCGGAGGGCGCGCATCTGGGCTTCTATGTTGGCCAGGGCGAAGAGGGAGAGCAGGAGGCTGCCCGCGCCCATGATGGTGGCCATGGGGTGGGCGGCGGAGCGGAGGGTGAAGGTTTCCGGGTCCGCGTCGCCGAGGGTTATTTCGGCGGTTACGGCGCCGCCTGCTAGCCAGCGCATGAGGGCTTCGGGTTTGAAGGTGGTCTCGAACGTTCCCTCGGGCGTTGGTGCGATGACCTTGCGGACGCGGCCGAGCAGGACGTCGGCGGCGCGGAGATCGAAGCGGAGTTCCACGGCTGCGGTAGCGTGGCCCGCGACGGTGATCTGCTTGCTCAGGTCGACTTCGACCGTCGTGTTCGCGGGTTGGCCGTTCACCAATAGAGCTGACGGCGGGTGGTTCAGGGTTGCCGGGGACAAGAACGGCAGCACTACCAACGCGATAAGAGCCGCCGTTGCCACCAGAGCGGGCCACAGGGGTGACGGACCGCGGCGGGACATGAGTTCGCTGGCGGGGCGGAGTTCCTTGCCGCGGAAGTCGCCCATGGTGCGGGTCGGTTCCGCTGTCATGCCGCGGATGGGGGGTGTGACGACGGTAAGTGCGTCTGGTTGGCGGCTCAGTTGTTGGGAGATCGCGCCGGTGATGCGGGGGGCCAGGTGGACCGGAACGCCGGAGCGTTCGAGCCAGCCGGCGCCGAAGACGGCGGTGGCGGCGGAGCTGAGGTCGGTGGCGAACGCCTCGACGTCGCGGTAGCGGTGCTCGGGGTCGCGGGCGATGCTGCGCATGACGACCGTGGCCAGGGGCGCGGGCACCCGCGGGATCGGCGCCGGGTCGTTGAAGATGCGTTGGCGCATCATGCTCACCGCGCCGCGCGTTCGGTCGTACGGCAGTTCTCCGCACAGCAGTTCGTAGAGGACCGTCCCAGACGAGTAGATGTCCGCGGCCGGTGTAAGAGCGTTGCCCATCGCTTGTTCCGGTGCGATGTAGGCAGGGGTACCGAGCACCTCGCCCGCGTGCGTCATCATCGTCGCGCCCTCGCTGACCACCTGGGCGATACCGAAGTCCACGACCTTGAGCACGCCTGCCGACGTAAACAGCAGGTTCTTAGGCTTAACGTCCAGGTGCAGCACCCCGGCCTTATGCGCCGCGTGCAGCCCACCGAGCATCGCCAGCACTATCGCGCACGACTGCTCACCGGTCAGCCCCGCTCCGTGGAACCTGTCGTAGACAGTGCCGCCGTCGAGCTTCTCCATCACCAGCAGGTTGTCCGCGCCGGTCTGCACGTAGTCGTACACCGGGACGATGTGCGGGTGGTCCAGGCTGGCCAGCACCCGCGCCTCGCGGTCGAACCTGGCGTTGACCGACGGGTCCCCGACCAGGTCCGCGGGCAGCACCTTGATGGCCACCGCGCGGCCGAGCGAGCGGTGGGTGCCCTCGAACACCACGCCCATCCCGCCGGAGCCGATCTTGACCCCGACCTCGTACTGCGGGAGCGCGGTGGCGAGTGCCGCCGGGTTGCTCATCCAGGCCACCTCTTGGTGTTCGGCTGGGTGTAGTGATCCGTGACGCCCTGGGTGACGGCGCCAGGGTCAACGGCGGGCGGTAGCGCCACCGTCAGGTCGCCGTCCGACGCGGGCGCGACCGGGTGCGGGGTGAGGAACCCGAGCACCATGGCGATCGCCGACGCGCCGAACACGATCGGGATCTCGATCAGCGGGTCCGGCGGGACCAGCCGCAGCACCGACAGCGACACGACCGCCACGATCCCGGTGCCGATGCCCGCGGGCAGGAACCGCAGCGCCCGCCTGATCCGGTTCGGCGAGAGCTTGTGCCTGGCCAGCGCGACCAGCACGGTCGCCCAGATCGCCGCCGTCAGCAGCAGCATCACCAGGCCGAACACCCCGTACACCGACCACACCGTGCCGCGCACGTCCGCGACCGTCTCCGCGCTGCCGAGCACCACGCGGTCGTCCGACAGCAGCTCCACCGATGTCGGCAGCAGCCCGATCGCCTGGCCGTCGAGGTCGCGCACGTCGAGCGGGAACGTCCGGGTGACCCGGCTGCCCGGCTGCACCTCGAACGGCAGCGTCGTGTCGTAGGCGAAGAACGTCAGCGCTAGCGCGACACCGGAGAGCCGCACCAGGCGGACCTTCTGCACGCTCTTACCGCGGTTAACGGCTGTTACCGAAACTTCGGCGGCCTTGGCCGGGTCCAGTCGCACCGTACGGTCGGTGATGTCCTGACCGTCCAGAGTGACCGTCACCGTCAACGGGACGTCCGAATCCTGCGCTGCCGCAGGTGTTGCACCAAACAGCAGGGCTACCGTCACGAGAGCAACCGCGGCGGCGATGAGACGTCCCATGGGAAGACTCCCGGTTGAGGCAGGGCTGATCGGGGCGGAATGCTACAGCGGTCCGGGTTCGGGCCGGGGTGTTCCACGAGATCAGGGACATGGACAGGGGTACGAGCTGTGCGCAGTGTTGGACGCTTAGCGAGCATCACCGTTGCCGCGGCGGCGCTTTTGGTCGCGTTGGCACCGCTCTCATCCGCCGCGGTCCCGCCACCAGCGGTGTCGCTGAGCATCAGCCCGACCTCCGGCCCCGCGGGCAGCACTTTCACGATCTCGTGGAGCCTCGGCGTCATGGGCCTGTGCCGCACCCTCACGTTCGCCACGTCGCTCACCACGATCCCCACTGTGGTAACGAATGGCAATATCTCCGGCTCGTTCTCCGTGGTCGTGCCGAGGTCGGCGAAGCCGACGACCTACTCCATCACCGGCACCTGCAACGGCGACGGCGAGCAGGGGATCACGCGGTTCACCGTCACGGTCCCGACCACGACGACGACCACGCCCCCCACGACCAAGCCGACGACCACGACCGTCCCACCTGTGACCACCACCATCCCGCCGGTCACAACGACTACGTCACGTCCGACGGTCACCACAACGACAACCGGGCCGACAACAACAACCACCACGCCTGGTGTGACGACAACCGACACGACGTCGACCACTTCGGACACTACGACGACCACCGAGCCGCCTACGACAACGACGACCCCCATCGTCGACGAGAAGCCCGTTGACGGTGGCCTGAAGCTCGACCGCAAGAGCGTCCGCCCCGGCGACCCGCTCTCCGCCAAGGGCGCGGGCTGCACGCCGAGCCAGACGGTCATCCTGACCTCCGGCGGCGAGCAGGTCGGCACCGCTGTGTCCGACTCCGGCGGTGTGTTCACGGCGCGCGTGGAGTTCCCCAAGATCGTGCCCGGTCGGCACATCGTCACCGCGCACTGCGGCATCCAGCTGACCGGTGCCGTCGACCAGGTCGTCACGAGCGGCAAGGGGGGAACCTCGGGCACGTTGGTCGTGCTCGTGTTCTTCGTGCTGGCGGGCGCCGCTCTAATCCGCGTCGCGTAGGGCTGCCGCGACCGGCGGCGTCACCGTCAGCCTGGTGGCGACGTCGCCGTAGCGGCGCTTGATCTCCGCGGCCGCGGACTTCGGGTCGCCTACGACTGCGAAGGTGTTCAGGACCTCGTCGTCGACAAGAGCGTTCATCTCGTCCCACTGGCCGCGTTTGGACAACGCGTTGAGGTCGTCCTGGAGGGCGCCCCAGCCGTGGAGTTCCAAGACGCCGCGGTAGGCCGGGGTGGAGCCGTAGAACGCGATCTGCCTACGCACTTCGGCGATCGCGGTAGCCAGTTCCTCATCGGTCGAACCGCTAGCGACGAAACTCGGCCCGCTGATGTCGAAGCCGTCGAGCGTCTTACCTACCTTCGCCAAGCCGCACTCCAACGCAGGCAGTGTCACCTCGCGCAGGTAGCGCTCGGTGGAGAAACCGTGGCACAGCATTCCGTCTGCGACCTCACCGGCGACCTCGGTCATCCGCTCGCCGACCGCGGCGAGATAGACCTTGGGGTTGCCGTGCGGGTTAGGCCCAGGATTGAAGAACGGCGTCATCAGCGTGTGCGTGTAGAACTCGCCGAGGAAGCGCAAACGCTCACCGGTCTCGAACGCGGACCAGATAGCGCGAACGGCGAGCACGAACTCCCGCATGCGCGCGGCAGGCGCCGACCACGGCATCCCGAACCGCTTGGTGATGTGCGGCTTGATCTGCGACCCCAGCCCCAGCACGAACCGGCCGCCGGAGAGCAGCTGCAGGTCGTTCGCCTGGACCGCCACCGTCATCGGGTTGCGCGCGAAGGCCACCGCGATGCCGGTGACCAGCTCGACCCGCTCCGTCCGGCCCGCGGCGACGGCGAGTCCCACGAACGGGTCGATCTGCGTCTCGGCCACCCAGGCGCCGTCGTACCCGGCCCGCTCGGCTGCGGCGACCGCGTCGGCGGCCTCGGTCACGGTCGCGGCGTAGCCGCCGGAGTCGAGCATCATGCGGCCCGACATTAGTGTGGGGCGATGCCGTTGTACTCGTTCGAGGGCAAGAGCCCCAAGGTCGACCCGTCGGCGTGGATAGCGCCAACGGCCACCCTCATCGGCGACGTGACGGTTGGGGCGGACGCCTCGGTCTGGTACGGGGCGGTCATCCGCGCCGACTTCGGGCCGGTTGTCATCGGGGCCGGTGCCAACGTCCAGGACAACACGGTCATCCACGTCAACGCCAACGGCTGCGAGGTGGGCGAGAACGCCACGATCGGCCACCTGTGCGTAGTGCACGACTGCGTCATTGGCGCACAAGCCCTCATCGGCAACGGCGCGACCATCCAGGACGGTGCCGTCATCGGCGAACGCGCCTTAGTGGCAGCTGGGGCGATGGTGGGGCCGGGGACCCAGATCCCACCAGAGGTGGTCGCGATGGGCGTACCGGCGAAGCGGCAGGTACCGCTAGAGGGGACTTCGAAGGTGTGGGTCGACCACAACGCGACCGTCTACCAGCACCTCGCCCGGCGGCACGCCACAGGCATCGAGGAAGTGTGAAACCGGTGCCCGGCACGCCGTGGGTGGGCGGTGCCGGGCACCGGGAGTCTGCGGGACCCGGAGGTTGTGCCCCCCGGTCCGGCGCGCCCGACATCGGCGCGCGGCAAACCGGTATCAGAAATATGCCGCGTCGCTCTAGCTTGATCTCATCCGAACGGGGTATCAACTTCAGTTATGGCCGAACTCGAGCTCCGCCACCTCCGGGCGATCTGCGCCATCGCCGAGGAGGGCAGCGTGTCCAAAGCGGCCATCCGCCTCGGCGTGACCCAGCCCGCGCTCACCGCGCAGCTGCGCTCCATCGAGCGGCTGGTCGGCGGTGAGCTGTTCCGCCGCAGCTCCAACGGCAGCATCCCCACCGAACTCGGCCGCAGCGTGGTCCGCTCGGCGCGGGTCGTGCTGGAGGACATGTCGGCGCTGCTGGCCACCGCGCGCACGCACACCCAGAACCCGGCCGAGGCGCCGCTGGTCGTCGCGTCCAGCCCGATGCTGTTCACCAGCGCCCTCATCGCCGAGCTGCGCGCCTGGATCAAGACGTCCGAGCTGCGCACCGAGATCGACTCGTCCGGCCCGGCGCTGCTCGACCTGATCTCCTCCAAGCAGGCCGACATCGCCGTCTTCGAGCGCTTCGAGGGCATGGAGAACCGCACCCTGCGCGACGTCGAGGTCCGCACGATCGTCGAGGAACCGCAGTTCGTCGCCCTCAGCTCGGACAGCCCGCTGGCCGCCCAGGAGGAGATCGACCTGGTCGACCTCGCCGACCTGGACTGGGTCGTCCCCCCGCCCGACCAGGACACGATGCGCCTGGGCTTCCGCGAGGCCTGCGAGAAGCTCGGGTTCACGCCCCGCATCACCCACCACGTGACCGAGGGCCGCACGGCCATGGCCCTGGCCGCCGCGGGGGCGGTGTGCCTGGCGCAACCCGCGTCGCTGAGCGGCCCCGGCTTCGTGATCCGGCCCCTGCGCGGCGCCATCCTGCGGCTGCCGGTCGTCCTGGTGATCCGCCTGGACGGCGTCCTGGGCAGCCGCCGTCACGAGGTCTTCGCCTGCGTCGCCCACGCCTACCGCTCGATCGTCGACCGCAACCCGACCTACGCCCAGTGGTGGGCTGAACACCCGGAGGCCCACGTCGACGTCGACGCCGCCCTGGCCCTGCCCCGCCCTACCCGCCCGAGCTGAGTCCGTTACCGGGGCTTGTGGGGCTTGAGGGTCCAGGTGACGGTCATCTCGGTGGTCGGGGTGCCCTCGGCGTTGTGGATGGTGCAGTCCACTGTGAACTCGGGGCGGGTGCCCGCGTCGAGTTCGGCGGTGACCTCGGTGGCGGGGCGGGTCAGCACGGCGGTGGCGGTCAGCGGGCCCAGGGCGAGTTTGCGGTAGTGGATCTCCGAGCGGACCACCAGCGGGGTCGCGCGGGCCATCTCGGCGGAGAAGGCGGCCAGGGCGAGGGCGCCGGAGGCGGTTTCGGCGAGGCCGAAGATGACGGCGGCGTGGGGGCCGCCGACGTGGTTGCGGTGGGGTTCGGGGTCGGGGAGGGAACAGGTCACCCGGGTGGGCGTGACCTCGACGAACTCCACGCCTGCGGTGGTCACCCAGGGAACGGTCTTCTTCATCGCGTCGGCGACCCAGTCCAGGCTCATGCGGGCGAGATTACTCGTCGGTAACAAATGTCGGCAACGGGTAGGGTGCTACCCAGAGTCGTTACTGGCGTGTACGGGTGGAAGTGACCACTGGGGAGCGGCTGGAGCGGGTGCGACACCGAACGCCTGGGTGTCACCGGTCCCGTCGCCGCACGCTCTGGAAGGAACGACCATGCACCAGCCTGGTATCCCGCACCTGGCCGCCGCTGACGCCGAGGTCGCGGCGCTGGTCGAGGGGGAGGCCCGACGGCAGTTCGAGAAGGTCCGGCTGATCGCGTCCGAGAACTACGTCTCCGCTGCCGTGCTGGAAGCCACTGGCACCGTGCTCACCAACAAGTACTCCGAGGGGTACGCGGGCAAGCGGTACTACGAGGGCCAGCAGTTCATCGACCCCGTTGAGACCCTCGCCGTTGACCGCGCCAAGGCCGTGTTCGGGGTCGACCACGCCAACGTCCAGCCCTACTCCGGTTCTCCTGCCAACCTCGCTATCTACCTCGCGCTGGTAGAGCCGGGCGACACGGTCATGGGCATGGCGCTACCCGCGGGCGGTCACCTCACCCACGGCTGGGGAGTCTCGGCGACCGGTAAGTGGTTCCGCGCCGTGCAGTACGGAGTGCGCAAGGACACCGGCCGGGTCGACCTGGACGAGGTACGCGAACTGGCGCTGGCCGAGCGGCCCAAGCTGATCTTCTGCGGTGGCACGGCCATCCCGAGGACGATCGACTTCCCCGGGTTCGCCGAGATCGCCAGGGAGGTCGGCGCGGTGCTGGTCGCCGACATCGCGCACATCGCGGGCCTGGTCGCCGGTGGGGCGCACCCGTCGCCGGTCGGGCACGCGGAGATCATCTCGACCACCACGCACAAGACGCTGCGGGGCCCGCGCGGGGCGATGCTGATGTCCGACGCCAAGCACGCCAAGGCGCTGGACAAGGCCGTCTTCCCCGGTCTGCAGGGCGGCCCGCACAATCACACCACGGCCGCGATCGCCGTCGCGCTCGGCGAGGCCGCCAAGCCCGAGTTCCGCACCTACGCCGCCGACATCGTGGCCAACGCCAAGGCGCTGGCCGATGCCCTGGTCGAGCGCGGGTTCGACCTGGTCAGCGGCGGCACGGACAACCACCTGATCCTGATCGACCTCACCGGCAAGGGCGTCGCGGGCAAGCCCGCGGCCAAGGTGCTCGACCGCGCGGGCATCGAGCTCAACTACAACTCGGTGCCCTTCGACACCCGGAAACCGTTTGACCCCTCGGGCGTGCGGCTGGGAACCTCGGCGATCACCACGCGTGGTCTCCGGGTGGAGCACATGCCCCAGTTGGCCGAGTGGATCGACCGGGCGATCGCGGCGGGTGACGACGCCGAGGTGGCCGCCGTGGCCGCCGAGGTGCGCGAACTGCTCGCCGGGTTCCCGATGCCCGGGTGGTCTTGACCTGCGCTAACACCTGCTGAACGCCCGGTGTCGCGCGAGCGCGCCGGGCAGTTCGGGGTGTGAGCGGGGTCGCAGGTTATTGGGTTGCGGTCCGTCACCCGAAAAGCGCATGCTTGTATCGACCAACTACTTGGATGATGCAAGCAACTCGGGAGGTGTCGGGTGACCGAAACCGTCGCGGCCACACCGGCCGAACAGGCCACCGGCACCACCGCCGAACTCTCCGCGCGAGAGGTCGAACAGGGCCAGCGACTGGCCACCGTCCTGTTCGCCTTCGGCAAGCAGCAGGCCACCATCGCGGCGCGGATGAGCAAGGCCGGGGTGGACCGGTCCGCCATCGTGCTGCTCAAGAACCTCGTCGCCCTCGGCCCCAGCCGCTCAAGCGCGCTGGCCGAGGCGATCCACTCCGACCCGTCCACGGTCAGCCGCCAGGTCGCGACCCTGGTCAAGGACGGCCTCGTCGAGCGGCGCGCCGACCCGGAGGACGGGCGGGCCAGCCTGCTCGCCGTCACCGGGGCCGGGGTCGACCTGCTCAAGCGCCAGCGCGCCCTGATGGCGCTGTCGCTGGCGAAGATGGTCGCCCACTGGGACCACGACGACCTGGACACCTTCGTGCGGTTGTTCGAGCGGTTCCTCGCCGACCACGCGGACTACCTGCCGACGCTCATCACCGAATGCGCCACCCACGCGCGTTCCGAAGGGGGAAAGTAATGTCAGCACCGGTTTCAGATGCCGCACCAGGGCAGCTGAGCCACCGGCAGATCCTGACCGTGCTCTCCGGGCTCATGCTTGGCATGCTGCTCGCCGCGCTCGACCAGACCATCATGGCGTCGGCCATGAAGACGATCGCCGACCAGCTCAACGGCCAGACCATCCAGGCGTGGGCGACCACCGCCTACCTGATCACCGCCACCATCTCCACCCCGCTCTACGGCAAGCTGTCCGACATCTTCGGCCGCAAGCCGATGTACCTCACCGCGATCTCGTTCTTCCTGGTCGGCTCGGTGCTCTCCGGCATCGCCAACTCGATGTACGAGCTCGCGGCCTACCGCGCGGTCCAGGGCCTCGGTGCCGGTGGCCTCATGTCGCTGGCGCTGGCGATCATCGCCGACATGGTGCCGCCGCGCGAGCGCAGCAAGTACCAGGGCTACTTCATGGGCGTCTGGGGACTGTCCAGTGTGGCCGGTCCGGTCGTCGGCGGCGCCTTCGCCGGGCTCGACACCTTCGCGGGTATCGAGGGCTGGCGCTGGGTGTTCCTGCTCAACGTCCCGATCGGCATCGTCGCGCTGATCGTGGTCGCCCGCTACCTCAACGTCCCGCACCGCCGCGTCCCGCAGCGGGTGGACTACTGGGGCGCCATCGCGCTCACCGTCGGCCTGGTGCCGCTGCTCATCGTCGCCGAGCAGGGTCGGGAGTGGGGCTGGGACTCCGGCCGCGCGATCCTCATGTACGCCATCGGCGTGATCGGGCTCGTCGCGTTCGTCTTCGTCGAGAAGCGCATGGGTGACGCGGCCCTGCTGCCGCTGCGCCTGTTCCGCCGCCGGACCTTCGCGTTGACCAACGTGGTCAACTTCGTCATGGGCGTCGGCATGTTCGGCACCATGATGTCGCTGCCGCTCTACCTGCAGATCGTCAAGGGCGCGTCGCCGACCGAGTCGGGTCTGATGACGCTGCCGATGACCTTCGGCATCCTGGTGGCCGCGATGGGGTCCGGGCAGATCATCGCCAAGACCGGCCGGTACCGGAAGTTCCCGATCATCGGCCTGGGTGCCACCACGGTCTCCCTGCTGCTGTTCTCGCAGGTCGGCGTGGACACCCCGATGTGGCAGGTCATGCTGGTGATGGTGCTGACCGGCGCCGGGCTCGGCCTGTGCATGCAGACGCTGATCCTGGCCATCCAGAACGACGTGCCGGTCAAGGACATGGGGGTGGCGACCTCGTCGGCGACCTTCTTCCGGTCCATCGGCGGCACCGTCGGCACCGCGGTCTTCCTGTCCATCCTGTTCAGCGTGGTGGGCGACCGCATCGGCGACGCGTTCGGCTCGGTGCGCGGCGACGCGGCCTTCACCGCGGCGCTGGCGCAGAACCCCGAGTTCGCGAAGAGCCTGGCGGGCGGGACCGGTGTCGACCTGAACAACACCGCGTTCCTCAACACCCTGGACCCGGTGCTCGCCCGGCCGATCCTGAGCGGCTTCGCCAGCTCGCTGGACACGGTGTTCCTGGTCGGCGGGATCGTCACGCTGGTGGCCTTCGGGTTGATCTGGTTCCTGAAGGAGACCCCGCTGGTGAACAAGTCCGGCATCCAGCGCGCCGCGGACGAGGCTGCGGAGGCCAACGCCGCCGCTCCTGCTGCCGCGATGCACTGATAGCTCTACCGAACGGCCCCGCACTCACCAGAGTGCGGGGCCGTTTGTCATACCCGGACAGTCAGCGTTGCCGCGTATCCGGCTGTCACGTCGCCGGACACGGTGGCGAGTTGGGTCTCGTAGCCATCACCGAAGACGTTGTCGCGCTCCAGGGACGTCTGGGCGAGGTTGCGGACGCTCTGGGAGTAGCCCTCGGTTCCGTAGACGGTGGTGCAAACGTTCTTCGGTAGAGCCAACTGTGTCGTCTTCAGTGGCTCGCCTGCCTTGGTCGCCTCGGACAGGCTCGGGTAGATCTCGAAGTGGATGTGCGGCCACCTGCCGGAGTAAGCGGCGGGGAAGATGGTCGTGAACTTGACCTTCCCCTGCGCGTCGCTCTCCTGGACGCCACGCAGGTAGTTCTCGTTCTCGATGCCCTTGCCGTACATCGAGTAGTTGCCGTTGATGTCGCAGTGCCACAGGTAGACCGCCGCGCCTGGGATAGCAGCGCAGGACTGCGCCGTATCGACGATCGTTAGCTCTACCGTCAAAGCAACGCCCTTGGCCGTGGTGGTAGAGCTACCGAAGCTGGATCGGATATCGCTGCGGACGATCCCGCTCTCCGTCAACACATTCGGCCCGTTGGTCCCATCGGCCGGGTACGGGCCTCCGGTCTCCTCTGGGGTCTCGGTGCCACAGTCCGACGCGGCGGCCGCGCCCTGCGACTGCGCCACGGTGCCCGCCGTGGTCGTAGTGCTGGCGCTCATGTTGTGGCCCGTGTGGTCGGTACCGCAGCCGGTGAGCGCTGCCAGACCCGCACCGCCCATCAACGTCAACAGGCGCCGTCTGCCCAGGGTGGCCAGGTCGAAGGCGAGTCCCCGGTCGTGGTCTTCGGTGTGGTGGTCCATGACGCCCATGCTTCGACTGTTAACCAGGAACGCGCTGTGCACCGGCTGTGTAGGTCTCTGTCATCCTGGCGGGGGACAACGGGGGGTGGATCGGTGCGCGTGGTGGTGGCGATCTTCGCCATAGGTGGGTTGCTGATCGCGGGCGCGTTCGCGCTCGGTGTCGCGATCGAGCAGCACCCGGCGGGCAGGCCCAGCGCCGCGCCGACGCCGGTCGACGGCAGGTGCAGGCCGCCGGAGGGGCCGCTCAACCTCGCCGAGCCCGATCCGGTGGCGGCCGAGCGGGTCACCGTCGCCTGGGAGCGGGTCGAACGGTGGCTGGTCGACAACGCCGCCGCGACCTCGGCGTCCTGGAACGCCCCGGCCAGCCGCACCGAGATGATCGGCCTGCAGCGCGACCTCGGCGTCCGGCTGCCCACCGCCCTCGTGGTCTCCCTCGGCAGGCACGACGGCGTCCGCCTGGACGGCTTCAGCTTCCCGCCCGCCTACCAGCCGCTGACCGTGCGGGAGATCCGCACCACCGTCACCGAGGTGTGCGCCGACCCGAACTGGCGCGAGGGCGACGTGCCCTTCGCCAAGGGCGAGTCCGGCAACTTCCTCTACCTGCACGACGGCGCCGTCTACCGCTACCCGGCGATGCAGCACCACGCCGACGACGTGGTCGACCTGCTCGACCGCACCGCGGCCAGGCTGGAGGGCGCCAACCCGGCCGAGTACCGCCCCGAGGTCGACGCACTGGGCCGCCTGCGCTGGGTCCGCGAGTAGGCCGGGAAAGCGAAAGCCCCCGGCACCGACCGGGGGTGCGCGGGGGCTCTTGGCTGCCTGCGGTCAGTGCAGGGTCAGGCCGGACTCCTTGAGCCGCGCGTAGGAGCGCTCGATCTCGGCCTCGGCCTCGGTGCGACCCACCCAGCTCGCGCCCTCGACGCTCTTGCCCGGCTCGAGGTCCTTGTAGACCTCGAAGAAGTGCTGGATCTCCAGCCGGTGGTACTCGGCCAGGTGGTGGATGTCGCGCAGGTGCTCGGTGCGCGGGTCGTGCGACGGGACGCACAGGACCTTGTCGTCGCCGCCCTTCTCGTCGGTCATGCGGAACATGCCGATGGCGCGGGCGCGGATCAGGCAGCCGGGGAAGGTCGGCTCCTGCACCAGGACCAACGCGTCGAGCGGGTCGCCGTCCTCACCCAGGGTGTTGTCGACGAACCCGTAGTCCGCCGGGTACTGGGTGGCGGTGAAGAGGGTGCGGTCGAGCCGGATGCGACCAGTCTCGTGGTCCATCTCGTACTTGTTGCGGTTCCCCTTGGGGATCTCGATGGTGACGTCGAACTCCACTGACGTGTCCTCGCTCCTGCTCGCTTCCTCTGCTACCTCACTAGTGTGGACCACGGTGTCGCCCCGGCCCGAACCGATCCGGGTGTGACGTTCACCGGGAGCGCAGGGGGAGGACGCGGGGTGCCGCAGCCGGGATCAGAGCACGACCGGGATCGGGAACGAGCCCGGCGACAACCTGATGAACAGGGCGAACGTCTTCCTGACGTGCCGGACAACAACCCAGCGTGGCCCGCTGCCGACGACGCCGCGTGGCCGAGCGTTGATGACGACGGCCCCGTCGGGCCACCCGAGTCGACCACTCGGAGCGCTCGCGGGCCCGCGTTACGTGACGAGACCCACGTCCGCGACACGCCCGGAACGGCGGTTCCACGTTCGAGTGAACCGGCGGATGTCGACGTCACCGTGCACGCGGGCAACCGCGGGCGGCTCCTCGACGGGCCGATCCAGGCCCCGGACGCGCGCGACGGCGACAAGACGCAGCCCGCGCGACGGCCCTCCGGCGACGCGACGGCGGCGTTCCCGGCCGGTCGCCAGGGGCAGGGCCGTCCGCAGGGCGGCCCGCCGTGGCCGCTGAGTGGTCCGCGCCCGCCGCAGCGCCAGGGCCCGCCCGGTCCGGGACAGGCAGGTCAGCTCGGCCGCACCGGCCAGCAGGGATCGCCAGGTCAGCAGGGCCAGCCAGGCCAGCAGGGTCAGCAGGGTCAGTCGAGCCCGCAGAGCCCCGCCGGCCAGCAGGGTCGGCCGGGTCAGGCTGGTCAGCAGGGCCACGCGGATCAGCAGGGCCAGCAGGGGCAGCCCGCTCCTGCCGGTCAGCCGAGCCAGCAGGGTCAGCAGGCTCCTGCCGGCCAGCACGGTCAGTCAGGACAGCCGGGTCAGCCAGGGCAGGCGGGGAGGCAGCGGCCGGGCGCGTGGCCGCCACCGCAGCCGCCGCCGGGTCAGGCCGAGCGCACCCAGGTCATCCAGGTCGGTGCCGTCACCAGGGAGCCCAAGCCCATCCAGCCCGGCCCGCTCGTGCCGCCGGGCCCCGCGGTACCGCCCGGCAGGCCGCTACCCCCGGGTCAGCAGCCCGCGGGTCAACACGGGCAGACCGCCCCGCAGCGGCTCGACCCGGCCGAGGAACCGCAGGAGCAGGTCGAGCGCCGCAAGCCGAGGGTCGGCCTGCTGGTGGCGATGGCGCTGGTCGTCGTCGTGGTGCTCGGCGCGGCCGCGGCCGTCCAGTTCATCCCCGAGCTGCGCGCCAAGCTGGGCATCACGGCCGCCGAGCCCGAGGTCACCATCGCCCCGCCGCCCGGCCCGGTGCAGTTCACGCCCACCCTCAAGGGCCCGGGTGCCGACAACGCCGCGCCATCGGCCGCCGGGGTGCGCGCGGCCCTGGCGGGCCCGGCGAGCGATCCGGTCCTGGGCACGCTGACCGGCACCGTCGTCGACCCGGCCAACGGCGAGGTCCTCTTCGCCCAGAACGCCGACACCACGCTGGTCCCCGCGTCCACCGCGAAGCTGCTGACCTGCGCCGCCGCGCTGCTGGCCCTCCCGCACGCCGCACAGCTCTCCACCAAGGTCGTCGCTGGCGACAAGCCGGGCACGGTGATCATCATCGGCGGCGGCGACCCCACGCTCTCGTCGTACCCCGTCGGCAAGAACACCGTCTACCCCGGTGCCGCGCACCTGGAGGACCTGGTCGAGCAGGTCAGGGCCAAGGGGCCGGTCACCACCGTCCTGCTGGACCTGGACCGCTACTCGGGCGAGAGCATCGCCAAGGGCTGGATCCCCGCCGACGTGGCCGGTGGCTACATCGCGCCGATGGTGCCCGCGATGCTCGACGGCGGCCGGGCCGATCCGACCAAGGCCGTCTCCCCGCGCTCGGCCAACCCGGCCCGCACGCTGGCCGAGGAGTTCGCCAAGCGGCTCGGCGCGACCGTGCCCGCGAAGGCGACCGCGCAGGCCAAGCCCGACGCCCAGGTGCTCGGCGAGGTGCGCTCGGCGCCGGTGGTCGAGCTGGTCGACAACGTCCTGCAGCGCTCGGACAACGTGCTCGCCGAGGCGATGGCCCGCGAGGTCGCCAAGGCCACCGGTCAGCAGGCGTCGTTCGAGGGCGGCTCGGCGGCGACCATCAAGACCCTCAAGGACAACGGGTTCGACACCAGCACCGTCACCCTCGACGACGGCAGCGGCCTGTCGACCCTGAACCAGGTCAGCGCCGCGCTGCTGGCCGACGTGCTCAAGGTCGCCGCCGCGCCGGACGGTGCCGACCCGCGTACCGCGAAGCTCCGCCCGCTGCTCGGCGCGCTGCCCGTCGCGGGTGGCAGCGGCACCCTCGCCGGTCGCTACCAGGGTCCGGCCGCCGCGGCGGGCAAGGGCTGGGTGCGGGCCAAGACCGGCACCCTGTCGAGCGTGAACTCGCTGGCCGGGGTGGTGCTCGACACCGACGGCAGGCTGCTGGTGTTCGCCCTGATGTCCAACGGCTCGGTCCCCGGTGCCGCGCAGCCCGCGCTGGACGCCGTGGCGGCCGCGCTGCGCCAATGCGGCTGTAGGTGAGATCACCCGCGCTCCGGTAGCGTCGAGCAGGTGAACACGACCGGCGCGGACGTGGCGAAGTCGACCGGCGGAGCTCCTCCGGTCGACTGGGATCTGGCGGTCTCGACGGCGCGGCGGCTGGTCCGCCCGGGGCCGGTGGTGACCAGGGACGTCGCCGAGCACACGGTGAGCAGGCTGCGCGACATCACCGCCGACGCGGAGTCGCACGTGCGCCGGTTGACCGGTCTGGGCGCCGACCTGCCGCTGCTGCCGGGTGACGTGGTCGACCGGGACCACTGGATCCAGGCCGCCGCCGACAGCATCGCGGCGCTCACCACGGACGCGTTGCCGAGCAGGCCGAGCCGGGTCGTCGGCGGCGTGCTGGCGGGCACGGCGGGTGTGCAGGCCGGGATGGTGCTGGCGTACCTGAGCAGCCGGGTCCTCGGCCAGTACGACCCGTTCGGCGGCGAGTCCGGCCGGTTGCTGCTGGTGGCGCCCAACATCGTGGCCGCCCACCAGGCGCTCGACGTCCCGCCGGAGGACTTCCGGATGTGGGTCTGCCTGCACGAGTGCACACACCGGCTGCAATTCACCGCTGTTCCGTGGCTGCGCTCTTACTTCCAGCAGCAGGTGGCCGCGTTCCTCGGCGGCCTCGACGACAGCGCCAACGGTGCCGTCGCGCGCCTCCCAGACTTGCTGCGTAGCGCCAGGACCAAGCCCGACCCCACCGCCTCTAGCGGCCCCCTTGGGCTCGTGGAGGCCTTGCAGACCCCCGAGCAGCGCGCGGTGTTCGACCGTCTTATCTCCATCTCGACCCTCTTGGAGGGCCACGCCGATCACGTCATGGACGCCGTTGGCCCGATCGTCGTGCCGACCGTGGCCACGATCCGCGAGCGGTTCACCGTGCGCAGGCGCGGTGGGGGACTGCTCGACCGCGTGCTGCGCAACCTCTTGGGCGTAGACGCGAAGATGAAGCAGTACGCCGTGGGCGCCAAGTTCACCTCGCACATCATCGGCGAGGTCGGCATGGACAGGTTCAACGCGATCTGGACCTCACCGGAGACGTTGCCGCTGAGGTCGGAGCTGAGCGACCCGGCCGCCTGGATCCGCCGCGTCGCGTGAGCACTGCCAAGCCCCACCCGGCCGTGGCCGACGTCCGGCGGGCCGTGCGTGATCTGCTCGAAGAGGTCGAACCCGAGGGCAGGATCACCGTCGCCGTGTCCGGTGGCGCGGACTCCCTGGCGCTCGCCGCCGCCGCGACCCACATCGGCCACAAGATGGGCCTGGCGGTCGTCGGTCTGATCGTCGACCACGGCCTACAAGCCGAATCCGCGCACACCGCCGCCCGCGCCGCCGAGCACCTCGCGGACCTCGGGCTCGACGACGTCCAGGTCCTCCCGGTCGTCGTCGAGGGCAAGGGCGGTCTGGAAGCCGCGGCCCGGCGCGCCCGCTACGCCGCGCTGCGCACCGCGGCGGACGGCGCGTGGGTCCTGCTCGGCCACACCCGCGACGACCAGGCGGAGACCGTCCTGCTCGGACTCGGCCGCGGTTCCGGTCCCCGCTCCATCGCGGGCATGAAGCCGCTGGACCACCCGTGGGCGAGACCGCTGCTGCGCACCCCCAGGACCACCACGCAGACCGCCTGCGCCGCGTTGGGCATCACGCCGTGGCAGGACCCGCACAATGCGGACCCGCGCTTCACCCGCGTCCGCCTACGACATGAGGTACTGCCGCTGCTCGACGACGTCCTGCAAGGCGGTGTTAGCGCTGCCCTCGCCAGGACCGCAGCCCAATTGCGTGAAGACCTAGCCGCACTCGACGCGATCGCCGCGGAAGCGCACACAAGAGCCAGCGAGGGCGACGAACTGGTGGTGGCGGAACTCACCCCGCTACCCCCCGCCGTGCGGCGCCGCGTGCTGCGCACCTGGCTGACCCGGGCGGGTGTCCCCGAGCTGACCGACGCGCACCTGCGGGGTGCCGACGCCCTGGTGTCCGATTGGCACGGACAACGCGGGATCGCCCTGCCGGGCGGGTTGGTGGCTCGGCGTGCACGTGGCAGGCTCACGTGCACTGGTCGGGAAGTGTGAGAGGGGAACCGTGTACGACGGCGACATCGCCTCGGTGCTGATCACCGAGCAGCAGCTCGACGAGAAGATCGCCGAACTCGCCAAGCAGGTGGGGCACGACTACCCGGAGAGCGGTTCCGACCTGGTGCTCGTCGGCGTGCTCAAGGGCGCGGTGATGTTCATGACCGACCTCGCCAGGGCGCTGCCGGTGCCGGTGCAGCTGGAGTTCATGGCGGTCAGCTCCTACGGGTCGGCCACCTCGTCCTCCGGCGTGGTGCGGATCCTCAAGGACCTCGACCGCGACATCGCGGGCCGCGACGTGCTCATCGTCGAGGACATCATCGACTCCGGGCTCACCCTGTCCTGGCTGCTCAAGAACCTCGCCTCGCGCGGCCCGAAGTCGCTGGAGGTCTGCACCCTGCTGCGCAAGCCGGACGCGATCAAGGTCGACGTCCCGGTGCGCTACGTGGGCTTCGAGATCCCGAACGAGTTCGTGGTCGGCTACGGCCTCGACTTCGCCGAGCGCTACCGCGACCTGCCCTACATCGGCACGCTGGACCCGCGGGTCTACACGTCCTGATCACCACCCCGGCCGCCTGAACTGGACCGATCAGGTAGTCGTGGGAACCATGCCCGCCGCGGGCACGTTGTCCCTGTTGCGCACCCAGCCGGCACTTCGCCCGGTGAGGGTGCCGACGCGGACGGTACTCTGGCAAGACCGGAGTGTGTGCCCCGTCCGGCTGGGCAATGGGTCGTCATTGCCCTCAGTGCACGTCAGGGAGGGTGGAGGCCGCCTCGCGGCCGTAAGTGAATGGACCGCAAGCGCCTGCTTCGCAACCCGCTGCTGTGGATCCTGGCGGTGTTGCTGATTTACTTCGCCTTCACCATGCTCTTCGACGACACCCGTGGCTACACCACGGTGCCGACGTCGAAAGCCATCGCGCAGATCCAGGCGGGCAACGTCAAGACCGCCGAGCTCGGTGACAAGGAACAGCAGCTCAAGCTGACCCTCAACGCCCCGATCGACCAGGACGGCAAGCAGGTCACCCAGGTCCTGGCGCAGTACCCGGCCGGGGCGACCTCGGAGATCTACAAGTCGCTGATCGCCAAGACCGGGACCGAGTTCAAGACCTCGGTCACCCAGGACTCCTTCCTCACCCAGATCCTGATCTTCCTCATCCCGCTCGCGCTGCTGTTGCTGCTGCTGATGTGGATGATGAACAACGTCCAGGGCGGCGGGAACCGGGTGCTCAACTTCGGCAAGTCCAAGGCCAAGCAGTTGCCCAAGGACATGCCCAAGACGACGTTCGGCGATGTCGCCGGTGCCGACGAGGCCGTCGAGGAACTGCACGAGATCAAGGACTTCCTGCAGAACCCGGCCCGCTACCAGGCGCTCGGCGCGAAGATCCCCAAGGGCGTGCTGCTCTACGGGCCGCCCGGCACCGGCAAGACCCTGCTGGCCAGGGCCGTCGCCGGTGAGGCCGGGGTGCCGTTCTACTCGATCTCCGGGTCGGACTTCGTCGAGATGTTCGTCGGCGTCGGCGCCTCCCGGGTGCGCGACCTGTTCGAGCAGGCCAAGCAGAACGCCCCGTGCATCATCTTCGTCGACGAGATCGACGCGGTCGGCCGCCAGCGCGGCGCAGGCCTCGGCGGCGGTCACGACGAGCGCGAGCAGACCCTCAACCAGCTGCTGGTCGAGATGGACGGCTTCGACGCGCGCGGCGGCATCATCCTCATCGCGGCCACCAACCGGCCCGACATCCTGGACCCGGCGCTGCTGCGCCCCGGCCGGTTCGACCGGCAGATCCCGGTGTCGGCACCCGACCTGACCGGCCGCAAGAAGATCCTGCAGGTGCACGGCAAGGGCAAGCCGATGGCGCCCGACGCCGACCTCGACAGCCTGGCCAAGCGCACCGTCGGCATGTCCGGCGCCGACCTGGCCAACGTGCTCAACGAGGCCGCCCTGCTCACCGCCAGGCAGAACGGGTCGCAGATCACCGCGGCCGCGCTGGAGGAGTCGGTCGACCGGGTCATCGGCGGCCCGGCCCGCAAGAGCCGGATCATCTCCGACAAGGAGAAGAAGATCACCGCCTACCACGAGGGCGGCCACGCCCTCGCCGCGTGGGCGATGCCGGACCTGGAGCCGGTCTACAAGCTGACGATCCTGCCCCGCGGCCGCACCGGCGGGCACGCGCTCGTCGTCCCCGAGGACGACAAGCAGCTGATGACCCGCTCGGAGATGATCGCCAGGCTGGTGTTCGCCCTCGGCGGCCGCTCGGCCGAGGAACTGGTGTTCCACGAGCCGACCACCGGCGCCTCCAGCGACATCGACCAGGCCACCAAGATCGCCAAGGCGATGGTCACCGAGTACGGCATGAGCGCCCGCCTCGGCGCGGTCCGCTACGGCCAGGAGCAGGGCGACCCGTTCCTCGGCCGGTCGATGGGCCACGGCGCGGACTACTCGCTCGAGGTCGCGCACGAGATCGACGAGGAGGTGCGCAAGCTCATCGAGGCAGCGCACACCGAGGCGTGGGACGTGCTCAACACCTACCGCGACGTCCTCGACGACCTGGTCGTGGAGCTGCTGGAGAAGGAGACGCTCACCCGCAAGGACCTGGAGCGGATCTTCTCCAAGGTGGAGAAGCGGCCGAGGATCACCGCGTTCAACGACTTCGGCGAGCGCACCCCCTCGGACAAGCCGCCGATCAAGACCCGCCGCGAGCAGGCCATCGAGCGCGGCGAGACCTGGCCGGAGGACACCCCCCGCGAGCCGGTGCCGACCCCGGTCGGCGCGATCCCCGGCGCGGGCGACCTGCCCGGCGGTCCGCCGCGGGGCAACCCCGAGCTGCCCCCGGGCAACGGTGCCGCCCCCAACGGCACGCCGCCGTACGGCAGCCCGCCGCCCTACGGTTCGCCGCAGCCGCCGCCTTATGGCACCCCGCCGCCGTACGGTCAGCAGACCGGCAGGCACGCGGGACCGCCGCACTACGGCGCGCCGCCCGGGTGGACACCGGCGACCGGCCCCACCCGACCGTCCGGTCCGCACGACTCCTGGCAGCCGTCGTGGGGTGAGCGCCGCAACGACGCGCAGCAGCAACAGGGTGGTCAGCCCCCCGCGGATCCCACGAACCGGGATCAGGACTCCGGTGGGCGCACCAACGGTTCCTGATGCGATGGTGGCGGCGTTGTGCCGCGACGATGGCGGAGGATACCGATGACAACGAGCCGTGACCGGGTCGGGACGTTCAGCACCCGCGAGGACGTCCCGACCCCGGCTTTCGACCAGGACCGCGCTGAGAAGGCGATCCGCGAGCTGCTGCTGGCCTGCGGCGAGGACCCCGACCGCGAGGGCCTGCTGGAGACGCCCGCCCGGGTGGCCAGGGCGTACGCCGAGCTGTTCGCCGGGCTCTACACCGAGCCGGACTCGGTGCTGGACAAGACTTTCGACGAGAGCCACGACGAGCTCATCCTGGTCACCGACATCCCGATGTACTCGACCTGCGTGCCGCACGGGCAACCGGTGGACGCGGTCGGCGGTCCCCGTGCCGCGCAGGACATCCGGGTCGGTGATCCACTGTGGACCCTGGTGGACGGTCGCCGGGTGCGGACCTCCGTGATCGGCGTCACCGCCAAGCGGTCGCGCGAGCTCGTCGAGGTGTCCACCAGCGCCGGTGTGTTCACCGTCACCGGTGATCATCCACTCGCGACCCCGCACGGCTGGGCCGAGGCCAAGGACGTCGCCGGGTCCCATGTGGAGTGGACCGGGATCGCCGCGCCCGCCAGGGAGTTGGTCACCGCGGGCGCCCCGGGGCACGACGCGGACTGGCTGCTGCGCCACGGGTTCGCCCGCGACGAGCACACCACCACCCTGGGCCAGTCTCAGTGGGTGCGGGTGGAGTCGGTGCGCGCGGTGGCCGGTGAGGCGACCGTCTACAGCCTCACCTGCGACCCGCACCCGACGTTCCTCATCGGCGGGCACCTGACGCACAACTGCGAGCACCACCTGGTGCCCTTCCACGGCCACGCCCACGTCGGCTACATCCCGAACGAGAAGGGCAACGTCACCGGATTGTCCAAACTGGCCAGGCTGGTCGACCTGTACGCCAAGCGGCCGCAGGTCCAGGAGCGGCTCACCTCGCAGGTCGCCGACGCCCTGGTGCGCAAGCTGCAGCCGCGCGGGGTGATCGTGGTCATCGAGGCCGAGCACCTGTGCATGGCCATGCGCGGCATCCGCAAGCCGGGCGCGCGCACCACCACCTCCGCGCTGCGCGGGCTGCTCAAGAGCTCGCCGTCCACCAGGGCCGAGGCGATCCAGCTGATCAACGGGCGCAGCCGGTGACCCTGCTGCCCTCACCCGGTCGGTGCGCGGTCATGGGCGTGCTCAACGTGACGCCCGACTCGTTCTCCGACGGGGGCCGCTACCTGCACGTCGACGACGCCATCGAGCACGGCGTGCGGATCTGGCGCGGCGGCGCCGACCTGGTCGACGTCGGCGGTGAGTCGACCAGGCCCGGCGCGCTGCGGGTGGACGCCGGGACCGAGATCGCCAGGGTGGTGCCGGTGATCAGGGAACTCGCGGCGGCCGGGGTGCGGGTCAGCGTCGACACCACCAGGGCGCTGGTCGCCGAGGCCGCCGTCGCCGCGGGCGCGGTCGTGATCAACGACGTGTCCGGCGGGCTCGCCGACCCGGACATGGCCAGGGTCGCCGCCGAGACCGGGGTGCCGTGGATCCTCATGCACTGGCGCGGGCACAGCAGGGACATGGACTCCCTCGCCGAGTACACCGACGTGGTCGCCGAGGTCAGGGCCGAGCTGCTGGCCAGGGTCGACGCCGCGCTGACCGCCGGTGTCGCCGAGCGGGCCATCGCGATCGACCCGGGCATCGGGTTCGCCAAGAACAGCGACCACAACTGGGCGCTGCTGCGCGACCTGGGCGCCCTGCTCGACCTGGGGTTCCCGGTGCTGGTGGGGGTCTCGCGCAAGCGGTTCCTGGGCAAGCTCCTCGCCGACGCCGATGGCGCTCTCCGGCCGCCGCGCGGCCGGGAGGACGCGACGGCCGCGGTGTCGGCGCTGGTCGCGTCAGCGGGGGCGTGGGGGGTGCGGGTGCACGACGTGCGGCGCTCGCTGGACGCGGTCGCGGTAGCCGCCGCTATGACAGGAGACCGATGACCGATCGGATCACCCTCACCGGGCTGCGCGTGCGCGGCAACCACGGCGTGTTCGCGCACGAGAAGCGCGACGGGCAGGACTTCGTGGTCGACATCACGCTGTGGATCGACCTGCGTGAGGCAGCGGCAACCGACGACCTCAAGCACACCGTGCACTACGGCGAACTGGCCGAGCGCGCGGCGGCTGTCATCGGTGGGCCGTCGAGGGATCTCATCGAGACAGTGGCCGCCGAGATCGCGGACGGCGAGATGACCGATGCGCGCGTACACGCTGTCGAGGTCACAGTGCACAAACCAAGCGCTCCTATCCCGCTCAGCTTCGCCGACGTCGCGGTGACCGTGCGCCGCTCTCGCCGCCGGTGAGCCGGGCGGTCCTCTCACTCGGGTCCAACCTGGGTGACCGGTTGGCCAACCTGCGCATCGCTGTGGACGGACTCGCGAACGCTCTTGTCGCGCTCTCGCCCGTCTACGAGACGGCCGCGTGGGGAGTCACGGACCAGCCTGACTTCCTCAATGCCGTGTGTGTGGTGGAAGACGCGGTCACAGACGCCTGGGGATGGCTGTGGCGCGGTCAGGCACTGGAGAACGCGGCTGGAAGAGTCCGAGAGCAGCGGTGGGGGCCGCGGACGCTCGATGTGGACGTAGTGGTGGTCGACGGCGTCATCAGCTCAGAACCGGACCTGATCCTCCCGCACCCGGGAACCCACGAGCGCGCCACGGTGTTGATCCCGTGGCTGGACATAGACCCGGACGCGGTCGTACCCGGGCTCGGCAGGGCTGACGCCCTGTTGGCGGGCCTGGATGTCAGCGGAGTCCACCGGCGCGACGACCTGGAGTTGCGATGACCTTCACCAAGCCCCGTGACCTGGTGCTCGCCGGGCTGGTCGGCGCGGTCGTCGTCTACTTGGCACTGCGCGTCCTCTACGGCGATCTGCCCCCGTTGCCCCGCCTCGCCGGAATCACCCTATTGGTGCTCGCCGTCGTCGAGGCCTTGTTCGGGTTCGGCCTGCGCGACCGGATCAAGGGGACCGGCAAACCGGTGCAGCCGCTGACCGCGGCCAGGGCCGTCGCGCTGGCCAAGGCGTCCTCTGTGCTCGGTGCCATCATGGTCGGCGCCTGGCTCGGTGTCCTGGGATATGTGCTGCCGGAGAGCGCCGAGGTGGCCGCCGCCAAGCACGACGTCGCCAGCGCGATCGTGGGCGTGGCGTGCTCCGCCGCGCTCATCGCCGCGGCGCTGTGGCTGGAGTCCTGCTGCCGCACCCCGGACGACCGCGATGACCAGCGACGGGACCCGATCAGGTAAACATCGTGCCCGCCATTTGATCTCGCTGAGATAACGGACGGGTACGGTAGGCACCATGACGGGCCGGACTGACCCCACAGCACAGGGCTCCCGCGGTGCGCGCGCCCTGCTGCTCGCCGCTTTAGGCCTGGCCCTGGCCTCGACAGCGGTGCTGGTGCTCAGCGACTCGCTGCGGTGGATGCGGCTCGGCGTCGTCGCCGCGCTGTGGGCCGCCCTCGCCGGGGCCTTCCTCGCCGCCCGCTACCGCAGGCAGGTCGCCGACCGCGCCGACGAGGCGGCCGAGCGGCAGCGCGTGTACGAACTCGAGCTCGAGCGCGAGGTCGCCGCCCGCCGCGAGTTCGAGCTGGAGGTCGAGGCCACCACCCGGCGCAAGGTCGAGGCGGAGACCTCCGACGACCTCACCGCGCTGCGCGAGGAGCTGCACCACCTGCGGCACAGCCTGGAGGCGCTGCTCGGCGGCGAGGTGCTGGTCGAGCGCTTCGCGCTGCACGCCGAGGCCACCCGCATGCGCGGCATCGCCGACAACGCCATCGTCGCCCGGCCCGCCAACCCGGTCCGGCACATCACCGCGGGCGGCGACCCGGACACCCAGCTCATCGGCAGGGTCGCCCGCAACCAGTGGGTCCGCGACGAGGACCCGGACCGCATCGACCCCGACTGGACCCCGTCCTGGGAGTCCTCGCGGCAGTCGGCGCCCATCCCGGCCCAGAACCGCGTCAAGCCGCTGCGCCGCGAGCCCGCCGAGGCAGGCCAGGAGTTCGACCCCATCCGCCGCGACCCCGCCGCCCCCCAGCGCCCCGCGACCGCGCCGCGGGAAGCCGCTCGCTCCGCCACCAACCCACCCCGCCGCGACCCGGCCCCGGCCCGCACCGGCGCCTACGCAGCGATGGCGAGCCAACAGTTCGAACCGGTCCGCCCCGGCCCCGAGTCCAGCCAGGATCTCGCCCCCGTCCGCGCGGGCGCCCAGGGCCGTGACGCGACCGCGACCCGCACCGCGGGCCCGGCCCGGCCGGAGCAGGCCCGCAACGGTGCGTATGCCGCGGAGACCGCTCGCAACGGTGCCCATGGTCCCGAGGCGAGTCAGGAATTCGGGCCGGTTCGAGCCAACGGGCGTACCGGCAGCCCGGCCCGACCGGACGCGAGTCAACAGTTCGAGCCCGTTCGCAATGGTGCTCACGGCCCAGAGGCCAGCCAGGAGTTCGGGCCGGTTCGGGCGCAGGGTCGGGACAGCGTGCGCGCAGGCGGCCCGGCTCGGCCGGACGCGAGTCAGCAGTTCGAGCCGGTTCGCAACGGTGCTCATGGCACTGGGGCCGGTCAGGAGTTCGGCTCGGTTCGGGCCAACGGTCGGGACAGTGTGCGCGCAGGTGGTCCGGCTCGGCCCGATGCGGCGGATGTGGGTCAGCAGTTCGAGTCCGGTCGCAACGGTGCTCACGGTCCTGAGGCGAGTCAGGAGTTCGGGCCGGTTCGAGCCAACGGGCGCGATGGCGTGCGTGCAGGCGGACCGGCGCCGTCGCAGGCCGGTGCCCATGGGCCCGAGGCGAGCCAGGTTCGGCCGGGGCAGACCCGCGCGCTTGGTCCTGCCCGGCCTGAGTCCACCCGCACTGGTGCTGTGGCGCGCAATGGTCACGGTCCCGAGGTGAGCCAGGAGTTCAGCCCGGTCCGCCAGGACGCGAGCCCGGCGCGGGCCGGTGCGCACGGGCCGGAGGCGAGCCAGCAGTTCGGGCCGGTCCAGCAGCAGCCCAGGCGCGAGGTGACCGCGCAGGTGCCAGTGCGCAATGGTGCGGACCGTGCGCCTGAGGTGCGGCGTGAGGGCTCCGCGCAGGCACCGGTGCGGCAGCAGCCCGCTCGGCCGCGCCAGGAGACCGGCCAGGAGTTCCGACCGGCCGCGCGCGAGGCCCAGCCGACGCCCGGTGCTGTCCGCGACATGCCCGCGCCCGGTTCGGTGCAGCGCCCCCGGTCCGCAGAGCGCACCGAGGTCGCCATGACGCCCGCGCCCGACCCCGCCGCCGACCCCGGTGGTCGTAGGCGCGCGGTGACTGGCACCTTCCCCCCGGTCAACGCCCAGCACGCCGACCAAGACCCCGGCGGCAGGCGCCGCAGGTCCGAGGGTGCTCCCGCCTGGCACGAGAGCATCGCCGCCGAGGAGCCGCAGGAAGACACCGGGTCGCACTCCTCGGGCAAGTCCGTCAGCGAACTGCTCGCCGCGCACGGCACCGGTGGCTCGCCGCGCCGTCACCGCCGCCGCGGCGAGGACTGACCGCGCCCGGCCCTATGATCGTCTGTCGTGTCTGACGGGGTTCCGCGACGGCATCTGCCGCGCCGGTTGACGGTTCTGGTTCCGGTGGCGGGCTTGGTCGTGCTCGCCGGGTGCGGGTTGACGCTGCTCGCGTTGAGCTACGCCAGGGTGGGGCTGCTCGCCGAGCTGGTCGGCGTCGGTGGCGCGCTGCTGCCGGTCGGGCCGGTGGTGGCCGCGTTCCTCTGGGTCGACCGGTGGGAGCCGGAGCCCGCCCGGCTGCTGTGGCTGGCCTTCGCCTGGGGCGCGTGCGTCGCGGCGATCACCGCGCTGCTGATCAACAACACCGCCGAGGCCGTCGGCGACCTGCTGCTCGGCAAGGGGCAGGGCGACAAGATCAGCGCCATGGTGTCCGCGCCGCTGTTCGAGGAGGGCGTCAAGGGCGCGTTCGTGCTGGGCATCCTGCTGTTGCTGCGCGAGGAGTTCGACGGCGTCGTCGACGGCATCGTCTACGCCGGACTGGTCGCCGCCGGGTTCGCCTTCACCGAGAACATCTACTACTTCGGCCGCGCGTTCGCCGAGTACGGCTTCGGGGACAGCACCTCGCCCGGTGTGCTGGCCGCGTTCATCCTGCGCGGAGTCCTCTCGCCGTTCACCCACCCGCTGTTCACGGTCATGATCGGCATCGGGTTCGGCGTCGCGGCCAGGTCGACCTCGAAGCGCACCCGGGTGCTGGCGCCGCTGCTGGGCTACCTCGTCGCCGTCGTGCTGCACGCGCTGTGGAACACCACCGCCACCCTCGGGAACGCGGACACCTTCCTCAGCGTGTACTTCCTGGTGATGGTCCCGGTGTTCGGCGCGGTCGTGTACTTCGTGAACTGGCAGCGCAAACGCGAGCAGCGCGTGGTCAGCGAGGGGCTGGCGGCCATGGTCGACGCCGGGCTCATCGTCCGGTCCGAAGTGGACCTGCTGGCCAGCCTCAAGGGCCGCAGGAAGTGGCGCGCGCAGGTCAGGGCCCAGGCGGGCGGGCAGGCGGCGCGGGCGGTCGAGGTGTACCAGAGCGCGGTCAGCGAACTCGCCTTCCACCGGCACGCGATGGCGGTCGGCACCGCGGGACCCACCGCGGCCGACCGGGAGGCGCGGCTGGTCGGGATCGTCCGCGAGTCCCGCCGCGCCGCGGTGGATGTGGCGCGCGCGACCCGGTGAAGCACATCACCCAGCCCCCACCCGGCTCCGCCGCGGTAGCTACGCTCGTGGCGTCGTCCGGTACCCGCGCCGATGCGGGACTGGAACGAGGCGAGGGAGCGCAGTTCGCCATGTCCCGCACGCTAGGTCGCCCGTCATGAGCAGGCCCGCGCGCCTGTCGGTCGGGGTCGTCTCCGCCGGTCGGGTCGGTGCCGTCCTCGGTGCCGCGCTCACCCGCGCGGGACACACCGTGACCGCCGTCTCCGCGGTGTCCCGCGAGTCGTTGCGCCGAGCCGAGCAGTTGCTGCCCGACGCCGCCGTCCTCCCACCCGACCAGGTCGCCGCGATCGCCGACCTCGTGCTGCTCGCCATCCCGGACGACGCGCTGCCCGGCATGGTCCGCGGTCTCGCCGCCGCCGGTGCGCTGCGCCCGGGCCAGATCGTCGTGCACACCTGCGGCGCCCACGGCGTCGAGGTGCTGGAACCGGCCGTCGAGCAGGGCGCCCTCGGGCTCGCGCTGCACCCGGTGATGACCTTCACCGGCCGCGCGGAGGACCTCCAGCGCATCGTCGCGTGCAGCTTCGGGGTCACCGCGGCCGACGACGACGAGGTCGCCTGGAACGTCGCCGAGGCGCTGGTCGTGGAGATGGGCGCGGAGCCGGTCCGGGTGCCCGCCGCGGCCCGCCCGCTCTACCACACCGCCCTCGCGCACGGCGCGAACCACCTGGTCACCCTGGTCGGCGAGTGCGTCGACCTGCTGCGCGACGCCGGGGTCGCCACCCCGCAGCGCCTGCTCGCCCCGCTGCTGTCCGCCGCGCTGGACAACGCCCTGCGCCACGGCGACCGCGCCCTCACCGGCCCGGTGGCCAGGGGGGACGCGGGCACCGTCGTCCGGCACGTGCGGGTGCTCGCCGAGCAGGCCCCGCACATGCTGCCCGCCTACCGCGCACTGGCGATGCGCACCGTCGGCCGCGCGACCGAGGCGGGCCTGCTGCGGCCCGACCTGGCGCCGGACGTGACCGCCGCGATCGAGGAAGAGACCCCATGAGGGCGAAGCCCAGCTTCACCGCAGGTCAGCTGCACCGGCACACCTCGCCGGACGAGCTGGCCAGGACCACCCGGGCGCTGCGCGCCACGGGCCGCAAGATCGCGTTCGTCCCCACCATGGGCGCGCTGCACGAGGGCCACCGCGAGCTGATGAGCCGCGCGCGCCGGATCCCGAACACCGTGCTGGTGGTGTCGATCTTCGTCAACCCGCTGCAGTTCGGCGCGGGCGAGGACTTCGAGCGCTACCCGCGCCCGCTGGAGGCCGACCTGGAGGTCTGCGCGGCGGAGCGGGCCGAGTTGGTGTTCACCCCGGAGCGCGAGGCCCTCTACCCCGATGGCGCGCAGGTCACCGTCCACCCGGGACCGCTGGGCGACGAGCTGGAGGGCGCGGTCCGGCCAGGGCACTTCGCGGGCGTGCTGACCGTGGTGGCGAAGCTGTTCAACATCGTCCGCCCCGACTACGCGCTGTTCGGCGAGAAGGACTTCCAGCAGCTCACGCTGATCAAGAAGATGGTCCGCGACCTGGACATGGACCCGCACGTCATCGGCATCCCCACGGTCCGCGAGCGCGACGGGCTGGCCAAGTCCTCCCGCAACGCCTACCTCGACGCCGGGCAGCGCACCGCGGCGACCGCGCTGTCCGCCGCGGTGACCGCGGGGGCGTACGCCGGTGCCCAGGGCGCTCAGGCCGTGCTCGCCGCGGCCGAAGCGGTGCTGGCGGGCACCCCCGAACTCGAGGTCGACTACCTCGCGCTGCGCGGACCCGACCTCGGCCCCGCCCCCGACCAGGGCGAGGCCCGGCTGCTGGTGGCCGCCCGGCTCGGCGGCACCCGGCTCATCGACAACGCCGCCCTGCACCTCGGCGGCGGCGAACTCGGAACGCACGGATAGGAGAGGTCCGCGATGTTGCGCACGATGCTCAAGTCCAAGATCCACCGGGCCACCGTCACCCAGGCGGACCTGCACTACGTCGGCTCGGTCACCGTCGACCCGGTGCTGCTGGAGGCGGCCGACCTGCTGCCCGGCGAGAAGGTCGCCATCGTCGACGTCACCAATGGCGCCAGGCTGGAGACCTACGTCATCGAGGGCGAGCGGGACAGCGGGGTGATCGGCATCAACGGGGCCGCCGCGCACCTGGTGCACCCCGGTGACCTGGTCATCCTGATCGCCTACGGCGTGATGGACACCGCGGAGGCCGCCGCCTACGAGCCCAGGGTCGTCTTCGTCGACGCCGACAACCGGGTCGTGCACCTCGGCGCGGACGCCGCGCACGCCCCGGCCGACTCCGGCCTGCTCAGCGGCGCCGCGACGGCCGAGCCGCCCGCCGAGACGGTGGACGCGGCCAAGCTCGACGCCCTGCTCGCCGCCGAGAGCTGACGTGCTCCTCACCATCGACGTCGGCAACACCAACATCGCCCTCGGCGTGCACGACGGCGACGAACTGGTGCGCGACTGGCGGATGCGCACCGACGCCAGGATGACCGCCGACGAACTCGCGCTGACCATGCGCGGCCTGCTCGGCGCGCACGCCGACGAGATCACCGGCATCTCGGCGCTGTCGACCGTGCCCGCCGTCCTGCGCGAACTCCGCGCCATGCTCAGCGGCTACTACCCGCGCGTGCACCGCGTGATCGTCGAACCCGGCGTGCGCACCGGCGTCCCCCTCCTGGTGGACAACCCCAAGGAGGTGGGCGCCGACCGGATCATCAACACCCTCGCCGCCCACCACCTGCACAGCACCGCCTGCGTCGTCGTCGACTTCGGCACCTCCACCAACATCGACGTCATCTCCGCCAAGGGCGAATTCCTCGGCGGCGTCTTCATGCCGGGAATCGAGATCTCGGTGGACGCCCTCGCCGCCAGAGCCGCCGCCCTCCGCAAAGTCGAAATGGTCCGCCCGCGCTCGGTCATCGGCAAGAACACGGTGGAGTGCCTGCAATCCGGCATCATGTTCGGCTTCGCAGGCCAAGTGGACGGCCTGGTCCACCGCATCACCGCCGAACTCACCCGAACCGGTCACACAGGCCCAGTAACCGTAATCGCTACCGGCGGCCTGGCACCTCTGGTGGTCGACGAAGCCGAAACCATCGACCACCACCTCCCCAACTTGACCCTCCTGGGCCTCCGCCTGGTCTTCGACCGAAACCGCCGTTAACTCCCCACGGCCGTTGGATCTTGAGCTGGGGTTCTGTGGCTCTCGGTCTCGGCTGCGCCGTCGACGATCAACGGCTCGCCTGCGGCATTGCGGTGGGGGCGCGAGTTTCGAGCTTTGCTCGATGCGGCGAACTTGTTTTGCGCGGGGCCCCTGAATAACCCGTGGCAGGACCGCAAAGCAGGGGCCGAAAAGCGTGGCCCTGTCCGCGAACGACGCTACGGGCCATTCTCCCCCGCGCAAAACAAGTCCGCCCCATCGAGCCGGCTTGGCACCAGCGACTCCGAGGAGCGCGGTTCAGCCAACGTTGTTCGGGGGCGCGTGATCGGCCCCCGTTGTTCGGGGGGCGTGGTCGGCCAACGCCTGTGAGGGCCGGGTGGGGACTAAGACCGTCTGTTAAACCCGAACCGCCCGCACCCCCGTAGTGATGATCGGCCGATCGAACTCGCCCTGCGAAGTCTCCGGTCGCGACCACAGATACGTCCGGATCTTGTCGAAGATCCGCGCCCGCTCCGCCGCGTCGATCACCAGCAGGTGCGAGTGCGTCCCCAAGCTCGCCAGCATCGACTCCACCGTGCGCCGCTGCGAGTGGTGCCAGCTCTGTTCCTCCGCCTCCCCCAACAGCGCGTGCCGAGGCGTGTGGTCGTCGAGTCCCTGCAGGTCGCCCACGCTGGAGCGGGTCAGCTCGTTGAGTTCGGCGAGCCACGGGACCGAGGTGTCGTCGTAGTTCCACAGGGCGCCGAAGACGCCGCCGGGGCGGAGGACCCGGGTGATCTCGGTGAGGGCTTCGGGGGTGTTGAACCAGTGGAACGCCTGGCCGGTGATGACCACGTCGAACGAGGCGTCGGGGGCGGGGATGTGGTCGGCGGTGCCCTTGAGCGCGGGGACGTCGGGCAGCAGGCGGGTGAGCTCGGCGCGCATCTGGTCGTCCGGCTCGACGGCGGTGACCTCGAGGGCGAACTCCAGCAGCGTCTCGGTGAGCTTGCCGGTGCCCGCCGCGAGGTCGAGGACGCGGGTGCGGTCGCCGACCACCCACTCGACGGCCGCGTCCGGGTAGCGCGGTCGGTGCCGGGCGTAGGCGACCGCGTTGCTCCCGAACGACGCGGCGCGCTTGGCGAACATCTCGGGATCGTGCATGGGGCAACCGTATCCACAGCGGGTGTGGATACCCGTTTGGGTCGCCATCGGTGCTCTCCGTACCCTTCCCTGCGTGACCGACGAGCTGCCAACGGACCCCGCTACCGGCGAAGACCTGCCCGAACAGATGCGCGTCCGCCGCGACAAGCGCGCGCGGCTGCTCGCCGGTGGCGTCGACCCGTACCCCGTCCAGCTGCCCCGCACGCACTCGCTCGCCGAGGTGCGCGCCGCCTACCCCGACCTCCCCTCGGACACCGCGACCGGGGACAAGGTGGGCGTCACCGGCCGGGTGATGTTCATCCGCAACACCGGCAAGCTGTGCTTCGCGACGCTGCGCGAGGGCGACGGCACCGAGTTGCAGGCGATGCTGAGCCTCAACAACGTCGGCGAGGACGCGCTGGCGGCGTGGAAGGGCGATGTCGACCTCGGTGACCACGTGTTCATCGCCGGTGAGGTCATCACCTCCCGCCGCGGTGAGCTGTCCGTGCTGGCCGACGGGTGGCAGCTCGCGGCGAAGGCGCTGCGCCCGCTGCCGGTCGCGCACAAGGACCTGGCCGAGGAGACCCGGATCCGGCAGCGCTACGTCGACCTGATCCTGCGCCCGCGCGCCCGCGACACCGTGCGCAGCCGCGCCGCGGTGGTCCGGTCGCTGCGCGAGAGCTTCCACGACCGCGGCTTCGTCGAGGTCGAGACCCCGATGTTGCAGACCATGCACGGCGGCGCCACCGCCCGCCCGTTCGTGACCCGCTCCAACGCGATGGATATGGACCTGTTCCTGCGCATCGCCCCCGAGCTGTACCTCAAGCGGTGCGTGGTCGGCGGCCTGGAGAAGGTCTTCGAGATCAACCGCAACTTCCGCAACGAGGGCAGCGACTCGTCGCACTCGCCCGAGTTCGCGATGCTGGAGTACTACGAGGCGTACGCCACCTACGACACCAACGCGGTGATGACCCGCCAGCTGGTGCAGGAGGCCGCCGACGCCGCGTTCGGCACGCAGGTCGTCACCCTGGCCGACGGCTCCGAGTACGACCTGTCCGGCGAGTGGACCACGCTGACCATGTACGGCTCGCTGTCGGAGGCGCTGGGCACCGAGATCACCCCGCTGACCCCGGTCGAGCTGCTGCGCAAGCACGCCGCCGACCGCGAGCTCGAGGTCGACCCGAAGTACGGGCACGGCAAGCTCGTCGAGGAACTGTGGGAACACCTCGTCGGCAACCACCTGTACGCACCGACGTTCGTGCGGGATTTCCCGGTGGAGACCTCGCCGCTGACCCGCCAGCACCGCACCGAGCCGGGTGTCGCGGAAAAGTGGGATCTGTACGTGCGCGGTTTCGAGCTCGCCACCGGTTACTCCGAACTGGTGGACCCGGTGGTGGAACGGGAACGGCTGGAGGATCAGTCCCGACTCGGTGCCGCCGGTGATGACGAGGCGATGCGCGTCGATGAGGACTTTCTGCGTGCGCTGGAGTACGGAATGCCACCCTCGGGTGGGGTGGGAATGGGTGTTGATCGCCTGTTGATGGCGCTCACCGGTCTCGGCATCCGGGAGACGATCCTGTTCCCGCTGGTCCGCCCGGAATGACCCGTTCGGGTATCAGGCACTAACGCAATCCGCCGGATTTGCGCTAGCCTGCCCCAGGCAAGTATTTCTCCCAGTCGCTGTTGCTCACCGTCGAGTCGGTTCACCGGCCACCGGGTCGTCCGCCGCGCGGGCCAGGCGCGACGCCCGGCGGGAGCAGGCAGTTCCACGCCGGAGGAGGCGCGATGGTGCAGAAGGTCACGGTTTCGCTGGTCGACGATCTCGATGGGTCGACGGGCGAGGAGACCGTCGAGTTCGGTCTCGACGGCGCGGCCTACCAGATCGACCTCTCCTCCGACAACGCGGAGAAGTTGCGCGACATACTCGCCGACTTCGTCGAGCACGCCCGCCGTTCCGGTGGCCGCAAGCGCGTGCCCGGCAAGGTGACCGGTCGACCGCGCACAGCGACCGCGGATCGGGAGCAGAACCAAGCCATTCGGGAGTGGGCGCGCAAGCAGGGCATGAAGGTGTCCGACCGCGGCCGAATCCCGACCGAGGTTCTCGACGCTTACAACGAGCAGGCCTGAGGCCACCCGCGCATAAGGGGCTGCCGCCCGAAGGGGACGGCAGCCTCTTGCGCGTCTGGTGATCTTTTGTTAACGCCCGCCGGAATTCAGCTGCCGCACTGGTGATTCCCAGTGCCCAATCACCCGGAATCGTCTCGACCGGAGACCTTTCGCCTTTGCGCTATGCCGGTTCCGCTTTGCGCCGCAGCCGGGGGCAGGACTCGCACGTCCCCTGGCCCTCGGCGAGCAGGTAGTGGAAACAGCAGCTCTCCCGCCGCCTGGTCCAGCCGCTGCTGCCGGGCGCCGGGCGCAGCGTCGAGCCCGAGGTGAACGGGGCGGGGCCGTCGCCGAGCACCAGCGCCGCGTCGAGCACGCCGTTGTCCTCGGCGCCGCCGTAGCGGCCCGCCAGCCACAGGGAGCTGTCCAGCACGTCGGTCGCCGCGGCCCACAGCATCCGCTTGCCCAACCGCACCTGCGGCCCGTACACCTCGACGAAACGCGCGGCGTGCGCGGCGAACCGGCCGCGCAGCAGCGTCGCCAGCGCCTGCTCGTCGGGCACCACGGTGGCCTCCGGCACGCCTGCGGCCGGGTCGTCGGGCAGGCAGACGAAGCGCGGCGAGAGCACGGCGATCGAGTCCGGGTGCGGCCTCGGCTCGGCCATCCGGAACGCCAGGTCGGCCGGGCGCAGCGACGGGATGCGGCGCTCGTGGTGGAACAGCAGCCCGGCCAGGTAGCCGGGGACCCACAGGTACCAGGTCATCACGTAGCCCGCGGTGGTCCGATCGGGCGAATCCGAGTACTTGTCCCGCAGCCAGCCGCCCAGGCCGTCGCGCCACTGGTCGAAGGCGCCGGGGGTGCGCAGGAACTCGTCGCAGCCCACCCAGCGGTCGGTGGACTCGGGGAGGCCGAACCGCAGCTCGGCGCGCGACTGCCTCGGGTTGACCCGAGCGAGTGAATCCGCGAGGAAGCCGTGCCGACCGCGCGCGGCTACGGTGGTCCGGTAGCCCGCGGTCATCGCGTGCCACGTCCAGGGCGGGTGTCCGCCCAACGGAGGCTCAGGCTGCTCCGCACGGTCGCCCCCTTCCTGGGCCTTCCGCTAGGTGAGGCATGCCTTACCTTACCCGGTGACCCGGGGGTCCGTCCGGCACCTGGCAGGAAGCTGCCCCACCTGGGCGGGTGGTCTTGTTCGCGCTCAGCGGACACGCCATGTCTTGCGGAATCCACCCGGGCACCCGCACGTTGGGTAGACGAGAAGGGGATCGGCAGAGCTGGGCACCGGCCGCGAGTGGCACTGAAGGCCGGGGTCGGGCCTACTACAGTGGTCTCACGGTGCTGACTCCACGTGCAGGACGTGGACAAGGGCCGCCGGCGCAGCTGTCAGGGAGTGGCGAATGTTCGAGAGGTTCACCGACCGCGCGAGGCGGGTGGTCGTCCTGGCTCAAGAAGAGGCCAGGATGCTCAACCACAACTACATCGGCACCGAGCACATCCTGCTCGGGTTGATCCACGAGGGTGAGGGCGTCGCAGCCAAGGCCCTCGAGTCGCTTGGCATCGCCCTGGAGGGCGTGCGGCAGCAGGTCGAGGAGATCATCGGGCAGGGGCAGCACGCGCCGTCCGGTCACATCCCGTTCACGCCGCGGGCCAAGAAGGTCCTGGAGCTGTCCCTGCGCGAGGCCCTGCAGCTGGGCCACAACTACATCGGCACCGAGCACATCCTGCTCGGTCTGATCCGCGAGGGCGAGGGTGTCGCGGCGCAGGTGCTGGTGAAGCTCGGCGCGGACCTCAACCGCGTCCGCCAGCAGGTCCTGCAGCTGCTGTCCGGGTACTCGCAGGGCGGCAAGGAGTCCACCGAGACCGGCGGCCGCAGCGAGGGCACCCCCTCGTCGTCCCTGGTGCTCGACCAGTTCGGCCGCAACCTCACCGCCTCGGCGCGCGAGGGCAAGCTGGACCCGGTCATCGGGCGCACCAAGGAGATCGAACGGGTGATGCAGGTGCTGTCGCGGCGCACCAAGAACAACCCGGTGCTGATCGGCGAGCCCGGCGTCGGCAAGACCGCCGTCGTCGAGGGCCTCGCCCAGATGGTGGTCAAGGGCGAGGTGCCCGAGACGCTCAAGGACAAGCAGCTCTACACCCTGGACCTGGGGTCCCTGGTGGCGGGCTCGCGCTACCGCGGTGACTTCGAGGAGCGCCTGAAGAAGGTGCTCAAGGAGATCAAGACCCGCGGCGACATCATCCTGTTCATCGACGAGATCCACACCCTCGTCGGCGCGGGTGCCGCCGAGGGCGCGATCGACGCGGCGTCGATCCTCAAGCCCATGCTGGCCCGCGGTGAGCTGCAGACCATCGGCGCCACCACCCTCGACGAGTACCGCAAGTACGTCGAGAAGGACCCGGCGCTCGAGCGGCGCTTCCAGCCGATCCAGGTCGGCGAGCCCTCCCTCGAGCACACCATCGAGATCCTCAAGGGCCTGCGCGACCGCTACGAGGCGCACCACCGGGTGACCATCACCGACGCCGCCCTGGTCGCCGCCGCCACGCTGGCCGACCGCTACATCAACGACCGGTTCCTGCCGGACAAGGCGATCGACCTGATCGACGAGGCCGGTGCGCGGATGCGCATCCGCCGGATGACCGCGCCGCCGGACCTGCGCGAGTTCGACGAGAAGATCGCCGACGTCCGCCGGGAGAAGGAGTCCGCGATCGACGCGCAGGACTTCGAGCGGGCCGCGAAGCTGCGCGACAACGAGAAGCAGCTGCTCTCGCAGAAGGCCGAGCGGGAGAAGCAGTGGAAGGACGGCGACCTCGACGTCGTCGCCGAGGTCGACGACGAGCAGATCGCGGAGGTGCTGGCCAACTGGACCGGCATCCCGGTGTTCAAGCTGACCGAGGAGGAGACCTCCCGGCTGCTGCGCATGGAGGACGAGCTCCACAAGCGCATCATCGGCCAGGAGGACGCCGTCAAGGCGGTCTCGCAGGCGATCCGCCGCACCCGCGCGGGCCTGAAGGACCCGAAGCGCCCGTCCGGCTCGTTCATCTTCGCCGGGCCGTCCGGTGTCGGTAAGACCGAGCTGTCCAAGGCGCTGGCGAACTTCCTGTTCGGCGAGGACGACGCGCTCATCCAGATCGACATGGGCGAGTTCCACGACCGCTACACCGCCTCGCGGCTCTTCGGCGCGCCCCCCGGGTACGTCGGCTACGAGGAGGGCGGCCAGCTCACCGAGAAGGTGCGCCGCAAGCCGTTCTCGGTGGTGCTGTTCGACGAGATCGAGAAGGCGCACCAGGAGGTCTACAACACCCTCCTGCAGGTGCTGGAGGACGGCCGCCTGACCGATGGCCAGGGCCGCACGGTGGACTTCAAGAACACCGTGATCATCTTCACCTCCAACCTGGGCACCCAGGACATCTCGAAGGCGGTCGGCCTCGGGTTCACCTCCGGCACCGACACCGGCTCGAACTACGAGCGGATGAAGAACAAGGTCAACGACGAGCTGAAGAAGCACTTCCGCCCGGAGTTCCTCAACCGCATCGACGACATCATCGTGTTCCACCAGCTCAACGAGGCGCAGATCATCACCATGGTCGACCTCATGATCGCCCGCGTCGAGACGCAGCTGCGGAACAAGGACATGGCCCTCGAGCTCACCGACAAGGCGAAGAAGCTGCTCGCCAAGCGCGGGTTCGACCCGGTCCTCGGTGCCCGCCCGCTGCGCCGCACCATCCAGCGCGAGATCGAGGACCAGCTCTCCGAGAAGATCCTCTTCGGCGAGATCGAGCCCGGTCACATCATCCTGACCGACGTCGAGGGCTGGGACGGCGAGGAAGCCAGCGCCGACAAGGCCCACTTCGTCTTCCGCGGCGAGCCCAAGCCCACCCGGGTGCCGGACTCGCTCCCCGTCGAACTCTCCGCTTCCGGGGACTCCGACGCCGCGGCAGGCGAGTGATCCTCTAGCTAGCGCCACCACGGTGGGCGGTTCCCCTCGGGGAGCCGCCCACTGTGCTTTCAGCGCCGGTCAATTCCGTGCGGGGCAGCGGTTCCCGGGTGGATAACCGACAAACCGCCCTGATCGGCGACCGGGTTCGTGCCTTGCGGAAACCACTACCGCCGATCTGGGAAGCTGTAGTCGTGCAGGTGTCGTTGCTCGGCCCGCTGCGCCTCGTCGGGGAGGACGGGGCGGTGCTCGGGGTGGGCGGGACCCGGTTGCGGATGCTGGTGGCCCTCCTGGCGCTGGACGCCGGTCGGGTGGTGTCGGTGTCCGAGCTGGTCTCGGGCCTGTGGGGCGACGACCCGCCCGCGGACGCGACCAACGCGTTGCAGTCCCTGGTGTCGCGGTTGCGGCGGGGCCTCAAGGTGGGGGCGGACGGGCTGGTCGAGTCGCACCCGGCCGGGTACCGGCTGGCGATCGCCGCCGACCAGGTCGACGTGCACCGCTTCGAGCGGCTGGTGGCCACCGGGCGGGCCGCGCTGCGCGAGGAGAGGTACGCGGAGGCCGCCCGGGTGCTCGCGGCGGCCGAGGAGCTGTGGGCCGGTCCCGCACTGGCAGGCCTGGAGGACGCGCCGTTCGCCGGGGCTGTTGTCGCGAGGCTGGAGGAGTTGCGGGTCGGCGCCCGTGAGGACCGCATCGATGCGGCGATCCGGGACGGCGGGCACGGCGAGGTCATCGCCGAGTTGACGACGCTGGTGGCCGAGCACCCGTTGCGGGAGCGGCCCGCGGCGTTGCTGGTGAAGGCGTTGTTCCTGGCCGGCCGGCAGGCCGAGGCGCTGGCGGTCTACGAGCAGGCGCGGCGGGTGCTGGCCGAGGAGCTGGGGGTCGAGCCGTCACCCGAGCTGCGGGAACTGCACGTCTCGGTGCTGCGCGGCGAGATCGCGCCCGCCCCGGCCAGGGTGGCCACGGCGTCGTTGACCAGCTTCGTGGGGCGGCAGGTCGAGCTCGCCGAGGTGACCAGGCTGCTGGACTCCACCAGGCTGGTCACCCTGCTCGGCCCCGGCGGCGCGGGCAAGACCCGGCTGTCCAGGGAGGTCGTGGCCGGGCAGGACGGCATGTCGTGGTTCGTCGAGCTGGCCGGGGTCCGGGCGGCCGACGACGTGACCGCGGCGGCGCTGGCGGCCCTGGGGATCCGGGAGTCCCGGCTCATCGAGACCCACCCGGCACCGCGGACCGGGACCGCGCTGGACCGGCTGGTCGAGGTGCTCGGCAGCCAGCGCAGCCTGCTCGTCCTGGACAACTGCGAGCACCTCATCGAGGCGGCCGCGGCACTGGCGGACGCGTTGTTGGCCCGGTGCCCCCGGTTGCGGGTGCTGGCCACTAGCCGTGAACCGCTGGCCATCACCGGTGAGGCTGCCTACCCGCTCGGCCCGTTGGGTCTACCGGGGGAGACAGCGCTACCGGAGGAAGTGACCAAGGCCGACGCTGTCCGGTTGTTCGCCGACCGCGCCACCTCCGCGTCACCGGCGTTCCGGCTCGAAGAGGACAACGCGCGTGTGGTGGCCGAGATCTGCCGCGGCCTCGACGGGCTACCGCTGGCGTTGGAGCTCGCGGCGGCGCGGCTGCGGTCGATGACGGTCGGCCAGATCGCCGAACGGCTGCACGACCGGTTCCGGCTGCTCACCGGCGGCAGCCGCACCTCGCTGCCCAGGCACCGGACGCTGCGCGCGGTCGTCGAGTGGAGCTGGGACCTGCTGGAGAAGCCGGAGCGGGTGCTCGCGGCCCGGCTGTCGGTGTTCCCGGTCGCCGCGCTCGCCGAGTCCGTCGCCGCCGTCGCCGCCGACGACGACCTGCTGCCCGCCGACGACGTGGTCTACGTGCTGGCCGCGCTGGTCGAGAAGTCCATTGTGGTCGCCGACGCGGGCCGCGACGGCCAGGTGCGGTACCGGATGCTGGAGACCGTGCGCGCGTACGCGGCCGAGCGGCTCACCGAGTTGGGGGAGACCGACCGCGCGCGCGAGGCGTTGTGCCGCTACTTCTTGTCCTACCTCGTGGAGGCCGAACCGCGGCTGCGCGGTCCTGAACAGGTGCGGTGGCTGGCCAGGGTTACCGCCGACCACGAGAACCTGCTCGCCGCGCTGCGGTACGCGATCGCCATGCAGGACGCGGACCTGGCGCACCGGTTGGCGGTCACCGCGGGCTGGTTCTGGATGATCAGCGGCCACCACCGGGAGGCGCTGACGCTGGTCACCGAGGTGGCCGCGATGCCGGGTGACGCGCCGCCGCACGCCAGGGCCACGCTGCGCTCGATGGCCACGTTCGTCGAGGCCGCCGGTGTCCCCGACAAGGACGTCATCCGGCAGCTGCGGGCCGACCTCGTCGCCACCGACGCCATGGCGCACTACCCGATCATGGTGATGATGGAGCCGATGCTGGCCGCGTTCGCGGGCGACGTCGACGAGGCGATCGCCGGGCTCGACCGCGGCGACAAGCACCCCGACCCGTGGGCGCGGGCCCTGTCGCTGCTCGCGGCGGCGTTCCTGCACGACAACCGGGGCGCGTTGGTCGAGGCGGAGGACAGCGGTGAGCGCGCGTTGGCGGCGTTCCGGGCCCTGGGTGACCGCTGGGGGCAGGCGATCGCGATCGGGCAGGTGTCGGACCGGCGGTCGATGCGCGGTGACCACGCGGGCGCGGTGCTGGCCAACGAGGAGTCGGTGCGGCTGGTGACGGAGCTGGGGGCGATCGACGAGATGCCGGGGGCGCTGGGCAGGCTGGGCCTGCAACTCGGCCGCGCCGGTGACCTCGCGGGTGCGGAGGCCGACCTGCGCCGCGCCCTCGACCTGGCCGCGTCGTCGAGCACCCACGAGAACCAGGCCCTGCTCTACGGCTGGCTCGCCTCCGTCGTCCGCCTGCGCGGCGACCTCGCCGAGGCCAAGTCCCTGATGGCCCGGGGCCAGGCCCTCCGCGACGCCGACGGCAACCACAACCACCACTGGTTCGCCCTCTACAGCGGCCTGGCCGCCCAGATCGCCCTCGCCGAACACGACCCGGACACCGCGCGAACCCACCTCGCCGCCGCCCTCACCGCCATAGCCGACATCGGCGACATGCCCATCATCGGCACCATCGCCGAACTCACCGCCCAAACCCTCCTCGCCCAAGGCAGCCCCACCACCGCCACCCACATGCTCGCCCTGGCCGAGGTAATCCGCGGCGCCCCCGACCTGGGAAACCCAGAACTGGTAGACCTCCGCGCCCGCCTCGCGGAAGCCCTCGGCCCGGAAACCTTCACCACCACCTACACCAAAGCCCTAACCCTCGACCGCCCCGCCGCCTTGATCGAACTAAACCACACCCTCATCCCCAACCCGTCCATGCCCTAGCGCCGCCTTCTCCTGGACTGGTTACAGCTGCGGCTCTTCTCTTGCCGCACACCAGATCTGCTGCCTTGTGCGGGATATCCCCTCGCGCCGTCCTCCGCTCCACATCAGACCGCTTGCCCCGCAGCGGACCTTTTGCCTCTGCTGGATCCTTTGCCCCGCAATGGACCTCGCACTAGATCCCGCGCCCCACGCCAGTCCCTTGCCCGTGGCAGGCCCCTCGTTCCGAGCCGGTTCTCTTACCCCTGCGGCAGCTCCCATGGCCGCCTAGACCTCTTACCCCGCGCCGCCCCGCTTACCCCGCCCCCACCGCTTCGCGCGCGCACGCCAGTCCGGCCCCAGCCCCCACCCTCTCCGGGGGGCGTCCCAGGTCCCAGCCTACCGGCACCCCCCGACAGACGATCTTGAAACAGGGCGCCGAAGATCCAGATGTGGATAACTTTTGTCGCCGAACCGGGTGAATCTCGCCAGCGTGACCAACGGGAAATGCCTGGTCAGAAGCAGAACGGCGCGCGGAGGGTGGTGTCGTGGGCACAAGTCGAACGGTCGTAGATCAACGCAAGCCAAAACGGCCGGGTTCTGTCCACAGTGGATCGGAAACGAACAGGACTACCTAGGCAGGGCAAGCTCGGCGAACACCGCGTTGTGGTCGCTGCCGGGCAGGTCGTAGACGGCGACTGAAGGGGCGCCGATGCGGCGGTCCAGGACGATGTGGTCGATGGTCACCGGGGGGCTCGGGGGTGACTTGGAGGACCAGGTCGGCCGCATGCCCTCGCCTGCCAGTTCGGCGGCGTCGTTGTAGCCGCGGTCCAAGAGGCCGGTGAACGCGTGGTGGTCAAGGGTGGCGTTGAAGTCACCTGCCAGCACCCGTGGTCGGCCGTAAGAGTCGGGTCCTGGGAGGCTGGCGAGTTCGCGTTGCCAGGTCTTGCGGGCCGTGTCGTTGGTCGTCGGCGGGACGATGTGGATGGTGACGACCTCGATGTCGACCGGGCCGGACAGGTCGACGACGGCGGCGACGTTCTCGAATTGGGTGTTCTCGACGAGGGAGATCTGGCGCAGGGGGATCCGGGACAGGATCCCGCCGCCCTCTCCGCCCGGTACCGGCTGCACCGCCCGGTAGGGCAAGAGGTCGCCGAGCCCGGCCGCGTCGAGCTTGCTGAGTGCGACAGGAGTCAGCTCTTGCAGCGTCAGCACGTCCACCTTCGCGTCGCGGACCAGGGACACCAGCACGTTCGGGTCGCCGCGGCCGATCATCAGGTTCGCGCTCATCAGCCGCACCCGCTGGCCCTGCGGGATCGGGTCGCCGTCGGCCAGCAGTCGGGGGACGAGCAGCACGCCGAGTGACAGCGTCAGCACCAGCGCCACCGCGGTGAGGACCTTCCGGCGCAGGGCCAGGGCGAGCAGCGTGACCAGCAGGCCGTACCCGGCGATGTACGGGGTCAGCGCCAGGGTGATGGCGGTCAGGTTGTTGCCGTCGATGCCGCCCAGGCGCATCACCGACACCGCGATCAGCGGCGCGACCAGCAGGGACAGGAAGAACGTGACCCCGCGGCGGCGTCGGCGGCGGGGTGGCGCCGCCGCGTCCTCGTCGGTGGGGACCGCCAAGTCCTCGGTCTGGTGCGCCGTCATGCACCCAGGATGCCTGAGAAGTCCGGGCGGCGTTGTCAACCGCTGACAGTGTCCTGTGCTCGGTTTGACAGCGAGGGGGGCGACTCTAGGTTCGAACGAGAAGGAGGGGGCGAACATGTCCTACGCGATCGAGGCCGAAGGGCTGGTCAAGCGCTTCGGCGACACCGTTGCCCTAGACGGGGTCAACCTCGCGGTACCGCCAGGCAAGGTCCTGGGGGTCCTTGGTCCTAACGGCGCCGGTAAGACCACCGCGGTCCGGGTGCTGGCAACGCTGTTGCGCGCTGACGAGGGGTGGGCGCGCGTCGCCGGGTACGACGTGGCCACCCAGGCCACCGCGGTGCGCGGGATCATCGGCCTGACCGGGCAGTACGCCTCGGTCGACGAGGACCTGTCCGGCACCGAGAACCTGGTGCTGATCGGCAAGCTGCTCGGCCTGTCCAAGGCCGACGCCAAGGCCAGGGCGGCCGAGCTGCTGGCCAAGTTCGAGCTGACCGACGCCGCGAGCCGGTCGGTCAAGACGTACTCCGGTGGCATGCGCAGGCGCGCCGACCTGGCCGCCAGCCTGGTCGGCCGCCCGCAGGTCCTGTACTTGGACGAACCCACCACCGGCCTGGACCCGCACAGCCGCAACGAGGTGTGGGCGACGGTGCGCGGCCTGGTCGACGACGGGGTGACCGTGCTGCTCACCACGCAGTACCTGGAGGAGGCCGACCAGCTCGCCGACCTCATCACCGTCATCGACCACGGCAAGGTCATCGCCGCGGGCACCCCGTACGAGCTCAAGCGCCGCACCGGCGGCCAGAGCCTGCAGGTCCGCCCGACGGTGGCCGCCGACACGCCCGCGATCGCGACGATCCTGCGCGAGCTGACCGGCATCGAGCCCCTGGTCAACACCGACGCGGGCCTGCTGTCCACCCCGGTCGACAACCCGCTGCTGCTCTCCAGCGTCGTGCGCAGGCTCGACGAGGCGGGCATCACCGCCGACGAGATCGGGCTGCGCCTGCCCAGCCTCGACGACGTCTTCCTGACCCTCACCGGCCGCACCACCCCCACCACTCCGGTCACCGAAGGGAGCCTGGCATGACCACCGCGACCGCCCCCATCACCCACATCAGCCCCGGCAGCGCGCTGCGCCACGGGTTCACCCTCGCGGGCCGCGCCGTCACCAAGGTCCGCAAGAACCCCGAGTCGCTGCTGGACGTGACGCTCCAGCCGATCATCTTCCTGCTGCTGTTCGTCTACCTGTTCGGCGGCGCCATCCAGGGCAGCACCGACGCGTACCTGCAGGTGCTGCTGCCCGGCCTGATGGTGCAGAACATCGCCTTCGCCAGCCTCGGCACCGGCATGGCGCTCAACGCCGACATCACCAAGGGCGTGTTCGACCGGTTCCGCAGCATGCCGATCGCCCGCTCGGCACCGCTGATCGGCGCGGTGCTCGGCGACATCGTGCGGTTCGTGGTCACGCTGACCGTGCTGCTCGTGGTCGCGGTCATCATGGGCTTCCGGGTGCAGACCGACCCGGGCCGCTTCCTCATCGCGATCGCGCTGCTGATCGCGTTCGGGCTGTGCCTGTGCTGGGTGTCGGTGTTCGTCGGCATGCTGGTCAAGAGCCCGCAGGCCGTCCCGGGCACCCTGGTCGCCTTCATCTTCCCGCTGACCTTCGGCAGCAACGTCTTCGTCCCGTCGGACTCGCTGCCCGGCTGGCTCCAGGTCTGGGTCGACATCAACCCCGTCACCCACCTCGCGAACGCCGCCCGCGGCCTGCTCCTCGGCGGCGACTGGGTCGCCGACGCGGGCTGGGCCTTCCTCTGGGCAATCGGCATCGCCGCGGTCTTCTTCCCGCTGGCCCTGCGCGCCTACCGCAGGCGCGTCGGCTGAGCACCACCAACCGAGAACGGCGCGGCAGGGATGACCTGCCGCGCCGTTTCACGTAGCGAGCCGGGATTGGATCTCGGCGAGGGCTTCCGCCGCGAGCATGGGGAGTGAGATTCCTCTGCCGTGGCGGACTTCCGGCTCGCGGGGGTTGATCCGGATCAAGCGCCCGGACGCCGCACTGGCCAGTTCCGCGTACCGGCGGACAGTCGGAACCGCTTGCCCGGCACCGATTTCCACCACCGCGAGGTCTCGCACCGACCGCCGCCAACGGGCCAACGAGTCCACAGCGGACTGGCTGCGGTGCGGCACCCACCAGGAGTCGCCGAACATCAGGATGTTGGGCCGCGCCAACGCCCCGCACGCCGGGCACGACGGAAGCGGGCCGACCGCGCGCATGGACTCCGGGTCGATCTCCACATCCACCTCCGCCGCCCACACCTCGCTGCGGCAAGGAAGGGTGCACTGGAGGTGGTGGATCGACCCGTGCACCTCGGCGACGTCGGTGAAACCCGCGAGCTGGAACTGGCCATCCACATTGGACGTGAACACCCGGGCTCCCCAGTCCAGGAGCACCCGGAAACCCGCGTGCGGCACCGTCGTCCGGTACAGGTCGAGCCGGTGGCCGTAGAAACCCCAGGCCAGCTCGGGGTCCTCGGTGAAGTGGACCGGGTCGGCCAGTTCCTCGAAGCGCAGGCCGAGCCGGTGGTACGGCGGGTACGCGCGCCAGAAACCCTCGGTGCCGCGGAAGTCGGGCAGGCCGGAGTCGACCCCCATGCCCGCCCCCGCGCACACCAGCACCGCACCCGCCGTGCCGATGGCCTCGGCGGCGCGGTCGAGATCAGGCGCCGTCGTGCTCAGGCCTCACCCTTCAGGCCTGCCGACTGCACGACCTCGAACTCCAGCAGGCTCGACCCGCTGCCGACCGGCTTGGCCCGCTCGCCCGAGTGCGCCTCCTTGGCCGAACCGCCCATCCACGCCTGGAAGTGCTCCTCGGACTCCCAGCGGGTGTAGACGAAGTACCTGCTCTCGCCGCCGCCGGTGGGGCGCAGGAGCTCGAAGCCGAGGAAGCCGGGCTGGCCGTCGACGGCGCCGAGCCGGGCGGCGAAGCGCTTCTCCAGTTCGGGGCCAGCGCCCTCGGGGACCTCGATCGCGTTGATCTTCACGACTGCCATGCCGACAGCCTACTTGCGCAGGCTCCCCGGGTAGAGGTCGTCGTCGCCCGGTTTGCCCGCCTGGCGGAACCACGCGTCCAGGAACCCGCCGAGGTCGGCCCCCGCGACGTCGTCGACCGTCGCCTCGAAGTCGGCCCACGAGGCGTTGCCGTCGCGGTGCGTGCTGGTCCAGCGCTTGAGCAGGGTGTCGAACCTCTCCTCGCCCAGCTTCCTGCGCAGCGCGTGCACCGCGAGCTGCCCCTTGTCGTAGACCGCGGTGAACTCCTTGCCCGGGCCCATGTCGACCAGCTTGCGGTCCCAGTACGAGTCGGTCTTGCGGGCCACCGTGGTGCGGTAGAGCTGGTCGAGGTCGATGCGGTTCTTCTCCTCGTCCCACAGCCACTGCGCGTACGAGGCGAAGCACTCGTTGAGGCACACGTCCGACCAGCGCTCCAGGGACACGCTGTCGCCGAACCACTGGTGGGCCTGCTCGTGCACGACGACGTCCACCCCGGCCCACTTCGCGTAGATCGGCCGGGTCTGGGTCTCCAGCGAGAACGAGATGCTCTCGTTGAGGAAGATCCCGCCTGCCGCGCTCTGCGGGTACGGCCCGAACTTGCCCGCCAGGAACGCCAGCACCTCGGGCAGCCGCGTCTCGACGAACCGCTTGTCCACCACGCCGGGCGCGTACGCGTCGACCACCGGGGTGCCGTCGGGCAGCGCCGACCGGTCGAAGGTCCACTTGTCGATGCCGACGGTGGTCAGGTACGGGGCGATCCGGTTCGGCTCGACCCAGGTCGACGTGGTCCAGCCGCCCTCGGTCCTGGTCGACTCCTCCCGGCCGTTGGAGATCACCGACCAGCCCTGCGGCACCCGCGCGGTCAGCCGGAAGGTGGCCTTGTCCAGCGGGTGGTCGTTCACCGGGTACCAGCTCGACGCCGAGTGCGGCTCACCGGCGACGAACGCGCCGCCGGACTTCGCGATCTGCCAGCCGCTGACGCCCAGCGCGGTGTCCTTCTCGACCTTGGGCATGCCCGCGTAGGTGACCCTCGTGCGGAACACCGCCCCCGCCGCGACCGCCGTGGCGGGCGTGATCACCAGCTCGTGCTCACCCTCCCTGGTGAACCTCGCCGCCGCGCCGTCGATCTCCACGGCGGACACCTCGTAGCCGGTGAGGTCGAGGTTGAACCTGGTCAGCGCCGCGTCCGCCACCGCGACGACCGTGGTGTCGCCTTCGAGCCGCTTGGTGATCGGCTCGTAGCTGATCGCCACGTCGTAGCCGGTGACGTCGTAGCCGCCGTTGCCGTCGTCCGGGTAGTACGGGTCGCCGATGCCCGCCGCCCCGGGCACCTTGGCCTGCTCGGACGGCTCCGGGCGCTGCGGCTCCGGCTGCCGAGTGGGGGGGCTGCACGCCGCGAACGCGCTCGCGACGAGCACCACGCAGACAACTCGGGCACGGACCACTGCGACTCCAAAGCTCCAGGGGGGATACCCCCATCATGGCCCGTCCCCGGACCCACCGGCGACCACTCGGGCAGACTCACACCCATGAGCGGGCCCCACGTGGTCACCTTCGGCGGCACCGGTCCGCCGGTCCTGCTGCTGCACGCCCTCATGGGCCGCGCGTCCACCTGGTGGTCGGTCGCGCCGTGGCTCACCCGCCACGGCCGGGTCGTCGGCGCCGACGCGCGCGGGCACGGCCGCAACCCGCACCGGGGCGGGCGGTGGCGCACGCCGGACTTCGTCGCCGACGCGGCCGACCTGGTGGCGGGCCTGGGGGAGCCCGCTGTCGTGATCGGACACTCGATGGGCGGGCTGCACGGCATCGCGCTCGCCGCCGAGCACCCCGACCTGGTGCGCGCGCTCGTGGTCGAGGACGTCGGCGTCGACCTGCGCGGGCGCACCGCGGACGACTGGCGCGCCCTGTTCGACGCCTGGCCGGTGCCGTTCCCGTCGCTGCGGCACGTGCGCGAGTTCTTCGGCCCGGCCGCGGACTACTTCAGCGAGTGCGTCGAGGAGCGGGCCGACGGGTACCACCTGGTCGCGGGGCCGCACGAGCTGGTCGACATCGCCGCCGAGTGGGGTGAGCGGGCGTACTGGGACCTCGTCGACAGCGTCCGCTGCCCGGTGCTGGTGGTCGAGGCCGAGCACACGGTCATGCCCGCCGGGCAGCAGGCGGAGATCGCGCGGCGGGTGGGCGGCACGCACCTCGTGGTCGAGGGGGCCGGGCACCTGGTGCACGAGTCCGCGCCGAGGGCGTTCCAGGGCGCGGTGGAGGCGTTCCTGTCCTGGGTCCTAGACGAGGACGTCCACGTCACCACTGGCCGTGTCTAGGATCGCGACCCGCGCGACCTTGGCCTCCACCGGCTCGACCGGGAACACGGCCCGGAACGCGACCGCGGCCTGCTCGTCGTCCATGCCGTGCGCGAGCGTGCAGTGCGGCACCCACGATCCGGGCAGGTAGTAGCTGTTGGGGTTCTTCACCTTGCCCGCCAACACGTCGTGCACGGCGGAGTGCACGGCCAGCAACTCGGTGTCCACGACGGCACCGAGCACGAGCACGTTCTCGGTGTGGGAGAACGCGGACAGCGTGTAGAGCCACAGGTTCGGGATCGACAGCACCCGCAGGTCCGCCTTCAGCGCCGCCCGCGTCCTGGCGGGGATGTCCGAGGCCATGGCGAAGGTGACGTGCGGGGGGAACCGGCGCGCACCGGGGACCCCGGCCGCGTCCAGTCCGTCGAGCAGCCGGGTGACCGCCGCGTTGGCCCGTTCGTCGAACAGGACCACAACTCCCTGTGCCATGCGGTCAGCCTCCCACCCCGGTCAGCGGTGCTCGCCGGGCAGGGCGAACCGGCCGTCTGATGTCTGCTCGACCAGGCCGTCGACCAGCAGCGAGTCCAGGCACCGGTCGCGCTGGCCCGCGTCGCTCCACACCACGTCCAGCCTGGTCTTCTCGGCGGGCTCGGCGCTGCCGCGCAGGACGTCGAGCAGCAGGCCGCGGACCTGGCGGTCGGTACCGGCGAAGCGCTGCACCGCCTTCGCCGGGCCGTCGTAGGCCGGTCGACCGGCCAGGACCCACGCGCAGTCGGCGATGACCGGGCAGTCCACGCACTTCGGCGACCTGGCGGTGCACACGACGGCGCCCAACTCCATCAACGCGGCCGACGCCTTCGCCGCGCGCGCCGGTTGCTTCGGGAGCAGCACCTCGGTCTCGGCCAAGTCCCTGGTCGTCGACGGCGGTCCCGCGTCACCCGCGCCGTTGACCGCGCGCGCGACCACCCGGCGGACGTTCGTGTCGACGACCGGGCAGCGCTGGCCGTAGGCGAAAGCGGCGACCGCGCGGGCGGTGTACGCGCCGATGCCGGGCAGGCCGAGCAGGGTGTCCACATCGGACGGGACGACGTCGCCGTGCTCGTCGGCGATCACCCCGGCCGCGGCGTGCAACCGCAGCGCGCGCCGCGGGTAGCCCAGCTTGCCCCAGGCCCGCACGACCTCGCCCTGGGTCTGCGCGGCCAGAGCCGACGGCACCGGCCACCGCGCCATCCACGACAGCCAGATCGGCTCGACGCGCGCCACCGGCGTCTGCTGCAACATGATCTCGCTGACCAGCACGCCCCAGCCGGTGGTGCCGCTGTGCCGCCACGGCAGGTCGCGGGCGTTCTCGTCGAACCAGTCCAGCAGGGTGTCGATCACGCGCAGCAGTGTAGTTACAGCACCTCGGTGAGCGCGGCGGTGCGCACGTCGTAGACGAAGCCGCGCACCTTGCCGGTGTGCGGGATGAACGGGCTGCGCCGCACCCGCTCCACGGACTGCCGCACCGAGTCCTTGACCTCGCGGAACGCCTCGACCGCCCAGGTCGGGCGCAGGCCGGTGTCGGCCTCGAGCTCCTCGCGGAACTCGTCGTCGGTGAAGGTCGACAGGCCGCACGAGGTGTGCTGCATGACGATGACCTCGCGGGTCTGCAGCTTGCGCTGGCTGATCGACAGCGACCGCACCACGTCGTCGGTGACGATCCCGCCCGCGTTGCGCATGATGTGCGCCTCGCCGTGGCGCAGGCCGAACACGTCGAACACCTTGATGCGGGCGTCCATGCAGGTCACGATCGCCAGGTGCAGCCCGGGCACGGGCGTCGGCACCTCGGGGGCCCCGTGGTCGGGCCCGTCGATGTGGCGTTGCAGCAGGTCGTCGATGGCGGTCACGGCAACCTCCGGATCCGGACATTCCAGGCCACCCATTGGAACTCGTTTCCCAGTTGCCAGACAAGGGACTTTGAGAAACCTCACTGATCGTGTCTTCCAGCGTGCGCGACATCGCCCGATAGGGCAGGAGTGTCCGAACGGGAGGACACCTGACCGGCGTTACCGTCCCCGAGGTGATCGAAACCGACGAACCGCTCCCGCGATCGGTCTACCTGCGCCGACGGGTCATCGCGGTCGGCGCGGCGGTCGTGGCGGTGCTGCTGCTGACCTGGATCATCACCGGCTTCCTCGGCGACGACGGCCTCGGCCCCCTCGGCCTCGCCACCGCCCCGTCGAGCGCCCCGCCCACCGCTGCCGCCACCGCCTCTGCCTCGGTGTCCGCCTCGGCCACCGCGTCCGCCTCGGCGGCACCTGTTTCGCCCCCCGCCGCCGCTCCGCCCGCTGCCGCACCCGCTCCGCCCGCGCCCCCGCCGCCGGACCCCAACCTCCCGTGCCCGGACGCCACCATCGCCGTCGCCGCCGAGATGGACCCACCCGCGTTCCGCCCCGGCAACCGCCCCGAACTCCGCGTGGTCATCACCAACACCGGCCCGGTCCCCTGCACCCGCGACATCGGCCGAGCCCAACGCGAACTGCTCATCACCACCGGCCCCACCCGCCTCTGGTCCAGCAACGACTGCACCCCCTCCGACGGCGCCGAGCCGACCATCCTCGCCCCCGGGGTCCGCACCACCTTCGAGGTCAGATGGGCAGGCCGAACCTCAGCCCCCGGTTGCCCCACCCAACGCACCACAGTCCAACCCGGCCCCTACACCCTCACCGCCCGCCTCGGCACGCTCCTGAGCCCACCACTGCCCTTCACCATCAACCCCTGACCTGGCCGCTCCTCGCAGGCGCCGGAGCTGCCTGGACTGATCGCTCACGAGGTCGCTTGTGGACAAAGCCAGGGGTTTGTGGAGGGTGCGCGTGTTGTGGGACGTGGGAAAGGGCAGCGCGAGGCCGCACCTGTGGGGGTGAGAGCTGTGGACAGCTGTCCCCGGGCAGGTGGGATTGCGGCGGATTTGGGACGTTAGGGGCCGAACCAGCGTTCTTCGGCGGTGCGGGGTGGGGCGGCGGTCGAGCCAGGGACCAGCTCCGTGTTGAGGGTGATCTCGCGGGGGCGGGTCGGGTCGACGGAGGCCAGTAAGAGTTTGCCCGCGGCTCGGCCCTTTTCCAGGACGGGCTGGCGGACGGTGGTGAGGCCGACGCGGTCGGCGTCGGCGATGCCGTCGAAGCCGGTGACGGTGAGGTCCTGGGGGACGCGCAGGCCGCGGCGGCGGGCCTCGGCCAGTGCGCCGAGGGCGAGGATGTCCGAGGTGCAGATCAGCGCGGTGACGTGCGGGTCCGCGTCCAGCAACTGGGCCGCGGCCGACGCGCCGCTGGCGATGCTGTGGTCGAAGCGCTCCACCACGGGCACCCGGCCCCAGTCGACGCCGACCGCGCCGAACGCGTCGGTCAGCCCGGCGAGGCGGGCGCGCTGGACGTGGAAGGTCGCCGTCTCGGCGCGTTCGGTGGTGACGAAGCCGTCGTTGCGGTCGCGGGTCAGGCGCATGCACAGCACGCCGACGCGGCGGTGGCCCAGCGAGATGAGGCGCTTGGCGAGCGCGGTGATCGCGGCCCGGTCGTCGATGCCGACCCGGTCGACGCCCTCGACGTGCGGCTGGTCGGCGACCACGGTCGGCACCGGTCGCGACAGGACCGCCGCCAGGTGCGGGTCGTCGTCGGGGACCGAGTAGACGACGAAACCGTCCACGCCCGCCCGGTGCACCGCGGCGACGTCCTCGCGCTCCGGGTTCACCGGGACCAGGTGCAGACCCTGCCCCGCGCCCTCGCACGCCAGCGCCAGGCCCTCCAGGAAACCGAGGGCCGCGGGGTCGCGGAACGCGTAGGAGAGGTTCTCGGTGAGCAGCAGTCCGACCGCCCCGGCCTTGCGGGTGCGCAGCGACCGGGCGACCGGGTCGGGACCGGGGTAACCCAGCCGCCGCGCGGTCTCCAGGACCCGCCTGCGCAGCTCGGGTGAGAGCTGGTCAGGCCGGTTGTACGCGTTGGACACGGTGGTCCGGGATACCCCCAGTTCCGCCGCCAGCGACGCGAGGGTCGCCGGGCGTCGCACATGTGTTGACCGCGCCATGGATTGACCGTAACGGTTCAGAACCAATTGCAGAAGCCCGACCTCTCGGCGGGCTCACCGAACGGGTCTCACCCGGTCGGGTTACGTCCGGGCGCCGCGGTGGCGTACGCTCAAACCGACAACGGTTTCCATTCTCGTGTCGTCGCCGTCCCGCGGTCGGATGAAGGCACACCCGACAGGCCAGGAGTGCTCCATGACCCACCGCCTGACCCCCGCCGCCACGGGGTCCGGACGCCGACCGCTGCGCACCGCCGCCGCCATCGCCGGGCTGGTCGCGCTCACCGCGACCGCGTGTGGGGACTCACAGGGCCAGTCGCCGTCGGACGGTCGGATCACCGTCGTGGCGTCCACCAACGTGTGGGCCAGTGTGGCCACCGCGGTGGGCGGTGATGCCGTCACCGTCACCGCGATCCTCAGCGACCCCGGCGCCGACCCGCACGGCTACGAGGCCAAGCCCTCCGACGCCACCGCCTTCGCGGGCGCCGACGTCGTGCTGTCCAACGGCGGCGGCTACGACGACTTCTTCACCACCCTCGTCGACTCCTCCGGCGTGGACGTCCGCCGCATCGTCGCCGTCGACCTGGCCGACCCGCACGCCGACGAGCGGAAGCCCGAGCCCGCCCCGGCCGACGCCCACCACGACCACAGCGAGAACGAGCACGTCTGGTACGACCTGGAGACCGTGCGCAAGGTCGCCACCAAGGTCGCTGACGAACTCGCCGCCGTCGCCCCCGACAAAGCCGAGCTGTTCCGCGCCAACGCGGCGAACTTCGACAAGGCAGTGCAAGAGCTCATCGTGAAGACCGCAGAGATCGGACAGCGCAAACCGGGCGCGAAGGTCCTGTCGACCGAACCGGTCGCCGCCTACCTGCTGCACACCGCCGGACTGGAGGACGTCACCCCGGCCGAGTTCTCCGAGGCCGTCGAAGAGGAGTCCGACCCGTCCGCGGCCGCCGTCGCCGAGGCCGAGGCCCTGGTGACCGGCAAGCAGGTCGTCGCCGTCGTCTACAACAGCCAGACCGAGATCCCGGTGACCAAGCGGCTCAAGGAGCAGGCGGGCGCGGCGGGCGTCCCGGTCGTGGGTGTGACCGAGACGCTGCCACAGGGCGTGACCGGATACCTTGACTGGATGACCAAGCAGGTCGACGCGCTCGCCGGTGCTGTGGCGGCGGCATGACCGAAGCACGCGGCCGCACCGCCACCGCGGCGGTGTCGCTCTCGGGTGCCCGACTGTCCTATGGCGACCGAACCCTCTGGGACGGCCTCGACCTGGACGTCCAGCCGGGCGAGTTCGTCGCGGTCCTCGGGCCGAACGGGTCCGGTAAGACCAGCCTGATGCGAGTCCTGCTCGGGCAGCAGAAGCTGAGCGCGGGCACGGTGCGCGTTGCCGGTGCGGCGCCTGGTAGGGGTAACCGCAACATCGGCTACATCCCGCAGCAGCGCGCTCTTGACCCAACGGTCGCTGTCCGTGGCCGCGACCTCGTCGGCCTCGGTTACGACGGCCACCGCTGGGGCCTGGGCATCGGCGGTATACGGGAACGCCGCCGCCGGGTCGACGCCGCGCTCGACGCCGTTGGCGCTACCGCCTACGCCGACCGCCCGGTCGGACTGCTCTCTGGCGGCGAGCAGCAACGCTTGCGCGTCGCCCAGGCTCTTGTCGGCGAACCCGAGGTGCTGCTCTGCGACGAGCCGCTGCTGTCGCTGGACTTGGCCCACCAGCGCGCCGTCAGCACCCTGATCGACGCCCGCCGCCGTGACGCGGGCAGCGCGGTCCTGTTCGTCACCCACGAGATCAACCCGGTGCTGCCGCTGGTCGACCGGGTGCTGTACCTGGTCGACGGCCGGTTCCGGATCGGGCCGCCGGAGCAGGTGATGACCTCGGAGACGCTGTCGGAGCTGTACGGCACCGAGATCGCCGTGGTCCGGGTGCGCGGCCAGATCCACATCGTCGGCGCGCACAGCGACCTGTGCGAGGACGGCGCGCACCACACCGAGCAGCTGCTGGAGCGCTGATGGACAAGCTGTTCGACGTCGAGCTGACTCTCAAGCTGCTCGAGCTGCCGTTCGTGGTGACCGCGCTGGTCGTCGCCGCGGTGCTCGGCCTGCTCGCCGGGGTGCTCGGGCCGCTGATCGTCAGCAGGAACATGGCGTTCTCCGTGCACGGCACCGCCGAACTGGCGCTCACCGGGGGAGCGGCCGCCCTGCTGCTGGGCTGGGACATCGGCAACGGCGCCCTCGCGGGCGCGATCGTGGCCGCCCTGGTGCTCGGCCTGCTGTCGCGGCGCAGCTCCGACTACGACTCGGTCATCGGCGTCGTCCTGGCGTTCGGGCTGGGTCTCGGCGTGCTCATGCTGTGGCTCTACAAGGGCCGGTCGTCGAACAAGTTCGGCCTGCTCACCGGCCAGATCGTCGGCCAGGACTTCGCCAGCGTCGCCCTGCTCAGCGGCTGCGCGGTCGTGGTGCTCGGCCTGCTCGCCGCCCTCTACCGCCCCCTGCTGTTCGCCAGCGTCGACCCCGAGGTCGCCAAGGCCCGCGGCATCCCGGTCACCGGCCTCGCCATCGTCTTCGCCGTCATGGTCGGCGCCGCCACCGCCCTCGGCGTCCGCACCGTCGGCTCCCTGCTGGTACTGGCCCTCATGGTCACCCCAGCAGCCGCCGCCTGCCGCATCACCGCCAGCCCCCTCAAGGCCACCCTCCTGGCCGTCCTGTTCGCCGAGGTCTCCGCGGTGGGCGGCATCATCCTGTCCCTGGCCCCCGGCACCCCCGTCAGCGCCTTCGTCACCGCCATCTCCTTCCTCATCTACCTCGCCTGCTGGGCCATCAGCCGAACCCGCCGCACCAGCACCACCCCGGCCTGAGCCCCCGCATCCCTGCACAGGACCTGATCGCCTCGGCGAGCCGGGTGATGAGTTCGCCACGAGTGCCGTGGTCCACCGCGGCTTCCTCGATGTCACCCCAGCATCAAGAGGGCTTGCAGGTGGCCGACCAAGGCGCCGATTACGGCGCCTACGGCGATCAGTTTCCACTCGTCCTGGCGGAACGCGGGGCGCAGTAGGCCCTCGTACTCGACGCGGGTGAGTTGGTTCATCTTGGCGGCGATGGTGTTGCCGATGTCGAGGGCCTTGGTGGCGTACGGCTCGGCTTGCAGGGCGGTGCTGTCGAGGTAGGTCATGGCCTTGTCGGCGGCGGCGTGCTTCATCTCCTGGAAGCGGCGGGTGCCGACCGCGACCGCGACGAAGGGCTTGGCGATGCTGGCCTGGTCGTCGACGGACTTGCGGACCAGTTGCTGGATCATCTCCAGCAGCCGGTCGGAGCGGGGGCCGCGCAGGACGCCCTCGACGATGTTGGGGACGGTCATCACCTCGCGGGCGATCAGCTCGCCGTACTGCCTGGCGACCTCGGCCCGGCGGCGCTGGAAGACGCCCTGCACCCAGAACAGGCCGAGGAACCTGGTGCGTTCGCGGGGGAAGAAGACCAGCTTGATGGCCAGCCAGTCGGTGAACCAGCCGATGGCGGCGCCGAAGACCGGGAGCACCAGGGGTTCGCGGGTCAGCGCCCAGACGACCGTCTGCACGACGCCGAGGGTGAAGCCGAAGTAGATGCCGCAGCGGGCGATGAAGGCCATCTCCGGGCGGGAGATGTCGCGCACCAGCCGGACCAGCAGTTCCTTGTCGCGCTCCAGCGCGGTCACCGCGACCTGGCCTACGTCGAGCACGTCGCCGATGTTGGCCCTGACCTCGGCCATGACCTTGCGGACCAGCGCCGGGGTGCCCGCCTGCACCTGCTTGATGATCAGGTCCTGGGCCAGCACCGGCAGCAGTTCCCACAGCTGCGGGTGGTGCTGCTCCAGCACCTCGCGGGCGATGCGGTCCACGGTCAGCAGCAGCGGGCCCTGGATCTGGCGGGCCACCTCGTCCGGGTCGAGCCGCTCGACCACCTCGCGCGGGTCGACCAGCCTGCTGGTGATCAGCTCGGCCGAGGTCCGGATCATCCGCGCGGAGTTGCGCGGCACCACGCCCTGCCAGCCCAGCCACGGTTCGGCGACGCCCACGAAGCGCAGCGGGCGGAACATCATCTCGATGGCGACCCGCTTGGTCACGTAGCCGATCACCGCGGCCACGAAGGGCATCGAGAGGTAGACCGGCCAGTGCCGGGTGAAGTCGTCGATGATGGCGTCGACGCGCAAACCCGGCCTCCTCGTTTGTTGACTCGCGAGTAGATTAGCGCCGCGGGCCGGCTCAGTGCAGGAGCAGGACGAGCTGGAGCTCACCGACGAGGAACCCGATCACGGCGCCGACGGTGATCAGCTTCCACTCGTCCTGGCGGAACGCGGGCCGCAGCAGCCCCTCGTACTGCACCGGCGTCAGGCCCTGGATCTGCCGCACGATGGTGGCCCGGATGTCGAGCGCGCCGGTCGCGTACCCCTCCAGGTGGCGGACGGTGTCGGGCACGTGCTCGATCGCCCTGCGCGCCGCGGCCGCCTTCATCTCCTGGTAGCGGCGCGACCCCACGGCGGCGACGACCAGCGGCTTGGCCAGGCTGGCCTGCTCGTCGATGGACCGGCGCACCTCGCGCTCGACCATCCGGTGCAGCCGGTCGGCGCCCGGCCCGGTGAGCACCGCCTCCAGCACGTTCGCCACGGTCAGGATCTCGCCCGCGATCAGCTCGCCGTAGTCGCGCGCCACCGCCATCCGCCTGCGCTGGAACATGCCCTGCCAGGTCACCAGCCCGAGGAAGCGGCGCGGCTGCCGGGGGAAGAAGATCATCTTGAGTGCCAGCCAGTCGGTCAGCCAGCCGGTGATGCCGCCGAAGACCGGCAGCACCCACGGGTTCTTGGTCAACGCCCACGTCCCCAGCTGCACGACGCCGATGACCGCCCCGAACCAGATCCCCGACCGCGCGATGAACCGCATCTCCGGCGCCGCGGTGCCCCGGATCAGCCGGTTGAGCACCGCCTTGTCCCGCACCAGCGCCCGCACCGCCATGTCCTTGACGTCGAGCAGCGACTCGATGTCCTCGGCGACCTCCCGCATCAGCCGCTCGACCACCGCGGGCGCCTCCCGGCGGATCCGCCCCAGCACCCGGTCCTGCGCCTGCCTGGGCAACAGCTCCCACAGGTTCGGCTGGTACTCCGCGAGCACCTCCCTGGCGATCTCGTCGACCGCCCGCTCGATCGGCCCCCGCAGCTCCTCGGCCACCCGCTTGGGGTCCAGCCGCCCGAACACCTCCCGCGGCGCGATCAGGTTGGTGGTCATCAACCCCATCGCCACCGTGGCCATCCGCTCGGCGTTGCGCGGGATCACCCCCTGCCACCCCAGCCGCCACACGCCGACGAACTCCAGCGGCCGGAACATCATCTCGATCGCGGCCCGCTTCGTCACGTACCCGATCACCGCCGCCACCACCGGTATCGACAGGTACACCACCCAGTGCTCCCGCAGATCCGCCCCGACCGCCGCCCAGTCCACCCGCCCACCTCCCCACCGGAGGTGAACCTCCCTCCATACAGGACCCACCGAGTCTCGCACGCCCCCCAGCCCCACCCCCCGCCCGCGCGCGACATCTCCCCGACATCTCCAGGGGATGCGAACGTGGTGGTTCCCATCCGCCGTGCCGGGCGGCCCGCGGTGCTGAATGACAAAGGACCCAGCCCGGGTGGGGCTGGGTCCTTTGGCGGGGAGAGCTAGACGCGGCCTGCGGCTCGGCGTTGGCGGGCTACTTCGGCTAGGACCACGCCTGCGGCCACGGAGGCGTTGAGGGATTCGACGCCCGCGGCCATGGGGATGGCGACTGTGGCGTCGCAGGCTTCGCGGACGAGGCGGGTGAGGCCGCGGCCTTCCGAGCCTGCGACGACGACCAGGGGGGAGGTGGCCAGGTGCAGGTTGTCGAGGTCCATGGTGGCGTCGGCGTCGAGGCCGACGATCATCAGGCCCGCTTCGGCGTAGGCGCGGAGTTGGCGGGTGAGGTTGGTGGCGACCGCGACCGGGAGCTTGGCGGCGGTACCGGCGGAGGTGCGCCAGGCGACGGCGGTCATGCCCGCGCTGCGGCGTTGCGGGAGCAGGACGCCGTTGGCGCCGAAGGCGGCGGCGGAGCGGATGACGGCGCCCAGGTTGCGCGGGTCGGTCACCCCGTCCAGGGCCACGATCAGCGCGGGCTCGCCGGTGGCCCTGGCCGCTTCCAGCAGGTCGTCCGGGTGGGCGTACTCGAACGGCGGGACCTGCAGGGCCAGGCCCTGGTGCATGGCGCCAGCGGTCAGCCGGTCCAGCTCGGGGCGGGAGACCTCCAGCACCGAGATGCCGCGGTCGGCGGCGAGTCGGACCGACTCGGCCACCCGGTCATCCGGCTCGATGCCGATCGCCACGTACAGGCCGGTCGCCGGGGCGTGGGCGCGCAGCAGTTCGACGACGGGGTTGCGCCCCGCCACCAGCTCGTTCGCGCCCTTGTCCTGGGTCTTGGCCGCGCGCTTGGCGATGGCGCCTGCGCGGCGGTTGGCGACGTGGCCGGGCCGGTTCTCCGCCTTGGGGGTCGGACCCTTGCCCTCCAGTCCCCTGCGCCGCTGCCCGCCGGAACCGACGACAGCGCCCTTCTTGCTGCCCGGTTTGCGCATCGCACCTTTGCGCTGGGAATTGCCTGCCACCTCAGCCGTCCTTCAATGTCCACTGTGGACCGCCGGGGGTGTCCTCGACGGCGACGCCCGCGATCAGCAGGCGGTCCCGGATCGCGTCGCTGAGCGCGAAGTTCCGTTCGCTGCGCGCCCTGGCCCGCTCCTCGAGCAGGTCGGACACCAACGCGTCCAACGCCTGGCGCAGACCCGTGTCCGCGCCTGCGTCGTCGACCCACCGCTGCGACAGCGGGTCCAGCCCGAGCACCCCGGTCATCGCCCGCACCGACGCCGCGGCCTCGCGGGCACCGGTGTCGTCGGCGGCGTCGAGGGCGGTGTTGCCCTGCCGCACCAGGTTGTGCACCGCGGCCAGCGCCGCGGGGGTCGCGAGGTCGTCGTCCAGCGCGGCCGCGAACTCCGCGCTCACCCCGCCGGGCGCGACGACGCCCGTGCGCTGGGCCACCTTGCGCAGGAACGTCTCGACCCGCTGGTAGGCGCGCACGGACTCGTCGAGCGCGGCCTCCGAGTACTCGATCGTCGACCGGTAGTGCGGTCCGACCAGGTAGTACCGCAGTTCTTGCGCGCGCACCCGGTTCAGCATCTCCGGGATCGACACCACGTTGCCCAGCGACTTCGACATCTTCTCGCCGCTCATGGTGACCCACGCGTTGTGCATCCAGTACGAGGAGAACGCGTCGCCCGCTGCCCGCGACTGGGCCTGCTCGTTCTCGTGGTGCGGGAACACCAGGTCGATGCCGCCGCCGTGGATGTCGAACTCGGGGCCCAGGTAAGCGCGGGCCATCGCCGAGCACTCCAGGTGCCAGCCGGGCCGCCCGGATCCCCACGGCGTCGGCCACGACGGCTCGCCCGGCTTCGCCGACTTCCACAGCGTGAAGTCCCGCGCGTCCGCCTTGCCCTGCGCCGCCGACTCGCCCTGCTGCGCCTCGTCGACCTTGATGCCCGACAGCTCGCCGTAGGCAGGGTAAGAGGCGACGGAGAAGTACACGTCCCCACCGGATGCGTACGCGTGACCGCTGTCGATGAGCCTCTGCATCAGCTCGACCATCTGCGTCACGTGCCCTGTCGCGCGCGGTGACACTGACGGCGGCAAGCAGCCGAGCGCGTCGTAGGCGGAGTCGAACGACCGCTCGTGCGTGGCCGCCCACTCCCACCACGGCCTGCCCGCCTCGGCGGCCTTGACCAGGATCTTGTCGTCGATGTCGGTGACGTTGCGGACCAACCGCACGTCCAGGCCGCCGTGCGCCAGCCAGCGGCGCACCACGTCGAAGTTGAGCCCGCTGCGCACGTGCCCGATGTGCGGGACGCCCTGCACCGTCGCACCGCAGACGTAGATCGAGGCGATCCCGGGTACCAGCGGCGCGAACGGGCGCGAGGTGCGACTCGCGCTGTCGTAGATGTGCAGGGACACGACTATCTCCTGGTGGGAGCACAGCGTTGACTGGGGGAAATGGTACGGGTAACGCGCGGGTCACCCGTCCCCGGTTTGGGTTGACCACCCGTGACCGGCGGTGACCGGGTCCGCTCGGCGTGGCGCCTAGTCCGCGATCCCGTGCCTGCGCAACGCGCCGAGCAGCGCGTCCTGGCGGTTCGCGGTCGCCTGCGGCTCCACCCGCTCGAATCGACAACCGGCCGCCGCGGCGCCGCCGTCGGCCTCCGCGCTGTCGCCGATCATGAGCGCCGCACCCGGTTCGACCGAGAGCCGCTCGCAGGCGATCTCGAAGATCTTGGCGTCCGGCTTGACCACGCCGACGACGTAGGAGAGCACGAACTCGTCCACCAGCTCGGCCAGGCCCCAGTGCGCGAACGTGTCCCGCAGGTCCCAGGCGATGTTGCTGACCACGGCCACCGGGATGCCCTTCGCGCGCAGCAGGCGCAGCGCGGCCTCGGTGTCGGGGTAGGGGCGCCACGACGAGGGCGCCAGCATCAGGTCGTAGAGCTTGCCGGGCGTGTCGCCGCCGAGGCCGAGCTCGGGGTGCACCAGGGAGGCCTCGTAGCCCGCGCGGTGCACCTCGGGGTTGAGGTCGCGGCGGTGCCAGGAGTCGTGCAGGTCCGCGGGCAGGTGCGCCGGGACGCCGGTCGGCACGGTCATCAGCGCGAGGACGTCGGCGTAGCGCTCGGCGGTCAGCGCGGTCCCGTCGGCGTTGTGCAGGCCGTCGACAGCGCCGGGCCCCGGTTCCAGGCGGAACAGGGTCCCGGAGAAGTCCAGCAGGACGCCGCGGATGACCACGGCGTCCACGCTAGAGGTCGCTACGCGTGGCCGGTCACCCGCTCCGGTGTGATGCGCACCACGACGCGCACCGTGTCCGGGGTGTCGCCGCTATAGGGCTTGCCGAGGTACTTCTCGGACAGCTCGTTGATCAGGTCGTCGCCGCCCTCGGTGGTGAGCCGCGCCGCGCCCCTGACCTCGATGTAGCTGTACGGGTTGTCCTTGTTGACGACCGTGACGCTGACCCGCGGGTCCCGGCGCAGGTTCTTCTCCTTCTGCCTGCCCGCCACGGTGGACAGCAGCAGGTCCTCGCCGTCGCGGCGCACCCACAGCACCGAGGTCTGCGGGCCGCCGTCGGGGTTCAGCGTGGCGAGGGTGGCGAAGTTGGCGCCGTCGAGGAGGGCCTTGGCGCCCTCGGACAGAAGTGATCCCATGCCGGGAAACTTACGTGCGACCCCGGAGTACCGCTCAACCTGCGGGAACGCCCTGGTCGGCAGGCACGAGCAGCACCGTGGCCACCGCCGCGACACCTTCGCCGCGGCCGGTCAGGCCCAGTCCGTCCGTCGTCGTGCCGGAGACCGACACCGGGCCGCCCACGGCCGCCGAGAGGGCGTCCTGGGCCTCCGCGCGGCGCTTGCCGATCTTGGGTTCGTTGCCGATGACCTGGACCGCCGCGTTGCCCACCCGCCAGCCCGCCGCCTCGACCCGCGACCGCACCTCGGCCAGCAGCGTGGTGCCGTGCGCGCCCGCCCAGCGCGGGTCACCGGTGCCGAACACCGCGCCGAGGTCGCCGAGCCCCGCGGCCGACAGCAGGGCGTCGCACAGGGCGTGCGCGGCGACGTCGCCGTCCGAGTCGCCGAGGCAGCCGGGCACCCCGGGCCAGTGCAGGCCCGCGATCCAGCACTCCCGGCCTACGTCTATCGGGTGAACATCGGTGCCGATCCCGACCCTCATGGCGCCACTCCCGCAGACAGCACGAACTCGGCAATCGCCAGGTCAAAGGGGGTTGTGATTTTCATCGCATAGGCGTGTCCCGGCACGGTGGCGACCGGTACGCCGATCTCCTCCACCAGGCCCGCGTCGTCGGTGGCCGAATCGCCCGCCTCGGCGTACGCCCTGGTCAGCGTGGCCAGGTCGAAGCCCTGCGGGGTCTGCACGACGCGCAGCGCGGCCCGGTCGGGCGTGGCGAGCACGGTGCCGTCGAAATCGACCTGTTTGACGGTGTCGGCCACCGGCAACACCGGGATCACGGCCGGTGCCCCCGCCGCGACGGCGGCGACCACGGCGCGGATCACGTGGGCGGGGGTGAAGCAGCGCGCGGCGTCGTGCACGAGCACCACGCGGGCGTCCGGGATGACCTTGGTAGCGTGCCGCAGGGCGAGCCGGACCGACTCGGTGCGGTCGGCCCCACCAGCCACGACGTCGGCCGGGATGCCCTCGGCGCGCAGCAGTGCGGCGGTCGACTCGACCTCGGTGGGCGGGGCCGCGACCACGACATGCCGCACGCAGCCCGCGTCGAGCAGGCCGCGCACGGCATGGGTGAGCAGAGCCGTCCCGCGCACCGGGACCAGCGCCTTGGGCACCCCGAAGCCGAGGCGCTCGCCTCGACCCGCGGCGGGCACGATGGCCACGGCGCGAGCCTGCTCAGGGGTGGTGGGGTCGCTGCTGTCCGGTGCGGGTGTCATGCATGTCTCAGTCGGGCGATCCGCCGGAAAGCCCGGTCGGGACGTGCGGTGGTGTTCTCCAGGTGAGGGAGCTAGACGGTCGCGGTGGCCAGGACCTCGTCCAGCAGGACCTCGGCCTTGTCCTCGTCGGTGCCCTCGGCCAGCGCCAACTCGCTGACCAGTATCTGCCGAGCCTTGGCCAGCATCCGCTTCTCACCTGCGGACAGGCCGCGGTCCTTCTCCCGCCGCCAGAGGTCTCGCACCACTTCGGCCACCTTGTTCACATCGCCGGAGGCGAGCTTCTCCAGGTTGGCCTTGTACCGACGCGACCAGTTGGTCGGCTCCTCGGTGTGCGGAGCGCGCAGCACGTCGAACACGCGGTTGAGGCCCTCTTGACCGACGACGTCCCGCACGCCGACGATCTCGGCGTTGTCTGCGGGGACGCGGACGGTGAGGTCACCCTGCGCGACCTTGAGGACGAGGTACTTCTTCTCCTCGCCCTTGATCACCCGGGTCTCGATCGCTTCGATGAGTGCGGCACCGTGGTGCGGGTAGACGACGGTCTCTCCGACCTTGAAAACCATGTGTCCTCTGCCCCTTTCGCTGGTCCCAGCTTAACACGAGTCGCACTGACCAGGAGATGAGGCGTTGAACGTCTGTGCAGGTCAAGGGCCACATCAGGGAATGGCCGGGGGTTGACAAGTGCCGGGGGCGCGTACTCAGCCGGGTACGAGGGCGCGGTGGCGGCACATGTCGATCTCGCGCCACCGCCCGTTCCACTGTGGACCCGGGCGCGGACGTGACGGGCGCGACATCCGACGGGTGATTGTCCGCCCACGCCGCAACCCGCCACCGCGCCCCGGCTAGGCTCCTGAGCCGGTAGGTGATTGTCCGCTAGCGACGCAGGAGCACCCGTGAGCCGTGCACAGCAGAACTCGACCGGCAGGCTGCGCCTCGCCCCGGCCGTGTTGGGCCTCGGCATCGCCGCAGCACTGGTGACCGCGGGCTGCGGCTCCGGTCAGATCACCCAGACCGACTCGCAGCTGCCCGCCGTCAACGGCGCGCTCGCCCAGGCGGGCCAGATCGCGGTGCGCGACGCCGTGCTCGCCTACCCGGAGAACGGCTACTACGCCAAGGGCGCCGACGCGCCGCTGTCGCTGACGATCGTCAACGTCGGTGGCACCCCGGACAAGCTGGTCGAGGTCACCAGCCCGCTGGCCACCGAGGTCGAGGTCTCCGGCGACGGCAACCTGCCCGGCGGGTTCGCGCTGATCGTCGGCAAGGCGGGCGAGGAGGCGGACGGCAAGAAGTCCAGCGCCCCCACCACCCCGACCCCGACCACCACCAGCTCGGTCGCCCCCACCTCGGCGTCGGCTGGCAAGCCCACCTCGGGCGCCCCGAGCACCACGACCACGACCGGCTCGGTGGCGGCCACCTCGGTGACGCCGACCACGACCACCACCAAGGTGAAGCTCGGCACGCTGGAGATCGTCCTCAAGGGCTTCTCCGAGAAGCTGTACCCGGGCAAGAACGTCCCGGTCACCTTCGTCTTCGAGAAGGCAGGCCCGGTCACCGTCAACCTCCCGATCGCCGCCCCGAACGGGCCGCGCGAGGAGCACAAGAGCGAGCACTGAGCGGACTGTCGGTCCACGGCCGTACCGTGCTGGCCGTGGTGATGGTCCAGTGGTGAGCAAGTCCAGTTACCGGTGCGCCGACTGCGGGCACACGGTGGCCAAGTGGTTCGGCCGCTGCCCGGAGTGCCAGACCTGGGGCAGCCTGGAGGACGTCGGCGCGCCCAAGGTCAAGATCGCCGCGGGGGCGCCGAGCTCGCCTGCCCGGCCGATCGCCGAGGTCGACATCGAGGCCGCGCGGGCCCGCCAGACCGGGGTGCCCGAGCTGGACCGGGTGCTCGGTGGCGGATTGGTGCCCGGCGCGGTGGTGCTGCTGGCCGGGGAACCCGGTGTCGGCAAATCGACGCTGCTGCTCGAGGTCGCCTACCGGTGGGCCGCCCGCGACGGCGAGTACGGGCCCACGTTGTACGTGACCGGCGAGGAGTCGGCCGGGCAGGTCCGGCTGCGGGCCGAGCGCACGGGCAACGTGCACCAGTCGATGTTCCTGGCCGCGGAGAGCGACATCGCGGCGGTGCTGGGGCACGTGGACGCGGTCCGGCCGGGGCTGCTGGTGGTCGACTCGGTGCAGACGATGTCCTCGCCCGCGGTGGACAGCGCTCCCGGCGGCGTGACCCAGGTGCGGGCGGTGACCGCGGCCCTGGTGGCGCTGGCGAAGGAACGCGGGCTGCCGGTGCTGCTGGTCGGGCACGTGACCAAGGAGGGCTCGATCGCCGGTCCGCGGGTGCTGGAGCACCTGGTGGACGTCGTGCTGCACTTCGAGGGCGACCGGCACTCGATGCTGCGGCTGCTGCGCGGGGTGAAGAACCGGTTCGGGCCCGCCGACGAGGTGGGCTGCTTCGAGTTGGTGGAGAGCGGCATCGTCGGCGTCCCCGACCCGTCCGGCCTGTTCCTCAACCGGCGTGACACCGGGGTCGCGGGCACGGCGGTGACGGTGGCGGTCGAGGGCAAGCGCCCCCTGCTCGGCGAGGTCCAGTCCCTGGTCGCCAAGTCCCACCTGGGCACCCCGCGCCGCGCCGTCTCCGGCCTGGACTCGGCCCGCGTCGCCATGGTCCTGGCCGTCCTGGAACGCCGCGGCGGCATCCGCCTGGGCGACGCCGACGTCTTCGCCGCGACCGTCGGCGGCATGAAGATCCCCGAACCCGCCGCCGACCTGGCCATCGCCCTCTCCGTGGCCACCGCCGCCCGCGACGTCGCCCTCCCCCCGGACCTGGTCGTCCTCGGCGAGGTAGGCCTGGCAGGCGAAGTCCGCCGAGTCTCCGGCGTCCGCGCCCGCCTCACCGAAGCCCTGCGGCTCGGCTTCACCAAGGCCCTCATCCCCCCGGACTCCGGCGACCTCCCGGACGGCATCGAGGCCCGCGTGGTGGGCGACCTGGCATCGGCGATGAACAACCTGCAGGTGCTGCGGGGATAGCCAGCTTGGTGGCCGGGTGTTGTCTGTCGGGACTAGTCCTCGGCGCGGTCTTCGAGGTAGCGGGTGTGGTCGGATTGTCGGCGGAGGTCGTCGGCGTAGAAGTGGGTGGCGACCTTTTCGGCGTCCAGGTCCAGCAGGTCGAGTTGGGCCAGCAGCTCACCGGCGGCAGAGCGGGTGTTGGAGCGTTTGGCGACGCCGATCCACCACGGCAGGTTCAGGTACGTCTCCACCGCCAGCGGTACGTCGACGCGGACCAGGCGGGTGACGCTGTGGGAGGTTTCCGGGTCGGCGGCCAGGTCGTCGGGGCGGGACAGGACGGCGCCGAGCACCTCGCCGATGTGCTCCAGGCGGTCCAGGGCGCCCTCGGGCATGCGCTTGGTCTCGGCGCGGACCTTCGCCAGCAGGGCGTCCAGATCGGCGCGCAGGCGGGACGCCTCGAGGGCCGGGTCGACCGAGAGCTGGATCCGTTCCGGGGGTGCGGCCAGCGCGCCGACCAGGTACAGCGCGCCGATCACCGGGAGCCAGTAGGCGCCTGCGAAACCGGTCAGGTGCAGCCCAACCCCGCCGAGCCCGGCGACGCAGCCGACGAGGTTCTTGGTCGAGCCGAGGTAGCGGACGACCCGGTCACTGGTAGCCACGGATCTCCCGGAACACGTGCTGCAGGTCGGTGTCGCGCGCGTCGAAGACCTTGCCGCCGGTGCGCCGGGCCACGTCCGCCATCTCGTCCTTGTTGCCCTCGCCGAACAGGACGGTGAACACCGGCACGCCCTTGAGGCGCTCGGGCAGCTTCTCCCGTGCCTGCTGGAACCCGGCGAGGTCGGTGCCGCTGTTGTTCTCGCCGTCGGTCATCAGCACGATCGAGGTGAACCGCCCGTCGTCCGGCTGGGCGCCCAGGTGCTGGTAGGCCCGCTCCAGGCTGGAGTAGATCGCGGTGCCGCCGCCGGAGTCCAGGTCCTCGGCGGTCTGCTTGATCCGGTCGAGTTCGGCGCGCTGGTCGACCTCCGGCACGGAGAAGGTGATCGGCTGCCCCGGCTCGCCGCTGAACGGCAGGAAGGTGACCTCCTCGCGGCCGTGGAAGCGCCGGTAGCGGCCGACCAGGTCGTTGCTCGCGCCGGTGAGCCCCACCAGTGCCGCGCGCAGCTTCTCGATCCGCTCGCCCGCCATCGAGCCGGACACGTCGAGCACGTAGACCGTGCGCGACGGGCGGCGGATCTCGTCGAAGTACGCCATCAGCAGCGCGTCGAAGGCCTGCTCGGTCGCCGGGAAAGGCAGCTCCACCAGCGTTCGCGTGCCGAAGTCCTTGTCCAGTTCGACGCCGGGCACGGCGGGCCTGCGGTGCGTGCGGGACATGATGTCGCGCTGCACGGCCGGGGTGCGCAGGTACTCGGTGAGCTTCTTGTGGTCGGCGCGCGCGTGCTCGGGGGCGTCCTTGAGCGCGGTCAGCGGGTAGTCGGCGGTGACGACGCCGTCGCTGGGGTAGATCAGCGCCAGCGGTTCCGGGAGCTTCCCGCCCGCGTTGAGGGAGAGCAGCACCGACTCGTAGTTGATCAGCCCGTCGATCTTCGCGCCCGGGTCCTCGCCGGTGGCCCGCCGCTGGTAGGCCTCCGACAGCCAGCCGGACGACCCCGCGCTCATCGCCTGCGCCGAGAAGAACCCCTTCAGCTGCGGCTTGACCGCGCCCACCTCGGTCGCGCTGATCGCCGACCCGGTGCCCGCCAGCGCGGAGGCCACGCCGACCAGCGCGGAGAACCCGGAGTTCGACGCGGACGGGTCGGTCATGCCGTAGCTGAACCGCTTGTCCGCCGCGGCTTTCGCGATGTCCGACCAGGACACCGGCTTGTCCACCCAGCCGAGCTCGGTCGCCTTCGAGCGGGCCAGCCCCAGCACCACCGGCGAGGTCATGACCTTCGCCTGGGCGCCGAGCCTGCGCGCGGCGTCCGGGATCGCCTGCGGGTAGCGGTTCGCGGAGAACCACACCGCGTCGTACCGGCCGTCTGCCTTGCCGCTGGCCAGGACCTCCGAGCCCTCGATGGTGCCGCTGAAGGTGAACTCCACCCGCACCCCGGTGGCCTGCGCCGCCTGCTCGAGCACCGGCTTGAGGTCGGCGAGCTCGCTGCCCGCCAGGACCCGCAGCTTGCCCGCTTCCGCCTGGCTGGCCGGTTTCTCGTCGCCCGCGTCCGACGAGCACCCGGACAGGACCGCCGCGACGGCAAGGACGGTGGCGATGACCCGTTTCATGCTTCTCCCCCGGTCTCGGTGTCGTGCGAGCGGCGCAGGTGCTCGCGCGTGCGGTGCAGCTCACCGGTCAGCGCGGCGACGGTGGTGGCCATGTTCTTCGTGGCACCCGCCCGGAACTCGTCCACCGCGTCGATGGCGCGCAGGATCTGGTCGAACGACGCCCGGATGGTGGCCACCGCCGGGTCGGCGGCGCCCTGCTGGATCTGGGCGGTGTGCTGTTCGAGCAGGTTTCCGTTGGCGCGCATCAGTTCGTCGGTCGTCCCGCGCAGCGCCTCGATCTCGTCGAGCACCGCGCGCTGGTTGGCCAGGCCGCCGCTGACGACGAGCGCGATGCGCAACGCGGCCACTGTGGTGGTGCAAGCCCGTTCCACGCCTCGGATCAGCTCGTCGTTGTTGCGCCGCAACAGGTCCAGCGCGAGGTAACCCTGGGCGCAGACTGCGAGCTGGGTGAGGATGTCCTGATGTCGTTGTCGCACCGGCAGAAGCACGTCGGCGCGCAGGGAGGTCGCCGCCGCGGGGTCGGCGTAGTCGAGCACCCCGGCCTGGCGGTCGATGGCGCCGTCCACCGCCTCGGCGAACACCGCCGCTTCCGCCAGGTGGCCCATGGTCTCCCACAGCCGCGACCGCTCGCCCTTGATCGCCGCGTTGTCCCGGCGCAGTTGGTCCTGCCGGGTGCGCAGGTCGACGATGAGCAGGTTGATCGGGGTGTTCGCCGCCTGGTACCGCTCCAGCAGCCGCTTGCCGCCGCCGATCGGGATCAGCCCGAACAGCTTGCGCGGGGCGGTGGGCGCGGCGCCGGGGTCCAGCTCGGCGACCGTGCGGCGCAGCTCGACCAGGCTGGTGGTGATCCGCTGCTCCGGGCCGGACCGCCTGCCCTGCGCGGTGGCCAGCGCGTCGACCGAGCGGTCCAGCAGGGCGGTCGCGATCCCGGCCGCCACCCGCATGTCCGCCTCGCCGACGGCCATGATCTCGTCGACCTTGTCGGAGAAGTCGGGGGAGCGCGGGTCGAGCGCGGTCAGCTCGGCGGTGAAGCGGCCCGCCTTGGCCTCGGCGGCGGCCCGGGTCGGGTCGTCGACCGGGACCAGGCCCGCGGCGCGGTCGAGCGGGACCGGGTCGACCGGATCCGGTGGCGTTAAAGCGATGTCGCTCACCGGTAGTACTTCGCGATCTCGTTGAGCAGCCGCTCCAACGTCTCGTAGCTGGGCACCTCGGCCTGGGAGAGCAGGTCGGCGGGCGCGCTCAGCTTGCGGTCGGCCAGCAGGTCGAGGAACGCCTTCGGGTCGTCGGTGCGGAACCCGAACTCGGCGGCGAGGCGCTTGAGGTCGGGGTCGGTGCTCAGCAGCTCGCCGACCCTGCCGCCCTCGCCCTTGAGCGGCACCAGGGTGTGCTCGGACAGCAGGGTCGGCTGCGGGTAAAGCAGCTTCATGTCGGGGCGGATCGAGCCGTCGCCGCGCAGTTGCCGGTCGAGGAACTGCGACTCGTAGATGAACACCAGCGGCGCCTTGCCCATGCCCGCGGCGAGGTAGTCCTCGAACGGGCCCTCGCTGCTGCTCTGCGTGTACCCCTGGTCGATGAACAACTTCACCGCGGCAGGCAGCACCTTCGCCTCGGCCTCGGGGGTCGCGACGACCTGGTTGTCGTTGAGCACGTGGGAAACCAGCGCCAGGTACATGGCCGCGGAGTTGGAGTTTCGCGGGTCGGTGGTGGTGATCAGGACGTTCTTGCGCACGGGGTAGGCGGTGTTGCCGGGCAACTGGTCCCAGCGGGTGCCCTTGCCGGTCAGCTCCAGGTACTTCGCGATGTCGAGCACCTGGTACTCGCCGAGGCCCTTGTGCACAACGCCTTGCGAGGTCAGCAGGTCCACGATCGGCGCGAACGTCGCGACCGCCATCGGGGACCGGAACGGCGTGTAGACCTTGTTGACCTTCTTGTCCTGTTTGATCCGCTGCGCCGCGGGCCGCGACGACGGGAACGCGAAGTCGTACTGCGCCAGGTCGACCGTGGTCGCGATCTGCCGCGACCCGGCGGAGTCGAACTCCACCCGCAACCCGTGCCTGCCGAACACCTCGACCACCCTGGCGTCGGCGAAGAACGCCGCCTTCTCCGACCCGCCGACGCCCCGCACCACCTGCGCACCCTGCCCCGGCACCGGGTCGTCGTCCCCCGACCCGAAGACGATCGCCACCACCACGGCCGCGAGCAACACCACGGCCAGACCGATGCTGATCCGACGTTTCATGCGCCCCTCCCCACCGGTCCGATGATCCCGGCCCCGCACCCCCTACGACGCCGTTTCGCCCGCACTGGACATGAAGTCGGCATGAACGCCAGGCGACGTCTTGGTTCAGGCGAGGGTCTTGCGCGAGCGCGGGAACGCCGAAGGGCGGGCCCGAGACGGGCCCGCCCTTCGGTGCAGAGTCGGTTACGCGGAAAGGAGTTGGGCGCAGCGGATCAGGCCGAGGTGGGAGTAGGCCTGGGGGTGGTTGCCCAACGAGCGCTCGGCCACCGGGTCGTACTCCTCCGGGAGCAGACCGGTGGGTCCGGCGGCGTTGACGATCTGGGCGAAGAGGTCTTCCGCCTCGGGGCGGCGGCCGGTCAGCAGGTAGGCCTCGATCATCCAGGCGGCGCAGATGTGGAAGCCGCCCTCGTCGCCGGGCAGGCCGTCGTCGCGGTGGTAGCGGTAGACGGTGGAGCCGGAGCGGAGTTCGGCCTCGGTGGCGGTGACCGTGGCCTGGAAGCGCTCGTCGGTCGGGTCGATGAGGCCGACCATGCCGATGAGCAGGGTGGCGGCGTCGAGGTCGGTGCCGTCGTAGGCGGTGGTGAACGAGCGGACCTCGTCGTTCCAGCCGTTGGTCAGCACGTCGTCGGCGATCTTGGCGCGCAGGGCGGGCCAGTCGGGGTGCGCGGTCCTGCCGTGCTTGTCGGCCAGGGTGAGCGCGCGGTCGATGGTCAGCCAGCACATGACCTTGGAGTACACGTGGTGGCGCGGCCGGTGCCGTTCCTCCCAGATGCCGTGGTCGGGCTCGTGCCAGCGGCGGGTGACCGCCTCGGCCATCGCCTCCACCATCGCCCAGTCGCTGTCCGACAGCGACCCCTTCGCCTCGGCCAGCGCCGCGACCAGGTCGACAACGGGGCCGAACACGTCCAGCTGGACCTGCTGGTTGGCCAGGTTCCCGACCCGCACCGGCCGCGACCCGGCGTACCCGGGCAGCGTGTCGATCACGGCCTCCGGGCCCAGCGTGGTGCCCGCGATGGTGTACAGCGGGTGCAGCCGCTCCGGGCCGGGGATGGTGGCCAGCACGCCGTGCACCCAGCGCAGGAACGCCTCGGCCTCCACAGTGGACCCCAGCGACACCAGCGCCTTCGCCGTCATCGACGCGTCGCGCAGCCAGCAGTAGCGGTAGTCCCAGTTGCGGATGCCGCCGATCTCCTCCGGCAGCGAGGTGGTCGCGGCGGCCATGATGGCGCCGGTCTCGCTGTGGCACAGGCCGCGCAGCGTCAGCGCGGACCTGGCGACCAGGTCCTTCTCCACCGGCGGCAGCACGAGCGCGTCCAGCCAGGTGGTCCAGTAGGACGCCGCGTGCGCCTTGCGTTCGGGCTCGGCGACCGGGTGCGCGGACAGGTCCCTGGTGCCGCAGCGCAGTTCGAACACCACCGGCCGCTCCGGCGTCGGCTGCACGACCGCGCGCGCCGAGTCGACCTGGCCGTCGCTGGTGATCTCCCAGACCACCCCGGGCGCCCGCAGCGCGATCGGGTCGGACGTGCCGAGCACCAGCAGCCCGTCGGCGGTGGCCTCCAGCCGCACCTGCACCTGGCCGAACTCCGGGCGCGGCGCGAACTCCACCACCGCGGCCGACGAACCGGACAGCACCCTGGTCAGGTCCGTGCGGTGCGCGGGCACGTCGTGGTCGAGGTAGTCGGTCACCAGCAGACCCGACCAGCGCGTCTCCACCGTCATCGTGCCCGGCAGGTACCGCTGTCCCAGCGGCAATCCGCCGCGTTCCGGCGACACCGAGAAGTGCCCCGCGGTCGGTCCGCCGAGCAGGTCGGCGAAGACCGCGGCCGAGTCCGGTTCCGGGTGGCACAGCCAGGTCAGCCGCGCGTCCGGGGTCACCAGCGCCACCGAGCGCTCGTTGGCCAGCATGGACAGCCGCTCGATGGGCGGCGCCTGCCCGCCGTAGAGCCAGTTGCGGCGCTCCTCCAGCAGCAGCGCCAGCATGGTGGCCACCGACACCGGGTCGTCGATGCGGTACCCGGCGAGGGTCTCGCCGTCACCGACCTTCACCCCGACGTCCGGGCCCGCGAGCCGGGTGAACGCCTTCTCGTCGGTCACGTCGTCGCCGACGAAGATCGCCGCGGTCGCACCGGCCTGGTGGCGCAGCACGTCGAGCGCGTGGCCCTTGTCGGTCTGGACCACCGCGAGCTCGATCACCGCCTTGCCCTCGGTCACCTGCACCCCGGTCCACGTGCACGGCCCGGACCGGACCTTGCCCAGCACGTCGTCGGCGACGTCCTGCGGCGCGCGGCGCACGTGCACCGCGATGCTGGCGGGCTTGACCTCCAGGTGCACGCCCTCGGCGCCCTCGGTCAGCTTCTCCAGCTCCGCCTCGATCCTGCGGTGCAGGTCGCGGGCCTCGGCGTCGAGCGCGTGCACGAAGCCCACGTCGAACTCGGAACCGTGGCTGCCGACCAGGTGCACCTCCGCGGGCAGCCGCGACAGCGTCGCCAGGTCGCGCAGCGCCCGACCGGAGATCACCGCCGCCGTCGTCTCGTGCAGCCCGGCCAGCGAGCGCAGCGCGCCGACCGACTCGGTGTGCGGGCGGGCGTTCTCGGGGTTCTCGACGATCGGGGCGAGTGTCCCGTCGTAGTCGCAGGCCACCAGCAGTCGGGGGGTGCGGGCTACCTGCACGATGGCGCGGCGCAGCTCGGCAGGGAGGGCCTCGGCGGTCAACGCCTTCTCCTTGGCTTGGTTCGGGGCGGGTCTGCTCAGTGGGCGTGCTCGGGGTCCAGCGCGTCGAGGAACGAGCGCGCCCACCGGTCGACGTCGTGGGTCAACACTTGTCGCCGCAGCGCGCGCATCCTACGGCGGCCTTCTGCTGGATCGATCGTGAGGGCCGCGTGCATGGCGTTCTTGACCCCGTCAAGATCATGCGGGTTCACCAGGAAGGCGCTCGTCAGCTCGGCGGCGGCACCGGCGAACTCCGAGAGCACCAGCGCGCCACCGAGGTCGTGGCGGCACGCGACGTACTCCTTGCACACCAGGTTCATCCCGTCGCGCAGCGGCGTCACCAGCATGACGTCGGCGGCGGAGAAGAACGCCGAGAGCTCGGCCCGCCCGATCGACTGGTGCAGGTAGTGCACGATCGGTCTGCCGACCCGGCCGAACTCGCCGTTGATCCGGCTCACCACCTGCTCGATGTCGCCGCGCATCCGCTGGTAGTGCTCGACCCGCTCCCGGCTCGGCGTCGCCAGCTGCACCATCGCCACCTCGGTCGGGTCGACCCGGCCCTCCGCGAGCAGCTCCTGCAGCGCGTAGAGCCGGACGTCGATGCCCTTGGTGTAGTCGAGCCGGTCGACGCCGAGGATCACCTTCTTGGGGTTGCCCAGGTCCGCGCGGATCTGCTGGGTGCGCGCGACGGTTTCCCGCTTGCGCGACAACGCGTCCAGCCCGGCGGAGTCGATGGAGATCGGGAACGCGCCCACCCGCACCGCCCGGTCGCCGAGCTGGATGACGCCGGGGCGGGTGCGCACTCCGACCGCTCCCCTCGTCGGCTCGAGCCCGAGCAACCGCCGGGCCAGCCACAGGAAGTTCTGCGCGCCGCCGGGCCGGTGGAACCCGATCAGGTCGGCTCCGAGCAGGCCACGCACGATCTCCGCGCGCCAGGGCAGTTGCATGAACAACTCGGTGGGCGGGAACGGGATGTGCAGGAAGAAACCGATCCGCAGGTCGGGGCGCAGCTCGCGCAGGATCGCCGGTGCCAGCTGCAGCTGGTAGTCCTGGATCCACACGGTGGCGCCCTGCGCGGCGACCTTCGCGCACGCCTCGGCGAACCGGTGGTTCACCTTCACGTAGCTGTCCCACCAGCCGCGGTCGAACACCGGGGAGGCCACCACGTCGTGGTAGAGCGGCCAGAGCGTCGCGTTGGAGAAGCCCTCGTAGTAGTCGCGCACCTCGTCGGCGGTCAGCGACACCGGGTGCAGCCGCAGACCGTCCTCGGTGAACTCCTCGACGTCCACGTCGGCCACGCCGGGCCAACCGACCCACGCGCCGCTGTGGCTGCGCAGGAACGGCTCCAGCGCGCTGACCAGACCACCGGGGCTGTGCTTCCACCGCTGGGAGCCGTCCGGCAGGCGCTCGAGGTCGACCGGCAGCCGGTTGGCGGCCACGATGAAATCCGCACCGTCTTCGCTGCTCACGCCGGACGCGCCTCCTCAGACCAGGGGATACCCGGTTTGAGGCTAGCCACTGCGGGCACTCCCCGCGTCCTGCGACCGGTGTGAGCGCGCGTGGCGACTCTCACGCCAGCGGGGGGTTTACTCCAGCCTGCGCTCGGTGGGTCGCAGCGGCCCGGACATCCTCGGCCCGGACAGCCGCCGCTCCAACCTGCTCAGACCGGTTCTGACCGGCTGCGCGAGATATTCGCCCAAGACGACGCCCGCGGCGAGTGCCAGTGCGATCGCCGCCGCCAGCATCAGCGTCGGCAGGCCGCTCGTGCTGCGCTCGGCCGCCAGCTCGTAGAGGCCGCGGTAGGTGGTCAGGCCGGGCAGCAGCGGCACCAGACCGGAGACGGCCACGACCAGCGGCGGCATCCGCAGCCGCCGCGAGACCACGCCGCCTGCGAAGCCGATCACCACGGCCGCGATGGCGGACGCGGAGATCGGGCTGGTGCCGGTGAGGGTCAGCGCGCCGTACACGGCGGTGCCCGCGCCACCCGCGGCGGAGGCGACGAGGAGGGCGCGCGGCTTCGCGTAGCTGGCGAGCGCGAACAGGGCGGCACCCGCGGCACCGGCGATCGTTTGCACGGGCAATCGGAAAGCATTGGGGGGCAACGGATCCGCTAGCGGTGTGTACGCCATGCCGAGCGCTGTGGCGATGTTGAGGGCCAGCACGACGCCCGCGATCAGGCCCGCGGTCATCAGCGAGATCTCCATCGTGCGACCGGCGGCGGTCACGTTGTAGCCGGTGATCGCGTCCTGCACCGTGGACACGACGGACAACCCGGACAGCAGCACGGTGATCGCGGCGGCGACCAGCACCGTCGGCCTGCCCTCGATGACGTGGCCCGCCAGCAGCGCCAGCGCCGCGCCCGTCGCCAGCGCGCCGCCGACCACCTGCTGGAAGAAGAACGGCAGCGCCCTGCGGTTGAGCACGCGCCCGACCCGGTCCACCACCGCGGTGGTGATCGCGGCGAACGCGGCCATGTCGGCGGCGCCACCGATGAGGACGGTCACCGCCGCGGCCATCCCGGCGTAGGCCAGCGTCGCCACCCAGCGCGGGTACGGGTGCGGCGCGGTGGTGATCCGCTCCAACTCCGCCCGCGCCCCCTGCACGTCGATCCGGTGCGCGGTGATCTTCCCGACCAGGGTCTCGACATCGGCCAGCCGGGTGTAGTCCAGCCCGCGCGAGCGCACCACCCGCAGCGAGGTGATCGGCGGCTCGTCGGTCCCGCGCTGGCAGGCAACGGTGATCGAGGTGAAGATGACGTCCACCTCGCAGTGCGGCAACCCGTAGGCCGCCGACACCGCGATGATCGTCGCCGTCGCGTCCGAGGCACCCGCGCCCGAGGCCATCTGCACCTCACCGATGCGCAGCGCCAGGTCGAGCACCAAGTGGACGGTCCGCTCCTCCGGCAACCGCGGCCCCTGCACCGGCTGCTCCACGCCGTGCTTGCCGCCGAGCCCGCTGCCGTGCCCGTTGACCTGCCCGTTCCCCGACAGCCCCCCACGCCGCCACGGCAACCACCCCGCCCGCTGCGAGAACCCCGCCACCCCAACCTCCTCACCCGTCCACCCGACCGTCTCGGATCATGAGCCGCCCCGCAACCGCGCCCGCCCACCGCCGTACCATTGCACCCGGCGCCCACCCCGGCGCCACGCCGGCATAGCTCAATTGGCAGAGCACTCGCCTTGTAAGCGAAAGGTTGCGGGTTCAAGTCCCGCTGCCGGCTCCATTCAGCGAAATCCGGGTGTGCGCGCGGGAAACCGGTTGTGGCGCCAAGCACGCGTTGACCTGGCAGGCGTTGCTGTGCGTGCGGTCGCCATCACACCCGTTGTCCACTTATGGGGCTCCGATAGGTGCGCTCACCGGGTCTGGGCTGCGACGATGGGGTGGTCGGCGGGGTTCTGCCGTCGGTCGCGCCTGGTGGTCCGGGGTGATGGGTGGGTTGGCGTGGGTGAGCCGGAGCAGTTGTTCAAGGTCATCTTCGACCTGCCCAAGCGGTCGCCGACGTGGCCGCCCTACGCGACCGAGGGGTTGTGGGCGGAGCGGGTCGGGGTGGATACGGTGCGGTTGCGCAACGTGCCGTTCTACGCGCGGGGGGTGGCGTTCCGGGACACCGTGCGGGTGCGGGTCGACCTGGAGCGGGAGAAGCTCGTGTTCGTCGAGCGGGTCGCGGAGTCCGGGTACTCGACGGTGCGGTTGATCGTGGACGATGCCGCGGTCGCCGTGGTCGAGGCGGTGCTGGACGCGGCGGACTGCTGGTGGGAGATCGACAACACCGGGCTGCTGTGGGCGGTCGGGGTGCCGCCGGAGGTCGACTACGCGGCGTTGCGCCAGGAGCTGCTGCGGCTGCGGGTCGAGGCGGGCATCGACCTGGAGGAAGGCGTCCTCGGCGGCGGCCACCGCAGGTCCGACGTCGGCTGAGCACCCCTGTCCGGCCGGAACCAGGTGTGCAACACCGACCTGGGCTGCGACGATGTCGTCGTCGAGGTGTCGAAGCTGTGGGGGGTGCCCGGTGACCGGGGAGCCGACGATTCGGGCTGGGGCCGCAACCGATGTGGGCCTGGTGCGAGCCGCCAACGAGGACAACTACGTGGTGACCGCGTCCGTGTTCGCCGTGGCGGACGGGATGGGCGGGCACGCCGCCGGGGACGTGGCCAGCGGGCTGGCGGTGGCCGGGCTCGCGCAGCTGGGCACCGAGGGCACCCTGCGGCCGGACGACGTGCGCAGGCACATCGTGCGGCTCAACGGCGACATCCTGGCCGCCGCCGCGCGCAACCCGGAGCAGCTGGGGATGGGCACCACCGTCACCGGCCTGTGCCTGGTCGACTTCGCCGGGTCGCCGCACTGGGTGGTGTTCAACGTGGGCGACTCGCGGGTCTACCGGTACGCCGAGCGCGAACTGGTGCAGTTGACCGTCGATCACTCCGAGGTGACCGAGCTGGTCGCGGCGGGCAAGCTGAGCCCGGCCGAGGCGGCGACCGACCCCAGGCGCAACGTGGTGACCAGGGCGCTCGGCTCGCCGACCGCCCCCGAGCCCGACCTGCTGGTGTTCCCGCCGACCGAGGGCGACCGGTTCCTGGTCTGCTCCGACGGCCTCACCGGCGAGCTGGACGACGAGACCATCGCCGCCGTCCTCGGCCTGGAGGACGACCCCAGGGACGCCGCGGCCTCCCTGGTGCGCGACGCGGTCGCCGCGGGCGGCCGGGACAACGTGACCGCCGTCGTGGTCGACCACGTCGCCGCGCCGACCACCCCCGCCGACGACGAGACGGCGCCGAGAAAGGTCTCCTGAATGCGCGTCCGGTACCGCCCAGGTCGTTGGGTCGCGGTCACCGGACCGCGCACGTGGCTGCTGGTCGACGCCGACCCGGACGCGCCCCTGGTGGCGCGCTGCTGGGCGTTGGCCCGGGCGGGCGCCGACGAACTGGAACTGGTCGGCGCCATCGCCGCCGCGGGCCTGCGCACGGTCGGCGGCTTCGCGGCAGCGGGCTACGCGGACGGCACCGGCCAGGTCATCGTCCACGGCCCGACCACAGTCACCCTGACCAGCACCGACGGCACCCCCCCGCACCCTCACCGCCACCCACGTCACCACCTGAGTCGAAACCCGCCTGGACTCGGCCCTGGCGACCATCACCCTCTCCGGCCCCACCGAGGACGGCCCAGCCCTCCCCCTGGACGTGGGCGTGGCCCTGGCAGGCGACCTGACCATCGACCTCACCCCGCAAACGCTTGCCCCACCCGCCGGGGACACACCCCCGGCGGCCGCTCCCGAGCCTGCGGTGGTTGCCGAGCAGGCGCCCGTCCCCGAGCAGGCACCCGCCCCTGCGCGGGCAGCAGCCGTCGAGCAGTTACCCGAGCCCGCCCCCGCCGCCGTACCCGAGGTGATCACCAGCCTGCCGCTCACCTTCGACCCCGCGACACCCACCGAGCCTGCGGCGGGCCCGGCATCCGCAGTGCCGGGGGCATCCCCGTCGCCTGCGACGTCCCCGGGATCTGCTGAACCCACCGTGGCACCGGTACCGGTCGAGCCCGCAGCTGACCAGGTCGAGGGGAAGACCACCCTGGTCACGGGCCTCCCCACCAAGCCCGAGGACACCGAGGTCATCGGTGGCACCACCGCCGTCATCACTCACCTGCCCTGGGTGATCGCCGATGACCCGGGGGCCACCCGTGCGCGCCCCGCCCTGTCCGCGACCGCGCCGTTGCTGGTTCCGGCGATCCGGTGCGATTCCGGGCACTGGAATCCGCCGCATGCCGTCGCCTGCCGGGTCTGTGGGGCGGGGGTGCCGCTCCAGCAGCCTGTGGAGGTGCCGAGGCCGCCGCTGGGGGCCTTGCGGCTGTCCTCCGGTGACCTCGTGCAGCTGGACCGGGGTGTGCTCCTCGGGCGCGCCCCCGATGTCGCCGCCGTCAAGCAGCCCGTTCGTCCGCACGTGGTCAGGCTGCGCAGTCCGGACGGTGACGTCTCGCGCAATCACGTCGAGGTGCGGTTGCACGGTTGGCAGGTCCTCGTCCTGGACCTGGGTTCGCGCAACGGCACCGAGGTCCGCCCGCCCGCTGACCTCCCCTTCGCGCTCGTGCCGCACCAGCCGGTCGAGATCGCCCCGGGGACCGTTGTCGGGCTGGCCGAGGGTGTGGAGTTCGTGTTCGAGGTGACCGGGTGAGCCCGCCGGAGCTGCCTGGCCTCACCCTCGTGCGGTTCCTCGGCTCCGGCGGCTTCGCCGAGGTGTACCTCTACCGCCAGGCCGAGCCCAAGCGGGACGTCGCGGTGAAGGTGCTCAAGGACGCCGCGCTGGCCGCCCGGTTCGCCGAGGAGGCGGACGCGATGGCCGAGCTCGGGGACCACCCGAACATCGCGCAGGTCTTCTTCACCGGTGTCAGCGCGGACGGCCGGTCGTACCTGGTCATGCCCTACTACCCGAGGGCGAACTTCGCCGAGCGCGCCCGCACCGAGCGGATCCCGGTGACCGAGGTGCTGCGGGTCGGCGTGCGGATCGCGGGTGCGGTGCAGGCGGCGCACGAGGTGGGGATCCTGCACCGGGACATCAAGCCCGCCAACGTCTTGGTCGACCGCCTCGGTGAGCCGCGGTTGGCCGACTTCGGCATCGCGGGCCGCACACCGCCCTCCGTGGACGGTGGTGTGCTGATGTCGGTGCCGTGGTCGCCGCCGGAAGTGTTGCGGGGTGCGGCTTCCAGCTTCCAGTCCGATGTGTACTCGTTGGGCGCGACCGTCTGGCACCTGCTGACGGGCCGGTCCCCGTTCGAGGTCCCCGATGGCGACAACGGGGTCGACGCGCTCGCGGACCGGATCCAGCAGACCGCCGCGCCCCGCACCGGCCGCGCGGACGTGCCGGGGGAGCTGGAGGAGGTCCTGCTGCGCGCGATGGCCCCCGAGCCGGGTGCCCGCTACGCCTCCGCCCGGGAGTTCGCCCGCGCCCTGCGCGCCATCGAGCAGCGCGGCGGCTTCCCCGAGCAGACGACGGTGCTCCCGCCCCAGCCCGTCCGGGTCGAGGCGGCGGAGGAGACCAGACTCCGCCCGGTTAAGCCGAATGGCCTGACGCGGGTCATCGCGCCGCCGACCTACGTCGACCCGCCACCGCCCAAGACCAACCGATCGGCGCTCGACGCGACACCGCCGCCGTGGTCCACACCACCGGCTGTGGCGGAAATTCCCATTGTGGCCTCCGACACAGTGAACCGGCCGCGGTCGCGACCCTGGGCGGCGATCACGCTCGGTGGCCTCGCGCTCGCCGCGGCCGTCGTCACGGGTGTGGTCCTGCTGTCCGAAGGGGAAGCCGGACGGCCTGCGGACCCCGGTCCGGTCGACCCCGGCGTGCGGGAGCAGAACGCGGGCGGACCCGTGGCCCCACCGGGGAAGCCCGCGGTGACCGCCGCCAGGGTCGACCCGGGGATCTTGCGCTTCACGTGGACCTACTCCGCGCAGTTCGCCACCGACAGCTTCGCCTGGCGCACCTCGGACCTGTCACGCTCCGGAACCGCGACCGCGCCCACTGTCGACATTCCCGCCCCCGCGGGCAGTCTGGTTTGCCTGGAGGTGAAGGTCGTCAGGGCCGATGGCAGTAGCGCATCCGCGTCGTTCTCGCCACCCGGGTGTGGAAGCTGACCGGACAAACCTGCAACATTGTCGCCGCCCGACACGATACGGCCGGATGACGGCTCGGGGACTCTGGCAGGGGACACGTGGGTTTTCTCAGGCGACACCGGACCGCCATCGCGTCCTCGGTCGTGCTCGCGATCGGCGCGACGGCTCTGGTCACGTACGCGTTGTCATCGACCGGTTACCCGGTCCGCCAGGTCGACCTGGACGACGGCGGGATCTGGGTCACCAGCGACCGGGACGGCCTGTTCGGCAGGCTCAACAAGCCCGCTGGCGCCCTGGACGCCGCTTTCTATCCCCCGGGTGGTGCGCAGCAGACTTATCAGTTGGACGTGCACCAGGACGGCTCCGCGGTCGCCGCGCGCGACTCGGCCACCGGCAGGCTCTTCCCCGTTGACGTCTCCCGCGCGGTGGCCTTACCCGAGCAGGGCTTATCCATCGGCGGTGACACCGAGCTGGCCATGGCGGGCGGGACGCTCGCCGCGCTCGAGCCCAGGACCGGCCGCGTGTGGGCGACGCGGGTCGACACCCGCGCGGGCATGACCAACCTGGGGACCCTCGACCCGGCCAACGCCCCGATCGCCACCGTCGACCAGGACGCCGCGCTCGCCGTGGCGCCGGACGGCACGGTGCGGGCGGTGTCCAAGAGCGGCAAGGTCGCCACGATCCGGGCCAGCCAGAACACCTTCGAGGAAGCCGACTACTCGAACCTGCCGCACGCGCTGTCCAGCGTCCAGGTCACCTCGGTCGGCGGGGACATGCTCGTCCTGGACACCAACACCGGCACGCTGGTGCTGCCGGACGGCAAGGACGTCACCATCGACGCCGACGAGACCACCCGGTTGCAGCAACCCGGTCCCGGTTCGGACGCCGTCGTCATCGCCACCCAGAAGGCCCTGATCGCCGTCTCCATCGCCGACGGCAGGACCACCCTGCTCTCCGACGCCGGTCGGGGCGCCCCCGCCGCTCCGGTGCGGCTGGGCGGCTGCGTCCACGCCGCGTGGGCGGGCACGCCGTCCGGTTACGTCCGGGCCTGCGGCGGCGACAAGGCGACCCCCGGCAACCTGCGCGACGAGTCGGTGCTGGCCAAGCCGGTGTTCCGGGTCAACCGCGGTTCGATCGTGCTCAACGACATCGCCACCGGCGCGGTGTGGGACCTGAGCACGCGGAAGAAGGTCGACAACTGGTCCGCGGTCAAGCCGCCGCCGGTGCAGAACCCCAGCGACAAGACCAAGAACGACAAGAACACCGACGCGGTCAAGGACAAGCCGCCCAAGGCGGTCGACGACAACCTCGGTGCCCGCCCCGGTCGCACGACCGTGCTGCACGTGCTGGACAACGACTCCGACCCGGCGGGCAACATCCTGTCCATCTCGGCGGTCACCGCCCCGGACAACCCGGCCGTGCGGCTGGCCGTGTCGCCGGACGGGCAGACCGTGCAGGTCACCATGCCGGAGTCCGCTGTGGACACCCGGTTCAAGTACACCATCGACGACGGCCAGGGCCTGTCGGCGACCGCGTCGGTCAACGTCGAGGCGCGCACGGTCGACGAGAACAAGCCGCCGGAGTTGCGCGCGGGCTTCAAGGCCAGCGAGTGGAGCGTGCCCTCCGGCGGGCTGGTGTCGATCCCGGCCATCGCCGACTGGCGCGACTTCGACGGCGACCCGATCGTGCTCGCGGGCGCGAAGGTCGCCGAGGGCTCGGTGACCACGACCCCGGCCGGGTTCGTCGACTTCACCGCGCCGCGCAAGCCGGGCCCGCAGGTGGTCGAGTACCAGGTGACCGACGGCCGCGGGGAGCAGGTGGTCGGCAAGGAGACCGTCACCGTGCAGGACCCGGCCGCCACCACCGCGATCGCCGCGATCGCCCAGCCGGACGTGGTGCGCGGGCAGGTCGGCCAGCCGATCACGGTCCGCCCGCTGGAGAACGACCGCCCCGGCTCCGACCCCACCGACCCGACCGCGCGGCTGCGGCTGGCCGGTGACCTCGCCGCCCCGCCGGGCGCCGCGGTGGTCACCGACATCAAGACCGGCCTGGTCACCGTCACCGTCGCCCGTCCCGGCACGGTGTTCCTGGAGTACTCGGCCGCCTTCGGCAACGCCCCGTTCGCCAAGGGCAGCATCCGCGTCGACGCCACCCCCGCGCCGTCCGCGCCGCTGCCGCCGGTCGCCGTGCCCGACAGCGCCGTGGTCCGCGCGCAGTTGCCCACCCTGGTCGACGTGCTGGCCAACGACGTGGACCCGTCCGGCTCGCTGCTGGTCGTGCAGACCGCGGAGCCGGTGGTCGAGGACCAGGTCAAGGTCGCCATCGTCAAGGGCCGCTGGCTGCGGATCACCGCGCTGACCCCGACGCTGAGCCCGAACCCGCAGGTCGTGCGCTACACCGTGACCAACGGCCTGTCCGGCGCGGTCACCGGCGAGGTGACGGTGACCCAGCTCGGCCCGCCGCCGGACGACACCCCGGTGCCCAAGGACGACTACGCGGTGGTCCGCGCGGGCGACTCGGTGGCGATCCCGGTGCTGGACAACGACACCACCCCCGGCGGCTCGCCGATCTCGTTGCAGGCCAACGTGGAGGGCGCGCCCACCCGCGGCCAGCTCTCGGTCACCGGCATCACCGACCCGGACACCCAGGTCGGCAAGGCGTACGTGACCGGCAACCTGGTCCGCTACGTCCCACCGGCCACTGTGGACACCCCGGTCAAGGTCGTCGTGTCCTACGTGGCGGTCAACCCCAACGGCGACCAGGCCGTCGGGCAGGCGCACGTGACGATCACCCCGGCGCCCACCCCGCAGGTGCCCAACCAACCGCCCGCCCCGCAGGTCGTCGAGGCGCGCGCCATCGCCGGTGACACCATCAAGATCGTCATCCCGACCAGCGGCCTCGACCCGGACGGCGACTCGGTCAGCGTGACCGGCATCGGCTCCGCGGCGGGCCTCGGCCGGATCATCGCCATCGGCGCGACCTCGATCACCTACCAGGCCTACCCGTCGAGCGCGGGCACGGACACCTTCAAGTACCTGGTCACCGACCCGTACGGCAAGACGAGCGAGTCCGACATCCGGGTGGCCATCGTGCCGCCGGGCGACCCGCAGCCCGCCATCGCGGTCGACGACGTGGTCACCGCCGCGCCCGGGATCCGGCTGGCCATCGACGTGATGGGCAACGACCTGCACGCCCCCGGCGACACCATCCAGGTCGAGCCGCTGGCCGAGCGCAACCCGAACCTGCCCAAGGAGGTCTCCCTCAACCGGGAGTCCGGGCTCATCGAGTTGACCGCGCCCGACCTGACCGGCAAGCCGCTGGTGATCGTCTACAGCATCACCGGCGGCTTCGGCGAGCCGTCGATCGCGACGCTGACCGTGCGCGGGCAGCGCGACTACAACATGCCGCCGATCGCGGGCGACACCTACGCCGAGCCGCGGCCGGGCGCCGACACCGTCGAGGTGGACGTGCTCGCCGCCGCCGGTGACGTCGACGGTTCCGCCGAGGACCTGACCATCACCAAGGTCTTCGACGCCCATGCGAGCGAGTCCGGCGGCAAGATCACCATGCCGGTGCTCGACCAGCCGCGCACCGTCGCCTACGAGCTCAAGGACGGCGGCGGCGCAACCGCCCTCGGGCTCATCCACGTGCCCGCCAGCGGCAAGGGCGCCCCGTACGGCAAGCCGGGGCAGAGCATCGAGGTGCCCATCGACGGCACCAAGACCGTCTCCATCACCGACTTCGTGGTCGACCCGGCCGCCAAGCCGGTGAAGCTGACCCTGGCCGACCGGATCTTCGCCTCGCCGTCGATCGGCCTGCAGGTGCGCAACGAGGGCGAGCAGTCCCTCGTGCTCACCGCGGTCCCCGGCTACAACGGCCCGGCCGCGATCACCTTCGAGGTGACCAACGGCCCCAGCGTCACCGAGGGCCAGACCGCCTACATCACCGTCCCGGTGCAGATCGGCCCGGACGTGCCGATCCTGCGCTGCCCGAGCGGCACGATCACGCTCATCGCGGGCGGCACCACGATCGGCATGGACATCACCTCGGTCTGCCACGTGTGGACCGCCAAGCCGGGCGCCTCGGTCGACCTGAAGTACACCGCGAAGTGGAAGGCCGAGGCCGAGGGCGTCGACGTCGAGGGCTCCGGCTCGCGCACCATCCGCCTCACCGCCTCCGGCGCGGCGAGGCCGGGTGCCAACGGGGTGCTGGAGGTCGGGGTCGACGGCTCGCCCGCCCCGGCCACGCCGTTCGCCGTCCGCGTCATCGCCGCGCCCGCGCCCTCGGTGTCACCGGTGGCCGTGGACGGCATCAAGGCGGGGGAGACCGCCGAGGTCAACCTCGCCCAGTACGTGCGGTCCCGGCTGCGCGACCCGGTGATCTCGGTGGTGTCGGTGCGCCAGGTCGACGGCATGTCGGCCAGTTCGAGCTCGTCCGGCGCGTCGGTGCGGATCACCCCGGGCAGCGAGTCGCACGGCTCGATGTCCTTCGAGGTCACCGTCTCCGACGTGGCCGACACCAGCCGCAACGACCGCAAGGTCCCCGGCCGGATCACCCTGCGCGTGCTGGGCGTGCCGGACTCGCCGAGCATCCCGATCCCCGGCCGCACCACGCTGAGCAAGGTCGTCGAGCTGGCCTGGGGCACCCCGGCCAACAACGGCGCCCCGATCGAGGGCTACGAGGTCGCCTGGGACGGCGGGTCGCAGAACTGCGCCGCGTCGCCGTGCTCGATCTCCGGGCTCACCAACGGCCGCGCGTACTCGTTCACCGTCCGGGCCCGCAACCTGGTCGGCTGGAGCAAGCCGAGCCCCTCGTCGTCATCGTCCACACCGGACGAGGTGCCCGGCGCGGTCGGCGGTCTCACCGCGGCGCAGCCGCGCGACGGCGGCATCACGCTGACCTGGACGCCCGCCCGCAACGAGGGCAGCGAGATCACCCGGCACGAGATCAGCTGGACCGGCGGCGGCCGGATGACGGTGCCCGGCGGGGCGACCACGGCCACACCGGCCAACCTGGACAACGACACCGTTTACACCTTCACCGTCATCGCGGTGAACGCGCACGGCCCCGGCCCGGCGGCGACCACCACCGCGCAGTCGGCGGGCTCGCCGAACCGGCCGCCCGCGCCGACGCTCACCGTGGTCCAGTCCACCGACGCCAAGCGCAGCGCGGTGCGGGTGTCGTGGCCGCCGGTGAGCGCCAACGGCCCCGGCCCGGTGACCTACACGGTCACCCGCACCGGCGGCGGTGGCGACAAGGTCGTCTGCGAGAACGTCCGCGGCCTCAGCTGCGCCGACGACGGCATCACCAACGACGGCACCGTCTACACCTACTTCCTCACCGCGACCAACTCCGGGCCCGGCGACGGCCACACCTCGCCGCCGAGCCCCGGCGCCGAGATGGAGGCCAGCGCCAAGCCCGACGCGTTCGGCCCCTCGTACAAGGCGGAGGCCACCGGGGTCGACGGCCAGGCGAAGATCAGCTTCGACGCGCCTGCCTCGCACGGCCGGTCGAACACGGTGACCTGCACCTGGGGCAACGGCAACAGCTGCGGCACCTGGGAGTACCCGGTCGAGGGCAAGGACAACGTCGAGTACACGATCAACGGGCTGCCCAACGGCCAGCAGGTCGGCATCACGCTGCGCACCTGCAACGGCAGCGGCGCCGGGAACGACCCGTGCAACGCGCCCGCGACCGAGCAGGTCACCACCTACGGTCCGATGAAGGACCTGGTGATCTCCACGACCGCCAGCGAGGACAAGGTCACCTACCGGGTCACCGTCAACCCCAACGGCAAGCCCGCCCAGGTGCGGATCCAGACCGACAAGGGCGGCGGCAACGAGACCCTGACGACCCAGGTCGGCCCGTGGAACCACGAGGCCACCCTGAACGTCGGCTACGCCACCACCGTCAAGATCACCGTGACGGTCACCAGCCAGGGCAGGCCGACGCTGACCGAGGAGGCCACGCAGGCGACCGGACCGGAGCCGCCCGCACCGGTGGTCACCGTGTCCAAGGGCGCGGCCTGCGGCGGGGCGAACCCGTGCAGCAGCACCAAGCCGGACGCGTGCACCGACGCCAGCTGCGCCTACATCAAGGTGAAGGTGGAGAACTTCCGCGGCAACACCGTCACCTGCTCGTTCACCGCGGACACCGCGGGCTACCCCTTCGTCAACGAGACCTTCACCCCGGGCGAGGAACGCCAGACCCGCAACTTCTACGGCTCGCCGGGGACCAAGGTGACCGTCACCTGCCGGTCGTCCGGGTCGCCGACCACCTCCGGGACGATCACGTGGTGACCGCGCCGGGCCAGCACTCGCTCAGGCAGTACACAGAGGACAGGAACGGGCAATGACAGCCACACCGGAGCAGGCGCAACTGTTCGCGCAGACCTTCGACCGGTTGGTCGCCAACGTGAGCGTGGCGATCGTCGGCAAGGAGCACACCGTGCGCCTCGCGCTCACCTGCCTGCTCTCCGAGGGGCACCTCCTGCTGGAGGACTACCCGGGGACCGGCAAGACGATGCTGGCCAAGGCGCTGTCGCGGTCGGTGCAGGGCACCAACTCGCGCATCCAGTTCACCCCCGACCTGCTGCCCTCCGACGTCACCGGCGTGACGATCTACGACCAGCGCAAGCAGGAGTTCGAGTTCCACCGCGGCCCGGTGTTCCACTCGATCGTGCTCGCCGACGAGATCAACCGCGCGTCGCCGAAGACCCAGTCGGCGCTGCTGGAGGTCATGGAGGAGGGCAGGGTCACCGTCGACGGCGTCGGCCACGAGGTGGGCAAGCCGTTCATGGTGATCGCCACCCAGAACCCGATCGAGCAGGCGGGCACCTACCGGCTGCCCGAGGCGCAGCTCGACCGGTTCCTGATGAAGACCAGCATCGGCTACCCCGACCACACCGCCACCGTCGCGCTGCTCTCGGCCGCCTCGGTGCGCGACCGGTCGGTCAACGTGCAGCCGGTCATCTCGTCGCAGGTCGTGTCCCAGTTGGCCGCGACCGCGGACCGCGTGCACGTTGACGCTGCCGTGCTGTCTTACGTCACCCGCATCGCCGAGGCGTCCCGCGAGCACGAGCACGTGCGCCTGGGTGTCTCCGTCCGCGGCTGCCTCGCCTACGTGCGGTGCGCCAAGACGTGGGCGATGACCAAGGGCCGCAACTTCGTCACCCCCGAGGACGTCAAGGAGCTGGCGCTGCCGGTGCTCGGGCACCGCGTGCTGCTCAACGCCCAGGCCCAGTTCGACGGCGTCTCGGTGACCGACGTGGTCGAGAAGCTGCTCGCCGACGTCGCACCGCCCGTCGCCAGGGGTTAGGCCGTGGACGGCCTGGCGGAGGCGCTCCGCGCGGTGACGCCCATGGGCGTGGTGGTCGCCGTCTGCTCGGTCCTGTCCTGGATCGCGGGCGGTGTGCTCGGCTGGACCGAGCTGGTCGTCGCCGGGGTGGCCGGGGTGCTGGTGTTCCTGGCCTGCCTGAGCTGGGCGGTCGGCCGCAACCTGCTCGCCGTGCGGTTCACCCTGGACAAGGAGCGCGTGGTCCGGGGCAAGCCCGCGACCTGCGTGGTCGAGGTGGCGGGCAAGCGCGCGGGTGGTCGCCTGCTGGCGATGGAGCTCGAGCTCTCGGTGGACGACGAGGTGCACGTGGTCGAGGTCCCCGGGCTGGTGTCCGGGCAGGTGCACAGCGAGTTCTTCCCGATCCCGACCGAGCGGCGCGGCGTCGTCGCGGTCGGCCCCGCGGTGACCGTGCGCGGCGACCCGCTCGGCGTGCTGCGCCGCGCGGTGGAGTGGGGCGGCACCCGCGAGCTGTTCGTGCACCCGGTGACCGTCGCGCTCGGCCCGCTCGGCGCGGGCATGCTGCGCGACCTGGAGGGCTACACCACCACCGACCTGTCCACCAGCGACCTGGCCTTCCACACCCTGCGCGAGTTCGCCCCCGGCGACGACCGCAGGCACATCCACTGGCGCTCCTCGGCCAAGCTGGCCTCGTCGGGGTCCGAGGGCAAGTTCCTGGTCCGCCAGTACCTCGACACCCGCCGGGCGCGCCTGGTGATCGCGGTCGACGGCGACCGCTCCGCCTACGCCTCCGACGACGACTTCGAGACCGCGATCTCCGCCGCGGGGTCGCTGGCGCTGCGCGCGATCGAGGACGAGATCGACCTGACCCTGTTCGCCGCGGGCCACGTCGTGCACGATGCCACCGCGCAGTCCGCGCTGGACAACCTGGCCAGGGTCAAGCCGGTCACCATGGGCCTGGACGACCTGACCACGCGCGCCGCCCGGCTCGCCCCCGACGCCACGGTGGTCGTGGTGGTCGCCGGTGGCGCGCGCACCTTCCCCGAGCTGCTGCGCGCCTGCGGCCAGTTCCCCTCGGACATCCGCCGCGCCGCGATCACCGTGTCGGCGGCCGGGACCGCGGGGATCGCCGAGAACGTGGGGCTCACCGTCGCCACCGTGCGCGACCTGGACGATCTGCGGGCCGTGCTCGCTGGAGGGCCGCTGGCATGACCAGTCCGACTGCTTCCCGGCCGTCCCTGGTGCCGACCAGGGCGGACCTCGCCGACGCCAGCTACCTGGTGCTGCTGTTCACCGTGGCGCTGGTCGGGTTCACCACCAGCTACACCGGCTGGTCGTTCCTGTGGACCGGTCTCGCGGGCCTCGGCCTCGGCCTGCTGGTCGGGCATGTGGCCAACGTGCTCAGGCAGCCGCTGATCACCGTGATCGCGCTGACCGTCGCGGTGTTCTTCCTGCTCGGCGGGGCCGTGGTGATGCGCGAGCGCGCGGTCGCCGGGTTCCTGCCCGGCCCCGACGCGCTCGGCGGCCTCGCCCGCTCCAGTGTGGACAGTTGGAAGCAGCTGCTGACCACCCTGCCGCCGGTCGACAGCGGCGCGCTGCTGATCATCCCGTACATCCTCGGCCTGCTCTGCGGCGCGGGCGGGTTCACCCTGGCCAGGCGGGTGCGCGTCAGCGCGGCCCCGGTCGTGGCGCCCGCACTGGTGATGATCGCGGTCATCCTGCTCGGCACGACGACACCGGTGCTGCCGACCGTGCTCGGCGGGCTGTTCGCCGCGATCACCCTCGGCTGGATCTCGGTGCGCGCCAGGCGCAGGCGCCGCCAGTTGCGCGACGGCGCGCGGCGGGCGACCAGGGTCATGTCGGCCGCCGTGCTGGTCGGCGCCATCGCGGCGATCACCGTGCTGGCCGGGCCGATCCTGCCCGGCGCCGGTGGCGACCGGACCGTGCTGCGGGAGTACATCACCCCGCCGTTCGACCTCAACGCCTACGCCAGCCCGCTGGTCGGGTTCCGCAAGTACACCAAGGACGCCAACCAGCTCCACGACCAGACGCTGTTCACCGTCACCGGCCTGCCCGAGGGCGGCCTGGTGCGCATCGCCACCCTCGACGACTACACCGGCACGGTGTGGGGCGCCGGTGGCGGCAGCGCGGAAACCGTGCCCGGCCAACCGAAGTACGGGTTCCAGCGGGTCGGCTCGCGCATCCCGTCCGCCGCCTCCGGCGCCAAGAGCACCGTCGAGGTCGAGATCGGCGCCGCGTACGCGACCGCCGACGACGTGAACGCCTGGCTGCCCACCCCCGGTGAGCCGACCGCGATCCGCTTCGCCGGGGACACCGCGGCCGGTCACGCGGACAGCTTCCGCTACAACCTGGCCACCACCTCCGGCATCGTCGCCGACCGGCTGCGCACCGGCGACAAGTACACGGTGGACACCATCGTCGACGCCGTCGAGGTGCCCACCGACCCGCAGCCCTTCGGCCGCCCCGCGCTCGAGCAGTCGGCGTACCAGTTCGTCTCGGCCAAGACCGGCACCTGGGCTGGCGGGGCCACCGACCTCGGCGGCAAGCTCAAGGCGGTCGCGGGGTACCTGCGCGACAACGGCGCCTACAGCGACGGCGGCCCGGGGGAGACCGAGTACCTGCCCGGCCACAGCGTCGGCAGGCTCACCAGCTTCCTCAACGCCCAGCGCCCGGTCGGCGACGACGAGCAGTACGCGGCCGTCTTCGCGCTCGTGGCCAACCAGCTCGGCATGCCCGCCAGGGTCGTGCTCGGGGCCAAGCCGGGTGCCGGTGGCGTCGTGCGCGGCGAGCACGTGCAGGTCTGGGTCGAACTGCACCTCACCGACGGCAGGTGGGCGCGGGTGATGAACACCGAGTTCATGCCCGACCGGTCGAAGAAGCCGGACAAGGTGCCGCCGCAGCAGTTCGAGAACACCGAGGCCTCGATCGTGCCGCCGCCGAACACGGTGCACCCGCCCAGCTCGCTCACCGACGCCAGCCGGGTCGACCCGAACGTCGGGCGCTCCGCCTCGGCCAAGGACGGCGACGGCTGGGAGATCCCCGGCTACCTGCTGACCATCCTCACCTGGGCCGGTCCGCCGATCGCGCTGGTCGCGCTGGTCTGCACGGTGATCATCGGCGGCAAGGCGCTGCGCAGGCGCAGGCGCCGCCGGTTGGGCGAACCGGCCACCAGGGTCGCCTCCGGCTGGCAGGAGATCATGGACCGGGCCCGCGACCTCGGCACCGCCGTCCCGGTCGGGCTGACCCGCCCGGAGCAGGCGACGGTCCTCGGGGACGCCGCCGTGCTGCGGTTGGCGCGGGCGGCGGACGCGACGGTGTTCGGGCCCATCGACCCGAACGACGCGGCGGCGACCCGGTTCTGGGCGTCGGTGGACGAGGCCCGCAAGCAGCTCGGCGCGGGCGTCGGCAGGCTCCGCAGGCTCAAGGCGGCGCTGAACCTGAGCACCCTGCGGGTGCGCGGCTCCTAGCGATCCATCCACAGCCGGGGGCGGCTTTCCACAGGCCGGGCGGTCAGTCATCCCCAGCTGGGGATGACTCTGTGTACAGATCGACTTCGGATGGCGGCTTGACAGCGCCGTCCCCACAGGCAATAACCCCGCGCCCGAGGGGCAGGGCTTACACTTAGGTAAGCCTTACCTATCGGGGGAGACCGTGCGCACCTGCCCGACCACGCCCGCGGAGTTGATCTCCGCTGCCCAGGCGGACTACTTCTTCCTGGCCACGCCGCAGCGCTGGTGGTTCACCACCGGGCGGATCGCCCAGGTGACCGTCGACCGCGACGCCGTCCACCTGTGCAGCGCGGCGGGCGCGGACGTCGAGCCGTGGGTCGACCCGCTGCGGCAGGTGCTCGACCTGCTGCACGCCGTCGCCGGGTCCGGCTGGCGGGCCTTCGGCTGGGCGGAGCCGGAGCTGTGGCACGCGCTGGCCGGTCGACCCGACCTCGTCGGCGGCGACCACCCGCTGTTGCACCTGGTCATCCCGGCCGACATGGCCGACATCACACCGTCACGTTCCGTCGCGGCGGCGAGCCCGGTCGCCGCCTTCCGCGTGGGCGCCACCGAGTGGGTCGTGCCCGACGGTCACCACGTATCGACCGGGTTCCCCAGCTTCCCCAGCCTCGTCGGTGAGCGCTCCGCCGCCGTTCTCACCCTTGACTCTCGAACCGAGCTGGCCGACGTGATAAGGATAGGCTAAGCAAAGTTCAGCGGAGGTGGATGATCCATGCGGGTCGTGATGTTCGGTTTCCAGACCTGGGGTCACCGCACCCTCGAGGCGCTGCTCGCCTCCAGCCACGAGGTGGTCGCGGTGGTCACGCACCCACCGGGCGAGGGCGTCTACGAGAAGGTCTGGAGCGACTCGGTCGCCGAGTTGGCCGAGGCCAACGGGGTCGAGGTCATCGTCCGCGAGCGGCCGGACGACGACGAGCTGTTCGAGCGGCTCACCGAGCTGGACCCGGACGTGATCGTCGCGACCAACTGGCGCACGTGGATCCCGCCGCGGATCTTCGGCCTGCCCAAGCGCGGCACGCTCAACGTGCACGACTCGCTGCTGCCCGCCTACGCGGGCTTCTCGCCGCTGATCTGGGCGATGATCAACGACGAGCCCGAGGTCGGCGTCACCGCGCACATGATGGACGACACCCTCGACGCGGGCCCGATCGTGTTGCAGCGCGCGGTGCCGGTCGGCCCGAGGGACACCTCGGCCGACCTGTTCGCCAAGACCCTGGCGCTGTTCGGCCCGATCACCGTCGACGGCCTCGCCGAGATCGAGTCCGGCCGCACCGACTTCGTCGTGCAGGACCGGTCCAAGGCGAGCTTCTTCCACAAGCGCGCCGAGGAGGACCTGCGGGTCGACTGGACCTGGTCGGCCGAGGAGCTCGACCGGCTGGTGCGCGCCCAGTCCGCGCCGTACCCGAGCGCGTTCTGCTTCCACCGCGGCAAGCGGCTGGAGATCGTCGCCGCGCAGGTGTCGACGGCCAGGTACGGCGGCACGCCCGGTCGCGTCTTCTACCGCGAGGGCGACGGCGTGGCGATCGTGGCGGGCCCCGAGGCGCGCCGCGGCCGCAACCACGCGCTGCTGGTCACCCGGGTGCGCACCGAGGACGGCACCGAACTGGCCGCGCACGACTACTTCAAGCACATGGGTGGATACCTCACCTCGCGACCCTGAGCCCACCGGCGGCCACCGGTACCCCGCCGGTGGCCGCTCCACCGTCGAGGGAGTTGGCCCACACCATGGACACCCTGGAAACGCTCGCGAGACCGGCGGCGGTCACCCGGCCGCAGCTGCGCCGACTGCTCCCCGCCGACCTCACCGCGGCCCTGCTCACCGACGTCCCCGACTTCTACGCGACCGACACCGCTGACGTCCTGCGCGCTGCCCTCGTGGTCGCGGTCGGGGACCGGGGCACTGTCGCCGCGCGCGGTGGGTTGGCAGGCACGGTAAGCAGGCTCAGGGCCGCCACCGACGCTGCCGTCATCGGTTTCCACTACCTGGCAGGTGATCCCGAACTGTCCGCTGTGGTCGATGTCGTCGTCGAGCTGGTGGACGGGCAGATCATGTCCACGTGGTCGTGGCGCGCGGAAGCCCGCACGGAACGGGCCGTGGTCCAACTCTCGCGCGCGTGGTCCGACGCGTTGACCGCCCTGGTGGCGCAGGCTCGCAAGATCAGCCCCATCCCGGACGTCTTAGACCTGGAGTCCCCGAGCATCTCGGTGGACTTACCGGGCTCTGTCAGTCCTGACGCACTCCGCCGCGCGATCGACGCTGTCACGTGCCGGTACCCGTACCTGGCGACCGGGCGGCGTGTGGTCAACGGCGTCGTGTTCGCCGTGCAGGGCGCGGGCACGTCGCTGCGCTGCGCCAGCCACGACGAGTTCCAGCGCGACGGCCGGTTCAACGCGGACTGGTCGCCGATGGTGCAGTTCGACCTCACCCGCGTCGGTGCCGCCCGCAACACGCTCACCATCACCGCGAACCCGCTGCTCGTCGGCGACCTGCCCGGCCTGGCCGGGGAGCTGCGCACCGAGCTGGCGGGAGATCCAGACCACGTCTGGCCGTCGACCATGGACTCCGCACGGCCCGGTAATTAGGTTAGCCTTACCTCTGGCCGGAGGTGCAACGAGATCGTCGACGAAGGGACCGCGGTGACCAGCGACGCCCAGCCGCACGAGGTGCGCGATGTGGTCGGGATCGGCTTCGGCCCCTCCAACCTCGCCATGGCCATCGCCGTGCACGAGCACAACCGGCGCCACCCCGAGCAGCGGGTCGACGCGCTGTTCCTGGAGCGGCAGCCGTCCTTCGGCTGGCACCGCGGGATGCTCATCGACGACGCGACCATGCAGGTGTCTTTCCTCAAGGACCTGGTCACCATGCGCGACCCGTCGAGCGACTTCAGCTTCCTGTGCTACCTGCGCGACCGGGACCGGCTGGTCGAGTTCATCAACCACAAGACGATGTTCCCGCTGCGCACCGAGTTCCACGACTACTTCGAGTGGGCGGCGGCCAGGGTCACCGACCAGGTGCGCTACGGCGCCGAGGTCGTCTCGGTCCGCCCGGTCGAGGTCGACGGCGAGGTCGCGCACCTCGACGTGATCGCCAAGGACGCCGACGGCCTGATCAGCACGGTCCGCGCCCGCAACGTGCTCATCGGCACCGGCCTGCGGCCGAGGCTGCCCGCCGACGCCGTGCCCTCGGACCGGGTCTGGCACAACATCGAGCTGATGCACCGGGTCGGCGACCTCGCGAGGTCCGAGCCGCGCCGGGTGCTGGTGGTCGGGTCCGGGCAGAGCGGCGCGGAGGCCGTCGCCGAGCTGCACTCGGCGCTGCCCAGGACCCAGGTGTGCGCGGTGTTCGCCCGCTACGGCTACGCCCCCGCCGACGACAGCCCGTTCGCCAACCGCATCTTCGACCCGCGCGCGGTCGACCACTTCCACGGCGCCTCCGCCGAGGTCAAGCAGATGCTGCTGGACTACCACCGGAACACGAACTACTCCGTGGTGGACATGGACCTCATCGAGGAGCTCTACCGCCGCGAGTACCGGGAGAAGGTCACCGGCCGCAAGCGCCTCGACATCCGCACGGCTTCCCGCGTCACTTACACGCGCGAGACCGACGAGGCCGTCTACGCCACCGTCGAGTTCCTGCCGACCGGCGAGACCGAGGTCTTGGAGTGCGACGCGGTCGTCTACGCCACCGGTTTCCGTCCGGCCGACCCATTTGACCTCCTCGGCCGTGCTGCCGCTGTGTGTGAGCGTGACGCGGCAGGGCTACCGGTCGTCGGCCGGGACTACCGGGTGCGCACCGCCGCCAACGTCACCGCGGGCATCTACTTGCAGGGCGCGGAGCACAGCCACGGTCTCACCGCGACACTCCTGTCCGCCACGGCCGTCCGGGTCGGCGAGATCCTCGACTCGATCCTGCACGGCAGCCGGGATGAGGCGCCGGTCGAGCAGGTCGCCCTGCCGGAGCGCGTCGCCATCAGCTGAGCGCGTCGCCATCAGCTGACCCGCCGGTGTGTCGGTCGCCATGGGTACCTTGGTGCTCATGGCAACACTGGTGACCTTCCACGCCCACCCCGACGACGAGTGCATCAACTGCGGTGGCGTCATGCGCAAAGCCGCCGACGAGGGCCACCGCGTCGTGCTGGTGGTGGCGACCCGCGGCGAGCTCGGCGAGGTGGAGGACGGGTTCCTCGCGCCGGGCGAGGACCTCACCTCCCGCCGGGTCGCCGAGACGCACGCGGCGGCCGAGATCCTCGGTGTGTCCCGTGTGGAGTTCCTCGGCTACACCGACTCGGGGATGATGGGCGAGCCGACCAACGACACCCCCGGCACCTTCTGGACCGCCCCGGTCGAGGAAGCGGCCGAGCGGCTGGCCAAGATCCTGGTCGAGGAGTCGGCCGACGTGCTCACCACCTACGACGACAACGGCGGCTACGGCCACCCCGACCACATCCAGGTGCACCGGGTCGGCAAGCGCGCGGCCGAGCTGGCCGGGACGAGCCGGGTGTACCAGGCCACCGCCAACCGCGATGACGTCCGCGAGCACATGAGCGCCGCGGCCGCCGACGCCGCGGCCGATGGTGCCGACTTCGGCCCGCAGGAGGAGTGGGAGATCGGCAAGCCGCTGGAGGAGCTGACCGCCCGGGTCGACGTCTCGGCGTACGTGGTGGCCAAGCGGGCCGCGATGCGCGCGCACGCCAGCCAGATCTCCGAGGAGAGCTTCTTCCTGTCGATGCCCGACCCGGTCTTCGTCCAGGCCTTCGGCACCGAGTGGTTCATCCGCGACGGCGAGGGCCCCGGCATCACCGAGACCGACATCATGGCCGGTCTCTGAGGCCCACCATCGGGTGACGGTGCTGGTCCCGGCGCGCCGGGGCGGCTTACGTTCCCGGTCGTGGCCGCCTTCGACGACATGGTCCGCCGGGCCGCGGCGGGGCAGCCCGGCGCGCTCGCGGTGCTGCGCGCCGAGCTGATGACCCAGCCGCGGGCCTGGCTGGTCGACCAGCTGCTGGCCACCGTCGCCCCGTCGAGCGGCTACCGGCCGCGCCCGGTCGAGCTCGACGAGCGGCGCCTGCTCGAGCGCACCGCCCGGCTCGACTCCTGGGACACCACCGCGTGCCTGGTCGGCCCGCCGCCGCCCGCCGGGCAGCTGGTCGACCGCGAGCGCCGCACCGCGCACGGCGAGCAGTTGCTCGACGAGGCGAAGGACCTGCTGCACGCGCTGCTGGCGGGGGAGAGCGGGCTGTCCCCCGTCCGCCGCGCCCGGATCACCCTGACCCTGCCCGACGCCAAGGTCGCGGTGTTCGGCTTCCTGCGCGGCACCATCACCAGGACCCCGGTCGGCGGCGGTGAGACGGCCCTGCTGGTCGAGTACCCGGAGGTCGCCGCCGACCTGGTCGGCGACGCGGTGGTGGCCGCGCTGCGGGTGGTCAACGGGCTGGAGCTCAACGAGGCGGTGCTCTACGCCCGCAAGGCCGGTTGAGCCGCGCCGCGGCGGGCACGATCGGCGCCCGTGCGGCGCGCTGGGCGAGAATCACCCGGTAGCACCCCGCGACCCGAGGAGACCCATGCCGTTCCCAGCCGCGCCGTACCGCGCCGAGGAGAGCCGCTACGACGCCACCGCCTACCGCAGGACCGGGCGCAGCGGGCTGCGGTTGCCGCCGGTCTCGCTCGGCCTGTGGCACAACTTCGGCGACGACCGCCCGTTCGACACCGGCCGGGCCATCCTGCGCCGCGCGTTCGACCTCGGCGTCACCCACTTCGACCTGGCCAACAACTATGGCCCGCCCTACGGCAGCGCCGAGGCCAACTTCGGCCGGGTGCTGGCGAGCGACTTCAAGCCCTACCGCGACGAGATCGTGGTCTCCACCAAGGCGGGCTACGACATGTGGCCGGGACCGTACGGGGAGTGGGGTTCCCGCAAGTACGTGCTGTCCTCTTTGGACCAGTCGCTGACCAGGCTCGGCCTCGACCACGTCGACATCTTCTACTCGCACCGCTTCGACCCCGACACCCCGCTGGAGGAGACGGTCGGGGCGCTCATCACCGCGGTCGAGCAGGGCAAGGCGCTCTACGTCGGCGTGTCGTCGTACTCGCCCGAGGCGACCAGGCGCGCGGCGGAGATCCTCGGCGGCGCCAACATCCCGCTGCTCATCCACCAGCCGTCGTACTCGCTGCTCAACCGGTGGATCGAGCCCGAGCTGCTCGACACCCTCGACGACCTCGGCGCGGGCTGCATCGCGTTCTCCCCGCTCGGCCAGGGCCTGCTCACCGACCGGTACCTCGACGGCATCCCCGAGGGGTCCCGCGCCAGCCGCGAGTCGTCGCTGTCGCCCGACTTCCTCTCCGAGCAGAACCTGGCCAGGGTGCGCGGACTCGACGGCATCGCCAAGCGGCGCGGGCAGTCGTTGGCGCAGCTGGCCATCGCCTGGGTGCTGCGCGACCCGAGGGTCACCTCGGCGCTCATCGGCGCCAGCTCGGTCGGGCAGCTGGAGGCCAACCTCGCCGCGGTCGACGCCGCGCCGTTCACCGCCGACGAGCTGGCCGAGATCGACCGGTACGCGGTGGATTCCGGCATCGACCTGTGGGCGCAGTCGCGCGAGGCGGGCTGAGCACTAACACGATCCCGGTGCGCAGGACAACAACGGTGTTGTCCTCCTCACCGGTGATCCGCTGAAACCCCAGGTGGCGGGCGGGGCAGCGGTGTTCCCCGTCCACACCGGGCGAAATTTCGCTGTTACGTTCCCTGGGTATGTCCGGGGAAACGCACGACGTCCTGATCGCCGAGCCGTCCACAGAGGACGGCTCCGAGCTGTGGCGGATCGCCCGAGATTCGCACACCCTCGACCTGAACTCCTCTTACGCCTACCTGCTCTGGTGCCGCGACTTCGCCGACACCTCCGCTGTCGCGGTGGTCGAGGGCCGCCCGGTCGGCTTCGTGATTGGCTTCGTCCGGCCGAGCGAGCCGGACACCGTGGTGGTGTGGCAGATCGCAGTCGACGGCGACCAGCGCGGCAAGGGCCTCGCGGGCAGGCTGCTCGACCACCTGCTCGACCGACTCGCCCCGCGCGGCGTGCGGCACCTGGAGACCACCATCACCGCCGACAACGCCGCGTCCATCGCGCTGTTCGGCGCACTGGCCAGGCGCAGGGGGGCGCTGATGCGCCGGGCCGACCTGTTCGCCGCCGACCACTTCCCCGACGACCACGCCGCAGAGGACCTCTACCGCATCGGTCCGTTCGAGCCCGCGGCGCAGCCGGTCGGGGTCTAGCGCCCACCACTTGCCCTACTTTCCCGCTGGGGAGGGAGATTTCCGCGATGAGTGTGTTCGAGACCCTCGAGTCCGAGGTCCGCAGCTACAGCCGCGGCTGGCCGGTCGTGTTCGACCGCGCGGTCGGCAGCCACCTCTACGACGAGTCCGGTAAGTCCTATGTGGACTTCTTCGCAGGCGCGGGCGCGCTGAACTACGGGCACAACAACCCGGTGCTCAAACAGGCGGTCGTGGACTACATCATGCGCGACGGCGTCACCCACGCCCTCGACATGAACACCGCGGCCAAGCGCGACTTCCTGGAGTCCTTCCGCGACGTCGTGCTCGCGCCGCGCGAGCTGGACTACAAGGTGATGTTCCCCGGCCCCGCCGGTGCCAACGCGGTCGAGGCCGCGCTGAAGCTGGCCCGCAAGGTCACCGGCCGCGAGTCGATCGTCAACTTCACCAACGCCTTCCACGGCATGACGCTGGGCGCGTTGTCGGTCACCGGCAACTCGATGAAGCGCGGCGGCGCGGGCATCCCGCTCGTGCACGCCACCCCGATGCCGTTCGACAACTACCTCGACGGCCAAGTGCCCGACTTCCTCTGGTTCGAGCGCCTGCTCGCCGACAGCGGCAGCGGCCTCAACGAGCCCGCCGCGGTGATCGTGGAGACCGTGCAGGGCGAGGGCGGCATCAACGCCGCGCGCGTGGAGTGGTTGCGGGCGCTGGCGGAGCTGTGCAAGCGGCACGGGATCCTGCTGATCGTCGACGACGTGCAGATGGGCTGCGGCCGCACCGGCCCGTTCTTCAGCTTCGAGGTCGCGGGCATCACCCCGGACATCGTCTGCCTGTCCAAGTCCATCGGCGCCTTCGGCTTCCCGATGGCGCTGACCCTGATGCGCCCGGACCTCGACATCTGGGAGCCGGGCGAGCACAACGGCACCTTCCGCGGCGTGAACCCGGCCTTCGTGGCCGCCACCGAGGCGCTGCGCACCTACTGGACCGACGACACCCTGGAGAAGGGCACGCTGGCCAAGGGGGAGCAGGTGGAGCGGGTCATGCACGGCATCGCCGAGGCGCACCCGGCCGCCGGGCTCAAGGTCAAGGGCCGCGGTCTGGCCAGGGGGCTGCGCTTCGCCGACGGCGCCACCGCGGGCGCGGTGTGCCACGCGGCCTTCGAGCGCGGCCTGCTGATGGAGACCTCCGGCCCGGACGGCGAGGTCGCCAAGGTCATGCCGCCGCTGACCATCACCGACGACGAACTCGACCAGGGCCTCGGCGTGCTCACCGAGTCCGTCGCCGCCACCCTGGGCCGGAGCTGACCCCGCGAGGAGCAACCATGATCGTCCGCACGCTCGCCGAGATCACCGACACCGACCGCGACGTCAAGACCGAGCACTGGCGCAGCAAGCGCATCGTCCTGGCCGGTGACGGCGTCGGGTTCTCGGTGCACGAGACCGTGCTGGAGCCGGGAGCGGTCAACGACTTCTGGTACGCCAACCACATCGAGGCCGTCTTCGTCGTCGAGGGCGACGGCGAACTGCTGGACAAGGAAACCGGCGCGACCCACCCGCTCGCGCCCGGCTCCATCTACGTGCTCGACGGCAACGAGCGCCACCAACTCCGCCCCCGCACCCGGATGCGCACCCTGTGCGTGTTCAACCCCCCGGTCACCGGCCGGGAGGTGCACGACGAGAACGGCGTCTACCCGCTCATCACCGAAGCCGCCGAGGCCTGAGGAGGGCTGATGACCCTGACCACCGACACCCGGTTCACCGGAACCCGCCCCGTGGACCGGTACCCGACCAGGACCGCAGAACCGCTGGCCCCCTTCGCCCGCTCGGAACCCACGGTGTGGGGCGGGGTCTGCGGCCCCATCGACCCGGCGACCCTGGCCGCGCACGACACGCACGGCTACTCCCGCTACGACGGCCTGCTCAGCCCGGCCGAGGTCGCCACCTTCCGCGCCGAGCTCGACCGGCTGGCCACCGACGAGGCGGTGCGCGCCGACGAGCGCACGGTCGTGGAGCGCGCGTCGGCCGAGGTGCGGTCGATCTTCGAGGTGCACCGCACCAGCGAGCTGATCGCCGAGCTGGTGCGCGACCCCAGGGTGCTCGACCGGGCCAGGCAGGTGCTGGGCTCCGAGGTGTACGTGCACCAGAGCCGGGTCAACTACATGCCCGGCTTCCAGGGCAAGGGCCTCTACTGGCACTCCGACTTCGAGACCTGGCACGCCGAGGACGGGATGCCGCTGCTGCGCGCGGTGAGCATGTCCATCGCGCTCACCGACAACTACCCGTTCAACGGCGGGTTGATGGTGCTGCCCGGTTCCCAGCGCACCTTCGTGCCGTGCGTCGGCGAGACCCCGGCCGAGCACTACAAGGCCTCGCTCACCGAGCAGGAGATCGGTGTCCCGAGCCGCGCGGCGCTGTCCCGGCTCGCCGCGGAACACGGTGTCGACCAGTTCACCGGAACCGCGGGATCGGCGCTGCTGTTCGACTCGAACCTGGTGCACGGGTCGGGCAACAACATCACGCCGTTCCCCCGCTCGAACATCTTCGTCGTTTTCAACTCGGTGGACAACGCACTGGTCGAGCCGTACGCGGCGGCCGCGCCGCGGCCCGGTTTCATCGCCGCGCGCACCGCCGAGCCGCTGGTCCGGTGACCCGCCCGTGATCACGCGTAATCCATCTGTTACCATCAGCGCACGCTCTGCCACTGGTTGATCAAGAGCTGGTCGTGGTTCCCACTCGGGGTGAACCCGGCGTGCTGTGGACCAACTGCGGCGGAGTACGGCCCCGCGCCCACCGAAGTCGGGATCGGTGCGGCAGCGGGGCCGATCCAGTTTCCCGCCCCCCGCGTGCGGTGCCCGCACTCGGCGAGTGGCCCATTCCCCTGCCATTGGGCGGGGGTATCAGTTCATAGCGGTGCCCCATAACGGTTAGGCCATCCGGTTGACTACCACCACAACCACACCCGCGCGTTCTGTTTCGCCCTAGGTTTGTCCTCGGGAGCGCTTGAACCGGCTTAGGGGAGTCGGTCCGATCGGGGGGTGGTACCGAGTGGCGCACGTCGCGCTCGCGCGTCCGGAACAAGGCGGACCGCGGTTTTGCGTATTGGGACCTGTGTGCGCGCTGGTGGGGGAGAACACGCTGGTGCCGGGTGGGCCCGGGTTGCGTGGACTGCTGGCGATGCTGTTGCTGGAGCCGAACCAGGTCGTCTCCGTGGAGCACGTGATGGACGTGCTGTGGGACCACGAGCCGCCCGCCACCGCCCGCACCATCGTGCAGGGCTACGTGTCCAGGCTGCGCCGTTGGCTGTCCACAGTGGACCCGACGCGGGAGACCAGGATCCAGACCACCGGACCGGGCTACCGGCTGGTGGTCGACGAGGCGCGCATCGACGTCGCGCTGGCCCGCGACCTGCTCGCCGAGTCGCGCGACCGCCCCGCTGGCGAGCGCGCCGAACTGCTGGCCAGGGCCCAGGGGCTGTGGCGCGGGCCGGAGCTCTCGGGCATCGGCGGCCGGGTCCGCGCGCCGGAACTGGCCGAGCTGCGGCTGACCGTGATCGAGGCGCGCGTGGACGCCGACCTCGAACTCGGCCGCCACGACGACGTCATCGGCGAGTTGGCCGCGCTGGTCGACACCCACCCGTTCCGCGAGCACCTGGTGGGCCAGTTCGTCCTCGCCCTCTACCGCTGCGGCAGGCGCGCGGCAGCACTGGAGATCTACCAGCGCTTCGCGCACCGCGCCGCCCGCGAACTTGGTCTAGACCCCGGTCCCGGCCTGCGCGAGCTGCACAGCCGGATACTGCGCGACGACACCACGCTGCTCGAACAGCGCCCGACGCCGGTGATCACACCGCGGGTCGGCGTGCTCACCCCGGCCCAACTCCCCGCCGCGCCACCGGGGTTCACCGGCCGCGACGCCGAACTCGGCTGGCTGGACGGCATCCGCGACACCGCGGACGGCACCGCCCCCGCGATCGCCGTGCTGGTCGGCTCGGCAGGCGTCGGCAAGAGCGCGCTCGCCGTGGTGTGGGGAACCCGCGCCGCCGCGGACTTCCCGGACGGCAGGCTCTACGCGTCCCTGCGCGGTTTCGACCCGAGGCACGAGCCGATCGAGCCCGCCGAGGTGCTGGCCAGGTTCCTGCTCGCCCTGGGCGTCGCCGCCGAGCACATCCCCGACGACCTCGCCGAGCGGGCCGCGTTCTACCGCTCGCTGCTGGCCGAGCGCAGGCTGCTCGTGCTGCTCGACGACGCCCGCGACTCCGACCAGGTGCGCCCGCTGCTGCCCGGCGGCCCCGGCTCCATGGTGCTGGTGACCAGCAGGCGCACCCTCGACGGCCTGGTGACCCACGGCGCCGCGTTGCGGGTGCTGGGAACCCTTCCGCCCGACGAGGCCGAGGCCGTCATCGAACACGCCGCAGGCCCACCGGCCGACCACGAACGCGCGCTGCGCACCAGGCTCGCCCGGCTCTGCGACCACCTCCCGCTCGCACTGCGGATCGCGGGCGCCCGGCTGGTCGCCAGTCCACAGTGGTCACTGCGGGAACTGGTCGGCGAGCTGGCCGACGAGCGCACCAGGCTGGGCGCGCTGCGCGTGCAGGACGTCGACACCGGGGTGCGGGCCGCGCTCGACCTGACCGTCGGCGGGCTCGACCCCGTGCTCACCGCCACGCTGCGCCAACTCGGCGCGGTACCGGGCCCGACGTTCGGCCCGCACCTGTTGGCCACCATGGCCGGGAGCTCGCCGGAGGCCGCCAGGGAGCGGCTGCGCGGGCTGGCCGCGCTGTTCCTGGTCACCGAGTCCGAACCGGACGTCTACGGCATGCACGACCTGGTGCGGCTCTACGCCAGGGAACTGGGCGCCGACGACCTGCTGCCGCCGGTGCTGCGCTACTACCTGGTCGCGTCCGACCTGTGCCGCAGGCACTTGCGCGCCGCGGCCGACGACATCGACTACTCCGAGGCGGAACCGGAGGTGCCGCGCCCCCCGGTGCGCGGCCGGGAGGACGCGCTCGCCTGGTTCGAGCGCGAGTGGCCGAACCTGGTCGCCGCGGCCGAGGCGGGCGCGAAAGCGGGCCTGCACACCCAGGTCTGGCAGTTGGCCAGGATGGCGAGCGAGTTCCGCCGGGTCCGCTCCCGCCGCGACGACTGGGAACACGTGCTGCGCCTGGGGCTCGACGCGGCCAAGGCGGCTGGCGACCGCAGGGGCGAGGTCCTGATGCGGCTGAGCCGGTGCGTGCTGCTCACCCGGTTCGACCAGGAGCACGAGACGGTGGCCGACGCCGAGCGCGCCGTGGCCATCGCGACCGAACTGCGCGACTCCAAGCTGATGGCGATGGGCTTCAACACGGTGGCGAGCGCTCTCTACGGGCAGCGCCGCTACAACGAGGCACTGGCCGGTTACCGCAAGGCGCTGGAGCTGTCCGGCCGCGCGGGCTACCGGCTCGGGGAAGCCAACCTGCTCAACAACATCGCGCAGGTGCACCGCAACCTCGGCGCCCCAGCCGAGGCGGTCAGCCCGCAGGCGCAGGCGGTCGCGATCTTCCGCGAGGTCGGCGACCTCGGGTTCGTCGGGCTGGCACTGGCCAACCTGGCCGAACTGGAGCACGAGCTGAACATGCCGGAGGCGGCCGAGACGCACGCCAGGGAGGCGATCTCGCTCGCCGAGGCCAACGGGCTCGACCTCACCGAGGCGTTCGCCCGCGAGGTGTTCGCCAGGGTGCTGCGCGACCGCGGCGAGATCGCGGCGGCCAGGGTGGAGCTGATGCTGGCCCTGGAGCTCTACCGGCTCGTCCAGTCACCGGCCGCGCAGGCCGTCCAAGCCGGACTCGCGGCGCTGCCCACCGACGTTTAGCGAACGCTTAGCCGGTGCGCGAACCGGGCCGGCACCCTCTGCGCGCAGGGTGACCTCGGTCATCCAGGGCCGCGGCGGGAGACGGGGGTGCGGCCCGACGTACCGGCCGGCGCTCTCGGGGGAGGGAGAGCCGGCCGGTCGTCGTCGTGGCCCGTTACCGCCGTGGACGGCCATTTCGGACGTCCACTCACACCCCGGCGGTGCGGTCGTCCTTGCGGACCGGCGCCAGTTCCGGGCGCTTGGGGTACAGGCCGTCGCCGAGCGACTCCCCGGTGATCTGCCTGCGCACCCACGGGATCAGGTGCGTCGTCGTCCACGCGAGGTCGTCCTGCCGCAGCCGCAGCCACGGTTTCCGGTCCTCCGCGGGCAGCGGCTCGCGCCAGTCCTGCGCCACGTCCATGTCGAGCACCTCGGCCGTGCGCAACGCGATCCGGTGGTGCCCCTCGCTGGAGAAGTGCAGCCGGTCGTCGCACCAGGACCTGCGGTCGTGCAGCACGCCCATCGACCACAGGTCGACCAGCCGGGCACCGTGCCGCTCGGCGATCGCGTGCAGGTGTCCGTTGTAGATGGCGACCTTGCCGCGGAACCGGCGGATCAGCGGCTGCACCTTCGGGTCCGGCCCGGTGAACACCACGACCTCGCTGCCCGCCTCGCGCAGCGCCACCACCGCGGTCTCGAACAGCGCGGCCACGTCGTCGACGTCGGTGCCCGGCGTGATGATGTCGTTGCCGCCGCCGCACAGCGTGACCAGGTCGGGGCGCGCGGTGAGCGCCACCGGCACCTGTTCATCGATGATCTGCTGGAGCATCCGCCCGCGCAGCGCCAGGTTCGCGTACCGCAACCCCGGCCGCTGCGCCGCCATCATCTCGGCGAGCCGGTCGGCCCACCCCACGTAGGCGCCGTCGGCATCCACGTCGCTCATGCCCTCGGTGAAGCTGTCCCCGATGGCGATCCAGCTGTTCCACCCATGCACAGCCCGACCTCCCTTTCCCGACCCCGGCTTGCCTCGACCCCGTTGCCCCAGACAACCAAACGCGGCAAGTATGCCCCCGCATTCCCCGGCCCCGCGTCAGCGCAGAGTATGACCCCGGACCGCACACACTATCGACCGCTGTGCGGTGGTCGGCCCCGGTCAGGCAGGCTGGAGGGGTGAGTGACTCCCTGTCCGACCTGCTCGGCGGCCGCCGGGGCGCCCTGGACGCGACCGCGCCCCCGCTGGCCTTCGCCGCCGCCTGGCTGCTCACCGCCGCCATCGGCTGGTCGACCGCGGCCGCCCTGGCCGCCGCCGCGGCCGTCGCGGTGATCAGGCTGGTCAGGGGCGAGAAGGCCACCGCGGTCCTCGGCAGCATGACGGCGGTCGCGGTGGGTGCGGCGGTCGCACTGCACACGGGCCGCGCGGAGGACTTCTTCCTGATCCAACTGCTGTCCAACACCGCGAGCGCCCTGCTCTGGGCCGCCAGCATCGCCGTCCGCTGGCCCCTGCTCGGCGTGGTGGTCGGCCTACTCCTGGGCCAACGCTTCCGCTGGCGCCGCGACCCCGCCCTGCTCCGCGCCTACAGCCGAGCCAGCTGGGTCTGGGTCCTCCAATACGCCCTCCGCACCACCGCCTTCACCACCCTCTGGTGGCTGGGCAGCGTCACAGCCCTAGCCATCACCCGAGTAGCCCTGTCGTGGCCCCTGGTAGCCCTGGTCATCGCGGTGAGCGCGGCCGTGCTCCGCAAATCCCTCCCCACCAACCACCCCGGCCTACGCCACCCCCAACTCCCCACCCCGGCCGAACCCCAGCCCAAGACCGCCTGATCACCGGCCCCTCGCCCGGTCTCCCCACCGAGCGCCCCCACCCCACGCAAGCCTTCCCGCGTCCCACGAGCCCTCTCGCGTTCCTCGAGCCCTCTCGCGTCCCGCAAGTCCCCCCACGTTCCGCAGGCCCTCTCGTGTCCCGCGAGCGCTCCAACCCCGCCCGAGCCCGCAGGCCCGCCCCAGCCCGTAGCCCTGCCCCGACCCGCTTCGCGCGCACGCCCGCGAGGACCCCCGCCCAGCCCCCACCCGCACCGGGGGGCGTCCCAGTGCCAGTCTATCGGCACCCCCCGACAGACGATCTTGAAACAGGGGGTCGGTGATCGACTTGTGGACAACTCTTGTCGCTGGAACGGGTGAAAGTCGAAGCGGGCGGAGATGAAGAACCACAGGTCAGGGGCTTGAAGGGTGCCGCGGTAGCGGGCTCGGCGTCGAAGTCATGCAGCGGGAGATCGACCAGGGGCGAGCGGGTGGTCGAATCGTCCACAGTGGACGAAAGGGGGCCGTCGCGCGGGGAGGGCAAATATCCGGTCAAGCTGCCGGTCGCGCAAGCCCAACTCGCTCCAAGTCGGGCCCACGCCCGCGGCAAGACCAAGACCGAGACCTGCGCCGAGCCGGACCTGCGCCCGCGCCAGACCTAGACCCGAGCCCGCAGCAGGACCTAGACCTGCGCCAGACCTAGACCTGCGGCCGCACCGCGTTGTTCCCAAACGCGTCCAGCGAGGCCAGCCAAGCCGCCCCCACTGTCCCGTCCTTCGCGTCCACCACCTCATGCCCCAGCAGCAACTCCCGCACCCGCGCCCCCACCACCGTCTGCAGCACGGCCCCCGCCAACACCACAGGCCCGCTGTCGTGCACAGCCAACGCCTGGCTCGCCAGCGCCCCCGCGGCCCGCGAAACGATGTCCTGCGCAGCCGGGTCGTCAACAGACGGCACAAGTGGTGCGAATCGGGCCAACCGGATCGGTTCCTCCCGGTTCACCTGACGGATCAACCGTCCGAAGGGGATTCGCGGGTCGCCGGTCAGCGGTAGTCCTGCCGCCGCGAGCACTGCTTCCGCCAGCGGGCTCAGCGGTTTCCCGCTCTGCAGCGCGTACAGCGTGAACCGGACCGCTTCCCGCCCGATCCAGAACGCCGAGCCCTCGTCGCCGAGGAGCCAGCCGAAGCCGCCGTAGGTGGCGACGAGCTCGCGGCCGGTGATGCGGCCCGCGATGGAGCCCGTGCCGGAGATCAGCACGGTGCCGACCGCGGAGGACGTGCCGGAGGCGAAGGCGACCTCCGCGTCGGTCACCACCCTCGGGTGCAGCAGGTCGAACACCACGTCGAACTCGGCGGCGACGGCCGGGTCCAGCAGGGCGGACGACCCGGCCATGCCGATCACGCACGCCGCGACCTCGGAGCCGCTCAGCGCCGCGTTCACCGCGGTCAGCAGTTGGCCCGCCGCCGCGGCGGGGCCGTTGGTGTTCGGGTTGCCGCCGCCCGCGACGCCGCGGCCGACCACGGCTCCGGTGGCGTCCACGGCCAGGGCGCGGGTGGTGCTGCCGCCGATGTCGACGCCCAACGCGACCCCGGTCATCGGACCGCTACTCCGTTCGGCGTAACATGACCATGCCCGCTCCGCTCCACCCCCTCGGCGGAGCGGGCTCCTCCCACCATCGCCGAGCGCGCGCCGAACTGCTCCGCCTCCACCTCCCGCACCAGCAGCGGGTCGCCGCAGGACGCGCAGGTCACCACGGCGTGCGTCTCGTGGCCGCAGGTCCGGTGGCGCAGCCGCACCGGGCGGTCCTCGGTCAGCCAGCGCTCGCCCCAGTGCATGATCGCGGCGAGGGCGGGCCAGAAGTCGCGGCCCATGTCGGTGAGCACGTACTCGTAGCGCACGGGCCGCTCCTGGTAGCGCTCGCGGTGCAGCAGGCCGGCGCCGACGAGGCGGTCCAGCCGCTCGGTCAGGGTGTTGCGCGCGATGCCCAACTCGGCCTGGATCCGGTCGAACCGCCGGACGCCCAGGTAGGCCTCCCGCAGCACGAGCAGGGTCCACTGGTCGCCGAGCAGGTCCATCGCACGCGCGATGGAACAGGGCCACTGCGCGAACGATGTCCTTCGCATCGCCCCAGTCTAGGAAGCCGGGCCGCCCCGCGAAACGTGATCACCGCACCCGGGTGACCCGGCGCGGACCCCTGGGCCAGCGGCAACCCGGCACCGGGCCGGACGGCGCGACCACCCGGCAGGGTGACGTACAGTCCGGTCGTAGTGACGGCCGACACACCTGTGGCGGCGCTCACCGCACTACTCGCGGCGTCGGGGGCGACCGGCCCTGGCGAGATCCGGGGAACCACCCGTCCGGCTGGCCCGGCGCCGAGGAGATCGGATAAATCGGGCACCGCAACACCGGGAACGGCGGCGCCGGAAAGGCCGGATGTCCCCGCGCGCCAACGCCACCGGTGGGTGTTCCCCGGAGCGCCGCACGTCCGCCATCCGGGACACCCCGGGCGGTAAGGTCTAGACCAATCATGCCGTAGGTGGGACGGCGCGGCGGGGCGCGCCGGTGCCCGTGCCGGTCACGGTAGGGCCAAACAGGCGGGGTGTGATCGCGTGCGGCACCCCCGACAAGGCATTCTGTACGGGTCGGGCGCAATACTCAGGAGGGACGCCATGCTGGAGATGTCCACGGCCGACGGGTCGGACACAGTGGCGCGCGTGCAACGGGAACCCAAGTACTGGGGTCTCAAGCGCCACTTGCTCGACCTGCTCGGGTCGCTGCCTCCCGGCTCGCCCATCCCGACCGAACGTTCACTGGCCACCGAGTTCGACGTCTCCCGCACGACCGTCCGCCAGGCGCTCGCCGAGCTGACCGTCGAGGGCAGGCTGCTGCGGGTCCAGGGCAAGGGCACCTTCGCCGCCGAGCCCAAGGTCGCCCAGCGGCTGCAGCTGTCGTCCTACACCGAGGACATGCGCGCCCAGGGCCGCGAGCCCTCCAGCAAGCTGCTGGAGGTCTCCGAGATCCCGGCCGAGGCCGACCTGGCCAGGCTGCTCGGCATCCGGGCCGGTGCCAAGGTGCTGCGGTTGCACCGGCTGCGGCTGGCCGACGGCGAGCCGATGGCCATGGAGACGACGCACCTGCCGCTGGGCCGCTTCCGCGGTCTGCGCCGCTACGTCAGCGGGGGCGGCTCGCTCTACCAGGTGCTGCGTGAGCGGTTCGACGTCGAGATGGGCCACGCCGAGGAGACGATCGAGACCGCGTTGGCCGGTCCGCACGAGGCCGAGCTGCTCGGTGCCGACGTGGGGATGCCGATGCTGCTGCTGTCGCGGCACTCGTTCGACACCGACGAGCGACCGGTCGAGTGGGTGCGGTCGGTCTACCGGGGTGACAGGTACAAGTTCGTCGCCACGCTGAACCGACCGTCCTGACGTGACGGGCCAGGTCCGCTGGGGCACGCCCAGCGCGCGCGGGGTCCTGGCCACCACGATCCTCGGGTCCGGCATGGCGATGCTGGACAGCAGCGTGGTCAACATCGCCCTGCCCAGGCTGGGCAAGGAGTTGGACGCCTCGGTCGCCGGGCTGCAGTGGGTGCTCAACGGGTACCTGCTCGCCCTGGCGGCGCTTGTCCTCGTCGCCGGGTCGCTCGGCGACCGCTACGGCCGCCGCCGGGTGTTCGTGGTGGGCGTCATCTGGTTCGGCATCGCGTCGGCCCTGTGCGGGGTCGCGCTGTCCACGCCGATGCTGGTGGTGTCCCGGATCCTGCAGGGTGTCGGCGGCGCGCTGCTGACCCCCGGGTCGCTGTCGATCCTGCAGGCGGTGTTCCACCGCGATGACCGGTCCCGCGCGATCGGCGCCTGGTCCGGCCTCGGCGGCATCGCGGCCGCGGTGGGTCCGCTGGTCGGCGGGCTGCTGGTGCAGGCGTGGTCGTGGCGGCTGGCGTTCCTGGTGAACATCCCGCTGGTCGTGGTGTGCGTGTGGTTGGCCATGCGGTGCGTGCCGGAGACCCGCGACGAGGAGGTCACCGGGCACCCGAACATCCTCGACTCGGTGCTCGGCGCTGTCGGGCTCGCCGGGATCACGGCGGCGCTGGTCGAGGCGCCGGTGCGCGGGGCGGACTGGCTGGTGGTCGGGGCCGCGGTGGTCGGCCTCGGTGCCCTCACGGCGTTCGTGCTGCTGCAACGGCGCCAGGCGAACCCGTTGGTGCCGCCCGCGCTGTTCGCCAGCCACACGTTCGTCGTGTCCAACGCGCTGACCCTGGTCGTCTACGCGGCGCTGACCGGCGTGATGGTGCTGATGGGGCTGCAACTGCAGACCTCGCTCGGCTACTCGCCGACCGCCGCGGGCCTGGCAGGGCTGCCGATCACCGCGGTCATGCTGCTGCTCTCGGCCCGCTTCGGCCAACTCGCCGCCAGAGTGGGGCCGCGGTGGTTCCTGGTAGCCGGTCCGCTGCTGATCGCGGCCGCGATGCTGTTGATGACCAGGATCGCGCCGGGGGCGTCGTACCTGGGCGCGGTGCTGCCGTCGGTGGCCCTGTTCGGGTTCGGGCTGTCGGTGGTGGTCGCCCCGGTGACCGCGACCGTCCTGGCCGCGGCGCCGGACCGGTACGCGGGCTTGGCGTCCGGCGTGAACAACGCGGTGGCCAGGACTGGCGGCCTGCTCGCTGTGGCTGTCCTACCTGCCGCTGCTGGGCTTACCGGGGCCGCTTACACCGACCCGACTGCCCTGACCTCCGGCTGGCGCACGGCCCTGCTGATCTGCGCCTCACTCGCCGCCGCGGGGGGCCTCATGGCGCTGAGCATCCGGGACAACGTCCTGGCCGCTCCGCCACCGGGCCCCCACTGCGACGTCGAGTCACCCGCCCCGGCACCCCGGGGCTGATCAGGCCCTGTCCGACCAGGCCTGACCAGGCGTGATCAGCTCTGGAGCAGCGCGACCAGGGCGTCCGGGTCGACGTTGCCGCCGCTGAGGACGGCGACCGTGCGGCCGGGCGGGAGCTTGTCGCCGTGGTGCAGGACGGCGGCGGTGGTGACCGCGCCGCTGGGTTCGGCGACCAGGTGGGCGCGGTGCGCGAGGGTGGCCACCGCCGAGCGGATCTCATCCTCTGAGACGGTCACGATGCCGTCGACCAGCGCCCGCTGGTGCCCGAAGGTCAGCTCGGACGGCTGGCTGCGCAGGCCGTCGGCGATGGTCCGGTTGCGGTCGGCGACCGACCACGACACCAGTTCGCCCTTGGCCAGGCTGGCCGCGGTGTCGCCCGCCAGTTCCGGTTCGACCGCCCAGACCTGGGCCTGCGGGCGCAGCGCCTTGATCGCGGCCGCGATGCCGGAGATCAGCCCGCCGCCGCTGACCGGGGCCAGCACCAGGTCGACGTCGGGCAGGTCCGCGACGATCTCCAGGCCGATGGTGCCCTGGCCCGCGATCACGGCCCGGTCGTCGAACGGCGGCACCAGCGTGGCGTCCTCCCGCTCGACGATCGCGTACGCCGCCGACTCCCGCTCACCGGTCTTGACCAGCACGACCTCGGCGCCGTGCGCGCGGGTCGCCTCGACCTTGACCCTGGGCGTGTCCTCGGGGACCACGATCCAGGCGGGCACCCCGAACGCGCGCGCCGCGTAGGCGACGGCCTGGGCGTGGTTGCCGCTGGAGTAGGCGACGACACCACGGGCCCGCCGCTGCGGATCGATGCCGGCCACGGCGTTGAACGCGCCGCGGATCTTGAACGAGCCGACCGGTTGCAGGCTCTCCGGCTTGATCCACAGTGGACGGTCCGCCCACGGGGCGGCCACCAGCGGGGTGCGCACGGCGTGCCCGGCGACGCGCTCGGCGGCGGCGGCGATGTCATCGAGGGTGACGAGGTTCACCCCTCCAGTGTGCACCAGTCCACAGTGGACCAGCGTGTCGCGCTGCTCACCCCTGCGCCGACCGGACCAGCGCCGGTTACGCCGTGCGCAGTCCCGCGACCAGCGCCTCCGCGGCCGACTTGGGGTCAACGGCCTCGGTGATCGCCCGGACGACGACGATCCGGCGAGCGCCTGCGGCGACGACCTCGGGCAACCGCCGCGCGTCGATGCCGCCGATGGCGAACCAGGGCCGTCGCGGATCGGCCGCCGCCGTGGCCTGGACCAGGTCGAGGCCCGCGGCCGCCCGGCCGGGCTTGGTCGGCGTCGTCCAGCACGGACCGGTGCAGAAGTAGTCCACACCGGGCTCGGCCGCCGCGCTGACGGCCTGCGCGAAGTCGTGCGTCGACTTGCCGATCACGACGTCGTCGCCCACCACCCGGCGCGCCGCCGTGACCGGCAGGTCGTCCTGGCCCAGGTGCAGCACGTCCGCCCCGGCGGCCAGCGCGACGTCGGCCCGGTCGTTGACCGCCAGCAGCGCCCCGTGCGCGGCGCAGACCTCGGCGATCACCGACAGCGCCCGCAGCTCCGGCCCCGCCTCCAGCGGTGCCCCGCCCCGCTTGTCGCGCAGCTGCACGATGTCGACCCCGCCCGCCAGCGCGGCGTCCACGAAGTCGGCGAGGTCGCCCTGCTCGGTCCGCGCGTCGGTGCACAGGTAGAGCCGCGCGTCGGCCAGCCTGCGCCTGATCTGGTCCCCGTCGAGTCCTGGCATGGAGGTGACGCTATCGCCTGCGCTACGGTGGAGGTCGGTCGCACGGGAGTCCGGGGAACGGGCTGAGAGGGAGCTGGGTCGCTCCGACCGTCGAACCTGATCCGGGTCATGCCGGCGCAGGGAGCGTGAGGACATGGGAAGTGAGCGGGCTGTCGCCGTGGTCGGCGGCGGTGTCATCGGGCTGTCGGTCGCCTGGGCGGTCGCCGAGGCCGGGTACCCGGTGCGCCTGGTCGACCCGGCACCGGCCAGGGGCGCGTCGTGGCTGGCAGGCGGCATGCTGGCGCCGGTCACCGAGTCGTGGCCGGGGGAGGAGCACGTCCTCGAACTCGGCAGCTCGTCGCTGGCGCGCTGGCCGGACTTCGCCGCCCGGCTGACCGCGGCGGGCGGCGACCCGGGGTTGCGGCTGGAAGGGACGCTCGCGGTCGCGCTGGACTCCGCTGACGTGGGCACACTCGACGTCCTCGCCGAGTTCCTGCGCGGTCTCGGCCGGGAGGCCGTGCGCTGCTCTGGGCGTGAGCTGCGCGCGCTGGAGCCGGGCATCGGACCTGGGGTCCGAAGTGGACTGCACGTGCCCGGCGACCTCGCGGTGGACAACCGCGCCCTGCTCACCGCGTTGCACACCGCGTGCCGCCGATCGGGTGTGGAGTTCATCACGGCCACCGCGCGCGCGGTCCACCCGAACGCGGTGGTCCTGGCCGACGAGTCCACTGTGGATTGTGCGGCGGTTGTCGTCACCGCGGGGGCCTGGAGCGGCCACCTGCACCCGGCGCTGGCCCCCCTGGTCCGCCCCGTGAAGGGCGAGATCCTCCGCCTGCACACCCGCCCCGGCACCCTCCCGGTCCCGACCCGCACCATCCGCGCCCACGTCGAGTCCCGGCCCGTGTACCTCGTCCCCCGTCTTGACGGGGAACTTGTCCTGGGCGCCACTCAACTGGAAGTCGGCTTCGACGAGTCGGTCACCGCGGGCGCCGTCCGAGACCTGCTGCGGGACGCCGAACGAGTACTGCCGGGGATCGCCGAGTACGCCTTGGTCGAGACGGCCGCCGGGTTGCGCTCGGGGAGCCCGGACAACCTGCCCCTGATAGGCCTGCTGGAACCGGGCTTGCTGGTGGCGACCGGTCATCACCGCAACGGCTTGTTGCTGGCTCCGGTCACGGCAGGCGCGGTGGTGTCGTTGCTGCGGGAGGAAGAGTTGCCTGCCGCGGTGCGTGCCGCGGATCCCGCGCGGTTCTTGGGGAGGGACGCATGATCGTGGTGGTGAACGGCGTCGAGCGGAAACTGGCCGATGGGGTGACGGTGGGGGAGTTGTTGGTGGTGCTGGGGGTTTCGGGCGCCGGGATCGCGGTCGCGGTGGACGGGGAGGTCGTGCCCAGGGCGGGGCACGCGTCGACGGTGGTGCGGGCCGGGGCTGTGGTGGAAGTGCTGACCGCGGTGCAGGGAGGGTGAAGGTGGACGACCCACTCGTCATCGCCGACCGGGAGTACGCGTCGCGGCTGATCACCGGTACCGGTGGCGCGTCGAACCTGGCGGTGCTGGAGCGCGCGCTGGTGGCGTCCGGCACCGAGTTGACCACGGTGTCGCTGCGCCGGGTCGACGTCGCGGGCGGCACCGGCATCCTGGAAGTGCTGCGCAGGCTGGGCATCGACCCGCTGCCCAACACCGCGGGGTGCCGCACCGCCGCGGAAGCCGTGCTCACCGCCCGGTTGGCCCGCGAGGCGCTGGGCACGAACTGGATCAAACTGGAGGTCATCGCCGACGACCGCACCCTGCTCCCGGACCCGGTCGAACTGCTCGACGCCGCCAAGACCCTCGTCGACGACGGCTTCGTGGTCCTGCCCTACACCAACGACGACCCGGTCCTGGCCCTGCGCCTGGAGGAATCGGGCTGCGCCGCCGTCATGCCGCTCGGCTCGCCCATCGGCACCGGCCTGGGCATCCGCAACCCGCACAACATCGAACTCATCGTCGCCCGCGCCGCGGTCCCGGTCATCCTCGACGCGGGCATCGGCACCGCCTCCGACGCCGCCCTCGCCATGGAACTCGGCTGCGCCGCCGTACTCCTGGCCACCGCCGTCACCCGAGCCGCCGACCCCGAGAAAATGGCCACCGCCATGCGCGCCGCCGTCCAAGCAGGCCGACTCGCCCGCTCCGCAGGCCGCATCCCCCAACGCTTCTGGGCCCAAGCCTCCAGCCCACCCCGCTGACGCCCGATCACTTCTCGGACTCCGCCCCCGTGCCCCGCTCGCCCCCTCCGACGCCCCCGCCAAGCAGGCCGCCCAAGCCGCCAGGTGGAAGCCGACCTGTCCACAACCCCTCGACCTATCCACACCCCCCGCCGCACCCCTATTGACACACCACCCACCGCGATAGGTTCAGAGATGGGCCCCCGGCCCCCGGGAGGGAGGGCCCCGGGTCGGAGTTGATCTTGACTGGCGTGCGGGTTCGTGCCCGTCGAAGCCGGCGGCGCGCGGAAACCGCCCGCGAGGGAACGGCCCGCGAGGGAACGGCCCGCGAGGGAACGGCCCGCGAGGGAATCGCCTGCTGTGGCGGACCCGTGGCGTATGCGTGGAGTCGCACGTGTTGGTGTGGGTGGGTGTTGGTCTACGCCAGGTGCTCGATCTTCTGTCGGAGCCGCAGGGGTCTGGTCGTGGAACGGGGTGGGGTTCCGGCACAATGAGGTATGACGACATCGGCCGCTGAGTCTGGCGGAGGGGATGTGCCCGCGCGGTTGTACCTCGCGATCGGGCGCCTGTCCCGGGCGTTGCGCCGGTCCGGGTCTCCCGGGCTCGGGCACGGGTCCATCTCCGCTCTGTCCACTCTGGTCAACTGCGGTGAGCTGCGGCTCGGTGACCTGGCAGGCAAGGAAGGGGTTGCCGCGCCGACCATGTCACGGATCGTGGCGAGCCTGGTGGAGTCGGGTTACGTCGTGCGCGAGCCGGACCCGGCTGATCGGCGGGCGTGGTTGGTGCGGGCGACGGAGTCCGGGGAGCGGATCGTGTCCGGGGTGCGCTCGACCAGGGTGTTGGAGTTGGGCAGGCGGCTGGAGCGGTTGTCGCCGCTGGAACGGGAGCGACTGGTCGCCGCCATTCCCGTCTTGGAGGCGTTGCTCGTGGACTGACACCGGTGCCCCGGCGCGGGCCGGGGCACCGGTGTCGGGTCACAGCAGGAACGTGTCCGCGTCCGGCAGCCGCCAGCGCGGCGACACCGGGCCGACGCCGCCGCCGAGCGGGTACGCGTCCTGCACCGACCGCTGGATGAACGCCTTGGCCGCGCGGACCGCCGCCACCATGTCCAGGCCCTTGGCCAGTCCGGAGGTCACGGTGGAGGCGAGGGTGTCGCCGCTGCCGTGGGTGTGCTTGACGTCGTAGCGGGGGCCGACGAACTCGGTGAACTCGGACCCGTCGTAGAGCAGGTCCAGGCACTCCGCGTCGTCCCACAGGTGCCCGCCCTTGACCAGCACCCACGCCGAGCCGAACTCGGCGAGCGCCTTGGCCGCGTCCCGTTGCTGGGCCTGCGACCGCACCTCGATCCCGGTCAGCAGCCGCACCTCGTCGAGGTTCGGTGTGACCAGCGAGGCCCGCGGGAACAGCTGCGACCGCAGCGCGTCGAGGGCCTGGTCGGTGAGCAGCGGGTCGCCGTGCATCGACGCCGACACCGGGTCGACCACGAACGGGGTCACCCCGGACCGCCCGATGCCGACCCGGTCGCACGCCCCGGCCACCGCGGTGATGATCTCCGCGGTGGCCAGCATGCCGGTCTTGGCCGCCTGCACGCCGATGTCGGTGGCCACCACCTCGATCTGCGCGGCGACCACCTCGGGCGGGATGGTGTGCACCCCGCTCACGCCGAGCGAGTTCTGCACCGTCACCGCCGTGATCGCGGTCATCCCGTGCACGCCGCAGGCGAAGAACGTCCGCAGGTCGGCCTGGATGCCCGCGCCGCCGCCGGAGTCGGACCCGGCGATGGTCAGCGTGCGGGGCGGCGTGGTCACTGCCCGACCACCGGCAGGTAGACCTTGTTGCCCTGCTCGGCGAACTCCTCGGACTTGGCCGCCATGCCCGCCTCGATCGCCTCCACAGAGGACAGACCGTGTTCGTCGGCGTAGCGCCGAACGTCCTGCGTGATCTTCATGGAGCAGAACTTGGGCCCGCACATCGAGCAGAAGTGCGCGGTCTTGGCCGGTTCCGCGGGCAGCGTCTCGTCGTGGAACGACCGGGCGGTGTCCGGGTCGAGCGCGAGGTTGAACTGGTCGGTCCAGCGGAACTCGAACCGGGCCCGCGACAGCGCGTCGTCGCGCTCCTGCGCCCTCGGGTGCCCCTTGGCCAGGTCGGCGGCGTGCGCGGCGATCTTGTAGGTGATCACGCCGGTCTTCACGTCGTCGCGGTTGGGCAGCCCGAGGTGCTCCTTGGGCGTGACGTAGCAGAGCATCGCGGTGCCCAGCCAGCCGATCTGCGCGGCGCCGATGGCCGAGGTGATGTGGTCGTAGCCGGGCGCGATGTCGGTCGCCAGCGGGCCGAGGGTGTAGAACGGCGCCTCACCGCACAGCTCCTCCTCCAGCCGCACGTTCTCGGCGATCTTGTGCATCGGCACGTGCCCTGGCCCCTCGATCATCACCTGCACGTCGTGCGCGCGGGCGATGTGCGTGAGCTCGCCCAGCGTCCGCAGCTCGGCGAACTGGGCCGCGTCGTTGGCGTCGGCGATCGACCCCGGCCGCAGCCCGTCACCGAGGGAGAAGGTGACGTCGTAGGTGCGCAGGATCTCGCAGAGCTCCTCGAAGTGCGTGTAGAGGAAGCTCTCCTTGTGGTGCGCCAGGCACCAGGCCGCCATGATCGACCCGCCGCGCGAGACGATGCCGGTGACCCGCCGCGCGGTCAGCGGGACGTAGCGCAGCAGCACCCCGGCGTGCACGGTCATGTAGTCGACGCCCTGCTCGCACTGCTCGAGCACGGTGTCCCGGTAGACCTCCCAGGACAGCGCTGCCGGGTCGCCGTTGACCTTCTCCAGCGCCTGGTAGATCGGCACCGTCCCGATCGGCACGGGGGAGTTGCGCAGGATCCACTCGCGGGTCTCGTGGATGCGCTTGCCGGTGGACAGGTCCATCACCGTGTCGGCGCCCCACCGGGTCGCCCACACCATCTTGTCCACCTCGTCCTCGATGGACGACGAGACCGCCGAGTTGCCGATGTTGGCGTTGATCTTGACGTGGAACTTCTTGCCGATGATCGCGGGCTCCACCTCGGGGTGGCACCGGTTGACCGGGATCACCGCCCGGCCGATGGCCACCTCGTCGCGGACGAACTCGGCCGACACGCCCTCCCGCTCGGCGCAGAACCGCATCTCCTCGGTGATGATCCCGGCCTTGGCGTAGGCCAGCTGGGTCACCGCGCCGCCGACCGGTTCGCGACCGGCCACCCACCCGGCGCGCAGCTTGGCAAGTCCACTGTGGACATCGATGGCGGCGTCCGGGTCGGTGTACGGGCCGGAGGTGTCGTACAGGTCGAGGTGCTCGCCGTTGGTCAGCTCCACCCTGCGGACGGGCACCCGCACCCCGTCTGCGGTCTCCCGGTAGGCCTTGTGCGAACCGGAGATCGGTCCGGTGGTGACGGCTGGTCGAACCGAGGGGTCGTCAAGTGCGGTCACGAAAATCCTCCCTACGCCGGCATTACCCGGTCAGGTTCATCGGTCGGCGGCACCGGGTCCTCGGATGGGACACCAGCCGCCCTCTCAGCCCGCCATGGCGCGAGCTCCCGCGCTGTGTTCAGTTGTCCGCCCGACCCTAGCCAGCGGCGCGGGGGCTGCCAAGTGGCGAGCGCGGGGGCTGCCAAGTGCGAGGGCGGGGGCTGCCGAGTGGCGGGTGCCAAGGACGCCACCTGAGCCGGGTGCTGGGTGCCGCCGAGTGAGCACCGGAACGGGAGCTGCCCACTAAGGTTCCGTGCATGCCGCTGCCGTACCCGCCCGGAGCCCGGCTTCTGGCCAGACCCGAGGCGGTCGAGCCGTGCCCCACCTGCGCGGACCCGCTCGGCCGCGGCTACCGGAGCTGCCCGACCTGCGCCGACAGGGTCGACGCGCTGTGGAAGGCCGACTGGGACGCGCTGCCCGCCGACGACGAGTTGCCTGCCACCGTGCTGGCCGCCCCGGTCGGCACCCACGCGTGGACCTGCGTCGACTGGGCCATGCGGCTGCTGTCGTGCCCGGTCTGCCGCACCGAGTTGGGCACCGGCCCGGCCTGCCTGCACTGCGCCAAGTCCGACCAGGCCCGCTGGGCGTGGGACCACACCGCCCCGGCAGGCGCGATGACCGCGAACGAGCACGCCATCCGGATGGCCGTGGCCGCGCTGCGCGGGGCGGGCGAGCGCCGCGACACCGTGATCGCGTTCTGGCGGTTGGCGCTGCCGCACCTGCTGGTCGGCGCCGTGCCGACCCAGGCGCAGGTCGGCCGCATCCGGGTGCACCTCATCGCGGGCAGGCACGAGGAACTCGACGAGGCCCCCGGTTTCGCGGAGATGGCCGCGCTGGCCGACCTGCCCTGGCGCTCGGCCTGACCGGTCGGGACTGCACGGTCAGGACTGCACGGCGAGCCGGATGCCGAGCCCGATCAGCACCGCGCCGGACACCCGTTCCAGCCTGCGCCGCACCGCGCTGCGCCGCAGCCAGCCCATGAACCGGCTCAGCAGCGCGATGACCAGCAGGTACCAGAGGGTGTCGACCACGACCCACAGCCCGGCGAGCGCCACCAGCACCCACCGCGCCGCGCCCGGTTCGACGAACTGCGGCAGGAACGAGATCGCGAACACGGCCAGCTTCGGGTTGGCCACGTTGACCACCAGCCCGGCCCGGAACCCGGACCCGCTGCTCAGCGCCTCCGGCTCGGCGTCCACGTGCCTGCCGAACAGCGCCCGCACCCCGAACCAGAGCAGGATCGCGACCCCGCCGATCCGCAGCGCCTGGTAGGCGACCTCCGAGGCGACCAGCAGCACCGACAGCCCGAACGCCGCCGCCACCGCCCACACCGCGACGCCGAGCTCCATGCCCGCCACCGTGGCCAGCGCGCCCCGGCGTCCGCCGCGGATCGACTGCCGCAGCAGCATCGCCGTGCCCACGCCGGGAACCATGGCGAGGATCAGGGAGGCCAACAGGAACGCGAGGAAGCCGGACCAGGTCATGCCGGGATGATGCGCCCGGGGGCGCCCCCGGTGCGACCGGTTAATCGGCGAACGGGTCCTCGGAGTTGGCCGGGTCCCACGACAGGCCGGGCACGCCCCACTTGTTGGCCTTGACCATCCGCTTCGCCTCGCGCTGGTTCCGGCCGACCAGGCGGTTCAGGTAGAGCAAACCGTCGAGGTGGTCGGTCTCGTGTTGCAGGCAGCGCGCGAAGAACCCGGTCCCCTCGACCTCGATCGGCGCGCCCTCCACGTCCTGGCCGGCCACCTTCGCCCAGCTCGCCCGCCCGGTCGGGAACGTCTCGCCGGGCACCGACAGGCAGCCCTCGTAGTCGTCGTCCGGGTCAGGCATGCCCTCGGGGACCTCGGAGGTGGTCAGCACCGGGTTCACCACGACGCCGCGGTGCCGCACGCCCTCGTCGTCGGGGCAGTCGTACACGAACACCCGCAGCCCGACGCCGATCTGGTTGGCCGCCAGCCCGACCCCGTTGGCCGCGGCCATGGTGTCGTACATGTCGTCGACCAGCGCCTTGAGTTCGTCGTCGAACCGCTCGATCGGCTTGGTCGGGGTGTGCAAGACCGGATCACCGACGATGCGGATCGGGTGGACTGTCATGGGCGGAAGCCTAACCGGGCCGGGAAAGGCGGTGTCCGCCCACGGGGTTCTCCCGAGCGGTCGCGCGGGTATGAGACGCGTGGTGGACGCGCCGTGGAGGTGACGATCAGCTCCAGCGGTGACGTGGTGTAATGGCCACCGGCGAGCGGCCGGTGGGTCGCCCGCCGGAGCCGAACCGCGAGGCGAGGAGCCAGATGGACGCTGCTGAGTCGCCCCCTCAGCCTGAGCACGCGCACGCGCGGCCGGAGGGCCTCAGCGAGCGCGACCGGGCGATCCTGGCGTTCGAGCGGCAGTGGTGGAAGTACGCGGGCGCCAAGGACCAGGCGATCCGCGAGTTGTTCGAGTTGTCCAGCACCCGCTACTACCAGGTGCTCAACGAGTTGATCGAGAAGACCGAGGCCCTCGAGGCCGACCCGATGCTGGTCAAGCGCCTGCGCCGGATGCGAGCCACCCGGCACCGCGCCCGCGCAGCCCGACGCCTGGGGATGGACCCGCGATGAGCACCGAGCCAAGCGGGCAGGCCCGCACCGCCCGCGTGGTGGGCCTCACCCTCCTCGCCGTCGCCGCGGCAGCGGCCGTGGTCGGTGTGATCACCCTCTTCGACAGCACCGACGACAGCCCGCCCGCCGCCCAGGCCCCACCCAGCGCGGTCATCACCACCACCACGGGCGCGCCCCCCAGCGGTGACCTCACCAGCCTCCCGCCCCGCCCCACCGCGCCCGGCGCGACCACCACCGAGCCGCCCAGCCCGCCGCAGCCGACGGTGACGACGACGGTCCCGCCCGCCGCCACCACGCGGCCCCCGGCGACCTCCCAGCCGGGCAACACCGCCGACGCCCCCAGCGAGCCGCTGCGCATCTACAACAACAGCACCATCGCGGGCCTCGCCGCCCGAGCCGCCGACGACATCGGCTCGACCGGCTGGCAGATCGCCCAGGTCGGCAACTACTCCGGCGGCAAGATCCCCACCACCACCGTCTACTTCGAACCCGGCACCGGCCAGGAAGCGGCCGCCCGCCAGCTGGCCAGCCAGTTCGACTTCCGGGTCGAACCGCGCTTCGACGGCATCAAGGACTCCCGCCCCGGCCTGATCCTCATCGTCACCAACGACTACAAGGTCGCCAAGGAGAAGTAGGGCTCCGTCCCCGCTCTCCCCGTCCCCGCTCCCAGCCGGGTGCGCAGTCCCGCCCGGCACTCTCCCGGCCGGAGAAGCAGGTCCCGCCAGGCAGTCCCGGAGCCGGTGGTCGTGATCACGACCACCGGCTTTGTCGTCTCCTGGTCCTCTTGACCGGCGTGCGGCAGGGGTTCCGGCGGAGACGGTGACCGGAGGAGCACATCATCGTCTCCGCTGAACATCGTCTTGACTGGTGATCACACCGTGGCGGTGCGGTGGGGTCAGCGGGCTTGGCGGTTGGTGGCATACGCCTCCAGGTCGGCCAGTTGGGCGGGGTCGAGTGAGGGGCGGACGTTCTCGCGGGCGGCGTCGAGGTGGTGGGCGGTGACGACGGTGGCGTCGAGGGACTCGCGCATGGCGGTGAGGGCGGCCTCGCGGATGAGGGCGGCGCAGTCGGCGGCGGAGTAGCCGTCGAGGGTGGTGGCGTAGGCGGTGAGGTCGACGTCGTCGGACAGCGGGGTGTTCTTGCTGGTGGCGCGCAGGATCGCGGCCCGGGCCTCGGCGTCGGGCGGCGGGACGTAGATCAGGCGCTCCAGGCGGCCGGGGCGCAGCAGCGCCGGGTCGACCAGGTCGGGCCGGTTGGTGGCGCCGACGACCACCACATCGCGCAGCGGTTCCACGCCGTCGAGTTCGGTGAGCAGCGCGGCGACCACGCGGTCGGCAACGCCCGAGTCCGACGACTGGCCCCGGCGCGGGGCGAGCGCGTCGATCTCGTCGAGGAACACCAGGGCGGGCGCGGCCTCGCTCGCCTTGCGGAACAGCTCCCGCACCGCGCGCTCCGACTCGCCGACCCACTTGTCCATCAGCTCGGCGCCCTTGACCGACAGCACGTTCAGCTGCCCGGTCCCCGCGAGCGCCCGCACCAGGAACGTCTTGCCGCCACCCGGCGGCCCGTACAGCAGCACCCCGCGCGGCGGCGCGACCCCGAGCCGGGCGAACGAGTCCGGGTACCGCAGCGGCCACAGCACCGCCTCGGTGAGCGCCTGCTTGGTCTCGACCATGTCGCCGACGTCGTCGAGCTGGATGTCGCCGGTGCGCACCGACGTCGTGCTGACCGAGGTGGGCCGCACCGTCTGCAGCGCGCCGAACACGTCGTCCGCGCCGATGCTGGTGGCTTCGCGCAACGCCGCCCGGATCGCGGACTCCCGGCGCAGCGCGATCAGGTCCGCGGCCACGAACCCCGGGGTGCGCTCACCCACCGCCGCGAAGTCCACTCCGGACTCGACCGGCAGGTCGCGGTAGAGCACCCGCAGCAGCTCGGCGCGGGTCTTGGCGTCCGGCGACGGCACCCGCAGCTCGCGGTCCACCAGTTCCACACCGCGCAACCGCGGGTCGACGGCCTCCGGGTGCGCGGTCGTGACGACCAGCGCCACCCTCGCGATCCCGATCGCCGCGCGCAGGGTGTCCAGCACCACCGTCGCCACCGGCGGGGGAGAGGTCGCGGGCAGCAGCGCGTCGACGTCGTTGATCATCAGCACCGCGGCCTTGCCCGCCGCCGACACCGCGCGCGCCCGCTCGACCGCGGCCCCGAGCCGGGCGGCCGCCGCATTCGCCTCCAGCACCGCGATCGTCGGGCCCGCGAGCTCGACCACCTCGGCGTCGACCGAGCGGGCGACCGCGCGCACCACGCTGGCCTTGCCCACCCCCTCCGGCCCGCTGACCAGCACCCCCAGCCGGGGCGCGGCACCGAGCCGTTCCAGCAGTTCCGGCCGCAGGAACGCCAGCTCGAACCACTCCCCGAGCGTGCGCACCGCTTCCTGCGCGCCGACCAGGTCCGCGGCCTCGATCGGCTCCGGCGCGCTCACCTCGGCGACCGCGGCCACCCCGACCGGTTCGGCGACGGCCCGCACCACCGTCTCGCCGCCGACCGCCACCGCCGCCCGCTCACCCGTGCGCGCGCCGTCCCGCCAACCGACCACAGTGGACGGATGCACGGTCACCGCGCCCGCTGGCTCGACCGAGGTCACCGTCAGCAGCTCATTGGTCCAGGTCATCCCGATCGCCCGGGACAGCTTGCCGCGCACGGCGGACACATCGGCCTCCGGCGGCGGCGCCAGGTCCTGCGGCAGCAGCGACACCGCGTCGCCGAGGGTCAGCACCTTGCCCACCAGCGCGAGCCGCACCGTCTCCGGCGGCAGCGAGGTCGACGCCAGCCGCGACCCGGCAACGGTGACCGCGCGCGCCAGGGCCACCTCCACCGGCGCCACCACGACCTCGGCGCCCTCGGTGACCCCGAGGTTCGACATGGTCACGTCGTCGAGCAGCACGACACCGGTGGCCGCGCCCCGGTCGCCCTCGGCGGCGAGCGCGGCGCTGACCCTGGCGCCGGTGAGCCGGACGGCGTCCCACTGGCGCAGCCCGAGCGCGTCGAACACCTCGGGGTGCAGCCGGACGACACCGCGCCGGGTGTCCAGCGCGGACGGTGTGAGCCGCGCGGTCAACGTGATCTGAGTTCCCACGTCGACGAGAGTAGAGCGTTCCCGCCGATTGCCGCGGGAGTTGTCCACAGGCTCGTCAGCGGGGCTTGCTCTCCCCGGGCCGCTCGTTCTTCCGCAGGCCGGTGCGCCGCCACGCCTTGCCCCGCGCGCCGGGTGGCCTCGGGTCGGTCGGCAGCGGGACACCGGGCGCGTCGCCGTTGCGCATCGGCCGCAGCACGGCCCGGCGGGCGGCACCGGCGACCCGGCGCAGCGGCGGGCGCAGGCCGAGCCTGCGCCGCGAGCCGTGCGCCCGGCGGATCGCCCTGCGCTCGCGCGGCGGCACGTCCCACGCCTCGGGGTTGTTGGCCAGCCAGTGCTTGCGCCGGACCGCGTAGGGGATGTGCAGCAGGTAGAGGACCAGCACCACGGCCAGCGTCACGAGCGGGTAAGTGATCACCGCCGCCGCGACCAGTCCCACGAGGACCAGCAGCGGCGCCACCGCACGCGGGGACACGCGCGCGGTCTTCACCGACAGCGTGGGGATGCGGCTGATCGCGAGCGCGGCCACCGCGACGATCCACACCATCACGGCCGCCTTGGACTGCCACCAGTGCCCGTTGTCGCCGTACTCGATGGTCAGGATCAGCGGCAGCAGCACCAGCAGGCCACCGGCGGGCGCGGGCACCCCGACGAAGAACTCCTTCGTGTAGACCGGTTGCTCGGTGTCCTCGAGCAGCGTGTTGAACCGCGCCAGGCGCAGGATCATGCACACGGCGAAGATGAGCGCGACCACCCAGCCGACCCGGTCGCCGCCGAAGCGCCAGACGTAGAGCATCAGCGCGGGCGCGACGCCGAAGGAGATGGCGTCGGCGAGCGAGTCGAGCTCGGCACCCATCTTGCTGGTGGCGTCGAGCAGCCGGGCGATGCGCCCGTCGAGGCTGTCGAGCACCGCGGCGATGGCGATCGCGGCGATCGCGGCGGTGGGCTGGCCGTTGAGGACGAACTGGACGGCGGACAGGCCCGCGCACATGGCCAGGACGGTCAGCGCGTTGGGCAGCAACCGGACACCGGGCGCGGTCGGGGCCATCGGTCAGCCCGCCGAGGGCAGCTCGGCCAGCACTGTCTCCCCGCCGATGGTCCGCTGACCTGGCTCGACCAGGACGCGGCTGCCAACGGGGACGTAGAGGTCCACGCGCGAACCGAAGCGGATCAGCCCGTAGGTGCTGCCTGCCAGGACCTTGTCGCCGTCGGACACCTGGCAGATGATGCGCCGCGCGACCAGGCCCGCGATCTGCACCACGACGAGGTCGTGCCCCTCGTCGGTGCGCACGTGCAGGCTGTTGCGCTCGTTGACCTCACTGGCCTCGTCGAGGTCCGCGGAGAGGAACTGGCCGGACTTGTGCGCCGCGCGGACGACCTGACCGGTCGCGGGCGCGCGCTGGACGTGCACGTCGAACACCGACAGGAACACGCTGACGCGCAGCATGGGCTCGTCGCCGAGGTCGAGCTCCGCCGGGGGGACCGCCTCGACCACGTGCGACACGGTGCCGTCCGCTGGGGCCACGGCGATCCCGGGGCGGCGCGGGGTGACGCGCTTGGGCTCTCGGAAGAACCACGCGAGCCAGGCGGTGAAGATCGCGGTGCCCACACCGGCCCGCTTGGACAGCAGCCGCACCGCGAGGGTCGCCCCGAGCGCGCCGAGGATGAACGGCCTACCGCCCGGGTGCACCGGGGGGATGATGCTCTTGGTCAACTCGACGGCGTGCTGGAGCGCGCCTGCCTTCTTGGGCTGGTGAGCGGTCATCGTGGTCGCGGTTTCCTCGTGTCTAGGCCGGATTTCCGCACACGCTACGCCAGCCGGGGGTCAGCTCGGGGAGGTAGCCGCCACCTGGGCGGACAGGGGCACCCGATGGTCCGGGTATGCACCCCCCGACGGCACATACCCGGCCATCGGGCGCCCTCGTGGAACCCGTCCAGTGTAGCCGGCGGCCATCCGGTGGATCAATGACCGGTTGTGAGGAATTGACTTCCTTGGGTCAGTATATGGTTACTTGGCGCCTTCAGTCGAGCAGGACCAGGTCGACCTCGTCGCCCGCCGCCACCTCCGCGACCCCGACCGGGATCTCGATCAGGCAGTTCGACGCCGCGAACGAGGCCAACAGGTGGGAGCCCGGTCCACCTACCGGGACGACCTCGACGTGACCCGCGTCGTGGCGGCCCCTGCGGTACTGCACCCGGTTCGGCGGTGACGACATCGCCGCGGTCGCGCGCGCCCGCGCCCGCGGGCGGTCTGTGTTGGTGTGCCCCATAGCCGCCAGCAAGGCCGGTCGGAGGAACACCTCGAACGACAAGGCAGCGCTAACCGGATTGCCCGGCAGCGTCACCACCGGCAGCCCTTCGAAGTTGCCAAGCCCTTGTGGTCCGCCCGGCTGCATCGCGACCCGGACGAACTCCACGCCTTGACCGGACAGCGCGTCCTTGACCACCTCATATGCGCCTGCGCTCACCCCACCGGAGGTGATCAGCAGATCGGCCTCACCGACGTGCTGCGCGAGGACCGCGCGGAACGCCGCGACGTCGTCCGCGACCGACCGCAGCACGACGGCCTTGGCGCCGATCTCCTCGACGGCCGCGGCCAACAGCACGCTGTTCGACTCATAGATGTGCCCCGGCGGCAGAGGTTCACCTGGTGGGATCAACTCAGAGCCCGTGGACAGCACAAGAACCCGCGGCGGCCGCCGTACTGGCAGACCGGCCAAGCCGACCGCGGCAGCCAAACCGAGCTGCGGCGGGTGCAAGACCGTTCCCGCCCGTAGGATCACGTCGCCTTCGGTGACGTCCTCGCCGACGAATCGCACGTGCGTGCGCGCGGGCACCGACGCGTCAATGCGGACGGTTTCGGTACCGCCGTCGGTCAGCTCAACCTGGATGATCGCGTCGGCACCTTCCGGCAGCGGCGCGCCGGTCATGATCCGTTGCGCGGTGCCAGGGGCGAGCGGGACCACATCGGTCCGCCCCGCCGGGATGTCATCGGCGACCGGGAGCCGCACGGGGTTCTCGGCGGTGGCACTGACCACATCGGACGCACGCACCGCGTACCCGTCCATGGCGGAGTTGTCGAACGGCGGTAGCGACACCGCGGTCGCCACGTCCTCGGCGAGCACTAGTCCTCTGCACATCGCCAAAGGAAGCCGCACCACCGGCAGCGGTGGCAGCAACGCCTGGACTTCGAGCCGGTACTCCTGCGGGGTCAACCCGCGCTTGGCCGCGTTCACCCCGCCAATCTTGCCCGCCCGTTGACCGAACCGGACGCGGCCGTCACAACGCGGACGTTACGCTCGCGTGCGTGTCGGATGACCTAACCGGGCGTCGCCTAGGGCATTACCGCATCGACGGTGTGCTCGGTAAGGGCGGCATGAGCGTGATGTACCGGGCGACCGACATCCGGCTCGGCCGCAAGGTGGCCCTCAAAGTCATCGCCGAGCACCTCACCGAGGACCCCGAGTTCCGCGAGCGCTTCGTCGACGAGGCCCGCAACACCTCCGCGATCGACCACGCCAACGTCGTCCCGCTCTACGACTTCGGCGAGGTCGACGGGCTGCTCTACATCGCGATGCGGCTGGTCGACGGCTTCGACATGGCCACCCTGGTCAAGGACGGCCCGATCGCCCCGCAGCGCGCGCTGAGCCTGCTGGCCCAGGTGGCCGAGGCGCTGGACAACCTGCACGAGCGCGGTCTGGTCCACCTCGACGTCAAACCGGCGAACGTGCTGGTCACCGCCCGCGAGTCCGCGACCGAGCACATCTACGTCGCCGACTTCGGCCTGACCCGCCGCGGCGCCACCGGCCACCGCACCAGGGGCGGCGACTTCCTCGGTTCCCCCACCTACGCCGCGCCGGAGCACCTGCGCGGGGAGCCGGTGGACGGTCGCACCGACGCCTACTCGCTCGCCTGCGTGCTGTTCGCGTGCCTGGCCGGTAGGCCTCCCTTCCACGGTCAAGTGTCGGAAGTCATCCAGGGCCACCTCAACCGTGACGTCCCGACGCTGACCGACTACATCGCGCTGCCGCCCGCGATCAACGACGTGATCCGCCGCGGCATGGCCAAGAGCCCCACGCACCGCTACGCCAGCTGCCGCGAACTGATCGCCGCTGCACGTCAGGCGCTCTCTAACGCCCCGCAGCGCCCGATGGGGCCACCGCCGCCCCGTGTGCCCAACCAGACGCTCGTGGCCCCCATCGAGCAGCTGCGTCCGCAGTACCAGTCGCCACCCCCCGTCCAGCCGGAACCGGTCCGCTTGCGGCCACCCGCTCCCGTGCGGACCACCGCGTTCGACGAGAAGAAGAGCGGCACCCGCTGGATCGCCCCGGTGATCGTCGGCGTCGTCGCGATCGGGGCCATCATCACCGCGATCCTGCTGCTCACGGGCGGTCCCGGCGACGAACCCGGCACCGGTCCCGGCCCGACCGCGCCGCCGATCCAGGTCGGCCCCGGGGGCACCAGCAGGCCCAGTTCGCCGCCGACGACGACCTCGCGCCGACCGCTGCCGACCATCACGATCGTGCCACCCCCGTGAGCTGCATTTCTTGCACTCGCGTGCCCCGAGTGCTAAACACGAACTAGCACTCGGGGTCGCCGAGTGCCAGAAGGTCGGGACGGTGAGGCCGGCGTTGACGCCGGTCGTCCGTCGCGGGCACCGAGCCTGGCCGCGCTACGTGTATCCATCCGATGGAGGACCACACCGCAATGGCCAAGTTGATCGCGTTTGACGAGGAAGCGCGTCGCGGTCTCGAGCGCGGACTGAACACCCTCGCCGACGCCGTCAAGGTGACGCTCGGCCCGAGGGGCCGCAACGTCGTGCTCGAGAAGAAGTGGGGCGCGCCGACGATCACCAACGACGGCGTGTCGATCGCGAAGGAGATCGAGCTCGAGGACCCGTGGGAGAAGATCGGGGCCGAGCTGGTCAAGGAGGTCGCGAAGAAGACCGACGACGTCGCCGGTGACGGCACCACCACCGCAACCGTGCTCGCCCAGGCGCTGGTGCGCGAGGGCTTGCGCAACGTCGCCGCAGGCGCCGACCCGCTGTCGCTCAAGCGCGGCATCGAGCAGGCCGTCGAGGCGGTCATCGAGCAGCTGCACAAGTCCGCCAAGGAGGTCGAGACCAAGGAGCAGATCGCGGCAACCGCGTCCATCTCCGCGGGCGACACCACCATCGGCGAGCTGATCGCCGAGGCGCTCGACAAGGTGGGCAAGGAAGGCGTCATCACCGTCGAGGAGAGCAACGCGCTCGGTATGGAGCTCGAGCTCACCGAGGGCATGCGCTTCGACAAGGGCTACATCTCCGGTTACTTCGTGACCGACCCCGAGCGCCAGGAAGCGGTCCTCGAGGACCCGTACATCCTGCTGTTCGGCTCCAAGATCTCCTCGGTCAAGGACCTGCTCCCGCTGCTGGAGAAGGTCATGCAGTCCGGCAAGCCGCTGCTGATCATCTCCGAGGACGTCGAGGGCGAGGCGCTGGCGACCCTGGTCGTCAACAAGATCCGCGGCACCTTCAAGTCGGTCGCGGTCAAGGCCCCCGGCTTCGGCGACCGCCGCAAGGCGATCCTGCAGGACATCGCCATCCTCACCGGTGGCCAGGTCATCAGCGAGGACGTCGGCCTCAAGCTGGAGAACGCGGGCATCGAGCTGCTCGGCAAGGCCCGCAAGGTCGTCGTCACCAAGGACGAGACCACCGTGGTCGAGGGCGCTGGTGACGCCGAGCAGATCCAGGGCCGGGTGAACCAGATCCGCGCCGAGATCGAGAAGTCGGACTCCGACTACGACCGCGAGAAGCTCCAGGAGCGCCTGGCCAAGCTCGCGGGCGGCGTGGCCGTCATCAAGGCCGGTGCCGCCACCGAGGTCGAGCTCAAGGAGCGCAAGCACCGCATCGAGGACGCGGTGCGCAACGCCAAGGCCGCCGTGGAGGAGGGCATCGTCGCCGGTGGCGGCGTGGCCCTGCTGCAGGCCGCCGAGGCCGCGTTCGCCGGTCTCAAGCTCGAGGGCGACGAGGCCACCGGTGCCAACATCGTCAAGGTCGCCGTCGAGGCGCCGCTCAAGCAGATCGCGATCAACGCCGGTCTCGAGGGTGGCGTCGTGGTGGAGAAGGTCAAGGGCCTGCCGCAGGGCCACGGCCTCAACGCCGCGACCGGTGTCTACGAGGACCTGCTCGCCGCAGGCGTGCCGGACCCGACCAAGGTGACCCGCTCGGCGCTGCAGAACGCCGCGTCGATCGCCGCGCTGTTCCTCACCACCGAGGCTGTCGTCGCCGACAAGCCGGAGAAGGCCGGTGCCCCGGCCGGTGGCGGCGACCCGACCGGTGGCATGGACTTCTGATCCAGCCCCCGCTCGGCGCACGCTGAACAAAGGCCCGGCCCCTCGTGGGGCCGGGCCTTCGTGCGTTTACCGGCACTGGCCGCGACAGGACGCGAAAGAATGCGCTACATTAGCGGAATTGGCGCTGGAGAATGCCGACAGAATTGCGGCTAGTGGCATTATAGGGCAATTGGAGGACGATTGTCAACCGAGATCGACGTGGAGCAGGAATACGTCAGCATGCTCTACGCGCACCTCGACGGACTCCGGGCCGACACCGACTCCCGGCTGGCCAGGACCCTGCGGGAGAGCAGCAGCAACCCGCAGGCGATGACCCAGCGGGACGCCGCCACCTCGCATTACAGCGAGCAGTTGGCGCACTACGGCGCCGCGGAGAACGGGCTGTGCTTCGGCAGGCTCGATTTCGCCGACGGCACCCGCAGCTACATCGGCCGCATTGGCCTGTTCGACTCCGAAGGCGACTACGAACCGCTGCTGATGGATTGGCGCGCCCCGGCGAGCAGGCCGTTCTACCTGGCCACCGCCGCCTCCCCGGACGGGGTGCGCAGGCGCCGCCACATCCGCACGTCCCTGCGCCGGGTCACCGGCATCGACGACGAGGTGCTCGACCTCGCCGACGACCAGGACACCGCGGGTGGCGGTCTGGTCGGCGAGGCCGCGCTGCTCTCCGCGCTCAACGCGACCAGGACCGGTCGCATGTCCGACATCGTCGAGACCATCCAGGCTGAGCAAGACGAGATCATCCGGTCCGGTCTGAACGGTGTCCTGGTAGTCCAAGGTGGCCCCGGCACGGGTAAGACGGCGGTGGCGCTGCACCGGGCGGCATACCTGCTTTACACATACCGCCAGCAGTTGTCCCGGCGCGGCGTGCTGATCGTTGGTCCTAACGCGACGTTCCTCAAGTACATCGGTCAGGTCCTCCCCTCCCTGGGGGAGACGGGCGTGCTGTTGCAGACCGTTGGCGATCTCTACCCCGGTGAGCGCGGCCACCGCCCCGAGCCTGCCCGTGCCGCTGAGATCAAGGGCAGCATCGACATGGTCGCCGCACTGCGCCGCGCGGTGGCGGACCGGCAAGAGGTGCCGCTGGACCCGATGGTGCTCGTCGTCGAGCGCGAGGAGATGGTGCTCGACCTCGCCACCATCACTGCCGCGCGCGGTAGGGCTAGGGGGAACCGTCGCACGCACAACGAGGGCAGGCCTGTCTTCGCCGAGGCGATCGTGGCCGCCCTCGCCCGGCAGGAGGCGAACCGCCTCGGCGCGGAGTTCCTCGACGAGGCCGACATGGCCGACATCCGCCGCGAGCTGGCGGCGGACGACGCCGTGCAGGACGCCATCGAGGACCTGTGGCCGCAGCTGACCCCTCAGGAGTTCCTGGCCGACCTCTACGCGTCCGCGGAGCGCCTGGAGACGGCCCTACCGGACCTCGACGAGGCTGACCGCGCCCTGTTGCTGCGGTCGCCCCGGCTCGGCTGGACCGCCGCCGACGCCCCGCTGCTCGACGAGGCCGCCGAACTGCTCGGCGTCGACGACCGCGCCGAACAGGCGGCCGCGCGGCGCCGCCAGCGCGACGAGCAGGACTACGCGCAGGGCGTCCTGGACATCCTCCAGATGGAAGACGACGCCGACCCGGACATCCTGACCGCCTACGACCTCATCGACGCCGGACGGCTCGCTGAGCGCCACGACGACGAGGACCACCGCACGGCCGCCGAGCGCGCCGCCGCCGACCGGTCCTGGACCTTCGGGCACGTGATCGTGGACGAGGCGCAGGAGTTGTCCGCCATGGCCTGGCGGGTCCTCATGCGCCGCTGCCCGACACGCTCGATGACCCTGGTCGGCGATGTGGCCCAAACCGGCGATCTAGCCGGTACCGACACCTGGGCGGGCATCCTCGCCCCGTACGTCGAGGACCGCTGGCGCCTGACAGAGCTGACGGTCAACTACCGCACACCCGCCGAGATCATGGCGGTAGCGGCGAACGTGCTCGCGGAGCTGGGGACGGGGTTGACCCCACCGAGCTCGGTCCGTGAGACGGGCGTCGAGCCGTGGGTGCGGCAGGTGGCGGAGGCGGAGCTACCGGAGACGGTCGCGGACTTGGCCGCCCAGGACCACCTCGGGACGGTGGCCGTGCTCGTGCCCGCTTGCCTGGTGGAAGACATCGGCCAGGCAGTACTGGCGCGGGTGCCCGACGCGGCGGTGGGGGAGCGGCCGGAGCTGGAGAGCCGGGTCGTCGTCCTGACCGTCCGGCAGTCCAAGGGCCTGGAGTTCGACGGCGTGCTCGTGGTCGAGCCCGCCACCGTCGTCGCCGAGTCCGAGCGCGGGCTCAACGACCTCTACGTGGCCCTGACCAGGGCGACCCAGTGGGTCGGCGTGGTCAGCGCGGCCGAACTGCCCGCCGCGCTGGGTGGGCTCAGAGCTCGACAGTCGGCGTGACCACGGTCCTGGGCTTGCCGCCGTTCATCCGGACCAGGATCTGCGTGGTGCCCCGCGGGATCTCGGTGAGCACGAACCGGCCGCCCTCGTCGGCGGTCGTGGTCTTGGAGCCCTGGTCGGCGACCCTGACCTCGACCCCGTGCTCACCCGCGGGCACCAACCAGCCGTCGATGCGCTGCTTCTCGCCGGTCCTGGTCACGTTGACCATGACGGTCAGGTCGCCGACGAAGAAGGTGATCGTGCCGGGGGCGCCGCCGCGGACACCGGCCAGCGGGCGCTGGTCGGCCCAGCGCGCCGCCTCCAGCTCCACCTCGGCGTCGATGTCCTCGAGGTCGATGGCGAACTGGGCGCGCTCGACCAGCCCCGCGGGGACCGGGTCGAGCTCGTCGACGATCCTGGCCACCTGGGCCAGCCAGAACTCCTGCTCGGCAGGGTCCATCTCGTAGTCGTCCATGGTCCTCATCTGCCACCATCCCCATTGTCGTACAGCGAACGCAGTGCGGTGAGGCAACGACCCCTGGTCGGGCCGATGCTCCCGTGCGGCATCCGCAGCACCTCGGCGACCACCTTGTACTCGGCCCGGCCCGCCAGCACGGTGAGCCGGAGCAGTTCCTGGCAGCGCTGGTCGAGCCGGTGGAACGCCGACCACAGCTGCCGGTCGCGCTCGGTCCGCAGCGCCTCGGCCTCGGGCATCGGCTCCGTGCTCGGCACGTGCTCGGCGACCTCGGGCAGCAGCTCGACCTGGGTGGCCGAGCGCTGGCGGGTCCGCTTGGCCTCGCGCCGGGTCGTGGTGATCAGCCAGCCGACCACGGCCCTGGGTTCGGCGATCGAGTCGACGTGGCGCAGCAGCGCCAGCCACACGGTCTGCGCGACGTCCTCGGCCGCCGAGCGGTCCAGCCCGGCGCCTCTGGCGATGTGCCACACCAGCGGGGTCAGCTCGGCCACGAGGACGTCGAGCGCCCCTCTGTGCCCCTCGCGCGCAGCGATCACACACGCCGCGTGCCGCTCGGTCCCCTCTAGGCCCTCCCACGGCGGGTTCGTCCTCGTCGCGTGGAGCTCGGTCACCGCTCCCACCCCATTCTCCGTCTGCCGGGGTTGTGCATCCTGGTGGCACTGGCTACATCGTCCGATGTCAGGTCGGTGCGTCCCGGCCCATCCTGACTCACTCGTTCGGGTGAAGCTGTACTCCATCAGTGTCACTACTGCGCGTGCAGGACGAACGTCAGTGCCTGCCGCGCCTGCCCTTCCCACGGTCTGGCCAGTTCGGCCCGGAGTTCGTGCTGACCGGTCGTCGTGACGTCGAAGGCCAACCGCCGCTCGCCCGCGGCACCCGGCGCACCAGCGCCGACCGTCGCCGGGACGTGCTCGTCGGCGATCATGCGCAGTGCCTCGGGAAGCCACCAGCGCCACCGGTAGCCGGTGGTCGCGGACTCCGGGAGTCGCAACTCGACGGTATCCCCCCGGTGCAACTCGGTCGGCCGCTCGGCGTCCTGAGCGGACAGCTGCACCAGCGCCACGACGTGCTCCCCCTCCGCTCCCGTCCGCGAGCGCGGCCCGGCGGCCGGACGGGTCCCCTGCACCCATCCGACCGCCGGTCGTCGCCGTGGTCACGCCTGCGCCAGGTCGGTGCGACCTGGCGCGCTGGTGTGGCCATGTCCTCGCTGGTAGAACGCGGTAGCCGGTTGCCGGGCCGCCAGCCGCCACGGGGTGCCCCGCGTGGTGAGGTGCTGGCTCATGGTGGCTCCGGTGGCGAGTAGTTCTACTCAGACACCTACAAGAGCCCCCGCGGCGCCCGCGGATACAAACGTCTGTTGGCCAGTTTGTGCCGTGACACGTTTTTGTCACTCACCCGGTCACCAGCAGGACCATCGCCCCCGCGGCCACCAGCGTTCCCACCAGCAGCGTGCCGCAGCCGCCGAGAACCACCTTCCTGGTGGTCGCGGCGCGGACCGCGATGGCCACCGCGCCCCCAGCGGTGGCCAGGCTGAGCGCCGTGTACGCGATGGTGCCCGCGACCGGGTCGCCGTCCTTGATCGTGGGCCCGAACAGCAGGACCAGGAAGCAGACCACCCCACCCGCGGCGAACACCGCGGCCGAGGCGATCAGCACGAGGACGCGCGCGGTCCCGATCCGCTGGTCAGCCACCGGGTGACACTAGCCCGTCAGTCGTCCTCGGGGAGCAGGATCCAGCAGGCCAGGTAGATGACCGCGCCGGTGCCGAAGCCGAGCAGGGTGGCGGCGACCAGGCCGATCCGCACGATCGGGGCGTCCACCCCCATCGCCCTGGCGATGCCGCCGCACACGCCTGCCACCATCCGGTCGGACCGGCTGCGGCGGAACTTGCGGACGTGGTCCTGGACCTTGGTGTGCGTCTCGTTCGTCATGGCTCAAGAGTGGCTGGTCAACGGCGTCCTGCCATCGGGGAAGGACCCGGGTTCCGGACTAGGGGTCGCTTCCGGGTCGGGCTAGGGTGACCCGCATGCGGGTCCTTACGCCGGAGGACATGGCCAGCGCTCTTGACCGGGTCGGGTACCTGGCCGATGAGGGCCTCTCCACGGCGGCTTACCTCGCCGTGCGGATGGGCAGGCCCCTCTTCTGCGAGGGCGAGCCGGGTACCGGCAAGACAGCCCTGGCGTCGGCGTTGGCCTCAGCGCTGGACGTCGAACTGGTGCGGCTCCAGTGCTACGAAGGCATCGACGCCACGCAGGCCCTCTATGAGTGGGACTTCCCGCGGCAGTTGCTTGAGCTAAGAGCAGGTACATCGGTGGAATCCATCTACAGCAGGCGATTCCTCTTGGCGCGGCCGTTGCTGCGGGCGCTGGAGTCCCCGTGTGTCCTGCTGATCGACGAGATCGACCGCGCTGACGACGAGTTCGAGGCGTTCCTGCTGGAGATCCTGAGCGAGAACGCCGTGACAGTGCCGGAACTGGGCGAGATCCGTGCCGCCGTACCGCCGCTGGTGGTGCTGACGTCCAACCGGACACGGGAAGTGCACGACGCTCTTAAGCGGCGTTGCCTCTACCACTGGTTGGATCACCCGTCGCTGGATCGCGAACTGGCAATTCTGCGGAAGCGACTGCCGGAAGTCGGCGAACGGTTGGCGATCCAGGTCGTTAACGCTGTCCGCCGATTGCGGGAGATGGAGTTGTTGAAGCCGCCAGGAGTGGCGGAGACGATTGACTGGGCAGCGGCTCTTATCGCATTGGGGCGTGAATCAGTCGACGTCGCCACCGCCGCCCTGACCCTCGGTGCTGTCTTGAAATACCGGGAGGACACCGACCGCGTGGTCGCCGCTGGGCTGGACGCGTTGCTGGCGGGCTGATCACCGCGCGTGATCGCCGCCGCCAGGTGCGCGAGACCGGAAAATCGCTCGTCAGCAGGCGTGTCGCGGGTGCATCATGGTCGTGGGAAACCTGCCGGAGGTCACCGTTCGCGGTGAGCGCCCCGAGGCTCGAGTCGGCGTGTGGTGGCGCTGACGCGTGTCCCGAGTCGCGGCCCTGCTGGGCCCCTCCGGTTTCCCGAAACGCCGATTCGGTGCCTTTCCGCGCCCGGCCTCACAAGGCGCTGTCCGGCAGTTCCGGCACGCGCTATCCGCGCCCGCGCGGCCCCTGGCCGCACGGCCGGAAAGCCCAAGTACGTCCAGTACGAGCGGCTTCCCGTCCGCGCACCCAGGAACCACACGGATCACGAATCCCACGCACCAGACCTACCGGACAGCACCTTCCGCGCGGCCGCGGTCGGGCACACCTGGCGCGGGCCAGTCACACTTACCGGTCCGCGCCGGGCGTTCGGCGTGGGAAAGCGGGCAGGATGGGTGAGTTCAACCAGTTCGCGAAAAGCTCGGTCAACGGCCACGGCGTGTGCCGCTGGGCGAGCGCGGTGAAATCGGCGGTGGTCACGTTGCCGTGCCGGTGCGCCGAGGTCCACACCCGCAGCAGCGCGAAGAACGCGTCGTCACCCAGGCGTAGGCGCAGCGCGTGCAGCGTGACCGCGCCACGCAAGTACACGCGGTCGTCGAACAGGTGCCGCGTGCCGGGGTCGCCGATGCGCAGGTCTTGCGGTAGCTCCGACAGTTGTCGCCACGCGCGCATCGCGTGCACGTCCGCCGCGGCCCCGCCGGACACCTCGGACCACAGCCACTCCGCGTAGTTCGCGAAGCCCTCGTTGAGCCAGATGTGGCGCCACTCGGCCACGGTCAGGCTGTTGCCGAACCACTGGTGCGCCAGCTCGTGCGCCACCAGCCGCTCGCTGCCGCGCACCCCGTCGACGTGGTTGCTGCCGAAGATCGACAGTGACTGCGCCTCGATCGGCGCGTCCAGTTCGGCGTCGACCACGACCACCCCGTACTGCTCGAACGGGTAGGGGCCGAACATCCGCTCGAACTCGACCAGCATCCGCGGCTGGCGCCCGAAGTCGTGCTCGAACGGCACGGCGAGGCGGGCGGGGACGGCGGCGTGCATCATCGGCACGGTGGCGAACGAGTACTCCGCGTAGCGTCCGATTTGGACACTGACCAGGTAGGTCGGTGTCGGCTGGGACAGTCGGAACTCCCACGTCGTCGTGCTCGCCGCGGACTGCTTGGACTCCAGGACCCCGGTAGCGACAACCAGGTACGGCGACGCTACCGAGACGGCGATCCGGTACGTCGCCTTGCTGCTGGGGTGGTCGTTGCACGGGAACCACGACGGTGCGCCTATCGGCTGGCTGGCGACGATCACGCCGTCGTCCAGGTAGTCCCACCCGATCTCGCCCCAGTGACTGGGGATCGGCGCCGGTGAACCCATGTACCGGACCTCGATGGTGAACCTGCCGCCGTCCGGTAAGGAGCGGTTCGGCGTGATGTGCAGCTTCCTGCCCCGTTGGGCGTGCCGCACCGGCTTGCCGTTGATGGTCACCTTGGTGCTCCGCAGACCGGAGAAGTCGAGGCTGAACCTCGACAGCGCCTGCGTCGCCACCGCCGTGATCCGCGCGCGGCCCTCCAGCCTGCCCGGACCGACCCGGTAGACCAGGTCGAGGTCGTAGTGCGTCACCTGGTAGCCGCCGTTGCCGTGGTCGGGCAGGTAGGCGTCCAGCGATGTGCTCGCGCCGGGCTGCCCGGCGCGAGCCGGGTCAGCCTTGGCGCTCATACCCACATTCAACATGACGTCTCGGGCCTCGGTCAGGGGCCGGTCAGCGCTTGCCCGGCCACGCGGCGATCGGGTTGCCCAGCCAGCGGCTGCCGTCCGGGACCGACTCACCCCGCATGACCAGCGACGCCGGGCCGACGGTGGTGCGGACGCCGATCGACGCGCCGGGCAGCACGATGCCGTGCGGGCCGAGCGTGCCGCCCTCGCCCACGGTCACCGGGGCCATCCGCATGACGCGGTCGTGGAACAGGTGCGTCTGCAGCACGCAGCCGCGGTTGACCGTGGCGCCGTCGCCGACGCTGACCAGGTCGGCCTCGGGCAGCCAGTAGGTCTCGACCCACGCGCCCTTGCCGATCCGCGCGCCGAGACCGCGCAACCAGACCGACAGCAGCGGCGAGCCGTGCGCCCAGGTCGCGAACCAGGGCACGCCCAGCATCTCCACGAAGGTGTCGGCCAACTCGTTGCGCCAGACGAACGAGCTCCACAGTGGGTGGTCGACAGTGCGGAACCGGCCCACTAGGGCCCACTTGGCCATCACGGCGACGAGGCACGCGGCGATACCGGCACCGAAGAGCACGACACCGCTAAGAGCCAGTCCTAGCCAGAACCCGGCGTAGGTAAGGGTTGCCGCCACCAGGACCAGCAATGCCGCCGAGGCCATCACCGGTACAACGCGGCACACCTCAACCAACGCGCGAGCCATCACAAGACGGCGCGGCGGGTTGAACGTCTTGCTCTCGTCGGCATCCTCAACCGTGCGCGGCAGCTTCATCGGTGGCATGCCGAGGTAAGAGGAACCGGCCTTGGCCTTCTTCGGAGTCGAGGACAGCACGCCGACCAAGCCCCGCTTGGGGACGGCGCGACCGGGAGCGGTCATCCCGGAGTTGCCGAGGAACGCGCGCTTGCCGACGCTCGCCTCGCCGATGCGCAGCCAGCCGCCACCGAGCTCGTACGAGCCGATCATGGTGTCGTCGGCGAGGAACGCGCCGTCGCCGACGGTCGTCATGCTCGGCAGCGCCAGCACCGTGGAGGCCTCGACGCCCTTGCCGACCTTCATGCCGAGCGCCCGCAGCCACACCGGGGTGAGCAGGCTCGCGTACATCGGGAACAGCGCCGACCTGGCCAGCTCCATCAGCCGCTCGGTAGCCCAGGCCTGCCACGCGACCCGGCTGTGCACGGCGTGCCGCCCAGCCCGCATGCCGATCGACAGCAGCCGGACGAAGACCAGGATCAGCAGTGCGTAAGAGCCCATCCACGCCAGCGTCGCCGCAGGTACGGCAACCAGTGCCTGGACCATGGCCTCGCCGAGCGTGGTCGTGCCGTCGAGGAACGCGATGAGGATGAACAGCGCGGGTAGCGCCGCCGCGATCGGGAGCACGCTCAGCACGAACGACGTGGCCGCGTAGATGCCGACCCAGCGCCTACGGCGTGCGGGACGGGACCCCTTCACGCTGGCCTTGCCGGTGCGCGTCGCGGGGGAGCCGGACCAGCGCTGACCGGCCGGGACAGCGCCCTTGACGCCGGAGCCCGGCGCGACCTCGGCCCGCTTGCCGACCCGAGCGCCGGGGAACAGGGTGCTGCGCGCCCCGACCGTGGCGTGCGCGTCGACCCGGACCGAGCCGATGTGCAGGACGTCGCCGTCGAGCCAGTGGCCGGACAGGTCCACCTCCGGCTCCACCGCCGCGCCCCGGCCGAGCCGGAGCATGCCCGTCACCGGGGGCAGCGAGTGCAGGTCGACCTCATCGCCGATCCGCGCGCCAAGAGCACGCGCGTAGTGGGTCATCCAGGGGGCGCCTTGCAGGCCCGCGGCACCCGTGAGGTCCACGAACCGCTCAGCAGCCCAGAGGCGCAGGTGGACACTGCCACCGCGCGGGTAAGAGCCCGGCTGGACACCTCGCAGCAGCAGACGAGCGGTTCCGGCCGCCAGCGCCATGCGGCCCCACGGGCTCAGGAACACGAGCCAGCCCGCGAGCACCAACCACCACGACACGTGAGGGCTCCACGAGAAGCCCAAGATGTTGTTCACGGCAGCGAGCGCGACGACCCACCTGGCGCCGACGACCGTCAGCATCGGCAGGGTCAACAGGACCTGGATGACCTGGGCGCGAACCGGCGTCGGCAGCACTACCCGGTCGGTCTGGGTGCTGGCGACGGCCGCGTCGATGTGGTCGGCGAGCTTGCCCAGCGTCGGGTGCTGGTACAGGTCGGCGACGGCGATGCTGGGGTGCACCTCGCGGATCTTCGAGACCAGCTGCGCGGCGGAGAGGCTGCCGCCGCCGTTGGCGAAGAAGTCGGCCTTCGGGCTGCTCACCGCCACCCCGAGCAGGTCGCGCCACAGGCCGACCAGCCACCGCTGGGTGTCGGTCAGCGCGGCGGTGTCCACGTCGGAGGTGTCGAGGTCCAGCGGCCACGGCAGCGCGTTGCGGTCGACCTTGCCGGACGTGCGGGTCGGCAGCGTGTCGACCTCGGCGATCAGCGGGACCAGCGCGGCGGGCAGCTCGGCCCGGAGCCGCTCGACTGCCACGTCGGCGTCGAAGCCCTCGCTGGCCACGACATAGCCCACCAGGAGCTGGTTACCGGCGGCGGTAGTGCGCACGGCGGCCGCGGCACCCGCCACGTACGGCAGGGCCTGTAGGGCGGCGTCGACCTCACCGAGCTCGATACGCCTACCGCCGAGCTTGATCTGCTCGTCCGCGCGGCCGAGGAACAGCAGACCCTCGGGCTCGGCCTTGACCATGTCGCCACTACGGTAGGCGCGGTCCCACGACAGCGCGGGCAGCGGCGCGAACTTCTCGGCGTCCTTGACCGGGTCCAGGTAGCGGGCCAGGCCAGCGCCACCGATCACCAGTTGGCCGGTGGCACCCATCGGCACCAGCTCGCCCGCCTCGTCGACGACGGCCAGTTCCCAGCCGTCGAGCGGCAGGCCGATGCGCACCGGCCCCTCGCCGGTCATCCTGGCGCCGCAGGCCACCACGGTCGCCTCGGTCGGGCCGTAGGTGTTCCACACCTCGCGGCCCTCGACCGCGAGCCGCTCGGCCAGCTCGGGCGGGCAGGGCTCGCCGCCGAAGATCAGGAGCCGCACGTCGTCGAGCGCGTCGGCAGGCCACAGCGCGGCCAGCGTCGGCACGGTCGACACGACGGTGATGGCCCGCTCCACCAGCCACGGACCCAGGTCGACACCGGTGCGCACCAGCGCGCGCGGCGCGGTGACCAGGCAGGCGCCGTTGCGCCAGGCCAGCCACATCTCCTCGCAGGAGGCGTCGAAGGCGACCGACAGGCCCGCCAGGACCCGGTCGTCGGCGGTGATGGGCTCCTCGGCCAGGAACAGGTCGGCCTCGGCGTCCACGAACGCGGCGGCGCTGCGGTGGCTCACCGCGACGCCCTTGGGCTTGCCGGTGGACCCCGAGGTGAAGATGATCCACGCGTCGTCCTCGGGCGTGGGCAGGCCGGGAGCGCCGTGCGGGGCGGCCAGCGCGGTGATGGCCCGGTGCTCGCCGATCACCGCGCAAGCGTTTGCCTCGCCGAACACCAGGTCGGCGCGCTCGGCCGGGTCGTCGAAGTCGACCGGGACGTAGGCGGCGCCCGCCGTCAACACGGCCAGGATCGAGACGTAGAGGTCGGCGGTACCGGACGGGACCCGGATGCCGACGCGGTCACCCCGGCCGACACCGGCCGAGTTAAGGGCCACCACGAGGGCGTCGATCTCACCGAGCAGAGCGCGGTAAGAGAGCACGGTGGTGCCATCGTCGATGGCGTCGGCGTCGGGGTGACGCGCGGCGGAGGCGTGGAGGACGTCGACCAGGGTTCGGGGGGCGCTCTCGGGCCCTGCGCGGAACACGGCAAGCCCCTGCGCCGCGGCGTCGGCGAGTGGGTCGAGGGCGGAGAGCAGGGAAGCCGGGGGGTGGACCATCGTCATCGCGGCGAACGCATTTCTCACCTTTTCGGTGTTGTCCTAGCAGTCTCGCGGGCCTTCCGGCGCCACGGCCAACGCACGTTACCGGTCTTCTCATCGACCTGTCTCGTCGATCTCTTACCGACGTGTCGCGACTCACATCCTTGTGGCACAACGATTTTCTTATCGCGACTCGATATCGTTCGCCGATATCTACCCGCTGTGGGCTTGTTGTGCTGGGAGTTTGGTTGGCTTTACCGATCGATATCGCTGTGCGATATCGTGGAGCGATGGATGTGGTCCGGGAGTTCGCCAATGGAGCGCTGCGACTGCGCGTGTTGCGGTATGCCTCGAACGAGGAGGTACACGGGGCGTGGCTGACCGAGGAGCTAGCCGCTAGAGGGCACCGCGTGTCACCGGGCACGCTGTACCCGCTGCTCCACCGGCTTCAGGAGGCAGGCTTGCTCAAGTCGCGCACCGAGGTGGCAGACGGCAGGCGTGTGCGGCGCTACCGGGCGACGAAACGGGGCAAGAGGGTGCTCTCCGACTGCAAGGCCGTGCTCGCCGACCTGGCCGAGGACATGGCGTGAGCACCGACCGGGTGAGCTGGGGCACACTGCTGGGGTGACTCAGGTCGACCCGCTGCCCGGGCTTGTCGGGTTCGCTGTCGCGCTGCGAGCCGCGGGCGTCGCGTGCGGCCAGGAGCGCGTGCAGGCCTACTTGGCCGCGGTCGACCTGCTCGACCTCGCAGACGTCAGCCAGGTTTACTGGGCAGGCAGGCTCACCTTGTGCGCCGAGCCGGACGACCTACCGCGCTACGACAGCGCCTTCCACGCCTGGTTCACCGGAGACACCCCACGCGCGCCCAGGCCAACCCGCGATCCCCGACCCAAACGGGGGAACATCGCCGCTCTAATGGCTAGCAGCGCAGGAGAAGGCGATGACGCTGTGCACGTCGACCGGCTCGCCAGCGCCGCGGAAGTCTTGCGACACCGTGACATCTCAGGGCTAACCGCTGCCGAGCGCGCGCACCTGCGGGAGATGATCGACCTACTTCGCCCCGAACCGCCGCAACGGTCCACCGTGCGGTGGCGACCGGACCGACGCGGCCGTGTCGACGAGCGGCGCACCCTGCGGATGATGCGGGCCACCGGCGGCGAGCCCATGCGCATCGCCCGCAAGCGCCGCTCGCACAAACCCCGCCGGGTGGTCCTGCTGATCGACGTGTCCGGCTCCATGACCCCGTACGCCGACGCCCTGCTGCGGTTCGCCCACGCCGTGGCCCGCCGCGCCCCCACCGAGGTCTTCACCCTCGGCACGCGGCTGACCAGGCTCACCCGCCAGCTGCGCCAACGCGACCCCGAACTGGCGTTGACCGCCGCCGCGCGCGCCGTCCCCGACTTCGCGGGCGGCACACGGCTCGGGGAGACGCTGCGGGCGTTCCTGGACCGGTGGGGCCAACGCGGCGTCGCGCGGCAAGCCGTGGTCGTCCTGTTCTCCGATGGCTGGGAGCGCGGTGACCCGTCCCTGCTCGGTGCGCAGACCGCGCGGCTCAGCAGGCTCGCCCACCGGGTGTTCTGGGTAAACCCCCACGCAGGGTCACCGGTCTACGAGCCCGTGCAGTCCGGCATCGCGGTAGCGCTACCGCACGTGGACAGGTTGCTCGCGGGCCACAGCGTGGCCACACTCGATCTCCTGCTCCGGGAGGTGCGCCGTGCGTGATGTGCTCGACGAGGTCTTGCGCCGGTACCGGCTGGGTGAGCCGGTAGCGCTAGGCACCGTCGTCGCCACTTTCTCCTCCGCCCCGCGATCGCCGGGGGCGGCCATGGTCGTCGCAGGCGACGGTTCCGTCACCGGCAGCGTGTCCGGAGGATGCGTGGAGGGCGCGGTCTACGAACTCGGCCGCGAGGTCCTAGACACCGACACACCCACCCTCCAGCGCTACGGCGTGAGCGACGACGACGCGTTCGCGGTAGGCCTGACCTGCGGCGGGATCATCGACATCTACGTCGAACGCATCGCGCCGGACACCTTCCCCGCGTTCGAGACCCTGGCCAAGTCGGTGCACGCCGAGGTCCCCGTCGCCGTCGCGACCGTGGTCGCCCACGCGGACCCGGACCGGTTGGGCAAACGCATCCTGATCTGGCCCGACCGGCACTCGGGTAGCACCGGCTCCGACCGGATCGATGCGGCGATCGTCGACGACGCCAGAGGGCTGCTCTCGACCGGGCGCACCGCGATGCTCGGCTACGGCCTCGACGGCGAACGGCGCGGCGAGGGCATGTCGGTGTTCGTGAACTCCTTCGAACCGCCGCCCCGCATGCTCGTCTTCGGCGCCATCGACTTCGCCGCCGCCATGGCCCGCATGGGCGCCTACCTCGGCTACCGGGTCACGGTCTGCGACGCCCGGCCCGTGTTCGCGACCACGAGCCGGTTCCCCAGCGCGCACGAGGTCGTCGTCGACTGGCCCCACCGCTACCTCGAGCGGCAACTGGCCGAGGGCAGGGTCGACGAGCGCACGGTCGTCACCGTGCTCACCCACGACCCCAAGTTCGACGTCCCGGTGCTCAGCGTCGCGCTGCGCGCCAAGCTCGGCTACGTCGGCGCGATGGGCTCGCGGCGCACCCACGCCGACCGGGTCGACCGGCTGCGCGAGGCCGGGCTGACCGAGGGCGAGCTGTCCGCGCTCGCCTCGCCGATCGGCCTCGACCTCGGCGCCAGGACACCCGAGGAGACCGCGGTGTCGATCGCCGCGGAGATCATCGCCACCCGGTGGGGCGGCGGCGGGCAGCGGCTGTCAGTCCTGTCCGGACGTATCCACGGCTAGTCCACCCGACTCGGCGTCGACCGCGCTGAACAGCGGTTTCGTCCACAGTCGATCGAGTTGTCCACAGGTTCGGCGTCCGGGCTTGTCGGGAGCGGAGAACGGGGGCAGGCTGGGTTGTGAGCCCGATCACGCGGCACGGGCTCGCTGGACCCGCCCACCGCGCGAGTGCTGGAGGCAGGATGCGCATCACCGTCACCGTCGACGGAACGACCTACACCGATGAGGTGGAACCACGCCAGTTGCTGGTCCACCACCTGCGGGACACCATCGGCAAGACCGGCACCGTCGTCGGCTGCGACACCAGCAACTGCGGTTCCTGCACCGTGCACCTCGACGGGCAGAGCGTGAAGTCGTGCTCCGTGCTGGCCGTGCAGGTCGACGGCGCCGAGATCACCACCGTCGAGGGGCTCGCCCGCGACGGCGTGCTGCACCCGGTCCAGCAGGCCTTCCACGACAACCACGCGCTCCAGTGCGGCTTCTGCACGCCAGGGATGATCATGCAGTCGATCGACCTGCTCGCCGACGACCCCGATCCCGACGAGCACGCGGTCCGGCACGGGCTGGAGGGCAACCTCTGCCGCTGCACCGGCTACCAGAACATCGTCCGCGCGGTCCAGGACGCGGCGAGCAAGCTCAAGCCGGGCGCCACCCACCTGGTCGGGGGCGAGTGATGACCGCGACCGCCGAACCCGAGGTCGGCAAGGCCAGGCTGCGCAAGGAGGACGCCAGGCTGGTCACCGGCCGCACCCGCTGGACCGACAACCTGACCGTGCCCGGCCTGCTGCACCTGGCCTTCCTGCGCAGCCCGGTCGCGCACGCCAGGATCACCTCGATCGACGTCGAGGCGGCCAGGCGCAAACCCGGCGTCGTCGCCGTGTTCACCGGCGCCGACATCGCCGACGCCCAGGGCAGCCTGCCCTGCGCGTGGCCGGTGACCGCCGACCAGAAGGCCCCGCAGGCGCCGTCGCTGGCCGTCGACCAGGTCAACTTCGCCGGTGAGGCCGTCGCCGTCGTGGTCGCGCGCGGCAAGGCGCAGGCGCACGACGCGCTAGAGGCCATCGACGTCGACTACGACGAACTGCCCGTCGTGCTCGACCTGACCGCCGCGGTCGCCGACGACTCCCCCCTGGTGCACCCCGACCTGGGCACCAACTCCTCCGCGCACTGGGTGTTCGACTCGGCCGAGGCGGGCACCGGCGGCGACGTCGAGCAGGCGATCGCCGAGGCCGAGGTGCTCGTCGAGCGCACCTACCGCCAGCAGCGGCTCATCCCGGCGTTCATGGAACCGCGCTCGGTCCTGGTCGACCCCACCGGCGAGCAGACCACGGTGTGGTCGGCCACCCAGATCCCGCACATCCTGCGGCTGATGCTGGCGCTGACCACCGGCACCCCGGAGCACAAGCTGCGCGTCATCGCCCCGGATGTCGGCGGCGGCTTCGGCGGCAAGCTCCAGGTCACCCCGGAGGAGGTCGTCGCGCTGGTGGTGGCGACCAGGCTGGGCAAGCCGGTGAAGTGGACCGAGTCCCGCTCGGAGTCGCTGCTCTCGGCGCACCACGGCCGCGACCAGGTCCAGAAGCTCACCCTCGCCGCCCGCCGCGACGGCACCGTCACCGGGCTCAAGGTCGAGCTCCTGGCCGACATGGGCGCCTACCTGCGGCTGGTCAGCCCCGGCGTGCCGATCCTGGGCGCGTTCATGTTCAACGCCATCTACAAGTTCCCGGCCTACCGGTTCGCCTGCACCAACGTGTTCACCACCAAGACCCCGACCGACGCCTACCGCGGCGCGGGCAGGCCGGAGGCGACCTACGCCATCGAGCGGCTGATGGACGAGCTGGCCGCCGAGCTCGGCCGCGACCCGATCGAGCTGCGCGAGCAGAACTGGATCAAGCACGACGAGTTCCCGTTCACCACCGTGTGCGGCCTGGAGTACGACACCGGCAACTACGAGGCCGCCACCGCCAGGGCCAAGGAGATGTTCGGCTACGACGAACTGCGCGCCGAGCAGCGGGAACGCCGGGAGCGCGGCGACTCGGTGCAGCTGGGCATCGGCACCTCCACCTTCACCGAGATGTGCGGGCTAGCCCCGTCGCGGGTGCTCGGCTCGCTGTCCTACGGCGCGGGCGGCTGGGAGCACGCCGCGATCCGGATGCTGCCCAGCGGCAAGGTCGAGGTGGTCACCGGCTCGTCCGCGCACGGGCAGGGCCACGAGACCGCGTGGAGCCAGATCGTCGCCGACCAGCTCGGCGTGCCGTTCGAGGACGTCGAGGTGCTGCACGGCGACACCCAGTCCTCCCCGAGGGGCCTGGACACCTACGGCTCCCGCTCGCTGACCGTCGGCGCGATGGCGGTGCTCAAGGCGGGCGAGAAGGTCATCCGCAAGGCCCGCCGAATCGCCGCGCACATGATGGAGTGCGCCGAGGACGACCTCGAGTTCGCGGCGGGCAAGTTCACCGTCAAGGGCACCGAGCGGGCCACCGCGCTCACCGACGTGGCCCTCGCCGTCTTCGCCGCGCACGACCTGCCGGACGGGGTCGAGCCGTCGCTGGACTCGGAGGCCACCTTCGACCCGGAGAACTTCTCCTTCCCGCACGGCACCCACCTGTGCGCGGTCGACGTCGACACCGAGACCGGGTTCGTGAAGATCCGCAAGTACGTGTGCGTGGACGACGTCGGGGTGGTGGTCAACCCGATCATCGTCGAGGGCCAGGTCCACGGTGGACTCGCCCAGGGCCTCGCGCAGGCGCTCTACGAAGAGGCGGTGCACGACGAAAGCGGCACGCTGACAACGGGAACACTGGCCGACTACCTCATCCCGTCCGCCGTGGACCTGCCGCACTTCGACACCGACCGCACCGAGACCCCCGCGACCAGCAACCAGCTCGGCGTCAAGGGAGTCGGCGAGGCGGGCACCATCGCCTCCACACCCGCGGTGGTCAACGCCGTCGTCGACGCGGTGCGCCACTTCGGCGTCAACGACATCCAGATGCCGTGCACGCCGATGCGCGTGTGGACGGCCATCAACGGCGGCCCGACGGACGCGGGCGGCCTGGGCAGCGAGGCGGGCGGCGGGCTCGGCTCGATCGACACCTCCGGAGGTGCGGCGTGATCCCGGCCGCGTTCGACTACACCGCTCCATCCACAGTGGACGAGGCGGTCCGCGCGCTCGCCGACGCGGGCGAGGAGGCGAAGGTCATCGCCGGTGGCCAGAGCCTGATCCCGGTGCTGCGCATGCGGTTGGCCGCACCGACCACCCTGGTCGACATCGGCCGCATACCGGAACTGCGCGGCATCCGCGACGAGGGCGACGCGCTGCTCATCGGCGCCACCACCACGCACTACGAGGTCCAGCGCGACCCCTCGGTGCGCGAGCACGCGCTGCTGCTCAAGGCCGCCACCGACACCGTCGCCGACCCGCAGGTCCGCCACCGCGGCACCTTCGGCGGCGCCGTGGCCCACGCCGACCCGGCAGGCGACCTGCTTGCCCCGGTGCTGGCGCTGGACGCGGAACTGGTGCTGCACGGCCTGGAGGGGCCGCGCACGGTGGCCGCCGCCGACTTCTTCGTCGACTACTTCACCACCGCGCTGCGCCAGGACGAGATCCTGGTCGGGGTGCGGGTGCCCAAGCACACCGGCTGGGGCGCGCACTACGAGAAGTTCAGCCGGGTCGCCCAGGCGTGGTCCATCGTGGCCGTCGCCGCGGCGGTCCGGGTCGAGGGCGGCGTGATCGCCGAGGCCAGGGTCGGGCTCACCAACATGTCGTCGGTCCCGGTGCGCGCCCGCGCGGTCGAGTCGGCGCTCGTCGGCCAACCCGCCACCGCCGAGGCGATCAGGGCGGCCGCGGCGCACGCCGCCGAGGGCACCAGCCCGACCGCGGACGGCAACGCCGACACCGCATACCGCCAACACCTGGCCCGGGTACTCACCTCGCGCGCCATCACCGCCGCCACCGGCGTCTAGGAGGATCACGACAGTGCTGCTGGAGCACCGGTTCACCGTGCGGGCCCCGTTGTCGGAGGTCTGGGCGGCCCTGCTCGACCCGCACCTGGTGGCGCCCTGCATGCCGGGCGCCACCCTGACCGAGGTCATCGGCGACGCCTTCACCGGCACCGTCAAGGTCAAGGTCGGCCCCATCTCCCTGCTGTACCGGGGAAACGGGCAGTTCCTGGAACGCGACGAGCGGATGCGCAGGCTCGTCATCAAGGCCTCCGGCAAGGACTCCCGGGGCAACGGCACCGCGGCGGCGACGGTCACCGTCACCCTCACCGACGAGGGCGACAGCACCAGCGGCACCGTCAACACCGACCTCGCGATCACCGGCAAACCGGCCCAGTTCGGCCGCGGCCTGATCGCCGAGGTGGGCGGCAAGATCCTCACGGTCTTCGCCAACTGCCTCGCCGACAAGCTCGCCGCACCCCCGCCCGCCGACGTACCCGCCCCGAGCGGGTCGGTCCAGGCCGGTTCCGCCACCGAGGGGTTGGCCGAACCGGACCGGACCGACCCGGCAGCCGAGGACACCCCGGCGGTCGGGCCACCCGACGGGCCCGCCGAGCCAGACACGCCCGACTCCGCAGGGGCACAGCCTGGCCCTGTTGAGCCGGTTCCGGCGCAGTCGGGCACTGCCGAGTCGAGTCCCGTGGAGGACTCGTCCGATTCCACGAGCGCCGCGGACACCGAGCCGGGTGGATCGGTGTCCGCGGGGGAGTCGCGGCGCGCGGGGGACCGGCCGCTGCGGGCCGTCCCGGAGGCGGAACCGGTCGACCTGCTGGAGTTGGCCGGGCCGTCGGTGGCCAAGCGGGCGGTCCCGGTGCTGGCCGCGGTGGTCGCGCTGGTGGTCGTCCTGCTGATCAGGAGGAGGTGGCGCTGAGGTCCGAGTGGGCGGCTCCCCTCCGGGTCGGGCGGCTGACCGGGGGCCACTAGGGTTGGGTCGCAGCGACCGCTGCGGGTTGGGCCTGGTCAACGGGAGTGCGTGTGCGGGACATCGCCTTGTTCGGTGGGAGTGCGCATCCGGAGCTGTCGGCGGAGATCTCCGAACACCTCGGGGTACCGCTGCACCCGGTGCGGGTCCAGCGGTTCGCCAACGACTGCCTGGAAGTGCAGCTGCAGGCCAACTGCCGCGAGCGCGACGTCTACCTCATCCAGCCGCTGGTCCAGCCGGTCCAGGAGAACCTGGTCGAGCTGCTGCTGATGATCGACGCGGCGCGCGGGGCGTCGGCGCGGCGGATCACCGTGGTGATGCCGCACTACGCCTACGCGCGGTCGGACAAGAAGGACGCGCCGCGCATCTCCATCGGCGGCAGGCTGGTCGCCGACCTGATGGTCGCCGCCGGGGCCGACCGGGTGCTCACGATGACCCTGCACTCGCCGCAGGTGCACGGGTTCTTCAGCGTCCCCGTCGACCACCTGCACGCGCTGCGCGAACTGGCGGGCCACTTCCGCAACCTCGACCTGTCGAACACCACCGTCGTCTCGCCGGACCTGGGCAACGCCAAGGAAGCGGCCCGGTTCGCCCGGCTGCTCGGCGTGCCGGTGGCCGCGGGCGCCAAGCAGCGCTTCGCCGACGACCGGGTGGCGATCTCCTCGGTGATCGGCGACGTCGACGACCGCGACATCATCGTGCTCGACGACGAGATCGCCAAGGGCAGCACGGTGATCGAGCTGCTCGCCCGGCTGCGCGAGCACAACGTGCGGTCGGTGCGGGTGGCCTGCACGCACGGGCTGTTCGCCTCCGGCGCGCTCAAGCGCATCGGCGACCAGTCGGAGGTCGTCGAGATCGTCTGCACCAACACGGTGCCGATCCACGAGCGGTCTGAGAAGCTGACCGTGCTGTCGATCGCGCCCGCGTTGGCCGAGGCGGTGCGGCGCATCCACAACGGCGAGTCGGTCAGCGCGCTGTTCGATGCCCCGTGAGGTGGTTGCCTGCTGTCGCGAGCGTCCTGCTCGTGGCCGCGTGCAGCGGTGACCCCACCGTCGGCGAGGTGCCGGACGACCCGCAGGCGACCACGACCGCGCCACCGAGCGCGACCCCGCCGTCGACCCCGGGTTTCACCCTGATCGCGGGCGGCGATGTCCTGATCCACCCGGCGCTCACCGAGCAGGCCACCGCTGATGGCGGCGGCAAGCGGGACTACACGCAGCTGCTCGCCGGGATCAAGCCCGCCATCGAGGCAGCCGACGTCGCGGTGTGCCACCTGGAGGTGCCGATCGCCGGGCCGGACGGGCCGTTCCGGGGCTACCCGAAGTTCAGCGCGCCACCGGAGATCGTCACCGCGCTGGCCGCCACCGGGTTCGACACCTGCTCGACCGCGTCGAACCACACCCTCGACCAGGGCCCGACCGGCGTGATCGGCACCCTCGACGCCCTCGACGCCGCCAAGATCACCCACACCGGCGCCGCCCGCACCGCCGACGAGGCCGCCCGCCCGCTCATCCGCGACGTCGCCGGCGTGAAGGTCGGCTTCCTGTCGTTCACCTTCGGTCTCAACCAGGGCACCGCCCGACCGGCGGGCTCCCCGTGGATGACCAACATCCTCAGCCCGGAAGCGGTGCGCGCGGGCGCCCGCGCGGCCAAGTCGGCCGGCGCGGAGGTCGTGGTCGCCAGCCTGCACTGGGGCATCGAGGGCAAGCACGACCCCAGCCCCGACCAGCTGCGCATCGCCAAGGCCGTCCTCGCCGACCCCGCCGTCGACCTGATCATCGGCCACCACGCCCACGTCGTGCAGCCCTTCGAGCGCATCGACGGCAAGTGGGTCACCTACGGCCTCGGCAACATGGTCGCCAAGCACGAGGAACCCAAGGGCCCCACCGAGGAAGGCGTCCTGGCCCGCTTCCACTTCACCAAATCCGGCCCCACCTGGACCGTCGACCGCGCCGAGTACCTCCCCCTGCTCACCGACCTCGGCCCACCCATCCGCCTCCGCGACCTGACCTCCGACCCCGCGGCCCCCGCCACCCGCAAATCCCAAGCCCTCACCCGCACCGACCAGGCAGTCCTCAGCCGCTCAGCCGCCACCGCAGGCCTCACCCGCCCCTGAACTTCACCCGTTCCAGCGACAGAAGTTATCCACATCTGAATCTTCGGCGGGCTGTTTCAAGATCGTCTGTCGGTGGGTGCCGATAGACTGGCACTGGGACGCCCCCCGGTGTGGGTGGGGGCTGGGCAGGGTCGGGACCGCGTGCGCGCGAGGCGGCTGGGGTGGGGTAAGAGGGCTTGCGCGGTGCGGGGGTGCTGGGAGCGGTCCTGTTGGTGCTAGGGGTCTTTGGCGGGCCTGTGTGACCTTCTTGGTTGCTAGGGCGGGAAACGATGGCGGGCAGGCACGAGGGAGCCGAGAGCCGAGTTCGGCCTAGCGGTGGCCGCTGAGGGCGGTGACGCGGCCGAGGCGGGAGAGCCAGCGGTCGCGGGTTCGGGGGTCGGCTTCGGTGAGGGCGTCTGGGGCTGGGGCGGTGCGGGGGACTGGGAGCCAGCCGTTGGTGGGGCGGAGGGGGTGGGTTACCGCGTCGGTCTTCAGTAGCGACAGGGTGCCTAGGCCGCAGGCGTAGTCGAGGGTGGGGAGAGCAGCGGCGAGGGCCAAGCCTGCGGCAAGGCCGATGCTGGTTTCCAAGGCAGACGAGACCACGCAAGGTAGGCCTGCCGATTCCGCTACGGCGAGGGCTCGGCGGACGCCTCCCAGTGGGGCGACTTTCAGGACCGCGATGTCAGCCGCACCGGCGACCGCGACGCGCAGAGGGTCTTCCGCGCGGCGGATCGACTCGTCAGCGGCGATGCGGACGTTCACGCGGCGGCGGACGGCGGCGAGTTCCTCGATGGTGCGGCAGGGCTGTTCGACGTACTCCAGCCCGCCCGCGGCCCGGTCGAGCGCGGTGATGGCGGCGACCGCCCGGTCCACGTCCCAGGCGCCGTTCGCGTCGACCCGGACCTGGCCGGACGGGCCGAGCGCGTCCCGGACGGCGGCTACCCGGTCGACGTCCTGGCCCAGGGTGGAGCCCGGGTCGGCGACCTTGACCTTCGCGGTGCCGCAGCCGGACTCGCGCACGATCTCGAAGGCGCGTTCCGGGGACACCACCGGCACGGTCGCGTTCACCGGGATCCGGTCGCGCACCGGCGCGGGCCAGCCGTGTTCCGCCGCTTCCAGCGCGCTGGTGAGCCACGGCACGGCCTCGGTGTCGGTGTAGTCCGCGAACGGGCAGAACTCGCCCCAGCCCGCGTCCCCCCGCAGCAGCAGCCCCTCGCGCACCGTGATGCCGCGGAACGAGGTGTGCATCGGGATGGCGTAGACCCGCGTCTGCTCTGCGAACACCGGTGCATCGTCGCAGATCACCGGGGCAGGCCGCTGGCCGGAGCGCGGACCGTAGGGTGGTGGCCATGCGCAGCTTGGACGTGGTGGCCGGGTGGCCGGTGGACAACGCCGCCGCCGCGGTGGTGTCGGCCGACGGGGTGGTGCTGGGCAGCACCGGTGACCAGGGCCGCCGGTTCCCGCTCGCCTCGGTCACCAAGCCGTTGGCGGCGTACGCGGTGCTAGTCGCCGTCGAGGAGGGCGCCCTGGAGTGGGACCAGCCCGCGGGCCCCGCGACCGTGCGGCACCTGGTGGCGCACACCTCGGGCCTTGCCTTCGACTCCACCACCCAGCAGGCCGAGCCGGGCACCCGCCGCATCTACTCCAACACCGGCTTCGACGTGCTCGCCGAGGCCGTGCACCAGGCCACCGGCATCCCGTTCGGCCGCTACCTCACCGAGGCCGTCTTCGAGCCGCTGGGCATGGTGGACTCCGAGCTCCAGGGTCCTGCCGGGTCCGGGGCCGTCTCCACCTGCGCGGACCTCACCAGGTTCGCCGCCGAACTCCAGGCCCCGACCCTGCTCGCCCGGGAGACGCTCGCCGACGCCACGACCGTCGCCTTCCCCGGCCTCAACGGCGTGCTCCCGGGCTACGGCATGCAGAAGCCCAACGACTGGGGCCTCGGCTTCGAGCTGCGCGACGGCAAGAGCCCGCACTGGACCGGGCAGCGCAGTTCGCCGCGCACGTTCGGCCACTTCGGCCAGTCCGGCACGTTCCTGTGGGTCGACCCGGACGCCGGGGCGGCGTCCGTCGCGCTGACCGACCGCCCCTTCGGCGAGTGGGCCATCCAGTCGTGGCCCCCCTTCACCGACGGCGTACTCGCCGAGCTGGCCTAGTTCGGCAGCTTCGGCTCGTCGTCCTCCTCCGGTGGCACGTCGAGCACCTGCTCGTCCTCCAGCTCGGTGGCGGCGTCCCGCGCCTCGTCGACCTTCTTGCGGGACCGGTCCAGCAGCGTCGGATCAGGTTTGGCGTTCACCGCCTGCGGGTGCCCACCGGCGCCGCGCCGGAAACTCACTCGGGGATGGCGGGCCCGAGCAGGTCGTCGGCGTCGCAGATCCGGTAGGCGTAGCCCTGCTCGGCGAGGAACCGCTGGCGGTGCGCGGCGTACTCGGTGTCGAGGGTGTCCCTGGCGACCACGGAGTAGAAGTGCGCCTGCCGCCCGTCGCCCTTGGGCCGCAGCAGCCTGCCCAGCCGCTGCGCCTCTTCCTGCCGCGAGCCGAACGTGCCCGACACCTGCACCGCGACCGAGGCCTCCGGCAGGTCGATGGAGAAGTTCGCCACCTTCGACACGACCAGCGTGCGCAGCTCACCGCGGCGGAACGCGTCGAACAGCTCCTCGCGCTCCTTGTTCTTGGTCGCGCCCTGGATCACCGGCGCGTCCAGCGCCGCGCCGAGCTCGTCGAGCTGGTCGAGGTAGGCACCGATGACCAGCGTCGGCTCGTCCGGGTGCCGGTCCAGGATGGACTGGACGACGGGGATCTTGGTGCGCGCCGTCGAGCACAGCTTGTACCGGGTGTCCGGCTCGGCGGTGGCGTACTCCAGCCGCTCGTTGTCGGTGAGGGTGACCCTGACCTCGGTGCACTCGGCCGGTGCGATCCAGCCCTGCTGCTCGATGTCGCGCCACGGCACGTCGTAGCGCTTCGGGCCGATCAGCGAGAACACGTCGCCCTCGCGGCCGTCCTCGCGGACCAGGGTCGCGGTCAGCCCGAGCCGCCGCCGCGACTGCAGGTCGGCGGTCATCCGGAACACCGGGGCGGGCAGCAGGTGCACCTCGTCGTAGACCACCAGGCCCCAGTCCCTGGAGTCGAACAGCTCCAGGTGCCGGTACTCGCCACCGGACTTGCGGGTGATCACCTGGTAGGTGGCGATGGTGACCGGGCGGATCTCCTTGCGTTCCCCGGAGTACTCGCCGATCTCCTCCTCGGTCAGCGACGTCCGCGCGATCAGCTCCCGCTTCCACTGCCTGCCCGCGACCGTGTTGGTCACCAGGATCAGCGTCGTGGCCTGCGCGAGCGCCATCGCGGCCGCGCCGACCAGGGTCTTGCCCGCCCCGCACGGCAGCACCACCACCCCGGAGCCGCCCGCCCAGAACGACTCGGCGGCCATCCGCTGGTAGTCGCGCAGCTGCCAGCCGTCCTCGTTCAGCGCGATCGGGTGCGCCTCGCCGTCGACGTACCCGGCGAAGTCCTCCGCGGGCCAGCCGACCTTGAGCAGCGCCTGCTTGAGGCGGCCGCGCTCGCTCGGGTGCACCACCACGCTGTCCTGGTCGATCCGGGCGCCGAGCATCGGGTTGATCTTCTTGCTGCGCAGCACCTCCTCCAGCACCGCGCGGTCGGTGGAGGTCATGACCAGCCCGTGCGCCGGGTGGTTGGCCAGCGTGAGCCGCCCGAACCTGGCCATCGTGTCGACCACGTCGATCAGCAGCGGCTGCGGCACCGGGTAGCGCGAGTAGGTCGACAGCGCGTCGACGACCTGCTCGGCGTCGTGGCCCGCGGCGCGGGCGTTCCACAGCGCCAGGGGGGTGATCCGGTAGGTGTGCACGTGCTCAGGGGCGCGCTCCAGTTCCGCGAACGGCGCGATGGCCGTCCGCGCCTCGCCCGCGCTGGGGTGGTCGATCTCCAGCAGCAGGGTCTTGTCTGACTGCACGATCAGCGGGCCGTCGGTCACCCACCCAGTGTCGCAAACCCGGCGCGCGGGCCGGGGCCGGGCACAGTTCGGTAACCGGCGCGACCACGGGCTGTGCGATCCGGTTACCGTCCACCGCCACCAGCACCGCGCCCGGTCGACCCGCCCGCCCGGTGCTCGACGACCCCACCCAGGTAACGCAAAGGCAGCGCATGACCAAGCCCGAAGAGCCGGACACCCCGGCCGAGCAGCCCGTCGCCGAGTCCGCGGACCGGTTGGACTTCCTCGACGGCCACGTCGAACCCGCCGGTCCCCGCAGGCACAAGCTGCTGCCGCTGTGGGCCGTCGCGCTCATCGCGGTGCTGATCACCGGGATCGGGTTCGTCGTCTTCCGCTACGTCCTCGCCGACGACCCCGCGGCCATCGAGTGCGCTTCGGTGACCGGATCGGGTGATTCGGCGAAGGTCGCGGTCGTCGGCTGCGGCGACGCGGCCGCGTTCCGGATCGCCAGCCGCAAGGACCTCTCCGCGCCGGGCTGCGCCGAGGGCGCCTACCGCGAGATGCGGACCGAGAAAGAGCTGCTCTGCCTGATGCCCAACTTCGTCAAGGGCAACTGCTACGTCCCGGACGAGCCGAACCAGGCGTTCAAGGTCGGCTCCTGCGAGTCGTCCGACGCGATCAAGGTGGTCGACGAGTTGCGCGACACCTCGGACCCGTCGCCCTGCCCGAACGGGAACGGCCTGGGTTACCCCGAACCGCCGATTGTGTTCTGCTTGGAGACACCCAACACGACCGGTTCGTGACCAAGGGTGACCGTTAGTCCGGTTGTGGGGTTTCCGTTACGTCCGTTCGAGGGACGCGTTACAGTGCGCCGCCGCACCGTGCGTATCCCAAGGGGGGATGGTGTCGGCTTTGTCGCTTTCCAACGCCATTGAGGTGCACGATGTCCAACCCGCAGCAGCCGGGCCAGTTCCCTCCGCCCCAGGGCGGCTCCACCCCGCCGTTCCCGCAGGGTCCGGGGACTCCGCCCAGCGGTCAGCCCTACCCGCAGCAGCAGGGTCCGGGCACCCCGCCCGGCGGGCAGCCGTACCCCCAGCAGGGTCCCGGTACCCCGCCCGGCGGGCAGCCGTACCCCCAGCAGGGTCCCGGCACGCCGCCCGGTGGCCAGCCGCAGCCCGGCTTCGGCCAGGCGCCGCCGCCCCCGCACGGCCAGCAGCCGGTCGGCTTCCCGGCCGCCCCGCCGCAGGTCGACCAGCCCGCCAAGCGCGGCGGCGGCAAGAAGGTGCTGCTGATCGTGGTCCTGGTGATCGCGGTCATCGGCGTCGGCCTCGCCGCGTGGGGCTACCTGACCAAGGACGCCGCCACCGCCTCGGTCGGTGACTGCATCAAGGTCAACGACGACAGCTCGGACAACGCCGACGTCGAGAAGATCGACTGCGGCGACCAGGCCGCGGTGTTCAAGGTCGGCAAGAAGCTCGACAGCGGCAGCGCGACCTGCCCGACCGACAGCGACTACCTCGAGTACGAGGAGAAGTCCTCCCGCGGCGGCAGCGGCGGCTTCTCGCTGTGCCTGGTCTTCAACGTCAAGAAGGGCGAGTGCCTGACCGACCTGGAGAGCCCGGCCAAGACCAAGAAGGTCACCTGCGGCTCGCACCAGGTCGAGATCATCGACGTCCTGGACGGCAAGTCCGACAAGGAAGCCTGCCCCGCCGAGGCGAACCTGCCCTTCGCCTACAAGGAGCCGGTGCTGACGATCTGCTCGAAGGTCTCCGCACCCGGCGACAAGCCGTAGCACGACGCGAAGAGGGCCCCACCGGATGAGTCCGGCGGGGCCCTCTTGCGTCTGTCCTCAGCGGACGGTGACCGGAGCGCCCTGCAGCAGTCCCGCCACCTTGGCCCGCAGTTCGACGAAGTCGTCGCTGGCCCGGGTGGTGATCTGGTCGCGCACCGGCCCGAGCGGGACGTCCAGGTGCGCCACCACGGTCGCCGGGGACTTCGACAGCACCAGCACCCGGTCGCCCAGGTAGACGCTCTCGTCGATGTCGTGGGTGACCAGCAGGACGGTGGTGTCCTGCTCCCGGCGGATCCGCAGCAGCAGGTCCTCCAGCTCGAACCGGGTCTGCGCGTCGACCGACGCGAACGGCTCGTCCATCAGCAGCAACGACGGTCGGTAGGCCAACGCGCGCGCGATGGCCACACGCTGCTGCATGCCGCCGGAGAGCTGCCACGGGTACTTCTTGCCCGCAGTGGACAGTCCTACCGCCGCCAATGCCTCTACCGCCCGTGCTTCGCGTTCCGTGCGCGACAGGGTCCGCAGTGGGAACTCCACGTTGCGGGTCACCGACAACCACGGGAACAGCGAGCGGCTGTAGTCCTGGAACACCACGGCCAGGTCCGAGGGAACGCCGTCGACCTTGTTGCCGTGCAGGCTCACCGTGCCCCTGGAGGGTCGGATGAGCCCGGCGATCGTGCGCAGCAGCGTCGACTTGCCGCAGCCGGACGGTCCGACCACACACACGAGCTCTCCCGCGCCGACGGTGAAGTCGAGCCCATCGATCGCGGTGTGTGAACCGTCCTTGCCCTTGTAGGTGTGGCCGAGTCCGTCGACCTCCAACATGTTCACGTCAGCCTCCGGTGGCGAGCGCCTGTGTCTCGAGCGAGTGCCGCGGCTGCCAGGCGAGCGCGCGCCGCTCGAGCACGAGGAGCAAGGTGTTGAACAGGTAGCCGAGCACGCCGAGCAGCACGATCCACGCCCACATGGCGGTGGGCTCGTAGTCGCGCTGGGCCCGCACCAGCTGGTTGCCGATACCGTTGGCGGACCCGATCAGCTCCGAGATCACCATCAGGATCAGCGCGATGGACAGGCTCAGCCGCAGGCCCGCGAACACCTTGGGCAGCGCGGAGGGCAGCACCACGCCGAAGGTCCACTGCGCCCGCGACAGCCGGAACACCCTGGCGGTCTCGACCTTGGTCGCGTCGACGCCCCGTGCCCCGTCGACGGTGTTGAGCAGCACCGGCCAGATCGCGCCGAACACGATCGTCGGGAACTGCATGTTGGTCGGGCCGACCGCGGCGACGAAGAACGGCACCAGCAGCGGCGGCGGGATCGACCGCAGGAAGTTGAAGACCGCGCCCAGATAGGCCATGGCCCGCCGGGAGCGGCCGAGCAGGATGCCCAGCGCGATCCCGATGACCCCGGCCAGCGCCCAGCCGCCGAGCATCCGGCTGATGCCGGGTACGATGTGGTCGCCGAACGCCGAGGAGAACCACAGGTCCTTCGCGGTCAGCGCGATCTCGGACGGGGGTGGGAAGAAGAAGCTCTTCTCCGCCTCGGCGGCCTTGGCCAGCTGGGTCACCAGCTCCCAGAGCCCGACCGCGACGGCGAACACGACCCAGCGCTGCGCGGTCCTGGTCACCCGGTTCACTCGGCGCCCACCTTCGGCTGGCTCCAGGCGAACGCCTTGCGGTGCAGCAGTTCCAGCCCGGCGTTGGCGCCGTAGCCGATCAGCCCGGCCAGGACGGTGCCCGCGAGCACGGTGTCCATGTTGAGCCCGCCGCCGCTGGCGACGTTGACCACCTGGCCGAGGCCGATGGTGCCGCCGGAGAACAGCTCGGTGCTGATCACCACCGCCAGCGCGATGGCGAAGGAGAGCCGCACCCCGGTGAGCACGAACGGCGCGGCGCTGGGCAGGGCGACCCGGCCGAGCAGGCCGAGCCGACCGGTGCCGAACGCGCGCGCCGTCTCCACGTGCAGCGGGTCGACCTCGTCGAGGGCGTACATGGTGTTGAACAGGATCGGCCACAGCGCCCCGTACACGGCGAGGGTGATCTTGGTGTCCGGGCCGGTGCCGAAGGTCAGCAGGGCCAGCGGGATCAGGGCGACCGAGGGGATCGGCCGCAGGAACTCGACCAGTGTCATCACGGCCCGGCGGACCGGGGGGACGCTGCCGAGGACGAGTCCGGCCGGTACCGCGATCAGGACCGCGATGACCAGCGCGAGGAGGGTGGCCGCCAGCGTGGCGACCACCGCCCGCACGAACTCCGGGTCGCCGAGCAGGGTGACCATGGTGGGCAGCACCACGCTCGGCGGACGAAGGTAGTAGCCCGGGACCAGGTCGGTCCGGCTGGCGACTTCCCAGATGGCGAAGAAGCCGACCAGACCGACCAGGCTCGCGGGAACTCGGGGAGCTCCACTCACGGTGTGCTGTGGGCTCCCGCAGGGGGAGCCCGCCTCCAGACCTATTTGTTGCTGGTGGAGCTGGGGATCATCGAGGCGACGTCCAGGTTGCCCTTGATCACGCCGAACTCCTGCATCAGGTTGGCGACCCGCTGGATGCGGTTGGCCTCGAGCGAGGTCGAGTACGTCGCGATGGTCACCAGCTGCGCGGTCTGCTGGTCGATCTTGGCGTACTTGACGAACATCGGCTCGACCTTGGTGCGGTCGGTCGCCTCGGCCTGCGCCTTGGCCAGGCCGCGCTGGAAGGCGGCGATGGTGTTCGGGCTGGTGCTGGCGAACTTGCCGGTGCCGCCGATGGCGACGTAGCCCGACATCGGCATCTCGGCGGTCGGGCCGGAGGCACCGTCGAACACCGGGACCGCGCCGATCTTCTTCATCGCGGTGGTGACCCACGGCTCGACGACGACGGCGCCGTCGACCTCGCCGCGCTCCATCGCCGGGATCATCTCGGCGAAGGTCATCTCCCGCCACTCGACCTGGGTGTAGTCGACGCCCTGGGTCTTGAGGACCGACATCGGGGCCAGGTCGGTCATGGTGTTGCGGGCGGTGATGGCGATCTTCTTGCCCGGCGCGTCGGTCGGCTTCTTCAGCGGCGAGTTCGGCGGGGCGACGACCACGATGTGGCCCGGCTTGGCGGTGAGCGCGTCGGCGACGATCTTGAACTCGGCGACCTTCTTGCTCTGCGCGAGCAGCGGCGCCGGGTAGGAGGAGAAGGCGATGTCGACGTCCCCGCTGAGCACCGCGTTGATGGAGGCGGCACCGGAGGCCATGACCACCGGCTCCACGTCGAGGCCCTGGTCGCGGAAGTAGCCCTGCTCGATTGCCCGGTAGAACGGGGCGACGTCGACGACGGGCAGGACGCCCACCTTGACCTTCGCCTTCTCCACCGCACCCGCACTGCCCGTCGACCCCGAGCTGGTGGTGTTGTCGTCGCCGCCGAGCAGCCCGCACCCGCTGAGCGTGGCGAGGAGGGTCATGGCGAGAGCGGCGATGGGCAGCCGGACCCCAGCGGTCCGTCTGGTGGCAACGCGTCGAAGCATTTGGAGCCTCTCCTCGTAGGAGGTCGGTTTTTGTCGAGGGGGGCGCGAGTCCCCCTGCGGCACCAAGGACGCACTCTAGAGACAGCGGGGTGCGGGTCACAATGAGTGCGCACAGGATGCCTTGCGGTGAACTCTCTCACTGATTCGGGCGGCCCTGTTGCGCCAAGTGGGGGAACTCTCTAGACCCTCTGACCTGGGGTTTACGCGCTGTAGCCACATCGGCAAGTGGGTGGTGATTACTCATCCATATGGGCGATGATGAACGTAGGGAAAACCACCACTACATCACGCTGGTGAAATGTTGTCCGTGCTAACTATCCGATACAGGCTGTGATGATGCCCTGGAAGGGTTACATCGCCACGGAGAGTTCGCTACCTTCTGTGTCCACAGTGAGGCGCTCAACCGAGCGGTAGGGATGGGCGGTCGCCACGCTCGCGGGTAACGTTGGGCCACCCGGGTCCGACATCTTGCGGGCAGCCGCGTCCGCACCGGGCGTCCGCGACGGGCCGCGTCCGTCACTGGGTGGAGATGTCCGTTGGAGCAAGGCCTGCGGGATGACGGGCTACTTGGCTCAGATGCAGGGAGTGTGCTGGCAGTGCCCGACCACACCACTGGGGTGGGTTCAGGCCCAGGGAAAGACGGTGGTGCCGCCGTGTCAGAACCAGACGGCAGTAGTGAGGTGGTGGCCGCGAACCCGAGGCCCTCCGGTCGCAAGACCGTGGAGGGTGGCTCGAGGTGGCGGCTGCGCAACTGGCGGCTGCGCACGAAGCTGGTCGCGGTCCTGCTGGTCCCGGTCATCACCGCGGTCGCCCTCGGTGTCCTGCGCGCGACCAACGAGCTCGACCGCGCCGAGACCTTCGACCAGGCCGCCATCGCGGTGACCGCGACCCTCGACGTGACCGCGCTCGTGCACGAGATGCAGAGCGAGCGCAACGTGATGGTCGCCTACGTCGCGGGTGGCCGCACGGGTGACCTCTCCCAGGTCCAGGGCCAGATGCAGAAGACCAACGCCACGCTGACCCGGCTCAACCAGGCGGTCGCGAAGGTCTCCACCAACAACGGCCAACTGCTCGACTCCCTCGCCGACCGGCTCGGCGCGGTCGAGGCGGTCCGCTCGGCCGCGGTGTCCAGCTCGTACCCGGACGTCGGCGTCTACCAGTCCTACACCTCGCTGCTCGAGGCCGTGCTGTCCGCGGGCTCGGAGTTCACCGCCTCGCTGGCCCAGCCCGAGATCGCCCGGCTCGCCGCCGCCGCGCTGAGCATCGTCGAGGCCAAGGAGTTCCTCGGCCGCCAGAACTCGATCCTGATGATCGCCGGCGCCCGCAACTCCTTCCCGTCGAGCATGCTCGACCAGGCCCGCGCCGCGGAGGCCAGCTACAACGCCTCCATCTCCAACTTCCGGTCCAACGCCGACGTCGCCGAGGCCCAGTTCTTCTCCGACACCTTCTCCGGTGCCGAGGTCGACGACCGCGAGCGGATCAAGCAGACCGCGTTCGTGCACGCCGACCAGGGCGTCGCCGACCTGGGCATCCAGATGGACCAGCTGGTCGCCGACTCCAAGGCGACCGCGACCGCGCTGCAGAAGGTCGAGGTGACGCTGCTGGGCAAGCTGCGCACCCTGGCCAGCCAGTCCGCCGACGAGGCCAAGACCAACGCCTGGCGCGACGCGGTCATCGTGCTCATCGCGATCCTGCTCGCCCTGATCGTCACCTTCATCGTCGCCCGCTCGCTGCTGGTGCCGCTGCGCGTGCTGCGCCGCGACGCCCTCGACGTGGCGAACCGGCGGCTGCCGGAGACGGTGCAGCGCATCCTCGCCGACCCCGACCCGGTCGAGGCGTCGAAGAACGCGGTGGAGCCGGTCCCGGTGTTCACCCGAGAGGAGACCGGCCAGCTGGCCCGCTCCTTCGACGCGGTGCACGACCAGGCGGTCCGGATGGCGACCGAGCAGGCGCTGTTGCGCGACAACATCAACTCGATCTTCGTCAACCTGTCCCGCCGGTCGCAGACCCTGGTCGAGCGCCAGCTCTCGCTGATCGACCGGCTCGAGCAGGACGAGCAGGACCCCGACCAGCTGGCCAGCCTCTTCGAGCTCGACCACCTGGCCACCCGCATGCGGCGCAACTCCGAGTCGCTGCTGGTGCTCTCCGGCTCCGGCCTGTCCCGCCAGCTCTCCCGCCCGGTCCCCGCGGCCGAGGTCGTCGGCGCGGCGGTCTCCGAGGTCGAGCAGTACGCCCGCATCGAGGTGCTCTCCGCCCCCGAGGTGTCGGTGCAGGGCCGCGCGGTCTCCGACCTCGTGCACCTCATCGCCGAGCTGCTCGACAACGCGACCTCGTTCTCCGAGCCGGAGAAGAAGGTCTACGTCCGGATGGCGGTGACCCGCAAGAAGGAACTGGCGATCCAGATCACCGACTCCGGCGTCGGCATGACCGACGAGGAGATCGAGACCGCCAACGGCCGCCTCGCCGACCCGCCGGACATCGACGTCGCGGTGACCCGCCGGATGGGCCTCTACGTGGTCGCCCGGCTGGCCAAGCGGCACGACATCAAGGTGCGGCTGCGCGACAACGAGGACATCGAGGGCGGCCTGATCGCCAGGATCACCGTCCCGGCGAACCTGGTGCAGACCTCCGGCTCGGCCCAGCCGACCAGCATCGTGGCGCAGACCCCCAGCCTCGGCGACACCGCGGCCAAGGCCAGCGGCATCGCGGGCGCCTTCACCGGCAGCATGCCGCGGGTGCGCCCGGACACCGCGGGACCGCTCAGCGAGTCCGTCGTCGACCGCCCGGCCGAGGAGGTCGCGGGCTACCCCGCCTTCGACCCGGCCTCGTTCGCGGCCACCGGCAACCCGGAGGACACCGGCGGCTGGGGGCCCCCCGCCTCGCCGGAGGAGATCCGGTCCCGGCTCAACGGCCACCTCATCGACAACCAGGTCACCGGCTCGCTGTTCGGCCTGCCGCTGCCGGAGCCGACCGAGCCGCCGGCCGACGCCCCGCGCAACGGCAGCGGCGTGTACCACCCGGTGACCGAGCCGGAGCGCGTCGTGGACGCGCCCACCGAGCGGCTGCCGATCTACGAGGCCGTCCTCTCCCAGTGGTTCGAGGCCGGTGACACCGGGTCCACCCCGGTCACCGCGCCAGCCGAGCAGGAGACCGACGCCGAACCCGAGCCCGACCACCAGGTCGAGGTGGTGGCCGACCCGACCCCCGAGGCGCAGGTCCCGGACGTCGACGACCACCGCGAAGAACCCGTGGCCACCCCGGAACCCGCCCGTTCGCGGGCGGACGCCTGGCACTCGCCTGGCGACGACGGGTGGCAGCGGGCGCGTGCCCTGCTCGACACCACAGCGGACGCCACCACGACGGCGGGCCTGCCCAAGCGCGTCCCCAAGGCGCACCTGGTGCCCGGCTCGGCGGCACCGCGGGAGACCACGGCGGAGCAACCCGTCGTGCCCGCGCTGCCCCCGCGGTCGGCCGACGCCATCCGCGGCCGCATGTCCCAGTTCCAGCAGGGGGTGCGGCGGGGCAGGCATGCCCTCATCGACGCCTACGCTGGTGACCAGACCGGTTCAGACGAGAGCCGCCAAGACGAGGAGCAGGAGTGACAACCGCGTCCGTACATCAGCCCGGTAGCTTCGGGTGGCTCATCACCGACTTTGTCCGCCAGGTGCCCGGCGCGGCGCACGCCGTCGTGGTGTCCGCAGACGGGCTGCTGCTGGCCGGGTCGCAGGGGCTGCCCCGCGACCGCGCCGAGCAGCTGTCCGCGGTCGCCTCCGGCCTGGTCAGCCTCACCGCCGGGGCCGCGAGGTGCTTCGAGGCGGGCGGGGTGAACCAGACCGTGGTCGAGATGGACCGCGGCTACCTGTTCCTCATGTCGATCTCCGACGGCTCCTGCCTCGCGGTGCTCGCGGCACCGAACTGCGACATCGGCCTGGTCGCGTACGAGATGACCCTGCTGGTCGAGCGAGTCGGCCAGCAGATGACGCCCGAGCTGCGCGCGCAGCTTCAGGGCTCGCAGCGCAGGTAAGAGCGGGCACACGGCGGGGTGAGAACGCGATGAGCACGGGCCGCAGACCCACTGGCAGGCGTACCGAGGACGACTTCTCCTACCGGGACCTGTTCGAACCGGACGCCGCCTACGGTGCGTCGGACAGCGAGCACCCCAGGGACCAGCTGGTGGACGAGCCGGAGCGGAGGCTTGCCGACATGTCGGAACGAGGGTGGGACGACCTGTCCGAACCCGGTCTCGGCGAGCCGCCGAACCGGTTCGACATCGACGGGTTCCGGGCCAGGCTCTTCGGTGGCCCCAGCGCGACCCTCTACGGTGACCCGGGCATCCCGTCGCAGTCGGACTGGGACAGCAAGGAGATCCCGGCGGTCGCCGACCTGGAGCCCGAGCCGGAGCCGGTCGAGCTCGCCCCGCACGAGACCGGGTCGATGGTCCGTCCGTACACCAAGACCGGTGGGCGCACCCGTTCCGACTACGATCTTGCGATTGAGGCACTGGTCTCCACCAGTGACCGGGGCAAGGTGCCGGACGCGGCGGTCCGCCCGGAGCACAGGTCCATCTGCGGCCTGTGCCTGGACACCAGGTCCGTCGCCGAGGTCGCCGCGCACCTGCGGCTGCCACTGGGGGTGGCCAGGGTGCTCATCGGCGACATGGCGGGCATGGGCCTCGTCTCGATCCACCAGAGCGGCATGGTCGTGGGTGACCGGCCGTCGATCGAATTCATGGAAAGGGTGCTCAGTGGGCTCCGCAGGCTCTAGTCCTCTCAGCGCGCGCGGCGCTTCCCCCCAGCCGACCACCTCGGCGAAGATCGTCGTCGCCGGTGGCTTCGGCGTGGGCAAGACGACCCTGGTCGGTTCCGTCTCGGAGATCGTCCCGCTGACCACCGAGGCCGTCATGACCGAGGCCAGCGTCGACGTCGACGACCTGTCCTCGACCCCCAACAAGGTGACCACCACGGTCGCGATGGACTTCGGCCGGGTGTCGCTCGACTCCGACCTGATCCTCTACCTGTTCGGCACGCCGGGGCAGCACCGCTTCTGGTTCATGTGGGACGACTTGGTCCGCGGCGCCATCGGCGCCATCGTCCTGGTCGACACCCGCCGCCTGGCCGACGCGTTCGCCTCGATCGATTTCTTCGAGGACCGCGGCCTGCCGTACGTGATCGCGCTCAACTGCTTCGACCGCGTGCTGCACCACCGGATCGAGGACGTCCGCGAGGCGCTCACCGTCGAGCCGAACGTCCCGATCGTCACCACCGACGCCCGCGACCGCGACTCCACCAAGGAAACGCTCATCACCCTGGTCGAGCACGCCATGCACCAGCGCATGTCCCGCGCCGTCTGACCCAACCCGCCCACGCGAAGGCCCCCGGTGCTCCGGGGGCCTTTTCGCTGTCCGCTGTGGACGGTCAGCCGCCCTGCTCCACCAGGTCCGCGCGGGTGATGCGGTGCAGGGGGACGCGGGTCGGCGACCGGGTGTCCGGGTCGGTGCCCTCCAGCACGCCGCCGCCGATCCGGTTCGGCACCAGCACGCGCTCGCTGGCCACCCCGTTGGCGTCGACCATGCCGACCCACACCGTCTGGTTGGCGTGGATGGCCTGGTGCAGCAGGGCGAGGGTGTCGGCGGTGTTCGTGCTCGACGCGGCGATGGAGCGCCCGCGCTTGCTGTCGGCGGCCCGGTCACCGGCGCGCATGGCCGCGATGATGTCGCTGAGCTGGTCGTCGTCGGGGGCCTTGGTGGCCACCCGGCGCACCGCGCGGACCGCGGCCTGCACCCGGCGGCCGGTGGGGCGCAGGTCGACCACCTGGCCCTCGCTGTCCTCCGCGGCCGGGGTGAAGCCCGCCGCGCGCAGCTCGTCGAGGATCTCCAGCAGCGGCACCGGGCTGACCAGCACCGTCGGCGCGATCTTGCGCAGCCGCAGCGCCGCGGCGGCCGGGCTGGCCGCGACCTCGGCGATCAGCGCCGGGTCGTCGCAGCGCAGGAACGCCGCGGTGGCGCCGCCGCGCAGCCTGCCGTGGCGGCGGGCGACGTCGTCGATCATGTACGTCAGCGACTGCGGCACCGGGGTCTTGGAGTGCGCCCGGAACAGCTCGTGCAGGTCGCCCGCGGTCTGGCCCGCGTCCAGCGCGCGCCGCAGCGAGGACTCGCCGACCCGGTAGACGGTGGCACTGCCCGCGGACTCCACGTCGGCGACCTGGTTGATCTGGGCGGCCAGGTGCGGCTCCAGCGGGCCGGGCGCGACCACGGTCAGGTCGGCCTGCACCAGCACGTGGTCGATCGGCTCCGGCATCGCCTCGGCCATCCGCTTCGCGGCGGCGGCCGTGCCCTCTTCGAGCAACGTGCGGCCCGCCCCGGTCAGCGCGCCGTGCGCGACCAGGCCGAGCGACGTCGCCTCCTCCAGGGTCCAGCGGACGATCTCGTCGCGCAGCCGTCCACCCCGCCGGGGCGCGCGCCACGCCAGCAGTGCCGCCAGCTCGTCCGGGTCGACGATCCCGGTGCCCGGCTTCAGGTCGGCCAACGCGTGCAGCACCCTGGCCCGCTCCAACGGAGCGACGGGGCGGCGCAGGTCCTCCGACAGCGGGGCGAGCAGCCGCTCCTTCGCGTCCCGCAATCCACCGATCCCCGGCAGCCGCGGCAGGTCCAGCCACGCGGCGGCCACGGCGGCCCACTGGTTGGCCGGGCTCGCCACCAGCCACGTGTCGGCGTGCGTGGTCGGCACGTACTCGGGCGTCGCCGCCTCGTTGTCCACCACCAGCGACGCCGCGACGGCCACCTCGACCAGCAGCACCCCGTGCCGCTCGCCGACGTCCAGCGCCTTGGTGAGCTTGCGCAGGTCCCGCACGCCCAGCCCGCCGGACTTCAGCACCGGCGCCGGGTCCTGCGACCACATCCGCAGCACCGTCTGGACGTGCCTGAGGAACTCCAGCGCCGCACCGGCCGCGGTGGAGTCGACCGCCTTGTGCGCCTTGGTCTTGGGCCTCGGTTCGTCGACGACCACCGCGGCCGCAGGCCGCACGGCGACGCCGACCTGGCGGGGGAGCTCGACCGTCGTCGCGTCGACCCTGGTCAGCAGGTGGCGGGCGAGCAGCCGCTGGACGGGGGTGCGGGCCTGGTCGAGCGGCAGGACCGCCGCGGCGTCCCGGGTGTTGCCGATGGGGCCGTTGCTCGCCAGCCGCTCCAGCACGTCCCGCTCGTCCGCGGGCAGCGCGGCGACGGCAGCGGGCACGTCGACGTCGTCGAGCGCGGGGGAGGGGCGACCCAACCCGGTCGGGAACAGCCCCCCGGCCTCCCGCGCGGCAGGCACCAGCGCGATGCCGCTGTCCTCGCCCCAGGCGATCGCGAGGCGCCGCAGCTGCGCCACCGCGGCCTTGACCCGCTGCGCCGGGGCGCCGACGTCGAGCGTCGAGAGGGGAACCGGCGCCCGGTCCGCCCCGGCCGCCAGCAGCGCGTCGAGCACCGCGAGGGTGAAGGTGTCGAGCCCCTCGGCGACCCTGGCGACCGACGCCCTGGTCGCCGCCCGGGCCGCCAACACCCCGGTATTGGCCGGTCGGGGCGTGGCGAGATCGGGCCGGGCCCGCAACACGGCGCCGAGCGCCTCGTCGTCCCGCGCGCGGAGCCAGTCGGTGAGCGTGGTGCCGGACACCCTGACCACGGTATACGGCACCACCGTCGAGTAACCTCAGCAGGCGAGCACTTTCGTCACCCGAGGAGTTCCCGTGGCCAAAACCACCAAGCCCGACCGCGTAGACCCCACCTGGACCGGCGACGACGACAACGGCTCGCACCCGGTCACCGAGCTCACCTCGGACCGCCAGGGTGCTCTCTCCCCCTTCGGCAACACGACCTTCCCCCTGGACACCACCCCGTACGTCCACCCGACCACCGAGATCAACCGCTAGCCCCACCGCGGTCTCGGCTCCCAGGCACTCCCGCTTCGGCGCAGGGGTGCCTGTTGGTCTTTGTGCAGCCGCTAACCGCGCCGGTCTTCTTGCCGCTCACAGGCCTCTACCGCCCTCGCGCCTCTAGCTGCCCCGGGCCTTCTTGCCGCCGCTGCGCCTCTAGCCGCGCCGTGAGCCCTCTTCCCGCCGCGCCTCCAGCCGCCCCCAGGCCCTCTTGCGCCACTCTCGCGCGCGCGGTCCCGACCCTGCCCAGCCCCCACCCACTCCGGGGGGCGTCCCTGTGCCAGTCTATCGGTACCCCCCGACGGGCGATCTTGAAAGTACCCCGCCGAAGATCCAGATGTGGATAACTTCTGTCGCTGGACCGGGTGAATCTGAGGCACCCGGTCAACCAAGATCCCCAGGTCAGCGCCGTGCCGCCAGCTGAGCATGATCACAAAGGCGGCAAGTCGGTCTTGTGCCCAGTCGGAACCGGGGTCGGAGCGGCGGGCGGGAAGTTCTGTGAACAGTGGAGATCACCCGGATGTGGGCGCACCGGGACCAGGGCTAGGCTCACTGCGATTCTGTGAATGCCGTCCTTTCGGGAGTGAACCGCATGCCCGTCCCCGGTCCCGGCTACTCGATCACCGTCCGGGTGGAGGCTCCGCCGAGTGCCAGTGCGGCGGGGGACCTGACCAGCGCGGTCGGGCGGGTCGGTGGGGTGATCACCGCGTTCGACGTGGTGGACTCGCACAGTGATCGGGTGGTGGTCGACATCACCTGCAACGCCATGTCGGCCAACCACGCGCGGGACATCACGACGGCGCTCGAGGGGTTGCCGGGGGTCGTGGTCCGCAAGGTGTCGGACCGGACGTTCCTCATGCACCTCGGGGGCAAGATCGAGGTCACGGCGAAGGTGGCGCTGCGCAACCGCGACGACCTCTCCCGCGCCTACACCCCGGGTGTCGCCCGCATCTGCCAGGCCATCGCGGAGAACCCGGACGACGCGCGCCGCCTGACCATCAAGCGCAACACCGTCGCGGTCGTCACCGACGGGTCGGCGGTGCTGGGCCTCGGCAACCTGGGGCCTGCCGCCGCGCTGCCGGTGATGGAGGGCAAGGCGGCGCTGTTCAAGAAGTTCGCCGGGGTCGACGCGTGGCCGGTGTGCCTGGACACCCAGGACACCGAGGAGATCATCCGGGCGGTGGAGCTGATCGCTCCCGTCTACGGCGGCATCAACCTGGAGGACATCGCGGCGCCGAGGTGCTTCGAGATCGAGGCCCGGTTGCGCGAGAAGCTCGACATCCCGGTGTTCCACGACGACCAGCACGGCACCGCGATCTGCGTCGTTGCGGCGCTGCGCAACGCGTTGCGGGTCGTGGGCAAGGACATGGCGGACTGCACCATTGTGGTCTGCGGTGTCGGCGCCGCGGGCAGTGCGATCATCCGGCTCCTGTTGCAGCGCGGACCGGCTGATGTCGTGGCCGTCGACATCGATGGCATCGTGGACCGCGGCCGCGAGGGCATGGACACGAACCTGGCCTGGGTCGCGCAGAACACCAACCGGCACAACAAGACCGGCCGGTTGCACGACGCGCTGGTCGGCGCGGACGTGTTCATCGGGGTGTCGGCGCCCAACCTGTTCGGCGCCGAGCAGGTCGCCACCATGGCCGACGACGCGGTGGTGTTCGCGCTGGCCAACCCGGACCCGGAGATCGACCCGATCGAGGCGCAGCGGCACGCGGCCGTGGTCGCCACCGGCCGATCCGACTACCCGAACCAGATCAACAACGTGCTGGCGTTCCCCGGCGTGTTCCGCGGTCTGCTCGACGCGCAGGCCAGGACGATCACCGACCCGATGCTGCTGGCCGCGGCGGACGCGATCGCCGACATCGTCGAGGGCGAGCGGCTCAACCCGTCGTTCATCGTGCCGAGCGTGTTCGACGCGGCGGTGGCCCCCGCGGTCGCCGACGCGGTCCGCAAGGCGGCCCAGGCCTGACTAGCATCGGCCACGTGGGTGAACTCAGCCATGTGGACGCCGCCGGGACCGCGCGGATGGTCGACGTCTCCGGCAAGGCGGTGACCGCGCGCACCGCGGTGGCCAGCGGCGTCGTACGCACCACCGCGGAGGTCGTCGCACTGTTGCGCCGCGACGGGCTGCCCAAGGGTGACGCGCTGGCGACGGCGCGGCTCGCGGGCATCATGGGCGCCAAGCGGACACCGGAGCTGATCCCGCTGTGCCACCCGCTGCCGCTCTCCGGCGTCACCGTGGTGCTCGACCTGGGGGAGCGCGAGGTCACCATCACCGCGACCGTCCGCACCACCGGGCAGACCGGGGTGGAGATGGAGGCGCTGACCGCCGTCGCCGTCGCCGGGCTGACCCTGCACGACATGATCAAGGCGGTCGACCCGGCCGCCGTGCTCGACACGGTGCGGCTCGACCGCAAGGACGGCGGCAAGTCCGGCACCTGGAACAGGGACACACCATGACCGAGCGCACGGCCAGGGTCATCACCGCGTCCAACCGGGCGGCGACCGGGGTCTACGACGACCGCACCGGCCCGGTGATCGTGGCCTGGCTGCGCGGCCGCGGCTACGCGGCGCCGGACCCGGTGGTCGTCGCGGACGGCGCACCGGTCGAGCAGGCCCTGCGCGCGGCGGTCGCCGAGGGCGTCGACGTGGTGATCACGACCGGCGGCACCGGCATCAACCCGACCGACCGCACCCCCGAGGCCACCCGCGCCGTCCTCGACCACGAGGTCCCCGGCCTCGCCGACGCGATCCGCGCCGCCGGGCTGCCCGAGGTGCCGACCGCCGTGCTGTCGCGCGGTCTCGCCGGTGTCGCGGGCCGCACCCTCGTGGTCAACCTCCCCGGCTCGACCGGTGGCGTCCGCGACGGCCTCGGTGTCCTCGACCCCGTCCTCGACCACGCCGTCGACCAGCTGCGCGGCGGCGACCACGAGCGGACCCCGACCCGGCAGGCCGCCGTGCTGCGCGCGGACATCAGCGACGCCCCGATCTCGGTCGCCGAACACGAGGAACTGGTCGCCCACCGCTCAGCGGGCGCGGTCGTCACCTTCGCGGGCGTGGTCCGCGACCACGACGGCGGCCGCGGCGTGCTGGGCCTCACCTACGAGGGCCACCCCAGCGCCAAGGAGATCATCGCCGAGGTGGCGGCCGAGGTCGCGCGAGCCGACGGCGTGCACGCGGTCGCCGTGTCGCACCGGATCGGCGAACTCACCATCGGCGACGTGGCACTGGCCTGCGCGGTGGCCGCCGAACACCGCGGCCAGGCCTTCAGCACCTGTGCCCGCCTCGTCGACGAGGTCAAGGCCCGCCTACCGATCTGGAAGCACCAGCGCTTCACCGACGGCACCGACGAATGGGTCAACTGTCCTTAGAGGACTAGCGGGCCCAGAGGCAGAACGGGTGCCCGGCCGGGTCGAGGTACACCCGAACACCCTGCTGCGGTTGGACTTCGGCGAGTACCGCGCCCGCGGACACCGCGAACGCCCCGGCTGCCGCGAGATCGGCAACCTCGATGTCCACATGCGACATCATCTGCTGCGCACCGGCCCTGGTCGGCCACTTCGGTGGTAGGTAATCGGGTTCGCTCTGGAACGACAGGCCGGTGCCGCCGCCGGGTGGGCGCAGGGTCACCCAGTCCGGCTCGTCGGCGCCCTTGGGCCAGCCGAGCAGGCGTTGGTAGAACGCCGCCAACTCGCGCGCGTCCGGCGCGTCGAGCACCGCGGCAGTCAAGGTCATCCACGGTCTAGATCCCATGTGGCCAGGCTATGCCGGGAGCACCGGGCCCACCGGATGACGTGGTCGAGCCCCCGCCGCGACAGCGCGACGGGGGCTCGGACAACCCGGGACTTACTTGGTGGCGATCTTCTGACCGACCAGGATCAGGTTCGGGTCGCCGATGAAGTCCTTGTTCTTGGCGTGCAGTTCCTGCCAGCCGCCCGCGACGCCCTGCTGGGTCGCGATCTTCGACAGGGTGTCGCCAGCGACGACGGTGTAGTCGCCGCTGGGGTTCGACGCGGTGACCGCGGCTGCCGCGGGTGCGGCGGTGGTCACGGGCGCGGCCTTCGGGGTGGCCTTGGGCGCGGTCTTGGTGACCTTCTTCGGCGTGCTCTGCTGCTTGGGCGCGGTCGCGGCCTTCTTCGGCGCCGCGGCGGACTTCGCGCCCGCCTTCTTGCCGCACACCGGCCAGGCGCCGATGCCCTGGGTCTTCAGCACGTTCTCCGCGACGCGGATCTGCTCCTCGCGGCTGGCGCTGTGCGCGCTGCCCGATCCGCCGTTGGCCCGCCAGGTGCTCGGGGTGAACTGCAACCCGCCGTAGTACCCGTTGCCGGTGTTGATGTTCCAGTTGCCGCCGCTCTCGCACTGGGCGACAGCGTCCCAGTTCACCGGGTCGGCAGAGGCGGGTGACGCGGCGATCGCCATCGGTGCGCCAACCGCGACTCCTGCGACGAGGACGCGGGCGATGGTGCGCTGGGTGGCGGTCTGCTTGCGGTGCTTGCCTCGGTAGGACATTTGGGTCTCTCCTCCCAAGCCTGCGCTGCACGCGCTGTGGGTGCGGACCAGAACCTCGGTCCGACCGGGTCCGGGTGGACCTGGCCGCCGCGCCGCGCACCGGTGTGGTGCTCGGCGGGCCCCTCGCCCCTGTCCGGGAGATCGCTTTCGCTCGGGGTTGGTTCCCGGGAGCCCGCCGGACAGGGTTCGGCATGGCGCACTCTCGGGTCGTGCACGGCTGGTCGGGGCCAGCCGGAAGCGACGGTACGTAACCGCGGGAAGATCTGAAAACTCCGAGGAGCGTGACCGTCATCACAGTAACGCCCCGCTACCTTTCGCGATCAGCGGCTTTCCGCTGGTCAGGCTCGTAAACGTACGCGTTACTCCGCCGTGTCCTGGCCGAGATAATTAACCGTCGGTGAGGTCTGCCTCACGTCGTTTCCGCGTGTTGGGCCATCCGAGGACGGTGCTCAGCCCCCGGCGAATGGCGGCAGGACGTCGAGTCCGATGCCGTCGGGCAACGCGGCGGACCTGTCCCGGACAGCCACCCCGTCCACCAGGAAGCTCGCCGCGAGCAGAACCCGGGCGAGCGCGCTGCCGTGCCGCAGCGCGAGGGCGGACAGCGCGTCCTGGACCGTCGAGTCGTCCGGGAGTTGCACCTTCTCTTCGTGCACGCCCGCGGCCGCGCGCGCGCCCGCGAAATACCGCACCGTCACCTGCCCCAATGGAGCTACCCCCCGATCGCGCTCATCGGCCGCAGCGGCTGCGCGAAACCGGCCTCGTTGATGGTGTGCCCGGCGAGCTTGCCCCACATCGCGGTGCGCCACAGCCCGGCGATCTCCTCATCGCCCGCGCCAGCCCGCAGCGGCGCGCGCAGGTCGGTCTCGGTCTGGCTGAACAGGCACGAGCGCAGCTGCCCGTCCGCGGTGAGCCTGGTGCGGTCGCAGTCGCCGCAGAACGGGCGGGTGACCGAGGCGATGACGCCGACCTCGCCCGGCCCGCCGTCGACCTGCCACCGCTCGGCGGGCGCCGCGCCGCGCGGGACCGGGCTCGGCACCAGGTCGAACTCCGCGCGCAACGCGGTCAGGATCTCCTCGGCGGTGACCATGTCCGCCCGGTCCCAGCCGTGCTGGGCGTCGAGCGGCATCTGCTCGATGAACCGCAGCTCGTACCCCTGCTCGAGGCAGTACCGCAGCAGCGCGACCGCCTCGTCGTCGTTGCGGCCGCGCACGAGCACCGCGTTGACCTTCACCGGTGTCAGCCCGGCGTCCCTGGCCGCGGCCAGCCCGTCGAGGACGTCGTCGAGCCGGTCGCGGCGGGTCAGCGCCAGGAAGCGCTCCTGCCGCAACGTGTCCAGCGAGACGTTGATCCGGTCCAGCCCGGCGCCGACGAGCCGCCCGGCGCTCCTGGCGAGCCCGATCGCGTTGGTGGTCATGGAGATCCGCGGTCGCGGCACCAGTGCCGCGGTGCCTGCGATGATCGACTCGATGCCCTTGCGCAGCGTCGGCTCGCCGCCGGTGAACCGCACGTTGGTGACACCCAGCAGCTCCACCGCGATCCGGATGAGCCTGGCCAGCTCGCCGTCGCTGAGCATCTCCCCGCGGGGCATCCAGTCCAGGCCCTCGGCGGGCATGCAGTAGGTGCAGCGCAGGTTGCAGCGGTCGGTCAGCGACACCCGCAGGTCGGTCGCGACCCGGCCGAACCGGTCGAGCAGCCTGGGCTCGTCCGGGCGATCCGGAGCCGGGGTCGCCACCCTGAGTCGGGGGAGCCCCAGGTCGACCGGAGTGGGTACCCGCGCCGCCGTCACCCGTTCCAGGGTAGCCGCTGTCCCCGACCCGGGGGTCGGCCGCCGCGAGCGTCACGGAACTGTCCACACGGGTGTACCGCCCGGTCCCGCGCCTGCGGCGATACTGTCGGTCTCATGCCGTACTTCAGGGTCGTCGAGGCCGCCAGGCTGCTGGGGGTCAGCGACGACACGGTGCGCCGCTGGATCGACAACGGCCAACTGCCCGCCGAGGCCGACGGCGCGGGCCGCAAGGTCGTCGACGGGGTCGCGCTCGCCGAGTTCGCCAGGGCGCAGGCCACCGAGGTGCCCGACCCGAGCGGGGTCGGCCGCTCGGCCCGCAACCGGTTCGTCGGCCTGGTCACCTCGGTGCTCACCGACACCGTCATGGCGCAGGTCGAGTTGCAGTGCGGGCCGCACCGGGTGGTGTCGCTGATGAGCTCGGAGGCGGTGCGGGAGATGGGGCTCGCGCCCGGTGTGCTCGCGGTCGCGCTGGTCAAGGCGACCCAGGTCATCGTCGAGACGCCTGGGTAGCCTCACGCCATGAGCGGTGGCTGGACGTACCTGATGGACATGGACGGGGTCCTGGTGCACGAGGAGCACCTCATCCCCGGCGCCGACGCGCTGATCGCCGAGCTGACCGCGACCGGGACCCCGTTCCTGGTGCTCACCAACAACTCGATCTACACCCCCCGTGACCTGCGGGCCAGGCTGCTGCGCACCGGGCTCGACGTGCCGGAGGGCGCCATCTGGACCTCCGCGCTGGCCACCGCCCGGTTCCTGGACAGCCAGCGCCCCGGCGGGTCGGCGTTCGTGATCGGCGAGGCCGGGCTCACCACCGCGCTGCACGAGATCGGCTACGTGCTCACCGACCGCGACCCGGACTACGTGGTCCTCGGCGAGACCCGCACCTACAGCTTCACCGCGATCACCCGGGCCATCCGGCTGGTCGAGGCGGGCGCCAGGTTCATCGCCACCAACCCCGACGCCACCGGCCCCAGCCGCGAGGGCTCGCTGCCCGCCACCGGGTCCGTCGCCGCGCTGATCGAGCGGGCCACCGGCCGCGCCCCGTACTACGTCGGCAAGCCGAACCCGCTGATGATGCGCTCGGCGCTGCGGTCGGTCGGCGCCCACTCGGAGAGCACGCTGATGATCGGCGACCGGGTGGACACCGACGTGCGCAGCGGGCTGGAGGCGGGCCTGCGCACGATCCTGGTGTTGTCCGGGATCTCCGGCGCCACGACCGCCGAGCTCTACCCCTACCGGCCGACCCGGGTGATCGGGTCGGTCGCCGACCTGGTCGGCCACACGGCCGACCCGTTTCCCGACTTGTAGCTCGTTCGTAGGAGGATGGTCACGGTGAGTCGTCGTCGCCGGTCACGGTTACCGATCGCTGCGCGTCGCCGGGGTGGCTCCCCTAGGGTCGTGGCTGTGGCGAAGGAGAAGGCGACCTACGTCGTCGGCGACATCCACGGGCACCGCGCGGAACTGATCACCGCCCTGGCCGCCGAGGGACTGGTCACCGCGGACGGCGACTGGGCCGGTGGCCGCGACCACCTGTGGTTCCTCGGCGACTTCGTCGACCGCGGCCCGGACGGCATCGGCGTCATCGACCTGGTCCGCGCGCTGGCCGAGCAGGCGGCGCGGGCGGGCGGCAAGGTCGAGACGCTGCTGGGCAACCACGAGATCCTGCTGCTGGGCATGCACCGCTTCGGCGACGACCCGATCCCGTCGGAGTTCGGGCCGCGCAGCTTCGCCCGCAGCTGGAGCATGAACGGCGGCATCGACACCGACCAGGACTCCCTCACCGACGACCACATCGAGTGGCTCACCACCCGGCCGGTCATCGAGCTGGTCGACGACCACCTGCTGATGCACTCCGACACCACCCAGTACCTGCTGTGGGGCGACGACATCGCGGGCATCAACGAGGCCGTCCAAGAGGTGCTGCACTCCGATGACGCCGCCGAGTGGTGGGAGGTCTGGCGGCGCATGACGACCCGGTACGCCTTCCGCGGCCCGGAGGGGGAGATGGCGGCCGATGAGCTGCTCACAACCCTCGGCGGTAAGCAGGTCGTGCACGGGCACAGCGTGATCGCCGACCAGCTGGGGGTGCTACCGACGCAGATCGAGGGTCCTTACCTCTACGCGAACGGTAAGGCCCTCGGCGTGGACGCGGGCTTGTTCGTCGGTGGGCCGTGTCTGGTGGTTCCGCTGCCGTGGCGCGCGGACGTGCCTACGGCGTAGGCACGATCCGGGAGCCGAGCGGGACCAGGGACACCGGGATCATCTTGAAGTTCGCGATGCCGAGCGGGATGCCGATGATCGTGACGCACAGCGCGAAGCCGGTGACGATGTGGCCGAGGGCCAGCCACCAGCCCGCGAAGACGATCCAGATGACGTTGCCGATCAGCGAGGCGGCGCCCGCCTCCCGGCGCGGCTCGATGGTGCGGCCGAAGGGCCACAGCGCGTAGTTCGCGATGCGGAACGACGCCAGGCCGAACGGGATCGTGATGATCAGGACGCAGCAGATGACGCCCGCGATCAGGTAGCCGATGGCCATCCAGAAGCCGCACAGGACGAGCCAGATCAGGTTCAGCAGTAGGCGCACACCACCCAGTGTTCCGCATCCGCCCGACCACGGGTGTCCGGATCACCCGCCCCGATGCAGGATGGTGACCTGGCCCACAGCCGGAAGGAGCCTGCGATGCCGCTGCCCAGCTACTCGTCCGGGACGTCCACCGTCCCGCTGCTCGGTGACACGATCGGCGAGAACTTAGACCGCACGGTCGCCGCCTACGGAGACCGAGATGCCCTGGTAGACAGGGCCACCGGTCGGAGGTGGACCTATCGAGAGCTCTCCGCCGAGGTCGACGCGGTAGCGCAAGGGCTGCTCGCGCTCGGAGTGGGCAAGGGCGACCGTGTGGGGATCTGGGCGCCGAACTGCGCCGAGTGGGTCTTCGTGCAGTACGCCACCGCCAAGATCGGTGCTGTCCTCGTCAACATCAACCCCGCGTACCGGGTCCACGAGCTGAAGTACGTGCTCGACCAAGCGGGCGTGCGGGTGCTCGTCTCCGCGCCGAGCTTCAAGACCTCCGACTACGCGGCCATGATCGCCGAGGTAAACCCAGCCTGTGACGTTGTCTTCATCGGCCAACAATCCTGGGCCGAGATCGTGGCCGACAGAGACCCTCTCCCCGCGATAGCGCTGTCTCCGGACGACCCGATCAACATCCAGTACACGTCCGGGACCACCGGCTTCCCCAAGGGTGCCACCCTGTCCCACCACAACATCCTCAACAACGGCTACTTCGTTGGCGAGCTGTGTTCTTACACCGAGCAGGACCGGGTGTGCGTTCCCGTGCCCTTTTATCACTGCTTCGGGATGGTGATGGGAAACCTGGCTGCTACCTCGCACGGCGCCTGCATCGTGATCCCCGCGCCCGGGTTCGATCCCAAGGCGACTCTTAGCGCTGTCGCGGAAGAGCGGTGCACGTCGCTCTATGGCGTTCCAACGATGTTCATCGCGATGCTCGCAGAGGTCGAGGGGCTCGACCTGAGTTCGCTGCGCACCGGCATCATGGCGGGCTCGCCCTGTCCGGAAGAGGTCATGAAGCAGGTCATCGATCGACTCGGGATGACCGAGGTGACCATTTGCTACGGCATGACCGAGACCTCGCCCGTGTCCACCCAGACCAGGGCCGATGATGTCCTGGACCTGCGGGTCTCCACTGTCGGGCGGGTCCACCCGCACCTGGAGGTCAAGGTCGTGGACCCGGAGACGGGCCTGACCGTGCCGCGCGGGGAGCCGGGGGAGTTCTGCACGCGGGGCTACTCGGTGATGTTGGGCTACTGGGACGAGCCGGGTAAGACCGCCGAGGTGATCGACAGCGCCAGGTGGATGCACACGGGCGACCTGGCGGTGATGACCGACGACGGCTACCTGAAGATCACCGGCCGCATCAAGGACATGGTCATCCGCGGTGGGGAGAACATCTACCCGCGAGAGGTGGAGGAGTTCCTCTATACCCACCCGGACATCCTTGACGCGCAGGTCATCGGTGTCCCTGACGAGCGCTACGGCGAGGAACTGATGGTGTGGGTCCGCATGCGCGAGGGAGCGGTACCGCTCGACGCTGACGCTGTGCGCCAGTTCTGCACCGGGAAGCTCGCCCACTACAAGATCCCGAGGTACGTGCACGTCGTCGACGAGTTCCCCATGACGGTGACCGGCAAGGTCCGCAAGGTCGAGATGCGCAAGGTCGCCGCCGACCTGCTCGGGCGCGGGTAGCTTGGGCGGTGTGGAGGGCTTCGCGGTCGGCTTCGACCTGGACATGACGCTGATCGACCCGCGTCCCGGCATGGTCGCCGCGATGGCCGCGCTCGCCGAGGAGACCGGCCTCGCCCTCGACGGCGAGTACTTCGCCGCCAACCTCGGGCCGCCGCTGGACATGATCTTCCGGGGCTTCGAGGCCCCGGAGGAGCGCATCCCGTGGCTGGTCGACCGCTTCCGCGCGCTCTACCCGGACATCGTCATCCCCTCGACGGTGGCCCTACCTGGCGCGGGTGACGCACTGGCAGCGGTACGCGAAGCAGGCGGTCGAACACTGGTCGTGACCGGCAAGTACGGCCCCAACGCCGCCAAGCACCTCGCCCAGTTCGGCTGGCAGGTGGACACCCTCGTCGGCGAACTCTGGTCGACGGCCAAGGGCGAGGCACTCCGCGCCCACGGCGCCAGCGTCTACGTAGGCGACCATGAGGGAGACGTGGCGGGCGCGCACGCGGCCAACGCCATCGCCGTAGGCGTGCCGACCGGTCCTAGGACAGCCGAGCAACTCCTAGCCGCGGGAGCCGATGTGGTCCTGCGTGACCTCACCGAATTTCCTATGTGGCTCAAGGTTCATTTGAGTAACCTCTAGGGGCTACCGGCGGCGGACCACGTGGACGACGGCGAGAGCCAGGCCCGCGGGGAAGGCCATGGACACGGCCCACAGCCAGGGGGCGGTGTGGCCGAGGGCGGCCAGCACGAAGATGGCGACCACCGCGAGCAGTCCCACGCCGAACAGCGCGAACGCGACGTGGAGGGTGCGAGAGGGGTGGGTTTCGGCCGCCATGGGAACAGGATAGGCGCCTCGACCGTTGCGTCCTCAGCCGCTGCGGTTCGGTGGTAACGCTCAGGCGGGGCTGAGGCGACAGGATGGCTGGCTTAGGCTTGGGGAACGCGTCCCGGGTGATCCCAGGGCGCGTTCGTCTTGCGCGGCGGGAGACCCCTCGGCGCGGGGCGGACTGACGACGAGGGAACGGTGAGAGCTGTGCCGACCGGCAAGGTCAAGTGGTACGACTCGGAGAAGGGCTTCGGGTTCGTCACGCAGGACGGTGGCGAGGACGTCTACGTCCGCGCGTCCGCCCTGCCCGAGGGCGTCCCCGGTCTCAAGGCCGGGCAGCGCATCGAGTTCGGGGTCGCCGACGGGCGGCGGGGACCGCAGGCGCTCTCGGTCCGGCTCATCGACGCGCCGCCCTCGGTCGTCGAGGCCAGGCGCAGGCCTGCCGAGGAGCTGCACGGCCTGGTCGAGGACATGATCAAGATGCTGGAGTCCACCGTCCAGCCGGACCTGCAGCGCGGCCGCTACCCCGACCGCAAGGTCACCAAGCGGATCTCCGAGGTCGTCCGCGCGGTCGCCAGGGAACTCGACCCGTAAACCGCCGCCGACTAGCCCCGCTGCCGCGTCGTGAGGCCCCAGATGCCGGTCTCGACCAGCTTGCCCTGCACGGCGCGCAGCTTCTGCACCTCGACGTAGATCAGCAGTTCCGCGTCCGGCGGCGGCACCAGCGTGTAGGCGAGGCTCCCGTCGGAGATCAGCCTGCTGCTGGCGGCCTGCTGCTGGCCCGCCCGGTCGACGTAGGAGAACACGACGCCCCACGGGCTGTTCGCGACCTGCGACGACACCGAGATCTGCACCGGCTGGCCCTTGCGGGTCGGCAGGGTCACCACCGCGTCCTCGTCCTGGAGGCAGGTGTCCTTGCCGACCTCGCACAGCCCCATCGGGCTCGCGACGACGCTCTCGCCATCGGTGTAGAAGGTGACGTCCGGCGGCGGGGGAGCGGAGCAGCCCGCGAGCACGGCGGTGGCGACGGCGAGTGTGGCGGTGATGGCTCTGCGCACGTCGCGACCCTACGTGTCGTCCCGTGCCGACCGTGGTGCGGGGCGGAAGCGGCGCAGCGCGGCGGCCATCCCCTCGGCCGCGCGCTGACCACCGAAGCCGGGGATCAGGCTGCCGCCGCGGCGGCTCACCAGGGTCTGCGCCAGGCCGAGGGCCAGCATGACCGACACGACCAGGAAGCCGACCCACCAGATCGGCGGCAGCAGCACGCCGACCGCGCCGCCGAACACCCAGCCCAGCTGCAGGACGGTCTCCGAGCGGCCGAACGCCGACGCCCGCGACTCCTCGGGCAGGTCGTCCTGGATGACCGCGTCGAGGCTGTTCTTGGCCAACGCGCTCGCGATGGCGCCGACCAGGCCGACGATGGTCGCGGCGAAGATGCTCGCCGTCAGGGTTGCCACCACCGTTGTCGCCAACGCGGCGATGAGGCAGCCCAGCACCACCTGCTCGTGGTTTCCGATGTGGACACGCGCGCCGACAGCGTTACCGGCGAAACTGCCCAGCCCGGCCGCGCCCGCGATAAGACCCAGCAGGAGCAGCTGTTGGAACGGCTCGGCCTCGTTCTGCGCGCGGACCGCGAACGCCGCGAACATCATCAGGAACCCGGTCAGCACCCGGATCGACCCGTTGCCCCACAGCGACACCACGACCTGCCGCCCCATGGGCCTGCGTTTCGTGGTCGGTAGCGGCATCCGCGCACTGATCGAGGCAGGGACCTCGCCCTCGGTTACCTCAACCCACGACGGGATCCGTAGCGCCTGAGCGGCGCCGACAGCGCAGATGATGACCGTGAACCACAACGCGCCCGGTGAGTCGAAGAGGTTCAGGAACAACGCCGCTATGGCCCCGGCCACCATCCCGGCCGCTAGGCCGAACACCGTCAACCGGGCGTTGGTCTTGGCCAGGGTTATCTCGGTCGGTAGCACTCTCGGCGTGATCGCGGCCTTGAGCACCGTGAACGACTTGGACAGGACCATCTTCCCCAGCGCCGCCGGGTAGAGCATCCAGTCGTCGAAGTGCATCGCCATGATCACGCACATCAGCGCCTGACCGGCCGACGCCGCGCACATGGCGAACCTGCGGCCGCGCTGCAGCCGGTCCAGCAGCGGGCCGATCACCGGCGCGAGCAGCGCGAACGGCGCCACGGTGATCAGCAGGTAGAGCGCGACCTTGCCCTTGCTCTCGCCGCTGGCCGCCGAGAAGAACAGCGTGTTCGCCAGCGCGACCGCCATCGCGGCGTCGCCCGCGTAGTTGAGCATCGTCGCGTAGGTCAGCGAGGTCAGCCCGGACTTGTCGGCACCGTCGGCGTTCGCGGCCTTGCGGAACGCGGTCATCGCCTGCGAGGTCAGCTGCCTGCTGCGCATCGCCGCGACCCGGGTCACGGTCAGCTTCTTGGGGTACCCGGGCGGCGGTCCCTCGCGCCGCTCTATCTCCGTCCCCGGCTCTTCCTCGTATCGAGTGCCGGAGTCCCGGTAGCGCGCAGGCAGGGGCTCTTCCCTGTAAGCCCGGTCCTCGTACTCCCGGTCGTTGCGGTAGTCCCGCTCTTCCCGGTACGGGCGCTCTTCGCGGTACGACCTGTCGGGGCGCCCGTACCGATCAGGGTCACGGTCGCCGTAGGTCTCGTACCGCGGCTCCTCCGGTGGCTCTACCCGGCGCGTGCGCGGTGGGGGCAGCGGATCGCGCCGGTGCGGGGCGTGCGGTGGGAGTTGGGGGTTCTGGCGGGGGATGCCGGTGGTCGGCGGCTCGGCCTCGCGCCAACTGGGCTGGGACACGTCCGCCCAGCCCCGCTTCGCCTTCCGGCCCGAGCGGCGGCCGGACGGCGGCTGATCAGCGGGGCCGTTGCGAATCACGTCTTCCATCCTGCCGTACGGGAGGCCGATCTGACGGCCGGTCGAGTGGACAGTCTCGGGCCTCTAGCCCGAGGTCGCGAACCGGACGCGGTACAGCTTCGGCCACAGCTTCCCGGTCACGATGAACTCATCGGTCCCGGGGACCGCGGCGATACCGTTCAGCACGTCGGCGCCCGTGCGTTCCCCCTCGGGGAGTAGCCCCGTCAGGTCCACCACCGCGGTGACGCCACCGGACGCCGGATCGATCCGGACGATGCGGTCGGTCTCCCAGATGTTCGCGTAAACAGCGCCGTTGACGCACTCGAGCTCGTTGAGCCGCTCGACCGGCCCCTGCGCGTCGCGCACCCGCACCTCGCCGGTGGCCGCGAAGGTCGTCGGGTCGCGGAATGTCAGCTTGTCCGTGCCGTCGCTCATGACCAGCCGGGTGCCGTCGTGGCAAATGCCCCAACCTTCACCCGCATAGGTGACCCGGCGTCGCTCGGCCAGGGTCGACCGGTCACGTTCGACGGCCACGCCGTTCTGCCAGGTGATCTGCCAGATCCGGTCACCGACGACGGTGATGCCCTCGCCGAAGAACTCACTCGGCAGTTGGGTCCGCTCTTGCACCGACCCGTCAGCCGGGTCGGTCGCCCGTAACTCCGAACGCCCCTCTAGGCCCGTCCCCTCATAGAGGACGCCATCGACAAGCTCCAGCCCTTGGGTGAAAGCGCCCTGGTCATGGGGGATCTCGGCCAGCACCTGCGGCCGCAGCGTCGGCACTCCCGGGCTGCCGGCCGGCTGCGGTTGCCCGCTGCCCGAACAGCCCGCGGCCAGGCAGGTGACGGCGGCGGCGACGGCGGTCAGGCGGGCGAGCACCCCACTAGCGTGACACGGCTGTATCACCCGCTTCGGGCGTGGGGCACAATCAGCCGTGATGACCTCGACGCCTGCACCAGAAGTCGTGACCGACCCCGCACTGCTCGCGGCGGTCGAGTTCGCGCGCGCCGCCGCGCGGGAGCACGCCGGGACCGAGGTGGGACCGCACGTCGAGGTGCGGGCCGAGGACTCGGTGTCGGCAACGCACCTGTTCGACGCGGACAAGCCCGGGTACCGCGGCTGGCGCTGGGCGGTGACCGTCGCCATCGCCGAAGCGGGTGATGACGTCACCGTCAGCGAGGTCGTGCTGCTGCCCGGCCCCGACGCGCTCGTCGCCCCGCCGTGGATCCCCTGGCAGGACCGGGTCCGCGCCGGTGACCTGGGGGTCGGCGACCTGCTGCCGACCGACCCGGACGACCCGCGGCTCGCGCCCGCCTACCTCGCCTCCGACGACCCCGAGGTCGAGCAGCTCGCGATGGAGGTCGGCCTCGGCCGGGTCCGCGTGCTCTCGCGCCTCGGTCGCCTCGACGCCGCCGACCGCTGGAAGGTCGGCGAGTTCGGCCCCGGGTCGGACATGGCCCGCGGCGCGCCTGCCGCCTGCGGCACCTGCGGTTTCTACCTGCCGGTCGCCGGATCGCTCGGCGCCGCGTTCGGCGTGTGCGGCAACGAGATCTCGCCCGCGGACGGCCGCGCCGTGCACGCGGGCTACGGCTGCGGGGCGCACTCCGAGGCCGATGTCGAGCAGATCTCGCCGGTCCTGGTCGCCGAGCTGATCTACGACGACGCCCGGCTGGACGTCGAGCCGCACGCCGAGGCAGCTGCTGACACCGCTGACGAGGCTGAGGCGGGCACCGTCGACGAGGCGGGCACCGCTGACGAGCAGGCTGGGGAGCCGAGCGAGGAGTCGGTCGACCAGGCCGTCGCCGCCGTGGCCCAGGGCGAACTGGCCGACGAACCCTCCGGCCAGCCCGAGTCCAACCAGCAAGGGTGAGCGCCGCCGACCCCTTCGGCACCGCCGCGCTCCGAGCGGCAGTGCTGAGTGCCTGGACCACGTCCCCGACCAGGTTCCGCGAGGACGCTAACGCCGAGGAAGACCTCTACCTCGGCGGTTACCGCGACCGGCTGCTGGTGGAGTTGGCGCAGAACGCGGCCGACGCCGCTGACGGCACCGGGACGCTCCGACTGTCCCTAGTGGATGGTGAGCTGCGCGCGGCCAACACCGGCCGACCGCTCGACGCGGACGGGGTCGCCGCGCTGGCGTCCTTACGCGCGTCCGCTAAGAGCTCCGTGCAGGGCGTGGGCCAGTTCGGTGTCGGCTTCGCCGCGGTGCTCGCCGTGACGGACTCGCCGAGCGTGCTGTCGCTCAACGGCGGCGTCACCTTCTCCGCTGAGCAGACACGCGCCGCCATCGCCGATCACCCTGACCTCGCCGCTAGGGCTGCCGATCGCGGTGGCCGCGTTCCAGTCCTCCGAATGGTGTGGCCCGCCGACGCTGTAGTCCCCGATGGCTTTGCCACCGAGGTACGGCTACCGCTGCGCGGTGACGTCAACGGTCGCAAGCTCCTCGCCAACTTCGCAGCGCAAGCCGCCGACCTTCTCCTCGCCCTTCCCCGCCTGGACCGCATCGAGATCGGCGACGACGCGTGGTGGCGGGTCGACAACGACTCCCGGGTCGAGATCCACGGCCCGGACGGCGTCGTGTCCTGGCTGGTGCACCGGGTCTCCGGCACCCTCGCCGACGACCTGGTCGAGCACCTCGGCGTCGAGGCGCGCGAACGCAGGCAGTGGTCGGTGTGCTGGGCCGCCAAGGTCGACCAGGACGGCGCCCCGCTGCCCCTCGGTGACGACGTGCTGCACGCCCCGACCCCGACCGACGAGCGTCTGTCGCTGCCCGCGCGTCTGGTCGCGACCCTGCCGATCGAGCCGACCCGCCGCAGGCTGCACGCAGGTGCCGCCGCTGCCGCCGTGCTCGCCGAGGCCGCAGGCGCATACCCCGGCCTGGTCGAGCTGACCCCCGCCGAGCACCGCACCGCGCTGGTGCCGCTGGTCGGCTTCCCGCTCTCCGAGGTCGACGAACGCCTGCGCGAACTGCTGGTCACCGCGCTGCGCCAGAGCCCGTGGCTGCCCGCAGCCGAAGGTGACGACCTCGCGCCCGCCCGCGCCCAGGTGCTCGACGCCGAGGCGGACGGACTGGCCGAGCTGCTCGCCGAGATCGTTCCCAACCTGGCCGCCGGGTGGCTGTCCGCCCAGCGGCACGCCGCCGCGCTCGCCGCCCTGGACGTGCCCCGCCTCGGGCTGGCCGACGTGGTCGACACGATCACCGGCCGGGCCAGGCCGCCGGAGTGGTGGCACCGCCTCTACACCGCGCTCGCGCCGGTCGTGGAAACCGATGGCACCGCGCGGCTCGAACTGGGCGCGCTGCCCGTGCCGCTGGCGGACGGTCGGACGCTGCCCGGTCCCGCGGGTGTTGTGCTGGTCGAGGACGCCGAGCTGCTGGAACTGCTGGCGCACGCCGAGGTCGGGGTGCTGCACGTCGTGCACGCCGAGGCGGCGCACCCGGTGCTGGAACGGCTCGGCGCGCACCGCGGCGGTCCGGTCGACCTGCTGGACGCGGGCGGTCTGCAGGACGCGGTCGAGCGCAGCCTGGACGACGTCGAGTCCGGTGTGGACATCACCGGCCTGGTGTCGGTCGTGCTCCGGCTGGTGCGCGACGCAGGCGTGCGCACGGGTGAGCTGCCGTGGCTGGGTGCGTTGGCGCTCAAGGACTCCGTGGGCGACTGGCGGCGGGCGGACGAACTCGCGCTGCCCGGGTCGCCGCTGCTGGACGTGCTCGACGAGGACGCGCCGGTCGGGGTGCTCTCGGCCGAGGTCGCCGCCGAGTGGCCGGATCACGTGCTGGCCGCGGTCGGCGTGCTGGACGCGTTCGCGCTGGTGGCCGACGAGGCGCCGACCGGTCCCGACCACGGGCTGGCGGATGAGGCCGAGTGGTGGGACAGCAGGCAGGAACCGCCCGCGCGGGTCCTGGCCGTCCGCGACCTCGACCTGGTCACCGACGACGCGTGGCCCCGGGCGCTCGCGCTGTTGGCCGCCGACCCGGACACCTGGCGCGCGCTGCTCGAACCCGACGGCTACACCGGCTGGTGGATCGCCCGGCACGCGGTCATCGGCGGTGCCGCTCCGTCCGACTGGCGCCTACCGGAGGCGGACGACCTCGCAGGCCTCTACGACGTCGTGCCGGACATCGGTGTCGACCCGCGCGTGCTGGCCGCCATCGGCGTCCGCACCGGCCTGCGCGTCGACAACGCCGACGACGCCGAGGACCTGCTCATCCGCCTGGGCGACCCCGATCGCGGCCTGCACCCCGGCGCCGTCCTGCGCACCCACGCCGCCCTGGCCGAAGCCGTCGCCGACGAGGTCTTCGACCCCACCGACGTCCGCCTCCCCGAGACGACCCGCACCCTCGCGGGCACCGTCGCCGCGGACTGCGTGGTGCTCGACGCCCCCTGGCTCCTGACCGTTCTCCCGGAGGACCAGGTCGTCGCCGCAGGCCCCGACTTCGCGCTGGCCGAGCCCCTGGCCGAACTCCTCGACCTCCCCCTGGCCACCGAGGAATCCGCGGGCGAGATCATCTCCGCCGCCGACCCCGTCCCCTGGTCCGACCTGGGCGCCGTCGCCGCCGCCTGCGAACTCCTCGACGTCGACATCCCCCTGGGAACGCTGCTGGTGCACGAGAAGCTCACCATCCGCACCCCCACCGGCACCCACAACCCCACCTGGTGGGTCCTCGACGACGTGGTCCACTGCGAGGACACCCCCGAGGCCCTGGCCCGAGCCCTGGCCTGGACCACCAACCGCTGGCCCGACCGCCACACCTTCACCGCCCTCATCGAAGAACCCGCCCACTACCTCACGTAGCAGGCCCCGGTTCAGTCGAGCTTCTGGGCGGCCTTGGAGCCCCGGCGGCGGGCTTGCTGCTGCCAGAGCATGATCAGGGCGCCGATGATGCCGAGGCCGCCACCGGAGAGGGCGGTCCAGGTCCAGATGCTCGGGGTGTCCAGCAGGAAGAGGACCAGAGCCGCGGCGAACCAGGTGCTCGTACCGACGTAAACGATCGGCGCCAACGCCAACAACCTGGGCGAAAGCGGCGGCGTGGGGCGAAGCACCGGCTCGGACATGGGGCCAGGCTAGCCGACCTGTTCAGACAGCCGACGCGACCACGGGCCCGGCTTGGCAAGACGCTAGAGATCCCTGACGTAGCGGTGTTCGCGTAAGGGTGGGGATTCGCGGTGGTCGTCCATGGTCTCGCCGTCTGGGGTCCAGCCGTGGTGGGTGTAGAAGGTGATTGCGCGGTGGTTGGCTTCGGCGACCCACAGGTAGGCGGAGTCGTAGCCGAGGAGGGTCAGTTCGTCGACGCAGCGGGTGAGCAAGGCCGAGCCGGTGCCGGTTCCCCAGGCGTCGGGGTGGACGTTGAGCATGTGGAGTTCGCCCGCGCGGACCTGGTGGCGTGGGGGTCCGGCGGTGGCGATGCCGGTGATGCGGCCATCGGTCTCGGCGACGAAGGTGCGGGCCTCGCCGGGGCTGGTCACGAGGGACTCCCAGCGCTGGGCGAAGGTGCGCTCGGACAGCCCGGCCAGGCGGTCGTCGGTCATGATGCCGACGTAGGCCGCGCGCCAGGCGGCGACGTGGACGGCCGCCATCCCCTTGCCGTCACCCGGGCGTGCGCGCCGCACCTGCATAGATCAACAGTAGCGCCGGTGTGACATCGGCGTAAGTTCGTCGACCGACGACTGTTTAGTGAGGTATGCTAAACATCATGCCTGAGTCCGAGTACCTCCTGACCAGCCGGTTGCGGCTGGCGGTGGTGCGGCTCAACCGCAGGCTCCGGGCGCAGCGCACCAACTCGACGGTAACCCTGACCCAGATCTCGGCGCTGTCGTGCCTGCACAAGTGCGGGCAGCTCACGCCGGGCGAGCTGGCGGCCAAGGAGGGCGTCCAGCCGCCGTCGATGACCAGGGTCATCACCGCGCTGGAGGAGCTGGGGTACGCGACCCGCAGCCCCCACCCCAGCGACGGCAGGCAGGCGATCGTCGCGTTGACCGACGCGGGGCGGGCCTTCATCGAGGCGGACATCTCCGCCAGGGAGGCCTGGCTGGACAAGCGGCTGGCGGAACTGACCGACGACGAGCGCGACACCCTCGCCGCGGCCGCCGAGATCATCGACAGGATGGCGGGGAACCAGAACTAGATGCCGACGTACGCGGGTGGTACCCGAGAGCAGCAGACCGAACGCACCTCGACGACACCCCCGCCGCCTCGGCAGCCCGTGCCTGCCGAACCCGAGGCGGGCATGTTCTCCTCGCTGCGGGTGCGCAACTACCGGCTCTTCGCCACGGGCCAGGTCGTGTCCAATGTGGGCACTTGGATGCAGCGGATCGCGCAGGACTGGTTGGTGCTGGTGCTCACCGGCAACAACCCGGTCGCACTGGGCATCGCCGCCGCGTTGCAGTTCCTGCCGACGCTGCTGTTCTCCTTGTGGGCCGGGGTGTTGGCCGACCGGTTGGACAAGCGCAAGCTGCTCATCGGCGTCCAAATAGGACTCGCCGCGTGCGCGCTGGTGCTCGGCGTGCTCGACGTGACCGGGATCGTGCAGGTGTGGCACGTGTACGTGCTGTGCTTCGTGCTCGGCGCGTTCTCCGCGGTCGAGGTGCCGGTCCGCCAGTCGTTCGTCGCCGAGATCGTCGGCCGCTCGCAGGTCACCAACGCGGTCGCGATCAACTCGACCAGCTTCAACCTGGCCCGCATCGTCGGCCCGGCCATCGCGGGCGTCATGATCATCCTGATCGGCACCGGCTGGCTGTTCCTGGCCAACGCGGTGTTCACCTTCGCGGTGATCGCGGGCCTGCTGCTGATGGACCCGGCGAAGCTCATCCGCGGTCCCAAGATCCCGCGCGCCAAGGGGCAACTGCGGGAGGGCCTGCGCTACGTGCGGGGCCGCGCCGACATCCTGACCGTGATGGTCCTGGTGTTCTTCGTCAGCACCTTCGGCATGACCTTCTTCGTCACCCTCGCCGTCGTCGCCGCCACCGTCTTCAACCGCGATGCCGACGGCTACGGCCTGCTCTCCACCGCCCTCGCCGTCGGCACCCTCGCCGGCTCGATCCTCGCCGTCCGCCGCAGCTCCCGGGGCCGCCCCCGCACCCGCATGCTCCTCGGCGCCGCCTTCGCGTTCGGCGTGCTGGAGGTCGTGGTCGGCCTGATGCCGAACTTCACCGCGTTCGCCATCGCCCTGGTCCCGGTCGGCCTGTTCCTGATGACCTTCATGACCACCGCCAACTCCACCGTCCAACTGGCCGTCTCCCCCGAGATGCGCGGCCGCGTCATGGGCCTCTACATGCTCGTCTTCGTCGGCGGCAACCCCATCGGCGCCCCCATGGTCGGCTGGATGGCAGACCAGTGGGGCGCCCGCAGCCCCTTCATCATCGGCGGCGCCATCGCCGCCCTCACCGCCATGACCTGCGGTCTCTTCCTGCTACTCCGCGGCGGCGTCCAACGCCCGGTGACGGGCTGGGGACGGCTGCTGCTGCGTCGGCCGGGGTACGAGAACCCGGTCAAGTAGCTGGGTGCTGCTCGACTGGTTGTCAGCGTGAGTGAGGAACGGGCCAGTGTCTGCTGCACTGGTGACGCGTCCCCAACCCGTGGCGGCTGGTGGCAGCAGCAAGCCCACCGCCGGGTCCAAGGCCGCCTGAAGCTCGACTGAACCGGGGCCTACTCGTCCTCGGCTGGTTGCCAACCGATGGTGGTGGGGAGCGCGCGGGTGGTGAGGAACTCCGCCAAGGCTTCGTAGGCGGTGTCGATGGGGATCTCTTGAGGCGGACACGGTCGGGGGAGCGCGGGTCGTGTGATCCGGCGGAGAGCACCCAGAGGCAGGGCGTTGCCGGGTCGTTGAGCGCGCGCAGTCCAGCGACCAGGTCGACGCCGTGGGGGAGGTCGTCGACGTGGAGGAACGCTCCTCGCAGGGTGCTGTCGGCTAATGGTCTCCGAAGGCAGTGGGTAGCGAGGCGTGCAGTTGTGGCTGTGAGCTGCCGATACTCATCAGCGGGGGGCAATGGGAAACAGGGCTTGCACGGTCTGAGAGGTTAGGCTAACCTAACTCTTGTCCGCTTCGTGGTGGGAGCGGCAGTCAGTTCGGGAACGGCGAGACCCCCGCACCAAGCGTCCGGTGCGGGGGTCTCGCTATGTCCGGCGGGTGCTTGTCGGAGCGTCCTGCCGGAGTGCGGGGTTACGCGTTCGGCGTGGGTGGGCGCAGGCCGTTGAGGCCTGCGCGGGCCGCGTCGAAGCGGGCGGTGACGTCTGCCCAGTTGACGATGTTCCATAGGCGGTCGATGTAGTCGACCTTCACGTTCTTGTACTGCAGGTAGTACGCGTGCTCCCAGGTGTCGAACACCAGCAGCGGCGTGGTGGCGATCGACAGGTTCGAGTGGTGGTCCTTGAGCTGCTGAGTGATCAGCCGGGAGCCGATCGGGTCCCAGGCGAGCACGCCCCAGCCGGAGCCCTGGATGGTGCCGGACACCGCGTTGAGCTGGGCGCGCAGGCCGTCGAAGGAGCCGAAGTGCTCGTCGATGGCCGCGGCCAGCTCGCCGGTCGGTTTGTCGCCGCCGTCCGGGCTGAGGTTGGTCCACCACTGGTTGTGCAGCGTGTGGCCCGCGAGGTTGAACGCCAGCGTGGTCTCCAGGCCGACGATGGAGCCGAAGTCGCCCTTGTCCCGGGCCTCCGCGATCTTCTCCAGGGTGTCGTTGGTGCCCTTGACGTACGCGGCGTGGTGCTTGCTGTGGTGGAGTTCGTTGATGTCGCCGATGATCACCGGCTCGAGCTGCCCGTAGTCGTAGTCGAGATCGGGCAAGACGTACGGAGCCACGTGCTCTCCTTGAGTTGATGCCAGTCAGTTCTAACTGCAACATACTGGCAAGAGTGCCGCCGCGTCGGGCGGGTCCACCCCTCGGTCAGATCTCCCAGGTGTGAACCGGCTCACCCGCCGCGCTCAGCTCGATGTAGCGGCGCAGCATGGTCGCCAGGGCCTTGTCCCGGTCGTACCCGCGCGCCTCCAGGTCGGTGACGACGGCCCGCTGCCAGGTCGACCCGGTCCGCCGCGCCAGGCAGCGCGCCTCGATCACCCCGAGGTAGCGCTCGCGGGACTCGTCGGACACCCCGCAGTCGCGCAGGCCCTCGTGCGCCATCGGCAGCAGCAGTCGCAGCACCAGTTCGTCCGGCGGCACCCAGCCGATGCCCGGCCAGTACAGCTGGGCGTCGAACGCGTGCCGCGCGCCCGCGTGCAGGTTCTCCTCGGCCGCCTGGAACGACATGCGCGTCCACAGTGGACGCTCCTCCGCGGTCAGCGCCCGTTGCGCGCCGTAGAAGAACGCCGCGTTGGCGATCAGGTCGACCACGGTCGGACCCGCTGGCAGCACCCGGTTCTCCACCCGCAGGTGCGGCACGTCGTTGGTGATGTCGTAGACCGGCCGGTTCCACCGCCAGATCGTCCCGTTGTGCAGCCGCAGCTCCGCCAACCGCGGCGCCCGCCCGGAGTCCAGCGCCTCGAACGGGTCCTCGTCGTCCACTTCCGGCAGCAGGCCGGGGAAGTAGCGCACGTTCTCCTCGAACAGGTCGAAGATCGAGGTGATCCACCGCTCGCCGAACCACACCCTCGGCCGCACGCCCTGGTTCTTCAGCTCCTGCGGCCTGGTGTCGGTCGCCTGCTGGAACAGCGGGATGCGGGTCTCGTGCCACAGCGCCTTGCGCAGCAGGAAAGGCGAGTTCGCCGCGATCGCGACCTGAACGCCTGCGAGGCACTGCGCGGCGTTCCAGTTCGCCGCGAACGTCTCCGGCGGCACCTGCAGGTGCAACTGCGTCGACGTGCACGCCGACTCGGCCAGGATCGAGTCCTGCAGGCAGCGCAACCGCTCCGCGCGCTGGCCGGGCAGCGGGACGCCTTCCATGTGCAGCAGCAGTTCCTCGCCGCGCAGGGCGAAGATCTGGTCGTTGAGCTTGTGGTAGCGCGGGTTCTGGGTCAGCCAGCGGATGTCGAAGTGCTCGCTGCGCAGCGTCGGCAGCGTCCCGATCATCACCAGCCGCGCCCCGGCGTCGCGCGCCTTGAGGCCCGCGTTGGCCAGTGAGTGGCGCAGTTCGTGCTCGAGTTCGGTGGACTGCTCGTCGCGCAGCGGCCGCGGGCGCACGTTGAGCTCCAGGTTGTGCTGGCCCAGTTCGGTCGTGTAGCACGGGTCGTCGATCTTCTCGAGCACCGTGCGGTTGAGCATGGCCGGTGCGAGCGCGTCGTCGACCAGGTTGAGCTCGATCTCCAGGCCCATTCTCGGGTGCTCGTCGGCGAAGCCACCCTCGGTCAGCATGCGCTCCAGCGCGTCCAGGCACCGACGCACCTTCTGGCGATAGCGCTGCCGGTCTTCTCGGCTGAAAGCGTCGGTTTTCACGTCTTGCCCCATGCCGCCCTCCCGTCTGGCCGGATCGGCGTCCGGCGCACGCGCGGGAGGCCAACGTTCGCACAGCCAACCCGGTCGGGCTAGCGCCCAAATTGGTGCAGTGCGTTATCTGGTCGTGACACAGAGCGAGCAGCGGGTGAGGGCGCTACCCGTTCGCCGCAGACGTGCGAGACTGCCCCCGTGGCGCAGGTGATCGAGGTGAGCGACCCGGCGGACCCACGGCTGGACGACTTCCGCGACCTGTCGACCGCCGACCGCCGCCCGGACCGACCGGGTGGCCGCGGCCTGGTCATCGCCGAGGGGGTCGTCGTCGTGCGGCGGCTGCTCGCCTCGCCGTACCCGGTGCGCGCCCTGCTCGGCATCCGCCGCCGGGTCGAGGAACTCGCCGACGACCTGGCCGGGCTGGACGTCCCCGCCTACGTCGCCAGCGCCGAGGTCATGGCCGACGCGGTCGGGTTTCACCTGAACCGGGGGATCCTGGCCACCGCGGACCGCGCGCAGGCGCCGGATCCCGCGCACCTGGCCGAGAACGCCCGCACCCTGGCCGTGCTGGAGGGCGTCGGCGACCACGAGAACCTGGGCTCGCTGTTCCGCAACGCCGCCGCGCTCGGTGTCGACGGCGTGCTGCTCGCCCCCGGGTGCAGCGATCCGCTGTACCGGCGCAGCGTGCGGGTGTCGATGGGGCACGTGCTCGCGGTGCCCTTCGCCGAGCTCGACCCGTGGCCGGACGGGCTGAAGTGGTTGCGCGACAGCGGGTTCCGCGTGCTCGCGCTCACCCCGTCGATCGATGCGGTACCGCTGTCCGAGGCTGTGCGCGCCGACGAACGGGTGGCGGTGCTGCTCGGCTCGGAGGGCCCCGGGCTGACCGACGAGGCCATCGCCGCCGCCGACGCCGCCGTGCGGATCCCGATGTCGCGCGCGGTCGACTCGCTCAACGTGGCCACCGCCGCCGCGGTCGCCTTCTACGCGCTCGCAGAAAGGGGAACCGGTGGAACTGCGCGCCAGGGATGACCGCGCCATCCTCATCGGGGACGACGGCACCGGCGAGCGCGAGGTCGACCCGCACACGCTCGCCCTGGGCGCGGACCTGTCGACCGCGCTGCACGAGTGGGCCAAGGTCGCCGCCGCCCTGCGCCGGGGAACCGAGTCCGACCCGGGATCCACCGCGGACCCCGACCAGGCCGCCGAACTCGTGACCCGCCGCGGCCGCCAACTCGCCGAACGCGTCGCGGCCGTCATGGGCACCCCAGTCAGCTACGTGGACCCCCTGTCCGGAGAGGTGTCGACCGTGCAACCACCCGAGGTCATCGACGCGCCCGCCCCCGAGGAAACCGCCGTGGCGGAACCGACCCCCTGGGGTGTCGGACTCCTGGTGGCCGCCTTCACCGGCGCGCTCGTGCTGTTCTCCGTGATCACCCTCGCCCTCACCCTCAAGGAGACCAACCCGCTGCTCGCGGTCGCCTCCAACCTGGTGATCAGCGCGGGATTGCTCCCCTCGGTCTGGCTCGCCCGCAAGGTCCCCACCTGGCGCTGGGTAGCGGTCGGCGTCGCCGCGGGCATCGTCCTCGGTTGGCTGACCCTGCCCTTCATCGTCTTCAGCTGACCAGAACCACGGCCAGGTTTGCGCTGACCTGGCTCCCGGCTGAGCAAACTCGAGCCAGGTCAGGCCAAGGAGTCGCGCCAGGCGGTGTGGAGGTCGGCGAAGTGGCCGGGGGTGGTGGTGAGGGTTTGGGGGTGGCCGTCTTCGGTGATGCGGCCGTCGGTGATGACCAGGACTCGGTCGGCGATCAGCACGGTGGAGAGGCGGTGGGCGATGATCAGGGCGGTGCGGTCGGCCAGCACCGACTCCAGGGCGCGTTGGACGACGCGTTCGGTGGGCAGGTCCAGGCTGGAGGTTGCCTCGTCTAACACCAGCACCGCCGGGTCGGCCAGGAACGCGCGGGCGAAGGCGATCACCTGGCGCTGGCCCGCGGAGAGCCTGCCGCCGCGTTTGCGGACGTCGGTGTCGTAGCCCTCCGGCAGGGCGCTGATGAAGTCGTGCGCGCCGACCGCGTGGGCGGCTGCCTCGACCTCGGCGCGGGTGGCGGAGGGCTTGCCGAGCAGGATGTTGTCGGCGACCGAGCCGGAGAACAGGAAGTTCTCCTGGGTCACCATCACCACCGACCCGCGCAGCTCCACATCGGACACGTCCCGCACGTCGACCCCGGACAGCAGCACCTTGCCCGCGGTCGGGTCGTAGAACCGGGCCACCAGCTTCGCGATCGTCGACTTGCCCGCCCCGGTCGGACCCACCAGCGCCACCGTCTGCCCGGCCGGGATGGCCAGGTCCAGTTCCGGCAGCACGACCGGCGTGTCCGGCCGGTACCGGAACTCGGTCCCGACGAACTCGATCGGCAGCCCGCCCCGGTGCGGCGGCAGCGCGCGCGGCCGCGACGGTTCGGGGACGTCGGGCTTCTCCTGCAGCAGACCGGAGATCTTCTCCAGCGCCGCGATCGCCGACGAGTACGAGTTGGCGAACATCGCGATGTCGTCCAGCGGCTCGTAGAACCGGCGCAGGTACAGCGTGAACGCCGTCAGCACGCCGAGTTCCAGCGTCCCGTCCGCGACCCGGAACGCGCCGAACGCCAGCACCACCGCCAGCGACAGGTTGCCCACAAGCCGGACCGACATGGTGAACGTCGCCACCACGTCCAGCGACTCCCGCGCCGCGGACCGCACCCGGCTGTTCAGACCGTCCATGATGGACCGGTTGCGGTCCTCGCGGCGGAACGCCTGCACCGCGCGCATGCCGTTCATGGTCTCGACGTAGTGCACGATCACCGTGGCCGTGCGGCCGCTGACGCCGCGGTAGGCCTGGTTGGAGCGGCGCAGGAACCAGCGCGTCACGAAGAACAGCGGCAGCGCGGTGACCACGGTCAGCGCGGCCAGGTCGAAGTCCAGGGTCAGCAGCAGCACGGTGATGCCCACAATGGACAGCACCGAGGTGAGCAGGTCGTCGATGCCCACCTCGAGCAGGTCGCCGAGGGAGTCGATGTCGCTGGTCTGCCGGGAGATCACCTTGCCGGAGGTGTAGGACTCGTGGAACGACAGCGGCAGCCGCTGGGCGTGCTGGAAGATCCGCTGCCGCAGGTCGAGCACCAGGTCCTGCCCGATGCGACCGGACAGCATGAGGAACCCGGCCCACAGCCCGGCCGAGGCCACGGTGCACCCCGCGTAGGCGACCACGCACCAGGCCATGACCGTCGGGTCGCCGCGCAGCAGGTCCGGGATGCCGGTGTCGATCACCACGGCGATCAGCAGCGGCCCGGCCAGCCGCGCCGCGTTCTCCAGCACCACCAGCACCAGGCCGAGCACGGCCCACCGCAGGTGCGGGCGCAGCAGCGAGCCGAGCAGGGCCCGCGACCGCCGCTTGAGCTTGAGCCCGACGTGCCGGTCGATGTCCTCGGTGTCCTCGGCGGCGACACCGCGCCACTGGTCGTCGGCCACCGCGCTCATGAGGCCACCCCGGCCGGTTCGTCATCCACAGTGGACAGCTGCTCGCGGTAGGCCGCGCAGCTCTTGAGCAGTTCCTCGTGCGTGCCGATCGCCGCGATCCGCCCCTGGTCGAGCAGCGCGACCCGGTCGGCGAGCCGCACCGTGCTCGGCCGGTGCGCGACCACCAGCGCGGTCACCCCCGACAGCACCGCGCGCAACGCCCGTTCCACCTCGGCCTCGGTGTGCACGTCCAACGCCGAGAGCGGGTCGTCGAGCACCAGCACCTTCGGCCGACCCACGACCGCCCTGGCCAGGGCCAACCGCTGCCGCTGCCCGCCGGAGAGCGACAGGCCCTCCTCGCCGATCCGGGTGTCGAGCCCCCACGGCAGCCGGTCGACGAACTCCTCGGCCTGCGCCACCCGCAACGCCTCGCGCACCTGCTCGTCGGTGACCCCCGGCGCACCGAGCGCCACGTTCTCCCGCACGCTGGCCGAGAACAGCACCGGCTCCTCGAAGGCCATCGCGACCACCGAGCGCAGGTCGGCCAGTCGCAAGTCCCGCACGTCGACCCCGTCGACGCTCACCCGACCCGCGGTCACGTCGGCCAGCCGGGGGACCAGCATGGTCAGCGTCGACTTGCCCGACCCGGTCGCGCCGACCAGTGCCACGGTCTCGCCCGGCCGCAGGTCCAGGTCCACTCCGGACAGCACCTCGCGGTCCGCGCCGGGGTGGGCGAACCGCACGCCTTCGAACCGGACCGCGCCGACGCCGTCCGCCGGGAGGTCCGCGGGGCGCTCCGGGTCGGTGATGGTCACCTCCGCGTCGCGCACCTCCCAGTACCGGGCGGCGGCGGTCGCGGCCTGGTTGGTCTCGGCGAGCAACCAGCCGATCGAGTCGGTCGGCCAGCGCAGGTAGGTCGCCACCGTGATGCCCGCGACCAGCGTGCCCACCGTCATCGACCCGTCCGCCACGCCCAGCGAGCCGAACAGCAGCTGCGCGGAGATGCCCAGCTCGGGCAGCAGGATGATCGCGCCCCACAGCGTCGCCAGCAGCCGGATCTTGCGCAGCTCGGTGCCCCGCAGCTCGCGGGCCTGCGCGGCGAACCGCCTGGCCAGGTGCGGTCCACGGCCGAACGCCTTGAGCACCCGGATGCCCAGCACCGACTCCTCGACGACGGTGGCCAGGTCGCCGACCTGGTCCTGCGAGCGCCTGGTGAGCACCGCGTACCTGGACTCGTACTGGGTGGAGATCAGGATCAGCGGCGCCGCGCAGACCAGCGTGATCACGCCGAGCACCGGGGCCAGCAAGAACAGCACGACCAGCCCGAGCGCCAGGGTCAGCGTGTTGACCACCAGGAAGATCCCGGCGAAGGCGATGAACCGGCGCAGCGTGGACAGGTCGCTGACCGCGCGCGAGAGCAGCTGCCCGGACTGCCAGCGGTCGTGGAAGGAGATCGGCAGCCGCTGCAGGTGGGCGTAGATGTCGGCGCGCATCCTGGCCTCGACCAGCGTGCTCGGCCCGGCGACCAGCTTGCGCCGCAGGTAGAACATCAGCGCCTCGGCGGCACCGAGCACCGCGATCACCAGGACCAGCCACGGCAGCGGCCCGGTCTCCTTGCGCGCGACCGGGCCGTCGAGGATCTGCTGGAGGATGAGCGGGATGGTCAGCCCGCACACCATCGACCCCAGCACCGCGACCGCGGACAGGATGAACTTCCCCCTGGCAGGCCTCAGGTAGGGGGCGAGCCTGCGCAGCGCCGCCATGGTCGATACCTGATTCATCACGCCCCCAGAGGTCGCGCTCGACGGTAGCGACCGGATGCGGTGGCGGCATCCGAGTTTCGGGTCGCCCGGGTGTCGAGGTCGTTAACGACCGGACCCCGACCAGGGCATCATGTCCCCATGACCCGGCAAGAACCCGCCCGGTTCCTCCGCTCGGCCCCGACCATGGCCCACCCCGGTGGCCGCCTGCTCGTCCTGCGCGGCGCCGACATCCACGTCCTGGCCCCGGACGGCTGGATCCACCTCGGCCACACCAAGCCCGCGGGCGCCACCTGGCTCACCGCGGACCAGGCCGAGCAGTGGTGCCGGGACGCGGGGCTCCCCGCCGCCGTCCTCGACTCCGTACCCACCTGACCTGCGTAAACAGCCTGACCTCGCGAAACAGAGAGGCGGTGCACCGTCACGGGGTGCACCGCCTCGCCGAACACTGGACCGCTACCCGCGGTTGGACCGGGTGCCGAGCAGGACGTCCTCCCACGAGGGCACGATCGGCCTGGCCTTCTTGGCCTTGGGCCTGCCCCGCGGGGGCTCCGACTTGCGGGCGGGCTCCTCGATCAGCGCGTCCTGCTCGGGGATCTCCGCCACCGGCTCGTCGGCCACCTGCTCATCCTCCTGCTCCACCGGTGCTGGTTCCGGCTCTGGTGTCAACTCGAAGTCCGCGACGAAGTCCGGCTCGTCGGCCACCACCGGCGCCTGCACCGCCGCCGGGACCGGGGCCACCGGCGGCGCGAACACCGCGGCGTCCAGCTCCGGGTCCGGCTCGGGCTCGACCACCGGCGCCGTCCTGGGGGCTTCCAGGTTCAGCGCCGCCTGGGCGAGCTCGGTGACCGGTCGGACCGTGCGCAGCGGGCGGTTGGGCTGGGGGTCGAGCAGGTCGTGCGCGTGTTCATCCAGTGGGGACACCGTGCCGCCGTGGGCACCGGGGTGGAAGGACCAGTGCGCGCGGTTGAGGGAGCGGCCCGCGGTCCAGGAGATCTGGACCACCCACTTGCCGTCCTCGCCGCGCCACGAGTCCCAGGCAGCCGCGGCGTAGTCCTGGCCGCGCAGCCCGAAGGCGTGCGCGACGACCTCGCCGAGGGTCTGCAGGTCGGGGCCGTCCTCGCGGACGGGGTGCGCCCGCTGCGCCAGTTCCGCGGTGCGCGAGCGCTCCAGCAGGACCGGGTAGGCGAAGCGCTCGACCTTGTGCGCGGGGATGCCCGCTGCCTCGCTCACCTGCTCGACGGACTCACCCGCGCGGATGCGGGTCTGGATCTCCCGTGGACGCATCTGGCTCTCCAGCTCGATCTCGATCTGGCCGAGTCGGGTGACGTCGCCGCGCGCGGCCGCACGCAGGCGCTCGTCGGCGGGGAGCGTGAAGCGCTCGCCACGTGCCGGGTCCTCGCAGATGACGGTCTTGCCGTCATCCGAGAGCCCGACGACCCGCAGCGCGCGCATCGCGAACCTCCCTGCGACCTGAGCGGACTTCACTCGCCAGCGTCCCACGGTAGATCGGCGTGGCGGATTAACGCGCTAGGCGCGCCGCGATCCCCGTGACATCTCGCCGTGATCTTGCCGTATCCGAGGCACTCCGCGCGACCGGATTGGTGCAGCGTTCACCCATTCGCGGGCGTGTTGAGTCGAACTCGCGCAAGTGCGGTGACACAGGCGATCCGGGTGACCACGCAGCGGTGCGACACGGGGTCGCACCGCCCGCGTGGACCGGGTCAGAGCCGCTCGACGACCCAGTCGATCGCCGAGGTCAGCGTGGTCACGTCCTCGGGGTCGATGGCCGGGAACATCGCCACCCGCAGCTGGTTGCGGCCCAGCTTGCGGTACGGCTCGACGTCGACGATGCCGTTGGCCCGCAGCGCCTTGGCCACCGCGGCGGCGTCGACCGAGTCGGCGAAGTCGATGGTCCCGACCACCTGGGAGCGGTGCGCGGGGTCGGCGACGTACGCAGCGGTGTACTCGGTCTGCTCGGCCCAGGTGTAGAGCCGGTCCGAGGAGTCCTTCGTGCGCGCGACGGTCCACTCGAGACCGCCGTTGCCGTTCATCCAGTCCAGCTGCTCGGCGAGCAGGAACAGGGTGGCGATGGACGGGGTGTTGTAGGTCTGGTCCTTGGTGGAGTTGTCCAGCGCGGTGGGCAGCGACAGGAACTCCGGCACCCACCGGTCCGACGCGCCGATCTCGGCGATGCGCTCCAGCGCGGCCGGGCTGACCAGCGCCAGCCACAGCCCGCCGTCGGCGGCGAAGGACTTCTGCGGCGCGAAGTAGTAGACGTCGAAGTCCTCGGCGCGCACCGGCAGGCCGCCCGCGCCCGAGGTGGCGTCGATGGCGACCAGCGCGCCGTCGGACCCGGCAGGCCTGCTCACCGGCACCGCGACACCGGTCGAGGTCTCGTTGTGCGCCCAACCGACCAGGTCGGCGCCCGGCTGGTAGACGATCTCCGGCGCGCTGCCCGGCTCGGCGGACACCACGATCGGGTCCTGCAGGAACGGGGCCTTCTTGTTCACGGTGGCGAACTTCGACGAGAACTCGCCGTAGGTGAACAGCTGCGCGCGCTCGCGGACCAGGCCGAACGCGGCGGCGTCCCAGAACGCGGTGGTGCCGCCGTTGCCGAGGACGACCTCGTAGCCCTCCGGCAGCGAGAACAGCTCGCGCAGACCCGAGCGGACCCGCCCGACCAGGGACTTCACCGGCTTCTGGCGGTGCGAGGTGCCCAGCAGGGCGGCACCGGGACCGGCCAGCGCGGCGACCTGCTCGGGGCGGACCTTGGACGGCCCGCAGCCGAATCGGCCATCAGCGGGCCTGAGGCCTGCCGGGAGCTCCAACGTGCTCGGATCGGCGGTCTGCGTCATCTGGGCGCCTTTCTCCTGGAAAGGGTGACTGGGGACGACCCGGCGGCGTTGGCGGAGCGTGCGGTGCGTCCCCAGTCTGGCACCCTCAGCCCTCGCGGGTTCGCCAGCCCTGCTCGTCCACCCCGCCCGGGATCGATTCCGGGGCGCCGTACGGCTCGCGGGTGAACACGAACGTGGCCAGGTCGAGGTGGGTCACCGCGCCGGTCGTGTCGCGCTGCACGCGCAGGGTCTCGCCCGCGTAGTAGCCGTCGAGACCGGTGAAGGTGTCGGCGCCGTCCGGGCGGAACCGGGACTGGCGACCGCGTCCGTTGACCGGGACCAGGCTGACCCAGCCGTCGGGCAGCAACTTGAGCACGTACGGGGTCGGACCCCAGTGCCACTGCCCGGTCAGCGCCAGCAGCGCCGGGTCGGCGTCGACCAGCGGCTCCCACTCGGTGGGCAGGGCGGGCTCGTGCTGCTCGGTCAGCTCGATCAGGTCCGCTGCGGTGGTCGCGATGCCGACGCCCGCGGTCGAGTTGGCCATGATCACCGCGCCGGTGCCGGTCTTCGGGTCGACCAGGTTCATCGCCAGGAAGCCGGGCATCGACCCGCCGTGACCGGCCAGCCTGCGGCCGTTGAGCTTGATCACCTGAAGGCCGAGGCCGTAGGCGGAGGTCCAGTGCGCGTCGTCGTCGATGTGCGCGGGCTCGCGCATCTCGGCGACGGTGTCGGGGTTCAGCACGTCGCCGGTGTCGCCGCCGACGAACCGGTTCCACCGCGCCAGGTCGAGCACGCTGCACCACAGCTGACCGGCCGGGGCCATCGCGACCGCGTCCGGGGTGGGCTCGTGCAGCAGGACGTCGGCGTAGGGGTGCACGGCCCAGCCGGTCGCCGCGGGCGCGATGGGGTGCGGGGTGGTGCGGTTGAGCTCCAGCGGCTTGAGGATCTCGGCCTCCAGCACCTCCAGCCAGCTCGCTCCGCGCAGCCGGGCGACCAGCTCGCCGAGCACGCCGTAGCCGACGTTGCTGTAGTGGAACCGCGCGCCGGAGCGGTGCCGCAGCGCGTCGGTGGCCAGGCTCTTGTCCAGGGCCGCGAAGTCCGCGCCCTCGGCCCGTTCCCACCACACCCCCGGCGACTCCGAGGTCAGGCCGCTGGTGTGGGCGAGCAGCTGGGCGATGGTGACCGCGCCGATCGCGGTGCCCGGCACGTGCTTGTCCAGCGGGTCGTTGAGGTCGAGCCTGCCCTCGTCGCGCAGCCGCATGACCAGCGCGGCGACGAACGACTTGGTGATGGACCCGATCCGGTACTGGGTCTCGGTGGTGGGGGTCGCCCCGTCGACCTTGCCCCGCGCGCCGGTCCAGACGAGCTCGTGGCCCCGGACGACGGCCGCCACGAGCGAGGGCGCCCGGCTCTCGGCCTGTTCGACCGCGATCCGGCGCAGCAGCGCGTTCTCAGTGGTGTGCAGCATGAATGGAATTGTGCGTCATAACTCAACCCAATAAGCCGCGGGCCATGGCCGTCGTGACCGCGGCCGTGCGGTCGGATACGTCGAGTTTCGTGAATGTGCGCAGCAGGTGGGTTTTCACGGTGGCCTCGCTGATGTGCAAGGACGCCCCGATCTCGGCGTTGGTGCGGCCTTTCGCCACCAATCCGAGCACCTCGATCTCCCGGCCGGAAAGCGCCTGTTTGGCGGGTTGACGAACCTGTCGGACCAATCTTCCGGCTACGGAGGGTGCGAGTACCGTCTCGCCGCGCTTGGCCGCCCGAACCGCGCCTGCCAATTCCGCGCGGGAGGCGTCTTTGAGCAAATAGCCGGAAGCGCCCGCTTCGACCGCGCGCAGGATGTCCGAATCGGTCTCGTAGGTGGTGAGCACGACGACCCGGCTCGGCCCGCCTGCCGCGACGATCCGCTCGGTCGCGCCCACCCCGTCCAGGCCGGGCATCCGCAGGTCCATCAGCACCACGTCCGGGCGCAGCGCGGCCACCACGGCCACCGCCTCGCCGCCGGAGCCCGCCTCGCCGACCACGCTCAGGTCCGGCTCGGCCTCCAGCATCCCGCGCAGCCCCTCGCGCACCACCGGGTGGTCGTCGACGAGCACGATCGTGATCACGTCGGTCATGTGGGTACCTCCACGGTCAGCGTGGTGCCTGCTCCCGGCGCGCTGTGCACGGCGACGGTGCCCGCGACCTGCTCGGCGCGCGCCCGCATCCCCTTCAGACCGTAGCCGTCCGCGGGGGAGGCCGGGTCGAAGCCGCGGCCGTCGTCGGTCACCACCAGGGTGACGCCCGAGGGCGTGTGCCTGATGTCGACGGTCACCGAGGTGGCCCCGGAGTGTCTACGCACGTTGGCCATCGCTTCCTGGGCCGCGCGCAGCAGCACCACCTCGACCCCGGTCGGCAGCCCGGACGCGTCGCCCTCGGTGTGGAAGGCGACCTCGACGCCCGCCTCCGCGCCGAGCCGGTCGGCCAGCCGCTGCACCGCCTCGGTGAGCGTCGCCTCGTCCAGCGCGCTCGGCCGCAGCGCCGCGACCAGCGCCCTGGCCTCGGCCAGGTTCTCCCGCGCGGTGCGCGCCGCCAGGTCGAGCGCGTGCCGCACCTTCGCGCTGTCGCGGTCCACTTCGGATTCCGCGGCCTGCACCAGGGTCACGATGCTGGTGAACCCCTGGGCCAGCGTGTCGTGGATCTCGCCAGCCAGCCTGGTCCGCTCCTGGGCCACGCCCGCCTCGTGCGACAGGGCCGCGACCTCGGCCCGGCTGGCCTCCAGCTCGGTGATCAACGCCGCCCGTTCGTGGCTCTGCGCGACCACCCGGTGCACGTAGGTCCCGATCAGCAGCGACAGCGACAGCCCCAGGAACGAGGTCGGCAGCTGGTCGAACCACTCGTGGCCCATCCCGGAGCGCAGCTGGCCCAGCACCGGCGGCAGCACGTTGAGCAGCACCACCAGTGGGGCCGCCACCGGGAGCGGAAGCGCCATGAAGATCAACGGGCACATGACGAACAGCAGGAACGTGCTGTTCCCGACGAACCAGACGGCGGTCAGGAACAGCGCCATCGACACCACGGCGAACACCACGGCGGGCCCGCGCTCCTCGCGCATGATCGCGTGCCGCCTGCCGTAGAGCAGGTAGAACAGGGCGAGGGCGGCCATCGCGGCCGCCGAGGCGATCCGGTCGGCCATGGTGGCGTGGCTCAGCAGCACCAGCACGGTGACGAACACGTACCCCACCGCGAAGTAGAGGTCCCACGTCCAGAAGTTCTGCGCGCTCGCCTCGGTGTGGTGCCGCTCGGCGCGTTCCACCGCCACCCCGTCCCCCCGTCCCGGTCCCGACCTCAGCCCGCCCTGCGCTCGGTCCACCGGAAGGTCAGCAGGCACAGCAGCAGACCCACCGCGCACCACGCGCCCAGCACCAGCGCCACCACCGGCAGCTCCCACGACCCCGCCACCTCTCCCACGGCCATGCTGTCGGGCAGGAACACCGACCGGAAGCCCTGGCCCATCCAGCGCACCGGGAAGAACGCCGCCACCTTCACCATCGCCTCCGGCAGCGAGCTTATGGCGACGAAGACGCCGGAGGTGAACTGCAGCGCGATGACGGGCAGGTTCAGCACCGTCGCGGCGTTCTTGCCCGACTTCGCCAGCCCGCTCGCCGCGATCCCGACCAGGGTGCAGGCGATGACGGCCAGCAGCAGGATCCAGGCCAGCGTCAGCCACTTCGCCGGGTCGGTCGGCAGCCGGAGGTCGAACACCAGGACCCCGACCGCCAGCAGCAGCGCCACCTCGGCGGCGGTGGCCACCGCGACCAGGATGATCTTGCCGATGAAGTACGAGCTCGCGGTGATCGGCGTCCCGCGCAGCCGCTTGAGGGTGCCGTCCTCGCGGTCGGCCGCGATGCCGACGCCCACGCTGGTGAACGCCGTGTTCAGGATGCCGTAGGCGATCATGCTGGCGGCGAACACCTGGCTCATCGACGCCCCGCCCGGCATGGTCTCGCCGGTGTCGAAGATGGACCCGAGCAGCAGCAGGACGAACGCCGGGAAGGAGAAGGTGAAGATCACCGCCTCCTTGGAGCGGAAGAACATCTTCAGCTCGGCCGCGCCCCGCGCCAGGCCGTTGCCCAGCGTGGAGGGCAGCGGGCGGGTGGTCTGCGGGCGTACCTGCGTCGTCGTCATGCCCTCGCTCCGATCAGGTCGAGGTAGATGTCCTCCAGGCTGGGCCGGCGCACCTGCAACTCGTGGACGGGACCGCGCGCGGAGAGCTCGACGACCGTGCGCACCGGGTCGGTCGTGCGCAGCTCGTGCGGGCCACCGGCGTCCACCCAGGACACCGTCGCGGGCGCCCGGTCCCGGCCGCCGACGGTGCGCGGCGTGCCCTCGGCGACGATCCGCCCGGCCGCGATGACCGCCAGCCGGTCGGCGAGCGCCTCGGCCTCGTCGAGGTAGTGCGTGGTCAGCAGGATCGTGGTGCCCTCGGCGGCCAGCGACCGCACCAGGTCCCAGAACTGCCTGCGGACCTCGGGGTCGAAGCCGGTGGTCGGCTCGTCCAGGAACAGCAGCCGCGGCCTGCCGATGATGCCCAGTGCCACGTCCACCCGGCGGCGCTGCCCGCCGGAGAGCGAGCTGATCCTGGCGTTGGCCTTCTCGGTGAGCCCGCACAGGGCCAGCACCTCCTCGACGCCGCGCGGGTCCGGGTAGTACCCGAAGAACTGGCGCACCGTCTCGCGCACCGTCAGGTCGGCCGCGTCGTTCGCGGTCTGCAGCACGATGCCGATCTCGGCCCGCCACCGCCGGTCCGCCGCGGCCGGGTCGACGCCGAGCACCCGCACCTCGCCGCCGTCGCGGTCCCGGTACCCCTCCAGGATCTCGGTCGTGGTCGTCTTGCCCGCCCCGTTCGGCCCCAGCAGGGCGAACACCTCACCCTCGCCGACCGCGAGGTCCACCCCCGCCACGGCGGTGTTGCCGCCGTAGCTCTTGCGCAATCCGCGCACTTCGATCGCGTTCATGGCACCAATGCTGCGCCGGTCCGCGGCCGCGCACGACGATCAAGCGATGGAACCCGGGTGTCAACCGGACGGTGGACAGCTGTCCTACGACCGGGTGGTCTCGACCGCCTCGGGGGTGAACCGGAACCGCCAGAACGACGGCAGCCAGGCGACGGTGGCCACGGTCAGCACGATCACCAGCACGCCGCCCGCGGTGGCCGCGATCGCGGTGCTGGTCGCCGCGGCACCCCAGCCGTGCACCAGGTCGGCGATGCGCGGACCCCCGGCGACGACCACGGTGAACACGCCCTGCATCCGGCCGCGCATCTCGTCGGTCGCCTCGGTCTGGAGCATCGAACTGCGGTGCACCGCGCTGATCAGGTCCGCCCCGCCGCCGATGGCCAGGAAGATCACCGCGAGCAGCAGGGAGCCGGTCAGGCCGAACGCGGCCATCGCCAGGCCCCAGCCGATGATCGACACCGTGATCACCGCGCCCTGCCTGCGGATGCGCGCGAAGGCCCCGGAGAACAGGCCGAACACCGCCGAGCCGATCGGGATCGCCGCGTACAACCAGCCCAGCGCCGCGCCGCCGCCCGGCGGGTCGCCGAAGGTGCGCTCGGCCATCTCCGGGAACAGCGCGCGCGGCATCCCGGCGACCATCGCGATGATGTCGACCAGGAAGGACACCAGCAGCAGCTTCTTGAGCGAGAGGTAGCGGAACCCGTCGGCGATGTCGCGGATCCCGGCCTTGCGCGAGGACCCGGCGCTCGGCGCGATCGGCGGCAGGAACCACACCGAGGTGAACGCGACGAACAGCGCCACCGTGTCGATCAGGTACAAAGTGGACAGACCGAGCACCGGGATCAGCGACCCGGCCAGCAGCGGGCCGAACACCATGCCGAAGGTGAACGTGGTGAAGCTGAGCGCGTTGGCCGGTGGCAGCAGCTCCGGCGGCACCACCCTGGCCACGGCGGCGCTGCGGGCGGGCATGTTCACCGCCACGAAGGCCTGTTGCAGCCCGAGCAGCACCAGGACGACGGCCACCGACCTGAGCCCGGTGAACGCCTGCAACCACAGCAGCCCGGAGGTCACCGCGACGCCGAAGTTGCTGTAGAGCATGACCTTGCGCCGGTCGATGGCGTCGGCGATCGCCCCGCCCCACAGCCCGAACACCAGCAGCGGCACCAGGCCGACCGCGCCGGTCAGCCCGACGTAGCCGGACGAGCCGGTCAGGTCGTACACCTGCTTGGGCACCGCGACCGCGGTCAGCTGGCTGCCCACCGCGGTGACCACGGTCGACACCCACAACCGCCGGTACTCGCGGATCCGCAGTGGCCGCGTGTCGATGACGACCTTGCCAAGGACGCCGCGGACCCGGCCGCGGCGCGCGGGTCCCTCCGTCTCGGTGCTCACAACCGGTTAGCTTAGGCTTGCTAAGCACCTGGGGGCTTGTGATTTAGCGCCCGGCTCACGGGCCGAGGCGCTCGACCTTCCAGCCGTCGCGGCCGAGCCGGTAGCGCAACCGGTCGTGCATGCGGTCCTGGCGCCCCTGCCAGAACTCCACGACCTCCGGCTGGATCCGCCAGCCACCCCAGTGCGGCGGCACCGGCACCGTCTCCGCGTCGGCGAACTGGCGCTCCACATTGGCCAGTGCCGACTCCAGCGAACCCCGCCCGCTCACCACGATCGACTGCGGCGACGCCCACGCCCCCAGCTGCGACCCGCGCGGGCGCCTGGCCCAGTACGCGGCGGTCTCGGCCTGGCTGACCTTCTCCACCGTGCCGCGCACCGTCGCCTGCCGGTGCAGCCCGTACCAGGGGAAGGTGGCCGACGCGGCCCGCGACGCCATCAGGTCGTGGCTCTTGGCCGAGGTGTAGTTGGTGAAGAACACCAGCCCCCGCGCGTCGAGCCCCTTGGCCAGCACGGTCCGCGACGACGGGTACCCGTCCGGGGCCGCGGTCGCCAGGACCATCGCGTTGGGTTCGGCGAGACCGGCCTGCTTCGCCTCGTCGAGCCAGGTCTGCAGCTGTTCGTGCCAGGTCTCGGCGAGGTCGCTCTCGTGCAGGTCGCCGACCTCGTAGGCCACCCGCATGGTCGGAAGGTCAAGGACGATCTCGCCGTCAGCCATACCGCATCTCCTCACCGCTGCCGTGGGGGGCCACTTGACGGTACGGGGAATCCAGGTGAACGGAAACCGCCCGCACGGTGACAGCGGACACCAAGCGACCCGCGCTGGAGGTCCCCCACAATCTGGATCGTTTCACTGGATCGTGACCGAAGACACCGGTGTGAACGATTGCTAACCCCAGGGGTGAGGAGCATCGTGTGCGAAAAGCCGTGCAGTGGTGCCCGGCGTGGGCGATCTGCCTCGAGAGTGCCGCTGCCGACGCGAACCCGCGCAACCGTCGTGGACATGGCGTGAAAGGCGAGGCACATGCAGAACGCGGTGCAGGACATCCAGCAGAACCCACCGGTGGCCGCCGAGCCGGATGACGGTTTCCGGCCGGGCCTCGAGGGCGTGGTCGCGTTCCGCACCGAGATCGCCGAGCCGGACCGCGACGGCGGCGCCCTGCGCTACCGCGGCGTGGACATCGAGGAACTGGTCGGCAGGGTCACCTTCGGCGACGTGTGGTCCCTGCTGGTCGACGGCCGCTTCGGCTCCGGCCTCCCGCCGGCCGAGCCGTTCCCGCTGCCGGTGCACTCCGGTGACGTCCGGGTCGACGTGCAGGCCGGTCTGGCCATGCTCGCCCCGATCTGGGGCTACCGCCCGCTGCTCGACATCTCCGACGACGAGGCCCGCGAGCAGCTGGCCCGCGCGTCGGTCATGGCGCTGTCCTATGTGGCCCAGTCGGCGCGCGGCATCCACCAGCCCGCCGTGCCGCAGCGCCGCATCGACGAGTGCGCCACCATCACCGAGCGCTTCATGACCCGCTGGCGCGGCGAGCCCAACCCGGCCCACGTCGCCGCCATTGACGCCTACTGGGTCTCCGCCGCCGAGCACGGCCTCAACGCCTCCACCTTCACCGCCCGCGTCATCGCCTCCACCGGCGCCGACGTCGCGGCATCGCTGTCGGGCGCCATCGGCGCGATGTCCGGCCCCCTGCACGGCGGCGCCCCCGCCCGCGTCCTCCCGATGATCGCCGAAGTCGAACGCACCGGCGACGCGGCGGGTGTCGTGCGCGGCATCCTCGACCGCAAGGAACGCCTGATGGGCTTCGGCCACCGCGTCTACCGCGCCGAGGACCCCCGAGCCCGAGTCCTCCGCCGCACCTGCCAGGAACTCGGCGCCGAACGCTACGAGGTCGCCGCCGCCCTGGAACAGGCCGCCCTGGCGGAACTGCGCGAACGCCGCCCCGACCGCGCCATCGAGACGAACGTCGAGTTCTGGGCCGCTGTGATCCTGGACTTCGCCCAGGTCCCCCCGCACATGATGCCCGCCATGTTCACCTGCGCCCGAACCGCAGGCTGGTGCGCCCACATCATGGAACAAAAACACACCGGCCGCCTGGTCCGCCCCGCCGCCAAGTACATCGGCCCCGCCCCCCGCAGCCCCGAATCCATCGAAGGCTGGAACACCATCGCCTGACCCACAGCCCCACCCGGAGGCGGGTCCCCTTCGCGGGGTCCCGCCTCTTCTCATTCCACTATGGACACCGCCTCCCCCCGATCGGGTGAAACCTGCCAGCTGAGGTTGGCCCAACACGCCGCTCCGGACCTTGGCCCACGCACGGCCCCTCACCACCTTCGTGTGCCCAGTCATGCCCCGCGCAGGTGATGGTCCCGACTGAGCCCTTCTACGACGTCGGCCACCCACCCGGCCCTCACAGACGTTGGCTAGCCACCCGCCCCTCGCAGACGTTGGCCCACAACCCGGCCTTCACAGACGTTGGTCCACAACCCGGCCCTCACCAACGTTGGCCAACCACGCGCTCCTCGGAGTCGCTGGTGCCAACTGCTCGATGGGGTGGACTTGTTTTGTGTGGGGGAGCAGTGCCCGTAGCGTCGTCCACGCGGCAGGGCCTGCTTTTCGGCCCCTGCTTTGTGGTTCTGCCACGGGTGCTGTCGGGGCCCCGCACAAAACAAGTCCACCCCATCGAGCAAAGCTCGAAACTCGCGTCCGGGCCAATGCCGAAGGCGAGGTTTGTCCGTCGACGGCGCAGCCGAGACCGAGAGCCGGAACACCCTCAGCTCAAGATCAAACCGCCCCAAGCACCCCCCGACATACAGCCTACCGGCGGGCACCGACGAGACGAGCCGACCAACCGGCCCCCTGTGGACAACTCCCCACAGACCCCACCCCGCAAACATCCCACGTTTAACCCCTCCCTCCACGGGAGATGTGAGCCTGCATGACCACCCAGGAGAGTGAGCAGCCCGAGCTGAAGCGGGTCATAGGCCCCGGCCTGCTGCTGCTGTTCGTAGTCGGCGACATCATCGGTACCGGTGTGTACGCCCTCACCGGCACCGTCGCGGGTAAAGTCGGCGGCGCTCTCTGGCTTCCCTTCCTCCTGGCCTTCGCCGTAGCGTTCCTGACGGCCTTCAGCTACCTGGAGCTGGTCGGCAAGTACCCCAAGGCCGCAGGCGCCGCCCTCTACGCGAACCGGGCGTTCAAGGTCCAGTTCCTCACCTTCATGGTCGCCTTCGCCGTGATGTCGTCCGGGATCACCTCGGCAGCGTCAGCGGCGCAGGCGTTCGGGAACACCTACCTGAAGAAGCTCATGGGCGACTCACTCGTCATCCCCACCGTCTGGATCGCGGTTGGCTTCATCGTGCTTCTAGCGGCGGTCAACTTCCGGGGTGTCGCCGAGTCTCTATGGGCCAACGTGGTTCTGACGATGATTGAGCTCTCCGGCCTTCTCATCATCATCGTGGTCGGCTTCTACGCGATCGGCTCCGGCCAAGGCGACCCGGGCAGGCTTGTCGAGATCGATACCACCGGGCAGACACCTCTTATCGCGGTCAGTTCGGCGACTGCGTTGGCATTCTTCGCGATGGTCGGGTTCGAGGACTCGGTCAGCATGGCCGAAGAGTGCCGGGAGCCAACGAAGATCTTCCCGCGCGCGATGCTGGTCGGTATGGGGATCGCCGCTGTCATCTACGTGTTGGTGGCGCTGACCTCGTCCCTGCTCGTACCCGCTGACGAGCTTGCCGGGGCTAAGAGCGACGCGTTGCTCAAGGTGCTCTCGGTGGGCGCGCCGGACTTCCCGTTGTGGGTGTTCGCGCTGATCGGGTTGCTCGCGGTCATCAACTCAGCCCTGATCAACATGTTGATGGCGAGCAGGCTGGTCTACGGCATGGCCAACGAGCGGATCATCCCCCGGGTCTTCGGCGTCGTTCACCCCATGCGCCGCACGCCCTGGGTGTCGATCGTGTTCACGAGCCTGATCGCGGTAGTGCTGGTGGCCACCGTGGACATCAACCTGCTCGGTGGCACTACCTCGCTCCTACTGCTAATCGTCTTCGCAGTCGTCAACATCGCAGTCCTGGTGCTGCGCAAGGAGAAGGTCGACCACAAACATTTCCGCGCCCCGACAGCACTCCCGGCCATCGGGGCCATCGCCTGCGCCTACCTGGCCAGCCCCCTGTCAGGACGCCCCGCACGCGAGTACGCAATCGCCGCCATCCTCCTAGGCGTCGGCGTCCTACTCTGGTTCGCAAACCGCCTCGTAGTAGGCCGAGTACAGGTCGACCCCGAAAAACTCAGCGTGTAAAGTCTTCCCACCTGTCTACGCGCCCCTTCACGACGTTGGCCAACCACCCGGCCCTCACAGACGTTGGCCAACCACACACCCCAAACGACGTTGGCCGACAAGCGCTCCTCGGAGTCGCTGGTGCCAAGCCAGCTCGATGGGGCGGACTTGTTTTGTGCGGGGGAACGGCACCCGTAGCGTCGCCCACGCGGCAGGGCCTGCTTGTGGGCCCCTGCTTTGTGGTTCTGCCCGGGTGTCGTAGGGGCCCCGCGCAAAACAAGTTCGCCGCATCGAGCAAAGCTCGAACTCGCGCCCTGGCCAATGCCGAAGGCGAGGCGGTTCCGTCGACGCCGCAGGCGAGACCGAGAGCCAGACACCCCCAGCTCACCAAGCCTCACCCTGCAAAAGCCTCCAACTCCACCACATCATGCGCGGAAAAGATCCGCACCTCATCCCGGTGCTCACGGAGCATGCCCCGCAACCGCCCTTGATTGGCCTTACGGGCCTTCCCCTCCACCTGCATCAACGACTGGAACACGCGCAGCCCCGGCGGACACGACGGCTCCACCGCCATCTCGGCCTGATTGAAGTAAGAGTCCCCAGCGTGCAGCAGCCAACCCTCATCCGACCGGACCGCGACACCGCAATGCCCGCGCGTGTGGCCAGCCAACGGCACCAGCCGGAAATCGTCGGACAGCCCTGTCAGGCCGCGCACTGCCTCTAGCCCCATCCACCGGTCACCACCGCCACCTTCATGGACCTCCCACTTAGGCCCATGTGCCCAGTGCGCCTTCCGATAGCGCTGACGCTCAGCGCTAGTCGCAGGGTCCAACGCGGCCCGCAACTCCGGCCCGTAGACGTGCACGCGCGCGTCCGGGAAGTCCGCCAGACCGCCCGCGTGGTCCAGGTCGAGGTGGGTCAGGACGATGTGCCGCACGTCCGCCGGGTCGTACCCCAGGGCCGCGACCTGCCGCACCGCCGCCTGCGCCACGTCGAACACCGGCCGCACCAGGGCGACGAACGGTCCGGGCAGGGTCGCCTTCGGTGTGGTCAGGTCGCGGACGCCGAAACCGGAGTCGACCAGCACGAGCCCGTCCTCGGACTCCACCAGCAGCACGTGGCACACCATGTGCGCGAACCGGAACAGCCCGGGCGAGCCGTCGACGAAGCCGCCGCCGGGCGGGTGCATCGAGCCGCAATCCAGGTGGTGCACGCGCATCGTCAGTTCCCCTTCAGCAATGGCGAGAGCATGGTGGCGACAGCCCGCAACGGTGCGATGTCGCGTTGGCTGCGGGCCACGAGTTGCGCGCCCTCGATGGCGGCCAGGATGGCAGTCGCCAGGGCGTCCGGCTCGGCGAGGCCGTACTCGCGCAGGTGGGTGCTGATCACCCCGTGCCACGAGGTGAACGCGTCCGCGCAGGCCTGCCGGACCCGGTCGGCGCCGCCCGCGTCGTGGGCGACCGTCCCGATCGGACAGCCGCGCTGGAAGTCGGAGTCGGTCAGTTCGGCGGCCAGCGTCTCGGTGATCACCGCGAGCGCCGTCGCCGGGTCCGGGGTCTGGCTGAACGCGAGGTCCACCCAGCCGCACACCTCGGCGGCCGCCAGTTCCACCGCCTCGGCCGCCAGTTGCTCCTTGCCCTCGGGGAAGTGGAAGTACAGCGACCCCTTGGGCAGCCTGCCCTCGCTGATCACCTGGTTCATGCCCGTGCCGTGGTAGCCGCGGGCGCGGAAGAGGTCGACCGCGGTGCGCAGCGTGCGGTCGCGGGTGTCGGTGCGCCGTGCCATGCCGGTCACTATACAGACCGGTCTAGTAATGCCGAGGTCGGCGAACCGTCATAGGCTCGCGGGCATGGAGATCGAGATCAGCTCCGGCGGTGCCAGGGCCGTCATCACCACCGCGGGTGCCACGCTGCGCCTGTTCGAGGTCGACGGCGTCGCCTACCTGGAGACCTTCCCCGCCGGCGAGGCCCCGCCGATGGGCTCCGGCGCGGTACTGGTGCCGTGGCCGAACCGGGTCGCGGGCGCCCGGTGGACGCACGGCGGCAAGACCCTCGACCTCGACGTCACCGAGCCTGCCCGCGGCAACGCCAGCCACGGCCTGGTCCGCCGCGAGACCTGGACCGTCGTCGGGTCGACCGCCGACAGCGCCACCCTCGCGGTGACCATCGACGGTCGCCCCGGCTGGCCGTTCCCCTTCCGCGCCACCATGACCTACGCCGTCGACGCCACCGGCCTCACCGTCACCCACGGCGTGGAGAACCTCGGCACCGAGCCCATGCCCTTCGGCGTCGGCGCGCACCCGTACCCGCGCCCCGGCCGCGCCGAGGTCGACGACTGCGTGCTCGCCCTGGCCGCAGGCACCCACCTGCCGCTCGACCCCGAGCGCATGGTCCCGTCCGGCCCGGCCACCCCGATCGCCCGCTTCAGCCAACTGGTCCGCGAAGTCACCCTGGACGACGCGTTCGGCGGCTGCCTGCCCTCGGCGGACGGCCTGGTCCACCACACGCTGCGCGGCCCGGGCGGCGGCGTCGACCTGTGGGCGGACCCGGTGTTCGGCTGGGTCCAGGTGTACACACCGGACTCGTTCCCCGGCCACGACGGTGGCGCTGTCGCCATCGAGCCGATGACCTGCCCGCCGGACGCGCTCAACTCGGGCACCGACCTGCTGACCGCCTTGCCCGGCGCGCCGTGGGCGGCATCGTGGGGCCTTCGCCCGATTCCCGGCACCAGGTGACCGCCCGGTAACCGCGCGCCGATGGCGAAGACCTGCTGACCAGGCCGTTCGCCGAGCCGGGCGCGCCGGTCGCGGTTAGGGTCTGCGCGTGATCACAGCGGTTACCGGCGGCTATGTCGTCCCGATTGACGGTCCCCCGATCCAGGGCGGCACCGTCCTGTTCGACAACGGAAAGATCCTCGCGGTCGGCCCGGCGGACGAGGTGACCGTCCCCGACGGCGCCGAGGTCGTCGACGCCGCCGGCTCCTGGGTGCTGCCCGGCTTCGTCGAGGCGCACGGCCACCTCGGGGTGCACGAGGAGGCCGAGGGCTGGGCGGGCCAGGACACCAACGAGATGACCGACCCGAACACTGCCAGGGTCAAGGCGATCGACGCCATCAACCCCGCCGACGAGGGGTTCCGCGACGCGCTCGCCGGCGGGGTCACCTCGGTGGTGATCAAACCGGGCTCCGGCAACGTGATCGGTGGCCAGACCGTCGCGGTGAAGGTCTGGGGCCGCACGGTCGACGAGATGCTGCTGCGCGACCCGGTGTCGATGAAGAGCGCCCTCGGCGAAAACCCCAAGCGGGTGTACGGGGACAAGAAGGTCATGCCGTCCACCCGGCTCGGCGTCGCCGCGATCATCCGCGAGGCCCTCACCAAGGCCCAGGACTACAAGGCCCGCCGCGACCACGCGCACGCCGAGAACACCCCGTTCGAGCGCGACCTCACCCACGAGGCCCTGGTCCGCGTGCTCGACGGCGACCTGCCCTGGTGCCAGCACGCGCACCGCGCCGACGACATCGCCACCGCGCTGCGCCTGGCCGACGAGTTCGGCTACCGCCTGGTGCTCAACCACGGCACCGAGGCGCACCTGCTGGCCGATCTCATCGCCGAGCGCGACATCCCGGTGGTCATCGGGCCGCTGTTCACCAGCCGGGTGAAGGTCGAGCTGCGCCAGCGGACGCTGCGCAACCCGGGCATCCTGGCCAGGGCCGGTGTCCGGATCGCGATCACCACCGACCACCCGGTCGTGCCGATCAACTTCCTGGTCCACCAGGTCACGCTGGCCGTCAAAGAGGGCCTCGACCCCGAGGTCGGGCTGCGCGCCATCACCGCCAACCCCGCCGCGATGATGGGGATCGACGACCGGGTCGGCGCGCTCAAGCCCGGCCTGGACGCCGACGTCGTCATCTGGTCGGGTGACCCGCTCGACGTGATGAGCCGCGCGACCCGGGTGTTCGTCAACGGGCAGCAGGTCTACACCTTCAACGCCGAGACCGGCCTCGGCGAGACCGAGGACCCGTACTACCGGGGCTGACGCACGGGCACCGGCCCTCCCGCGCGGGGGCCGGTGTCGACCCCGCTACCGCCGCATCGCGTCCGCGGTGATGATCTGGTCGACCGTGTTTTCCGGGTTTTGTCCACAAGCGTAGAGAACACGCGCGACGAGGTACGGGTCGTCCGTCCGGCGCTTTTCCCCGTGCTTTTCATAGGCGCGCACCAGCAATCCGCGTTGCTCCGGCTCCTTCAACGCCCAGAATGTGCGGCAGGGTGTCGTCCCGTCCGGTTCGGCGGCCCCGGTCAGTTCCAGGTACAGCGCCCGGCCGCCCAGTGCCAGCGCGATCGCGGCCACCGCGGCACCGGCGCCGAGCAGCACCCGCTTCTGCGGCCGGTGGTCGCGCTTGGGCTCCGGCGTCCGCACCGCAGGAGCGCCAGCCGCCGTGGCCAGCCCGGCCACCGCGTCGCGGAACCCCGCGTCGGTGGCGAACTCGGTGTTGAGCAGGTCGACCAGGGTCTGCCGGTGTGCGCCCGCGTGCGGGTCGGTCTCGAACAGGTCGAACGCCGAGGCCCGGCGGATCCGGCGTAATCGGCCGACGACGGCGTCGGCGAGGGTGTCCGCTGCCCGCTTGCTCGCGCCGTCGACCCGGTTGGTCACCAGCCTGGCCAGGATGTCGACCACGTGCTCGGCAAGGATCGGCTGGCTCATTGATCACCCTCGTCCACGCGACCGGCAGTGTTCCCCCATGGAAACAGCATCGTTGTCAGCGTGCACGACGTGATGGCCTGGCCCGAGCGGATTTTCGCCGTTTTCCCACCGCGCGGGTATCTGGACGGATTCAGGCGTCCCGCAACTGCCGGGCGATCACCATCCGCTGGATCTGATTGGTCCCTTCGAAGATTTGCGGGACTTTCGCCTCCCGCAGGTACCGCTCGACCGGGAAGTCGCGGGTGTAGCCCGCCCCGCCGAGCACCTGGACGGCGTCCGTGGTGACCCGCATGGCCGCGTCGGTGGCCACCAGCTTGGCGATCGAGGCCTGCCGCACGAACGGCAGCCCCCGGTCCCGCCGCCGCGCCGCCTCCAGGTAGGTCGCCCGCGACGACTCCACCGCGGCGGCCATGTCGGCCAGAAGGAACTCGATGCCCTGGAACTCGATGACGGCCCTGCCGAACTGCGCGCGCTGCTTGGCGTACGCGACCGCCTCGTCCAGCGCGGCCTGCGCCAGCCCGACCGCGCACGCGGCGATGCCGAGCCGACCGGAGTTCAGCGCGGTCAGTGCGATCTTGAAGCCCTGGCCCTCGGCGCCGAGCAGCCGGTCGGTGCCCACGCGGGCGCCGTCGAACAGCACCTGGGTGGTGGTCGACCCGGTCAGGCCCATCTTCTTCTCCGGCGCGCCGAACCCGAGGCCGGGCGTCGCGGCGTCGACCAGCAGCGCGCTGATGCCCCGGCTGCCGTCGTCGGACGTGCGGACCATGGTCGTGTAGAAGTCGGCCTCGCCACCGTGTGTGATCCACGCCTTGGTGCCGTTCACCACGTAGTCGTCGCCGTCGCGGCGTGCTTTGGTGCTCAGCGCGGCGGCGTCGGACCCGGCGTGGCTCTCCGAGAGCGCGTAAGCGCCCAGCAGGTCGCCGCCGAGCATGTCCGGCAGCCAGCGGGCGCGTTGCTCGTCTGTGCCGTACTCGGCCAGCGCGTAGCAGGACATGGTGTGCACGGACAGGCCCACGCCCACCGACATCCACGCGGCGGCGATCTCCTCGAGCACCTGCAGGTACACCTCGTAGGACAGTGCCGCGCCGCCCCACTTCTCCGGGTACGGCAGGCCCAGCAGGCCGCTGCGGCCCAACAGCCGGAACTGCTCGCGCGGGAACCTGGCCTGCTCCTCGTGCTCGGCGGCGACCGGCGCGAGTTCGTCGCGGGCGATCTCGCGGGTGAGCTTGAGCAGGTCCTCGGCCTCCGTGCTGGGCAGCAGGCGTTCGGCGGGCATGTCCGGCCTCCGGGATACCGAAACCAGTACTACAGGACGGCTCAGAGTACTGTTTGGCGGCCCGACCTGTCGATACGCTGGTGGGATGACACGGCGCACCCCCACGGCGCGGCAGGCGGCACTGCTGGAGGAGCTGCTGGGCATCTTCCTCACCGAGGGCTTCGCCGCCGCCACGCTCGACGACTTCGCCGCCCGGCTGCGCTGCTCCAAGTCCACCCTCTACGCGCTGGCCCCGAGCAAGGAGCAGTTGGCGCGCAAGGTCGTCGGCCACTTCTTCCGCTGCGCCACCGAACGCGTCGAGAAGCGGGTCGCGTTGGCGGACAACGCCCGCGACCGCATCGCCGCCTACCTCGACGGCGCCGCGACGGAGATGGCACTGGCCTCGCCCGAGTTCACCGCCGACGTCGCCGCCTTCGCCCCCACGCGGGCGGTCTACGAGCGCAACGCCAAGGCCGCCGCCGAACGCATCGGTGAGTTCATCCGCGACGGCGTCACCGAGGGCCTGTTCCGCGACGTGCACGCCAACCTGGTCGCCGAGATGGCCGGGTGGATCATCGAGGGGATCCAGACCGGGGTGCTCGGCAAGCGCGCCAGGGTGTCCGACGGTGCCGCGTTCACCGCGCTCGCCGACCTGCTCCTCGTCGGCCTGACCCGTCCCGCGGCGGGGATCGATCCGGCGTAGGGCCGAGTTCGCCTGTGATACGTGTCCCAACCGTGCCCGCGGGTCCCGGCCACGGCTGTCCGTAATGCGCGCGGAGCACTAGCGTAGGAAGCTCAGGACCCCAATGGGGCGGTGCTGCGTGTTATCGCACCCGACCAGGGCCGTTCCGGCTCGGCCGTACCCGCCGCCCTGCCCGAGTGTGAGAGGTACTTGCATGCCCGACGGGACCGCTGTGCCCACCGGCACCGAGCAGACCGCCGCCCTCCGTTACCCCGGCGGCGAGCACGAGATGGCGATCGAGGCCGCAACCGAAGGCACGTCAGGTGTCGACCTGGGCAAGCTGCTGGCCAAGACGGGTCTGGTCACCCTGGACCCCGGCTTCGTCAACACCGCTTCCTGCTCCTCGGCCATCACCTACATCGACGGTGACGCGGGCATCCTGCGCTACCGCGGCTACCCGATCGAGCAGCTCGCCGAGCACTCGACCTTCAACGAGGTCAGCTACCTGCTCATCTACGGCGAGCTGCCGAGCCAGGTCGAGCTGGACGACTTCACCCACAAGATCAGCAGGCACACGCTGCTGCACGAGGACCTGAAGCGCTTCTTCGACGGCTTCCCGCGCGACGCGCACCCCATGCCGGTGCTGTCGTCGGCGGTGTCGGCGCTGTCGACCTTCTACCAGGACAGCCTCAAGCCGTTCGACTCCCACCACGTGGAGATCTCCACCATCCGGCTGCTGGCGAAGCTGCCCACGATCGCGGCCTACGCGTACAAGAAGTCCGTCGGCCAGCCGTTCCTCTACCCGGACAACTCCCTTGGCCTGGTGGAGAACTTCCTGCGGATGACCTTCGGGTTCCCGGCCGAGAACTACGACCTCGACCCGGCCCTGGTCCGCGCGCTCGACCTGCTGTTCATCCTGCACGCCGACCACGAGCAGAACTGCTCCACCTCGACGGTCCGGCTGGTGGGTTCCTCCGAGGCCAACCTGTTCGCGAGCGTGTCCGCGGGCATCAACGCCTTGTTCGGCCCGTTGCACGGCGGCGCGAACAGCGCGGTCCTCGAGATGCTCGAGGGCATCCGCGACTCCGGCGGCGACGTCGACTCGTTCGTCAAGAAGGTCAAGAACAAGGAAGACGGGGTGAAGCTCATGGGCTTCGGCCACCGCGTCTACAAGAACTACGACCCGCGCGCCGCCATCATCAAGAAGACCGCCGACGAGATCCTCGGCAAGCTCGGCGGCGACGACTCCCTGCTGGGCATCGCCAAGCAGCTCGAGGAGCACGCGCTCGCGGACGACTACTTCATCCAGCGCAAGCTCTACCCGAACGTGGACTTCTACACCGGCCTCATCTACCGGGCCATGGGCTTCCCCACCAAGTTCTTCACCGTCCTGTTCGCCCTCGGCCGCCTCCCGGGCTGGATCGCCCACTGGCGCGAGATGATGAACGACCCGGCCACCAAGATCGGCCGCCCCCGCCAGGTCTACACCGGCCACACCGAACGCGAGTACAAGGGTGTCACCGAACGCTGACCCCCCACACCACCACGAAGCGGCGCCGCCCCACTGGGGTGGCGCCGCTGTGCTGTTCACAGAAAGCGCGTTGTGACCTGATCGGGTGGTGGTGTTGTTCGGCGGGTGTGCCGGGGGGTGGGTAGCGTTGCGCGCCGTGGCTGAGTCGGTGGTGTGGTTTCGGCGGGATCTGCGGACTGGGGATCATCCGGCGTTGTCGGCGGCGGCGGAGCGGGGTGGGAGTGCGCTGGGGTTGTTCGTGCTCGACGACCGGTTGACCGGGGCGTCGGGTGGGCCGCGGTTGGCGTTCATGTACCGGTGCCTGCGGGACCTCGACGAGCAGCTCGGGGGCAGGTTGCTGGTGGTGCGCGGGGATCCGGTCGACGTGGTGCCGCGGGTGGTCGAGGCGGTGGGGGCGGGGTCGGTGCACGTGTCGGCCGACTTCGGGCCGTACGGGCGGGAGCGGGACGCCGCGGTGGGGAGAGCGTTGGCGGTCGACCTCGTGCGCACCGGGTCGCCGTACGCGGTGGCGCCGGGGCGGGTGGTGAAGGCGGACGGGGAGCCGTACCGGGTGTTCACGCCGTTCAGCCGGGCCTGGCTCGACCACGGCTGGCGCAAACCGGCCGACACCGACGCGTCCACTGTGGACTGGATGGACCCGGCCGACAAGGACGGCGGCCCCCGGCGCGTCAAGATCCCTGACGACCCGGCCACATCGGCGGAGCTGCCCGCGGCGGGGGAGAAGGCCGCGCACGACACCTGGGCCGAGTTCGACGTCGAGCACTACAAGCGCGACCGCGACCGCCCCGGCGTCGACGGCACCAGCCGCATGTCCCCGTACCTGCGCTGGGGCTGCGTGCACCCGCGCACCCTGCTCGCCGACCTGGGCCACTCCGAGGGCGCCCAGACCTACCGCAACGAACTGGCCTGGCGCGACTTCTACGCCGACGTCCTGTGGCACCGCCCGGACAGCGCGCGCGAGAACTACAACCGCAAGTTCGACGCCATCACCCACGACACCGACGCCGACGCCCGGGACCGCTTCGACGCCTGGTGCCGCGGCGAGACCGGCTACCCGATCGTGGACGCCGGGATGCGCCAGCTGCTGGCCGAGGGCTGGATGCACAACCGGGTCCGCATGATCGTCGCCAGCTTCCTGGTCAAGGACCTGCACGTCCCGTGGTGGTGGGGCGCCCGCCACTTCATGCGCCACCTGGTCGACGGCGACCTCGCCTCCAACCAGCACGGCTGGCAGTGGACCGCGGGCTCCGGCACCGACGCCGCCCCCTACTTCCGCGTCTTCAACCCCACCACCCAAGGCGAGAAGTTCGACCCCGACGGCGACTACGTCCGCCGCTACGTCCCCGAACTGCGCGACGTCCCCGGCAAGAAGGCCCACCAGCCACCAGAGGTCACCGGGTACCCCGCCCCCATCGTGGACCACAAGCACGAGCGCGAGATCGCACTGGAGCGCTACGGCAAGATCAAATGACCTGGCGCGAGTGGCAGGACGCACCGTGGGGCAGGCTGCGTTATGCGCTCGCCGACGCCAACTCGTCCCGCCACCTGACCGACCACGCAACGGTGCTCGACCTGGGCGGTGGCAGTGGCCTCGAAGCCGCGCGGTTCGCCACGACAACTACGCCGACCTCGAGCGCCTGGAACTGGCCCTGACCGCGCGTTCCCCCTGCCGCGACCTGGCCCGCATGTTCCACCTCATCGCGCGCCGAGGATGAGGTCCTCGATGTGTTCGAAGATGTCCGCGTTCGTCTCCCGCTGCCACGCGGGTAGTTCCTCCCAATCGGCCACAATGGACTCCCGAGGCGAGGACAAGTGCCGGTGGACCTGGGCGATCCGCAGCAGGGTCACGAACCGTCCCTTCTGGACTCGGCTCAGCCCCTCTGTCCCGCCTGCCTCGACGATGGAGCGCACGGTCTCGTACACCGCGTTGGCGCTGGCTCGTTCCCATGGGGACAAGGACACCCACGACATGAGGTGTCCCGGCTGCTCGGGGCAATGCCTGCGCACGCCGTCGTTCCACGCCCGTTCGTAGACCTGTCCGCCCTCGATCATCCGAGACTCCCAACCGCCGTGACCCGTTCGCCCACGTTACGGCAGCGGGCACGGTCAGGACTTGCGCAGCGCCTCGCGCAACGGCAACCGCGGGCCCGTCCGCAGGACCGCCTTGGCGTAGATCCGACCAGCCAGCCACGTCAAACCCGCCACCGAGGTCAGCATCAGCACGATGGCCACGACGACCTCCCACGCGGTCGCCGTGCCCAGGGCGAGTCGCCCCGGGAGCAGGATCGGGGCGAACGGGGGCAGGACCGACAGCACGGCCGTGGCGCTGGCGTTGGGCAGGCGGGACAGCAGGCCGAAGCCCATCACGAAGGCCAGCACCAGTACCGAGGTGATCGGCAGCAGCACCGACTGCGTCTCCTCCTGCCGCGACACCAGCGAGCCCGCCGCCGCGAACACCGTGGCGTAGAACAGGTACCCCAGCAGGTACCAGAGCAGCCCCCACAGCAACGTCCCCAGCGCGACGCCCGGGATCGTCAGCACGTCGGTCACCGCGGCCAGCACCACGCCGACCCCGCCGACGACCGTCAGCTGGGCCAGGCCGACCAGGCCGAGCCCCACGACCTTGCCCGCGAGCAGTTCCCACGGGCGGACCGTCGCGAGCAGGATCTCCACGACCCGGCTGGACTTCTCCTCGACGACCCCCTGCGCGACCATCGTCCCGTAGAGCAGCAGCGACAGGTACAGCAAAGCAACGATCACCAACGCCATCGCCAGGCGTTCGTCGTGCGTCGGGTCCGGCGCCCGCAGGGAGCGCACGTCCACCGTCGCGTCGCCGACCGTGGCCAGGACCTGGTCCGGGTCGAGGTCCTCGACCGTGGCCAGTTGCGCGCGCAGCACCTCCTGCTGGACCAGGCTATTGAGCGCGCGCCGCAGGTTCTCGTCGAGGGACTCGTCGACCACCACGTGCAGGGCCGCCGGGGTGCCGGTGACCAGGGCGTCGAGGTCGCCGTCGGCGATGGCGGACTCGCCCGCCGCCGGGTCGCGGACCGTGCTCACCACGACGTCGATGCCGCGGGCGCGGGCCTCCTCGGTCAGCGGGCCGGAGATGGCCGCCGCCTGGCCGGACAGGCCGACCCTGGTGACGCGCTCGCCGCCGAACAGGGTGCTCTGCATCAGCACGAAGCCGATCAGCACGGCGATCGACACCGCGGTCCCGATGAGGAAGGACTTGGCGCGCAACCGGGTGCGCAGCTCGCGCCGCGCCACCAGCCAGACCGTGTGCCGCGGGCTCACCTGCTGTCCACTCCCACCGCGTCACGGTACAACTCGGCCAGCGACGGGTGCTGGTGGGTGAAGCCGCGCACCGGGCCGGTGGCCAGCGCCGCGGCCAGGATCGGCTGGTCGTCGGTGCCCGGGGCGACGCGCAGCCTGGTCTGTCCGTTGTGGACCCCCAACACGGTGACCCCGGCCAGTCCCGCCGCCCACCCGGCCGGGGCGGCAGGCGCGTCGACGACCAGCGTGCTGCCGCTGCCCGCCCGCAGCTGCGCGACCGTGCCACCGGCCACCACCCGGCCGCCCTTGATGATCCCGACCCGGTCGCAGAGCCGCTCGACCAGGTCGAGCTGGTGGCTGGAGAACACCACCGGCACCCCGGCCGCGGCCTGCTCGCGCAGCACCTCGACGAGCACGTCGACGGCCAGCGGGTCCAGCCCGGAGAACGGTTCGTCGAGCACCAGCAGCAGCGGGTCGTGCACCAGCGCCGCCGCCAGCTGCACCCGTTGCTGGTTGCCCAGGCTCAGCCGCTGCACCTCGGTGTCGCGGTGCTCGCGCAGCCCCAACCGGGCGACCCACTGTTCAGCGGCCCGGTGTGCGGCGTTCGTGTCCGCGCCGTGCAGTTCGGCGAGGTAGACCAGCTGGTCGAGCACCCGCATCCGCGGGTAGAGGCCGCGCTCCTCGGGCAGGTAGCCGAACCGGCGGCGCGCCGCGTGGTCGACCGGGGCGCCGCGGAAGCGGACCTCGCCCGCATCGGGTGCCAACACGCCCAGCACGATGCGCATCGTGGTCGTCTTACCCGCACCGTTGCCGCCGACGAAGCCGAACAGCTCACCCGCGCCGACGTCGAAGGACACCCGGTCGCAGGCCAGCACGTCGCCGTAGCGCTTGGTGACCCCGTCGACCCGGAGCATCGCCCACCTCCCGGCCCCCAGTATCCCGGGTCGGCGGCCGCCGGTTACCCGCCGGTCCGGTGCGCCTGCAAACGAGTTGGCCGATTGGCACCCGGCGCGGAACCGAACGCGCGATGCTCCGTCCAACGACAGGCGGATGCTCCAGGCAGGACCAGGGAAGTGGTGTGGCGATGAACCCTGAACAGTGGCTCGCGCAGTACGACGAGACGCTGCAACGGACCGCGGCGAGCGCGCAGAAGGCGGAGAAGGCGCTGCGCGAGGTGGGGGGCAGCGCGACATCGGCCGACGGCGACGTCACCGTCCGGGTGTCGGCTGCCGGGGTCACCACCGACCTGGTGCTGCGGCCGAGCGTGCGCGAACTGGAGCCGGAGCAGCTGGCCAGGGTGATCCTCGAGGTCACCAGGCAGGCCCAGCGGGACGCGGGCGCCAGGGTCGTCGCGGCGATGGAGGACCTGGTCGGCGACTCGGCGGCGCTGGACGTGGTCAAGTCCTTCCTGCCGCAGGGCTACGCCGGTGACGCCGCGGACGGTCCCGCGGCCAAGCCGCGCGAGCGGCGCTCCGACGACGACTACTTCGACAACCCCCCCGAAGTCGTGCACTAGACCTCAAGGCGGATTCCATGGGTACAGGGTTCAACGTCAACGTGGCGGAGATGCGGGCGCACGCCGGTACCGTCGCGACCTGCGCCGCGCAGGTGCAGTCGGCGACCGGGGCGACGCAGTCGATCTCGAACGCCGCGTACGGGGTGATCGGCCAGTTCTTCGCCACCGCGATCATGGCCGCCTGCGGGGACGTCCTGCAGGGCATCCAGAAGGTGGCGACCGCGATCGACGACGTCCGCAAGGGGCTAGAGGACGTCGCGCGCGACTACGAGCGCATCGACATGGGCAACGCGGCGACTTTCGGCGGGAGGCTGTAAGTGACCACGACCACCACGACGGCTGGGCAGTCCACCGGCGGGCAGGCCGCCACGGCGCTCAACAACGACATCAAGGGCGCCAAGTCGGCCATCGAGCGGGGTGACTGGCTCGACGCGGGCCTGCAGATCACCAACGTCGCGATGGACGTCATCAACATCGCGGGCGACCCGCTCGGCGCCTGCGCCAGCGCCGGGTTCGGCTGGATCATCAACCACATCAAGTTCCTCAAGGAGCCCTTCGACAAGCTCCTGGGGGACGCGGGCTCGATCATCAACAGCGCGCAGGGCTGGGTGAAGGCGGGCGACCAGCTGATCTCCTCCGCGCAGAAGTACCGCGAGGCGGTGCGCACCCAGACCAACAACTGGCACGGCTCCGCCGGTGACGCCTACCGCCGCGCCGCCGCGACCCAGGCCGAGGGCCTCGACGCGCTGGCGCAGGTCAGCAAGGGTGTCGGCCAGGCGATCGACGGCGCGGGCAAGCTGCTGGCCGAGGTGCGCAAGGCCGTGCTGGACTTCATCAACCAGTGCGTGCAGAAGGTCATCCAGATCATCATCGAGGCGCTGGCCAAGGCGTGGCTGAGCTTCGGCGCCAGCATCGCCGAGGGCATCGCCCGCTCGGTCGTGCAGGCGGTGCAGACCGCGCAGAAGATCCTCAGCAAGGTGCAGAAGTTCGTCTCCTCGCTGCAGAAGATCATGCAGACGGTGCAGAAGATCGTCGCGCTGGCCAAGGCCGTCAAGCAGCTGCTGGCGACCATCGGCGGCAAGGCGAACACCTCGCCGAGCGCGAGCACCACCCAGGCGCCGACGGTCAACACCGGCACCCTGGACACCGCCTCCGGCGCGCACTACACCAACCCGAACGGCAGCACGAACACCGCCAACTACGGGCAGAACCAGATCCCTGGCTACGGCGGGTACCAGCCGCTGCCCGGTTCGACGACCAATGCGGCGAACTACGGCCAGGGCCAGGTCCCCGGCTACGGCGGCTACCAGCAGCCCGCCGGGCGGCCGACCGGTCAGCCCACCTACGGCCAGTCGACCAACGTCCCCGGCTACGGCGGGTACCAGCAACTCCCCGGCGGTGCGCAGCGCCCGCCCGGCACGTACACCCCCGGCGCGCTGCCCGGTCAGACCACCGAGGTGAAGCCGCCCAACGGCTGGGGCCCCAGCGGCCCGCCGCCCACCACCGGTGCCCCGGCGCCGCTGGTGGACCGGGCCCGCTGGATCGGCGCGGCGGTCGAGGTCCTGATCAACCACGGGGTGGACCCCGCCAAGATCAACCCCGAGCAGATCGCGCAGATCGTCGACCGGACCTCCGGCGGCAACCCGCACGCGGTCAACCTGCAGGACCCCAACGCCGCCAACGGGTTCCCGCCCAAGGGCATCTGCCAGCTGCCGGACCCGGTGTTCGACCAGCACAAGGTCCCCGGCTACGAGGACATCTGGCAGCCGGTGGACAACATGCTGGCCGGGATCAAGTACTTCCTGGCCGAGTGGGGCTCGCTGCTCAACGCGCTGCAGGGTGCCCTCGGGCAGCCGAGCGCGCCGGTGATCACCCCGCAGTAGTACCCCCGTGGACGAACCGCCGCCGCCCGTGCCCGGGCGGCGGCGGTTCTTTCGTCAGGGGGTGAGGAGTCCGCGCAGGGCGCGGTCGACCAGGTCGGTCACGACGGGCCGCGCGGCGTCGGTGTCCTGTCGCACCAAGCCGATGCGGGTGCGCCGGTGCAGGACGTCGTCGGCGTCGAGGGCGCCCTCGTGGCGGACCGCCCAGATGACCTCGGCCGCGGTGACCCCGGCGGCGACGGGCCTGCCGAGGTCCGGGTCGAGCAGGCCCATCGCGGCCACCGTGGGGGATTCGGTGCCGTAGCGGGCGATCAGGCGGCGTGGAGCGTCCAATGTGGCCAGTCGGGTGCGCGGGGCGGCGCCGACCAGGGGCAGGGTGCGGGTGCGGGAGGGGCCAGCGGACAGGCCCGCGAGGTCGATGGCCCGGTCGACGGCGTCGGCGGCCATCCGGCGGTAGGTGGTGAGCTTGCCGCCGACCACGGTGACGACCTTGTCCTCGGTGAGCACCGCGTGGTGGCGGGACAGGTCGGCGCTGCGGCCCGCCGCGCTGGGCAGGTCGACCAGCGGGCGCAGCCCGGCGAACGAGCCGAGGACGTCGTCTCGGGTCAGCCTGCTCTCCAGCACGGACGAGGCGACGTCGAGCAGGAAGTCCACATCGGACTCGGGAACCGCGGGCACGTCGGGGATCTCGTCGACGGGTTCGTCGGTCAGTCCGATGTAGACACGGCCGTCGTCCTGCGGCAGCACCAGCGCGAACCGGCCGAACGCGCCCGGGATCGGCACCGTCAGCGACGTCGCCCCGCAGCCGACCGCGGCCGCGTCGACCACCAGGTGCGACCCGCGCGAGGGCCGCAGCCGCACCGAGGGGACGAGCGTGCCCGCCCACACCCCGGTCGCGTTCACCACGACCCGGGACCGCACCAGGACTTGCTTGCCGGTCAGCCCGTCGACCACCTCGACCGAGTCCGGCGCCACGCCGGTCACCCTGGCCCTGGTGATGATCCGCGCGCCAAGGCCCGCTGCCGTGCGGGCGAGTGCGACGACCAGGCGGGCGTCGTCGGTGAGCTGGCCGTCGAACGAGAGCAGGCCGCCGCGCAGCCCGGCGGCGCGCAACCCGGGTGCCAGGGCACGCGCCTCGGCCGCGGAGACCCGGCGCGGGCTCGGCAGCAGGTCGGTGCGGGTGCGGGTGGCGCGGCGCAGGCCGTCCCCGGCGACCAGGCCGGTGTAGGCCAGCGCGGCGTCGCGGCCGGAGACCGGCGGGTGCAGCGGGATGAGCTGGGGGAGCGTGCGGGTCAGGTGCGGCGCGGTGGTGGTCATCAGGACGCCGCGCTCCACGGCGCTCTCGTGCGCCAGCCCGACATCGCCCTTGGCCAGGTAGCGCAGGCCGCCGTGCACGAGCTTGCTCGACCAGCGGGAGGTGCCGAAGGCCAGGTCCTCGGCCTCGACCAGGGCGACCGACAGGCCGCGGGCGGCCGCGTCGAGCGCGACCCCGGCCCCGGTGACCCCGCCGCCGATGACCAGGACGTCGACGACCTCGCCCGCGGTGATGGCGGCCAGGTCGGCGGCTCGGCGTTCGGCGTTCAGCGCGGTCGTGCTCATGTCGGCTCCGGTCTCAGGCTGGCGTCGAGCAGGTGGGCCAGCTCGTCGAACAGGGCGGCTGGGTCGAGGTCGGTGGTGGCCGGGCCGTGGGAGAGGACGAAGGACTGCACGACCAGCAGCAGGGCGCGCGCCTGCACCGCGGGGTCGCCCGCGCGGACCGAGCCGTCCGCGTGGCCCGCGAGCAGCCGCGCGAGCAAGAACTGCTCGGCGATGTACTGCGTGCTGCCCAGCCGCTGCACCACGTACGGCAGCACCAGTTCGCCGTCGCGGTCGAGCACGCTGCGCATCAGCGGGTCGGCGACGATCGCGCGCACCCCGGCCACCGCGCCCGCGACCAGCCGCGCCCTGGCGTGCGAGCCGTCGGCGCCGTGGTTGGTGCTGGCCAGCAGCGCGCCGAACTCGCGGGTCATCAGGGCCGCGAGCAGGCTGCGCACGTCCGGGAACCGCCGGTACAGCGTCATCCGGCTCACCCCGGCGCCGCGCGCGACGTCGGTCAGCGTGGTGCGGCGCACCCCCCGGGCGAGCACGCAGTCGCGCGCGGCGTCCAACAGGACGTCGTCGTCCACCCGACTGGGCGAAGCCATGTGACGTTTCACCGTCATGTGTCACACTCTATTCGTGAACGTGCCTGTGGACCACCTCGACCACCGGGTCCGCGGCGGCTGGACCCCCTCCGGTGCCGCCGACGCCGCGTTGCCCGCGCACGCGAGCAGGTGGTTGAGCGCGAGAACCGGGCTGACCCCCGTCGACACACCCGTCGCGCCCGACTCCGGCCTCCCGGTGCCCGAGTCGGTGCTGCCCGCGCCGGTGCGGGCCGTCCTGGCCGACATTGTCGGGGCAGAGCACGTGCTGGTCGAGCGCGAAGATCGGCTCGGCCGCTCCGGCGGACTGTCCTATGTGGATCTCCTGGTCCGGCGCGGTGCCGGTGAGCTGCCGGTACCCGACGCGGTGGTGCTCCCCGGCGACCCCGACCAGGTGCGCGCGGTCGTCGAGGCCTGCGCGTCACACGGGGTCGGGATCGTCCCGTTCGGCGGCGGCACGTCCGTCGTCGGCGGGGTGTCGGCGCTGCGCGGGGACAAGGTCGCGGTGGTCGTGCTCGACCTCGCGCGGCTCGACGAGCTCGTGTCGGTCGACCCGGTCTCGCGGCTCGCGGTGTTCCAGGCGGGCGTGGTCGCCCCGGACGCCGAGCGCATGCTCGCCGCGCACGGGCTGACCCTCGGGCACTTCCCGCAGTCCTACGAGCGCGCGACCCTCGGCGGGTTCGCCGCCACCCGGTCGTCCGGCCAGGCCTCCGCGGGCTACGGGCGGTTCGAGGACATGGTCGAGGGCGTGCGGCTGGCCACCCCGCGCGGCGACTGGCGCCTGGGCGTCTCGCCCGCCTCGGCCGCCGGGCCCGACCTGCGGCAGCTCGCGGTCGGCAGCGAGGGCCTGTTCGGCGTGATCACCGAGGTCACCGTCCGGGTGCGGCCCGCGCCCGCGTGGGAGCGGTACGAGGGGTTCGTGGTCGACGGGTTCGCCGCGGGCGCCGAGGTCGTGCGGCGGTTGGCGCAGGCGGGAGTGCTCGGCACCGTCACCCGGCTGTCCGACCCGCAGGAGACGGAGGTCGCGCTGACCCTGGCCGGTGGGTGGAAGACCGCGGCGGTGAAGGGCTACCTGCGCGCTCGCGGGATCGCCGAGCCGAGCCTGCTGGTCATCGGCTGGGAAGGCGCGACGCGGGAGGAGATGCTGACCCGCCGCCGGGCGACGCTGCGACTGGTCGACGGCGCGGTGCGGCTGGGCGTCCGGGCGGGGGAGACCTGGCGGCACGGGCGGTTCGCGGGGCCGCGGCAGCGCGATCTGCTGATGGACGTCGGGATGTGCGTGGAGACCCTGGAGACGGCGACGTACTGGTCGAAGTTGGGTGACCTGCGCGAGGCAGTGCGGGAGGCGCTGTTGAGGTCTCTTACCGCTGGAGGCCGCCGACCGATCGTGGCCTGCCACATCTCGCACTCTTACGAAACCGGCGCCTCGCTGTACTTCACGACTCTTGTCCCGCGCGATCCGTCCGACCCGGTAGGGCAGTGGCGCCGCGCGAAGGAAGCAGCCAGCGAGGCGATCGTGGGTCTAGGCACCATCACCCACCACCACGCCGTGGGGGTCGACCATGCCCCTTACCTTGCCTCCGAGATCGGCCCTCTTGGCGTGGACGTACTCCGCGCCATCAAGGCAGAACTGGACCCGTCGGGCGTTCTGAACCCGGGGAAGCTGGTCTGACCCGCCGCACCACCCCGAGCGCCAACCCGGCGATCAGCCCGCCGAAGAAGAGGAACACCGCGTAGTCCCCGCGGTTCCCGATCGCCCGCTCGCACATGTCGATGTACTGCACGAGCTCCTGCCGCTCCGGCTTGCCCAACGCCTCGGCGAGCGCGCCGCTCTCGACCCCGCCGAAGGTGTTCCCGCAGCTCACCGAGCTGTTGCTGGTCGGATGCGCCACACTCACCGGCACGATCGCCAACACCAACCCGACGACGAGCGCGAGCACCGCCAACACCGCCCCGAACGCCCGCGGCGTCAGCGTGATCTGGGCCAACGGATCCGGCTGCTCACTCATGCCGAGGAGCTTCGCCCATCCCCACCCGCCAGGGCTAGCCCCGATCGATCCGCGCCCGGCGGTTTACATCTCCCGGATATCGGGTAGAAAGTAACTACCTACGACGCCGAGTGGGTGTGACGCTCCCGTTGGGTGTTGTGGGTTGTGGGGATGCTCCCACAGGGATCGGGGTGGTGGTGGGCCACGGTGGGACGGCACCGTCGGCCCACCACTCCGGTCACCCCACCAGTCCGGTCACGGGGTGTGGAAGGCGCTGTGTTCGATCCGGCCGCCCTGGCACACCGAGCCGAACGGGAAGACCACGGTCACGGCGGTTCGGGAGCCCGGCGGGGTGACCTTGAGCGCGGTGGACGGTGGTTGGCACTGGTCGGGTTCGCCCGGGCCGGGGATCACGCCCCAGTGCAGGGTCTTGTCGGCGACGGCGCCCGGGGCCAAGAGGATGCGCACGCGGCCGGGGGCGATGCGGACCGCGTTGGTCGGGTTCGGGCGCCCGGACTGGTTCGTGAGTTGCAGCGTGCCGTAGCCGTTGAGCAGACACGCGGCGGTCGAGGCGTTGCGGACGCGCAGGGTGGCCCAACGCTGGCCCGCCCCCGGCTCCACGTTCCGGATCTCGCCGGTCAGGTGCTGACCGGTGCACTGGTTGACGACATCCGCCTGGGCCGGTGACACCAGCCCGGCAGCAAGCGCGACGGCGCTGAACAAGGTCCCCCACATGGCATTCTCCCTCTGATGAGGGCCCTGTCATACCGCGTCGGCGAGAACCGTTGCGGCGCAATGGGAATCCTTCACCCCATCGAGCAAGGACGAATCGGTCAACGGCGCCACGGGCCGGTCAAGACCGGCATTCCCGCCACCGGGGCGGTCCACACGTAGGTCCAGGCGAGGGTGCCGTCTGTGAGTACGACTCTTACGCGCGTGTAGTTCTCGCCCTCGTACTCGTCTATCTCGGTCAAGTCGGTGCCTGGCACCAAGGGGACGACACTGCCGTGGATGCCGGGGCCGATGCCCAGGGCTAGGGCGGGGTAGCCGTGGCCGGTGTCGTAGAGGGAGCCGTTGAGGTGTGCGTCTAGAGGGGCGCCGTTGGCGTGAGGGGCTAAGAGGTGCCAGTGGGTGTCGCCGGGGCGGAGGGTGCCGTAGGTGAAGAGGGTGGATGGGTAGTCGGTTGGGGGTGGGGTGCCTTTGATGAGGTCGGCGGTGAGGCCGTCGGTGGGGGCGGGGGTGCCTGTCATGCCTACCGCTGCTGCTTGGGGTATGTCGGCGCAGCGGATGGGGAAGCTGTTGACCAGTAAGGGTTTGCGGATGGTTGCCGCGCCCACATAGGCGGGAACGCGGTCGAAGACCGCACCGTTGTCGATCAGGGTTACCGTTCCGGTCGACACTGCCGCGAGTTCGTACCGCTCACCGCGGCCCTCGCACCTGTCGAGCACGGCCACCTGGTCGGGCGTGAGCATAAGAACGGCGTGGTCCTCCACCGCGCCGGGCACGGCTGCCAGCACTACTGGGCGCTGGTCATCCACTACGCGCAACCCGCTCGCCCACACGGCAGCGAGGCCCGAACACCGCACGCGCAGGACGACAACGGCGCCGGTAAGGCCAAGAGCGGACCGCAGCCACGCAATCTTGGACGGGCAAGGGTTCGAGCCGTACGACAGCACCGGAACCCGGTCCGCCAACGGACTCCAGTCACGTTCGGCCAACCACCCATCAAGGTCACGACCCTCGACTCGCCAACCCGACAACGCTGCCTGGTCAGCCTCTAGCCGCAAACCGCCACCGTCTTCGTGGACGTAAGAGAACGGCGGGCGCGCGCCCGGGTAAGGCACCGCTGGGTAGTCGGCGTCGGCGAACGTGGTCACCGCGTGGGCTTGCGCTCGTCGTAGGCGGCCTGCGCAGCCAGGACGCGTTCGGTGCTGGACTCGATGAGCCGATAGAGGCCACGCACCTGCTCGGCGATCGGTAGCCCAAGCTCGGTGAGGGAGTACTCCACGCGCGGCGGGATAACCGGGTGCACTTCGCGGTGGATCAGTCCATCGCGCTCTAGGGCCTGGAGGGTCTGGGCGAGCATCTTCTCGCTTACCCCACCCACCGCCCGGCGGAGTTCGCTGAACCTGTGGGTCTTGCTGAGCAGCACGCCGAGCACCAGCACTCCCCAGCGGCTGGCGATGTGCTCCATCACCGCCCGCCCGGGGCAGTTGCGGTCGAAGACGTCGAACGATGTGTCCTGGACCATCTCGCTCATCAGTCGCACGCTCCTCACCAGGACTCTTTCGTCCAGGTAAGTATAGGACGTTCAGGTAGGTACTTACCAGGAGTTAGTACCACTCGTACGGTGAGCGCACCACAGAAGAGGGAGAACCCACGATGACGATCCTGGTGACCGGGGCTACCGGACAGCTCGGCGGCCTCGCCGTGCGCCACCTGCTCGACCGCGTGCCCGCCGCCGACCTCGCCGTCTCCGTGCGCGACGCGAGCAAGGCCGCCGACCTGGCCGACCAGGGCGTCGACGTCCGGCAGGGCGACTTCAGCGCGCCGGAGACCCTGCGCTTCGACGGCGTCGACACCCTGCTGCTCATCTCCACCAACGGCCCGGACGAGATCCGCCTGACCGAGCAGAACGCCGCCGTGGACGCGGCCGCCCGCGCGGGCGTCAAGCGGATCGTCTACACCAGCGTCAGCGACGCCACGACCTCGCCGCTGGGCCTGGCCAAGGTCCACGCGGGCACCGAGGCGCGGATCAAGGCCAGCGGCGTGGCGCACACGTTCCTGCGCAACGGCATGTACCACGAGAACTACCTGGTCAGCCTCCCGCACGCGCTGGAGACCGGCACCCTCATCACCGCGACGGGCACCGGCCGCGTCGCCTCCGCCAGCCGCGACGACCTGGCCCTCGCCGCCGCGATCGTCGTCTCCGGCGAGGGGCACGACGGGGCGGTCTACGAGCTGACCGGCCCCCGCGCGTGGAACTTCGACGAACTCGCCGCGATCGCCTCCGACGTCAGCGGCAAGCCGGTCACGCACCTCAGCGTGCCGGGGGAGGACTTCCAGGCCAACCTGCTCGCGGCGGGCCTGCCCGGGTTCCTGGCCGCGCTGTTCACCGACATCCAGGTCAACATCGGTCTCGGCGTGCTCAGCGAGGTCACGTCCGAGCTGGGCACGCTCATCGGGCGCGAGCCCAAGACGATCGAAGAGGCCGTGCGCGACGCCCACTGACGGCGGCGACGGCGGTGGCCGATAGAAAGGGTCACCGGCAGACGAGCCTCCCAGGCCAGACGCCGAAGCAGCCCCCGTGACACACGCGCCGTGTCGCGGGGGCTGTGCAATTAAGAAGCCAGACGAGCAGCCTCTACGGCCAAGAGCAGCTCCGCGCCATCCCGGGGACGCGCTGGGTCTCGCCCGGTCAGCTCTTGCACCCGTCGAATCCGGTACCGCACGGTGTTGGGGTGCACGAACAACAGCTCTGCCGCCTCTTTGGCTGACCCCGCGACCTCGAACCACGCGACCAGGGTCCGGATCAGCACGTCCCGCTCACTCGCCGGTAGCGCCAACAGCCCACCCAGCACCATCCGCGACAGTTCGACGGCGAGCTTCGGTGAGCCCGCGACAAGACTCGTCACCGCGCGATCACCGAACACCACCACACCGTTCTCGCCCGGTGCTAGACACCGCAAGGCGATCCGCGCCCGCTGCACCGCCCACGGCAAGTGCCGCAACGAAACCACCGGGCTCACACCCACGGCTCCCGACAGCGTCTGCCGCACCGGAGTCAGATCTCCCCGTGGCACCAACAGGATCGTCCCCAAGGAGTGCGCCACATACCGCCAGTGCGAGGGGAGCCCGTTGGCGCCAACGGCGACGACGAACTGACCGTTCGCCGGTAGCCCCAACGCACGTGCAGCTTCCTCGTACTCGTAGTCGCGCGACAGCCGCCCTTCCAGTAACGCCTCCGCGACCGCGTCCCTGTCATGCCGGGCGGAGTCCGCAGCGAAGTCGCTATAGGCGGTGGCGATCGCATCCGAGTACGAGTCGATGATGCGCCACACGGTCGCGCTTATCGGCAACAACTGTTCGGGCGTAAGAAGGCCAGGCGGGATAGCCCGTTCCATCAACGCCTCATAGGTGAACGTCCCCGCGATCCGGAAAGCCCGCAGCACCGCCGAGAGCGGGATGCCCTGCATAGCCTGGGCGCGTCCGGTTTTACGCGCCGCGTCCAGCGCTACCTCGCTGCCCTCGATGAACGCTGTGAACGCGTGCCGCAGATTGACCTCGCACACCTTGCGCAGCTCGGCGGGCGTTACCTCGTTGACCCTGCGGTAAGAGGCTTCCTTCTCGGTGAGCTCCTCGGCCAGCTCGTCCGCGAGCTCCGCTACCCGCGCTAGCTGGGCTTTCGCCAGGTCACGCAGCTCGGGAGGCAGCGGCGACCTGGTCGTCGGGGCGGCCACCGCTCGACTCTAGCCGGTTGTGAACCTGTTTCCTACCGGCCGTTAGCTTGGCGCCCGGCACTAGAGCCCGAGGGCCTGCAACAAGGTGCGCAACTTGGCCTCGGTCTCGGCCAGCTCGGCGGCCGGGTCCGAGTCCGGCATGATCCCCGCGCCCGCGAACAGCCGCATCTCGTTCGCCCGGACCTGCGCGCAGCGGATCGCCAGTACCCACTGCCCGTCGCCGTCCGCGGTGCACCAGCCGACGGCGCCGCTGTAGAAGCCCCGGTCGAACGGCTCGAGCTCGGCGATCGCGGCCCGCGCGGCCCAGGTCGGCGTCCCGCACACCGCCGGGGTCGGGTGCAGCGCGGCCGCCAACCGCAGTGACGACACACCCCGGTCCACCAGCTCCCCGCCGACCCGGGTCGACAGGTGCCACATCGTGGGCGTGCCGACCAGCGACGGCCCCTCCACCGACAGCTCCCGGCAGAACGGCCGCAGCACCTCCACCACCGACTCGACCACCACCCGGTGCTCGGCCTGGTTCTTCGCCGAGGCCAGCAGCGCCGCCGCGTTCGCCCGATCGGTGGACGGATCACCCCCGCGGGGGAGGGACCCCGCCAGCGGGTTCGACACCACCCGGCCGCCGTCGCGCTCCAGCAGCAGCTCCGGGCTGGCCCCCAGCAGAGTCGACCCGTCGGGCAGCGGGGCGGCGAAGGTGTACCCGAGTGGGTTGGTCGCGGTCAGCCCGGACAGCAGCGCGCCGACCCGCACCGGCTCGTCGAACAGCAGCCGCGACGACCTCGCCAGCACCACCTTGCGCAGCTCGTGATCGGCACGCAGCGCACTCACCGCGGCCGCCACCGCGCGCCGGTACCCGGCGGCGTCGGGCACGTCGGTGACCTCGGGCCGGGCGGGCACCCACGGCTCGACCGGCCGGTACGGGTGCACCCCGCCAGCGCGCCGAGCGGACTCGGGTACCACCAGGTGGGCGGGGGTGTCCTGGCTGAACGGGATCGCGCCCACCGCGAACGGGGCGCCGGTGTCGACCAGCTGCTTGGTGACCTGGGCGGCCAGCTCGTCGGGGTCGGTGTCGGCCACGACCGCCCTGCTGCCCTCGGCTGCCACGGTGACCCCGGGCCCGGCCAGCACGAACGACCCCGGCTGGTACCCCTCGACCAGCGCTGCGGCCCGACCACCGTCCATCTCTCCATCATGCCCAGCGACCGGCTGGCGGACCCGTCGGCGCGGCTATGGCGTTGGCCACGAAAAAAACCGCAGGTGGGCGCCGAGAACGGCACCCACCCGCGGTTGCTGTGGCGCTCTGGTGGAGCTAGTTGAGCGCGTCGATGAGCGCGGAGCGCTGGCGGTCGCCAAGGCCCGCTGCCCGGCGGTCCGGGTCGATCCCGGCCTGCTCGAGCAGGGCGGCCACCTTGACCGCGCCGAGGCCGGGGACGGCCTTGAGCAGGGCGGCGACCTTCGTCTTGCCGATGGTCTTGTCGTCCTTGGCCTTGCCGAGCACCGACGCGATGGTCCGCTCACCGGACTTGATCTGCGCCAGCAGCTCGGACCGGGCCTTGCGGGCCTCGGCTGCCTTGGCGAGCGCATCGGCCCGCTGCTCGGGAGTCAACGTGGGCAGAGCCAACGTGCTAGTCCTTTCCCTCTTCACCCGACCGCGGCAGCGGACGGGCCAGCTGTGGTTCGTGGGCATCGCGGCTACCGACGGTGACCGAAGCGGATTGTTCAGCCCGCCCCGGCCGCACCGTGCGACCCGGGGACCGGATGCCTTTCACCAGTAAACGACACCTCGGAGGGCAACATACCCCCGACACGCGCAAAGGTCTTGTTCAGCGCACCCGCGGCCACCTCGCGACGCAGCGTGACAGCATGATCAACTAGCCAAATTGGACTGTTTCACCCGTGTTGCCCGGAGCGGGAAAGCACTATCGTCGGGTCCTACCGGCGGGTAAGTCGCCGGTCGCGCGTCGGGGCCCGATCCGTCAACCCGCCCCCAGGGAGCAACCAACGATGCTGAGCACGATGCAGGACGGCAACCTGTCGATCGCCACGCTGCTGCGCCACGGCGCCAGGGTGCACGCGACCGCCACGGTCACCACGTGGACCGGCACCGAGGGCCGCTCGGCGACCTTCGCCGAGGTCGGCACCGAGGCGGCGAAGCTGGCCAATGCGCTGCGCGGGCTGGGCGTCACCGGCGACCAGCGGGTCGGCACGTTCATGTGGAACAACCAGGAGCACCTCACCGCGTACCTGGCCGTCCCCGCCATGGGCGCCGTGCTGCACACGCTCAACATCCGGCTGTTCCCCGAGCAGTTGACCTACATCGTCAACCACGCCGAGGACCACGTGATCATCGTGGACGCCTCGGTCGCGCCGCTGCTGGCGAGGATCCTGCCCGGTTGCCCTACCGTCCAGCACGTCATCGTCGCCAACGGACCGGCGGAAGCGCTGACCGCGCCCGATCACATCACCGTCCACTCTTACGCGGACTTGCTGGAGAAGGCTTCCGGCGAGTTCGAGTGGCCAGAGGTAGACGAACGCACCGCGGCCGCGATGTGTTACACCTCAGGCACTACCGGTAACCCCAAGGGCGTCGTGTACTCCCACCGGTCGATCTGGCTGCACTCGATGCAGGTGTGCATGCCGGACGGGATGCAGATCTCCTCGGCCGACCGCACACTCGTGATCGTGCCGCAGTTCCACGCGATGTCCTGGGGCATCCCGTACGCGGCGTTCATGACCGGGGCGTCGCTGATCATGCCGGACCGGTTCCTGCAGCCGGAACCGTTGGCGCAGATGATCGCCACGCTCAAGCCGACCCAGTCGGCCGCCGTTCCCACTATCTGGCAGGGCGTGCTCTCTTACCTCGACCAGAACCCGGTAGACCTGTCCTCGCTGCGTGAGGTCGTCGTCGGAGGAGCGGCCTGTCCGCCCGCGATGATGCACGCGTTCTCGGAGAAGTACGGGCTATACATCGTGCACGCGTGGGGTATGACCGAGACCTCGCCTCTTGGCACGCTCAGCCGTCCACCGGTGGAGATCTCCGAAGAGGAGACCTGGCGCTACCGGTACACACAGGGCCGCCTGCCTGCCGGTGTCTCCGCTCGTCTTATCGGTGACGACGGCCAGGAAGTGCCGTGGGACGGGGAAAGCGTGGGCGAGCTGGAGGTCCGCGGCCCGTGGATCGCGGGCGCCTACTACAAGCCGGAGCCGGAGGACGTCGCCAAGTTCGTCGACGGCTGGCTGCGCACCGGCGACGTCGGCACGCTGACCCCGGACGGTTTCCTCTCGCTCACCGACCGCTCCAAGGACATCATCAAGTCCGGCGGCGAGTGGATTTCCTCGGTGGAGCTGGAGAACCACGTGATGGCGCACCCCGCGGTCGCCGAGGCGGCGGTCATCGGCATCCCCGACGCGAGGTGGGACGAGCGCCCGCTGGTGTCGGTCGTGCTGCGCCCCGGGGCCACCGCCACCGCCGACGACCTGCGCGAGTTCCTCGGCGCGAAGGTCGCCAAGTGGCAGCTCCCGGAGAACTGGGCCTTTGTGGAAGAGGTCCCCAAGACCAGCGTGGGCAAGTTCGACAAGAAGGTCCTGCGGGCCGCCCACGCACAGGGCAAGCTCGACGTCAAGCACCTCGACTGAGCCGGTCGCCGTCCCGGGACGCCCACCCGGCGTCCCGGGTACCGCCGAACGGGGACACCGGTTCACCCTGCTAGGTAAGGTCTTGGCGTCGCGACTTACCCGGAGGTGCCACCCTGCCCCGCGATAACCGCAAGCTCAACCCCACGTCCTTCGTGGTGCTGGGCATGCTCGCCCACGGCCCGGCGACCAGTTACGACCTCAAGCAGCGGGTCGCCTTCACCATCGGCAACTTCTGGGCCTTCGCCCACTCGCAGCTCTACGACGAGCCCGCGCGCCTGGCCGAGGCGGGCCTGCTGACCGCGACCGAGGAAGAGGGCGGCCGCCGCAGGCGCACCTACGCCATCACCGACGACGGCCGCGCCGCCCTGTCCGACTGGCTCGCCTCGCCCACCCCCGAGGAGACCGAGGTCCGCGACCTCGGCCTGCTCAAGCTCTTCTTCGCCACCTTCGCGGGCCCCGGCGACCTCCCCACCCTCGCCCACACCCGCCGCGACTCCCACCGCGTCCGCGCGGACGGCTACCAGGCGCTCTACGACCAGATCGCGCCGTACGCGGACAAGTGGCAGGTGAAGTCCCTCGAACTGGGCATCCGCATCGAGCGCACGGTCGAGGAGTTCTGGACCGAGTTCATCGACAGCCTCGACGCCGAGACCCCGCCAGGGCAGTAGCGGGTCAGCCCGCGCAGGACGGGGGTTGGCAGAGCAGGCCGCTGAGGGCCTTGTAGAAGATGGCGCCGATCTTGGTGGGGTCCGGGGTGACGAAGGCCTGGCCGCCGGTGGGGGTGGTGATCGCTTGCAGTTCGGCGAGGTCGGCGTCCGGGCCGATGCCGATGCCGATGAGCTGCAGGGGGCGGCGGGGGTCCTGGAGCTTGGCCAGTTCCTCCAGCAGTTGCGATCGGCTGATGCCGTCCGGGTCCTCGTTCTCGCCGTCGGTCAGCACCACCACCAGGTTGATCCGGCCCGGCTCCCAGTTCTCCCGGCCGGACTTGTAGGCGGCCAGCACGCTGTCGTACAGCCCGGTGGCCCCGCCCTTGATGGCCTTGACGCCGCGCAGCTTGTCCAGGGCGCCGGTGTTGAGCTGTTCGGTGACCGGGAGCACGGGCAGCAGTTCGCGGTAGTCCTTGGTGCCGTCGAGCTTGGTGGCGAACAGCCACATGCCGAACTTGGTGGTGGGCCGGAACAACCCGATGCCCACCTCGGCCGCCTTGATCGTCACCGCCATCCGGTCCAGCCCGGTGCCGGGCACCGGTTCGGCCATCGAGCCGGACACGTCGAGCAGCACCTGCATGCGGGAGCTCAGGTTCACCCCGGCCCACTGGTTCAGCAGCTGGTCGACGTCGTCGGTCGGCGGTAGCGGGATCGGGGCCTTGGACTCGATCGTGGTGCGGCCATCGGCGGAGCGGTCGCGCAGGACGGTGCCGTCCGGGCCGCGGAAACCCGCGTCGCCCAAGGCGGTCATGGACTCGGCCTTGCGCAGTTCGTCCAGGAGTCGTTGGGCTACCGGTAGTGCTGCCTGCGACGCGTTGGGTAACACCGTGTACGGGAAGTCCAAGGACGGCACATCGGCGTAGGTAGCCACTAGAGGGAACGCGGTGGTGCTTGCGTTGTGGCGTAAGAGAGTGCTCTCCGGGGTCGGAAAGACACTCAGCGGCGCTGAAGGGCTGTTCGTACCCGGTAAGCGCGCATAGAGGTCCGAGGTCTGGGGGAGTGTGTTCTGCGCCAGCTTCCGTAGTGACGTCGTGGTGGCCGCTGCTGGATCCGCGACCGCAGCGGCAGCCGCGCGTATGCCCAAGAGCGTGGACAGGCCAGACGGGTCTCGAGACGGGTCGGAGATGCCTACGGGGTTGATCTCCAGCGCCTGCGCCCACGTCGGCTTGTTGCCCGGCCACCCGAGCCCCACGGCGACGTCCTCCGTCATCGCCAGGACTACGGGCGTGGACGCGACCGGCGTGCCGCTCAGCTCGACGTTCCAGGCGCCCTTCTGGTGCGCGCGGCGCAGCCACAGGGTCGACTCGGGCAGCCACACGTCCGGCAGCGGCGTGCCATCCGACACGATCAGGGCCTCGGCGACCGCGTTCGACTCACGGGGCGACACCTGTACCTGCGTGCAGGCGTCGTTCACCCTGTTCGCCGCTGTCTGCACTATCGGCGCCAGGTCAGGCGTTACCGCGACAGCTAACGTCGCCTGGGCACAGCTCGCCGTGGTTGGGCGGTTGCTGACCGTGTCCAGCGCGAACCAACCGCCCACCACGAGTGCCAGCAGGACGACCAGGAGCAGCGCGGTCGAGCGGAAGCCCCATTTCGGTCGCCTGGGCGACGAGTGTCGTCCCATGGCCTACCTCTCGTGGGAAGGGGTGGCGCCATGCTAGACGCCATCAGCCCCCACGAGAAGCCGTCATGTGAACGGACCTCACGAGTACAGCTTGTCCACCTCGGCCCCGAAGTCGCGCATGATGACCCGGCGCTTGAGCTTGAGCGACGGGGTGAGGTGCCCGGTCTCCGGGGTGAACTCGGTGGCCAGCACGGTGAACTTGCGCACCGACTCCGCCGTCGACACCGCCGCGTTGCCCTCGTCGACCGCCTTCTGGATCTCGGCGAGCAGGTCCGGGTCGTCCACCAGGTCGGCGACCGTGGCCCCGGCGGGCTTGCCCGCGGTGGACTTCCAGTAGGTGAAGTACTCCGGGTCGACGGTGATCAGCGCGGCGATGTACTTCTGCCCGTCGCCGACCACCATGGCCTGCCCGACCAGCGGGTGCGCCGAGATCCGGTCCTCGATGACGGCCGGGGCGACGTTCTTGCCGCCGCTGGTCACCAGGATCTCCTTCTTCCGCCCGGTGATCCTCAGGAACCCGTCGGCGTCGAGCTCACCGAGGTCGCCGGTGTGGAACCAGCCGTCGCCGTCGATCACCTCGGCGGTCGAGGTCTCGTTGTTCCAGTACCTGCGGAACACCTGCTCGCCCTTGAGCAGGATCTCGCCGTCCTCGTCGATGCGCACCGTGGTGCCCGGCAGCGGTCGGCCGACCGTGCCCGGCCGCAGGTGCTGCGGGGTGTTGACCGCGGACGCCGCCGTGGTCTCGGTCAGCCCGTAGCCCTCCAGCACGACCAGGCCGACGCCGCGGAAGAAGTGCGTGAGCCGGGCGCCGAGCGCGGCGCCGCCGGAGATGGCGTACTTCGTGCTGCCGCCCATCGCGGTGCGCAGCTTGCCGTAGACCAGCTTGTCGAACACCAGGTGCTTGAGCTTGAGGCCGATGCCCGCCTTGCCGTCCGCCTCGCTGTAGGCGATCGCGGTGGCCGCGGCGGCGTCGAAGATCTTGCCCTTGCCCGCGGTGTGCGCCTTCTGCCGCGCTCCGTTGTAGACCTTCTCGAACACGTACGGCACCGACAGGATGAACGTCGGCTGGAAGGACGCCAGGTCGGACATGACCTGCTTGACGTCCGCGCTGTGGCCCATGGTGCAGCGCGCGTAGACGCAGCCCACCTCGACCATGCGGCCGAACACGTGCGCGATCGGCAGGAACAGCAGCGTCTTGGCCGCCTGGTCCTGGCCGCGGCCGTGGAACAGCTCGGCGAGCACCTCGGCGCCGTAGCCGCACTCGGCGAAGAAGTTGTCGTGGGTCAGCACGCAGCCCTTGGGCTGGCCGGTGGTGCCCGAGGTGTAGATGATCGTGGCCACGTCGTCGGCGGACACCGCGGCGCGCCTGGTGTGGATCTCGGCGGCGTCGACCTCGGCGCCTGCGGCGGTGATCTCGTCGAGGTTGTCGACCCGCCACACCTGGCGCAGGTCGGGCAGCAGTTCGCGGACGCTGTTGAGCCTGCCCAGGTGCTCGTCGGTCTCCACGACGACCGCGACCGACCCGGAGTCCGACAGGATCCACTGGATCTGCTCGGCCGACGAGGTCACGTAGATCGGCACCGGCACCGCGCCCGCGGCCCAGATCGCGAAGTCGAGCAGGGTCCACTCGTAGCGGGTGGCGGCCAGGATCGCGACCCGGTCGCCCGGGGCGATGCCGGAGCCGATCAGGCCCTTGGCGACCTCGGTGACCTCGTCGGCGAACTGGGTGGCGGTCACGTCCTGCCAACCCGCGCCCGCCTTGCGCCGGAAGGCGATGTCGGCGGGGCCCACCTCGGCGTTGTCGTACACCAGGTCGGCGAGTCCGCCCGCAACCTCACGCTTGGCGACTGGGGGTACGGCGAACTCGCGCATAGCTCTCCTCCGGCGCACGTCAGGCAGCGCGGCGAAGGTGACTCCTGCCGTCTACCTAGCGGTAACTTGGCCCGTATCTTGCCGCCAACCTCCTGCGGGAAGCCAGAGGGGCGGCGGAACTGATATCTGGCAATTGTGACAAATAAGTCCGCCCCGGGTGCACGGCGCACCCGGGGCGGACGGAGTAATCCTGCGGCTACTGCTCGGTCGTCAGGCGCCCAGCTCCCGCGCCTTGGCCGCGATCGCCGAGGACAGGGCGCTCACCTGCGCGTACACGCCGGGGTAGTTCGGGCGGGCGCAGCCGCGGCCGTAGGACACGATGCCGACCTGGACCCAGTTGTTCGCGTTGTCGCGGCGGAACATCGGGCCGCCCGAGTCGCCCTGGCAGGTGTCGGTGCCGCCCTGGGTGTAGCCGGCGCAGATCTCGACGTTGGCCTTCAGGCTCGGGTACGGGGTCTTGCAGCTGGTGTCCGAGACGAACGGGACCTGGGCCTTGAGCAGGTAGCGCTGCTGCGCGCCGCCCTCGGACGCCGCGCCCCAGCCCGCGATGGTGAAGGTGCCCGAGTCGTAGGCGGTGGACGTGGCGATCGGGAGCTTCGCCGCGCCGGTGATCGGGCTGGAGAGCTGGATCAGCGCCCAGTCGCCGCCCGCGGAGGTCGAGTAGCCCGGGTTGCGGTAGACGTACTTCGACGTGCGGGTGACCCGCGACGAGCTCTGCAGGTCGACCGCGCCGTAGGTGGCGGTGATGCTGGTGTTGTTGCCGGTGCCGTTGACGCAGTGCGCCGCGGTCAGCACGAGGTTGTCGGCGTACATCGCGCCACCGCAGCCCATCGACAGCCGGACCATCCAGGGGAACTCGCCCTGGGCGGCGCGGGTGCCGCCGACGACGGCGGGACCGTACTCGCCGGTGGGGCCGGGCTGGGCCGCCGAGGCCGGGACCGCGATGGCCGCGGCCGCGACCGTCCCGGCGATGACCGCCATGACCTTGCGCAGGGTGCTGAGCTTGCTCACGAAGTGTCCTCTCGTGTCCACACGGCACCGGGTTGTGCCGTTGCAGGGCGTGGAATCAACTCGCGACCGCCCACTGGATTCCACAGTGGACGGACGAACGGGGTGGTGCGGGTTCGGTGGGTAGCCGCACGGGCACTGTCCGTAGTGGAGTGCGGACAGGGCTTTGCGCCTCTCGGCGGGCGAAGGCGGCCGTGGTGCCCCGGGCCGGGCGTGGCGCTCGGCCCGGGGCAGTGGTCCAGCAGGGGTGGACCGACTAGAAGGTCAGCTTCCAGCTGTTGATGTAGCCGGTGTCGGTCCGGTAGGTGTCCTGCACCTTGAGCTTCCAGGTGCCGTTGGCCACCTCCGTCGAGGCGTTCACCGTGTACGTCGCGATCACGTTGTCCGCCGAGTCGCTGGTGGACGAGTTCTTCAGCCGGTAGGCGGAACCGTCCGGCGCGACCAGGTCGATGACGAGGTCACCGCGGTAGGTGTGCACGATGTTGACGTCGACCTTGAGCGTCGCCGGGGCGTTGCCGGTCACGCCGGAGACCACGATGTCGCTGGTCACGGCCGCGCCCGCGTCCGGGATGGTGACGTCGGCGGTGTTCTCGAAGACCTTGCCGCCCGGGTCCGGCGGCGTGGTGCCGCAGGTCCCGCCGATGGAGCGCTTCGGGCAGTCCGCGTAGTCGAGCAGCAGGAGCACGGCTTCCTTGTTGCGCGCGGTCTCGCGGGCGATGACCTCGTCGGGCGGGTAGAAGCCGCCACCGGCGGTGCCCGTCGGGTACATCTCGAAGGTGTAGCCGTAGATCTTGTGCACGCCCCACAGGTAGTCGTCGATCGACCCGTCGGTGATGTACAGGTCCGAGGACTGCTCGGGGGTGTAGTTGTTCTTGGTCGCCATCGCCTTGCCGATGGTGGAGAACACCCGCTGGTCCTCGCTCGTCAGACCGGGGGCGGTGTCGTCGTAGGTCCAGCCGTAGGGCCAGAGCACCAGCTCGGAGTAGGTGTGGAAGTCGATGCCCACGGTGATCTGCTGCTTGCCGCCGACGATCCGGCTGCCGACGAAGTTCTGCAGCGCCTTGACCTCGGGCGAGCTGGCCGCGGACGGGCCGCGGTAGGTCTCACTGCTGGTGGTACCCGAGGAACCGTTGCAGCAGCCCCACTTGAAGTCCCAGTTGCGGTTGAGGTCGGTGCCGACGTTGGACGACCCGGAGTTGGGCTGCCGGTTCTTGCGCCAGCTCTTGTAGGAGCCGGTGCTGATGTCGAACTCGCCGCCGTCGGGGTTGACGTCCGGGATGATCCAGATCTCGCGGCTGTCCACCAGGCCCTTGATCTTGGCGTCGGTGGTGTAGCCGTCGGTCAGCAGGTTGATCAGGTACACCGCCATCTCGACGGTCAGGTGCTCGCGCGCGTGCTGGTGCGCGGTGAACAGCACCTCGGGCTCGTCCTCGTCGGTCGCGGCGTTGTCCGAGATCTTGATCGCGAAGATGTCGCGGTTCTCGTAGGTCTTGCCGACGACCTGCTTGGTGATGATGCCCGGGTGGTCGGTGACCGCCTTGGTGATGACTGCGGTCATCTCGGCGTAGTTGTGGTAGTTCGAGTCGGCGCTGGGGAAGTCGGCCGGAGCCGCCGCGCCCCGCTCCGCCGCGAGCGCGGCGGTGTCCTGGGCGTCCACCCGGTAGCCGAGCTTGCGGATCTTGGCGACCTCGTCCGGGGTCGCGGTGATCAGCAGCCTGCTGTCCTCGACGCCGTTGACGGCGGCGCCGGTCTTGGCGATGGAGCTGCGCTCCTGGTGGGTCTTCACCCCGACCACGGCGTACTCGGCCGAGGTCCTGGTCTCGGCGGTGTCCGGCTTGGCCGAGGCCCCCGGGTTCGTTGACAAGATCACGGCAAGGGCGGCGATCGCCCCTACCGCTACGGACAGGCGTTTGCGCTTCACGCGTAGGCCCTCCTACAGGGAGTGCCCGGGGGCACTGGAGGTGGGTAATCGGGTCGACCGCCACGCGCGCCGGACGAACCCGAAGGTGCCCTCACGACCGGCGCGCATGGCTGTGCAGTTGGATGGTGGCCCGCCCGCTTCGCACGCCACAAGGCTGCGGAGGTGGTTTCCCGTTACCGGATATTTCCCAGTCGATTACCCCCGCGGCCGGAATAGATACGTATCCCTACCTACCGGTGCCTCGATTGTTCGTGGGCCGCCGCACCGGCACGCTTCACAGCAAGCACGGCGGGCCTACCGGCCCCCGGGCCAACCTCGGGAAGTCGGGGGAGCGGCGCCCACGCCCTCGTCACTCCCCCGCCCGAGGTCCCCCGGCCACGTGGTCACTTCGAGCCACGCACCCCGGGACCCGCGGCGACCAGCCAGGCGCTCGGCACCGCCTGGCGTGGTGTGGTGACGTCCTTGATGCAGGGGGCCGCTCACCGGTCGTCGGGTTCCGACGAGAGAGACCGTCCACCCCCGGACGGTCTTTCTCGTGTTCAGGCCCCTGCTAGCTCAAATCCTCGGCTTGCAGCTCGGCCCGCGAGGACACGCCCAGCTTCCGCAGGACCCGCGCCGCGTGCTGCTCGACCGTGCGCGGCGAGAGGAACAGGACGTCGGCGATCTCGCGGTTCGTGTGGCCCGCCGCCAGCAGCCGGGCGACTTCCTGCTCGCGCGGTGACAGCTCGTTGCCGTACCCCCGGCGCCCGCGCCGCGACGGCTTGCCGCCGCCCATGCCGCGCAGCAGGTGTCGGCACCGGGCCGCGTCCCTGGTGGCGCCCAACGAGTCGAACGTGTCGATCAGGGTCGACAGGATCTCGGTGGCCTTGTCGTTGTCGCTGGGCAGCAGGCAGATCGCCTCCCGCTCGGCGACCAGCGCGGCGAAGTACGGGGCGGGCAGCCGCTCGTAGCGGTCCACCGCCTCGCGGTAGTGCGACACCGCCACGTCGAGCTGCCCGCGCGCCTCGGCGAGCCGGCCCCGGCACTGGGCGAGCGCGGCCACCGACATCGGCGCGTCCCTGCCCTCGATGCCCGCGGCGACGTCCTCGATCAGGTTCTCCGCGTCCATCTCCCGGCCCGCGGCCAGGAAGGTGGCCACCGCGACCGGTCCCAGCTCGGTCGCCCACGCCCACACGCCCTTGGTGCGCAGGATCGACACGCCGCGGTCGACGTCCACGCAGGCGCGGGTGACCTCGTCCTGCGAGAGCATCGTGGTGGCCAGCGCCGCGCAGCCCGCGATGGCCACCGGCGCGATCGACTCCTCCGGCACGAACGCGCCGGTCTCGGTCAGGTAGCTGGTCGCCTCGGCCCACTCGCCGCGGGCCATCGCCAGCGACCCCAGCACCAGGCACAGCTCGCTGGCCACCGGGAACAGGTCCCGGTACTCGTCGAGCAGCCTGCCAGCCCGCTCGGCCAGCCCGTCCCAGTCGCCGGTCAGCCAGTCCAACCTGGCCTTGGTCGCCCGCGCGGTGCTCACCACGAACGGCGCCCCGCACTCGGCGGCGTACCGCAGGCCGCTGCGCAGCAGGTCGTTGGCCAGCCGGAAGTGCCCGGTCGAGGTGCACGCGTCGGCCAGGTTGCAGTGCGCGCGGGCCAGCTGCCGCTGCTCGCCGGGGGTGGACACGGTGTCGGGCAGCCGGTCCAGGTTGGCCAGCACGGACGGGTCCCCGGTGTGCAGCTTGGAGCCCATCTCGTTGGCCATCAGCGAGATCCGCAGCTCGTTGTCGTCGGTGGCCTCGCGGTAGCGGTCGGTGCGGGCCAGCCACGGCTCGAACTCGCGCAGCGGGGTCATCCCCATGAACGGCTGGCCGAGCACCGCGGCGCCCTTGGCGGCCAGGTCCGGCCGCTCGGTGAGGTCCGCGATGGCCATCTCGATCTCCGAGCGGGCCTCCTCGACCCCACCGGCCTGCCGGACCAGCAGCAGCCCGCGGTAGAGCCGCACCTCGCCGCGCGCCGGGGTGGACAGCCGCCGGTCCGACAGCAGCCGCTCCAGCGCCTCGGTCGGGTCGTGCTGGTCGAGGCCCAGGTGCGCGACCTGGCCCAGCTTGATCGCCAGTCGGTCCACATCGGCCGCGGGCACCGTCGGCTCCACCAGCAGCCGCTGCAGCAGGGCCGTCGCGGTCCCGGCGTCGCCGATCTCGGCGGCCCGGTCGGCAGCGGCCTCGCCGTAGTGCAGCCACGCCGCGGTGCGACCGGCGCGCTCGCTGTGCTCGGCCAGCTGCACCAGCGGCCGCGGCTCGACCTGGTCGAGCGCCTCGATGGCCCGGTTGTGCAGCTGCTGGCGGTCCGGGCCGCTGAGCGTGTCGTAGACGGCCTGCTGGGCCAGCGCGTGCCGGAACCCGTAGCGGCCGGAGTCGACCTCGTGCAGCACGTGCCCGGTCAACGCGTGCGTCAGCGCTGCCCGCACCCGGCTCTCACCGATCGCGGCGACCTCACCGAGCAACTCGGCGGGGGCGGGCACACCGAGCACCGCGGCCGCCTGCGCGAGCCGGGTGGCCGTCGTCGGGAGCGCTGCCAACCGCTCCGCCATGGCGTCGCGCAGCAGCACCGGGACGTCCACGTTGTCCAGCAGCCTGCGCGCCGTGGCGCCGTCGGCGTGGACCGCGCCCGCCGGGTTGCGCAGCGCGCGCAGCGTCTCCTCGACCACGAACGGGATGCCCGCGGTGCGCTCGTGCAGCTTCGTGGCGAACTCCGCGGACACGGCTTCCTCGTCCAGGATCGCCGAGGTCAGCGCCCGCACCTCGTCCACGTCGAGCGGGCCGAGTTCGAGCAGCACGCTGGTGATCCCGCTCGGCGGCCGGTACGCCGACCCCAGCGGCACCCCGCCTGGCACGTCCTCGCGCCGGTAGGTGACCACAATGGACAGGTTGGCAGGCGGGTCGCCCATCAGGAACCGCAGCAGCTGCCGGGAACCGTCGTCGGCCCAGTGCAGGTCCTCCACCACCAGCAGGACCGGGCCGAGCACGCTGAGCAGCTCGCGCATCGCGCGGAAGAGCCGGTGCCGCTCGGTGCGCGGGTCGCCGGTCGAGGCAGGCGCCTCCGGCAGGTACTCGGCGAGTTCCGGCAGCAGCGGCCCGATCACGCCTGCGACCGGGCTCAGCCTGGGGTGGTTGCGGGCCAGCCGGTCCGACGCGTCGCGCAGCGCCTCCAGCACGGCGCCGTACGGGAACGGTTCACCCACGGGTTGGCAGTAGCCCATGAGGACGGCCATGGGACCCAGTTCGGAGTCGAGGAGTTCGCGCACCAGCCGCGATTTCCCGACACCGGCCTCGCCCTCGATCATGATGACCGCGGGCTGCCTCGGCACGGCGGCCAGCAGTGCGCCGAGCTGGTCACCCCGGCCGACCAGCACCGGCGAGCTGGTCCGCATCAACCCGCTCGCGTCCTGGCGCCGCACGCTCGGCCTCGGTGTCCGGCTCATCCACACCCTCCCGACCGACGTGTCCGCTACCGCACCCGCTGGGGTTTTGGCGAGCCTAGGCGGCCTGCTCGTGATCTGAAACTCCATGATGTCACGGACTGAGAAGTTGATCTTAGGTGAAAGACGGGTATCCCTACGTACCGATATCCGGATTGTTCGTCCTGCCGCGCCCCTCGATGGTGATCCGCAAGTGGCTGTCAGTTACCAACCCTGCCCGACGGCCACACCCCCGGGTGGACCCTGCCACCCGGAGGAGCGGAATGGAGAAGCCCAGATGCGACTAGATCGCAAGACCCGCCGGGTTGTCGTGGCCGGGGTGGCCGCCGGTGCCACCGCCGTCGCGGTCCTGGCCGCGGTCACCAGCCCGGCTGCCGCCCAGCAGGCCACCGGTTCGATCCTGAGCGCCGCGCAGCCCATCGCGGGCAGCTACATCGTGGTGTTCAAGGACGGCGCCACCGACGCGCAGACCACCAACGGCAAGGCGCTGGACCTGGCCCGCAAGCACGGCGGCAAGGTCAGCAACACCTACGTCGCGTCGCTGCGCGGGTTCGCGGTCAAGCTCGACGAGGCCGCGGCCAAGCGCCTCGCGGCCGACCCCTCGGTCGCCTACGTCCAGCAGGACGGCGTCGCCAGGATGTCGGACACCCAGACCAACCCGACCTGGGGCCTGGACCGCATCGACCAGGCGAACCTGCCGCTCGACCAGAAGTACACCTACGCCAACACGGCCTCCAACGTGACCGCGTACATCCTGGACACCGGCATCTACAAGGCGCACACCGAGTTCGAGGGCCGGGCGACCGACGGCTACGACTTCATCGACAACGACTCCGACGCCTCGGACTGCCAGGGCCACGGCACGCACGTGGCGGGCACCGTCGGCTCGAAGACCTACGGCGTGGCCAAGAAGGTCAACCTGGTCGCGGTCCGCGTGCTCGACTGCTCCGGCAACGGCGCGTACTCGGTGATCATCAAGGGCATCGACTGGGTGGCGCAGAACGCCAAGAAGCCCGCGGTGGCCAACATGAGCCTCGGCGGCGGCGCGGACACCTCGGTGGACAACGCGATCAAGCGCGGCATCTCCGCAGGCGTCACCTTCGCCCTCGCGGCGGGCAACAACGCGGGCGACGCCTGCAACACCAGCCCGGCGCGCGTCCCCGAGGCGATCACCGTCGGCGCCAGCGACAACGCCGACAAGCGCTCCATCTGGACCGCGGGCTCGCTGGAGTCCAACTACGGCACCTGCCTGGACATCTTCGCGCCCGGCTCGGCGATCCTGTCCACCAAGAACGGTGGCAGCACCGCCACGATGAACGGCACCTCGATGGCCACCCCGCACGTGGCCGGTGCCGCCGCGCTCTACCTGTCGGCCAACCCGTCGGCCACCCCGCAGCAGGTCCGCGACGCGCTGGTGAACAACGCCACCTCCGGCAAGATCACCGACCTCAAGGGCTCGCCCAACAAGCTGCTCAACGTCAGCTTCATCGGCGGCGGCAACCCCGACCCCGAGCCGGGCACCTGCGACGCGGTGACCAACGGCGCCGACGTGTCCATCCCGGACACCAGCACCGCGGTGAACTCCCCGGTGACCGTCTCCAACTGCACCGGCAAGGCCTCGACCGGCACCAAGGTCAAGGTCGACATCAACCACACCTACACCGGTGACCTGGTCGTCGACCTGATCGGCCCGTCCGGCGCGACCTACAACCTGAAGAAGGCCCGTGGCGCCAGCTCCGCGTCCGGCATCCACGAGACCTTCACCGTCGACGCCTCCGCGGAGAACCGCAACGGCACCTGGAAGCTCCAGGTGACCGACGTGATGACCTACGACGTCGGCACCATCGACACCTGGACGCTGACCTTCTAGGGCGATCCAGTGGCCGCCGGTCCCCGGCGGCAGCGCGAGACCCCGGGCACCCGGCGCGCGGTGCGGACTCCACGCGCCGGGTGCCCGGTCCATGAAGGGCGAACACCCTGTTCGGCCGTGCTCGCACGGCTGTCGACCATCGTGGAAGGACCTCCTCATCATGCAACGATCCACTCGCGGGCGAGTCGTGCTCGCGGCGTTCGGTGCCGCGGCAGTCGCCGCCGCCCTGGTGGCCGTGGCCACCCCGGCGACCGCTGCCGAAGCCGACTTCGTGCGGGCCAAGGTGCCCGCGGCGGGCAACAGCTTCATCGTCTCGCTCAAGCCGACCGCCGCCGCGTCCGCCGCCAGCATCCAGGCCGCTTCCAGCGCCCTGGTCCAGAAGTACGGCGGCAACCTGGACTACGTGTTCTCGAAGTCCATGCAGGGCTTCCAGGTCAAGGGCCTGACCGACACCAAGGCGCGGCAGCTCGCCGCCGACCCCGCGGTCAAGAAGGTCTACCAGGACGGCACCGCCAAGGCGCTCGACGTCCAGGACAACCCCACCTGGGGCCTCGACCGCGTCGACCAGGCGAACCTGCCGCTGGACAAGAAGTACAACTACCCCAGCGGCGGCGCGTCGAACGTGACCGTCTACGTCACCGACACCGGCATCAAGACCGGCCTTGCCGAGTTCGAGGGCCGCGCCTCCGTCGGCGCCGACTTCATCGAGGACGGCCAGAACGGCCAGGACTGCTCCGGGCACGGCACGCACGTCTCGGGCACCATCGGCTCCAAGACCTACGGCGTGGCCAAGAAGGTCAAGCTGGTCTCGGTCCGCATGCTCGGCACCAGCTGCACCGGCAACGGCCCGGACTCCGCCGGTGTCAAGGCCATCGAGTGGATCACCGCGAACGCGCAGAAGCCCGCGGTGGTCAACGCCTCGTGGACCTTCGACACCGCCGACCTCGGCAACGACGCCCTCGCGGGCATGGTCAACTCCGGCGTGCAGATGGCGGTCGCCTCGGGCAACAGCTCGACCGACGCCTGCTCCACCGGCCCGGCGAAGGTCGCGGCGCTGATCACCGTCAACGCCACGTCCTCCAACGACGCGCGCGCCTCGTTCTCCAACTACGGCACGTGCACCGACATCTTCGCCCCCGGTGACAACATCACGTCGTTGTCGCTGACCGGTAGCGCCACCAACATGTCCGGCACCTCGATGGCCACCCCGCACGTCGCGGGCGTCGCGGCGCTGTACCTGTCGGCCAACCCGTCGGCCAGCCCGCAGGCGCTGCGCGACGCGCTGGTGAACAACGCCACCAGCGGCAAGGTCACCAACCCGGGCTCCGGCTCGCCCAACAAGCTGCTCTACAGCGGCTTCATCACCGGCGGCCCCGGCCCGGACCCGGACCCCACCTGCGGTCCCGGTACCAACGGCGACGACGTCACCATCCCCGACGGCGGCTCCGCGGTGTCCTCCTCGGTCACCATCGCCAACTGCACCGGCAAGGCCCCGACCACCACCTCGGTCAAGGTCGACATCAACCACACCTACACCGGTGACCTGAACGTCCAGCTCATCGGCCCGTCCGGCCAGGCCTACAGCCTCCAGCGCGCAGGCGGCGCCAGCTCGGCCACCGGCATCCACCAGACCTTCACGGTGGACGCCTCGGCGGAGAACCGCAACGGCACCTGGAAGCTCCAGGTCACCGACATCTACACCTACGACACCGGCAACATCGACACCTGGACCCTCACGGTCTAAGGCTGTTGTAGCTCCAGCGGGACCCCGGAGGCCGTTACGGCTCCGGGGTTCTTGCTTGTGGTGGCGGTACCCCGGACACGGCGAAGCAGCGGGGTTCCGGTGAACTCCCGCTGTGCCTGTGCCTTGCTCTGAAGGGCCTGCGCCCTGCTATGTGGGGAAAACGGGCAACGGCCGCCCCTCGCCTCCCAGCTGACGACCGTCGTGGATGGTCAGTCAGTTCGAGGGGCCGCCGCTGTTACCAGGTCCACCTGATGCCGTGAATGGCCGACTCCGAGCCCTGCACCGCCGTGTGGACTCCGCCGTAGGAGCCCGGTTCCAGCGTCTCCCGGTGCACCTCCGGGTCCTCCGCCGACTCCTGCGCGTACGCGTAACACGACGTGGGCAGCGTTGACGGGTGGAAGTTCACCTCCGCCAAGTAGTCCCGGAACGCCCGGCGTGAGCCTCGGGAGAACCGGCTAGAGCGGGCCTGGCCGAACCAACGCACCTCGTACTCGAACACCGCCGTCTGCCCAGCCGCGAGCGACCGGTCGAACAGCACCTCTGCCACCGTGAACCTGCTAGCCGTAACGGGTCGCACGCGCCCGACAGCGCAACCGGACCCAGTCAGCACAGCAGGCAGTGCTCGGTCTGTCTCCTCAGCGCGGTGCAAGACGACCATCGAGCGGAGTTGGTCCACCTCGGACCGGATCAGCATCCGGACCCTCGTGCGGACGTCCCGGCCGTTGTGGTCGAGGAAGTGCTGGTCGTGCACGCTCAGGTAGGTCAACTCGCCCGGCGCGGGCTCCGAGAGCTCGGAGAGCACCGGGGCGAGGCCGTTCGTGCTGTCCCACAACGACTCGTGCGGCCGCACGAGGCCGCCCCGGGCAACCCACCGCCCGCGGGGCTTGCGCGGCCCCAGGAGGGCAACCAGGTACCCGTGCGGCAGCTTCAGCACCTCCTCGATGACCTCGACCGCCCGCAGGGACTCCGGGCGCTCGGGGCGGGTGCGGCCGCGGCGCCAGTAGCTGAGGGTGGAGAGGCTGACCCGGATGCCCTCGCCCGCCAGCTTGCGCTGCAGGTGCTCCAGGCTCAGCCCGCTGCGCTCGATGGCGCCCGAGAGCACCGTCGGGAAGGTCTCCAGCGGTACGGGATCGCTGACGCGGAATGGCTGCATTGGTTCCCTCCTCGAGAAAACGGCAAGGACGGCAGGCCCCCGGTGGGGGCCTGCCGTCCCTGGCCAGTCAGGTGATCAGCTGGGGATCCTTGCGGTGCCCGCGTTGAACGCACCGAAACGGGTGACGGTCAGCGTGAACGTGGTCTTGCCGGTCTTCCCGTCGGCCGAGGTGGCCGTGATGGTGATCGGGTAGGTGCCGACCGGGGTCTGGAAGTTGGTGAAGAACCAGACGTTGCTGGTGCCGTTCTGGGCGATGGTCGCCGGGTTGAACGTGACCTGGGTGCCGGTCGGGGCGCCGGTCGCGGTCAGCCGCAGGCTGCCGGTCCCGCCGCTGGCCTTGACCGAGGTCTGCACGAGCTGGCCCTGCCAGCCGCTGCCCGAGGACGGGGTCGCGGTGACGGTGACGTCGCCGGCCGGCGGCTCGGTGGTGCCCTCCACGGTCAGCGAGACCGAGGTGGTGGCCGTCTTGCCGTTGGCGTCGGTGCCGGTGACGGTGATGTTCGAGGTGCCTGCCACCGCGGTGGACGACACGTCGAGGGTCAGCTTGGACGAACCACCAGCGGTGACCGAGGTCGGCTGGAAGACGGCCTTCACACCGGTCGGGACACCGGAGGCGGTCAGGTTGATGGTCTGGCCGCGGCTGCCACCGGCGGAGCTGATGGTGGTGGAGATGTACTTGCCCTTGGCCGCCTTCACGCTGCTCGGCGAGGCCGAGAGGGTGAAGTCACCGGCAGGCGGCTCGCCGCCACCGGTCACGGTCAGCGAGTACTTGCCGGAGGCCGTCTTACCGCTAGAGGTGCTGGCGGTGATGGTGACCTCGTAGGTGCCGTTCGGCGCCGAGGCGCTCGCGTCGAAGGTCAGCTTCGCCGAGCCGCCGGTGGTGACGGAGGTCGGCTGGAAGACAGCCTGGACGCCGCTGGGCAGGCCGGAGGCCGACAGCGTCGCGTTCTCGGCACCGCCGGAGCCCGCGGTGGTGTTGACGGTGGCCGACAGGTACTTGCCCGCGGCGACGGAGCCGCTGCTGGGGGTGACGCTGACGCCGAAGTCACCGGTCGGCGGGTCGACGGTGCCGACCTCCGACTTGACCCAGTCGCCCATCTCGTTGTCGAGGCGGCCGTAGACGCTGTACCACTTGAAGTCCGACCGGCTCCACGACGCGACACCGTAGATCTTGTTGTTGACGATCAGCGGGCCACCGCTGTCGCCGGGCAGGATCGTGATGCGGCCGTCGGAGTAGCCCGCGCAGATCATGTACGCGGACTTGAAGCCTGCGCCGACGCCCTGGCAGACCGAGTCGCCGTTGACGATCGGCAGGCTCGCCTTGTCCAGGGTGACGTCGGCGGAGTTGTCGTTGAAGTCCTTCTTGCCGTAGCCGAAGCCCTGGGCGGTCTTGCCGGGAGCGGCACCGCCGGAGTCGGCCGAGGTGGCGAACGCCGGGAACGCCGCACCACCCTTGAGCGCGATGTCCTTGTCCACGGTCACGACGGCGACGTCGTAGCCCTGGTCGAAGTTGACGTACTTCGGGTGCTTCTTGTAGCTGACGGCCTTGACGGCGAACCCGGTACCGGAGCCGCCCTTGTAGTCCTTGAGGTCGTCGAGGCCGTAGACGAACGACTTGTCGCCCGCGGCGTCAGCGCAGTGCGCGGCGATCAGGATCTTGCGCGGGGCGACGACGGTTCCGGTGCAGGTCTGGCCCTCGGGACGGGTGCCTCCTGCGCGGATGCCCGCGATGATGCCCGGGAACTCGCTCACGGTGGCGTCCGTGCCGCCGACGAACGACGGGGTGGCATCGCCGAGGTTGGCGGGGACGGTGTCACCCAAGTAGTTCGCCGCGGGGGCGTTCGCCGGGGCACCGGCGGTCGACTGCGCCGCATTCGCGATGCTGGCGCCGACCGGCACCAACACCGTGGCCGCGGCCAGAGCCATCAGACCCCAGGACCGTGGTGTTCGTTTCACGATGGTTCCTTTCCGGATCAGGAACGCTCGCCTCTAGGCAGGGACGGCGGCGGTTCGCTGCAGGTCACTTTCGAGTGACGCCCGGTGAGGAACAATCAGGGTCGGTATCCGTAGGGGTACGGAACTTTATCCGGACCTGCGAAAACACGTGCTGGAGATGGGGGTCGGGTGGACTCGACGGACGCCACGAGGCTGCGTATGAGCAGGCAGCGGGCCCGCGACACCGGGATCGAGGTCGCGCTGCGCAAGGCCCTGCACGTCCTCGGCCTGCGCTACCGGGTGCACCAGCGGCCGGTACGCACGGTGCGCAGGGAGGCCGATGTCGTCTTCAGCCGGGCCAGGGTCGCGGTGTTCGTCGACGGCTGCTTCTGGCACGGCTGCGCCGAGCACGCGACGTGGCCCAAGCGCAACGCGGCGTTCTGGCGCGACAAGATCGAGACCAACCAGCGCCGCGACCGCGACACCGACGCCAGGCTCACCGAGGCGGGGTGGCTGGCGCTGCGGGTCTGGGAGCACGAGGACCCAGTAGCCGCCGCCGAGCGGGTCCGGGCCGAGGTGCTGGCGCGTAGGTAGCCGGCGTGTGTGTGGTTACGCCGGGGAGTCGCGGCGCAAGGCAGTGCGGACCTCGTCGTACCAGGCGACCAGGCCGCGCTCGGTGGTGATGCTGCCGCGCAGGGTGAGGTACTCGTGCAGGCGGTGGCCGGTCAGCGCGTCGCGGTCCGGGAAGTCGTGCCGCTCGACCACCTCGTACCCGGCCAGCCGCTCGGCGTGGTGCGCGCGGTGCCGCTCGACCTCGGCCAGCACCGCGGCCTGGTCGCCGAAGCAGGCACCGCGGATCTTCACCGCCAGGTCGTCGCGTACCTGCACCGGCTGGGTGGGCTCGGCCAGCCACCTCTTCAACTCGGCCTGGCCGGGCGCGGTGACCGTGTAGACCTTCTTGTCCGGCCTGCCGGTCTGCTCGACGTGCTCCACCGCCACCCAGCCGCCGTCGGCCATCCGGTTGAGGACCCGGTAGATCTGCTGGTGGGTGGCCTGCCAGAAGTCACCGCCGGACCGGTCGAACCTGCGGGCCAGCTCGTAGCCGGTCCCCGTGTGCTCGCTCAGCGCGACCAGGATCGCGTGCTCCAACGCCATGTACTCGACAGTAGGTAAGCGCTTTCCCGCACTACAACGAGACGCGTGTCTCAGTGGGCCGCCAAGAACCGGGCGACGGCGTCGTTGAACTCCTCGGGCCGCTCCAGGTTGGGCAGGTGCGCCGCGCCTCTTATCTCTACGACGTGCGTGGCGGGGATGAGCTTCACCTCGTCGAGCGGGGTGTACTCGTCCTCGCTGCCCACTACGACCAAGGTAGGCACGGGGTGGGCGCGTAGTGATTCGCGGTAGTCAGGCCTGTCTGCTCGTCCACGCTGCGCTGCTGCTGCTCCCTCTGGTGGCGCTGACAGCATCATCTTCAGCACGTGCTCCGCGGCTTCGTTATTGCCGGGGGCGACCATCTTGGACAGGACTTCGCGCGCGTAGGGCTCCATCCCTTCTCGACTGAGCCTGTCCGCCATGTCCAGGCGGTCCTGTCGCGACTGTGTTGTCTCCGCGCGGGCCGTCGTGTCGGCGAGGATCAGGGCGCGCACGCGTTCCGGGTACCGCCGGTGGAACTCCATAGCGATCTGGCCGCCCATAGACAGGCCGCAGAGGACTAGAGGGACGTCCGGGGCTAAGGCGGCGAGGTCGTCGGCGAAGGTGCTCATCGCGGTCTTGCCGGACGCGGGTTCTGCCGTGCCGTAGCCGCGCAGGTCAGGGGCGATGGCGTCGAACCGGGCCAGTTGGGGCGTCCACATCGTGCGGTCGAACGGGTGGCCGTGGATGAGCAGCAGCATGGGGCCTCCTTGTCCCCACCACCGTATTCGGGGCATGCTGTCGGAGCAATGAAAACAATGCCCTCGGAGCAATAATGGACTTCCGCACGGTCGCCGACCGGATCGCCCGCGACATCGCCACCGGCGCGCTCGGCCCGGGGACGCGCCTGCCACCGCAGCGCCGCTTCGCCCGTGACCACGGGATCGCCGTGTCCACGGCGTCCCGCGTGTACGCCGAGCTGGTGCGGCGGGGCCTGGTGGTCGGCGAGGTCGGGCGCGGGACGTACGTGCGCGCCACGCCATCGGTCGCCGAGGCCGCCCTGGCCGAGCCGAGTGGCGCGCCGGTCGACCTGGAACTCAACTTCCCGGTCCTGCCGGAGCACACGGCGCTGATCGCTGAGAGCTTGCGCGTGCTCCTCCGCCACGACGTGCTCGCCGAGTCGCTGCGGGCCGTTGGCGTTACCGGAACTCCTTCGGCTCGGGCGGCGGCCGTCGAGTTGCTTGCGCGCGGGGGTTGGGTGCCGCGTCCGGAGGATGTGTTGTTCGCGGGCAATGGGCGTCAGGCGATCGCGGGGGCTATCGCGGCCTTGGTGGCGCCGGGGGAGCGGTTGGGGGTGGAGGACATCACTTACGCGGTGGTGAAGGGGATCGCGGCGCGCCTGGGTGTGGTCCTCGTGCCGCTGGCGACGGACGGCGAGGGGGTGACACCGGAGGCGTTGTCGTCGGCTGTGGGCCTGCGTGCTGTCTACCTGCAACCCACGCTGCACAACCCGCTGGGTGTCTCAATGGGACCTCGCCGCCGCGAGGCGATCGCGGAGCTGTTGTGTGCCAGGGACATCCCGCTCATCGAGGACGCCATCTACGGCTTCCTCCACGACGACCCTCCATTGTGGTCATTTGTGTCGCGCGCGGTTCTCGTTGACAGCCTGTCGAAGCGCGTTGCCCCCGGCCTCAGCCTCGGCTTCGCGGTGACCTCCCCGACCCTGCGCCCGCACCTGGTCAACGCCATCCGGTCCGGCGGCTGGTCCCCGCAGCACGTCGCCATGGCCGCCATGACCACCTGGACAACTGACGGCACCGCGGCCCGCCTCCGCGCCGACAAACGCGCGGACGCCCAAGCCCGCCAATCCCTGGCCGCCCAGTACTTGTCGGGCCAGGACATCCAGGCCGACCCCCGCTCCTACCACCTCTGGTGGCGCCTACCCCCGACCTGGCGCCCCGACACCTTCGTGGCCGCCGCGGCCCGAGCCGGGATCTCCGTCACCCCAGCCGCCGCTTTCGCCATCCCCCCGACAGTCCCCCCACAAGCCATCCGCCTGGCCCTGGCCTCCCCACCCCTCCCCACCCTCGCCACGGCCCTCTCCCACCTGGCAGCCCTAGCCGCGACCCCAACCCCCGACGCCGACTGATCCCGCCCCCTGGCTGATAACGATCAGCCAACCCCGCAGTCCCCGAACCCCGTGCTCCCCGCCCAATCAAGATCAACTCCCCGACCGGGGCCCACCCTCCCGGGGTCCGGGGTCCCATCTCTGAACCTATCGCTTTGCCCGCGGTGTCAATAGCGTCGCGCAAGGCCTGTGGACAACCAGCCGCCTTGGGGACAACCCGCCACGCGCGCCCGGCTACTGGTCGCGAACTCACCCGGCGACAAGCCGCAGTGCCTCGATCAGCACCGGCCCGGGGATCCGCACCTGCAGGTCCGGCGCCGCGTGCAGCAGCAGGTCCGGCGGCCCCCCGGCCTGGTCCGCCAGCCGGTCGATCAGGATCGCGATCTCCACCCCGCTGAACTTCTGCCAGTGCTGCGGCCAGTCCGGCGGCACCGCGTCGTCGGTCACGAACGCGTCGACCACCCGGTCGCGCAGCACCAGCCGGGTCCGGGGCGGCCGGGTCGGGTCCGCGGGCAGCACGAGCGTCGCGGCGAGGACGGCGATCACGGCTTCCCGGTACTCGATCTGCCCGGTGTGCGCCAGCTGCAGCACCGCCTCCGCCTCCGACCGCGGTTGCGGCCACCCCAGCGCCACCGGCGACGGCCGGTACTGGGGGTTGGCCTGGAACTCCGCGATGACCCCGCCCCAGGTGTCCACCGGGTAGCGGCCGACCACCGCCCAGTCGGGGGTGTCCGGGCCGGGGTGGGAGGGGTCGAGGACCTCCACCCAGCCGCCGGGGTGGCCCAGGGCGTAGGACCGCATCTCCGGGGTGATCGGGGGCGACCACCGGGGGCGGTAGCGCGGGTTGGGGACGAACTCGCTGGTGATCTCCCCGTTGCCGTCGACCAAGTACCTGCCTGCGACCTGCCCGTCCTCGGCGACGACCGGCAGCCAGCTGTCGGGCGCGGACTTGGCCTCCGCGCGCAGGGCGGCGGTGATCGGAGGACGGTGCGGGGTCGACATCGGCCGTGCCACTCTCCCTGGCTCGTGACGGGTCCTGACGAGTAACTCGCAGGGTACGAGAATCGGTTGCCGGAGACGGGACGACAGGGCGACACCGCCCGGGGGTCGCGCAGTCTTGCCCGACCAGGTGGAACGCGGCTTCACCCCAACCGGTGACCACGGAATCGCCTGCTCACACTCCGTGTAGGCGCGGACCTGCGTGGACGCGGGGGAGCGGCCAACATCGACAGTGCCCCTGACGCCTCCGGTCGGATCTGCCAGGTGTACCCGTTCGTGTCCAAGGTGGGCTCCGGGACCGCACGTCGTCCGGGCTGGGGAACGCGGCGAGCGGCGCGGTCCGGTCACGACACCGCCGGGCCGCCGTCAGTAGCCGAGCGGAGTGTGCTCGTGGCAGCGGCATTGGGCCATCCCGGTGAACCACGGGGGCCACCGAATCCCGCAGTGGTGCGAAATCCACCGCCATCCGGGTGTCGACGGCTGGTCGGGCCGTTGGTCGATATGTCCACAGTGGACTCGACGCTATGCCTGCATTTACGAAACAATAGGCAACACGATCAGATGGGCGTTTCGCTGTCGTCATGGCGCTTGGCATGCGGGATCATCTGCGCCATGACCGGTCGGGACGGCGAAGACACCAACTCTTGGCCACTCGGGGAACTGCTGCGCCGTGCGCGTGACGATAAGGGCTGGTCGCAGGAGGACGCGGCGCAGAAGGCCCGGTTCTCCCGCACCTCGTGGCAGCAGTTGGAGAGTGGGCGGCGGGCGGACCGCAAGCCGTTCCGCCCCAAGGCGGACACGGTGATCAACGCCGCGCTGGCGGTGGACATCGAACCGAGCGAGGCGCTGCGGCTGGCCAACCTCGACCCGACCAAGTACGAGCCTGCCCGCGCCGGGCGGCCAACGGCGACGGTCACCGAGGTCCGCGAGCTGGTGATGCGGCTGACCGAGGAGCAGCGGCAGGCGGTGGTCAACCTGATCCGGTCGTTCACCGAGCCGATCCCCTCGACCTCGCCCACCACCGCCGAGGCCTACCGGCACAACAACGTGCTGCCGCACAAGAAGCGCGGCAAGGGCGACTACTAGCGGCACCGCCGAACGGGTGGAGTTCGGACACCGTTCCTCCGCACAACGTCCACCCGATCGCACCACCGGCCGGGGCAGGCTGGGTCGTGGACCCGCCCACCCGGGGCGGGCTGCGAGAGGAGTGCCATGAGCACGGTCGTCCTGGGGGCTGTCGCAGCGGTGTTCGCGAGCGTCCTGCCCGCGGATGCGGGGACCAGCATCACCTTCGCGGGCGCGCCCGGCGCCTTCCCGGTCGACGGGGCCAGCGGCGCGTGGGCGACGCCCGAGCTGGAGCCGAGGATCTGGGAGTACGACAACGTCATCAAGTTCGACAGTGACAGCTACAACGGGCACGGGTTCGACTGGCTGGCCATCGAGCTCTCCGGTGCCGGTGGCGCCCCGCTCGCGCCGGGGACCTACACCGGCGTGACCAACCGGTACCAGCACCCGGACAACGTCGGCATCCAGGTGATCTGGAACGGGCTCGGCTGCGGCGACGACACCGCCGAGTTCACCATCACCACCCTGGAGCGCGACGAGGACACTGGGCGCCTCACCGCGTTCGACGCCGACATCACCCAGCGCTGCGGGGCCGCGGACGGTCCGGTCTTCACCGCCGCGCTGCACCACCGGGGCTGATCGGCGCCAGGGCGAGGATAGGTCTAGACCATAGTGGCCGGTTGTCGCTAGCCTGCGGCCATGCGGTCGCGTGTGGTCACCCTGCTCCTCGCCCTGGTGTGCGCCCAGGTCCTGCTCGTCGTCCCGGCGACCGCGACCCCGGTGGTCCGGTTGCCGCGCCCGACCGGACTCCTTCCGGTTGCCACCAAGGCCGTCCACGTCGTCGATGAGTCCAGAGTGGACCCGTGGGCGCCGTCGCCGAGGCCGCGCGAGCTGATGGTCCAGCTGTGGTACCCGACGTGGACAACCAGGGGCGAGCGCGCCGAGTACGCCGACGTCGAGGTCACCCGGTCGCTGGAGGCCGCGCTCGGAGCGCCCCAGGACTCGCTGCGGGTGATCACGCCCAACGCCGTGCGGGATGGCGCCGCGGTGCCGGTCCGGTTGCCGCTTGTGCTGTTCAGCCACGGTTACGCGGGTTCGCGGGCCACGGGAACGGCACTCGCGGAGGACCTGGCCAGCCACGGGTACCTCGTCGCCGCCGTCGACCACACCTACGAGGCCGCCGCGGTCCGCTTCCCGGACGGTCGCGTGATCCACCACGGACTCCCGCCCGAGGACGACGTCGCCGCCGCGATCCGGGTCCGGGCCGACGACCTCAGCACGGTGCTGACCGAACTGCTCCGCCGCCGTCTGGTCGACCCGCGTCGAGTCGCCGCCATCGGCCACTCCGCGGGTGGCGCTACCGCCTTCGAGGCCGCCCGAACCGACCGCCGGATCCACGCTGCTCTTAATCTCGACGGCGGTCTTACGTCACCGGTGGCTCCGGTCCCGGTTCCAGCGCTCTTGCTGACAGGCGCGTGGCACTTCGACTCGTGGACTGAATGGGCTTCGGTGCAACGCTCGTGGGGCCGTCACCTGGCTGTGAACACCATGGGCCACTACAGCTTCACCGACGCGCCGTACTACATCGAGCCCGGTAACCTGCGCGCACTACCGGCCGATATCTTCGCCGAGCTATTTGGCACCATTAGCCCTACCCGTGCGATCGAGTTGCAGCGCACCTACGTCCGCGCCTTCCTGGACCGCCAGTTGCGCGGAGTGCCCACCGCGTTGTTCGACCGGGAAGTCCCGCGATACCCGGAAGTCGAGATCCGCTGAACCGTCACCCGGCCGCGGAATCGTCGTCCCGCGCTTTCTCGGTCAGCCGGTGGAATTGGTCGACAATGAGCTGCACGTTGTTCTCGATCCGGTCGAGCCGTTCCGTCCGGACATCGATCACGTCGATCTTCCCGCTGATTTCCCGCAACAGGTGGACGATCAACTCCAGGTACCCCGGCACGTCATCGGCCGACTTGGCCGCAGGCTCACCCGGCCGCGGCGGGGACCGGTGCTCCAGCACGGAAATCAGGTGCTGCGGGTGCAGTTCCAACGCCGTCGACAACGCCTCCAGCGTCAGCGGGCTGCGCTTGCGGTCGCCGAGGTTGTACTGGATCTCCCGAATGGTCCCCTTCGACAGCTGCGACCGCCGGATCAGTTCCTGCTGATTGAGCCCCAGCGCCACCATCCGCTCGCCAACCACAGCAGCCACCGCCGCCCAGTCTTCCTCCACCAATTCCCTCCACCCTCGGCACAGGCGCCCGAGAGTAGCGCCCCCCGATTGTCGAGGCAGCCCGCCCGGCGGTACGGTTAATATTAATCCAATAGAACGGATAAAAAGAGTTGTCCCGAGAGGGTGTTGAGTCGACTCCGCAACCTGCACACCACCTCCGGCAGTGCTGCGGACGCCAGCTCTCGGGCGACTTCCCACTCGGCCCGCAACGCCCTACCCCCGCAGCCCCTAGCAGTCCCTCCCGCCAAGCGACCTCCTTCACCATCCGCGCCGTCGAGCCGCTACGAGAAGAACGAGTTGCGTGGTGCGCAACGCTGGTGGCGGCGTGCGGCGGATGCGGGCCATTGGCTAGCGGCATTGGAGTTGGCACGGATCACCAGTGATTCCGCGCTGCATGCCAAGCGAGTCCTTCTGCGGCAGGCGGCTCGTGGCGGTATCGGGCCTGCCGCGTCGGTTCTGGGCGGCATGCTGTCGCGCGAAGGGAGGTGGATCTCGTCAGCTGCTGTCCTGCACAAGGCCGCGGCCGCCGGAGATGTCTCCTGTCTGCGGATTCTCGGTGTCGCCTACGCCGAGTTGGGACGGACAGGCAAGGCGCGTGAGGTTTGGGCTAGAGCTGCGGAAGCGGGCAGCGCCCCCGCTGCGGTCAACCTCGGCACGGTGGAAGCGCAGTCCGGCCGTGTCCCTGCGGCCCTAGCGATATGGGAAAGCCTTGAGGAGTCCAGCTACTCGCCGGTCGCCTTTCGTTGCCGAGGTGTGGCCGCGCTGCTGGCTGGTGACCACGCAAGTGCGCTCGCTCTTCTCGCGAAGGCCAACGAGGTGACCGACTGGCGTTCGTCGGTACTCCTGGCCTATTCCCATGCCCGCCTCGGGAGCTCGGCCGAGGCGGCGATCTGGATTCGGATAGCGCGTCGTGTCGGCCTGGGCAGCGCACGAGACGGTCACGTTTACCTGCGCAAGGTCGTGGCCGGTGACTGGTTGGCAGTGGTGGGCGATTGGCAACGATAGCGAGAACAAGGTCAGGCCCTGGCCCGCGATCTCGCAGACCAGAGCCCGACATCACCCGGCGAAAGGTGTCCACCGACCATCGCTCCAACGGCCCCCACCGCCAACACAACAGCCAAACCCTCCAGGCGCCCATCCCCCCGCACCCAACCTCGCCACCCCGAACCCGCCCGCCGCACCCCCACAACAAGCGCCCCACACAGACCCCAAACACCTAACGCGCCCCCCACTCAGGGGCCCGGGGCCAAGCTCTCCCGGTCGGGCACAGTCAAACCCGCGCCCCCACTCGGGGGCACAGTCAAACCCGCGCCCCCACTCGGGGGTCCGGGGGCGAAGCCTCCCGGGCGGGCCTGGGGTTGCACCCCAGAGAAAATGACGAGCGACACCCCCCGCGCTTTCCGCGGGCACACCTCGCCCAGAGCTCGTGCCCCCGGCAGGATTCGAACCTGCGACGCACGGTTTAGGAAACCGATGCTCTATCCCCTGAGCTACGAGGGCGGCGCCTGACACCCTACCGGGTCCGTCTCTGGCACGGCTCGCGGGTGGTCCTCAGGGTGGACGTCCGGGGAGGGGGGTGGGTGGTCCACTAGGGGCGATACCGGATGTCGGTCCGTTTGAGGTGTGGGCAGGATGCTCCTGGTACGGGCTGTGGATGAGGGGAGTCGGGGTGGCTGGGCGGCGGTTGGAGATCGATGGGGTGTCCAAGCGGTACGGGGACATCGTGGCGTTGCGGGAGATGACGTTCCAGGTCGGGGCGGGGGAGCTGTTCGGGTTCGTCGGGTCGAACGGGGCCGGGAAGACGACCACGATGCGGATCGCGCTGGGGGTGTTGGCGGCGGATGCCGGGGTGGTCCGGTGGGACGGGGAGCCGATCACCCTGGAGACGCGCAGGCACATCGGCTACATGCCGGAGGAGCGCGGGCTCTACCCGAAGATGAAGGTCGCCGAGCAGCTGGTCTACCTGGCTAGGCTGCACGGTTTGACCACGGCGCAGGCGAAGCGGTCCGTGCAGGAGTGGACCGAGCGGCTGGGTGTCGCGGCCAGGCGTGACGACGAGGTGCAGAAGTTGAGCCTGGGCAACCAGCAGCGGGTGCAGCTCGCGGCGGCGCTGGTGCACAACCCGTCGATCCTGGTGCTGGACGAGCCGTTCTCCGGGCTGGACCCGGTCGCGGTGGACGTGATGAGCAAGGTGTTGTCGGACAAGGCGGCGGAGGGGGTGCCGGTGGTGTTCTCCAGCCACCAGTTGGACCTGGTCGAGCGGTTGTGCCACCGGGTAGGGATTGTCCGCAATGGACAGATGGTCGCCTGCGACACGGTCGAGGCGTTGCGCGCGGGCGGCATCGAGCACCTGGTGGTGGACGCGCCGCGGGCTCCGCGCGGGTGGGCGGACGGGCTGCCGGGTGTCACGGTGGTCGAGCAGACCGGCACCAAGACCGTGTTCGAGCTGGGCGAGGGGGTCGACGACCAGGCCGTGCTGCGGGCGGCGCTGGCGACCGGGCCGGTCACCGAGTTCAGCAGGCGCGGGCAGTCGCTGACCGAGCTGTTCCGCAACGTGGTGTCCGAGTCGCACGAGGCGGTGGCGGCATGAGTTCGGTTCCCGATGTGCGCGTCGGCAACTGGGAGGCGGTCGGGCTCGTCGCGGGGCGGGAGATCACCGGCAGGCTCAAGTCCAAGGCCTTCATCATCACCACCGCGGCGACGCTGCTGCTGCTGATCGGCTTCAGCCTGGTGATGAAGTTCGTCGCGGGCGGCTCCGACGCCACGGTCGGCGTGTCCGGCGGCTCGGTCGCGCTGGAGGCCCCGCTCAAGGCGACGGCCACCTCGATCGGGCAGACCATCGACACCCGGCAGGTCGACGAGGCCGCAGGCCGGGCGCAGGTGGACAGCGGCGACCTCGACGCGCTCCTGGTCGGCGACGGCAGCAAGATCGTCGTGGTCGTGAAGAAGGAGATCGACGAGAAGCTGCGCAACACGCTCAACGTGCTGGCCGGTCAGCTCGCGCTCAACCAGGAGATCACCGACCTCGGTGGTGACCCGGCGCAGGTCGGCAAGCAGGTGGCCGATGCCAAGGCCGAGGTCAGGCCGATGGAGCCGCCGTTCGACTACAACGGCCAGCAGCTGGTCATCGGCATGATCGCCGGGATCCTGATCTACATGTCGCTGCTGATCAACGGCCAGTCGGTGGCCCAGGGCGTGGTCGAGGAGAAGTCCAGCCGGGTGGTCGAGCTGCTGCTGGCCACGATCCGGCCGTGGCAGCTGATGCTGGGCAAGGTGGTCGGCATCGGCGTGGTCGGCCTGGTGCAGATGGTGGTGATCGGCGGGGCCGGGATCGCGGTCGGTCTGGCGACCGGGGTGTTGACCATCTCGGTGTCGGCCGCGGTCGGCACGGTGGTCTGGCTGGTCGTGTGGTTCCTGCTCGGGTTCTTCGCCTACTCGCTGGTGTTCGCCGCGCTCGGTGCGCTGGTGTCGCGGCAGGAGGACATCGGTGGGGTCATCACGCCGCCGTTGATGTTCGTGATCCTCGGCTACGTGCTCGGTATCTCGATCCTCCCCTCCGACCCGGGCAGCAAGCTGATCGAGATCTTGTCGATGGTGCCGCTGTTCGCCCCGACCCTGATGCCGATGCGGTTGGCGATGGGTGGCGTACCGGCGTGGGAGGCCGGGCTCGCTGTTGTGCTTGTCCTGGCTCTTATCCCGGGCCTGGTGTGGTTGTCCGGCCGCATCTACCGCAACGCCGTGACCCGTAGTGGCGCCAAGGTCAAGCTGCGGGATGCCCTGCGCGCTACCTGATCAAAACACTGTCACGTGTGGAACCGGGCGACAGGGTACGATCTCACCTCATGCACCGCTATTTGGTGACGGAGTGACGGTCGACCGGGAGGCGCCTGTGATCAAAGTGCTCATCGCGGACGACGAGGACCTGATCCGGTCAGGTCTGCGGACGATCCTCGCCAGCGCGGGCGACATCGAGGTGGTCGCCGAATGCGACGACGGCGTGCAGGTGGCAGACCTGGTCAGGCTGCACCGGCCCGCCGTCGTCCTGCTGGACATCAGGATGCGCACCTGTGACGGCTTGGACGCCTTACGCGCGCTGATGGCCCTACCGGAGCCTCCGGCCGTGTCGATGATGACGACCTTCGACGTCGACGAGTACGTGCGCGAGGCACTACGCATTGGTGCGAATGGGTTTCTTCTTAAGGACACCGAGCCCGCGCACATCATCAAGGCCGTGCGTGACCTCGCGACCGGTGGCGCTGTCCTTGACCCGAAGGTCGCTGCGCGTGTGGTTACCACGGTCGCGGATGGTGCCCGTGCCGCTGAACCTGCCCGACAACTGCTGTCGACGCTGTCTGACCGTGAGCTTGAAGTCGTTGGCTTAGTGGGTCACGGGCTCTCGAACGCCGAGATCGGCCAGCAGTTGCACCTGTCCGAGGCGACGGTGAAGGGGTACGTGTCCGCTGTCTTAGGCAAGATCGGTGCGGTTAACCGGGTCCAGGCCGCGTTGGTGGCTTACCGAGGCGGCTTGATCGCGTAGTCCTCGGACGGCGTGTAGACCTCGACACGGTTGCGGCCATGGCGTTTTGCGCGGTAGAGCGCCACGTCGGCGTTGGCGAACAAGCGCTCCAGCGTGTCGTGGCCGGTGGCGACCCCGACGCTCACCGTGGGCTGCTGGGAGACCCCGAGCATCGTCGTCCAGTCGTGGTGGTCGACCGCGAGCCGGATGCGTTCCGCCACCGCGACCCCGACCGGGCTGGTGCGGCCTTCCGAGTGATCGGTGACCGCGTCGGTCAGCAGCACCACGAACTCGTCGCCCGCCCAGCGCGCGATCAGGTCCCCGCCACGGCACTCCGCCCGCAGCAACTGCGCGACCTCCCGCAGCGCCGCGTCACCCGCCGCGTGCCCGGCCACGTCGTTCACGCTCTTGAACCAGTCGACGTCGATCAGGACAAGCCACGGGATCCGGCCTGTCGCCGTCGCGCGGTCCAAGATGCCTTGCGCGGACCGCTCCAGGCCTAGGCGATTAGACAGCCCTGTCAGCGGGTCTCGGGCAGCCATCTCTTGCGCTGCCGTCGCCAGACGCTGCGCGCGGATCGCAAGGCGTCGCTGCTCCAACGCCTGACCTAGACCCTCTTGCAGCGTCTCTATCGCTGTCTGCCGGGCGGAGATGTTGCGGCGCAGCGCCTCCGCCTCGCCGACCGGATCGCCGTTCTCGTGGCAGACGTCGGCCAAGTCTTGCGAGTACCGCTGCAAGAGCGACGCGTCGTTGATGCGCTCGGCCTCGTCGACCGCGATCCGGCCGAACCCGGTGGCCTGGTCGAGCCGCCCCTGCCGCCGCCGAACCATTGACAGCACCCAGTTCCCGACCGACCGCGCCCACCGGTTGTCCTGCCGCGCGGCGAGCGTCAACGCCTCGTTGGCCGTCTTCTCCGCGCGGAACAACTCGCCGATGCCCGCCAGCGCCGCGCCGTAGGCGGCCAGGAGCGCGATGTGGATGCGCCCCTCGGTGACCAGCGCCAGGCCTTCCTCGAACAGCGGGATGGCCTCCCGGAACGTCGCCTCGGCCAACTCGGGCGGCAGTTCGCAGGCGCGGAAGTTCAGCGTGCCCGCCAGTCCTTGCAGGCAGTGAGCGAGGATGTCCCTGTCTTCACCTGATCGTGCGACCTCGACCGACACTCGACTGATGTCCAGCGCGGCTCGGCGGTGACCGATCCCGTCCAGCAGGTACCCCAGCCGCCCCAGGGTGTCCGCCGCGTACGAGCCGGTCGGCTTCTCCGCGTCGATATCGCTCCACCCCTCGGCGGCCAGTTCGAGGGCGAGCGGGATCCGCTTGAGCCGCCACGCCGCGACCGCCCGCCTGGTCAGGATCGCCGCCCTGGTCCACGGGTCCAGGTCCGGCGGGACCTTGGCCAGCAGCTGGTCGAACAGCGAGTTCGCCTCGTTGGCCCGCCCGGCGTCGATGAGCAGGCGGACCTCCTGGTCCGCCAACAACGCCTCGGTCGCGCCCTGGCCGTCGTGCCCCACACCGTCCCCGACCTGCTCGCCGAACGGCGGGCCGTTCGTGGTCTACGACACAGTGACGGCCAGGCTACAAGCCCGCCGCGACATGCACCGAATGGAGTAGTGGCGCTCTAGAGCTGTGCAGTCCCGTCAGAGCTGTGTGGTCCCGTCCGGCGACTCCCTCCATTGCGCGAACGGCCGGTCTAGCGCCCATCGGCCGTCTTCGTGAGTCAGGACTCTGTGGTCGCAGTGCGGCGGGTTCGACAACGATTCGAACAGCTCGATGCTCCACGAGAACATCCGCCTGCACAGCAACCGCATCGTCAACCCGTGCGACACGACCAACGCCGTGTCGGGGTGGCTCGGATCGTGCTCTACGCGGGCCTCCAGCTCGGTGAGGAAGCTCGCCACGCGGTCATCCACGTCCGCGCCCGACTCGCCGTGCGCGAGCCGGTAGAAGAAGTGGCCGAACTCGTGCCGCTTCTGCTTCTGGACCTGCTGCTCTACCGGGTCCTGCAGGTTCCCCCAGTCCTGTTCACGTAACCGGGGCTCTTGCACACGCCGTTCTACCGGTAGGCCTAACAACTCAAACGTGCGCATCGTGCGCACGTACGGACTGATGTAAGCGGCTACTGGTCGGCCCGTGAGCAGCTCGCGTAGACGCGTGCCTTCGGCGCTTGCCTGCGCCTCACCGCGGGGGGTCAGGGGGAGGGCGTGGTCGGGTATGCGGCAGTAGGCCAGCTCGTCGATGTTGCCCAGGCTCTCGCCGTGCCGCAGCAAGATGATCCGCACACTCACTATCGTGCCCAATGTCCACCCTGGCCGAACAACCCTGGAGCCGATCCGTGATTAAGTACATCGCCTTGTACCGGCGGCCGGACGAGCCGGAGGACTTCGACGCGAAGTACTTCGACAGCCACCTGCCGCTCATCGAGAAGACACCCGGGCTGCTGCGCTGGGAGGTCGCCAAGGTGCAGCGGGTCTTCGTGCACGGTTTCCTCGGCGAGAGCGAGCCCTACCTGGTCGCCGAGATGTACTTCCAGGACGAGGCGGCGCTCAAGACCGCGCTCCAGTCACCCGAGTGGCAGGTGGCGGGGGCGAACCTGTCCGAGATCGGCGGTCTTGACCTGGTCGCCATGTTCGCCGCGGAGGTGCGGTCGTGAGCGTGCCGGGCACGGTCGCGGTAGTGGGCGGCGGCACCATGGGAGCGGGCATCGTGCACGTCTTCCTCGCCGCCGGTAGCTCTGTCGTGCTCGCTGAGGCTGACGCCGAACGTGCGGCTCTAGGCGTGAGCAACGTCGAGGCGTCGCTGAAGAAGGCCGAGGAGCGCGGCAAGCTCGACGGGACCGCGGCCGAGCTGCTCACCCGCCTGTCCACAGTGGAAGACCTCGCCGCGCTGCCGACCGACACCGCCCTGGTCGTGGAGGCCGTGCCGGAGCGGCTGGACCTCAAGCGCGCCGTGTTCGCCACCGCGGCCCGGCGCTGCCCGGACGCGGTCCTCGCGTCGAACACCTCGTCGTTGTCGATCACCGAGCTGGCCGAGGGCCTGCCGGGGGAGCGGCTGATCGGCATGCACTTCTTCAACCCGGTGCCGGTCCAGGCGCTGGTCGAGCTGGTCGTGCACCCCGGCTTGGCCGCGTCGACTGCCGCGACCGCCCGCGGCTGGGCCGAGGCGCTGGGCAAGACCGTCATCGAGGTCAGGGACTCGCCCGGCTTCGCCACGTCCCGCCTCGGGATCGCGGTCGGCATGGAGGCCATCCGCATGGTCGAGGAGGGCGTCGCCTCCGCCGAGGACATCGACACCGGCATGCGGCTCGGCTACGCGTGGCCGATGGGCCCGTTGCGCTTGACCGATCTTGTCGGCCTTGACGTGCGGCTCTCCATCGCCGAGCACCTCGCGCGCGAGCTCGGTCCGCGGTTCGAGCCGCCGCAGTTGCTGCGCGACAAGGTCGCCCGCGGGGAGCTCGGGCGCAAGACCGGACAGGGATTCTTCTCGTGGTAGTCGTTCGCCCTTACGCAGACGAGGACTACGAGGCCGTCTACCGACTGCGGCGCTTGGCGTTCGGTGGACCCCACGAGCCGCCCCCACCCACGGTGGAGTCGCATGGTGGGGCGAGCGCTCTTGTCGCGCACGACGACTCCGGCCTGGCCGGTTACCTGCGCGTCTGGGGCTACCGCCAGTTCTTCGGCGGTAGGGCGGTGCCGATGGGTGGCGTGGCCAGCGTGTCAGTAGCACCTCACGCGCGAGGTAGTGGCGTCGCCGGGAAGTTGCTGACCGATGCTCTAGCGCTGATGCACGAGCAAGGACAAGGGATCTCCACGCTGTACCCGTACGTGATCCCGCCTTACCGCCGTCACGGCTGGGAACACGTCGGCACCATGCAGACCGCGTTGGTGACGTTGTCCGACCTCGCGGGCACACCACGGTCCTCGGTCTCGGTCCGACCGGCGACCGAGGCCGACCTGGATGCGATCCACGCCTGCTACCTCAGGACAGCGTCAACGATCGACGGCATGCTCGACCGCGCCACCTCGGCGTTCACCCTGTCTCGCGTGCTCGAACTCGACGTCGTCACCGTCTCTCCTGGACCTGACGGTCTACGCGGCTACCTCACCGCTGCTCGACCTGACGGCAAACGCTTGCGCGTCTACGACCTGATCGCCGACGACGTAGACACCGCGCACGCGCTCTTGCGGCAACTCGGGAGCTGGTCAGGTGGCATAACCGACGCCAACGTCCGACTCGTCGACTACACCTTGCTCGACCTCACCGTGCCGGGCGGTCTCCAGCGCGGCTTGGAGGTGCACGACTTCATGCTCCGCGTGGTCGACCTCCCTGTAGCGGTAGCGGCGCGGGGTTGGCCGGCCGTGGCGGAGTCGAAGCCGTTCAGCGTGGACATCGAGATCACCGACCCGCACGCCCCGTGGCAGGCAGGGCGGTGGCGCTTGATCCACGAAGACGGCACGGTCACAGCCGAGCCAGGTGGAAGTGGTGAGGTCTGCCTGGAGGCTCGTGCGCTCGGTCCCTGGTACGCGGGCTCGGCGACAGCGGCCTCGCTGCGAAAGGCAGGGCTCCTGACCGGCCCGCACGAGGCGGCCATAGCGCTCGACAGGCTCACCGGCGCGCCGCACCCGGTCCACCTAGCCGAATCCTTCTGAGTACTACCCTGCGCGTTTGTGCTGCTCATCGTCCTCGAACTGATCGGTCTCGCCGTGTTCGCGGCATCAGGGGCCTTGGCGGCCGTTCGAGCGCGGCTTGACTTGTTCGGTGTCGTCGTCCTAGGGCTCACCACGGCCCTGGGCGGCGGCATCCTCCGCGACGTGCTGCTCGGCATCCACCCGCCGACGAGCCTCACGACCTGGACCTACCTGGTCGTCCCGGTCGGGGCAGCGCTAGGAGTCTTCGGATTCCACCCCCAAGTCGCCAAGCTGAGGCGCGCGGTACTGCTAGCCGACGCAGTAGGCCTAGGCCTGTTCACCGTGTCCGGTACCGCTACCGCCCTCAACACGGGCGTCCCGGCCTACACCGCTTGCCTCATCGGCATGACCGCAGGCATCGGGGGCGGGGCACTACGCGATCTTCTGCTCCGCGAGATACCCCTAGTTCTCCGGCGCGAAATCTACGCACTGGCCGCGCTCGCCGGTGCCGTCGTAGTTGTCGTCGGCACCCGAACTGGCTGGCCAGCGGCTCTTGTCGCGGTCGTGGGGGCGACGATCGTTAGCGCTGTCCGGCTGGTCGCACTCTGGAGGCAGTGGAACGCGCCAGTCGCTAAGGGTCTTGAACGGTGAACTCTCAGGCGCGTCTCAGCAGCACAGTGAAGACTAACCGCATGCGCATTCTGGTAGTCGACGACGACCGGGCCGTGCGCGAGTCCCTCCGGCGGTCGTTGCAGTTCAACGGCTACCTGGTAGACCTCGCCAGCGACGGCCAGCAGGCGTTGGAGGCCGTCCTCGGCACCGGCGGCGACCAGGTCGACCGCCCCGACGCCATGGTGCTCGACGTGATGATGCCCCGGCTCGACGGGCTGGAGGTGTGCAGGCGGCTGCGCGGCGTCGGCGACGACCTGCCCATCCTCGTGCTCACCGCCCGCGACCTGGTCTCCGACCGCGTGGCCGGGCTCGACGCAGGCGCGGACGACTACCTGCCCAAGCCGTTCGCGCTGGAAGAGCTGCTCGCGCGCCTGCGCGCTCTGCTGCGCCGGGCCGCCCACGAGCAGACGACCTCCACCGCGCCCACGCTCGGCTTCGCGGACCTGGAGATGGACCCGGGCACCCGCGAGGTCCGCAGGGGCGAGCGCCAGATCAGCCTCACCCGCACCGAGTTCGCCCTCTTGGAGCTGCTGCTCTCGCACCCCAAGCAGGTGCTCACCCGCGGCCGGATCCTGGAGGAGGTGTGGGGCTACGACTTCCCCACCTCCGGCAACGCCCTGGAGGTCTACGTCGGCTACCTCCGCCGCAAGACCGAGGCGGACGGCGAGCCGAGGCTGATCCACACCGTCCGCGGCGTCGGCTACGTCCTGCGTGAGACCCCACCCTGATGACTGACCTCCATGTCGGGGACCGCGCGACGCAGCGTGTGTCCCTGCGCTCCCGCATCACCTTGTTGGCCGCGTTCTGCGTCGGCGGCGCGGTCGCCCTGGTGTCCCTCGGCGCGTACATCACCGTGTACCGCGGCCTCTACCAGCAGATCGACGACAACCTGCGCGAACGCGCCGACGCGCTGGTCAACAACACCCAGGTCGTCGCCGAGGGCCGCACCGAGATCCCGCGGATCTTCCTGGAGCTGTCCGACATCAAGTTCGACGTGATCGACGAGACCGGCCAGTCCGCGATCAACCGCCCGGTGATCCGCCCGCCGGTCGGCTCGGAGGAGCTGGAGGTCGCCGCTGGGGCGAAGGTCCAGCACGTCCGCACCGACCAGGCCACCGACACCCGGGTGCTCACTGTGAAGTACCCGTTCCTCGAAGGCACCGCCCTCGTCCTGGCGCAACCGCTGGAGTCGACGAAGAGCACCCTGAGCAAGCTCGCGGTGGTCCTTATCGTCATCGGCGGCTCCGGGATCATCGTCGCTGCCTTGGCCGGTACCGCTGTCGCGCGCGGCAGCCTAAGACCGGTGCAGCGCCTTACCGCCGCGGCGGAGCGGGTGACCAGAACCGGTGAACTCAGACCTATCCCCGTCGCCGGGGACGACGAGCTGTCTCGGCTGACCGACAGCTTCAACACCATGCTCGGCGCCGTCGCGGAAGCCCAGGAGCGACAACGCAGGCTCGTGGCCGACGCCGGGCACGAGCTGCGGACGCCACTCACCTCGCTGCGCACCAACCTCGAGCTCATGCTCGCCTCCGAGGCCCCCGGCGCGCCGAACCTGTCCGCGCAGGACCGCGCCGAGATCCAGGACGACCTGCGGGCCCAGCTCGACGAGCTCACCCAGCTCATCGGCGACCTGGTCGAACTGGCCAGGGAGGACGCCGCGCCCTCGGTGCAGGAGCACGTCGAGCTGCTCGAGGTGGTCGAGCAGGCGCTCGACCGCGCGCGCAGGCGGGCCAGCCACGTCCAGTTCGACGTGCGACTACAGCCGTGGCACCTCGTCGGGCACGCCGCGTCGCTGGAGCGCGCGGTGCTGAACCTGTTGGACAACGCGGTGAAGTTCAGCCCGCCGGGCGGTGTCGTCCGGGTCGAGTTGACACCAACGGGTGATGGTTTTGCCTTTCTGCAAGTTGCTGATGCGGGCCAGGGAATCAGCGACGACGACCTCCCGCACGTGTTCGACCGGTTCTACCGCTCGGAGGAAGCACGCACGCTCCCAGGCTCTGGTTTGGGCCTGGCGATCGTAAAGCAGGCTGCTGAACGGCATGGTGGATCAGTGTTCGCCGGTAGATCTGCCGACGGCGGCGCGCTAATGGCGATGCGCCTTCCCGGCAGGGCCGACTGAGCCGACCGGGGTAAGCGGGCGTCGCGGACAAACAAAACCGCTCGTTTGACTGCGTAGAATTATGTTGTGCTCGCACGTCAGCGTCAGGAACTGATCCTGGAGGAGGTCCGGCGCACCGGCGCCGTCCAGGTGCACGCCCTGGTCGCCCGGCTCGGCGTGTCCGACATGACCATCCGCCGGGACCTGGACGTCCTGGCCAAACGCGGCCTCGTGGAGAAGGTCTACGGCGGTGCTACCGCCGCCGTAGGGCAGGTCACCCGCGAGCCTGGGTTCAAGTCTGTCCGGTCACTGCAAGAGAAGCAGGCCATCTCCGCGCACGCCGCGTCGCTCATCCGCCCCGGTACCGCTATCGGGATCTCCGCGGGCACTACGACGTGGACGTTCGCCAGATTCCTCGACGACATCCCCGATCTGACCGTGGTCACCAACTCGATCAAGGTTGCCGACGTGCTGCGCGCCGGGCGGCGAGACTGCACGGTAGTGCTGACGGGCGGCGTGCGAACCGCGACCGACGCGCTCGTTGGCCCTGTCGCGGTGCGAACGCTGCGTTCCCTGCACCTCGACATGGTGTTCCTCGGTGTGCACGGCATGGCCGAGGGACCCGGCTTCACCACGCCGAACATCAACGAGAGCGAGACCGATCGCGCGCTGGTCGAGGCGGGCCAGAAGCTGGTGGTGATCGCCGACCACACCAAGTGGGGCGTCATCGGCATCTCCACCGTCGCCGCGCTGGAGGAGGCGGATGTGCTGATCACCGACGACGGGCTGCCCGACGCGGCCGTCACCCTGCTGCGGGCCAGGGTCGGCGAGCTGGTCGTGGCCGAGGCGCTGCCGGAGCTCGAGGAGTACGTCGAGGCCGAGGTGTGAGGCGCACGGCAGCCAGGCTCGCCGACGGCCGCGAGATCATCTACTTCGACGACACCCCGGGCGCACCCGCGCGGGTCGCCGTCGACACCAGGGACCTGCCGCCCGCCGAGACCTCGTCGCAGATCCGCCGCGACCCGCTGACCGGCGAATGGGTCGCCCTCGCCGCCCACCGGCAGGCCCGCACCTACAAGCCCCCGGCCGGGTTGTGTCCACTGTGTCCGTCTGCGCCGGACCAGCCGTCCGAGGTTCCGGAAGCCGACTACGACGTGGTCGTCTTCGAGAACCGCTTCCCCTCTTTCGCCCAACACGCGGTCGGGCCGTACGAGCCAGGTCTCGTCCCGCGCGCGCCAGGCCTCGGCCGGTGCGAGGTCGTGTGTTTCACCGCCGACCACAACACTTCGTTCGGCGAACTGAGCCCTGCGCGCGTGCGCACGATCGTTGACGTTTGGGCTGACCGAACAACAGCGTTGTCAGCGCTACCTGGCGTCGAACAGGTCTTCCCGTTCGAGAACCGCGGCGACGAGATCGGCGTGACCCTGAGCCACCCGCACGGGCAGATCTACGGCTACCCGTTCGTGACACCCCGCACCGAGAAGATGCTCGCTGTCGCCCAGGCGCACGGCGGGCCAATACTGGGCGACGTTCTCGCGTACGAGCAGGCGGACGGCAGCCGGATCGTCGCCACCTCCGAACACTGGACCGCCTACGTACCCGCCGCCGCGCGCTGGCCGATAGAGGTACATCTGGTGCCCCACCGGCACGTCTTGGACCTGCCCGCGCTTACCGCAGCCGAGCGGGACGACTTCGCGGAGCTCTATCTGACTGTGCTCGGAAGGCTTGACGGTCTCTATGACCGCCCATTGCCTTATATAGCCGCGTGGCACCAGGCCCCGGTCAGGACGGGGCGCGAGTTCGCGTGGCTGCACCTGGAGGTCTTCTCTACGCTGCGAACCGCGGACAAGCTGAAGTACCTGGCGGGTTCCGAGTCCGGCATGGCGGTGTGGATCAACGACACCACGCCGGAGGACCAGGCCGCCCGGCTGCGCGCCGCCCCGGCCCGGTACCGCGGCTGAACCGGAATCACGGGTTCCGCACAGGACGGTCTCAGGTGCTTCTCAGTCACGACGGCCAAGGTGGTTCATATGACCGAGAACGAGCCCGACGAGCAGACCGGACCCACCGGTCTCCGGTCATCGCGAGCAGCCGCAGGCGCCGCGCAGCCGTCGGGCGACCGGACACCGACCGGGGAACAGGGCCCCGCTCGGCCGGAGGCCGGTACCCCGGCGCGTGGGGAGCAGGGCCCCACCGCGCCGGGGGCAGGCACCTCCACCCAGAACTCGCCGCACGACCCCCGTTCCGGGTCGCCCGCGGCTTCGGAGTCGGACCCGGGTGCCTCGTGGCGGCCGAGTTCGGCTGAGCAGGACGGCTCCGCGCACCAGGGTGCGCGACAGCCGGGGTCCGCCGCCCAGGACCACACCGCGCAGCAGGGTGCGTGGCAGTCCGCCCAGCGGCAGACCCACCAGCAGGACGGTGCAGCGCACCAGGGCGCCGCTGGGGAGTCGGGCACGACTGCCGGGCGGCGCGCGGACGAACTGTCAGGGTCAGCAGAGCAGCGCGGCGGGTCGCAGCCCGCCGAGCAGCACGGGGAAGCGGGGCCGCGGGTGAGTTCAGCGTCAGAGTCGCCAGAGGGACAGCCCGGTACGGCGCGGCAGGGCGCCGTACCGAGCGAGGACGCCGTCTGGCGGTCGGCAGCGGGGGAGCCCTCGGGCTCGTCCGAGCGTCCCGGCGCTGCTTCGGCGCCGGAGAGCGCCTCCGGGGCGCAGCCGACCTCGGTCGAGCACGGCGTTGCCTCAGACGAGGCGGCCTGGCAGTCGAGCGCGGCTGAGCCTCGCGGGGACTCACGAGGGACGTCGGCCGCGGACGACAGCGGGTGGCAGCAGCCTGGTGCGGCGCGGCAGGGCGCGGCATCGAGCGAGGACGGCACGTGGCGGTCGGGCGTGGCTGCCGATGGGCCTTCGAGTGCCCTTGAGCATCCCGGCGAAGCGCTAGCCGCTTCCGCCTCGGAGAGTGACCCTAGGTGGCAGTCGCAGCCGACCTCGGTCGAACGCGGCGTTGCCTCGACCGAGGAGACGGCTTGGCAGTCGGGCACCGCTGCTGAGCGGCGTGTGGGCGAACCTGCGGGTTCGCAGGCGCGTCCCGGTGCGGCGTCAGCTGCATCGGACGACGCCAGTGGGGATGCGTCGGCAGAGAGTGCCTCCGGGTGGCAGCCGGGGACAGGCGGGGACAACGAGCAGGGCGATGCCGCGCGGCAGGGCGCGGGGTCGTCCGGCGGGTGGCAGGCCCCCGCACCGGGTGGCGCGACGCGGCAGGGCGTCGGGTTGCCGGAGGGTGCGGGGGCGGACGCGGTGTGGCGCGCGTCCGGGCAGCAGGGGCTCGGGCAGGCGTCGGGACAGCACGGCGTCGGGCAGCAGTCGGGGCAGTGGGCGACAGGCGGGGCGCAGTCCGAGTGGTCGGGCTCGCAGACCGGCGCCTGGGCGGCAGGCGCGCACCAACCCACCGCGGGCGCGCCGCAGCAAGGGTGGCCGCAGGGGGAGTGGCGGCAGGGAGTGCCGCAGCAGGGAACTCAGCTCTACCCCCAGCCGCGTCGGGAGCCGCGGCGCGTGGGGTTCGTTGTCGGGGTCGCGGTGCTCGCGCTGGTCGTCGGGGGTGGCGCGGGGGTCGCGGGCGGGTTGATCGCCTCGGATCAGCGGGCGCCGGTGCACAACGCGCTGGAATCGGCGCCGCCCGCCAAGCAGACCGCCGCCCCGGCGGGCTCGGTCGAGTCGGTGGCGCAGAAGGTGCTGCCGACCGTGGTGCAGTTGCAGGTGCGCGGTCGGTCCTCGGCAGGGGAGGGTTCCGGCTTCGTCATCAGCAGCGACGGGTTCATCGTGACCAACAACCACGTGATCGAGGGCGCCGTGGGCGGCGGTCAGATCCAGGCCGTGTTCCAGGACGGCCGCACCGCCACGGCCACCATCGTCGGCAGGGACCCGACATCGGACGTGGCCGTGGTGAAGGCGCAGGGTGTCGACAACCTCCAGGTGAGCGAGCTCGGCCGGTCGGACGACCTGCGGGTCGGGCAGGCGGTGGTGGCCATCGGGTCGCCGTTCGAGCTGTCCGGCACGGTCACCTCGGGCATCGTCAGCTCGCTGCACCGGCCGACCCGCGCGGGCGGTGAGGGCGGCAGCCAGGCCACGGTCATGGACGCCATCCAGACCGACGCCGCGATCAACCCGGGCAACTCCGGCGGCCCGCTGGTCAACATGCAGGGCCAGGTCATCGGCATCAACTCGGCCATCTACAGCCCGCAGAGCAGCGCGTCGGGCAGCGGCGGCTCGGTCGGCATCGGGTTCTCCATCCCGATCGACCAGGCCAGGCGCACCGCCGACGAGATCGTCAAGACCGGCAAGGCCACCCAGACGGTCCTCGGTGTCTCGGTCCGCGACGCCGACGACGGTGGCGCCGTCATCGCCGACGTCGTCTCCGGCGGCGCGGGCGAGCAGGCGGGCCTCAAGCCCGGCGACGTCGTCACCAAGCTCAACGACCGCCGCATCGACACCGCCGACGCGCTCGTGGCCGCGGTCCGCTCCCAGGCTCCGGGCGACAAGGTCACGCTGACCCTCACCGGTGGCAAGACGAGCCAGGCCACTCTCGGCGGCCAACCGGTGGAAACCGGCTGACCGGGCCCGTCCCCCGATCGCTCGGGCGCCCCACGCGCCCGAGACCAACTCCACCAGCCACCGCCTCCCCTCGGAGGCGGTGGCTGCTGACTCCGCAGGGCCCGCTGACGCCCTGACACCGACTCCGGTTCGTTGCCCCCGAACCGGACCGGGCTCCTCCGTGGAGCCCAACGCCGAGCCGCACGCGGTTGGACCACCCCTCACCACCCGCGTGCGGCTCCGGGCCGCACCGGGTCATGGCCACGGGGGATAACGGTAGTTCGCGCGGTCGAGATTACTTTTCGTGTTTGGCCGAGAACTGTTTGTGGATCGGCGCCGAGTTGTCAGGGGAATGCGGATCCTTGAACTCAGTGAATTCGGTTATCCGCGCCGGGAGGTCGCGAGCGGATGCATGGTGACGATGCACGGGACTGGTAGCGTTCCCAGTCCCGTGCGGCGCCGGGCGCACTGTCCACTCCGGTCACCCGGGAACGGTGCGGCTGACACAGTCACTGTCTCTCCGTGTTCGGTTTGGTCACCAGCTGTAGTGGACGGTCGCGCGCCGGGTATGCTGCCGATGCTCCATCTGCCCCCGTCCGATCCCCCGGGTGCGCACGGCAACGGCGCCACGCGATTGCGTCGTGCACATTGCGCGATGACAGCGGCACAATTGGTTCCAAGAAAGCGGCAGGATCGCGAATTGTGATCTAGCTGCAGGCGATCTACCGCGACACGACGGGGTCGCAGACGTGACAATGGGGCTATGGCGTCGACGCTGCGCAGGGTTCGGGACTCGTTGAGCGGTCCGGTGCGGGTGCCGCTGGGCCTGCTGGCCGCCGTCGTGTGCGTCGGCGTTGCCGTCCTCCAGGCGACGGTGCTCACCGTCCGCACCGAGGGCCTGTCCGGCACGCACGCTTTCCTCGTCCACTGGGCCCACCCGGCGGTATGGGTAGTGCTCGGCGCCGTGTGCCTGGAATACGCGATGCGCGCCGAACGAATCATCCTCAACCGCACCGCCATGGTCGCCGTAGGCCTCTACCTGGCCTTCCTCCTCTCCGTAAGTTTCGCTTGATCCCCACCCCCTCAAGGCCCACCACTTCCCCGCAACCAGTCCACAATGACCGTCCACGTACGACCCGCGCCAGCCACACACCGCGCAAAGCACCCCCTCGCCTGCCTACGGCCCACCCCCACCAGCAACTCCAGCGCTCAGGGATTGGGCTCGCGGGTGCCTGTGTCGAAGCCCCGTGCCGTCGCGCTCTGCGTCAAGACCCTGCTGCGGTCGGCCCGTGCCCGCCGCCACCGCTGCGTCCGAGGCGTCTGGGTCCTTTGACTCGACCGGCGCCTGGAGCGTGTCCAACTCGACGCGGGCGTCTGCCCACCGGCTGTCGCCGTGTTGGGCTCGCTCTCGCGTGCGCCGGGTCGCGCTAGCGGGCGGTCAGGGGGGCTCGCGCTGTCCTGTGGTGGCATCGGTGAACAGTTGCTGTCGTGGTTGACCTCCGGCGGCTTGTCGGCGGTGATCCGACTACGGTGGCACCTATGGAACGCAGCGCGCAGCGGCTTGGCCGGGCTCTGATCGTGATCGTCGACGACCGCGTGGCCCACGGGGAGCACGAGGACACGGTCGGGCCCCTGGTGACCGAGCTCCTCGAGGAGGCAGGCTTCATCGTCGACGGTGTCGTCACCGTCGAGGGGGAGACCGTCGCGATCCGCAACGCGCTCAACACCGCCGTCATCGGCGGCGCCGACCTGGTGGTCACCGTCGGCGGCACCGGCGTGTCCCCTCGGGACGTCACCCCCGACGCCACCCAGGGCGTGCTCGACCGCCCGATCCCCGGTATCGCCGAGGCCCTGCGCTCGTCCGGCCTCGCCGCGGGCGCCGTGGACGCGGGCGTGTCCCGAGGGCTGGTCGGTGTCTCCGGCAGCACGCTCGTGGTGAACCTGGCAGGCTCCCGCAGCGCCGTACGCGACGGCATGGCGACCCTGTCCGCACTGGTCCCCTACGTCATCGGCGAGCTCTCCGGCCTGGACACGAACTGATCTCCCTCGTGTCGACCCCGCCCACCCCGCCGCCCCACCCCGCGGAGCCCCCCAAGCGCCGCCGCCCCACCCTGGACGAAATCTTCGGCGACGTCCTCCCAGACACCACCACCGACGAACGCGACCCCACCCCCACCCCACCCTCCACCGACGACTGGTACCACCAAAACCGCCCACCCCACCACGGCGGCTGACCACGGTGCGGCGACCGGTCAAGCCGCGAGAGTTGACCGGTCGGACCAGGCAGGGAAAGCCGCTGGAACCCTGCACTGTCGTCGAGGCCTGGGAGCGGCAGCGAGGTGATGTTGGGGTGTCGCCCACCTCCTGGGTTAGTCGGGGTGAATCGCGGTGGCGCGCTGCGGGGTGGACTGGAGGTCGGGGCCGCAGCGCGCTCGCGCGGGGGTCAGCGGGACTGCTGCTGGCGGAGCAGGTCGCGGATCTCGGTGAGGAGTTCGACGTCGGTGGGCTCGGCGGGGCCGGGCTCCTCGCCGCGCTTGCGGCGCTCCTGGATGTGCTTGACCGGGAGCACGATCACGAAGTAGACGATCGCGGCGACGATCAGGAAGTTGATCGCCGCGTTGATGACCGCGCCGAAGTCGAGGAACGTCGTCGGGTTGCTGCCGATGATCCGGAAGCCGAGGCCCTCGGCCGCCTTCGTGCCGCCTGCCGAGTTGATCAGCGGCTTGATCAGGCCGTCGGTGAACGAGGTGACGATGGTGGTGAAGGCCGCGCCGATGATGACCGCGACCGAGAGGTCGATGACGTTCCCGCGCATCAGGAAGTCCTTGAAGCCCTTGAACACCGCTGCGCTCCGATTTCTCTGGTGGACGGCGCGTCACCGTCCGGGGGCGATGGCTACCGGAGCGTAACCGCCACCGGTTCCCGCAACGCCGCCGCGGCCACCTCCGCCGCCTCGGCCCTGGGTAAGGCGAGCAGCACGAGCACCCCGGCGTCGGACGGGCGCACCGTCAGCACCGCCGCGTCCCTGGCCAGCACGACGCGCTCCCTGGCGATCACGTCCACCCGGACACCCGGGTAGAGCAGGTCGGCCACGCCGTCGTCCGGCAGCCGCACCGGCACGGCCGCGCCGTCCGGGCCCGCGGTGGCCGCCAGGTTGTCCGCGCCGACGAGCCGCACCCGGGTGATCGGCTCGCCCTCGCCGATGGCCCCGGCGGGCACCCGGGCCACCGCCTCGGCCGGATCGGACAGCGCGGCGGCCGGTCGCAGGTCCGGCGGCGCGCGCATGACCTTGACGTCGCCGGGTGTGAGCGCGACGCCAGGGGCGAGTGCCCGCGCGGCGACGAGAACGGGCACCGAGGCGTCGGGCGCGGACGGCCGGACGGCGAGGCAGCCAGCGACGAGCACCAGTGCCGCGGCGAGCACTCGGCGGACGGTCGACTGGCGTGGTCTGCGGAGCCTGATCATGGCGTTCCTCCTGGTCAGCTGGGCGCTGACACCAAGCTAGGAGGACGTCGGGACAGGCGGAAGCCCCGGGATCAGGGCTGTGGATGATCCCGGGGGTTGGGGATAACTCAGGAGGCCTTGGCGGCCGTGCTGTCGGACTTGGCGGCGGTGGGCGCCGTCGAGCCGGTCGACGAGGCCGACTTCGACTCGGTCTTCGGCTCCGACTTGGTGGTCGACTCGGACTTCGCGGTCGACGCGGCAGCCGGGGTCGAGCCGCTCGACGAGCCGGAGCGGCTGTCGTTGCGGTAGAAGCCGCTGCCCTTGAAGACGACCCCGACCGACCCGTAGAGCTTGCGCAGGCGCCCGGTGCACTCCGGGCACTCGGACAGCGCGGAGTCGGTGAACGACTGCACCGCCTCGAAGCGGTGCTCGCATGCCGTACAGGCGTACTGGTACGTGGGCACGGACTGGGCTCCTCGTCGCATCTGGCACTCGGTCGGCAAGAGTGCCAACCGATTCTGCGGTAACGCCTACGCGCAGCGCAAATGTTCCCGTTCAAGGTCACACACGGTCTTGACCGGTCAGCGCAACCGCAGCAGGCCACGACCCGGCGTCAACACTCCGGTGACGGTGACGTCGTGCGGTTCTGACGGCAGTTGGTCGAACAATTCCGGGTCGCGCACCACGGCGACCAGCGGTGTCCCCGGCGCGGCCAGCGACAACGAGCGGTCGTAGTAACCCGCGCCACGCCCCAACCGGGTGCCGCTGCGGTCCACGGCCAGGGCGGGCACCAGGACCACGTCCGCGATCCGCAGCGCGCTCTCGCCGAGCCGTTCCCCTATCGGCTGCAACAGCCCGAACGGCCCTGGCCGCAGGTACTCCCGCCCGTCGTACCAGCCCCAGTCCAGCGGCCCCGCCCCGGAGACGATCGGCAGCAGGATCCGCACGCCGTGGTCCGCGACCTCCTCCAGCATCTGCACCGACCCCGGTTCCGACCCGATCGGCACGTACGCGCACAGCGTCTGGCCGCGACCCACCACCCTGCCGCTGGTCAGCAGCGTGGTCAGCTGCATCGCCTCCGCGAACCGGACGCTCGCGGGCACTCGCCGCCGCTCGGCGAGCAGCGCCCTGCGCCACTGGTCCTTGGTCCACGCGCGCGTCGCGTCGAGATCATTACCGGGCCCGGCCACATGTCGAGGTTAGGCTGCATGTCCATGAGCGCGTCGACCGCATTCACCGCCGCCATCGTGCCCGCGGCGGGGTTGGGCACCAGGTTCCTGCCCACGACCAAGGCCGTCCCCAAGGAGCTCCTGCCGGTGGTGGACACCCCCGGCATCGAGTACGTCGCCAGGGAGGCCGCCGAGGCGGGAGCCACCCGGCTGATCATCGTCACCTCGCCGGGCAAGGAGTCAGTGGCCCAGTACTTCCAGCCGCGTCCCGAGCTGGAGAAGACCCTTGAGGATCGAGGTAAGACAGAGCTACTGGAAAAGATCCGCCGTGCGCCCAACCTGCTCGCGGTAGAGACCGCTATCCAAGAGGTGGCACTCGGGCTCGGTCACGCGGTCGGGTGCGCGGAGCCCAACCTCCGACCCGAGGACGAGGCCGTCGCGGTGCTCTTGCCGGACGACCTCGTGCTGCCGACCGGTGTCCTCGCGCGTATGGCCAAGGTTCGTGAGGAGAAGGGCGGCACCGTCCTCTGTGCCTTCGACATCCCGCGGGAAGAGATCTCCGCTTACGGTGTCTTCGACGTTGAGGCCACCGACGACGATGACGTCAAGAAGGTCAACGGGATGGTTGAGAAGCCCCCGGCCGACGAGGCGCCTTCGACCTTCGCCGCGGCGGGCCGCTACTTGCTCGATCGGGCGATCTTCGGCGCGCTCAAGCGGATCACCCCGGGTGCCGGTGGCGAGCTCCAGCTCACCGACGCCATCGCGTTGTTGATCTCCGAGGGGCACCCGGTGCACGTCGTCGTCCACCGCGGTGGACGGCATGACCTGGGCAATCCTGGCGGGTTCCTGCGTGCCGCCGTGGACTTCGCCCTCGAGCACCCGGAGTATGGGCCTGGCTTGCGCGCGTGGCTGCGCGATCGCGTCGGCTCCGAGTAGACGGCAACAGCGGACGGAACCAAGGTAAACCGGATGAGGTCAGTCGACGAGCAACTCGCCAGGGCGCTGGCGGCCGCGGTCCGGCCCGCACCCGTGCGGGTCGCCATCTCCGAGGCGCAGGGTCTGCTCTGCGCCGAGGAGGTCGTGGCCGAGCGCGCCCTGCCCGGGTTCGACCAAGCCGCCGTGGACGGTTACGCGGTGCGCAGCGTCGACACCCAGGCAGCGGGGTCCGACCCGGTAGTGCTGCCGGTCGTCGGTGAGATCGCATCCGGGTCAAGGCAACCGCGCAGGCTTCAGCCAGGGCAGGCGGTGCGCGTGGCGACAGGCGCGCCGCTTCCCACCCTGGCCGACGCCGTGGTGCCCAACAGCTACACCGACGGCCACCACGCCAGGGTGACCATCGAACAGCCCGTGCCCTCCGCCGCCTACGTGAGGCGGACCGGTGAGGACGTGCAGACCGGTGACGTAGCCGTACGCCGTGGCTCGGTGATCGGGTCCGCTCAGGTAGGGCTACTCGCCGCGGTAGGCCGTTCGAAGGTCTTGGTCTACCCGAGGCCGCGGGTGTCGGTGATCTCGCTTGGCGACGAGCTGGTCGACATCGACCGAACCCCTGGTCAGGGGCAGGTCTATGACGTGAACTCTTACGCACTCGCTGCCGCTGGGCGCGATGCGGGCGCGGAGGTCATCCGGGTCGGCATCGTGTCCACGGACACCCGGCGTCTGCGCGAGACCGTCGAGAGCAGGCTGCTGCTGTCGGAGATCGTGGTGATCGCAGGCGGCGCGGGTGGCGACCTCTCGAACGAGGTCCGCTCCGCGCTGAGTGAACTCGGGGAGATCGACCTGACCAGGGTGGCCATGCACCCTGGCTCTGTGCAGGGCTTTGGCAGGCTCGGCCCCGACGCGGTCCCGACCTTCTTGCTGCCAGGCAACCCGATGAGCGCTCTAGTCGTGTTCGAGGTGATGGTGCGACCGCTCATCCGCGCCGCACAGGGCAAACGCAACCCCCACCGCCGGATCGTGAAGGCGAGGCTCTTGTCGCCCATCACCTCTAGCAAGGCGCGCCGCGGGTACGTCCGTGGGCAGTTGCTGCGCGACGAAGGCAACGGCGAGTACCTGGTGCAGCCGTTGGGCCTGTCCGGCTCGCACCTGCTTGCCTCACTCGCCGAGGCGAACTGCTTGATCCTGGTCGACGAGGACACCACCGAGGTCTCCGTCGGCGAGGGGGTCCAGGTTCTGTTCCTCGCACAGCGTGGCTAGCCCGTACGCGGTCGGCCGCCATCCCGGTTGGCCTGCCCGCCTGGGACCCCTGCGCGTCCCCGCGGGAGTGGTCGAGTTACGCGCGCCGAGGCTCACCGATGGGCGCGCGTGGAGCCGGATCAGGTTGCGCGATCACGCCTACCTGGAGCCGTGGGAGCCAACCGTCCCCGGTACGTGGGCCGAGCGCAACGCCCCCGGAGCGTGGTTCGCGCAGTGGTCCACCCTGCGCGCGTTGGGCAGGCGCGGCATGTCGCTGCCGTTCGTCATCACCGTGGACGGGCAGTTCGCGGGGCAGGTCACTGTGGGAAACGTCATCCGCGGGTCCTTGTGCTCGGCGTGGGTCGGTTACTGGGTCGCGGCCGACCTCGTCGGAGGGGGCGTCGCCACAGCCGCCGCGGCTCTTGTCGTCGACCACTGCTTCACCGCCGCGGGCTTGCACCGGGTCGAGGCCACGGTCCGACCGGAGAACGCGGCGAGCCTCCGTGTGCTGGCCAAGCTGGGTTTCCGGTACGAGGGCCTGTTCCGCCGCTACCTCGACGTCGCGGGCGGGTGGCGCGATCACCAGTGCCTCGCGCTGACCACAGAGGACACTCCGTACGGCCTGGTACCGCGCCTGGTCGAGGCTGGGAAAGCCGGCTCTGTGTAGGCGCATTCACGTTTTTCGCCGGTGAAGTTTGATCACGGGCGTTACGGGGAACGGTCCACAAACGAACTACCCGATCGGGTGGGCGTGGATCCCCGGGGTCGGCGCGCCTCCGCCGCGGGTGTGACTGTTGTGACTAACGTGGCGAACGCCGGAGCACAGCGAGGGGGAGGTGACGGGACATGCCGAGCTCGTTGATCGTGGTCGGACTGGTGGTGGCGTGGCTCGTCGTCCTGGTCCCGATGGTCGTGCGCAAGCGCCAGGAGATCGCCAGGACCACCGACACCGCACTCGCGGCGCGCGTGGTGCGCAGCGGCTCGCACAGCGCGGACACCCCGGAGGAGACCGCCGTGGACGACCCCGGTGACGACGACGCCCTGGACACCCTCGACGAGCTCGACGACGAACCCGACGAGGAGCCGGCCGAGCCCCGCCGCTACCGCCCGGGCCGGGGCGGCTACGACCCCGAGGCCGCCGCGCACGCCGCCCGCGCCAAGTACGCTTTCCGCCAGCGCGTCGTGGTCCTCATGCTGCTCGCCGCCATCGGCACCGGCGTCGCCGCGGGCGTCTTCGAACCGCTCCTGTGGTGGCTGCACGGCGTCGTCGACCTGACCCTCGTGGCCTACCTGAGCTACCTGCGCAGGCAGGTCCGCATCGAGCAGGAAATCCGCGAACGCCGCGCCGCGCGCATGACCGGCACCCCCCGCCGCTCCCACGCGCGCCCCGCCGAGGACGACCACATCGTCACCATCCCCACCCGCTCCATCCACCCCGGCGCCATCGTCGTAGAACTCGACGACGAAGACCCCTGGTTCGACGAACTCGGCGAAACCGGCCACCACTACACCTACCGCCGAGCCGTCGGTGAATAGCCCCCCTGCGCGCGGGCGCGCGCTAGAGCCCTGCTAAGCTCTCCGAGCAAGAACAAGGGGCTGTAGCGCAGTTGGTAGCGCGTCTCGTTCGCATCGAGAAGGTCCGGGGTTCGATTCCCCGCAGCTCCACAGGCTCAGGCGACCCGGTCCACGGAAAGCGTGGACCGGGTCGCCTGTTGTGTTATCTGGGGGGCGACCCCCCCAGGCCCCCACGGTGCAGTGGGCGCCCGATCCAGCGTGGGCTCGCTCGGGCCTTCGGCCCTCACGTCGAGTATGTAACCAATGGGCTAGTCGCCCACGGGGCGGTGGGTGGCGGAATCGGCGTGGTTCGCTTGGCCTTCGGCCGTCGCATTGGGGTGTGTAACCAATGGGGCTGTCGCCCACGGTGCGGCGGTCGCCGAAACCAGCGTGGGCTCGCTCGGGCCGTGGGCCCTCACATCGAGTATGTACCAATGGAGCTGTCGCCCACGGTGCGGTTGGTGGCGGAACCAGCGGGGTTTGCTTGGCCTTCGGCCGTCGCATTGGGGTGGACAAGGGGGGTGGGGGGCGGGAGGGTGGTGGGGGATGGCGATCTTGTGAGGTGTGGTGGCGGAGACGTGGATACCGCGGGGGCAGGGGCGTGGGCGGGGGGTTCGGCCTGACGCGTCGGCGGTGATGGGGGTGGTTTTTGGGCTGCCGGGGTTTGTGAGCAGTCTGGTTGTCGTGGGGCTGCTGGCTGGGCTGGTGTGGTCGGCCGGCTGGGTTGTCTGGGTTGTTGCCGTGCTGTGGGTGCTCTCGGGGGCGGTGACGTTCGTGCCGTCGGTTGAGGCGTTGTTGGCGAAGCTCATGTTCGACATGCGGCCGCCCACGACGGTGGAGATGACGAGGCTGCGGCCGCTGTGGGAGTCGGTGTGTGTGGCTGCCTCGGCCAACAGCTCTAAGTACAGCCTGTGGGTAGAGCAGTCCAAGGAGCTGAACGCGTTCGCGGCCGGTGGGCGGACGGTCGCGGTGACCAGGCGGGCCCTAGAGCTGCCGCCGCGAGCTCTAGAGGCGATCCTGGCGCACGAGCTCGGGCACCACCTCTCCGGCCACTCCCGCGTCTCGCTGCTCGCCTGGTGGTACGAACTGCCTGCCCAGGGTGCGATCTGGCTGGTCACGACGGCCATGCGGCTCGTGCTCGCGGTGGGCAGGGTGTTCGCCCGGTTCGGGAGCTCGGCCGGGGCGCTGGCGGCGACGCTGCTGTCGCTCCTGCTGCTCGCCGGACTGATCGCGTTGAACCCCTGGTTGCTGCTGATGCCGCTGCTCAGCCCGCTGCTGGCCTGGTCGCGGCGGCTCGGCGAGTACCGGGCGGACGCCACCGCGGCCGGGTTCGGCTACGGGCCCGACCTGGTGAACGTGCTGTCCGGCTGGCTGGCCGCCGAGCACGCCGTCCGGCGCCCGCTGCGGGTGCGGATGCTGGCCAGCCACCCGGCGACCGCGGACCGGATCCGGCGGTTGCGAGCGAGCCGGTGAGCTGCGCCATTAGTGTGACGTCATGGGGGTCGCGCGGCGAGTGCCGTACGCGGCGACAGCGGTCGCGGCAGGGTTGGTCATTCTCGCTGTCGCCTGCTGGGTGAAGGGGCAGGGACTAGGCGTAGATAGCTCTGTCTACCGAGCGGGCGCGTTGACGCTATTGCACGGCGACTCTCTCTACGCACCGCTCACGACAGGCGAGCCGTGGGCGCCGTCATTGCCATTCACCTACCCGCCGATCGCGGGCCTCTTGTTCCTGCCGTTGACGATGTTGCCCTCGCAGTTGGGCTGGGGCGTCCTAGCGGCTCTGTCCGCGCTAGCGCTTGGGTTCGTCCTGCATGAGTGCCTCCCGCCGCGCCTACGGACCGGGTGGCGCTTCGGTGCCCTTCTAGTGGCGACGTTGGCGCTAGAGCCGGTGTGGCGGTCCATAGGACTAGGACAGGTCAACCTGCTGCTGATGGCGATGGTCGTCGCGGACGTTCTCCTGCTGCGTGGCCGAAAGGGGGCTGGGGTCCTCATCGGGGCAGCCGCGGCGATCAAGCTCACCCCGCTGATCTTCGTCGCGCACCTCGTGCTGACCAGGCGCTGGGCGGACGCGGCACGGGCGATGGCGGCGTTCGTCGTCCTCAACCTCGTCGCCGCGGTTGTCCTACCGCGCGACACGGTGCGGTTCTGGACCGAGGCGTTGGTCGACGGCAACGACGCGACCACGAACTCGTGGATCGGCAACCAGTCGCTCAACGGAATCCTCCAACGGCTCACCGGGGAAGGTAAGACGGCGCTGTTCCTGTTCGCCGCCACAGCGGTGATCGCGCTCGGTCTAGGGGCGGTGGTTGTTCGCCGTCTCCATCGGAACGGCGACGACCTGGGTGCGTTGCTGGTGACCGCCGCCATCGGCCTGCTCGTCAGCCCAGTGTCTTGGACCCACCACTGGGTGTGGGTCGTACCGCTGGCCGGATACCTCATCGCACGCAGCAACGTGTGGGGTCTACTAGCGCTCGCGGTCGTGTTCTCCGGCTGGCAGTTCAAGATGGTGCCGAGTGGGGCCAAGAGCGAGCTGACCTGGACCGCCGCGGATGTCCTGCTGGGCAACTCTTATCTCATAGCGGCGTTGGTGGCCGCGCCGATCGTGATCCTGTTGGCTGGTGCTGACCCGGCTCTGCGCGGTCGGACCGCCCGTGTTGAGCTAGAGCCAGGCGAGAAGTCGAGGAGTTGATGGGCGTGGCCGAGTTGGTCGTTGATGTCGCCGTGGTCGGGCTTGGTCCCGGTGGTGAGGCCGTGGCCAGCCGACTCGCCCAGGCAGGGCAGTCTGTGGCGGGTATCGAAGCCCGGCTCGTAGGCGGCGAGTGCCCCTACTACGCGTGCGTACCGACCAAGGGCATGATCCGTGCCGCCGACGTGCTCGCCGAGGCCCGCAGGGTGCCGGAGTTCGCCGGGACCGCGCAGGTGACCCCCGACTGGGGCAAGGTCGCCGCCAGGGTGCGCGACGAGATCACGACCGACTGGAACGACCAGGCGGCTGTCGACCGGCTGGTGGCCGCGGGCGTCCAGATCGTCCGCGGCCGGGCCAGGATCACCGAACCGGGTGTCCTCGTGGTGGGTGACCAGGTCGTGCGGGCCAGGCGCGGCATCGTGCTCAACCCGGGCACCGACCCGGCCGTGCCCCCGGTGCCCGGCCTGGCCGACACCCCGCTGTGGACGAACCGGGAGGCGGTCCGCGCGACCGCCGTGCCCGAGTCGCTCGTCGTGATCGGTGGCGGCCCGGTCGGGTGCGAGTTCGCGCAGGTGTTCGCCCGGTTCGGGGCCAAGGTGACCCTCTTGCAGTCCAACGACCGGCTGCTCCCGCTCGACGAACCGGAGGCGGGCGCGCTGCTGGCCGAGCGGTTCGCCGCCGAGCACATCCGGGTCAAGACCGGCGCCAAGATCACCGCGGTCCGCCACGACGGCGAGCGGTTCACCGTCGAGCTCGACGGGGACAACCCGATCAACGCCGCCCAGGTCCTCGTCGCCGCCGGGCGCAAGTCCGACCTGGCCGAGCTGGGTGTGGGCGCCTACGGGCTGGACGAGTCCGCGCGCGGGGTCACGGTCGACGACCACATGCGCGTCGCCGACGGGCTGTGGGCGATCGGCGACATCACCGGCAAGGGCGCGTTCACGCACATGTCGATGTACCAGTCGGCTATCGCGGCCGCGGACATCCTCGGTGAGGACGGGCCTGGTGCCGAGTACCACGCGGTTCCCAGGGTTACCTTCACTGATCCGGAGATCGGCTCGGTAGGTCTGACGGAGGCTGCTGCGCGCGCCGCCGGACTCAACGTTCGCGTCGGCATCACGCAGTTGTCGTCCTCGACGCGCGGGTTCCTGCACAAGGCGGAAGGTCTGATCAAGCTGATCGAGGATGCCGACACGGGCGTGCTCGTTGGCGCTACCTCGGCTGGTCCGACCGGCGGCGAGGTTCTGGGCGCGTTGGTTCTTGCAGTGCACGCGCGCGTGCCGGTCGACCAGCTCCGTCGCATGATCTATGCGTACCCGACTTTCCACCGGGCAATCGAGTCGGCGCTGGCCGACCTGCGCGCCTAACCGTGCTAACCGACGTACTGCCGTACTTGGTTTGCCCGCATTGCGGTAACGACCTTGTGCTGTCCGGAACCTCCTTGCACTGCTCGAACCGGCATAGCTTCGACATCGCGAAACAGGGTTACGTCAGCCTCTTACGAGCACAGACCAACTTCACCGGTGACACTGCCGCCATGATCGAGGCGCGCAGCACGTTCCTCGGCGCGGGTCACTACGACCCGATCGTGCGAGAACTCGTTGCTGTCGACCCCGGGCCTGGATGTGTAACCGACATCGGCGCAGGCATCGGGCACTACCTGTCAGCTGTGCTCGACGCGAACCCAGATCGCGTGGGGATCGCTCTTGACGCAGCCAAACCAGCACTCAAGCGGGCCGCGCGAGCGCACGAACGCCTCGGTGCGGTTCTGTGTGACGCCTGGCAGCCGCTACCGATACGGACAGGCTCAACAGGCCTGGTCTTGAACGTGTTCGCCCCGCGTAATCCCGCTGAACTGAACCGGATCCTGCATCCTCTGGGCAAACTCGTCGTGGTCGCACCGACCGAACGGCACCTGGGCGAGCTGGTGTCCGCTGTGGACATGCTGACCGTCGCCGCCGACAAGGGTGACCAAGTCTCGGCGCGGTTGGCGCCGTACTTCACGGAAGAGAGCCGGGTTCTCTGCGAGTTCCCGATGGCGCTACCTCACCGAGATGCTGCTGCCCTGGTAGGCATGGGACCCACTGCTTTCCATGCCGAGGCTGACGAGATCGCGGCCAGGGTGAGAGGTCTGACTGAGCCGGTAGCCGTAACGGGATCGGTGACGGTCACGACCTACCTGCCGGTGTCCACTGTGGAGAGCGGCCGGTAATCGCGAGCAGCTTCTCTTGCGGTGATGCATCCTCGGGTACGGGGAGCTTCTCGCTGAAGAGGCCCTCTTTGCCCCAGATGGTCCCGTCCTCCGGCCACCGCGAGATGCCCTTGAGGGCGGCGTGGACGAGGTCTTCCGGTAGACGGACATCGCGGCCGATAGCGGTACCGATGTCCCAGCCGTGGACAAGTGTGTCGGCGAAGTTCACAAACAGGGCCACCGCGGCGTTGTACTCAACGTCGAGCAACTTGTAAGGGGTGGTGAGCACGGTGTCATCGGCGACGGCAGCGGTGAGCGCCTCGGTGGCAGTGCGGAAGCCAGCCCGCACGTCGTCCTCGGGCTCCGGCGCGCTGCCGGTGAGGTTGGTGAGCAGCTGCGTCCTGTTGTCGACCATGTGCGCGACCACGTCCCGCACGCGCCACTGCGGGCACGGAGTGGTGGCGGCCAACTGCTCGTCGGTGAGGGTGTCGATGATCCGACCGGTCGCCTCGATGGCGCGGCGGTCCAAGTCCCTGACGTCCACGCGGGTCCTCCAGAAAGTTATACGAACGATCGGTCAGATAGTGTCAGATGCCCGCACGACCGTCTAGATTGTTTTCCATGGACGGACGACACGCCCGCGGCGTCCACACCCGCCGCGTCACCCTGGCCCGCGCGGTGGACATCGCCACCGTCGACGGGCTCGAAGGGCTGACCCTGGGCAGGCTCGCCGCCGAGCTGCAGCTGAGCAAGAGCGGGATCTTCGCGCACTTCGGCTCCAAGGAAGAGCTGCAGCTCGCGACCATCTCGTTCGCCGAAGAGGTGTTCACCGAGCACGTGCTGCGGCCCGCCTTCCAAGCCCCTCGCGGCCGACCGCGCCTGCTCGCGCTGTTCGACCGGTGGATGGACTTCTCCCGCGCGCGGGTGTTCGCGGGCGGGTGCTTCTTCACCGCGGTCATGGCCGAGTTCGACGCGCGAGAGGGCCGGGTCTACGACGTGGTCGTCCGGTGGAGCCGGGTGTGGAACGAGCTCTTGGGCAGGCTGATCTCCGAGTGCGTCGAGGAGGGGCACCTACCGGAGGGCGTTGACGTAGATCAGCTGGTCTTCGAGCTAAGCGCGCTCGGTAGGGCCGCCAACCACGACAGCCTCCTTACGCGCGAAGACTCCCACTACGATCGCGCCACAACCGCGGTACGGACCCGTTTGGGGGCATCCGGCTAGCCGGTCATCCCGGGAATGTTTGCCGGGGGCCGCTCGTTGGTAGGGCTGTATCCCGGAAGGCATACCCGGACTGAGGAGGCCACGTGGCAACGGTGGAACTGACCGCCGAGAACTTCGACGAGGTCGTGGGCGGTGGCGGTACCGTGCTGGTCGACTTCTGGGCTGCCTGGTGCGGGCCGTGCCGCCAGTTCGCCCCGGTCTTCGACGCCGCGTCGGAGAAGTGGGACGACATCGTCTTCGCCAAGGTCGACACCGAGGCGCAGCCCCAGCTCGCGCAGGCGTTCAACATCGCCTCCATCCCCACGCTCATGGCGGTCCGCGACGGCGTCGTGCTCTACGCGCAGCCCGGCGCGCTGCCCGCACCGGCCCTGGAAGACCTGATCAGCCAGGTCCAGGCCGTCGACATGGACGAGGTCCGCGCGCAGGTAGCCGCCACGCAGACCAAGTAGTCCTAGATAGCGCAAGAGGCCCCGGTGACAACCGCGTCACCGGGGCCTCTTGCGCTATCTGTCAGTCGACCTCTCGCATGCTGTAGCGGTCCTTGATCTCGTGGTTGAGGAAGGCGCCGAGGCTGGGGGAGGACGCGAACTGCCAGTAGACCTTCTTCGGCACGTCGAGGTACTGGTAGACGCCGCCGTTGTGGAACTCGACCTCGAGGACGCGCCGGTCGGCGTCGTAGCCGATGGCCGCGATGCTGGTGGACGCGACCGGTCTGCGTTCCATCCGTTCCCCTCCGATAGGCCTACCGTGCGACCCCACCCTGTCATCGCGACCACCTTGCCACCCGCCGAACCGCCAGGCCGCCTTTCGGTCACCGATGGTGCCCGCGCGACCCCGATAGACTGGCTGCCGGGATCAGGTGCGCAGGGGCGGCCCGTGTGCGAAGCCACCACAACCTCGGCGGCCCCTGTGACGTCCTGTGGACAACCGACCGGGTTCCGGTCACGGCCGAACTACCCTGGACGCCCGGGGCAGGCCTGAGGAGAGAGGAGCTGGTGGACGCGGTGCTGGAGCTGGCTGCTTCACTGCTGTCCTTCGCGCACAGCATCTTCGGCCCGGGGATCTGCCCCGGTGACTGGGTGTGGGCGACCAGCACGGCCGGGGCGCTCATCGCGCTGCTGCCGGTGCTCGGCACGGTGATCATCGCGCTGGTCCGGAAGTTCACCGGCAACACCTACAACCCGGTCACGGTGACGGTGTTCGGCGTCATCGGCGGGGTCACGGCGTTCCTGCTGCCGTGGCTGCTCTTCAACGGCGTCGGTAGCGCTTACCGCAGCGTCTTCACCGGTGACGGCGCGGTGACCTTCACCGCCGAGGAGATGCGGTCGTTCCAGGAGGGCACCTGCTGGGTCGGGCCGCAGAACTCCTACCTCGGCGGTAGGGCCAACGGCTACGAGGTGCTGTTCCACCCGTACGAGACCTGGCCCATGTACCTGCTGCGCATCGGCGCTCTCGTCGTCGTGCCCGCTGTCTGCCTGCTGTTCGTGATCCTGCAGGCGCGCGCGGCGATGCGCAGGGGGCCGAAGTGGCCGAGCAGGCTCATCTGGATCCCGTTCGCGATCATGGCCGTGCTGAGCCTGCCGGTCGAGGCGAACACCGCGGCACACCTGTGGCTCGGCTTCCTGCCGATCAGCATCTTGGGGTTGGTACCTGTGTACGTCATCGGACCGCCGAGCTGGGGCTCCGTCGAGCGCAACTACCAGAAACCGGAGGCCGGTGGACCGCCGCCGCCTCCGCAGCACAGCCAGGCGCAGGCCCAGCACGGTCCGCAGCACCCACCGCAGCCGCAGCACAGCCAGCAGCAACCGCCGCCGTACGTGCCGCCGCCCCCGGTGCCCAAGTACGTGCCCCACGGGCAGCCGTCGGTGCGCCAGCCACCGCCTGCGTACGTGCCGCCGCCGTTGCCCAACCCGACCTTGCGCGAGCCGGAGCCGGATCGGGCCGCGCTCGGCAAGCTCGCCGCGGACCCCGGTCCGCTCCCGTTCACGCCGCGGGGCGCCACGCCGCCGCCCCCGCCGGTCAAGCCGTCGGGCAGCCGCTTCCGCAAGGTGCGCGCGCTCGGCCACGGCGGGTTCGGCACGGTGTGGTTGGCCGTCGACACGCAGCTCGACCGCACGGTCGCGGTGAAGATGGCGCACGCGCCGGATGCCGAGACCGAGGAGCGGATGCTGCGCGAGGCCCGCGCCCTCGCCGCCGTGCACCACCCGAACTGCGTCCGGGTCTACGACATCGTCGCCGAACCGGACGGCCTCGGCCTGGTCATGGAGTACATCGAGGGCCAGCCGCTCGCCGACCGGGTCAGCCGCGGCGGCCCGCTCGACGACGTCGCCGTCGCCCGCCTGTGGATCACCATGGCGGGCGCCCTGTCCGCCGCCCACGCCAAGGGCGTCCTGCACCGCGACGTGAAGCCGTCGAACATCATCATCGACCCGAACGGCAACGCCCACCTGATCGACTTCGGCATCGCCCGCTCCAAGGGCGACTCAACGCTGACGGCCACCGGCATGATGGTCGGCACCCCGGACTTCCTAGCCTCGGAAACCGCCGCTGGCGCCAACGCCACCCCCGCGTCCGACGCCTGGCAGTTAGCGGCAACGGTCAGCTACGCCCTCACCGGCAAACCCCCACGCGGCAGCCGCGACAACGCGATGGCCGCCCTGATGGCCGCCGCCAAGGGCGAACCCCTCTCCGAACTCCCCCTCCGCAGCGCCCACCGCCGCCTCCTCACCGCCTCCCTCGACCCCGAACCCGCCCGCCGCCCCACCCTCAACACAGTCGCCCGCGAACTCAGCGACTGGCTCTCCCGCGAAGGCCACACCGAAACCGGCCCAGTAACCCAAATAGTCCGCCGAAGCGCGATCGAGCAAGCAGACCGCACCCGTCCGATGCGCTAAAAGTCAGTGCTGGGCCAACACGCCTCTCTCAGTCGTTGGCCTCAACGCGCCCCTCGCAGGCGTTGGTCCCCACGCGCCCCTATGCAACGTTGGCCAACCACGCGCTCCTCGGAGTCGCTGGTGCCAACCCGGCTCGATGGGGCGGACTTGTTTTGTGTGGGGTGGCGGCGTCCGTAAGCTCTCCGCGCGGGGGAGGGCCGTCTCTTCAGGCCCCGCCTTTGTGCTCTTCCCAGGACGCCGCAGGGGCCCCGCGCAAAACAAGTTCGCCGCATCGAGCACAGCTCGAAACTCGCGCCCCGGCCAATGCCGAAGGCGAGGCCCCATCCATCGACGGCGCAGCCGAGCACGAGAGCCAGACACCCCTCAGCTCAAAGACCAAATCAACCGCCCACCCCGCTACTCAAGACTCAACCTCTTCCGCAACAACCGTACAGAGGCCACCTGAAGGACAGGCTTCACCTCGCCAAACTGTTGAGCCTTGTGATCCGCGAGAAGTTCGAATAGCTCAGACCTCCCGAACGCAACTTCGTTCGCATGCAGTGGCCCGCCGTGCGCGGTAGTCGATCGGAGCCCGTAGGCCATTTTCTGATACTCTTCGGCCAGTTCGGGTCCAAGCGCAACTTTAAGCGCATCGCCAAACTTGTGCTTACCTTCGAGGCCGTCCTTTCCCAAATGCTCCACGACGCCAACGAGGGCAACAAGGCCGTAGGACTCGTGCCCGTGGCCGAACAAGAGCAAGGCCTCGTGGTAGGTGTGCAGCGCTTCTCGCAGAATCTTGTCCGTCATCACCGCACTCCACGAGTCCGCAATCTCCTTCGTGATGACAAGCGGCGCCACCGGAAAGTTGCGTGACAGGCCCTTTGCTTCCTCCGGGTAGTAGATCGAGTACTCCGGCATCGGAAACAGTCCATCAATCGCAGTGCCATCCGCGAGCATGTGTGTATCCGGCCCGTACCGCAGGAGCCATGTCTGCCTCGTCACGAGCGAAATCAGCGAACAGAGGAGCTTCAAGCTCTTCCTGGCTTCATGCATGCACGATTCGTAGGAGTATCCGGTGCTTGATCCGCGAACATGTATTGGGAAAGTCGCCGCGTGTGTGACCGAGTTGAGATTGGAGCCGTTTACCAGCTCGAAGTACGGGCGTGATGCCGCGTCGAATACCATCTCTCCGATGCTCGTTGTCTCGTCCAGTACTATTAACCCCGAGTCGATCCGCGCCGGGTCCTGGCTGATTATCGCCTGCCACGAACGGGTCTCGTTCTCTGAGATCCTATCAATAGCAGCGCGAATAGATGCAATCCAGGGTGTGACGTCTTCTTCTTTGTAGATGCCGGTGCCGAGAATGTGGCATGCCACCCGACCTTCTCTGGGTGTTTCGACAAGGAGGGCAGAATGGAGCGAGCCGCCGTAGGCGGTGTGAAGGTTCTTGCGATCCGCAACTCGCGTCGTCCGGTACTCGTCAGACCCGGATCTTGCCAGGACTTCTTCTTGTAGTCGATGAAGCCATCGATCCCCGTTGATGCTGGCGAATACCGGAAGGTCGTCGGGATATGGCACCGACCAGTCATAGTTTGCGGTATTCACCCGTATCACCATCGAATATTCATTGCTGTGGAAGCTGGAACTCAAATCTGGTTCGCGAACGTCCGGCGATAGTCCTTGGGCGGTACACCCACCAATCGCTGGAAGTGGTGGCGGAGGAGGGCGGCGCTGCCGAAGCCGGATTCTCGGGCGACTTCGTCCACGGACATTCCCGTCTGCTCCAGCAAACGCCGCGCGTGCAGGATTCGCTGCGCGGACAGCCACTTGTGCGGGGTGGTGCCGGTCTCGGCAACAAAATGCCGGGCGAAGCTGCGTTCGGACATGCGAGCCCGAGCAGCCAGCGCCGCCACCGTGTGGTCCTCGGTGAGGGTCTCCAGCATCCACGCGAGAACAGGCTGGAGGCTGTCGCTCGTGCATTCCGGGATGGGGGTGTCGACGTACTGGCGTTGGCCGCCTTCTCGTTGTGGGGGGACGACCATGCGGCGGGCTATGGCGGTGGCCGCGGCGGCGCCCAGTTCTCGGCGGACCACGTGGAGGCAGGCGTCGATTCCGGAGGCGGTGCCCGCGCTGGTGATGATGTTGCCGTCGTCGACGAAGAGGACGTCGGCGTTGAGGCGGGCTTGGGGGAAGCGGGCGGCGAACTCGTCGGCGTGGCGCCAGTGGGTGGTGCAGGCGCGGTTGTCCAGTAGGCCTGCCGCGCCCAGGACGAAGGCGCCGCTGCACTCGGAGAGCAGGTTGCCGCCACTGTCGCCGGCCGCTCTAAGAGCGTCGAGGACGGCTGGGGGATAGCCGTCGCGGATAGTCGTAGCGGGAACGGCTATCAGGTCTGCCCCGTCGAGCGCCTCTAGGCCCAGCGTGGGTGTGATGGTGACGCCGACGTTGCTGCGGACCGGGGCGCCCGCGACCTCGCCGCACACCCGGAACTCGATCGGCGGGACCCCGTCGTCGGTGCGGTCGGTGCCGAACACCTCGCACAGCACGCCGAACTCGAACGGGGCGACACCGTCGATCAGCACGGCGGTCACGGTCCTCAGCATGCCGGAAGCGTAGCTGGCAGGATTTTGTCGCACAAGGTCAGAACTGCCACTGTTGGCGGGAACTAGCTCATCGCAAACTTAGCGCCATGACAACCGCGTTTGTGCTGGTCACACTGCTGGCCCTCCTGGTGCTGGGGCTCGACCGCAACCACGTCCGCACCACCACACCGCGCTCCAAGCTCGCCGGGAGCGCCGATGTCGAGGACCGCGACCTGCTCCGGATCACCGCCGAACTGCGCGCGGTCGAGCCCGACAAGACCGAGCGGCGCCTGCTCAGCGCCAGGACGGCAGCCAGAGTTCGGCCTGCCAGCGCCACTCGGTGATCGAGTCCCCGTTGAGGATCGGCCACAGCCAGGCGAAGTTCGCCACCACGAGGCCGACGTAGAGGGCGAGGGCGAGCAGACCGGTACGACGGCGTTCCGGTCCGTCGCCCGCCTTCCCCAGCAGGTGCCCGACGGTCAGCGTCAGGCCGAGCACCAGGAACGCCGCCATCGGGGTGGCGTAGAAGAAGTACATCTGCCGGTCGAGGTTGAGGAACCAGGGCAGGTACCCGGCCAGGTAGGCGGTGACCACCGCGCCGTAGCGCCAGTCGAACTTGCTGAACATCCGCCACAGGCCCCAGCCGAGCATCGGCAGCGACAGCCACCACAGCGCCGGGGTGCCGATCAGCATCGTGGCCGAGACGCACTTGGACTCGCCGCACGCGGTGGTGTTGCCCTCGTAGTAGTAGAGCATCGGCCGCAGGCTCATAGGCCACGTCCACGGCTTCGACTCCCACGGGTGCTGGGACTCGGGCTTGGTGACGAGTCCTTCGTGGAAGGTCAGCACCTTGTCGTGGTACTGCAGCAGCGACCCCAGGGCGCCCTTGATGACCGAGATCGGGTCGCTGCCGGTGGTGGCCACCAGGTGCCGGTCGATGCTGGTCTCGCTGGCGAACCACGGCGACCACGTCGCCAGGTAGGCCAGCACGGCCACCCCGACGAACGCCCACAGCGCCGGGACCACGTCCCTGGCGAGGGTGCCCAACCACGGGCTGCGCACCCCGGCCGCGCGCCGGGCGGTCAGGTCGAAGATGACCGTGAGCAGCCCGTAGGCCGCCATGAAGTACAGGCCGGACCACTTGACCCCGCAGGCGAGGCCGAGCAGCACGCCACCGGAGAGCCGCCACCACCGCACGGCGAGGCGCGGGCCCAGCGCCGAGGCGGTCACCCAGCCCTCGTCGACCGCGCGGGCCAGCCGCCTGCGCACCAGGTCGCGGTCGAGCAGCAGGCAGCCGAACGCGGCGAGCACGAAGAACGCGTGGAAGATGTCGAGCATCCCCATCCGCGACTGCAGGTGCGAGACCCCGTCGGCGATGAGCAGCACGCCCGCGACGCCGCCGAGCAGGGTGGACCGGGTCAGCCTGCGGGCGATCCGGACGACCAGCACGATCATCAGCACGCCCGCGACGGCCGCGGTGAACCGCCAGCCCCAGCCGTTGTAGCCGAACAGGTACTCCCCGATCGAGAGCAGCGTCTTGCCGAACGGGGGGTGCACGGTCAGTTCGTAGCCGGGGTTGTCCTCGACGCCGCCGTTGCGCAGCATCTGCCACGCCTGCGGCACGTAGTGCTTCTCGTCGAAGACCGGCGTGCCCTGGTCGGTCGGCCAGCCCAGGTTCTGGAACCGGACGATGCCCCCGATCAGCCCGACGAAGGCGGTGACCAGCCAGCCGCGCAGCCGGTCGGTGGGCATCGGCGTGCCCAGCAGCCGCGCGCGCGTGACCTCGGTGGGGTCGGCGGCCGGGGTCACCGTTTCGGGTGACGGTGTCCGGCTGGCCTCGTCGTCGGCTACCAGGGCGCTCACGGGGGGAGATCGTAGGCGCCCCGGTGTGCGATCCGCGTCGGAAGTTCCTCGATCGTGGCGCGTCGGTTCCTCGCGGTGATCTAGGGATCAGCTGATCGTGTAGTTGTTCGCCCAGTTCAGGAGCGGTACAAGAGGATCATCAGCCGTTGTCGTACCGGGACGCTGGCGTGACGGACGGGGTGCACAGTGCCTCCAGGACGGCCGACCATCAGGTCGCGACAGGTCGCGGGCGAGCTGCGCAGGCTGCGCAAGCAGGCCGGGTTCACCACCGGCGAGGTCGGCGCGCAGCTGGGTCTCTCGCAGGCGAAGGTGAGCCGGGTCGAGACCGGCAGCAGCGGGCTGCGGCTCGGTGACGTGCAGGCCATGCTCGGGCTCTACCGGGTGCCGGAGCCGCGCCAGGCCGAGATCCTCGACCTGGTCCGCCGGGCAGCCGAACCCGGCTGGCCGCAGGTGCACGGGCGCGGTCTGCCCGAGCAGTGGCTGACCCTCATCGACTGGGAGTCCAAGGCGGTGGCGCTGCGGGCCTACCACGGCGGCCTGGTGCCGGGGCTCCTGCAGACCGCGGACTACGCCAGGGCCGTCCTGCGCGACACCGCCGCCGAACCGCCCGGTGACGCCGAGCTGGACGCCAAGGTCGCCGCCAGGCTGGCCAGGCAGGGCATCCTCAGCCGGGACCGGCCGCCCACCCTGCTCGCGGTGATCGGCGAGCAGGCGCTGCGGATCCCGGTCGGCGGTCCGGCCATCGCCGCCGCGCAACTGCGCCACCTCGCCGAGGCCATCCGCAAGCCGCACGTCCAGGTGCGGGTGGTGCCCGACTCGGCCGGGGCGCACCCCGGGCTGGACGGCTCGTTCCTGCTGATGGACTTCGACCAGGACCGGTCCGTGGTGCACACCGAGCACCGGTCCCGGTCGCTGTTCCTCGACGACGAGGAGTCGGTCGCGGTCCACCAGCGGGCGTGGGAGCGCATCGCCGCGGTCGCCCTGTCGGCGCAGGAGTCCACCGAGATGATCACCGGCTTGACCTGAGCGCCGGGGTCGGCCCGCGGTGCGCGGGTACCCTCGCCTGGTGTTCACCACATACCGCCCGCGCTGGGAGGTCATCCTGGGGATCGCCCTCCTCGCAGGCGCCGCCGGTGCGTTGGGCCACTTCCTGATCCGCCAGGCGGTCGACCTCGCCACGGTCGTCATCGCGGTGGTCGCCGTGGTCATGACCCTGTTCCCGCTCCGGTCCCGCAGGCTGCTGGTGAGCGACGAGCTCTGCGTGGTCGAGGGCAACGGCGTGCGGGTCACCTTCCGCTGGGTCGACTTCATCGAACGCAAGGGCGGGACCCTGCACTTCACCACCGGCCGGGTCGAGCACAACGACGACTGGCCGTCGCGCAGCGCCGCCAAGCGGGTCAAGTGGCGCGTTCCGGCCTACCAGTTCCTACGGGACCAGAGCGTCCTACCGGTCGGGCTGCAGAAGTGACCGGCAGGTTGGTGTTGGCGGGAACGCCGCTGGGTGAGATCGGGGACGCCTCGGCGCGGTTGGTCGACGCGTTGGGGAGCGCGGACGTCATCGCCGCTGAGGACACACGGCGAGCGCGAGCGTTGGCGGCGGCTCTTGGGGTAACGATGGTCGGCCGCATCGTGAGCTTCTACGACGCGGTCGAGGCCAGCCGTTTGCCCGCGCTCGTTGACGCTGTCCGCGACGGGCAGACCGTCCTGCTGATCACGGACGCTGGGATGCCCAGCGTGTCCGACCCGGGGTACCGGTTGGTCGTCGCGTGTGTCGAGGCCGAGCTCCCGATCACCTGCCTGCCGGGCCCGTCAGCGGTAACGACGGCTCTTGCGCTATCCGGGCTCCCTTGCGACCGGTTCTGCTTCGAGGGCTTCGCGCCGCGGAAGTCGGGGGAGCGGCGCAAGTGGTTGGCCAACCTGCTCGACGAGCCGAGGACCGCGGTGCTCTTCGAGGCGCCGCACCGCATCGACGACCTGCTCGCCGACGCCGTCGAGGTGCTGGGTGGTCAGCGGCGCGCCGCGGTGTGCCGGGAGTTGACCAAGTCGTACGAGGAGGTCAAGCGCGGAACCCTCGCCGAGCTGGCCGAATGGGCGCGCGAGGGGGTGCGCGGGGAGATCACCGTCGTGCTGGCAGGCGCCGAGCCCCGCACACTGGACCTCGACACCCTCGTCGAGCGGGTCAGGGCGTTGGCGGCCGAGGGCACCCGGCTCAAGGACGCCGCGGCCGAGGTCTCGGCGGCGACGGGGGTGAGCAAGAAGGCCCTCTACGACGCGGCGGTGAGTCGAGCATGACCCCTCCGATCGGCACCACGCTGATCGCCAAGATCACCGGCCACGACTCGGCCAACGACACCGCCCGCCGGTTCGGGGTGCACGCCACCGATCTCGGCCTGCTGTGGGCCGACGCCGCGGGCAGGACGTTCGTGCTCTTCGGTGACACCTACGGCGAGGGTTGGTGCGGCGACGGCGCCGGGCCCAGCGAGGGCAGCGACTGGCGGTGCAACTTCCTCGCCGTGTCCACCGACCGCGACCTCGACAACGGCCTGCGATTCGACGCGGTGATCACCGGGCCGGGCGGCCACGCCAGGCAGGTCCTCGACCGCGACCCCCGGATCGACGAGGAGACGGTCATTCCCTGCTCGGGCGTGGCCATCGGCGACACGCACTACCTGCACTACATGTCCGTCCGAGCCTGGGGCTCGCGCGGGCGGTGGACCACGAACTACAGCGGTATCGCTGTCTCCACCGATGGCGGTGAGACCTGGGACAAGCCCATGAGCGCCCGGTGGATCAATCGCGCCGAGCGAGACCACCCCTTCCAGATGGGTGCGTTCGCGCTGGGGGAGAACTACCTCTACCTCTTAGGCACTCCCAACGGTCGCTGGGGTAACGCCAGCTTGGCCCGTGTCGCCAAGGACGAGGTCTTGGACACACGCGCCTACGACTACTGGAACGGCGCCGGTTGGTACCCCCGGGACGAGTTCCGCGCGGTGCCGGTGATGCAGGGCAACGTCGCCGAGCTGTCGGTCATCTACTCGGTCCACTTCGGACGCTGGCTCGCCATCCACCTAGACGAGGCTTTGGGCGCTCTAGTGCTGCGCAGCGCAGAGACGCTGACCGGGCCGTGGAGCGAGGGCAGAGTAATCGTCACCAGTCAGGACTACCCCGGCCTCTATGGCGGCTTCATCCACCCGGCATCCGCGCACGGCCCGGTCATCTACTTCACGATGTCACTCTGGCAGTCCTACAACGTCTATCTCATGCGGACCGACCTAAGCGCTCTCACGGCGGAAGGTCCGGACGCCCCAGTAGAGGCTTAGCGCGGTCATCGCGAACAAGACGATCGAGCCGGTAAGAAGCGCGTCGGTGGTGAACTCGCTGCGGAACGAGGCGCGTTCGGCGTCGACTACGTGCGTGAAGGGGTTCCACCGCGAGAGGGTGTAGAGCCAGTCCGGCGCGAGGCCGTGTGTGATCGGGATGAAGATGCCGGACAGCAGCAAGATCGGCATCAGGACCGTGTTGAGCACAGCCGGGAACGCCTCTTCGCTGCGCAAGGTCAACGCCAACGCGTAAGAGCACGAGGACAGCGCAAGAGACAGGCACGCCACCATCACCAAGGTCAGCGCTACCGCTCCGAACGAGGCGCTGAGGTCGAACACGGTGAACGCGAGGATCAGGATCAGCACCGCTTGCGCCAGGGTCTGCACGGCATCTCGTAGGACACGGCCGAGGAGCAGCGAGACCCGGCTCGCCGGAGTCACCTGCATCCGCTCGACGACGCCCATCCGCAGCTCGGCCAGTAGCCCGAACCCGACGAAGGACGCGCCGAACAGCGCCAGCTGCACGATCAGCGCCGGGGTGAGGATCTGCCAGGAGGTGCCGGGCGGGAAGCCCGGGGTGTTCTCGGTCATCCGTTCCAGCAGCGGACCGAAGAAGAACAGGTACAGCAGCGGCTGCATCACGCCGATCACCATCCACGCGGGGTTCCGCAGGGACAGCCTCATGGCCTGGTTGAAGACGAGCCAGGTTTCACGCAGCAACGTGGGCCTCCTCTGCGTCGCGGATGGTCCTACCGGTCAGGGTGAGGAATACGTCGTCAAGAGTGGGTTGGAGTACTCGAAGCGAGGTTGTGCCGATACCGGCGGAGTCCAGCGCGCGCAGCAGTTCCGGTAGTGCCAGATCGCCGCGAGGGACCCGGAACTCGACAGTGGAACCTGTAGTGGCCACGGCATCCCCGCCAGCGATGCGCGCCGCGATCTCCGCCGTGCGGGTAAGAGCCAGTTCCGGCACTCCTACCGCCACCAAGTCCCCGGACACCTTCGCCTTCAGTTCGGCGGGGGAGCCGGTAGCGACGATCGCGCCGTTGTCCATGACCAGCACCCGGTCGCACAACGCGTCAGCCTCGTCGAGGTAGTGCGTAGTGAGGAAGACAGTGGTGCCGAGGTCGGCCCGCAACGCCCGGATGTGCTGCCAGACGTTCGCCCGGCTGCGCGGGTCGAGTGCGGCGGTCGGCTCGTCGAGGAACACGACGCTCGGCCGGTGCACCAAGCCCAGCGCGATGTCGAGCCTGCGCTGCTGCCCGCCGGAGAGCGACTTGATCGGACGCTCCAGCAGGTCGCCCAGGTCGAGCCGCTCGGCGGCCGAGTGGGCCTGGACCGTCGCGTCCGCCTTGCCCATGCCGTGCAGGCGGCCCTGCAGGACCAGGTCCTCCACCACCCTGGACTCCGGGATCGTGCCGCCGCCCTGCGCGACGTAGCCGATCCGGCGCCGCACACCGACCGGGTCCGCGGCGAGGTCCTTGCCCGCGACCACCGCACGGCCCGCGGTCGGCCGCAGCAGCGTCGTCAGCATCCGCAGGGTCGTGGTCTTGCCCGCGCCGTTCGGCCCGAGGAACCCGACGAGCTCCCCGGACGCCACGGCCAGGTCGACGCCGCGCACCGCCTCGATGGTCTTGCCCCTGGCCTGGAAGCTCCTGGCCAGGCCCTGTGCCTCGATCATGCCCACCCCTCTAGTCAAACTTGACTACCAAGGCGTGCAGCATGCGCCGACCGGGCGGGTCTAGTCAAACTTGAATACTCGGCGGCGTGCCGTCCTCGGTCATCTCGTAGGCACCGTCCTCCAGCTTCGCCAGCAGCTTGCGCGCCCACTCCAGGTCCGCGACCAGCTGAGCGAGCCACAACTGGGCCTGCTCCATAACGTGCTCCGGCTTGATCGGCGGACCGCCGAAGGACCAGTCCTCCATCTCCCGCCGCTGCACCTCTAGCGCCGAGACCCGCTCCTTAAGCCGCGCGATGGCGTCCTCACGCCGAAGAGTCGGCAACATCGCGATCGCCGCGTTGAGCATCCACGGGTCCCCTGGCGTGGACAGCCCTGACCGGACCAGCCGGGTCAGCTCCGCGCGCCCCGCCTCGGTGATGCTGTACGAGGTGCGGTCCGGACCGCCGTCACCCTGCTCGGGTGCGTCGACCAGCAGTCCGTCCGTGACCGCCCGGCGCAGCGCGTGGTAGAGCGAACCGGGCTTGATCCGCGCCCAGCTGTCCGCCCGCCAGCTCTGCAGCTCGGCCCTGATCTGGTACCCGTGCGCCTTGCCCGCCCAGAAGACCACGCCGAGCACCAACATCCGCGTGGCCGACATACCGCCCTCCCGGGACCCGGTGATTTTCGTCCAAGGCTAGGCGTGGGCCTGGCGAGGTGTAACCCGGCGGCTCTGGTGCGCGGCCACTCCGTACGCTAGTGGCCCATGAGCGCCCCCGTGTTGACCGCGGTGGCCTGGCCTTACGCCAACGGCCCCCGCCATATCGGTCACGTGTCCGGATTCGGTGTCCCTTCGGACGTTTTCTCCCGCTACATGCGCATGTCCGGCCACCGCGTGCTCATGGTCAGCGGCACCGACGAGCACGGCACGCCGATCCTCGTCCAAGCCGAGAAGGAAGGCCTGACCACCCGCCAGCTGGTCGACAAGTACAACCGGGTCATCGCCGAGGACCTCCAGGGCCTCGGCCTGTCCTACGACCTGTTCACGCGCACTACGACCGGCAACCACTACAAGGTCGTGCAGGACCTCTTCCTCTCTCTATGGCGCAACGGCTACGTGCAGTCCAAGGTCCAGATGGGCGCTATCAGCCCGTCCACCGGCCGCACGCTGCCGGACCGCTACATCGAGGGCACCTGCCCCATCTGCGGTTACGACGGCGCGCGCGGCGACCAGTGCGACAACTGCGGCAACCAGCTCGACCCGGTCGACCTCAAGAACCCCAGGTCCCGGATCAACGGCGAGGTGCCGAAGTTCATCGAGACCGAGCACCTGTTCCTCGACCTGCCCGCGTTCACCGAGTCGCTCGGCTCGTGGCTGTCCACCCGCACCGAGTGGCGCCCGAACGTGCTCAAGTTCAGCCAGAACCTGCTCGACGACCTGCGCCCCCGGCCGATCACCCGCGACCTGGACTGGGGCATCCCGGTCCCGCTCGACGGCTGGCGGGACGCGCCGATGAAGCGGTTCTACGTCTGGTTCGACGCGGTCATCGGCTACCTGTCGGCCAGCGTCGAGTGGGCGCGCCGCACCGGTGACGCCGACGCCTGGAAGGAGTTCTGGACCGACCCGGCCCAGGCCTACTACTTCATGGGCAAGGACAACATCGTCTTCCACTCGCTGATCTGGCCGTCGCTGCTGCTGGGCCAGAACGGCGCGGGCGACAAGGGCGGCACCCCGGGCCGGTTCGACACGCTGAACCTGCCCACCGAGGTCGTCTCCAGCGAGTTCCTGACCATGAGCGGGTCGAAGTTCTCCACCTCGCGCGGCACGGTGATCTACGTCGGCGACTTCCTCAAGGAGTTCGGCGCCGACTCGCTGCGCTACTTCATCTCGGTCGCGGGCCCGGAGAACCAGGACACCGACTTCACCTGGGACGAGTTCGTCCGCCGGACCAACTTCGAGCTGGCCAACGAGTGGGGCAACCTGGTCAACCGGTCGGTGTCGATGGCGCACAAGAACGTCGGCGCCGTGCCTGCCCCGACCGCGCCGACCGCGGCGGACGCCGAGCTCAAGGCGCTGGCCAAGGCCGCGTTCGCGACCGTGGGCGACAACCTGCGCCGGTCCCGGTTCAAGGCGGCGGCCTCGGAGGCGATGCGGGTCGTCGGCGCGGCGAACAAGTACCTGTCCGACGAGGAGCCGTGGAAGCGCAAGGACGACCCCGCGCGCCGCGACACCATCCTGCACACCGCGCTGCAGGTCGTCTCCGACGCCAACACGCTGCTCACCCCCTTCCTGCCGCACTCGGCGCAGAAGGTGCACGAGCTGCTCGGCGGCAAGGGCGTGTGGGCGGCCCAGCCGGAGCTGCGCGAGGTCGACGATCTGGACGACCCGTCGATCAGCTACCCGGTGCTCACCGGTGACTACGCGGGCGAGCAGGCCGCGTGGGGGTCGGTGGACATCGAGGTCGGCACGCCGCTGACCAAGCCGGAGCCGCTGTTCGCCAAGCTCGACCCGAAGCTCGGCGAGACCGGCCCGGAGTGGGCGCCGGTCACGTGACACCCCGCAAGGGCGAGCGACCGCCGGTGCCGGAGCGACTTCCGGCGCCGGTGGTCGACGCACACACCCACCTGGACGCCTGCGGTGCCAAGGATGCCGCTGACGTGTCCACAATGCTCGACCGCGCCGAAGAGGCCGGAGTGGACAGGGTCATCACCGTGGCCGATGACCTTGCCTCGGCGCGATGGGCCGCTGAAGCGTCCACGTGGGATAGCCGTGTCTTCGCCGCCGTCGCTATCCACCCGACGCGCACGGCAGAGTTCACCGACGCGGACAAGGTGGAGATCGAGCGGTTAGCCCAACAGCCGCGGGTAGTGGCGGTGGGCGAGACAGGGCTGGACTACTACTGGGACTACAGCCCGCCCGCGGCCCAGCACGAGGCGTTCCGCTGGCACATCGACCTCGCCAAGCGGGTCGGCAAGCCGCTGATGATCCACGACCGGGACGCGCACGCGGACATCCTCAAGGTCCTCACCGAGGAGGGCGCCCCCGAGGTGGTCGTCTTCCACTGCTTCTCCGGGGACCTCGACTTCGCCAAGGCGTGCGTGGAGCGCGGTTTCGTCCTCTCCTTCGCGGGCCCGGTGACCTTCCGCAACGCGGCTCCTTTGCGTGAAGCGGCGGCGTTCGTGCCCGCGGATCAACTCCTGGTCGAGACCGACGCTCCATTCCTCACCCCCCACCCTTTCCGCGGCAGGCCTAACGAGCCGTACTGCGCCGCTTACACACTCAGAGACCTCGCGCAGCTACGCGGAGATGACGTCGCCGAGCTCGCCGGCGCGGTGTCCGCGACCGCGGATCGCGTGTTCCGACTGCGCACTGTGACATCGGACCTTCCGAACGGTGAAGGATTGCGATGATCGGGGGATGGCGCGGCGCGGACAGGGGTGTGACAGGACTCACGAGATCGCTGGATGTGTTTGCGCAACCTCCCGGCCCCCGTTACTGTCCCGTGACCGTACGACTAGGGGCACCAGCCCCGAGTCGGCCCGGAGCCAGTCCGAGCAGTGTTGACCGTCGGGGTTGGCTGGTTGCGGGTCGTCGGACACACACGAGGCGCGAGAGCGGCCGAGCACGCGAGGGAGTGGACGTCGGTGGCCAGACCGAACCGACATCCACGGCGGGACGCGGCCGGATCTGGTGCCCTCTGGAGGAAACGACCCTGTGAGCGGTAAACAGACCGGCGGTTCCGACCGCCCTGGGCACGACGGCTTCTCCGCCGACACCGACTGGTTCACCCCGGTCCAGGTGGTCAGCGAGACCACGCTCGATGACGACTTCACCGCGTGGCAGTCGGAGTTCCCGAGTCTCCCCAGCTTCCCCGATGGTCAGTCTGCACCCGAATTTTCCGGCTTCGCCTCTGTCGGTTTCCTCGACACCCGCCGCGAGTTCGACGACGGTTACTCGTCCTCGCTGAGCATCACCGACCACGACGTCCGCCACGCACTCGGCCCGCAGGCCGACGAGATCATGGCGACCGCCGGTGTCGACGTCGACGAACTCATCCGGCTCATCAACGCCGAGACCACCGTCCTGCCGGTCATCCCCGATGACCTCTCCGTCGCCGCGCAGCCGCTCAAGGTCGGCGAGGCCGACGCACCCGCGCCCGGGCTGCTCGCCGCGGTCAAGCGGTGGAAGGGCACCTTCCTCAAGGCCACCATCGCGGCCGTCCTGGTCACCCTGATCGGTGGCGGCGGCGCGGCCATCGCGATGAACAACACGGTCACCGTCGAGGTCGACGGCCAGACCAAGCAGGTCAACACCTACTCCGACACCGTCGGCGAGGTCCTGGCCGAAGAGGGCATCGCGGTCGGCGCGCACGACTCGCTGAGCCCGTCGCCGAGCGCCGAGATCGGCGACGACGGCAAGATCGTGCTCCAGCGCGGCCGCCAGCTGCACCTCAAGGTCGACGGCGAGCAGCGCGACGTCTGGGTGCGCGCCAACTCCGTCGGCGAGGCGCTGCGCCAGGCGGGCGCCCCCGTGGCGGGCTCGTGGGTCTCCGTCGGCAACGACGCCCAGGTCCCGCTCGAGGGCCTCGCGGTCGAGATCAAGACCGCCAAGGAGATCACCCTCTACGACGGCGGCAACGCCGGTGTCCCGGTCCGCACCACCGCGGTGACCGTGGGCGAGCTGCTCGGCGAGCGCGGCCTCTCGCTCGGCCCGCAGGACGCGATCCTGCCCGGCGCCGACCTCAAGCTGGCCGGTGGCGCGGAGATCCGGATCAGCCGCACCGGCGTGACCGTGATCAACCAGGCCGAGCCCATCGCGCCCCCGGTCGAGAAGGTCGACGACCCGGAGCTCGACAAGGGCAAGGAGACCGTGGTCGAGCCCGGTGTCCCCGGCGAGCGCATGGTGACCTACCGGATCACCGAGAAGAACGGCAAGGTCGTCAAGCGCGAGGAGATCGGCGCGAAGACGCTCACCGAGGCCAAGCCCAAGGTCGTCAAGGTCGGCACCAAGAAGCCGCCGCAGCCGGTCATCTCCGACGGCGCGGCCTGGGACCGGCTCGCCCAGTGCGAGGCCACCGGCAACTGGGCCATCAACTCCGGCAACGGCTACTACGGCGGCCTGCAGTTCAACAAGAGCACCTGGGACTCCAACGGCGGCGGCCAGTACGCCGCCTACCCGCACCAGGCCACCCGCGAGCAGCAGATCGCCATCGCCACGAAGGTCCGCGACGCCCGCGGCGGCTATTCCGCCTGGCCCGCCTGCGCCCGCAAGCTCGGCCTGCCGACCTGATCCGCTAATCGTCGCCAAAAGGCCCCTTCCTTTACCGGAGGGGCCTTTTGGCATTTCCGGAATGGGTGCGGAAACGGGCCGGTGCGCGCATTGCCGCCCGTCCCGAGTAGCATCTCGGCAATGACCGGTTCGGCGTTGCTCAGCCCGGTGGACGTGCGCAGGCTCGCCGCCGAACTCGGGGTGCGGCCGACCAAGAAGCTCGGCCAGAACTTCGTGCACGACCCCAACACCGTCCGGCGCATCGCGACCACCGCGCGGCTCAGCCCCGACGACGTCGTCCTCGAGGTCGGCCCGGGACTCGGCTCGCTGACGCTGGCGCTGCTGCCCGAGTGCGCCTCGGTCGTCGCCGTCGAGATCGATCCAGTGCTCGCCGCGCGTCTACCCGGGACGGTCGCCGAACGCGCGCCCGGGTTTGCCGGTCGACTCAGCGTTGTGCTCGGCGACGCCATGCGGGTCACCCGTGCCGAACTCGGCGCCGAGCCGACCGCGCTCGTGGCCAACCTGCCCTACAACGTCGCGGTGCCGGTCGTGCTGCACCTGCTGGCCGAACTGCCGAGCCTGCGCACCGTGCTGGTGATGGTGCAGGCGGAGGTCGCCGACCGGATGGCGGCCGGGCCGGGCGGCAAGGTCTACGGCGTGCCCAGCGTCAAGATCGCGTGGTACGCCGAGTCGCGTCGCGTGGCGACGGTGTCGCGGGCGGTCTTCTGGCCAGTACCCAATGTGGACTCCGCGTTGGTTTTTCTCACCCGGCGGCCAAGTCCGGAGGGTGTCGACCGCGCCGCGGTGTTCGCCGTCGTCGACGCCGCGTTCGCCCAACGCCGCAAGACGCTGCGCGCGGCACTGTCCGATTGGGCCGGTTCACCCGCGCGGGCCGAGGCGGTGCTCACCTCGGCGGGGGTCGACCCGACCCTGAGGGGTGAGCAGTTGTCGGTAGGGGACTTCGTCCGGATAGCCCAGGCGTTCACTCCGGTGCAGTAGCGCGAACCCGCCACCGTTACTCCCCCGGTGTGATGTATCGAACCCGGGACCTCAACTTGACCTCACACGCTTGCTTTTGGCGGTCCCGGTCGGGTCTACTCTTGGGGCATTCCATCCCGAGCGGCCGAGAGACCTGGCTCCAAGACGCCGCAGCAACCACCCAACGTGGGCAGGTGCTACCGCCAGGAGCGATGGAGGAGTGAGAACGGATGCAGATCCTCACCACACGCCGGGTCATCGACCAGTGCAGGCGTTCTGTGACGGCATGTCGACCGATGTGCGTAGCCCGCTGATCTTCGCGTAGCACCACGTCTTTCGCAGCACCCCCCTCCCGGAACCGGACTGTCCTCTGTGGACTTCTGGTCTGCCGTCGCGCCCGCTTGGAGTTAAGCACCGTGATCACCGTCGAGAACCTCAGCAAGTCCTTCTGGGGCAACACCGGCCCCGTCGTCGCCATCGATGACGTCACCCTGGACGTGCCCACCGGCACCATCACCGGCGTGGTGGGCCCCTCCGGTTCCGGCAAGTCCACCCTCGCCCGCCTCGTCGCGCTGCAGGAACGCCCCGACAGCGGCGTCATCCGCGTCGACGGCTTCAACACCGCCGCGCTGGACCCGCGCAGACTCCGGGCCGCCCGCAGGCGCATCGGCGTCATCACCCAGGGCGACCTGCTGCCGCAGCGCACCGCCGCGGGCAACATCGCGCTCCCGCTGGAGCAGGCCGGGATCGACGGCCCGCAGCGCCGCGAGAAGGTCGGCAAGCTGCTCGACCTGATCGGCCTCACCGACAAGGCCGCCCGCTACCCCGACACCCTCACCGACGGGCAGCGCGCCCGGGTCGAGGTCGCCCGCGCCCTGGTCGGCGACCCCGGGCTGCTGCTCGCCGACGACCCGACCCGCTCGCTCGACTCCGACGCCGCCGCCGGTGTGCTGACGGTGCTGGACCGGGCGCGCGCCGAACTGGGCGCCACGGTCCTGGTCGTGACCAGCGACTCCGGTGTCGTCCGGCGGATCGCCGACGACGTCGCGCTGCTCGACGGCGGCAAGATCACCGAGAGCGGCAGCCTGCTGTCGCTGGTGCAGGACGCGAACAGCCAGGTCGCGCAGACCCTGCTGCCCTCGATCGACGTCCCGAAGAGCGCCACCGCCGGGTACGACCGGGTCGCCGAGGTAGTCCTCATCGGCTTCGCCGCCGTCGGCGCCCTGCTGCCGGAGGCCACCTCCCGCTTCAGCACCAACATCTCCGTCATCGGCGGCGGCCTCACCCGCGTCGGCGAAACCCCCGTAGCCCGCTTCCTCCTCGGCGTCACCGGCGCCTGGGCCGACCAGTCCCTGACCTGGATCGCCGAACGCGGCGGCGTCGTGCGGCCGCAGGTCGGTCTCGCCCGCACTGTTGCCGCCTGACGCTTTCTTGATCGCCCGGCTCACTTCGGTGAGCCGGGCGATTTTCTTGTACCGCGCCCGGTCTTCGTTTGCCGCGCGCCACCGTGCTTCCCGCGCAAGACCGTGCTTCCCGCGCACCACCGTGCGGCGGCTCCTATTCCGCACTCATCCCGTCAGCCAGCCATGACCGCGCACCTCTAGCGCGCGCCAGTCCTCTACACAGTCAGTCGCGACTACTCCTCGAACGCTCGCCAGTTCTCATACGCAGTCAGCCGTTGACAGCGCCTCCAGCGCGCGTCAATCCCCTTAAGCAGTCGGCCGTGACTGCGGACCTCGAGCGCGCGTCAATCCCTTACGCAGTCAACTGTGACTGCTCCTCTAACGCACGCCAGTCCCCTTGCACAGTCAACTGCGACCGCGGCTCTAGCGCACGCCAGTCCCTTTACTCAGTCAAACTGCGACCGCGCCCCCAACACGCGTCAATCCCCTTAGCCCACAACAACTTATCCCCCGAACACGCCTCTAAGCCCACCCCAGCCCGCTTCGCGCGCACGCGGTCCCGACCCTGCCCAGCCCCCACCCACTCCGGGGGGCGTCCCAGTGCCAGTCTATCGGCACCCCCCGACAGACGATCTTGAAACAAGCCGCCGAAGATCCAGATGTGGATAACTTCTGTAGCTGGGACGGGTGAATTGGATTCACTCGGCGGGCAGGGGTTCGCAGGAAGCGGGCAACGGGCGCCGGGAGTACGCCGCCGCGGCGGGCAAGTCGTTCAGAAACTGGCTTAGGCGTGGGCTTCCGGAGGGACGGGGCGGTCCTCGGTCGCGGTGATGCGGGCGCCGGGGACGGGGCCGTGCGCCACGCGGACGGTGCGGCAGACGCCCGCGCCGGACAGCTCAGCGGCTACGCGCAGGGCGGCGTCGGCGTCCTCGCAGAGGAAGGCGCAAGTGGGGCCCGAGCCGGAGACGGTCCCCGCCAGGGCGCCCGCGGTGACACCGGCGCGCAGGGTGCGGCGCAGGCCCGGGCGCAGGGAGACCGATGCGGCCTGCAGGTCGTTGCCGAGGAGCAGGGCGAGCTTGCGCGGGTCGCCGGTGGCGAGGGCCTCGAGGACGGGTTCGACGTCGCCGATGCGGGGTGGGTCGCCGTCGGCGCGGAGGCGGTCGAGCTCGCCGTAGACCTTGGGGGTCGACAGGCCGCGGCGGTCGAACGCGAGGACCCAGTGGTAGGTGTGCCTGGTCAGCACCGGCACGAGCCGCTCGCCCCGGCCGGTGCCCAGCGCGGTACCCCCGTGCAGCACGAACGGGACGTCGCTGCCCAGCCGGGCGGCGACCTTCGCCAGCTCGTCGCGGCCGATGTCCAGCCGCCAGAGCGACGCCAGCCCGACCAGGGTCGCCGCGGCGTCCGCGCTGCCCCCGGCCATGCCCCCGGACACCGGGATGCCCTTGCGGATGACGATGCGCACCTTCGGCTCGTCCGCGTCCCGCCCCACGTGCCGCGCCAGCTCCTGCACCGCGCGCCAGGCCAGGTTGCTCGCGCCGGTCGGCACCGAGTCCGCCCCCTCGCCGTGCACCTCGACCCCCGGCTCATCGGCCACGGCGACGGTGACCTCGTCGGTCAACGACAACGCCTGGAACACGGTGGCCAGGTCGTGGTACCCGTCCGGCCGCAGGTCCCCCACGGCGAGGTGCAGGTTGACCTTCGACGGCACCCGGACGGTCACCGGGGCAGGCACGACAGCGAGCACCCGGCCAGCCTACGGGGACCCGGCCGCGCACCATGAATCCCCTGGTCCACCTCACTCCCGGGTGAACTTTCCCGCCGCACCCCACCCAACCCGCACAGATCCCCAGGTCGCGCCATCCCCAACTCCCGAGTTGTCCACAGCTCGCCCCATTCCCCCTGGCCTGCACCCGTGACCCACTAGACTGGCGACGGGGACGCCCCCCGGAGAGGGTGGGGGCCGGGCTGGGGTGGGACCGCGCGTGCGCGTAAGAGGGGCTGGAGGGCGGGTAGGGCTAACGGAGCTGCGGGATGACGTCGAGTGGGCGCGGAGGTGGGGTTACCGGCTACGGCGGTGGCGGTGGGTAAGAGCGTCAGGCTGCGGAGAGACGCGAGGGGCGGCTAATAGCTCCAGTGCCAGCCGGTGACGTCGTTGGGGAGGTTGTGGGGTTTGTAGGTCAGGGTGCCGTGGACGCTGGCGGAGTCGATGAGGACCACGCCGTAGTAGCCGGAGTCGGAGAGGTAGAAGTCGTCCGGGAGGTAGCGGTGTTCGGGGAGGCAGGACGTCACGATGCCCTTGCCGGTCTGCTTGCCGTCGGCGTCCTCGGTGGCGAAGTCGCCCGCGCTCATCCACCAGCCGGAGTCGGGCTGGTACTGCTCGCTGGTCTTGAGCACGATGGTGGCGGCGAGGTAGTGGCCGTTGTTGGGCGGCAGGCTGCCCGGCTCGGTGCAGTCGACGGCCACGACGCTGTCCAGCCAGAGGGTGGCCAGGGTGGGGCTGCCGCTCGAGCGGATCGCGATCTGGCCGCCGAGGCGGGCCGCGGTGGTCCCCCCGGACGGCTCGGACCCGCTCGAACAGGCGGCGAGCAGCAGGCCCGCGGCCACCGCGGCGACCGGGAACCGCGCCAACCGGCGCACGTACGACATTTGACCTCCAGACGAACTTCTATGTCGTAACTAGTCGAATTTTGTTACCACGTCAAAAGAATCACACGGAGCGTGTCCGAACGGTTGCGCGCAAACGGAACCGCTCACCTTCGGTCGCCGTCCGAATGCGCTCGATATTCGGTAAAACTGGGAAAGTGACGGCCCGCACCCGGTCGACCACCGGCCACGGTGGATACGCTTGCCCCCGGTGTGTCCGGCGGATGGCGGGGAGTGCGGGGCTAGATGACCAACCTGGTCAACCTGGAGAACGTCAGCAAGAGCTTCGGTGTGCGGCCGCTGCTGGACGGGGTTTCCCTCGGTGTAGGGCGCGGTGATCGCATCGGCGTCGTTGGGCTCAACGGCGGCGGTAAGACCACCCTGCTCGAGGTGCTGGCAGGCCTAGAGCCCGCCGACGAGGGCAGGGTGTCGCGTGTGCGCGACCTGCGGATGGCGGTGGTGACGCAGCGCACGGAGTTGGCGCCGGGGTCCACTGTGCGCAACGCCGTGCTGGATCCACTCGGGATCACCGAGGACCACCAGTGGGCGGCCGACCCGAGGGCGCGGTCGATCCTCACCGGCCTGGAGATCACCACGCTCGGCCTGGACAGCCCGGTCGACACGATGTCCGGCGGTGAGCGGCGCCGGGTCGCGCTGGCCGCCGCGCTGGTGCGCGAGCTGGACCTGGTGGTGCTCGACGAGCCGACCAACCACCTCGACGTCGAGGGCGTGCAGTGGCTGGCCGACCACCTGATCTCCCGGGGCACCGCGCTGGTGGTCGTCACCCACGACCGCTGGTTCCTCGACACCGTCTGCAGCCGCACCTGGGAGGTCGTCGGCGGCCAGGTCGAGCAGTACGAGGGCGGGTACGCCGACTGGATCTACGCCAGGGCCGAGCGCGCCAGGCTGGCCGACACGCTGGAGGAGAAGCGCCGCAACCTGGCCCGCAAGGAGCTGGCCTGGCTGCGCCGCGGCGCCCCGGCCCGCACCTCGAAGCCGCGCTACCGGATCGACGCGGCCGAGGCGCTGATCGCCGACGTCCCGCCGCCGCGCGACAACGTGGAGCTGCTGGCGTTCGCCAAGCGGCGCCTCGGGCGGACCGTGGTCGAGTTGGAGGACGTGTCGATCAGCGCGGGGGACAAGCCGATCCTCGACCGCGAGACGTGGCGCATCGGGCCCGGTGATCGTGTCGGGCTCGTGGGCGTCAACGGCTCAGGTAAGACCACCGTGCTCCGGTTGCTTGCAGGCGATAGCGAGCCTCAGGCCGGTAAGCGGATCCAGGGTCAGACCGTCCGTTTGGCCCACCTGACGCAGGAACTGCACGAGCTACCGCCGCAGCTACGGGTCCTAGAGGCGGTCGAGGAGATCGCGCGCCGCGTGACGCTCGGCAAGCAGGACCTGTCGGCGTCGCAGCTCGCGGAGCGGTTCGGGTTCCCGGCGAACAAGCAGTGGACCCCGATCGGCGACCTGTCCGGCGGCGAGCGGCGCAGGCTCCAGCTGGCCAGGCTGCTGATGGCCGAGCCGAACGTGCTGCTGCTCGACGAGCCGACCAACGACCTCGACATCGACACCCTCCAGCAGCTGGAGGACCTGCTCGACTCGTGGCCGGGCACCATCGTCGTGGTCTCGCACGACCGGTACCTGGTGGAACGCGTCTGCGACCGGGTCGTCGCCCTCTTCGGCGACGGCAAGGTGACGCACCTGGTCGGCGGCATCGAGGAGTACCTGACCAGGCGCGCCGCGAGCCTGGCCGCCGCCTCACCCGCCAAGCCCCAGCCCGCGGCGGCCGCCACCGCCGTCAAGGTCAACGCGGCCGACCGGCGCGCGGCGCAGAAGGAGCTGGCCAGGCTGGAGCGTCAGGTCGAGACCCTGGCGAAGAAGGAGGCCACGCTGCACGCGGCCCTCGCGGAGGCGGCCACCGACGCCGCCAAGCTGCTCGAACTCGACGCGGAGCTGCGGTCGGTCGTCGCGACGAAGGACGAACTGGAGCAGCGGTGGCTCGAACTGGCCGATACCGCGGAGTAACACTGATCTAGGCTTGGCGGCATGAGCCGGTTCGTCGACATGCTGCTGGACACCGCGCGCACCAGGGGTGAGCGGAAGGGCATCACCACCGGGGAGCCCAAGGAGCCCGTCCGCCACACCTGGGGGCAGGTGCACGAGCGCGCGCTGCGCATGGCGGGCGCCCTGGCCGCCGGTGGGCTCGGCAGGCACGGCGCGGTGGCGGTGCTGGCCGCCGAGCCGGTCGCCATCGCCCCCGCGGTGCAGGCGGTGTGGCTGGCAGGCGGCAGCGTGACCATGCTGCACCAGCCGACCGCGCGCACCGACCTGGCCGAGTGGGCGCACGACACCGTGCGCGTGCTCAACATGATCGACTCCAAGCTCGTCCTGCTCGGCGCCCCGTTCGACCAGCTGGCCCCGCTGCTCGACGAGCACGGCATCGGCTACCTGCGGCTGGCCGACCTCGACAGCGGCGCCCCGCTCGCCGACGTCGTCGAGGTGGGCGAGGACGCGCCCGCGCTGCTGCAGCTCACCAGCGGCTCGACCGCCGACCCGAAGGCCGTGCGGATCACCCACGGCAACCTGTTCTCCAACCTGACCGCCATGGTCGACACCGCCGAGATCGACACCGAGGCCGACGTCATGGTGTCCTGGCTGCCGCTGTTCCACGACATGGGCATGGTCGGCTTCCTGACCGTCCCGATGACCGCGGGCATCGAACTGGTCAAGGTCACCCCGGTCGAGTTCCTCGGCGGCCCGCTCATCTGGGCCGACCTGATCTCCCGCTACGGCGGCACGATCACCGCCGCGCCCAACTTCGCCTACGCGCTGCTCGGCCGCCGACTGTCCGGAGTGGACGAAGAGGGGCGGTACGACCTGTCGTCGCTGCGGTTGGCGCTCAACGGGGCCGAGCCGATCGACGAGAAGGCGGTGCTGGCGTTCACGGGCGAGGGCGCCCGGTTCGGCCTGCGTGCGGAGTGCGTGTTCCCCGCGTACGGGATGGCCGAGGCGACGCTGGCGGTGTCGTTCGCGCCGCTGTTCACCGGGCTGACCCTCGACCACGTCGACGCGGAGAAGCTGGAGTCCGACAACCTCGCGGTACCGGCCGGTGTGGACTCCGGGCGGGCGTTCGCGGTGCTGGGCAAGCCGTTGCGGGGGATCGAGGCGCAGATCGTGTCGCCGGAGGGCGTGGTGCTCGGCTCCCGCCAGGTCGGCGAGATCCGACTGCGCGGCGAGGCCGTGACGCCGGGGTACCTGACGGTCGACGGTCCTGTCGCGACACAGGACGCCGAGGGATGGCTTGCCACCGGGGACATCGGGTACCTGGTGGACGGCCAGATCGTCATCTGCGGGCGCCGCAAGGACGTGATCATCCTCGGCGGGCGCAACATCTACCCGACCGACATCGAGCGCGCCGCGTCCACTGTGGAGGGTGTGCGGGCCGGGAACGCGGTCGCCGTGCGGATCGACGCGGGCTCCCGGCGGGAGCGGTTCGCGGTGGTCGTCGAATCCCGCCTGGCCGAGGACGACACCGCCGTGAAGGGCCTGCGCAAGGACGTCGCGGCCCGGGTGTTCGAGGCCGTGAACGCCCGCCCGGTCGCGGTGGTGGTCCTCAAGCCGGGCTCCCTGCCGAAGACCCCCTCCGGCAAACTCCGCCGCGCCGCCGCCGGCGAACAGGTCCTGGCGACGATCAAGGCCTCCGAGGGCTGATCTGTCCACTGTGGACGCTAGTTGTGCTGTGCCGCCCCGTTCACCCTGGCCCTGAGCGACTTGGGTCAGCGGGGCGGCTCGTTTGGGTGCTCGACGCTCTGACCTGCGGTTTCTTGCGCTACCGGGTGGCGACATTCACCCGGTTCAGCGACAGAAGTTATCCACATGTGGATCTTCGGCGCCCTGTTTCAAGATCGTCTGTCGGGGGGTGCCGGTAGGCTGGGACCTGGGACGCCCCCCGGAGAGGGTGGGGGCTGGGGCCGGACTGGCGTGCGCGCGCGAGGCCGTCGGGTGGGGCCATTGGGTGGGGCCGTTTCGGGCTGGTGTTGGGCGGACGCTGGCTGGGCTATGGGGCTGTGGGGGCGTAGATGAGTCGCTTGGAGTGGGGCGATTCGGGCTAATGCTTAGGCGCTGGCTGGGCTGTGGGCGGTGGGGTGTGATGGGGTCGCTTGGGTGGGCGGCTCTCGGTAGGGGCGTTGGTGGGGCCGCTTGGGCGGGCATTGCGGCGGACCCCGGCGCCGTGTCGGAGCGCGGGGGCGGGGAGGTCTGTTGAGCGGGGGGGCTCCAGGTCTGACCCGAGGCCTCGCACGGGGGGCTAGCGGCGGCGGAGTTCGGTGAGCCAGGCGGCTTTGATGGCGTCTACGGCGGCGGGGTGGTAGCCCTGGCCGGGGTAGGCGGAGAGGCCTAGGCGGAGGTTTTCGACCTGGTCGGCGCTGGGGCCCGCGCCGTGTTCGTTGGCGGCTCGGTCGAGGAGGTGGGCCAGGCGTTCGACGTCGGTGGGGTGGTAGCCGCGGGTGCCGGGGGGTGCGGGTGGGAGCGGGAGGTACGGGGCCTCGGAGTTGGCCGGGATGACCTTGAGGGCGTCCTCGGCAGCGCGGGACTCCAGTTCGACGGCGACCGAGTCCAGGAACTCGTCCACCTGGTCCTCGTTGTAGCCGCGCTTGACCAGCGGGGCGGCGTCGAACTCGGCCTCGCGGACCTCGGCGACGGTCAGCTTGCCCCGGCCCTCCAGGGCCGCCTCCACCTTGTCCAGGAACGCGTCGACCTGGTCCTCGTGGTAGCCGCGTTTGCCGAAGGGGGCCTTGTCGAAGGTCACCGCGCGCACGGCGTCGGGGGTGAGGGACAACGGGGGCCTCCTTCAGTTCGCGTGGTAGGTGTTCTGCGCGGCCTCGATGCCCTGCGAGACCAGCGTGGCCACCGCGTCGGCGCAGGTGTCCACCTCGAACGCCAACTCCTTGCGCTCGGTGGCCGAGAAGTCCCGCAGCACGAAGTCGGCCGGGTCCATCCGGCCGGGTGGGCGGCCGATGCCGAAGCGGACCCGATAGTAGTCCTTGCTGCCCAGCGACTTGGTGATCGACCGCAGTCCGTTGTGGCCGTTCTCGCCGCCGCCCAGTTTCAACCGGATGGTGCCGAACGGCAGGTCGAGCTCGTCGTGCACCACCGCGAGCCGGTCGGCGCCCGCCTTGAAGAACCGGGTGGCGCCCGCGACCGGACCACCGGCCAGGTTCATGAACGAGCGCGGCTTCACCAGCACCACCCGCTGCTCGGCCAGCCTGCCCTCCACCACCTCGGCGCCCGCCTTGTGCGCCTTGAACCGGCCGCCGAGCCGGTCGGCGAGTTCGTCGACGACCAGGAACCCGATGTTGTGCCGGTTGCCCTCGTACCTCGGCCCGGGGTTGCCCAGGCCGACCACCACCCAGGGCGCCTCGTCAGCCATGTCGTCCCTCCCGCGCGGGTCTGCCAACAGCACGGTGCCCCGGACCCTGAACCAGGGACCGGGGCACCGCAGGAGCGTAGGGGATCAGTTGTCGGAGGAGTCCGACTTCGGCTCCTCGACCACGCCTGCGCCCTCGGTGTCCAGCTCGGCCTCGAGCTGGGCGGCGGTCGGCGCCGGGTTGACCGCGAGGACCAGCGCCTCCGGGTCGGTCACCAGCACGGCGCCCTTGGGCAGCTCGACCTGGGACGCGGTGATCTGGGTGCTCGCCGCCACGCCCTGGATGCTGAGCTCGACCTGCTCGGGGATGTGCAGCGCCTCGACCTCGATCAGCAGCGAGGTGAGGTCCTGGGTGACCAGGGTGCCGGGCACCGCGTCGCCGGTGACGACGATCGGGATCTCGACGGTGACCTTCTCGCCGCGCTGGACCAGCAGCAGGTCGACGTGCTCGATGTAGTTCTTCAGCGGGTGCGTGGTGACCGTCTTGGTCAGCGCCAGCTCGGTGGCCGAGCCGATGTTGAGGGTCAGCACCGCGTTCTGGCCGTGCTCGCGCACGACGCGGGCGAACTCCAGGCCGGGCAGGGCCAGGTGCTTGGGGTCGGAACCGTGTCCGTAGAGCACGGCGGGGATCTTGCCCGCGCGGCGGGTGCGGCGCGCGGCGCCCTTGCCGAACTCGGTGCGCTGTTCGGCGGCCAGACGTACCTCGGACACGGTGGTGCTCTCCTTGCGATCAGCAGTGCGGCGGGGGCGCGACTTCACAGTCGGGGCGGGTGGCCTGCGGCAAGGGGCACGGGAGGCAGTGAGACGCCACGGTTCGAAGAACCGAACCGCCACGTCGATCACGCCAGGCGCGATGCCCGCCTCGCCGAGGCAACTCGAATAGTTTACGCACGCGTCACCGGTGGGGCGCACCCGGGGGTCGCCCCACCGTGCGGTGCGCTCAGGCGTCGCCGTCGAACAGCGAGGTGACCGACCCGTCCTCGAACACCTGCTGGATGGCCCTGGCCAGCAGCGGGGCGATCGACAGGACGGTCATGCCGGGGTAGCGCTTGTCGTCGGGGATGGGCAGCGTGTTGGTGAAGATGACCTCCCGCGCGCCGCTGCCCTGCAGCCGCTCGCGGGCCGGGCCGGAGAGCACGCCGTGGGTGGCGGCCATGACCACGTCGGAGGCGCCCTCGTCGAGCAGCTGGCGGACCGCCTTGGCGATCGTGCCGCCGGTGTCGACCATGTCGTCGATGACGACGCACAGCTTGTCCTCGACCTCGCCGACCACCCGGTTGGCGACGACCTCGTTCGGCCGCAGCGGGTCGCGGGTCTTGTGGATGAACGCGATCGGCACGCCGCCGAGGTCGTCGGCCCACTTCTCGGCCAGCTTGGTGCGGCCCGCGTCCGGGGAGACCACCACGATGTTGTCGGTGGGGTAGTTGTCCTTGATGTAGCGGGCCAGCGTGTTCTGCGCGAACAGGTGGTCGACCGGGCCGTCGAAGAAGCCCTGGATCTGCGCGGTGTGCAGGTCGACGGTCATGATCCGGTCGGCGCCCGCGACCTTGAACAGGTCGGCGATCAGGCGCGCGGAGATCGGCTCGCGGCCCTTGTGCTTCTTGTCCTGCCGCGCGTACGGGTAGAACGGCATGATCACGGTGATCCGCTTGGCGCTGGCCCGCTTGAGCGCGTCGACCATGAGCAGCTGCTCCATGATCCACTGGTTGATCGGCGCGGTGGCGCTCTGCATCACGAACGCGTCACAGCCGCGGACCGACTCCTCGAACCGGACGAAGATCTCGCCGTTGGCGAAGTCGTAGGCCGACTGCGGGGTGATGCTGACGTTGAGGTGCTTGGCCACCTCCTCCGCCAGCTCCGGGTGCGCCCGGCCGGAGAACAACATCAGGTTCTTCTTGGGGGTACCGACCTTGAAGCTCATCCGTTGTCCTCGCTGGTTCCGTCGGCGGGGAGTGCCCGTTGCGCCGCGTCCGCGGCTGCCGTGCCCGGGCGGCGGCGCACCACCCAGTTCTCGATGTTGCGCTGGGGGGTCCCCGAGACCGCGAGCGCGCCGGGCGGCACGTCGCGGCGCAGGACCGTCCCGGCGCCGCTGTAGGCCCCGTCACCGATGGTGACGGGTGCTACGTACATGTTGTCCGACCCCATGCGCACGTGGGAGCCGACAACTGTGTGGTGCTTGTTCACCCCGTCGTAGTTGACGAACACGCTAGCCGCACCGATGTTGCTGTGGTCACCGATCGTGGCGTCACCCACATAGCTGAGGTGCGGGACCTTCGACCCCACCCCGATGTCGGCGTTCTTGGTCTCCACGAAGGTGCCGATCTTGCCCTTGGCGCCGAGCTTGGTGCCCGGCCGCAGGTAGGCGAACGGTCCGACGCTCGCGCCGTCGCCGATCAGGGCCGACGTGCCGTGCGTGCGCACCACCTGCGCACCGTCGCCGACGACCACGTCGGTCAGCGTCGTGTCCGGCCCGACCAGGGCGCCCTCGCCGACCGTGGTGGCGCCGCGCAGCTGCGTGTTCGGCTCGATCCGCGCGTCGCGACCCAGCGTGACGCCCAGCTCGATCCAGGTGGTGGCCGGGTCGATCACGGTCACGCCCGCCCGCATCCACGACTCGACGGTGCGCCGGTTCAGCTCCGCGCCCAGCTTGGCCAGCTGCACCCGGTCGTTGACCCCCTCGACCAGCCACGGGTCCGCGCACACCAGCGCGCCCACCCGGCGGCCGTCGGCGCGGGCGGTGCCCAGCACGTCGGTCAGGTACAGCTCGCCCTGGGAGTTGTCGGTCTTGAGCCGGGCCAGCCCGTCGACCAGGACGGCGGCGTCGAAGGCGTAGACCCCGGAGTTGACCTCGTCGATGGCGTGCTGGGCCTCGGTGGCGTCCTTGTGCTCGACGATCCGCTCGACGGTGCCGTCGTCGGCCCGCACGATCCGGCCGTACCCGGTGGGGTCCGGCACCCGCGCGGTCAGCACGGTCACCGCGTTGCCCTGCTCGGCGTGCTCGGCCAGCAGCGCGGTCAGCGTCGCGGTGTCCAGCAGCGGCACGTCGCCGTAGGTCACCACGACGGTGCCGGTGACCGGTCCGAGCGGCGCCAGCCCGCAGGCGACCGCGTGCCCGGTGCCGTCCTGCGTCTCCTGCACCGCGGTGGTCACCTCCCGGCCGAGCGCGTCGGCGACCCCGCTCAGGTGCGCGCCGACGGCGGTCCTGCCGTGCCCGAGCACCACGACCAGGTGGTCCGGTTCCAGGCCCGCGGCCGCCCGCACGGCGTGCTCGACCAGCGGCCTGCCCGCGACCGGGTGCAGCACCTTCGGGGTGGCCGACCGCATCCGGGTGCCTTCCCCCGCGGCCAGGATGACGGAGGTGACCTGACCCAGACGTGCACGATCGGGGGAGGGTGTAGACATCGCGCTCCCTAGCATTGGCGAAACGAGGCGGAAGGGTCCGCCGTCGGCGGGGTAGCGCGCGCGACGGGCGACCGGTGCCAAATCCTACGTGGTCTCCGGGAGGACCCACGCCGGGTCCAGCCGCTCGCCGTCGACGCGGTCGGTGTCCGGCTTCCCGTCCTCAGCCGTGCCGTCGCCCTCGCCCGCGTGGATGGCGACGATGTCGTTGCCGCCGCCCCGCTTGGCCTGGTACATCGCGGCGTCGGCCCGGGCGAGCGCGCGCACGGCGGTCTCCTGTGGACGCAAGGACACCACGCCGATGGACAGCGTAACCCCGTGCGACAGGTCCGGAGGTAGACCGGCAACTGCCGTCAACGCTCTACGCAAAGCGGCCTCGGCTGCGGTAAGAGGCGCGCCCGGCAGCAATACGATGAATTCGTCGCCGCCGTAACGGGCCACCATGTCGCTGCCGCGCAAGGCATCGCGCAGTGTGCTCGCGACGACACGCAACACGTCGTCGCCCTCCGCGTGGGACATGCGGTCGTTGACGCCCTTGAAGCCGTCGAGGTCCACCAGCGCCACCGCCAGCGGGTGGTTCGCCGGTGAGCCCGCGAGGGTCTCCAGCCGTTCGTCCAACGCGCGCCGGTTGGGCAACCCGGTCAACGGGTCCTGTAGGGCCTGTCTGGCGATCGCGCCGTGCATGCGCGACAACCGCTCGTGTTCGCGCCGCGTGTTCAGGGTCGCGATCCGCGACTCGCGCATGTCCCAGAGCTGGGCTTCCAACTCGGTCGCGTAGTGCTCCAGCGCGCCCGTAGTGCGTTCGCCACCCTCTGGGCCGGAAAGCCGCGCGTACTCGCGGATCAGGCACAGGCGCAGGGTCGGTTCGGCCGCCTCGTGGTACATCCGCGACCGCGCCTCGCCGAGCACGTCCACCGACTCGTCTTCTCGGCCCTCGTGCTCCAGGCAGCGCGCGAGCGCGACCGCGACGATGACCAGTTCGCGCGGGTACCGCATGGACGCCGACAGCCGCTGCAACCGGTTGATGTGCGCGCCGGAGGGCTGGGCCAGCGCGAGCGCCGCGCCGATGATCGGGTTCTGGTCCGCGGCCGAGAGGTTCGGGTCGCGCGGGAACAGCGACTCGCGGAACGGGGCCTCCACCGCGACCGCGATCGCCGCCGCGGTGGCGAAGCGCTCCGCGGCCCGCTCGTCCTCGCCGATGCGCTCCAGCCGCAGCCCCCAGCCGACCAGCAGCCGGGCCCGGTTGATCAGGTGCACGGAGATCAGGTGCGGCCCGGCGCTGGCCCGGATGCACTTGTTGGCCCTGGCCATCACCTGGTCGGCGACCTCGTAGACGCCGAGCTGGGTGAGCACGGTGCCGATGTCCATCAGCGTGGCCGCCATGATCATGTCCCAGTTGCGGCCGCCGAGCAGCACGTCCGGGGTCATGTCCTCGTCGAGCATGGCCAGCGCGACCGCGGCCTCGGTCAGCGCGGCGTCCTCGGCACCGGCCAGCAGCAACCTGCGGCCGCGCAGCGCGTGCGCGTCGGCCTGCAGCACCACCAGGCCGTGCCTGCGGGTGTGCGCGAGCAGTTCGTCGAGCAGCGGCTCCGCGGTGTCGGCGAGCTCGTTGTTGACCACCCGCACCGCGACCGCCGAGCGCAGCAGCTGGGCGACCATCCTGGGCTCGCCGCGGTGCTGGGCCTCGGCGAGCAGCCGGTCGACCTCGTCGGTGTGCCGGATCCGCTCGGCGACCGGGCTCACCTGGATGACCGCGAGCAGCTCCCGGGCGCGCCCGACCAACCAGGCGTCGGAGCGCTCCTCCAACGCGGGCAGATCGCCAGGGTCCCGCTGCTCGTCGTCCACGTGCGGCGCGGCACCCCCTCGTACGCGTCTGCTGGTGCTGAGTCGGGGCTGGTGCGGTGTCTGTGACTCAGATGAGGCTTGCTCCGCCGCCAGGATTCGAACCTGAACCATTGGAACCAAAATCCAAGGTGCTGCCTTTACACCACGGCGGATCGCGAGCGGTGTTCGCTCACAGTGGGGAACATCGTGGCACGAGGGTACCCACCGGGGCAGCCCTACCCGGGCGATTGGCCCCCTCTCGCGTCCGTTCGGGTGTTAGCGGTGTCACAAGATCCGCGGCGGTGTCACCGAACGCGGCGGTATGGGTGCGCACCGTCGTTCACCTGGTCAGCGCCGTCGCCGAGCTCTCGGCACAGTGGTGGGGTGGCGCGCACCTCGGGCACTGGCGCGGTCGGTGGATCGTTCCTTACGCTGTCGTAGGTTACGGCGCCGTAGGTGAGCCTGGCCCTGGTTCGAGAGAGGGACATCCCATGACGAGCACGCTCGACGACGCGACGACGGATCAGTCGCCCAAGGGGCGCAAACCGATGTTCGAGGGACAGCGCACGCTGACCTCGCGCATCGCGGTCTACATCTTCATCCTGGGCCCGTTCGCCGCGCTGGTCGCCGCCGTCCCGCTCGCCTGGGGCTGGGGTCTGAGCTGGGTCGACATCGCGCTGTCGGTGTTCTTCTTCTACTTCTCCGGCCTCGGCGTGACCGTCGGGTACCACCGGCTGTTCACGCACGGCTCGTTCAAGGCCAAGCGGCCGCTCAAGATCCTGCTCGCGGTGATGGGCAGCATGGCCGTGCAGAGCCCGCCGACCACCTGGGTCGCCGACCACCGCCGCCACCACGCGTTCTCCGACCGCGAGGGCGACCCGCACTCGCCGTGGCTGTTCGGCACCTCGCCCGCCGCGCTGGCCCGGGGCTTCTGGCACGCGCACATGGGCTGGATCTTCGACAACGACGTCACCAACAAGGAGCGGTTCGCCCCGGACCTGATGGCGGACAAGGACATCATCCGCGTCAGCAAGCTGTTCCCGTGGTTGACCGTGGCCACCTTCGTGCTGCCTGCCGTCCTCGGTGGACTGATCAGCTGGTCGTGGTGGGGCGCGCTGACCGCGTTCTTCTGGGCGGGCCTGGTGCGCGTCGCGATCCTGCACCACGTGACCTGGTCGACCAACTCGATCTGCCACATGATCGGCGAGCGGCCGTTCGCCAGCCGGGACAAGGCGGCCAACTTCTGGCCGCTGGCCATCCTCAGCTTCGGCGAGTCGTGGCACAACCTGCACCACGCCGACCCCACCTGCGCCCGCCACGGCGTGCAGCGCGGCCAGATCGACACCTCGGCCCGGCTGATCTGGATCTTCGAGAAGTTCGGCTGGGTCAGCGACGTCCGCTGGCCGACCGAGGCCCGACTGGCCAAGCTCAGCGTCAAGTGAGCCCGCGCGGGCGGTGCCGGTCCTGCGAGCCCGCACCGCCCGCCCCCACCGCCTAGGCTGTCCCGGTGCCGAGAAAGATCGAGACCCCCCGCGTCCGCATGACCGGCAAGGAGCGCAGGCAGCAGCTGCTCGACGTCGCCAGGTCGCTGTTCGCGGAGAAGGGCTTCGACGGCACCTCGGTCGAGGAGATCGCCCACCGCGCGAGCGTCAGCAAACCCGTTGTGTACGAGCACTTCGGCGGCAAGGAGGGCATCTACGCCGTCGTCGTCGACCGCGAGATGGAAACCCTGCTGGAGGGCATGACCACCGCGCTGTCGGAAGAGGAGCACCCGCGCGTCCTGCTCGAACGCGCCGCGCTGTCCCTGTTGGACTACGTCGAGAGCAGCACCGACGGCTTCCGCATCCTGGTCCGCGACTCGCCGGTCGCCACCACGACCGGCACCTTCTCCAGCCTGCTCAACGACATCGCCAGCCAGGTCGAGCACATCCTCGGCGTCCAGTTCCACCGCCGCGGCTACGAACCCAAGCTCGCCGCCCTCTACGCCCAGGCCCTCGTCGGCATGGTCGCGCTCACCGGCCAGTGGTGGCTGGAGGCCCGCAAGCCCAAGAAGGCCGACGTGGCCGCCCACCTGGTCAACCTCGCCTGGAACGGCCTGTCCAACCTGGACGGCAAACCCCGCCTGAGCGAACAGCCCTGGTCCGGCACCGCTCGCGGCTCCGGCTAGTTCGCCGGGGTCACCTTCAGGAGCTTGTCGTCGGTGCCGTTCGACGTGGTGATGTAGAGGGAGCCGTCCGGCGAGGTCCTGGCGGCGCGGAGGCGGCCGTGGCCCTGGAGTTCGCTGGGGATGGTGGTCGAGGTGACGTCGCCGCCGGGGTTGAGTGTGAGGAAGAGGGCCTTGGCGCCCTTGAGAGCGGTGATGACGAGGGTGCCGTCGAGGGAGCCCCACTGGGCGCCGGTGAGGAACGCGGCGGCGCAGATGGCCTCGGTTGTGCTGCCGGACTGCCACTTGGCCGGGACGGCGTCGGGGAAGCGGGTCAGGTCGGTCATGGGGACGCTCTCGTCGTATCCAGGCACGGTGCCGCCCTGCGACGGGTCCCAGCCGTAGTTGGCGCCTGGCTTCAAGAGGTTCACTTCGTCGTTCTTGTCCGGGCCGTGTTCGGCGACGAAGACCTGACCGCCTGGCCGTACCGCCACGCCTTGCACGTTGCGGTGCCCGTAGGTGTAGACCGGGGAGCCCGCGGTGGGGTTATCCGGCAGCGGTTGCCCTGTCTTGAGGTCGATGCGCAAGACCTTGCCGCCCAGTGAGCGGGGATCCTGAGACGCGTCGCCGCGGGCCGTGTCGCCGGTACCGACCAGCAGGGCACCATCGGATGCGATGGTGGGCCGACAACCCGAGTGACGCCCGCTAGCGGCTAGAGGCAGCCCGGTGAGCAGTTCGCGGACCCGCGTGGCCATCAACTCGTCTTGGGTCAGCCGCCACGTCACCAGGCGGATGTCTACGGGCTCGCCGTTCTCCGTGTGCGTCTGGCAGGTGGTGAACTCGCGGCTCGTCGCGAAGTCGGGGTGCACGACCAGCCCCATCAGGCCGCCCTCGCCGCGCACCTGCACCGTCTCCGTGGCCGCCTTGAGCCGGGTCACGGTGCCGCCGCCCGAGATGAGCGCGAACTCGCCGTTGCGCTGGGTCACGAGGATCTTGCCGTCGGGCAGGAACCCGATGTCCCAGCCGTGGCTCAGGCCGGTCGCGACCGTCTCCACCTTTAACCCCGGCGCGCCCGCGGGAGCCGGTCCAGCGGGCACGGAGGCCCCACTCGAACCGCACGCACTGAGCACCAACACGGCAGACAGGCCAACCAGGGGAGTACGGCGCATATGGGCAGAATGCCCCATCTAGCCAAACACTAACTACAAGAACTTTCCCACGGTTACCGTGACCGCGTGAGCGAGCACCTCATCCTGACCAGCGACGGCCCGGTCGCCACCCTCGTCATCGACCGGGCCGCGAAGAAGAACGCGATCAGCTACCGGATGTGGGCCGCCATCCCCGGTATCGCCGCCAAGGTCCGCGCCGACGACGACGTGCGGGTCCTGGTCATCACCGGCAGCGCGGACCTGTTCTCCGCGGGCGCCGACATCAGCGAGTTCACCACCCTGCGCAAGGATCCCGCCGGGGCGCGCCGCTACGCCGACGCGATCGAGGCCGCCACCAAGGCGCTGACCAGCCTCACCAAGCCCACCATCGCCGCCATCAACGGCTTCTGCATCGGCGGCGGCTGCGAACTCGCTCTTGCGTGCGACCTGCGGATCGCGGCTACCGACGCCCGGTTCGGGGTGACGCCGTCGAAGCTGGGCATCGTGTTCAACCTGCCGTCGACCAAGCAGCTCGTTGACGCTGTCGGGCCTGCCTGGGCCAAGCAGATCCTCTTCACCGGCGACATCATCGACGCCGATACCGCTCTGCGGATCGGGTTGGTCAACGAGCTGCACGCCGAGCCCGCCAAGCGCGCGGTGGAACTGGCCGCCACCATGGCGTCGCGGTCCCAGGTGACGATCCGCGGTGCCAAGGACATCGTCAGGCGCATCGTCGACGGGCGCTACGAGGAAGACGAGGAAGTGCACTTCATGTACTCCGCGTCGGTGAACAGCCCCGACTACGCAGAGGGTGTTGCCGCGTTCCTAGAGAAGAGAGCTCCGCGCTTCTAGCTCCAAGCGCAGGTTCTCCCGAGCAACGGCCTCCCACCGCTCGCGAGCCAGGGGAGTCCGGTAGAGGTTGGGCAGGGCCAACAGGTTCCGAAGCACGGCAGCCCTACCGACGCGGAAAGCGTCCTCTGGAACGTGGCGGTACTCCTCCCGGACTGCCGCCACGTAAGCGTCATACCCATCCGACGCCAAGATGGCCAGGTCCGCGTCGCACAGCACCTCACCGTTGCGGTCACCGGGCGACGTCCGGTGCCCCGCCGTAAGACGAACCAGGCGCCCCACTTCGGCTACCGCAGCCGCGTCAAGACCCGCCGCGGGTAGCTCTGCCTCGGCCAGGAGCGCGCTTTGCTCCTCGTCGTCCGGCCTGCCCCGGTAGACGGCGTCGTGGTACCACGCGGCCAATCGCACCAGGTCAGGGTCGTCGGCGTGCTCCGCCAACAGGTCCACACCGGACAACACCGCATCCAGGTGCGCCAGGTCGTGGTACCGCCGGTGCGGCTCCGACCACCGGTCCAGCAACGACCGCCCCAACGACTCGTCGAGCCCGAGCGAGACCCACCGCGCAAGCGCCATACCGGCACGCTAGCCGCCCGGATACGACGCGACGGCTGTCGGTGCCAAGCCGTAGTGTGGGTGGTGGACCCCGGCTGGGCGCGCCTTGCGGAAGGACGGCCCCGGGCCGGGCGACCCCGCACGCCCGTGGACGCCCCAAGACGCCCAACCACACCCTCGCCATGAAGGACACCCCGCTCGTGTCGAAGCTGCACGGCCTGCTGACCACCCTGCTCGCCGACCCCGCCGCCGTCGCCATCAGCGACGCGGCCGGTGCCCCCACCAAGGTCCTGTCCGGCCCGGTCGCCGCCAGGCCGCTGGTGGTGGCCGCGCTCGCCGCCAGGGCGCCGGTGCTGGCGATCACCGCGACCGGCCGCGAGTCCGACGACCTGGTCGCCGTGCTCGGTGACCTGCTCGGCCGGGACGCGGTGGCGGACTTCCCCAGCTGGGAGACCCTGCCGCACGAGCGCCTCTCGCCGCGCGCCGACACGGTGGGTGCCCGGCTGGCGGTGCTGCGCAGGCTCGCTCACCCCGAGGAGCACGCGGCCGGTCAGCTCAAGGTCGTGGTCGCCACGGTCCGCAGCCTGATCCAGCCGATGGCCCCCGGGCTGGGTGAACTGGCGCCGGTGCACCTGCGGACCGGCGTCGAGCAGGACTTCGACGCGGTGCTCGGCAGGCTCGCCGACCTGGCCTACGCCAGGGTCGACATGGTCGAGAAGCGCGGCGAGTTCGCGGTGCGCGGCGGCATCGTCGACCTGTTCCCGCCGACCGCGGTGCACCCGGTCCGGGTCGAGTTCTGGGGCGACGAGGTCAGCGAGATCCGCCCGTTCGCCGTCGCCGACCAGCGGTCGCTGCCCGGCGAGGTCGCCGAGGTCACCGCGCCGCCGTGCCGGGAGCTGCTGCTCACCGAGGCCGTGCGGGCGCGCGCGGCCGCGCTGGCCGAGGCGCACCAGGCCGACGCGCACCTGCACGAGATGCTGGTCAAGCTCGCCGAGGGCATCCCGTCGGAGGGCATGGAGGCGCTGATCCCAGCGCTGGTCGCGGGCCAGATGCAGCTGCTCACCGATGTCGTCCCCGCGGGCACGCACGTCCTGCTCAACGACCCGGAGAAGATCCGCACCCGTGCGCACGACCTCGTCCGCACGGGCCAAGAGTTCCTAGAGGCTTCCTGGATGGCCGCGGCCGGTGGCGGTAAGGCCCCGATCGACCTGGGCGCCTCCGCTTACCGCGATCTCGGTGAGGTCGCCGCGCACGCCAGGGACAGCGACCACCCGTGGTGGACCCTCTCGCAGCTGACCACCCCCGACGAGGACTCGATCACCCTCGACGTGCGCCCGGTCGAGGGCTACCGCGGTGAGATCGAACGAGCCTTTGCCGACCTGCGCGCACATACGGCTACCGGTGGCGTGGCGGTGTTGGTCGTACCTGGCGCCGGTACAGCCAAGCGCGCGGTCGAGCAGTTGGCCGACGCCGACGTGTCGGCCGTGTTCGCCGAGGAAGGCCTGTCGGAGCCCCCGCGCGCCGGACTGGTCACCGTTGTGTGCGGTGCCATCGAAGACGGGCTTATCGCGCCCGGTTCGAACCTGGTCCTGCTCACCGAAGCGGACCTGACCGGCGGACGGCATGGCACGTCCACAAAGGACATGTCGGCCAAGATGCCGTCGCGGCGCCGCAACGCGGTGGACCCGCTGGCGCTCAAGCCGGGCGACTACGTCGTGCACGAACAGCACGGCATCGGCCGGTACGTGGAGATGGTGCAGCGCACCGTCGCAGGCGCCACCCGCGAATACCTCGTGCTGGAGTACGGCAGCTCCAAGCGCGGCCAGCCGGGCGACCGGCTCTTCGTGCCGACCGACCAGCTCGACGAGATCTCCCGCTACGTCGGCGGCGAACTGCCCACGCTCAACAAGCTCGGCGGCTCCGACTGGAAGAACACCAAGGCCAAGGCCAAGAAGGCGGTCAAGCAGATCGCCGCGGAGCTGGTGCAGCTCTACGCCGCCCGCCAGGCAGCGCCAGGGCACGCGTTCGGCCCGGACACCCCGTGGCAGCGGGAACTGGAGGACGCGTTCCCGTTCACCGAGACCATCGACCAGCTCGCCGCCATCGACGAGGTCAAGGCCGACATGATGCGCGGCGTCCCGATGGACCGGGTCATCTGCGGCGACGTCGGCTACGGCAAGACCGAGATCGCGGTGCGCGCGGCGTTCAAGGCGGTGCAGGACGGCAAGCAGGTCGCGGTCCTGGTGCCGACGACGCTGCTCGCCCAGCAGCACCTCAACACCTTCGCGGGCCGCATGCACTCCTTCCCGGTCACGGTCCGCGGCCTTTCCCGGTTCACAGACCCGCAGGAGTCAGAGCGCACTGTCGAAGGTCTCGCTGACGGCTCCGTCGACATCGTCATCGGCACGCACCGGTTGCTGCAGACCGGCCTGCGGTACAAGGACCTCGGGCTGGTGATCGTCGACGAGGAGCAGCGCTTCGGCGTCGAGCACAAGGAGCACATCAAGTCCCTGCGCACCCACGTCGACGTGCTGACCATGTCGGCGACGCCGATCCCGCGCACCCTGGAGATGTCGCTGGCGGGCATCCGCGAGATGTCGACCATCCTCACCCCGCCGGAGGACCGGCACCCGATCCTCACCTACGTCGGCGGCTACGACGACAAGCAGGTCGCCGCCGCCATCCGCCGCGAACTGCTGCGCGACGGCCAGGTGTTCTTCGTGCACAACCGGGTGTCCTCGATCGAGAAGGCCGCCCGCGCCCTGCGCGAGCTGGTCCCCGAGGCCAGGGTGGTCACCGCGCACGGCCAGATGAACGAGGACCGGCTGGAGAAGATCATCCAGGGGTTCTGGGAACGCGAGCACGACGTGCTGGTGTGCACCACGATCGTGGAGACCGGCCTGGACATCTCCAACGCCAACACCCTGATCGTCGAGCGCGGCGACATGCTCGGCCTGGCCCAGCTGCACCAGCTGCGCGGCCGGGTCGGCCGCGGCAGGGAACGCGGCTACGCCTACTTCCTGTACCCGCCGGAGTCGCCGCTCACCGAGCACGCGCACGACCGGCTCGCCACCATCGCGCAGAACACCGAGCTCGGCGCGGGCATGGCGGTGGCCATGAAGGACCTGGAGATCCGCGGCGCAGGCAACATCCTCGGCGCCGAGCAGTCCGGCCACATCGCGGGCGTCGGGTTCGACCTGTACGTCCGCCTGGTCGGCGAGGCGGTCGAGGCGTTCCGCAAGCACGCGGGCGCCCCGGGTGCCGAGGACGAGGAGGAGCTGGCCGAGGTGCGGGTCGACCTCCCGGTCGACGCCCACATCCCGCACGACTACGTCCCCGGCGAGCGCCTGCGCCTGGAGGCCTACCGCAAACTGGCGGCCGCCCCGGACGAGGCCGCCCTCGACTCGGTCCGCGAGGAACTCGTCGACCGCTACGGCGAGCCTCCGGCCCCGGTGGTGAACCTGCTGGCGGTGGCCAGGTTCCGCCAGCAGTGCCGAGCACACGGGGTGACCGAGGCCATCGCCCAGGGCAACTCCATCCGCTTCGCCCCGCTGCCCCTGCGCGACTCCCAACTGGTCCGCCTCAAGCGCCTGCACCCCAAGGCGACCCACAAGGCGGTCACCAACACCATCACCATCCCCCGCCCCACCGAAGGCGCCGCGGGCGGCCGCATCGGCGCCCCCGTCCTGCGTGACCGCGACCTCCTGGACTGGTGCGTCAAGTTCCTTGCCTCCCTTGAGGTCGCGCCCGCGGGGGTGGGCGTCGGGTCGTGAGGGGGACGGTGTCGGACGGGGGGACGGCCGGCGACTAAGCGGCGTCCAGGGCGTGGACGGTGCTGTGGTCGGTAACACAGGTCCCGCACTCGGCGACTCCCCTGGCGAGCGGCCTGGAAAGGGCGGCTGACCAGGGGAGGAACGGTCATGAGCGGCGAGTTCTCGATCAGTCCCGACGAGGCGCGCCGCGCTACCGCGCACTGCATGGCGCAGATCAACCGGCTCGACGCGCTCGTCGCGGGGGCGACGGTGCACGAGTACATCGACTACGGCGACTGCCGGTCGGGCCGGGAGATGGCCTTCAAGTTCGCCGACAAGGCCGCCGCGTACCACGGTTTCGACCACCGGGTGGCGCAGGTCCGGGCCGAGTTGTGGGACATGGCGGAGAAGTTCCGCGCGATCGCCGACGGCTACGCCGAGGCCGACCTCGACAGCATGCGGTGGATCGGTGGCAGCCGGTGACCTTGGAGCCCGCCAGAGTTCCGCACTACGGCCAGTTCCCCGAGCACGGCCAGTTCGCCGGGTTCGACTCACCTCGACTGGCCGAGTTGGACAACTGGTGGGTGTGGGACCACCACGACCTCAAGCGCATGGTCCACGGGATCGACATCGGCAAGATCGACGCGGCCGCGCACGGGTGGCGGGACCTCGGCGCGAGGTTCGTCCAGTCCTTCGAGGACTTCAGCGACGACCTGTCGAAGATCGTTGGCGTCAGTTGGACCGGTGAGGCCGCCGAGCGCGCTAGCGCCACCGTGAACCCTTACCGCGCGTGGGCCACAGACCTGAGCGACTCCATGCACGGCACAGCGGACAAACTCGCCGAGGTAGCCCAGGCGGTCCGCAACACCAAGGCACACCTACCTGAGCCCGTTGACTTCAACTGGCGACGCAACATGACGGCTGCCCTGACGGGTGCCGCGTTCGGCGGCGGCTACGGCCCTCTAGCGGCAGCAAGTGCAAGCGCCGCTGGCGTCTACGACATGCGTCAGCAGTTCGACGAACGCGAGGCCGCACTAGCCCGTGCGCGCCAGGTCATGGCCACGTACTTCACAAGCCCTTATGTCTACGTCGACAGCAGCGTGCCCGCGTTCCCACCACCACCGGGTACGCGCACGGGCGATAGCCCGCAGTCCTCGTCCAACGTCTACCAGGCCACGGCGTCCGATTCGCGTCCCCAGTGGACGTTTGTCGACCGCCGTCCCGTATTCGTACCAACGCATGTGTCGCCATCAGGTCCACCCGACTACACCGCCCCGTCGAGACATCCGGCCGACTACCTCCCGCCCGCGGCGCACCACACGACGGTGTCATCGGGTGTTGTGTCATCACCCGTTGTCCCATCGGGCACTGTGCCGCCGAACGCCGTATCGCCCACCGTGTCCTCCGCGACACCAACCGTGCCAACGGTTCCGGCGTCCACCGTGCCGTCCTCGGCTCAGCCGCCGATCACCGGTGGGGCTGTTCCCGCAGGTAGCCGCATGCGCACCGGGGTCGGTTCGGGTCCGAACGCGACCGCGCGGACGGACTCGCGCGGCCCCCGCCCGTGGTCGGCCACGGTGCCACCAGGGCAGTTCGGCCCTACCGGTGGGCCCGCGTCGGCGAAAGGGTCCGCTACGGCGCCCCGCCCCGGCTCGGCGGGCGCGCCGGGACCGATGGGTGCGCGCGGCTCCTCGACCGGGGACGAGGACACCGAGCACCGCAACCGGTACCTGACGGAGATCGACAAGGACGAGGTGTTCGGCGCAGGCATCCAGGCGGCGCCGCCCGTGATCGGGGAGCAGCAGTGACCCTGACGACCCAGCTCGGCTGGACGCTCACCCCCGAGGAGTTCGGCCACGTGTGGGACCGGCTCGGCATGGACGTCTTCCCGTACCCGCTGCAGGTGGCCCGCGCTGGCATCACCCAGCGCGAGCAGGCGGAGGTCAACGAGCGGGTGCGCGCCAGGCTGCGCACGGCGGGCATCCTCGGCCGCGGCGACCGGGTCGACCCCGAGCTCGACGCCAGCCTGCGGATGCTGCACGCCCCCGAGATCTCCGTCGACTCGGTGTGGATGGCCGAGGACGGCTCCGACTCCCCGCACCGGGTCCTGGCCGCCAGGGTCGGCAGGCGCGCGGCCATCGCCACCCAGGAACCCGGACCGAGCGAGCACGCGGGCGGCGACGTCCTCGTCCGCGATGTCGGGATCAGCGCCCTCGTCTCCGCCGTCGTCGCCGAACTGCCCGCGGACCGGGCTGGCAGGCTGCCCGGCGGCCAGTGGCCTGCCGAACAGGCCGAGCAGGTGTCCGCGCTGACCGAGTTGCTGGCCGCGCGCAGGCTCCGGGCCGGGCAGCTCGGCGTGACCACGCACGGTGAGCGCGGCCCGTCGCTGTTCTGGTTCGACGTCGCCGGTGACGGCCGCTACGCGCTGATGCGCACCGTGCGCGCGGACGGCCGCCCCTGGGTCGCGCTCGCCCCCGCCGACGCGGCCATGCTGCGCGAGCAGCTCGCGCACCTGCTGCGCGGCGGCGGCGCCGCTCACGGCGTGTAACACGGTCGGGTACTCGTCGCCGCGTCAGGGGTCCTGTGAGAGGCTTGGCCACTGTGACCACCGTCATCCGCCGCCGCAGCCCCTTCGTCGCGTCTCTCCTCGCGCTCGGACTGGTGCTCGGCGCCTGCGCGAGCGGGCCAAGTCAGGTGAACACCGCCGCGATCGTGGGCGGCAAGACCATCGGCGTCAACGAGGTCCAGGACCTGGTGGAGAAGGCCACGCAGGCCGAGCCCGCCGTGCGCGTGCTGGCCGACCAGCGCAAGCTCGCCCTGCTCTCCCGCGCGATCCTGCGCCAGCTCGTGCTGCACGAGCTGATCGAGGACTACTCGGCGAAGCAGCGGATCACCGTCGAGCCCGCCGCGGTCACCGAGCTCGCCGAGCAGATCACCGGCTCGTTCAAGGAGTTCCCGGCGGACGGCAGCGCCTCGCCCGAGGCCATCGTGCAGCAGGCGGTGAACCGCACCTTCCCCGCCGACTACCTGGCGCACGACTACCTGCTGCTGGCCCAGTTCGGCACCGCGCAGCTGGACAAGCTGTCGGTCACCTTCGACTTCACCCTGGTCGCCGCCGCCGAGCAGGGCAAGACCGGGTCGCTGCGCCAGCAGGCGCTGGACAAGGCCAAGGAGCTGTCCCAGGGCCTCGCCGAGGCCGCGAAGGTCATCGACGCCGACGTCGCCGCCGGTGCGCAGGCCGCCAAGGGCGAGACGCTGACCCCGGGCGCCGCCCCGGACATCGCGGGCACGGTCATCTTCGGCGCCCCGGCCAACTCGGTCATCGCGTTCCAGCCCAACCCGGAGAATGCCAACTGGGTGGTCGCCGTCATCCTCAAGCGCACCCAGGACGGCAAGCCCACCGCCGAGGCCCAGAACGACCCCCGCGTCGCCACCTCGCTCGGCCGCAGGCTGCTGCAGACCACCGGCCAGGACCTCGGCATCACCATCAGCCCCCGCTACGGCGTGTGGGACATCGCCGACATGAACGTCGCGGGCAGCGAGTCCGAGACCCTCGGCGTGGTCATGCCGATCAAGAACACGCCCCAGCGGTGACCCCCCACCCGGGCACCGCCGTGGTGGTCCTCACCGCCACGACCCTGCCCGCGTCAGCACTACCGCTCCTCCGCGCCGCCAGCCACGTCTACGTCGCAGGCGGCGTCGACCCGGCCCTCGGCGACGGCCCACTTCCCCCGGACGTGTCAACCGACGCCCCGATCGTGTTGCTGACCGACGACCCCACGTACTCCTTGCCCGGCGTCCCGGTCTACCGGACCAGCGGTGCAGGCCTGATCCTCGCGGCCCAGGTCATGGACACCCTCCGCTCGCCAGGCGGCTGCCCGTGGGACGCGGAACAGACGCACGAGTCTCTCCGCCAGTACCTGGTCGAGGAGTCCTACGAACTCCTCGACGCCATCGACGAGTCCGACCGCGCCGCCCTCCAAGAGGAACTGGGCGACGTCCTCCTCCAAGTCCTCTTCCACGCCCGCATTGCCTCGGAAGACCCCACCGCCCCCTTCACCATCGACGACGTCGCCACTGCGCTGGTGGACAAACTGGTCTCCCGTCACCCACACGTGTTCGCAGACGGCCCGGCGGTGTGGGACGCGGAAACGCAGCAGGGGCGATGGGACGAGCTGAAGCAGCAGGAGAAGCAACGCTCGTCGAGCGTTGACGGGGTCGCCATGGGGCAGCCCGCGGTGGCGTTGGCGGCGAAACTGGTGCAGCGGGCGGGGAAGGCTGGGTTTCCGGCTGACCTGCTGCCTGAGGGGGAGTCGGTGGGATCGCAGCTGTTCGCTCTGGCGGCCCGGGCTCGGTTGAGCGGGGTGGATCCGGAGCAGGAGTTGCGTGAGGTGGCTCGGGGGTTCGCGGATCGGGTACGAGCAGCGGAGAAGTCGGCTCGGGCTGCGGGGGTTGAACTCGGTGCGGAGGGGTGGCGGGCGCACTGGGGTTCGGCTTGATCTTGGTTCGGGTTGGTGGTTTGTGTTGTTGGCTGTGGGCGTTGTCCTGATTGGGGTTGTCCCGATGGGTGTGGGTTGTCCACAGCGGTGGTTTTCAGTCTTCTTGGTTGATGGTGGCTCTCGGTAGGCTGTATCGGGGGCTGCTTTGGCGGGTTTGATCTTGAGCTGGGGGTAGTCCGGCTCTCGGTCTCGCCTGCGGCGTCGACGGTGAACGGCTCGCCTTCGGCATTGCGTGGGGGCGCGAGTTTCGAGCTTTGCTCGATGGGGCGAACTTGTTTTGTGCGGAGCCCCTACGGCACCCGGGCAGAACCACAAAGCAGGGGCCGAAAAGCAGGCCCTGCCACGGTGAGCGACGCTACGGGTGCCGTCCCCCCACACAAAACAAGTCCACCCCATCGAGCCGGCTTGGCACCAGCGACTCCGAGGAGCGCGTGGTGGGCCAACGTTGTTGGTGGCGCGTTAGGGCAACGTCTGTGAGGGGCGCGTTTCGGCCAACGATGGTGAAGGCCGGGTGGAGGCCATCGTCGCCGAGTCTTGAACGGCTTGGATCAGCCGCTTCTCGCCGAGGATCGTTCAGGGCGGGTACTTGTCCACAGCCCCTTCAACCATCCACAGCCGGGCGTCGAGGGCTATTGACAAACCTTCGGGGTCGATAGGTTCAGAGATGGGGCCCCGGGCCCCGGGAGGGTGGGTCCCGGGAGCGGAGTTGATCTTGAGGGGGCGGGGGTGGTGGCGGGGGATTGGTTGCCGGGGGGCGGGGGAAGTGGCTTTGTGGTGGGGAAGTGGCTGACATGGGGTGGGGCGCTACGGCAGTCGGTGGATGGGGTGGGGTTAGGCGGTGAAAGTGGCACCGCGGTGGGGCGAGTGTGGCTAACTTGGCAGGGTGACCGACGCCTACCTGAGATTTCCCCACCTGCACGCGGACCTGATCACCTTCGTCGCCGAGGACGATGTGTGGTTGGCGCCGGTCGACGGCGGCCGGGCGTGGCGCTTGTCGGCTGACCAGGTTCCGGTGAGCAACCCGCGGTTCTCGCCGGACGGGTCGACGATCGCCTGGACGAGTGCTCGTGATGTCGAGCCGGAGGTGCACGTCGCGCCGGTGGTGGGTGGGGCGAGTGACCGGTTGAGCTACTGGGGTGACGTCAACACCGCCGTCATCGGGTGGACCGGGGACGGCAGGGTGGCGGCGAAGTCGTCGACCGGGCGGGCGTCGATCCGGGCGACCTGGGCGTACGGGCTGCCGCTGGACGGGGCGCCCGCCGAGCGGTTGCCGTACGGGCCGGTGGCCTCGCTCGACCTGGCCGCCGACGGCGGGGTGGTGCTGGGCACGCCGATCTCCCGCGAGCCCGCCTGGTGGAAGCGCTACCGGGGTGGCACCGCGGGCAAGGTGTGGGTGGACCGGCGCGGCGGCGGCGACTTCGAGCGCATCCTGTCCGATGTGGACGGACACATCGTCTGCCCGCTGTGGGTCGGCGGCCGGATCGCGTTCCTGTCCGACCACGAGGGCGTCGGGAACCTCTACTCGTGCGAACCGGACGGTTCGGACGTGCGCAAGCACAGCGACCACAGCGGGTTCTACGCCCGCAACGCCAGCACCGACGGCGAGCGGGTCGTCTACCACCGCGCAGGCGAGATCTGGCTGCTCGACGGCCTCGACGCCGAGCCGAGGCCGGTCGAGGTGAAGCTCGGCGGCCCGCGCGGGTCGCGGCAGGTGTACCCGGTGAACGTGGGCCGCAACATCGGCTGGCTCGGGCCGGACCGCTCGGGGCGGGCCAGCGCGGTCGAGGTGCGCGGGACCGTGCACTGGGTGACCCACCGCGACGGCCCGGTGCGGGCGCTGTCGGTCGAACCCGGTGTCCGCGCCCGGTTGCCGCAGGTGCTGGGCACGACCGGGCAGGCGGTGTGGGTGACCGACGCCGACGGCGAGGACGCGCTGGAGTTCGGCCCGGTCGACGGCCGCGAGCCGGGGGTCAGCCCGCGCCGGGTCGCCACCGGGGAGCTGGGCCGGGTGCTGGAACTGGCCGCGTCGCCGGACGGCAGGCGGGTCGCGGTGGTCACCCACGACGGGCGGCTGCTGCTGGTCGACGCCGACGACGGCGAGGTCCGCGAGATCGCCAGGGCCACCGAGTCCGACCCGACCGGGGTCACCTTCTCCCCGGACTCGGCGTGGCTGGCCTGGTCGCACCCGGGGCCGGACCCGTTGCGGCACATCAAGATGGTGAACACGACCAGCCTCACCGTGGTCGAGGTGACCCCGCTGCGGTTCGTCGACTCCGACCCGGCGTTCACCCTCGACGGCAAGCACCTGGCGTTCCTGTCCTCGCGCAGCTTCGACCCGATCTACGACGTGCACGTGTTCGACGTGTCCTTCGCCAACGGCTCCCGGCCCTACCTGGCGCCGCTCGCCGCGCTCACGCCGTCGCCGTTCGCCCCGGTCCGCGAGGGGCGGGCCTTCGGCGGTGACGACGACAAGGACCGCGACAAGGACTCCGACGACAAGACCCCGCGCACCTCTGTCGACCTGGAGGGCATCACCGACCGCGTGGTGGCCTTCCCGGTGCCCGCCGCCCGCTACTCGCGGCTGCTGGCGGTCAAGGGCGGCGTCGCCTGGCTGCGCGACCCGCTCACCGGCTCGCTCGGCGACGACCTCGACGAGTCCGGCACCGCGGCCCCCCGGTCCCTGCTCGAGCGCTACGACCTGGCCAAGCTCAAGGTCGACGTCCTGGTCGACGGCCTGGACGCGGTGTGGCCCAGCGGCGACGGCAGCCGCATCGTGGTCCGCGACGGCCGGACGCTGCGGGTGCTGCCCGCCGACCGCAAGGCCGACAACGACGACCACTCCGAGGACAACATCACCGTCGACCTGAGCCGGGTCCGGGTGCGGGTCGACCCGGCCGCGGAGTGGCGGCAGTCCTTCGACGAGTCCGGCAGGCTCATGCGCGACCACTTCTGGCGCGCCGACATGAACGGCGTCGACTGGGCGGGCGCGCTCGACACCTACCGCCCGCTGGTCGACGCCATCGGCTCGCACGACGAGCTGGTCGACCTGCTGTGGGAGGTCAACGGCGAGCTGGGCACCTCGCACGCCTACGTCCTGCCGACCAGCGGCGGCGGCGATTTCCGGCGCAGGCTCGGCCTGCTCGGCGCCGACTTCGAGCGCGACGCGGACGGCGCGTGGCGGATCAGCGCGATCGTGCCGGGGGAGACCTCCGACCCCAAGGCCCGCTCCCCGCTGCGCGCGCCGGGCGTCGGCGTCCGCGACGGTGACGCGATCGTGGCCGTCGACGGCATCCCGGTCGACCCGGTGCGCGGCCCGGCGACGCTGCTGGTCGGCACCGCGGGGAGCCCGGTCGAGCTGACCGTCGAACCCAAGGGCGGTGGCGCGACCAGGCGCGTCGTGGTCGTGCCGCTGCTCGACGACATGCCGCTGCGCTACCAGGCGTGGGTCAACGACCGGCGCGCCCACGTGCACGCCGCGACAGACGGCCGGATCGGCTACCTGCACGTGCCGGACATGGTCGCCAACGGCTGGGCGCAGTTCCACCGGGACCTGCGGCTGGAGATGCGCCGCGGCGGGGTGGTGGTCGACCTGCGGGAGAACCGCGGCGGGCACCTGTCGCAGCTGATCGTGGAGAAGCTGAGCCGCCGCATCGTCGGCTGGGGCCGGGCCCGCGACGGCTACTACGAGGAGACCTACCCGGTGGACGCGCCGCGCGGGCCGGTGGTGGCCGTGGCAAACGAGTTCTCCGGCTCCGATGGCGACATCGTCAACGCCGCGATCAAGGCGCTGGGCATCGGCCCGGTGGTCGGCACCCGCACCTGGGGCGGCGTCGTCGGCGTGGACATGCGGTACCGGCTGGTCGACGGCACCCTGGTCACCCAGCCGCGCTACGCCACCTGGATGGAGGGCACCGGCTGGGGCATGGAGAACCACGGCGTCGACCCGGACGTCGAGGTGGTCGTGCGCCCGCAGGACCACGTGGCCGGGCGCGACCCGCAGCTCGACGCCGCCATCGAGATCGCCCTGGAGCGGTTGGCCGCCAAGCCCGCCGCGACGCCGCCGCCCATCCCGCCGCTGCCGTAGCGGCAGGATGAGGATCATGGACTTCGACACCGAGACCGCGGCCATGATCCACGCGAACGAGGCGAACTGGGACGCCCGCACCCCGATCCACCTCGCGTCCGGCTTCTACGACGTGGCCGGGCGCGACCCCAGGGCCTGGTTCGGCGACTTCGAGTGGGCCGACCTGGGCCCGCTCGACGGCAAGGACCTCGTGCACCTGCAGTGCCACATCGGCGCCGAGACCCTCGCGTTCCCGCCGCTGGGCGCCAGGGTCGTCGGGCTGGACATCTCGGCGGCGTCGGTGCGCGCGGCCGAGCAGCTCGCGGAGGCCAAGGGGGTGGCGGTCTCCTACGTGAAGGGTGACGTGCACGCGGCCGTCGCCACCCTCGGCGAGTCCCGCTTCGACGTCGTCTACACCGGCAAGGGCGCGCTCTGCTACGTGCCCGACCTGGACGTCTGGGCCGCTCAGGTGGCCGGGCTGCTGCGGCCGGGCGGTCAGCTGTACCTGGTGGAGTTCCACCCGCTGCTCAACGCGCTGAGCCCGGTCCCGCCCGCGGACGGCAGCGAGGAGCTGCTGCTGCGCCACGACTACCTGAGCGGCCGCGGCGCCATCGAGCGCGACGCCACCCGCACGTACACCGACGGCCCGGAGCTGGCGTCGGCGCGGGTGTCCTACGAGTGGCAGCACGGCATCGGCGACGTGGTCACCGCCCTGGTCGGCGCGGGGCTGCGGATCACCCGGCTGCGCGAGACCGAGCAGCTGCCGTGGCCGCGGTGGTCGACCATGACGACCACCGGCGGCTGGTTCTCGTTGCCGGGGACCGCGCCCCGGATCCCGTTGATCTACGCGGTGCAGGCTGTGAAGGCGTAGCGATTTCGGTTGGCGTCCGCGCTGGTCACCACGGGTGCGGCGGTCGCAGAGGACAGAGGCCGCGGACGAGCACCGCCGGTGAGCACGTAGCCTGGATTTCGTGGCCGCCTCTCCGACACCCCAGCCGACCACGCTGTCCATCCCGCTGGAACCGGCCCCGGAGCCGCGACGGCGCCGGGGTGTCCGGGTGGTGGCGCGGCTCGCGCTGGTCGCCTTCCTGGTGGCCCTCGCCGCCGGGACCGTCCTGCTGCTCGACGACGGCGACCCGCCACCGCCGCCCCAGCGCTTCGCCGTCGTCGAGGTGCCGGTCCGCCGCGGCGAGGTGCCACCGCACGCGGCGCCGGTGCCGGTGGATGACCTGCAGGGGTGGATCAGCAGGCTGTCGGCGGCCACCGACATCCCGGAGCGCACCCTCCAGGCGTACGCGACCGCCGAGACCGCCACCAGGCAGCGGCTGCCCGCCTGCAACCTGACCTGGGTGACCCTCGCGGGCGTCGGCCGCGTCGAGTCCCACCACGGCCGCTACGGCGGCACACGCGTCGGCGCTGACGGCCAGTTGTCCAAACCCATCATCGGCGTCCCCCTGGACGGCTCCCCCGGCGTCCAGGCCATCCCCGACACCGACGGCGGCCGCCTCGACGGCGACCCCCAGTGGGACCGCGCCGTGGGCTCCATGCAGTTCCTCCCCACCACCTGGTCCCGCTTCGGCCTCCGCGCCGCCGCCGACGGCGCCCAACCAGACCCCCAGAACGTCGACGACTCAGCCATGACCGCCGCCAACTACCTCTGCACCTCCGGCGGCGACCTGGCCACGGGCCCAGGCTGGTGGAAAGCCATCCTCACCTACAACGAATCCACCCGCTACGCCCAATCCGTCTACAGCGGCGCCGCCGCCTACGCCCAAAAAGCCACCACCCTCGGCTGACCCCTCCCCCCACCCCAGGCGCCCCGCCGCCCCCCAGCTCAAGATCAACTCCGCTCCGGGGACCCACCCTCCCGGGGCCCGGGGCCCCATCTCTGAACCTATCGACCAGGACGATCTGTCAATAGGGCTTGGCCGGGGTCTGTGGATGGTTGACGGGGTTGTGGACAGGTCCCTGCGCTGGAGGATCGTCGGCTCGAAGCGGCCGATTCGAGCTGGTGGACTTGGCGACGATGATCTCCACCCGGCCTTCACAGACGTTGGCCAACCCTGCGCCCTGAACAACGTTGGCCAACCACGCGCCCCTCTACGACGTTGGCCCTGGACCGCTCCTCGGAGTCGCTGGTGCCAAGCCGGCTCGATGGGGTGGAGTTGTTTTGTGTGGGGGAGCGCCAGTCGTAGCGTCGTTCGCGGACAGGGCCATGCTTTTCGGCCCCTGCTTTGCGGTCCTGCCACGGCTGGTGTCGGGGCCCCGCGCAAAACAAGTCCACCGCATCGAGCACAGCTCGAAACTCGCGCCCGGGCCAATGCCGCAGGCGAGGCGTTGATCGTCGATGGCGAAGCCGAGTTCGAGAGCCGGAACACCCCTCAGCTCAAGATCAAACCGCCCACAGCACCCCCCGATATACAGCCTACCGAGAGCCACCGACAGAGCGCCCCAACCGACGCAACCCCCTGTGGACAACCCACCCCACAAGATCGCCCACCCAAGATCACCCGCTAAAGCTCAACCCGCACAAACCCCCACAGGCCAATGCGGCGAAAGCAACTCCAACGCTTCATCCCCAAACGGGTTCACACCCGCCCCCTTGGCCAACGAATGCGCCACCAACGCGTGCAAGCACTTGACCCGCCCAGGCATCCCCCCAGCGGTAACCTGAGTCCCCAACGGATCCAACGCGTCCCGCTCATCCAAATAGGACTCATGCGCCCGCAAGTAATGCGCAGCCAACTCCGGATCCAAAGCCAATCGATCCGTCATCTCCCGCATAACGCCACTGGTCTCAACCGTGCTGATAGCCGCAGCAAGCCGGGAGCAGGTCAAGTAATACAGCGTAGGAAACGGCGTCCCATCCTCCAACCGAGGATTCGTCTGGATCACCGCCGGATGCCCACTAGGACAACGCGCAGCCACCGCTCGGATGGCGCGCGGCTGGCGCCCAAGCTGTTCAGCGATCGTGGCCAGGTCAAGGTCGCTAGGCGGCTCAAGGGTCACCGGCCCGCTCCGGTGACCGAGTCCCACAGGCCCTCGTACCAGGCCTGTTGCGGGATCGGGTGGCCCGGTTGGCCTGCGCCGGGTGCGGTGGCCGGGTCGCTGGGGAGTTCGACCATGTAGGGGGTTTCTCCTGGCATCACGTAGCGGAGTCTCTCGCGGGCCTGGGCGCGGATCTGCTCCGGGTCCGAGAGGCGTTCCTTGCGCGCGTTGAGCTCGGCGACCTGGCTGACCAGTTCGGCGTGGCGCTGTTCGTAGACCTCGATCTCGGAGCGCTGTGACAGGTAGTTGCGCAGCGGGACCGCGATGCTCAGGGCCAGGGCGCACACCACGGTGGCGACGACGGCGGCGCGGCGGGTGGTGGCCAGGCCGAGGATGCCCTTGCGGGTGTGCCTTGGCTTGGGCTGCGACTGCGGCTCGCGCGCCGGGGTGGTGGTGGTCGGGCGCGTGCGCCGCACGCGTGCCGGACCGCGGGCGACGGGGTCGCGTCGCCCCCGGCCTCGTTCGGTTCCGCGCCCGACCATCGGCGTCAGGACTCCGCGGTGAAGCGGGGGAAGGCGAGTTCGCCCGCGTAGCGCGCGGCGTCGCCCAGGGTCTCCTCGATGCGCAGGAGCTGGTTGTACTTGGCGGTGCGCTCGCCGCGGGCCGGGGCGCCGGTCTTGATCTGGCCGACGCCGGTGGCCACGGCCAGGTCGGCGATGGTGGTGTCCTCGGTCTCGCCGGAGCGGTGGCTCATCATGCTGCGGTAGCCGTAAGAGGTGGCCAGGGTGACCGCGTCCAGGGTCTCGGACAGGGTGCCGATCTGGTTGACCTTCACCAGCAGCGCGTTCGCGGCGCGGCGGGCGATGCCCTCCTCCAGCCGGTCCGGGTTGGTGACGAACAGGTCGTCGCCGACGATCTGCACGCGCTCGCCCAGCTCGGCGGTCAGCCGCACCCAGCCGTCCCAGTCGTCCTCCGAGAGCGGGTCCTCGATCGACACCAGCGGGTAGGAGTTGACCAGCTCGGTGTAGTACGCGATCAGCTGCTCGGAGCTCTTCTTGCTGCCCTCGAAGGTGTAGGCGCCGTCGGAGTGGAACTCGGTGGCGGCGACGTCGAGGGCCAGCGCGATGTCGCGCCCGGCGGTGTAGCCCGCCTTGTCGATGGCCACCAGGATCAGGTCGAGCGCCTCGCGGTTGTTCGACAGGCTCGGCGCGAAGCCCCCCTCGTCGCCGAGGCCGGTGCCCAGGCCCTTGGCCTTGAGCACGGACTTGAGCGAGTGGTAGACCTCGGTGCCCCAGCGCAGCGCCTCGCGGAAGCTCTCCGCGCCGATCGGCGCGATCATGAACTCCTGGATGTCGACCGCGGTGTCGGCGTGCGCGCCGCCGTTGAGGATGTTGAGCATCGGCACCGGCAGCACGTGCGCGTTCGGGCCGCCCAGGTAGCGGAACAGCTCCAGGCCGCTGGAGTCGGCGGCGGCCTTGGCCACCGCGAGCGACACGCCGAGGATGGCGTTGGCGCCGAGCCGGGACTTGTCCGGGGTGCCGTCGAGGTCGACCAGCTTCTGGTCCACGATCCGCTGGTCGACGGCGTCGACGCCCTGCAGCTCGGGGCCGATCTCGTCGAGCACCGCGGTGACGGCCTTCTCCACGCCCTTGCCGAAGTACCGGTTGGGGTCGCCGTCGCGCAGCTCGACCGCCTCGTGCTCACCGGTGGAGGCACCCGAGGGCACCGCCGCGCGGGCCAGCGTGCCGTCGTCGAGGGCGACCTCGACCTCGACGGTGGGGTTACCGCGTGAGTCCAGGATCTCGCGCGCGCCGACCTGCTCGATGACCGCCACGTGGTGCTCCTAACAACGTCTGCCGACTACTCCGGGTCGAGCCTAGCGGTGCCCGGACCCGGTCGGAGACGAACACGACCGGGGGATGGCTCACATCGTGGAGCGAGTTGTTCTGGGGTCGAACTACCACCCCGTCCCGCGTAGAGTTGATCTGACCATGAGCCACGAGCCCGCAGAGGTGTTCGCCGCGTTCCGCCACGCAGAGTCACTGGTGGCCCAACGCAGGCCCCTCGACGCCCTCGCGGCGCTCGCCCCGGTGCTGGAGGCCGAGCCGGACGCGCCGAGCGTGCACCTGCTCGCGGGCCGCGCCTACCTGGGCTCGGCCCAGTTGCGCCGCGCCGAGCAGGCCTTCCTGCGGGTGCTCGAGCTCGACCCGTCCGACCACTACGCCCGCTTCGCGCTCGGCAAGACGCTGCAGCGGCAGAGCAGGCTGACCGAGGCGCAGACCCAGCTGCGGATGGCGGTCGCGATGAACCCGCTGCCCGAGTACCAGGAGGCGCTCGGCGAGGTCAACGCCAGGATCTCGGTCGAGAGCGACCGCTGAGCGCGCGGGTTCCGGCCATCACCGCGGGTGCCCGCCCGGTGTCGGCGAAAATATCCCGGTCCGAGTCGCGTCACCTGCCGACGGGAGAATCCGGAGGATGAGCATCCAAGAAGAAGCGCAGCGGTTGAACGGCGTCGCGGACCGCGTCCCGGTCAACGCCACCCAGCAGTTCCTCAGCGAGTTGGGCAACATCGGGGCCGAGGTGTCGTCGATCCTGGGCAGCACGTCCACCTCCGGCAACATCACCAACCTGCTGCACCAGGCCGAGTCGCACGCCGAGGCGCTCAACCAGGCGCTGCAACAGGCCCGCCAGGCCATCCAGGACGCCGCGCAGCACCACCTGACCGGCTGAGCGGCGACAGCCGCCGACCGGCACGGCTGGTCGGCGGCCAGTCCACACCCGACGATCAGCGGGCCGCGGGCGTCACCCGGTCCACCAGGTCCCGCACCGGCACACCGCGCGGCAGCACCCCCAGCACGCCCGACCGCGCTCCCAGCCGCGACGCGACGAAGGCCTCGCCGACCACCGGCGACACGCGCAGCAGCAGGCTCGCCTGCAAGCACAGCGCGATCAGCTCGGCCACCCGCCTGGCCCGCTCCGGCGCGGGATCCGCGATCTCCGCGCGCAACTCCGCCACCGCACCGTCCAAACGCGAGTCAGCCCCGGCGGTCGACGCCAATTCCTGCCACAACGCCTCCACGGTGAGCGGCTCGCGCTGGACCGCCCGCAGGACGTCGAGCGCGGTCACGTTGCCCGAGCCCTCCCAGATCGACATCAGCGGTGCCTCGCGGTAGAGCCGCGGCAGACCGGATTCCTCGACGTACCCGTTGCCGCCCAGGCATTCCAGCGCCTCGGCCACCACGCCGGGCGCCCGCTTGCACACGGTGAACTTCGCCGCGGGCAGGGCGAGGCGCAGCAGCGGGGAGCCGGAGTCCACGAGGGACGCCAGCCACATCGCCAGCACGGTCGCGCCTTCCGACTCCAGTGCCAGGTCGGCGAGCACCGCCGTCATCGCGGGGTGCTCGCGCAGCGACGAGCCGAACGCCGTGCGGTGGGCGGCGTGGTGGGCCGCCTCGGTGAGCGCGGCGCGGATGTTCGAGGTGGAGCCGAGGACGCAGTCGAGCCGGGTCATCGTGACCATCTCGATGATGGTCCGCACGCCGCGGCCCTCCGCGCCGACCCGCCAGCCGGTCGCGCCGGTGTACTCCAGTTCGGCGGAGGCGTTGGACTTGTTGCCCAGCTTGTCCTTGAGGCGTTGCAGGCGCAGTGCGTTGCGGGTGCCGTCCGGGAGTACCCTGGGCAGCAGGAAGCAGGTGAGGCCGCCGGGCGCCTGCGCGAGGGTGAGGAAGAGGTCGTTCATCGGGGCCGAGGTGAACCACTTGTGGCCGACGAGCGCGTACGTCCCGTCCCCCGAAGGTGTTGCTGTGGTGGAGTTCACGCGGACGTCCGAGCCGCCTTGCTTCTCCGTCATGGACATCCCGGCGAGCAGCCCCGCTTTCGCCGCCGGGGGGCGCATACCGAAGTCGTAAGCCGAAGAGAGCAACCCGGGTTCGTAGACGGCCGCGAGGCTCGGTTCGTGGCGCAGCGCGGGGATCACCGCGTAGGTCATGGAGATCGGGCAACCGTGACCCGCTTCCACCTGCGACCACAACGCGAAAGCCGCCGCGCGGCGCAGGTGCGCGTGCTCGCCCGCGTCCGGGGCCCAGGGGGCGGCGTGCAGCCCGTGTGCCACAGCGCGTGTCATCAGCCAGTGCCAGGACGGGTGGAACTCGACCTCGTCCACCCGGTTGCCGTACCGGTCGTGGGTGTGGAGCACCGGAGGGTGTTCGTTGGCCAACCGTCCGTGTTCCCGCGCCTCGGCGGATCCGGACTCCCGCGCGACCGCGGCGAGCGAGTCGAGTACGCCGTCCGACCCGAACGCGCGCACCGCGCTGACCAGCGCCGGGTCACACGCGAGGGGGTCGAGGCGATGCAGTGGTGGGGTCTGGTTGACCACGAGGTGGGTGCGTTCCAGCGGGCGCGCGGTGAGCTCGGTGCCGGTCATTACCGAAGGGTAATCCCGGCGGCGGGGCAACCCGGGGCGGTCCGCTTTACGTCCCTCCTCGGTCAAGAACGCCACAACTCGTACCTCAGGGTTAACAACGGACGGACGTAAGGGCGGCAGGTGACGACTTCTGGACCCTTTTACCGCGGCTTCGCCTGCCGACGATGACTCTGGGACCGAGATGAGGCAGGGTAGATGACCGGACACACGAGCACGGGTCTGCGGCGGCAGGCGGAAGCACAACCGAGGGGCGGGGTTTGACGGTGAGTTCCAGGACCGGGGGCGGGAAGGCGGGCAAGCACCGGCAGCAGAGAAAGCGCAGACGGGGCGCGGCCGCGGCGGCAGGCGCGTTGCTGCTCGTCCCCGTCGTCGTCGCGGGCGAGCCGGTGAACTTCGCCGGTGCCGATGACGCGGGCGGTGTCACGCTGGCCAAGCACGTCGGTGGTGGGCTCTTCGGCCTGACCGACCCCAGCGAGGTGGGCGCGGACGGTTCCGCGCCGGAGAACACCGAGCTCGGCAAGCAGATCCTCGCCCTGGCGGGTACGCCGGAGCTGCTCAAGTACACGGCAGGCCCAGCGGTCTCCCCGCTGCCGGGCGGCCCCAACGGCATCCCGGGCACGATGCTGCAGGCCTACATGCGCGCCGCGCAGACGCTGGCCACCACCACGCCCGGCTGCAAGATCGACTGGCCGCTGCTGGCCAGCATCGGCCGCATCGAGTCCAACCACGCGCGCGGTGGCCGGGTCGACGCCAGCGGCCGCACCGCGAGCCCGATCCTGGGCCCGGTGCTCAACGGCGGTGGCTTCGCCGCGATCCGCGACACCGACGGCGGCCGCTACGACGGCGACGCCCGCTGGGACCGCGCGGTCGGCCCGATGCAGTTCATCCCGTCGACCTGGAAGGGCTACGCCTCCGACGGCAACGGCGACGGCGAGACGGACCCGAACAACATCTACGACGCCACCCTCGGCGCGGGCAAGTACCTGTGCTCCGGTGGCCTCGACCTGTCGAACCCGCAGCAGCGGGCCACGGCGGTGTTCCGCTACAACCACTCCGACAGCTACGTGCGCACGGTCCTGATCTGGGCCGACGCCTACGCCAAGGGCGTCACGCCGCTGCCGAGCACCCCGGTGGACCAGGCCGAGCAGCTCGCGCTGCCCGCACCGGTCGAGCCCAGGCCGCAGGGCGGCAACACCCCGCCGGTCGAGGGTGTGCAGCCGACGCAGAACCCGAGCACCCCGCCGGTGGGCACCACGCAGCCCTCCGGCTCCAGCGACGCCTCCACCACGACCACGGAGCCGACCGCGAGCCAGACCACGGCCCCGACCAGCACGCCGACGACCACCACCGACCCGACCAGCAGCACCACGACGCCGACCACCGCGCCGAGCTGCGTCGAGCCGACCGAGTCGACCACGCCGACCCCGACGCCCACCACGACGCCCGTCCCCGACCCGTGCGCGCCGCTGAGCTCGCCGGTCCAGGCCACCGGTGCCGCTGGGTCGACCGTCGTGCCGACCCCGTAAGACCGCGGCGACAACGCCGAACGGAACCGCCCCACTCGATTCGAGTGGGGCGGTTCTCGCATTCGGCAATTGACGATCTTGGCTCGCCTGGGCACTACCCTGTGCCACAAGGCAAAGATCTTGTGGGCGGCCCACCAGAATAGTCGCCGACGCGGTGCGCGGTGGCGCTTTCGCCGATGCCGCAGCCGAAGGACCCGACTTGGTTGACACCGCTCACCGGCTGTGCGCATCCTGGGTGCCGCCAGGGGGTGTTTGTTTTTTTATATATTCCACACCGCGCGCCCATCGACTGTCGCTTGTGGACGGTCGAATGGCGCGTGGGCCGGGGTGGGGCCCGGGGGAGCAGTCGAGGGGGAGCGATGACAGGTCCAGTCCCGAGGTCCACCGACCGCGCGGCCGGTCGACCCGGGGTCGGTGCGCGCGGTGACCGGCCCATGGCCGAGCTGGCGGTCCTGCTCGAGCGGGCGTGCGCGGCGGCGGAGCGCGACGGCGGGCCGCTGGTGCTGTGGCACCGCGCGACGGCGCGGACGTGGCCGGGCACCGCGGACGTCGCCGACGTCGCGGCCTGGGAGCGGGTGCTGCGCCGGGTCGAGCGGATCGACGTCCCGGTCGTCGCCGTGGTCGTTGGCGCCTGCTCCGGCCCGGCGCTGGAGACCGCGCTGGTCGCCGACCACCGCATCGCCGCCGCCGACGCGCGGATCGGGCTGCCGCGGGAGCGGGGCCGGGTCTGGCCGGGCATGGTCCTGCACCGGCTCGCCACCCACCTCGGCGCGGCCAGGGCCAGGAGCCTCGCCGTGCGCGGCGCCGAGCTGACCGCGGCGCAGGCGCTCCGGGTCGGCCTGGTCGACGAGGTCACCGACGACCCGGCGGCCGCGCTGGCCGCGGTCATCGCCGACGCGGGGGCGCTGACCGGCGGGTTCGCCACCCGCAGGGCGCTGCTGCTCGACGCGGCGGGTCGCGACTACGCCGCGGCGCTCGCCGCCCACCTCGCCGCGTGCGACGCCGAGCTGTCCGAGGTGGACCGGCCCACCCGCGTGCCCTCCCGGCTCTGACCGCCGCCACCACCGCGTCGGCCACTTCCTTCACACTGTTGCGGGATGGCAGCGTGACGACTGACAAATGGCAACCGGTAATGAAGCGCCGACCGCGCCACTCGTTATTGACGGGCTGTGTCGCGCCTTGCCCGTCCCGGTGAATCCGGACCCCACCGGGTGCGATCGGCGCACGTCCGCGCATTCCGACTCGGCAAAGCCCCGAAAGCGGCGGCACCCGGCCCGGCAGGACACGCCGGAAAACCGGCGCTTAGGCTCGTGCCCATGAGCAGAGTGGCCGCCATCGACTGCGGCACGAACTCGATCCGCCTGCTGGTGGCCGAGGTGGCCACCGGGCACGACGGTTCGGCCGCCCTGCGCGACCTGCACCGGGAGATGCGGGTGGTGCGGCTCGGCCAGGGCGTCGACGCCACCGGCCTGCTCGCCCCCGAGGCCATCGCCAGGACCAAGTCCGCGCTGGTGGACTACGTCGGCGTGCTGCGCGGCAAGGGCGTCGAGCGGGTGCGCATGGTGGCCACCTCGGCCACCAGGGACGCGGCCAACCGCGCCGAGTTCTTCGCCATGACCAGCGAGGTCCTCGGGGTCGAGGCCGAGGTCATCAGCGGTGCCGAGGAGGCGCGGCTGTCCTTCCTCGGCGCGGTGGGCGACCTCGACCCCGACGACGGGCCGTTCCTGGTCGCCGACGTCGGCGGCGGGTCGACCGAGCTGGTCCTGGGCAGCTGGGACGGCGTCGAGGCGCGCTTCGACGGCTCCCACTCCGCCGACGTGGGCTGCGTGCGGCTCACCGAGCGGGCGCTGCGCTCCGACCCGCCGACCGCGGCCGAGGTGGCCGAGGCCGACGCGGTGGCCACCCGGCTGCTCGATGAGGCGTTCGCGCAGGTCCCGGTGGCCTCGGCGCGCACGTTCGTCGGCGTCGCGGGCACCGTCACCACCATGGCCGCGATCTCGCTCGGGCTGCCCGCTTACGACCCGGACCTGATCCACCTGAGCCGGATCCCGTTCGCCGGGATCGAGTCGATCACCGCCCGTCTGCTCACCGCCGGTCACCACGAACGCGCCGCCATCGGGGCCATGCACCCCGGTCGGGTGGACGTGATCGGTGGTGGCGCGGTGGTGGTCCGGGCCCTGGCCAGGCGCGTCGCGCTGGAGACGGAGATCACAAGCCTTCTGGTGAGCGAACACGACATTCTGGACGGCATCGCGCTGTCGGTCGCGAAGGCCGCGGGCCATCAGTGAACCGCATCAGTTCTTTGGATAGCCGTCATAACATTGCCCTGACACAGAATCGCCAACGACAAACTGTTCGGTTAGCGGTCACTCTCCGAAGAGGCCATCCCCCAAACGGATGAACTCGCGCTGATTGTGACTCGTTTGTGACGCTGTCGATCGCCTGCTGACTCACCCCTCCGGTTAACTTCCACTCACTTTCGGAGCGGGCGGTTCCGCTCCGCGATCGACGACTGCCGTTGGGCGTACCAAGCCTGAGCACGTCGAACTAGCCTGGGAGGAGACCCATGCGCAAACCACGCTGGATAGCGGCATCGGTGATGCCGCTTGCACTCGCGCTCACGATCGCGGGGTGTGGCGGTGGCAGCGAGGACACCGGCAGCGGCGGCACCACCGGTGGCAACACCGGGGCCGCTGACGCCGATGGCGCGCTGTCGGCCTTCGGTACCGAGCCGGAGAACCCGCTCGTGCCCGGTAACACCACCGAGAGCGGCGGCAGCAAGGTCATCCGCGCCCTGTTCGTCGGTCTGACCAGGTACGACCCGGTCACGGGCGAGTCGAAGAACGCGGTGGCCAAGGAGATCGCGACGACCGACTCCAAGACCTACAAGATCACGCTGAACTCGGGCTGGAAGTTCCACGACGGCACCCCGGTGAAGGCCAAGAACTTCGTCGACGCCTGGAACTACACCGCCTACAGCCCCAACGGGCAGCAGGGCGCGAGCTTCTTCGAGCAGGTCCAGGGCTACAAGGACGTGCACACCGAGGACCCCGACGGCACCGCGGGCCCGCAGAAGGCCCCCGAGCCCACCGCGAAGGAGATGTCCGGCCTCAAGGTCGTCGACGACTCCACCTTCGAGGTCAACCTGAACGCCCCGTTCGCGGTCTTCCCGCTGAAGCTGGGCTACAACCCGTTCTTCCCGCTGCCGGACTCGTTCTTCGCCGACCAGAAGGCCTTCGAGGCCAAGCCGATCGGCAACGGGCCGTTCAAGTTCGTCTCGCGCAAGCCCAACGCCGAGATCGTGCTGACCCGCAACGACGACTACGCCGGTGACGACAAGGCGAAGTTCAAGGACCTCACGTTCAAGATCTTCGAGTCGAACGAGGCCGCCTACACCGCCATCGTCGGCGGTGACCTGGACTTCCTCGACACCATCCCGCCGACCGGCATCGCCGGTGGCAAGTACAAGCAGGACCTCGAGGGCCGCAACGGGTCGACCCCCTACATGGGCAACCAGACCCTGACCTTCCCGTACTACGACCCGACCTACACCAACGCCGACCTGCGCAAGGCGCTGTCGCTGGCGATCAACCGCCAGGAGATCGTCGACAAGATCTTCGACGGCACCCGCATCCCGGCCGACGGCTGGGTCAACCCGGCTGTCCCCGGCTACGCCAAGGGCCAGTGCGGCGACCTGTGCACCTACAACCCGGAGAAGGCCAAGGAGTACCTGGCCAAGTCCGGCTTCAAGGGCACCGTCAAGCTCTCGACCAACGCTGACGGCGGTCACAAGGACTGGATGACCGCGACCTGCAACAGCATCAAGAACGCGCTGGGCATCGAGTGCCTCTACGAGCCCATCCCGACCTTCGCCGAGACCCGTCAGAAGATCAACGCGCGCCAGATGAACGCGATCTTCCGCACCGGCTGGATCGCGGACTACCCGTCGATCGAGAACTTCCTGAACCAGCTGTACCGCACCGGCGCGTCCTCGAACGACGGTGAGTACACCAGCCCCAAGCTCGACGCGATCCTGGCCAAGGCGGACTCCGCCCCCAGCGTCGACGAGGCGAACAAGCTGTACCAGGAGGGTGAGCGCGTGCTGGCCGAGGACTTCCCGGTCATCCCGCTGTGGAACCAGACCGCCCAGTACGGCTGGTCCGAGCGGCTCGACAACGCCCGCCTCAGCTCGCTGCGTGAACTCGACCTGACCAGCGTGACGGTCAAGAAGAAGTAGTTCACACCAGTTCCACTCCGGGCCGGGGGTGCGGCGATCCCGCGCCCCCGGCCCGGAGTCAGGTTGGGAGAGACAATGGGACGCTACGTCCTCCGACGACTACTACAGCTGATCCCGGTGTTCATCGGGACCACCTTCCTGATCTACTGGCTGGTCTGGAGCCTTCCCGGCGACGCGTTCGCGGGCAAGTGCGGCGACCGCCCCTGCCCGGACGCCTACGTCCAGGCCATGATGGACAAGTTCAACCTCGGCGACCCGCTGATCGTGCAGTACGGCAAGTACATGCTCAACGTGCTGCAGGGCAACTTCGGCGAGACCTTCCGCGGGCTCGACGTGGGTGAACTCATCGGTGAGGCCTACCCGAACACGATCCGCCTCGCGCTCGTCGCGCTGGCGATCGAGGCCGTCATCGGACTGGCCGCCGGTGTCCTGACCGGCCTGCGCGGCCGCGGCTTCCTGGACAACCTCGTGCTGGTGTCCACCCTGTTCCTCATCTCGCTGCCGGTGTTCGTCACCGGCTTCGTCCTGCAGATCACCCTCGGGTTCGAGCTCAAGTGGATCAAGACCACGGTCTCCGCCTCACCAGCGCCGTGGGAGCACCTCATCGTCCCCGGGTTCGTCCTCGGCAGCCTGTCCATGGCCTACGTGACCAGGTTGACCAGGACGTCCATCGCGGAGAACAAGCGCGCGGACTACGTCAGGACCGCGACCGCCAAGGGACTGCGCCAGCGGCGCGTCGTCGGCGTGCACCTGCTGCGCAACTCCGCCATCCCCGTGGTGACGTTCCTCGGTACCGACCTCGGCGCCCTCATGGGCGGGGCCATCGTCACCGAGGGCATCTTCGACATCAAGGGCATCGGCAGTCTCGTCTACGACGGCATCATCGGCAAGGAAGGGGTAACGGTCACCGGCGTCGTCACGCTGCTGGTGATGGTCTACCTGTTGTCGAACCTGCTGGTGGACCTGCTCTACGCCGTCCTCGACCCAAGGATCCGCTATGACTGACCCGAGCACCGCGAGCGCGGTGACGACCGCCCCAGAGGAGTTCGTCACCGCGGCCGAGCACGCCGAGGTCAAGGGCAACAAGCCCCGCAGCCTCGCCTCCGACGCCTGGCACGACCTGCGCAGGCGACCCCTGTTCATCGTCTCCGCCGCGCTGATCCTGCTCGTGCTGCTCATGGCGTTCTGGCCGAGCCTGTTCACCTCGGTGGACCCGAACTACGCCGAACTGGGCAAGAGCCGCGAGGGACCCTCGGCGGCCGCCTGGTTCGGCTACGACAACCAGGGCTATGACCTGTTCTCCCGCACGATCTACGGGAGCCGGGCCTCGATCATCGTCGGTGTGGCGGCCACCCTGCTCACCGTCCTGATCGGATCGACCTTCGGCCTGCTCGCCGGGTACTACGGCGGCTGGCTCGACGGGCTCATGTCGCGCATCGCCGACGTCTTCTTCGGCCTGCCGTTCGTCCTGGGCGCCATCGTCATCCTGTCCAGCTTCCGCGCCAGCGGCGACACCAGCGCGACCCAGATCATCCTGCTGGTCGTGCTGTCCATCTCGATCCTGTCCTGGCCGGTGTGCATGCGCATCATGCGGTCGGCGGCCATCGCCGCCAAGCAGCAGGACTACGTCAAGGCCGCCCGCGCGCTCGGCGCCAGCACGTCGCGGATCATCCTGCGGCACATGCTGCCCAACGCGGTCGCCCCGGTGCTGGTCTACGCGACCATCGCACTCGGCGCGTTCATCGGGGCCGAGGCCACGCTGTCGTTCCTCGGCATCGGGCTGCGCGCGCCGGTCGTGTCCTGGGGCGTGATGATCTCGGACTCGCGCGACGTGATCCGGGTGGCTCCGCACAGCCTGCTGTTCCCCGCTGCGTTCCTGACCGCGACCGTGCTCGCCTTCGTGATGCTCGGCGACGCCGTGCGCGAAGCGCTGGACCCCAAGGCGAGGTAGCGCCATGACCACCACAAGGTCCGAAGTGGACTTCGAAGAGACAGCCCGGGTGCCGGGCGCCCCGCTGCTGGAGGTCGACGACCTGTTCGTCGAGTTCCGCACCCGCGACGGGGTGGCCAAGGTGCTCAACGGCGTCAGCTACCGGGTCGAGCCGGGCGAGACGCTCGCCGTGCTCGGCGAGTCCGGTTCCGGCAAGTCGGTGACGGCGCAGACGATCATGGGCATCCTGGACATGCCGCCCGGCGTCATCACCGGCGGCGAGATCCGGTTCCACGGCGAGAACCTGCTCAAGGCCTCGTCGAGGCGGCGGCGGGAGGTCCGTGGATCGGGCATCGCCATGATCTTCCAGGACGCGCTGTCGGCGCTCAACCCGGTTTTCACCGTCGGCTTCCAGATCGAGGAGCAGCTGCGGCTGCGCAAGGGCATGTCCCGCAAGGACGCCCGCAAGCGCGCGATCGAGCTGCTCGACCAGGTGAAGATCCCCAACTCCAAGGGCCGGGTGCGCCAGTACCCGCACGAGTTCTCCGGCGGCATGCGGCAGCGCGCGATGATCGCGATGTCGCTGGCGCTCGACCCGGAGATGCTCATCGCCGACGAGCCGACCACCGCGCTGGACGTCACCGTGCAGGCCCAGATCATGGACCTGCTCAAGGACATCCAGGTCGAGCGGAACATGGGCCTGATCCTGATCACCCACGACCTCGGCGTCGTCGCCGAGGTCGCCGACCGGATCGCGGTCATGTACGCCGGGCGCATCGTCGAGCAGTCGCACGCCCGCGACCTGTACCGCAAGCCGGGGCACCCCTACACCCAGGGCCTGCTCGACTCGCTGCCCCGGCTCGACCTCAAGGGCACCGAGCTGCGGACCATCAAGGGGTTGCCGCCCAGCCTGCTCAACATCCCGCAGGGCTGTCCGTTCAACCCGAGGTGCCCGCGCGTGCAGGACATCTGCAAGACCGAGGTCCCGCCGCAGCACCGCCTCGCCCCGGGTCGGCTCAGCGCCTGCCACTTCGCCGAGGAGCTGATCAGCGGTGACTGACAACATCATCGAGGTCCGCGACCTGGTCAAGCACTTCCCGGTGCGGGTCGGCGTGCTGTTCAAGCGCACCGTCGGGTACGTCCGCGCGGTCGACGGGGTCTCCTTCGACCTCAAGCGCGGCGAGACCCTCGGCGTCGTCGGCGAGTCCGGCTGCGGCAAGTCGACCCTGGCCCAGGTGCTGATGCGGCTGGAACCGGCGACCAGCGGCACGGCCACCTTCGAGGGCCGCGACATCCTGAAGATGAAGGGCGGCGAGCTGCGCAAGCTGCGCCGCGACATCCAGATCGTGCTGCAGGACCCGTACACCTCGCTCAACCCGAGGATGACCGTCGGCGACATCATCGGCGAGCCGTTCGAGATCCACCCCGAGGTGGCGCCGAAGGGCTCGCGGGCGAAGAAGGTGCGCGAGCTGCTGGACGTGGTCGGGCTCAACCCCGAGCACATCAACCGCTACCCGCACCAGTTCTCCGGCGGCCAGCGCCAGCGCATCGGCATCGCCCGCGCGCTCGCGCTGCGGCCCAAGGTGATCGTCTGCGACGAGCCGGTGTCCGCGCTGGACGTGTCCATCCAGGCCCAGGTGATGAACCTGCTGGGTGACCTGCAGACCGAGTTCGGGCTGTCGTACGTGTTCATCGCCCACGACCTGTCGGTGGTGCGCCACCTCTCCGACCGGGTCGCGGTGATGTACCTGGGCAAGATGGTCGAGGTCGGGACCGAGGAAGAGATCTACGAGCACCCCACCCACCCGTACACCCAGGCGCTGCTCTCGGCGGTGCCGGTGCCGGACCCGGAACTGCGCAACCAGCGGCAGGTGATCCGGCTGGAGGGCGACGTCCCCAGCCCGGTCGACCCGCCGTCGGGCTGCCGGTTCCGCACCCGGTGCTGGAAGGCGCAGGACATCTGCGCGACGGCGGAGCCGGAACTGGTGACCCGCGTCGCCAACCACCCCAGCGCCTGCCACTTCGCCGAGGAGAAGTCGATCGTTCCCTGAGTCGGGGGCCGTTCTCAGGGATGGTTTCACGAGGAGGAGTTCGCGTGAATCGTCGCAAACTGGTCGGTGCCGCGCTCGCGGTACCGCTGGTGGTGACCCTGGCGGGGTTGGTCGCGCCCAGCGCGGCCAACGCCCAGCAGGCGTTGTCCGGCAAGACCGTCGAGTTCAACGTGCTCGCCGCGGACGGCGCGTCCGTCGAGTCGGCGGAGGCCGCGGTGCGCGCGGCAGGCGGCACCGTCGTGACCAGCAACAAGGCAGCCGGTCTGATCACCGCCACCGCCCCCGAGAACGGCTTCACCGCCCGCCTCGCAGGCAGCAGGGCGGTCGACACCGCCGCCCGCTCGAAGTCGATCGGCCAGTCGCCGCGCGGTGACAAGGCGGCCAAGACCAAGGCCGTCGAGCAGGAGGGCCGCTCGGCCAAGGCGGGCAAGAAGAAGTCCCCGAAGGCGACCACGGCGGGTCTCGACCCGCTCGACTCGCTGGCGTGGGGTCTCACCGCGGTCCGCTCGGACCTGGCCCGCACCAAGCAGGCCGGGGACAAGCGGGTCAAGGTCGGCATCCTGGACACGGGTGTGGACGCCTCGCACCCGGACGTCGCGCCCAACTTCGACCGGGCCCTGTCGCGCAACTTCACCCGCGACATCCCGTTCGACGAGAACGGCGAGGTCGTCGACGGCCCCTGTGAGTACCGGGGCTGCGTCGACCCCGCGGACGTCGACAACGGCGGGCACGGCACGCACGTCGCGGGCACCATCGCCGCGGCGGCGGACGGCTTCGGCATCTCCGGTGTCGCGCCGGGCGTGTCCATCGTCAACATCCGCGGCGGCCAGGACTCCGGCTACTTCTTCCTGCAGCCGGTCGTCGACGCGATGACCTACGCGGGCGACGCGGGGATCGACGTGGTCAACATGTCGTTCTACGTGGACCCCTGGCTCTACAACTGCGCCAACAACCCGGCCGACAGCCCGGAGCAGCGCGCCGAGCAGCGGCTGATCGTCCGGTCCATCAACCGGGCGATGGAGTACGCGCACCGCAAGGGCGTCAGCCAGATCGTGTCGCTGGGCAACGGGCACATGGACCTGGGCAACCCGTTGCCCGACTCCAGCAGCCCGGACTACCCGGCAGGCACGGCGTACCCGCGCACGATCGACAACGCGACCTGCTTCTCGCTGCCGATCGAGGGCCCGCACGCGATCGGTGTCAGCGCGTACGGCCCGTCGCAGGCCAAGGCCGACTACTCCAACTACGGCACCGAGCGCATCTCGGTGTCGGCCCCCGGCGGCTACTTCCGGGACGGCCTCGGCACGGACTGGTACCGCACCAACGAGAACCTCATCCTCTCGACCTACCCCCGCAACGTCGCGCTGACCGAGGGGGCGATCGACGAGGCCGGGAACATCACCCCGGACGGTGAGGCGCTCGGTGTCCAGAAGGCCTGCAAGGCCGACGGGACCTGCGGCTACTACCAGTACCTCCAGGGCACCTCGATGGCATCGCCGCACGCTTCCGGTGTGGCGGCGCTGATCGTGTCCCAGTACGGCGACTACACCCGCACCGGCGTGTCGCTGTCCCCGGACAAGGTCAAGCGGGTCCTGGAGGGCACCGCCGCCGAGATCGCCTGCCCGACCCCGCGGACGGTGGACTACACCCCCATCGGCCGCCCGGCGGAGTTCAACGCGACCTGCACCGGCACCCCGTCGTTCAACAGCTTCTACGGGCACGGCTCCGTGGACGCCTGGAACGCGGTCACCAACGGTCGCAAGTTCCTGAAGTAGCACTGTTCTGACAGGCCCCCTCGGTCCGCCGAGGGGGCCTGTTCCCTTCCCGGCGCCGGTACGCGCGCAGGACACCGCGGAAGCCGTACAGGTTGACGTGGAACGGGCTGTGCCCCAGCAGGTCCCAGCGCTCCAGTGCGGTGAAGAAGGCGTGGCCCGCGCAGACATCCGGGTTCAGCTCGCCGATGTAGATGACCGTGTCGCCCCGGTAGTGGCGGAGCGCCGTGTCGGCCATGCCGTTGGCGGGTGGCCAGCACAGCAGCAGCGCGCGGTCGGGGTGGTCGGCGGCGACCTCGGCTGGTCCGCTGTGGACGGTGGCGTACGGCTCGACGTCGTCCAGCCAGGCCCGGCTGCCGGTGCCGAGGTCGTAGGCGAGGGTGTCGACGCCGAGCTGGTGCAGCTGCCACGACCAGTAGCCCAGGCCCGCGCCCAGGTCCAGCACCGGGCGTCCGCCGAGCCGCTCCGCCAGCCAGGCGAGGTCTCCCGGGCTGGGGACCGCCCAGGCGATCTGCTTCTGCGGGACCCACCAGCCGAACGGGCCGTGCGGCGGGGGCAGGACCTCGACCAGCACGCCCGAACCCTCGACCGGCAGGGACCGTTCGTGCACCGGCACCGTGCTCGCCAGGTCCCAGTACGGGTTCACTGTGGACTGGTGGGTTCCGGGCAGCGTGCGCACCGGGGCGCCGGACAGCGAGGTCATGCCCGGGCGGTTCCAGTGGTCCCGTGCCCGGGCGAGCAGGTGCGCCGCGCCGGTCAGCCGAGTCGCCACGGTTGCTCGGTGGTGAACCGGACGAGGTCCTTGCTCTTGAGGCGGTGGTCGTCGAACGGGGGGAGCGCGGCGGGCGGGAGGTCGGCCAGGTCTTGCAGCGCGGCGCGGAGGGCCTGGTGGGTTCTCTCGGCGTACCAACGGTTCTTGAGGTGCTCGATGACCTTGTCCGCGGCGGCGGGCGACACCAGGCCGCGCTCGCGCAGTGCGCCCACGAACGAGCGGATGTGGATCATCGGCTCCGAGAGCGGCCGGTGCGGTGCCTCGGCGGCGTGCAGGAGAGCGACCTCGTCGTCGGCGAAGTCCGGGTCGTCGGCGTAGCGCTGGTAGACCGCGCCGAAACCGCGCATCCCGAGGTGGCGCATCTCGGCGGCGCGGATGGCGCCCATCGAGGACAGGCCCCAGACCTGCCACCCCTCGGCGATAGCCGTGCGCAGTTCGACGTGCCCCACGGCGGGGAAGCTGTGGAAGGTGCCGTCGACCACGATCAGGACTCCCGGCTCGGTGCCGAGCAGCGCGGCTACGTCACCACGGCGCACGGGACCGCGGACCTCGACATCGGCGGGGAAGACCGTACCGCTCAGGCCGAAAGCGGTCGGCCCTACGAAGGCGACGCTCTTCACGCGGCGCGAACCCTGGCCGCGAGTCGCGGTCCTACTCGCTTGAGACCGGGCTCGAAGGACTCCATGCCGGGCACGATCACCCGGACAACGGCGAGTGGTAAGTCTGGTGTGGACAGTGTGACTCGGTAGGCGCGCTCGATTCCGGCGCTTGAGAGGGCTTTCCGTAGTTCGCTCAGTGCCGAGTCGATGCTGTCCACGGGTGTTCCTGCCGGGATCTCGGAGTAGCGCACGGATCCGGTGGTGTCGGTGACCTGGGCGCGCAGTTCACGGGTCGCGAGCCGCTCCCGGTCACTGCCGCCCGCGCCCGGCTCGGCGAAGTAGTTCACCCGGTCCATGAGGTCGTCACGCCCACCGTGGATGCCGGTCAGCCGGGACTGCGCCGCCTCGCACAAACCGCGCACTGCGGCGATGTCGCGCAGCAGGTGCAGGCCGGCGCCCTGGGCGATGGCGATCGGCTGGTCGTCGTCCGGTTCCAGGATGGACGCCCGGAAGTAGGGCAGCCCGAACTCGGTGGGCGTGTACCGCAGCACGGCCCGCAGCCCGGCGTCCTCGACCTTCGCGACCACCTCGGCGACCTCCGGCGGCACGGTGTCCACCTCGACCAACCGCGACCGGTCCCCGAAGTGGCTGAGCGCGGAGACGTCGCGCTCGATCACCTCGGCCAGCCCGTGCACGGTCGCCTCGGCCACCGAGTTGCCCGAGGCCAGCCCGGTCGTGCTGCTGCCGAACACCCGCTGCCCCTGGTTCTCCCGGTACGGGGCGAACACCAACTCGGCGGGCAGCGCGACCAGGGTCCCGTCGGCGATGTCCTCGGCCATCACGCACATCAGCGGCCCATCCGGGTCGACCGGACGGCCCAGCAGCGGGCACAGGTCCACGAACTCGAACCCCTGCCCCCCAACCTCCCGAGGCGTCGACTCGAACACGCTGGGGGACTGCGGACCGCACTCGGCCAGGGCGTACTCGATCGCCTCCATGTAGGCGCCCACCTGGGCCTCCCGCACCCGAACGCCCTTACCCGCGTTCACGCACAACGACCCCACACCCGCCGAAGGCCGGATGCTCGCGAACACCGGGATCCCCAGGTAGTCCAACCAGGTCGTGTCCGTGACCCGGGTGACCCCCAACCCAGCCGCCACCCGCCTCGCCCGCGCCAACGTCTCATCCAACGCCACAACCCGCACACTCGACGTCATGCGGTACACCGCTCAACTCACCCCTCGCCGCCCGAGGCCGTCGCCGCGGTCTCCTCGTGGAAGCACATGCTCATGTGCGCCACGAACCCCGCCCGGTGCACCCCTTCGTCCTCCAGCATCCCCCAGAACAACTCCGTGGTGTCCTCGTCCAGCACGTACCCGGACTCCTGCTGAGAACCGCTCATCTCACGCCCCCATTCGCCGCAACACCAACACACCCGACCCTACGCACGCCCGAAACCGCCCCGCAACCAACCGAACCGGCAGAACAACACCCCGAGATCTCCTTGTGGGATGCTGCGCGATCATGGAGAGGCCGGGGCAGGAGCAAGTCGACGGTCGTAGGTCCCATCAAGGCGGTTGTGGACTACCTTCGCGATGATGGGTGGACTGCTCTGGAGGCCAACGGCCTGATCCGGTGTCCACTGTGGATGACAGCGGGCCCCGTCGAGTCGGTCTCGGCGAGGCCCGCTGCCCTGTGGTGGAGCGGGGTTATTCCATCGTCAGCACGAACCTCGGTCGGTTGAGGCGGATCTGTCGTGCTGTTTCCTCCAGGGCGTCGGCCAGGGCGTCGGCTTGTTCGGGAGAGGCCCAGCCGATGATGAGACCGGAGGCGTAGTCACGCAGCCGCGTGGGTAGCGTGTCCAGTTTGGCGGCGAGCAGGACGATCGCCCGTGCTGTGTCGACCTGCTCCGGGGTCGCCGTCACACCGTGCCGCCCAGCCGTGCTGCGGACCCGATCTCCCCGACCACACCCATCACCTCCTCCACCGCGGTCAACGCTAGGAGACGGCCGGGAACGGGCTTTGCCACAGTGGCAATGTCCCCCGATCGGCGGAGGCGCGGACACCGCGAACCCATGAGCGGTAACGCATGTCAGGACAGCAGACCGGCCCGATAGGCCAGGCCGCGCAGTTCGCGGCCGATGGCGTCGTCGCGGGCGCGGGCCAGCAGCTCGGAGAGCACCGAGTGCATGAACGGGTGCCGGTGGACCCGGGCCGGGGAGATGCGCTCGGCGCGGCGCAGCATCAGCACCGCCTCGTCGCGGCGGTTGGGCATCCGCGCCAGGGCCCGGCCGTACTCGCGCCAGTACGCGGACTTGCGGGTCGGGGACGGCAGGGCGTTCGGGTCGACCGTGCTCGCGATCCGGACCGCCTCGGCGTGCTCGCCCGCTTCCAGCGCGACCGTCATCCGCCACACGCCGACGTTGGACGGGCCGAAGCCGAACCACAGGGCGTTGCCCTCGCCCGCGTACCTGGCCAGGTTGTCGGCGTGGTCGAGCGCCGCTGCCCGTTCGCTCTGCTCGCCCTTCGCCGCCGCGACCAGCGACCTGGTGAGCGTCAACATGCCCGCCATCTGCAGCTCGGTGTTGCCCGCCGTGCCCGGGTGCGTGTCGTGCAGGACCCGCTCGGCCAGGTCGAACCCACCGGCACCGATCAGGCCGAACGCGGTGCCGAACCCGCTGACCGCCAGGTACGCGGGCTCCCCGAGCTGCTGCGCGGCGTCGGCGGCCAGGGTCGAGGCCTGCCAGCCGAGGTCCTGGCTGGCGCCGATGTCACCCAACCAGGCCTGCGTGCCCTGCACGTGGGTGACGACGAGCAGCCGCAGGACCTCCCGTTGGTCGCGACCTGCCGCCAATGTGGTGTGCAGGTCGTCGATGAGGTCCGGCAACCGGGCGCCGACGAGCGCGTAGTCGCACTGCCGCTGCTGCTCCAGCAGGTGCTCGGCCCGGTCGGTCAGCTCGTCGACCCCGCAGACCCGCCCGCGCCGCGCGTGCATGGCCGCGGCGAACAGGGCGAGCCGGACCGCGCCGAGCGAGCGGTCCTCCTCGGCCTCGCCGGGCAGCGCGAGGGCGACGTTGGTGATCTCGGTGGGCGCGACGTCCAGCGCCCGGGCCAACGCCATGATCAGCGACCGGCGGTCCAGCGCCCGGTGCCCGGACTCCAGCCTGCTCAGGTACGACGGCGAGATGCCCGCCAGCCCGGCAACGACCGCAAGCGACTTGCCCCGCGCGTTGCGGATCTGCCGCAGGCGTCGCCCGATATCGCTCACGCTTGACCCCTTCGCCGAAGGGAGGCTCAGCTGAGACCGCCCCCGACCGGACCGGTCGGGGGCCACACGCCGCTCAGCGTACGGGCTCGGGGTCCGCGTGGTAACCGCTTATCAGCTAACGGTTTTCCCGATGAACGCGGCGATGTCCTTCGACTGGCGCAACCGGGACGGCTCGTGCACGTACATCATGTGCCCGGCCTCGTAGTAGCAAACCTCGATGTTGGCCCGCAGCTCGTCGGGGATGTCGAGCTGTGCCAAGGAGTGTTCGGTGGCGAAGTACGGGGTCGCGCCGTCGGTGTACCCGGATGCGACGTGCACCCGCAGGTGCGGGTTGGCGCGCATCGCCGCCGCGAGCCGGTCGGTGACCGTGACGTGCGCGTTCTCGAACTCCTTGAACGACCAGGATCGATTCACCTCGATGCTGAGCACCTCGTAGGGCAAGTCGTTGGGGTACGCCAGTTCCGAGTGCAGGTAGTGGTTCATACCAGCGGTGTAGGCGCCCATGATGGCCGAGCCTGCCGGGTCGTCGCTGAACCGTTCACGACCGTAGTCGCTGTCCCACCCGGTGAACCTGCCGTCGAGCCGCCCGACCGTTTGCTTGCGGTGGCGCAATAGTTCGGTGAAGAAGCGAATGTGCTCGACCCGCAGGTTGACCCGCTCGACGTAGTCGGGGTCGAGGCCGCTCAGCCGCGCGAGGGTGGCCACCGCGGCCGCCCGGTCCTCAGTGGACAGCCGGGAGCCCTGGGCGAGCGCGTACGGGTAGTCGCGCGCGGCGAAGGCCTCCGCCTCGTCGAGCACCTCGCGCAGCGGCCGGTCGCCGTGCAGGCCGTGGTGGTGCGCGATCGCGGCGTAGCTCGGCAGGAACAGCGCGTACGGGACGTCGTTGCCGGTGGTGAAGTCCAGTGTGGCGAAGTCGAGCACCGAGGAGATCAGGATCAACCCGTTGAGGTACATCCCGCGCCTGGTCTGCAGGTGGTGCGCCAGCCCGGCCGCGCGCGTGGTCCCGTACGACTCGCCTGCCAGGAACTTCGGCGACACCCAGCGCCCGTTGCGGGTCGTCCACAGCCGGATGACCTCGCCCACCGACTCGATGTCGCCCTCGAAGCCGTGGAACTCGCCCGCCTTCTCGCCCTTGACCGCCCGCGAGTACCCGGTGGACACCGGATCGATGAAGACGAGGTCGCTGTGCGCCAGCAGGGTCTCGGTGTTGTCCACCAGGCCGTAGGGCGGCGCGGCCAGCTCGCCCGCGTCGCCGCTGACCACCCGGCGCGGGCCGAACAGGCCCAGGTGCAGCCAGATGCTGGCCGAGCCGGGGCCGCCGTTGAAGGCGAAGGTCACCGGCCTGCGCGCCGGGTCGGCCCCGTCGAGGGTGTACGCGGTGAGGAAGACCTCGGCCTTGGGCTGGTGCCCCTCGAACTTGCCGTCGGTGGTCACCTCCTTGCGCAGCACGACCCGGCCGGTGGTCGCGGTGTAGTTGAGCTTGCGCCTGCGGACGGTGAGCGAGTGGGAGGTGCTGACGAGGTCGTCGGTCGGCTCGACGGCGGGCTTCGGCTCGTCGGCTGCGTCGGTGGGTGCCATGTCACCGACCCTAGTGGCGCCTGCGCGGCGGGGGCGGTGACGTGGTGTGATTGCTGGTCGTGAGCACCATCGCCGAGCTGGACGGCCGCGTCGTCGGGTGCCGGGCGTGTCCCCGCCTGGTCGCCTGGCGCGAAGAGGTCGCCGCCACCAAGCGCGCCGCGTTCCGCGACCAGGACTACTGGGGGCGACCGGTGCCCGGCTTCGGCCCGCCGGACGCCTCGGTGGCCGTCGTCGGCCTCGCCCCTGCCGCGCACGGCGCCAACCGCACCGGCCGCATGTTCACCGGCGACCGCTCCGGCGATGTCCTCTACGCCGCCATGCACGCCGTGGGCCTGGCGTCGCAGCCCACCGCCAGCCACGTCGGCGACGGCCTGGAACTGCGCGGGGTGCGGATCACCGCGCCGGTGAAGTGCGCCCCACCGGCCAACAAACCGACCCCGGCCGAACGCGACGCGTGCAGGCACTGGCTGGTCGAGGAGTTCGCCCTGCTGCGCCCCAGGCTGCGCGCGGTCGTCGTCCTCGGCGCCTTCGGTTGGCAGGCCCTGCTTCCGGTGCTGACCGCGATGTGGTCGGTCCCGACGCCGCGCCCCCGCTTCGGCCACGGCGTCGAGCACCACCTCGCCGCGGTCGACGGCGGCCCGCCGCTGACCCTGTTCGGCTGCTACCACGTCAGCCAGCAGAACACCTTCACCGGCCGCCTCACCCAGGCCATGGTCGAGGACGTCCTGCGCCGCGCCGCCCGGGTCCGCCCGGGCGAGTGATGTGGGCTGAATGGTGGCGTTGACAGCCGCCGTTAAGATCGGGGAAGCGCCACCGCCGCGCCGGGGGAGGGATTTGTCCCAGGCGGGTGAGGTAACCACGGTGACTGTGCTGCTGGGTGTGCTGGTGTCATGGGGGTTCGTATTCCTGTCGCTGCGCTTGCTGGTGCGCGGACCGGTGCGGGAGATCAGGGTGCGTGTTCGGCTGTTGCCGGTGCCCGTGCTCGACGTCGTGGTCACCGCGGCCGCGGTGAATGGCGATTCCGGGAAAACGGGAAGGGCTATTCCGCGGCGGTGACGCTCGGTGTCGGTCGTGGGCGGTGGCGGTCCCATGTGGGCCGCCACCGGGCGGTCGAGTTGGGACTGTCAGCTTTCGACAAGGTGCCGCAACAGGGTGGTGGTGTCGGCCTCGGACAGGGCTAACTGCTCGATCGCGAGGAACCGTTCCCAGGCGGCGGTGACGACCTCGCTGTCGCCGGTGGCGAGGTAGTCCTTACCGACCGACTCCTCGAACAGGACGGTGTCGCCGATCTCGTCGTCCAGTTCCAGCAACATGAACCCACCACCCATTCCCGGGTGCGCGCCCGCGGTGAACGGGACGACGCGCAGGGTCGTGCAGTCCTCCGCCGACCGCGCGAGCAGGTGCCGCAGCTGGGCGCGCAGCACCTCGGGGCCGCCGACGGTCCGGCGCACCGCGGCCTCGTCGACCAGCGCGACCATCTTCGGCCGGTCGCTCTCGAACCGGTACTGCCGCTGGAGCCTGCACTCCACCGCGAGGTCCAGCTCCACGCCGGAGTAGTGGCTGCCGAGCACGGCCCGCGCGTAGTCGGCGGTCTGCAGGTGCCCCGGCACCAGCACGGGGTGGAACTGGTGGACCGCGGCGGTGGAGCCCTCGTAGGCGAGCAGGCGCCGGAACGGCTCGCTGGTGACCGCGTCGTAGCGGGCGTACCAGGGCTGCTCGCGGCTCTCCTTGGCCACCTCGACCAGGTCCGCGACCACCTCCGGGTCGTGCATCCCGTACTCGGCGAGCAACGCGCGCAGATCGGTGGTGGAGACGCCCACCGCGGCCTTCTCTATGCGAATCAGTTTCGACACCGACCAGTCCATGGTGGTGGCGACCTCGGGTTGGGTCTTGCCCGCCTGCTCGCGGAATGTCCGCAGGAGTCGGCCGAGCTGGCGCTTGGAGAAGCGGGGGTCCCGTTGTCTTGGCATGGTGCGACTCCGAGGGGGACGATCGGCTACGGGGCGTCATACTATAGAGCGAGTGTCACCCGGCAGAGTGCTACTTGGCTGTCCGCCACCGCGCTCCCTGTTCGGGCGCGTTTCGCAAGGTAGCACGCGCGGACCTGGTTTCGCTGCCCTTTCGCGAAGCCCGCGACCGCGACATCGGCCACCCCGTGGGACTCACCCCTACCCCGGTTATGGTTACTCTCGGTCGAACTTCTGGTCAGTGGTGACCGGAGCCCCGTGCCCTGCGTTCGGTGCAGAGGTGCTACCCGTGCAGGGGATTCACGGGTCCCCGACAATCGCGGAATAATGCCCGGGTATTGCGCGCCCCGACGGGGGCCGAACTCGGAGGGGCATTGATGAACGCGGTGTTGCCGGAATGGCGAAAGAGTTCCTACAGCGAAAGCGATAATTGCGTCGAACTCGCCAGGTGGTCCGGCGGGAATTCGGTCCGTGATTCGAAGAATCCGGCGCGGAAATTGGAGGTGTCGCGCCGCTCGGTGCGCAGGCTGCTGGCCTTCGTGCGCGCCTAGGTGCGGTGCGCGGGAGCCCGATCCGGGCGCCGCGCCGCTCGTACCCGGGTGCGGCCGGGCAGGCGGGCGGCGCGCGCCGGACTCGCGGGTCGGCGGCCCGCGGCCCTGGTCCGCGGGGGCGCCGGTGGGGCAAGCTGGCGCCCATGTCCCCGCGCCTGGCCCCGCCGCTGGTCGCGATCGCGCTGCTGCTGCTCGCGGTCGCCGCTGCCCGCGGCAGCTCGGCGATCCCGGCGGGCCCGGGGGCCGCGGCGCCCACCGACCCCGACCCGGCCACCGCCCCGGCGGCCACCGCCGCGACCGACCCGAACCCGGTGCTCGACCTCATCAGCGGCATCAGCACCGCCCTGCTGCTGCTCGCGGTGGCGACGATGCTGGTCGTCGGGCTGGTGGGCCTGGCGGCGAACCTGGTCGGCCGCCGCACCCGCCGCGCGCTGCCCGAGCTCGACTGGTCACTCGGCCGGGTCGACGGGGAGGGCGTGTCCGCCGTGCCCCACCTGGCGGCCGCCGCGCGCTCGGCCCGCATGGACCTCACCGGTCCCGCCGCCGGTGACCCGGCCAACGCCGTCATCGCCGCCTGGTTGACCCTGGAGCGCGGCGCCGCGCAGCTCGGCACCCCGCGCGCGGCCCACGAGACACCCACCGAGTTCGCCGAGCACATCCTGACGACACACACCGTCGACCCCCAGGCCCTCGGCATCCTGCGCCGCACGTACCACCGGGCCCGGTTCAGCCCGGCCGCCGTGATCACCCCGCAGGACGTCGACACCGCGGCCGATGCCCTCGCCCGCATCGAGCGCTCCCTGGTGGACCGGTGACGGCCGTGATCACCCCGCAGGACGTCGACACCGCGGCTGACGCCCTGGCCCGCATCAAGCATTCCCTGGTGGACCGGTGACGACGGCGAAGGAGGTCGTGCTCGGGCTGCTCGCCGGTGCGCTGGTCGTCGTGGTCGCCGCTTGGCCCGGCGGTATCCCGTTGTTCTGGGCGATCGCCATCGCGATCCCGGTCACCGCGGTCACCGCGGTCGCCGTTCGCGTGTCCGGTCCGCTCGAACCGGTGTGGACCGCCGTCCCGGACGAAACGGCCTCCAGCACCCACCCGCAGCCCGCCACCCTCGCCGCCCGGCTGGCCGAGGCCGCCGACGACCAGCACCGCTTCCGCACCAGGATCCAGCCCCGGCTCCGCGACGTCGTCCTCCGGGCGCTCGGGGAGTTCGATGTGGACTCACCTGCGGTGCGGGCCAGGATCGGGCCGGAGCTGCACCACCTGATCACGTCGCCGGGTGCCGTGCTACCGACGCCGGAGCGGCTTGGCGCCTTGCTCGAACCCGTGGTGATTGAGTCTCTTGTGGAGGGACGATGACCGTCAGCGAGTCGGCCGAGGCGATCACCAAGGCGGTGGGGGAGGTGGTCGTCGGCAGCGAGCGGGCGCTGCGGTTGACGCTCGCCGCTGTGCTGGCGGGCGGGCACGTCCTGCTGGAGGACGTGCCGGGATTGGGAAAGACTTTGCTGGCGCGGAGTCTGGCCGGGGCGATCGGGCTGCGGTTCACGCGGTTGCAGTGCACGCCGGACCTGCAACCCGCCGACGTCACCGGGTCGTTCGTGTTCGACCCCGCCGAACGGGACTTCACCTTCCGACCGGGGCCCGTCTTCACCGGGCTGCTGCTGGCCGACGAGATCAACCGGACGCCGCCCAAGACGCAGTCGGCGTTGCTGGAAGCCATGCAGGAACGGCAAGTCACCGTCGAGGGCCGCACCTTCCCGCTGCCGCGCCCGTTCCACGTCCTCGCCACCGCGAACCCCGTGGAGTACGAGGGCACCTACCCGCTCCCGGAAGCCCAACTCGACCGCTTCCTGCTCCGCGTCGACATCGGCTACCCGCCCGCCGACGACGAGGTGGAGGTCCTCCGCCGCCGCCTGGCCCGCCGCCGCGAGGAAACCACCGTCACCCCGGTGGTCGACGCGGACGAACTCGCCACCCTCCAATCCGCCGTGGAACAGGTCGACGTCGACCCGGACATCCTCCGCTACTGCGTGGACCTGGCCCGAGCCACCAGAACCCACCCCAACGTCGAAGTCGGCGCCTCCCCCCGCGGCTCCCAGGCCCTCCTCCTCGTATCCCGAGCCCTGGCCCTCATCGACGGCCGCGACTACGTCCTCCCCGAAGACGTCAAGTCCTGCGCCACCCCCGCCCTCGCCCACCGCCTCACCCTCCGCCCGGAAACCTGGAGCACCGGCACAACCACCACCGAGATCATCACCGAACTCCTCCACACAGTCCCCGGCCCCGCGAGCACCCGCCCATGACCCGGGACCGGCGGAACACGGTCGCCTCGCCGGATCGCGCAGGTGGTCACGCGTGAGTCGGGTGCGGGTGTTCTTGACCGCGCGGCAGGTGGCCGGGCGGGCGGGGTGGCGGGGGACGGACGCGTTGTTCCGGGGGGCTGTGGGTGGGCTCGGGCTGGTCGGGGTCGGGGTGGTGTTGCACCGGGTTGATCTCGTGGTCATCGGGGTGCCGTTGCTGCTGGCCACGGTCGCGGCGCTTGCGGTGCCGGTGGGTGGGGTGCCGGTGCCGCGGATCGCACCGTTGCCGCGCAGTGTCGAGGCGGGGGACGGGGCGCGGGCGGTGATCACGGTCGACGCGGGGCCGGGGGTGGAGTTCGTCGCCATTCGGTTGCCCACGCCCGGGAACGCGTCGCTGGGGCCGGTGCAGCTGCTGCCGGGTGGCGCGCGGACGGTGCGTGCCGCGGTGCGGTGGAACGCCTGGGGTGAGGGGGTCGACCTGCGGCCGGACCACCTCGCCGCGGGGCGGGACGCGCTGCTGATCAGTGGGCCGGTGGTCGGGGTGGAGACCAGGCGGACGGTGTTGCCGCCGGTCGTGCCGCTCGGTCCGGGGCCGCTGCCGCCGAGGGTGTCCGGGCTGGTCGGGGCGCACCGGTCGCGGCGGGCGGGGGACGGGGTCGAGCTGCGGGCCGTGCGGCCGTTCCACCCGGGCGACCGGCTGCGTAGGATCGACTGGCGGGTGACCCTGCGCGCGGGTGCCGCGACCGGGGACCCGCTGGCCGTCCCGCACGTCCGCGAGCAGCACGCCGAGGTCGACGCGGACCTGGTGCTGGTGCTCGACTCCCTGGCCGACGTCACCGCCGAGCTCGCCGACTGGTCCACCTCGGCGCCCGGCGTGCAGGTGCGCCCGGGCGGCAGCCTGGACACCGCCGTCCGCGCCGCCGCCTCCCTCGCCGCCGGGTACCTGCGCCAGGGCGACCGCGTCGGACTGATCGACCTGGGTCACCCGCAGCTGTCCCTGCCACCCGGTATCGGCCTGCGCCAACTCACCCGCCTGCGCCACCAGCTCGTCGCCTGCTCCCGCGCCTCGGGCCGGGCGTCGCGCCCCGTGCTCCTCCCCAGGCAGATCCCCCCGGGCGCGGTGGTCGTCTTCCTCTCCCCGTTCCTCGACGACGCCACCGCCACCGCGGCCACCACCGCCGCCCGCCACCACCTGGTGATCGCCGTCGACACCCTCCCGACCCCGCTGGTGGCCGACCCCGACACCCCCTGGGGAGAGGTCGTCCGCCAGATCCTCACCGCCGAACACCACGCCCGCCGCACAGCCCTGCGCGCCAACGGCGTAGCCGTCGTCACCACCCCCGAGGCGGTCCCCGCCATCCTCCGCCGAGTCCGCCCATGACCAGCATGGATGTAGGCCGTGGTTGGTCCGCGTGGTGGTTGCGCGGTGCCGCTGGTCTAGCCGCGGCCGGGATGCTCTTGGACCTAGGCCTCAGCGGTGTGTCCACTGTCATGCTCGCCATCGCCGCGCTCTTAGCACTCGCCAGCGTCCTGCTCCCCGCTTCACCAGCTCCTCTAGTCCTCATCTGCTGCGCAGCCCTAAGCGTCGCCCTCACTGGCGACGACCCTCTTAGACCCGCCGTCCTAGTCCTGATTCCGCTGGTCCACGCCCTGCACCTCACCTGCGCCCTAGCCGGTCTCCTCCCTAGAGGCGCCCGCTTTGACCCCGCCGCCCTACGCCCGACCCTGCGCCGGGCAGCCGGGGTACAGGCAGTCGCGCTCGGGTTGGCGGGAGTCGCGGCTGTGCTGCCCGCCACGCGTACACCCGAACCGGTGGAGTTGATCGCGTTACTGTCGATCGCCGGTCTCGCACTGCTCGTGATCACCGCTCGTCGCGGCGGCCGGTAGCCCGGCGACGGGCGTCACACCAGCGCAAACGCGCCAGCGACCGGGGTCACACCAACACAGGGGCGCCTCGCGGTGACCCCACACCAGTGCCACGATGGGGACATGGCGCATGGAAAGTCGGAGCCCACCCGGATCCTGATCCTCGGTGGCGGCTACGTCGGGCTCTACACCGCGCTCGGCCTGCAGCGCAAGCTGCGCTCCGGCGAGGCGTCGGTCACCGTCGTCGACCCGCAGCCGCACATGACCTACCAGCCGTTCCTGCCCGAGGCCGCCGCGGGCGCGATCGAGCCCCGGCACGTGGTCGTGCCGCTGCGCCGCGCGCTCAAGCGCTGCCACGTGATCACCGCGCGCGCCCGGTCGATCGAGCACGCCCGCAAGGTCGTCACCATCGAGGCGCCCGACGGCCACACCGAGGAGCTGGGCTACGACGTGCTGGTCGTGGCGCTCGGCTCGGTGGCCCGGTTGCTGCCCATCCCCGGCCTGGTCGAGCACGGCATCTCGTTCAAGACCATCGGCGAGGCGATCTACCTGCGCAACCACGTGATGAGCAAGCTCGACGAGGCCGACAGCACGCTGGACCCCGAGCTGCGCAAGCGGTTGCTCACCTTCACCTTCGTCGGCGGCGGCTTCGCGGGCATCGAGGCGCTCGGCGAGCTGGAGGACATGGCCCGCTTCGCCACCCAGTACTACAAGAACATCAGCCCGGAGGACCTGCGCTTCGTCATGGTCGAGGCGGCCGGTCGGGTGCTGCCCGAGGTGCGCGAGAGCCTGGGCGTCTACACGGTGATGCAGCTGGAGAAGCGCGGCATCGAGGTGTACCTGTCCACGCTGGCCAAGTCGTTCGAGAACGGGCACGTGGTGCTCTCCGACGGCACCGAGTTCGACAGCGACACCATCGTGTGGACCGCCGGGGTCAAGTCCAACCCGGTGCTGGCCGCCTCGGACCTGCCGCTGACCAAGCAGGGCCGCCTGCGCGCCACCGCCGCCATGCGCGTCGAGGGCCTGTCCGACGCGTGGACCGCCGGTGACTGCGCCGCGGTCCCCGACCTGTCGCGCACCGAGGACGACCCCACCGCGATCTGCGCGCCCAACGCCCAGAACGCGGTGCGCCAGGCCAGGCTGCTGGCCCGGAACATCGTCACCGCGCTGCGCGGTGCCGAGCCGAAGGACTACTTCCACAAGAACATCGGCTCGGTCGCCAGCCTCGGCCTGCACAAGGGCGTCGGCGACGTGTTCAACATCAAGGCCAAGGGCTTCCTCGCCTGGGCCATGCACCGCGCCTACCACGTCAAGGCGATGCCGACCTTCAACCGCAAGGTCCGCATCACGCTGGACTGGTTAACTGGCGGTCTGTTCCGGCGTGAGGTGATCTCGATGGGCCAGATCAACGACCCCAAGGCGGAGTTCGCCAGGGTCTCCAAGGGCTGAGGGGCAAACGGCCCAACTCCGGTTGGGCCACCCGGCCGGAGTTGTCACAAACCCGTCCCCAGCCCGCCTGTCGCACCTTAGGCTGCCGCTGCCCCCGTAGCCCAACAGGCAGAGGCAGCCCCCTTAAAAGGGGTCGAGTGCCGGTTCGAATCCGGTCGGGGGCACCAAAGCAGGACAGCAGTCCGCTAGGGACGTCCATTCGGCGATCGTCCACTGGACCACAGTCGCGGTGGTGATTCACCGGTGCGCGCACGGTCCCGCTGTCCGTCCACACAGGCACGGCACCCGAGATGTGTCCGGGTGCCGTGCGCCGCTGTCCGCTGTCTGGGCGCCGCGCCCCGGTGGGGATGTCCCGCGCCCGGCCGCTGTTGGGACTTTTCGCACCCGGGCCGGATCGAGTGTCCACTGTGGATCTCCCGGTGGGCGCGCTAGGCTCGGCCGGGTGGCGGAGTACCGGATCGACGACCTGGCGCGGGCGGCGGGCACGTCCGTGCGCAACGTGCGGGTCTACCAGGACCGGGAGCTGCTGCCGCCGCCCGCCCGGCGCGGGCGCACCGCCGTCTACTCCGACGCGCACCTGGCCCGGTTGCGGCTGATCCTCAACATGCTCGACCGCGGCTACGCCTTCGCCCAGATCAAGGAGATGCTGGACGCCTGGCAGGCCGGGCACAGCCTCGCTGACGTGCTCGGACTGGAGGCGGCCGCGGGCGCGGCGTCGTCGCACGAGCAGCCGACCGCGGTGTCCATGGCGCAGCTGGTGCGCATGTTCGGCACCCAGGTGACCCCGACGACCCTCCGCACCGCCCTGGAGCTGGGCGTGCTGCAGCGGCGTGGCGCGCAGCTCGTCGCACCGAGCATGAAGCTGCTGGAAGCGGGCCACGAGCTGGTCAGGCTGAACGTGCCGCTGGCGGACGCGTTGGCGTTGGCCGCGGAGCTGCAGGCCGAGACGGACAGGGTCACCGCGCTGCTGGTCGGCCTGGTCCGCCGGTACGTGCTCGACCCCAAGGGGCCGGACTGGCTGCCCAGCGGCGACGAGCTGCCGCACTTCGCCGACGTCATCTCCCGCCTGCACCCGCTGGTGATGTCGGCGGTGGGCGCCGCCGTCGACCGGTCGGCGAGCCGGGTCATCCCCGAGGTCATGGGCGACCGGTTGATCGCGCTGGCGGAGCGGGCCAGGGGCCGCGCGGAATGACACCCTTGCAGCGTGACAATGGCGATTGTAACGTTCGCCATTGTCAAGAACCCGGGTGAGGAGCCGCCATGGTCAGCGAACCGCGCCACCTGCCCTCCACCGGGCCCCGCCGCCGCACCGTGCGCAACGACGACGTCGACCTGGCCGTCTTCAGCGAGGGCGACCCGGCGTCCCCCACGATCCTGCTGGTGCACGGCTTCCCCGACACGCACCGCCTGTGGGACGGCCTGGCCGAACGCCTGGTGGGCGACTACCACGTCGTCCGCTACGACGTGCGCGGCGCAGGCGAGTCGACCGCCCCGCGCAAGACCGCCGCGTACCGGACCGAGCTGCTGGCCGAGGACCTGTTCGCCGTCGCCGACGCGGTCAGCCCAAACCGCCCGGTGCACGTCGTCGCGCACGACTGGGGCTCCATCCAGGCCTGGGCCGCGGTCACCGCGCCGCGCGCCAAGACCAGGATCGCGTCGTTCACCTCGGTCTCCGGCCCCCACCTCGACCACATCAGCGCGTGGACGCGCCGCAGGCTCACCCACCCCACTCCGACCAACCTGGCGCAGGTCGCCACCCAGTTCGCGCACTCCTGGTACATCGCAGCCTTCCACATCCCGGTCCTGCCCGCCCTCGCCTGGCGCACCGTGATCGGCCCCCGCTGGGGTGGCATCCTGCGCCGGGTCGAGGGCGTCGACTCGACCCCCGCGCCGACCATCGGCACCGACGCGGCCAACGGCGTGCGGCTCTACCGCGCGAACATGCTCACCAGCGCGTCCAAGCCGGCGCCCGGCCCGGCCGAGGTGCCCGTCCAGGTCGTGCTCCCCTCGCGGGACCGGTTCGTCACCGCGGCACTCGCCGAGGACCTGGAGCGCTGGGTGCCGCGACTGTGGCGGCGCCGGATCGTGGCCGGGCACTGGGTTCCGCTGTCACACCCGGACGCCTTGGCCCGCATGGTCGAGGACTTCGTGGAACACGTCTCCGGCGCCCCGATGACGCGCAGCCTGCAACGCGCCCGCGCGGGCCGTGCGGAGGGTTTCACCAACCGGCTCGTGGTGGTGACAGGTGCGGGCAAGGGCATCGGTAGGGCTACCGCGCATGCGTTTGCGGCTAGAGGAGCCGAAATTGTGGTCGCCGACGTCGACATCGAGGCCGCGCGTCGCACTGCCGCGGAGATCGGACCGGCCGCTTACCCGTACCTGGTCGATGTGTCTGACGCCGACGCCGTGCGCGCGTTCGCCGAGGACATCACCGACCAGCACGGCACCCCCGACATCGTGGTCAACAACGCCGGGATCGGCATGGCAGGCCCGTTCCTGGCCACCACCGCGCGCGACTGGCAGCGGATCACGGACGTCAACCTGCTCGGTGTCGTCAACGGCTGCCGCGAGTTCGGCGCGCTGATGGCCGAGGCAGGGGAGGGCGGCCACATCGTCAACATCTCTTCCGCTGCCGCGTACACCCCTAGCCGCTCCCTCTCCGCTTACGCGGCAAGCAAAGCAGCGGTGTTAGCGCTATCCGACTGCGTTCGCGCTGAGTTCGTCGACCACGGCATCGGTGTCACGGCAGTGTGTCCCGGCGTTGTGGCTACCGACATCACGAACACGACCACGTTCACCGGCGCCGACGACCTGGAACAGCAGCGGATGCGGCAGAAGGCGACAAAGGCTTACGCACGCCGCGGTTTCACCCCGGACCGCGTCGCCGAGGAGATCGTCCGCGCCGTCGAACACGGGACCCCGGTGGTCGCCGTTACCCCGGAGGCCAAGCTGGCCCGCCTCGGGTCCCGCTTCTTCCCGGCCCTGATGCGCCGCGCCGCGCGGCTGATCGGCTGACCCTCAGACCCGGCCCGGCCGCAGGATCCCCGCCGCCAGCACCAGCAGGCTGCCGAACAGCGCGTTCCAGGCCCCCACCTGGAGATCCCCCAGGTCGACCACCTCACGCGCTCGCACCACCCACACGACCATCGTCGCAGCCAGGATGATCCCGCCCAGTTGCAGGATCCCCTTGGCGCGGAACATCCCCACCACCGCGAGCAACACCCCGATGGCCAGCGGCAGGGTCAACGACCCCAACACCGGCGCGCTCTCCCTGGTGACCCCGCTGAACAGGTCCGAGAGCGGCAACGTGTGGCCCGCCCGGTCCTCGTACCACGCCCGGAACGCGCCGAAGGCGACCACGGCCACCCCGACCAGGCACATCAGCCACGACATCAGTGCGCGCACGAGATCGACTCTAAGGCCAAACAACAGGGGCGCCCAACCGGCCGGTTGGGCGCCCCTGTTGTGCCAGCGGGTGATCAGTCGCTGCTCTGCAGCATGTAGAGCAGGCGCAGGATCTCCAGGTACAGCCAGACCAGGGTGGTCATCAGGCCGAAGGCGACGTACCAGGCGAACTTCGACGGGGTGCCGGAGCGGATCATCTGGTCGGCCATGTCGAAGTCGAGCAGGAAGTTGAACGCGGCGATGCCGATGAACAGCAGGCTGATGCCGATGCCCAGCGGTCCGGCGTCGCGGATGCCCATGTTCACGCCGAACATCGACAGCACCAGGTTGACCAGCATCAGACCGGCGGCGCCGACGGTGGCCCCGATGATCCACTTGGTCAGCTTCGGGGTGACCTTGACCGCGCCGGTCTTGTAGACCACCAGCATCGTGATGAACACCAGCGCCGTGCCCAGGATGGCCTGGAACGCGATACCGGGCACGAACATCTCGAAGACGCCGGTGATGGCACCGAGGAACAGGCCCTCGGCCGCCGAGTAGGTCAGCACGAGCGCGGGGCTCGGGGTCTTCTTGAAGATGATGACGAGCGAGATGACCAGGCCGACGAGGGCGCCGATGATCATCGGCGGGTACGGGCTGAGGTCCTTGCCGAGCACGAGCACCGCGGTGATGACGCCCACCACGACGGCGACGCCGAGGGTGACCGCGGTCTTGGTGACCACGTCGTCGACGGTCATCGGGCGGTCGCCGGTGCCCGCTGGCGCGCTGGGGCTGCCGTACCCGGGCGGGTAGCCCTGGTCCTGGTAGCCCTGGGCCTGGGGCTGGAAGCCCGCGTAACCGCCCTGCGGCAGGTTGCGGAACGCGGGGTTGCTGGTAGAACGCACCTGATCCTCCTGGGCCTGGATGGCGCCTGCTGACGGTCAACGATCGACCCGGCCGACCGGTTCCCGCTGGGTAAAACCCACTTTACCCACATTCGGCGCAACGCAGGGCAGGCACCGCCGATTCCCGCACGGCACACCGAGCGTGACCGTCCGGGCGCACACTACGCCGTCCGATACCCCGGTTGCCGCTCGACCTCGGTGTCGACCTGCGGGAACGCCGCAGGGTAACCATGATCAACTCCACTGGGTTGGCGGATTGCCCGGTGCCCCGCCCACCCAGCAGGCTCGCACGGAGGTGCGCTCCCCGGTCCCCATCCGTGTTCCCCCCGCGGCGGGCCGCACCGCCAGAGCAGTTCCCCGCACTTCAAGCGCCGACGGCCGTGCGCTGCCCCGGCGCGGCAAGGAGCCGACCGAACCATGCGGCGATCCACACTCGGTGCCCGGCTGACCTCTGCGGTGGCGACGGTGGCCACCCTGTCGGCGGCGTTACTCGTCGTCGGCGCCTCACCGGCCGCCGCCGACTACCAGAAGGGCCTCGGTGTCGGGGTGGCCCCCCAGCCGTACCGGGGCGCGCCACCCTCCTCGACGGAGGACTGGCTCGGGTCCTACGTCGTCGGCGGCAAGCAGGTCTGGTGCGTCAAGTTCGCCTTCAAGGAGCCCGACACCAACGAGGTCTACCAGCCGGGTGACGTGCTCAAGACCAAGTACGGCGACGCCCTGTCCCCGGCGCAGGCCGCGGACATCTCCTACCTGCTGCTGCGCTACGCCGACACCAAGGACGGCAACGAGGCAGCCGCCCTGGCGCACCTGCTGCACCAGTGGACCGCGGCGCCGCGCAGCCCAGCCGACCTGGACGCGGCGGCCAACGGGTTCCGCACCATCGCCTACGACATCGCCTTCCACGACCGCGAGCTCCAGCAGAAGTTCCCGGCCGTGCCGCCCGTGGTCGCCAGGCTCAGGGCCGACGCCACCGCCAACCACGGCCCGTGGACCCCGCTGCTGACCAAGCCCACCAAGCCGCAGGTCATCGGCACCGCCGACACCTGGACCGTCGAGGTGCGCGGTGCCGGTGGCAGCGGCGTCGGCAAGGTCCCGGTCAAGGTCGTGCTGACCGACGCCACCTCCGGCGGCAAGACCGAGCTGACCGCGACCACCAAGGACAACGGCGGCCCCATCGCGCTGGAGGTCGTGCCGACCGGGCCGAAGCCATCGGTGTCGATCTCCCTGCTCGCCCCCGCCGACCAGCCGGTCGTGCAGCACACCGTCAAGGACGGCACCCAGAGCGTCGTGTCCACCGGCGGCGAGAAGGAGCTCAAGGCGGCCGCCGACACCACCGCCGTCACCGCTCCCGGCGCCGTCGCGGTGGCCAAGCTCGACGAGAAGACCGGGCAGGGCATCGCCTCGGTGTCGTTGAAGGTCACCGGCGCCGACAAGACCACCCCGGCCGTCGCCCAGGACGGCAAACCCCTCGTCGGCGCGGACGGCAAGCCGCTGGTCGTGGTGACCGGTGCGGACGGCAAGGCCGCGGTTCCGAACCTGCGCACCCCGCAGGAGGTCTGCGTCACCGAGGTCGCCGCGCCGCCGGGCTACGAGCAGTCCTTCGACCCGGCCAAGCCGCCGTCAGCGTGCGGCAAGCTCGAACCGGGCAAGACGCTGGAACTGCGGCTGGTCAACAAGCCCAACGTGCCGACCGTCCCGCAGACCATCCCCGCGGGCGACGGCCCGACCAACGCCGCCGCCATCCTCGACGACGGCGGCCCGTCCGTCGGCCTGCTCGTGGCCCTCGGCGCGCTGCTGCTGTTCGCCGGTGGCGCGGGTACCGCCCTGTGGCGCAAGGGCCGCGGTCCGATCGTGGTCGGGCGCCGCATGCGCAAGGACTGGGGGCACTGACCGGGCATGGCTCGCCGTAGCTCGACGCTCGCCCCACCCGCCGTCGCGGGTGGGGCGGGCGTGCTCGTGCTCCTGGTCTGCGGGCTGACCTTCGCCTCGCCGACACCGGTGCAGGGCCTCCCGCTGCCCGCTCAGCCGGGCCTGCAGCTCACCGCCATCCGCAAGGCCGCCGCCGACAGCGACGCCGCCCTGGCCGGGATGCGGTCGCAGATCAAGCCGAAACCCGCCGAACCGACCACGAGCGCGCCCGCCCAACCGCCCCCGCCGACCGCCACCCAGCCACCCACCCAGGCCCAGCCCGCCCCGCCCGCGCCGCCGCGCCAGGCCGCCGGGCAGCGCCCCGGCACGCTCCGCCTCGCCAAGGGCGGCACCGCGACCCTGGTGCGCAAGGAACTGGGCCCGGACGCCACGCTGCCGGTCCCGAGCGGGGTCAGGGAGGCCACCTGGTGGGGCGCCGGTCTCGACGCCCCGGCAGGCGCCTCGGTGTTCGCCGGGCACGTCAACTGGAAGGGCGCCACCGGGCCGTTCGCCGAGCTGTGGAGCTCCCGGGTCGGCGATTCCGTCTCGGTCGTCGACGACAAGGGCACCCAGTGGCGCTACCGGGTGACCCAGGTGGAGACGGTCGGCAAGCACGACCTGCCCGCCAGGGCCGAGGAGTTCTTCGGGCAGACCGGACCGCACCGGGTCGTCCTGGTCACCTGCGGCGGCCAGTGGGTCGGCGGGGCGGACGGGTACGAGTCCAACCGGGTGGTCATCGCCGTCCCCGCCTGAGGCGCCCGCGGGCCCACGTCCGGGGGACACCCGGTGGCAACGCGCCACCGGCACGCGCGTCCTTTCTCAAGGGAAGCGGCAATTCGGGGAGCAGTGGCAGGGGGAGGGGCGCGAATGTCGACCAGGAGGCGTTGGGAGTTCGTCGTCGTCGGGACCGCGGTGGTCCTGGCATTCGTCGTCCTCGTCGTCATCGGCACCGGGCGACCGCAACCGCAGGGGCAGGTGCGCGAACCGGAACCGCACCCGCAAGCCTCCGCCGGACCGCCGAAGTGGATGCGGAAGCTGAACCCGGGCGAGAAACCGCCGCAGTTCGTGCTGTTCTCGTTCGACGGCGCCGGATCGCACGAGCACTGGCAGAAGTTCTTGCCACTTGCCAGAAGCGTGAACGCGCATTTCTCCGGGTTCCTGTCCGGGATCTACATGCTGACCGACGCGCAGAAGGCCGACTACACCGGACCGGGCCACAAACCCGGTCGCGCGTCGATCGGATTCGGCGGCTCACCCGAGGACGTGCGCGCGCTGATCGGCGACCTCAACACCGCCGTGGACCAGGGCAACGAGGTCGGCACCCACTACAACGGGCACTTCTGCCACGGGTCCGAGCCCAGCGTCGGCCGGTGGGACACCGCGCAGTGGAACTCCGAGCTGGACCAGTTCTTCGCGTTCGTCGACCGCGGTAGGGCGATGGGCCTCAAGGTCGACCCGAAGACCATCAAGGGCGGCCGGACACCCTGCCTGGAGGGCGACTTCGACGTGCTGCTGCCGGTCCTGGCGCAGCGCGGGATGACCTACGACACCAGCCAGGTCTCGGATGGACTCGCCTGGCCCACGACACAGCACGGGGTGTGGGAATTTGCCATGCCCTCGGTTCGGGTGCCGGGGCTGAAGTACAAGAAGACAATCATGATGGACTACAACTTCTGGTACCTGCTCAACAAGGCCAAGGACGAACCCGCGCGGGCCGCGGAGTTCACCGGGGTGGTGTTCGACACCTACGAACGCGCCTACCAGGCCGCTTTCGACGGGAACAGGGCGCCGGTGGTGGTGGGGAACCACTTCAACACCTGGTCCGGCGGCGCGTTCACCGCGGCGACGGAGAAGTTCATGGGGTCGGTGTGCGCGAAACCGGAGACGGTGTGCGCCACCTACTCCGAGGTCGTGGAATGGCTGGGCATGCAGGACCCGGCGGTGCTCGACGCGTTCCGGAAATTGCCGAACGCGCAGATCGCCCAACCGAGCTGATCACATTCGGGTGGTCCTGCTTGCGTTGGATAATGATAACCGATACCAGTAGTGGGGTCAGATCCACCCGGAGCACACCCGGAGACCCCCGTGAAGATCGCCTTCGTCGGCAAGGGCGGCAGCGGCAAGACCACGCTGGCGTCGTTGTTCCTGCGCCACCTCGCCGCGGAAACGCCCGCGCCACCCCTGCTCGGCATCGACGCCGACATCAACCAGCACCTGGCCGCCGCGCTCGGCGCCGGGGAGGACCACCAGCAGCCCACCCTCGGTGAGCACATGTCGGTCATCAAGGACCACCTGCGCGGCGACAACCCGCGGGTGCACTCGGCAGGCGACATGATCAAAACGACCCCGCCTGGCCGCGGCTCGCGGTTGATCGGGATCGACGACGACAACCCGCTCTACACCCGGTTCGTCCGCGTGGTGGACGGCGTCCGGCTGGCCGCCACCGGGCCGTTCACCGAGTCCGACCTCGGGGTGTCCTGCTACCACTCGAAGGTCGGCGCGGTCGAGCTGCTGCTCAACCACATGGTCGACGGCGCGGGAGAATACGCGGTGGTCGACATGACCGCGGGAGCCGATTCGTTCGCCTCCGGGCTGTTCACCCGATTCGATGTCACCTTCCTGGTGTGCGAGCCCACCCTGCGCAGCGTCGGGGTGTACCGGCAGTACCTCGACTACGCGCGCGACTTCGACGTGCGGGTCGCGGTGGTCGGCAACAAGGTCATCGACGGCGACGACGTCGCCTTCCTGCGCCAGCACGTCGGCGCCGACCTGCTCACCTGGATCGGCCGCTCCGACCACGTCCGCGCGGCCGAGCGCGGCGACATCCGGCCGGTCGAGCAGCTCGAACCGGCCAACCGCGACGCGCTGCGCTCGATGCGCGCCCTGGTCGACGGGGTCGAGCAGGACTGGCCGAAGTTCCACCGGCAGACCGTGGAGTTTCACCTGCGCAACGCCACCGCGTGGGCCAACGGCCGCGCGGGCCGGGACCTGGCCGACCAGGTCGACCCCGGGTTCGTGCCGGGACCGGTGTCGCTGGCGGGCTAGCGGAGCGGGTTCAACGGCTCCCGGCAGGCAGGTGCCCGCGTGGCATCCCGGGGCTGTTGTGCCCCCTCTGCGGGGTGATGTGTCACCCGGTTGAGCGGCCTTCATGTTGCCGCCGGTGGCCTCGCGGGTACGGTCGTCCCATGGGCCCCCAGCAGGATCACCCCGAGTTCGGCGTGTCGCGGCACGGCTACGACCGGACCCAGGTGAAGCGGTACCTCGGCACCCTCACCGAGCAGCACGCGGCGACCACCGCCGAGCGCGACGAGGCGCGGGCGCGGGCCGAGGAGTTGGACGGGCAGCTGCAGCTGGCCCGGCGCGAGATCGCCGCCCTCACCGACCGCCTCGACAAGATCGGCAACGCCGCCGCCGCGTCCTCGGCCCCCAACGCCGCCGAACGCGCCGCCCGCGCCGTCGCCACCGCCGAGGCCCAGGCCAGGGAGATCACCGCCCGCGCCGAGGCCGCCGCCGACACCGCGTGGTCCGCTGCCGAGGCCGCCTCCACCGCCCTGCGCGACCGCTACCGCGCCCTGATGGCCGACGTGGAGAAGCGCCACACCGAACTGCACCAGGCCCACGAGCAGCTCATGTCCGACACCCGCGCCAAGGTCGAGGACATGACCACCGCCGCGACGGCCCGCCAACGCACCACAGACGACCAGGCCGAACGCGACCGCCAGCGCGCCGAACAGCAGTTCCAGCAAGAACTCACCACCCGCCGCGCCGACCTCGACACCGAGATCACCACAACCCGGGCCGCCGCCACCACCGAAGCCACCCGCCTAGTCCAAGCCGCCACCGACGAGGCCGACAAGCGCATCGCCACGGCCACCAGCCACGTGGAACGCCTCACCGCCCTCCGCGAACAACTAGCGGGCCGCTTGCGCGGCACTTCGGAACTGCTCACCCAGAGCACCCAGCTCCTAGAGCCGCTGGAAGCAGAGTCCGAAATGGACGAACTCACCGCCAACGCCCCCACCGCCAAGAACCTCCCCATCCCCCAGAAAACCAGCTAACCCCCCCGCCGCCACCCGCGCCCCCTCAAGATCAACTCCGCTCCGGGGCCCACCCTCCCGGGGCCTGGGGCCCCATCTCTGAACTTATCGACCCCGAAGGTTTGTCAATAGCCCTCGACGGCCGGCTGTGGATGGTTGAAGGGGTTGTGGACAGCTCCTCGCGCTGGACGATCGTCGGCTGGTTCGAGCTGGTGGAAACTTGGCGACGGTGGTCTCCGCCCGGCCTCCACGATCGTTGGCCGAAACGCACCCCTCACAGGCGATGCTCCTCAACGTGCCCCTCTACGACGTTGGCCCCAACACGCCCCTCTGCAACGTTGGCCAGCCACGCGCTCCTCGGAGTCGCTGGTGCCAGGCTGGCTCGATGGGGTGGACTTGTTTTGTGTGGGGGGACGGCGCCCGTAGCGTTGTTCACGTGGCAGGGCCTGCTTGTGGGCCCCTGCTTTGTGGTTCTGCCCGGGTGTCGTAGGGGCCCCGCGCAAAACAAGTTCGCCCCATCGAGCAAAGCTCGTAAATCGCGCCCCGGCCAATGCCGAAGGCGAGGTCTGTCCGTCGACGGCGCAGCCGAGCACGAGAGCCGGACACCCCTCAGCTCAAGATCAAACCGCTCAAAGCAGCCCCCGATATACAGCTTACCGACGACCACCGACAAAACGCCCAGAGCAAGCAGCCCCCTGTGGATAACCCCACCCCCACACCCCACCCACCTGCGGCAGCCCCACCAGCACCCCTCACCTATCCCGTCGCACCAAATGCCCCGCCAACACCCCCAAACTCTCCGCCGCCGCCCCCACCGGCTCCGCCTCCGCCAACGCCGCCGCGGCCAACGACAAATGCCGATCAGCCTCAGAAAGCGCCCACTCCCGCCCCCCAGCCGAACTGATCAACCCAGCCACCCGAACCTGCTCCGCCGCAGAGAGCTCACCCTCCACATCCAGATACACAGCAGCCAACTCGGCCCCAGCAACCGTTCCGGAGTTCAACGCCGCCACCACAGGCAGGGACTTCTTGCGGTGCACCAAATCCGCCCCCGGCTTCCCCATCGTCTCGGGATCGCCCCAGATGCCCAGCACGTCGTCGACCAGCTGGAAAGCCATCCCCAAGTGCTCGCCCATGTCACGCAACAGCGTCACCCGGTGAGCGGAGGCGCCGCCGAACAGGGCGCCCAAAGCGGTGGCGCAGGCCATGACGGCGCCGGTTTTGCCTGCGGACATGGCTTCGCACTCGGCTACGGTGACCGAGCGGCGGTGGGGGAAGTCGGCGTCGGCGCTTTGGCCGTCCATGAGGCGCCACAGGGCTTCGGTGAGTTGGGGGAGGGCGCGGTCGGCGTGGGGGCCCGCGGCGAGGACGCGCAGGGCCAGGGCCCACAGGGCGTCGCCCGCCAGCAGGGCGGTGGGGACGCCGAACACCGCCCAGGCCGTGCCCCGGTGCCTGCGGGTGCGGTCGCCGTCCATGATGTCGTCGTGCAGCAGCGAGAAGTTGTGCACCAGTTCGATCGCCACCGCCGCGGGTACCGCGGCCACCGGGTCGCCGCCGACCGCGCGGGCTGACAACAGGGTCAGCGCGGAGCGCACCATCTTGCCGCCGTCGCCCCTGACCGGCAAGCCACACACGTCCAGCCAGCCGAAGTGGTAGCACGCTATCCGCCTCATGGCAGGCGGCAGCGAGTCGACGGCGGCACGCAGCGCAGGCAGCACCGCGGTGCGGCTCTCGGCAAGCAGCTGCTCGATACCGGGACCCATTCCTCGCGCTTTCTCCGTCGACCTCGATGGCGGCCCCTGAATGATCCCGTGCACCTGCACACCCGCCGGTGATCTTTTCGGGTGATCTCGGTGCCACCGCGCCCCCGCATGGCCCAACCCCGGCCGCGCAGGGTGGTGGGAGCGCTGCCGCACAGGTGAAACCCATTCACACTCGGGTGACGTGGTGCCCGCACATCAGTGGTTAAGGAAGCAACGACCACGGACCGCCCGCGCCCGCGGCGTCCGAGTCCGACACGATCACCGGTGTGGCCCAACGCGCTCATGCACACGGTGACGACCGTGCGTCCGCACAGGTGAACCGCTGCGGCATCCGCATGAGCCGGATGGAGCGAAACAATCCACCGCGTTTACACTTGAACCATTAAATGGAGGAGTTGGTGTGAAAAATTCCCCCCACCCGGGCGCCGGACTCCGTTACGGAATGACCTACCGGCTGCCCGCGCTGCCGACCCGGTGCCCGCTCGCGGTGCACCCGGACGCCGCGGCCACCGCGCCGCGGGTGGAGTCGTGGCTGCGGCCGTACCTGGTCGACTACTTCGGGGAGTCCGAACAGGACAGTCCGGTCACCGGCCACTACCTCCGCCAGGACCTGCACCGCTGGGGCGCGCTGTGCATGCCGCACACCAGGTCGGACCGGTTCTTCCGGCAACAGCTGTGGATGAACGCCGCCGCGCTGCTCGACGACGCCTTCTCCGCGCCGTGGCTGCGCGAGCAGACCGCCAGGGACCGGTTGGCCCGCCAGTTGTGCGCGGCCGTCGAGGGAACCCCCGGCGGCGCCACCCCGCTGGCCCGTCTCCTCGGTGACGTCCACGCCCTGCTGCTGCCCACCGCTGGCCCGTTGCGCGAGCGCTTGGTCCAGGTCGGCACGAGCGTGGTCATCGACAACGCCAACCAGCACGACCTCGGCGAGTTCGACGACCTCGACGCCTACCTCGGCTCCAGCAGGCGCGTGAACGCCTACGGGCACTGGATCCTCACCATCGCCGAGTGGGCGCTCGGCATCGACCTCGGCGGGCTCGTCGACGAGGACCCGTTGGTGCGCAAGGCTTGCGCGCTCGCCATCGACCACTGGATCCTCGTCAACGACCTCTACTCCTTCGCCAAGGAGATCGAGGAGGGCGAGAAGATCAACGCCGTCTGGGTCCTGTTGGGACAGGGCGCGCCGCTGCAGGAGGCGCTCGACGCCATCGCCGCCCGCGCCGTGGCCACCGAGGAGCGGTTCATCGCCACCAGGGACAAGATCTCCCGCGGCCCGCTGCGCCACCGCGACGACCTCGCCCGGTTCCTGGCCGAGGTCGGCCACATGATCACCGGCAACCTCCGGCACGCCAGGGAGAGCAGCCGCTACCACGGCGATGGCCACCGGGTGGCCGACGACCTGGCAGGCAACCTCGTCGCCGAGCAGCGGACCCTGGTCCGGCTGGGCACGGTTCACCAGCCGCTGGCCGACTAGCGGACCTCGCGCTCCAGCAGCGGCCGGACCCGGGTGGGGATCGGCGTGGACAGCGCGATCGAGGTCGACGTCCGGCGCACCCACTCGACGTTGACCACCCGGTCGATCACCCGCTGCAGGTCGGCGTTGTTCTGCGCGACCATCCGCACCAGCAGGTCGCCCTCGCCGGTGGTGGCGTGCACCTCGCACACCTCCGGGATGGCGTGCAGCCGGGTGGCGACCTCCCCGCGCTTGCCCTGCGCGATCTCCAGCACGGCGAACGCGGTCAGCCCGTAGCCCATCGCGGCCAGGTCGACCGCGGGCGGGAACCCGGTGAGCACCCCGCGCCGCTCCAGCCGGTCCATCCGCGCCTGCACCGTGCCGCGGGCGACGCCGAGCCTGCGCGAGCACTCCAGCACGCCCAGTCGGGGCTCGTCGGTGAGCAGGAGCAGCAGTCGGGCGTCGAGCACGTCGATCCCGGGACTTTCCTCGGCTGTCACGTCTCTCCTTGGGCAGAGTGTTCAGTTTGCCAGACACGCATGGTGACACCCTAGTCATCTTGTCCAGTGATCTTCCTAAGTGTTGCGCAGGATGCACTGGGGTACCCATGCTGCGTAGGCAGGTGCAGGACGCGAACGCAGGAGGAACGCCATGACGGGCACGCTCAACCGCGGTGACCAGGGCATGGACGAGGTGAGCTTCGACCAGCTCCGCCAGCTCGTCGGCCTCGTCGAGTACGACGAGAGCAAGGACCCGTTCCCGGTGCGCGCCATGGACGCCGTCGTCTTCGTGGTCGGCAACGCCACCCAGACCGCGCTGTTCTACCAGGCGGCGTTCGGCATGACCCAGGTCGCGTACTCCGGCCCGGAGACCGGCAACCGCGACCACAAGTCCTACGTGCTCAAGTCCGGCTCGGCCCGCTTCGTCATCAAGGGCGGCGTCGACCCCAAGAGCCCGCTGCTCGACCACCAGCGCGCGCACGGCGACGGCGTGGTCGACCTCGCCCTCGAGGTCACCGACGTGGACAAGTGCCTGGCGCACGCCCGCGCCCAGGGTGCGATCGTGCTCGAAGAGGCGCACGACGTCACCGACGAGCACGGCACCATCCGCGTCGGCGCCATCGCGACCTACGGCAAGACCCGGCACAGCCTGATCGACCGCTCCCGCTACAACGGCGTCTACCTGCCCGGTTACGTCGAGAAGGCCGGTGCGTACAAGAAGCCGGAGGGCGCCCCGAAGCGCATCTTCCAGGCCGTCGACCACTGCGTCGGCAACGTCGAGCTCGGCAAGATGGACTACTGGGTCGACTGGTACAACCGCGTCATGGGCTTCGTGAACATGGCGGAGTTCGTCGGCGACGACATCGCCACCGAGTACTCGGCGCTGATGAGCAAGGTGGTCGCCAACGGCAACCACCGGGTGAAGTTCCCGCTCAACGAGCCCGCGATCGCGAAGAAGAAGTCGCAGATCGACGAGTACCTGGAGTTCTACGGCGGCCCCGGCTGCCAGCACATCGCGCTGGCCACCAACGACATCATCGCCACCGTGACCGCCATGCGCGCCGCCGGTGTCGAGTTCCTCGACGTGCCGGACTCCTACTACGAGGACCCGGAGCTGCGCGAGCGCATCGGCAACGTGCGGGTGCCGATCGAGCAGCTCAAGGAGCACGCCATCCTGGTCGACCGGGACGAGGACGGCTACCTGCTGCAGATCTTCACCAAGCCCACCGGCGACCGGCCCACCGTGTTCTACGAGATGATCGAGCGGCACGGCTCGCTCGGCTTCGGCAAGGGCAACTTCAAGGCCCTGTTCGAGGCGATCGAGCGCGAGCAGGACCGCCGGGGCAACCTGTAACCACCAGCGCTGTCGTGGCCCCCGCCCGGATCCCGGGCGGGGGCCACACTCAGCTACTGCTCAGGTGCGGTGGCGGGTGGGCGGGTACGCTCGCCCCCAGGGCGATATCCACCTCGGGGAGAACCATGGCCACCTCACGCAGGGCGATGCCACTGGCGGGCGCCGCTGCCGCGGCGCTGGTGCTGGCCGGGGTGGCCGTGTTCACCGTCAGCAACGCCGGGTGCGCCAGCGCGGGGGAGTTCGTGCAGCGCGGCCAGGGCCTCGAGCTCGTCGGCGGCTGCGTCGACCCGGCCGACCTGCCGCCCGCCTCCAGCACCCCGACCGTGGGCACCAACCCGGGCAGCGCCGTGGAGCGCTTCCACCAGGTCAGCCCGTAGCCCGAGGTCCCGCGAGAAGAGGCCCGATCCCCGCTCGGGGGACCGGGCCTCGTTGTCGTCCGGGGGACTAGTCCAGGGCCTTGAGCAGGTCGTTCACCAGGTCGGTGCCGTCCTCGATGCCCACCGACAGCCGCAGGATGTCGCCCGCGATCTGCAGCGGCGACCCGGTGGTGCTCGCGTGCGTCATCTTGCCGGGGTGCTCGATGAGCGACTCGATGCCGCCGAGCGACTCGGCGAGGATGAACAGCTTGGTGCGGGCGGCCACCGCCAGCGCGGCCTCCTCGCCACCGGCGACCGAGAACGACACCATCCCGCCGAAGCGGCGCATCTGCTTGGCGGCGACCTCGTGGCCGGGGTGCTCTGGCAGGCCGGGGTAGTAGACCTTGGTGACCTTCGGGTGGTTGAGCAGCGCCTCGACGATCCGCTCGGCGTTGTCGCTGTGCCGCTCCATCCGCAGCGCCAGCGTCTTCGCCCCGCGCAGCACCAGCCACGCGTCGAACGGGCTGGGCACCGCCCCCGCGGCGTTGCGCAGGAACGCGAACTTGTCCCGCAGGTCGTCGTCGGAGGTGATGAGCGCGCCGCCGACCACGTCGGAGTGGCCGCCGAGGTACTTGGTGGTCGAGTGCAGCACCACGTCCGCGCCGAGGCCGAGCGGGGACTGCAGGTACGGGGTGGCGAAGGTGTTGTCGATGACCAGCTTCGCGCCGCCCTCGGCGGCGACCGCGGCCAGCGCGGCGATGTCGGCGATGCCCAGCAGCGGGTTGGTCGGCGTCTCCGACCAGATGACCTTGGTGGTCGGGCGCAGCGCGGCCTTGGTCGCGGTCAGGTCGGACAGGTCCACCGAGGTGTACTCGACGCCCCACTGGGTGAGGACCTTGTCGAGCAGCCGGAAGGTGCCGCCGTAGGCGTCGTTGCCCAGGACGACGTGGTCGCCCGGCCTGGTCATCGAGCGCAGCGCCACGTCGGAGGCGGCGAGGCCGGAGGCGAAGGCCAGGCCGTGCTTGCCGCCCTCGAGCGCGGCGAGCGCCTGCTCCAGCGCGGTCCTGGTCGGGTTGGCGCTGCGCGAGTACTCGTACCCGCCCTCGCGCACGCCGCCGACGCCGTCCTGGGCGAAGGTGGAGGTGGCGTAGATGGGCACGATCACCGAGCCGGTGCGCGGATCGGGCTCTTGTCCAGCGTGGATCGCCCTGGTCTCGAAACCCCAGCGCGACGTCTCGTCTGCCATGTCCCCCAGGTTACGGGGGACCGCCCAATCGACCACCATGTGGGACCGTTCCCACTATGAGGAATATTTCACCGATCGAGTGATGCTTGGTGGTAGTGCCGTGCGGTACAAGCCCGCACGGCCCCGATCCAGGTCCCGCGTCAGGTCGATCAGTACCGGGCCGCGCCGCGCAGCCACCGGCCGGTGGACGGCAGCACCGCGAAGAAGAAAGCCAGAATGCCCGCGATAGCGCCGACGGCGAGCAGAATGGTGTAGCTGTCGTTGAACTCGGTGAGCGCCGTGAAATAGTCGCCGATTCCGAGCCCGATGCCGCGCAGCAATTCCGAGACGAACGGTTCCAACGGCAGCGAGGCGACGCCGAGCACCGCGGAGATCGCGACGACCGGGACACCCGCCCTGCGCCGCGCGAACAGCATCACCGCGCCGATCAGGGCCAGCGCCGCGAGCATCAACCTGCCGATGACCAGGGACTGGAGCCCGGGCGGGAGTTCGAAGACATCACTGGCGTAGGGCACCTCGGCCACGAAGTACGCCGAGGAGCCGCCGATCCCGGCCGCGGTGCCGAGCGCGGCGAGTCCGGCGACGACCGCCGTCGCCGGGCTGCCCGGGGCCGCCTGCTGGAATTGCGGGTAGTAGCCCTGCTGCTGGTATGGCGCCTGGTAGTTCACATTTCCCCCTCGCGTCTTCCTGGACGACCCCAAAGACGCGGATAGGCCCCGGCAGGTTGCCGGGGCCTATCAACTCAGTTCGCGCGAGTCACCACTGCTGCGGCGGCTGCCCACCGGGCGGCTGCTGGCCGAACCCGCCGGGCGGGGGCGGCGGGGGCTGCTGCCCGTAACCCTGCTGCGGCGGGGGGAACCCGGGCGGCGGGGTCTGCGGCGGCTGGCCGTAGCCCGGCTGCTGCGGGGGCTGCTGCTGGCCGAACCCACCGGGCTGGCCGTACTGCTGCTGCGGGGGCTGCTGGCCGTAGCCCTGCTGCTGGTGCGGCTGGCCGAACCCACCGGGACCACCGGCGCCGGGGCCACCGGCGCCGGGGCCACCGGGGCCGGGGCCACCGGGGCCGCCGGACCCGCTGCTCAGCGAGCTGAGCGGCGAGCTGCCGAGCAGGTAGTCCTTGGTCTGCGGGAAGAACGCCAGCGCACCGGCACCGGCGATGAGCAGGCCGAACACCAGCGGGGTCATGATCTGGCCGACGAAGCTGAAGGTCGCGCCGTTGATGATCGCGGCGACCACCAGGCCGCCACCGCCGCCCGCGACCAGCAGGTGGGCGATGTTCAGGTTCTTCTTCAGCGCCAGCAGGACCGCGCCCGCGATCGCCACGCCCGCGCCCGCGATCTGGACGAAGGACAGGAAAGTGTTGAAGCCGCTCGGGCAGTAGCTCGACGCCACCCCGCCGAGCCCGCGCACGTCACCGCAGAGGCCGCTGATGGTGGAGATGTTGGACATCAGCGAGATGCTCATGATCAGCGCGATCAGGCCGAGCACCGCGACGGCGCCGAGCACGATCAGCGCGATCATGCCGGTGTTCTGGCCCTGACCACCCGCGCCGGGCGCGCCGCCGAGACCGGACTGCTGGGCGAAACCGCCCTGCTGGCCGGGGTAGCCGCCGGGCTGCTGCTGGCCGTAACCCTGCTGCTGGCCGAACCCACCGGGCTGGCCGTACTGCTGCTGGGGCGGCTGCTGCTGGCCGTAGGGCTGGTGGAACCCGCCGGGGGGCGACGCCTGGTCGGCGGCGCTGGGCGGCGGGGCGTAGGGCGGCGACTGCGGGACGGAGCCGGGCGGCACCATCTGCGTCGCGTCACCCTGGCCCGGGCGCACGACCTGCGTGCGGTCGACGCCCTCCTCCTCCCCACCGGGAGGGGTCTGACCCGGGCGGATGGCCTGCGTCCGCTCGACGCCGTCGGCGCCGGTGGTGTCACCGGGTGGTGGCGCGTAGTGCGGCTGCGGCGGGGGGTACCCGCCCGGCTGCTGGCCGTACGGCGGCTGGTCCTGACCGGGTTGACCAGGCCACTGCTGGGGCTGACCGCCCTGCCATGGCTGGTTCGGCGGCTGGGGAGCACTCATCGGGTTTCCCACCCCTTTTGACCTGGACTATCAGTTGGCAAATCAGATAACTCTGCGGGTAACGCTATCGGACGCGATATCCGTGCGCGGTTCGCGGCTCGCGGGGTGACCATAGGGCGTCACCGCCCGGCCAGGAAGCCCAGGAGATCTTGCCTGGTCACCACGCCCGCGGGCTTGCCGTCCACCAGCACCAGCGCGCCGTCGGCGTCGGTGAGCGCGGTCATCGCCACCGACACCTGCTCACCGGCGCCGATGGTGGGCAGCGGGCCGGACATGTGCCGGTCCAGCCGGTCGGCCAGCGCGGCCTTGCCGGTGAACAGCGCGTCGAGCAGGTCGCGCTCGTTGACCGCGCCGACCACCTCGGCCGCCATCACCGGCGGCTCGGCGTTGACCACCGGCATCTGGCTCACGCCGAACTCGCGCAGGATGGCCACCGCGTCGGCGACCGTCTCGGTCGGGTGGGCGTGCACGAAGTCGGGGATCGTGGTGCCCGAGGCGCTCTTGCGGCGCAGCACGTCGCCCACGGTGGCGCCGGAGTGCTCGGGCGGCAGGAACCCGTACTGGGCCATCCACGAGTCGTTGAACACCTTCGACAGGTAGCCGCGGCCGCCGTCGGGCAGCAGCACCACTACCACGTCGTCCGGGCCGAGCCGCTTGGCCAGCCGCAGCGCCGCGGCCGCCGCCATCCCGCACGACCCGCCGACCAGCATGGCCTCCTCGCGGGCCAGCCTGCGGGTGACCTCGAAGGACTCCGAGTCCGACACCGCGATGATCTCGTCGGCGACCGAGCGGTCGTAGGTCTCCGGCCAGAAGTCCTCGCCTACGCCCTCGACCAGGTACGGCCTGCCGGTGCCGCCCGAGTAGACCGAGCCCTCCGGGTCGGCGCCGATGACCCGCACCTTCCCGCCCGAGACCTCCTTGAGGTAGCGGCCGGTGCCGGAGATGGTGCCGCCGGTGCCGACGCCCGCCACGAAGTGCGTGATCTTGCCCTCGGTCTGCCGCCACAGCTCGGGGCCGGTCGAGTGGTAGTGGCTCGCCGGGTTCTCCAGGTTGGCGTACTGGTTCGGCTTCCACGCGCCCTCGATCTCGCGGACCAGCCGGTCGGACACGTTGTAGTAGGAGTCCGGGTGCTCCGGGGCCACCGCGGTCGGGCACACCACGACCTCGGCGCCGTAGGCCTTGAGCACGTTGCGCTTGTCCTCGCTGACCTTGTCCGGGCAGACGAACACGCACTTGTAGCCCTTGCGCTGGGCGACCATCGCCAGGCCGACGCCGGTGTTGCCCGAGGTGGGCTCGACGATCGTGCCGCCGGGGCGCAGCTCGCCGGAGGCCTCGGCCGCCTCGACCATGCGCAGCGCGATCCGGTCCTTCACGCTGCCGCCCGGGTTGAAGTACTCCACCTTCGCCAGCACGGTCGGGGCGAGCCCTTCGGCCAGGGTGTTCAGCCGCACCAGGGGCGTGTCACCGACGAGATCAAAGATGTGCTCGACGTACTCCACCGAGGGCTCCTTCGTGGGGTCGCGTTAGGGGTTCGCGTCGTTGACCTGCTCGTGGGGAGCGTATCCCGGCTCTAGCGCCGGTGAAGTAATCGCCGCGTTTGGTAAAGAGGAGGTCGGTAGGGGCGATAGGTCTAAGACAGTCACCTTTGGTCGAAGGGGGGCAGGCGATGCTGTGGATCCGTGGGCTCTGGGTGGCCGCTGTGGCGGCAGGCTCCGTGGGCGGCCTGTCCGGCGCGGCGTACACCCTCTTGCAGTCGCAGTCCCGACAAGCGCGCAGCATCATCGGTGTACCCCGCGACCTGCCGTTCAACGCGGACGGCTGCTACCTGCCCGACGGAACCGGCCCTGGGCAGGTCGCCGACGCTCTTACCTTCGGCATCTTCGGTGACTCCACCGCCGCGGGGCTGGGTGCTGAGTCGCCGGAAGCGCTACCTGGCGTGCAGCTCGCGAGGGGCCTGGCCGAGGAGGCGGGCCGCCCGGTGCGGCTCACGACCTACGCGGTCGTCGGCTCCCGCAGTACCCACCTCGCCGACCAAGTCGACCGCGCGCTGTTAGACCCACCGAGGGCCGCTGTGGTCATGGTCGGCGGTAATGACGTGACGGCTCGGCTCGGAGTGGCCGCGTGCGCCGAACTGCTCGGCGAGCAGGTCCGGCGGCTGGTCGCGGCTGGCACCGGTGTCGTCGTCGGAACCTGCCCCGACCTGGGCACGGTCCGGCCGATCCCGCAGCCGCTGCGGTCGCTGGCGCAGCGGTGGAGCCTGGCCCTGGGCCGCGCGCAGGCCCGTGCCCTGGTCGGCAGCGGCGCCGCTGTGGTGCCCATGACGCTGGTGTCGCGGCACTTCGCCCGGCGCCCAGACGAGCTGTTCAGCCCGGACCGGTTCCACCCCAACGGCGCCGGGTACGGGCTGGCGGCGGGCGTGATCCTCGCCCCACTGTGCGCGGTGGCCGGGGTGTGCCACAGTGCGGTGACACCCGGCTGAGCAGCGTGGCTCCACGGGTGAGTTACCCGAGGGTAACCTCAGCGGTGTCGTGCTGGACCGGCCTACCGCGAAGGAGCACCCGCCATGCCAGAGGCAGTCATCGTCTCCGCTGTCCGCTCGCCGATCGGCCGGGCGGGCAAGGGTTCCCTGGTCGACATCCGACCGGACGACCTGACCGCGCAGATGGTCCGCGCCGCCCTGGACCGGGTGCCCGCGCTCGACCCCACCGACATCGACGACCTCATGCTCGGCTGCGGCCTGCCCGGCGGCGAGCAGGGCAACAACATCGGCCGGATCGTCTCGGTGCTGCTCGGCTACGACTTCCTGCCCGGCTGCACCGTCACCCGCTACTGCGCCTCGTCGCTGCAGACCACCCGCATGGCGCTGCACGCGATCAAGGCGGGCGAGGGCGAGGTGTTCATCTCCGCCGGGGTGGAGACCGTGTCGCGCTTCGCCAAGGGCAGTTCCGACTCCTGGCCCGACACCCACAACCCGATCTTCGCCGAGGCCGAGGCGCGCACCGCGGCGGTCGCCGAGTCCGGCGCCGACGAGTGGCACGACCCGCGCCTGGACGGCCGGGTGCCCAACGCCTACCTCGCGATGGGCCAGACCGCCGAGAACCTGGCGCTGGCCAAGGGGATCACCCGCGAGGAGATGGACCACTTCGGCGTCCGCTCGCAGAACCGCGCGGAGCAGGCGATCAAGGACGGCTTCTGGGCCAGGGAGATCACGCCGGTGACCCTCCCGGACGGACGCGTGGTGGAGACCGACGACGGCCCGCGCGCCGGGGTGAACTACGAGAAGACCGCGACGCTGCAGCCGGTGTTCCGACCGGACGGTCGGGTCACCGCGGGCAACTGCTGCCCGCTCAACGACGGCGCGGCGGCCCTGGTGATCATGTCCGACCGCAAGGCGGCCGAGCTGGGGCTGACGCCGCTGGCGCGGATCGTCGCCACCGGCGTCTCCGGGCTGTCGCCGGAGATCATGGGCCTCGGGCCGGTCGAGGCGTCCCGGCGCGCGCTGGCCATCGCCGGTCTGTCCATCTCGGACATCGACCTGGTGGAGATCAACGAGGCGTTCGCCGCCCAGGTCATCCCCTCGGCGCGGGAACTGGGCGTCGACGACGACAAGCTCAACGTCAACGGCGGCGCCATCGCGGTCGGCCACCCGTTCGGCATGACCGGCGCCAGGATCGCCACCACGCTGATCAACTCGCTGCAGTGGCACGACAAGCAGTTCGGCCTGGAGACCATGTGCGTCGGCGGCGGCCAGGGCATGGCCATGGTGTTGGAGCGCTTGAGCTGAAGCTCTGAGACAAACGAGGACGGCCACCCCATCGGCACGTGGGGTGGCCGTCCTCGTTGTCGAGCGTTGGCTTGGGATCAGCCGCCGTACGGGACCGCCTTGGTCAGGGTGACCTTCTGGGTCTTGCCGTTGGGCAGGTCGTACTCCCTGGTCTCGCCCTCCTTGGCGCCGAGCAGCGCGCGGCCGAGCGGGGACTCGGGGGAGTAGACCTCCAGCTCGCCCTCGCCGCCCTCCTCGCGGGTGGCCAGCAGGAAGACCTCTTCGTCGTCATCGCCGTCGTAGCGGACGGTCAGCACCATGCCCGGCTCGGCGATGCCGTCGTTGGCGGGCGCCTCGCCCACCTTCGCGCCGCGCAGCAGTTCCTGGAGGTGGCGGATCCGGGCCTCCTGCTGGCCCTGCTCCTCGCGGGCGGCGTGGTACCCGCCGTTCTCCTTGAGGTCACCCTCCTCGCGGCTGGTGTTGATCTTCTGCGCGATGACCGGGCGGTTCTCAATCAGCTCGTCGAGCTCGTTCTTGAGCCGGTTGTAGGCCTCCTGGGTCAACCAGGTCACCTGGGTGTCGCTCACGGTCACCAACTCCTCGTCGTACTCCGGGCCCGTGGTCACAGGCCGGCAAACCAGGCCTGGTGGTGCGCCCGGAATGGAAAAAACACGGCCCTCCTAGGGGCCGTGCAGGTCTACGAGCGTACCACGAACACACGTGCTATAACGCCCGTTTTGTCTGGCTAATCGCTTTTCCGGCTGGAGTTCACCCCGTTGGCGGCGCGGTTGTGGACAGGTAGGAGGGTACCTGGTACGAGCAACCGAAGACGTCCGCGGTGACCGGTTCGCCGCTGCTCGCGATGACCGTCGTCATCCGCACGGACGCCTGGCCCGGCGCGATGTACACCTCTTTGCGACCGGTCTCGTCGCCGTTGATGCCGCGCACCCGAACCACGCACACCGCGGCCTGCTCCGGGGTGGTCCTGGTCACGTCGAAGGTCATCCGCATCCGGTTGCCCGGCTCCTCGCTGAACCCGGTCCGCTCGGCCTCGATGGGCGCGGTGCCGAGGTTCTTGTAGCCGAGGAACGCGACCACGATCCCCGCCGCCAACCCGAGGATCACCAGCACCACGGCGGTGCGGCGCGACCTCGGCGCCCGGCGCGCGCCGTAGCGGCCCTCTGGCGGTGTGCGACCGGCGGCGGTCATAGCGGGGGCCTCCTCACCGGGGCGGTCCACCAGGCGGGAACAATGGTCCCCGCCCGGCGCGTTGCGCTGTTCGGGTCGAGTATCCGCCGTGTGCGGGACCACGTTCCAGGAGGGGGCCGAGGAGGACCATGTCCGAGAAGCTGCGTTTGATGGCCGTGCACGCCCACCCCGACGACGAGTCGAGCAAGGGCGCGGCGACGATGGCCAAGTACGTCGCCGATGGGCACGAGGTCATGGTGGTCACCTGCACCGGTGGCGAGCGCGGGGACATCCTCAACCCGGCCATGGACCGCCCCGAGGTCACCGCCGACATCCCCGGGGTGCGCCGCGCCGAGATGGCCAGGGCCGCCGAGATCCTGGGCGTCTCGCACCGCTGGCTCGGCTTCGTCGACTCCGGCCTGCCCGAGGGCGACCCGCTGCCGCCGCTGCCCGAGGGCTGCTTCGCCCTGGTGCCGCTGGAGGAGTCGGTGCCGCCGCTGGTCAGGGCCATCCGCGAGTTCCGCCCGCACGTCGTCATCACCTACGACGAGAACGGCGGCTACCCGCACCCCGACCACATCCGCTGCCACGAGGTCTCCATCGCCGCCTTCGACGCCGCGGGCGACCCGGATCTGCACCAGGACGCGGGCGAGCCCTGGCAGCCGCTGAAGCTGTACTACTCGCACGGCTTCAGCCGCGCCCGCCTGGTCGCCATCCACGAGGCCCTGCTCGAACGCGGCCTCGAGTCCCCCTACGGCGAGTGGCTGGAGAACTGGCCCGCCGAACGCGGCGACATCGCCCACCGCGTCACCTCCCGCGTCGAGTGCGCCGACTACTTCGAGGTCCGCGACGCCGCCCTGCTGGCGCACGCCACCCAGATCGACCCCAACAGCCGCTGGTTCGCGGTACCGCTGGACCTGCAGCGCACCATCTGGCCGTACGAGGAGTACGAGCTGGTCCGCTCCCTGGTCGACAGCACCCTCCCGGAAGACGATCTCTTCTCCGGCCTCCGCGAGAAGGCCTCCCTGTGATCGCCGCCCTGCCCGGTGCCGACTTCCCGACCACCTTCGCCCAGGTCCAGACCAACCCCCCCAAACCCGCCGACCCCGGCGGCCAGGGCGAGGACTTCGGCAAGTCGTCGCCGTTGGGGTTCTTGATCCTGGTCCTGTTCTTCGTGGCGGTCGCCTTCCTGGTCCGCTCCATGACCAAGCACCTCAAGCGCCTCCCGGAGTCCTTCGACAACCCCACCGACGAGCCCGCCGAGGGCGCCGACCCCCCAGCCAAGCCCGCGGCGGGCTAGTCAATCTCACAGTCTTGGGTCGACCGGCTCCGACTCCAAGGCCAAGACGGCGAACACGGCCTCGTGCACGCGCCAGAGGGGTTCGGCCTTCACGAGTCGGTCCAGGGCTTCCAGGCCCAGGGCGTACTCGCGCAGGGCCAGGGAGCGCTTCGGGCCGAGTTTGCGGTCTCGGAGGCGGCTGAGGTGGTTGGGGTAGTCCGGGCCGTAGACGATGCGGAGGTAGTCGGGGCCGCGGACCTTGAGGCCGGGGAGGGTGAGTTTGCGGCCGGTGCGGACGAAGTTGGCGGCGGGTTTCACCACCATCCCCTCGCCGCCCGCCGCGGTCATCGATTCCCACCAGGCCACACCGGCGGCCACCGACTCGGCGCTGGTCGGGTCCACCTCGAGCCGCGCGGTCGTCGTGAACAGCCCGGGGTCGGCCGCGTGTAGCCGGTCGGCGATCGCCAGGTGCCAGGTGTGCGGGCGGTCGTGGTACGTGGTGCCCTCGCTGGCCAGGACCTGGAACGGCGCCAGCCGCACGCCGTCGAGTCCGGCGGTCGGCAGGCAGTAGCGGCGGTAGGCGTCGCGGAAGGCCGAGGCGTTGGCCAGGCGCGCCGAGGTGCGGGACAACAGGTCGCCCACCGGCACGCCCCGGTCGACCGCGTTGCCCACTGCGGACAGGGCAGCCGGTAGCGCGGCGTGGGCGGCGGCACCCACGGCGGCGAACCGGGTGGTGATCAGGTCCATCGCCTTGGCGCTCCACGGCAGCAGTTCCGCGTCCAGCAGCAGCCAGTCCGTGTCCAGTTCGTCCCACAGGTCCGCGACCGCCGCCCGGACCCGGTGCAGCAGCGCCGCGGTCGTCGCCTCGTCGAAGAACGGCCGCCCGGTCCGCGTGTAGACGGCCCCGTCGCCCTCCACCGCGAACCGCCGGGGACCGACCGCCGCCGAACGGGTCACCAGCACCACGGCCCGTGACCCCATGTGCTTCTCCTCGCACAGCACCGGCAGCGACCCGAACCCGGCGAACGCCTCCCGCGGGTGCTCCAGGACGTCCCCGTCCCGGTGCGTCTCCGCGGGTGCCATCGTCGGCGGCAGGTACACCAACCACCGCGGGTCGACCGAGAACCGGCTCATCACCTCCAACGCCGCCGCCGACTGCTCGCCGCGCACCGTCACCGCGCCCTGCGCCCACGTCTGCACGACCCGGCGCCCCATGACGTCGTCCAACGTCAGCGCGGTCGGCTCCCGATCGGGCAGCGGCGCCACCAGCGGGCGCACCGGCTCGTACCAGACCTCGTGCGCCGCAACCGAAACCAGCTCGCGCTCCGGGTACCGCAGTGCCGTGAGCTTGCCGCCGAAGACGCACCCGGTGTCCAGGCACATCGTCGAGTTGACCCACTCCGCGTCGGGCACCGGCGTGTGTCCATACAGGACCATCGCGCGCCCCCGATAGTCCCGCGCCCACGGGTACCGCACCGGCAGCCCGTACTCGTCGGTCTCCCCGGTGGTCTCCCCGTACAGCGCGAACGACCGCACCCGCCCCGACGCGCGCCCGTGGAACTCCTCCGGCAGACCGGCGTGCGCGACGACCAGCGCGCCGCCGTCGAGCACGTAGTGCCCGATCAGGCTGTCGCAGAACGCCGTCGCGCGCTCGACGAACTCCGGTGGCTCCGCCGCCAGCTGCTCCAGCGACTCGGCCAGCCCGTGCCGCACCGTCACCTGCTTGCCGCGCAACGCCCGCAGCAGCTTGTGCTCGTGGTTGCCCGACACCGCCAGCGCCGAGCCGGACTCGACCATGCCCATCGCCAGCCGCAGCACGCCCGGTGTGTCCGGGCCGCGGTCGACCAGGTCGCCGACGAACACCGCGCGCCGCCCGGCCGGGTGCGCCGCGCCGACCGCGCGCCCCCGCTCGTCGCGGTCGATGGCGTACCCCAGTTCGCCGAGCAGCTCCTCCAGCTCCACCCGGCAGCCGTGCACGTCGCCGATCACGTCGAACGGCCCGGTCTCGCCGCGCCGGTCGTTGCGCAGCGGCTCGACCACGATCCGCGCCGCGTCCACTTCGGACTCCCCGCGCAGCACGTGCACCCGCCGGAAGCCCTCCTTGGCCAGCGACCGCAGCGACCGGCGCAGCTCGGTGACCTGCCGGTGCACCACGTGCGCGCCGAAGTCCCGGTCCGGCCGGTCGGCGTTGCGCCGCACGCACACCGACTCCGGCAGGTCCAGCACGACCGCGACCGGCAGCACGTTGTGCTCCTTGGCCAGCCGGATCAGCGCGGCCCGCGGCCCCGGCTGGGTGTTCGTCGCGTCGACCACCGTGACCAGACCGGCCCGCAAGCGCTTGCCCGCGATGTAGTGCAGGGCGTCGAAGGCCTCGGCCGACGCGCCCTGGTCGTTCTCGTCGTCGCTGACCAGGCCGCGGAAGAAGTCGCTGGAGAGCACCTGGGTCGCCGCGAAGCGCGTGCGCGCGAAGGTCGACTTGCCGGAGCCGGAGGCGCCGATCAACACGACCAGCGCCATGTCCGGGATGGTGAGGTCCATCTACGCCTCCTCCGTGCTGAACACGGCCAGCTGGGTCGCCGGGCCGAGGTCGGGGTCGACCGGGCCGACGGGTCCGAATCGGACGGTGTAGCCGGTGCGCGCGGCCACCGCGCCCGCCCACTCCTGGAACTGCGCCCTCGTCCACTCGAACCGGTGGTCCGGGTGGCGGTGCTCCGCCTGTCCGAGCAGCGGGTTGTACTCGACGTTCGGGGTGGTCACGACGACGTGCCTCGGCCGGGCGACGCCGAACACGACCCGTTCCAGCGCGGGCAGCCGAGCCGGGTCGACGTGCTCGACGACCTCCATCAGCACCGCCGCGTCGAACCCGGCCAGCTCGGGGTCGGTGTAGGTCAGCGACGAGTGCCGCAGCGACACCCGGGACCTGGCCCGGTCCGGCAGCTTGGCCAGCCGCCGCTGCGCCGCGTCCAGGGCGCCCGCGGACACGTCGGTGCCGAGGATCTCGGTGAACGCCGTGTCCGCGACCAGCCGCTCCAACAGCGCGCCACCGCCGCAACCGAGGTCGAGGACCCGACGCGCGCCGACCTCGTGCAGCGCGGCGACCACGGCCTCCGCCCGCAGCGCCGCCAACGGCCGGTGCGACGGTGCCTGCTCCTCCGGCAGCGTGCCGTCGAGTTCGGACAGCTGGGTGAGCGCGTCGCGCACGTACCCGCGCTGGTGGGCCAGGTAGCGGCGGCTCACCAGGTCCCGCTCGGGGTGGCCGGGCAACCAGTCGCCCCCGGCGCGGACCAGCTTCGCGACCTCGTCCTCGCCGACCCAGTAGTGCTTGGTGTCGTCGAGCACCGGCAGCAGCACATAGAGGTGCCGCAGCGCGTCAGCCAGCCTGAGCCGACCGGTGAGCCTCAGGTCCAGGAACCGCGAGTCGCCCCAGGCGGGGAACGCCGGGTCCAGCGGCACCGGGGTGGTCTCGACCTGCCAGCCCAGCGGCGCGAACAGCCGTTCGGCCAGGTCAGCGTCACCCTGGTGCGCAACGGCCGGTAGGTGCACCACCAGCGGGATGGCCTGCTCGGCCAGCTCTGGACGCGCGTCGCAGCGACCGTTCATCGCCGTGCGGAACACCGACCCGATGGCCACGGCCATGAGCGACCCGGACGCGTAAGGCCGGTCATCGACGTAACTGCTGCCGGGGCGGCTCTTGGCCAGGGTGATCGGGTCGACCTCCAGCAGCAGCGCCGCCGTGCACACCGACTCGTCCGCTTGTGGGTAGAACACGTGCGCGGTACCGGACGCGATCGCGAAGGACTGCGCCCGGTCGGGGTGCTTGAACAGCAGGTAGCCCAGGTCGGTCGCCGGGCGCGCGGTGGTCGAGACGGTCAGCAGCACGTCCGCGAGTGTGGCAAACCCGAGTACCCGCCGACACCTCGGTTTGAGAGGCTGGGGGCATGGCGAACCGGCTGCAGGACTCGACCAGCCCCTACCTGCTCCAGCACAAGGACAACCCGGTCGACTGGTGGGAGTGGGGCACCGAGGCGTTCGCCGAGGCCGCTCGCCGCGACGTCCCGGTGCTGCTGTCGGTCGGCTACGCGGCCTGCCACTGGTGCCACGTGATGGCGCACGAGTCGTTCGAGGACGCCGCGACCGCCGCCCTGATGAACGCCCACTTCGTCAACATCAAGGTCGACCGCGAGGAACGCCCCGACGTCGACGCCGTCTACATGACCGCGACCCAGGCCATGACCGGGCAGGGCGGCTGGCCGATGACCGCGTTCCTCACCCCGGCGGGCGAGCCGTTGCACTGCGGCACCTACTACCCGCCGACCCCGCGCTCCGGCATGCCGTCGTTCCGCCAGCTGCTGACCGCCGTGCACGAGGCCTGGTCGTCGGGCGATGACGAGGTGCGGCAGGCCGGTGCCCGGGTCGTGGCCGAGCTGCGCGAGCAGACCGGGCCGATGGAAGCATCCGTTGTGGACTCTTCGGTGCTCGCAGGCGCGGCGACATCGCTGCTGGGGTCCTACGACCGGGTCAACGCCGGGTTCGGGGGCGCGCCCAAGTTCCCGCCGACGATGGCACTGGAGTTCTTGCTGCGCCACCACGAACGCACTGGTTCGGTGGAGTCGCTGTCCATTGTGGAGACCACCGCGCTCGCGATGGCCGATGGCGGGCTCAACGACCAGCTCGCAGGCGGCTTCGCCCGCTACAGCGTGGACGCGGGCTGGGTCGTGCCGCACTTCGAGAAGATGCTGTACGACAACGCTTTGCTGCTGCGGCTCTACGCCCACCTCGCCCGCCGGACCGGCGCCGACCGGTACCACGAGGTCGCCAGGGACACGGCCGGGTTCCTGCTGCGCGACCTGGGGACGTCTCAGGGTGGGTTCGCCTCGTCGTTGGACGCGGACACCGAGGGCGTGGAGGGGGCGACCTACGTGTGGACCCCGACCCAGGTGGTTGAGGTCCTGGGAGCCGAGGACGGCGGGTGGGCCGCTGAATTGCTGGGCGTCACCGAGGACGGCACGTTCGAGCACGGGGCGTCCACGCTGCGGTTGATCAGGGCGGTCGACGATCGGGCCAGGTGGGAGCGGGTGCGCGCGGCCCTGGTCGAGGCCAGGTCCAGGCGGCCGCAGCCCGGTCGTGACGACAAGGTGGTCACCGCGTGGAACGGGCTGGCGATCGCCGCGCTGGCCGAGGCGGGCATGGCACTCGGCGAGCCGTCGTGGGTCGCGGCGGGGGAGCGGGCGGCGTCGTTGCTGCTCGACCTGCACCTGGTCGACGGCAGGCTCCGGCGGACATCGCGCGACGGTGTCGTCGGCGCGGCGGCCGGGGTGCTGGAGGACTACGGGACTCTCGCGGAGGCGCTGTTCGTCCTGCACCAGGCGACGGGCGCGCTTCGTTGGCTGGACGCGGGATGCGCGTTGCTGGACACCGCGCTCGCGCGCTTCGCCGACCCCGCGGCTCCCGGCGCCTACCACGACACCGCCGACGACGCGGACGCCCTGGTGTGGCGTCCCGGCGATCCGGGGGACAACGCGAGCCCATCCGGGGCTTCGGCGTTGGCCGGGGCGTTGCTGCTGGGCGATTCCCTTGCCGGACATGGGCGCGGGTACCGGGAGGCCGCGGAGTCGGCGCTGTCCCGCGCGGGTGTGCTGGCTTCGCGCGCGCCCCGGTTCGCCGGGCATTGGCTGACCGTCGCGGAAGCCATCGCCTCGGGACCGGTCCAGGTCGCGGTCGTCGGCCCGGATCGCGAATCCCTTGTCGCTGCTGCTATCGCGCATGCCCACGGCGGCGCGGTCGTGCTGAGCGGGGAGACCGGAGCGTCGCCGTTGTTGGCGGACCGACCCGCGGTTGATGGGCGTGCGGCTGCTTACGTGTGCCGGGGGTATGTTTGCGACCGTCCAGTGACCACAGTGGACGAACTGGTCGCGGCCTTGGAGAACGTGTGAGCGAGATCTGGCGCCTGCTGCGCGGCACCGACCTGGTCGGCGAGATCACCATCACCGACCGCGACTTCCCGTGGCTGTACGGTGATTTCACCGCCCACCCCGGCTTCGCCGAGTTCCAGCCGCTGTTCGCCCAAGAGCTGGAACTCCTCAACGCCGACGACGACCACGAGGCGTGGGAGTCGGTCTACGAGAAGGTCACCGGCTCCCTGGCGCTGGTCTCCCCGGACGGCCCGGTGACCCACTTCCTGCTGCACGTCGACGGCGCCGAGGCCTGGTTCCGCTACATCGCCTAGTCGACCAGCTCGCCGTGCAGCAGGCTCATGACGATCATGTCGTGCAGTTCGCCGTCGCGGCGGAAGTACTGGCGGAGGCGGCCTTCCTCGACGAAGCCGACCTTGCGGTAGAGGTGGCGGGCGGGTTCGTTGTCGGCCACCACGAAGAGCTGGATCGCGTGCAGGCGCATGTCGTCGAAGCCCCAGCGGCACACCAGGCGCAGGGCCTCGCCGCCGTAGCCCTTGTTCCAGGTGTCGGGGTCGCCGAGGTAGATGTCGAGTTCCGCGCGGCCGGTCTCCGGGCGGGCGTCGCGCAGGGCGATGTAGCCGACCAGGCGGGACTCGGCGATCGTCTCGATGGCGAAGCGGCAGCGCTCGTGGCTGTTGGCCGGGAGGTCCGCGAAGCGCTTGCGCAGTTGCGCGCGAGACTCCGGGTACGACGTCTCCATCCAGCGCATGGCGTGCTCGTCGTGGTGCCACCGCCAGAACGTGTCGGCGTCCTCCGGCTCGATGGCGCGCAGCCGCACCCGTTCCCCGATCAGCGTCATACCCCCACCCTAAATCGGCCCACCACCGGTTTTGCAGGTGTAACGTTGTAATCAGGTAAGCGAGAGGAGCCGTCATGTCCGACGACGTCACCGCCTGGTTCACCGGGCGGCTGCCCGACACCTGGTTCACCGAGAAGCCCGCCATCACCGTCGACCGGGAGGAGATCCTGCTGGTCGGCACCCTGCCGCCGCTCGCCGAGCAGTTCCAGGACGAGGCCGCGACCGCCGCCGCCGAGTCCGGCCGCATCGCGCGCTGGCGGGAGGAGACCAGGGACCACCGCATCGAGATCGCCCGCCAAGCCGAGCACCGCTACGGCCGCAAGGTCGCCTGGGGCGCCCGCGTCGGCGGCACCGAGGAACTGTTCACAACCCTCTCGGTCCCCGTCATGACCCGCCTGCGCCAACCAGAACGCCGAACCCTCGACACCCTCGTCGACGCAGGCGTCGCCCGCTCACGATCCGAAGCCCTGGCCTGGGCCGTCCGCCTGGTCGGCAAGCACGCCGAGGAATGGCTGGCCGACCTCCGCACCGCCATGACCACGGTCGAGGACCTGCGCACCAAGGGCCCCAACCTCTAACCGGGCCAAGGGCCTCTTACCACTAGCGCGCCGTCGGGGTCAGTCCGTGGCCTCGGCGGCCGCCAGGGCGGTTTCCACGCGTTCTCGGGCGCCTGCCAGGTGGCGGTCGCAGATCTTGGCCAGGGACTCGCCGCGTTCCCAGAGGGTCAGGGACTCCTCCAGCGGCAGTCCGCCCGCTTCCAGTCTCGCCACCACCGCGGCCAGTTCGTCTCGTGCCTGTTCGTAGCCGGGTTCGGTCACCGTGTGGGGCTTTCCTGTCGGATGCGGGCGAGGGCGGCGGCCACCGCCTGGTCGTAGCCGATGAAGGCCTCGGCGAAGTCCTCGCCGTCGCGGTCGGCGACGGCTTCCTCGATGCGGCAGCGGGCCTCGTCGATCCTGCCGCGGTTGTTGTCGGTCGTGTACGCCGCCGCGGCCGCCGACAGTTCGCGCAGGCGGGTGGGCAGCTGGTGGCGGCCGGGGGCGTCGCAGCCAGCCAGCAGCGCGGCCCAGCACTCGGCGGCGGCTGAGTCGGCGCGGCGGACGGTGGCCTGGACCACCCCGGTGGCGCACACCCGGCCGACCGTGGACAGGGTGAGCGGGAGGAACGTCGGTTCGCGACAGGTCCGCATCGGCAGGATCAGCCTCCTTCGCCCTCCCGGCCGCCGGTGACGACCGCGTGCAGTGCGCCGTCGGCGAGCCGGATGCGGACCTCGACGCCCTCGGCGACGTCCTCGATGGAGCGGAGAACCCGGGGAGTCCCGTCGGCATCGGTGTGCTGTACGACCGCGTACCCTCGGGCAAGGGTGGCGGCTGGCCCCAAGGTCGTCAAGCGGGCTTTCGTCGCGTCCAGCGCTGCCCGCTCCTGTGCCAACCGCGCCAGCAGCGCCCGGCGACCCCGCTCGAGCAGCGAATCCACCTGCTCCGCGCGCCGCACCAGCGGGGTGATCGGGTCGGCGAGCACCGGTCGGCTGCGCAGCTGGGTGAGCAGCCGGACCTCGCGATCCACCCATCCGTGCAACGCCCGGCGGGCCCGGTCGCGCAGCTGGCGGACCCTGGCCGACTCCTCCGCCACGTCCGGGACCACCCGTTTGCCCGCGTCGGTCGGCGTCGAGCAGCGCAGGTCGGCGACGTGGTCGAGCAGCGGGGTGTCCGGTTCGTGCCCGATCGCGCTCAGCACCGGCGTGCGGCAGTCGGACACCGCGCGGCACAGCGCCTCGTCGGAGAACGGCAGCAGGTCCTCCACGCTGCCGCCGCCGCGGGCGATGACGATCACCTCGACCTCGGGGTCGCGGTCGAGCACCCGCAGCGCGTCCAGGATCTGCGGGACGGCCAGCGCGCCCTGCACCGCCACGTTCTCCACCCGGAACCGCACCGCGGGCCACCGGGCGCTCGCGTTGGCCAGCACGTCCCGCTCCGCCGCCGACGCGCGACCGGTGATCAGGCCTACCTTCGCGGGCAGGAACGGCGGCTTGCGCTTGCGCCGCGGGTCGAACATGCCCTCCGCGGCCAGCAGCCTGCGCAGCCGCTCGATCCTGGCCAGCAGCTCACCGATGCCGACCGCGCGGATCTCGTCGGCGCGCAGCCTCAGCGAGCCGCGGTTGAGGTAGAAGGTGGGCTTGGCGTGCACGACGACCCTGGCGCCGTCCGACAGCGGCGGCTCGTGCTCGCGCAGCATCTGCGTCGAGCAGGTGACCGTCATCGACACGTCGGCGGCGGGGTCGCGCAGGGTGAGGAACGCGGTACCGGTGCCCGGGCGGGCCGAGATCTGCGTGACCTGGCCCTCCACCCACACCGTGCCCAGCTTGTGCACCCAGTCGGCGATCTTGCGGGCGACCGTGCGGACCGGCCACGGCTCCTCGGCGGTGGGCGCGCTCACGTGGCGGGGGTGTCCCGCAGCGTGGCGAGCCTGCGGGTGAGCATGCCGACGTACGACGGGCGGTTCTCGGTGGCGCGCTCGTGCGCCAGCAACTCCTCCAGCGCGGCGACGTCGAACCCGCGCAGCCGGGCGCGCAGCTGCGCCAGCGACAACTCCCCGTAGTTCGGCACCGACGCGGGCCCGACGACCACCGGCACCTCATCGGACTCGACCGCCTCGACCACGACCGGCGCCGCGGTGTCCTCTTCGGCCAGGTCGACAGCCGCCGGGGCGGCGGTGTCCTCGTCGACCGCCTGGTCGTCGAGGTCCTCGTCGAAGGTCGCCCACTCCGGCTCGTCCTCGACCGGGCGCAGCGCGGCGATCGCCTCGTCGCCCTTGATCGCCAGCTCGGTGACCTGCTGCTGCACCCGCATGGACACCTGCAGCGCCTGGCTGGCCACGGTGACCGGCAGCCCGGCGATGCGGGTGGGCAGGTCGCGGGCGTGCTCAAGCGCGGTGGCGGCGAGCCCCGCCGCGACCCGCAACGGCAGCGGGAGTGACTTCATGCTTCCTAGCCTGCCTGAATCCACCCGATCTGCACAGTGACTCGCCCGCCCACCGCCCGCAGACTCGCCCGCCCACCGCCCGCAGACTCGCCCACCCACCTGTCCTGGGCCGCCCGTCCCCTGTGACCCCACGTACACCCCACCGAACAGGAGAGTCACCGCGAGCGCCCGTACCCTGGACGGCATGAGCGCCACCACCAAACGCGTCCTGCTGGCCAAGCCGCGCGGCTACTGCGCCGGTGTCGACCGCGCGGTGATCACCGTGGAGCAGGCACTGGAGACCTACGGGCCACCGGTGTACGTGCGCAAGGAGATCGTCCACAACAAGCACGTGGTCGAGACCCTGCGCGACCGCGGCGCCATCTTCGTCGACGAGGCCGACGAGGTGCCCGAGGGCGCGCTCGTCGTGTTCTCCGCGCACGGGGTCTCGCCCGCGGTCCACGACCAGGCGGCCCAGCGCAACCTGCGCACCATCGACGCCACCTGCCCGCTGGTCACCAAGGTCCACTTCGAGGCCAAGCGGTTCGCCAAGGACGACTACGACATCCTGCTCATCGGCCACGAGGGCCACGAGGAGGTCGAGGGCACCGCCGGTGAGGCGCCCGACCACGTGCAGCTCGTGGACACCGCCGAGGACGTCGACAAGGTCGTGGTGCGCGACCCGTCGAAGGTGATCTGGCTGTCGCAGACGACGCTGTCGGTCGACGAGACCCTGGAGCGGGTCGACCAGCTGCGCGAGCGCTTCCCGGACCTGCAGAACCCGCCGAGCGACGACATCTGCTACGCCACCTCCAACCGCCAGACCGCGGTGAAGGCCATGGCGCCGCAGTGCGAGCTGGTGATCGTGGTCGGCTCGCAGAACTCGTCGAACTCCAAGCGGCTGGTCGAGGTCGCGCTGCAGGCGGGCGCGAAGGCCTCGTACCTGGTCGACTTCGCCAAAGAGGTCGACGAGTCCTGGTTGGACGGTGTCAGCACGGTCGGCGTCACCAGCGGCGCCTCGGTGCCCGACATCCTGGTGATGGACCTGGTGGCCTGGCTGGCCGAACGCGGCTACGGCGAGGTCGAGGAGATCACCACGGCTGAGGAGAAGGTCACCTTCTCGCTGCCCGCCGAACTGCGCAAGGCGCGCAAGGCCGCCGCCAACTAGTCGACGGCCCCGGCCAGCAGTCTGAAGTCGTCGGCGGTGGCGTTGCCGGTGATCAGCAGTCGGACGCCGGAGACGTCGGCGACCCAGGCCTGTTCGTCACGGCGGCCGGGGAAGACCGTCCACTGTGTACCGTCGACCGTCACCGCCTCCGTGGCCAGGCCCAGCGTGCCGGTCTCGGCGGCGACCAGGTCGGTCAGCTGCGCGTCGGACTGGCTGAGCTGGATGAAGTGGTCCGGCGTCAGCCACCCGGCCCGCACCACGCGGCCGGTCGGCTCGACCGACCCGCTGCTGAGCGAGTTCCCCTGCCAGCCCGGGGGCACCGCGGGCACCCGGACCTTGAACGGCGCCTGCGCGCGCGAGAGCCCCGCGGCGACGTCGACCCTCGGTGCCGAGGCCGGGTCGGCCTGCGGCGCCCCCGGGCTGAACGTGCACGCCCGGAACAGCAGCAGCGGGATGCCGACCATGAGCAGCAGTGCCAGCATCGACAGCAGGATGTCGCGCGGGCCGTGGGTCAGCCGGTTGCCGGAAGCCATTCGCCCATAATCGCAACCCGCCCCGCCGCCCCCGCACGCACACCGCGTGACGAGCAGCACGGTCGTCGCCGTAAGCAGGTACACACCGTGGTCTGGGAGGATGCGGATTGGTCTGCACAGCTCGCAGGCTGCCCGCGCCGATCCGGGAGGCAGTATGAACACTCCGACCACCACTTCGACGCCCGCGCGACGCCGGGAGGCACCCGACCGCAACCTGGCGATGGAGCTGGTCCGGGTCACCGAGGCCGCGGCGATGGCGGCGGGCCGCTGGGTCGGCCGCGGCGACAAGAACGGCGGCGACCAGGCGGCGGTCGACGCGATGCGGATGCTGATCGGCACCGTCACCATGCGCGGGGTCGTGGTGATCGGCGAGGGCGAGAAGGACGAGGCGCCCATGCTGTTCAACGGCGAGGAGGTCGGCAACGGCGACGGCCCCGACTGCGACGTCGCGGTCGACCCGATCGACGGCACCACGCTGATGGCCAAGGGCATGCCCAACGCCCTCGCGGTCCTCGCGGTGGCCGAGCGCGGCGCCATGTTCGACCCGTCCGCGGTGTTCTACATGGAGAAGCTGGCGGTCGGCCCCGAGGCGGCCGACGTGGTGGACATCACCGCCCCGGTCGCGGAGAACATCCGCCGGGTCGCGCGCGCCAAGAGCACCGACGTCTCCGACGTGACGGTCTGCATCCTCGACCGGCCCCGGCACGACAGCCTGGTCAAGGAGGTCCGCGAGGCGGGCGCCCGGATCCACTTCATCTCCGACGGCGACGTCGCGGGCGCCATCTCCGCCGCTCGCCCGAACACCGGCGTCGACCTGCTGCTGGGCATCGGCGGCACTCCGGAGGGCATCATCGCCGCCGCTGCGCTCAAGTGCATGGGCGGCGCGATCCAGGGCAAGCTGTGGCCCAAGGACGACGCCGAGCGCGGGCGGGCCATCGACGCGGGCCACGACCTGGACCGGGTGCTGCTGACCGACGACCTGGTGCGCGGCGACAACGTGTTCTTCTGCGCGACCGGTGTCACCGACGGCGACCTGCTGCGCGGCGTGCACTACCGCTCCGGCGGCTGCACCACCCAGTCGATCGTGATGCGCTCGAAGTCCGGCACGGTCCGCATGATCGACGGCTTCCACCGGCTCACCAAGCTGCGCGAGTACTCGTCGGTCGACTTCGACATCGACTCCTCCGAGACCGACGCCATCCCGCCGCTCCCGTAGTCCCCATCCGCCTGTCCCCACCCGCCAGTCCCCGCCTGCCGCCCGTGGGGTCGTCGAACCCCACGGGTGTCCGGGTCCATTCGGGTTCGTTCGAGCCACCGGGTAACGGATCGGTCGCGGTGGACAACCCTGAGTGGTCCCCGGTCGTCATCCTTGTCGACGGGGTGTCTACCCAGACGCCCGCTGGGGTAGTCGAGGAGCGAGACATGAAGGTCAACCGGCTGATAGCGGGCGCGGTGGTCGCCGCGGCCGCCCTGCTGGCCACGGCGTGCGGCACCGGGGATGCCGCCCCGGCCGCGCAGCAGGTCCAGGCCGCGACCACGACGACCACCACCACGGTCGCGCCGACCACGACCACCACTACTACGACGGCGGCCCCCACTACGACGACCACCACGGTGGCGCCGCCGGTGACGACAACGACGACGAAGAAGAAGCCGCCGGTCACCACGACCACCACGAAGAAGCCCAAGCCGTCGACCACGGCCAAGCCCGCGCCCGCCCCGGTCGAGGGTGTTCCGTGCGCGGCGACGGTGTCGGCCTGCATCGACCTGTCGGCGAACCAGTCCTGGCTGCTCAAGGACGGCAAGGTCGTCCTCGGCCCGGTCCCGATCACCCACGGCCGCGCCGGCTACCGCACCCCGGTCGGCACCTTCAAGGTGGGCTGGAAGGACATCGACCACAAGAGCCGCGAGTTCAACGACGCCCCGATGCCCTTCTCGGTCTTCTTCAACGGCGGCATCGCCTTCCACCAGGGCAGCCTGAAGGTCCCGAGCCACGGCTGCATCCACCTCTCCGCCTCCGCCGCGAAGGCCTACTTCAACGGCCTCTCCGTCGGCGACACGGTCCAGGTCGTGGCCTGACAGTTCTTGCGATAAGACGCGGCTCTTACGACAAGAGGCGGCGGAGAACATCTCCGCCGCCTCTTTCGTGTCCTGGTCCTTATTCCGCGTTGCTGGAGTGCCCCGGGAACAGGTGCGCGTCGGGGTCGAGCGCTACGGCGATGTTGTTCACCGCGGTCGCCGCCTCGCCGAAACCGGTCGCGATCAGCTTCACCTTGCCCGGGTAAGCCGCCACGTCACCGGCGGCATAAACCTTGTCTCTAGCCGTGCGCATCGTGGAGTCGACCGTGATGGAACGGTGGTCGATTTCCAGCCCCCACGAGTCGATCGGGCCTAGGTCCGCGGTGAAACCGAGTGCGGCGACCACTGCCTGCGCAGGTAGTACCAACGTCTCCCCGCCAACGGATAGCTCTACCTCGTGCAGGCCGTCGTCATCGCCCCGCAGGTCGGTCACCTGGGCGTCGGTGATGATCCGGACGCCGAGGGCCTCGACCTGCCGGACGGTGGCGGGCATGGCGCGGAACCTGGCGCGGCGGTGCACGAGGGTCACCGAGGTGGCGATCGGGTGCAGGGCCAGGGCCCAGTCGAACGCCGAGTCGCCGCCGCCGACGATCACCACGTCCTGGCCGCGGTGCACCTCCAGGCTGGGCACGAAGTGCACCATCCCCCGGCCGAGCCAGCCGGATCCGGCGGGCAGCGGGCGCGGGGTGAACTCGCCGATGCCCGCGGTGATCAGCACGGCCCCGGTGTCGACGACCGTCCCGCCGTCGAGCTCGACGTGGAACCGGTCCTCCACTTGGGACAGCGTGAGCGCGCGGCGGCCGAGCAGGTAGGTGGGTTTCCACTGGTCGGCCTGCTCGACCAGGGACGTCACCAGGTCCCGGCCGCGCACCGAGGGGAACCCGGCGACGTCGAAGATCTGCTTCTCCGGGTACATCGCGGTGATCTGCCCGCCGGGTTCGGGCAGCGAGTCGACCACGGCGGTGCGCAGGTCGCGGAACCCGGCGTAATAGGCGGCGAACAGGCCGGTGGGGCCTGCGCCGATGATGACGAGGTCGACTTCGGTGGTGGTGGGAGCGGTCATCGGGGTACCTGCCCTTCCACGTGGTGGGCGTCCGGCACCCACCCTATTGCCGCGAACCGGGGTGTGGGGAAGCCGACCATGCCGTCGACTGGCGGGGCGACGACACTGGCGGGCATGGGCGAGTTCCGCATCGAGCACGACACCATGGGTGAGGTCAGGGTCCCGGCCGAGGCGCTGTGGCGGGCGCAGACGCAACGGGCCGTGGCGAACTTCCCGATCTCCGGGCGCGGCCTGGAACGGGCGCAGATCCGCGCGCTCGGCCTGCTCAAGGCCGCCGCGGCGCGGGTCAACGGCAGGCTGGGGGTGCTGCCCGCCGACGTGGCCGCCGCGATCGCGGCCGCCGCCACCGAGGTCGCCGAGGGCGCGCACGACGAACACTTCCCGATCGACGTGTTCCAGACCGGCTCGGGCACCTCGTCCAACATGAACGCCAACGAGGTCATCGCGACCCTGGCCAGCCGGGCGCTCGGCCGCGACGTGCACCCCAACGACCACGTCAACGCCTCGCAGTCGTCCAACGACACCTTCCCGACCACGCTGCACCTGGCCGCGACCGAGGCCGTGGTCACCGACGTCATCCCGGCGCTGGAGCAGCTCGCGGCGGCCGTCGAGGCCCGCGCGGCCGAGTGGGGCGAGGTCGTCAAGTCCGGCCGCACGCACCTGATGGACGCGGTGCCGATCACCCTGGGCCAGGAGGCCGGGGCGTGGGCGGCGCAGGTCCGCTACGGCGTCGAGCGGCTCCGGTCCGTGCTGCCCCGGCTGGGTGAGCTGCCGATCGGCGGGACCGCGGTGGGCAGCGGGCTCAACGCGCCGCGCGGGTTCGGCGCGGCGGTGTCGGCGGAACTGGCCGAGGTGACCGCGCTGCCGGTGACCGAGGCGCGCGACCACTTCGAGGCGCAGGCCACCCAGGACTCGGTGGTGGAGGCGTCCGGGCAGCTGCGCACGGTCGCGGTGTCGCTGTTCAAGATCGCCAACGACCTGCGCTGGCTGGGCTCCGGACCGCGCACCGGCCTGGCCGAGCTGGCCCTGCCCGACCTGCAACCGGGCTCGTCGATCATGCCGGGCAAGGTGAACCCGGTCATCCCCGAGGCGACGATGATGGTGGTCGCCCAGGTCATCGGCAACGACGCCGCGGTGGCGTTCGCGGGCAGCCAGGGCAACTTCCAGCTCAACGTGATGCTGCCGGTGATCGCCCGCAACGTGCTGGAGTCGGCGCGGCTGCTGGCCGCGGTGGCCAGGCTGCTGGCCGAGAAGGTCGTCGCCGGGGTAGCGCCGGACGTCGAGCGGCTGCGCGAGTACGCCGAGGGCTCGCCGTCGATCGTGACCCCGCTCAACGGCTTCCTGGGCTACGAGGAGGCGGCCTCGATCGCCAAGCAGTCGCTCAAGGAGCGCAAGACCATCCGCGACGTCGTCATCGAACGGGGTCACGTGGCGGCGGGGAAGCTGACGGAGCAACAGCTGGACGAGGCGCTCGACGTGCTGCGGATGGCCAAGGGGAACGGGTAAGCAGGCCGATCACGCAGCCCGCCCCTACTACTACGACACCCGCCACGCCCGTCAGCGTCAAGCTCTGGGAGCCGACCGCGATCGACACAGCCAGTCCTGCCGCGGGCATCACCCCGATGAGCACTCCGGCGCGGTCGGCCCCCAGGACGTTCACGGCCTGGTACCAGATGACGAAAGCGACGACGGTCAACACAGCGACGACCGATAGCGCTGTCCACTCGCGATTGGTCGGTGTCTGCCATGGCTCGTAGACCACGGCCAGGCAGGCACCGACAACGGCCGCGATGATGTGGCACCACAACGCCACGGAAAGCCCGCCGAGCCTGCCGACAACCCTTACCGCGAACAGGGTGAAACCGGCCTCGCACAGCATGGTCAGGACCGCTAGCAGCAACCCAGGGCCCTCCCAGCTACCGCCGCCGGACAGCACAACCACGCCCGCGACGACCACGGCCGCTCCTACGAGCGGCTGCGCGGACGGCCTGCGCTTGGCCATGAGCGGCGCGACGACCGCCAACACGAGCGGGCTGCCGCCGAGGACGGCCGCGACCAGGCCGGGTTCGGCGTGGTGCTGGGCGGTGATCATGAAGGCGTTGAAGCCGAGCATGCCGACGGCGACGATCGCCAGCAGCGCGGGGACGTCCCTGGCCTTCGGGGCCGTGAGCGGCACGCGCCTGGCGAGCGCCCACGCGGCGAGCAGGATCGCGCCGACGCCGTAGCGCGCCGACTGGCCGGTCAGCAGCGGGTAGTCCACGAGCATGCCGGACAGCGGGACGGAACCGCCGATCATGGCCGAGGTGAGCAGGCCTGCGCCGATGGCCAGGCGGTAGCGGGAGGTGGGCACCTGCCCAGCGTCGCCCGGAAGTGGACCCGACAACAGCTCCACTTCGCGGTATGTGGACTGGTCCACTTGCTCGTGCCGGTCCGGCCGGGGTGGCCCGTAGGCTGGGGACATGTCCTCCTTCCGCGAGTTGCTCGTCCCCGGCCTGGCCGAGGTCGGGCGCGGTCAGCGTGGTCGCGCGCTAGAGGCAGCGGTGCGAGCCGCGATCCGCGACGGGAGGCTGCCGCAAGGGACGCGGTTGCCGTCCACACGCGACCTAGCCGTGCAGCTCGGCCTGTCGCGGGGGACTGTCAGCTCCGTCTACGCCCAACTCGTCGCCGAGGGGTATCTGCGCGCGAAGCACGGCTCGGGGACGACCGTGGCCACCACGCCCGCGAGTTCGGAGGCAGCGTCACCTCCGCCGGTGAAGACCCAGACTCGGTGGCGCTATGACCTCCGGCCAGGCGTGCCCGCTCTCTCGGCGTTCCCCCGGTCCGAGTGGCAGGCGGCGATGCGAGCGGGCTTGGCGACACTGACCGACGACGACCTGGGCTACCCGGACCCGGCAGGTCTACCGGCGTTGCGCACCGAGCTCGCCGGCTACCTGGGACGTGCCAGGGCGGTCGAGGCGGCCGATGTCGTCGTCACGCACGGCGTCGCGGAGAGCCAGTCGCTGATGGCGCAGATCCTGCGGGCGGACGGTCACCGGACCATCGCGGTGGAAGATCCGACCCACCCTGGGGCTGCGGAGGCTCTAGCGGCGCACGGGTTGCGGCCGGTTCCGGTGCCGGTAGACGAAGACGGCATGCGGGTGGACCTGTTGCCGCGCACGGGGTGCCGTGCGGTGCTGGTCACCTCGGCGCACCAGTTCCCTCTAGGCGTCGTCCTGAGCCCCCAGCGTCGGCGAGCCTTGGTGAGCTGGGCACGCGAACGCGACGGGTATGTCCTAGAGGACGACTACGACGCCGAGCACCGGTACGACCGGCCAGCGGTAGGGACAACGCAGGTTCTTGACCGCGACCGGGTCGTCTACCTCGGCAGCGTCAGCAAGGTCTTGGCGCCCGCGATCCGGCTGGGGTGGATGGTCGTCCCCGCCGCGCTGCGGGACCGGGTGGTCGACCACAAGCGCCTGTCGGACCTGGGCTGCTCCCCGATGCCCCAGGCCGCGTTGGCACATTTGCTGCGCTCTGGCGGGTACGACCGACACCTGCGCCGCAGCCGTCAGCTCTACCGGCGTCGTCGCGACGCGCTGCTCGCTGCTGTCGCGGGTGAACTACCGGACTGGCAGCCGCACGGCGTGGCCGCGGGGTTGCACCTGGTGCTACGGCTTCCCGAAGGCACTGACGACCGGGCGTTGCAGGTCGAGTTGGCCAGGCGCGGGATCAACGCACCGGCGCTGTCCGGGTACGCGCTGTCGACCAGTCCCTTCCCCGGGCTGGTGCTCGGCTACGCGGCCCTGTCGGTGGACCGGCTGCGCGCCGCGGTCGCGGAGATCGCCTCGGTCAGCGCGCTCTGACCATCCACTGTGGAGAGCGCAGCGGGGACGCCTCGGTGGCCTGGTGCACCGGTGGCGGTATCGGGATCGCGATCCGGCTCCTGGGTTCGGCGCTGGGCGGTGTGCGGTCGGCACACCCGGACAACACCGCGGCGGCCAAGGTGAGGACTGCGGCGAGGATGAGACGCATCAGGAGGGCTCCACTGGGTACGAGGGGCTCATCCAGGTAGACGCGCGGGTGTGGCCGGGGTTGGGTCCGGTTCCGATCTTCTTTCGGCTGCGGTTGTCAGTGCACCGGGGCACCATGGGCACATGCTGACCCTGACCGATGTGGTGGCCGCCTCCGCCGAGGTGGGCGGCACCCGGTCGCGCCTGGCCAAAGTCGACACCCTCGCTGCCGTGCTGCGCCGCGCCTCGGCCGAGGAGATCGCCCCGCTCGTCGGGTTCCTCACCGGCGCCCCCGTCCAGGGCCGGATCGGCACCGGCTGGCGGACGCTGGTGGCGCTCGACCACCCGCCCGCGGCCGCCGCCACGCTGACCGTCACCCAGGTCGACACCGCGCTGACGGAGCTGGCGCGGACCACCGGCAAGGGCTCCACCGCCACCCGCCGGGCGCTGCTCGACGACCTGTTCGGCGCCGCGACCGAGCCGGAGAAGGCGTTCCTGATCGCCCTGCTCACCGGCGAACTCCGCCAGGGCGCCCTCGAAGGCGTCATGCTCGACGCGGTGGCCAAGGCAGCGGAGGCCCCGATCGCCGCCGTCCGCCGCGCGTTCATGCTCTCCGGCCGCCTACCCGCCACCGCCTCGGTAGCCCTAACCGGCGGCGACTTGGCCGCTATCGGTCTTGAACTCCACCGCCCGGTCCGCCCGATGCTGGCCTCGCCGGGGGAGTCCCTCGCGGACGCGCTGACCCAGCTCACCCCGTGCTCGGTCGAGTACAAACTGGACGGCGCGCGGATCCAGGTGCACAAGACCCCCGACCGGGTGACGATCTACACCCGCTCCCTGCGCGAGATCACCGACAGCGTCCCCGAGCTGGTCGCCCTGGTCCGCGCCCTGCCCTGCACCACGGCGGTCCTCGACGGCGAAACCCTGGCAATCACCGACGACGGCCGCCCCCGCCGCTTCCAGGACACCATGAGCCGCTTCGGCAGCACCGCCGAGGAACAGGTCAAAGCCCTCCTGCTGCACCCGTTCTTCTTCGACTGCCTCCACCTGGACGGTGCGGATCTGATTGATCGACCACTCCGCGACCGCCTATCCGCCCTGCGCACCGCAGTCGGTCAGCACGTCATCCCGGGTGTGGTGGACCCATCGCCCGAGGAAGCCGAGGACTTGGCCGCCCGCGCCCTGTCCGACGGCCACGAAGGCGTGATGGTCAAGGACCTGTCCTCGGTATACGCCGCAGGCCGCCGGGGCAAAGCCTGGCAAAAGATCAAACCCGTCCACACCCTGGACCTGATAGTGATCGGCGCGGAATGGGGCCACGGCCGCCGAACCGGCTACCTCTCCAACCTCCACCTAGCCGCCCGAGACCCCGACGGCGGCCCCCCGATCATGGTAGGCAAAACCTTCAAAGGCCTCACCGACGAATTGCTCCGCTGGCAAACCGAAACCTTCCCCCACTACCAATCCGCTGCTGATAGTTGGTCCATCACCCTCCGCCCCGAACTAGTAGTGGAAATAGCCCTGGACGGCACCCAACCCAGCCCCCGCTACCCCGGCGGCATAGCCCTCCGCTTCGCCCGCGTACTCCGCTACCGCCCCGACAAATCCCCCACCGAAGCCGATACCATCACCACCCTCCGCTCCATGCTGACCCCCTAACCCCTCACCCACAAACACCGATTTCTCTCCCCCAGAGTCCTGCACGATCACTGCCCCCAACGCACCCACTACGGCCGTTCGCCCTCACGTGCCCCCCGCAGGCATTGGTCCCAACGTGCCCCTCTACGACGTTGGCCAGCCACGCGCTCCTCGGAGTCGCTGGTGCCAGGCCGGCTCGATGGGGTGGACTTGTTTTGTGTGGGGGGACGGCACTCGTAGCGTCGTCCACGTGGCAGGGCCTGCTTTTAGGCCCCTGCTTTGTGGTTCTGCCCGGGTGCCGTAGGGGCCCCGCGCAAAACAAGTTCGCCCCATCGAGCAAAGCTCGAAACTCGCGCCCCGGCCAATGCCGCAGGCGAGGCGTTGATCGTCGACGCCGCAGGCGAGACCGAGAGCCAGATCCACTCAGCTCAAGATCAAACCGCTCAAAGCAGCCCCCGATATACAGCCTACCGGGAAGCGCCAACAGAACGGGCCGACCGACCAGGCACCCTGTGGACAACTCCAACGAACAACAGCGGATGGCGGCGATCCCGGGACCTCCTCAAGCCCAGAACCACCGCCACCCGCCACCCCTTAACGTCGTCGCAACGCAGGCCCAGTAGTCATAGCAACCACCGCGGCGACGCCAAGAACCAGAACCCCAAGCACAGCCCAAGGCGTGCTACCGCCACCGGTAGGGCTAACCACCCCCGTGCTCGGGGAAGCAAACCCACCCGCGAGCCCAGACCGGTCGTAAGCAGACCCCGGCATCTTGTCGCCATAGCGGGCGGCTACGTCCCGCTGGTACTGCGACAGCGACTGCACCTTCCCAGTAGCCAGCGACCGGATGGTGCTACCCGTGACCGCGTACCAAGCGTTGGTTTGCGGTTCGCGGAGCAAGAGTGCGCCCGCGGGGACCTTGCCCGCGTTGCGGAACTCCAAGTCGCCCGCCGCGATGTTGGCGACGGTCCACGCGCCGGAAGGTGAGCGGACCGTCCAAACCGAGGCGGTAGAGCTACCTGCGGTTGCGGGGACGGCGACGTAAGCGAGGCGGCCGACCTTGGGGGAGCGGCCGGATACGAAGTCGGGGCTGAGTTCGTATACCGGGACTGATGTCCCCCCGACCTGTGGGGCGGCGAGGCCGGAGACCCCGAGGAACTTGCCCACGGTGGCGGTGACGTCAGGTGCGCTCGCGGCTGCTTGGGCCTTAGCGCTGTCGGCCGGTGTAACAGCGCCTTCGACCGGGTCGGCGCCCGCGTAGCCGGATAGGCCTAGGACTCCGATTGCGGTGAGAGCGAGGGTTGTGAGGATCTTGCGCATGCCGTTCACCGCCTGATTCCGGTCAGGGTGTGGGTCCACGAGAAGCTGGAGTTGTTGACGTAGTAGCTGTAGGTGGCCCAGTTGTAGCGGTAGTTGTCCGGCCACGGGTCGCCCCAGTAGACCCAGCTCTTGGCCGAGTCGAAGCCGTAGAGCACGTGCATGTGGCCGCCGCCGGACTTCCACAGGATCCGGGTCTCGATCGGCTGCGCGGCGTTGAGCTGGGACTGCACCGCCGAGTAGCTGATCGTGTTGTAGACGTAGGAACCCGGGCTGCTGAAGCCCAGCCGGGAGAAGCCGTTGCGGACCTGGGCCAGGTCCGCCTGGTCGTTGGGGCACTGCGTGCCGGTGCTGCGGTTCTTGGCCAGCGCGCAGAAGTTGTTCTGGGACACGTTCACGCCGTGGGACGCGGCGATCGACGTGCCGGACGCCGCCCAGCACCAGTTGGTCTGCTGCTGGGCCTGCATGGTGAACGCGGCGGCCGCCTGGGCCGACGCCGGGGAGCTGACCAGCCAGGCGAGGACGGCCACGAGGGTGGCCGCCAGCGCCGAGCGGGTCGCGGGGCGGGACATTGTGCCTCCTGAAGACGCAGGGTGGAGTGCACGGAAGAGTGCGATCACCGCGTTTCGGGCGACAAGGGCCGCGCAAGGGCTCCCGGACCGTTCCAGCGCGACGGCGCACCTTTACCCACCGGTAGTGCGTGGCTACTGTGAACGTTCACCACTATTCACCCGTTCGAGAATGTCCCGGAGTCGCCGTGACCGCTGACGCGCTGGCCGACGCACTGCGCCGCGGCCCGTTCCACGTGGCCCTGCGCACGGCGATCGAGCACCGGGGCCTGTCCCTGGCCCGGCTGCGGGCGCACCTGGCGCGCATCGAGGTGACCGTCGCCGAGTCCACTCTCAGTTACTGGCAGCGCGGTCTCCGTCACCCGGACATGCCGCACGCGCTGTCCGCCGTGCGCGGGCTGGAGATCGTGCTCGGCCTGCCCGCCGACTCGCTCGTCGTGCTCATCGGACCCCGCCAGCGCGGCACCCGGACCCGCAAGCCGTCCGCGTCGTTCGCCGAGATCGTGGTGGCCGGGCCGACCACCCGGGAGCTGCTGGCTCAGCTGGGCGTCGACCCGGAGCGCTGCAACGCGGGCCTGGAGCTGCGGATGACCCACGAGCGGGTCAGCATCGCCGCCGACCGCACCCAGGGCCGCATCCACACCAGGTTGGTGAGCGTCGCGCGCGAGCAGGGCATCGACCGCTACATCGCCGTCTACCACGGCGAGCCCGACTGCGACATCGACCGCGTGCGGATCGTGGCCGGGGACGGCTGCCGCCTCGGCCGGGTGCGGCGCAAGGGGATCTGCGTGGCCTTCGAGCTGATGTTCGACCGGGGGCTCGCCGAGGGCGACACCGTGGTGCTCAGCTACTCGCTGGAGGACAAGTCCGAGCTGGAGTGTCCCGGCTACTACCGGATCTTCCGCGAACCCAGTGGCCCCTTCCTGTTGCAGTTAGAGCTACCGCCCGGCGACCCGCCTGCCCGGTGCGTGCAAGAGGTGCGGACCAACGACATGCGCCCGCCCTCGGTGTCCGCGGACCTCTACTGCGATCGGGGGTACGTCGTGAGTGCGTACTACCCAGGGGTCGACAGCGGGATAGCCGGTATCACGCTGGAGTGGTCGGAGAACCCGGCGGAACCCCGGGCGCACCCCGTACCGTGACGGGGGTGCGCTTCCTCAACGGCGAGCCCGCCCACGACCTGACCTACGACGACGTCTTCCTGGTGCCCGGCCGCTCCGCGGTCACCAGCCGGTTCGACGTCGACCTGGGCACCTCCGACGGCACCGGCGCCACGATCCCGATCGTCGTGGCGAACATGACCGCGGTCGCCGGGCGCAGGATGGCCGAGACGGTCGCCCGCCGCGGTGGCCTGGTCGTGCTGCCCCAGGACGTCGACCCCGCCGCTGTCGGCGACATCGTGACCTGGGTGAAGTCGCGGCACCTCGCGTGGGACACGCCGCTGGTGCTGACCGCGAACGACTCGGTCGCCGACGCGCTGAACCTGCTGCCGAAGCGGGCGCACGGCGCGGTGGTCGTCGTCGACGGCGAGGGTCGCCCGGTCGGGGTCGTCGACGAGGCCGCGTGCCTGGGCGTGGACCGGTTCACCAGGGTGGGTGAGGTCGCCGACCGCGCGATCGTGATCCTGCCGGTGGACAGCCCGCCGCGGTCGGTCTTCGACTCGCTGCACGACCACTCCGCGCGGGTCGCGCTGGCCGTCGACCCGCAGGGGCGGCTCGCGGGCGTGCTCACCGGCGTGGGCGCGTTGCGCGCGGACATCTACGCGCCCGCCAAGGACGCGGCGGGCCGGTTGCGGATCGCCGCGGCGGTGGGCGTGAACGGCGATGTGGCCGCCAAGGCGGCGGCGCTGCTGGAGTCCGGTGTGGACACGCTGGTGGTCGACACCGCGCACGGCCACCAGGAGAAGATGCTGTCCGCCTTGAAGAGCGTGCGGGCGCTGAACCCGGGCGTGCCGGTGGTGGCGGGCAACGTGGTCACCGCGCAGGGCGTGCGCGACCTGGTGGACGCGGGCGCCGACGTGGTCAAGGTCGGCGTCGGGCCCGGCGCGATGTGCACCACCCGCATGATGACCGGCGTCGGCCGACCGCAGTTCTCCGCGGTGCTGGAGTGCGCGGCCGAGGCGCGCTCGCTGGGCAGGCACGTGTGGGCGGACGGCGGCGTCCGGCACCCGAGGGACGTGGCGCTGGCGCTGGCCGCGGGCGCGTCGTCGGTGATGGTCGGCTCGTGGTTCGCGGGCACCTACGAGTCGCCCGGCGACCTGCTGCGCGACGAACAAGGCCGCCCGTACAAGGAATCCTTCGGCATGGCCTCCAAGCGCGCGGTGTCGGCGCGCACCCGGGCCGACAGCGGGTTCGACCGGGCGCGCAAGGCGCTGTTCGAGGAGGGCATCTCCTCGTCCAGGATGCGGCTGGACCCCAAGGCGCCCGGCGTGGAGGACCTGCTCGACGGGATCTGCTCAGGCGTCCGCTCGGCGTGCACGTACGCGGGGGCGGGCAACCTGGAGGAACTGCACGACCGCGCGGTCGTCGGTGTCCAGTCCGCAGCGGGGTTCGCCGAGGGAAGGCCGCTTCCGTCCGGTTGGTAGCGGCATTTCCGTTCACTCCACAGCGAACATCCGCCAACTCGGTTGACTCCGGGCATATGGTTGCCCGGTGAGAGCAGTCGAGGTCAGCGACCTTGTCAAGCTGTACAAGAAGAACCCCAAGCCCGCGGTGGACGGCCTGAGCTTCGGCGTCGAGGCGGGCGAGGTGTTCGGCTTGCTGGGACCCAACGGCGCCGGGAAGACGACCACCGTCGGGGTGTTGACCACCCGGGTGCTGCCGACCGCCGGGCAGGCGTCGGTGCACGGTGTCGACGTCGTCCGCGACGCGCGCCGGGCCCGGCAGCTGCTGGCCGTGGTGCCGCAGCGCAACAACCTGGACAGATCGCTCAACATCCGGCAGAACCTGCTGTTCCACGCCGCCTACCACGGTGTCCCGCGCGCCGAGCGCAACGCGCGCGCCGACGAGATCCTGGACCGGATGGGCCTGGCCGACCGGGCCAAGGACAAGATCGACATCGTCTCCGGCGGGCAGGCGCAGCGGGTGATGATCGCCAGGGCGCTGATGCACCAGCCGAAGGTGATGTTCCTCGACGAACCGTCCACCGGGCTGGACCCGCAGGCGCGGCTGTTCGTGCACGACCGGGTGAAGGACCTGCGCGCCGAGGGCGTCACGGTCGTGCTCACCACGCACGACATGGACGAGGCGGCCAAGCTGTGCGACCGGGTCGGTATCGTCGACCACGGCAAACTGCTCGCGTTGGACACTCCTGCCGCTCTTACCCGCGGCCTGCCCGGTAGCACCACAGTGAGTGTCACGGTCAACCTGGCGAACACCCCGGTGGAGCTGGTCGAGAAGGCCCTCGCGGGCATCGACGGCGTGGAACGGGTCGAGCGCATCGGTTCAGGTGGACCGGCGGTAGCGCTACCTCCCGGGCTTCCACCGGCAGCTTTGGCCGCTATAGCCGCAAAAGCCGCCGAGGCCCCGGCAGCGCCATCGCCCACGGGTCAGTTCCGGCTCTACACCGGGCACGAGGCAGCGGTAGTCCTACCGGCCGTGCTGCGAGTCCTGGGTGACACCTCGTGCGACGTGACCGACCTGTCCATCGGCACACCCAGCCTCGAAGACGTCTTCATCCACCTCACCGGCCGGGAGCTGCGATGACCACCGCCCCCTCGCCGCTGCGCACCTTCGGCTCGGTGCTGTGGCGCGACACCTTCGTCACCGGCCGCGAACTGGTGCCGTTCCTGGCCCAGGTGATCATCCAGCCGTTCTTCACGCTGTTCATCTTCGGCAAGGTCCTGGCCAACCTCGGCTACGTCGGCCCGGACTACGCGGCCATCCTGCTGCCCGGCATCGTCGCCCTCAACGGCTTCCTCGGCGCGCTGCAGAACACCACCATGCCGCTGATCATGGACTTCTCCTGGACCCGCGAGATCGAGGACCGGCTGCTCGCCCCCATCCCGATCGCCTGGGTCGCGATCGAGAAGATGCTCTTCGGCGCCCTGCGCGGCGTCGTCGCCGCGGTCGTCATGATCCCCATCGGCTTCCTCATCCTCGACGGCGTGCACTGGCCCGCCTCGGCCTGGCTCCCGGTCCTGCTGATCGTCGTCCTCGGCTCCCTGGTCGGCGCCGCGATCGGCATGACCATCGGCACCTCGGTGCAGCCGCGGCAGATCAACATCCTGTTCGCGGTGATCCTGGTCCCGCTCATGTTCACCGGCTCCACCCAGTTCCCCTGGATGGGCCTGGAGAGCGTCCGCTGGTTCCAGGTCCTGTGCGCCCTCAACCCCCTCACCTACGTCAGCGAGGCGATGCGCGCCGAACTGGTCCCCCAGGTCCCGCACATCCCCGTCTGGATCAGCCTCCTGGTCATGCTCGTCGCCTGCGCGGGCTTCGGCACCCTCGGCATCCGCGGCTTCCTCCGCCGCGCCCTCGACTGACGTTCGTCCTGTGGGCCCTCGCGTGACCGGTATCCGGATGGCGCATTGCCCGCGCGGGTCGGCCCCGAGCACGATCGGCTGAGTAGGTCGGGGCCGCGGATCCGGGTCCTGGCAAGCAGACCGCGCTTGGCTGACCCGAAGGCGGTAGCGGATGACGTGGTCGGGATCTGTCCCTGTGGTGCGCCGGGCGCTCGTCGTCGGAGCGGTGTTCGTCGCGTTGATCGGCGTTGGTTGGGTGCCTGCCAGCGCGCGGGTGACGGCGGTGGTCGACGCCGAGTGCCTGGGCACGTTCGACCGGGTGTTCACCCCAGCGGTCACCACCACCCCGCAGACCGTGTCGGCCGCGGCCAGGTACACCTACGGCACCTGCCTGGTCGGCCCCACCGCGACCGGCACCGCGGTCAACAGCGCCACCCTGTCGTGCGTGCCGGTGGTACCCGGCGTGCCGCCCGAGACCGAGGTCGTCACCTGGCTCGACGGCACCGGTGACACGAGCACGGTCGGGTGGTCGAACTCCACCGTCGTCGGTCAGACCGTGGTCCTCACGGGGGAGGTGACCGCGGGCAGGCACCTGCACGCGTCCGCCACCAAGGTCACCTCCGGGCTCAGCTACCTCGGCAGCGTCGCGGGCTGCCTGCTCGGAACCCCCATCGCCAGCACCACCGGCGTGGTCGACAGCTTCCTGCTCACCGGGTGAGCATCGATAGCTAGCGATTGACTTTCGATAGATTCCCCGCGACACTCGATGCATGGTTGCTGCGCATCGAGCGGTACTGCCGCTCCGGTTCCTGCTGGTCGTGCTCTTCGGCGTCCTGGTCCTGTTCCAGACCCTGTCGCTGCCGGGGCAGTTCGCGCACATGGCGCGCGAGGACCCCGAGCTCGCCTACCTGCGCTGGCCCGCGACGGGGGTGGCGGTGTTCTGGGTGCTGTGCGTGCAGGTGGTGATCGTGTCGACCTGGAAGCTGCTCACCCTGGTCAAGACCGACCGGATCTTCAGCGAGGACTCGCTGGTGTGGGTGGACGCGATCGTGTGGGCCATCGCCGCGGGTGGGGTGGTGCTGGTCGGCGTGCTCGGCTACGTCGGGTTCAACGCCGACGATCCGGGGTTGCCGCTGCTGCTGTTCCTGCTGACGGTCGGCGTCACCGTGGTCGGGCTGCTGGTGGTCGTCCTGCGCGCGCTCCTGCGTCAGGCGTCCGCGCTGCGGGCCGACCTGGACTCGGTGATCTGATGCCGATCGTGGTCCGCATCGACGTCGAGTTGGCCAAGCGCAAGATGAGCGTGGGGGAGTTCGCCGAGCGGGTCGGGCTCACGCCCGCGAACGTGGCGGTCCTCAAGAACGGCCGGGCCAAGGCCGTGCGGTTCAGCACGCTGGAGGCCATGTGCCGGGTGCTGGAGTGCCAGCCGGGGGACCTGCTGGAGTGGATCCCGGACTGACCTACGGGTACATCGCCAGCCAGATCGCCACGTAGTGGGGCCCGCGATCCCGCGACCTCGGGCCTGTCGGCGAAACTGGGCCTGACCAGCAAGAACACCTCTCGACACTTCTCGGCGTTTGTGGCTGCTCCCTGACCTCTCACGGCCTGCGGACGGCCTGGCGGGCCCTGGTCTCACAGCGAGACCAGGGCCCGCCGTTCTCGTCTCTAGGGCTTGGACTACCCCGGCTTCCTCGTCCTCGGCCGCCCTTGCGGTGAGAGCTGGTTGTCAAGAGTGAGGCTCCGCCTCATCGCGTCAGCGACGCCGTCAGGCGCTCTTGATGACCGGCTCTCACCGTAAGACGATCGGGCCGATGAGGAAGCCCTCGCGTGCTCCGCTGACGCCTCCGTCCTCCGCGCTGCCTGTGTGGCGCGGCACCTCCCACCGCCAGGCTGCAACCTGGTGCCGCGCGCCCGCGCGGGCGGAGCGAAGCGGGAGCCCGCGCCGTGGCGCGACGGACACCAGACCACCAGCCCAACGCGCTAGGCCCACTGGTGCCGCGCCGCGCAGGCGGCGCGGCCTTGATCCCATAGAGGCAAGTTCAGCAGAGTTCTAGGTAGCTCGAAGCTGCTCAGATCATCCTGACGGAAGCTGAAGATCACAGCAAATTGCCAAAGCCGGAATAATTCGGCATTTGTCATACAGGAAGCGCAATCTTGGCTGAACTATTAAACTCGATTCATTTTGCCAGCTGGCAAGCAGGATCCTTGCGGCCCTCCAAGTTTACCCGTAGGATCCTGCATCCTTAGTACTCTTCATGCTGCGGACGGAAGCCGGGTTTCGGATGACAAGAGTTCCTGAAGATGTTTACGAAGAAGATTATTCTTGGCCCGAAGAGCCAGTGGCTACTTACGCTCAGGCTATAGACAGGCTTCAGGAGAAGTGGGCCGGTCGCGTAGATATTGACCTAGTTTGGATGGGAAAGCGTGGCCCTGGACGCGATGCGCGCCTGGCATTCCTTGACCACAACCGTATTGAACTGTTTGCTCGCAGAATTCGCTCAGCCGCGCACGCAAGCTTGTTTGAAAACGTCATAGACGGCGCATGTCCCATATTTGGTCGCCACGCCCTATGGTATCCAGGTTCCGACACGATAGTCGCCCGAATCGTGGGAGACTACGCTGGGATGATCAATTTTCTGGGTCGCCGAATTGCCCGCCTTCAACCTGGGGCAAAGGTTTCCAGGGAAAGTTCGCTCGGTCGTGACGTACTCGGTCTGCTTCAAAGCGAAGGGGTTGTTATAACGGCAGAGCCGCAGTCTTCCGCGTCAAACTCGGGACGAACCTTAAGAATAACGAACGCGACCCGCGACTTGGGGGGCTTCTATCGCAACAGGTACCAATACGGGAGCTGGCTGTCCCTAGAGATGCGCAACTTCGGGGTCACGGACGTGTCTGCCGCAGAGTCCATCCTTACTGGGCACGGCTCCAGCTTTCTTTATGGCATTACACGTTCTTCGGGCGTTTCGCTACGGCTCTGGGATTCCAGTTCCCGACTGACCATTCGGAATCGCCGAGCCGATAGGACGATAAAGTTTCCGACGCGCAGGTATGAAGAGATACCTGCAATGTTGTACGCAAAGGCAAGTGAAGCGGGAAGGGACTCGCTCGAAAGGTACCTCAAGTATTATCAAGTCCTGGAATACTTCATGCCTAGAGCATCAGAGGATCTCAAGTTAGCCCAGAATGCCAACTCAATGCGTAAAACTCTAACGCCATACCCCATCGGAGATGAAAATAGAGATAATCTCGGCATCGAAAGGAATAAGCTGGAAGCGGTGATTGACGCAGCCACGACAAGTGTCCAGGTTATCGGTTTTCTTATGGGAGGTCCGACCCTATCTGTATTGAGCAATGCTAGGGTCTTGCAGGATGTGCACGCTTTGCCAGCGGATCCTGCCGGAAAGATAATTAGTGGAGTGATATATCAAAAAGAAGTTGCGAAGCGGGTATATGCAATCCGATGTCGAATCGTACATACGAAGGAAGAGTTCAACAACGGCCACGTAGGCCCTCTGCTTCCCTACGGTCGTGAAGCGAGGGACCTTGAGCCTGACATTGGACTCGTCCGCTTCCTGGCAGAACGCGCACTCCAGCACTGGTCCCAGCCGCTGAGCTGACTTGATGGCTGGCCGATTCGCTGGACTAACGCCCTGTGGGTGATGTCCGCAGGGATCGATGACGGTGGCAGATGTATGTCAGCGGCGGTCTTCTCGGAGTAGACGCGCGAGTTCGTTGGCTATGCCCGGGGTGGCGGCGACGGTGGTTGTCGACTGGAAGTTGTGGGGTTGTCCGGTGATGTCGGTGACGAGTGCTCCGGCTTCGGTGGCGATGAGGATGCCTGCGGCGGTGTCCCAGGGGTTGTTGGACAGGATCACGGTGGCGTCGGTGCGGCCTTCGGCGACCCAGGCTAGGTCGATTGCGGCTGAGCCGAACATCCGGATCCGCTCGACGCGGTCGGCTAGGCGTGTGGTGATGGCTAGTTGGTCGCGGTTCTTGTACTCGGCGTCGGTGCCCACGGCGTAGTCGCCGAGTGAGACGAACGAATCGGCGAGTGACGTGGTCGTGCTGGTGCTCATGCGGCCGTGGGCTGAGTAGGCACCGGCTCCCGATACGGCGGTGTAGTGCATGTGCAGGGCCGGGAGGTCGATGACGGCGACTACGGGGCGTTCGTCGACGACCAAGGCGAGGGATACGGCGTAGAGGGGGACGCCGTGGACCAGGTTGGAGGTGCCGTCGATGGGGTCGAGGGTCCACATGGATCGGCCGACGTCGGTGGAGCCTTCTTCTTCGCCGAGGAAACCGATGTCTGGGGTTTGCTCGTGCAGGTAGGCGCGTACGGCTCGTTCGATGCCGATGTCGAGGTCTGTCACCCGGTCGCGGTCGCCCTTGTCGTGGACAGACAGGGAGCCTGCTCGGTCGATCAAGTCTCGGGCGAGGGTGACGGCGTCTTCGGCGATCTTGAGCAGTGGTTGGTAGTCGGTCACGCGGTGACCTGGCGGGAGCGGGTCCACAAGGAGTTGAAGACCTCGTTGAAGGTGTCGAATAGGCCCGGGTTAGGGCCGTTCTCGGCGACCAGCGTTGGGGATTCGAGTCCTCGGCCGTTGGGCAGGTAGGGCTGCACGACGCACAGGGTGTCGTTGACGATGGTGATGTTGAAGCGGATGGTCTCGTCGTAGACGTGCAGGCGCAGGCGTGGGGCTGCCTCGGGGCTGAGTTTGAGGGCTACGCGCTTCATGGCCTCGATGTTGACGCGGGTCAGGGTGGACAGCAGGTCTTCCGGGTGGTCTTCCTCGACGCAGCGGCGGCGGATGGCTTCGCCGTCGGGGTCGAGGAAGAGGCAGTGAACCTCAGCGCCGGTCTCGATGAGATCGACTAGGTCGCGGTCAGGGTACTGCTGGCACAACAGGTTGAGCGACAGCCCTGCCATGCGGATGCTGCTGGCGCCGTCGAACAGCTTGTGCGGCGGCATCTGGTGGTGGAACTCGGATCGGCTGATGTAAGCCGCGGTGAGTCCCGCGAGTTCAGGACGAGCCTGGGTGGACGCGGTGGCGACCTCGGCGGGCTCGGGGACGAAGTTGATCGCGCCAGCCGAGGGGCCGAAGAGTTGTTCGGCGGTCCAGTTCGGGAACATCTGTTCCAGGACTCGGCAGTGTTCGCCGTAGGGCACGCCGATGAGTTCGCCGGACAACCAGCGGTAGTACTGCGCCTTGCTGGGGTAGCCGCGCATCAAGCCAGGGTCGATCTTGGCGGCGGCCTTGTCGTACTCCCGGCAGAAGCTGGGATAGCCGCGCACCCGACGTTGCCGGAGCAGCTCGCGCAACAGCGTGCCGGATTCACCCATCACCGCGCCTCCGTGTGACTCGATGCGGTCAAGGCTACCACGAGTGAGACAAAACGAGACTGATGGAGCCTTATTGATCTTAAGGGAGACCACAGCGGTGTCGAGAGTGGACTTCCAACGAGCCGATTTTGTAGTCAGCGGTCAAAGAGCGGCCGGTGACGCAAAGGAGCCAGGCAGATGGGGATCACGAAGGGACACCGTTTCCCGATCACGTTCGCTGATGCGTTCCCGCAGGGGTTGGTGTTGGTGGGCGAGGTAGGGCCGAACACGGAGTTTCAGTCGCGGGAGGATCGGGCGGCGGGGCGGCCGGTGCGGCAGCGGGTGGATGAGGTGAGTGGGCAGCGGCAGTGGAAGGCCACGGTCACCGACCCGAGTGAGGTGAACGCGAAGAGGGCGTCGTTTGAGGTGACGTTGTTGGCTGATGTGCAGCCGGTTCCGACGTCGGTGGAGGCGTTGCCGGGGATGCGGGCGGTGGAACTGGTCGGGCTGACGGCGGAACCTCGCGTGTCGGGGAATGGGGAGTTCAAGTACCTGTCGTACATCTATCGGGCGACTGGGTTCGCTGGCGCTGATTCGCGCGGGAAGTCGCCAGAGGCGTCGGGGAAGGCGGCGTGACGGTGATGGGTTTCGCGTCATCCGGTACCCCCATCGGGAGCATGCCGCCTGAACTGGTCGAGCGCTGGGAGGCCGCGTACTCGCGGTACGACGGCGGGGACCTTCACGACATGGCGGACGTCTCGGCGGCGGTGGGGACGTTGTGGCGAGAGATGGCCACCGCCGTGCCCGGAAGTCCGTGGTGGTTGGTCGCGGCGCTGGTCACCGCCGCTGAGGCGTTCGAAGCACAGTCGCGGGACTGGGCGGGGCGGCAGCGTGCCAGGACTGACGGCCAGGTCCGCCATCTTCCCGGCGCGTTCGACCGATCTGCACAAGGTCTGGGGCGGTGAGTGCGGTGGAGTGCGCGCGGAACGTCCCGAAGGTTGCTCCGGTGGGCGGGAATCAATTCGTGTTGTCACGGCTCCCACAGACGACGGCAGAAGTCCGGGCACGGGCGACGGAATTGGGGCAGGGCTGGCCCGCCTTCGTGCCGACCTTGGTTTCCGATCTCGATGACCTCATCAACTACGCGCGAGAGGTCAAGGAGAGCTTCGCGAAGGAGACCTTCGGCGAAGGGTCTGCGATCGACAACCTGGATTCCACCGCGTACGGGGTGATCGAAGCGTGTCGATGGCTTCAGGTGTTCCAGTTCCGGGACAGGGACTGACACTTGGAGCGTGGAGGGCCTACGGGGTGGGCCGGTGTGGCGAAGGTGATCACTGATCGACTGGCCGTGTTGGGGATGCGGCAGCGGGAGTTGGCGGAGCGGGCGAAGGTGTCGCAGGCGATCGTGCGGGAGTTGCAGTACGACACCGATCGGCGGCGGCGTAGTGCCCGCACGCTTGAGGCGATCTCGATCGCGCTAGGGCTGCACCCGACGCACCTGTTGGATGTGGCGCTGGGGAGTGTGCCCAAACCGGTCCCGCTGCCGGAGGACCCGCCACAGGACTTCTTCGTGACGTGGGCGCAAGAGCAGGCGCGGCTGATGAGTCTTGTCGAGGATCTGCACCGAAAAGTCGACGAACTTCGCCGTTCGCGTTGAACGTTTCGTTCTAGGGGCACAGAAGCGGTCAGTGGGGTGCGCGCCAGTGCCCGCTTCTGTGCCTGTCTACTCGTGAGGGAGCAGACGTGGAAATCCTAGACACCGTGGCCTGTGGTGCGGGGATGTCGTTTCAGGGACCGCATCGGGTGATGTGTGGTGGTGGTCGGTGATGGGTAGGTGGGCTGATCCGGCGCCATTGGAGGTTTCGCGGCCTCGGTTGCCGTGGTGGACGCTGCTTCCCGGTAAGGCCCAGTTGGTCCTTCTGCCGGTCGCTGCGGTGTGGGTCGCTATATGGCTGGCGGCGCGGGCGCTACGGGTCAGTTGGTATTACCCGGCGACCATGGCGGCCTCTGCGCTCGGGATTGGCGTGTGGGCATGGCGCGGACCGTGGGTGGCGGGTTCGGCGGTCGTCGCGATCGGTGTTGCCGTGTTTGTGTGGTGGTGGCGGGCCACGGACCGGTTCAGCGCTCGGATGTGGTGGGCACGTACGGAGTTCCGGCGGATCGCGGTGTACGCGCGGCAGTGGCGCACCGTCATGCGCTTGGCGAACCTGGACGGGCGGGCTCGCGGTCGAGAGTACCTGCCTCGGTTGAGGCGGACGCGGTCGGAGGGCTGGCGGGACCGGGTCCGGGTGCGGATGGTCAAAGGCCAGGCACCGGAGCAGTGGGAGGCGCGGGCTTCCGGGTTGGCGCACTCGTTCCGGGCTCGCTCGTGTCGGGTTCGGGTGATCAAGCCAGGGACGATCGAACTGGACTTGGTGCACTCGGACCCGTTGGCCTCACCGGTGACGCTTCCCCAACTCGGTGACGCGGTCGATCTGCGGCGGGTGACCATCGGGCGCACTGAGACAGGTAAGCCATGGCACCTCCGGTTGCTGGGCAACCATGTGCTCACCGTGGGGGCAACAGGGGCGGGCAAGGGCTCGCTGCTGTGGTCAGTGATCTGGGCGTTGGCACCCATGGTCAAGGCCGGGGCGGTGCGACTGGTCGGCGTGGACCCGAAGGGTGGGATGGAACTTGGCCAGGTCCCTGACGTCTTCGACCGGGTCGTCTATGACGGTGGGGAAGCCGCGGTGACCCTGCTGGAACAGACCGCCGCTGACGTGCGGGAACGGGCTGGGTCGTATCGCGGGGTGCGACGCGGGTGGTCCCCGGAGACCGGTGATCCGTTCACGGTGCTGGTGGTCGATGAGTTGGCGGACTTGATCGCCTACCAGCCGGACAAGCGGCTGCGTGAGCGTGCGCAGGGAGCCTTGCAGACCATCGCATCTCAAGGCCGCGCACCAGGACTCGCGGTACTGGGGTTCGTGCAGGACCCGCGCAAAGAGGTCGTCCCGTTCCGGCACCTGTTCCCGACCCGGGTCGCGATGCGCCTGGACGAACCGACACAGGTGGACATGGTCTTGGGCGACGGCCTGCGTTCACGCGGCGCCAACGCCCACGAGATCCCCGACGCGACACCAGGCGTCGCCTGGATCAAACAAGACGGACAACGCGACCCGGTACGGGCACGCGCGTTCAACATCACCGACTCAAACCTGGTCGAGCTGCGCCACTACATCACCGGCACAGCCGCCACCGTCATCCCCTTCCCCGAAAACACAACACATGGAGGACAAGCAGCATGACCGCCACACTCGACACCCGCCCGGCCCGCGTCGACATCTGGGCCGAACTCCCCCGACTCGCACAGGCGGCCCGCGACCACGTCGAACGTCACCCCGAACTGTCGGTGGCCAGCATCGACGTGTTCACCACCGATCTCGCCTCCGGCCGGGTGGAGATCTACGTCTGCGGGGACCTCCCGCTCTCCTGCCTGCGACTGCTCGCCTGGTGGGACACCTTCGCAGGCACCTCGGCGTGCTTGGAGATCGAGGACGACCCCCAGCAGCCCAAGGCCATGCTGTTCGGGCGCCTCCAGGACGGCACCCAGGTCACCGTCGTCGCGCCACTGGCCGAAGAGCACGTCATCGGCGTCGACCGCACCAGGATCGGTGACTGGGTCCTGGACTGGCTCCGCGCTCACGCCGTGGCGACCACATGACGGCCAACGTCACACCCCTGCACCGGGGACCACTCGCCACAGACGTCATCCGCAGCACCGCCGAACAACACGGCGTGTGTGTCCGACCGTTCACCATGGAAGTCACCGACCCTGCTACCGGCACGATCAACTACATCGGTGTCCCATGTGGCTCCACAGTGGAATCCATCTGCCTGCCCTGCGCTCGCAAGGCTCGGTCCCTGCGGATGACCCAGTGCCGAGAGGGCTGGCATCTCGCCGAGGAACCCGTCACCGCTGCTAACGAGCCCACCGGCGAACATCGGACCCTGGTGGAGCGGCGCGCTGATCTCGTCGCCGAATACCGGATTTCAGCGGGCGCGGACGCGGATGACCTGCGGGAGGAGATCCGCTCCCTGGACTGCGAGCTTCACCAGCTCGGCGTCCGGGGACGGCTCCCCAACCCGGACGGGGCGGACAAGCGTGCCCCGGTGCGGTCGACCAAGCGGCGCCAGGACGCGCCGAACCTGCCTCGGCGGCGGGTGGAGAAGCGCACCGTGGGCCGTGAGTACGCAGGAGGGTTCCGACCCTCGATGTTCGTGACCCTCACCTGTGACACCTACGGCCCCGTCCGCTCCGACGGCTCCCCCATCAACCCGGACCGATATGACTACCGGCGAGCAGCCCGCGACGCCGTGCACTTCGCCTCCTTGGTCGATCGCTGGTGGCAGAACCTCCGCCGCGTCGTCGGCTGGGACGTGCAGTACTTCGCCACCGTCGAACCCCAGAAACGCGCAGCACCACACCTGCACGCCGCATTCCGAGGGACCGTGTCACACGCAGTGCTGCGGCAGGTCACCGCTGCGACCTACCTCCAGGTGTGGTGGCCAGCCCACGACCACCTGCTCTACGGCGGCGCTCACCTGCCGGTGTGGTCCCCGGATGCGGCGGGGTTCATCGATCCTCAGTCACGTCGACCGCTCACCGCCTGGGCTGATGCATTGGACCAGGTCGAAGTCCCGGCACACGTGGTCACCTTCGGTCCGCAGGTGCACTCCAAGGGCATCCTGGGTGGTACCGAGGAAGCCGGGCGGCATGTCGGCTATCTGACCAAGTACCTCACCAAATCAACGGGTGAGGTGGTCCAGGCCGATACCCACACTCAGCGCGACCACCACGACCGGCTCCACGCCGAGCTGGCCGTAACCCCCTGCTCTCCCAGGTGCGCGGTCTGGCTCCTCTACGGCGTCCAACCCCTTGGCGCCACGTCCAAGACCACCCCCGGGCATTGCAAGGGCCGCGCCCACCGCCGTACCACTCTGGGGCTGCCTGGTCGGCGGGTGCTGGTGTCACGGAAGTGGTCGGGCAAAACACTCGCCGACCACAAGGCAGACCGATCGGCGTTCGTAGCCGACACCCTGGCAGCGGTCGGAATCGTCAAACCGGCACGAGACACCTCTGCATTGGTCTGGCGCAAGCTTGCCCCCGGGGATCGCAACGCACCACCCAGGGATCACCTCGTCATGCGCGCCATCGCCGAGCGCGTCACCTGGCGAGCTGAATATGAACGCGCACTGCTCGCCGCGCAACCACCGGATCCGAGTCTTTCAGCAACTCTGCCCATGGTGGCTTGAACAGGGAGAACTGCGGTGGACAACGTTCGACACATCACGCCCCTCTGGACCGTCGATGACGTCGCCGAGTACCTCGGGGTTCCTGTCAAGACTTTGTACCAGTGGAAGTGGAGGGGTGAAGGTCCGCCGGTCCGGAAGGTAGGACGGCATCTCCGATACGACCCGGCCGCCGTGCAGGCGTGGTTCCTCGCGGATGCGGCCTAGCACCAGGAAAGGACGTCGATGGCGCACATCCAAGATCGCTGGTACCGGAAGGTCGTCGATCCGGTCGACGGGAAGGCTCGTCGAGAGAGGACGGCCCTCTACGGCAAGGGCGACCGGTACAAGGTTCGGTACCTCGACCCTGAAGGGCGAGAACGGTCGAAGTCGTTCCCGGACCGCAAGAAGAAGGATGCCGACGACTTCCTGATCGCTGTCGAGAACGACAAGCGGGAGGGGAAGTACCTCGACCCCGATCGGGCGCGGATGGGTTTCGTGACCTTCGCCAACCAGTGGGTCGACTCTCAGACGTTCGACTACACGACCCGGGAGCGCATCTCCGGGAGGTTGCGGGTCCACCTCTACCCGTTCTTCGAGAGGAAGTCCCTCGGCGCGATCAAGCCGGGCGAGGTGCAAGCGTGGCTGCGTCAGTTGCAGGACAGAGCCGTGTCGGTCAACTACCGCGTCCTGCTCTTCACGCACCTGGCTTCGATCCTCAACGCCGCCGTCGATGACAAGCGCATCCTTGAGAACCCCTGTCACGCTCGGAGCATCACGAGGCCGCAGGTCGAACAGAAGCGAGTGTCTGTCTGGTCGGGCTCACGGGCTTCAGCCGTCCAGGACGCCCTACCGGACAGGTTCAAGATCGCTGTCCCTATGGGGGCTGGATGCGGACTGCGGCAGGGTGAGGTCTTCGGCCTCTCACCGGATGACCTCGACCGAGAAGCCGAAGTCGTGAACGTGCTCCGTCAGATCCGGCTCGTCGGGAACCAGCCTGTGTTCGCCCCACCCAAGCGGGGGAAGACCAGGAGTGCACCTCTTGCCAGCGCCGTCCTGCGAGAGTTCGACGAGTACATGGAGCAGTTCCCGCCCACGACGCTCACCCTGCCCTGGCTACACCCGGAGGGGGACCCTGTCACCGTGCGAGTGATCATGGTGGACGAGGACGGCGGGGCGTGCCGACGCGGAGCGTTCAACCTCCGCGTCTGGCGACCGGCACTCATCCGGGCCGGGATTGAGAGCCCGACCCGCGACGACGGTATGCATGCGCTCCGCCACCTCTTCGCCTCGGTCCTGCTCGATGCCGGAGAGTCGATCAAGGCTGTCGCCGAGTACCTCGGACACAGCGACCCGGGGTTCACGCTGCGTGTCTACACGCATCTCCTGGCCAGCAGCCACGACCGCACCCGCCGAGCTGTCGATGCCTTCATCGACGGTCTCCACGACCCGGACGCTCCCGGTGACGGCCTGCTGGCGGCCTGAGTAACCACCGAACCCGTGAATCCCCAGCTACGGGTACATCGCCAGCCAGATCGCCACGTAGTGGCAGATCGCGGCGAGGACGGTGGCGGCGTGGAAGAACTCGTGGTGGCCGAAGGTGCCGGGCCACGGGTTCGGCCATTTTGTCGCGTAGAACACGGCGCCGACGGTGTAGAACAGGCCGCCGACGAGCAGGAGCACCAGGGCGGCGACACCGGCGTGCGCCAGCAGCTGCGGCAGGACGAACACCGCCACCCAGCCGAGGGCGATGTAGATCGGCGTGCCCAGCCACCGCGGGGCGTGCGGCCACAGCAGCTTCAGACCGACGCCGAGCACCGCGCCGCCCCAGACCACCGCGAGCACGATGTAGCCGGTCGGCTGGTCCATCGCCAGCAGGCTGAACGGCGTGTAGGTGCCCGCGATGAACAGGAAGATCATCGAGTGGTCGAGCCGCTTCATCATGGTGTGCGCGCGCTTGGTCACCCACCAGCGGCGGTGGTAGAGCGCGCTGACCCCGAAGAGACCGAGCACGGTGGCGCCGTAGATCGCGGTGGCCAACGCCGCGGTCGCCGACACGGTCGCCGCCATCGAGACCAGCGTGCCCCCGGTGGCGAACGACAGGAAGAACGACCACATGTGGATGACCCCGCGCATACGGGGCTTCGCGTGCCGCGGACTGGGCGCGGTCGGGGTCGCTGCCGTCACCCCACCGAGGTTACGGGACCGTAGGTTCTTCCGCCGGGCATGTGTGCGCCGGACCACAACCGGCCGGTATCTCACGACCAGCCGACGACCTCGCGGTGCTCCACCGCGAAGCACCGGTCCATCACGACGTCGAGTCCGCCTGCTGCGGCCAGCAGGGCCGCTTCCGTGTTGATCACCCCCAGTTGCAGCCACAGCGCCCCGGCGCCCACCGCGACGGCCTCGTGCGCCACCTCCACCGCGTGCTCAGGCCTGCGGAACACGTCGACGACGTCGATCGGGCCCGGGACTGCGGCCAGGGACGGGTACGCGGGCAGTCCCTCCCACTCGGTGAGGGCTGGGTTCACCGGAAAGAGGGTCAGGCCGCTGGCCACCAGGTAGGACGCCACGCCGTGGCTTGGGCGGGTGGGGGTGGCGCTCAGCCCGACCACGGCGATCGTGCGCGACTCCCTGACCAGCCGTTCCACCACGGCGAGGTCCTGCCATATCGGATCGATCTCGGTACGGTGCACGTCCCCAGTGTCCCCCGGACCGGGCCGGTGCGGCGTAACCTTGTCGGCCGTGAGTCTGCGGCGGCGCGTGGCCGACATCGTCTATGGCATCTACGAGAAGCGACTCGTCCAGCAGGCGGGCGGGCGCACCCCCCGGCACGTCGGGGTGATGCTCGACGGCAACCGGCGGTGGGCGCGGGAGGCGGGCTTCACCGACGTCAACGACGGCCACCGGGTCGGCGCCAGGCGCATCGCCGACCTGCTCGGGTGGTGCGAGGAAGCCGGGGTCGAGGTGGTGACCCTGTGGCTGCTGTCCACCGACAACCTCAACCGCGACGCCGCCGAGCTGCAGCCGCTGCTGGAGATCATCGGCGACGTGGTCGACGAGCTGGCCGAGCCGGGCGCGCCGTGGCGGCTGCGCATCATCGGCGCGCTGGACGTGCTGCCGGTGGAGACCGCGACCAGGCTCAAGGCCGCCGCGGGCCGGGCGGCTGGCCGAGAGGGCGTCGAGGTCAACATCGCGGTCGGCTACGGCGGCAGGCAGGAGATCGCCGACGCGGTGCGCAAGCTGCTGCAGCAGCACGCCGAGGCGGGCACCAGCATCGAGGCGCTGGCCGAGGTGCTCGACGTCGACCACATCTCCGAGCACCTCTACACCTCCGGCCAGCCCGACCCGGACCTGGTGATCAGGACCTCCGGCGAGCAGCGGCTCTCCGGCTTCCTGCTCTGGCAGTCGGCGCACTCGGAATTCCACTTCTGCGAGGCCTACTGGCCGGATTTCCGCCGCACCGATTTCCTGCGCGCACTCCGGGCGTACGGAATACGCCACCGCCGATTCGGTTCTTGATCTCGCGAACCGCCCATTTCGCCGGGTGGTGCGGGTTTTACCGCCGTACCGGTGGTCCCGGCCCTGGTCCGATACGCAGCGTCAAGGTCGCTAGGGGCCGACCCCCTACCGGTCGGGTGTGGATGCCGAGACTCGTTCGGCCGCTGCCATCCGTGACCGGTTGTGCTACCTGGGTGCCCGAGCGATAACGCTGCGCGTTCGCGTGGACCCGGGATGTCACGATGATGACGAAATGGAAAATCACCTGGCTGGCAGCGTGCCGATTGTCGGACTCCGCAGGTAGCTTTCGAAGTGTCGGACCGTGTCCACTGCGGCCCGTCCCGGGAGGCCCTGGTCGTGAGAGTGACGATCGCGAGGGGGCCGGCGCCCGGCTCCCGCGGGGAGCGAGGTGGACGCCGGTAAGACCGTGCGTCGGCTTCGCAACCCAGCCAGGGCCGGTTGCCCGGCCCACCGAGGAAGCGGGCGCGGGTGCCGCGCTCGCGAGGGAGTTGCCGTGACTGCTTCGCGTTCGTCCACAGGCCTTTCCTCACGTCAGTCGAGCTCTCAGGAGGCAGAACCAGCCAGGCGCACCTACGTCCTCGACACCTCCGTGCTGCTGGCGGACCCCTGGGCGCTGACCAGGTTCGCCGAGCACTCGGTGGTCGTCCCGCTGGTGGTCATCAGCGAGTTGGAGGGCAAGCGGCACCACCCCGAACTGGGCTGGTTCGCCAGGGAGACGCTCCGGTTGCTCGACGACCTGCGGCGGCTGCACGGCAGGCTCGACAAGCCGATCCCGGTCGGCGACGGCACCCTGCACATCGAGCTGAACCACTCCGACCCGTCGGTGCTGCCGCCCGGCTTCCGCACCGACGGCAACGACGCCAGGATCCTCGCCTGCGCGCTCAACCTGGCCGCGGAGGGCCTCGCGGTCACGCTGGTCACCAAGGACATCCCGCTGCGGGTCAAGGCGGGCGCGGTCGGCCTCGACGCCGACGAGTACCGCGCCGGTGAGGTCAGCCCGTCCGGCTGGAACGGCATGGCCGACCTCGACGTCCCGATCGAGGCGGTCGACGCCCTGTTCGAGTCCGGCAGCATCGACCCGGCCGACTACGGCATCCCCTCGGCCGCCGAACTGCCGACCAACACCGGCCTGCGGTTATTGGCCGGGTCCTCCAGCGCCCTCGGCCGCGTCACCGCCGACAAGCAACTGCGCCTGGTCCGCGGCGACCGCGAGGCGTTCGGCCTGCACGGCCGCTCCGCCGAACAGCGCATCGCCCTCGACCTCCTGCTCGACAACGACATCGGCATCGTCTCCCTCGGCGGCCGCGCGGGCACCGGCAAGTCCGCACTGGCACTGTGCGCGGGCCTCGAAGCCGTCATGGAACGCGGCCTGCACAAGCGAGTGGTCGTCTTCCGCCCGATGTACGCGGTCGGCGGCCAGGACCTCGGCTACCTCCCGGGCACCGAGAGCGAGAAGATGCTCCCCTGGGCCCAAGCCGTGTTCGACACCCTCGGCGCCCTCGTGGGAAAACCCGTCATCGACGAGGTCCTGCACCGGGGCATGCTCGAAGTCCTCCCCCTGACCCACATCCGCGGCCGCTCCCTCCACGACACCTTCGTCATCGTCGACGAGGCCCAGTCATTGGAACGCAACGTCCTGCTGACGGTGCTGTCGCGGTTGGGGTCCGGTTCGCGGGTCGTGCTGACGCATGATGTTGCTCAGCGGGACAACTTGCGGGTGGGCCGCCACGACGGGGTGGCGGCGGTGATCGAGAAGCTGAAGGGGCACCCGCTGTTCGCGCATGTGACGTTGACGCGGTCTGAGCGGTCGCCGATCGCCGCGCTGGTGACGGAGATGCTGGAAGACCACGCGGGTTAGAGGCTGTTTTAGCTTGACTGCTGCCGGTGGGACCGCGTGCCCCACCGGCAGCAACACTTACAAACCCTGCGACGTCGGCCCCAACCCGGCCTTCACAATCGTTGGCCCTCACGCGCCCCTCTACAACGTTGGCCAACCACCCGGACCTCACAGACGTTGGCCAGCCACGCGCTCCTCGGAGTCGCTGGTGCCAAGCCGGCTCGATGGGGCGGACTTGTTTTGTGTGGGGGAACGGCACCCGTAGCGTCGTTCGCGGACAGGGCCACGCTTTGCGGTCCTGCCACGGGTGTCGTAGGGGCCCTTGGCCTCAATTGGTCGATGCGCCGGTGTGGGATGATCTTCGTGGTCGAGTGATCGGAGATCGTGTTCGGTGGCGTGTCGTGTGGTGTTGGGTTTTGACGAGCGGGAGACGATCTCGCGGGAGTTGCGGGCTGGGCGGTCTTTCCGGTTTATTGGGAGGGTGTTGGGGCGGCATCATTCGGTGGTCGCGCGTGAGGTGGCTCGTAATGGTGGTCGTGTCGCTTATCGGGCG
>NZ_FOGI01000018.1 GCF_900111175.1 Actinokineospora terrae
GGACTTGTTTTGTGTGGGGTGGCGGCGTCCGTAAGCTCTCCGCGCGGGGGAGGGCCGTCTCTTCAGGCCCCGCCTTTGTGCTCTTCCCAGGACGCCGCAGGGGCCCCGCGCAAAACAAGTTCGCCGCATCGAGCACAGCTCGAAACTCGCGCCCCGGCCAATGCCGAAGGCGAGCCGTCGACGCCGCAGGCGAGACCAAGAGCAGAACATCCAGGCCTACCCTGTCCCCATGAGGGGATGGGCAGTGGTCGTCGTAGCAGCACTCGCAGTGGGATGTTCCGCAGGCGCACCAGGCAGAGACGAGATCATCGGCAGGATCAAGGCCGATCCACGCACAGAGGGAGCACCAGACGCAGTCGCCGGCTGCATCGCCGACTGGTACCTGAAGTACGCGAGCCCCACCGACATCCGAGCATTCGTAGACGGATCGCCCGACGCGCGCTCCGTCGAGCAGATCGCACCTGATCAGGGGGCGTCGGCAGAGATGGTCGAGTGCCTCAAGGGAGCGGCGGGGACCCGGTAAGACCGGCAGGATGGCCTTCCGGGCCTATGGCGGCGCACGGTCAACGGCTTAGTGTGCTAGTCGGTGCGGGTTTAACAAAGACCTGACTCGTTGGGGGTACAGGCCGACCCGCCGTTGATCTTGTGGGGGGATCAGTGCGCGCGCCGTCGCGGTTTGCTGTGCTGTCCAGGTACCTGGTGTTGGCGTTGGTGCTCGCGGTCGTCGCCGTGGGGTTACCCGCGTCGCTGTCCGTCCTCGGCCGCGCGGGAGAACCGCGCGACCAGGCGAAACCAGCCGGTCCGCCGGTCCGGGTGCGGGAGCTGACCGATCTCAGGACGGCCACCTCACGCCGGTTCGAGATGTCCGACGGCATGGTCGAGGCCGAGGTCTCCGCGCAGCCCCAGCACTTCCGCGCCGGTGACGGCGCCTGGCAGCCCATCGACACCACTGTCCGCGAACGGGCCGGTGGCGGTTACGTCTACGCCAACGATACCAACGCGTTCGCCAGTTCGTTCGGCGACACGACCGATCGCCTGGCCCGGTTCGCCTGGAACGGCACCGAGGTCGACCTGGGCGTAGACGGACCGGCGAAACCGGTGCGGCCCGAGGTCGAGCGCGACTCGGTCACCTACCCCGGCGCCTTCGACGGCGCCGACGTCCGGTACCGCGTCACGCCGGACGCGCTGAAGGAAGAGATCGTCCTCACCGCCCCGGCGAAGGAGCCGGTGTACCGGTTCGCCGTGCGGCTCGACGGTGTCGTGCCCCAGCAGCGGCCGGACGGCTCCATCGCGTTCTTCCGCGGCGGTGAGGGCGCGCCGGTCTACACCATGCCCGCGCCGTTCATGGTCGACTCGGCCAAGGACGCCAAGAAGGCGCGCAGCGACAAGGTCTCGCAGACCGTCGAGCAGCGCGACGGCCGGATCACCGTGACCGTGCGGGCCGACGCGGCGTGGCTGGCCGCGCCCGAGCGGCAGTACCCGGTCGTGATCGACCCCACGATCACGATCGAGCCGACCTCGAACACCGGCCAGGACTCCCAGATCTGGTCCGACACCCCCGACCGCAACGACGGCGCGAACTACCAGCTCTCGGTCGGCACGGACAACACCGGCATCGCCCGCAGCCTCGTCAAGTTCGACACCTCGGTGATCCCCGCGGGCGCGAGCCTGGCGTCGGCCAAGCTGCGGATGTACTACGACAGCGAGCTGCACACCGGCGCCAACGCCGTCGCGATGCAGGCGCACCGCGTGACCGCCGGGTGGTCGGAGAACGCGGTGACGTGGAACAACTTCCAGGCCGCGTTCGCCGAGGCCGGTGTCGCGGGCGCGGTCAAGCAGGCCAACGTGACCCAGGTCTGGTCCGAGTGGGACGTCCGCAACATCGCCCAGACCTGGGTGTCGGGCTCCGCGCCGAACCACGGCCTGCTGGTCAAGGCCACCGACGAGGCGCTCAACCGCGGCGGCGCCGTCCACCACGGTGCCGAGTTCGTCTACAACGGCGACATCCCGACCTTCCCCAAGCTGGTCGTCACCTACGGCACCGCGGGCGCGACGCTGCAGCCGATCACCAAGGCCTACGCCACCGGCGCGGAGCTGACCTGGACCCCTTACGCGGGCAACGACATCGTCGACTACCAGGTCCACCGGTCGGTGTCGCAGGTCTACACCCCGTCAGCGTCCACTTTGGTCACCTCGGTCGGCCCGAGCGCGACGAGGTTCGTCGACACGACCGCGCCCGTCACCCCGGACAGCGCACCGGACCTCGGGTGGAACACCTACCACTACATGGTCGTGGTCAAGACCCGCGACGGGCAGCTGATCCCCAGCGGCACGCAGACGACCCGCACGCCCAAGGCCGGGCAGGTGCGGCAGACCTTCCGCGGCGGCAGCGACACCACGTTCTCCGCGACCCAGCCCAACACCAACCTCGACGTGCTGTCCGGGTCCCCGTGGACGCAGGTCGGCAACAACGGCGCCACCTTCGGCAAGACCCGCACGGTCGTGAAGTTCGACGGCCTGAACGCCATCCCACCCGGCACGACCGTCACCGACGCGGACCTCTCGCTGTGGTCGTTCTACTCCAACGGCTCCGGCGCGACCTTCGACGGCCACCCGCTGACCAGGGCATTCGTCGAGAACCAGGCCACCTGGAACCGCGCGTCGACCGCGACCGCGTGGACCACCCCCGGCGGTGACATCGGCGCGCGGGCGGACTTCGTCTCCGGCGTCACCGACAAGCCGAACTGGCTGATCTGGGAGAACGCGGCGATGGTGCAGGGCTGGGTGGACAACCCGGCCACGAACAACGGCTTCCAGGTCAAGCTCCGCGACGAGAACGGCGCCCAGCAACGGATCCTGCTGCTGTCCGACGAGGCGACCGAGCCGGGCCTGCGGCCGACCCTGGAGGTGTCCTACCAGGGCACGCCGCCCGCTCCTCCCGCGGCACCGATCGTCTCCTCCACCGACTACCCGGCCGATGGCCAGCCGCACGGCGGCGCGGGCCAGGCAGGCGTGTTCACGCTCAAGCCGGGCAACTCCGTCGGGATCATCAAGTTCGCCTACCAGCTCGACTCGGACACAAGGCCGACCGAGGTCCCCGCGACCGGCCAGATCACGGTCAACCTGACGCCCGCCGCGTCGGGGACCCGGACGCTGACCGTCCGCGCGCTCACCGCCACCGGCGTGTCGTCGACGCCGACCACTTACACGTTCGTCGTCGGCGAACCGCCACGGCACAAGAAGACCAAGGCCGACTTCAACGGCGACGGCCGCGACGACGTGGTCACGTTCACCCGCGGCACGGGCGCGGACGCCTACGTCGCGTTGTCCGATGGCACCAAGTTCACCGGCGACGGCGTGAAGTGGCACGACTCGATCGCCGCGCAAGACCAGATCCCGCTGACCGGTGACGTCAACGGCGATGGCAAGGCCGACCTGGTCTCCTTCACCCGAGGCGCCGACGCGGACGTGTTCGTCGCGTTGTCCGATGGGACCAAGTTCGCGCCGACACCGGTGAAGTGGCACGACGGCTTCGCGGGCGGCAACGACATCCCGCTGGTCGGTGACTTCAACGGCGACGGCCGAGACGACATCGCCACTGCCACCCGGGGCACCGACGCGTCGGTGTACGTCGCGCTGTCGGACGGCACCCAGTTCGGCCCGACGCAGACCAAGTGGCACGCGAGTTTCGCGGCGGGCACCGCCATGCCCGCCGTTGGCGATGTCAACGGCGACCACAAGGACGACATCGTCGCCTTCACCGGCGGCGAGGCGGCCGACGTGTTCGTGGCGTTGTCCGATGGGACCGCGTTCGGCCAGGCCGCCAAGTGGCACGACACCTTCGCCCCGGACGCCAACCGCGCCGGCGTCGGCGACATCGACGGCGACGACAAGGCCGACGTCCTGGCCTTCTCGGGCGGCCAGGTCACCGCCGCCACCTCGACCGGCACCGCGTTCGGCACGCCCCGGCAGTGGCACGCGGGCTTCGCGCCGGACGACCAGCTGCCGGGCATCGGCGACTTCACCGGCGACGGGAAGCTCGACATCGTCTCGTTCACCCGCGGCTCGACGGCACTGGCCTGGGTCGCGCCGTCCGATGGCGCGCGGTTCGGCACGAGCGCCCAGTGGCACAACCACTTCGCGGCGGGCACCGAGGTGCCGCGGCCGAGCTTGTTCGCCGCGGGCCCGGGCACGCAGGCGCCGGTTCCGCCTGCCGCTCCCCTGGTGTCCTCAGTGGACTACCCGGCCGATGGTCAGCCGCACGGGTCTGCGGGCAGGCCCGGCTCGTTCGTGCTCAAGCCCGGTGACGGTGTGCCGGTCGCGAAGTTCGTCTACCAGCTGGACTCCGACACGCAGCCGACCGAGGTCGTGGCGACGGGCGAGGTCAGCGTCACCGTCACGCCGACGTCTGCGGGCAACCGGACCCTGACGGTCCGCGCCTACACCGCAGGCGGCCTGGCGTCGCCGCCGAAGACGTACGCGTTCGTCGTCGCGGCGCCCGCTCAGCCGCCCGCGGCGCCGCAGGTCTCGTCGACCGACTACCCGGCGGACGGTCAGCCCCACGGCGTGCCGGGGCAGGCGGGCACGTTCACCCTCAAGCCGGGCAGCGCGGTCCTGGTGACCGGCTACCGCTGGCAGCTCGACGACGGCGGGTCCACCGACGTCGCGGGCGCCGGCGACGTGTCGATCACGGCGACCCCGTCCACCCCGGGCCAGCACACGCTGACCGTGCGGGCGCTCGGCACCGAGAACCTGATCTCCCCGCCGACGACCCACACCTTCGTCGTCGGCGACCCGCCCGGTGGGCCGGGTGCCCCGCAGGTGGTCTCGCTGGACTACCCGTCCGGTGGCGCACCGCACGGCGCCCCGGGCAAGGAGGGCTCGTTCACGTTCCGCCCGACCGGGTCGACCGCGGTAGCGGGTTACCGCTGGCAGCTCAACGGCGGACCGATGACGGACGTCCCGGGCACCGGCAAGGTCAACGTCAAGATCACCCCGACCACGGCGGGCACGCAGACGCTGTCCGTGCGGACCTACACCGGCACCGGCGCGTCCTCGGCACCGGCGAACTACGTCTTCGAGGTCGCCCAGCTCACCCCGCCGGACGCACCGGCGGTGTCCTCGTCGGACTACCCCGCCGACGGGCAGCCGCACGGCGACGCGGGCAGGGAGGGCACGTTTACCTTCCGCCCGACCGGCACCACGGCCATCTCCGGCTACCGCTGGAAGCTGGACGAGACCGCCACCGTGGACGTCCCCGGCACCGGTGACGTGCCGGTCCGGATCACCCCGCCGACCGGCGGCACGCACACCCTCGTGGTGTGGGCGATCGGCGTCACGGGCAGCGCGTCCGCGCCGACGACGTACTCGTTCCTGGTCGCGGGCGCCGCGCCGACCCCGGCCACGCCGCTGGTGTCGTCCACCGACTACCCGGCGGACGGCCAACTGCACGGCAGCCTCGGCCAGGCAGGCGCGTTCACCCTCCGGGCGCAGGGCTCCGTCGCGGCCGACGCGTTCCGCTACCAGCTCGACACCGACGCCGCGGCCACCGAGGTCCCGGCGGGGACCGGCTCGGCGACGGTCAGCCTCACCCCGGTCCGGTCCGGCCAGCGGACGCTGACCGTGTGGGCCAAGGTCACCGCCACCGGAGTGCTGTCCACCCCGGCGCGGTACGCCTTCGCGGTCGGTGCTCCGGCCGGGCCCCGTGACTACTTCCACGACGCCGCGGGCCAGCTCGTCGGCGTCACCAACAATTCCGGCGAGGCGGCGGCCTACCGCTACGACGCCGCGGGCAACCTGGAGGCGACCGACCGCTACCGCACCGACGCGGTGTCGATCTTCGCCATCGTCCCGGCGCGGGGCCCGGTCGGCAGCACGGTCGAGATCAGCGGCACCGGGTTCGCCACGGCCGCCTCGGGCAACGCCGTGACCTTCGACGGCGTCGCCGCCCAGGTCACCGCCGCGAGCGCGAACCGGCTCAGCGTCGTGGTGCCCGCGGGCACCGGCGCGGGCGCGGTGAAGGTCGCCGCGGGTGGCAAGTCGGCCGACAGCAGGACGCCGTTCGCGGTCACGCGGGGTGTCCCGGCACCGGCGATCACGGCCGTGTCCACCGACCGCGCCAACCCCGGCGACACGATCACCATCACCGGCAGCGGCTTCGACCCCGACCCGACCCGTGACGTCGTGCTGTTCCACCAGACCACCGCGCGCGTGAAGCAGGCCGGGCCGAACAGCCTGACCGTCGAGGTCCCCGCCGCCGCGTCCTCCGGCCGGATCAGCGTGCGCACACCGGGCGGAACCGCCACGGCCGGTGGCGACTTCCTGATCGCCCCGCGCGGGTTCGTGATGGCCAACCTGGTCAACGGCGGCCGCATCGAGCTGGGCAGGCCGCTCGACCTGCAGATCCCGGCTGGCAAGGCCGCGGTGGTGCTGGTGGACGGCGCCTTCGGCGAGCGCGTCCACCTGGACCTGGAGAACAACACCGTCCCGGTCCGCTCGGCGATGTGGATGTTCACCCCGCACGGCGGCGACTTCGCCCGCCGCACCATGGGCGACCCGCTCGACCTGTGGGCGGGCAGCACCCTGCGCCAGGACATCCCGATGTTCGCCGCGAACGGCACCTACACGATCGTCGTCGCGCCGGACGACAACGCCGCGGGCAGCGTCCGGATCACCGCGTCGCACACGCTGACCGGCGACAAGCTGACCCGCGACGGCACCGGTGTGCCGTTCACCGTGTCGGCGTCCGAGCAGAAGACCGAGATGCCGTTCACCGCGACCGAGGGCGAGTGGCTCAGCCTGGGTCTGACCGACCTGAGCATGCCGCAGCACACGTTCAACGTGACGATCACGCACCCCGACGGGTACTCCAACACCTGGAAGCACTCGCTGAAGATCTACACCCCGACCATGGTGTTCCGGGCGCGCAAGACCGGCACGTACAAGCTGACCGTCACGTTCGGGCCGCAGGAACTCGGCTTCGGCAAGGTGTGGCTCTCGGGCGTGGTCGACGCGGGCAGGCTGGCCATCGACGGGCCGGGCACGCTGATGCGGATCAACCGGCCCGGCCAGTCGGTGCGGATGCCGTTCACCGGCACCGCGAACCAGAACCTCCGCTTCGCCATCACCGAGAACACGCTGCGGGAGAACGGCAGGCCCGGCTACCCGGCGGGCATCCTGGTCGAGCCGGACGAGAACCAGGTCGAGCTGCGCACCGGGACGCAGGAGACCAAGCAGATCCCGGTCCGCAAGAACGGCGAGCACAACCTGTTCATGAGCGGGTGGGAGGCCGTCGGCACCGCGAGGGGCTGGCTGTCCACCGCGGTGGAGGGCGGCGCGTTCCCGGTCGACTCGACCAAGCGGATCACCTTCGACCGCCCCGGCCGCGAGGTCTGGCTGGACTACGACGGCGTGAAGGACCGGCCGCTGCGGCTGGTCGCGCGGGACAAGAGCCTGCCGGGCGCCCTGCGGATGCGGTTGTACCGGCCGAGCGACGGCCAGCAGATCGCGACCACTTACGAGAACAAGCTCGACGTGGAGGCGTTGCCGGAGACCGGCAGGTACCGGCTCTACCTCGCACCCGAGTACGCCACGACCGGCCAGGTCACCATGGCCGCCTCGGTGCCGATCGACCTCGGGCTGGTCTCCCCCGACAGCCCGCCGACCACCCAGCAGATCACCGTGCCGGGGCAGACCGTGACCGCGCGGTTCGCCGGGACGGCGGGGCAGCGGCTGAGCCTCGGCTTCACCTCGCCGACCATCGGCTACCTCAAGTACCGGGTCTCGAAGCCGGACGGCGGCGCGCTCGACCTGGTCGGCCTCGGCTACTCGTTGCCGTACGGCTTCGACCTGACAACGCTGCCGGTCACCGGCGAGTACAAGATCCTGCTCGAACCGATGGACGAGATCAGCAACCCGGCGACCGGCGAGCTGACCGTGGCGTTCTCCGGTGAGGCGGACGGCGGCAAGGCCGAGATCGGCGGCCCCGCCAGGACCATCACCATCGGCAAGATCGCGCAGAACGGCAAGCTGACCTTCGACGGCACCGCCAACGACGTCCTGCAACTGGACATCACGCGGGCGTTCCCGAACAACACCGGCGCGTACTACAGCCTGATCGCCCCGGACGGCACGATCTCGCCGCGGCACTCGTGGATGTCCTACGACCGGTTCAAGCTGTCCGCGCTCAAGGCCACCGGCACGTACACGCTGGTGTTCGACCCCGGCAACAACGTCACGGGATCGATGACCGTGGCCATCTCCAAGCCCGCGGCCGCGCTCGGGGCCGAGCCGGGACCGCGGATCGACCCGGTCGCGCCGAAGACGGCCAAGTGCGTCCCGGCCGACCCGGCACCGCCGGTCGCGAAGCTCTCACCGGGACCGGACGGGTCGCGGCAGGCACAGCCCGCGCCGGAACCCCCGGCCCAGGTGACGCCGCCGTGCGACGCGCCGCCGGGTGGCTGGCAGCCGGACACCGCCAACCTCAACGGCACCGACTGGACCACCCGCTACGACCCGGCCCCGACCCGCACCCGGCCGCTGGAGTTCCCCATCGGGTACACCGGCGTCGTCGGCGAGGTGAAGTCGACCAGCGGTCAGCCGCTGGCGGGTGTGCCGGTCAGCGTCGGCGGCAACCGCGCCACCACCGACGACAAGGGCAAGTTCGCGCTGACCGGGCTGGCGAGCGGGCACGTCTCGCTGCGCGTGGACGGCCGGACGAACGCGCACAACCGCGAGTTCGGCGCGTTCGACATCAGCGTCGACCTCAAGGCCAAGCAGGTGCTCGTCCTGCCCCACACCGTGTTCCTGCCCGAGGTCGACCAGGCGAGCAAGATCAAGGTGCCCAGCCCGACCACGGCCGAGACGGTCCTGACCACCAAGGCCATCCCCGGCCTCGAGGTCCGGCTGCCCGCGGGCACGGTCGTGCGCGACGCCCAGGGCGATGTGGCGACCGAGCTGAGCTTGACGCCGATCCCGATCGACCGGCCGCCGTTCCCGCTGCCGCCGACGAAGGTGCCGGTGTACTTCACCGTCCAACCGGGTGGTGGCTACCTGTTCCCCGAGGGCGCCACGATCGTCTACCCGAACTACACCAAGGAACCGCCCGGGACCCGCACCCAGTTCTGGAACTACGACCCGGACGGCCAGGGCTGGCACATCTACGGCTACGGCACGGTGTCACCGGACGGCAGGCAGATCGTGCCCGACCCCAGTGTCCGGTTCTACCGGCTGACCGGGGCGATGACCGCCGTGCCGGGCATGAACCCGCCGCGCATCGCCCCGCGCCCCAACGGCGCCCGCGTCGGTGACCCGGTGGACCCGTCGACCGGGCTGATGGTCGACGAGGTCGTGGACATGGTCGTCGACGACATCGCGCCGATCGAGATCAAGCGCACCTACCAGCAGGGCGACACCGACATCCGGGCGTTCGGCGTCGGCGCGAGCTTCAACTACGGGGTCTACCCGTGGTCGCCGGGGCAGATCGGCAGCTTCGACTTCCAGGAGTTCGACCTCGTCCAACCGGACGGCAGCAAGATCCACTACCGGCGGACCTCGCCGGGCAAGGACTTCGCGGGCGCGGTGTTCGCGGCCGACCCGACGCCGACCAGGTTCGACGGCTCCACCGTGCGCTGGATCGACAGCGGGTGGGACGTGTTCCTGCGTGACGGCAGCGTGCTGACCATCGGCGAGGAGGCGCCGATCCAGCAGGAGCGGGACAAGTTCGGCAACACCACGACGGTCACGCGGGCCACCGCGCCGCCGGGCACGGACGGCAAGGTCCGCGCCAACGGCCCGATCACCCAGATCACCTCGCCGAGCGGCCGGTGGGTCCGGTTCAGCTACGACGAGTCGAACCCGCCGCGGGTGAAGGCCATCGAGGACAACATCGGCAGGCGGGTGAGCTACACCTACGACGCGACCGGGCACCTGGAGACGGTCACCGACCTGCGCGGCGGGACCACCACCTACACCTGGGACGACAAGGGCCGCCTGAAGACCATCACCGACCCGCGTGGGACGCGGTACCTGCTCAACGAGTACGACGACAAGGGCCGCGTCAAGCAGCAGACCGCGGCCGATGGCGGGCTGACGAAGTTCGACTACGTCGAGTCCGGCGACGCGATCGTCGAGACGCGGATGACCGACGCCCGCGCCGCCGTGCGCCGCTTCACCTTCACCCCGGCGGGCTCGGTGCTGACCGACACCAAGGCGTTCGGCACTCCCCTCGCCCAGACCACGACCTTCGAGTACGAGGCCGATGGTGTGCGGCGCAAGTCGATGACCGACGCGTTGCAGCGCAGGACGACCTACCTCTACTACGCCAACGGCCAGCTCAAGGAGAAGACCGAGCTGGCGGGCACCGCCGAGGCGCGGACCGAGAAGTGGGAGCGCAACGGTCCGAACAGCGAACTGACCAAGCACACCGACGCCTACGGCAAGGACACCGTCTACGCCCTGGACTCGCGTGGTGCCGTCGAATCGGTCACCGACACGGTGAACCGCAAGACGACCTACGTGACCAACAGCAGGGGTCTGATCACCAAGGTCACCAAGCCGAACGGCAAGTTCACCACCACCGACTACGTGGGCACGGACGCTGTCCGCGGCACCGACGAGCTGGGCAGGGCCGAGACCACCGCGTTCGACTCGATCGGCAGGGTGACCCAGGCGACCGACGCGCGCGGCGCCACCACGTCGACGACGTACACGGCGGCCAACGACGTCGCCTCCATCACCGATCCGTTGGGTCGCACCACGTCGTACGACTACGACCCGAACGGCAACCAGAGCAGGGTGACCGATCCGCGCGGCGGCGAGACGGTCCTGGCCTACGACCGGATGGACCGCGTCGAGCGGATCACCGACCCGCTCGGCAACTTCGAGCAGGTGCGGTACGACGAGAACGGCAACGAGAAGCAGCACACCAGCCGCCGCGGCATCATCACCGAGAGCGACTACGACGAGCTGGACCGGCGCAAGGAAAGGCGGTACGGCACCGAGAGCACGACCAAGTTCACCTACGACCTCGCGAACCGGCTCAGGCGGACGGAGGACTCGGCCGCGGGTGTCGCCACGACCGACTACGACGGGTTCGACCGCGTCAAGACCGAGACCACCAAGCACGGCACCGTGTCCTACGACTACAGCCCGACCGTGCGCGATCGGACGATGACGGTGGCGGGCCGACCGGTGGTGCGGCACGTCTACAACGCCGCCGGTGAACTGTCGGAGGTGCAGCAGGGCGGCACCGCGGTGACCACAGTCGGCCGCGACGCGAACGGACGGCCGGAACGGGTCGGCGCACCCGGCACCGGCGTGTCCCAGACCTTCGCCTACGACGACGCCGGACAGGTCAAGTCGATCACCTACCGCTCGGGCAGCACGGTCATCGGCGACCTCGCCTACACCTACGACGCGGCCGGGAACCCGATCAGGACGAGCGGCGCCTACTCGCGGGCGATGCTGCCCGAGCAGTTCGGGCAGGCGAGCTACGACAAGGCGAACCGGGTCCGCGCGGTCGGGGGGACCCCGGTCAGCCACGACCTGGACGGCAACCTCGTCTCCGACGGGGTGACGACCTACCAGTGGAACGCGCGAGGGCAGCTCGCCGGCCAGACCGGGGCGGGTGTGACGGCGAACTTCGCCTACGCGCCGGACGGTCGCAGGCTGGGTCGCACGGTCAACGGCGTCACCACCGACTACCTGTACGACGGCGACAACCCGGTGCAGGAGAAGGTGAACGGCACCGTCACCGCGACGCTCACGTCCTCGGGCACGGACGGGTTCCAACTGCGCGAGGCCGCGGGCGTCACCCGGCGGTACCTGACCGACGCGCAGGGAAGCACGCTCGGCTTGGTGGACAACGCCGGTGCGGGCGCGTCCTACACCTACGAACCGTTCGGCCGGACGTACGTCTCCGGGCCGGACAACGGCAACGCGAACCGGTACACCGGCCGGGAAGACGACGGCACGGGCCTGTACTACAACCGCGCCCGCTACTACAGCCCGGTGCTGCAACGGTTCCTGAGCGAGGACCCGATCGGGTTCGACGGTGGCACGAACCTGTACGGCTATGTCGGCAACAAGCCGACCTCGTACACCGACCCGCAGGGCACCAAACCGGCCAACAACTGCGTCACCAACAGCTTCACGCCCGACGTGCGCGTCCGGATGGCCGATGGGAGCAGCAAGCCGATCGCCGAGGTCGCGGTGGGTGAGCGGGTGCTGGCCACCGACGAGGTCACCGGCCGCACCGAGGAGCGGGTCGTCACCGACACGATCGTCGGCGACGGCAGCAAGGAACTCGCCGACATCACCGTGGACACAGATGGCGACGGCGTGGGCGACAGCTCGATCACCGGCACCGCCGGGCACCCGTTCTGGGTCGCCGGTGAGTGGCGCGACGCCGGGGACCTGAGGGCGGGTGATCTGCTGCGCACGGCGACGGGCACGTTCGTCACGGTCACGGCGGTCAGCGAGCGGACGGCCCAGCAGCGGGTGCACAACCTGACCGTCGACGGCGTGCACACGTTCTACGTGCTCGTCGGCGGGGTGCCGGTCCTGGTCCACAACGGGACCTGCAAGACCGTCACCGAGAACCAGGCCGGTCGCTTCGGCGACCTGGACCCGGGTGTCCCCGGGGACGGGCTCACCCCGCACCACATGCCGCAGGCGGCGCTGGGCCACACGACCCGGCGCAACGGTGGCGCGATCGTGATGAAGCAGGCCGACCACGAGCTGACCCGCACGTACGGGCCGAAGGGGCGGGCGACCAAGCAGGCCGAGAGCGGGCTGCCGTTCCGCGACGTGCTGGCCCGCGACATCATGGACCTGCGCCGGATCGGGCAGCAGGTGTACGGGGATCCCACCTACTACAACCAGGGCATCAAGGACCTGCTCGCCTACTATCGCGGCATCGGCATGCTGTGAGAGGGGATCGGGATGGCCTTGCGGCCGCAAGTCAGGGACCTGGTCGACGCCGGTCCGTTCCCGGACGAGGACGCCGACGAGGAGAGCTTCGAGCGCGTCGAGCGGTTGCTCGACCGGATCACCAAGCCGGTCACCGACGAGGAAGCCCAGGCACTGGCCACGGTCTTCGGCCCGGACGACTGCTACGGGATGTCCTGGACGCTGCTGCACCTCATCGAGACCGCACCGGGCGCGCGCACCGCGCGGTACCCGGCGCACCCGGAGAACCCGTGGCGCGAGCTGCTCAACAACCGCGTCCAGGCCGCCGGGGAGCACTGACGTGGAGAACTGATCGGAGCGGCCCGCGCGCGAGCGCCGGCCGCCACAACTGGGGGGCCTGATCCATGGGATGGCGGTTGTTCGCGACGGGCGTCGCGGTGGTCTGCCTCAGCGGCGTCGCGGTCACGCCCGCTCAGGCGCGACAGGGGCAGGTGCATGCCGCGCCCGGCGCCGAGGTCGTGCCGGGCCAGTACATCGTGATGCTCAAACCGCAGCAGGGCACCGCCGCCACAGCGGTGGTGGACAAGCACGGCGGCAAGATCGGACGCGTCTTCCGCCACGCGCTCAACGGGTTCACCCTGACCGCGACCGAGGAGCAGGCCAAGCGCCTCGCCGCCGATCCCCGCGTCGACAGGGTCGAGGCGGACGCGGTGGTGCGCGACGAGAGCACGCAGACCACGCCGCCGTGGAACCTCGACCGCGTCGACCAGCGCACAACGGTCCTGGACGACAACTACACCTACCAGGACGGTGCGGGCGTCGGGGTGACCGCGTACGTCATGGACACCGGTGTGCGCACCGCGCACGCGGAGTTCGAGGGTCGGGCCAGCGTGGGCTACGACGCGATCAAGGACGGCTGGAACGGCGAGGACTGCAGCACGAGCGGGCACGGCACGCACGTGGCAGGCACGATCGGCGGCGCGACCTACGGCGTGGCCAAGAAGGTCAAGCTGGTGTCGGTCCGGGTGCTCAGCTGCGAGAACACCGGGTCGGTCAGCCAGATCATCGACGGCGTCGACTGGTTGACCGCCAACGCCACCCGCCCGGCCGTGGTCAACATGAGCCTCGGTGGTGGCCGGTCGGTCGCCGAGGAGACGGCCGTCAAGAACTCGATCAACTCGGGCCTGACCTACGTCGTGGCAGCGGGCAACGACAACAAGGACGCGTGCACCGCAAGCCCCGCCGCGCTGCCCGAGGCGATCACGGTCGGCGCGAGCAACCCGGTCGACGAACGGGCCCGCGAGTGGACCGACCCGCCGAGCACGGTGGTGAACGGGTCGAACTGGGGCAAGTGCCTCGACCTGTTCGCGCCGGGCGAGTCGATCAAGTCGGCGCACAACGCGACCAACACGGCCACGGTGGTGCTGCGCGGCACGTCCATGGCCACCCCGCACGTGACGGGCGCGGTGGCGCTGCTGCTGTCCCAGTCGCCGAACCTGACGCCCGCACAGGTGACCAGCACGATCCTTGGCCGCTCGACGGTCGGCGTGCTCAAGGCGAAGGACCTCGGCACGGACTCGCCGAACAAGCTGCTCTACACCGGGGTGCCCGCGCCCGCGGTGTGCGCGTTCTCCGACGACACCCGCCAGCCGATCCCCGACCAGGGCACGCTGACCAGGACCGCGGACGTGACGACCTGCGCGCGCAAGGTCGCCGACACGGCCCGGGTCCGCGTGCGCGCCGAGCACCCGTTCCGCGGCGACCTGTCCGTGACGCTGATCGCGCCCAACGGCGCCGAGCGGGTACTCAGGCAGGCCAACGGCGACGACGCCGCCACCAACCTCGACGAGACCTACCAGCTCACCGGTATGTCCTCAATGGACGCGAACGGCAAGTGGACGTTGGTCGTGCGGGACAACTTCGGCTTCGACGAGGGCGCGCTGCTCGGCTGGACGCTGACACTGGCCGAACCCGCGGTCGCCCAACCGGTGGTCACCTCGGCGGTGTACCCGGCTGATGGCCAGGCGCACGGCGGGGTGGGTGTGGCGGGGTCGTTCACGTTCAAGGCGGGCAGTTCCGTACCGGTCGCGAAGTACTCCTACCGCCTTGACGGGGAAGCGCAACCCCGCGAGGTGACAGCGACCAACAGCGAGGCCACGGTCTCCATCACACCGGCCACGGGCGGGTCGCGGACGTTGACGGTGCGCGCGGTCAACGGTGTCGGCGAGCCTTCCGACGCGGTCGAGCACCTGTTCATCGTCGCCACGTCTCCCCCGCCCGCCGCTCCCGCTGTGTCCTCTTGGGACTATCCGGCGGACGGCCGTCCCAATGGCGGGGTCGGGTTGCCCGGCGTGTTCACCTTCAAGCCAGGCGGCGCGGAGACGGTCACCCAGTACTCCTACCAGCTCGATGGCGACGCGCAGCCGACTGTGGTGTCCGCGGGCGGGGAGGTCTCCGTTGGTGTCACGCCGGGCACTGCCGGGCAGCGGACGCTGACCGTCCGCGCGGTCAACGGTGGCGTCCAGTCGACCCCGACCACGCACACGTTCACCGTGGGAGCCGCGGGTGACGTCGTCGACGGTGCGGCGGTCTCGATCGACGGAACCGCGGTCACCGCGTCCATCCCGGCGGACAAGTCGGTGCGGGTGAGGTTCACGGGCACCGCGGGCGACAAGGTCGGGATCGGGGTGCCGACCAACGCCGTGTCGACCTTCGTGAAGCTGTGGGTGCTCGACCCCGCGGGCAGATCGCTGAGCTTCGACAGGAACGGTGGGCCCGCGTACACGCCGGTGCGTGGTGGACGCAGCATCGCGCTGCCCACGTTGCCGTCGACCGGGCAGTACTCGATCATCCTCGACCCGGACGGCACCGGAGCCGGTGACGCGGGCGTGCAGGTGTCCAGGAACTCCGCCGCCACCACCGACACCAGCGCCACCGGGTCGACGTACAGCACGACACGCTCCGGCCAGTTCCTCGACCTGAGCTTCGACGGCGAGCAGGACACCTGGTACGACGTCGGCCTCACCGACAAGTCGTCGTCGCTGTTGCTCTCCGTGGACGCGATCGATCCGGCGGGCGCGCGGATCGGCGCCACGCAGGTGCCGTACCCGGCGGGCAGGTTCCGGACCTCGGCGGCGGGCCGGTACCGGGTGATCGTCGGCAACTACTTCGGCGAGGCCACCGCAGCCGCGAAGGTGTGGTTGTCCAAGGAAGTCGCGGCGGGCGACATCACCACCGCCGGTGCGGGCAAGGCCGTGACCCTGACCAGGCCGGGACAGCACGCGCGACTGCGGTTCGACGGCACGGCCGGGCAGCGGCTGGGCGTCGGGTACACCGACGTGACGCCCGCCAACACGGTGACCACGTCCGTCGTGGGGCCTGACGGTGCCGTCGCCACTCCGACCACCAGTTCCCGGGAGGCGAGCATCCCGGCGTTGAAGGCCACCGGCAGCCACGACCTGCTCGTGCACCTCGGCACGGCGACCGGCTCGCTCACGGCGTGGCTGGCCGCGGACGTCCTGGCCGGTCCGATCGCCGTGGGTGGTGCGACCAAGCAGGTCAGCGTCTCCCGCGCGGGCCAGCACGCCAGGGTCACCTTCGACGGCGTCGCCGGGCAGCGGGTCAACCTCGGGCTGAACGGGGCGGCGGACCAGTTCGTCCGGCTGGTCAAACCGGACGGCGCGGCGGTGAACTACGGCGACGTCCTCAGCACCGCGGACAGCGTCTCCTACGGCCCGCTGCCGACGACGGGCACCTACGAGGTCGAGGTGAGTTCCGCGACCAACACCTCCGCGACGACGACGCTGACCCTGTCCGCTCCGGCTGACGCGGGCACGATCACCCCAGGCGGTGCGGCGGCTGTGGTCTCGGTGACCAGGTCAGGTCAGGACGGTCAGGTCTCGTTCGCCGGAGTGTCGGGTGACCGGCTGCGGCTGACCTTCAGCGGCAGCACGTTCGCGCTGAAGTCCTTCCTGCTCACGGTGTCCAAGCCGGACGGCAGCAAGCTGGTCGACCGGGTGTACCGCACCGACCAGAGCCCGTACGACCTCCCGCAACTGCCCGCCGGGGGCACCTACCTGGTGACGGTCGACCCGTCGTCAGCGGGAACGGGATCGATCTCGGTCGGCCTCGCCCTGGTGCCGTGACGCGCGTGGACAGGCGCACCTTCCTCGCCGCCATGGCGGTCTCCGGGATCGCGGGTTGCTCTGTCGCGCCCTCGGCGGTGTATCACCAGCACGGTGTGGTGACGCCGGCGGCCGCTTCGACGGAACTGGTGTCCCTGGACGTCACCGCTCGCTCCCGGGACGAGCTCGCGGCGACCCTGCGTGCGGTGTCCTCGCTGGGGACCATCGCGGTGGGGGCGTCTCTGTTCGACGGCCGCTTCGGCATCCCGCGACCGCGTGGGCTGACGCCGATGCCGTCGTTCCGCAGCGACGTGCTCGACCCCGCGTGGTGCCATGGCGACCTGCTCGTCCAGGTCGAGAACGGGTCGTTGACCGAGCAGGTGCCGCACACCCGGCCGCGGTGGCGGATCACCGGTCACCACCAGCCGCGCAACCTGTTCGGCTTCCGCGAGGGGGCGGGCAACCCCGACCCGACCGACGCGGACCTGATGGACCGGCACGTGTGGGTGCGGCCGGGTGCCGGTGAGCCCGCCTGGTGCGCGGGCGGCACGTACCAGGTCGTGCGGCTGATCAGGCTGGCCATGCCCACGTGGGACCGGGAACCCGCGCACGTCCAGGAGAAGGTCTTCGGCCGCCACAAGGACTCCGGCGCTCCCTTGGGCATACCGGGCGAGCTATCGGACCCCGGCTACCCCACCGACCCGGACGGCCACCGCATCGCCCTCGACGCCCACATCCGCCGCGCCAACCCCCGAACCCCCGAGTCCCAGGCCCACCGGATCCTCCGCCGCAGCCACACCTACCGCCACTCCCCCGACGACGCGGGCCAGATCTTCACCTGCTTCCAGAACGACATCGCACAAGGCTTCGCCACGATCCAACACCGCCTCGCAGGCGAGGCCCTGGAGAAATACCTCCTCCCCTACGGCGGCGGCTACTACTTCGTCCTCCCCGCCCCCACCCCCTCCCCCGACGACTTCACCGGCAAGTCCATGCTCACCGCCACCGCCTAGTCGCCGTGGCAGGGCCGTTCACCCGCTGACTGATCTACTTGCCGATGAGCACCTCGCCTTCGAGGCCATCGGGATCGCGGAAGAACACGCTGAGCACGGACCCGAAGTCATTCACGGTTCCGTCGCTGGCCCCGCGGTCGACCAGCCGCTGCCGGATGGTCTCGAAGCTCGCCGCGGACGCCGCTTGGAGCCCGAAGTGGTCGAGCCTGCCACGCCCCCACATCGGGGTCTGGCGGTCCGGCTCCGGGTTGCCCTCGATCGTGACCACGTTGAGCTCGGTGTGCGGCCCGATGCGGATCATCGTCATCGTCTCGCCGTCCTGGTCCCCGTGCGGCTCCGTGGGGCCGACCTGCGCTTCGAACACCTCGCTGTAGAAGGCGCGCAGCCGGTCGATGTCACCGGAAACCAGCGCGATGTGGTTGATCCCGTCCAGCAGCATTGCTCTCGCTCCTCCAGTCGTCGGCGGGACCACGCCCTGCGCGGCACCCCGTGATCACATGCTCACACAACGCCTCCGGAGGCGCATGGGGCGCTGACGCGCCTGTACGCGCACGCTTGACCGTCGGGCCACTGTGGACGGGTGGTTCGCGCGGGGTTCCGGGCGGTGGGTCGCGGGGATAGGCTGTTCGGCCATGGACCTGGAGATCCGGCACTTGCGGGCGGTCTGCACGATCGCCGAGGCGGGGAGCCTGTCCCAGGGGGCAGCGCGGTTGGGGATCTCGCAGCCGTCGTTGTCGACGTTGTTGCAGCGGGTGGAGCGGACGGTCGGCGGGCGGCTGTTCGAGCGCAGTCGGGCCGGGGTGGTGCCGACCGAGCTGGGTGCGGACCTGGTGCGGCGGGCCAGGGTCGTGCTCGCGGAGTTGGACGCGTTCGGCTCCGAGACCGCCCAGGGCGCGGGTGGGCCGATCCGGTTCGGGACGGTGCACATGGAGTGCGTCGCCGCGTTGTTCGAGCGGTTGGAGCTGGCGCTGCCCGGGGCGGAGGTGTCCATGCAGATCGAGCCGTCGAGCACCGCGCTGGCCCGCTCGCTCACCCTCGGGCACCTCGACGTCGCCGTGCTCGGGGTCGCCGAGGACCACGACATCCCGCTGCCCAGGGACATCGGGCAGCGGATCATCGTGCCGTGGGTGCCGGTGTACGTCGCGGTATCCGCCGAGCACCCGCTGGCCAACGCCGCCGACGTGCCGCTGGCCGGGCTCGCGGACGAGGCGTGGATCAGCCCGCCCGGCGCGGACGACGGCTCACTGGCCGCGTTGCGGGCGGCGTGCAGGCAGGCCGGGTTCTCGCCGGACGTCCGGTTCGAGGTGCCCAGCGGCGGCGGGCGGCGGCTCATCGCCACCGGGCGGGCCGTGCAGCTGGTGGAGCCCACCTCCCAGGGTGGACCGGGGATCGCCGTGCGGCCGCTGGCGGGTGAGCCGATGCGGATCCGGCTGCTGCTGGCCTGGCGCAGGCAGCGGCTCGGCTGGGAGCAGGCGAACCGGGTCTACGCCGAGGTGGTGGCCGCGTACTCGGAGCAGGCGATGGCCAGCCCGGTGTTCCGGGGCTGGTGGCAGGAGCACCGCGAAGCCCGCCCCCCGGCCTGAGCCGAGGGGCGGGCACCCTGCGGAGAAGGGTCAGTAGCGGGTCGTCACCACCGCGCCCGCGCAGTCGTTCGCGCCCTTGAGGCTGACGTAGAGGTATCCCGAGGGCGGGCTGGTCACGGTGATCGCTTCCTGGTTGCTCGCGCCGGTCGACCGGTGCGTCGCGGTCGCCGTTGTCGCCCACGAGCTGGTGCTGGCATAGAGGTCGCAGTTGCCCGTGCCGCCCGAGGCGTTGATGGTCAGCTGCGTGGTGCCGGACGGTAGGGACAGGTAGAGGTAGTCGTAGTTGCCGCCGTTGGCCGAGCGGTTGGAGCGCTGGCAGTTCTTGCCCAGGACCCTGGTGTCCGTCCCGGTGCACTCGGGCAGTGCGCTGGAGCCGACCGTCACCGCCTTCGTCGTGGTCGCGGTCGCACCCCGGTCATCGGTGACCGTCAGGCGGACGGTGTAAGAGCCGTCGGCAGCGTAAGTGCGGCTCGGGGAGGTCGCCGTGGAGGTCGTTCCGTCGCCGAAGTCCCAGCGGCGGGACGCGATCGTGCCGTCCGAGTCGGTGGACCGGTCGGTGAAGGTGACCGTGCGGCCGCTGGCCGAGCTGGTGAAGTCCGCGACCGGCGGCTGGTTCGTGGTCCCGCCGCCGCCGCCGCAGCTCCCGGCCGCGCAGGCCGACAGCCAGGTGTACCAGTCGCTGTCGTAGCGGGAGCCGATGGTCGTCTTGAGCAGCGTGCGCGCTGCCGCCCAGTTCCCGGCGCGGTAGTGGCCCAGGACGGCGGTCACGTCGGCGGGATGCGACTGGATCATGTACCGGACGGCGAGGTAGCCCCACCGGTAGATCCGGGTCGTGTCGTGGGAGTAGGTGGTGTCGAACAGCGTGCTGAGCGCGTAAGTCCGCTTGCCCGCCTCGGCGATGGCGGCGTCGTAGGCGACGTTGCGGTACTGGTAGGAGACGTACTCGGCGAAGCCCTCGATCCACCAGATCGTCGGCGTGGTCACGTTCGAGGTGAAGTCACCCGCCATGTCGAAGCGGCCGTCGAGGTAATGGGTGTACTCGTGGTTGAGGTTCCAGATCTGGAAGGTCGGCCGCAGCCATTCCGCCTCGTAGGCGATGAACCGGGCCTGGTTGCCGGACGCGGAGGGATTGCCTTCGAGGTACATGCCACCGTTGTTGGTGTCGATGCCCCACATCACGCCCGCGTACGTCTGGTAGTCGGTGCTGGAGTTGTAGACCACGACCTCCAGCGCGGTGTTGCGGTCACCGGTGACCGGCCCGGGATCGCTGACCACGCGGTGGAAGTACGCGTCCTGGTTGAGCAGGCTCGCGCAGGTCTGGGACAGCTCGGTGGCGGTCATCTCCTGTGCGCGGATCCGCAGGGTCGCGGCACAGGTGTGGTTGATCGGCAGTACCTCGGCCTGGAGCCGGTTCTGCAGGTCACAGGCACCGTAGTAGGCGCAGTTGGCCTTGTCGTAGCCGTCGACCATCTCGGCCACACCGACCCACAGCGGCGCGGTCGCACCCCGGATCGAGGACACGTCGGTCAGGGCCTTCGCCTTCGGCCGGGCCGTGGCCAGGAGCGCCGGGTGCTGCAAGAAGCGGCCCAGCTCCCGTCCGGCGTTGGAGGTCAGGTAGGCGCGGTCGCCCGAGAGCAGGCCCAGGTTGCGGATCGCGAAGGCCCGCAGGGTCTCCAGCACGCTCGGGTCGGCGGTGACCGCGGTGACGAACTCGGGGACCTGGTGGCCGCGGAACAGGACGGTGTAGACGTTGTTGACGGCGTTGAGCATGTGCCAGGACGAGTCGTACGAGGCGTTGTAGCCGTCGAGGAGCCGCTTGACCACGAACAGGTAGCGGGCGTTCTCCTGGGCGCTGTCGATCAGCGTGACCGCCTCGGACAGGCTCTCGCCGTTGGCGTCGCTGACCGTGAACGCGCGCGAGTTGCCGAAGAAGCTGTCCAAACCGGACCGGATGGCACTGCGCATGGCCGATCCGTACGGGCCGACGACGTCCGGGTTGTACCACTGGACGTAATAGCCTGCCCGGAGGTAAAGGACGAGCTGGGCCGTGCCGGTCGTGTTGTTGCCGGGGTAGGTGGACCCGTTGTCGCGCAGGCCGTAAGCGACATAGGTCATCTGGTCTTCGCGGAACGCGCGGGTGGCGTCGGTTCCGGTGAGGGAGAAGAGGCTGTTGACGCAGTCCGTTGTGGAGGAACGGATGAAGTCGACCAGCGCCCAACCGGTGCGGCTGGTGAAACCGCCGGTATCACACGCGGCCAGCGCGGCACGGGGTTGTGCGTCGTAGTCGCGCCGCTGCTGGGTCTTCGACGCGGGAGCCCGTTCCGCGACCGGGATCCGCTCCCGGGCGATGTGGTCGGCTTCCTCGACCGTGCCCGCGGACGGCGGCAGGGTGCCGCGCTGGGCGGGCGCGGATTGCCCGAAAGCGAGTGGGGTTATAACGGCGGCTAACAGGGTGAGGGCGCTGATGAGCACTACCAGCGGCCCGGTTTTTCGGACACGCGAAAGGGACATGGGGTTTCCGTTTCTCGGCACGGCCGCGGTGCGGCCACTCGGCGGAATACGCAGGGAACCGCCTGCTCATGCAGACTCACACAGCCGGAACGGACGTGGTCATGCCACTCGTCTATAGGGGCGGGCTATGGATCCGGTGCGGGTGTCGAGCATCTCGGTTGTCGAGAGTGCGCGAGTTGTCCGGCACCCCGGGAACTAAACGGGTCCTCCGCGCGACCACTGCGTCAGTTCCCACCCTTACCCCGCACGAGGTGCTTGATGTCCGCTCCACCCCTTGACGATGTGCGCCAGCCCAAGGTGGCCGACCGGTGGTCGGTCGTGCCGCTGCTGCGCCGGCTGCACTTCTACGCGGGCGTCTTCGTCGCGCCGTTCTTGATCGTGGCGGCCACGACGGGCCTGCTGTACTCGCTGGCGCCGCAGATCGACTCCGTCCTCTACGGCGACGTGCTCACCGTGCCCGCCGCCACGGGCACGCCCCGGCCGCTGGCCGAGCAAGTCACCGCCGCCCAGGCCGTGCTGCCGGAGGGCACGGTCACCTCGGTCTCGGTGGCCGAGGACCCGGACCTGGCGACGAGGGTGGTGTTCGCGGCGCCGGGGCTGGCGGAGGAGTACTCGAAGGCGGTGTTCGTCGACCCGTACACCGCGCGCGTGCAGGGCCAGCTGACCACCTGGGCGGGGGCGACACCGGCCGTGACCTGGCTCGACCAGCTGCACCGGGACCTGCACCTCGGCGAGACGGGCGCGCTGTACTCGGAGATGGCGGCGAGTTGGCTGTGGGTGATCGCGGTGGGCGGGGTGGTGCTGTGGCTGGCCCGTCAGCGCACCGCTCGTCGCCGCGTCCGCTCGGTGGTGCTGCCGGAGAGCGGTGCCAAGGGCGTGCGTCGGACCCGGTCGTGGCACGCGAGCCTCGGTGTGTGGACGCTCGTGGGCGCGTTGTTCCTATCGGCCACTGGCCTGACGTGGTCCACCTACGCCGGGGAGAACTTCACGGCCGCTCTTACCGCGCTCAACGCCAAGGCACCCGCGCTGGACACGACGTTATCCGGCGGCTCGTCCCCGGCACCGTCCGAGCACGCCGGCCATGGCGGGGCAGTTCAGGCGACAACCGTCGACCCGGCGACCTTCAACCGCGTCCTCACCTCAGCGCGTACCGCCGGTCTGGACGGCCCCCTCGACATCACTGTCGCCGCGGAACCGGGCTCGGCCTGGACGGCGGCCCAAGCGGACAACACCTGGCCCATCCGCCTGGACAAGGTCGCCCTCGACCCGGCCACCGCCACCATCACCGCCCGCGCGAACTGGTCCGACCGCCCGTTCCTGGCCAAGCTGTCGTCACTGGGCATCCAGGCGCACATGGGGGTCCTCTTCGGCCTCGCCAACCAGCTGGCCCTGTTCCTGCTGGCCGCGGCGATCCTCACCCTCGCCATCCTCGGCTACCGGATGTGGTGGCAACGCCGCCCCACCCGCACCGACCGCCGGACCTCGTTCGGCACCCCACCCACCCGCGGCGCCTGGCGGCAGCTCCCGCTGTGGGCGATCGTGCCCGCTCCCCTGCTGCTGATCGCCGTCTGCTGGGCACTGCCGGTACTGGGCGTGAGCCTGCTCGCCTTCCTCGTGGTGGACCTGCTCGTCGGCCTCCGTCGTGAGAGGACGGCTCAACTGCCGACGCGGAGGTAGTGGCCCCAGTAGCCCTGGTAGGGGCCGTACCGGGCGGCGAGTGCGGTGAACTCCGCCTCGCTGACCGGTCGGCCGTAGACCTTGGCGGCGGCGCGGAGGCCTTCCTTGTCGGGGGCCATGCGCTCCATGCGGCCCAGGCCCCGGATGAGGATGAAGGTGGCCGACCAGGGACCGACGCCGGGGAGGCCGAGGAGGCGGTCCCGGACCTGGTCGTAGTCGCCGGTGCGGAGGTAGGTCTCGTCGATGTCCGCCCACTCGCGCAGGCCCCGGTAGAGGTAACTCGCCTTGCGGGCGTTGCCGACGAGGGCGTGCAGGGTGGGCTCGTCGAGCGAGAGCAACTGGTCGAGGTCCGGGAAGGCGGACAGGGGCGAGCCGTCGAGGGTGATCGTGTTCGGGAAGTGCTCGACGAGGGCGAGCTTCATCTTGCGGGCCACCGGCATCGGAACCCGTTGGCACAAGACCGCCCAGCAGAGCATCTCCAACGGCGACGGGAACTTGACCTGGTGGTAGCCCCGCAGGCGCTCGACGACCCGGGCGAACGGCGGGTCCTCGGCGGCGAGCGCGTAGAACTCCGTGAGGTCGTCGTCGAGCCCGAGGTGAAAGGTGACCCGAGCGGCAACCGCAGCGACCGTCTCGTCGCTGAGGGGGCCTTCCGACTCGAGCTCACACGCCAGCCCACCCTCAGCAGCCCTGAGCCGAGCACCGACGACGACCCCGTTCTCCCGCAACGCCTTGGTCAAGACGTCCGCCCGGGCACCCTGCTCCCCGACCATCGCCGGAAACCCCCGGATGAACCGCAAACTCGCCCCGAAGTCGAACGGCGCGGCGGCGGGCAGTGTGGTGCGCACCAGGGTGCGCTCGGCGTTGGTCATCGTCCCTCCAGGGCATAGGTGCCCCAGGATGCCCCGGAGCACCGACAATCGCCCGCGACGAACGGGGCCTCACCAGGTCGGGGGGCGGTTCAGGCCGAGCACCTCCGCCAGGCCGGTGAGCTCCAGGGGGCGGATCACGGTCGGGTGGTCGGCGATCAAGCGCAGGGTGAAGCCCTCCTCGGCGCAGGTGCGGCGGGCTCGGTCCATGACGCGCATGCCCGCGGCGCCCAGGAAGGACACCGGGCGCAGGTCCAGGACGATCCCGACGGCGTCGGGGACCTGGCGGAGGTCGAAGTGCGCGCGGGCGAGGGTGTCGGCCAAGGCGGGCGCGGTGGCCGCGTCCAGGTCGCCGGTGACCTGGACGCACAGCTCCACACCCCGCTCCCCGCCCTCCCAGCTGATGGCCAGGCGCAGCAACGGGCTGCCGCGGAAGGCCCCTACCGTGGGCGCTACCCGTGCCGACCTGGCGGATCGCGCGCGGCCGGTGCCCAGTCCAATGGCGAAGATGTTCGACTCCACGATCGGCTCTTTGCCGTCCGGTCGCCGAACTGGGGCGAGCGGAGGTGGATGGGATCGTCGCAAGCGCGGGATCTGGGCACGTCCCGACGAAGTGATCCAATGGTAGCCCTGATCCTGCCGCGCGCCAGGTTCACCGACGCGGGCAACGGGCTACTACCCGGGTGACAATGGGCGACGCTGAGTGGCACGCCCGCGACCAGGCCGCGGCACCGACACCGGCGGTCACCAGGAGGCACTCATGCCGGACACCTCGGACACCACGGACGTGGCGACCCGCGAACGGCGGATCTCCCGCACGTTCGTCGCGCTCGCCGACACACTGGTGGACGACTTCGACATCGCGGAGTTCCTCGACCTGCTCACCACCCGGACGGTCGAACTGCTCTCGGTCGCCGCCGCCGGGGTCATCCTGCTCGCACCGGACGGCAAACTGGAGGTGCTGTCGAGCACCTCGCGCAATGCCGACCTGCTCGAGCAGTTCGCGGTCGAGGTCGACAGCGGTCCGTGCATCGAGTGCGTCCGCACCGGGACACCGGTGACATACGCCGACCTCGAGACCGGCGCCCGGCGGTGGCCCCGGTTCGCCGCCGCGGCGGCCGAGTGCGGGTTCCGCGGCGCGCACGCGGTGCCGATGCGGCTGCGCGGGCAGACCATCGGCGCGCTGAGCCTGCTCGGCGCCGAGCCGGGCGCGCTCGACGGCGACCAGGTGGGGCTGGGCCAGGCGCTGGCCGACGTGGCCACCATCGCCATCCTGCAGCAGCGCAGCATCGAGGTGAACGACCGGCTCACCACCCAGCTGCAGACCGCCCTCGACAGCCGCGTCGTGATCGAACAGGCCAAGGGGGTCCTCGCCGAGCGCGGCGGGTTGACCATGGACGAGGCGTTCTCCGCGCTGCGCGGACAAGCCCGCGCCCAACGGCAACGCCTCGTGGACCTGGCCCGCGCCGTCGTGACCGGCGCAGCCGACTTCGACGCGGTTCTCGCCCGCGCCCACGGTCCCGGTCACTGAGCCTGCCTGGTTTGGCACCCCGGTCCCAGGGGAACCACTACCCGAGTCGACGACCAGTCGCCCCAGCCCCCCGCTGACCGGGACGTCGCTCCTCCCGAATCGCCGAGATCGTGACCGCGCGTTGTCGACGCGCGGCCGCGGTCAGCACGCGGGCTGATCACAGCGAGCCCCGCTCGGCGCGGGTTCCGCATCCCCAAGTGCCGCTTGGGCTCAAGTCACCCCGAGGTCAACAGTGCCCAGCAGCAACAACACGGTCATCCGCTCGATGCACGACGTGGGCCTCAGCGCCTGGTTCGGTGGTGCCCTGATGGGCGCCATCGGCGTCAACGGCGCGGCCGCCGAGGTCGACAAGCCCACCGAACGCGCCACGATCGCGTCAACCGGGTGGGCGCGGTGGTCGCCGGTGGCAGCAGGCGCCATCGCCACGCACCTGATCGGTGGCGCGGGCCTGCTCATCTCGCAGCGCAGGCGGGTCCGCTCCCAGCCGGGCGCCAAGGCGAACACGATCGCCAAGACCGCCATCACCGGCGCCGCCCTCGCCGCGACCGCCTACAGCGGCGTCCTCGGCGCCAAGATCGCGGCATCCGGCGACGTCCCCGTCGAGGGCGCCACCGAACCGGCACCGACGACCACCCCGGGCGTCTCCTCCGCGCAACAGCAACTCCGCCTGCTGCAATGGGCCATCCCGCTGCTGACCGGCGCCCTCATCGTGCTCGGCGCGCAGCAGGGCGAGCAGCAGCGACCCCTGCACGGCCTGCGCTCGGTCGCGCGGACCGCGGGGAAGCGGGGCCTCGGCCTGATCCAGGCCTGATCACGACGACGCGGAGGCCGAGTGCCACCGCACCCCGCCAAGAACCTGGAGTGCCATGATCTCCCTCAGTTCCCCGACCGCGCTGGCCGCGGTCGACTTCGGCGGCGGCGTCTCCGACGCGTGGCGGTCGATCGCCACGTTCGTGCCGAAGCTGGTGGCCTTCCTGCTGATCCTCGTGATCGGCTACCTGATCGCCAAGGTGGTGGCCAAGGCGGTCGACGCGCTGCTCACCAGGGTCGGCTTCGACCGGGTGGTCGAACGCGGCGGCATCAAGACCGCCCTGGCGAAGTCCAAGTACGACGCCTCCGACATCATCGCCAAGCTGCTCTACTACGCGATCCTGCTGGTCACCCTGCAGTTCGCCTTCGGCGTGTGGGGACCCAACCCGGTCTCCGACCTGCTGACCGACGTCGTCGCCTGGCTGCCGAGGGCAGCGGTCGCGATCGTCATCGTCGTGGTCGCCGCCGCCATCGCCAGGGCGGCCAAGGACTTCATCACCAACACCATGGGTGGGCTGTCCTACGGCAGGGTGCTGGCGGGAATCGCGTCGGTGTTCATCCTCGCGCTCGGCATCATCGCCGCGCTCAACCAGATCGGCGTCGCCACGACCGTCACCACGCCGGTGCTGATCACGGTCCTCGCCACGGTCGGCGGGATCCTGGTGATCGGCGTCGGCGGCGGCCTGGTCCGTCCCATGCAGCAGCGGTGGGAGACCTGGCTGGCCAAGGCGGAGGACGAGATCCCCCGCGCCAAGGCCCACGTCGCGGCGCAGAACGCCGGGCAGGACACCGCTGCCCATCGGATCCCGCCCCGCACCACGGGGTGACCCCTGCACAAGTCGGCGATCGGTCCTCTCCCGCGCGGGAGAGGACCGATCGCCGACTTGTGGCGTGCTATCCGAGGTCCACTGTCGTGTCGAGGCGGAGGGCCAGCAGGTCGGCGAGGTCGAGGGACGAGTCGAGGCCGAGGGCGGTGAGCAGGTCCGGGTTGGGGGTGTGGCCGCGGATCAGGTCGATGTCGATGGCGAGGGTGGTCCTGGGGACGGGGTTGGTGGGCAGGGTCGTGCCCAGGGTGTCGTCGATGGCGGCGGCGAAGGCCGGGTCGAGGGTGACGCCGCTGGTGGCGAGGTCGAGGGTGATCGCGGTCGAGCCGACGGGCTTGGTGGCGCGGGCGGTCCCCGGTGCGGTGATAGCGCCGAGGCGGATGCCCGGGCGGAGACCGACCTTGGCGGTGATCACGCCAGTCTTGAGGTCGGCGGACATACCGGACACGAGGAGCGTCTCGGTGCCCTTGGCGAGCCGCAGACCTCCGAGCAGCAGGACCCGACCACCGCGGATCTGGCGGTCGTAGGAGATCGCGCTCCCCTTGGCCACCTTGAAGTTCACATCATCATCGATGTGCCCCGACCCGCCGATCGTGGCCGCACTGACCCCCTGACCGCCGAGATCCAGCGCCCCCTCGACGTCGATCACCAACCCAGCCCCGGCAATCGGCGAACTCCCCAAGACCGTGACTTCAGCCCGAGTCGGTGGCGCGGCGTCGGCCACCGACCCCGGCGCCGCCAGACATACCGCCAACAGCCCGGGCACAGCTCTACGGATCCACTGAGAACCAGTCATCCCCCGTTGCTACCAGCCCCAGCCCCCAACCCACGACCGCTCTCACACGATCGCGTGCACGCGTGACGACCCCGCGATCGCCGGTCCACGCGCCTACGCGGCCCCCGTCGGCGGTAGATCCTCCACGTCACAAGGATCCGGCACACAACTCAGTGCCCACTGTGGACATCGCGATGCCTGCTGGCACCTCGGGCACTCATACGCTCTCCTGGATCGACGCGCGTGCGGTGGGTTCACGGTGCTCGGACGGTCCGGGCAAGTTCTCGACATGCGCCAACAGGCTGTGGCTGTTCGCATCGCGGAAGGCGGCGGCGGCCTCCGTCCAACAGCGGCGGGCCTCGTCACCGCGGCGACCCTGCCACAGGTCCAGGCCCAGGTTCACCCAGGCGACGCCTTCGCGAGAGCGGTCCCCCAGCCAACGGCAGCAGGCGACTGCTTGTCGGTGGGCGGTGATGGCGGCGTTGACCTTGCCCACCCGGCGCAAGGCCGCGCCGAGGTTGTTGGCAGCGGTCGCCTCCCCATGGCGGTCCCCGACCTCGCGGTAAAGGCGAGCGGCCGCGCGGTGGGCGACCTCGGCACGGGAGGGTTCGCCCGCTTCGCGCAAGGCCAAGCCCAGGTTGTCGTACGCGGTCGCCAAACCCCGGCGATCGCGGAGCCGGGCCATCAGGCTCACCGCCCGGTGGTGCACTCCCACGGCCTCCGTGGATCTGCCCGATTCGCGGAGGGCCAGACCGAGGTTGTTGCAGGCGATGGCCTCTCCGTGGCGATCGCCAGAGGTCTCGGCCAAGGCGCGTGCTTCTTCCTGGGCGCTGATGGCCGCGATCGGGCTCCCCAGGCGCACGAGCGTCACGCCGAGGCTGCTCCACACCATGCCCTCCCGCCACACCTCCCCCATCGCCTGGTAGGCGCCCATGGCGACGTGGTGCGCCTCGTACGCCTCGGGCAGTTGGTCGTTGTGCTGCAACGCCAAGCCGAGCACGTCCCACGCGTGTGCCCATACCCCCATGTCCTCCTCGTCCCTCGTGGCACGGGCGGCGGTAGTCGCCACCCGCACCCAGTCAGCGACGTATCGGCGCCAGGACAGGTACGTGGTCATCGCCTGCGCGAGGCGCGCGCCCAGCGACACGGTGCCGAGGTCCACGCCCCGGCCGACGGCGCTCACCAGGTTGGCGTGCTCGGCGTCGAACCAGGCCAGGGCCTCGGCGCGATCGGCGAACCGGTGTGGCACGTCGTGGCCGCTCCAGGCGCGCAGGTGCGCGTCGGCGGCGAGCGCGGTGGCGGTGTAGTGGGCCAGCAGTCGGACGGTCGCAACGGGTTCTGGGTGCGGGCGGGTGCGCGCGTGTTTGCGGATGAGGTCGTGGGCGCGCCAGCGGCGGTTGACCCTGGCCAGCAGGTGTGCCTGCGTCAGCGTGCGCAGCCGAGCCGTGGCGGTGGTGACCGCGACACCCGCCAGCGCGGCGCACGCCTCGGTGGAGATGTCCGGGCCAGGTTCGGCGCACAGCATCAGCAGCAACCGCGCGGCTGCCGGGTCCCGGACTGCCAACCGGTCGACGGAGGCCGCGAACACCGCGGTCAACGCGGTCTCACCGTGGGCGAACGAGGTCGCATCAGCCGTCGTCAACTCGGCCGCGAGTTCGGCGGCGGTGAGGTCCGGGTCATCGGCGAGCAACCCTGTGGCGATCCTGATGGCCAGCGGCAGGCCCGCGCAGACCCGGGCCAGGTCGACGATCCCGCAGTCGGCCGCCCGTCCGTGTTCGCGCAGGGTCCGGTGGAGCATCTCGACCGCCGCGTCGATATCGAGGACGTCGAGGGTGAGGAGATGGGCGCCGGGCAGCGACAGCGTGTCGCGGGTGGTCACCACCACACGGTGCGCGCTCGTCCCCGGTGCCGGGATCAGATCGCGGACCTGCTCGCTGCTGCCTGCGTTGTCCAGCACCAGGAGCACCGATCGGCCCTGGCGCTCCCCGTCGTGCAGAACTTGGTGGTACACGGTGGCCTGCTCGTCAGCACCCCCAGGGATCTGGTCATCGTGGACACCGAGCCCACGCAGCAGCGGTGCGAACACCGACTCCGGCCGCACCGCCTCGTCCGCGCTGTAGCCGCGGAGATCGACGAATAGCACCCCGCCGGGAAACCAGCCGCGCCCTGCGGCGACTGCCGCGACCTGCCGGGCCAGAGCCGTCTTCCCGATGCCGCCCATGCCTGCGACGGCCGAGAGCACCACCGGCCCGGACGGGGATCGCGGGTTCACCAGATCGAGGAGCCGCCGGACCTCGTCGTCCCGACCGATCAGTCCATCGGTGGCCTCTGCCGCGCGGATCGCGGTGACGACCGCGACGCCGCCTGCGCGAACACCGTGAACGCCGCCGGTGATCACGCCTGCCTGCACCAAGACCCCGTTCACCACACCAAGAGCGAGGTTGACGACCGCATCGGACACCACACCATGATCCCCCGTCCGCGAGGCGGGAGGGGATCACGGTGGTGATCATCAGGCCTCGGCGAGGATGGTGTCGATCTGGGCCATGGCCAGGCGCATGCCCTCTTCCATGCCCATCTCGGCGAGCTTCTGGAGTTCGGCGAGCGAGGAGAAGTGGGTCACCGAGGTCATCCTGGTGCCGGTGCCGGTGGGTTCGAGGGTGATCACGGTGTTGGTGGTGGGCATGGTGTCGACGGGGTTGCCGTCGTTGTCGGCGAAGCCGTCCTCGAACTCGAGGCGGGTCGGGGCGTCGACGGCGGTGACGCGCCACCAGCCGCCCGCCTTCTCGCCCTCGGGGCCGCTCATGTAGTACGCGGAGCGGCCGCCCACGGTCAGCTCGTGCTCGGTGAAGGTCGCGGGCCAGGTCGGCGGGCCCCACCAGCGCTCCAGCTGACGCGGGTCCTCCCACACCTGCCACACCCGCTTGACGGGCGCGCCGAACTCCGCGACGAAGGTCAACGTCAACGCCTCGGTGTCCTTGTGGGTGCTGATCACGGTCATCGTCAGGTCCTCTCAGGAGTGTCGTCTTCGGCCAGGATGTCCTCGATGGCCCGGGCGCGGTGCCGCCAGATCTGCTCGTAGGACTCGAGCAGCCTGGCCACCGTGCGCAGGATGTCCGGGTTTCCCCGCACGAGTTGCTCCCTTCCCCGCCGCTGCTTGGTCACCAGTCCGGCCCGCTCAAGCACCGCCACGTGCTTCTGCACGGCGGCGAAGCTCATCGCGTACCGCCGAGCCAGCGCCGAGACCGACTGCGGTTCCCGCAGCACCCGCTCCACGATGTCCCGCCGAGTCGCGTCCGCCAACCCGTGAAACACCCGGTCCGCGTCGGCGTCGCCGAACTGATTTACAACCACACGGTTGTACGTTAGCCGTGACACTCCTGAAGCGCAACCCCCTGGTTGTAGGTTCTCCCGACCCCACCCCCCACCCCTGAACAACGTCGGCCAACCACACACCCCCAAACAACGTTGGCCAAACAACGCTCCTCGGAGTCGCTGGTGCCAAACTGCTCGATGGGGCGGACTTGTTTTGTGTGGGGGGACGGCACCCGTAGCGTCGCTCACCGTGGCAGGGCCTGCTTGTGGGCCCCTGCTTTGCGGTTCTGCCCGGGTGTCGTAGGGGCCCCGCGCAGAACAAGTTCGCCCCATCGAGCAAAGCTCGAAACTCGCGCCCGAACGCAATGCCGAAGGCGAGCCGTTGATCGTCGACGCCGCAGGCGAGCACGAGAGCCGCCACCCCCAGCTCAAGATCAAACATGCCCGCCTTACACAGCAGCGCAGCCCCCCAGGTCGGCGAGCACCACCGACACACCGATCAGATCGTCACCACCACCTTCCCGCGAACCCGACCGTCCTGCATGTACTGGATGGCGTCGGCGGTCTGTTCCAACGGAAACGTGCGGTCGATCGCGGCGGTGATGGCGCCCGACGCCGCCAGGTCGGCGAGTTCCCGCAGATCCGCCTGTCGCTCCGAACTCACCAGCGACGTAAGGCGCTGGCTGACAAACGGGGACATCAGCGGCGCCCACAACCCCCGTTGGAAGCCACCCAGGATGCGGCCGCCGGTCTCGCTGCCGACGATCACCACGCAGCCGCGCGGGGTCAGTGCCCGGCGGAGGCGGCGCACGGTGCGGTGGCCGCCGGTGTCGATGATGACGTCGTAGCGGTGGCCGCCGTCGGCGATGTCCTGCTTGGTGTAGTCGAGGACGTCATCCGCACCCAGTTCACGAACCAGGTCGACCTTGCCAGTACCGCAGACACCCGTCACCCGCGCGCCGCGCGCCTTGGCGATCTGCACGGCGAAGCTGCCCACGCCACCGGACGCGCCGATCACCAGCACGCTCTGGCCGGCCTGGACCTTGGCGTTGTCCCGTAAGGCCTGCAGCGCGGTCAGCGCGGACACCGTGGTCGCGGCGGCCTGGACCGGGGTCACGTTCTCCGGGCGCGCGACGAGCTTGGCGGCCTTGGCCGGGGCGAACTCGGCGAACGCGCCCTCGCAGATGCCGAACACCTCGTCCCCGGGGTGCACGGTCGTCACCGCCGCGCCCACCGACTCGACCCGCCCCGCGACCTCCCGGCCGCGCACCGGCGTCTTCGGTCTGCGCAGCCCCGTGGCCAGCCGGGCCGGGTACGGCACCCCGGCCATGAGGTGCCAGACGCCGCGGTCCACCCCCGCCGCGTGGACCCGCAGCAGCACCTCGTCGGCGCCGATGGTGGGCGGGTCGATCTCGGCGACGCGCAGGACGTCGTGCGCCTCGCCGTACTCGTCCTGGACGACCGCTCGCATGGTTGGCTCCCTTACGTTGTAAACTTACTTTGTAAGAATGAGGCTTACGACGTAAGGTGTCAAGTGTGGTGGAGAAACGGACCAGACTCAGCCGGGACCAGGTGCTCGCGGCGGGCGTCGAGTTGGCGGACGCGGTGGGCATCGAGGCCTTGACCATGCGCAAGCTCGGCGAGGCGCTCGACGTCAAGGCCATGTCGCTCTACCACCACGTGGCCAACAAGGAGCAACTGCTCGACGGCATGACCGACCTGGTGTTCGCCGAGATCGACCTCCCCGACGACACCGACTGGCGCACCTCGATGCGGGTCCGCGCCTTCTCCGCGCGCACGGCCATGGGCCGCCACCCGTGGGCGCTGAGGCTGATGGGCTCGCGCACCACCCCCGGCGAGGCCACAGTGCGCCACCACAACGCCGTCCTCGGTGTCTTACGCCGCGCGGGGTTCCCCCTGGCGCTCGCCGCGCACGCGTTCTCGGTGCTGGATGCCTACATCTACGGCTTCGCCGTGCAGGAACAGAGCCTGCCCTTCGACACCGAGGAGGCGCCGACCGAGTTGGCCCAGGCGATCCTCGCCCAGTTCCCCACCGACAGGTACCCGTACCTGGCCGAGTTGACCGCGCGCTACGTGGAGAGCCATGACTACAACTACGCCCAGGAGTTCACCTTCGGCCTGGACCTGATCCTCGACGGTCTTGAGAGAGCCCTGACTGTCGGTGCGGCTGCCTATACTCCCGCCCGCGAGTGAGGGAGTGGGGATGGCTGGGCGGCGTAAGAAGACCCTGGGTGTCCAGGACGAGGAGTTCTTCGAGATCGTGGGCGCGTTAGCGGAGGTGACCAGGGCGGAGGGGTCGACTCATAGCTCGTTCAGCGTGAGCGGCCGCAAGTTCGGTTACCACTGGCCGCGCACGCAGACCGTGGGGCTCAAGCAGACCTTGTCCGAGCAGCTGGCCCTGGTCGCCGAGCGGCCCGACGTGTTCGAGGTCCAGTTCACCTCGGGCGGGTTCGGGTGGGTGGTGGTCCAGCTCGCCGGGATCGACCGCGACGAGCTGACCGAGCTGGTGTTCGAGGCGTGGCGGCTCACCGCGCCCGAGGACCTGGTGGCAGCGGCTGCCGATCCGGCGTCGCGGCGCGGCTGAAGGTCATCTCCCGGGTGATCGGCGTGCGGCGCAGCGTCAGGGTGTCCAGCACGTAGTTCATGGTCGGCCGCCACGGCAGCCGTGAACCCTGCCTGGGCAGTTCGGCCAACCCGCGCTGCACATAACCCGCGGTCAGGTTCACGAACGGCTCCTCGGTGACCCCGGGGGGCGGCGCGGACGGCGTGGCGACGTCGTAGGCGTGGTCGGACATGTGGCGCAGCAGCCGGTCGAGGTAGCCGGCGACGAGGTCGAGCTTCAGCGTCCAGGTGGCGTTGGTGTAGCCGAGCACGTAGACCATGTTCGGCACCCCGGCCAGCATCATGCCCAGGTAGGTCATGGTGTCGGTGGTGCGCACCGGCCTGCCGTCGACCGACAGCTCGGCCCCGCCGAACAGGCCCAGGTTGAACCCGGTCGCGGTGACCAGGATGTCGGCGAGGACCACCTTGCCCGAGGTCAGCCGCACGGCGCCGTGGTCGAACCCGGCGATCGTGTCGGTCGCCACGGTGGCCCGGCCCGAGCCGAGCGCCGTGAAGAAGTCGCCGTCCGGGACCATGCACATCCGCTGGTCCCACGGCCCGTAGCGCGGGTTGAAGTGCTCGTCGACCGGATAGCCCGCGGGCAGCGCGGCCACCGCCGCCTTGCGCAGCATCCGCCGCACGAGCTCGGGTCGGCGCTGGCTGAGCTGGTAGAACGCCATCGCCGTGGCGATGTTGCGCCACCGGACCACCCGGTGGCCCAGCCCGCCGGGCAGCAGCCGGGCCAGCCTGGGCGCGAGCGTGTCCGCGGACGGCAAGGACAGGACGTAGCTGGGCGAGCGCTGCACCATCGTCACGTGCGCGGCGTCGCGGGCCAGCGCGGGCACCAGGGTCACCGCGGTCGCACCGCTGCCGAGCACGACCACGCGCTTGCCCGCGTAGTCGAGGTCCTCTGGCCACGCCTGCGGGTGCACGACCTGGCCGCCGAACTCGGCGATCCCGGGCAGGTCGGGTTTGAAGCCGCCGTCGTTTCGGTAGTAGCCGCCGCACATGAGCAGGAACGAGCAGGTCAGCGCGACTTCGGCGCCGTCGTGGTCGATCCGAAGCTCCCACCGCGCCCGCTCGGAGTCCCAGTTCGCGGCGACCAGCCGGTGCCGCAGCCGGACCTCGTCGAGCACCCGGTACTCGCGGGCGGTCTCGCGCACGTAGTCCAGGATCTCCGCTCCCCCGGGCATCGTCTCCGCGCGCGCCCACGGCCGGAACCGGTACCCCAGGGTGTGCATGTCCGAGTCCGACCGCACACCGGGGTAGCGGAACAGGCTCCACGTGCCGCCGGTCTCGTCCCGCGCCTCCAGCAGGGTGAACGTCGTCCCCGGTCGCTTGGTCCGCAGGTGACACGCCATCCCGATCCCCGACAGCCCAGCGCCGACGATCACCACATCCAGGTGCTCCACGGCGGTGTAGCTTGCCCGCACCGGCCGCCGCGGGCCAATCAAGTCCAGTGTGGACATGCGGGGCCTTGGTCCTGAGCGCACCCTTGTTGTCCGCGGCCGCACGAGGACGCACGGGGGCGTTCTGCGCGGGTCGCGGTGCCCGAACACTGGCGGGACCCCGACCGCTGTCCACCAGGAGTGCGCACCTTGGCCGCTGACCTGATCCTCACCAACGCCACCGTCCACACGGTGGACGCCGACCGGCCGAGGACGACCTCGCTGGCCATCGCCTGCGGCCGCGTGGTGGGTTACGACGACGTCGAGCGCGGACCGGACACCGAGGTCAGGGACCTGGGCGGCGCGTTCGTCATGCCGGGTCTGGTCGACGTGCACAACCACCACGCCCTGGCCGGGCGCGCCGAGCTGTTCGAGCTGACCTTCGGCGGCGAGCTGGGGTTCGAGGCCATCCTGGACGCGGTCCGCCGCTGGTCGCGGGGGCTGGAGCCGGACGAGTGGGTGGTCGGCGGGGCGTGGGCGTCGACGCTGGTGGAGACGCTGTCGCGGGAGTCGGCGCGGCGCGCGCTGGACGAGGCCGCTGGCGGGCGCCCGGTGGCGTTGACCGACGACAGCAGGCACAACCGGTGGGTGAGCAGCCGGGCGCTGGAGCTGGCAGGCGTGACGGCGGCGACGGCCGACCCGGCGGGCGGGGTGATCGTCCGCGACCCGTCGACCGGCGAGCCGACCGGGGTGCTGCTGGAGGCCGCCGGGGTGCTCATCGAGCACGCGATGCGCGACACCCGGACGTTGACCGCCGAGCAGCACGCGCGCGCCTCGCGGCACGCCATCGAGGTCCTGCACTCCTTCGGGATCACCGCGTTCCAGGACGCCGGCGTGTCGGTGGACATCCTCGGCGCGCTGAAGTCGCTGGACGAGGCCGGGCGGCTCGACGCGTGGGTGGTGTCGTCGCTGCTGATCAACGACCCGATCTTCGGCTTCGACCCGATCGGCCTGCCGCTGATCGAACTCGGCTCCCGCTACCGCACCGAGCACCACCGCCCCGACTTCGTCAAGATCTTCCTCGACGGCGTCCCGCCGACCCGCACCGCCGCGTTCCTGGAGCCCTACCTCCCGGACGAGGTGCACGGCGCCTGCTTCCACGGCGCGACGACCATGCCCCCCGCGGAACTGGAGGGCTGGCTGCGCACCGCTGCCCAGGCCGGGCTGTCCGCGAAGATCCACTGCACCGGTGACGCCGCCGTGCGTGCCACGCTCGACGCCGTCGCAACGTTGCGCGCCGAGGGGTACGACACGGTGAAGTACCAGGTCGCGCACGGGCAGTTCGTCCACGCGGACGACCTGGCGCGATTCGCCGAGCTGGGTGTCTCGGCCGACATCTCGCCGTTCCTGTGGGTCCCCGGCGTCATCCCGACCGCGATCGCGAACGTGCTCCCCGCCGAGCGCGCGTCCCGGATGCAGCCCAACCGCTCGTTGCTCGACACCGGCGCCCTGGTCGCGGGCGGCTCCGACTGGCCGGTGAGCGAGTCCCCCAACGCCTGGGAAGGCATCCAGGGCCTGGTGACCCGCCAAGACCCGAACGGCGTCTTCGGCGGCTCCCTGTGGGCCGAGCAGGCCATCTCCCTGGGCGAGGCCATCGAGGCGTTCACCCTCTCCGGCGCTCGCGCCATGGGCCTGGACGACGTGACCGGCTCTCTTACCCCGGGCAAGTCCGCGGACTTCATCGTCCTAGACCGCGACCCGTTCACCCGCCCCATCGCCGAGGTGGCCACCACCACCGTCACCGAAACCTGGTTCGCGGGCCGCCAGGTCTTCCAGCGCTAGTCAGCCACCGCTGGCGTCGCCCTGGCGATCACCCTGCGGACGACGCCGGTTCTCCCCACCGTCCGCCGCACCGGGCGGGGTGTCCCCGTTCGCCTCGGGTCGCTTGTCCTGCCGCTGGCCCTGGTCGTCCCCGCGCTCCTGGTGCGAGGCCGACATCCCAGGACCGTGGTCGGCAGCCCCGTATCCGAGGGCGAACCCCGCCGCACCCCCGACAACCACCATCCCAGCGGCAACAGCGGCCACGACCGCCCGCCCAACCCGCCACTTGGCCTTGCTGGTCGGCACCTGCGGAGCCGCGTAGGTGGGGACGTGCTGCTCGGCCCCCTGAACGACCTCGGCAACAGGGACGGTCTGCTCATCGCGCTGATCCGGCGTCTGCGACATGGTGGTGATTCCTCTCGACTCGGGCTGACACCCAGGAGCGTCGACCGCTCCGCCTGCCGAACCAGATGAGCCCGCTGTGCGTTGCCTGTGCGCTTCCTGAGCGACGCCTCGCACGATTGGTCGTGGGCGAAGGTGCCGCCACCGTGGCGGCCTGGACCGCGGTGGACAGGTTGATGGATCCGCCGGCGATGTCAGGCGCGCGTCACCTTCTGCTCGTCCGAGCCGCGGATCGGGCGCAGGCCAGTGAGTCCGAACAGGCGAGTCGGTCCTCCGCGAACCGCATGTCCCCGCAGCGCCGAGGCGGGCAGCGCTCGGGTCGCAAGGGTCCTAAGGTCCGACGAGGTACCGGCTGTGCGGCGAGGCGAAGCGGCGCGGTGTGCAGGGGCGGTCCAAGATGACCAAGAAGTAGTTGGTGAACGCACTGGGGAGAAGCGCTCAGCTCCCTGAGTCCGGCCTGGTCACCAGGCGGACACAGGGAGAAAGAGCTTCTGCGATGAGCGCGTACCCCGCGGGCGAGGGGTGGAAGCGATCGGCGGAGAACAGTGCCGGGTCTGACCGGAACCGGTCGAACAGGTCCGGGCCGAGTGCGGCGACAGTGCCCCCGGCTCGGGTGGCGGCATCGGACTGGGCTTCGGCATAGAGACGACTGGCTTGGCGGACGAGGTCGCGGTAGGCCGGGGGGACGTGGGAGACGATGCTGAGGTCGGGCGCGGTGGCGACGACCACCGCGGCACCCGCGCCGACCAGGTGGGCGACGGCGTCCTGCACGAGGCGTGCCCCGACCGCGGGCGCGGTGAAGGAGGTGAGGTCGTTGGCGCCGATGACCACCAGAGCCAGGTCGACCCCCGCCGCGGCCGAGGCGTGGACTTGGCGGGCCAGGTCCGTCGAGCGCGCACCGGAGACCGCGTGCACGCTCAGGTCGATGCGGTGACCGTCCCCTCGCAGCACCGTGGCCAGCCGATGGCCGATGGTCTGCTCCGGCGAGGTGCAGCCGACACCGACCGCGAGCGAGTCGCCGAGGACGTGGAACCGGATTGTGCTCATCACCAGGACAAACGCGCGGGCGGGCGGGTGCTCTCCGCTCCCAGGCGTGTCCTGCCCCACGTCACCTCGACTCTGTTCGTCCCATACGGACGCCCCCGGCGTAATCGCCCCCAGGTTCGACCTCGTCGTCGCGGTCGACGACGAGGCTCTATTGGATGATCGTGTCCGGCTCGTCCACCGGAATGGGCGTCGACGCTGTCTGGGTGGTGTCGTCGATTTGCTCCGCGGCGGGCTCGGGGTGGAGGTCGATGAGTCGGGTACGGCGGGGGTTGGCGATACCGGTGTAGGACATGCCCTGGTAGTACCAAGGTCGGCACCACCGGCAAACCTTGACGTGGATCACCCTCGACTCGAGCAGGAACCACTCCACTCACAGGGCCGCCACGGTCCATCGCGCCTAGCCTGGGAGTGGAGGTGGTGGCATGGAGTCGGTCTTGAGCCCTCGGCGGTTGCGGAGACTCGCGGGCGAGCAGTTGTTCGCGCGAGTCGCCGGACCCGATGGCCAGGCGGTGCGGGCGCGGATCCACGACACCCCCGGCGAGCGGTGGTTCGGCCCGGACCGGCCGATCCAGGCGGTGCACGGGGACGCGTCGATGTTCGTCGGCGGGTTGCGGGCGCTGCTGCTGCAATCGCTGCACCCGCTGGCGATGGCGGCCGTCGCGGCGCACTCCGGCTACCGCGGCGACCCCTGGGGACGGCTGCAGCGCACCAGCACCTTCCTGGCCACCACCACCTTCGGCACCGCCGCCGACGCCCAGTCCGCCGTGAACCACGTCCGCGGCATCCACGAGCGAGTACGCGGCACAACCGACCGCGGCGACGCTTACCACGCCGCCGACCCGCACCTGCTGGCCTGGGTCCACGTCGCCGAGGTCGACAGCTTCCTGCGAGCCCACAAGCGGTTCGGAGCCCACCCCCTCGACCACGCGGGCTACGACGGCTACGTCGCCGACACCGCCCGCATCGCCTCGGCGCTGGGCATCACCGACCCACCCCGCGACCAAGCGGACCTGGCCGCACGCCTGGAGGCCTACCGCCCCGAACTGCGCCCCATACCACAAGCCCGCGACACCGCCCGATTCCTCCTGCTCAACCCACCACTACCGTGGATCGCCCGGGTCCCGTACGCCGCCCTGGCAGCCAACGCCGTCGCCACACTCCCACCCTGGGCACGGGCACAACTGCGGCTGCCCAGCCTCGGTGGCCCGCTCGTGCGCGTCTCCGGCCACTGCCTGGTCCGCTCCATCCGCTGGGCCATGGCGGGCTGACCGGCCCGACGTGCCGACAGCGACGGCGTAGGCGCCGCGGCGGGAGTGGCCGGTGCGTGAATCCGCGGCAGGGAACACAGTCGTGCCCACTGGGGGATGTCGGTGAGGGTCAGCGTGGTGCGTGGGCGTCGATGAGGAAGCGGTGCGCGAGGGTGCGGAACGAGCCTTCCGCGCGGATGTGCTTGTCCAGCAGGGCAAGGTGTTCGCGGTAGGGGTCGACGGCGAAGTCGGGGACGAACCAGACGATCTTGCGCAATAGGTAGACCACCGCGCCGATGTCGCCGAACTCCACCTGTAGACCTACCTTGCGCAGGTCTCGCACCCGCAATCCGGCTGCTCGCGCCGCGTCGGCTTCCCGCTCGGCCAGGCCGTCCTCGACTTCCTGGGCGCCGAGCATGGCCTCGACCAGTTCCCGTCCCGACCCGGACCCGACGTGCTGGCCCAGGTAGGCGCCACCCGGTGCCAGGACCCGGGCGACCTCGGACCAGTTCGTGGACCCGATCCTGGGATGCCTGCTGACGACCAGGTCGAAAGCGCCGTCGCGGAACGGGAGCACCCCGTCTTCCGCCTCGACGACCGCGGCGCCCCACGGTGCCAGCGCGCGCCGCGCGGACTCGAGCAGATCCGGCCTGTTGTCGGTCACCGCCAACACCTCGGGCCGGATCCTCAGCGCCCCGGCCAGGATCTGCCCATCACCGCCTTGGGCGTCCAACACCCGACGCGCCCGCGACGCCCGTTGCCCGACCAGGCGGGCATACCCCCACGGTGGACGTTCCTCGCCTGCCCGTCCCTCCAACCAGGAGTAGTCCGATCCGGACACCGGCACCGCCGCGGCCTCTTGGACCAGTTCGTCGAACGAGCGCACCGCCCCAGTATTCCAGCACGGCGTAGGGAACGCTGGTCAGGCAGCGAAACGGAGTGCCTTCCCCCGACATGTCGTCGTGATCCATCACCGCTCCCGCCTGTTGTCGGACCCACTAGTGCGCTCATTCCGCCTGACCGCAAGCCGATTCCAGCCGTCATCTTCCCCATCTTCGACTCGTCGGGCTCGGCTGACCTTTCCGCGGCAGTCGCACATCTGATTCCCCTCGGTCCCCTTCGTGTTCATGTCGAGGCTTCCTCACCAATCGCGAACCACGTGGTCCGGGTGTGCGAAGAGCCAAGCACCGCCGGCGGGGCGGTCGGGTGAACTCTCGTTCCTGCATAGCTACCCAAGCGGTAGACGCCCCCACGAATGCTGGGCCATCGAGGTGACATGGTGGTCGTGGTCGGGGTGAGCGGTGTCGCGCTTATGGCTCTTCGGAACCGGCGGTGATACTCCAACGGGCCGGGTGTCGCACATTCACCGGCCATCCGCAACCGCTGTCGCACTTCAGAGAGGAAGGCGCACGTGGTTCGACACGCTCAGCCCCAACGAAACAGATGGGCCGCACTCGGTCTCGGCGCGGCGATCGTCGCCACCGCGTTGACCGTGTTCACCAGCGCGACCGCCCAGGCCGCGGCGCCAGGCACGCTCTACGTGGCCAACCAACGGGCCAACACGGTCTCGGTCGTCAACGCGGCGACCGGCACCATCACCGCGACGATCCCGGTCGGATCGGACCCAGCGGGGAGGCGATCAGCGCGGACGGTTCTCGGGTCTATGTCGCCAGTTCCGGCAACGGCATCAGCAACGGCACGGTCTCGGTGATCGACACCAGCACCAACACCGTCACGGCCACCATCGGGGTCGGCGGCACCGTGTCGGTCATCGACACCGCCACCAACACCGAGACCGGCACCATCACCGGCCACCCGGTCCCGGGCCAGACGATCACCTTCACCGTCGGCTCGACCACCGTGTGCACGGCCGCCACCAACGCCAGTGGTGTGGCCACCTGCCACGGCCCGTGCCCGGTCCTGGTGGCCCTGCTCGCGGGCCACTACACGGCCACCTTCGCCGGTAGCGCCACCCTCGCTCCCGCCACCGCACGCGGCAACCTCATCCAGCACCACTGACCGCGTCCAGAACCGCTGCGTGCGACCGAGCCGGCCTCCCACAGCGGATCCGCGAGGTCGGCGGCGCCCTGTCGGCACAAGCCCACGCCTCCATCACCGCCCACGTCCACTCCCCGCCAAGCGAAAGTGAGCCACCATGCCCATCGGCACCACCAGACCGCGCGCCGCGATCGGGCGACGAGTACGAACCCTGACCTGCGCGGTGATCATGGCCGCGGCGTTGCCGGTGGTCGTCGGTCCCCCGGCACAAGCCACGTTCCCCGGAATCAACGGCAAGATCTACTTCGACCAGGACGACGAGGTCTACTCGATCAACCCGGACGGCACCGGACTGACCCAGCTCACCGACTCCGACGACCTGTCCAAGGATCCGCGGGTCAACGCCGACGGGAGCAAAGTCGCCTTCCTGCGGTACTCGTTTTCCCAGGGCTCCAACCAGGTCTGGGTGATGAACCCGGACGGCACCGGCGCCACCCAGCTCACCAGCGCCATCAGCGCCGACTCCGGCTCGCTGGCCTGGTCACCCGCCGGGGACAAGCTCGTCTACAGCCCCGACCTGCTGACGGTCATCGACGCCGACGGGACCGACCCGTTCTCGCTGGGCGTGTCCGGCGGCGCCCCCACGTGGTCCCCGGACGGCACCAGGATCGCCTACACCGCGAGCGGTGGCATCCGCGCCATCAACCCCGACGGCACCGGGCAGACCACCATCAAGAACCGACCCAGCCCCCCGGAGTTCCTCAGCGGCCCGAGCTGGTCCCCGGACGGCACCAAGATCGCGGCCTCGACCTACGACTTCTCCACCGGGCAGGGCGGGGTCTTCACGATCAACGCGGACGGCACCGGCTACACCAACATCTCCGGCACCAACACCGACGACGGAGCCGCGGTGTGGTCCCCCGACGGCACCAAGATCTCCTTCCACGACGGCACCGGCCTCGCGGTGATGAACACCAACGGCACCGGCCGGACCGCGCTGCACTCCGGCTTCCTCAACAACGGTGACTGGGCCGCGGTCCCCGCCGGGGCCGACGTGTCGGTGTCGGTCACCGACTCGGCCGACCCGGTGTCCCTCGGTGGTAGTCCGTACACCTACACCGTGAGCGTGGCCAACGCCGGGCCGGCCGGAGCAACCGGGGTGTCGGTGTCGACCACCTTGTCGGGTGCCAACCGGACGATCAACTCGGCCACCTCCTCACAGGGCTCGTGCACGGTGTCCGCGCCGACCGTGTCCTGCGCCCTCGGAGCGGTCGCGGCATCGGGCTCAGCGACCGTGACCATCTCCGTCACCCCATCGGCCACCGGCACGATCACCGCGACCTCGACGGTGTCGGCCACCGAGACCGATCCCTTGTCCGGCAACAACACCGCGGCGCAGTCCACCACCGTGAACAACGCGTTGGGCTGCGCCATCACCGGCACTCCCGGCAACGACACCCTCAACGGCGGCAACGGCAACGACGTCATCTGCGGCCTGGGCGGCAATGACGTCATCAACGGCGGCAACAACAACGACACCATCTACGCCGGTGCGGGCGACGACACGATCGACGGCGGCAACAGCGACGACACCATCCACGCCGGTGACGGCGACGACGTCATCGGTGGCGGCAACAGCGCCGACTACCTCTACGGCGAGGCGGGCAACGACACCAACTACGGCGAAACCTTCCTCGGATCCCTGCTCTACCTGTTCGACAACGGCAACGACCACATCTACGGCGGCCCCGGCAACGACGACCTCGACGGCCAGAACGGCAACGACACCATCGTCGACCACGACGGCACCGACATCATGAGCGGCTCCAACGGAAACGACACCATCGACGTCCTGGACGGCGTCGGCGGCGACACCGCCAACGGTGGCCTCGGCTCCGACACGTGCGCAGTCGACGGCGGCGATACCGCCACTGGCTGCTGACCACAGTGGACAGGTGTGCCCGCCGGTCGCGGGCACACCTGTCCACCTCCACGACCAGAAGATGACGGCGCAACGCCCCCAACCAGGAACCGGCCGCGACAACCCCGTGAACAGCTCCACGAACGGAGACAACGATGAGGACCCACACCGGTCGACGCGGGGTAGCAGCCCGATCTTGGCGCCGAGCAGGCGCGGTCGCGGTACTGGTCGCCGTATCCACTCTGCTCCCCGCACCGGCCGCGCACGCCGCGATCGGCTCGGTCACCTGCACCGGTAGCAGCCACGTCACCTACTCCCCCGGCCTCACCCTCACCCCGCAGACCGTCACCGTCCAGGAAACCGACACCATCCCGTCCTGCACCTCCACCGACCCCACCCTGACCAGCATCACCACCGGCGGCACCTACTCCTACCCCGCCCCAGGCGCCGCCTGCAACGCCATCGAACTCAACCCGGCCTGCGGCACCCTCGCCATCCACTGGAACAACGGCCAGACCTCCACCCTCACCGGCATCGTCGGCACCCTGACCGCCACCGGCGGCATCGTCCAGAACACCGCCACCGGAACCGTCACCTCCGGCGAGTTCACCGGCGCCAGCGCCACCATCTCCTGGATCTACGCCCTCGTGAACCCACTGCTGTGCCTGATGCCCGGCGGCCTGACCACCCAGGACGGCACCATCCTGGTCCAGATCGCCGGAATCTGACCGCCTTGAGCCACAACACCTCACCGGGCGTAACCCCACCAGCGGGATCGGACGGCCGTCTCAGTGAGAGGGCTGCGTCGCCTCCTTCTCCGAAGAGCGAGGCAGCAGACCTAGGCGGGATGGCGGATCCAGAGGGAGCCGTAGGGAGCGACGGTGAGCTTGCCGTTGTGGAAGGGGATCGGGGTTCGGGTGAGGAGGTCGTGGTGGGGGCCGTCGGGGATGGGGAGGGCTGTGGTGGCTTCGAGGTTGGTGAAGTTGTGGATGGCGGTGATGGCGGTGCCGTCGGCTGTGCAGGTGTGGGCGAAGAGGGCGTCGTCGTCGGTGGGGTGGGAGGTGCAGTCGCCCCACGCTAGTTCGGGGTATTCGCGGTAGCGCTCGATCAGGAGGCGGATCCAGGACAAGAGGGAGTCGGGGTCATGGCGTTGGTCGGCGACGTTGATCTCGGAGGGGCCGTAGGTGCCCGCAGGGGGTGGCGCGGGGAAGGTCGACGGGTCGGCGTCGGAGAAGCCCGCGCCGACGCCGGGTTCCCACTGCATCGGGGTGCGGACGGCGGAGCGGCCCTCGACGGCGAGGTTCTCCCCCATCCCGATTTCCTCGCCGTAGAACAGGACGGGGGTGCCGGGCAGGGAGAACAGCAGGCTGTAGACCATCTTGATCCGGCGTTGGTCGCCGTCGAGCATCGGGGGCAGGCGTCGGCGGAGGCCGCGGTCGTAGAGCTGCATGTCCGGTGACGGGCCGAATGTGGCGAAGACCTCGGCACGCTCGGCGTCGGTGAGCTTGTCCAGGGTCAGCTCGTCGTGGTTGCGCACGAACGTCGCCCAGTGCGCGTCCCGGGGCGGCTCCGGGCGTTCGGCCAGCGCCTGGACCAGTGGTGCCGCCGAGCCGCGCGCCAGGCCCAGGTACATCTTCTGCATGCCGACGAAGTCGAAGCACATCGTCAACTGGTCGCCGACGCCCGCGCCGAAGTACTCCATGGTGTCCTCGTAGGGCAGGTTCACCTCGCCCAGCAGCACCGCGTCACTCGCGCGGCGGGAGATGAACGCGCGCAGGTCGACCAGGTAGTCGTGCGGGTCGGGCAGGGTGGACGCGTCCAGGCTGCCCTCGGTCTCCAGGAGGAACGGCACCGCGTCCACCCGGAAGCCGGACAGGCCCAGCTCCAGCCAGAACCCCATGATCCGCGCCATCTCGTCGCGCACCGCCGGGTTGGCGACGTCGAGGTCGGGCTGGTGCTTGTAGAACCGGTCCAGGTAGTACTGCTCGGTCTTCTTGTCGTACTCCCACAGGCTGGTTTCCTTGTCCGGGAACACCACGCCCTTCGGCCCGTCCGAAGGCGGCTCGTCGCGCCACACATACCAGTCGCGGTAGGGTGAGTCCCGGCTCTCCCGCGCCGACTTGAACCACGGGTGCTGGTCGGAGGTGTGGTTGACGACCAGGTCGGCGATGACCCGAATCCCGCGATCACGGGCTGTGCGCACGAACTCCACGAAGTCGCCCAGCGTGCCCAGGCGCGGGTCGACCGAGTAGTAGTCGGTGATGTCGTAGCCGTCGTCGCGGTCCGGCGAGGGCAGGAACGGCATGAGCCAGAGGCAGGTCACGCCCAGCCGCTCGAAGTGGTCGATCCGTTGCGTCAGGCCGCGGAAGTCACCGCAGCCGTCGTCGTTGCCGTCCTGGAAGGTCTCCACGTCCAGGCAGTAGACGACCGCGTTCTTCCACCACAGGTCCGAGGTCTTGGTCAGTCTCACAGCTGCCCCAGCACCTTCGCGCCGAACGCGTCGATGAACGCGTCCTGCTGTGTGCCGACGTGGTGCAGTTGGATCAGCTCGAAGCCGAGGTCGGCGTACTCACCTAGCCAGGCAGCGTGCTGACCGAGGTCGGCGGAGACGTTGACCGAGGCGCGAACCTGGTCGGGGGTGACGAACTTGGCGATCTCGTCGAAGTGGGCCGGGAGCAGGTCCCAGCAGACCGGCGGCGGGAACACGTTGCCGCGCCACTGCTCGTGCGCGACGGCCAACGCCTCGTCCTCCGACGGCGCCCAACTCAGGTGCACCTGCAACGCGAGCTGTCCGCGCCCGCCCGCGTCGCGGTAAGCGTCCACCATGGACCGGAGGTGCTCGACCGGTGCGTTGACGGTGATCAGCCCGTCCGCCCATTCCGCGCACCAGCGCGCGGTCTCGACGCTGACCGCCGCGCCGTACAGCTTCGGCGGAGTCTCAGGCAGCGTCCACAGCCGGGCCCGGTCGACGGTCACCAGGCCGTCGTGCGAGACCTCCTCGCCCGCGAACAGTGCCCGGATGACGTCCACGCTCTCCCGCAACCGCGCCGACCGCACATCTTTGCGCGGCCACACCTCGCCGGTGATGTGCTCGTTGGACGCCTCACCGGTGCCCAGCGCCGCCCACAGCCTGCCCGGGTACATCGCGCTGAGCGTGGCCATGGCCTGGGCGGTGATCGCCGGGTGGTAGCGCTGGCCGGGAGCCGTCACCACACCGAAGCCCAGCGAGGTCGCCTGCAGCGCGGCACCCAGCCACGACCAGGCAAACCCCGATTCTCCCTGCGCCGACGTCCACGGCGCGAAGTGGTCGGAGCACATCGCCGCGCCGAACCCGGCGGCCTCCGCCCTGCGCACCGCGTCCAGCAGCCGCGCCGGGTGGACCTGCTCATGGGACGCGTGTAAGCCGTAGACCGCCATGCGCGGTACCTACCCGCCCCGGGCAAATCCGACACGGCGCGGACGGGCTGGGTCCCTGTCAGGGGGTGAAGACGACCTTGACGGCGCCGTTCTCCTTGCGCTGGAACATGCCGTAGGCCTCGGGGGCATCGGTGAGGGCGATCTTGTGGGTGGCGAAGGTGTCGACGCCGAGGGGGTCGTCGTCGGTGAGCAGCGGGAGCAAGTCGGGGACCCAGCGGTGGACGTTGGCTTGGCCCATGCGCAGCTGGATCTGCTTGTCGAACAGGGTGAGCATCGGCAGGGGGTCGGTCATGCCGCCGTAGACGCCGACCAGGGAGATGGTGCCGCCGCGGCGGACGATGTCGATGGCCAGGCGGAGGGCTTCGAGGCGGTCGACGCCGACCTTGCGCATCATCTTCTCGGCCGCGGCGTCGGGCAGCAGGCCGACCGCGCGTTGGGCGAGTGAGGCGACGGGGGCGCCGTGCGCTTCCATGCCGACCGCGTCGATGACGGAGTCGGCGCCGCGGCCGTTGGTGAGTTCGCGGACCGCGTCGGCGAGGTTGGCACCGTGTTCGCGCAGGTCGAGGGTGTGCACGCCACGGGAGGCGGCGCGGGTGAGGCGTTCGTCGACCAGGTCGATGCCGATGACCTTCTCGACACCGCGGTGCTGGGCGACGCGGGCGCACATGTCGCCGATCGGGCCGAGGCCGATCACCGCGAGGGTGCCGCCGGGCGGGACCGCGGCGTACTCGACGCCCTGCCACGCGGTGGGCAGCACGTCGGACAGGAAGAGGAACCGATCGTCGGCCGGACCCTTGGGGACCTTGATCGGCAGCTTGTCGGCGAAGGGCACCCGCAGGTACTCGGCCTGACCGCCGGGGACGCCGCCGTAGAGCTTGGTGTAGCCGAACAGCGACGCGCCCATCCCCTGCTCGCGCACCTGGGTCGTCTCGCACTGGGAGTGCAGCCCCTGCCCGCACATGAAGCAGTCGCCGCAGGAGATGTTGAACGGGATGACGACCCGGTCGCCGACCTCGAGGTCGGTCACCGCGCTGCCGATCTCCTCGACGATGCCCATGGGTTCGTGGCCGAGGATGTCGCCCTCGGTGAGGAACGGGCCGAGGACCTCGTAGAGGTGCAGGTCGGAGCCGCACAGCCCGGTCGAGGTGACCTTGATGATGGTGTCGGTCGGGTCCTTGATGATCGGGTCCGGGTGGGTGTCGACGCGGACGTCGCGCTTGCCGTGCCAGGTGAGGGCCTTCACGTCGTTCTCCTCGGTCAGGGGTGCAGAGCGGGGCTTGCGGCGACGCCCGCGCGGTCGGCGAGACCGGCGACGAGGTCGCGCAAGGTGTCGTGGGCGTCGGTGGTCGGTGTCCAGCCGAGGTCGGACCTGGCTCTATCGGTGCGCAGCACCGGCACGGACAGCGCGAGGTCGAGCCAGCCGGGTGAGGTCGGGAGCAGCCTGATCCGCCACCCGGCCGCGACCGCTGCCCGGACTACCGGTGCGGGTAGTTCGACCACGCGGCCACCGAGCACGGCGGAGAGATCAGCCGAGTCCAACACCGGCTCGGCGGCCAGGTTCAGCGCCCCTCGGTAGCTTTGTTCCGCGGCGGCGATGGCGGCGGTCGCGACATCGGTGGAGTGCACGAACTGGAGCACCAACCCGCGCGGCAGCGGAAGAACAGGCAGCTTCCCGTTGCTCGCCAGGTTCCACAGTGGACGTGGGACCAGGGCGCCGAGGAAGTAGCGGCGGATCTCGCTCGCGGCGTCCCGTTGCAGGATCAGGCCCGGCCGCAGGCGAGCCACGGCCACATCGGGGTGGGTCACCTCGAAGGTGTCGAGAAAGGACTCGACTTCCACCTTGTGCAGGCTGTAGGAAGAAGTCCGCACCCCGGTCCGGGCGTGGTTCTCGTCCACCGGGGTCAGCGACTGGCGAGGCGCGTACGTGCCGACGGACGAGAGGTAGACCAAGCGGGGAACCCCAGCCCGGGCGACCGCTTCGAACACAGCTCGGCTGCCATCGACGTTCACCGACCGCAGGTAGCCCTGATCGTGACTGGGCTGGATCGCCCACCCGGCGTGGACGACCGCGTCCGCGCCGCCGAAGATCGGGCGGAGCCGCGTCGTCGAATCGGAGCAGGCAATGTCGATCGACTCCCACCGCACGCCATCATAAGGTTCCGCCTGCTGGGGAACCCGCCGGGAAACACCGACCACGGTGTGCCCCGCGGTGCGGGCGGCCCGGAGGACGGCCGTTCCCACGTTGCCGCTTGCTCCGACAATCACGATGCGCATGTCTGGGCATACCCGACCCGGGCAATGCTAAGCGTGCTGGGCCGGGGGCAGGCCTGCCCCCGGCCCAGCACAACCGATCAGCCGGCGGGTACGGCGAACCGCTCCCACGAACGGTGACCCGCGAGGAGGTCCAGCACCTCGGTGAACACCTCCGCCGAGTCCTCTCCCACGACCACACCGATGTCATCGGTGCCGATGCCCGCCTCGGTCAGCGCCGTGGCCGCGCCACTCCAGGCGCCGATGGCCTTGGCGTGCCGGTGGGTTTCCTGGATCATGACCACGACCCTGGGGTCGACAGCGGCCAGGCGCGGGATCGCGTCGGGCGCGGGCGGTGGGGCCGCGGCCAGCAGCAGGGCGTCGAACTCGACCGAGCGGGCGGTGAGGAACGTGCGCTGCACGATCAGCCCGTCCGCGAGTTCACCACCGCGAGCGGCGATGACCAGCGGTGTCATGCCCGCGTCGGTGATCGCCTGCCTGAGGGTGTCCACACCGGCCAGGCTCGCGTCGTCGTCCGCGTCGACGACGATGCCGATCACCCTGCCGTCGGTGGGCCACCGCTTGCCCAGCTGGGACAGCGCCGCACTCGGGGTCACCTCCGGCAGCGGCACGGTCGACCCCGGCGCGGGCAGCCCGAGGCCCGCGGCGACCGCGGCGCACAGCTCGGTGTCCACATTGGCCAGTACCTGGAGCTGCCGCTCCTTGATGACCTTCTCGTAGCACTTCCCCAGTTCGAAGGTGAACGCCGCGATGACGTGCTGGCGCTCGACCGGGCTCAGGCTCCGGTAGAACAGGCGCGGCTGGCTGAAGTGGTCCTCGAACGACGCCGGGGACTTGCGTTCCTTCACAGCGGCGGCCACTGGTGCGGCGACCTCCACGTACGCGCCCATGTCGGCGCCCGCCTGGAACGGGCAGCCGCCGTCGAGGGTGTTGGGCTTGTACGGCGCCACTCCGGCGTGCACGGCGTGCTGGTGCGCCCCGTCGCGGAGCAGGTCGTTGACCGGGGCGTGCGGGCGGTTGACCGGGATCTGGTTGAAGTTCGGGCCACCCAGGCGGCTGAGCTGGGTGTCGATGTAGGAGAACAGCCGGGCGTGCAGCAGCGGGTCGTCGGTGACGTCGATGCCCGGCACCAGGTGTCCGACGTGGAAGGCGACCTGCTCGGTCTCGGCGAAGTAGTTGGTGGTGTTGCGGTTGAGCGTCAGCACGCCGACCGGCTGCACCGGGGCCAGTTCCTCCGGCACGATCTTCGTCGGGTCGAGCAGGTCCACGCCCTCGAAGATCTGCTCCGGGGTGTCCGGGAACACCTGGATGCCCAGCTCCCACTGCGGGAAGGCACCCGCCTCGATCGCGTCGAACAGGTCGCGCCGGTGGAAGTCCGGGTCGACACCGCTGAGCAGCTGCGCCTCCTCCCACGCCAACGAGTGCACGCCCAGCCGCGGCTTCCAGTGGAACTTCACCAAAGACGTCTCACCCTCGACGTTGACCAGCCGGAAGGTGTGGACGCCGAAGCCCTCCATCATCCGGTACGAGCGCGGTACGGCCCGGTCGGACATGCTCCACAGGACGTGGTGGGTGGCCTCGGTGTGCAGCGAGACGAAGTCCCAGAACGTGTCGTGCGCGCTCTGCGCCTGCGGGATCTCCCGGTCGGGGTGCGGCTTCGCGGCGTGGATGATGTCGGGGAACTTGATGCCGTCCTGGATGAAGAACACCGGGATGTTGTTGCCCACCAGGTCGAAGTTGCCCTCGGTGGTGTAGAACTTCGCGGCGAACCCCCGGGTGTCGCGCACGGTGTCGGCCGATCCGCGCGAGCCCACGACCGTGGAGAACCGCACGAACACCGGCGTGGTCTCGCCCTCGCGCAGGAACGCCGACTTGCACACCGGCCCGGCGGTGCCGTAGCCGACGAACACCCCGTGCACACCGGCGCCCCGCGCGTGAACCACCCGTTCGGGGATGCGCTCGTGGTCGAAGTGGGTGATCTTCTCCCGCAGGTGGTGGTCCTGCAGCAGGGTGGGACCACGCGCACCGGCCTTGAGGGAGTGGTCCGTGTCGTGCAATCTGGTACCGCTTGACGTGGTCAGATAAGCGCCTTGCTGCTCACGGGCCTCGTGCCCCGCGCCGGTCTCGGCCCCGGTGGCCGTCCTGGTGTCCGGCGACGCCTGATCCGCCTTGCGCGGCAACGGCTCCTGCGGCTCGGTCGGTTCGGCCACGGCCGGTGGCGCGCTTCCCGGCGCTCCCGGGATCGGCGGCGTGACGAGGTCCGTGACCTTGTCCACGGCCCTCTCCAGCGCTTCTTTCACAATGCGGGCGGGTTTGATCGACTCCACAGCGTCCTCCTAGGCACTCCCGCCCCGGCTACCCGCCTCAGCCGTATCTAAGCGACTACCGGTGACCCAGACGCGCGGTGAGCACCGTCCTGCCCTGAGCGTGGGCGAGGTCGACGGTCTGGCAGAGCGACCTGATCAACGGGAGCCCCCAGCCGTGGTCGACACCGATCCCACCCTGCGCAGGCAGCCACTCACCGTCATCGGTCACCGTCAGAACCACCGCCGTGTCGACCACCCGTACCGACACCGCCACCACGCCGCCGGTGTCGTCGCGGTAGCCGTGCTGGATCGCGTTGGTCACCGCCTCGCTCGCGCAGAGGACAACGTCGTCGAGCAGCCCATCGGCCACGCCGTTACCCACCAACCAGACCCGCAGGTCTCGTCGCGTGACCGCCACGCTCGCCGGGACCCCCGGCACTGAGAGCGTGAACAGCCGCGCGGGTACGGGAGCAGCCACTACACGTTCACCGGCCCGCACACCCGACCACGACGTCCTCCTCGTCTGCCCCGCGATCACCAATCCGGTGCGGGCGCAGGCGGTGATACCCGGGACGCTCGGGCGGCACACTCGGGGCATCGTCGGATTCGATGATTGCCCCGATTCGTCGAACGGTGATCCAGAAGCATCGGTACCGCTCGAACACCTCGTCGTACCCGACCCGCGCTGCGGGTCGCCCGTGAGTCGCGAGCCGAGCGGGTCGCCATCGCGTCTGGGTTGAACACGTGTTCGATAGCCGGGTATGCTCCCGGCGTTCCGCCCGCTCGGCCGATGGGGAAGATCGACCGAGCGGGCGGGACGTCCCCTTGGGCGCGCGCCGCCACCACCGAACTCGACGGTGAACTCCATCCGGTCCTGCGGGGTCTCGCCGAGGCCCTGCGCGGAGGGCGACCCCGAGACACGCAGGGGTTGATGCGCTCAGCCCGAGCGGCTCGTCCGGGTCGGGTGTGCCGAGCAGGTCAACGGCTTGGCCGAGTGCGTCGAGGATGGTGCGGCCGAGGTAGTCGCGGTCGTCGGCCACGACCAGAGAAGATCGCCGCTGTTGTGCACCGAGGTCCGCACGAGGTTCCCCTGGGACCAGGTGGACCGGCAAGCCGACGACGTCACCAGGTGACGGTCAGTCGAGCACCCCCGGTGGGAGTCCACGTACGACCTACCCACACAAACGCCTCACAAGCTACCGCGCCACTTCGTAGGTCCGGCCCGATCACGTCCAGTCGATCGGGCCTGGCCTCAGTGTCCGGCCGATGGTCAAGCACCCCACGAGGACCAGCACGACGAGGCTCACCCAGGCCGCCGTGTCCAGCGAGCCCTGGAACAGGACCGAGTTGAGGTAGAAGATCGGGGCCGCGGTGGCGAGGGTCAGCCCGCCCACGAACCGGCGGAGCACGTTTGCCGTGGCCGGGCTCGCCGCGAGCACGACCGAGCCAAGCGCGACCCCCACCAGCAGCACCAGGACGAGCAGCGCCTCGAAGCCGATGGTGTCCACCATGCCCCACAGAGTGAAGGGCTTGTCGGTAGAACTCTCACGCCAGGTGGCGCAGGTAAGGGCGAGCAGGGCGCCGGACAGCGCGGTGACCAGAAGCGTTCCCCGCTGGCGCGTGACGGCTTCGCCCCGCTGGACTTCCAGGCGTTCCACCTGATCCCGCAGGGTGTTCAGCCTTGCCTCGATGAGGTCGAGATCGGTCACCAGCTCCTCCTTGGCCCTGTCGTGCACACGATGATCACCATAGGGGCGGTGCGCGCTGTTCGAGATCCGTTCGAGCACACTCGCTCCCCATGGCCTCGCCAGGTGCGTCTTCGAAGGTCTGACAACCCGGGTACTACACGGAGGCACACCGGCAGTCCGGTGGCGGTGACCTCGGCGTTTAGGGCAATCTCCGAGCCGCGGTCCCATGTCAACGAGCGTTTCAGCGACGCCGGGAGCGCTCCGGCGGCGGAGATGATCGTCTCGGTGACGGTCAGGGAATCGCGGCCGGTCAGGGGGACCAGGATGAGGAACCGGCTGGTCCGCTCCACCAGGGTCGCCACCGCGGTCTTGCCTGCCTTGCCGATGACCAGGTCGCCCTCCCAATGGCCGACCGCAGCCACGCGCAATCTCCTCCCGATCCGCCAACGTCAACATCCTCCGCACGACAGGGATCCTTCTCCACCGAACACCAGCTGCTCCCACCGCCTGAACTCGCCCCATCCGCCATCCCGCTGGCCAATCCGCCCCGGCGCACTCGCGCGTGTTGATCATTTCTGGCGCGTGGTATCGCCCTTGTTGCCGACGATTGCCCAGCCGGTCATGAGGAGCGCGATCCCGCCGGTCCAGCTGCGCCAGGTGGGGTCTGCGCCGCCGACGATCGTGAGGATCAGGGAGGTGCAGAGCAGTATGGCGGCGATGATTCCCAGTACCCACCCCACCGCGACTCCCGGATCACGCCGTGCACTCAATGGTCGCTGCTTGAAGTAGTCGGAGAACGGGTTGGAAGCACTCGTTCAGGTCCTCGCCCTCGTCCGCTCCTATCCACCCAGGATTTCACATCGAACCCGGGCGCGAACCGGGCAGTTCTCGTTCCTGCCCTTCGGTTCCGGCTCGGGCAGGTACTCAGTGATCACCCGGCAGGTTCTCCGAGTCAGTCCCCTCGATCGTCCGTCCCTGGACGCCGACATCCCCTAGACGCCAGCCAAGCCCTGAAGCGAGAGCAGGCGGCATCAGGTACTTCCACCGATGCCGCCGGGCTAACCGAGACGTTCACGCCGACTGGAGGTGGTTCTCCGCGCGGTATCCGCTCTACCGCGCTCGTCGGTTCCGGCACGCCCTCCGCCGCGACCAGGCGACGATCGTGACGGCCGCTCCTAGACCCATCAAGGTGTAGGCGATGATCCTCACCGGGGTACCGGATTGCGGATACACCGCCAGCAGAACGAAGACGGCCGCGTAGATGACGGCGATCGCAACAGCGAGGACGACCACGCGTCGAGTGCGGCTAGTGGGGGTCACGGTGTTCGGAACTCCTTGTCAGCATCGGCGATGGCGTTGATCCCAGCCCGGAACGACGCCAACGCGATGCCGCACCCCAGCCCCAATGTCCGAGCACAGGTGGCGACACCTCCCGCCGCCGCGACAGCAGCTCCTGCGGCCACGAACAGCTGCCCGATGCCTTTAAGAACGCTGTCGCCACGCGTAGTCCGTCTCGCCGAAGCTGCGCCGTACGCCTTTCCGTCTACGGTGGACGATCATGCGGTAGATGAGGCGAGATCGCTGCCCGGGCTTGACGCACACCAGACCGGCGATCGAGATCCGCCCGGATCCAGATCCACGCATCGCGCTGCGCCGCTGCGGACAGACCGCCACCATCCGGGTATCTCACCCCTCCGGCCTACAAACCCGTCAAACGCCGACACGCCGTCCTGACATCGATCAACCCAGCCATTCAAGATCTGCAGCCGGCGTCAGATCGCGTTCTTCGAGCCTCCCATCGTGTCGAGGTCGCGGACGGCGAAGCTGTGGTGTGCCCACTCCTCGTTGAGGATGACCCGCAGGCACGCGGAGGCGGCACGAGGGGCAGGCGAAGGCCAGCCGGACGGCACCTCCGGCTCGCGGACCCGGTCCAGGTCCTCCTGGGTGGCGGTGGCGAGGAACTCCCGCACCTCGGCCACACGGCCTGCCCGGACCGCCGCCACGTCGGCGAGGCTCGGCTCGGCAGCCAGGTCCATGCCGAGGTCCGCGCCGTTGGTGATGAACGCCGCAGGCAGCCCGAGCGGGTGGTACGGCCGGTCCCGCCCCAGCACCGCCTGGCCGAACCACAGGTCGGTGACCATCACCAGGTGCCGCAGCGTCTGCACGAACGACCACTCCCCGTCCACCGACCGGTGAACGTCCTGCTCCGGCATCGATCCCACCCGCGCCATCGTCGGCGCCCAGAACGCCTCGACCGTCTCCCACGCGATCCGCATACCATCCGGTGTGGACGGACGCAGTCGCGTGCGCTCCGGGTGCAGGCGGTCCAGCTCGGCCTCGACCAGCGGTGCGACCTCGACGCCGTTGACCCGCAGCCCGTCGATCACCCCGTCGAGGTCGGCGCCGTTGAGCAGGGCACCGCGGATCCGGACACCGCTCAGATCCACCTCGCGAAACACGCTGCCCGCGAAGTTCGTCTCGATGAACTCGGTGCCGCTCAGGTCATCCGGTCCGCTATAGGTTGCCATCGCCGGATCCTAGGGCACGTCCTACAGATCTTGCCGGCCGTCCTCGGCATCGGACAGCTCCAGGCGATCACCAACAGCGCCTCAAGCGCACCCAGTACCGACCCGACCTGATTGACGGAATCCTCGCCCACACCGAGCTAACCCTCGAACCCGGCTCAACCTAGCCATTCAAGATCTGCAGGTGCGCCGGTTTCGCCATCCGCACGACCCCACACCCCCGCGAAACCCTTGGTAGCAAGACGATCAACGGTGCACCCACCCCCGGCGGGTCGTTGCTCTCCGGGAGGTCGAAGTTCGCCCGCGCTCGTGCCCCACCACTGCCTCGGTCCAGCCGTACCACGGCTGTACACCTCGGCGGCCCCTGTCAGTAGGCCAGGTTGCGCCAGCCCGGCCCGCGCGGGCGGAAAGCCGCGAGGCCTACGTGTGCAGGTGGCGGATGAACTCGCGGGCCCGCTCGATCCCCATCCGGTGGTTGGTCAGGCGCTGAGCGCGCGGGTCGGTCTCGGGGACCTTCGTCTCCCACTCCGCGTCGTCGTTCAGCTCTTCCAGGTCGAGGTGGACGAGGTAGGCCAAGAGCTCGGGTCGAGTGGTGGGATCCGCGGTGAGCCGCTCGCGGATGGCTGTTGTGAAGCCGCTGCGGTAGCGGGCGCCGTGGTATTCGTCGACGATGCCGAGGAAGATCGTGTCGAGGCTGGGGAACGCCGAGCGCTCGATGACCTCTGGGGGTAAGGGGGTGTGGCGTGCGCTCCGGTTCGAGCAGTCCTGTTCCAGGTCGAGTTCGAGCAGCGACCGCGCGGCCCCGGAGACGGCGAGCGCCCTCAGCCCGTCGTCGTCGATGGCCGTGTCGTGCAGGGACAGCTCCCACAGTTGGGGCAGCAGTGGCCACTGGGCGAGCGCCGCACCGGACCCCACGCTGTTGTAGTCCAATAGGACGCTGCGGAGTTCAGGGGCTTCGGCGGTCAGTACGAGGGCGCTGATCTCTTCTCCGTCGAAGCCGGTCCCGGTGAGGTCGAGGGTGCGCAGCGTGCGCCAGACCGGAGCGTCACGCAGGGCGGCAGGCCATCCGCTGCACAGGTTACCTGTGATGTTGAGTGTGGTGAGGGCCGGTAACGTGGTGGAGGTCAACAGCGCCGTGATCCCCTCCACGCCCAGTCCGCACAACGAGACCTTCACCGTGGTCAGGTTCCGGGTGTTGCGGGAGTTCGCCCAGGCGCTCACGCCCTTGTCACCGATTGGCTGCACGGCGTTGCCGTAGTAGCTCCCGACCACGCCGCGTCCACTGAGGTCGAGGTGCTCCAGGACCGGCAGGTCGACCTCGGTCGCCAGCAGCGCGGCCCCCAGCGCGTCGAGGTTGTTGCGGCTCAGGTCGAGGTGGCGGAGCCTGGGGAACGCACCCGCGGCGGCGAACGCGGCGGCGGTCCGGTCCGTGGCCACGAGGTCGGCCAGCGTCAGGCTCTCCACCCGCTGGTGATCGAGCGACCCGACCACCAGCGCGATGGTCGGGTCGTGGATGGGCAGCAGTTCGAGGGTCAACGCGGTCATCCTGCCGAGGACGCCACAGGCGACGATGGCCTCGACCCCGCGGGCGCCGAGGCCCACGCGGCCGAGTACGAGTTCGACACCGCGCACGACGAGCTCACGCAGACCGGACAGGTCGGCGGCGGCGAAGAACGCCGCGCAGGCGTCGTCGTCCTGCTCGATGACGTTGCCCGCGAACGGCTCCCACAAGGGCGACTCGCCGTTCCACCCGCAGCGGGACCCGATCCCGAGCCGCTCGAGCTGGGCGAGTTCCGGGCGGGCGGCCAACCCCCGGGCCTCGTCGAGGTCGCGCACCAGGACGTCGGCGGACCGCAGATCGGGCACGAGCCCCGACCGCAGCAGGTACGCCAGGTCGGCCCCGGACACAGCCACGTGCCGCAACCGCCACGGTCGGCCGGCGGGCGGTCGGAACGTGGGCAGGCCGGAGTGCAGGAGCGAGTCGCCGAGGTCGAGCAGGCTCAACGACTCGAGCCGGGTGGCCGCCTCGTGGTCGGCGAACCGGGCGACCTGCTCGTCGTCGTGTTCGCTGAGGAACTCGACGCCGACGGCGCGCAGGTCCGGCCAGTGCGCCAAGGAGTCGGTGATGGCGGCCAGCGAACTCCTGCGCGTGGGGGACCACCCGGCCACGACGGAGGTCACCTGGCGCACTTCCGGCTGCGCGCGCGGGTCCGGGAAAGGCGGGTCGAGCATCTGGCACCGTTGCGTACGGATGTCCAGTGAGCGAACAAGCGGCCAAGTCGCCTTGGAGTGCCCTAATGTGGCCATCGCGTACCACGACCACGGAGCCTCGCGCACCGAATCCGGCCACGCGGCAAGACCCTGGTCACACCTGGCGATCAGTTCCGGCGCGTTGCCCGCACGATCCACCGCGGCACAGAGCGCCCGAAACGCGATCTTGCTGGGCGGCCCGGCGAGAATCCGATCGATACCGTAATCGTCCACGGGAGCAGTGTACATCGCGTGTCCACTGTGGACCATTGGTCATCCACTCAGGACTCTCTGTCGCCGAGCGGGTGCCCGCACAGGCTGGCGTCCATGACCATGCCGGACTCGGTCGAGGCGTCGTGGAGCCTTCGAGAGGTCGCTCAGCCTTGGTGTTCGCAGTACTCCGGAGCCGTGGAGTTGAGTGCCGCGATGGCGCGCAGGAACCGGTCGACGAGAGTTGGACCGAGCATGGCCATGGCCTCGGCGATGTCCACGAAGGCGAACTCGCTGATCTCCGGGTCTGTGATCCGGAGCTTGAGCACGTCCGCTGCTGACAGTTGACCGGCATCGAACACGAAGGCCAGCAGGTCGTCCCACGGACCATCCGGAGGAACCCAGTCGAGCGCGCGCATCCGACCTGCGGTCACCTTGAGCCCGAGTTCCTCGCGCAGCTCACGCTCCGCCGCTCTCCGAGGGGCCTCATTGCTTTCGACCATCCCGCCCGGCAGGTTCCACCCGTCCTTGCAAGTCGAGTTGACCAACAAGATAGAGGGCGATCTCGCGGGCGTGTCCAGTGGGATAGGCGGCGATCGCTGCTGCCAGCAGGGGTTTGGCCCGCTCGGGTTCGCCCAGTTCGATCAGGCACCGACCGGCCATGACATCGATTTCGTGGCGGTTGAGCCAGTAGACCCATTCCCGTTCCGCTATCCCCGGAGCATGCTGCTCGTAGAGTTCATCGACGGTGTCGAGCGCGCGCCGGGTGCCGTCGCGGTCCTGGCACCGGGCGGCGGCCATGGCGACGCGTTCGTGCAGCAGTGCCCGCACCACAGGTGTCGCGTGCCTGGCACCCTTGGCCGCCGACCGGGCGAGCACGGTGAGATGACCGCGACTGCCGCGGAACCCACCAACTCTGCCAGTTCGCGGTGGTCGAGGTACTCGATGTCCCCGCCGATCAGGGGCACGACCCGGTCACGGAAGTAGCGGGTGTCGGGGACGGGACCGGCCAGCCGCAGCCCGGTGCCCGCCCGGCGGGCGGCGTGGATGGCGTCCTCGACGCCCTTCTGCGGCACGGGGCGACCGGTCCAGACCGGCACGCCGCCGCCGGGGCCGGGAGACCACCGGTCCAGGTCGACCCCGTTGGGGATCACCGTGGCCGCCGGGACGCACGAGCGCCGCCGGTCGGCGGTGTGGGCGCTGACGGCGGGGACTCGCCCGAGGAGCCGAGGGAGATGGCCGACTCCAGCCACGGCGTCGGCGGGGTGTGCAAGGTGGTCAGCATCGGGACGGACAGGGCGGCGGCCATGGCGACGGGGAGGTGGTGCAGCGAGTTGTTGTGGACCACGTCGTAGTCGGGGTCGACGGCCAGTGCCAGCATCAATCGCAGGTAGGCGTGGTGTGAGGACGTGGACGCCGTGCGCGGGGTCGGAACCCGGCCCGCCGAAGACGTCCACCGCGTGTCCGCGCACCCGCAGGTGGTGCGCGAGTTGCCAGGTGTGCGCCTCCAGCCTGCCGGGAAACGGCCGGCGGATCGGGCAACTGGCCGACGCGATGAGGGCGACCCGCAGCGGACCCGTCCGCGAGCGGCTCGGACTCGCGCGGAGGACTGGGTACAAGGGGTCCGTGCGGCGGTGTGCCGTGGTGATCCGGCTGTGCCCACCCGGACGAGGAGCCAACACACGCGGGTACCCGCGGCACCGTGCTTCAACCCGGTACCGGTCGGTTGCAGGCGAGGACGGCATGTCTCAACTGTCCGGTGTGGTGTCGCGCCTACTCAAAGTGGAGAAGTCGCGGACGGGCGCGTACGCATCCACGCCGCGGCGCACGATCGGTTGGACTCGAGGAGGTAGGAGTCAACACGAGGAGACCATCCTGGGAGCATGGGCGCCGTCTAGGCTGCTCGCGTGGACGCGCGGAGAGGTTCCTGGCACGAGGTGCTGAGCCATGTCATCGACGCCGCGCACCGGGCCACGGCGACCGATCTGGTCGACGTCGTGTCCGAGGCTTGCGCGCGGATCGGGATGCAGGCGCGGCTGTACCTCGTCGACATGGCTCAGCGGGAGCTGCACCCGCTCCCGCCTCGCGGCGAACCGGCCGGAAGAACACTGGGCGTGGACGACACGGCAGGGGGCCGCGCGTTCCGACTCAGTGAGATCACCGTGAGCGAGGCAGGAGAACGGTCCGTGCTGTGGGTCCCGATCGTCAACGGGACCGAACGGCTCGGCGTGCTCGCCCTGCGCCTGCCCCGGGACACGGACCCGGACGACGTGGTCGTGCGGGAGCGGTGCTGGACGGTGGCGGGGCTGGTCGGACACCTCGCGGTGTCCAAGCGGGCCTACAGCGACCTGCTGCACACCGTCCGCCGACCGCGGCCGCTGTCGGTCGCCAGTGAGCTGCTGTGGCAGCTGCTCCCACCGCAGACCTTCGCGTGCCGCGACCTGGTCGTCTCCGCGACGATGGAGCCCTACGACCGAGTGGGCGGGGACGGCTTCGACTACGCGGTCGACGACGACCGGGCCTACTTCGCCGTCCTCGACGCCACGGGGCACGACCTGGCCGCTGGGCTGATCACCACCATGGTGCTGGCGGCCACCCGCAACGCCCGCAGGCAGGGCGGCGACCTGCCCGCCATGGCCGCCGCGGCCGATGAAGTGCTCGCCGGTCACCCCACCCAGGGGGTGTGCACGGCGGTGCTCGCCGATCTTGACCTCGCCACCGGCGAGTTGCGCTACCTGCTCGCGGGCCACCCGCCACCGGTACTCCTGCGCGGCGGCCGCCTGGTCGGACCGCTGAGCACCCGACCGCGCGTCCCACTGGGGATGAACGGGCTCCACGAGCCCACGAGAGCCTCAGGGGTGGGTGTCGAGCAACTGCGCCAAGGCGACCGACTGCTGCTCTACACCGACGGCATCACCGAGGCCCGCGACCCCGATGGCGCCTTCTTCGGTGTTGACCGCCTCGTCGCCCTCACCGAACACCACGAGGCAGCAGGCCTGCCCGCACCCGAGACGTTGCGTCGCGTCACCCGCGCGGTCCTCGACCACCAGAACGGCGTCCTCCAGGACGACGCAACACTCGTGCTCGTGGAGTGGTCGCCCGCCGCGAGCGACAAGCTGCTGCCCCGGTTGCGACCTCGACCCGGTGCCCCCTGGCCCGCCGACTAGGCCCTGTTCCGGCAAGGGCGTAGCGCTGCCTCACCGAAGTACGTGGGAGCGGCGGCCCAGGGGCTTGACGCCGTGGCTCGCCTCACGCACGCACCCTCGAGTCCAACTGGACCGGTGCGGCGGACGCGGGGATCCACGGCCTCGAACTCCGGACGTCCGCTCACGGGTCACCGCGGCCGGGGAGCACACCCAGCACGACATCGTCGCAGGTGGGGACACCTCGACCTGACGTACGACAAAATCTGTCCCCGCTGGAGTAGACAATCCCCCACGGCTGTGCATAGGATGGCTCCAGCCACAGAAGAGGAAAAGTCCCATAGGCGTGGGAGATGACGAACTACCCACGGCTAGGTCGCAGTCGTGAGGCACGAGCGATCAGGCACGTCGGAGCCGAGCCGTGGAAGGGGCTCCGGGTGGTGATCGCAGTTGGTCGGCGAGGGGTATTTGAACGCAGATGAGAGCCTTCGCCGACCGAGCAAGCGCAAGCAAGTCAAGGGTCCGGTGAACAAGGTAGGAATCAGAGGAGAAGGGAAGGGTTGCGCGCCATCGGATTTCCCGCCGAGGAGTGAAGCACTCAAGGTGAGTACCGCACTCGAGTCAGATGGGGTGGTGGTTTCCGGTTACGTACAAACGATTCTCGTGTTGTCCGCAGCTTGCGCGGGTGACGCGTACCTGACCGGTCGTTTTCCGACCGGTCGATCGAAGTCAACCCATAACCCTTGGGGCCCGGTGCCGTTGCGGCACCGGGCCCCTCGTGATGCGGAGGTGCAGTGCGCGAGGACAGAGAGCAGCCGCAGGCAGCGGCAGACAACTTCGACGACGACCACTACCCGGCCTACACGATGGGCAGAGCCGCGGAGATGCTGGGAACCACACCGGGGTTCCTGCGCAGCCTGGACGAGGCGGGGCTGATCGAGCCGCAGCGCTCTTCCGGCGGACACCGCCGCTACTCCCGTCACCAACTGCGCATCGCGGGGCGCGCCCGCGAACTCGTCGACCAAGGCGCCGGCGTGGAAGCCGCGTGCCGCATCGTCAGCCTGGAGGACCAGCTCCGAGAAGCACGCGCTCTCAACGAGGCGCTCGCGCCATCCGAACAGGACATGCCTCCACAGCGCGATCTGTGACGTGGCCCCCGACGAGACGCGGGCGAACCACCTGAACCAACCTGCGCCGCGCCGGGTGGAGGTAGTTCGGCACCGGAATGGCCGGTGCCGAACGATTCCCCGCGCCGCGCACTACCCGCCCCTCCTGGATGTCACCGGGGCACGCACCAACCGATCAGGACATCAGCCGAACCATGTGGACCCGCGATCCCCAACCGCGATCGCGGCGACCACGGCGGTCAACAAGCGAATCCCCAGACCGATGCCGGACCGCCAAGCTCCCGACACGGCAAGGCTGACCGAGACCCTTCGGTGGGTTTTGACCGGCCCCGGCCCAACCCCGAACGGGAACGGCTACCCCACGCGGCGCGCTCCCGACATGCTGCGGCGGAGTGTCCGGCTGTGCGCGCCAGAACCTACGTGCACCCAGCTCAAGCAGCGTGGGCGGCCAACATGCGGGTACAGCATGGTTGTCGGGCCACTCTCAGGTCGCATCCTGCCCAGCGGTGATCCAATGCGATCAACGTGCGTTCGATGACTCCGCCGATTCGGTCCGGCCGGCGTGCGGTGAGGCATTAGATCTGGTCGGGTTCGAGGTGCTGGGGGCGTGCTCGCTGGGGCACCGCGGCGGCTAGCGATCGATGGGTTCGGTGCTGGTTGTAGTGACGCTGAAGTGAACTTCAATCGGCGAGGGCCAGTGGTTCCGGGCCGAGTTGGTCAGCGAGGAGGTCGTCTAGGAGCGCGGGCAGCGTTGGGGGTCTTCGCCGTCGTCGAGGCCGCCGCCGGGGAGTTCCCACCAGTGGTGGTCGGGGTCGGTGGGGTCCAGGGCGTGGATGAGGAGCACGCGGTCGGCGGGGTCCAAGAGGAGGACGCGGGCGCCGATGCGGGGTGTTGTGGTGCGGGTGGGCACGGCGTGGGCCGGTCCGCTGGCGGGCATGGTGCCAGCAGGGGATCGTGAACCGGATTCAGAACAAGGTCGGTTCCGACTCGGCGAGTGTGGCCACCGTGGCGGGGTCCGACGTTAGCACGCGTGTGGTGACGGTCAGGGCCAGGCGCACCGTGAGCGCGGAGTGGTCGGTGAGTCGCGTGCCGTCGGACGCAGGTGTCCTGGTTTCGTGGAGGTAGTCGCAGGTGAGCAGGACGTCGGCGTCGCGCACGAGGCCTGCTTGCCCGGAGAGCCAGGTAGCCAGGACGCTCTCGAGTTCCCTGCAGGTGACTAACAAGGCGCCAACGACTATCTGCGGTCTTCCTGGCGGCTGTCCCTCGGCGTGGTGGTCCGCCGGGACCGGGGTCAGCAGGTCCGCCTCAACTGCCCAACTGCTCGACCACCGACTCCGCCACCACCCGGGCCTTGGCGCAGACGGGGAATGTCGGGTCGGCCGGGTAGACCGACAACTCGGCCTGTACCGACTGCCGCTCGGCCACTCGGACCACTACCGAACACCCGGTGGCGGGCGGGTCGTTCTCGTGCGAGGCGACCACCGCGGGCTGTCCCCGTACCTCGGCGGCGACCAGGTACAGCCATCGTCCCGGCTGGCCGAACTCCTCGGCGACCCGGTCGACCCCGTCGAAGAGCGTCAGCACGAGCCGTACCCCCTGCCCGCCCTCCCAAGTGCAGTCCGCACGATCGGGTTCCGAGTAGTGGAAGTGCGGCTTCCCGTCGAACCCCACCCGCTGCGACACGGCGGGCGGGACGAGGTCGCAGGGCTTGAGGAAGAAGGCGGACAAGTCGTATAACTTGGTGAGCGCCGGGGGCACGTCGAACGTCGGAGCGACCGCAGGTGGTTGGGGACTGCCGCAACCGCCCACGAGAACCACCGTTGTGGCGACGGCCCACCACTTGCCGAACACCCTCACCCGAGCACCCCCGCCTGTCCCGACATCCTTGAAGATCATCGCACGGTCTCCGCGCACGCGGGCCGGAATGGCCGGGTCGAGGTGGCACACCCAAACCCGCGTCGCCAGGCGGGCGGCGCTGACCCTGGCAGATCTTGGTGATCAGGCCGTCCGCGTGGATCGGTGTGGACCAGCCGATGGGGACGCGGTCACGGCGGCTTGGACGAGGGCGGCCAGGGAGCGTGAGCGTGCGTCGGGTGACCAGGCTATGACCAGGGTCGTGGTGGCCGCGTCGGTGACGGGGACGGTGGTCAGGTCGGTGCGCAGGTGGTGTCGGACGGAGGCGGGCAGCAGGGCGACCGTGCGGCCCAGGGAGATGAGCTGCATCAGTTGGGCGGCGTCGCGGACCAGTGGGCCGCCGTTGGGTGGGGAGCCCGGCCAGTAGGGAAGTTGTTCGCCGCTGAGGTCGGACATGGTGATGGACTCGCGGTCCGCCAGGCGGTGGGTGCGGGGCAGCACCGCGACATCGGGCTCGGTCAGCAACTCCTCGTAGGCCAACCCATCCGCGTCCTCGTGGGGTAGCCGCAGCAGGGCCGCGTCCGCCTCGCCCGAGCGCAGCAGCACCCCTTGCTCGCCGATGCCGCCGATCCGCACCTCCACCTCGACCGCCGCCGGATCGGCCGCGAACTGGGCGAGGATCTTCTCCAGCAGGTCGCCGTCGATGTTCGCCTTCATCGCCAGCACCAGCCCCGGATCGCCCGCGCGCTGCGCGCGTCGCCCCGCCGCGGTCAGCGCCGCCAAGGCGCGCTTTCCCTCGTACAGCAACACTTCGCCAGCCGCGGTCAACGCCACCGAGCGGCTCGTGCGGGTGAGCAGGGTGACGCCCAAGCGCCGCTCCAGCTGCTGGATGGTGCGCGACAGGGGTGGTTGCGCGATGCCCAGCCTGGTCGCCGCTCGACCGAAGTTGAGCTCCTCGGCGACCGCGACGAAGTACGTCAGCTCCCGCGAATCCATACCTGTAGGGTATCAATTCCGACCCAACGGGTCTTGGACGGCGCGCCCACCGGCGCCGACAGTGGAACGCATGACCACAGCACTGGTAACCGGGGCCAACAAGGGAATCGGCCTGGAGATCGTGAGGCAACTCGTCGATCGCGGCCTGACCGTGTACCTCGGTGCGCGCGACGTCGAGCGGGGTGAGAAGGCCGCCGCCGACACCGGCGCGCGGTTCCTCCAGTTGGACGTGACCGACCCGGCCTCGATCGAGCGGGCCGCCGCCTGCCTCGACCGACTCGACATCCTCATCAACAACGCGGGCATCACCGGCGGCAGGATGAACGGCCCGGGGCACGCCGACCTCGCCGGCGTCCGGGATGTCTTCGACACCAACGTCTTCGGCGTCATCGCCGTCACCGACGCCATGCTCCCGCTGTTGCGCGCGTCCGCCCACGGCCGCATCGTCAACATGTCCAGCGGCGTCGGCTCGCTCGCGGGCATGGCGACCAGCCAGACACCGGACTCGCTCGCCTACGTCCCGTCCAAGACCGCCCTCAACGCCGTCACCGTCCTCTACGCCAAGGTCGAACCGGGCCTCCGCGTCAACGCGGCCTGCCCCGGCTACTGCGCCACCGACCTCAACAACCACGCAGGCCACCGCACCGCGACCCAAGGCGCCGCCATCGCCGTCCACCTGGGCACCCTCGACGACGACGGCCCGACAGGCGGCTTCTTCGACGACAACGGAGCCATCGCCTGGTAGCCGGCCTGTTTCGCGGTCGCGCTCACCGTCCCCGGTGGCCTGTTCGAAAGCCGGTCGCCGAGTACGACCACCAGGATCGCCGTCAGCGCCGGATCGGCCTTCACCTGCGCGAGGACCTCACGGCCGCCGATGTCGACCTCGCAGGGGCCTGGCGAGGTGACCGGGGCCGTTTGATCGTGCGGTGTACGAGGCGCCAGTGGTGGGTCGACGTGCTCGGTGCGGATCGCCCACGGTCTGACCGGCGGCGGGCACGGCACCGCGACCACCTACACCTACCCGAATCCCACCAACTACCCGCTCTGCGGCGACATGGGCGAGGTCGTCGACCTCGGCGGTGACGGCACGGGTTTCCTCACCCGGATCCCGTGCCGTCAGTCGAGACGGTCGGGCGCGCCGTGGGGGTGGTCAGCGGAAGCAGCGGACGTAGTCGGGGATCAGGTGGGCGACTACTCGGGTGCCTTCGGTGGGGTTGTGGGGGTAGGTGTCCTGGTCGAGGTACTTGCGGGCTATGGCGTCGACCACGTCGTGGTTGGTGTCGGGGGTGAACTCGATGTGGCCGCGGAGTTCGATGTAGCGGAGCTGGTTGTCGGGGAGTATCAGGCAGGCGGCGACGTGGGGGTCGCGGACGAGGTTGCGGTATTTCTGGCGCTTGTCGGTCAGGCTGATGAGCAGGTGGCCTTGGGTGGCGTCCCAGAGGTACCAGGTGGGGCTCACGTTGGGGCGGTGGTCGCGGGTGGTGGCGAGGAAGGCCAGGCCCTTGGCTTCGAGGATGTCGTGGTGGGACTCGGGGATCGGCTCAGGCATCGGTGTTCTCCAGGGACGGGAGGCGGTCCAGGGTGATGTCGAAGTGGTCGGCGTAGGCGCGGCGCAGGGCTTCGTCTGTGGTGAGGATCTGGGACGAGCGCTCGGTGCCCGCGGTCGATGTCAGGTGGTTGCCACGTAGGGTGATTCGGCCGTCGACCGTTAGGCGGGTGCAGAACAGGTTGGTGCGGAACGGGGAATCCGGCGCGGTCTCGAACCACCACAGCGCGGGCGCGAAGTCCGTCAGGGTCCGCGGCCGCGGGTCGATGCGCAGCATCGGTAGGCCATCGCGCAGCAGGTCGACGTCGCCGTAAGGGGCGTCGACGAACTCGTAGACGCCGTTCGGGTCGTTCTGGGGGCCGCGCACGTCCAGGCGCAGCGGGAACCGCGGGGCGTCGCGGCCGAAGCCGACGTCGACGAACCAGGGGTCGGGGCAGTCGACGCGGATCACGGTGTGCGCCAACGGGAAGTTGACCTTGCCGTCCACGAACACCTGGCTGCCCAGCAGGGTCGGCGCATAGCCGAGCGCGGTCAGCAGCGCCGGGAACGCCGACCCGTTGAGTTCCCGGCAGGTGCCGCCGCGACTGCCCACGGCGACCTTGGCCACCGCGGCGGCCCCGATCCGGATCGGCACGCCCAGGTGCACGTCGATGTTCTCGAACGGCACCGTGAGCAGGTGCCGTTCTTGCAGCGAGCGCAAGTACCCGGCGTCCGGCGCGTGCCCGCCGCCGGTCCCGATCCGGCGCAGGTACGCCTCGATCACGCTTGCGTCCACAGTGGATTCCAAGGCATCCCCCCAGAGCGTGGTTCCGCTCACGAGGTTACACCTTCTTGGTGGACCGGCAGGAGAGGGCGGGGACTGGATCCTTAAGAGGGAGAAGGAAGTTCCCGCATGGCCTGCCGGTGTGAGGAGAGGGAAGAGGCTGGATTCGTCCTGAGCGAGTGAGAAGGAAGCCTCTTCATAGCCTCACTGTGCGAGGAGAGAGCGCGGACTGGACCAGGAAAGGGTAGGAGGAAGCCCGCGCATGGCCTCACGGTGGAACATCTTACTCAGTGCGGCACCAGTTCGGACAACCGATCCAGTGTGATGAACGTCGACCCCTCGGGCAGGCCGTCAGGTCGGTGCAGGCCGATGAACGTCGCCGGCGAGTCGACCCGCAGGCCCGGGTGCCACGCAACGACGGAGCCCGCCTTGGCCGCGAGCATGTCGACCATGTGACCAACGGTCAGGTACTCGCGGTAGGCGATCGTGGCCGTGAGCGCGCTCGTCGTGAGGTTGTTGGCCTCCGTCCGGTTGAACCGCGGCGAACCGGTCAGGTACATGTGCAGCCAGGTCGCACTCCACTCCCCCGACTCGTCCCGGCCGAACATGACCGGTAGCGCTACCCGGCCCGTACCGCGCATGTCGGAGCGGGTACGAACCGTGCGCGGCTCGAACGGTGCACCTCCCTGGCTCTCGTCGCGCAGCATCCACCCGAACATCGACTCCGCGACCTGCGTGAAGTTCTCCCCGGAGTAGATGTGCACCTGCGGAACTACGTACTGGGCCGTGACCGCGTGCAGCGGGATGTCGATGAACTCGGTAGCACCATTCGGCGCCTCGGTGAGGTCGCCGGAATAGACAGCGCCATCGCCGTGGTAGTTCGTCCACGACACGTGGTCCACGTACTCGAAGTTCTCATCCAGCAGCAAAGCGGACAGGTCGAAGTCAGTCCGCTCCTTAGCCTGACGCCAGTAGGTGAAGAACCGCAGCAGGCCACCCTCGATCGGCATCCGAGTACCGCGCGGAAGCACACCGAAACCGCCAGCGGTCGCCTTACCCGACAACGGCAGGGCTACCGACAGCACATCCGGGTCGACCACCAGTCGCGAGTACGCCGGAACGCGCGACGCCAACTCGGCATCGAACATGCCTGTAGCAGCGCGCATCACCTCCGGCGACAGTCGCGGCCGTGTGTCCGACGCGATCCAGGGACGACCAGCGCGGTTGACGAACACCCGCGCGGGATCACGCCGTGCCCGGTTGCGCAGGTGCTCGCGCATCGAACACAGCACCCGGCCCGACACCGACCCCAGCACGGACCCCGCGGCAGCCATGACCTCGTCGACCTGGTCGCCCGAGGCGTCACGCAGGAGCCGGTCCAGCGAACGGACCAGCAGGCCGGGGGCCGTCGTGAGCACCCGCGCGGCCGCACTCATCTCGCCGTCCGCCATCGCCAGCTCAGCCCGCGCGGCCAGCGTCCGCACAACCCGCTCACCACGGGCCACCGCGAACACGTCCTGGGCGTTGGGGAAGGCCGGGTACTCGTGCGGGTGCAGCCGCTCGCCGAGCCGCTTGAACCGGCCCGAGTAGCGGTTGACGTCGCCGAGCTTGCTCGCGCTCACCTGGTCCAACGCCGCCATCAGCACGCGGCGCTCACTGCGGCGGAACCCGCGGAACCGGGTCGACTCGACCAGCGTCACGTCACCGCCGCTGGCCTGGCACGCGACCCGCAGCACGTCGACCACGGTGTCGATGGCCACCAACGGGAGACCTGCCGCCAACCGGGCCGCGTTCACCGCCGCGCGGTTCTCCCGCACCGGCATCGACTCGGGCACCAGGTCCACGCGCAGCGCGGCGAGGTCGGCGAGCAGGACCAGGTCCGAGGCCGCCAACGGCGTGGTGGACCCGGCCAGCGCGAGGTAGGTCGAGGTGACCTCCTCGTCCAACCCGCCACCGAGGTGGACGACGGTCACGCGGTCCTTGATCGAGGGCGCCAGCTCGTCGTGCTCGGCGAGCATCTGGGCGTAGGTGTGCTGGACGCGGCCGTAGGTCGAGAACGCGAGCAGGTTGATCGCGCCGAGGCCGAGCCGCGACTTGCGCCACTCCTCCCCCGAGGCCGTGCGCAGCATCTGCCGCCAGAACTCGTAGGTCGCGGGCACGCCCTGGGGGAAGGCGCGGAAGTACGGGTTGTGCTCGACCTGGTCGCCCACGAGCTCGCGGACGGCACCGAGCACCTCGATCGCCAGGTCAACGGCCACCGGCCTGGCCAGCGTCGCGACGTGCTCGATCAGCTCGCCCGCCGCCTTGAACCCCGCGCTCATCAGCGCGACGTCGAGCTGGCGGGCCACGGAGACGCTGTCGCCCGCCGGGCCGTCCACCCGCGGGACGCGCAGGTTGCGCTGGGTGAGGCGAGTGCGCGTGCTGCCGATCATTGTTGTCCTCATGCTGTTTCGGTGGGCGTGTTCGCAACGGCGCTCCTACCAGGACTCGAACCTGGGATCTCCGCGTTCGTAGCGCGGCGCTCTCTCCACTGAGCCATAGGAGCCGGGATCATTAAGGGAACCACTAGGGGTGTCCGGAATGGGAAAAGCCACCCTGGCCGGACTCCCGGCGGGGTGGCTCCTGGTGTGCCGACCTTGTCAGATCACCGTAAGAGTCCGCGCCCGCCCGGCGTCCGATATCCGGGCACCAGGCACCCGCCGCGCCTGCGGCGGTGGATGGCGGTGCTCGGCATGTCCGACTCCTGGGGTGCTGGGGTGTCGGCGTCATCGTCACCCAGGGCGACCAGCGGCGTCAACGGATATCCAGTGCGCCCCAGGTCGTAGGTTGCGACCTGGCGCACACCCCTAACGGCGGTCACCGTGGGTGCGATGACCACCCTGGCGAGCGCGCGGCGACCGGCCGGCGAACGGAAAGGGAATGGACGTGGACGAGACCGGACTTTTCCCGTCGAAATCGGTTTCGCGACCCCGCCGGAAACCCCCGGTGCGGGCGAGCCGGATTGGGCCGTTCAGCCGCAGTCGTGGTCGCGTTCGGCGGAATTGACACCTGGTGATGGCCCACCTAACATGGCCAATCGCCGCCTGGAGCCGGGTTCGGGGGTGACGGGGGCGCGGGTGCGCATTTCGGCGGGGACCACGGTTCGACGGTATTCTCCGATGCGGGTATTTCCGTCCGCAATCACATTCCACGGGCTCAATCACAGCGACAGGAGCATTGTGTCAGGGTCCGCTAAATCCGGGTTCGGGGCGTATCCGCGGCTGCTGCGGGAGCCGGGCGCGCTCAGCCTGGGCCTGTACGGGGTGGTGGGCCGGTTCCCGATCGCGATGCGGTCGCTGGGCTGCCTGCTGCTGGTGGCCGCGATCAGCGGGTCGCTGGCCGGTGCGGGCGTGGTCGCCGCGGCGATGCTGGTGTCGCAGGGGCTGGCCAGCCCGGTCCTCGGCAGGCTCGCCGACCGCGTCGGCCAGCGGAAGGTGCTGCTGACCACCTGCCTGGTGCACGCGGTCGCGCTGAGCACCCTGGTCATCGCCATCGTCCTGGGCGCCCCGCTGCCGCTGCTGGTGGTCGCCGCGATCGCCACGGGCTGCGCGTCGGTGTCGTTCACCTCGTTCATGCGGGCGCGCTGGGCCGCGCTGGTCGACCAGAGCACGCTGCGCACCGCGTACGCGCTGGAGTCGGTGCTCGACGAGACGATCTTCCTGCTCGGTCCGCTGCTGGTCACGGTCCTGGCGACCGCCGTGCACCCGGCCGCCGGGCTCGTCGCCTGCGTCGCGTTCACCACGGTCGGCTCGATCGCGGTCGCCGCGCACACCCGGTCCGAGCCGGTGGTCGAGCCGGTGCACGAGGGCGGCGGGCAGCGGGCGATCGCGGTGACCGGCGTCCAGGTGCTGATGGTCGCCTACGCCGGGATGGGGTTCCTGCTCGGCGCGGTGGACGTGACGATGGTGGCGTTCGCCCGCGAACAGGGGACGCCCGGCCTCGGCGGGGTATTCCTCTCCCTGACGGCCGTGGGCAGCCTCGCCGCGGGCGCGGTGTTCGGGGCGGTCGACTGGAAGCTGCCCCAGGAGCGGCTGCTGGTGGCCACGAGCACGGTGCTGGCCGTCGGCGCGGTCCCGTTGGCGTTCGCGGGCTCGTCGCCGGTGATGGCCGGACTGGCCGTGGTCGCCGGGATCGCGATCGCGCCCGGCCTGATCGCGGGCAGCACGCTGCTGGAGGCGCTGGCCCCCAAGGGTTCGCTGTCGGAGGGGTTCTCCTGGCTCTCCAGCGCGGGCGCGCTGGGCATCGCCCTGGGCACCGGGGTGGGCGGCTGGCTCGCGGAGTCCGGTGGGTTCGACGCGGCGGCCTGGGCCGCGGTGGGTGGCGCGGTCGTCGCGGTGGTGCTCAGCGCCACCGGGCAGCCCGCGTTGCGCAGGAGGAGACCGGTGGAACCGGGAATGGCGGCACGAGAACAGTGAGGGATGCAGTGAGCACAGAACCGGTCGAGCTGGGGGGCCTGCCGGTCCCCAGGATGGACTTCGAGGAGTTCCTCGCCTTCGGGCGCGAGGCGCTGATCCGCGCCGACGTCCCGGTGGTCATCAACCTGCCGGAGGGCATCAGGGGCCTGGGCCGCGACGGCGTCGCCGAGCGCCTCGGCCAGATGCGGGTGACCCTGTTCACCGAGCCGAGCGACAAGCAGAACTCGAAGCGCTGGACCACCAAGGAGATCCAGCTCAGCGAGTTCTTCGCCGACGAGCGGTACCTGACCGACCCGGGCACGTGGAACCGGATCGTGTCCAACATCCGCAACAACCCGGCCGACGTCAACGCCATCCTCGGCTTCGACGCCGAGGAGCTGTTCGACTACCAGCGCTCGCTCAACGCCGCCAACCTGTGGATCAGCCACAAGGGCGTGTTCACCCAGAGCCACTTCGACGAGCTGGAGAACTTCAACATCGCGCTGCAGGGCCGCAAGCGGTTCGTGCTGGCCCCGCCCGGGTTCTGGGAGTACTACCCGCGCTCGATCCGGCAGGGCTTCGGCGACAAGTCGCAGGCGTTCGACTTCGACAACGTCGACCCGCGCCGCTTCCCCCGGCTGGTGGACAAGCTCGCCGAGCGCCGCGAGCTGATCCTGGAGCCGGGTCAGATGCTGTACCTGCCGCTGGGGTGGTGGCACCAGGCGGAGTCGCTGGAGGACATGAACATCAACATGAACTTCTGGCTCAAGGACACCAAGATCTTCCGCCGCCCGTACGTGCTCGGTGTCGCGCTCTACACGGCCGCGTTCCGCAAGCTCAAGGGCGTCTACAACTACCAGCCCGCCGAGAGCGCGTCATGACCGACCTCAGCGATGTCGCCGCGCGCAAGGTGATCACCCCGACGCACCGCTACCGCAACAACGACAAGGCCGTAGGAGTCGGTAACGCCTTCTGGGACCGCTCGGAGCAAGAGGGTGTGGCCGGGATCGTCGCCGAGTTGGACAACGGTGTCCTACGCACGGCGGACGGCCACGAGTTCGTCAACTTCACCTGCTGCTCTTACCTCGACCTCGACTCCCACACCGACGTGATCGAGGGCGCCGTTACCGCGCTTCGCCGGTTCGGGGTGCTCGACCACTGCATCCCGCGTAGCCGCGTGCAGATCCCGGCACTGCTAGAGCTGGAGTCGTCGCTGGGTGAGCTGTGGGGCGGCGACGTCATCACCGCGATCTCCGCGGGCGTGGCCAGCGCGGGCCTCTTACCGCTCATCGCGTCCGGGCACCTGGGCAACGGGGTCAGACCGGTCATGGCATTCGACAAGAACTGCCACGTGTCGATGGCGGGCGCGAAGCCCTCTTGCGCTGACGAGACCGAGGTACTCACCGCGCCGCACCACGACGTCGACTACCTAGAGGACCTGTGCCGTCAGTACGAGCGGGTCTGCTACGTCGTCGACGGCGCTGACAGCCTTGGCGGGTACGCACCGGTGCAAGAGCTGGCGGTACTGCAAGACAAGTACGGCATGCTCGTCTACTACGACGACTCGCACTCCGTGTCCGCCTACGGCGAGCGCGGCATGGGCTACATCCGCGCGCACAACCCGATCCGCGACGAACGCACCATCACCGTGGCGACGCTGAACAAGGCGTTCGGTACTAGTGGCGCGGCGATCGTGCTCGACGGCTATGGCAAGCACGCGCATAGAGTGATCGAGCGGTTCGCGGGCGCGTTGTGCTACTCGCAGCCGATGAACACCGCCGCCGTCGGAGCCTCGCTGGCCTCCGCCGAGATCCACCGCGGCCCGGAACTGATCGCGCTGCAGGACCGGCTCAACACCAACATCGCCCTGTTCGACTCGCTGATCAGCACCGAGCAGGCCGGGACCAGCTACCCGATCCGGGTCGTGCCGATGCCCGACGACGCGGTGATCGACGCGGGCCGCACGGTCTACGAGGCCGGGTTCTACGTCTCGCCGGTGTTCTTCCCGATCGTCGCGCGCGGTACCGCCGGTCTGCGGGTCATGCTGCGCGCGGGCCAGACCGAGGCGCAGATCCGGCGGCTGGGCGAGGTGCTGGTCGAGGTGGGTGCCCCAGCGGCAGAGGTGTCCCCGTGACTGCCCGGGCCATCCCGCGCAGCATCCTCTACACCCCCGCGCTGTCGCTGGAGCGGGTGGTCAAGGCGTGGTCCTACGACGCGGACGTGCACCTGATCGACCTGGAGGACGCGGTCCCGCCGCAGGAGAAGGCGTCGGCCAGGGTGGTGTGCCGGGCGGCGCTGGAGCAGGCGCCGCGCCCGGAGAACACCGCGGTGCGGGTCAACCAGCTCGGCACGCTCGCCGCCGTGCACGACCTGGTCCTGCTCGCCGAGTCGCCGGTCAAGCCCGGGTTCGTCGTGATGACCATGGTCGAGTCGGCGGTCGAGGTGGCCCTGCTGCGGTCCACGCTGGCCGAGGCGGGCGCTCACCCGCAGGTCTACGTCACGGTCGAGACGGTCGCGGCGCTGCGGGCCATGGACGCGATCGCGGCGGCAGCGGACGGGCTGGTGCTCGGCTCCGCCGACCTGGCCGCGACGCTCGGCGTGCCGATCACCTGGGCCGGGCTGCTCGCCGCGCGCCAGGAGATGGCGCTGGCCTGCGCCCGGCACGGCAGCGGCTGCGTGGACACGGCCAACTTCCGCCTCGGTGAGCCCGACGTGCTCGCCGAGGAGATCGCCCGCGTCGGTGAGCTGGGCTTCCACGGCAAGGCGACCGTGCACCCCAGCGAGCTGGACGCGATCAACACCGCGCTGCGGCCCGACCCGGAGCAGGTGCGGGCCGCGCGCCGGGTCACCGACGCGGTCAACGCCGCCGAGGGCGGTATCGCCGTGCTGGACGGGAACATGGTCGGCCCCCCGTTCGCGCGCCTGGCCCGCGCCACCGTCGCGCTGGGCGACGCCTGGTCCGAGCGGTTCGGCCGGAACGGAGGGACACCATGACCGTCTCCGAGCTCGGGCTGGCGGGTCGCATCAGGGTGGGGGTGATCGGCACCGGTGCGATCGGGCAGGACCTGGTCAGCAAGCTGCACCGCTCCCCCGTGCTGGAGTGCGCGCTCGTCATCGGCCGCAACGCCGCGTCCGAGGGTTTGGCGTACGCGGCGCGGTTGGGGTACCCGGTCAGCGACGGCGGCATCGATGCGGTGCTGGCGGCCGACCGGCCGTTCGACGTGCTGTTCGACGCCACCAGTGCCGCCGCACACGCAGAGCACTGGCGGCTGCTGGCGGACGTGCCGACGCTGCTGGTCGACCTGACGCCGAGCAAGATCGGGCAGATGGTCGTGCCGACGGTGACCGGCGTGGGTGGGGTGACCGGCCGGGACGTGAGCCTGATCAGCTGCGGCGGCCAGGCGTCCATCCCGGTCGCGCACGCGCTGGCCGAGCGGTTCGCGGTCGACTACATCGAGGTCGTGTCCACAGTGGCCAGCACGATCGCGGGCCGAGCGACGCGGCTCAACCTCGACGAGTACGTGGCCACGACCCAGCACGCGGTCACCACGTTCACCGACGTCGCCGAGACCAAGGCGATCCTCAACATCAGCCCGGCGGTGCCGCCCGCGACGTTCCGCACCGCGGTGCACGCGGTGATCCCCGGGGCGGACGTGGCCGGGGTGCGGGCCGTGGTGGACGAGGTCGCCGCGCGGGTGCGGGCGTTCGCGCCCGGGTACCGGGTGACAGCGTGCTCGGTGGCGGGCGAGCGGGTCGTGGTGTCGGTGGAGGTCACCGCGACCAGCGACGTGCTGCCGCCGTACGCGGGCAACCTCGACATCATCAACTCGGCCGCCATCCTGGTCGCCGAGCAACACGCGGCCCGGCTGAGCCCGGCCGCGGGAACAGGGGCCCGGGCATGACACCGGTGGTGGTCCACGACCCGACGTTGCGCGACGGCCAGCACGCGGTGCGCCACCAGCTCGGGGTCGCCGCACTGCGCGGGTACGCCGAGGCCGCGGACGCCGCCGGGGTACCTGTTGTGGAGGTCGGGCACGGCAACGGCCTCGGTGCGTCGTCCATGCAGGTCGGGCGCGCGGCGGTCAGCGACGACCTCATGTTGTCGACGGTGCGGGAGGCGTTGCGCCGCAGCAAGATGGGCGTGTTCATGTTGCCCGGCTGGGGCACGTCGAGCGATCTGCGCAAGGCTATTGCGCACGGGGCGGACGTCATCCGCATCGGTGTCCACTGCACGGAGACCTCGCTGGCCGAACGGCACCTGGGCTGGCTCGCCGAGCAGGGCGCCGAGGGGCACTGCGTGCTGATGATGAGCCACATGGCCTCCGCGGCCGAGCTGGCATCGCACGCCGCCGCCGCGGTGGGCTACGGTGCTCGCGCGGTCGGGTTGATGGACTCGGCGGGGTTCTTCCTGCCACAGGACGTGACCTCGCGCATCGGTGCGATCGTGGCGGCTGTCGACGTGCCGGTGATCTTCCACGGTCACAACAACCTGGGCATGGCGGTCGCGAACTCGGTGGCCGCGGCGCAGGCCGGGGCGCGGATCATCGACGGGTGCGCGCGGGGGTTCGGTGCGGGCGCGGGCAACACGCAGCTCGAGGTGCTGGTGCCGGTGCTGGAGCGGACCGGGTTCAGCACCGGGATCGACCTCTACGGCCTGCTGGACGCGGCCGACTTCGCCGAACGCGAACTGATGCCCGCCCCGCCGACCACCGGCACCCTCAGCATCGTCAGCGGTCTGGCGGGCGTCTTCTCCGGCTTCAAACACCAGGTCCTCGACGCCTCGACCCGAGCAGGAGTCGACCCCCGCGACGTCTTCTTCGAACTCGGCCGCCGCCAAGCCATCGCAGGCCAGGAAGACCTCATCGTCGACGTGGTCGCCGAACTGGGCCGGACCGCGGTCTGATGCGGCCCCTCTCGCACCACACAGCCCCCTTAACGCCGATCCGGCCCCCAACCCCACCCAGACCCCTTACACCACAACAACCTCTTACCCCACCGAACCCGCTTCGCGCGCGCAGTCCCGACCCTGCCCAGCCCCCACCCACTCCGGGGGGCGTCCCAGTGCCAGTCTATCGGCACCCCCCGACAGTCGATCTTGAAAATAGCCCCGACAAGATCCAGATGTGGACAACTTCTGTCGCTGGACCGGGTGAAAGTCGGCAGGGGTCGGATGGTGACGCGCCTGGTCGGCAGGGGTGGACGGCCGTGAGACAGGGGAAGTCGTGAGCAAGGGCGAGGTGGGTTGATGCGGGTCATCGGGGCGGCGGAGATGGTCGGGGTTGAGGTGCGGGTGGTCGACGCGCTGGCGGAGGTGTTTGGGGATCTCGCGGCGGGGAGGGTCACGTCTCCGCCGCGGACGGTTGTGGGGCACGGGGCGGATCGGCAGTTGTTGGCGGGGACGGCGATCTGGGAGCGGCGGGGGGTGGGGAGCGTCAAGATCACCACGTTGACGCCCGACAACCCCGGGCGCGGGCTGCCGTTGATCCACGGGGTGGTCGTGGTGACCGACCTGGTGACCGGGCAGGTGACCGCGCTGCTGGACGGAGCCGAGTTGACCGCCGTGCGCACGGGCGCCGTGGCGGCGTTGGCTACCAGGCTGTGCGCGCCCGCCGACGCCGAGGACCTGGCGATCATCGGCGCGGGCGTGCAGGGGCGGGCACTGGTGCGAGCCGTGTCCGCGGTGCGGCCGATCCGGTCGGTGCGGGTGTTCTCGCGGACCCGGGCGAAGACCGAGGAGTTCGCGGACTGGGTGCGGGCCGAGTTCGGGCACCGCGTCGAGGTCCACGACACCGCCGAGGCCGCCGTGGCCGATGCCGCGGTGATCTGCACGGCGACCTCGACCAGTGGCGCCGATCCGGTGGTGCGGGCCGAGTGGATCGCCCCGGGCGCGCACGTCAACATCATCGGCGGGACCGACGAGGAGGCCATCGAGGTCGGTCCGGCGTTGCTGGGCACCGCGCTGGTCGTCGTCGAGGAGCGGGACGCCGCGCTGGAGGACGCCGGGGAGGTGCGGGCCGCGATCGGGGCCGGTCTGATCGAGCCGGGTGACCTGGTGGAACTGGGCGCCCTCGTCACCGGCGGCCATGTCCCGGACGGCCGGACGACGGTGTTCCGCGGCGTCGGCATGGCCATCGAGGACACCGCCGCCGCGGCCGCCCTGACGTGCTAGCCCTGCTCGCGGCAGCGGACCAGGAAGGACCGCTCGAAGGTGATCACCGTCTCGCCGGTGGACTTGGTGCCGGTGGTCTCGACGGTGATGATCCCGTTGCCCGGCCGGGACTTCGACAGCCGCTTGGCCAGGATCCGGCTGGTGGCGTAGAGGGTGTCGCCGACGAACACCGGGTCCTTGAGCCGCACCTTGTCCCAGCCCAGGTTCGCCACCGCCCGCGCGGACAGCGCCTGCACGGTCATCCCGCCGACCAGGCACAGGGTGATGCCGCTGTTGACCAGCACCTGCCCGTACTCGGCCTTCGCACCGTAGGCGGTGTCGAAGTGCAACGGGTGCTGGTTCATGGTGAGCAGCGTCAGCCAGGTGTTGTCGGTCTCGGAGATGGTGCGCCCGGGCCAGTGCCGGATCACCATGCCCGCGGTGAAGTCCTCGTAGTCGCCGCCGTGCTCCTCGACGAACTCGTTGTCCCCCACCTGGCGCAGCGTCATCGGTCTCCCTCTCGTCGGTTGCCAGAACCGTACCCCGCCGCCCTTAGTCCACAGTAGACCCCGAAGGAATCCCGATGTCCGGTAACCACCCGTGGTTCGGCGACCACCTCATCGCCCCGGCCGCCGCGCCCGCGACCATCCGCGACATGCTGCGGCACGAGATCCGCGACACCGGTTGGCCCTACCAGCCGCTGATGCCCGCCGCTCCCCTAGCCCTGCCGCGCGCGTCTTACGCCGAGCTCTACCGGGCAACGGTGGCGCTGATGGACCTGGTGCGTCGGGTAGCGCTAGAGACAGCGGACACGACGGCCGGTCGGTTAGCGGCTTACGGTATGCCCGACAGTGAGAACCAACTGTTCGTCGCGGACCAGTTCATCGAGGAGCGGTACGCGGACTGCGTGGTCCGGCCGGACGTGGTGATCGGGCCGGAAGGGCCGCGGTTCCTGGAGTTCAACGTCAGCGGCGCGCTGGGTGGCCCGGTCGAGACGCACAGCAGGCTGCTGGTGTGGCGGGCGCTGCACGGTGACGCCGACGGTCGGGTGCCGTTCGGGTTCCACTCGCCGTTCGCGGTGCGGGCGCGGATGTTCCAGGACCTGGCAGCCGAGTTGGGGGTGGCGCCGCGGGTCGCGTTGGTGGGTAGCGCGCTCGACCAGGGCATCGAGTCGACCCGGTACTTCGACATCGAGGCCGACTACTACGCGGCCCACGGTCTGCGCGCGCGGTTCTTCTCGCCAGAGGACCTGCACGAGGCGTGGGACTGCCCTGAGGCTCTTAGGTATCCGTTGGGGCTGCGCAACTTCACCATCCCGGACTGGGACGAGCTGGGCATCGACACCGCGCCGGTCCAGGCGGCGTTGGACAACGACGTGCTGCTGGTGGGCACGCAGACCTCGACGTTCCTGGCCAGCAAGCTGACCATGGGGCTGCTGTCGGAGGGTCGGCCGTGGATGAGCGCGGCCGAGCGGGCGCTGGTGGCGCGGTACCTGCCGTGGACGCGGGTGCTGTCGGACCGCAAGACCGCGGTGGAGGACCGGCCGGTGGACCTGGTGCGGTACGCGGTGGACAACCGGGAGCGGTTGGTGCTGAAGGAAGGGCTGGGGATGAGCGGCAGGCAGGTGCTCATCGGCTCGACCACCGATGCCGCCGAGTGGGAGACCGCCGTCGTCACCGCCGCCGCCACGGGCACCAGCATCGTCCAGGAGTTCATCACCCCCGCCACCTGCCGCACGACCCTGATCAGCGACGACGCCGACACCCCGCACGAGGTCGACATCGCCCCCGTCCTCGGCCCCCTCCTCTTCGGCGGCCGCCCCGCGGGCATCTTCACCCGCTTCTTCGCCGACGGCCGAGCAGGCATCGTCAGCGTCATGGGCAACAAAGCCGCCGACAACTGCGTGGTCTGGGTCTGATCTCAGCAGGCGGGGATCTGACCGTGGCGACCGATAGGCGAAACGGAACACTGGACCAGGCCCAGACGGACCCCTAGGGGCGTAGGCCGAACGAGTGGTCTGCTCGGATGGTCGTGAAGATCGACACCGCTGGTCCGTATCGTCGCCGGGGGTGTGGGCCGGTGCGGACAGTGGAGTCCCGGAGCCTTGGCGGGTCAAGGTCCGTGACGCCCGCGGTGATGCCGTGGGTGCGGGGATTGCCCTGGCGGGCGGGATGGTGCTCACGTGCGCGCATGTCGTGTCGGCCGCGGCGGGTACGGCCGAACAGACCGCCCCCGAGCAGCCGATCCGACTGACCTTCGACGCCATGCGAGGCGAGCCGGAGGCAACAGCCGTCGTGTTGCCGGACTGCTGGGCGCCGCAACGGGCTGACGGTAGCGCCGACATCGCCCTGCTCCGCCTCACCAGCCCGCCGCCGACCAACGTAAGTGCCATGTTGCTCCGCCTCGGCGTGCCGAGGAACCGCGAGGTGCGCGCATACGGCTACCCGCGCCAACACCCCGATGGCGTCTGGGGCGCGGCGGTGTTAGCGGGCTCGACCGGTCCTCACGGCGAATGGGTGCAACTCGACGCGCGGGTGCCGGGTCAGTTGGTGCGGCGGGGGTTCAGCGGCGCGGCGGTGATCGATGAGGAGACCGATGCCGTGGTGGGCATGGTCGTCACCGCGCACACCGACGATGGCGAGGGCCTTGCCTGCATGGTCCCGGTGCGGACGCTGGTGCGGTACGTGCCCGCGATCGCGGAGTGGGTCGGCTCCGAGCCCATCGCGCCCAGGATCGTGGTGTTCGGTGGACCTCGGCCGCCCGCCACCGACCTGACCAGGGTGGAGCTCGACGCCGCGCGCACTCCGGTCGAGCAGTTGGGCGAACAGCTCCGCGACGACGTCTCCCGCGCGCGGTCCGGTCCGACAGGCGAGTCGACCCCGGTCCGCGTGGCGATCACGAACGTCGACCGCGCGGAGCGACCCGACGCCGTGTTGCACCAGATCGTCAAGCCCCTGGCCGAGAGCGCCGAGGTGGAACTGCACTTCAGCGACGACCACTCCCCCGGCCTCGACCAGGCGCGGCAGTGGCTCGACGAGGAGATCGCGGCCAGGACCGCCGTGCTGGCCGAGCGGGTCGACGCGCTCGAACGGACCGAGCAGGCGCTGCTGCGCAGGCTGACCCAGATCGGCTCCGTCGTCGGACCACTGCCGCTGATCCGCCTGGCCGCAAGAGACCTGCGCCTGCGGCTGCGCGTGCTCGACGACGCGGTACCCGGGGTCGACGCGGCCAGGGTGCGCACCGCGTTGGCCTCGACCGAACGCAAGGCCGAGCGAGCCGAACTGGCAGCCACCGCGGCGGCGGCAGAGGTCGAGGCCCTCCAGACGCGCTACCGCGAGGCCAAAGACCTGCTGCGCGCCTACCACGCCCTGGCCGTCGACCACGAATTGCTCGAGGACGAGCGGCTTTCTGCCTTCCACCGCCCGGCCGCTGGCGCGATGGCGGCACGACCCTGTCAGATCGACGCGGCCGAGCCCTTGGTGTCGGCGTACGTCGTGGCCGTACGGAGGCAGATCCATGGTCGCTGAGCCCGCGGAGCCGCTCCTGCACTGCGGCGTCCCGGTGAGCCCGACCGGGTACTGCGACGAGTGCGGCCGCAAGGTGTCGCCCCGCACGGTCGTGCCGACCACCGACCGGCCCGCCTTCTGGGCCAGGGGTTCCAGCGCCACCCGCGAGGTCTCCGCGGTGCTGCCGCCCGCGCGCTCGGTGAACCCGGTCGACCGGCTGGGATCGGCGACGTCCTACCCGACCGACCGCCAGTTCTGCGGGAACCCGCGCTGCGGCAAGCCGGTCGGCCAGGGGTTCGCGGGCCAGCCGCCGCTGATGGAGGGCTTCTGCGGCTCGTGCCGGTTGGCGTTCTCCTTCACCCCCAAGCTGCACGCGGGTGACCTGGTCGAGGGTCGCTACGCGGTGCTCGGCACGATCGCCAGGGGCGGGCTGGGGTGGATCTACCTGGCCAGGGACACCCGGCTGGGCGACAACCACGTGGTGCTCAAGGGGGTGATCAACTCCAGCGACGTGCGGGCGCTCGAGCTCGCCGCGGTGGAGCGGGACACGCTCATCCGGCTCGACCACGAGAACATCGTGCGCATCGTCGACTTCGTCGGCCACCCCCGGCCCGACCGACCGGACGGCCCGGTCGACGAGTACATCGTCATGGAGTACCTCGCGGGCCGGACCCTGGCGGAGGTGGTGCTCGACCCGGCGGGGCTGCGGCTGGAGCACGTCCTGGCCTACGCCGAGCGGATCCTCGCCGCCATCGGCCACCTGCACGACACCGGGTTGCTCTACTGCGACATGTCCCCGTCGAACGTGATGCACACGGGCAGCACGGTGAAGGTGATCGACCTCGGCGCGACCCGACCGGTCGAGGACAAGGACACTCCGCCGGTCCACACGCGCGGGTTCAGCGTCGACGCCAACGAGATCAAGGTCCACGGCGTCACCGTCCGCTCCGACATCTACGCCATCGGCCAGACGCTGCGGGCGCTGCTCCAAGCCGTGCCTGCCGACCCGGACGGCGCCGAGAAGTCGTTGTCCCGGCTGCTCGACCGTGCGACCGCGGCCCACGGCGCCCGGTTCCCCTCCGTGGCCGCGATGCGTGAGCAGCTCGACGCGGTCGGCCGGGAGATCCGGTCGCTCCAGGACGGCTCCCAGCGGCCCGCCAGGTCGACCTGGTTCGCCGAGTCGGCCGACCTGCTCGACGGCGGCCTCGGTGTGGTGCCCGGCCTCGCGCAGTGGGCCCGGGGTGTGCCGGGCTTCGAGCCGACCCCGCCACCACTGGCCGAGATCGCCGTCCGCCTGCCCGCGCCCGCGATCGCCCAGGACGACCCAGCGGTCACGTTCCTGTCGGACCTGGTGGCCCTCGACCCCGGCGCGCTCCTGCGCAAGCTGGACCAGACCGGCGCCGCCACCCCGGAGATCGCCTTCTGCCGCGTGCGGGCGCACCTGCGCCGCCACGAGACCGAGCAGGCGTCGGCCGCGCTGAGCCGGGCCACCGACCTGCTCGGCGGGTCATCGGCGGACGACTGGCGAACGCACTGGCACACCGGCCTGATGTCGCTCGCGGAAGGCGACACCGGGGCGGCGCGAACCTCGTTCAACCAGGTCTACACGATGCTGCCCGGCGAGGACGCGCCGAAACTGGCACTGGCGCTGTGCTGCGAACACCTCGGCGCACAACACCTCGACGAGGCTTGGTGGCTGCACCACGTCGTGCTCAACCGCGACCACGCGCAAGCCAACGCCGCGTTCGGCCTAGCCCGGCTGGCACTGCGCGACCACGAGCGGGCGACCGCGATCAAGGTGCTCGACCAGGTGCCCCGGGTGTCGCGGCACCACGACGCGGCGAACGTCGCGGCGGTGCGGGTGCTGTCCGCGCGGTTGGGCGACCGCGACCCGACCCCGGCCGACCTCGCCGATGCCGCTGTCCGCGCGGTGGACCTGTTCGACGACGTGGACGACGGGGGCGAGTCGCGGGACCGGCTCACGCTCGTCGTGCTGCACGCGGCGTTCACCCACGTGCTGGCGGGCAGGGCGTTCCCGCTGCCCGACGACCAGGACCCGGCCCGCGCGGCCAAGATCGCCGACGTCCTGGGTGACCCGGTGGCCGAGTCCGGGCTGCGGGCCCGGATGGAGGACGCGTACCGGCGGCTGGCGAAGTGCTCCCGGCTCCGCCTCGAACACGGAACCCTGGTCGACCTGGCGAACACCGTGCGGGAGATGAGCAGGTGGTGACCCACGAGAACCCCGCGACCGACCGCGATCCGGGCGACCGGGTCGCGGTGGACCTGCGGGTCAGCCAGAACACCTACGTCTCGGCCGCCGATCCGGCGATGCCCGCGGTGATCACCGTGCGCGGCGCGGCCGGGCAGCCATCGGCGGCCTCGGCGGTGGTGTTGCTGATGGACTGCTCCGCGTCGATGGACTGGCCGCCCAGCAAGATCGCCGCCGCCCGGCAGGCCGCTGTCGCCGCGATCGACGCGCTGCGCGACGACGTGCTCTTCGCCGTGGTGCAGGGCACGGAGTCCGCGTCGATGGCCTACCCGGCCGAGACCCGCCTGGTGCCCGCGACCCCGGAGCACCGCTCGGCGGCCAAGTCGGCGGCCCGCAGGCTGGCCGCGGCGGGCGGCACCGCGATGGGCACGTGGCTGGCGCTGGCCCGCAAGCTGTTCGCGAGCCACCCCGACCACATCAGGCACGCGATCCTGCTGACCGACGGGCACAACCAGTCGGAGGCGGGCTGGGTGCTGCGCGCGGAGCTGGCCAAGTGCACCGGGCTGTTCACCTGCGACGCGCGCGGCATCGGCGACGACTGGGACCCGCTGGTGCTGCGCGAGATCACCACCGCGCTGCGCGGACGGGCCGATGCCGTGGTGGCCGAGGCCGACCTCGCCGCCGACTTCCGCCGGGTGATCGACGCCGCGACCGGCAAGGTGCTGCCCCAGCTGCGGCTGCGGATCACCACGATGCCGCACGCGACGGTGCGCGCGCTGCGGCAGAAGTCCCCCGACGACGTCGACCTGACCGGCGATCTCACGCGGTCCACCACGCGGGCGCTGGAGGTCGCCACCGGGGCGTGGGGCGCCGAGACCCGCGAGTTCCTGCTGAGCCTCGACCTCGACCCGGCGGGGCTCTCGGCCGCGGAAGAGGTCCAGGTGTGCCGGGTGGAGCTGCTCGGGGGTGACGGCGAGGTGGTCGCCGGTCCGGTGGCGGTGCTCGCCAGGCTCACCGCGGACGAGGTGCTGTCGAGCAGGCTGGACCCCAAGGTGCAGAGCCACCTGGTGCGCGACGAGCTGGGCGCGGCCATGACGGCGGGCTGGGACGCCCACGGCAGGGACGACACCGCCGAGGCCCAGCGGCACTGGGGCGAGGCGGTGCGCCTGGCCACCGAACTGGGCGACACCGAGGCGCTGCACCGCCTCCACCGCCTGGTCGAGGTCGACGACGCGACCACCGGCCGGGTCCGGCTCCGCCCGGACCTGCGTCCCCGCGACGCGTTCTCGGTCCTGCTCGGCGCCACGATCACCGGCGCTGATCCACCCCCTGCCGCACAACCCGCGCCGACCGGCCCGAACCTCACCTGCGGCACCTGCCAACGGGTATCCCCCGCGGGCACCACGGCTTGTCCTCAGTGCGGCACGAGGTTCGACCAGTGACCACATGGGCGCGCGTGTGGTGGCGGCAAGCGGCGCTGTTAGCACTGACCTTGGCCCTGTTGGTATGTGCGGTCGCCGCGGTGGGCGGAGCTAGAGGAGCGGTGCGGACGGCAGGGGCAACCGCAGCACCGGCGCTTCTAGAGGTCATGGCCGTGCGATCTGCGTTGGCACGAGCTGACGCGGCAGCGATGAGTAGCTTCCAGACCGGGCAGGCCAGGCTGACCGGGCCCGGTGAGGACTACCAGAGTCAACTCGCGCAAGCAGGTCAGCGGCTCGCGCAGATCGCCGAGCACAACGCCGCCGGGGAGCACGCGAGCCGGACCCTCCAAGTGGTGGAAGGGCTCGTGGTCGCCTACTCCGGCGCCATCGGTCGGGCCGACTCGTTCTTGCGGTCCGACCGGGGATCGGCGCTGGGCATCGCGGCGTTGTGGGACGCGCACCGGCTGCTCTCCGCGCCGGACTCGGGGATCCTCGCCCAGCTCGACGTGCTGGCGGCCCAACAGCGGGCCTCGCTCGACGAGCAGCTCGGCCACGGGTGGATGTCGGGGTGGGTGGTCCCGCTGTGGGCGCTGCCCGCCGTCGCGCTGCTCGTGCTGCTGGTGTGGACGCAGGTTTTCCTGCGTGCGCGCTTCCGGCGTGCCCTCAACGCCCCGCTGATCGCCGCGACCGTGCTGGCCGGGCTGGTGGCGGCCGTGCTGGCCGTCGTCGTCGGGCACGCCCACCGGGAGGTCGCCGCGGTCGACGAGGCGGTGGCCGCGGTGTCGATGCCCGCCGACGCGTTCCTGCTCGTCGGCGAGCGCAAGCTGGGTGACCTGCTGGCCGGGCAGTGCGCGGGCCAGTGCGGCGACGCGGTCGACGCCTTCGTCGGATCCCTGCCCGCGACCGTGGCCGAACCGGACCGGGCGATCGCGGTCGCCGAGGTCGGGCCGGTGTACGAGCGGCTCGCCGGGGTCGCCGAGCTGTGGGTGGTGCTGACCGTTCCCGCGCTGCTGGCCGTCGCCGTGCTCGTCGTGGTGGGCCTGCGGCCGCGCCTGGAGGAATACAGGTACTCGTCGCGATGAGAAGACTCGTGCCGTTGCTGCTCACCGCGCTCCTGCTGTCCTCGGGGGCCTGCGGTCTGCGCCAGGAGTCGCTGACCGTGCTCGCCTCGTGGACCGGCGACGAGGAGGTGGCGTTCCGGGCGGTGCTCGACGCGTTCACCGAGGAGACCGGCATCGAGGTCACCTACACCGGGACCAGGGCGCTGACCCAGGTGCTGCAGACCGACGTGCAGAAGGGCGCCCCACCCGACATCGCGGTGCTGCCCAGCCCCGCCGAGGTGGTGCGGTACGTGCGCGCGGGGGCGGTGAAACCCATGGCGGACGTCGTCGTCGGGGAGGCGGCCGACGCCTACAGCGCCCAGTGGCGCGGGCTGCGCGCGGCCGGGACGGACACCGTGCACGCGATCCCGGTGAAGGTCGACCTGAAGAGCATCATCTGGTACGACCCGGCGGTGATTCCCCTGCCACCGGGCACGTGGGCCGAGTTGACCGCGCTGACCGAGCGGCTGCGGGCCGCCGGGCGGGCACCGTGGTGCGTCGGCCTGGCCGCGGCGCCCGCGTCCGGGTGGCCGGGCACCGACTGGGTCGAGGACATCCTGCTGCACCAGGCCGGTCCCGAGGTGTACCGGCGGTGGGCGGCCGGGACGCAGGCGTGGACGTCGGCGCCGGTCCGGCAGGCGTGGCTGACGTGGGGTTCGCTGGTCCTGCCGCCGGGGTCGGTGCGTGGCGACGTGCGGTCCGCGTTGGTCACCGACTTCGCCGACGCGAGCAAGTCGCTGACCGCGGGCAGGTGCGCGCTCGAGCACCAGGCGTCCTTCGCCATCGGGGGCCACCGCGACGCCGACTACTTCCCGTTCCCCTCGGTCGAGCCGGGCAACGCCGGGTTGGCGGAGGTCTCGGCGGACCTGGCGGTCGCGTTCACCGACACCAAGGCCACCCGCGCGTTCATGGCCTACCTGGCCTCGGCGGACGGCCAACGGATCTGGCCCGCGCGCGGCACTGCGTTCTCGCCGCGCCGGGGGGTCGAGCAGCACGGCACGGCGGTCAGCGCGCGGATCGCGAAGACGCTGGCCAACTCCCCCGGCCTCTGCTTCGACGCCTCGGACCTGATGCCCGCCAGGATGAGCGGCGCGTTCCAGCGGGCCGCCCTGGCCTACCTGGCCGACCCGACCCAGCTCGACACCCTGCTGACCGACCTGGACCGGGTCCGGGCGGGCCTGGCCGACGACGAGCGGCTCGATGTCGCGTGTGGACGATGAGAGGAACCCCGGTGAGCGAGTTCGTCGAGTACCCGCTTGATGGCGGCGGCACGGTGACGATCGAGGTCGAGGACCACCCGGGCATGGCCCGCGCGGGGCGGGCGGCGACCGTCCTGCGCGAGGCGACCGAGACCCTCGACCAGGCGTTGGCCAACGTCCGGGCCGCGGCCTCCGCCGCGCTCGGGCAGTTCCGCGCGATGGCCAACAGCCCGGACGAGATCGAGATCAAGTTCGGGGTGAAGCTGGACGTGCAGGCGGGCGCGGTGATCGCGCGGACCGGCTTGCAGGGGCAGTTCGAGGTCAAGCTCAAGTGGATCCGCGCGGAGGCGGAGGACGAGGTCCCGCCGCCTGAAGACTGACCGCTGCCTCCTCCGCTAGGGTCGGTCCAGGGCTGCCTGCCCCTGTTTCGGGTGGTTCCGCACCGAACGGAGACAACGGCATGAGGCTCCCCGGCGCAGAACACACCAATTCGGCCCGACTGTGAAGTTCTCTTTTGGTGAAGAGAATCCCGCAGTCGGGCCGAATCGATACGGCAACTATCAGTAGTTCTGCTATCGCGCGCCGATCGAAAGTGCCGTCAGAATTGACAGGGGATCTGCTGGCAGTACATGCGACCGCCGTCCTTGACGCAGAGGAAGCACTCCGGCTCGGGGACCGCGCTGGAAACGGACTGGGTGACGAAGGCGAGACCAGGCGTGGTAGCGGCAGCGGACGTGCCACCCACTACCAGCATCAGCGCCAGGGAAACGAAGATGGCGGATACGCGTCCGATCGACACTCTTGGCATTATGCGCTCCACATGGAAAGGATCGACAAGTCGACGCAGAATTGCACTCGGGCCAAACGGTAGCACGCCACTTCATCGGCGTTCGATAGTCCGAAAGCGTGACGACAGATCGAAAATACGGCCAACCGGCCGGGGACAACCTTCCTGGACGAGAATCCGCCCTGCTGCGGATTGTTGGAAATCCGGCGACGAGGCCCGATGATTCCCTATTGTTGGCCTGCGTCGAATAGCGAGACAGCTGATCAGTGGTGGGTGTCGTGGGGTGTGGGGTGGGCTTCGGGGGTGGGTTCGGTGGTGGACTGGGTGGGGATGTCGCGTTCGAGGGCGGCGCCTTCCACGTCGAGTTCGGGGAGCCAGTGGAGCCAGGTGGGCAGGGACCAGGCGTGGTGGCCCAGCAGGGTCAGCGCGGCGGGGACGGCGATCATGCGGACGATGATGGCGTCGAAGAGGATGCCCATGGCGAGGGCGAAGCCGATGGGTTTGATGGTGGCGTCGCCCTCGGGGACGAAGCCGGCGAAGACGGCGAACATGATGGTGGCGGCGGCGACCACGACCGGGGCGGACTGGCCGAAGCCGGTGACGATGGCGGTGCGGGGTTCGGCGCCGTGGGCGTAGGCCTCGTGCATGCGGGCGACCAGGAACACCTGGTAGTCCATGGCGAGGCCGAACAGGATGCCGACGATGATGATCGGCGACAGGCTCATCAGCGGGCCGGTGGAGTTGCTGTTGACCACCGCTGACAGCCAGCCCCACTGGAACACCGCGGTCGTGGCGCCCAGCACCGCGCCGATGGTCAGCAGGAAGCCCAGCACCCCCACGACCGGCACCAGGATCGAGCGGAACACCAGGATCAGCAGGATGAACGCGAGCCCGACCACCAGCGCCAGGTAGATCGGCAGCGCCTGGTCGAGCTTGTGCGAGATGTCGATGCTGACCGCCGTGGTGCCCGTGACGTACACCTGCGCGCCCGGGGTGTCGGCGATGTTGTCGCGCAGCGCGTGGACGAGGTCGTTGGTCTCGGTGGAGTCGGGGCCGGAGGCCGGGATCACGGTGATCAGCGCGGCCGTGTTGGCCTGGTTGGGTCGGGCAGGCGCGACCACGGCGATGTCGGACTGGGCGGCGACCTCGTCGCGGATGACGGGCGCGCGGGTGACGGCATCGGCGCCGTCGATGAGGATCAGCAGGGGCGCGCTGAAGCCGGGGCCGAACCCGGTCTCGACCAACTGCTCCGCGTGGGCCTGGGTGCTGTCGCGGTCGGGGTGCTGGACCAGGGAGGTGCGCAGCGACAGCACCGGGATGGCGATCACCAGCAGCACGACGACCGCGGCCAGCAGGGTCAGCCACGGGTGCCGCGTCACGCCGTGCGACCAGCGGCGGTAGAAGCCGTGGTCGGCGTGCACCGGCGAACCCTCCACACGGGACCGCCGCGGCAGCGCCTTGCGGCCGACGAAGCCCAGCATCGCGGGTACCAGCGTCACCGCGATCAGCACCGCGAACACGATGGTGCCCGCCGCGGCGAGACCCATCTCGGTCAGGAACGGGATGCCCGCCACGGACAGCCCGGCCAGCGCGATGACCACCGTGAGCCCGGCGGTGACCACGGCGGACCCGGCGGTGCCGACCGCCATCGCGGCGGCTTCCTCGACCGGGCGCCCGGCCAGCAGTTCGTGGCGGAAGCGGGTGATGATGAACAGCGCGTAGTCGATGCCGACCGCCAGGCCCAGCATCACCGCCAGTACGGGCGTGGTGGCCTGCAGGTCGATGAACCCGGTGAGGGTCGTGATCCCCAACGCGCCGATGCCGACGCCGACCACCGCGGTCAGCAGGTTCATCCCGGCGCTGACCAGCGACCCGTAGGTGATGGCCAGCACGAGCAGCGCGACGACCACACCGATCATCTCGGCGGGTCCGCCGACCTGGCCCTTGGCCTGCAGCACGTCACCCCGGACCTCGACGGTGAGGCCGTCCGCGCGTGAACGCTCGACGAGGGAGGTCAGCGCTGTCCGCTGGTCGTCGGTGACCTCGGGCGCGGTCACGCCGTAGGACACCGTGCTGTAGCCGATGCGCTGGTCCTTGGACACGACCGGGTTGGCCGCGTCCACCGGATCGGTGGCCGCGACGACACCCGGTAGCCGCCGCAGCTCGGCCGCGAGCCCGCTGACCTGCTCGGCGACCTGCGTCTGCACCAGCGTCCGACCGGCGGGCGCCTGGAGCACGACCTGCGCGGACCCACCGCCTGCCGCCGACCCGAACCGCTCCCCCATCACCTCCAGCGCCGTCGTCGACTCCTGCCCCGGGATCCGGAACGCCGTCACCGTGGCACCGGACAGCGTCACCGCCCCCACCCCGGACGCCACGAACACCAACAACCACACCAACACCACAAGCACCCGTCGGCGCACCGAGGTCAACCCGAGCCGGTACAGAAGTACTGCCATGGCAAGCCACCCGTGCCTTCGCCCGCGGTGACGCCACCCTCGGCAGGGACACCGCGCTCTCGTCCACCCGGTCACGCCAGGGTCCACAGTGGTCGCTTACAGACTTCCCCCGGTCGGCCGACCCCGCCCCCCAAGTCCCGCCTTCGAGTGACGTCCCGGGCACAGGAGTTCGACCCAGCAGCCGACCCCGCGACCAGGGCGGATGTGGCCCGGCCAGCCGATAGTCCCGGCCGATGCCGCGTCCTCGCCGGGTTGCTCACCGCGGTCACTCTCCCGGGTGATGGCAACAGAACAGGCTGTGCCCGCTGATCCCAGAACGGAACCAGCGAGCACAGCCTGGAGGGGTCGCGCTGTCCCGCAAGCCGGTCCTAAGGGCCGGGACAGCGCGTCCACTCAGCTCTTGGGCATGAGGACCGAGTCGATCAGGTACACGGTGGCGTTGGCGGTCTTGACGCCGCCGCAGATCACGTTGGCGTCGTTGACCTTCAGGTTGTTGCCGGAGCCGGTGACCTCGACAGCGCCCTTCTCCACGGTGGTCTGCGAGCCGACGACCGCCGACGGCGACTTCTGCCCGGCCACCACGTGGTAGGTCAGGATCTTGGTCAGCAGCGCGTCATCGGTCTTGAGCTTCTCGATGGTCGCGGCGTCGATCTTCTTGAACGCGTCGTCGACCGGCGCGAACACCGTGAACTCGCTGCCGTTGAGCGTGTCGACCAGGTTCACCTTCGGGTTGAGCTTGCCGGACACCGCCGCGACCAGCGTGGTCAGCAACGGGTTGTTGCCCGCGGCGACAGCCACCGGGTCAGCGGCCATACCCGACACCGAGCCCGCACCGCTCGGAACGGCCTTGGCGTAGTCGGCACAGCCGGGGCCGACCAG
>NZ_FOGI01000028.1 GCF_900111175.1 Actinokineospora terrae
TCGGTACACTGTTGGGTCCTGAGACAACACCCGTGTGGGGTTGTTGGTCTTGGTTCAGGGCCACTGATGGCGGTCATACCGCATGGGAACGTTGTTTCCGTGGCTGGTGCTGCTGGGTGTCGGTGGTGTTCCTGGTTGGTGTTTGAGAACTGTACAGTGGATGCGAGCATCTTTGTTGTAAGTGTGTAAGGGCATACGGTGGATGTCTAGGCATCAGGGGCCGATGAAGGACGTGGGAGGCTGCGATAAGCCTCGGGGAGCTGCCAACCTAGCTGTGATCCGAGGGTGTCCGAATGGGGAAACCCGGCACCAGTCATGTGGTGTCACCCGCACCTGAATATATAGGGTGTTGGGGGGGAACGCGGGGAAGTGAAACATCTCAGTACCCGTAGGAAGAGAAAACAACCGTGATTCCGTGAGTAGTGGCGAGCGAAAGCGGAAGAGGCTAAACCGTCGTCGTGTGATACCCGGCAGGGGTTGCGGTGGCGGGGTCGTGGGACCTTTCGGTCAGTTCTGCCGGACTGGCGCAGAGTAAGAAAACCATGTGTTTAGTTGAACGCCTTGGGATGGGCGGCCGTAGAGGGTGAGAGCCCCGTAAGCGAAAAACCGTGGTCTCTGGAGAGTGTTCCCAAGTAGCAGCGTACTCGTGAAATTCGCTGTGAATCTGGCGGGACCACCCGCTAAGCCTGAATACTTCCTGATGACCGATAGCGGACTAGTACCGTGAGGGAAAGATGAAAAGTACCCCGGGAGGGGAGTGAAAGAGTACCTGAAACCGTGTGCCTACAAGCCGTCAGAGCCTTGAGGGGTGATGGCGTGCCTTTTGAAGAATGAGCCTGCGAGTTAGTGCTGCGTGGCGAGGTTAACCCGTGTGGGGTAGCCGTAGCGAAAGCGAGTCCGAATAGGGCGGTTGAGTCGCGTGGTCTAGACCCGAAGCGGAGTGATCTACCCATGGCCAGGGTGAAGCGACGGTAAGACGTCGTGGAGGCCCGAACCCACCAGGGTTGAAAACCTGGGGGATGAGCTGTGGGTAGGGGTGAAAGGCCAATCAAACTCCGTGATAGCTGGTTCTCCCCGAAATGCATTTAGGTGCAGCGTCGCATGTTTCCTGTCGGGGGTAGAGCACTGGATGGTCTAGGGGGCCTACAAGCTTACCGAAATCAACCAAACTCCGAATACCGATAGGTGAGAGTGCGGCAGTGAGACTGCGGGCGATAAGGTTCGTAGTCGAGAGGGAAACAGCCCAGAACACCAGCTAAGGCCCCTAAGTGTGCGCTAAGTGGGAAAGGATGTGGGGTCGCCCAGACAACCAGGAGGTTGGCTTAGAAGCAGCCACCCTTGAAAGAGTGCGTAATAGCTCACTGGTCAAGTGGTCCTGCGCCGACAATGTAGCGGGGCTTAAGCGCACCGCCGAAGCTGTGTCACTCACACAATACGCCGTCTTCCGGGCTTGACCTGGTTGGCCAGTGGTGTGGGTGGGTAGGGGAGCGTCGTGCAGCCGGGGAAGCGGCGGAGTGATCCAGTCGTGGAGGCTGTGCGAGTGAGAATGCAGGCATGAGTAGCGATAGGCGAGTGAGAATCTCGTCCGCCGAATGACCAAGGGTTCCTGGGCCAGGCTGTTCCGCCCAGGGTAAGTCGGGACCTAAGGCGAGGCCGACAGGCGTAGTCGATGGACAACGGGTTGATATTCCCGTACCCGTGTGGACGCGTCCCTGGTGAGGTCGGTGATACTAACCGCCCAAAGCCTCGACCTTCTTCGGAGGGGAGGGGTGGAGCGCGGGATCTGATCCGGTAGTAGCCAAGCGATGGGGTGACGCAGGAGGGTAGCTCCGCCAGCTGTTGGTGTCTGGTGTAAGCGTGTGGCCCGAGCGATAGGCAAATCCGTCGCTCATGAGGGTGAGGCGTGATGCATAGCCGATTGAGGCGAAGTAGAGTGATCCCATGCTGCCGAGAAAAGCCTCTAGCGAGTGTCCGTGCGGCCCGTACCCCAAACCGACACAGGTGGTCAGGTAGAGAATACCGAGGCGTTCGGGTGAACTGTGGTCAAGGAACTCGGCAAAATGCCCCCGTAACTTCGGGAGAAGGGGGGCCGTAGCACTTGAAGCCCTTCGCGGGCTAGGGTGAGGCGGCCGCAGAGACCAGCGAGAAGCGACTGTTTACTAAAAACACAGGTCCGTGCGAAGTCGCAAGACGATGTATACGGACTGACGCCTGCCCGGTGCTGGAACGTTAAGAGGACGGGTTAGTGCGTAAGCGCGAAGCTCAGAATTTAAGCGCCAGTAAACGGCGGTGGTAACTATAACCATCCTAAGGTAGCGAAATTCCTTGTCGGGTAAGTTCCGACCTGCACGAATGGCGTAACGACTTCTCGACTGTCTCGACCACAGGCCCGGCGAAATTGCACTACGAGTAAAGATGCTCGTTACGCGCGGCAGGACGGAAAGACCCCGGGACCTTTACTATAGCTTGGTATTGGTGCTTGGTTCGGTTTGTGTAGGATAGGTGGGAGACTGTGAAGCGCTCACGCCAGTGGGTGTGGAGTCATTGTTGAAATACCACTCTGATCGTACTGAGTGTCTAACTTCGGACCGTGATCCGGTTCAGGGACAGTGCCTGGTGGGTAGTTTAACTGGGGCGGTTGCCTCCCAAAG
>NZ_FOGI01000005.1 GCF_900111175.1 Actinokineospora terrae
TCGAGGAACGCGAGAAGGCTTGCGCGGGGCGGGTCGGGCGCGCGGAGCGGTGGCTGCGGCGAGTGTGAGGACAGCCGGGGTCTCGGGCGCGGGGGGGGCTGGGCGAGGCGTGGGCGTGGGTGGATCGGGTTGGGGCTCGGCTGGTGGGGGGGTGGGCTGTAGGGCGCGAAAGAGTGGTTGAGCGACCAGGAACGTCACTCGAACGTGGACCGGAAATCCTTGTGTGGAGCCAAACCGAGTCCCGTGGCGGTGACGAACCACTCGGACTGTCCACTCTTTCAAGGAGATTCTGGTGAGCAACCTCAAGCCGGTCCTCGGTGTCGCTGTCGTCGTGGTGGGTTTGGTGCTTTCGGCGTGTAGTAGCAAGGATTCCGCGGGCGGTGCGTCGACTGTGGCTGCGGCGACGACGACTGCTGCGGCTCCGTCGTCGCAGAGGGGGGCGGCGGCTGCTGCTTCGGATGGGGTGACCACGGCGGCGGACACGTTCGGGCCGAACTGCAAGGACTTGCCGCAGGGGGACGCGGCGGGTGGGTTGACGTCGATGGGGCCGCAGCCGGTGGCGACGGCGGCCAGCACGAACCCGCTGCTGACCAAGTTGGTGGCCGCGGTGAAGGCGATCCCCGGGTTGGTCGACACCCTCAACACCACCGACAACCTGACCGTGTTCGCGCCCGCCGACCCGGCGTTCGCCGCGCTCGGGGACGCGAAGTTCGCCGAGTTGGCCGCCAACCCGGCCGCGCTCGCGCCGATCCTGCAGTTCCACGTCATCCCGAAGCGCTACGACCGCGACGGCCTGGTGGCCGTGGGGACCGTCAAGTCGCTCAACGCGGCCGGTGGTGACATCAAGATCGAGGGCACCGGCGACAACATCACCATCAACGGGGCCAAGGTCCTGTGCGGGAACATCCCGACCAAGAACGCGACCGTGTTCGTCATCGACACCGTGCTCACCCCGAAGGGCTGAGCCGGGCTGATCGACGCAGGTGGGCGGGTGCGAACCCGCCCACCTTTCGTCTGTCCGGGGCAGTCGCGGCGGTCACGGTGTGGGCTTGGTCAAGCCGCTGGCCACTGACTTTGTGCACACGTTCACAAGCGGTACCGTAATGGCGACCCGGAGACGAAAACCCTCGAGGAGCTACAGCGTGGCGGCACAGCGAGGCCAGCGGAACGGGGTCGGCGTCACCCCGCCCGCCCCCACCGCCGCGGAGATCACCACCCCCATCCCGAGGGTCACCGAGGTGCCCGCCGCTCGGGAGCGGGCGCGGGCGATCCCCGAGGCCGCGGTCGCCAGGCTGGCCGTCTACCTGCGGGTGCTCTCCGGCATGCAGGAGCACGGCGCGGGGACCGTCTCCAGTGAGGAACTCGCCGCCGCCGCTGGCGTGAACTCGGCCAAGCTGCGCAAGGACCTCTCCTACATCGGCTCGTACGGCACCCGCGGCGTCGGCTACGAGGTGACCGTGCTGATCGAGGAGATCGAGCGGATCCTCGGCCTGACCCGCAAGCACAGCGTCGCGGTCGTCGGAATCGGTAACCTGGGACACGCCCTGGCCAACTACGGGGGCTTCCCAGGACGGGGGTTTCCCGTGACCGCGCTGTTCGACGTCGACCCGGACCTCGTCGGCGTGCCCGTCGGCGGCCTGCCGGTCGAGCACATCGACGACATCACCCGCGTGTGCTCCGAGCGCGAGGTCTCCATCGGCGTGATCGCCACCCCGCCGCCCGCCGCGCAGTCCGTGTGCGACCGGTTGGTCTCCGCCGGTGTGCAGTGCATCCTCAACTTCGCCCCGGTCGTGCTGCAGGTGCCCGACCACGTCGAGGTCCGCAAGGTCGACCTGGCCGTCGAGCTGCAGGTCCTCTCCTTCCACGTCGCGCGCCGGGCCGATAACGCCGCGGTGCTCGCCGAGGCCAGCGCCAGGTCGGCGAACGGTCGGGCGGTGGACGGGCTGGTGGTCTCGTGAGCGTGATCGCAGTCGGCATGTCGCACCGCTCGGCGGAGGTGCGGCTGCTCGAGCGCGTCACCGTCGCCGCGCCGGACGTGCCGAAGCTGCTCGACGAGCTGCTGCGGTGCAGGCACGTGTCCGAGGCCGTGCTGGTCTCCACGTGCAACCGGGTCGAGGTCTACGCGGTCGTCGACGCGTTCCACGCCGGGCTGGCCGACATCGCCGGGGTGCTGTCGCGGCACTCGGGCACCGACGTCGCCGCCCTCTACGACCACCTCTACGTGCACTACGCGGCCGCCGCCGCCCAGCACCTGTTCACCGTCGCCGCGGGCCTGGACTCCATGGTCGTCGGCGAGTCGCAGATCCTCGGCCAGGTCCGGCTCGCCTACGGCGCCGCCAAGGACGCGGGCACCGTCGGGCGCACCCTGCACGAGCTGGTCCAGCAGGCGCTGCGGATCGGCAAGCGGGTGCACACCGACACCGGCCTCGACCAGGTCGGCGGCTCGGTGGTGTCCGAGGCGCTGGCCGACGCCGACGCCGCACTCGGCGGGCTGGCCGGGCGCCGGGCGCTGATCGTGGGCGCCGGGTCCATGGGCGGGCTCACCGCCGCCGCGCTGCGCCGCGCCGGGATCGGCGAGGTCGTCGTCGCCAACCGCTCGCAGGCCAACGGGGCGCGGCTGGCCGCGTCGCTGGTCGAGCAGGGCGTGCGGGCCACCGCGACCGGCCTGGACCGGCTCCCCGAGCTCGTCGCCGCCGCCGACCTGGTGGTCTCGTGCACCGGCGCCGTCGGCGCGGTCATCACCGAGGACACCGTGCCCCCGCGCGCCGGGCGGCCGCTGGTCATCTGCGACCTCGGGCTGCCGCGCGACGTGGCCGAGGGCGTCGCCGACCTCGCCGACGTGCGCGTGGTCGACCTGGCCAGCCTGCAGCGCCGCCTGGCCGAGTCCCCCACCGGCACCGACACCCGGTTGGCCACCGAGATCATCGCCGACGAGGTGCGCGGCTACCTGGCCGCGCAGCGCTCGGCCGAGGTCACCCCCACCGTGACCGCGCTGCGCCGCCGCGCCGCCGAGGTCGTCGACGCCGAGCTGCTGCGCCTGGACGCGCGGCTGCCCGAGCTGGACGCCCCGGTGCGCGCCGAGCTGGCCCGCACGGTCCGCCGGGTGGTCGACAAGCTGCTGCACACCCCCACCGTCCGGGTCAAGGAACTGGCCTCGGGACCGAGGGGAACCGGGTACGCGGAGGTGCTGCGCGAGCTGTTCGCGCTCGACCCGCAGCACCCGGCGGCCGTCACGACCCCGCACGAGTCTCCTGTGGACGGTGGTAAGCCGTGGACCGAGTGATCAGGATCGGCACGCGCGGCAGCGCGCTCGCCCTGACCCAGACCCAGACCGTGGCCGACGTGCTCGAACGCGCGGGCGCCAAGGTCGAGATCGTCACCGTGTCCACCCCGGGGGACCGCTCGTCGGCCCCGATCGCCGAGATCGGCGTCGGGGTGTTCACCTCCGCGCTGCGCGACGCGCTGGCCGAGGGCGCCATCGACGTCGCCGTGCACTCCTACAAGGACCTGCCCACCGCGCCGGACCGGCGGCTCTCGCTCGCCGCGGTGCCGCAGCGCGAGGACCCGCGCGATGCGCTGATCGCCCGCGACGGCCTCACCCTCGGTGAGCTGCCGCCCGGCTCGCGCATCGGCACCGGGTCGCCGCGCCGCGCCGCGCAGTTGCGCGCGCTGGGCTTCGGGCACGAGATCGTGCCGATCCGGGGCAACGTGGACACCCGCATCGCGATGGTCACCGCGGGCGCGCTCGACGGTGTCGTCCTCGCCCGCGCGGGCCTGTCCCGGCTCGGCAGGCTCGCCGAGATCACCGAGACCCTCGACCCGATCCAGATGCTGCCCGCGCCCGCGCAGGGCGCGCTGGCGGTGGAGTGCCGCGTCGACGACGTCGACGTCGAGCACCTCCTCCAGTCCACAGTGGACGACGAAGCAACCCGGGTGGCCGTCGCGGCGGAGCGGGCGATGCTCGCGGCGCTCGAAGCAGGCTGCAGCGCGCCGGTCGGCGCGCTGGCCGAGGTAGTGGAAGACCTCGACGCCGACGACAGGGTGGTCTTCCGCCTGTCGTTGCGCGGGGTCGCCGCCGCGTACGACGCCGACGACCCGGCCGGGGCCGTCGACATCATGCGCGCATCGGCAACCGGTGACCTGACCGCAGGAGAGCAGCTCGGTCGCGCGCTGGCCGCCGAGCTGCTGGAACTCGGGGCCGGGGTGCTCTCCGGTCCCGAGGCGTAGTTGATGGGAAGTGGCCTGACAATGACCACCCGTGCACGAAAGTCCCCCGGACGCGTCGCTTTCGTTGGCTCCGGCCCCGGCGACGCGGGACTGCTCACCGTCCGCGCGAAAGAGCTGCTCCAACGCGCGGAGCTCGTGGTGACCGACCCCGACGTCCCCTCCGGCGTGCTCGCGCTCGCCAGGGCGGGCGCCGAGGTGCGGCCCGCCGTCGGTGAACCGGCCGACGTCGCCAAGGACCTCGCTGGCGAGGCCAAGGCGGGCCGGGTCGTGGTCCGCCTCGTCGCAGGCGACCCGCTGACCCACTCCGCTGTGGTGGCCGAGGCCCAGGCCGTGGCCCGCACCAGCGTGGTGTTCGACGTGATCCCCGGCGTCTCCGCCGCCACCGCCGTCCCCGCCTACGCGGGCATCGCGCTCGGCTCGACCCACACCGAGGTCGACGTGCGCGGCGACATCGACTGGGCCGGTCTTGCCGGGGTGCCCGGGCCGCTGGTGCTGCACGCCAGCGCCAGCCACCTCGCCGAGGCCGCGTCCTCGCTGGTGGAGCACGGCCTGGCGCCGCAGACCCCGGTCGCGGTCACCGCGGACGGCACCAACACCAGCCAGCGCACCATCGACACCACGCTGGCCTCGCTGGCCGCCGACGCCGGGGAGATCTCCGGTCACCTGGTGGTCACCGTGGGCGCCGCGGTGGCGCAGCGCTCGAAGCTGTCCTGGTGGGAGTCCCGGGCGCTCTACGGCTGGCGGGTCCTGGTGCCGCGCACCAAGGACCAGGCCGGTGAGATGAGCGACCGGCTGCACCTGCACGGCGCGATCCCCAGCGAGGTGCCGACCATCTCGGTCGAGCCGCCGCGCAGCCCGGCGCAGATGGAGCGCTCGGTCAAGGGGCTCGTCGACGGCAGGTACCAGTGGGTGATCTTCACCTCCACCAACGCGGTGCGCGCGGTGTGGGAGAAGTTCGCCGAGTTCGGCCTCGACGCCCGCGCGTTCTCCGGCGTGAAGATCGCCTGCGTCGGCGAGGCGACCGCGGAGAAGGTGCGCTCGTTCGGCATCAACCCCGAGCTGGTGCCCTCCGGTGAGCAGTCGAGCGAGGGCCTGCTCGCCGACTTCCCGCCCTACGACGACATCCTGGACCCGGTCGAGCGGGTCCTGCTGCCGCGCGCGGACATCGCCACCGAGACCCTCGCCGCCGGTCTGCGCGACCGCGGCTGGGAGATCGACGACGTGACCGCGTACCGGACCGTGCGCGCGGCGCCGCCGCCCGCCGACACCCGCGAGATGATCAAGACCGGCGGGTTCGACGCGGTGTGCTTCACCTCGTCGTCCACCGTGCGCAACCTGGTCGGCATCGCGGGCAAGCCGCACGCGCGGACCCTGGTGGCCTGCATCGGCCCCAAGACCGCGGAGACGGCGCGGGAGTTCGGGCTGCGGGTCGACGTGCAGCCCGAGCAGGCCACCGTGCCCGCCCTGGTGGACGCGCTCGCCGAGCACGCCGCCAGACTGCGAGCCGAGGGCGCGCTACCCCCGCCGCGCAAGACCAAGCGCGCGCGTCGATAGACAGAACAGCGGGCGGTGTGCACCAGCACGCCGCCCGCCTGCTTTTCCGGCTATGCCCCCGAGAGGTCTGTGATGTTCCCGAACCACCGCCCGCGCAGGCTCCGCCGCACGCCTGCCTTGCGCCGCCTGGTCAGTGAGACCGAGGTCCGGCCGAGGCAGTTGGTGCTCCCGATGTTCGTCAAGGAAGGCGCCACCGAGCCGACCGCGATCGCGAGCATGCCCGGCGTCGTCCAGCACACCAGGGACACGCTGCGCAAGGCGGCGGTGGAGGCGGTGCAGGCCGGGGTCGGCGGGATCATGCTCTTCGGCATCCCGCTGGCCCGCGACGCCGTCGGTTCCGGTGGTGTGGACCCCGACGGCGTGCTGAACGTGGCGCTGCGGGACCTGCGCGCGGAACTCGGCGACGACACGGTGCTCATGTCGGACCTGTGCCTCGACGAGTTCACCGACCACGGCCACTGCGGTGTGCTGGACGACAACGGCAACGTCGACAACGACGCCACCCTCGCCGTCTACGCCGACATGGCCCTGGCGCAGGCCGAGGCGGGCGCCCACTACCTCGGCCCGAGCGGCATGATGGACGGCCAGGTCGGCGTGATCCGCGAGGCGCTGGACTCCGCCGGGCACGGCGACACCGGTGTCCTCGCCTACTCGGTGAAGTACGCCTCCGCGTTCTTCGGCCCGTTCCGCGACGCGGTCGAGTCGCAGCTGACCGGCGACCGGATGACCTACCAGCAGGACCCGGCCAACGTCCGCGAGGCGCTGCGGGAGACCGCGCTCGACCTCAACGAGGGCGCCGACCTGGTCATGGTCAAGCCCGCCCTGGCGTACCTGGACGTGATCCGCGCGGTGCGGGACATGTCCGACGTGCCGGTCGCGGCGTACCAGGTCTCCGGCGAGTACGCGATGGTCGAGGCGGCCGCGGCCAACGGCTGGCTGGACCGGCGGCGCACCGCGCTGGAGTCGCTGCTGGCGATCCGCCGCGCGGGCGCCGACGTGATCCTCACCTACTGGGCCACCGAGGCCGCGGGCTGGCTCGACCGGGGCTGACCGGTATGTTCGCGCCGTGACGGTGCCCGAGGAACCCCCGGTCATGCCCACCGCGGATGAGGCGGTGGTCCGGACCGACCCGCCGATCGCGGTGCGGGTGTCGTTCTGGCTGTGGGCGCTCGCCGGTCTGCTCGGCGTGGTCGGTGCCGCGCTGTTCTTCGTGCTGCGCGAGGACTGGGCGCTGCGCCAGTACGAGCGGCTGCGCGCGGCGGGTGACGCGGTGGTCACCGCGGGGCAGGTGTCCGAGACCGCGACCGGGCTGTCCTGGTGGCTGCTGGTCGGCTCGGTGATGTTCCTCGGCTTCTTCCTGCTGCTGGCCCACCAAGCCCGGCGCGGGGTGCGCAAGGCGCGGACGTTGCTGTTGGTGCTGGCGGTGTTCGGCGCGCTGTTCCAGTACTCGGTGGGCCGGGTCACCATCTACGGCCTCGGCAGCGCGCTGGTGATCATCGTCGCGATCGGTCTGCTGTTCACCAGGAGCGCCCGCCGGTTCTTCCCCGTCCACGACCGGTGACGGACCCGGACGAGGGTCCAGTCCTCTACGCCGAACCGGGTTCGACGTGGTGGCCGGTGCTGTGGGGGCCGCTGTTCAGCGCCGCGGGCGCCGGGGTCGAGGCCATCAGCGGGCCGGTGCACTGGTTCGCGTGGGTCACGGTCGGGCTGGTGCTGTTCGCGATGGCGGCGGGGTGGGTCAGCGCCCGCCGCAAGATCTGCCGGGTCGTGCTGACCCCCGCCGCGCTGCACCAGGGCCGGGAGTCGTTGCCGGTGGCCAGGATCACGTCGTCGACCGATGTCGGCACCCCCGTGGGGGCCCGGCCGCTCGGCGGCGGGTGGACCGTGCCGAAGAAGACCACCGAGGTGCCGCTGGAACTCGACGACGGCTCCGTCGTCCTCGCCTGGGCCGCCGACCCGGCCGCGCTCGCCGCCGCGCTGGCAACGCTGGTCAAGGGTCCACCCGAGTGAACGGAACGGCGACATCTCAGCTAACAGTCGTGCGTTCGCTCTCAGGGTCCAATAACTTTCCACCATGACTACGAGTGGACCCGATCCGCAGAACAACCCGTACCAGCCCTTGCCCTCCGCGCCGCCGGTCGACCCGGGGTACGGCCAGCCGGTCGCCAGGCCCGCGTCGGTCGAGAACTCCTTCAAGCTGTGGGTGCTCAACGCGCTGCTCGGTGTCGTCGGCTTCATCCTGACCCTGCTGCTCGGCGTGGACGCGCTGCGGGAGAACGCCGCGCGGGAGATCGCCAAGCAGAACAACCAGGGTGTCGACGTCGACACCGTCGTCACCGCGGGCCTGGTCTTCGCCGGTGTGCTCGCGGTCGGCTTCTTCGCCCTCTACCTGCTGTTCGCGTTCAAGATGCGGGCCGGGCGCAACTGGGCCCGGATGACGCTGGCGATCCTGGGCACCATCGGCATCCTGCTCTCCGTGCTCGGTCTGCTGACCGAGAAGGCGGCCCCGGTCGACATGGTGATCAACGTGATCCAGGTCCTCATCGTCGGCACCGCGATCTACTTCCTGTTCACCGCCGAGTCCAAGGCGTACTTCGAGACGCGGCGCGCACGCTGAGATCGGCCACCGCGGCGTCCTGACCTGGGTCCACCTGTCCGAGAGGGCCGGAACCCGGATTCGGGACGCCGCTGCCGACGTGTCGAGCGCCTCGTAACACCGGGATGGGCTGGGGCTACATAACTCCCGTGACCGAGCCGACCACCACCCCGGACCCGGACAACACCCCCGACCAGCCCGCCCGCAGGCCACCAGCGGTGACGCTCGCGGTCTGGGGTGCCGTCGTCAGCGCGGTGCTCACCGGGGGGCTGCTGGTCTCCGGCGACCGGCCCCCCGGCTACCTGGGCCTCGGCGCCGGGCTGTCCGCCGTCGCCGCGCTCGTGCTGGCCTGGCCGGTGCGCGCGGGCAAGCCGTGGGCGCGGTTCTGCCTGGTGGTCACCGCCCTGGTCGGCGCGCTCGGCGCCCCGGCAGCGGCCAACGCGCACGCCACCTCGTCGCTGGCGTTCCTGCTGTTCGTGCTCATCGTCGTCATCTGGGTGACCGTGGTGACCCTGCTGCTGCGGGTCGACGCCAGGTCCTACTTCACGCCGCTGCCCGTCGGCGAGGCGTGAGCCGCCTGGCATGAGAGGCTGAGCGGGTGAGCACACCGCAGACCTCGGAGCCGGAGGCCGTCGGGCTCGGCTGGCCGCAGCGGGCGGGCGGGCTGAACCAGCCGCGCCGGGCCGCGGTCGCCGCCGTCGAACTGGTCCTGGTCGCCGCGCTGGTGTGGTTCGCGCTGTGGGCCTACGACGAGGGCACCGTGCAGCTGGCCCCGGTCGCCGAGCGCCCCGACCTCGACTTCCAGCACTACGCGGGCAACTGGATCGGCACCGCCGTCGCCGCGGGCACCCTCGCCGCGCTGCTGCTGCTCGACGCGGGCCGCCAGCTCGCCCTCGCGGTGCGCACCAGGTCGCGCCGGGCGTGAGCGCGGCCACCCGACCGGGTTTGCGAGACTGGTCGGGTGACAGCGCAGGAGCAGGCACACGTGCGCGGCTCTGCCGCCCTCTTCGAACGCGCCAAGGCGGTCATCCCCGGCGGGGTCAACTCGCCGGTGCGGGCCTTCACCTCGGTCGGCGGCACACCGCGGTTCATGGTCAGCGGGCTCGGCGCGTACCTGTGGGACGCCGACGACAACCGCTACGTCGACCTGGTGTCCTCGTGGGGCCCGATGATCCTCGGGCACGCCCACCCGGCCGTGGTCGACGCGGTGCGCACGGCGGCCACCAGCGGGCTGTCCTTCGGCACCCCCACCGCGGGGGAGATCGACCTGGCCGAGGAGATCATCCGGCGGGTCGAGCCGGTGCGGCAGGTGCGGTTGGTCAACTCCGGCACCGAGGCCACCATGAGCGCGATCCGGCTGGCGCGCGGGTTCACCGGCCGCAAGCGGATCATCAAGTTCGCGGGCTGCTACCACGGCCACGTCGACGCGCTGCTCGCCGAGGCGGGTTCCGGTGTGGCCACGCTCGGCCTGCCGACCACACCGGGGGTCACCGGTGCGCAGGCCGAGGACACGCTGGTGCTGCCCTACAACGACCTCGACGCGGTGCGCGCGGCCTTCGCCGAGCACGGCCCGTCGATCGCGGCGGTGATCACCGAGGCCGCCGCGGGCAACATGGGCGCGATCGCCCCGGTCGAGGGGTTCAACGCGGGCCTGCGCGAGATCACCCGCGAGCACGGCGCCCTGCTGGTCGTGGACGAGGTGATGACCGGCTTCCGCGTCTCGGCGAGCGGTTGGTACGGCATCGACGGCGTCGAGGGCGACCTCTACACCTTCGGCAAGGTCATGTCCGGCGGGTTGCCCGCCGCGGCCTTCGGCGGTCGCGCCGACATCATGGGCCACCTCGCCCCGGCCGGCCCGGTCTACCAGGCGGGCACCCTCTCCGGTAACCCGGTCGCGGTCGCGGCGGGCCTGGCCACGCTGCGGGCCGCCGACGCGGAGGTCTACCGCGCGCTCGACGAGAACGCGGCCAGGCTCGGCACCCTGCTGGGCACCGCGCTGTCGGAGGCGGGCGTGGCGCACCGGGTGCAGTTCGCGGGCAACCTGGTCAGCGTGTTCTTCACCGAGGACCCGGTCACCGACTACGCGGGCGCCAGGGCCGCGCAGACCTGGCGGTTCCCGCCGTTCTTCCACGCCATGCTCGACCACGGCGTCTACCCGCCGCCCAGCGCGTTCGAGGCCTGGTTCGTCAGCGCCGCCCTCGACGACGCGGCGTTCGAGCAGATCGCCGCCGCACTGCCCAAGGCGGCCGCGGCGGCCGCCGCCGCGAAGGAGCCAGCGTGACCAAGACGATCGTGCACCTGCTGCGCCACGGCGAGGTGCACAACCCCACCGGCGTGCTCTACGGCAGACTCCCCGGCTTCCGGCTCTCCGACACCGGCAAGCGCCAGGCGCTCACCGTGGCCGAGCACCTCGCCGACCACGACATCGTGCACGTCGTGGCGTCCCCGTTGCAGCGGGCGCAGGAGACGGCCAACCCGATCGCGGGCTCGCACCGGCTGGAGCTGGCGACCGACGAGCGGCTGATCGAGTCGTCGAACGTGTTCGAGGGCAAGAAGGTCTCCGTCGGCGACGGCGCGCTGCGCTCGCCTGCCAACTGGCCGTACCTGCGCGACCCGTTCACCCCGTCCTGGGGCGAGCCGTACCTGCAGATCGCGCACCGGATGCTCGGTGCCGTGCACCGCGCGCGGGCGGCGGCGTCGGGGCACGAGGCGGTGTGCGTGTCGCACCAGCTTCCCGTGTGGACGGTGCGGCGCTACCTGGAGGGCAAGCGGCTCTGGCACAACCCGAGCAAGCGGCAGTGCTCGCTGGCGTCGTTGACCAGCCTCGTGTTCGAGGACGAGGAACTGGTCGGGCTGCGCTACACCGAGCCCGCGGGCACCAGCGACCCGAAGAACACGGGCGCCTGATGCGGGTCGTCGCCGCGGTGCTCGGCGCGCTGCTGCTGCTGTCGGGGTGTTCGGCGTCGAAGGACGCCGTCGCCAGCGGCACCGAGTTCGTGTTCGTGTCCCCCGGCGGCGAGACCGACATCACCTACGAGGGCGCCGACCGCAAGCTGCTGCCGGACATGTCCGGGCCCTCCCTGATGGACGACTCGCGGATCTCCCTGTCGTCCTACCGGGGCAAGGTCGTCGTGCTCAACATCTGGGGCCAGTGGTGCGGTCCGTGCCGGGTCGAGGCGCCGCAGCTGCAGCAGGTGCAGGACCGCTACCGCGACCAGGTCCAGGTCGTCGGCGTCGACGTCCGCGACAACCAGCGCGACGCCGCGCAGGACTTCTTGCGCGACCGCGGCCTCACCTACCCCTCGATCTACGACCCGCCCGGGAAATCCCTCATCGTGCTGAAGGGCTATCCCCGGGCGGTCGTGCCCGCGACTTTCGTACTCGACAAACAGGGCCGGGTCGCGGCCGCATTCATGCGCGACCTGCTGGCCGAGGACCTGACCCCGGTGCTCGACCGGCTCATCGCCGAGTCCTGACTAATTGATATTAATTGCCTGGAATGCCCTGACCTCGTATTTCTCCCGCGCCCGGCGGCGCACCGAGCGCAATGCCCGGTCCACCTCGGTGATGGACCTCCCGGACAAATCGGCGATTTCCTGCCTGCGGTACCCGGCGCTGACCATGTCGAGCATCCAGACGTCCGGCTCGCGCAGCACCCCGCTGTGCCGCAGCAGCCACTGGGCGTGCACCTGCTCGACCACCATCTCCGCGTGGTCCCCGGTGGGAGCCGGGCGCAGCGCGGCGTGCCCGAGCAGCCGCTGCCGGGCCGCCTCGCTCGCCGCGATGACCAGGCACCGCCGCCACACCACGGTCTCCAGCAGCGCGTCGAACCCGTCCGGGTACAGCCTCGGCATGGTCATGACCGCGACGAACGCGTCGTGGACCACGTCGTCCACCTGGTCGTCGAGGCCGAACCGGACCACCATCCCGCTCAACCGGTCGCGGCGGCCGACGCAGCGGTCCCACGCCTGGCGGGTGGTCAACACCGACCCCTCAGCCATTCCCGCCCCACTGGTCGATGCTCGGTCGGGACCGCTGGTGCGGACGGGGTGGGAAGTGCGGGGACACCGCGGGCACCGGTCGACCGGTGCCGACCAGACGGCGACGTGCGCGGTGTCCCCGCACCATGTGGGGTATTCCCTGCAAATACCCACTGCGCTGATCGAGCGCTGGTGATGACATTGCCGTGGTCGCCGCGCGAGGGCAAAGGTTGCGATTTTCCGAGCTTTCTCGCCTAGTCTCATCAGGTGAAGTCGACAGTGCCGTGCAGACGATGTCGCAAATGGCACCTGGTGTGATCGCGGTCATATTTGTCTCCTGACGTGGTGGTCACCGACGCCAGGGTCTGGAGCGCACTTCAACTATTCCCCCGGGCACAACCCCTCGCCACGCGCACCACTCGAAGGGACCAGTACCGCGCGGTGATGGAGTCCACTGGACGGGACTAGGGTGATGGCGTCGCGCTCACCGGGTGCGGAGGTGACTCGCTCGACAGGAAGTGGCGAGTACGTGACCGGAGCGGGTCGGGCAGGCCACCTCGCGGAGTTGACCGAGTGGATCGCCGCCGCCACCGCGGCGCACGGCGCGGCGCTCACCCCGGACCTGTTGTGCGTCCTCGTCCAACGCAGACTCGCCGTCGACGGCGCGGTGCTGGTCGTCGCGGTCGACAACGGCGCGTTCGGCACCCACTCCACCGGCGAGGCGGGCCTGCGGTTGGCCGAGTGGGAGCTCACCGTCGGCGAGGGCCCGCTCACCACAGCGCGGGCGACCAGCAGGCCGGTGCTGGTGCCGGACCTCGCCGAGACGATCGCCGCGGGCACCTGGCCGCTGTACGCGGGCGCGCCAGGGCTCGGCCGGATCGCGTCGGTGTTCGCGTTCCCCATGACGATCGGCGCGATCCACCTCGGCGCGCTCGGCGTCTACCGGCACACGGTGGGGGAGCTGTCCCCGCTCGCCCGCGCCGACGCGGTGTTCTTCGCCCGCGTGGCGATGGACCTGCTGATCTCCGAGCCCGCCGTGCTGACCAGCGCGCAGATCCACCAGGCCACCGGGATGGTGGCCGTCCAACTCGGCACCGACGTCTCCGCCGCGTTCGCCGCACTGCGGGCGCGCGCGTTCGCCGACGGCCGCGCGCTGGTCGACCTGGCCGACGACGTGGTGGCCCGCAAGGTGCGGTTCGCCGACGCCACCGAAGACCGATTCCCGGAAGACCCCGACACAGGAGGTGAGTCCCCGTGAAGCAGCAACGGCTCGTCGAGACCTTCGTCGAACTCGCAGACACCCTCGTCGACGACTTCGACGTCCTGGACTTCCTGCAACTGCTCGTGGACCGCTGCGTGGAGCTGCTGGCCATCGACGCGGCGGGGATCCTGCTCGCCACCGTCGACGGCGAGCTGCACATGATCACCAGCTCGAGCGAGGCGGTGCGCAGGCTGGAGCTGTTCCAGCTGCGCCACGGCGAGGGGCCGTGCCTGGCCGCCTACCGGACCGGCCTGGTGGTCTCGCGGCCGGACCTCACCCGGGTCGGCGCCGCCGACGCGCGGTTCGCCGCGGCCGCCATCGCCGACGGCTACCACGCGGTCTTCGCCCTGCCGATGCGCCTGCGGGCGGACACGATCGGCGCGCTCAACCTGTTCAGCGCCACCGCGGGCGACCTCGACGAGCTGTCCTGGCACACCGCCAAGGCGCTGGTCGACGTCGCCACGATCAGCCTGCTGCAAGCCAGGGCGGTCCGCGACCACGCGCTGCTCAGCGAGCAGCTGCAGGAGGCGCTCACCAGCCGGGTGATCATCGAGCAGGCCAAGGGCGTGCTCGCCGAGCGGCTCGGGCTGGACATGGCGGGCGCGTTCGACGTGCTGCGCGGGCACGCCCGCGACACCAACACCAAGCTCAGCGAGCTGGCCAGGGTCGTGGTCACCGAGACCGGCTGGACCCCGCCTGCGGGCCGCCGCCCGCCGGTGTGACCCACGCCCCCCGGGTGGACCACCCGAGATCGGCCCTCAGGACCGCTTCCCTACGCTGACCGGGTGGACCCGACGCAGCTAGCCATTTCCGGGCCGCTGCTGGTGGCGGCCGGTCTCTCGCTGCTGGCCGGGTTCCTCTCCTTCGCCTCCCCGTGCGTGGTCCCGCTGGTGCCCGGCTACCTCGCGTACCTCGCCGCGCTCGTCGGCGCGGAGGCGCCCGCGGTGAGCGACCAGGAGGAGCGCAAGAAGGGCCGCTACCGGGTGCTCGGCGCGGTCGGGCTGTTCGTCCTCGGGTTCACCGTGGTGTTCGCCGCGACCGTGGGCAGCGTCGTGTGGCTCGCGGACGCGCTGCTGCTCAACGAGGAAGTCCTGCAACGCGTCGGCGGGGTCATCACCATCGCGATGGCCCTGGTGTTCATCGGCCTGGTTCCCGGGCTGCAGAAGGACATCCGCATCCACAAGACGCCGCGGTTCGGCCTGGCGGGCGCGCCGGTGCTCGGCGGCATCTTCGCCCTCGGCTGGACGCCGTGCCTGAGCCCCACCCTCACCGGCGTGATGACCATCGCCGCGTCCACCGGTGGCAACGCGGCCCGCGGGTTCCTGCTGGTGGTCGTCTACTGCCTCGGCCTCGGCATCCCGTTTCTGGTGATCGCGCTCGGCGCGCGGTGGGCGGTGCGGGCGACCGCCTGGTTGCGCACGCACTCGCGCGGCATCCAGCTCTTCGGTGGCGCGCTGCTGCTCGTGGTCGGCGTCCTGCTCGTCACCGGCCTGTGGGGCGACCTGGTGTCGTGGCTGCGCAACATGGTCGTCACCGACTTCGAGTTGCCGCTGTGAGCGGGGCGGTGGCGTTCGCGCGCAACACCTGGCGCGGCCTGACGTCCATGCGCACGGCGCTGACCCTGCTGTTCCTGCTCGCCCTCGCCGCCATGCCCGGCGCCCTGCTGCCGCAGCGGTCGCTGAACCTGCCGAGGGCACTGGACTACATCGAGGCGCACGGCTGGTGGGGCACCCTGCTCGACCGGCTGCAGTTCTTCGACGTCTACGCCAGCGTCTGGTTCTCCGCGATCTACCTGCTGCTGTTCATCTCCCTCGTCGGCTGCCTCGCGCCGCGCACCGTCGAGTACGCCAAGGCGTTGCGCACCAAGCCGGTGCTCACCCCGCGCAACCTGACCCGCATGCCGCACCACCAGACCGCCGAACTCGACGCCACGCCCGAGCAGGTCATGGCGGACACGAGGGTGCGGCTCAAGGGGTGGCGGCTGGTCGAGCGCGAGGAGGCCGACGGCGCGCGCAGCCTCAGCGCCGAACGCGGCTACCTGCGCGAGGCGGGCAACCTGGTCTTCCACTTCGCCATGCTCGCGCTGATCGTGGCGCTGGCGATCGGCAAGATGACCAACTACGAGGGCCAGGTCATCGTGCTGGCCGACGGCTCCCAGTTCTGCAACTCCGGCACCCTCGGCTACGACTCGTTCCGGCCGGGACTGCGCGTCGACGGCACCGACCTGAACCCGTTCTGCGTGCGGGTCAACACCTTCGACGCCACCTACCTGCCCAACGGCCAGGCGGAGCAGTTCGCCGCCAAGATCGACTACCAGGCGGGCGACGACCTCGACACCGACACCTGGCGGCCCTACGACCTGCGCGTCAACGACCCGCTGCGGGTCGTCGGCGACCGCGTGTACCTGCTCGGCCACGGCTACGCGCCCACCTTCACCGTCACCTTCCCCGACGGGAAGAAGCGCACCCAGACCATCCAGTGGCGACCGGTCGACACGCTGACCCTGCTGTCGGAGGGCGCCACCAAGTTCGACCCGCCCGGGGTCACCGACCCGGCCGAGCGGCGCAAGCGGCAGATCGCGGTCACCGGCCTGTTCGCCCCGACCGCGCTCGTCGAGGACAAGGTCATGACCTCCAGCCACCCGCAGCTCTCGGACCCCGGGGTCGCGGTGGACGTCATGCGCGGCGACCTGGGCATCGACTCCGGGCGCGGCCAGTCCATCTTCCAGATCGACCAGTCCCTGGTCGACAGCGGCAGGCTCACCAGGGTCGCCCGGCAGAACCTCAAGCCGGGCGAGTCGCTCACCATCGACGACGGCACGAAGATCAGCTTCGACGGCGCGGTGCCCTGGGTGTCGCTCCAGGTCTCGCACGACCCGACCCAGGTGTGGGTGCTGGTCGCCGCCGTCGCCATGTTCCTCGGCCTCGGCGTCTCGCTGACCGTGCGCCGCCGCAGGCTGTGGGTCCGCGCGACCCCCGGCGACGGGGGACGTACCGTGGTGCGCGTCGGCGGCCTCGCCCGGACCGACCAGGCGGGTTACGGCGAGGAGTTCCACCGGCTCGCAGCGCAGCTGCTCAGGTCCAAAGGGAGTGTCCGATGCCCGTGAACGACACGCTGGCCACCTACAGCGACTGGCTCTACCGCGCCGCCGCGCTGGTCTACGTGTTCGCGATGGTGTTCTACACCGTCGAACAGGCCTTCACCCGCAAGGCGAAGAAGTCCGAACTGGCCAGGGAACTGGTCGGCTCTGGCGCACCGGCCACACCGGAAACCCCCATCATCGGCCGCATCGATGAGCCACCGAGCGCGGGCAGGCCGGAGCGGTTCGGTCGGATGGCCGTCGCGCTGACCGTCCTCGGCGCCCTGCTGCACCTCGCCTCGATCGTGCTGCGCGGGGTCGCCACCGGTCGCGCGCCGTGGGGCAACATGTACGAGTACGGGGCAGCCGCCATGCTGGTCGCGGTGGTGACCTGGCTGGTGCTGGCCCGCAAGTTCGACGTGCGCAGGCTGGGCGCGTTCGTGCTCACCCCGGTCGTCATCCTGATGTTCCTCGGCGGCACCGCGCTCTACACCCCGGCCGGTCCGGTGATGCCCGCGCTCCAGTCGTACTGGCTGGTCGTCCACGTCTCCGCGGCGATCATCTCCAGCGGCCTGTTCCTGGTCCCCGGCGTGGTCAGCCTGCTGTACCTGGCGAAGGTCCGCAACGACGCCGACCCGAGGCGCTTCGCGCGGCTCGGGCCGAAGCTGCCCGCGGCCGACTCGCTCGACCGGCTCGCCTACCGCACCACCATCTTCGCCTTCCCGATCTACACCTTCGGCATCATCTGCGGCGCCATCTGGGCCGAGGCGGCCTGGGGCCGGTTCTGGGGCTGGGACCCGAAGGAGACCGTCGCGTTCGTCGCGTGGGTCGTCTACGCCGGGTACCTGCACTCCCGGGCGACCGCGGGCTGGCGCGGCACCAGGGCCGCGGTGATCAACTCGGTGGCCTTCGGCATGGTGGTGTTCAACCTGTTCTTCATCAACCTGGTCATCGCCGGACTTCACTCGTACGCCTGATCTTCTGCTGGGGCGCTGCTCCCCGCGGCCCACGCCAGGCCTCCGACCTGCGCTTGCTTGTGCACACCGCGTTACCCCCTTCGGTGGGTGGCGCGGTGAGCGACTACCGTCGCAACCACAGGGTCGGACGTTCGTGGGAGGGCGCAGGGGTGACTGGACGCCATGACGAGTCCGAGGCGGCGTGGCGGCCGCCCGTGACCGGGGGAACCGACACCGGCACACCCGACTTCGGTCCCGACCCCGAGTTGGCCGAGGCGCACCTCGCCGCCGAAGTGGTGGCGCACGAGCAGCCCGCGACCATCCAGGCCGAGCTGTACGCGCCGCCGAACCCGGCCGCCGACGCCGCGCTCGGCACCCAGCCGGTGACCGCCCAGTCGGGCGCGCAGCACGCGGCCCAGCAGTCGGGCGACCACCACGCCGGTCCGCAGCACGCGCGGGCCCAGCAGGACCCGGCCCAGTCCGGTGCGCCCCAGGCGATCCCGCAGCAGGCCGCGCCTCACCAGGCCGCGCCCCAGCAGGCGGTACCCCAGCAAGCCGTGCCCCAGCAGGCGGTTGCCCAGCAGCCGCAGGAGCCGAACCCGAACGAGACCCAGATCGTGCGCAACCCGGGGCACCCGAACCCGGCGCACCAGGGCCAGCAGGCACCCGCTCGCCCGGTGCAGGCGCAGCAGCAGGTCCACCCCGGTCAGCACCAGCAGCACCCCCAGCAGCCGCAGCACCAACCGCAGCAGCGCCAGCAGGTGCCCGCGCAGCCGATCCAGCCCCAGCCCATTCAGCCGCAGCCCCAGCCCATTCAGCCCCAGGGCACCCCGTTCGCGCCGCAGCAGCAGTTCGGCGCACCGCAGCAGCACCCGTTCGCGCCGAACCCGGCGGTCACCGGGCCGCACCCGGTCGGCCAGGCCGGGTACTACGCCGACCCGCAGCAGGGCTACGGCCAGCAGCAGGGGCACGGCGGCGAGGAGCTGTCCTCGGCGCGGCTGCTCAAGCAGTCCAAGCGCGCGCCGCAGTCCGGCTGGCGCAAGGCCGTCTACGTCGCCTCCGGCAGGCTGCTCAACGTCGGCGAGAGCCCGGCCGAGATCCGCAGGCGGGAGCTGATCGCGCGGGTCAACCAGCCGCTGCGCGGGTGCTACAAGATCGCGATGCTCAGCCTCAAGGGCGGCGTCGGCAAGACCACCACGACCACCACCCTCGGCTCGACGTTCTCGTCGCTGCGCGGGGACCGGGTCATCGCGGTGGACGCCAACCCCGACCGCGGCACGCTGAGCCAGAAGATCCCGCTGGAGACCACGGCCACCGTGCGGCACCTGCTGCGCGACGCGGGCCGCATCCGCCGCTACAGCGACATCCGCGCGTACACCTCGCAGGGCCCGTCGCGGCTGGAGGTCCTGGCCAGCGAGCAGGACCCGGCGGTGTCGGAGGCGTTCAGCGAGGACGACTACCGGCGCACCGTGTCGCTGCTGGAGCACTTCTACAACATCGTGCTCACCGACTGCGGCACCGGCCTGATGCACTCGGCGATGAAGGGCGTGCTCGACGTCGCCGACTCGCTGGTGATCGTCTCGTCCGGCTCGGTCGACGGCGCCCGCAGCGCGTCGGCGACGCTGGACTGGCTGGACGCGCACGGCTACCGGACGCTGGTCGCCCGCTCGGTCGCGGTGATCAACTCGGTGCGGCCCAAGTCCGGCTCGGTCGACCTGGACAAGCTGGCCCAGCACTTCGGCGCCCGGTGCAGGGCGGTCTGCCGGATCCCGTTCGACCCGCACCTGGAGGAGGGCGCGGAGATCGAGTTGGAGCGGCTCTCGCCGGAGACCAGGCTGGCCCTGCTGGAGATGGCGGCCACGGTGGCCGACGACTTCGCCAGCGGCCCCCGCCCGCGGATGGCCTGACCCGCGCTACGCGGGCGGCTTGTCGTCCCCGTCGGGCTTCTCGCGGAACTTGTCGAGTCCGCGCAGGAACTCGGGGTCGTCGTCCGGGGCGATCACGTGTCTCGGGCGCTGGACGACCTCGGCAGGCTGGACGCCGAACGCCCGCCACAGCAGCACGCCGACGGTGATAGCGCCGACCGCGGCGAGCAGGTACAGCATGCGGGCCACCTTTCGAACGTTGGGTGTTCGAGGTTAGCCGGTTTGTCGGGTTGGTGGGTGGGCCACTGGCCCGGGGGGCCGACCAGGTGGGGCGTGGTCGGCCCTGGCCGGATCAGCCGGCGTGCTCGATGGCCTCGGTGGTGAGCTCGGCGAGCAGGGTCTTGACCTCGGACTCGCGGAAGCGGCGGTGCCCACCCGGGGTGCGGATGGAGCCGATCCGGCCCGCCGTCGCCCACCTGGTCACCGTCTTGGGGTCGACCCGGAACAACGCGGCGACCTCTCCCGGGGTCAGCAGCCGCTCTCCGACGTGCGCCACAGTCATGGCAGCCTCCTTGGACTCGGTCGATCGGGGGTACCCGTCGATCGGGGGTAAACCAGGAGCATCGTGGCACTTCGACCATCGGGTACTCGAACGGTTGGGTGATGGTAAAGAGGTAGTAAGGGACAAATCGGCCGGTTCGGACACCGGGTGCGCACGCCGTACGCTTCCGTCCCGTGGACAACGTCGATCGCCGCATCATCGCCGCGCTGCGCACCAACGGTCGGGTCACCTACGCCGACCTGGGCCGACAGGTGGGGCTCTCCGCCTCCGCCGTGCACGAGCGGGTGGGCAAGCTGGAGTCGTCCGGGGTGATCACCGGCTACCACGCCCAGGTGGACCCGCGCGCGGTCGGTCTCGGGGTGACCGCGCTGGTGGGGATCCACCCGACGGACACCGCCGACGACGAGGAGGTCGCCGACGCCCTGGGCGAGCTGGTCGAGGTCGAGTCCTGCTACCGGGTGGCCGGTGACGAGGCGTTCGTGGTCAAGGTCAGGGTCGCCACGGTGGACGACCTGGAGCGCGCCCTCGGCCGCCTGCGCCGGATCAAGGGCGTCGCGCGGACCCGGTCGACGGTGGTGCTGTCCACCCGGTTCGAGGGCAGGCCGAACACCGTGGACGAGGACGACGAGTAGCCTCGGGGCCGTGGACTCCCCCGACAGCACCCTGGGTCGTGACCTGGCTCTCTACACCGCGTTGCGCCTGGTCCTGGTGGCCGTGGTCGCGGTGCTGCTGGTGCTGTTCGACGTCCCGCTGCTGGTCTCGATCGCGGTCGGCCTCGTCGTCGGGTTCCCGCTCGGGCTGCTGCTGTTCCGCGGTCTGAACAACCGGGTCACCGCCGGTCTCGCCGAGCGGCACAAGGACCGCAACGCCGAGCGCGCGCGGTTGCGCTCGCAGCTGCGCGGCGACGCCTGAGGTCTCCGCCACCCGTTGGGGTTCTGGTAAAAGCGCTGCTAGGCGATAATGTTGGTACATGACCGCCGTGGACAGGTGCAGCGACAAGACCCGGGCCTGGGTGTGCGAGGCCGTGCGGATCATCGAGGCCGACGCCAACCGCAGCGCCGACACGCACCTGCTGCCGTTCCCGCTGCCCGACGAGTGGGGCGTGCGGCTCTACCTCAAGGACGAGTCAACCCATCCCACCGGTTCGCTCAAGCACCGGTTGGCGCGGTCGCTGTTCCTCTACGCCCTGTGCAACGGCTGGATCGTGGAAGGCACCCCGGTGATCGAGGCGTCGTCGGGGTCGACGGCGGTGTCCGAGGCCTATTTCGCGCGGATGCTCGGGCTGCCGTTCATCGCGGTGATGCCGCGCACCACCAGCCAGGAGAAGGTCGAGCTGATCGAGCGCCAGGGCGGCCGGTGCCACTTCGTGGACGAGCCGAGCCAGCTCTACGCCGAGTCGTACCGGCTGGCCGCCGAGCTCGGCGGGCACTTCATCGACCAGTTCACCCACGCCGAGCGGGCGACGGACTGGCGGGGCAACAACAACATCGCCGAGTCGGTGTTCGACCAGATGGCGCTGGAGCCGCACCCCGAGCCCGCCTGGGTGGTCGTGGGCGCCGGGACCGGGGGCACCAGCGCCACCATCGGCCGCTACATCCGCTACCGCAGGCTGGGTACCCGGCTGGCCGTGGTCGACCCGGAGAACTCGGTCTTCTTCGACGCCTGGCGCGACACCGAGCCGGGGCTGACCGGCTGCCGGGGGTCGCGGATCGAGGGCATCGGCAGGCCGAGGGTGGAGCCGTCGTTCCTCGGGCAGGTGATCGATCGGATGATCAAGGTGCCGGACGCGGCGTCGGTGGCGGTGGTGCGGCGGGTCGAGCGGGTGCTGGGGCGCCGGGTGGGCGGGTCGACGGGGACGAACCTGTGGGGCGCGTTCGAGATCGTCGCCGAACTGGTGGCCGCCGGGGTCGCCGGTAGCGTCGTCACGCTGCTCTGCGACGGCGGGGAGCGCTATTCGCACACGTACTACGACGACGCCTGGCTTGCCGCGCAGGGAATCGACCCGGAGCCGCACAACGAGGTGTTGGACGTCTTCCTCGCTACGGGCGTCTGGAACGGCTAGGACAGCCCGACGGCGATAGCGGTGACCACGGCCCAGCTCAGCATCGCCAAACCGGTCTGCTTCAAGACCGGGATCAGCTTCAAGCCTGTCTCGCCGCTCGCCACGCGGCGCGCCGCCGGGATGATGAAGACAGCGGAAACCAGGCCGACAAGGGCAATAGGCGTCGCGAACGCTGCCGCCACAGTCACGACGAACGGGATGACGACCAGAATCTGGTAGAGCACACGGGTACGTTCCTCGCCCAGTCGTACCGCCAGGGTGTTCTTACCCGCGACCCGGTCGGTAGGGACATCGCGCAGGTTGTTCGCGACGAGCACCCCGGCGGAGAACGACCCCATCGCGATCGCTCCCGCGGCACCGAACCAGCTGACGCGGTCGGCTTGGACGTACTCGGTCCCTAGCACGGCGATGACACCGAAGAAGAGGAAGACGGCCACCTCGCCCCAGCCCGAGTAGCCGTAGGGCTTCTCGCCACCGGTGTAGAACCACGCCCCCGCGATGCAGGCAGCGCCCACGGCCAACATCCACCACTGACCGGATAGCGACACCAACGCCAGGCCCGCGACCGCGCCGAGCCCGAAACACGCGAAAGCCGCCGCTTTCACGGCGCCGGGCGAGGCCACTCCCGAGCCCACTAGGCGCAATGGGCCGACCCTGTCGCTGTCGGTGCCTCTTACGCCATCGGAGTAGTCGTTGGCGTAGTTCACCCCGACCTGTAGTGCCAGGGCCACCAACAACGCCAACGCCGCTCGGGCCAAGGAGAACGCGCCTATCGCGGCAGCGGCACCTGAGCCGACGAGGACCGGCGCGACCGAGTTCGGCAACGTGCGAACCCGCGCGCCCTCGATCCACTCCGCGACTGTCGCCATCGGTCCATCTTCACCGATCACGTGCCCGCGGGTGCTGAGGGACAGCTGAGTGAATGGTCACGTCTTGTGTCGGACCCACACATTCGGCTCCACGTACACCGCGTAGCCGTGCTCCACATCGCAGAGGACCGGCACCAGAGCGCCAGGTACGAGCACCTGCCCCGAGCGGTCGAACGGCAGGCCAGTCCACTCCCGCCACTCCACCAAGGTCCCCGCGATCGTCATCGACCGCACCGCGACCGCCTCGATCACCCCGCCCGCCCGCACGTGCACCCGCAGCCACGGGTCCACCGGCAGGCCGTCCTCCCTGGTCCACCCCGCGTACTCGCCGGTCGGCACCTCGGGGTGCGCGGGCTTGCCGTTGGGCCGCACCGGCGCGACGAGCGTGTCGTAGCCCAGGGCGCGCACCGAATCCCGCATCGCCCCCAGCATCACCGACGACAGACCCGAGCCGCGCAGATCGGTCTGCACGTTGATCTCGATCGCCGAGACCAGGTTCGGCTCCTCACCGTTCGCCCACCCGATCGACGCCCGCTGGATCACCCGGTCCCACCCACCCGGCGGCAACACGTCCTCGGTCCACCGGAACGGCACGCTGTAGCCCTTCGCCACCAGCCGCTCGGGGTGATCGCGGTCGAACGCCATCAGCACGTGCTCGGGGTAGTGCAGCCCGGCCACCCCGTAGTACATCCCCGAAGCGGGGTCGTGGTGCATGAACTCCGGCCAACTGCCCGGAAACTCCTCGAGCAACGGCGCCAGATCAGGCCGCTCCGCAAGCGAGACGATGACGAGGTCCACCCGCCGGACGCTACCCGCCGCCCATCCCCACCTCCACCGGTTTACCCGCGCCTTGGCGCCTCGTTCAAGAGCTGAGCGACGGCCGCGCGGTCGACCTTTCCTGGGCCGCGTAGAGGCAGTTCCGCGATCACATGAACCTGCTTGGGCACAGCGTGTGCGCCAAGAGCGTTCCTGACGGCCTCGCGGAGGGTGCCTAGATCTACGTCTCCCTCAGCCACGATGGCGGTTGCGACTAGTTGGCCCCATTCCGGGTCCGGTAGGCCCACCACGCACGCCTCGACCACCCCGGCCTGAGCGGTCAGTACGCGCTCTACCGCCGTTGGTGCGACCTTCTTGCCGCCGGTGTTGATTACGTCGTCGGTGCGGCCCAGGACTTCCAGCCGACCGTCGACCAGTCGTCCTAGGTCGGAGGTGTGGAACCAGCCATCGGCGAAGGCGGGGTTGTCCGGGTCCAGACGGTAGCCGTGCGCGAGAGTCGGGCCGGTCAGGTGGATCACGTCGTCCTCTAGGCGCACTCGCACGCCGTCTAGCGGGACGCCGTCGTACACACACCCGCCGGCTGTTTCCGTCATTCCGTACGTGGTGACCACCTTGATCCCCGCGTCGCTAGCCCTAGACAGCGTGAGAGGGCTCGTCGCCGCGCCGCCGACGAGGACCGCGTCGAACGAACGCGCGGCGGCCAAGGCGTCGCCACCTTCGGCTAGCAGCCGTGTCAGCTGTGTTGGCACCAGCGCCGTGTATCGGGGACCGTCAGCGGCCAGCACGTCCGATGCCGCCTCCACGAACTGCCGACCGCGAAAGCCCCCACCCGGGAGCACTGCCAGCGGCGTTCCGGCGAGCAGAGACCGCACCACCACCTGCACCCCGGCGATGTGGTGCGCAGGCATCGCCAACAGCCACGTCCCAGCGCCGCCGAGTCGCGTGTGCGTCGCCGTCGCCGAGGCGCGGAGCGCGGCCGCCGACAGGATGACCCCCTTGGCCGCGCCGGTCGACCCCGAGGTGTGCACGATCAGCGCCGTCCCCGCCTCCACCGGCAGGTCCGGTCGGATCGGCGTCTCACCCGGGGCCAGCGGCAGCACGGCGGGACCGCCAGCGCCGTCCAGGAGCGGCCGCAGGGCGCGCGTGAGGGCCCGGACCGCTGCCTCGGTGCCGTCGAGCGTGACGGGGTGCATGGCGCCATCCTGGCAGCCTTGTCGGTGGTGGTGCTTACGCTCGCCGCAAGCGAGGAGAGGAGTGGTGACTGTGTCCACAGCGCGACAGAGGGTGGCTGAACCACTCCCGTTGGACGACCCGAGGCGCGCGGACAGGCTCTGGCGCCGTCCTGTCGACATCGAACTCCGTGACGCTTACCTGCTCCGGTTGGGCTGGTCGGCGCCGCCCAAGCCGACTTTGGACACACTCATCGCCCTGCACCAGGCACAAACCGCTCTAGTGCCTTACGAGGTCGTGTGGATTGCCTTGGGCGAAGAGCGCACGGTAGAGCCGCTCGACTCTGTCCGGTATGTAGTCGCTGGCCGCGGCGGTTACTGCTACCACCTGAATGGCGCGATGGCATGCCTCTTGGACTGGCTCGGCTTCGACGTCCACTGGCGCGTTGGCGGTGTCCAGGGTCCACAGAAGGCCGGGCCCGTTGGCGCTAACAGCAACCACTTGACGATCGAGGTTCACGGCCTGCCGAGTCCCTCATCGCCGGACGGGGTGTGGTTGGTCGACACCGGGATCGGTGACGCGCTGCACGGGCCGCTGCCTCTTGTGGCGGGCAAGTACCGGCAGCACCCGATGGAGTTCGGACTACGCCCCTCCGACGTCGTCCCCGGCGGCTGGCGCTTCGACCACGACGAGTGGGCGCGCTGCCCGGGCATGGACTACGCGCCCTATGAGGCCACGGTCGAGGACTTCCTCGTCGAGCACGAGAACCAGTCCACGAGTCCTGACTCGGGGTTCGTGCGCGTAGTCGCCTTGTGTCGACGCGACGGAGACAGCGCCACCGTGTTGCGTGGTCTCCGGTTGCTCCACCACAGCGCGGAAGGCGACGAGCACCACGACATCGGTAGCGCGGCCGAGTACTTCGCCACGCTCGCCGACGTCTTCCACCTACCGCTGTCCGATGTGGACGACGACCGCAAGGCGGCTCTCTACCGCGAGGTGGTCGCGAAGCACGAGGAGTTCGTGCGTCAGTCCGCTCAGCAGTAGTCCGCTCAGTAGTAGTACGGGAAGCGGGACCAGTCCGGGTCCCGCTTCTCCAGGAACGAGTCCCTGCCCTCGACGGCCTCGTCGGTCATGTACGCGAGCCGGGTCGTCTCACCGGCGAACACCTGCTGCCCGATCAGGCCGTCGTCGATGGCGTTGAACGCGAACTTGAGCATCCGCTGCGCCGTCGGCGACTTGCCGTTGATCTCCCGCGCCCACTGCAGCGCGGTCTCCTCCAACTCCGCGTGCGGCACGGCCTCGTTGACCGCGCCCATCCGGACCATGTCCTCGGCGCTGTAGGTGCGGCCCAGGAAGAAGATCTCCCGCGCGAACTTCTGCCCGACCTGCCTGGCCAGGTACGCCGAGCCGAACCCGCCGTCGAAGCTGCCGACGTCGGCGTCGGTCTGCTTGAACCGGGCGTGCTCCAGGCTGGCCAGCGTCAGGTCGCAGGTCACGTGCAGGCTGTGCCCGCCACCGGCAGCCCAACCTGGCACGACAGCGATAACGACCTTGGGCATGAACCGGATCAGTCGCTGCACCTCAAGGATGTGCAACCGTCCCGCGCGCGCGGGGTCCACCGTCTCCGATGTCTCCCCTGACGCGTACTGGTAGCCCGTACGACCACGGATGCGCTGGTCCCCACCGGAGCAGAACGCCCACCCGCCGTCGCGCGGCGACGGCCCGTTGCCGGTCAACAGCACACAACCGATGTCGGAACTCATCCGCGCGTGGTCGAGCGCGCGGTACAGCTCGTCGACGGTGTGCGGTCGGAACGCGTTGCGCACCTCGGGCCGGTCGAACGCGATGCGCACCGCGCCGGTGTCCACCGCCCGGTGGTAGGTGATGTCGGTGAAGTCGAACCCGTCGACAGCACGCCACCGGGCCGGGTCGAACAGTTCGGAAACCTCGGGCTCAGCCACGCCGTCGAGGATGCCGGCGGGCCTGTGGACAGTCGTTCGCGGGGTTGGCCGTCGCCGTGTCAAGCTGGACTCGTGCACGACCTGGACTCGGCCCTGGAGGTCATCCGCGCGCGTGATGACACCGCCGCGAAGCACGCGCACGCCCTCTGGCACGTCATGCGGGCCACCGCGGCCCACCCCACCAAGGTCACCCGCTACGACGTGCAGCAGATGGTCTGGGGCACGCTCCCGCAGGCGCACCGCAGCCCCGGTGGCCAGGGCGCCTTCGACGACCTGCACCAGACCTGCGAGTCCTTCGCCGAGCTGCTCGCCCTGCTCGGCCACGACGGGTACGCCGAGGTCTGCCGGGCGCGGGAGACGCACACGATCCTGGACGCGGCCGAGGACGAGGACCGCTACCGGCGGCTGGTGGCCGCGGCGTGGCGCGCGTCCGGGGTGTGGCCGCCGGACACGCCGCTGATGACCTGGTCCGAGCACGGCGGCCCGATCGAGACGGCGCTGCACGCCGCGGCGGGCAGGCTGCTGGAGGAGGCGGTCGACGCGGGCACGCTGCCGGTCGGCGGCGGCGACGCGATGCGGGTCGGCCTGGTGATGCGGCTGCTGACCAGCCCGGAGAACGAGGGCGACGAGACCTGGTTCGTCCGGCTGCTCGACGAGCGGCTCGACGAGTGGACCCGCGGCCACGGCAGCCAGACCCGCCGCGAGCTGATGGTCCGGCTGCGCCCCGAGGTGCGCCGCGCCCCCGACAGCGACGGCGCGCAGCTGCCCGCGCTGAGCTACCTGCTGGCCCAGTGCCGCGAGCAGGGCGCCAGGTTGACCAGCAGCGGGTACCTGCCGACCACGCTGGTCAGCGAGCTGGTCGACCTGATGCCGACCTGCGCCGAGGTGGCCGCGACCGGGCGCAGCGAGTCGCAGTGGCCGCCGGTGAAGCTGCTGCGCGAGCTGTCCGCCGACTTCGGGCTCACCGCCCGCGCGGGCGCCCGCCTGCGGCTCACCGAGCAGGGCGCCGCGCTCGTCGACGACTCCGACTCGCTGCTGATGACGGTCGGCGAGCGGCTGGTCTCGCTGGAGCGCTCCGCGCTGGGCACGGTGCAGGAGGTGGTCTTCGCGGCGCTGCTGCTGGAGGACCGGATGTCGCCGAGCCGGGTTTTCGAGAAGGTGGCGTACGTGCTGGCCGAGGAGGGGTGGTCCGAGGCCGGTGGGGCCGACTTCGGTCCGACCAGGGCGGCCGAGGTGGGGTCCTGGTTCTTGCGCAGGCTCAGGGTGCTCGACGCTGTTGACGCTGACTGGAACGCCCGCCGGGTAGGGCTGACTGACGCGGGCCGCGCTATCGCCCGCTGGAGCCTGCGCGCGCGGGTCTTGTTCCGGCACCGCCCGGATGATCTGACCCTCGTATGAGCGTGGCATCGGAGGGGGCGAGTCCGACGCCCAGACAACCTGGGCGCGGGACCGGTGGCGGCCCGCGTGGTCGCGCTCCCATTTCCTTGCGCGCGCAAGGAAATCCGGCCGATCTTCGCCTACTTGGCGGGCGCCGGTTGCCCGTCGGGGCGGCGGCGGTGAAGGGTCGGGAGGCGGGTGGGTCGCCCGGCGTGCCGGTCGGGGGACCCCGGGCGGGTGTGACGGTGTTGGGAGAGGTGTGCCGGTGGGGGATGTAGCCGAACGGGAGTCGGTCGTGGGCGGGTGCGCGGTGGACGGTGCCGCCGGGATCGGGGTCCGGTGAACCCGTCCACCGCGATGGCCACCGTGGTGGTCGACGAGTTGGTGCGCAACGACGTGCGGCAGGTCGTGCTGTGCCCGGGGTCGCGCAACGCGCCGGTCGCGTTCGCGTTGTTCGAGGCGGCGAACCGCGGTGAGCTGACCCTGCACGTCCGGGTCGACGAGCGGTCTGCCGGGTACTTCGCGCTCGGCTTGGGGCGCGCTTCCGGTAGGCCCGCCGCGGTGGTCTGCACCTCTGGGACCGCGGTGGCGAACCTGCACCCGGCGGTCCTGGAGGCGCACCACTCCGGGGTGGGGCTGCTGCTGATCACCGCGGACCGGCCGCCGGAGCTGCACGGCACCGGCGCGAACCAGACCATCGACCAGCGCGGCATCTTCGGCAGCGCCGCGGTCACCGTGGACTTCCCGGTCGCCGAGCGGCGGGCCGGGCTGAACCCGGTCTGGCGCGGCCTGGTGTGCCGCGGGGTGGCCCGCGCCGAGACCGGGCGGCCGGTGCAGCTCAACATCCCGTTCCGCGAGCCGCTGGTGCCGACCTTCGGCGACGAGTGGCCGGACCAGTTGGTCGGCAGGCCGGGCGGCCTGCGCTGGACCACGTCGTCGGCGGCCCGCACGGTGCCGGGCAACCGGGTCGACTTCCCGCTGCCCGCGCGGACCCTCGTGGTGGTCGGCAGCGGCGACGCGGCCAGGGCGACCTCCGCCGCGAGCGTGGCCGCGAAGGCGGGCTGGCCGGTCGTCGCCGAGCCGGTCGGTGCCGCCGCGGCGATCGCGGGCGGTGCCCACGTGCTGCGCGGTGGCCCGCTGCTGCTCGGCACCGGCGCCCTGCCCGAGTCGCTGCAACCGGACGCGGTGGTCGTCGTCGGCAGACCGACCCTGTCGCGCGGCGTGCGCGGGCTGATGGACCGGGTCCCGGTGTACGGCATCGGCGATCATCCACAGTGGACCGACCCGCAGTTCGTCGCCACCCACGTGCGCGGCTGGCTCGACCAGGACGACCTGGTCCACGTCACCGGGCACGACCAGGGCTGGCTGGCCGGGTGGCAGGACGCCGAGGACGCCGCGGCCCAGGCGGTGGCCGCGCTGCTGGCCGCCGAGCCGTGGCCGACCGGGCTGCACGTCGCCAGGGACGTGGTCGCCGGGCTGCCGCCGGGCGCGACGCTGTTCCTCGGCTCGTCCAACACCGTCCGCGACGTCGACCTGATCGCCCGGCACCGGGTCGACCTCGCCGTGCACGCCAACCGCGGTGTCGCGGGCATCGACGGGAACCTGTCCACCGCGGCCGGGGTGTCGCTCGGCGGCGGCGCCCCGACGTACGCGCTCGTCGGCGACCTGACGTTCCTGCACGACGCGAACGGCCTGCTCATCGGCCCCGGCGAGCAGCGCCCCGACCTGACGATCGTGGTGCTCAACGACGACGGCGGCGGCATCTTCTCGCTGCTCGAACAGGGCGCTGCCGAGCACCGGGCGAGCTTCGAGCGGGTGTTCGGCACCCCGCACGGCGTCGACCTGGCCGCGCTCTGCCAGGCGCACGGCGTCAAGCACACCGAGGCCGCCACCGCCGCCGACCTGCGCCACGCCCTCGCCCCGGAGCCCGGCCTGCGCGTCGTGGAGGTCAGGGCGACCAGGGAAGGGCTGCGCGACCTGCACGCCCGGCTGCGCGCCGCGGTCAGCACCGCGATCGCGTGACGCCCGTGACCGGCCCGGATACCCTCCACCCCGTGGACGACCAACTCACCCGCCCGCAGCGCCGCCGTGCGGTGGCCGCGCTGGTGGCCATCGTCGTGGCGGGGGTGATCGCCGCGCTCGGGGTGCTGCTGGTGGTGGCCGCGGTCACCGAGGACGCCGCGATCGAGCGGTACACCGGCAACGCGAACGCCGACGTGGTGAGCGTGTCGTTCAGCCGAACCCTGGTCCGGTTCCAGACCCCGGACGGCGCCGAGCACCTGCCCAGCGTGGGTGTCCTCTACCCGGAGGCGCTGGAGGAGGGGCAGGTCGTGCGGGTCGAGTACGACCAGCGCAACCCGGACCTGGTGCGGGTGGCCGGGCGCGGTGCCGCGCTGACGATCCTGCCGGTCAGCACGGCCGTGTTGGGCGTGTGGGTGGTGGCGGGCGGGTTCCTCTACTGGCTGCGACGGCAGGGTCCCCTGAACGTGCGGCGGCTGCGCCCCCGGCGGCGGATCCGGCTATGACACTTCTCCGCGATTTCGGCGTTCAGGTGTAACATCGGCGGTGTGCAGAGCCGAGAGCTGGACCAGTTCGAGCAGACCGTGGCCGCCGACCACCGGGTCGAGCCGCGGGACTGGATGCCGGACGGCTACCGGGCCACCCTGGTCCGCCAGATCGCCCAGCACGCGCACTCCGAGATCATCGGGATGCAGCCGGAGGGCAACTGGATCAGCCGGGCGCCCTCGCTGCGCCGCAAGGCGATCCTGCTGGCCAAGGTGCAGGACGAGGCCGGGCACGGCCTCTACCTCTACGCCGCGGCCGAGACGCTGGGCGCGGACCGGGCCGAGCTGACCGAGAAGCTGATCGCCGGTCGGCAGAAGTACTCCTCGATCTTCAACTACCCCACGCTGACCTACGCCGACGTGGGCGTCATCGGCTGGCTGGTCGACGGCGCCGCGATCTGCAACCAGGTACCGCTGTGCCGCACCTCTTACGGCCCGTACGCGCGTGCGATGATCCGGGTCTGCAAGGAGGAGTCCTTCCACCAGCGGCAGGGTTATGAGCTGCTGATGACCATGATGAGCGGCACCGAGCAGCAGCGGGCGATGGTGCAGGAGTCGGTCGACCGCTGGTGGTGGCCGTCGCTGATGATGTTCGGCCCGCCGGACGCGGAGAGCTCCAATACCGAGCAGTCGATGCTGTGGCGGATCAAGCGGCACACCAACGACGAGCTGCGCCAGCGGTTCGTGGACATGTCGGTGCCGCAGGCGGCGAAGCTGGGCGTCACGCTGCCCGACCCGCACCTGGTGTGGAACGCCGAGCGCGGCCACCACGACTTCGGCGAGATCGACTGGACCGAGTTCTGGCAGGTCGTGAAGGGCGACGGGCCGTGCAACGCGCAGCGGGTCGAGCACCGGCGCAAGGCGCACGAGGACGGCGCGTGGGTTCGCGAGGCCGCGACGGCATACGCGCGCAAGAAGGAGCAGGCGGCATGACCAGGTCTTCCTGGCCCCTCTATGAGGTCTTCGTGCGGGGTAAGCGCGGGCTCAACCACGTGCACGTCGGTTCGCTGCACGCCCCCGACGACGAGATGGCACTACGCAACGCGCGCGACCTCTACACCCGGCGCAACGAGGGCGTGAGCATCTGGGTCGTGAAGGCGGAGTCCATCACCGCCTCTAGCCCGGACGAGAAGGACCCGTTCTTCGCGCCCAGCGGCGACAAGGTCTACCGCCACCCCACGTTCTACGCGATCCCCGAGGACGTCCCGCACCTCTAAGAACGGAACCGCATGGACAACGCCTACGACGGCCTCACCGACGCGGGCGAGGAGAAGCACTGGGCGTTCGGCACAGGCTTCACCGACGCCCTCACCGGCGTCGGCCGCGACATCCCCGCCGTCGACCGGGAAGCCCTCACCGCGTACTGCCTCATGCTCGGCGACGACGCGCTCGTCTACTCGCAGCGCCTCGCCGAGTGGTGCTCGCGCGCGCCCGAACTGGAAGAGGACGTCGCGCTGGCCAACATCGCCCTCGACCTGCTGGGCCAGGCCAGGCTGCTGCTCTCCCGGGCCGCCGAGGTCGAGGACGCGGGCCGCGACGAGGACGCACTGGCCTACCTGCGCGACGAACGCGCCTTCCGCAACGTCCGGCTCGCCGAGATCGACTGCGGCCCGGGGCCCGGCGGCGACTTCGGCACCACGATCGCCCGGCTGCTGGTGTTCTCGACCTGGCGGCTCGCGCTCTTCCAGCGGCTGGCGGGGTCAGCGGACCCGGTGCTGGCCGCCGTCGCCGCCAAGGGTGTGAAGGAGTTGGCGTACCACCGCGACCACGCGGCCCAGTGGGTCTTGCGGCTCGCGGGCGGCACGGAGTACTCGCGCGAGCGGATCGTCGAGGGTCTGGCCAAGGTGTGGGCGTTCACCGACGAGCTCTTCGCCACGCATCCCGTCGAGGCTGCCTTGCCCGGTGTCGCGGTCGACCCCGCCGAGCTCCGCGCGGAGTTCGACCAGGTCATCGGCACCGTGCTGACCGCGGCTGGCCTCGACCTCCCCGAGACCAGGCAGGTCGCGCCCCTGGCGGGCCAGTCCGGCCGCGACGGCATCCACACCGAGGCGATGGGCTTCCTGCTCGCGGAGATGCAGCACATCGCCCGCTCGATGCCGGGAGCGGTCTGGTGACCGCCCGGCAGGTGGCCGAGCAGGTGCTCGACCCCGAGCTGCCGGTGCTGACCTTGGCCGACCTCGGGGTGCTGCGGGACGTGCGGGAGGACGGTGGCCGGGTGACGGTGACGATCACGCCGACCTACTCCGGGTGCCCCGCCATGGACGAGATGCGCGCCGACCTGGTGTCCCGGCTGACCGAGGCCGGGTACGCCGACGTCGAGGTCCGCACGGTGCTGCACCCGGCGTGGACGACGGACTGGATCAGCGAGGACGGGCTGCGCAAGCTGGCCGACCACGGGATCGCGCCGCCGCAGCGGATCGGGCCGCACGCGGTGGGGCCGGTGCCGCTGAACCTGGAGCCGCCGTCGCGGCGCGTGCCGTGCCCGCTGTGCGGATCGATCCGGACCACTGAGCTGTCGCGGTTCGGGTCGACCGCGTGCAAGGCCCTGCGCCGGTGCGAGGACTGCCGGGAACCGTTCGAGCAGATCAAGGAACTGTGACCGTGCGCGCCTTCCACTCCCTCCCGGTCGCCGCCGTCGACCGGCTCTGCGACGACGCGGTCGCGATCACCTTCGCCGTGCCCGCCGACCTCGGCGACCGGTTCGCCTTCCGCGCGGGCCAATACCTGACCCTGCGCCAAGACGTCGACGGCCGCGAGGAGCGCCGGTCGTACTCGATCTGCGCCCCGGTCGGCGCCGCGCCCAGGATCGGCGTGCGCCGGGTCGAGGGCGGGCTGTTCTCCGCGCAGCTGGTCGACTCGCTCAAGGCGGGCGACACGCTGGAGGTCCTGCCGCCGCAGGGCACCTTCACCCCGGTCGTCGAACCGGGCGGCCACCACGGTTTCGTCGCCGCCGGGTCGGGCATCACGCCGGTCCTGTCGATCGCGGCCACCGTGCTCGCCGACCCGACCACCCGGGTCACCCTGCTCTACGGCAACCGCCGCAGCGACACCGTGATGTTCGCCGAGGACCTCGCCGACCTCAAGGACCGCTACCCGGACCGGCTCCAGCTGGTGCACGTCCTGTCCCGCGAGCCCGGCGACGTCGAGCTGTTCTCCGGCAGGCTCGACGCGGCCCGGCTCGGCGAGCTGTTCGACCGGGTGGTGCCCGCGCGCGACATCGACCACTGGTGGCTGTGCGGCCCGTTCGGCCTGGTTCAGGACGCCTCCGCCCTGCTGGCCGCCCGGGGCGTGCCCACCGACCGCGTGCACCGCGAACTCTTCTACGTAGACGAGCCGCCCCCGGAGCCCAAGCGGGTCGAACAAGGCGTCGATGGCCCTACCGCGTCGGTCACCGTGATCCTCGACGGCCGCGAGACAACCCTGTCGCTGCCGTATGACGAGCCCATCCTCGACGCCGCACAACGCATCCGCGCCGATCTCCCGTTCGCTTGTCGCGGTGGGGTGTGTGGAACCTGCCGGGCGAAGGTAGTCACCGGCGAGGTTCGGATGCGCCGCAACTACGCCCTGGAGCAGCACGAACTCGACGCGGGCTTTGTCCTGACCTGCCAGGGTCTGCCGGAAAGCGACGCCGTCACGGTGGACTTCGACGCGTAAGTTGGCGGGGTGAGCACTCGTCGGGGGATCGGTGCCGGCCCGGGTGTGGCGACGGGGCCGGTGGCGCGGTTCGGGGCGCGGCCGGTGTTGCCGATGACCGCCCCCGGTCTCGGGCCGGACGAGCCAGGTCGCGCTGCCGCCGCGCTCGAGCACGTCGCCGCCGAGCTGGACCGGCGGGCCGAGCGGGCCGGGTCCGACGGTTCCGACATCCTGGCCGCGACCGCGATGATCGCCCGCGACCCCGGCCTCGCCGACCGGGTCGCCGACCTGGCCCGCACGCAACCCGCCGCCTGGGCCGTCGACAGCGCGGTCGGCGAGTACCGCGCGCTGCTCGCGGGCGGCCACCTGGCCGAGCGCACCACCGACCTCGACGACATCCGCGACCGCGCGGTGGCCTGGCTCCTCGACCAGCCCGTGCCCGGCCCGCCGTCGCCGGGACACCCGTACGTCCTCGTCGCCACCGACCTCGCGCCCGCCGACACCGCGCTGCTCGACCCGGCCCAGGTGCTGGCCATCGTCACCGAACGCGGCGGCCCGACCAGCCACACCGCGATCCTGGCCAAGGCACTGGGCATCCCGGCCGTCGTCGGCTGCGCCGGGTCCTTCGTGGACGGACAGGTGGTGCAGGTCGACGGGGACGCCGGGGTGGTCCGCACCGACCCGGTCCCGGTCACCGCGCGCACCCTGCTCGACGTCGGCCCCGGCCGCACCGCCGACGGGCACCGGATCGAGCTCCTGGCCAACATCGGCGGCCCCGACCCGGTGCACGGTGTCGAAGGGGTCGGCCTGGTCCGCACGGAGTTCCTGTTCCTCGGCCGGTCCCGCCCGCCGACCGTGCGCGAGCAGCAGGCCGCCTACCGGGAGGTGCTGGCCCCGCTGGTCGGCCGCAAGGTCGTCGTCCGCACCCTGGACGCCGGGTCGGACAAGCCGATCCCGTACGCCGCGACCGGGTCGGCACTGGGCATCCGCGGCTTCCGCATCGCCCGCGCCCGCCCCGACCTGCTGCGCGACCAACTGGAGGCGCTGGCCCGCGCCGCGGCCGACACCGGCGCCACGCCGTGGGTGATGGCCCCGATGATCACCACCGCCACCGAGGCCGCCGCGTTCGCCACCGCCGCCCGCGAACACGGCCTGACCACCGCGGGCGCCATGATCGAGGTCCCCGCCGCCGCGCTGCGCGCGGCCGACATCGCCGCCGAGGTGGACTTCCTCAGCATCGGCAGCAACGACCTGGCCCAGTACACCTTCGCCGCCGACCGCCTGCTGACCGACCTGGCCGATCTCCTCGACCCCTGGCAACCCGCCCTGCTCGACCTCGTCGCCCACGTGGCCACGATCCCCAAGCCGGTCTCCGTGTGCGGCGAGGCGGCCGCCGACCCGTTGCTGGCGCTGGTGTTCGCGGGCCTGGGGATCGGCGCGCTGTCGATGGCGCCCATCAGCCTCCCCGCCGTCCGCACCGCGTTGGCCGCCCACACGCTGCCCCAGTGCCGCGAACTGGCCGCCGCCGTCCGCCGGGCCACCACACCGGCGGAGGCCCGCGCGACAGCTCGACGGTTAGCCGAAGAAGCGGGCCAGTTCCGGGGCTAGGACCTGGATGTCGACATTGTGGGTCTGGTCTGGGAGGGAGACCGCGGTCGCATTGGGGAGGGCTTCGGAGAGGGTCTTAGCGGCGTTGCGGAGGAAGGGCGGGCTGGCGTCACCGTCTACTACGAGGGTGGGGGTGGCGAGTGTGGTCAGAGCCGCGATCGAGCCACGCGCGACGATGTGGGCGTCGTAGGACAGCGTGTGCGCTAGGCCGACGAGGTAGGGCCACGCCGGGCCTTGGCGCATGTTGTCGATCGCCTGAGGTGGCATGCCGGTGGTGGTGAGGAAGGCCTCGACGGCCTCGTCACGGTGACCGGACGCGGCTCGCGCGGCCTGGGCGTTGGCGAAGTCCTCAGAGGAGTCGTCATTGAACGGCGGCTCGTAGACGGCGACGCGGGCGACCGGAAGTCCGTGGTGGGCGCCCAAGAGAGCCAAGATCCCCCCGGACGACATGCCATAGACAGCACTACCGCCCACACCAGCGAGCACGGCCGCCAAGTCCTCGACTTCCCGCTCAACCGCATAGGGCTGCGTATCGGTGCTACCCCCACGCCCCCGCCGGTCATAGGAGACAGCCGTCAGGCCTGCCTCCGCCAGCAAGGCCCCTAGACCCGCAGTCGAGTTGCGGTCATTGAAGGCCCCACCGACCAGCACCACCGGGGTGCCGCTACCGACAGCCTCGTACGCGATAGCCGTACCGTCCGCCGACTGAACAGTCTGCATCTGTCTCTCCCATCGAGCCCGCGTCCCGTCAGGACGACGAACGAGTCGAGCCGGAACGGACACCTAGCATCCTCCCAGCTGAAACCCGCCGCTCAGCACCAGGTCAGACGGCGGTCTCCTGCCACCACGACAGGACCGTCTCCGCCACGCCCGGTGCCGCCACCAACAGCCCGTCCACCGGCAGCGGGGCGTCCTCGCCGCGTCGGTCGAGTACCGCCGCCCCGGACTCGAGTGCCAAGGCGACCGCGCCTGCCACGTCCCACTCGTGGTAGCTGTGCAGGACCGCTGCCGCCGCGTGGCCGAGTGCCACCTGGGTGACCGCGAGCGCGGCCGAGCCCAGGACCCGGACCCCGGCGTGTGCGGCTGCGGCCCGCTCGATGAAGCCGCCCATGCCCGGCCACGGGCCGGTCTTGGCCAGCTCGGTGCACACGATCGTGCCCGCCGTGGACGTCCGGTCGGTCAGTTGGACGCGCACCCCGTTGGCCCGCGCACCTCGTCCGCGCGCCGCGGCGTAGATCTGGCCTCTATACGGGTCGGCCACTACACCGACGACCGGACCTTCGGCGTCGACCAAGGCGAGGCTGTAAGCGCACCAGGGGACCCCGGCGATGTAGTTGGCGGTGCCGTCGACCGGGTCCACCACCCAGCGGTACTCGGACTCGTCCGAGCCGAGGTCGGCGCCGAACTCCTGGCCCACCACCGGGATGCCGGGGAACTCGGCGGTCAGCACCCGGCGGGTGTGCCGCTCCAGGATGCGGTCGGTGTCGGTCACCCAGTCGAACGGCGAGTCGAGCACCACCGGTCTGGCACCGCGGCCCGCGGTCGCGGTGATCACATCGGTCGCGTCGTTGGCCAGGCGGCCCGCGATCTCCAAGGCTCGTGAGAGCAGCCCCGGCTCCACCGGCTTGCGCGAGCGGGAGGACAAGAGCGTCATGCCAACCTAGAGTGACCACACCGTGTGGCCGGGGCGCGTCCGGAACATGAAAAGCCGGGTAGCGCCAGGCCAAGGTTGGTCATTCCGGCGGTACCCACCCGCTGTTCCGGTGTCGTTCGCCGCGCCGTCACGCGGTCGCCCACCCCGATGACGGCGCGGGGTGCGACGGTCGCTCCCGTGCGCGTCGCCATCGTGACCGAGAGCTTCCTGCCCCAGGTGAACGGCGTCACCAACTCCGTCCTGCGGGTGCTCGAACACCTCGACCAGCGCGGACACCGGGCGATGGTGATCGCCCCCGGTGCCGGACCGGACCGCCACCTCGGCGCGGACGTCGTCCGGGTCCGCGCGGTCGACCTGCCGGGGATCACTTCCCTGCCGATAGGCCTACCCACCCCGAAGGTGCTGACTGACCTGGCCGAGTTCGACCCGGATGTCGTCCACTTGGCGTCACCGTTCGTGCTCGGTGCAGGAGGGCTGTGGGCGGCTAAGAGGCTCGGGGTGCCTACCGTGGCCGTCTACCAGACCGATGTCGCTGGGTTCGCCGCGTCCTACGGCTTGAGTCGTGGGTCGCGAGCGGCGTGGCGGTGGATCCGCAGGCTGCACTCGGGCGCGGACCGGACCCTGGCGCCGTCGTCCGCCGCTGTGGCCGACCTGACCAGACACGGTGTGCCCCGCGTGCACCGGTGGGCGCGTGGCGTCGACATCCGCCGGTTCGCCCCCGAGCACGTCGACCGCTCGCTGCGCTCACAGCTCGCCCCTAACGGCGAACTCCTGGTCGGCTACGTGGGACGGCTCGCGCCAGAGAAGCGGGTCGAGCATCTAGCCGCGATCGACGCGTTGGCCGGGGTGCGGGTCGTGGTCGTAGGCGATGGGCCGGAGTCGAAGGCGCTGCGAGAGCGGATGCCCAACGCGGCGTTCCTCGGCTTCCGCGACGGCTCTGACCTGGCCGCCGCGTACGCGAGCCTGGACGTGTTCGTGCACACCGGCCCGCACGAGACCTTCTGCCAGGCAGTGCAAGAGGCGATGGCGTCCGGTCTGCCGGTGGTCGCGCCCGACGCTGGTGGCCCGCGTGACCTGGTCGACCACGGCCGTACCGGCTTCCTGCTCGACCCGGACCACTTCGCCGAGCAGCTCGTCCCCGTCGTCGACAGGCTCACCGACGCGCTGTTGCGCCGCCGGATGGGGGCGGCAGGCAGGGCGGCGGTGCTCAGCAGAACCTGGAGCGCGGTGTGCGAGGAACTCCTAGGGCACTACGACGCGGTGGCGCTGGGAAGAAGGTCGAAGGCCGCGTAAGCCATGCGGATCGTGCAGCTCGCCAACTTCTACGGCCCACGCTCAGGCGGCCTGCGCACTGCCTTGCACCACCTCGGCGCGGGTTACGTGGCCAGCGGGCACGAAGTCGTACTGGTCGTGCCCGGTAGGCGTACCGGCGACGAATGGCTGCCGACCGGGGTCCGCCGAATAACCCTGCCTGCTCCGCATATCCCGGGCACCGGCGGTTACCGCGCTGTGGACCCGCTCCGCGTATCGACTCTCTTGGCCAGGCTGAGACCGGATCGGCTGGAGGTGTCGGACAGGCTCACCCTGCGCGGTATGGGCCGGTGGGCAGCTGAGCGGGGGATCCCGAGCGTGGTCATCTCCCACGAGCGGCTCGACCGGTTACTGCAGCAGTTCCTGCTACCTGGCGTGGTGGCTCGGTCCGTCGCGGATGCCGCTAACCGACGCATGGCCGCCAACTACGACACCGTCGTATGCACTACGGGGTTCGCCCGAGCCGAGTTCGACCGCATCGGCGTGACCAACGTCGCCCGCGTCCCGCTCGGCGTCGACCTGACGACGTTCACCCCCACCCGCCGCGACAGCACCCTCCGCTCGGAACTCGCACGAGGCGCTGACGCCCTGCTGGTCCACTGCGGTCGCCTCTCCCCGGAGAAGCACGTCGACCGCAGCATCGACGCCCTAGCCGAGCTGTACGCCACAGGTACGAAGGCGAGGCTCGTAGTGGCTGGTGACGGCCCGAAGATGGCATCGCTGCGCAGGCGTGCGGCAGGCCTACCGGTGACCTTCCTGGGCTTTGTCGCCGACCGCTCTGACGTCGCCCGATTACTCGCGACCGCGGACGTCTCGCTGGCCCCTGGCCCGCACGAGACCTTCGGACTCGCTGCTCTAGAGGCCCTCGCGTCCGGCACGCCCGTCGTGGTGTCCGAGTCGTCAGCGCTACCGGAGATCGTCAGGCCCGACTGTGGTCAGGCCGTGTCCGACGACGCGCCTGCGTTCGCCGGAGCCGTCGAAGGCCTCTTGTCCCTGCCGGAACAGGACCGTCGCGCGGCGGCCAGGGCACGCGCGGAGCAGTTCGACTGGCCCAGCTCCGTGCAGGGGATGCTCACCGCACTGAGCCTGGCATGACGCGATTGCACGGACCCTCGTAGTCTGCGCACATGATGGCTCGCGCCGGTTTGGACAAGGACCCCCGCGACATCGCCGTGATGTTCGACGGGGTCGCCAAGGGGTACGACCGCACCAACACGGTGATGACGATGGGCTTCGACCGCCGCTGGCGCGAGATCACCCGCCAGGTGCTCGACGCCGCGCCGGGGGAGAAGGTGCTCGACCTCGCCGCCGGGACCGCCGTGTCCACGGTGGAGTACGCCCGCTCCGGCGCCTGGTGCGTCGCGGCCGACTTCTCCCTGGAGATGCTGCGCGGCGGCGCCGACCGGGGCGTGCCCAGGGTCGCCGCGGACGCCTTCCACCTGCCGTTCGCCACCGGCGCCTTCGACGCGGTCACCGTGTCCTTCGGCCTGCGCAACATGAACGACACCGTCGCCGCCCTCACCGAGATGCGCCGCGTCGTCCGCCCTGGCGGCCGCCTCGTCATCTGCGAGGTCTCACAGCCCCCACTGCGCCCCCTGCGCTGGCTCTACCGCAACACAGTCCTGCGCGGACTCCCCCTGATCACCAAGCCGTTCTCGTCCAACAGCGAGGCCTACTCCTACCTCGCCGAGTCAATGCGCGACTGGCACGACCAACGAGCCGTAGCCGAACTGATAGCCACCGCAGGCTGGCACGACGTCGAATGGCTGAACCTCACCTTCGGCGTCGTGGCCCTGCACCGGGCGACCAACCCGGCCTAGCGGATCATCTCGCGGTCGTCCTGCCAGCGGTCGACGCGGCGCATGACGACCAGGATGGTCAGGGCGGTCAGGACGGCGAGGGCGCCGCTGATCGAGTTGGCGAAGAAGACGGACTCGAAGGTGGCCACCGAGCTGTCGCGGGTGAGGAGGTTCACCGCGAACAGGTCGACGGCGTGCATCAGGACGAACAGGGCCCACCAGATCGCGATCAGCTTGCTCGGAGGGACTTTCCGCAGGTCACCGCCCCGCGCGGGGGTGTCCGGCCTGCTCGCGCGCCACACGTCGCCCAGGACCATCTGCGGGAGCCACAGGTTGCCGATCGGGATTACCCAGGCCAGGACGGCCCACCGGATGCGCAGCCGCTGCGGTGCGTCGCAGATGCGGGCCGAGTTGATCCGTGCTCGCCACAGCCACGCCAGGAAGGCGATGCCGGACAGCGCCACCCCGGCCAGCCAGGCGTAGGACAAGATGTTCGTGCGCTCGGTGGCGACCCGTAGCTGCTCCTCGGTGACCGTTGGCACTACCGAGTACACGTCCCTGACCAGCCAATACGACCGCCATGACTGCCACGCCGTTAAGAGGGCCACGGCAGTGCTGAGCAGGATAAGAGCGGACGCGACGAACCGGGCGGCGCGCGCGGGCTTCGCTCGGGGAAGATCTGGTGGGAGCTGCACCACGGGGATGCCGAACGCCGGGGTGGCCTGGTCTGGATCCGTCATCGGTGGCCTCTCCTGGTCCCTGCGCGTCCCCGGTGGATCGCTGATCACAGTCCGGGCGTTTCAGTTCCCTCTAGACTCGACCAGGTACGTGAAGGCTTTCACAAGGAGCGCGATGAGCACGACTGTCGGCCGCCGCAAGGCTGGCGAGGACGCTGAGGTCATCGTGGTCGGCGCCGGTCCCGCCGGGTCCACCGCGGCGACCTACCTGGCCAGGGCCGGTCTCGACGTGCTGCTGCTGGAGAAGAGCACCTTCCCCAGGGAGAAGGTCTGCGGCGACGGGCTGACCCCGCGCGGGGTCAAGCAGCTCATCGACCTGGGCATCGACACCCGCGAGGAGGCGGGCTGGCTGCACAACCGCGGCCTGCGCGTCGTCGGCGGTGGCGTCACCCTGGAGCTGGACTGGCCCGACCTGGCCACCTTCCCCCCGTACGGCGTGGTCCGGCCCCGCCAGGACTTCGACGAGATGCTCGCCCGCACCGCCCAGCGCGCCGGTGCCCGGCTGCTGGAGCAGACCACCGTGACCGGCGCCATCGTCGAGAACGGCCGGATCGTCGGCGTCAGCGCCAAGGCCGGACCGGACAAGGCCCCTGTGACCTACCGCGCGCCTCTAGTACTGGCCTGCGACGGTGTGTCTGCCCGGTTGGCGTTGTCGGTAGGCATGGAGAAGACGGACAGCCGCCCCATGGGGGTCGCGGTCCGCCGGTACTACGCCTCGCCGCGCAGCAAGGACGACTACCTGGAGTCCCACCTGGAGCTGTGGGACCGCTCCGACCCGGCGAACCCGGTGCTGCTGCCCGGCTACGGCTGGATCTTCGGCATGGGCGACGGCACGGTCAACGTCGGCCTCGGCATCCTGTCCACCTCGAAGGCCTTCGGCAGCACCGACTACCGCCAGCTGATGCGCTCGTGGCTCGACGGCACCCCCGAGGAGTGGGGCTTCCGCGAACCCAACGCCATCGGCAAGGTCGGCGGCGCCGCCCTGCCCATGGGCTTCAACCGCACCCCCCACTACCGCGACGGCCTCCTGCTGGTCGGCGACGCGGGCGGCATGGTCAACCCGTTCAACGGCGAGGGCATCGGCTACGCGATGGAGTCGGCCCGCATCGCCGCCGAGATCGTCGTGCAGGCCCTCGCCCGCGCGGAGGGCCCGGCCCGCGAACGCGCCCTGGAGGGCTACCCGGTCGCGATGAAGCAGGCCCTCGGCAGCTACTACCGCCTCGGCAACACCTTCTCCCGCCTGATCGGCAACCCCACGATCATGAGCATCGCCACCAAGTACGGCCTGCCCCGCAAGACCCTGATGAAGCTCGTCCTCAAGCTCCTAGCAGGCCTCTACGACCCCAAAGACGGCGACGCCTACGACCGCATCATCACCACCGCCACCCGCCTCACCCCCAGCGCCTGACCCGTATGCCTCGATCGGGTGAGGAGTTTTCGAGTCCCTAGCCTTGCTCGGTGCTCCCCACCCCCCAAGCCTTCGCCGACGAGTCCTACTTCACCGCCGGACAGGGCGGTTGGTACATCGTTGGCGCGGTCATCGTCGCGGACTCCGACCGCGAGGTGTTCCGTGAAGCGATGCTTGGGCTTCGTGGCCGCAAGAAGAGCGGCAAGCTTCACTGGCACGACATGAAGCGCGAAGCGCGGACGCAGGCTGCCAAGACCCTTGCTGGGGTGGGTGGCAGTCACGTTGTTGTGTTCGGGACAGCTGTTGCCACGGCAGAGCAAGAGCGTGGTCGGGCGAAGTGCTTGGAACGCCTCGTCTACGAACTGCATGTCCGCGGCGTGGCCGAGTTGTTCATGGAGGGGCGAACGCGGCAGCTCAATGAACGCGATGTTCGCGTTGCGATGGGAGCTCGGTCCAACCTGCCCAAAGGGACCCAGTTCGCGGTCACCCATCTCCGCGGCGGGGAGGAACCACTGCTCTGGGCTGCCGACATCCTGGCAGGCGCCGCCCACGCTGGTCTGGCGGGCTCGTCTGAGCTGTGGGACCTGCTCGCTCCCCGCGTGGCTGAGTGCGCTGTCTCGATCAGACAATGATGATCAGCTTCAAGACATGCGTAAGGCCAGGGTCCCGGTATACCCCGGGGAGCACCTGGCCTTGCGACTCGCCCACCGCCCACGACGGTGAACTCTCGCTGACAAGCCTAGCCGAGCGGACTCGGCTCGTCATCTCGTAACCGTGACTCGATCGAGTGGATCACCGGACGGCCCAAGACGTGCGCAGGGCCAGGGTCCCGGTCTGCCCCAGGTGCACCTGGCCTTGCGACTCGCCCACCGCCCACGACGCTGGACTCTCGGCGGTCAAGCTACTGGGCGGGGTGGGTATTTCGCGTGTCGGCTTCGGGTCTATCACTCGGTTGTGTGGCTGGACTGCGCGATTCCGTACTGCGCACCAGAATTCATTCGATGAGTTCTCGAATTGGTCTGTTAGCTGGTGCAAGCGGTGTGTTAGCGCTGGTCAGGGCAGCGGAAAGGATCATCGAGTGTTCACGGAGAGTTGCCGAGGGGGTCCGGTTTCCGGCTGTGAGCAAGGTCCTACACTGGCCCCGATGCATGTGAAGCCGTTCACAACTCCGAGCCGAGCTTGTGAATGTTTTCACAAGCTCGGCACACTGTGGGTTAGGCAAGCCTAACAAACGGTGGTCGGAACCGGGGACCATAGGGTTCCGGCCGAGGACGCGGGAAAGGACGACGAGGGTGCCCACGCTTAGGCCTTTGCTGACGGAGCTAGCCCAGACGCCGGTGGCGCAGCCGCCGGATGTGGTGTCCAACCTGGGCGTTTACCTGCCCTTGGTGGTCATGTTCGTGCTGGCCGCCGGCTTCGCCGTGTTCTCCGCGCTGCTCGGGCCGCTGCTCGGGCCCAGCCGCTACAACCGGGCCAAGGTGGCCGCGTACGAGTGCGGCATCGAGCCGTCGCCGCAGCCGGTGATCGGTGGTGGCCGCGTCCCGGTCGCGTACTACCTGACCGCCATGCTCTTCATCCTCTTCGACATCGAGATGGTGTTCCTCTACCCGTTCGCGGTGTCGGCGGACTTCCTCGGCCTCTTCGGCCTGGTCGAGATCTTCTTGTTCATCGCGACAGTCGGCTTCGCCTACGCCTACGTGTGGCGGCGCGGCGGGCTCGACTGGAACTGAAAGGGGGCGGACGGACATGGGTATCGAGGAGAAACTGCCCAACGGCATCATGTTGGCCAGCCTGGAGAAGCTGGTGAACTGGGGCCGCAAGAACTCGCTGTGGCCCGCGACGTTCGGCCTGGCCTGCTGCGCCATCGAGATGATGACCACCGGCGGCCCGCGCTACGACATCGCCCGGTTCGGCATGGAGGCCTTCCGGGCCTCGCCGCGCCAGGCGGACCTGATGATCGTGGCCGGTCGGGTGACCAACAAGATGGCCCCGGTGCTGCGCCAGATCTACGACCAGATGGCCGAGCCGCGCTGGGTGCTGGCGATGGGCGTGTGCGCGTCCTCCGGCGGCATGTTCAACAACTACGCCGTGGTGCAGGGCGTCGACCACGTCGTCCCGGTGGACATGTACCTGCCCGGCTGCCCGCCGCGGCCGGAGATGCTGCTCGACGCGATCCTCAAGCTGCACGCCAAGATCGGTGACGAGCCGATCAACGCGACCCGCGCCGCGATCCGAGCGGCCAGCGGTGCCCGCACGGAACTGATTGCCTCATCCGTGAAGTTCGCGAAGAAGAAGTGACCTGATGGCTGACAACCCCACCACACCGGAAGCCGACGCGGGCAAGGAGACGGGCGCCGCGCACTCCAGCGCGCAGCAGCCCGCCGAGGGGCTCCAGGAGCCCAACGCCGTCGCCGGGCACACCACCAAGGCCCCGGCCGAGCCGGTCCAGGCCGGTCGCACCCGCAAGGGCATGTTCAACGTCGCGGGCACCGGCGACACCTCCGGGTTCGGCGGCCTCGTGCTGCCCGCCTACAGCCCGGCCCCGGCCGAGCGGCCCTACGGCGGCTGGTTCGACGAGTTCACCGACGACCTCACCGCCGCCATGGCGACCCGCGAGGTCCCGGCCGAGGCCATCCAGCAGGTCACCGTCGACCGCGGCGAGATCACCTACTACGTCCACCGCGACCACCTGCTCGCGCTGTGCCGCCTGCTGCGCGACGAGCCCGCGCTGCGCTTCGAGCTGTGCAGCTCGGTGTCCGGTGTGGACTACGGGGTGGACGTGCCGCAACGCCTGCACTCGGTCTACCACCTCACGTCGATGACCTACCGCCGCCGCATCCGGCTGGAGGTCGCCGTCGACGTGGACGACGCGCACATCCCCTCGGTGGTCGAGGTCTACCCGACCTCCGACTGGCAGGAGCGCGAGGCCTGGGACATGTTCGGCATCGTCTACGACGGGCACCCGGCGCTGACCCGGATCCTCATGCCGGACGACTGGGACGGCCACCCCCAGCGCAAGGACTACCCGCTCGGCGGGATCCCGGTGGAGTACAAGGGCGCGGAGATCCCTCCGCCGGACCAGCGGAGGTCGTACTCGTGACCACCAGCAGCGAGAACATCCAGGATGCGAGCTCGCGGGACACCACCGAGGGCCGCGTCTACACGGTCACCGGCGGCGACTGGGACACCGTCCTCGAGGACGCCATCCACGACGAGCGCATCGTCATCAACCTCGGCCCGCAGCACCCGTCCACGCACGGCGTGCTGCGGCTGGTGCTCGAGCTCGAGGGCGAGTCGGTCACCCAGGCCCGCAGCGTGATCGGGTACCTGCACACCGGCATCGAGAAGAACTGCGAGTACCGGACCTGGACCCAGGGCGTCACCTTCGTGACGCGGATGGACTACCTGGCGCCGCTGTCCAACGAGGCCGCCTACTGCCTGGCGGTGGAGAAGCTGCTCGGCATCGAGGCGCCGCGCCGGGCGCAGGTCATCCGGGTGCTGCTGCTGGAGATCAACCGCATCTCCTCGCACCTGGTCGCGCTGGCCACCGGCGGCATGGAGCTGGGCTCGCTGACCGCGATGACCTCCGGCTTCCGCGAGCGCGAGGAAGCGCTGCACGTGCTGGAGTTCATCACCGGCCTGCGGATGAACCACGCGTTCATCCGCCCCGGTGGCGTGGCCCAGGACCTGCCGGACGGCTACGAGGTCAAGGTCAAAGAGTTCCTGCAGACGATGAACAAGCGCCTGCCGGACTACGACAAGCTGCTGACCGGTCAGCCGATCTGGCGCAACCGGCTCAAGGACGTCGGCTACCTCCCGGTGGACGCCTGCCTGGCGCTCGGTGTCACCGGCCCGATCCTGCGCTCCGCGGGCCTGCCGTGGGACCTGCGCAAGACCGAGCCGTACCTGGGCTACGAGGAGTACGACTTCGAGGTCCCCACCTCCAACGACGCCGACTCCTTCGCCCGCTACCTGCTGCGCGTCGAGGAGATCCACCAGTCGCTGCGGATCATCAGCCAGGCGCTCAAGATGCTCGAGCCGGGCCCGGTGATGGTCGAGGACCAGAAGGTCGCCTGGCCCGCCAAGCTGACCATCGGCCCGGACGGCATGGGCAACTCCCTCGAGCACGTCCGCAAGATCATGGGTCAGTCGATGGAGTCGCTGATCCACCACTTCAAGCTGGTCACCGAGGGCTTCCACGTCCCGGCAGGCCAGGTGTACGTGCCGGTGGAGTCCCCGCGCGGCGAGCTGGGCTACCACCTGGTCTCCGACGGCGGCACCCGGCCGCTGCGGGTGCACGTGCGCGAACCCAGCTTCGTGAACCTGCAGTCGATGCCCGCGATGTCCGAGGGCGGCCAGGTCGCCGACGTGATCGCGGCCGTCGCCTCGATCGACCCCGTGATGGGAGGGTGTGACCGTTGAGCAGCACCGGTTCCACATACGGTGGCTCCAGCGTCGGCGCAGGCCGGACGCACCAGGCGTCGGTGGGTGACACCGACGTGCTGGCCGTCTCCCCGGTCGAGGCCGAGCACCTGGTCACCGACATCGCCGAGGACCTCAGCGTCTTCGACGCGCTGACCGTCGAGCGGGCGCAGGCGATCATCGCCCGCTACCCGCAGGCGCGCTCGGCGCTGCTGCCGATGCTGCACCTGGTGCAGTCGGTCGAGGGCAGGGTCAGCCAGGCGGGCATCCAGTTCTGCGCCCTGCAGCTAGACCTGTCCGCGGCCGAGGTCAGCGCGGTGGCGACCTTCTACACCATGTACAAGCGCAAGACCTGCGGCGAGCACCTGGTCAGCGTCTGCACCAACACCCTGTGCGCGGTGCTGGGCGGCGACGAGATCTACAAGAAGCTCGGCGAGCACCTCGGCGAGGACGGCAAGCGCGTCGGCCACAACGAGACCGCGGGGGAGCCGGGCGCGCCCGGCTCCATCACCCTGGAGCACGCCGAGTGCCTGGCCGCCTGCGACCTCGGTCCGGTCATCCAGGTCAACTACGAGTTCTACGACAACCAGACCCCGGAGAAGGCCGTCGCCCTCGTCGACGCGCTGCGCAACGGCGAGAAGCCCGCGCCGACCCGGGGCGCCCCGCTGCGCGACTTCCGCACCGCGGAGCTGGAGCTGGCCGGGTTCTGGCCGGAGGACGAGCCGGGCTACCGGGCCACTGTGGACGGTCCGTCGGCCGCGGTCGAGACCCTGCGCGGCGCCAAGCTGGCCGAGGACCGCGGCTGGACCGCGCCCGCCATGCCGAACCCGCCGCTCCCGGAGGTGGAGAAGAAGTGACGACTCCGGTGAACAAGCCTGCCCCGGTGACGCCGGTGCTGACCAAGCGCTGGCTGTCCCCGACCTCGTGGTCGATCAAGACCTACGAGCAGCTGGAGGGGTACACCGCGCTGCGCAAGGCGCTCGCGGGGACCCCGGAGCAGCTCGTCGAACTCGTGAAGGCGTCCGGGCTGCGCGGTCGTGGCGGCGCGGGCTTCCCGGCGGGCATCAAGTGGTCGTTCATGCCCCCCAACGAGGACAAGCCGCACTACCTGGTGATCAACGCCGACGAGGGCGAGCCGGGCACGTGCAAGGACATCCCGCTGATGATGGCCGACCCGCACTCGCTCATCGAGGGCTGCGTCATCGCCTCGTACGCGATGCGGTCGCACCACTGCTTCATCTACGTGCGCGGCGAGGCGCTGCACTGCATCCGCCGCCTCAACGCCGCGGTGCGCGAGGCGCACGAGGCCGGCTACCTCGGCAAGGACATCCTGGGCTCCGGGTTCGACCTGGAGATCACCGTCCACGCCGGGGCAGGCGCCTACATCTGCGGTGAGGAGACCGCGCTGCTCGACTCGCTGGAGGGCCGTCGCGGCCAGCCGCGGCTCAAGCCGCCGTTCCCCGCCGCCGCAGGCCTCTACGCCGCGCCGACCACGGTGAACAACGTCGAGACCATCGCCAGCGTGCCGTTCATCGTCAACGGCGGCTCCGACTGGTTCCGCACCATGGGCACCGAGAAGTCGCCAGGCCCGAAGATCTACTCGATCTCCGGGCACGTCACCAACCCCGGCCAGTTCGAGGCACCGCTGGGCACCACGCTGCGCGAGCTGCTGGAGCTGGCCGGTGGCATGAAGGACGGCATCCCGCTCAAGTTCTGGACCCCGGGCGGCTCGTCCACTCCGATGTTCACCGCCGAGCACCTCGACGTCCCGCTGGACTTCGAGGGCGCGGCGGCCGCGGGCTCGATGCTGGGCACCACCGCGGTCATGGTCTTCAACGAGACCGTGTCCGTGCCGTGGGCGGTGATGAAGTGGACCCAGTTCTACGAGCACGAGTCCTGCGGCAAGTGCACCCCGTGCCGCGAGGGGACCTACTGGCTCACCGGGATCCTCGAGCGGATGGTCGACGGCAAGGGCACCGAGTCCGACATCGACACCCTGCTCGACATCTGCGACAACATCCTCGGTCGGTCGTTCTGCGCGCTCGGTGACGGCGCGGTCAGCCCGATCACCAGCGGCATCAAGTACTTCCGCGACGAGTTCCTGGCGCTGTGCGACCAGAACCGCGCCGCGCAGGACTCCCCGGCTTACGCAGGAGCGCAGTCATGACCATCGCGCCCGAGAACCCCACCACGACCAAGCCGGTGCCCGAGGGGCACGTGCGCCTGGTGGTCGACGGCCACGAGGTGGACGCCCCCAAGGGCGAGCTGGTCATCCGCACCGCGGAGCGCCTGGGCATCCAGATCCCGCGCTTCTGCGACCACCCGCTGCTCGAACCGGCTGGCGCGTGCCGCCAGTGCCTGGTCGAGGTCGAGGTGGGTGGGCGGCCGATGCCCAAGCCGCAGGCCTCCTGCACCATCACCGTCGCCGACGGCATGGTGGTCAAGACCCAGCTGACCTCGCCGGTGGCGGACAAGGCGCAGCAGGGCGTGATGGAGCTGCTGCTCATCAACCACCCGCTGGACTGCCCGATCTGCGACAAGGGCGGCGAGTGCCCGCTGCAGAACCAGGCGATGGCGCACGGTCGCACCGAGTCCCGCTTCGTCGAGACCAAGCGCACCTTCGCCAAGCCGATCCCGGTGTCCACCCAGGTGCTGCTCGACCGCGAGCGCTGCGTGCTCTGCCAGCGCTGCACCCGGTTCTCCGCGCAGATCGCCGGTGACCCGTTCATCGAGCTGCTCGAGCGCGGCGCCCAGCAGCAGATCGGGATCGCCGAGGAGAAGCCGTTCCAGTCGTACTTCTCCGGCAACACCATCCAGATCTGCCCGGTCGGCGCGCTCACCAGCGCGGCGTACCGGTTCCGGTCCCGCCCGTTCGACCTGGTGTCCACCCCGAGCGTCTGCGAGCACTGCTCGTCGGGCTGCGCGGAGCGCACCGACTGGCGGCGCGGCAAGGTCATGCGCAAGCTCGCTGGCGACGACCCCGAGGTCAACGAGGAGTGGATCTGCGACCGCGGCCGGTTCGCCTTCCGCTACAGCACCCAGCCGGACCGGATCACCCGGCCGCTGGTGCGCGACGCGGGCACCGGCAGGCTGGTCGAGTCCAGCTGGACCGAGGCGCTGCAACTGGCCGCCGCAGGCCTCGTCCGGGCTCGTGACGGCAAGGGCGTCGGCGTGCTCACCGGCGGTCGGCTGACCGTCGAGGACGCCTACTCCTACGCCAAGTTCGCCCGGATCGCGCTGGGCACCAACGACATCGACTTCCGGGCCCGGCCGCACTCGGCCGAGGAGCTGGAGTTCCTGGCGTCCACAGTGGTCGGCACCACCCCGGAGACCGGGGTGACCTTCACCGGCATCGAGCACGCACCGGCCGCGCTGCTGGTCGCGCTCGACCCGGAGGAGGAGGCGCCGATCGTCTTCCTGCGGCTGCGCAAGGCGGCCCGCAAGAACCGGACGAAGGTCTTCCACCTCGGGCAGTGGACGACGCCGAGCGTCACCAAGACCAACGGCACGCTGCTCGCCTGTGTTCCCGGCAGCGAGCCAGCCGCGCTCGACAGCCTCGCCGCACACGCCCCGGACGTCACCGAGGCGCTCGGCGCCGCCGGGTCGGTGATCCTGGTCGGCGAGCGCGCCGCCGGGGTGCCCGGCCTGCTCAGCGCGGTGCTGCGGCTGGCAGGCGAGACCGGCGCCAAGGTGGCCTGGATCCCGCGGCGGGCCGGTGAGCGCGGCGCGCTCGACGCCGGTGCCGCGCCGAACCTGCTGCCCGGTGGCAGGCTGGTCACCGACGACGCCGCCCGCGCCGCAGTCGAGCAGACCTGGGGCCTTGCCGCCGGGTCACTGCCCGCCACCCCGGGCCGCGACACCGACGCGATCCTCGCCGCCGCCGACAACCACAAGCTCGACGGCCTGGTGGTCGGCGGGGTCGACCCGTACGACCTGGCCGACCCGGAGCTGGCGCTGCGCGCGATCGCCGAGGCCGGGTTCGTGGTGAGCCTGGAACTGCGGCACAGCGCGGTCACCGCGCTGGCCGACGTGGTGCTGCCGATCGCCCCCGCGGTGGAGAAGTCCGGCAGCTACCTCAACTGGGAGGGCCGCCGCCGCGAGTTCGGCAACACCCTGGAGGGCACCGGCGCGCTGCCCGACGGCCGGGTCCTCGACTCGCTCGCCGTCGAGATGGACGTCGACCTGTTCACCCAGACCCCGGCCGCGAGCGCGGCCGACCTGGCCAGGCTCGGCTCGGTCGCCCGCTCGGCCACCGCCCCGGACGTCGCGGCCACCGCGGCCCCGAGCGCCGGTGCCGGGCAGGCCGTGCTGGCCAGCTGGCGGCAGCTGCTCGACCTCGGGTCCGGGCAGGACGGTGAGCCGAACCTGGCAGGCACCGCCCGCCAGGTCTACGCCCGGCTCTCCCTCAAGACCGCGACCGACCTCGGTGTCGCGGGCACCGCGACGGTGGCGTCCGACCGCGGCGCGGTCACCGTGCCGGTGCGGATCGCGGACCTGCCCGACGGTGTCGTCTGGCTGCCCGGCAACTCCGCGGGCTCGACCGTGCGCAGGACCCTCGGGGTCGGCCACGGCGCCGTGGTGACGGTGACTGGAGGCAATTCATGACCAGGGCCCAACTCCTGGCCGACGACCCGATCTGGCTCATCCTGATCAAGGCGGTCGCGCTGCTGCTGCTCGGCGCGGTGGCGACGATGGCCATGATCATCCTGGAGCGCAAGATCGTCGCCAGGATGCAGCACCGACCCGGTCCCAACCGGGTCGGCCCCAACGGCTGGTTCCAGTCCATCGCCGACGCGATCAAGCTCCCGTTCAAGGAGCAGATCATCCCGGACACCGCGGACCGGAAGGTCTACTTCCTGGCCCCGATCATGTCCACCATCCCGGCGTTCCTGGCGCTGTCGGTGATCCCGTTCGGCCCGGAGGTCTCGATCTTCGGCGAGCGCACCGTGCTGCAGCTGGTCGACCTGCCGGTCGGTGTGCTGGTGGTGCTGGCCTGCTCGTCGATGGGCGTCTACGGCATCGTGCTCGCGGGCTGGGCGTCCGGCTCCCCGTACCCGCTGCTCGGCGGTCTGCGCTCGGCGGCGCAGGTGATCTCCTACGAGATCGCGATGGGACTGTCCATCGTGGCCGTCATCCTCTACTCGGGATCGCTGTCCACCGGCGACATCGTGGACCGGCAGGCCAGCGGCTGGTACTTCTACCTGCTGATCCCCAGCTTCCTCATCTACTTCATCTCGATGATCGGTGAGACCAACCGGGCGCCGTTCGACCTCCCCGAGGCCGAGTCGGAGCTGGTCGGCGGCTTCCACACCGAGTACAGCTCGATGAAGTTCGCGCTGTTCTTCCTCGCCGAGTACGTCAACATGGTCATCGTCTCCGCGTTCTGCACCACGCTGTTCTTCGGCGGGTACATGGCGCCGTGGCCGATCTCGCTGATCGACGACAACTACTTCAACACCGGCTGGTGGCCGCTGTTGTGGTTCTTCGGCAAGACCTGGATCTTCCTGTTCGTGTTCATCTGGCTGCGCGGCACGCTGCCCCGGATGCGCTACGACCAGTTCATGCGGCTGGGCTGGAAGGTCCTCGTCCCGGCCAACCTGGTCTGGATCGTGCTCGTGGTCGGCATGCGCGCGCTGCGCAACGAGAACGACATCTCCTCCAGCACGGTCCTGATCACCATCGGCATCGTGCTCGCCGTCCTGGTCGGCGTGGTGTTCCTGCTGCCGGAACGCGCGCCCAAGCAGGACGGCCCGATCGTCCCGGTCACCGGTGGCGGGTACCCGGTCCCGCCGCTGGACCTGAAGGTCCCGGACAAGGCCGACCTCAAGCCGAGGGTCCGCCGCAGGCGGGAGAAGGCCGCCGTCGGTGCCGCCGCGGGTGCCCAGAAGGAGACTGAGCAGTGAGCATCTTCGACCCCCTCAAGGGGTTTGGCGTCACCTTCTCGACCATGTTCAAGAAGGTCGTCACCGAGGAGTACCCGGAGAACTTCCCGGGCACCGCGCCCCGCTACCACGGTCGCCACCAGCTCAACCGGCACCCGGACGGGCTGGAGAAGTGCGTCGGCTGCGAGCTGTGCGCCTGGGCCTGCCCGGCCGACGCGATCTTCGTCGAGGGCGGCGACAACACCGAGGACGACCGCTACTCCCCGGGTGAGCGCTACGGCGCCGACTACCAGATCAACTACCTGCGCTGCATCGGCTGCGGCCTGTGCATCGAGGCCTGCCCGACCAGGTCGCTGACCATGCTCAACGACTTCGAGCTCGCCGACGACGACCGGCAGCGGCTGATCTACACCAAGGAGCAGCTGCTCGCGCCGCTGCTGCCCGGCATGGAGCAGCCGCCGCACCCGATGCGGCTCGGCGACAACGAGCAGGACTACTACGTCAACGGCCCGCAGCTGGCCCGCAACGCGGAGGCGGCCAAGTGAGCGCGCTGCTGCTGGCCCAGCAGGCGGCCACCCACGTCACCACCGGTGAGGCGATCGCGTTCTGGGTGCTCGGCCCGCTCGCCCTCGCTGGCGGGCTCGGCATGATCTTCGCCCGCAACGCGGTGCACTCCGCGCTGTTCCTGGTGCTGACCATGCTCAGCCTCGGTGTCATCTACATGGTCCAGCAGGGCCCGTTCCTGGGCTTCGTGCAGATCATCGTCTACACCGGCGCGATCATGATGCTGTTCCTGTTCGTGCTGATGCTGGTCGGGCGGGACTCCTCGGACTCGGTGGTCGAGGTGCTGCGCGGGCAGCGGCTGTGGGCGACGGTGTTCGGCGTCGGCCTCGCGGTGCTGATCGTGGCCGCGGTGGCCCGCGCGCTCACCGACGTCCGGCCGGTCGGGCTGGCAGGCGAGACCGCCAACGGCGGGCAGGGCAACGTCTTCAACATCGGCAAGGCCCTGTTCACCGACTACGTCTTCCCGTTCGAGCTGACCTCGGCGCTGCTCATCACCGCGGCCGTCGGCGCGATGGTGCTCGGCTACGTCGACCGGCACGTGCGCGGCCGCAAGACCCAGAAGGAACTGGTCGAGGCCCGCTTCCGCGGTGAGCACGACCGGCCGTCCCCGCTGCCGGGGCCCGGTGTGTTCGCCACGTCCAACTCGGTCGCCACCCCGGCGCTGCTGCCGGACGGCTCCGTCGCCGAGGAGTCGCTCTCGCGGCTCATCGACGCGACCGCCTCGGCCAAGCTCGACGAGGAGCGCAAGGCCGTCGCGGGCACCCTGCCCGGCCCGGACGCCCGCGCGCTCGCCCCAGGCAAGGAGGAGTCGTGACCCCGACGTACTACCTGCTGCTGTCCGCGCTGCTGTTCACCATCGGCGCCGTCGGCGTCCTGGTGCGCCGCAACGCCATCGTGGTGTTCATGTGCATCGAGCTGATGCTCAACGCGGTGAACCTCTCGCTGGTGACCTTCGCGCGGATCAACGGCAGCCTCGACGGCCAGATCATGGCGTTCTTCGTGATGGTCGTCGCCGCGGCCGAGGTCGTGGTGGGTCTGGCGATCATCATGTCGATCTTCCGGACTCGCCGGACCGCGTCGGTCGACGATTCCAACCTGCTGAAGTACTAAGGGGAACCTCCGGTGACGGGAACCATCAACCTGGCGGCCGAGGTGCAGCAGGCCTCCGGGATCGCCAACCTCGCGTGGCTGCTGCTCGCGCTGCCCGCGCTCGGCGCCGCCGTGCTGCTCATCGCGGGCCGCCGCGCCGACAAGTGGGGCCACCTGCTGGGCAGCGCCACGGTCATCGCCGCGTTCGTCTACGCCGTGCTGCTGTTCTTCGACACCACGTCGTTGGCCGCCGACGACCGCACGCGCGAAGCGCACCTGTTCGACTGGATCTCGATCCACAGCCTGAACGTCGAGTTCGGACTGCGCATCGACCCGCTGTCGCTGACCTTCGTGCTGCTGATCACCGGGGTCGGGTCGCTGATCCACATCTACTCGATCGGCTACATGTCCGACGACCGGGACCGGCGGCGGTTCTTCGCCTACCTGAACCTGTTCGTCTCGGCCATGCTGCTGCTGGTGCTGGGCAACGGCTTCGTGACCCTCTACTTCGGCTGGGAGGGCGTCGGCCTCGCCTCCTACCTGCTGATCGGCTGGTACCAGGGCAAGGACTTCGCGGCCACGGCGGCGAAGAAGGCGTTCCTGATGAACCGGGTCGGCGACGTCGGCCTGGCGCTGGCGATCTTCCTGATGTTCAAGAACATCGGCAGCACCCAGTACTCGGTGGTGTTCGACAAGATCGGCGAGCAGTCGACCGGCGTGATCGTGGCCATCGGCATCCTGCTGCTGCTGGGCGCCTGCGGTAAGTCGGGCCAGTTCCCGCTGCAGGCCTGGCTCCCGGACGCGATGGCGGGCCCGACGCCGGTCTCCGCGCTGATCCACGCCGCGACGATGGTGACCGCGGGCGTCTACCTCATCGCCCGCTCCAACCCGCTGTACTCGCTGCCGCAGGCGGAGGACGCCCGACTGGTCGTGATGATCGTCGGCGCGGTGACGCTGCTGATCGGGTGCGTCATCGGCTGCGCCTACGACGACTTCAAGAAGGTGCTGGCCTACTCGACGGTCAGCCAGATCGGCTACATGATCCTGGCGGTCGGCCTCGGCCCGGCCGGGTACGCCTTCGGCATCCTGCACCTGCTCACGCACGGCTTCTTCAAGGCCGGGCTGTTCCTCGGTGCCGGTTCGGTCATGCACGGCATGAACGACGAGGGCGACATCCGCCGCCTCGGCGGGCTCGCGCGCAAGATGCCGATCACCTTCATCACCTGGACGCTGGGCTACCTGGCGCTGATCGGGTTCCCGTTCCTGTCCGGCTACTTCTCCAAGGACGCCATCATCGCCGCGGCGTTCAGCGAGGGCGGCAGCCGCGGCTGGGTCTTCGGCGGCATCGCGCTGCTGGGCGCGGGCCTGACCGCGTTCTACATGACCCGCCTGCTGATCCTGGTGTTCCTGGGCAAGCCGCGCTGGGAGAACCTCAAGAGCGAGGACGGTCGGGCCTACCACCCGCACGAGTCCGGCTGGACCATGACGCTGCCGATGATCGTCCTGGCGGTCGGCTCGGTCGGCGCCGGTGCCGTGCTGTCCGGCATGCTCCCCGAGTGGCTGTCCCCCACGCTCGGCGAGCTGGTCGAGGAGCACGGTCCGCTCTCGCACACCGTGATCGCGATCCTCACCGTGGCCATCTCGGCCATCGGCGCGGGCATCGCCTTCGCCCTGTTCGGTCGCCGCGAGCAGCCGGTCACCCGGCCGCAGCGGGTGTCCTTCCCGGTCCGCGCCGCGCGCGCCGACCTCTACGGCAACCACCTCAACGAGGCGCTGTTCGCCCGCCCCGGTGTCTGGCTCACCAGGTTCCTGGTGTTCGTCGACAACCGCGGCGTCGACGGACTGGTCAACGGCATCGCGGCAGGCCTGGGCGGTAGCTCGGGTCGACTGCGCAGGCTGCAGACCGGCTTCGTCCGCTCGTACGCGCTGTCCATGCTCGGAGGGTCGATCCTGGTGATCGCCGCACTGCTGATGGTGAGGTTCGCATGAGCACCTCCTCGACCGGGTCCTGGCTGCTGGCGGCGTTGCTGCTGCTGCCGCTGGTCGGCGCCGCCGTCGTGGTCGCGCTGCGCGGCAACGACAAGACCGCCAAGTCGGCCGCGCTGGCCTTCTCCCTCGCCGAGTTCGCGCTCGCCGTGGTGGCCTGGGTCCAGTTCGAACCGAGCGGTGCCCGGCTGCAGCAGGCCTTCTCGTTCGACTGGATCCCCGCCTTCGGCGTGCACATCTCGTTCGCCGTCGACGGCATCGCCCTGGTGATGATCGCGGTCATCGGCCTGCTGGTGCCGCTGGTGATCGGCGCGGGCTGGGTGGACAAGCTGCCGGAGGGCCGCACCAAGGGCGGCTTCTTCGCGCTGATCCTGCTGGAGCAGGCGCTGACCGTCGGTGTGTTCGCCGCGACCGACGTGTTCCTGTTCTACGTGCTGTTCGAGATCATGCTGATCCCGATGTACTTCCTGATCGGCTCCTACGGCGGGGCGCGCAGGCAGTACGCGGCGGTGAAGTTCTTCCTGTACTCGTTCCTCGGCGGCCTGATCATGCTGGCCTCGGTGATCGGCTGCTACGTGCTCGCCGTCGAGCAGAACGGCACCGGCACCTTCGAGTGGGCCGAGCTGGTCAAGGTGGTCAGCACCGCGCCGCTGGAGACCCAGGTCTGGCTGTTCCTCGGCTTCTTCGCCGCCTTCGCGATCAAGGCGCCGCTGGTCCCGCTGCACACCTGGCTGCCGGACGCGACCGCCGAGGCGCCGATCGGGGTGGCCGTCCTGCTGGTCGGCATCCTGGACAAGGTCGGCACCTTCGGCTTCCTGCGCTACCTGCTGCCGATGTTCCCGCTGGCCAGCAAGGAACTCGCGCCGCTGGTGCTGGTGCTCGCCGTCGTCGGCGTGATCTACGGGTCGATGCTGGCGACCGGGCAGCGCGACATCAAGCGGTTCCTCGCCTACGTCTCCATCGCGCACTTCGGCTTCATCGCGCTCGGCATCTTCGCCTTCAGCTCGCAGGCGATGGTCGGCTCGGTCACCTACATGGTCAACCACAGCATCGCCACCGGGATGCTGATCCTGGTGGTCGGCATGGTGATCGCCCGAGGCGGCTCGACCAGGGTCGCCGACTACGGCGGCATGGCCAAGCTGACCCCGGTGCTGGCGGCCATGCTGCTCATCGCGGGCCTGAGCTCGATGTCGCTGCCGGGCACCAACTCGTTCGTCAGCGAGTTCCTGGTGCTCATCGGCTCCTTCCCCAACGCACCGGTCTACACGATCATCGCCACGGTCGGCATGGTCCTCGCCGCGCTCTACGTGCTCTGGCTCTACCAGCGGATCATGCAGGGCCCGGTGCGCGGTGACGCCCTGGTCGGCGCCGCGGGCGGGCCGGGCACGATGGTCGACCCCGCGGTCGGCGCGAAGAAGGCGATCGCCGACCTGAGCGGTCGGGAGAAGCTGGTCCTCGCCCCGCTGGTCGTGCTGATCGTCGGGCTCGGGTTCTTCCCGAAGCCCGTGCTCGACGTCGTGACCCCGGCCGTGGACGCCACGATGTGCCAGGCGGCCCTGGCCGACCCGGTCCAGTCTGGAGAGAGGCAGTTGCAGTGTCGGTGATGTCCTCCGTGCTCCTGCTCGCCCAGGAGCAGGCGCCCGCCCCCGCCAGGGCCGAGGCGCCCCCGCTGACGGCGATCTGGCCGATCCTCATCGTGCTCGGCGCGGCGTGCCTGAGCGTGCTGTTCGAGGCCCTGCTGCCCAAGCACCTGCGCTGGCCCGGCCAGGTCGTGCTGACCCTGCTGACCATCGTGGCCGCGGGCGTCAAGCTCGTCACCTACGTCTCCGGCGCCCCGGCGGCCGGGGAGACCGCGATGTTCGGCACGCTGGCCGTCGACCGGCCCGCGCTGTTCCTGTGGGGGACGCTGCTCGCGCTCTCCCTGGGCGCGGTGCTGCTGATCGCCGACCGCTCGGTCGAGCCGGGCGGAGCGTTCGTGGCCACCGCGGCGATCCGCCCCGGCACCGTGCAGGACCGCGCGCAGGTCGGCTCGACCGGCATGCAGACCGAGGTCTTCCCGCTGACGCTGTTCGCGCTCGGCGGCATGATGGTCTTCTGCGCGGCCAACGACCTGCTGACGATGTTCGTCGCGCTGGAAGTGCTGTCGCTGCCGCTGTACCTGATGTGCGGCCTGGCCCGCCGTCGCCGCCTGCTCTCGCAGGAGGCCGCGGTCAAGTACTTCCTGCTCGGCGCGTTCGCCTCGGCGTTCTTCCTCTACGGCGTCGCGCTGCTCTACGGCTACGCAGGCTCGGTCCGCCTGGCCGACATCTCCGAGGCGGCCGCGGGCAGTGACCGCTCCGACACGCTGCTGTTCGCGGGCATGGGCCTGCTGGTGGTCGGCCTGCTGTTCAAGGCGGCCGTCGGTCCGTTCCACACCTGGACCCCGGACGTCTACCAGGGCGCGCCGACCCCGGTCACCGCGTTCATGGCCGCCTGCACCAAGGTCGCCGCGTTCGGCGGGATCCTGCGCGTGCTGCAGGTCGCGCTGGAGTCGACCCAGTGGGAGTGGCGCGGGGTGCTCTGGGGTGTGGCGATCGTGTCGATGGTCATCGGCGCGGTGCTCGGCCTGACCCAGACCGACGTCAAGCGGATGATCGCCTACTCCTCGGTGGCGCACGCGGGCTTCCTGCTCATCGGCTCCATCGCGGTCACCGAGAAGGGCCTGTCCAGCACGCTGTTCTACCTGCTCACCTACGGCTTCACCACGATCGCCACCTTCGGCGTGATCAGCCTGGTGCGCGACTCCTCCGGCGAGGCGACGCACCTGTCGCAGTGGGCCGGGTTGGCGAAGCGGTCGCCGCTGCTGGCCGCGGTGTTCACCTTCCTGCTGCTCGCGCTCGCGGGCATCCCGCTCACCAGCGGGTTCGTCGGCAAGTTCGTGGTGTTCGAGGCCGCGCTCTCCGACGGCATGGGCCCGCTGGTCGTGGTGGCGCTGGTCGCCTCCGCGGTGGCCGCGTTCTTCTACCTGCGGGTGATCGTGCTGATGTACTTCAGCGAGCCCGCCGCGGACGGTCCCACGGTCACCGTGCCGGGGGCGTTCACCACCGCCGCGATCACCCTCGGCGTCATCATCACGCTGCTGCTGGGCATCGCCCCGGCCTTCGCCCTCGACTGGGCGTCGAGCGGTGTGTTCGCCATCCGGTAACCCGAGATCGGTTGTCCTGTCGCGAAGGCCACCTCCCACCCGGGGGGTGGCCTTCGAGACATCCAGGCCTGGTCACGGCGGGATGCCAAGTAGGCTCGGCATTCCACAGCCACAGCTGATCAGGAGTGCCGCCGCCGTGACCACCACCGAGAACTCCGGCATCCCCGCGTTCCTGGGGCTCGACGACGCCGACCCGGCACTCGTCGGCACCGTCACCGCCGGGCTGGCCAATGTCGAGTCGCTGCTGCGCCAGGTCGTGCACAGCGACTTCGAGTTCGTCGACGAGGCCGCGCTGCACCTGGTGAAGGCCGGGGGCAAGCGCTTCCGCCCGCTGTTCACGCTGCTGTCGGCCCAGTTCAACCAGGGCAGCACCGAGCACGTCATCACCGCGGCCGCCGCGGTCGAGCTGGTGCACCTGGCGACGCTCTACCACGACGACGTGATGGACGAGGCCACCATGCGCCGCGGCGACGCGAGCGCGAACGCCAGGTGGAACAACTCGGTGGCCATCCTCACCGGCGACTTCCTGTTCGCGCACGCCTCGATGCTGGTCGCCGACCTCGGCGCCGACGCCACCAGGGTGATCGCCGAGACCATGCGCGAGCTGGTCACCGGGCAGATGCGCGAGACCGTCGGCCCCGGCGACAGCGACCCGATCGAGCACTACCTGTCGGTGATCGCGCAGAAGACCGGCTCGCTGATCGCCACCTCCGGCCGCTACGGCGCCATGTTCTCCGGTGCCTCCCCGGCCGAGGTGCACGCGCTGTGCCGCTTCGGCGAGATCATCGGCGCCGCGTTCCAGATCTCCGACGACGTCATCGACATCGCCTCGCCCGCCGACGAGTCCGGCAAGACGCCCGGCACCGACCTGCGCGAGGGCGTGCGGACGCTGCCGATGCTCTACGCGCTCGCCGACGGCGGCGACGCCCGGCTGCACCAGCTGCTGGCCGCGCCGATCACCGACGACGCGGAGGTCGACGAGGCGCTGGAGCTGCTGCGCCGATCGGGTGGTCTAGACCGCGCCCGGCGGACGCTGGACTCCTACGCCGACCGCGCGTACGCGGAATTGGCCGCTCTGCCGGGGTGCGCCGCCCGCGACGCGCTCGAGCTACTGACACGTTATGTAGTCGCCCGAACCCGATGAGGCACCCTGGCGCGTACCGAACTGTGACGTAGCGGCTAATTGCGCGGCATGCCGCCGATGGTCCGACGCGTCGCAGTAACCTCCCCTAGGCTTGAACAACCGTATGCCGCGTCGACCGGGACGCGACCGGGAGGGAGACATCGGCGATGCCGTTCTTCGGGCAGGTGTGGGTGTGGAGCCTCGCCGGTTTCCTGGTCGGAGCGGTGCTCTGCTGGCTGCTGATCGCCCTGCCCGCCCGCAAGCGCGTCACCGAGCTCGAGGGCAGGCTCACCGCCGTCCGCAAGCGCGAGGCGCGGCTGGCCGCCGAGGACAGCGGCTACACCTCGGCGATCGTGCCCGGTCTCACCGACACCCGCGACGACCTCGGCTTCGTCCAGCCGCGGCGCACCGGTGAGGACTCCATCCGCCGCGGGCTGCTGACGCTGTCCGACGAGGACGAGAACGGCCTGCGCTCGATGCCCGCCCCCGCGGTCGACGGGCACACCGACTACGACCACCAGCACGACGCGGGTCGCGACGACGAGCACGACCGGGTCGATGCCGCGGACCGGCACGAGGGTGTCGACCGGCACGAAGACGCAGACCGGCACGAAGACGCTGACGACCGCGAGGACGACCGGGACGGTGCCGAGCGGGACTGGGACCGCGAGCCGGAGCACACCGCCGCCGAGCTGACGCAGTACATCCCGCCCGCCACGGAGTCCGGCACCGACTACCGCGAGGAAGCCGCGGAGTACCGAGCCGACTCGGATGCCGACGAGCGTGAGGACGCCACCGCCGAGTACCGCGAGGGTTCCGCCGAGTACCGCGAGGACGCTGCCGAGTACCGCGAAAGCGCCGCGGGGGAGTACCGCGAGGACGGTGCGGGCGTCGAGGCCGACTACCGCGAGGGCTTCCGGGCGGCCGCCGAGCAGGACGAGGACCGCGACTGGTTCGACCGCGACCGGCCCGGCCGGCTCGTGGACGACCTCGACGAGACCGCCGACACCGAGGCCGACTCCGAGTACTACGCCGACGACGACCAAGCCGCCCGGGTTGTCGGCGACACCGACGACGAGCACGCGCTGCCCGCCGCCGAGGACGACCGCGACGACGAGACCGGCACGATCTTCACCCAGCACACCACGCCGATCCCGGCCGAGCTGATCCGCCGGATCGACGCCGAGGGCAAGGCCGAGGCCGACCACGCCCCGGTCAACGGGACCTCGCTGACCGACGACGCGCTGGTCGACGACCTCGACGACGAGCCGGACCTCGACCGCACCGGCTACCTCGACCCCGAGGCGGTCGCCCGCTACGGCGACCACGCCGCCCGCGGTGACCTCGCCGACGCCGACGAGCACCACGACGGCGACAGCAGCACCGAGCACGACCACGACGAGGAGACCCGCGCCGCCGAACGCCGCGCTGACGACCCCGCGATCAACACCGTCGACGCGACGCAGTTCGTCGTGCCGGTCGCGCGGGTGGAACCGGAGCACGTCGAGCCGGAGCCGGTGGCCGAGGTCGAGCCGCAGCGGCAGCCCGCGCACGCCGCGGTGGAGCCGGTCGGGTTCGTCGAGCAGGAACCCGCACTGGCGGTGACCGACCAGCCCGGGTTCCAGCAGCCAATTCAGCCGACGCCCGCCTACGCGGAGGCGCTGCCGGAGAGGAACTCGAGTTTGTTGCCCAAGCGGATCCCGTCGAAGCCGCAGAACCGGTTCCCCTTCGGTGTGCAGACCTCCACCACGCCGACCGCGTCCGTCCCGGCGCCGGTGGTCGCCGAGCCGGTCGCCGCGAAGCAGACCACGCCCGACCGCGAGCGGTCGCTGTTCGAGCCGATCCTGCCCGCCGACAACGCCGAGGCCGCCAAGCCCGCGCCCCCGCCGCCGAACCGCCTGCGCGGCGCCAGGACCCTGCAGCAGACCCCGTCCGGCGTCGACCCGTTCGTCCCGCCCGGCCCGTTCGGCCCCGGCTCGGCGATGCCGCTGCCCGGCGGCCGGTCCCCGTCGAGCGAGTACACGATCAAGGCCAGCGTGACGGCCCTGCGCTACTGCGCCCCCGACTCGGCCAAGTTCGACCGCACGGTCGCCGAGGTGTGGTTCCGCTCGGTCGCCGACGCCGAGCGGGTCGGCTTCCGCCCCCTCGGCTGACGTCACCCGAAGGTGTCCGGTCCGGGAACCGTCCGGCCGCGCCTAGGTGGCAGCTGTCCACCCAGAGTGATACAAGGGGTGTCTGGCTGTAGCACAACGGCGAACCCCGGTTGGGCACGACGGCGCACGAGGAGGCATCCGGTGAGGCGACCGGTTCTGTGGTGCGTGCTGTCCTTCCTGCTGGGCGTGGCCCTCACCTGGCGCTACCTCACCCGCAAGCCCCCACCGCGCCCCCCTTGGGTCATCCCGACCCCCAAGGTCCGCATCCCCCTGCAATCCCCCACCGCCCCCGACGACGAGTTCACCCACGTCTCCGGCACCCTCGACGACGCCTTCACCGCCCCAGCCGCCCCCGCAGGCCCCGACGGCATGGCCCCCTCCACGGACTACACCGTCAAAGGCACCCACGGCATCTTCCACACCACCGAATCCCCCGCCTACCCCACCACCACAGCCACCGTCTGGTTCCGCACCGTAGCCGACGCCGAACGCGCAGGCTTCCTCCCCTGGACCACCACCAGCGACCGGTAGCTCTAGCTCGCCTGGTGCTGGTCGGCGTTGTCAGGGGTTGGTCCAGAAGACCAATCGTCGACCCCGTAGCGGTCGCGGGCCTTGGCGGCCAGGTCCGGGTGGTCGTGCCGGACCAGGAGGTCCACCAGGTCGCGGCCGAACAGCGCGTGGCGCTCGTCCGCCGGGTCCGGCAGCAGCTCGTCCGGCACCTCGTCGGGACCGGTCACCACCCCGGAACTGTCCACGACGAACAGACCCGGCTCCGCGAACCCGTTGTCCAGGCCTGGTTGCTGGTCCAGCCGGGCCGTGGGGCGCAGGTGTTCGGGTACCAGGGAGCGGAACGCCTCGTCCACCTCGGTGTCCCTGGCCGCGGCCGAGAGCCGGGCGAGTGAGCCGATGAGGTCGACGGTCTCCTCGACCTTGGACTTGTCCCTGGCCAGCCACCACACCACCGTGCTCCCGGCGCTGGTGAGCACCTCGTCGGTCAGGTACTCGCGCACGAACCGCTCGTTGGCGATCTCCAGCTTGGCCAGGTGCTGCTGCCTGCGCAGCGCGGCCATGTCGCGCAGGTAGGCGCGGTGTTCCTCGTTGACGTACACCCGGACCTCCGCGGCCCAGGCGCGCACGGTGTTCGTGCTGTCGGTCGCGGGGTGGCTGAGGGTGGCGGCGATGGCGTGGACCGCGCCGGTGTCCTCGGGGTGGTGGGACCGGGCGGCCTGGTGCGCGCGGTGCAGTACTGCCTGCACGGCGAGCACTCCCGGATCCGGATGCCCGTGCGCCAGTTGGTACCACTGCACGGTGCAGCTGAGCGTGAACGGGATGTCCCCCTCCGAACTCGGCAGGCGCACCGAGGTCACCTCGCGGCTCGCGGGCGGCGGGGGTTGTGGCGCGGGCACCGGCTCCGGCTCGGGCTGCTGCCGCGGTGGCGGGATCGACCTGCTCTCCCGGCGATCCGGACCTCGCGTCGCCAGCACCCCGGTGCCGACGATCAGGGCCACCGCGAGCACGATGTTGACCCAGTCCGCCCACTCGAGGAGAGAGCCCGCGGTGAGGGCCAGCGCCAGTGCTGTTCCGCCGGTGAGGACCACCCTGGTGTCCCTGGTCATGCCCGTCCACTCCGTTCGCTGGTGTCCAGTGCCGCGTCGATGAGCGGCAGCAACGTCTCGGCACGGGCGATGGCCGCCTGCCGCGCCTGGGGGTCGTTCGCTCGCCGGACCTGCGCCCTGGCGAGCACGAAGAGTTCGTTGAGCAGCGCGGACCTGCCCGCGCAGGCCCGCACCACCAGCGCCGGATCGGTCCCGATCCACCGCCACAGGTCGTCCGGTGGGACGACGCGGGTGGTGTCGCACAGCAGCGCCTCCCACAGCTGGACCAGGTCGTCGCGCGAGCGGGTCTCGGCGGCCAGGTGTGGGGGCAGGTCGAGCGCGAGCAGGATGGCGCGGTTGGCCGAGTTCATCCGCTGGTCGAGCAGCCGGTAGAGCAGCCACCGGTGCAGGCCGTGCTTGCGCACCAGCCCGACAAGGGCGTCGACTGCCGCGCCCACCACCTTGGTGTCCCGGTGCCGGGTGAAGTGGTGCAGCCGCACGAGGGCCTGGAACGGCCTGGTCGGTGCGATGTCCTCCACGCACGCGTCGACGAGCACCCTGGCGAACGAGGTCGGCAGGGAGTGGTCCGTGGCTCGGTGGTAGACGTATCGCCTGGCCGCCTTGGAAGTCCGGTTGTCGCGCAGTCCGATCGCGACGGCCTGGGCTGCCAGCGCGATCCCGCGCCGGTGGTCCGACCAGCTGCGGGCCAGCGCCAGCAGCGGTTCCGGCGCGCCGGTGGTGAGCTGGAGTTCCGCGTACCGGTCCACCAGGTCGGCGGCGGCCTCGTAGGGCATGTCCTCGGACACGGCGACCGTGCCGACCCACTCGGCGACTTCCGCGCGCAGACCGGGGAAGTAGGTCCAGAAGTGCGTGCGCAGGGCCGAGTCCAGTGCGAAGTCGGTGAACTCCACGGTGCGGCAGCCGTCGGCGCGCAGGTGCGCGGCCGTCATCCGCTCGGCCAGGTGGGTGCCGTCGAGGACGTGTTCCTCGGCCGCCGGGATCTCGATCTCGTCGTGCAGCGCCTGCTCCGCGGTGGCCAGCGCCTCGACCGGGGCGCCGGGCAGGAACGCGGCGGCGACGAGCAGGGCCCGGCGAGCGGCCTGCTGATCGCCGGAGAACAGCTTCTGCGCCTGGGCGGCCCGCTCGAACCGCGCCGCCATCGCCGCCGCGAGCCAGGTGCCGGTGGTCTTGCCCTGGCCGGTGTCCCTGGCCCTGACCACCACCCTCGCCAGGTCGGCGATGCGCCCCACCGGGTCGGACCGCAGGCAGTCCGCCAGCCTGGCCACCGGCGGCGGTGGGTCCGGCAGGCCGATGCCTTCGGGGGCCAGGTGCGCGCGCAGGACCTCCGCGCCGTCCGGGCGGTCGACGTCGACCCGGAGTGCGGCAAGGGAGTCGGCGAGCAGGAAGACCTGGTCGGGCCGCACCAGCAGGACCAGCCGCGCCTGTTTGCGCGTGACCTCCGCCTGGTAGGCCTCCAGGTCCGGCTGCATGGCCCGCACCCGCTCGTCGTCGGCCGCGCACAGGTCGAGCAGCAGCCGCTCACCCTCTTTCAGCTGGGTGGTGTCGAGTGCCGGGTCTTCGTCGTCGCCGCGGTCGTCCAGCACGCGGAGTTCGTCGAGATGGCTGTTTCCGCGCGCTGTCAACAACATCAGCGCCGTGGTGCGCGCGCCGGACTCGCTGGTGCCGGCTAGCACTACCGTCGACGACCGGGTGAACGCCGCGAACGGGAAACCCGCGGGCGCGACGAACCGCTCGGCTCGCCTGCGGATCTCCTCGGCCGCGATGAACCGCAGGCTGCGTCTTACGCGCTGTTGCGCGTGGTAGTGGTTGTTGGTGACGTTGGTCTGGCTGCCAGAACCAGAGTTGACGTTGGCCGTCTCGTCGAACCTGTAGCTGGTGGAGGTCATCGGGTACCGCGGTTGTCGTGGTACTGGGCGTTGTCGCCGTTGAACTGGTTGCCGGAACCGGTGTTGACGTTCGCCGGCCTCTGGAAGGTGTAGTTGTTGGTCGCCTGGGTGACATCGCGGCCCGCCTGGACCACGTCGCCGTGCACGTGGTGGGCGGTGTTCCGGGTGGAGCCCGCGGCGTGGTCGATGTCCTCGGTCGGTTGCTCGGCCTGGGTCACCGGCGGCAGGAACCCGTGGCGCAGCAGGTCGCCCGTCGGCACCGGGACTCGCAGGTAGGCGAGGTCGCTGTAGGACTTGACCTCGACCGGCGCCTGGACGTAGAGCTCCGGGGATTCACCGCTGTACCCGCTCTGGACCGCGTCGGTGAAAGCGCGCCCGGACACGATCGCGGCGACCCGGGTGCTCGGCCCTGAGCGGGTGAGCAGGTCCTTGACCGGCGCGGAGTCGAGCAGCCGGTGCGCCTCGACCCGCGCCACGCCACTGCCCTCGCTGAGCAGCTCGCGGCCGGAGTCGGTGACCGGGCCGACGTGCACGCTGACCCGCATCCGCAGCGGCGCCGCGTCGGCGGCGACCCGGTCCCAGAACTCCAACTCCTCGTGCAGCGCCCGCAGGAACGGTGTGAGCAGCAGCGGGAGCACCTCGGCTGGGAACCCGGCCGCGTACCCGTCACCGGTGCCGAACCCGAACCGCCTGGTGTCCCACACCTCGCTGAGCCCGCACCGCTCGAACGCGGCCCGCAGCACCGCGGGCACCCGGTCGGTCACCTCGGCGTGGTGGTGGCCGAGCAGGCCGCTGAAGTCCCGGATGTCGACCACCAGCAGCGCCCGGTACGGCGGCAGCCGCGTCGCCCTGCTCGCGGGGTGGTCGGTCTTGTCGTCGGTCACCCGACGAGCTTGGCCAGCCCCCGGGCGCCGAACTGTCCGCCATCGGACAGGTCGACTGCGAGCTGGGTCACAGACCGGCGAACGCCCGCAGCAGGCCGGGATCGGCGACGACGAGGTGCCCGTGGTCCTGCCGCAGCGCGCCGCTGTCCTTGAGCCGCAGCAGGTGCTGGGAGATGGTGCTGCGGACCACCCCCAGCGAGTTGGCCAGTTCCTGCTGGGAGAACGGGACCCGGTACCGGTCGGCGACGGCGTCGTCGGCGAGCGCCACCACCTCGAGCAGGAGTCGGGCGATCTTGCGCTCAGGGCTGAAGTGCACCAGTTCGACCTGGTAGGGCACGGTCTGCGACAGCTTCGACAGCGAGTAGTCCGCCAGTGCCGCCTGCCCGTTGTGCTCCTCCAGGAAGGCGTTGAACCGCTCGGCGGGCACGACGCTGACGGTGCACCGGTCGATGGTCTCCACGGTCGCCGTGCGCCGGGAGGCCGACCGCGCCGCGATCTCCCCCAGCAGGTCACCCGCCCCGCGCAGCGCGAGCAGCAGCCGACCGCCGTCCGGTTCCGTGCCGAACACCTTCACCCGACCGGACAGCAGCACCAGCACCGTCGTCCCCGGATCGCCCTGCCGCAGCAGCGGCACCCGGGGGCCGTGCACGCGCGGGACGCCGAGCTCCAGCAGTCGCGCCCACTTCGATTCCCCCACCACGCCGCGGAATCCCCGCGCACCCTTGTTCACGCTGGATGAATAGCGCATCGCTGACCGTGACCGTGGTTCGCCGGTCGACGATCACCCGTTTGCCCGCCGGGAAAAGAAGCGAGCCCCCACCGGTTCGGTGAGGGCTCGGTTCGGTGGAGCGGGACCTAGGCGATGACGGTCCAGGTGTCCTTGCCGCGGAGCAGGGTGTCGAGGTCTGCGGGGCGGGTGGCCTTGGCGTCGTCGACCTGGGCTCGGGCCTGGTCGTCGTAGGTGGGGCGGGAGACCGAGCGGAAGACGCCGGTGACGGTGTGGCTGAGGTCCTGGGTGGACAGGCGGGAGAGGGCGAAGGCGTAGGACGGGTCCTCGGTGTGCGAGTCGTGCACGACCAGGGCGTCCGCGCCGACCTCGCTGACCTTGGCGACGGCCAGCGACCCGAAACCGGACCGGATGACCCCGTACTCGCCCTCCGCGCCGAAGCGGATCGGCTTGCCGTGCTCCAGCGGGATGAGCCTGCGCTCGGCCTCGCCCGCTTCCTTCAGGACGTCGAACGCGCCGTCGTTGAAGATCGGGCAGTTCTGGTAGATCTCGACCAGGGCCGAGCCGCGGTGTTCGGCGGCCTGGCGCAGGACCTCGGTGAGCCCGGCGCGGTCGGAGTCCAGTGCGCGGCCGACGAAGGTGGCCTCGGCGCCCAGTGCCAGCGACACCGGGTTGAACGGGTAGTCCAGCGAGCCCATCGGGGTGGACTTGGTGACCTTGCCCGGTTCCGAGGTCGGCGAGTACTGGCCCTTGGTGAGCCCGTAGATCCGGTTGTTGAACAGCAGGATCTTGAGGTTCACGTTGCGGCGCAGGGTGTGGATCAGGTGGTTGCCGCCGATGGACAGCGCGTCGCCGTCGCCGGTGACGACCCAGACCGACAGGTCGGGGCGGGCGGTGGCCAGGCCGGTGGCGATGGCCGGGGCGCGGCCGTGGATGGAGTGCATCCCGTAGGTGTTCATGTAGTACGGGAAGCGCGACGAGCAGCCGATGCCGGAGATGAAGACGATGTTCTCCCGGCGCAGCCCCAGCGACGGCAGGAACGACTGCACGGCGTTGAGCACGACGTAGTCGCCGCACCCCGGGCACCAGCGGACTTCCTGGTCGGACTTGTAGTCCTTGGCCTTCTGCGGTTCGTCGGTGGTCGGCACCCCGGCGAGTCCGGGGAGCCCCAAGTCGATCGTGGTCATCCCGCATCGACCCCCTTCACGATGTCGGTGAGCACGTTCTGCAGTTCCTCGGCCTTGAACGGCAGGCCTGCGACCTTGGTGTAGCTGACGACGTCGACGAGGTACTTGCCCCTGAGCAGCAACGCCAACTGCCCCAGGTTCATTTCCGGCACGACGACCTTGTCGTAAGACCGCAGCACGTCGCCGAGGTTGGCCGGGAACGGGTTGAGGTTGCGCAGGTGGGCCTGGGCGACGGAGTGCCCGAGCTTGCGCACCCGGCGGCACGCGGCGCCGATCGGCCCGTACGACGAGCCCCAGCCCAGCACCAGCACCCGCGCCTTGCCGGTCGGGTCGTCGACGGCGAGGTCCGGCACCGGGATGTTGTCGATCTTGGCTTGCCGCAGCCGGACCATCCGGTCGTGGTTGTCGGGCTCGTAGGAGATGTTGCCGGTCCCGTCGGCCTTCTCCAGCCCGCCGATGCGGTGCTGCAGGCCGGGGGTGCCGGGGACGGCCCACGCGCGGGCCAGCGTCTCCGGGTCGCGCAGGTACGGCCAGAACGTCGACCCGTCCGGGGAGTTGGGCTCGGTCGCGAACTCCACCGTCAGGTCGGGCAGGTCGGCGGCGTCGGGGATCAGCCACGGCTCGGAGCCGTTGGCCACCGCGCCGTCGGAGAGCAGCAGCACCGGGGTGCGGTACTTCAGCGCGATGTGCGTCGCCTCGATCGCGGCGGCGAAGCAGTCGGCAGGCGACTGCGGGGCGACGATCGGCACCGGCGACTCGCCGTTGCGGCCGAACATCGCCTGCAGCAGGTCGGCCTGCTCGGTCTTGGTCGGCAGGCCGGTCGACGGCCCGCCGCGCTGCACGTCGATCACCAGCAGCGGCAGTTCGGTCATCACGCCGAGGCCGATGGTCTCGGACTTGAGCGCGACACCGGGTCCCGAGGTCGAGGTGACCCCGAGCGCACCGCCGTAGCTGGCGCCCAGCGCCGCGCAGATGCCCGCGATCTCGTCCTCGGCCTGGAAGGTCGTGATGCCGAACTGCTTGTACTTCGACAGCTCGTGCAGGATGTCCGACGCCGGGGTGATCGGGTACGTGCCCAGCAGCACGGGCAGCTTCGACTGCTGCGCCGCCGCGACGATCCCGTAGGCGAGCGCGGTGTTGCCGGTGATCTGCCGGTAGGTGCCAGGGGCGAGCTTGGCCGGGGCGACCTCGTAGGTGACCGCGAACGCCTCGGTGGTCTCGCCGTAGTAGAAGCCCGCGCGGAACGCGAGGACGTTGGCCTCCGCGATGTCCGGCTTCTTGGCGAACTTCTCGCGCAGGAACCGTTCGGTGCCCTCCGTCGGCCGGTGGTACATCCACGAGAGCAGCCCGAGCGCGAACATGTTCTTGCACCGCTCGGCGTCCTTCTTACCGAGGCCGGTGTCGGCAAGAGCGCCCTGGGTGATCGTGGCCATCGCGACCTGGTGGACCTGGTAGGCGGCGAGCGAGTCGTCTTCGAGCGGGTTGACCGCGTAACCGACCTTGGTCAGGTTCCGCTTGACGAACTCGTCGGTGTTGACGATCAGCGTGCCGCCCGCGGGCAGGTCGGCGATGTTGGCCTTGAGCGCGGCCGGGTTCATGGCGACCAGCACGTCGGGGCGGTCGCCGGGGGTCAGGATGTCGTAGTCGGCGAAGTGGACCTGGAAGCTGGAGACGCCGGGGATGGTGCCCTGGGGGGCGCGGATCTCCGCCGGGAAGTTGGGCATGGTGGAGAGGTCGTTGCCGAACGCAGCGGCCTCCGAGGTGAAGCGGTCGCCGGTGAGCTGCATGCCGTCACCGGAGTCACCGGCGAACCGGATCACCACTCGGTCGAGTTTGGTGACCGCGGCCGCCCGCGGGGTCCCGGTGGCGGCAGTACCACCGTCCACACCTGTGCTCATGAGCTGCCGATCCCTCTCTCCTGACACCCGACTGGCTGGTCGTGTCGCGTTCAACGGTAGGCATCGCCGGACCACGGACCCGAGCAACGCGTTGCAGATCACAGTCCCGCGCGAGCCCCCGATCAACGGTATCGGGTAAGGGCCTGGTGCGGTCCCGGTTTGAGTGTAACCGGCGGTTACACTTATCCCGGATGATGGGCGTCGGATTCCGACCCCGTGGGATGCCGCGAACAGCTTACGGGGTCGGCGCGGACGAGATCCGGGCCTTCATCTCCGCCAGGAGCTGGGCGAACGCGGGGGAGTCCATCGAGGCCACCTGCGCGGCGAGCTCGGTTTCGATCGCGTCGTCGTGGCAGCTTTGCGCCGCGGTCGCGCGCATCGACCTTTTGATCGACAGCACCAGGTCTTTGGGCGCTTTGGCGGTAGCCGCGGCGAGGTCGACGGCCGCTTGGACTAGCGCGTCGTGGTCGCCGTCGACGGTCGTGAGGGTCAGACCGACCCGTAGTGCCTCTGCGGCGTCCGGCACGTGCCGGAACAGGGTCATCGCGGTCGCGGTCTGCGGGCCCACGAGCCGCTGCAGCATCCACGTCATGCCGCCGCCTGGGTGGATGCCCAACTGGAGGAACCGCGCGTCGAACCGGGCCCGCGGTCCCGCGATCCGGACGTCCGCGGCCAGCGCCAGGTTCAACCCTGCCCCTACCGCCGCCCCGCCGACGGCCGCGATCGTCGGCAGTGAACACCGCGCAACGGCCAGGAACCCCGCGTAGATGCCGCGCAGCCCCTCCTCGCGCGACTCTCCGAGCACCGTTAGGTCTGCCCCGGCGCAGAACGCGGGGGGTGTGCCGGTCACCACGACTGCGGCCGTGTCCGGGTCGGCTTCGCACTCGGCCACCAGCTCCGCGAGCCGGGCCGACATGGGCAGGGTCAGGGCGTTGCGCCGGTCGGGGTCGTCGAGGGTGATCACGGCGACGCCGTCGCGCCGCTCAAGCAGGACGGTCATGTCCGCGCACCCTAGCCGGGCTCGGGCGCGGGCGGACGCTCCAGAAGGGTGGACAGGACGACGGTGGAGACGGTCCTGGAGACCATGTCGACCGCGCGCAGCCGCTCCAGGGCGTCCTCCAGGTGGTGGATGTTGGCCGCCCGCAGGTGCACGATCGCGTCGGCCGACCCGGAGACGGTGTAGGCGGCCACCACCTCGGGCAGCGGTTCGAGCCGCTGGCGGATCCGGTCGGGGGACACGTTGCCCTGGCAGTGCACCTCGACGAAGGCCTCGGTGCCCCAGCCCAGCGCCTCCGGGTTGACCACGGCGGTGAACCCGCGCAGCACCCCGGTCTCCAGCAGCCGGTCCACCCGCCGCTTGACCGCGGGCGCCGAGAGCGAGACGGCCTTGCCGATCTCGGCGTAACTCGACCTCGCGTCGGCCACGAGCTGTGAAATGATTCGCTGATCAATGACGTCCACACGCAACATTCTGCATGTTCGAGGGCGTCTTAGCGACATTGATGACTGCTTTCCGGGGCTCTACATTTCGATCCATGACCTCGGCACCCGTGCGGCAGCCCGCGACCACCCGCCTCGCCACGACGCGGCGGTACCTCATGTGCTCGCCCACGTACTTCGCGGTCGAGTACTCCATCAACCCCTGGATGGACCCCACCCGCCCGGTCAGCACCGAGGGCGCGGTCGCCGAGTGGACGGCGCTGAAGGAGACCTACGAGCGCCTCGGCCACACCGTCGAGACCATCGCCCCCCAGCCCGGCCTGCCGGACATGGTCTTCTCCGCCAACTCGGGCACCGTCATCGACGGCGTGGTGCTGGGCTCCCGCTTCCGCGCCCCCCAGCGCGCCGCCGAGGCCGACTTCTTCCGCACCTGGTTCCTCGACCGCGGCTACCGCGACATCGTCATGCCCGAGAAGATCAACGAAGCCGAGGGCGACCTCACCTGGACCGGCGATCTGTTGCTCGCCGGAACCGGCTTCCGCACCGACCCCGGTGCCCACGCCGAAGCCCAGGAAGTCCTGGGCGTCCCGGTGGTGTCACTCCAGTTGGTAGACCCCCGCTACTACCACCTGGACGTCGCACTGTTTGTGCTCACCGAGGCCACCCCCACCTCCCGAGCGCACATCGCCTACTACCCCGCCGCCTTCTCCCCCGGCACCCAACGCCTCCTCCGCCGCCTCTACCCAGACGCCATCCTCGCCACCGAAGAGGACGCCGCCTGCCTAGGCCTCAACGCCGTCTCCGACGGCCGCAACGTCATCCTTCCCAAGGAAGCCACCACCCTCACCACCCAACTCCACACCCACGGCTACACCCCCCACCCCGTAGACATCACCGAACTCCGCAAATCCGGCGGCGGGCCAAAGTGCTGCACCATGGAACTCCGCGATCGGACGCGCTAAAGAGGGGTGTGGGCCCGCTTCGGCTCGGTAGGTTCGACTCTGGAAGGTAGGGCTACCGGGCTGGGGTGAAGTCGTGGGTGATGATGGGTATGAGGACTTACTGAAGCCGTTGCTTCTGCCTCAGCTGACGTACTCGCGGGACGAAGTTCTCCTGGGGAAGCCGTGTCCGGTGCCGGCTTTGGCGGGGTTGTATGGCTGGTTCTTTGATGAGGTTCCGCCTGTGGTGCCGTTGCCGGAGGGGTTGGCGGAGGCGCCGTGGAAGTTGCTGTATGTGGGGATTGCGCCGAAGCCTGCGCCGCGGAATGGGGCGCGGGCGAGCACGCGGACGATTCGGCATCGGGTGAAGGAGCACCTCAGGGGGAACGCGGAGGCGTCCACGCTCCGGCTGTCGCTGGGGTGCCTGCTTGCTGACCAGTTGGGGTTGGAGCTGCGTCGCGTCGGGAGTGGGAGCCGGTTGACCTTCGTGCACGGCGAGCAGGTGTTGAACAAGTGGTTGGACGCCCACGCCCGGGTGTCCTACCTCGCGGTGGAGTCGCCGCGGGAGGTGGAGCAGGCGGTGATCGAGCGGGAGTACCTGCCGCTGAACCTGAGCGACAACCGGCACAACCCGTTCTTCGAGGAGCTCACCCGCATCCGGAAGGACGCCAAGGCCGCGGCCCGCGCTCTCCCGGTGCTCCCGAACCCGTCGGGCCGGAGCACCGCCAAGCGCTGAACTGTCGTACCCCGGTGGTCCACTGTGCGGGAGGCCGTTACAGCTCGGCGGATGCTGGGCACTTCTGGGCCGACAGTGGATTGTGGGAGGGCTGATGAGTGTGAACGTGCGTCCGGCGAAGCCGCAGGTGCCGGTGTTTCGCAGTGGGGTTGTCGTGGAGGTGCCGCGGGTGGTGGTGCCTGTGCAGCGGGTTTCGGTGGGGAATCCGGTGTTCAGTGCGGCTAAGGGCTGACGAGCAGTAAGAGGGCGTTGGCGATGTCGGGGGGTGTGCCGGTGGCTAGGTGGCGGAGTTGCATGCCCGCTACTAGGGCCACGACGGGGCCGGTGAGGTGTTCGGGTGAGGGGACGCCGAGGGCTGTGAGGATGGTCAGCGTCAGCGCGTCGTAGGCGGCGAAGCAGCGGGATGTGGCGTCGCGCAAAGAGGGGTCGCGGGCGGCGTGGAGGTAGAGCTCGAACGGGGCTAGGTCGGACGGTAGGTTCTCCACGACCTGTTGGACCAACGCGGCCGCTTGTTCAAGAGTCGCTGGTAGCTCGAAGGTTGCGAGTCGGCTTGTCTCCTCTTGGACGAAGAGCAGCAGGCTCTCTCGCAGCAGGTCGGTCTGGGTCGCGAAGTGGTACGTGATCGACCCGAGCGAGACCTCCGCTTCCCGGGCGATCCGCCGGTTCGTCACCCCGGCGACGCCTTTGTCGGCGATTACCCGCAGGGTCGCGCGCAGGATCCGGTCCCTGGTCACGACGGCCACCTCCGGTCCCAGCGCTCGACGGACTCCAGTTGCGCGGCAAGGGAAATCAGCTGCCGCTCGCTGTCAGCACGTCCCAACAGCTGCGCGCCCACCGGCAGCGGTACCAGTCCCGCGGGCACGTTCATGGCAGGCCAACCGAGCACATTCCACGGCCACGCGTACGGGCACGCGCGGATGATCGCCTGATCCGTCTGCCACCCGCGAAGTCCGTCGATAGCGCCAACGGGCAGCGGTAGGGAAGCCGTCGTCGGTGTCAGGAGTACGTCGACGCGGTCGAACACCCGCCCAACCCGGCGCTGGAACAGCCGCAAGGTGGCGTTAGCGGCGCGCAATCCACGCCCGCGCAAGAGAGCCCCGAGACGCCCGTTGCTTAGAGTGCGTGTATCGAGCAAGAGCGGATCCGGGACGCGGTCGTGCCAGTCGTGGACGCCGCCTAGAGAGCGGGGGAGGAAGTTGAGTCCAATCAGGCCGTAGTCGGGATTCGCGACGACGATCTCGTGCCCCAGCGACCGCAGCACTCGCGCGAGTCGCACAACGGCCGTACGCACCAACGGATCCAGGGCGACCCGCATGCCAGTGAACGCTGGCCGCAACGACAGTCCTATCCGCAACCTGCCCGGGTCTATATCAGCCGCATCCCGGAACGGCGCACCAGCGAGCACCTCTAGCAACAACGCCGCATCCCCGACCGTACGAGCCAACACGCCATCAGTCGTGATGCCGTGGAACAGGTCCGGACTGGACACCCGCCCCCGCTGCGGCTTGATCCCCACCAGATGCGTCCACGCCGCCGGAATCCGCACCGACCCGGCGCCGTCCGACCCAACGGCCGCGGGCACCAACCCCGCCGCGACAGCAGCAGCCGAACCACCAGAGGACCCGCCAGGCGTTCGCCCCAGATCCCACGGGTTCCGGGTCACCCCAAACGCAGATCCCTCGGTTACCGGCCACTGGCCAAACTCAGGTGTGTTGGTCTTGCCGACGATGACAGCGCCAGCAGCCTTGAGCCGCCCAACCAGCGCGCAGTCCGCTGTAGCCGCAGGAAACTCGCCCGGGCAACCAAACGCGGTGGGCTCACCGGCGATGTCGACGTCATCCTTGATGGCGACCGGTACGCCCAACAGTGGCAACCGCTCGCCCGCACCAAGAGCCCGGTCCGCCGCCGCAGCATCAGTGAGCGCTACCTCGCGAACACGGCGAAACGCGTTCAGCGTCGGTTGGCTCTGCCTGATCGAGTCCAAGACCGCGGTCGTCAGCGCTACTGACGTGGTCGACCCGGCAGCAAGAGCCTGAGCGTTGGCCTCCAGTCCGAGCACGGCGACCTCCTTGTTCGTTCGAACGAACGGTAGCCGGTTCACGCCGCCGAGACCACGGGCGCGAGGATGGGGAGATGAGCACGCAACCCGAGGCCCGCAGGCGCTCCCGCAGGCAAGAGACCCGGCTCTGGCGCGTCCCGGTCACCCGGGTCGAGCGCGTCACCCCGCAGATGGCGCGGGTGACCGTCCAGCACGAGTCGCTGGCGAGCCTGGCCGGGGCGCGCACCGACCAGAACGTGATGCTCTACCTCTACCCCGAGGGCACGCAGCTCCCCGAGCCGCTGACCCTGGAGTCCGCACGCGGATTGTGGGCACAAGTCCGGCCGCTGACCCGCACCTACACGATCCGGAGGCACGACCCCGCCACCAACGAGGTCGACTTCGACTTCGTGCTGCACGGCGACGCGGGCCCGGCCTCGGCATGGGCGTCCAGGGTCCAGCCGGGCGACGAGGTGATCTTCGTCGGACCGTCGCCCGCTTACCAGCCCGACCCGACCGCGGACTGGTACCTGCTCGCGGGTGACGAGACCGCGATCCCCGCCATCGCCGCGATCCTCGCCGCGTTGCCGCAAGACAAGCAGGTCTTGGCCTTCGTCGAGGTAGCCAACGCCGCAGAAGCGCAGCCACTCGATGGCGTCACATGGCTCTACCGCGACGGCGCACCGGCAGGCCAGAACACGGTGCTAGTCGAAGCCATCAGGGCCGCGACGCTGCCGGAAGGGCTACCGGAGGTCTGGATGGCCGGTGAGCGGTCGGCGATGCTCGCGGTGCGGTCGCACCTGCTCGACGACCGCGGCTACCCCCGCCAGCGCGTGCGTCCCACGACCTACTGGCGCCTGGGCGAGAGCGGCAACTGATCGACTGTCCGGTTGGAACTTCTCACCCCGGGCGCTCGTTGGACTCCCGGGCCGACGAGAACCGAGGAGGCGAGGGTGCACGGACATGTCAACGGGGTGCGGACCGCGCTCCTGCTGGGCGGTCTCAGCGCGCTGATCGTGCTGGTCGCGTCGTTCTTCGGCCGCACGGCGCTCATCATCGGCGTTCTGGTTGCCGCGGGCGTCAACGGTTACGCGTACTTCAACTCCGACAAGCTCGCCCTGCGGGCCATGCGCGCGCGGCCGGTCTCGCAAGCTGAACAGCCCGCGCTGTACCGGATTGTGCGCGAGCTGGCCACCGCCGCCCGGCAGCCGATGCCCCGCCTGCACGTCAGCCCCACGGCCGCCCCGAACGCGTTCGCCACCGGCCGCAACCCGCGCAACGCCGCCGTCTGCTGCACCACGGGCCTGCTGGACCTGCTCGACGAACGCGAACTGCGCGGCGTCCTGGCCCACGAGCTGGCGCACGTCTACAACCGCGACATCCTCATCTCGTGCGTCGCGGGCGCGCTGGCCACCGTGGTCAGCCTCTTGGCCAACCTCGCGCTGTTCGCGGGCATCTTCTGTGACGACGACGATGACCGCGCCAACCCGTTCGCCATGCTGCTGATCGCGATGCTCGGCCCCATCGCTGCGGTCATCGTGCAGATGGCGGTCAGCCGCTCCCGCGAGTACCAGGCCGACGAGTCCGGCGCCCGGCTCACCGGCGACCCGCTCGCGCTGGCCTCCGCGCTGCGCAAGCTCGACGAGGGCACCCGCGCCGCGCCGCTGGCCCCCGAGCCCGCGGTCGCCGCGCAGTCGCACCTGATGATCGCCAACCCGTTCCGCCCCGGCGACGGCATCTCCCGGCACTTCTCCACGCACCCACCCATCGCGGACCGCATAGCGCGGCTCGAACGGATGGCGCTGGAGCAGTCCTAACCGGTGGCGCCCGCGGCCTTCGCGACGCTCATGACGTACTCGCCGTAACCGGACTTCGCCAGCTTGGTGCCCAGCGCGTAGCACTCGTCCGGGGTGATGAAGCCGCGGTCGAGGGCGATCTCCTCGAGGCAGGCGATCCGGACGCCGGTGCGGTGCTCCAGCACCTGGACGAACTGGCCCGCCTCCAGCAGCGAGTCGTGCGTGCCGGTGTCCAGCCAGGCGAAGCCCCGGCCGAGGTCGAGCAGCCTGGCCCGGCCCTGCCGCAGGTATTCCAGGTTGACGTCGGTGATCTCCAGCTCGCCCCGCGCCGACGGCGACAGGCTCTTGGCGATCTTGATGACGTCGTTGTCGTAGAAGTACAGCCCGGTGATGGCCCGGTTCGACTTCGGCTCGGCAGGCTTCTCCTCGATGGACAGCAGCCGACCGTCCGCGTCTACCTCACCGACGCCGTAGCGCTGGGGGTCCTTGACGGGGTAACCGAACAAGACAGCGCCATCGAGGTCCGCGATGTTGGCCTGCATCATCTGCGAGAACCCGAGACCCCAGAAGATGTTGTCGCCGAGCACCAGCGCCACGGAGTCGTCCCCGACGAAGTCCTCGCCGATGATGAACGCCTCGGCCAGCCCGTTGGGCTCCGCCTGCTCCGCGTAGGAGAACGCGACCCCGAACTGGCTGCCGTCGCCGAGCAGCCGCTGGAAGTTCGGCAGGTCGGCGGGGGTGGAGATGATCAGGATGTCCCGGATCCCGGCCAGCATCAGCACCGAGAGCGGGTAGTAGATCATCGGCTTGTCGTACACGGGCAGCAGCTGCTTCGACACCGCCTGCGTGATCGGGTGCAACCGGGTCCCACTACCCCCAGCGAGGACGATGCCCTTCATCACGGCTCCTGTCGTGTTCACCAATCCGAGGCTACCCACGTAAGAGCCACCCGCATCCCCTATCGAGCGGCGACTCCCCGACAGTGCATCGCCCCTAGTGCACGCAGGGTTACCAGTGATGCCGGACACCACGCCCTGATCGGCTGGTCAGCCGGTTGGATCGACACCGAGAGTGTCGTGATCGGCAGGTTCCCTGGTCTGGCTGACGATCCACGCCAGGTAGGCCGGGTTGCCCGCCTGGATCGGCAGCGCGAACACGCACGGCACGTCGTACGGGTGGTCCCGGTCGGCGCGGGCGACGATCTCCGGCACCAGCGACAGGCGGGTGTGCAGCGCCACGCGCGCCTCCACGTCGTCCTGGATGGCGCCATCCCACCGGTAGACGGACCTGACCGGGCTGATGTGCTGCCCGCACGCCACCAGCCGGTCGGCCACGAGCGCGCGCGTGAAGTCCACCAGCCACCCGGCGTCAGCCGCGGTGATGACGACCTCGCAGGCCTGCACAGGTCCACCTCCCGGGAGGTGGTGGGTCGGGCACGGGGCCAACCCACCACCGGGCGTCAGCGGTAGTTCGTGAACTGCAGGGCGATGCCGAAGTCGCCGGTCTTGAGCAGGTTGATGACGTCCTGCAGGTGGTCCTTCTTCTTGCCCGAGACGCGCAACTGATCGCCCTGGATCTGCGCCTGGACGCCCTTGGGGCCCTCGTCGCGGATCTTCTTGGCGATCTCCTTGGCCTTCTCCGCCGAGATGCCCTGCACCAGCGTGCCGGTCACCTTGTGCACCTTGCCCGACGGCGCGGGCTCACCGATGTCGAACGCCTTCTGGGAGATGTTCCGCTTGACCAGCTTCTCCTTGAAGACCTCGATCGCGGCGGCGCAACGCTCCTCGGTCTCGGCCTCGAAGGTGATCGCCTCCTCGCCGGACCAGGCCACCTTCGCCCCGGTGCCGCGGAAGTCGAACCGGGTGGCCAACTCCTTGCCAGCCTGGTTCAGCGCGTTGTCGACCTCCTGCCGGTCCACCTTGCTCACCACGTCGAATGACGGGTCCGCCACGTGCCTCGCACCTCCGCTGTACAGGGGTAGTTCAGGTCGGCACGGATGGTACCGCCGCCACCACCCACCAGGGGGTCGCCGCGCAGAGGGGGGTACCCGTTGGAACTCCCCCCACCCCATTCGGTATGGTTCCCGACGTCCAGCAGCACCGGACACCCCGGCGGGTTGCCCGAGCGGCCAATGGGAGCGGACTGTAAATCCGTCGCGAAAGCTACAGAGGTTCGAATCCTCTACCCGCCACCACATGTCCTGACCAGGGCATATAACCGAATAGTAGATCGTCGGCTTCGGCCAAGATGATCTTTGGGTGCGGCTTTGGGTGCGAACGTACACTCAAGGCCATGCCTGTTTTGCCAGATGAATCCCGCCAGCGCGGTCGGATCGAGCAGCGTGGGTCCAACCTCCGCGTAGTCGTCTACGCGGGCGATGACCCGGTCACTGGCAAGCGCTCGTACCTCCGCGAGTCGGTCAAGGGCAACGACAAGGCTGCTTATAAGCGAGCAAACACGGTACTTACCCGCCTGCTCGCCCAAGTCGAGAAGCAACGGGTCACCGAGACCTCTATCTCGCTCGGTGAGGTACTTGAAGAGTGGCTAAAGGTCGCCGAGATGGAAGACAGCACCCGCGCGGGCTATCGGGGCTACATCGAGCGCAACATACGGCCTGCCCTAGGCGCCTTGGCCGCTCGCAAGGTCACCGCTCGTGTCCTGGAGTCGTTCAACGCTGAACTCCGCAGGTGCCGGGAGCGGTGCGACGGCAAGCCGTACATCGCCCACAAGGCCACCGGGCTTCACGACTGCCTCAGCGTCGGGTGCAAGCCGCACGTGTGCAAGCCGCTGGCGGCATCGACAGTGCGGCAGATCCACGCCGTGATCAGTGGTGCGATGGCGGCGGCCGTGCGCTGGGAATGGCTGGACGACAACCCCGCGCGCAAGGCCCACCGTCCGCGTCAGAGCCCATCCCAGCCGGACCCGCCGTCAGCGGCGGAAGCCGCTCTGCTGATCGAAGCCGCGTTCGAGGTCGATGACGACTGGGGAACGTTGGTCTGGTTGGTCATGACCACCGGGATGCGGCGCGGGGAGGTCTGCGCGCTCCGCTGGGACCACATCGACTTGGACCTGGGCGTGCTGGAGATCCGCCAGAGCTACATCGATCGCGGCGGGATCAAGAAGATCAAGGACACCAAGACGCACCAGATGCGGCGGATCGCGCTGGACACGGAAACGGTTGTCTTGCTGGGTGAACTGCGCCAGCGGTGCATTCAACGATGCGCGGCCCTCAACATTGAGTTCACCGGTGACCTGTACGTGTTCGTAGGCGTGCGCAAGCCCCACCCGCGTGTCCCGTGCAAGCCGGACAGCATCTCCGGCCGGTACAAGTACATGGCAACCAAGCTGGGCATCGAGACGCACATCCACGAACTCCGCCACTACTCCGCGACCGAACTCCTGACCGCAGGCGTGGACCTGCGGACGGTGGCCGGTCGGCTGGGACACGGCGGAGGTGGCGCCACGACGTTGCGTGTCTACGCGGCCTGGGTGGCTGGTGCCGACCGCAAGGCCGCCGAGATCCTTGCGTCGCGCATGCCCAAGCGTCGTCCGAAGCCATGATCAACGCGTAGTCCGCAACTACGGGTCGCGTCGGTATCGTGTCCGCGTGAGCGATGAACGCGGTGCCTGGACGGTCTTCGGTGAGCGAACCGTCTATGACAACCGGTGGGTTCGGGTAGGGCTTGCTGACGTCGAGGCGCCCAATGGCGAGCGGTGGGACTACCACGTCGTGCACTTGGCGCGGATCGCCATCGCGCTGATCGTGAACGAGCGCGACGAGGCGTTGATGCTCTGGCGCTACCGCTTCCCGACCGACCAGTGGGGTTACGAACTGCTGGGTGGGCTGGTCGATGAAGGCGAGGATGCCGCTGCGACTGCCGCGCGTGAGGCAGCGGAAGAGAGCGGTTGGCGGCCAGTGGGGGAGCCGGAACATCTGGTCACCTTTCAGCCGTTGCCGGGGCAGGTAACGGCTCCCGTGGATGTCTACCTCTGGCGTGAGGCCGAACGGCTCGGTGAACCGACCGACACCGAAGAGGTGGGTCGGATCGAGTGGGTTCCGCTTGGCCGAGTCAACGAGTTGGCGCAGCGCCAAGAGTTGTTGGGCTCCGGGACCCTCGTGTCACTGCTGTACTACCTGAACTCACGTCGGCAGGACTAGGTGGCTGAGGCGGCGTAGGAGGCGGTCGGTCTTGATCTGCATTCCTAGGCGCCTGGCTTCTCGGGCGTAGGACTGGGCGGCGGTGCGGTCGCCTGCTGCCGCGTGGGCGTAGGCGAGGTCTACGAGCATGGTTACTCGGGCGCGGAGGAAGTCGGGTGGCGTGCCGTAGAGGGCGTCGACCAGGTGGTTGATGGCGTCGGGGTCGCCGAGTTTGGCTAGGGCGTTGCCTCGCCAGCGGTCTAGGTGGCTGTCGCCGAGGAAGACGAAGGGTAGGGCGGGGTCGACCGGGTCGGCGGGGAGCAGGGTGCTCGCGTCGTCGAATGCCTCTAGGGCTTGGTCGGTGTCGCCTGCGGTGGCGTGGCTCTCGCCGTGAGCGGCTGCGATCCAGGAGCGGAGCAACGGTGTCGCGATGCCTTCGGCGAGGGATCGTGCTTCTGCGATCTGTGCGACGGCTAGGCGTGGTTCGTTGATGTCGATGAGGACGAAGCCTTGTTCGGCCATGGCGTGCGCGAGTAGCGGTATAGAGCCTGCCTCGCGCGCCGCTGCCTTGGCGCGCTCGTAGTGGCCCCACGCCTGGTTGGTGGCGTTCCGGTCTAGGGACTCCCATCCTGCGAGGGTGGAGGCTTCCACCAGAACCGCCGCTAGAGCCTCGCGTTGGCCTCGTTGCGAGCCGTACCGCAGTAGGTCCTCGATCTGTTTGATCAGGGTCCGGAGTTGGTCGAGGAGGCTGATCCCGCCGAAGCGGCGGTCGACGTGCCGGGCGTTGTCGACTTGGCGGCGGAACAGGTCAACGGTGGCGGCATCGACTGTTCGTGCCGCACCCAGGCGCGCACGTAGCTCGTTGGCCTCGCTGTCGATCTCGTCCGGCGGGAACCCCAGTTCGTCGTTCGTCCGGCCGTAGATGTCGCGGAAGAGGCGCTGATATAGCGCCCAACTCACCGCCTCGTGACCGTTCTCCCAGCGGGACAACTTGGTCTTGAGGCTGGCGCGGGACATGACGGTCTCACCGATCATGGACGCGCGTTGGTGGAGCATGCCGATCACGGTGTCCGCTGAGTAACCCAGCGACTTCCGGACGGCCTGCAACCGTGTAACCGCCATCAGCGCCGACCCCCGAATAATCGTGCTGACCTGCAAAGTTAACTGGACATAATGGTTCCGCGGTTAACCCTGGCCACCTGTTTTCCGGTGCGCGGATGCCGTTTCTTGTAAGTGTGGACAGGAAGCAATCATCGCGAGACCGGTCATCGGGCCTACTTGTCGGTCCGGTTGACCAGGCTCACAACGTCCATGGTCAGACCGTCCATCTTCTCGCTGAGATCGTCCAACCGGTCCTGGATGGCCTCCAGGCGCTCCAGGATCAGGTCGGTCCCCCGGTCGCCGGTTTGACCAGGTTCGAGCGGCCGCCTGCCGTGGAGCAGGGCGTACAGATGCCCGGGGTGCCACTCCAGCGCGATGGACAGGGCTTCGAGGGTCTTGGTGTTGCGGCGCCGCTCGACGGTGTGGTTCTCCAACTCGCGGATGATGGCCTGCGACACCTGCGACCGTTCGGAGAGCTGGACCTGGCGCAGGTTCAACTCGCGCGAACGCGACTTAATCGCCTTCGCGACCGCAGACCAGTCCTCTGTCACGTATTCCTCCGCGCTCCGCCGTCACGACGAGATTAGCGCGCGTCCCAATTCGCTTGTGGCCCATCGCGGTCGTCAGCGCGGCATGTCTATCAAGTCGCTGACGTCAATGGAATGAAGCCCCACTTCAGCTTCTGACATTAACTAAGGGAAATCATCCATGAGCACAGCTATGCCTGGAACCGGTCCCGTCTTCTACACAGTCCGCGAAGCCGCCAAGATCCTGCGCGTCGACCCGGCCACGCTCTACCGGGCGATCCGGGAGGACGGCTTCCCCGCCGTGCGGGTCAGGACGCGCTACGTCGTCCCGTCAGCCGCACTCGACAAGCTCATCGCGGAGGCAGCCGAAACCGGCGGCCTGGTCGACCCAGGTCGTATCGCTGCTGAGCGGCGGACCGCCCGGGAGGTCCAGCGGCTCACCGGGGGTGGCTGGTGACCTTCGAGGAGTCGACCGCCGCTGCCTTGGACCAGTTCGAGCACGTCCCGGACGACGTGCTCTGGGAGGTGGTGACCCGGGACGGCGCCTGCATGGCGGTCTACGCGGACGGCAAGGCGCCTGACTTCACCGGTGACGTGCTCTCCGATCGCGAGATGGCCGCGCGCATCTGTGCTGGTTGCCCGGTACGAGATGAGTGCCTGGAGCTGGAGTTCCGAACGGTCGGAGGCAGCTCCCCAGGGGTCTGGGGAGCGCTGAACGTGGAAGACCGCCAAGCCGTCTATGCGGCTTGGCTGGCACGGAGGGTCGGAGGTTGGCAATGACCTCGTTCACTGTCACCCCAACCATGCTGCTTGCCGCACTCGGGATCGTGCTCGGTGTGCTGCTGATGTGGCGCTCAGGAGCCCGGAAGGGGCGTGCGACCGCTGATGCCGCCCGGGCTGGTGCGCGTGCCGTGTCGTTGCTGGGCCGGGTGCTCGTCCTTGGCGGCATGATCACCGGCGTTCAGTGGGTGGTCGTCACCTACGCGGCGGGGAACACGACGCTGCTGGCCGTCGTCCTCGGGCTCCCGGCGTTGTTCACGGCAAGCACGCTGGTCCGGGTGTTCACGGTCGTGACCGACGCACCGCGTCGCGGTGGGAAGCGATGACCCGTCGCCAGTCGGAAGGGGCAGCCGCCGTCGTGCGGCTGCCCCGCCCGGGTCGGCAACGCCGCTGGACTTGGGATCGGGCTCGTGCACGCCAGGCAGGCCGGGATGCTGCGGCGTGGCTGGTCAGGCTGCCGTTGCGGTACTTCCGGGCCGTACTCCGGGGGCTGGCGGTGGCGGCTCGTTGGTGGCGCAGGTGGGTGACCGTTCGCGACTTCCGACAGGCTGCCGAGCAACAGGACAAGCTGGCGGACAAGTTCCGGGAGATCCGCGAACTCACCCTGTTCCGGTATCGGGTCAGCGCCGGTCTCCTGCTCTTGACTGCGAGCGTGGCCACGGTCCTGCAAGTGACCTACGGAGACGTGGTCTGGTGGGCCTCTGGCGCAGTCGTGTCGTTGTCGCTGGCACTCATAGGTCGGCAACGTGACGGCTCACCAGGGCGTAAGGCTGTGTTGCCAGGACCCCGGAGCTTGGCGTGGACAGTTGACCCCCTAGCGCTGGCGGAGGCGTTCAGGGACGCAAGGCTGATCGGCAAGGACGAGTCGCTGCGGTTGGTCGAACGTCCGATCCGAAGTGGCGACGGATGGGCGGTCACCGTGGATCTCCCGGCCACCCGCAAGGCGGCAGACGTGATCCGAAGCCGTGATGCGTTGGCCTCCGCGCTCGCTGTGGACGAACTTCAGCTAGTCGTGGAACGAGTCCGCGGTAACGGTGGACACGCTGGTCGGGCGGCAATTTGGGTTGCCGACTCCGACCCGTATGACAAGCCGCCGGAGCGGACGCCCTTGCGAGTCGCTGACCGATGGGATGCATGGCGGCCGGTCCCCTTCGGACGGGACGCACGAGGTAGGCGGATTGACTTGCCTCTGGTGTGGACATCGTTGCTAGTGGGTGCGATCCCTAGGCAGGGCAAGACTTTCGCTGCACGTATGGCTACGGCAGGTCTTGTACTGGACCCGCACACGCGGCTCTACGTGGCCGACTTCAAGGCTGGCAAGGACTGGGATGCTGCCGCGCTTGTCGCCCACCGGTTCATGTCGGGAGACGAGCCGACGCACGTACTCGACCTGGTGGGCTGGCTCGGTGAGCTGGTGCAGGAGGTCCAGGGCCGCTATCGCCGGATGCGCGGGTTGGACGACGCGGTGTGCCCAGAGTCGAAGGTGACTCCGGCGATGTCGCGGGACAAGTCCCTGGACATGCCGATCACCGCGCTGATCATCGACGAGGTCCAGGTACCGCTGGACGACCACACCGTCGTGGACCTGGACGGGAGGCGAGTGCCAGCGGGCGAACACATCGGCGAGCAGTTGACGTGGCTCGCCAAGAAGGGGCCTGCGGCCGGGCTCGTCCTGGTCCTGGCGACACAGCGGCCGGACTCGAAAACGATCCCCTCCGGACTGCGGGCGGTGCTGGGCTCCCGGTTCGCGCTGCGGGTCATGGACTGGCGCGACAGCAACATCGTCCTCGGCGAGCAGATGAACACCAGGGGGTACGACGCAAGCCGCCTACTGCCCTCCCACAAGGGCGTTGGCATCCTCCGCCCGGACGGCGAGACAGCCGGTGACGTCTTGGCCACGACAGTGCGGACCTTCTACATGCCCAACGACGACTGGCGCGTGATCTGCGAGCAGGGCCGGGTGTTGCGGGCCGCTGAGGGCACGCTGACCGGTCACGCTGCTGGCGACGCGGTGCCCGTGGAGCCTTTGCGTGCGGTCGGTCCGGCGGCGGTGCCGGGTGTCCTTGCTGCTGTGGCGGACTTCGTCGAGCACCACGGAGCTGGCCGCGAGTTCATCCCCAGCGCTGAACTAGTAGAGGCGCTGGACGTCGAGCCAGGCACGCTGGGGCGGCAGATGAGCGACTTCGGCTGTGCGTCGACCCGGGACCGGATCACCACCGCCGATGGTGTCCGGCAGGTGCGGGGATACCTGGTCACGGAGATCACCGAGGCCATCCGCCGGGCGTCACATGGTGACACCTCCGTCGAACTGCCGTGACGCTCGTCGGGCCTGACGATCATGGGGTTCACCAGCGGAAACAGCAGTTGTGACGGCTGTGACACCCAAACCCGCCCACATCACCCACACGCCAAGCGGCGGCTGCCAAGCTCTCAACAAGAGCTGGCAGCCGCCGTGTCACAGACGTCTCCACTTGTCTTTCAGCGCGCTGTCAATCCGGTCGAAACGTTCGGTCAACGCTGTGAGGCGCTTCTCCATGGCTTCTAGACGCGCACCCACATCAACGTTCGGGGTCGGATCTTCGTTCGTGCCCGCAAGGACGCCCGCGAGGTGCCCAGGAGGCAGTTCGAGCGCGATGGACAGAGCTTCAAGGGTCCGGCCATGTCGGCGACGTTCTACCGTGTTGTACTGAAGTTCTCTGATGATGGCTTGGGACACCTGCGCACGTTCAGCGAGTTCCCATTGCGGCAGACGCAACTGCCGCACGCGCCGGTCAATAGTTCTGGCTACCGCCTGCCAATCCTCTGTCGCCACTTCCAACCACCCGGTGATTAACGGTCGGCTGGCGAGTCCGTTCCGAACTCGCGGTTGTACTCCTCACGTGCGGCAGTCGCCTTCTCGATCAGGTTGTCGAGCCCCCTTGGGCTGAACAGGATCGCGAACTCGCTGCCGCCGTTGAAGTCGATCTCCGTGCCGTTGATCCCCACGTCCGTGGTGATCTCGCAGAAGTCCACCTCAATCGCCACGCTCGCGCTATATCCCTTGCCGCGCAAGTCGTTCATGTCTCCTCGTCTCCGGCCGCACCCGCGTCGGCCTTGCTGAGCAACCAGTCCACAACTGGTTGTCCGATCTCCATCACGCTTCTGTCAGCCGGAACGTCGTCCGGATTCGGGTGCGCCTCAACGGCCACCCTGGTCCCGTCGTGCAACTCCCCGGTAATCCGAAATCGGGGCTCGCAGTCGTCAGCCGCTGCGGCGAACATTGCTGTCGGATTCGTCAGCGTCGCGTACCACGCCAACAGATCCGCACAGATGCGGCCGATCGCGTGGATCCCATCGACGTCGACTTCCACGCACGCCCGGCTGCGGCTGAGGTAGATCGCCCCGATCCGACCGGGGTGCGGCAGGTGGAACTGTCCGATGTGGGCCGCCACTGATTCGGCCAAGCCGATCAACGATTGCCTGTAGTCGTCCGCACTACCCAGTGACCTACCCTGAACGCCGCTCACAGCCTCACCACCAGCGCCGAGTTTCCTAGCGTACGTACGCCCATTCGTGGCACGCATGCTTTCGCGCTCACCTCCATCAAGACCTCCACAAGGCCGTTCCCGTTCGTGCAACACTGACATCAGCGTGTCGTCAGCGCGGCTCATCCGGAAGGACCTGCGGACGACCTAAGAACGACATAAGCGGACGTGGGAGCGATGCACGAACGACCAGCGCGAACCCTGCTCGAACATCTCATCAGGGACCGCAACCTGACCTACGAAGAATGCGCTGAAGCCCTAGAACGCCTAGCCCACGACACCGGCGAGCCAGGCACCCTCAGCGCCCGCCACCTCCAGCGCCTAGCCGCCGGTCGCCGCCCGGACGGCTCCCCACTCGCTCCGCCGCGTCCTGCAACTGCCCGCCTGCTCGAACGCTTCTTCGAGCACAACGTCAAGACCTTGCTTCGCCCCCCGGCCTACCCCGTGTCACACGATGGGGCTGCGGAACTTCGCCGCCTGGTCCACCTCTCAAGCCGTGTGGACATGTCCGTGGTCGACCTCCTGCGCGAACAGTTGGCCTACCTCCGCCGCTTGGACCGCCAGTTCGGCGCACTCGTTACTAGCGGCGAGGTCAGGGCCAAGATTGAGCAGACACGCCGCCTTAAGGCGCACAGCTTGCTCCCCGCAGTGCGCGCACCCCTGGCCGCGATCGAATCCGAACTGTGCACGTTGGCGGGATGGCAAGCACTCGACTGCGGAGATCCACTTGAGGCATGGCGGTTCTACGAGGACGCCAGGGTGGCTGCGCGGGAAGTCCCCGACCCAAGCTGGCTAGTCCACGCCACCGCTGAACAAGCGATCGTGCTCATCGACCTAGATCAACCAACAGACGCCGTAGACCTGCTCGCAAGCCTGGACCCGGCTAACTCACGGGCACTTCCGTCGGGGATCCGCTCGTGGTGCCTAGCCGCACTAGGCGAAGCCTATGCCGCTGCAGGTGACACCAGACTCAGCCTGACGAGCTTCGACCAGGCAGAACAACTCCTGACGGCCTCCACCCCAGAGGCTGGCCCATACGTCGCCCTGGACACCACCCACCTAACCCGCTGGCGCGGCCACGCCCTAGCCCGCCTAGGCCGACGAGAAGCCCACGAAGTCCTGACGGCCGTCCTTGCCGACCTGGACCCCACGTTCGTCCGTGCCGCCACAGGGCTCCGCATCGACCTGGCCCTGATTCACTGCTCGATGAAGGATTTCGACCAAGCATCGTCACATGCGAAGGAGGCGGCGGCAGTTGCCGCAGAGATTGGCTCAAATAGGCAGGTGATTCGGGCTTTAGCGCTTGTGTAGCAACTTGTCCACAAGCTAGCTCGGTAAGTCGCATCGTTTTCCTCCTTCCGGTTCCCGGTCAGCTTTCGCTCGTCGGCGTTATACACTATACTTGCGGCATGAGCGATAACGTTGCGTCAACTATAACTTCTGTGCCTTTTCGGGATCCGCGGCCTTCTCCGGAGAGAATCAATCAACTGGCGCAGCGCGTTCTTGCTGGCGATATCTTGCTTCCACGTTTTCAACGAAATTTTGTATGGAAGCGCTCTCAGATTTTGGATCTTCTGGACTCGGTTCGTCGAAACTATCCAATCGGTAGCCTTCTTCTGTGGCAGTCGAGGCAGAAGCTCGCCAGTGAACGCAATATTGCGGACCTTGCGATCGCTGAATCTCGGCCAGATTACCCCGTCAACTACCTGCTTGATGGTCAGCAGAGGTTGTCGACAATATGCGGAGCTCTATTTTGGTCTGGAACTAAGGCTGATAGTGTATGGAACATCGCATACGACTTGAAGGCGGAGAAGTTTCTCCATCTCGACACTTTGGATACGCCTGCTCTTCACGTCGTCCCCACGAGGTTCCTCGCTAGCCCCTCAGACTATTTTAGCAGGCTTGTTGGCTTGGAAAAGAGTCTAAGCGTAAGGGCAAAGGCACTGTTTGATCGATTCACTGATTATCAAACTGCGGTTGTAACTCTCGGCGATATGTCTATAAAGGACGTAGGGCCAGTCTTTGAGAGGATTAACAGCACCGGTACCCGTCTAACGGTTGTAGATCTAATGCGAGCTGCAACTTGGTCCCCCGACTTTGATTTGGTCGAGAAGATCGACTCAATACTTGCTGACCTGGAGCCGAAGAAATTCTCGGGTATTGATCGTAAGACCATCTTGCGGAGTGTGGCAGCTTCTGCTGGCCTCGGGTTCACTTCGGAGAACATGGATTCTCTGCGCGACCTCAAAGCTGAAGATCTCAACAATGCTGTCTCCAGCACCTCGCAAGCCGCTCGTCGCTCCGCCGATTTCCTTTCTACGCAGATCGGCGTACCAAGTGATGCGGCGATACCCTATACAAACCAGTTTGCAGTCTTGACCGAAATCTTTCGTCGTGTTCCAAGTCCGACGGAAGCGCAGTACAAGGAGATTGCACGGTGGTTCTGGTTGACGACCTTCTCCAGCTATTTTGGTGGTTGGAATACTGGAAACATGGCGACGGACTTCGATGCCGTTGCTGATTTTGCCAAAGGTGGAACCTCCATTGATAACGGAAGCGTGGCCCCTCAGGCGTCCGTATGGCGAATCAGGGAGTTTCGTTCTAACAGTGCCACGTCGAAGATGCTGGCTCTGATGCTGGCGCATGAGGGCCCTGTCGATTTGTTGACAGGGCAGAAGATAGACACGGGCAAATCTTTGGCTTGGTCGAACGACAAAGAGTATCACCACCTATTTCCCAAAGCATACGTTGCACGTAGCGAGAAATGGAGCAAGCCAAATAAGGTCGCCAATATCATCATGCTCTCCTCAATTAGCAACATCAAGATTAGAGATAAAGCGCCCTCCGGGTATCTTGGAGCGCTGCGCGAACAAATCGGTGATAAGCCGTTCTATAACCGGCTATCCAAGTCACTTGTTTCCAGAGAGGCGGCAGACGCAGCCTTGGTGGACGATTTTGATACGTTCTTGCGCATACGAGCGGAAGATCTTCAGAGTCGGGCTGTCGAGCTCGCACGCATCAGTGGTCCTGCCGTCACACCTGCTGGAGATACCGACGTAGCGGATGATCTTGACTCTGACACGTCTGACTAGTTGGTGAGGTGGCGGAGTGGGTGCGAGTTTGGGTGCGAACCTGGGTCGTCACCTGCACCTGGAAGCCTTCAGTCTGCCCCGTTCGAGTGAACTATGCCTGTGGGTTTGTCGGCATCTTCGCAGGTCAGCCGACTGTAAATCCGTCGCGAAAGCTACAGAGGTTCGAATCCTCTACCCGCCACAGACTCAGGCGACCTGTGTCCACGGAATGCGTGGACCCGGTCGTCTGTTTGTCGTATCTGGGGGGCGACCCCCCAGGCTCCCACGGGGGCCCGTAGCGCGAGGGACGAGTGCGTGGGGCCAGTGGGAGGTGCGCTGGGCGTGGGGGACGAGCGCGGTGCTTGGACGGTCTTCGGTGAGCGAACTGTCTACGACAACCGGTGGGTTCGGGTTGGGCTTGCTGACGTTGGGGCGCCCAATGGTGAGCGGTGGGATTACCACGTCGTGCACCTTGCTCGGATCGCCATTGCGTTGATCGTGAACGAGCGCGACGAGGCGTTGATGCTCTGGCGCTATCGCTTCCCGACCGGCCAATGGGGGTACGAGCTGCTCGGGGGCCTGGTTGACGACGGTGAAGATGCTGCCGCGACTGCTGCGCGGGAGGCGGCTGAGGAGAGCGGTTGGCGACCGGTGGGCGAGCCGGAACACCTTGTCGCCTTTCAGCCGTTGCCGGGTCAGGTGACGGCCCCTGTGGATGTCTATCTCTGGCGTCAGGCCGAACGTCTCGGCGAGCCGACCGATACCGAAGAAGTGGGTCGGGTCGAGTGGGTGCCGCTGAGCCGTGTCAACGAACTGGCGCAGCGACAGGAATTGCTTGGCTCTGGGACCCTTGTGTCCCTGCTGTACTACCTGAACTCACGTAGGTAGGACTCGGAGGCGATCGGTCTTGATGACAGAAATTCGACAGAAGCCGGACAGAGTGCTCGCTTGATCATTTAGCTGCGCGGTGTGACCTGCGAATTCACCGCGACGGGAGTCTCAGCGCGTCGTCATGTGGTGTGCGCGGTGTCGTACACGCTACCGACTGTTCCGGGTTGGTGCTATTCTCCTGGGGATCGTCCAGCCTTCGGGGCGAATGGTGGATTCATGCGACCGCTTGGAACTGCTCATTCAAGGGGGAAGTCGTGACGACTCGAACGCATTGCACCGGGGCCGACTTCTGCGATGAGTTGGCTGGTTCTCGGGATATCTCGTTCGTTCGCGTGTATGAAGGGTTCCCGCCGTCTCGGCTGGTTCTCGAGACCGAGGACTTCGTCCTGCTCGCCGACATGTCGCCGCTCGTCGTCGGGCACCTCCTCTTGTTGCCCAAGAGGCACTACCTCTCGTTCTCCGAGGTGGTGGCGGCGCACCGGGCAGCGGTTGAGCACCTCGTGTCCAGGGTTCTGGGGCTGTACCGAGCGACGTTCGGCGAACCGCTCATCTTGGAGCACGGTTCCACCGAGTTCGAAGACGGCAATGGGTGCATCACGCACGCTCATTGGCATCTTCTCCCCGTTGACGGCGCCAAGGTCGACGAGTTCATGGTGGCCGAGACCGCTGGCCACGTCAGCCTTTCCGGAATAGCAGACCTCGCCGACGAGCGGTGGTCTGGCGCGTACTACCTGCGCGGGTATGGCGATGATTACCGCCTGTACTTCCCGGGTGAGTCCAACAAACGGCAGTACCTGCGATCCGTCGCCGGTCGTGTTCTCTCGATGGAGGACCCCGAGTGGGACTACGCCGTCGTTGTCCGAAAAGAAGCCCTCCGCGAAACGATGGGCAAGACGAGTCGATGGACAGTGGCCCAGCGCCTGCTGCTCAACCACCTGGAGAAAGCAACGATGTCCGTTCCGAATGTGTTCTCAGATGAACCGACTCGGCTGGACCGGGTCATCTCCACCCTCTTCGCAAACCAGTCCTCGGCTGTCCCGTCGGCGCGGCACGCCGACGGGACGACGGTCGCGGTCGTGGCGGGGGCCGACAGCCAGGACGACTGCGCGGTGCTGGCGGTGCGCGGTGACCAAGACCTCGTGATCGGGTCCGACTACGTCCGTGGACCGAAGTTCCGGCTCTACGAGTACGGGCTCCTCACGGAGTTCGACCTGGGCTACTACCTGGTGGCCGCGAACGTGAGCGACGTGGCGGCGATGGGGGCGACCCCGATCGGCGTGGTCTCCGTCGTGCGGTACCCCGCCGAGATGGACGACGTGAAGTTCGAGGAGGTCATGACCGGGATCCGGCAGGCCTGCGCGGACTTCGGGGCACCGAACATCGGCGGCGACATCGGTGGGGCGGAGCGGTTGATCTTGTCGGCCACCGCGTTCGGGACGTGCATGCCGGGGCGCGCGTTGATGCGCGGTGGCGCCAGGCCGGGCGACCTGGTCTGCCTGACGGCGCCGACCGGGACCGCGGGCGCCGCCACCGAGTACTTCCGCAGCGGCAGGACGGTCGAGGCGATCGAGAACGACCACCGGGACGAGTTGCTGCGGAGTTGGACCCGACCGCAAGCCCGGGTGCGGGAGGGTGTGTTCCTCGGGCGCAGCGGATTCGTCACCAGCTGCCAGGACACCTCGGACGGCCTCAAGGCGACGCTCGAGTGCATTGCGAGGTCCAGCGGGGTGGGGGTGGTCGTGGACGAGGCCGCCATCGTCGTGCCCGAGGCCGTGACCGCGGTGTGCCGGGCGTTGTCGAAGGAGCCGTTGGCCGTCATCATGGGCGATTCGGTGGACTTCGAGCTGGTGTTCACCATTCCACCGGAGCGTGCGGCCGAGTTGGCGGCGGACTTCGAGACCGCGGGTCTTTCCTTCGGGGTGATCGGTCGCATCACCGAGGAACCCTGCGCGGTCATGCGCCTGCGCTCGGGGGAGCGCGTGGACATCCCAGGCGCCGCCTGGCGGCACGCGACGACGGCGTGAGCTGGTCGGGATACGGGCAGTGAGACCGGGTGGAACGGCGGCCGATGGGGCGTAGGACCGCGAAGGCGTACGACAAACTGATCTTGATGGCCGCCGGTATCGCGCTGGCGGGCAAGGCCAACGGGGTTCCGTCGACCCAGTTCTGGAACTCGATCGTCACCGCCCAGCCCTACGTGCCGCTGGGTCTGCTCGTCGTCGTCGGCCTGTTCGGTGCCCTCAGCCCGTTCGAGTGGTGGCAGGCGAGATCCCTGCCGGATCAGAAGACCACCATGCGCCGCCGGATCCTGACCTCGTTCGGGCGGATGCTCGAGGTCGGCGGGCAGGTGGAACCTCCGCTGAGAACCGGTGATCTCGCCCTGCACTTCTGGAAGGTGCAGCGGACCTGGCGCCACCCGGTGTCCGGGGTGCTGCGCAGGTTGTCGACCTACCGGATGTCCTCGTCCCCGCAGACGAGGGCGTTCGCGCCGCCGAAGGGCGTCGGGGCCGTCGGCCTCTGCTGGCTGCACAACCGCGAGGTCAAGATCGATGCGGCCGGGCTGGACGCGATCACGACGCAGGCCGAGTTCGACACCTACCGGGCCGAGCACGGTGCCGAGGCCGTCATGAACCTCGATTGGGCCGAGTTCGAACTGGTCCGGCACCGGAAGGCGCTGTTCGTGGTCCCCATCCGCAACTCGCAGAGCCGGTTCATCGGGTGCATCAGCTTGGATGCCGAGCGCGGGTTCTCGACTCTCGACGAGTCCGATGTCGTCGAGGAGATGAACGCGCTCTCGATGTCGATGTCGCGTGACGAGTTCGACCTGGTGTGACCGGTCTTGCGAAGGGCGGCGCGGAATGGATCCTGTCACCTCGCGCATGCGGGCGTTGTACGACAGCAAAGCGGCTCAATACCGCCTCGCGACGTCGAGCTTGGCGCAGTTCCCCGGTCTTGATCAGGAGATCGGCGCCTTCGTGGGTTCCCTCCGCATCGGTGGACCGGTTCTGGACATCGGGTGCGGGGCAGGCCGGGATGCCGAGCACATCGTCGAACTCGGTCGACCGGTGGTGCTGTCCGACATCAGTCGGAACATGCTCGACATCGCCAGGTCCCGAGTCGGCGCGGCCGCGGTGCACTGCGACATGGCTGCCTTGCCGTTCGCCGACGGCGCCTTCGCCGGGATCTGGATGTGCGGGAGCCTGGTCCACATCCCCCGAGCTCGCCAAGCGGGAGTGCTCGGCGAGTCGTTCCGGGTGCTCGCTCCGGGTGGGCGTATCGCGATCAGCCTCAAGGAGGGGGACGGTGAGGGGTGGCGAGTGGGGGAGCGGATGGACGAATCGCGCTGGTTCACCTACTGGCGCCAGGAACAGGTGAGTGATCTGCTGCGAGACATCGGTTTCCGCGATGTCGTCACCGAACCCAGTGGGCGCGGTACCTGGTTCATCGCGTCAGGGGCGCGTCAGTCGGCGGGCGCCCATTGACCTGGGTCGCAATCCGGGAAGATCTGCCTGATTCCGCCGCGCGGATCCGCGACGTCACCAGTGTAGCGGGGAATCAGGTGGATGTGTAGGTGGTCGATGGTTCGGCCTGCCGCGCGGCCTTCGTTGACGCCGACGGTGTACCCATCCGGGCTGAGTTCCGCGTCCAGCTTGGCGCGGACTCGCTGCATGAGCTCGTAGGCTTCGCAGACCTCCTGCGCGGAGAGCTCGAAGAGTGAGACAACGTGCCGTTTGGGGACGATTTCCACGTGCCCCTTGGTGGCCGGGAAGTTGTCGTAGCGCGCGTAGAAGTTGTGGGTTTCGTCCACGAGTACGTTCACCGAGTTGTCGTGCACCCGGCAGAAGATGCACTCCTCCAGGAGGCCTCCTGGTTCACCAGGAGGTTTTCTGACTGTCTGGTTCATCTCGAGCACCTGATCTTTTCGTTGGCGGCGGTCTCGGTTTCGGGCGCGTGGTCGGGCGGCAGGTGTCGCACGGTGGGGACCTGGACAGCCAACGTAGCTACTCGGCAGGCCCATTTCCAGCGTGAACGGCACCTGGCGCCCTGCGGCCGTGTTCCTGAGGTGGTCAGGCGATGTGGCGAATTTCGGTCAGTCCGGCGATCCGGCACACCGTCGACATCGTGTTGATCACCTGGTCGAGGGACAGGTCGGTTGTGTCGATCACAACGCTGTCGGTGGCAGGCCGCAGCGGTGACGCCGCGCGGGAGGTGTCCTCGTGGTCGCGGCGCACCACGTCGGCGAGTACCTCTTGGTAGTCGGAACCGATCTCCTGCCTGTGCCGTCGGGCTGCTCGCTCATCGGCCCTGGCCGTCAGGAAGAACTTGATTCGAGCATCGGGGAAGACGACGGTGCCGATATCCCTGCCCTCGATGATGCTGGCCGTCCTGCTCTGCGCCCAATTGTGCATCAGTGACGTTATCGCTTTCCGCAGATCAGGAATCTTCGCCACCGCGGACACCGCCTTGGACACGGCGGTGGTGCGAAGTTCACTGTTGTTGATCCGCGCTGGATCGAAGAGTGCGTTCGATCGGCTTCGCTGCAGGATTCCCGTGATCAGCCCTATCATTGCCTGGCTGTCCTCGGGGTTGATCCCGGTGGACAGGGCCTCGTGGGCGAGGGTTCGGTAGGCCCGGCCGCTTTCGAGGTAGCTGAGGCTGAATCGATCGGACAATGCTCGACTGGTCGTCGTTTTGCCTGCGGCGGCCGGACCATCGACGGCAATGACGATGTGCTGTTCCATCCGTTGTCCCTCCGAACGCGGTGGGTGGGCTCACGCGTCAGATTCGGTTGGGTCGTTGAGCGACATAGCGTACACAACACGGAACGCGTAGGGAGGCCGGACTGCGCACCTCTTGTAGGTGATGTCCGTAAGCGGCTCGCCATGGCAGAGCGGCTGAGTCCGACTTAAAGTAGTCATCATCGCAGGTCACAACCCCAACGGGTTCGATGTCATCGTTTTTTCGAGTGATCAGCTCGGTCGTAGACACTTCCCGCCATGCCCTCGCTCTTCGCAAGAAGTTTCTCTCGCGCTCTTCTCCACAAGTCGAGAAGAGGACAAATGATGGACATCGCTCGGGCTGACTTCCGGAATGTCCCGATCCGATATTGTGGTAACAACAGATCAGACATGGGATCATGGGTTGTATCAGTCGCTGCTGGCCTCGGTGAACCTGGTGGGGAAATAAGTGGGACCGGCCACACCCCTGCACAGTGTGGCCGGTCCCTGGCGTCCGCATCGCGCGCGAGGGCGGCGCGATGGGGACGCTATTTCCGCGGGGGAGCCAACCCGGCGGAAAACCTTTGTTCACATATACCCAGAATGGGGGTGGAGCGGGGGTGCACCTGGGCTGGGCCGGGTGGGGGTGGCTGCCGGTAATTAACAGAATAGCGGGGCTGCGCCGAACGGGGGGTCGGTCTGGTCCGGGCGGCGAGCCGCGGTGCTGCCATCTGCTTCATTAAGCCTGGTCAACGGCCTATTTCCGGGGGGTGTCACCCGAACGCCGGACGTGCGGTGGTTGGTGCACTGGCTAGCTTTCCTTTCCTGTCTTCTGGGTACTAGTAACGGGGGTTTAGCCCATGTCTTCGATAAAGCGTTTCGGGGTGGCCGCGCTGGTGATAGTGGCGATGGCGACGGCGGTCGGTCAGGCTGTTGCCGAACCGGGGGACAAGAACGGCGACCGGGTCGAAGTCGCCAAGCAGACCGACGCGCGACCAAGCAAGGACGCGCCACTGGTGCCGCTGGTGCCGGATGACGGGCTCGACCGGCCGACCGGGCAGGGGGTGGGTGCCCAGGCGGTGCCGCTGCCGTTCACCTTCAACTTCGACTTCACCTCGTCGCTGGCCTCGCGCACGTTCTGGCCGACCAGCGCGGGCCGGACCTGCGTGAGCCTGCGTGGCACGGGTGGGAGCGATCCCATCTACTTCGGCAAGGAAATCAAGATCGAGATGTGGAACGCCTACGGCACCGACACCAAGGTCGGGCCGACGGTGCGCTACTCGCTCAACGGCAACTCGTACGGCTACTGCTGGACCGGCCTCTACCCCTACCACGAGCACTACTTCCGCCTGGTCAAGGACTGGAGCCCGACCGTGCGCGTCTGGGGAACCGGCTGGGCGTCGGCGAGCTGATCCGGGCAGGCGGGCCCACGGGCGGGACGACCCACGTCGTCCCGCCCGCGTCTCGCCGACCGGCCCGTTCACCTGCCCCCGATCCGCAACGCCGAGGTCGCGCCGACGACGCCGGGGGCCCTGGTGACGAGCCAGCCCTGGTCGTGGGTGTGCAGCGTGCCGAGGTCGAACGCCAGTTCCGGCCGGTTCCAGGCCAGCAGCTGCAGCCGGTTCCCGTCCGAGATCAGCCCGTCCGCGGTGGGTTCGAACACCACCCCGCCGGTGCCGTCGACGAGCCTGCCCGGGATCGCCGAGGTGGAGGTCTGGACCTTGCCGAGGGTTCCGAGCGTGGTCAGCCGGGTGTCGACGGTGCCGTCCGGCGCGCTGACCACCCCGATGATGCCGTCCGGGGTGGCGATGAGGTCGCCCTGCCGGACGCCGCCGCCGGTGGCCCGGACCACGCCGTTGCCCGAGCGCAGGGACACGTGCTCCACCACCGGGTCGCCGATGCCCGCGGCGATCGGGAACTGCTGCCGGTGGTCGCCGGGGGTCCGCAGCACCAGCTCCGCGTTCCACGCCCCGGTGCCCTGCTCCGGCGCGGGCCACACGACGCCTGCCGGGATGTTCGTCTGCCGCGCCTGGTCGAGCACCAGCGGGGTGCGGACCTCGATCTCGGCCAGTCCCGGCGCGGTCAGCGCGACGCCGATCGCCCCGTTGCTGCTGACCGGTTCGTCGGCCGGGACCCGTGTCGTCGACAGGAACCCGACCGCCCGCTGCCCGTCCGGCACGGTCGTGACCGCGCGCAGCACCAGGCTGGTCTGGTCCGGCTTACCGGAGATCGAGATCGGCGTCGTCACGAACGCGACCTGCTCCGCGGACCCCGCGGAGTCGGCGACCAGCACGATCAGGTCGAAGCAGGCCGAGAGGTTGGGCGAGCGCCCGGCGAACACCGCGCGCACCGGTGCGGTCGGCGGGTAGAGCGAGGTCTTCCAGGTGTGCTCCGCGCGCCGCACCAGGTCGTCGTTGCCCGCGAGGTCGCCGCGCAGCTGCCACTGGGTGACGGCGGCGACGGTGTAGGTGTCCGGTTCCTGGCTGGGGTTCGCGGTGACCACGAACGCCCCGGCCACCGCGAACACCACCACGGCAACCGCCGTGAGCATCTGCACCCGCTGCTGGCGCTGTGCGCGCCTGCGTCCGTGGACGTGCTTGAGGACCCGGTCGACGTGGTCCGGTGTGCTCGACAGCCGCATCCCGTCGAGCTCGTCGCGCAGCCGGGCGGCGGCGCGGTCCTCCTCGTCGGCGATCACGCCCGCCTCCTTCCCTGCGACGCGGGCGCCTGTGCCGCCCACAACTGCCTGACCCGAGCCATCCCCCTGCTGGTCAGCGACTTGACCGTGCCGACCGAGCAGGCGAGTTCCACCGCCGTCTGCGCCTCGGACAGGTCGAGCACCACTCTGGCCACCACCGCCGCGCGCTGCCGAGGGGGCAGCTGTTGCAGTAAGACCAGCACGTGTTCGCGTTCGACTACCGCGCCGGTGAAGTCGTCCAGGTCGAGTTGCTCGGCCAGGTCGTCCAGCGACACCTGCGGCTTCCGCTTCGCTACGCGTAAGAACTCGTGATAGACGGCCTTACGTGCGTACGCGAGGGCGTTGTCCGCGGGCACACGACGCCAACGGCGCAGGCAGCGCAAGAGCGCTTCCTGCACGATCTCCTCGGCGTCCCATTTGCGGCCGGTGAGCATGACGGCGTAGCGCAGCAGTTGGTCGTACCGGTCTCGGACAAACTGGTCGAAACCGGTTTCACTGCCGGGCAAGCCGTCACCTCCTCTCGCGGTCACTCACCCCCTAGACCGCACCGGGTCCCGGAAAGGTTGCCAACCCGCCGAGAAATTTCTGGCGGTACCGTCGACGCCATGACCAGGCCCGCGTTCCACCTCGCCATCCCGGTCGACGACCTGGCCGCCGCGCGCCGCTTCTACGGCGAGGTGCTGGGCTGCCCGCAGGGCCGCGACTCCGACTCCTGGGTCGACTGGGACCTGGCCGGGCACCAGGTCGTCACCCACCTCGCGCCCGGCAGCCGGGGCGACGCCGCGACCAACCCGGTCGACGGCCACGGCGTCCCGGTGCCGCACTTCGGGCTGGTGCTCCCGGTCCCCGAGTTCCACGCGCTGGCCGACCGGCTGCGCGCGGCGGGCACCGAGTTCGTGATCGAGCCGTACGTGCGGTTCGAGGGCCAGCCCGGCGAGCAGTGGACCATGTTCTTGCGCGACCCGGCAGGCAACGCGCTGGAGTTCAAGGCGATGGCCGACCCGAGCAGGTTGTTCGCCAGGTGAGCCTGGTCGCGCGCACGGTCGCCAACGGCCTGGCCGGTCCCAGGGCGGTCACGGTCGTGGACGCTGTGCGCCGGGTCGTCGGGATCCAGTCCCAGGACGTGCGCCCGGCGCGGCTCGCGGTCCGGGTCAGGACCGAGGGGCTCACCAGGTCCGATGTGGACAGAGCGGTTGCCGACGGCGACGTGGTCAGGACCTGGGCCATGCGCGGGACGTTGCACATGGTCGCCGCCGAGGACGCGGGCTGGTTGGTGCACCTGCTCGGCCCCCGCTTCGCGCACGCGGCCAGGGGCAGGCGGCTCAGCCTCGGCATCGACGACGCGCTGGCCGAGGCCGGTGCGGAGATCATCGCGACCGACGAGCCGCACAACCGCGCCGAACTGGTGGCCCGGCTGGCCGACAACGGCATCGCGCTCGACCCCAAGACCCAGGCGCCCGCGCACATGATCGCCTACGCCGCGATGACCGGCCGCGTCCGCCGCGGACCAGACCGGTCCGACACCGAACCCACCTACGTCCGCTTCGACCCGGGCGACCCCGTCGACGAACCCGCCGCCGTCGCCCGCCTCGCCGAGCGCTACCTGACCGGTTACGGCCCCGCCACCGCCGAGGACTTCGCCGCGTGGTCCGGTCTCCCGCTCGGCAAGGCCCGCGCGGGCCTCGGTGACCGGCAGGCCGACCCGGTCGCCGACCCCGGTCCCACGACCCGCCTGCTCGGCCACTTCGACGCCTACCTGCTGGGCTACAAGTCCCGCGACGGCATCGTCCCGCCCGAGCTCGCCAAGCGCGTCCAGGCGGGCGGCGGCTTCATCATGCCCACCGTCCTGCGCGACGGCGCCGTCGTCGGCACCTGGCGCCTGGAGAAGAACGAGGTCATCACCGACCCCGGCCTGGACGTCGAGGCGGAGGTCCAGGACATCGCCCGCTGGAACCGCGACTAGCGCAGGACCGGCCGCCGGAGCCAGGTGGTCCAGAGGGGGCGGTAGCCGTTGCGGTACCAGAAAGGAGTGGAGCGGGGGTTCGGCAGCGCGTGGTGCAGTAGTACTGCCGGGACCCCGGCTTCGTCGGACAGGCTGTGGGCGTGGGCGACCAGAACCGAACCCACGCCGGAGCCGCGCTGGTCGGCTCGCACGCTCAGGCTGGCCAGGTAGCCGACCCCCTGCGCGGCCGAGTAGCGGTCGCACCAGGCCGAGGCCGGGGGGAGTTGCAGTTGGAGGAGACCGAGCACCTCGTCGCCCCGGCAGCCGAGCCAGATCTGGCCCAGCGACGCGGCCAGCTGCGATCGCAGAGCGGGGACGACCTCCGGGCGCGGCGTGATCTTCCCGAACGGCGCGTCGTACTCGACCACCGCCATCGTCAGGTCCAGCACCACGGCCAGGTCCTCGGGCCCCGCGGGACGCACCACCACATCGGATGGTTCGACCACTGGTCCACGCCCGGGCAACCGCACCGCGATCACGCTGGACGCGGTGAAACCCCGGTGCACCAACGCGAGCACCCCCTCGGTGTCGCGGCTCGGCACCTCCACCACGGCCGCGCAGTCCAGGTCACCGGGCACGACCGAGCTGTGGATCAGGTCGAACCACGAGTCGAGCAGGTCGCCGAACGCGGCCGGGTCGGCCAGCCGGACCTCGAGCAGGTGCTTGCGCCGCGGGCTCCACGGATCGCTCGCGGGCGTCTGCTGCGACCAGGCGATCCCCGCGCCCCCGGCCACGGTCACCAGGCGCCCGGTCCCGGGGGCCAGCGGCGGCGGCACCGGCAGGAGCGGGTCGAGCGCGGCGACCCGCGCGGCGTGCGCGGTCTCGATCCCTGACACGTCCATCCGGCCATCCAACCGCAGTACGGTCGACAGCCATGGACGTATACGTCGTCGACTCCTTCACCGACCGCCCCTTCCGCGGCAACCCCGCGGGCGTCGTGCTGCTGACCGAGGACCGCCCCACCGAGTGGATGCAGTCGGTCGCCGCCGAGCTGAACCACTCCGAGACCGCGTTCGTCGACACGCGTGGCGCCAACCCGATCCCGCTGCGCTGGTTCACCCCCGTCGCCGAGGTGGACCTGTGCGGCCACGCCACCCTCGCCGCCGCGCACGTCCTCGGCGGAGACCGCCGGTTCAGCACCCGCAGCGGCGTCCTGACCGCCACCGCGACCGGCACCGGCATCGAGTTGGACTTCCCCGCCGACCCGCTCGAACCCGTCGAGCCGCCCGGCCCGCTCGTCGCCGCACTGCCGGGCGTGACCGTGCTCGAGGTGCACCGCGGCCGGGAGGATTTCCTGGTCCGCGTCGCCTCCGCGGCCGAAGTGCGCGCCCTGCGGCCCGATCTCTCTGCGTTCGCCCTCGACTCGTCCAGAGGGGTGATAGTCACCGCACCCGGTGATCAGGGTGCCGACTTCGTCAGCCGCTGCTTCTACCCCGCCGTCGGCATCGACGAGGACCCGGTGACCGGCTCGGCGCACTGCACGCTCGCCGCCTACTGGAGTCCCGTGCTCGGCAAGACGTTGTTGCTGGGCAACCAACTGTCGGCCCGCGGCGGGACCGTCGAGGTCCGGGTGGACGGTGACCGGATCCGGCTGACCGGGCAGGCCGTGACCGTGTTGGCCGGCGTTCTCACCTGCTGAACGGTCGCTGAACTTGGTGGCCGCGGGTAACTAGCACACGTGCCTCTTTCGCCTGATCGGGGTACAGTCAGCGGGCCGTCGGGGTCCCGCCATGCGCCGGGAAGGTCACCAGGGCCACCGCCCGCGGCCGTTGGAGGAGGTTGCATGCCGGACCATCCTGGAGCGGTCGAACCGGGCACGGGGCTGGTGCGCGGCGGCGATCTGCCACACGCCGAACTGGCTCATCCCGACCCGACTCGCCAGGACCCGAGCAGGGACCAGGCGTGGCAGGCCGAGGAGCAGGCGCCCGACCGCCGCTTCCTCTTCTTCTCCATCCTGGTGCTGGTCTCCGGTCTCGTCGCCGCGGGCCTGGTCTCCTGGTGGCTGCCCGCCCGCGACACCCCGAACGTCGTCGTGGTGGGCCTGCTGCTCGCGCTCGGCTTCCTGGTCGCCGAGCAGTTGGCGATCAACATCGACGTGCGCACCGGGGTGTCCTGGTCGATCTCCTTCTGCGAGATCCCGCTGGTCATCGGGCTGTTCGTCGCCCCGTTCGAGGTCGTGCTCGCCGCGCACCTGCTGGCGGGCGTCGGCACCCTGCTGGTGCGCAAGGTCCAGGACCGGATCCTCTACAACGCGGGCGCGATGATCTTCGAGATCACCAGCGCGTTCGCCGTGGCCACCTGGGTCAAGGACGTGCTCGGCGACCTCGGGCCCGCCTGGGCCGGAGTGCTGGCGGGCGCGTTGGTCGCGCCGCTGTCGAGCACCCTGCTCGCCCTGGTGTGCGTGCGCGTGCTCGGTCGCACCATGCGCCTCAACGCCGCCGTCAGACTTGTCTTGCGCACCTTGGTTCTTGGCCTGGTCAATGCGTCTATGGGTGTAGTCGGCTACCAGGTCGTCTCGCACGCGGAGGCCGGATGGCCGCTGCTCGTGCTTGCCCTCGCCGGCCTCTCCGCGCTCTACATCGCTTACTCCGGCCTGCTCCGCGAACAACGCGACCTAGAAGCGCTCGCCGAAGTCAGCCTTATCGTCGCCCGCTCCGGCCACCAGGCCGCGGCTAAACCCTCGCTGGGTCGGACCGAACCGTCGGACCTCACCGAGATAGCCGACAGCGACGAGTGGCAGACCATCGCCGACCGCATCAAGGACCAGCTCGGCGCGGGCAGGGTCGTGCTGCGGCTGCGCTTCGAACCGCAGCTCCCGCTGCACACCGTCGTCTCCGGCGACGAGCTGCCGCCCGAGTCGCACGACGTCGAGGCCACCGGCTCCCGCGCCGACGCCCTGCTGCGCCTGCCCGGCTCGCACGTGCGGCACTTCCGCCGCGGCGACGCGACCCCCGAGATCCGGCACGCCCTGCTCCGCCGGGCCGCCGACGAGGCGCTCGTGGTGCCGCTGCGCAGCGCCAGCCACCTGCTCGGCGTGGTCGAGGCGCACGACAAGCTCTCCCGCTGGCGCGGCTTCGGCCAGGCCGACGTCCGGCTCATCGGCACCATGGCCAGCCACCTGGCCACCGCGATGGACAACCGGCGGCTGCTGGCCACCCTGCGCCACGACGCCTACCACGACCCGCTGACCAACCTGCTCAACCGCCCCGGGTTCCGCCGCGCCGCGGGCGACCCGCTGCGCCGCCACCACGACTCGGTCGTGCTGCGGGTGGACCTCGACGTCCTCTCCACCGTCAGCGACGCCCTCGGCTACGCCTGGAGCGACCGCATGGTGGTGGCCGCCGGTCGCCGCCTGCGCGACGCGCTCGGCCCCGAGGTCGCGCTGGCCAGGCTGGAGGGCGGCCAGTTCGCCGCGCTGCTGCTGGACACCACACCCGAGCAGGCGCACGGGATCGCCGAGCGGCTGCGCGCCGAGCTCGCCGCCCCGTACCCGGTCGACCGGCTCACCGTCGAGGCCAACTCCGTCGTCGGCTACTCCGGCCCGCGCTGCGGCGAGCACGAGGGCGCCCCGCTGGAGACCGACGTCGACGCCCTGCTGCAACGGGCCGACGTCGCGCTGCGCGCCGCCCGCTCCAGCGGCGACACGGTCAAGGCCTACCTGCCCACCATGGGCCAGATCTTCCTGCGCCGCTTCCAGCTGGTCACCCAGTTCCGCCAGGCGCTGGAGACCGGCCAGGTGAAGGTGCACTACCAGCCCAAGGTCGCGCTGCCCAGCCGCCAGGTGCTCGGCGTCGAGGCGCTGGTCCGCTGGCGCCACCCCGAGTTCGGCAGGCTCGACCCGGACGAGTTCGTCCCGGCCGTCGAGGCCGCGGGCCTGGTCGACGCGCTCACCACGTTCGTCATGGACCAGGCCCTGATCCGGGTCCGCAAGTGGATGGACCGGGGCCTGCGCATCGCCGCCGCGGTCAACCTGTCGGTCCGCAGCCTGGACGACCCCTCGTTCCCCGACCGGGTCGCCGAGGCGCTCGACCGGCACGGGGTGCCGCCGGAGCTGCTCACCCTGGAGCTGACCGAGTCCGGCGTCATGGCCGACCCGCAGCGCGCCCTGCCGGTGCTGCGCCGCCTGCACACCCTCGGCGTCGTGCTCGCCGTCGACGACTTCGGCACCGGCTACTCCTCGCTGGCCTACCTGCGCCAGCTCCCGGTGGACGAGGTGAAGATCGACAAGAGCTTCGTGCTCGGCATGGGCACCGACCTCGGCGACCTCGCCGTGGTCCGCTCCATCGTCGAACTCGGCCACTCGCTCGGGCTCACCGTCGTCGCCGAGGGAGTCGAGGACGACGCCGCGCGCGACCAGCTGGCAGGCATGGGCTGCGACGTCGCCCAGGGCTACTTGATCTCCCGACCGCTGTCGGAGAGCAGGCTGGAAGCCTGGCTGCAGGCCAGGACGATGCAGGCCAGGGGCATGCGCGACGAGACCGTGCTGACCCTGCTGTCGTAGATCGACCCCCCGTTTTGGAGCTTCCCGGAGGGCTGTGTAAAGTACTCCATGTCGCCAGGGGCAACCCCGGGGACAAGCCCCTTTAGCTCAGTCGGCAGAGCGTCTCCATGGTAAGGAGAAGGTCTACGGTTCGATTCCGTAAAGGGGCTCGACGGTTCGGCCGCGGTACACCGAGAAGATCAGCGGTGTGGCGCGGCTTGATCCATGTCAGAGCGGTGTAGCTCAGTCGGTAGAGCAAGCGACTCATAATCGCTGTGTCGCCGGTTCAAGTCCGGCCATCGCTACGCGATGGGTGACGTGTGCCAAGTGAATGCCTTGGCCTCGTCGCTTCGCCATTGTCTCTGGGGGCCGAGCCCCCAGACCCCCAGCCGGGGGCGCGCCCCCGGACCCCCGGCGGGTGGCTGTCCGTGGGGTTGTTGATGTTTGTGAAGGGCTGGTTGTTGTGGCTTCAACTGACGTGCGGCCGAAGATCACGCTCGCGTGTGAGAGCTGCAAGCACCGCAACTACATCACCAAGAAGAACCGGCGCAACGACCCGGACCGGGTGGAGCTGAAGAAGTTCTGCCCGAACTGCAAGACCCACAAGCTGCACAAGGAAACCCGCTGACGACGACCGGTTCGCTGGCGCTCACGGTCGTGGGCACGCCAGTGTTCGGTTAGGTCCAGCGGGACGATGAGGCCATCCCACCTGTGTGGGGTGGCCTTTGTCGTGGGTGGGTAGGGTTGGGGGTGTGGCGTTGGAGCAGTCGTTCGTGGGGCGTGAGTATCCGCCGGAGTCGGTGTACGAGGTCGGGCGGGAGAAGATCCGGGAGTTCGCGGAGGCGATCGGGGACCCGCGGCCGGAGTACCTGGACGTCGAGGCCGCCAAGGCCCTGGGGTACGCGGACGTGGTGGCGCCGCCGACCTTCACCACCATCGTCAACCTGGCGTCGATCAACCGGATCGTGAACGACCCCGAGCTGGGCCTGGACTACAGCCGGATGGTCCACGGCGACCAGAGCTTCACCCACCACAGCCCCGTCGTCGCGGGCGACCGGCTCGCGGTGACCACGGTCGTGGAGAGCATCTCCCGGCGCGCGGGCAACGACTTCATCACCCTCAAGGCGGAGATCCGCACCGACGCGGGCGAGCCGAGGGTCACCACCCGGGCCCTGCTCGTGGTGCGCGACGCCGAGGAGGGCCAGGCGTGAGCGAGATCGCCGTCGGCGACGCCCTGCCCGAGCTGAAGGTCCACATCACCCGGGCCGACCTGGTGCGCTACGCGGGCGCGGCGCTGGACTTCAACCCGATCCACTGGAACGAGGCGTTCGCCAAGGGCGTCGGCCTGCCCGACGTGATCGCGCACGGCATGCTGACCATGGCGCTCGCCGGTCGCGTCGTGACCGCGTGGGGCCTGGGCGCGCTCGTCGACTACCAGGCCCGCTTCACCCGGCCCGTGGTCGTCCCCAACGACGACACCGGCGCGCTGGTAGAGCTGAGCGGCAAGGTAGGCGCGATCCTGGAAGACGGCACCATCCGCGTCGACCTGTCAGCCAAGTTCGAGGGCCGTGCAGTGCTCGGTAAGGCCATCGCGATCGTCCGCCCGTAGGACCACCGGGCGTGGTCGACCCCATCGGCCAGGCCACGCCCGGTTCATCTAGATTCCACGCGTGACGGCTTCAGAACTCATCTCCTTCGCCCGCGGCGCCCCCTCCCTCGACATCATCGACGTGGACGGCCTCAAGGCCGCCGCGGACGCCGCACTCACCAAGGACCCCGGCGCCGCGCTCGGCTACGGCACCGCGGTCGGCTACCTCCCGCTGCGCAAGCGCCTCGCCGACCTGCACGGCGTCGCCGAGAACCAGGTGCTGGTCACCAACGGCTCGATGCAGGCCGACGCGTTCCTGTTCGACCAGTTGGTCACCTCCGGGCAGCCGGTGGTCGTCGAGCGCCCGACCTACGACCGCACCCTGCTCGGCCTGCGCCAGCGCGAGGCCGACGTGCGCCCGGTGTCGCTCGAGGTCGACGGCATCGACACCGAGGAACTGGCCGAGCTGCTGGCCGGTGGCCTGCGCCCGACCTTCGCCCACATCATCCCCAACTTCCAGAACCCGGCCGGCTACACGCTGAGCCTGGCCAAGCGCAAGCGCTTGCTGGAGCTGGCCGAGCAGTACGACTTCCTCATCTTCGAGGACGACCCGTACGTCAAGATCCGCTTCGCAGGCGAGCCGCTGCCGACGATGCTCGAGCTCGACGAGGGCCGCGGCCGCGTTGTCTACGCCAGCTCCTTCTCCAAGACGGTCGCCCCCGGCACCCGGGTCGGCTACCTGGTGGGCACGCCCGAGCTGATCGACAAGGTCCGCGTCGCCGCCACCAACACCTACATCTCGCCGAACATGCTGGCCCAGGCGATCGTGCACCAGTTCGCCATCAGCGGCCGGTTCGACGACGCGGTGGCCACGGTCAACGCCGCGCTGGCCGAGCGGGTGCAGGTGCTGTGCGACTCGCTGGCCGAGCAGCTGCCCGAGGCGAAGTTCACCGCCCCCGAGGGCGGCTACTTCATGTGGGTCGAGCTCCCGGAGAGCGTGGACGTCGCCAAGCTCCTGCCCGCAGCCGAGGAGCGCGGGGTGACCTTCGTGAAGGGCACCGACTTCCTGCTGGAGGGTGGGCGGTCGACCATGCGCCTGGCCTACTCCGGCGTGCGGGTCGACCAGATCCCCGAGGGTGTCGCCCGGCTCGCTGACGCGGTCCGCTCGCTGGGTGCGTGAGCGGGCGCCCGCCGGTTCGCCGTGTTCTTGATCACCATGGCGAACCGGCAGGTCAGGGCCTTGATCGGGGCTCGGTTTAGGAGCGTGGGAGCGGGTACCGTATGCTCTCGTGCTTGGAACGACTTGACCGTCCCCCTCGGGTTTCCGGTGGGGATAGTGGAGTGCGTCCGAACGCGGTCCGCCGGTAGAGTGGCCGGTAGGAGTGCGAAGGGGTGTAGCTCAATTGGCAGAGCAGCGGTCTCCAAAACCGCAGGTTGCAGGTTCGATTCCTGTCGCCCCTGCGTTGAACGTCCGGCCCGGCTGACCCCGCGCAGGACTGGGTAACCATCGAGCGGAGGAAGCGTGGCCGAGGACCAGGAGCGGGAAGAGGGGCAGGAGCGCCCTTCTCGTCCGTCCACCGCCGCTGCCCGGCGCGAGCGCCGCGGTGCGGCTCGACCGGCCGCGCGCAAGGACGCTGACGGCAAGGCGGAACCGAGGAGCAAGGCACGGCCGGACAACGCGGCCAAGTCCGACTCCGCCGACCGCAAGGGCCGCCCGACGCCCACCCGCGACCGCAAGGACGACCGGGGCTCGATCTTCGCCAGGACCTCCCGGTTCCTGCGCGAGGTCGTCTCCGAGCTGCGCAAGGTCATCTGGCCCACCCGCAAGCAGCTGATCGGCTACACGGCCGTCGTGCTGGTCTTCGTCACCTTCATGGTGGCGCTCGTGGCGGGCCTCGACGTCGGCCTTGGCAAGGGCGTGTTCTGGCTGTTCGGCTGAGTCCACGCCGCAACCGCCGCGAACACGTGCTGCACGAAAGGAAGCGAGACCTACTGTGACCTCCGAGAACGGCGCGGCCCAGGGCAGCGACCTGACCAGCCTCGTCGCCGATGACGGTGTCGACCACGTCGGGCCCGCCGACGAGGTCAACGCCGACGAGGTCGTCGAGGCCGCACCCGACACCGACGCCGCCGAGGACGCCCTCGACGACGACGCGTCCGACGACTCGGACGACTCCGACTCGGACACCGACGACTCGGCCGACGACGCGGATGACGAGACCCCGGCCGAGGCCGAGGTCGACACCACGCCGATCGACGCCCCCCCGGCCGACCCGGTCGCCGAGATGCGCGACGCGCTGCGCTCGGCCCCCGGCGACTGGTACGTCGTGCACTCCTACGCGGGCTACGAGAACAAGGTCAAGACCAACCTCGAGACGCGCATCCAGACCCTGGACATGGAGGAGTACATCTTCCAGGTCGAGGTGCCGACCGAGGAAGTCACCGAGATCAAGAACGGCCAGCGCAAGCAGGTGCAGCGTAAGGTGCTGCCCGGCTACATCCTGGTCCGGATGGAGCTCAACGACGGGTCCTGGTCCGCGGTCCGCAACACCCCCGGCGTGACCGGGTTCGTCGGCGCGACCTCGAAGCCGTCCCCGCTGACCATCGACGAGGTGCTCAAGTTCCTCCTCCCGCAGGTCGAGGAGGCTAAGCCCGCCGCGGCCAAGGGCTCGTCTGCCGGCGCCGGTCGGGGCGGCACGGTCGAGGTGGACTTCGAGATCGGCGAGTCGGTCACCGTCATGGACGGCCCGTTCGCCACGCTGCCCGCCACCATCAGCGAGGTCAACGCCGACGGGCAGAAGCTGAAGGTCCTGGTGTCGATCTTCGGTCGGGAGACCCCGGTCGAGTTGTCGTTCACCCAGGTCTCCAAGATCTGACGGTCCGGCCACCGGACCGGCAGGCACGGTCGCGCGCAGCCATTCGCGCGGTCCGTGTCCTCGGCGGTGCTCCGCGCGCCGCATACTGGAAGCACTGAAGGAAGCCCGACATGCCACCCAAGAAGAAGAAGCTCGCAGCGATCATCAAGCTGCAGATCAAGGCGGGCCTGGCCAACCCGGCCCCGCCGGTCGGCCCCGCGCTGGGCCAGCACGGCGTCAACATCATGGAGTTCTGCAAGGCCTACAACGCCGCGACCGAGTCGCAGCGGGGGACCGTGGTCCCGGTCGAGATCTCCGTGTTCGAGGACCGCTCGTTCGACTTCAAGCTCAAGACCCCGCCCGCGGCCAAGCTGCTGCTCAAGGCCGCCGGGATCGAGAAGGGCTCGGCAGAGCCGCACAAGACCAAGGTCGCCAAGGTCACCTGGGACCAGGTCCGCGAGATCGCCGAGACCAAGAAGACCGACCTCAACGCGATCGACATCGACCAGGCCGCCAAGATCATCGCGGGCACCGCCCGGTCGATGGGCATCACGGTCGAATAAGCACCACCCGCGAAGCACGTGTGGGAGGGCCAGGCGCTGGCTCGCACCACAACTGATCCACGCGGCCACCGGTTGCTTCCCGACCGGCCGCGCACACATCCGTTAGAAGGAACAGCAATGGCAAAGCGCAGCAAGGCATACCGCCAGGCCGCCGAGCTGATCGACCGCGAGCGGCTCTACACCCCGCTCGAGGCCGCGCAGCTGGCGAAGGAGACCTCCAAGGTCAAGCTCGACGCGACCGTCGAGGTCGCCATCCGCCTCGGCGTCGACCCCCGCAAGGCCGACCAGATGGTCCGCGGCACCGTCAACCTGCCGCACGGCACCGGCAAGACCGCCCGCGTCATCGTCTTCGCGACCGGCGACAAGGCCGCCGAGGCCGAGGCCGCCGGTGCGGACGCGGTCGGCTCCGAGGACCTGATCGAGCGCATCCAGGGGGGCTGGCTCGACTTCGACGCCGCTATCGCCACCCCGGACCAGATGGCCAAGGTCGGCCGCATCGCCCGCATCCTCGGCCCGCGCGGCCTGATGCCGAACCCGAAGACCGGCACGGTGACCCCCGATGTCACCAAGGCGGTCAACGAGATCAAGGGCGGCAAGATCAACTTCCGGGTGGACAAGCAGTCCAACCTGCACCTGGTGATCGGCAAGGTCTCGTTCGACCAGACCAAGCTGGTGGAGAACTACGCCGCGGCCCTCGACGAGGTCCTGCGCGCGAAGCCGTCGGCGGCCAAGGGCCGGTTCCTGCGGAAGATCACCTTCTCCACCACCATGGGCCCCGGCATCCCGGTCGACCCGGCGAAGCTGCGCAACCTCCTCGAAGAGGACGTGCAGGCGTAGTCAGCTCTTGTGGAAGAGGCCCCGCTCCGGCGGGGCCTTTTTCGTTGAGCCGACCCGCTTCTTGGCCCGGTCGAGTAGTTCCAGCAGCACGACGCACACGACCAGGGCCGCGCCGGAGACGATCCACCACAGCGGGTCTGGCAGCCGCAACGGGAACGCCAGGAACGGGTCCCAGGCGAAGACCTTGGACACGAACGGCAGCAGCCCCTCGTAGATCCCGGCCAGGAACACCACCGCCTGCAGGCCGTCGTAACCGCGCTCGTCCATACCCGGGACGGTAGGGCTGACGGGGGTACTGGCGAGTCATGCCACGGGGTGGGGCACGGGTCGTTCTCCGGGGGTAGTCACACGTCCCGGTGAGTCAGCGGACTTGGCCGGGCGCGGGGTGGTCCGGATCCGAAACGATCTCCACATGAAGACTTCTCGGGTGTTCGCCGCCCTCGTGCTCGCGTTCGGCACCCTCCTCGCCCCCGTTCCCGCGTCCGCCACCGCCGCCGCGCCGCTGACCGTCGCCGAGCCGCACTGCGGTGACTGGGTCGACTACAACGGCAGCGAGAACCGCCGGATGAAGAGCTGGCTGTGCTTCTACGACTCCGGCGACGGCGGCGTCTACCCGATGCTGTGGACCGAGTGCGGCTGGCTGGCCCTGTTCGGCATCGGCTGGGAGAAGCCCCCGAACGGGTGTCGCGTCTGGGAACCCAGCTACTACGAGATCACCTTCCCGGACGGCACCAAGACCACCGACAAGACCTTCCCCGGCGCCTCCGGGTCGAACACGGCCAACTCCGCCGCCGAGGCGTACCCCTGCCAGACGGGCCCCTGGCGCCTCTACTCCTACTACGGCGTCCAGATGAAGGACGTCCTCGGCAACTGGGGCAGCAGCATCGCCGCCACCCACGAGGTCACCGTCGAGGTCACCTGCCCCTGACTAGGCGACCGCGATCCCCAGCTCGGCCGCGACCCGCAGCTGCTGCCGGTCGCGGCTGACCAGGACGACGTCGTCGCCGCTGGCCAGGCTGGTCGCGGTGGTCAGCAGGACCGCCAGGTGCAGGGCATCGAGGGTGCGGATCGCGTGCTCGGTGACCAGCCGCCTGGCGGTCGGCAGGACCGACTCCGGCACCAGCCGCAGCACGCTGACCGGGCCGCCCTCGGCGCAGTCGGCGGTGAAGCGGGCGACCAGGCGGTGCGGTTCGTCGACCCGCCCTGCCCGGGCGGCCGCGGCGACCGCGCTGGCGAACTCCACCGTGGTCAACTCGCTGGTGACCACCGGGTCCGGCCCCTCGAACAGCAGGGCGCGCAGGGTCTCGTGGTCGGTCTCGCCCACGGCGTAGGCGCGCACGACGGCGCTGGTGTCGGCGTAGATGAGGGTCACCGCGCGGAGCGCTCCTCGTCCAGCGCGGAGCTGATGGCGTCGCCGCTGTCGCGCGTCGCGGCGATGACCTCGTCGCGGGCGTCGACCGGGCCGGTGACCTCGGGGACCACCAGCAGACCGGCCGCCCTGGCCCGCTCGCGGACGGCCCTGCGGTTCTCGCCGCCGTCGAGCACCGCCACCAGGGCCTCGACGACCAGGTCGTTCACGCTGCGGTTGGTGCCTGCCGCGCGGGCCTTCAGCCGGGCGTGCAGGCCGTCGTCGACCCGGGTGATCAGCTGCTTCACCCCACGATGATAGCACTCGCGGCGCAATGATAGCAGGTCAGCCGGTGGGCTGGACGGCCTTGGCCGGGCAGGGGGTGGGCTCGTCGTCGTGGCGGGCGATGGTCCACTGGTCGCCACGGGAGCCAGGGATGATCTTGACGATGAAGCGGCCGAGCCGGGGGCCGTCGTAGACCTCCATCTCGCAGGAGCTGATGACCACGGTGCCGTCCGTGCGGGGGGTCAGGTCCATCGACAGCGGGAAGCGCGGCTCTGCGTAGTCGTTGGCGCGACCGACCTCCGCGTGCAGGCGCTTGACCGCGGTCTCGCAGTCGGGGGCGTTGAAGTGGCGCGCGAACTGGTCCTCGACCTCCTTGGTCTCGAACCGGGTGCACGCGTCGGGCAGGACCTCTTGCGCGACGTTGTCATAGAAGGCGCGGACGGCTTCCTTGGCGGAGGTCGCGAACAAGACAGTCCTGGTTGTCTTACCGCCGCCGGTCTGCGAAGCCGGGAGGTCTTCGTCGGGATTGCCCAGGTAGTGCTGGTACGCCCAAGAGAGCACCAACAGCACGACCAGCAGGTAGATCAACCTGCGGAACCACTTCGCCAGGAGCACCCGCAGCCACAGCGGTCGGCGCTTGGGGCCGCTCGGCGGAGGGGGGAGCGTGCCGTCCGCCTGGCCGCGCTGGAACTCCTGGAACCGCTGGAACTCCTGGAACTGGCGCCACTGCTCGTCGTCCGGCATGGGCACCGCGGGGGGCTGCCCTGGCGGGCGGATCGCGGGTGGCCCCGCCGGTGGGTTGTCGCGGTCCGGCTGCTCCTGGTCGGCCATGGTGACCATCATGCCGTGCCGGTCGACCCCGGTTTGGATCGCCGAGGGACTGGGGTTAGTCTTACCCCTGGTTCACCGAAGACCGCTGGTCCCTGTCGTGCGAACGGCAGGCGAAGGCCCCACAGACCGTGGGCGGCCCGCGCAGGGGGACATGGATAGTGCTTCCGGGTGCGTCACGCACCCTGCCGCGCCCCGTGCCGCCTTTGCGCCGGGGCGTTTCCTCGTTCTCGGGGGTCGACCAGCGACACCGAACACGAGAGGAGGCGACCCATGGCGAAGCCAGAGAAGGTGGGCGCAGTCGCCGAGATCGCGGACAAGTTCCGCACCAGCTCGGCCACCGTCGTCACCGAGTACACCGGCCTCTCCGTGGCCCAGCTGACCACGCTGCGTCGCGCTCTCGGCACTGGCACGACCTACCGTGTCGCGAAGAACACCCTGGTCAAGCGGGCTGCCGCTGACGCGGGTGTGGAAGGCCTGGACAGCCTGTTCATCGGCCCGACCGCGATCGCCTTCGTCGAGGGCGAGCCGGTCGACGCCGCGAAGGCCATCCGCGACTTCGCGAAGGACAACAAGGGTCTGGTCATCAAGGGCGGCTACATGGAGGGCCGCCCGCTCACCGTCGAAGAGGTCGGGCAGATCGCCGACCTCGACAGCCGTGAGGTGCTGCTCGCCAAGCTGGCGGGCGCGATGAAGGGCAACCTCGCCAAGGCCGCCGGGCTGTTCAACGCCCCGGCCTCGCAGATCGCCCGCCTTGCCGCGGCGCTGCAGGAGAAGAAGGCGGCCGCCGAAGGCGGTGCCCCCGCTCCCGCGGACGACGCAGCCGAGAGCTGAACACCCCACCCGGAAGAATCGCGCCCGCTAGCCCGGGTGTGTTAGTGAAAGGACCGCCACCATGGCGAAGCTCAGCACCGACGAGCTGCTCGACGCGTTCAAGGAGATGACTCTCCTCGAGCTCTCGGGCTTCGTGAAGCAGTTCGAGGAGACCTTCGAGGTCACCGCCGCCGCCCCGATCGCCGTCGCCGCCGCCGCCCCCGGCGCCGCCCCGGCCGAGGCCGCCGAGGAGCAGGACGAGTTCGACGTCATCCTCGAGTCCGCCGGTGACAAGAAGATCCAGGTCATCAAGGTCGTCCGCGAGGTCGTCTCCGGCCTGGGCCTCAAGGAGGCCAAGGAGCTCGTCGAGGCCGCCCCCAAGGCCGTCCTCGAGAAGGTCGCCAAGGAGGCCGCCGAGGCCGCCAAGGAGAAGCTCGAGGCCGCAGGCGCCAAGATCTCCGTCAAGTAGTTCCTAGCTTTCCCCGAAGAGCCCGGCACCCCCACGGTGCCGGGCTCTTCCACGTCTCCAGTTGGCCCAACCTCCTCACAGGCGTTGGCCTCCACGCGCCCGCAAACAACGTTGGCCCCCACCCGGCCTTCACGATCGTTGGCCAACCACGCGCCCTTAAACAACGTTGGCCCTGGACCGCTCCTCGGGGTCGCTGGTGCCAAGCCGGCTCGATGGGGTGGAGTTGTTTTGTGTGGGGGAGCGCCAGTCGTAGCGTCGTTCGCGGACAGGGCCATGCTTTTCGGCCCCTGCTTTGCGGTCCTGCCACGGCTGGTGTCGGGGCCCCGCGCAAAACAAGTCCACCGCATCGAGCAAAGCTCGAAACTCGCGCCCAGGCCAATGCCGAAGGCGAGGCGTCCACCGTCGACGCCGCAGGCGAGCACGAGAGCCGGACAACCCCAGCTCAAGATCAAACCCGCCAAAGCACCTCCCAATACACAGCCTACCGACGAGCCCCGACAGAACGGGCAAAGCGACCAGCCCCCTGTGGACAACCCAGCGCCCACCCGCTCCCAACACGAAGAGTCACCCCTCACAACCCATAGTTCCCCTGTGGTCAATCTCATAACCCGGTTGAGCGAACAGGGAGGGATCCGAGTACTTTTCCAACTCGGCAGTAACTTCGCTAGTAACCCGGCTGGGTCGCCCTCGTTGCACTGGGGTGAACGGGCCGTGAGGGTCGGGAGGGTTGATGGGCGCCGAGGTGGTCGTCGAGGGGCTGACGAAGTCCTTTGGGAATCAGGCCATCTGGCGGGATGTCACGCTCACGCTGCCGCCGGGGGAGGTGTCGGTGATGCTCGGGCCCTCGGGGACGGGGAAGTCGGTGTTCCTGAAGTCCATGATCGGGCTGCTCAAGCCGGACCGGGGCCGGTGTGTGGTCAACGGGGTGGACATCGTCACCTGTTCCGAGGCGAAGCTCTACGAGGTGCGCAAGCTGTTCGGGGTGCTGTTCCAGGACGGCGCGCTGTTCGGGTCGATGAACCTCTACGACAACGTCGCCTTCCCGCTGCGGGAGCACACGCGCAAGTCCGAGGCCGAGATCAAGCGGATCGTGCTGGACAAGTTGGAGCTCACCGGCCTGCAGGGGGCCGAGCGCAAGCTCCCCGGTGAGATTTCCGGCGGCATGCGCAAGCGCGCCGGGCTCGCCCGCGCCCTGGTGCTCGACCCCGAGATCATCCTGTGCGACGAGCCGGACTCCGGGCTCGACCCGGTGCGCACCGCCTACCTGAGCCAGTTGCTCATCGACCTCAACGCGCAGATCGACGCGACCATCCTGATCGTCACGCACAACATCAACCTCGCCAGGACCGTGCCGGACAACCTGGGCATGCTCTTCCGCAAGGAACTGGTCATGTTCGGCCCGCGCGAGGTGCTGCTGACCAGCGACGAGCCGGTGGTCGAGCAGTTCCTCAACGGCCGCAGGATCGGGCCGATCGGCATGTCGGAGGAGAAGGACGCCGCGCAGATGGCGCAGGAGGCGGCGCACGCGGCGGCCGGGCACTCCGACGGGTCGTCCGAAGAGGACCTGCGGGGCATCGTGGCGCAGCTCGAACCCACCCCCGGCCTGCCCGAGCGCAAGGCGGTGCGCAGGCGCAAGGACCGGGTGATGCAGGTGCTGCACTCCCTGCCCGCCGCCGCCCGGGAGGGCATCATCGCCTCCCTGACCCACGAGGACCGCCTCCGCTACGGCCTCACCGCGCCGAGCCCGCGCCCCGCCCACGACGACACCCAGGAGATCCCGGTCTGGCCGGGCGGTCGACCATGACGGCCGCGACCAGGTCCTTCCCCGGCGCGGGCGCGCTGCGCGAGACCGGCAGGCTGTGCGCGCTCGGCATCGACGTCGTGGTGAACACCTTCCGGCGGCCGTTCCAGACCCGCGAGTTCATCCAGCAGTGCTGGTTCATCGCCAGCGTCACCATCCTGCCGACGGCCCTGGTCGCCATCCCGTTCGGCGCGATCGTCGCCCTGCAACTGGGCACGCTGATCGTCCAACTGGGAGCGCAGTCCTTCACCGGCGCCGCCAGCGTTCTCGCGATCATCCAGCAGGCCGCCCCTCTTGTCACCGCGCTTCTAGTCGCGGGCGCGGGCGGTAGCGCCATCTGCGCCGACATCGGTTCTCGCACCATTCGCGAGGAGATCGATGCCATGGAGGTGCTGGGGGTCTCCCCGGTGCAGCGGTTGATCGTCCCCAGGGTCCTGGCCGCGATGCTCGTCGCCGTCCTGCTCAACGGCCTGGTCAGCGTCGTCGGCGTGATGGGCGGCTACTTCTTCAACGTGGTCCTGCAAGGCGGCACCCCGGGCGCGTACCTGGCCAGCTTCTCCGCCCTCGCGCAGCTGCCGGACCTGTGGATCAGCGAGCTCAAGGCGCTGATCTTCGGCTTCATCGCCGGTGTCGTCGCGGCCTACCGGGGGCTCAACCCCAAGGGCGGCCCGAAGGGCGTGGGGGACGCGGTGAACCAGTCCGTCGTCATCACGTTCCTGCTGCTGTTCTTCGTCAACTTCGTGCTGACGGCGGTGTACCTGCAGGTCGTCCCGGCGAAGGGCAGCTGACATGGGGCCACTGAAGACCCTCGACCAGCTCGGGGACCAACTTTCCTTCTACGTGCGCGCCATCGCGTGGATCCCGCGGGCGCTGCGCCGCTACACCCGGGAGACGCTGCGCCTGCTCGCCGAGGTCAGCTTCGGCAGCGGCGCGCTCGCGGTCATCGGCGGCACGGTCGGGGTCATGGTCGGCCTCACCGTCTTCACCGGCGTGGTCGTCGGCCTCCAGGGCTACGCCGCGCTCGACCAGATCGGGACCGCCGCGTTCTCCGGGTTCGCCTCCGCCTACATCAACACCCGCGAGATCGCCCCGCTCGTCGCCGGTCTCGCCCTCTCCGCGACCGTCGGTTCCGGTTTCACCGCGCAGCTCGGCGCGATGCGGATCTCGGAGGAGATCGACGCGCTGGAGGTCATGGCCGTGCCGAGCCTGCCGTTCCTGGTGACCACCCGGATCATCGCCGGGTTCATCGCGGTCATCCCGCTCTACATCATCGGGCTGCTGACCTCGTACCTCGCGTCGCGCACCATCACGGTCCACTTCTACGGCCAGTCCGCGGGCACGTACGACCACTACTTCACCCTGTTCTTACCCCCGGAGGACGTCTTCTGGTCCTTCGGCAAGGTCCTGATCTTCGCGATCATCATCATCCTGTCGCACTGCTACTACGGCTACACCGCCAGCGGCGGCCCGGCCGGGGTCGGCATCGCGGTCGGGCGGGCGGTGCGGACCACGATCGTCACCGTGGCGCTGGTGAACTTCTTCATCGGCTTCGCGATCTGGGGCACCACGACGACGGTGAGGATCGCGGGATGAGCGCGACGATCCGACGCAGGCTCAACGGGGTGCTGTTCCTCGTGGTGGTGGCGGCCCTGGTCGGGCTCAGCATCGCCATGTACAACAAGGCGTTCACCCCGGTCGCGGCCGTCACGCTCACCACGGACAAGGTCGGCAACCAGCTCGCGGTGCACTCCGACGTGAAGGTGCGCGGCCTCATCGTCGGCGAGGTCCGCCGGATCACCCCGACCGCGACCGGCGCCGAGCTCGACCTGGCGCTGGACCCCGCGAAGATCGACGTGATCCCGGCCAACGTCTCCGCCCGGTTCCTGCCCAAGACCCTGTTCGGCGAGCGCTACGTCTCGCTGCAGATCCCCGAGGACGCCGCGCCCACCTCGCTGGCGGCGGGGGACCGCATCAAGCAGGACACCTCCGTGCGGGCCGTCGAGCTGGAGCAGGCCTTCGAGAGCCTGCTGCCGGTGTTGCAGGCCGTGCAGCCGCAGAAGCTGTCGAGCACCCTCACCGCCATCGCGACCGCGCTGGAAGGCCGCGGCGAGGACCTCGGCAAGACCCTCGCCGACCTGGGTGAACTCGTCGGCGAGCTGAACCCGCACCTGCCGCAGTTGCAGAAGGACCTGCGCACGCTGGCCACGGTCGCCGACACCTACAGCGACGCCACGCCCGACCTGGTGGCGACGCTGACCGACCTGACCGCCACCTCGAAGACCATCGCCGACCAGCGCGCCAACCTCGACGCCCTCTACGCGACGACCACCACGGCCGCCCGCGACCTCGACGCCTTCCTGCGGGTCAACAAGAACAACCTGATCCAGCTCGCCGACACCTCCCGCCCCACGCTGGAGACGCTGGCCCGCTACTCCCCCGAGTACCCGTGCCTGCTGCAGCTGATGGCCGAGGCCGTGCCGGAGCTGGACAAGGCGTTCGGCAAGGGCACCACCAAGCCCGGCCTGCACGCGACCATCGAGATCACGGTGAACCGCGGCCCCTACCGGCCGGGCAAGGACGAGCCGCGCTACGAGGAGAACCGCGGCCCGCGCTGCTACGACTTCACCCAGTTCCCCTCGCCGTTCCCGCAGTCCCCGCCGGACGGCCCGCTGCGCGACGGCGCCACCAACCCGCCGCCCGCCCGGTCCGTCCAGGATGGACTGCTGCCGCCCGGCAACACCACGCCCAACGCCACTGTGCCCAATGGTGCGGTCGCGGGCGGTGCTGATCTTGGCATCGCGAACTCCCCGCAGGAAGCCGCCTTCCTGGCGCAGATCATCGCCCCCGAACTGGGCACCACCCCCGAGGGAGTCCCGGGCTGGTCGACGATGCTGCTCGGCCCGGCGTTCCGGGGCGCGGAGGTGAGGTTCCAGTGAGGAGTCTCGCCGCACCCCTGGTCAAGCTGGCCGTGTTCATGGTCGTCACCGTCGCGGCCACCGCCGTGCTGGCGATCAGCATCGCCAACGTCGACCTCAGCTCCACCAACTCCTACCAGGCAAGGTTCACCGACGCGACGCTCCTGCTGCCCGGCGACGACGTGCGGATCGCGGGCGTGCGGGTCGGCCAGGTCGAGGAGGTGGCGGTCGCCGACCGGACCCAGGCGCTGGTGACGTTCTCCGTCGCCGCCGACCGCAAGCTGCCCGCCTCGGTCACCGCGCAGATCAAGTTCCGGAACCTGGTCGGCCAGCGGTACGTGTCCCTCGGCCAGGGCGCGGCCGAGAACCCGAACGCGGTGCTCAACCCCGGCGGCACCATCCCGGTGCAGCGGACCAAGCCCGCGCTGGACCTCACGCAGCTGTTCAACGGGTTCAAGCCGCTGTTCCAGGCGCTGTCGCCGGACGAGGTGAACAAGCTGTCCTACGAGATCATCCAGGTGCTCCAGGGCGAGGGCGGCACGGTCGAGACGCTGCTGTCGCACACGGCGTCGCTGACCAGCACCCTCGCGCAGAAGGACCAGGTCATCGGCGAGGTGATCACCAACCTCAACACCGTGCTGACCACCGTCAACGCCCACGGCGACCAGCTGTCCACGGTGATCACCCAGGTCCAGCAGCTGGTCAGTGGGCTGGCCGAGGACCGGGTGCCGATCGGGCAGGCCGTCGACGCGCTCGGCGGCCTGACCACCACGACCGCCGGGCTGCTCGACGAGGCCCGCGCGCCGCTCAAGCAGGACATCGCCAACCTCGGCGGCCTGGTGCGCACGCTCAACGAGAACGAGCAGACCGTGGAGCACTTCATCCAGTTCCTGCCGACCAAGACCGCAGCGCTCACCCGCACGGTCAGCTACGGCTCCTGGTTCAACTTCTACCTCTGCGAGGCCTCCGGCGAGGTCAGCGTGCCCGGCCTGATCAGCACCCCGCTCGACATCCCGGTGCTGCCAGCCAGCCAGCCGAGGTGCCTGCGATGAGCCGGTCGTTCCGCTCCCGCAACCCGGTCCCGATCGGGGTGGTCAGCCTGCTCACCCTCGCGCTGGTGCTGCTGGCCGCGGTCTACTCCGACGACCTGCCGATCATCGGCGGCGGCACCACCTACAGCGCCGAGTTCAGCGAGGCAGCGGGCATCCAGGCCGACGACGAGGTGCGGATCGCGGGCATCAAGGTCGGCTCGGTGTCCGATGTGGACCTCGACGGGGACCGGGTGGTGGTGCGGTTCACGGTCAAGGACGCCTGGGTGGGCGACCGGACCAGGGCGGAGATCAAGATCAAGACCCTGCTGGGGCAGAAGTTCCTGTCGCTGGCGCCCGAGGGCACCGGCGTGCTCGACCCCGGCACCCGCATCCCGCGCGAGCGCACCACCGCCCCCTACGACGTGCTGGAGGCCTTCCGCGGCCTGGCCGACACGGTCAACGAGATCGACACGACCCAGCTGGCCCGCAGCATGGAGGTCATCGCCGAGACCTTCGCCGACACCCCGGACGACGTGCGCGGCGCGCTCACCGGGCTCCAGTCGCTCTCGCGCACCATCTCCTCCCGCGACGAGCAGCTGGCCTCGCTGCTGGACAACACCCGGCAGATCACCACCACGCTCGCCGACCGCGACGCGCAGGTCGCCAAGATCCTCTCCGACGGCAGCCTGCTGCTCACCGAGCTCAACAACCGCAAGAACGCCATCGCCGCGCTGCTCACCGGCACCAAGGACCTGGCAACCGAGCTGCAGGGCCTGGTCGACGACAACAACGCCCAGCTCGGCCCGGTGCTGCAGAGCCTCGACCAGCTCTCCTCGATGTTGCAGCGCAACCAGGACTCGCTGGCCGAGGGGATCCGCAAGTTCGCGCCGTTCGTGCGGCAGTTCAATAACGCGATCGGCAGCGGCCGCTGGTTCGACAACTACATCTGCGGCCTGCTGCCCCCGTCCATCGGGCCGGTCAACCAACCCGGCTGCCTGGGGGAGACGCGATGAGCACCTTCGCCACCAAGAACCGCCGCGACGCCGCGCGGGTGCTGGCCCTGATCTGCGTGCTCGGCCTCGTGGTCGCCGCCGCGCTGTGGTGGCTGCTGCGCGAGCCGAACACCAAGCGGTACACGGCGGTGTTCACCGGGGTCGTCGGGCTCTACGAGGACAACGACGTGCGGGTGCTCGGCGTGCGGGTCGGCACCGTCGACAAGATCACGCCCAAGGGCGACCGGGTCGAGGTCGAGATGCTGGTCGACCGGACCGTGGAGGTGCCTGCCGAGGCGAAGGCGGTCATCGTGGCGCCGTCGCTGGTGTCCGACCGGTACGTCCAGCTCACCCCGGCCTTCACCGGCGGCGAGGTCATGGCGACCGGCGCGGTCATCCCGCGCGACCGGACCGCGACCCCGCTGGAGGTCGACGACCTCTACGCCAGCCTGGCCAGGGTCAGCGAGACCCTCGGCCCGAACGGGGTCAACAAGGACGGCGCGCTGTCGGACCTGCTGATCGCGCTCTCGCGCAACCTCGACGGCAACGGCCAGGCGGTCAACGACACCGTCACCCAGCTCGGCAAGCTCAGCAGCACCCTGTCCGGCAACTCCGACGACCTGTTCGCCACCATCACCCAGCTGCAGAAGTTCACCAGCACGCTGGCCGCCAACGACGAGCACGTGCGCACCTTCACCACGGAACTGGCCGAGGCCTCGAAGTTCCTCTCCGCCGAACGCGGCAACCTGGCCGCCGCCGTCGACCAGCTCGGCATCGCACTGGGCACCGTGCAGAAGTTCATCAACGACAACCGCGGCCACCTCAAGTCCAATGTGGACAAGCTGGCCTCGGTGACCCAGGTGCTGGTCGACCAGCGGGCCGCGCTGGCCGAGACGCTCGACATCGCGCCGCTCGCGCTGAGCAACGTGATCAACACCTACAACGCGTCATCGGGCACCCTCGACGCGCGGGCCAACATCAACGAGCTGACCCAGCCGCCGATCGTGACCGTGTGCAAGCTGGTCCGCCAGGGCACCGCGCAGCCGTTGCCGCAGACCCTCGCCGACCTGTGCGACCAGCTCGCGCCGGTGGTGCAGGGCGCGGTGCCGTTGCCCTCTCCCGCGCAGGTCATCGAGGGCATGCGCAGCGGCAAGCTGCCCACGTTGCCGCTACCCATCGCCGGCGACGCTTACTCGCTGGGGGGTCGCTGATGGCCCGCGTGAAGATCGCCGCCATGCTCGCCGCCGCCGCGATGACCCTGTCTGCCTGCGGTTTTACCGGCATTTACGACTTGCCCCTGCCCGGTGGCGCTGACCTGGGCGACCACCCGTACCGGGTCAAGGTGCAGTTCAAGGACGTCCTGGACCTCGTGCCGCAGTCCGGGGTGAAGGTCAACGAGGTCACGGTCGGCCGGGTCGACGAGATCACCCTCGCCCAGGACGGCTGGACCGCCGAGGTCACCGTCCTGGTCAACGGCGGTGTCGACCTCCCGGCCAACGCGCTGGCCAAGCTGCGCCAGTCCAGCCTGCTGGGGGAGAAGTACGTCGAGCTGAGCAGGCCACCGGCCGACCAGGCCGGCGGCAAGCTCACCGACGGCGCCCTGATCCCGGTGGAGCGGACCAACCGCAACACCGAGGTCGAGGAGGTCCTCGGCGCGCTGTCGCTGCTGCTCAACGGCGGTGGCGTCGAGCAGTTGCAGACCATCACCAAGGAGCTCAACAACGCCACCGCGGGCAACGAGACCGCCCTGCGCGCCCTGCTCGACAACGTCAACACGATGGTGACCACCCTCGACGCGGGCAAGTCCGACATCACCCGCGCCCTCGACGGCGTCAACCGGCTCGCCAGCACCCTCAACGCGCAGAAGGACCAGCTCGTCGGGGCCATCGACGACATCGGCCCCGGCTTGCAGGTGCTCTCCGACCAGCGCCGCCAGCTGGTGACGATGCTGCAGAGCCTCGACACCCTCTCCGACGTCGCGGTGGACACCGTCAACAAGAGCCAGGCCGACCTGGTCGCCGACCTCAAGGCGCTGACCCCGACGCTGCAGAAACTCGGCGAGGCGGGCGCGGACCTGCCCAGGTCGCTGGAGCTGATGCTGACCTTCCCGTTCACCGACCAGGCGGTGAAGGGCGTGCAGGGCGACTACTTCAACCTCTACGCCAAGATCGACCTGAACCTGCAGAGCGTGCTGGACAACCTCAGCCGCAGCCGCCAGAACCCGCTCCAGGACATCCCGATCATCGGCCCGGCCACCAACGGCACCCCGGGCGTCCCCACCAACGCCCCGGCCCCGTTGCCGCTGCCGGTCCTCGGCTCGCCCAACCAGCAGCAGCCCAGGCTGCCCAGCCTCTTCGACATCCTGCTGGGAGGCGGTTCCTGATGCTGACCAAGAAGGTCCGCCTCCAGCTCGTCGCGTTCTTCCTGATCGCGGTCGTCTCCGTGGTCTACGCCGCGTTCCGGTTCACCGACGTCGGCCGGGTCTTCGGCGCCAACGGCTACCGGGTGACGCTCCAGCTCACCGACTCCGGCGGGATCTTCACCAACGCCGAGGTCACCTACCGCGGCGTGAACGTGGGCCGGGTCGGCGACATCCGGCTGACCCGCGCGGGCATGGACGTCGACCTCGACATCGACCCGTCCGCCCCCGAGATCCCCGCCGACCTCGACGCCGTGGTCGCCAACCGGTCCGCGGTGGGCGAGCAGTTCGTCGACCTGCGCCCGCGCGCCGACGGCGGCACCCGGCTCGCCGAGGGCACCGTCATCCCCGCCGACCGCACCAAGACCCCGGTGAGCACCGACACCGTCATCCGCGACCTCGACACCCTGGCCAACTCGGTGCCCACCGACGCGCTGCGCACCGTGGTCGACGAGCTGGACAAGGCGTTCGCGGGCACCGGCGACGACCTGCGCGTGCTGATCGACACCACCGGCGAGTTCACCCAGGCGGCCAAGGAGAACCTGCCGCAGACGATCAAGCTCATCGACGACGGCGCGATCGTGCTCGGCACCCAGGCCGCGCAGTCCGGCAACATCAAGTCCTTCGCCGCCGACCTGCGCGACCTCTCCGCCCAGCTGCGCGCCTCGGACCCGGCCATCCGGCAGCTCATCGCGGCCACGCCGGGCGCGGCCGACGCGGTCACCGGGTTGCTGCGCGAGTCCGGCCAGGGCATCGGCTACCTCACCGCGAACCTGCTGACCACCTCGAACATCCTGGTCACCCGGGTCGACGGCCTCGAACTCGCGCTGGTCGCCTACCCCGTCGTCGCGGTCGGCCCCAAGACGGTCGTGCCCGGCGACGGCACCGCGCACCTCGGCCTGGCGCTGAACCTGTTCGACCCGCCCGCCTGCACCCGCGGCTACGAGGGCACCCAGCGCCGCGCGGGCAACGACATCACGCCGGTCCCGGAGAACGCGCAGGCCTACTGCGCCGAACCGGTCGGCAGCCCCATCACCGTGCGCGGGTCGCAGAACGCGCCCTTCGGCGGCAAGCCCGTGCAGCCGACCCCGCAGGACCTGGCCGCCAACCGCGACCGCCCCGCCCAGCAGCTCGCCGACATGGCCCAGAACAGCATCCCCGGCACCCTCACCCAGCCAGGTCTCGGCGGCCTCGCCAGCCTCGCCGGGCTGCTTGGCCTCGGGGGCTAACCTACCTCCGGGTAGAGAAGGAGCGCGATGACCGCCGAGACCGAGCCGGACGCCGGGGCGAGCAGCCCCGAGCGCCGCCGACCGCTGCCGCGGGTCACCTCGACGATGGTGTTCGTGCTGGTCGTCCTCGCCGTGGCCGGGCTGGCCTTCGCCGCGTGGTTCGGCATCGCCTGGGCCCGCGCCGGTGCCGACGACGACCTGGACCTGGCGGGCACCCGCGACGAGGTCTCCCGGGTCGCCTGCGCCGCGCTGGTCACCGTGAGCACCCTGGACTTCCGGCACGTCGACCAGGACCTCGACCGCTGGGTCAACGCCTCGACCGGCCCGCTGCGCGACGAGTTCGAGACCAGGCGCGCCTCCAGCAAGGGCGCGCTGGAGCAGGCCAAGACCGTCACCACCGCGACCGTGCTCAAGATCGCGGTGACCGACCTGCGCGAGCGCGAGGGCAAGGCCGAGGTCATCGCCGCGGTGCGGGTCGACGTCACCCCCGACGGCAAGCAGGCCACCCCCAAGTACCTGCGCCTGCAAGCCGCGCTCGACCGCACCGACCAGGGCTGGAAGCTCAGCGGTGTCACCCCCGTGCCCTTCACCCCGGCAGGCTGAGAGGACACCCCGTGCCAACCCCACCCCGCCGCCGGACCCCCGCCACCGGTCCCGCCCGCCGCCCCCGCGTCGCGGGGCTGCGCAAGCCGACCGCCCCCGCGCCCACCGAGGACGACCACCAGTTGCCCGGGGCCACCCCGGACTCTGGTGATCACGGCGTCGCCGTCGCCCCGGAGCCCGCGACCGGACCCGAGTCCGCTGACCTCCCGCCCGCCCAGCCGAGGCGCCAGGGCGTGCCTGCCGAGACGGACGACGCGGACGGGGCCGACGAGGAGCCGCCGGAGAACGTGCTCGGCCAGCCCCTCGACATCGCCGCCCCCGCCCGCGCGGTGCCCGCCCCGATCGACCCGGACCCCGCTGACCACCGCGAACAGCTCGTCGCGGACGGCGTCATCGGCGCCGACGAGCCGGTCCACCCGACCGGCAAACCCAGGCCGACCGGCAAGCCCACGTCGACCGGTACTCCCGTGCCCGACGCCCTCCCGGTCTTCGAGGCGCCCGGGCCCGCCCGCTCGCGGCTCGGCGGCACCGCCCTCCTGCTGCTCCTGCTCGCCGTGCTGTTCGCGGGCGCGGGCCTGTTCTTCAAGGGCAAGTACGACTCGCTGACCGCAGGCGTCGACAGCGGCAACACCGCCCTGGTCGACGCGGCCACCACCAGCGAGGTCACCGGCAGGCTCACCGTCGCCGTCGAGCGGACCCTCTCCTACAGCTACACCGACCTCGACGCCAACGCCAAGGCCGTGCAGGAGACCCTGGCCGGGACGGCCACCTGCGAGTACGACAAACTGTTCGGGCAGGTCCGCAAGCTCGCCCCGGAGCAGAAGCTGGTGTTGACGACGAAGGTCCGCAAGATCGGCGTCACCCGGCTCGACCGGGACCGGGCGGACCTGCTGGTCTTCGTCGACCAGTCCACCACGCGCGCCGACCAGGCCCAGACGACCGCCAGCGGGGCGGTGTTCGGGGTCCGCGCGGAGAAGCTCGGCGGTGCGTGGAAGATCACGGATTTCGACATGCTCGACCAGGCCCTCCCGGGCGGCCAGAGCACCGCCGGGTGCTGAGCGCGAACGGGGTAGCAGCTGCGTTTGCGCAGGTCAAGCGTTGATCGGTGAGCGGAAGTGCACTGCTGCAAAAGTGGTCTGGTTCGCGTGGCATCTTGACTACAGGACCGGCCGGGGTCAGTCTGTTACCCAGCACGTACTGAGCGGGAGGACCGATTGAGCGGCGGGCCTCGACAGTCGCCTCTATAGTGGCTAGACTGCCCCTTTGCGCTGCCCACTTTCCGCACGCCCTTTGCCAAGAGCTAGGATGTTGGGCACCACGGCACCCTTGACAGACGCGTTATCTGTTGCTAGCGCGGCTGTCAACCGCTCATAGTCCTGGAAGGACGCATCTTGGCAGTCTCCCGCGCGACCAAGGCCACTGCTGCGACCAACTCCACCCCCTCGAACTCGGGCATCCCGAACGCCCCCCGCCGGGTCTCGTTCGCCAAGATCCGCGAGCCCCTGGGTACCCCCAACCTGCTGGACCTGCAGATCCAGTCGTTCGAGTGGTTCACCGGCGCCGAGGCGTGGTTCCAGCGCCGCGTCGACGCCGGTGACGAGAACCCCGTCGGCGGCCTTGAGGAAGTCCTCAACGAGATCTCCCCGATCGAGGACTTCTCCGGGTCCATGTCCCTGTCCTTCTCCGACCCGCGCTTCGACGAGGTCAAGGCCTCGGTGGAGGAGTGCAAGGACAAGGACATGACGTATGCGGCCCCGCTGTTCGTCACCGCGGAGTTCACCAACAACACCACCGGCGAGATCAAGAGCCAGACGGTGTTCATGGGTGACTTCCCGGTGATGACCAACAAGGGCACGTTCATCATCAACGGCACCGAGCGTGTCGTGGTCTCGCAGCTGGTCAGGTCGCCCGGTGTCTACTTCGACACCAACATCGACAAGACGACCGACAAGGACGTCTTCAGCGTCAAGGTCATCCCGAGCCGGGGTGCGTGGCTGGAGTTCGACGTCGACAAGCGCGACACCGTCGGTGTCCGCATCGACCGCAAGCGCCGCCAGCCGGTCACCGTGCTGCTCAAGGCGCTGGGCTGGACGACCGAGGCGATCCGCGAGCGGTTCTCCTTCTCCGAGACGCTGCTGGCGACCCTGGAGAAGGACCACACCGCCGGTACCGACGAGGCGCTGCTCGACATCTACCGCAAGCTGCGCCCCGGCGAGCCGCCGACCAAGGAGTCCGCGCAGACCCTGCTGGAGAACCTGTTCTTCAAGGACAAGCGCTACGACCTGGCCAAGGTGGGCCGCTACAAGGTCAACAAGAAGCTGGGTGTCGCGCTGCCGGTGCAGACCGGGGTGCTCACCGAGGACGACATCGTCACCACGATCGAGTACCTGGTGCGCCTGCACGCCGGTGACACCACCATGACCGTGGGCAAGGGCGAGGACGCCAACGAGGTGCCGGTCGAGGTCGACGACATCGACCACTTCGGCAACCGCCGCCTGCGCACCGTGGGCGAGCTGATCCAGAACCAGATCCGGGTCGGCCTGTCCCGCATGGAGCGCGTCGTCCGCGAGCGGATGACCACCCAGGACGTCGAGGCGATCACCCCGCAGACCCTGATCAACATCCGGCCGGTCGTGGCCGCGATCAAGGAGTTCTTCGGCACCTCGCAGCTCTCCCAGTTCATGGACCAGACCAACCCGGTCGCCGGTCTCACGCACAAGCGGCGCCTGTCCGCGCTCGGCCCGGGTGGTCTGTCCCGGGAGCGCGCGGGCATGGAGGTCCGCGACGTGCACCACAGCCACTACGGCCGCATGTGCCCGATCGAGACCCCGGAAGGCCCGAACATCGGCCTGATCGGCTCGCTGTCGAGCTACGCGCGGGTCAACCCGTTCGGCTTCATCGAGACCCCCTACCGCAAGGTCGTCGAGGGTCAGGTCACCGACCAGATCGACTACCTGACCGCGGACGAGGAGGACCGGCACGTCATCGCCCAGGCGAACGCGCCGCTCGACGACCAGAACCACTTCGAGGAAGAGCGCGTGCTCGTCCGCAAGAAGGGCGGCGAGGTCGAGTTCATCGAGCCGTTCGACGTGGACTACATGGACGTCTCGCCGCGGCAGATGGTGTCGGTCGCGACCGCGATGATCCCGTTCCTCGAGCACGACGCGGCCAACCGCGCGCTGATGGGCGCCAACATGCAGCGCCAGGCGGTGCCGCTGCTGCGCAGCGAGTCGCCGCTGGTCGGCACCGGCATGGAGCTGCGCGCCGCGGTCGACGGCGGCGACCTGGTGGTCGCGGCCAAGGCCGGTGTGGTCGAGGAGCTCTCCGCCGACTTCATCACGATCATGGCCGATGACGGCACCCGCCAGACCTACGGGATGCACAAGTTCCGCCGGTCCAACCAGGGCACCTGCATCAACCAGAAGCCGATCATCGCCGAGGGCGACCGGATCGAGGCTGGCCAGGTCATCGCCGACGGTCCGTGCACCGAGGACGGCGAGATGGCCCTCGGCAAGAACCTGCTCGTGGCGATCATGCCGTGGGAGGGCCACAACTACGAGGACGCGATCATCCTGTCGCAGCGCCTCGTGCAGGACGACGTGCTCACCTCGATCCACATCGACGAGCACGAGATCGACGCCCGCGACACCAAGCTCGGCGCCGAGGAGATCACCCGGGACATCCCGAACGTCTCCGAGGAGGTGCTCGCCGACCTCGACGAGCGCGGCATCATCCGCATCGGTGCCGAGGTCGGCGCCGGTGACATCCTGGTCGGCAAGGTCACGCCCAAGGGCGAGACCGAGCTGACCCCGGAGGAGCGGCTGCTGCGCGCGATCTTCGGCGAGAAGGCGCGCGAGGTGCGCGACACCTCGCTGAAGGTGCCGCACGGCGAGACCGGCAAGGTCATCGGCATCCGGGTGTTCTCCCGCGAGGACGAGGACGAGCTGCCCCCCGGCGTCAACGAGCTGGTCCGGGTCTACGTCGCCCAGAAGCGCAAGATCCAGGACGGCGACAAGCTCGCGGGCCGCCACGGCAACAAGGGCGTCATCGGCAAGATCCTGCCCGTCGAGGACATGCCGTTCCTGCCCGACGGCACCCCGGTCGACGTCGTGCTGAACACCCACGGTGTCCCCCGTCGTATGAACATCGGCCAGATCCTGGAGTCCCACCTCGGGTGGATCGCCAAACAGGGCTGGCAGATCGAGGGCAACCCCGACTGGGCGTCGAAGCTGCCCGAGGACCTCTACGACGTCGAGCCCGACACCAACACCGCGACCCCGGTGTTCGACGGCGTCAAGGAGAACGAGCTCTCCGGCCTGCTCGCCTCCACCCGGCCCAACCGCGACGGTGAGCGGATGGTCAAGGAGGACGGCAAGGCGCAGCTGTTCGACGGCCGCAGCGGCGAGCCGTACCCGTACCCGGTCTCGGTCGGCTACATGTACATCCTCAAGCTGCTGCACCTGGTCGACGACAAGATCCACGCCCGGTCGACCGGCCCGTACTCGATGATCACCCAGCAGCCGCTCGGTGGTAAGGCGCAGTTCGGTGGCCAGCGCTTCGGCGAGATGGAGTGCTGGGCCATGCAGGCCTACGGCGCCGCCTACACGCTGCAGGAACTGCTGACCATCAAGTCCGACGACGTCCTGGGCCGCGTGAAGGTCTACGAGGCGATCGTCAAGGGCGAGAACATCCCCGAGCCGGGCATCCCGGAGTCGTTCAAGGTGCTCCTCAAGGAGCTCCAGTCGCTGTGCCTGAACGTGGAGGTCCTCTCCAGCGACGGTGCCGCGATCGAGATGCGCGACGGGGACGACGAGGACCTGGAGCGTGCCGCGGCCAACCTCGGCATCAACCTGTCCCGCAACGAGTCGCCGTCCGTCGATGACGTCGTGAATTAGTCCGTCTTTAGGAAGTCGGTCGTCGTCACGGGAACCTCAGGGGACCGTGACGGCGGCCGGCCGAGGAATCCGATGAGTCGTAACTCTCTCTGCTCAACGCAACTACCGGAGAAGAATCCCGGGGAGGCGGACTAGTGCTGGACGTTAACTTCTTTGATGAGCTCCGCATCGGTTTGGCCACTGCTGACGACATCCGCCAGTGGTCCTTTGGTGAGGTTAAGAAGCCCGAGACCATCAACTACCGGACGCTGAAGCCGGAAAAGGATGGCCTGTTCTGCGAGAAGATCTTCGGTCCCACCCGGGACTGGGAGTGCTACTGCGGCAAGTACAAGCGCGTGCGCTTCAAGGGCATCATCTGCGAGCGCTGCGGCGTCGAGGTCACCCGCGCCAAGGTGCGCCGCGAGCGGATGGGCCACATCGAGCTGGCCGCCCCGGTCACCCACATCTGGTACTTCAAGGGCGTCCCGTCCCGGTTGGGCTACCTGCTCGACCTGGCCCCCAAGGACCTCGAGAAGATCATCTACTTCGCCGCCTACGTGATCACCTCGGTGAACGCCGAACTGCGGCACAACGACCTGCCGACCCTCGAGTCCGAGATGGGCGTCGAGCGCAAGCAGGTCGAGAACAAGCGCGACGCCGACATCGAGGGCCGCGCGCAGAAGCTCGAGGCCGACCTCGCGCAGCTCGAGGCCGAGGGCGCCAAGTCCGACGTGCGCCGCAAGGTCAAGGAGGGCGGCGAGCGGGAGATGCGCCAGCTCCGCGACCGCGCCCAGCGCGAGCTGGACCGCCTCGATGAGATCTGGACGACCTTCACCAAGCTCGACATCAAGCAGCTCATCGCCGACGAGATGCTCTACCGCGAGCTGATCGACCGCTACGGCGACTACTTCACCGGCTCGATGGGCGCCGAGGCCATCCAGACCCTGGCCCGCGACTTCGACGTCGACGCCGAGGCCGACATCCTGCGCGAGACCATCCGCAGCGGCAAGGGCCAGAAGAAGCTGCGCGCGCTCAAGCGGCTCAAGGTCGTCGCCGCGTTCCAGGCGACCCGCAACTCGCCGATGGGCATGGTCCTCGACTGCGTCCCGGTCATCCCGCCGGACCTGCGGCCGATGGTGCAGCTCGACGGTGGCCGCTTCGCCACCTCCGACCTCAACGACCTGTACCGCCGCGTGATCAACCGCAACAACCGGTTGAAGCGGCTGATCGACCTCGGCGCGCCCGAGATCATCGTCAACAACGAGAAGCGGATGCTGCAGGAGGCCGTCGACGCGCTGTTCGACAACGGCCGCCGCGGTCGTCCGGTCACCGGCCCGGGCAACCGGCCGCTGAAGTCGCTGTCCGACCTGCTCAAGGGCAAGCAGGGCCGGTTCCGCCAGAACCTGCTCGGCAAGCGCGTCGACTACTCCGGCCGTTCGGTCATCGTGGTCGGCCCGCAGCTCAAGCTGCACCAGTGCGGCCTGCCCAAGGCGATGGCGCTCGAGCTGTTCAAGCCGTTCGTGATGAAGCGCCTGGTCGACCTCAACCACGCGCAGAACATCAAGTCCGCCAAGCGGATGGTCGAGCGCGCCCGCCCGGCCGTGTGGGACGTGCTCGAAGAGGTCATCACCGAACACCCGGTGATGCTCAACCGCGCGCCCACGCTGCACCGCCTCGGCATCCAGGCCTTCGAGCCGCAGCTGGTCGAGGGCAAGGCCATCCAGCTGCACCCGCTGGTCTGCGAGGCGTTCAACGCGGACTTCGACGGTGACCAGATGGCGGTCCACCTGCCGCTCTCGGCCGAGGCCCAGGCCGAGGCCCGGATCCTGATGCTGTCGTCGAACAACATCCTGTCCCCGGCCTCGGGTCGCCCGCTGGCGATGCCGCGACTGGACATGGTGACCGGCATCTACCACCTCACCCGGCCCAAGGACGGCGGCGTCGGCGAAGGCCTGGCGTTCTCCTCCCCGGCCGAGGCGATCATGGCCTTCGACCGCAAGATCATCGGTCTGCAGTCGGCCGTCAAGATCCGCATCCACGACCGCTACCCCGGCCCCGGCATGCAGCCGGAGGGCTGGACCCCCGGCCAGCCGTGGCTGGCCGAGACCACCCTCGGCCGCGTGCTGTTCAACGAGCTGCTCCCGGCGGACTACCCGTTCATGAACGAGCCGATGCCCAAGAAGCGTCAGGCCGCGATCGTGAACGACCTCGCCGAGCGCTACCCGATGGTCACCGTGGCGCGGACGCTGGACAAGCTCAAGGACGCGGGCTTCTACTGGGCCACGCGCTCTGGTGTCACCATCGCCATCTCCGACGTCGTCGTGCCGCCCGCCAAGCAGGGCATCCTCGACGAGTACGAGAAGAAGGCCGACACCGTCGAGAAGCGCTACCAGCGCGGCCAGCTCTCCGCCTCCGAGCGCAACAACGAGCTCGTCAAGGTGTGGTCGAACGCGACCGAGGACGTCGCGCGCGCCATGGAGGAGAACTTCCCCGACGACAACCCGATCCCCACGATCGTGAAGTCCGGCGCGGCGGGCAACATGACCCAGATCCGCCAGCTGGCGGGCATGAACGGTCTGGTGACCAACCCGCGTGGTGAGTTCATCCCGCGTCCGATCAAGGCCAACTTCCGTGAAGGCCTGTCGGTGCTGGAGTACTTCATCGCGACGCACGGTGCCCGAAAGGGTCTCGCCGACACCGCGCTGCGCACCGCCGACTCGGGTTACCTGACCCGGCGCCTGGTGGACGTGTCGCAGGACGTCATCGTCCGCGAGGTCGACTGCGGCACCTCGCGCGGCATCCTGATGAAGCTGGGCGAGCAGGCTGGCGACAAGGTCGTGCGCGCCCAGTACGTGGAGACCGGCGTCTACGCGCGCTGCGTCGCCGGTGAGGTCAAGGACGCTGACGGCAACGTCATCCTCAACCGCGCCGACGACCTGGGCGACCCGGCCATCGAGCGGCTGCTGTCGTCGAACGTCACCGAGGTCAAGGTGCGCTCCGTGCTCACCTGCGAGGCCCAGGTCGGCGTGTGTGCGACCTGCTACGGCCGTTCGATGGCGACCGGCCAGCTGGTCGACATCGGTGAGGCCGTGGGTATCGTCGCGGCGCAGTCCATCGGTGAGCCCGGCACCCAGCTGACCATGCGTACGTTCCAGCAGGGTGGCGTCGTCAACGACGACATCACCACTGGTCTGCCGCGTGTTCAGGAGCTCTTCGAGGCCCGCGTGCCCAAGGGCAAGGCGCCCATCGCCGACGTCGACGGCCGCGTGCGCATCGAGGACGGCGACCGGTTCTGGAAGATCACCCTCACGCCGGACGACGGCAGCGAGGAGATCATCTTCGAGAAGCTGTCCAAGCGCCAGCGGCTCGCGGCCACCCCGGACGGCCCGCTGTCCGACGGTGACCACGTGGCGGTCGGCCAGCAGCTGCTCGAAGGTACCCGGGACCCGCACGAGGTGCTGCGCGTGATGGGCCCCCGCGAGGCGCAGCTGCACCTCGTCGACGAGGTCCAGAAGGTGTACCGCGCGCAGGGCGTGTCGATCCACGACAAGCACATCGAGGTCATCGTCCGGCAGATGCTGCGCCGGGTGACCATCCTCGACAGCGGTGCCGCCGAGTTCCTGCCCGGAGCGCTCATCGAGCGCGCCGAGTTCGAGTCCGAGAACCGCCGCGTCGTGGCCGCCGGTGGCGAGCCCGCCTCCGGCCGCCCGGTCCTGATGGGCATCACCAAGGCGTCGCTGGCCACCGACTCGTGGCTGTCGGCGGCCTCCTTCCAGGAGACCACCCGAGTCCTCACCGACGCGGCCATCAACGGCCGCTCGGACCGGCTCGTGGGCCTCAAGGAGAACGTCATCATCGGTAAGTTGATCCCGGCTGGCACGGGCATCAACAAGTACCGCAACATCCAGGTCCAGCCGACCGAAGAGGCCCGGGTCGCCGCCTACGCGATCCCGTCCTACGACGACGGCTACTACACCCCGGATGTCTTCGGCACCGGCACAGGTGCAGCGGTCCCGCTCGACGACTACGACTTCGGCCGCGACTACCGCTAGCCAACAGTCACCAGAACGCCCCCGGCCACCTCGGCCGGGGGCGTTTTGCTATTCCCCGCCCAGAGCCTCGGAACCTTGCGCGGCCAGAGGTCCTGGGTAGCCAAACCGGGCTGGGGTTCCGGCGTCCACCCTGACGGTGCGCTGTGTTGGCGATGGGCTTCGGCAAAGGTGGTGTGGAAGACCCTCGGGGCAGGGCAACCGCGGTGGGGGTGGGGTCGTATTGATCTTCGGTGGTTGCCCGGGGGTGCTTGGTGGGTGACCGGCTGTCGATCGGTTCCCTCACCAGAGGACGCACGTGGTTCACCTCTCAGGCCGGGTCGTGCCCGGTGTGTTTGCTGTGTGGGTCTTGGTGCTCGCGGTGCGCGCGGAGGCCGTCGATCTCGCGGTGTACCTGGCGGGTGCGGAAGTCTGCTGCTCGTCGCTCTGGTGCTGGGAGATCTCACCGGTCGCGGCCGCGGGATCGGGGTGGGCATCGCCGCAGGCCTCAAGCTGACGCCGCTGCTGTTCGTGGTCTACCTCGTCGCCGTCCGTCGATTTCGGGATGCCGCAGTGGCCATGGCCGTCGCCGTTGCCACCGTGGCCCTGGGCTTCGCCGTCCTCCCCGCCGACTCCGCGACCTACTGGCTGACGGCATGTTCGCCGACCCCGCCCGCATCTACGCCGACCTCACCTCCACCCACAACCAGTCCCTGCGCGGCCTCCTCCTCCGCGCGGACCTCCCCGCCCTCTGGCCGTGGATCGCCAGCCTGGTCTGCCTGCTCACCCTCGTCGCCGCCCGCCGCTGCGACCGCCTGCTCGCGACGACCCTGGTCGGCTTGTGCGCGGCCGCGATCTCGCCCTGGTCGTGGGGTCACCACTGGGTGTGGATCACCCCGCTGACCGTCGTCGTCGCCGACCGGGTCTTGCGCCGTCGCCAGTGGGCCTGGCTCGTCCCAGGTGTGCTCCTGGTGGCCACGACCCCGTGGGTGCTTGCCCTGGCCGACCCGCCCGACGCGGCCGGTCCCGCGGTGTTGACGTCCGGCCCGCTGTGGTTCCTCGTGGGCAACCTGTACCTGGTGCTGTTCGTGACCGTGCTGGGCCTGGCGTTGTGGACGGGCCGTTCCGTTAGCGCCAATCCAGGACGGGAACCTATCGCGGGAATCGGACTGTGGGAGGATTTCCGGGACTGGGGATCGGTGCCGACCTGGTGGGAAATCCTTGCTGCGAAAGTGGCGGCTTTTTGCCCTCGCGGGCCTGGTGACCTGCGGGATCCTGTTCCGAGCGACCAGAGCCGTGCCTGTTGACCTCGCTGTTTACCGTGCCGGTGCGGAATTCGTCAGAGCTGGGATCGATTTGTACGCCGGCCCGGTCGTCGCTGGGCTCGAGTTCACTTATCCGCCGTTTTCCGTCATTCTTTTCCTGCCGCTGTCGGTAATGGGCCTGGATGTGGCGCAAGTGGCCGTGGTCGCGATCAACGGGGTGTTGCTCTGCTTCATCGCCTGGCGGTGTGCGGCGGAGTGGTGGCCGGTGGTGGTTGTGGCCGCGTTGTGCACGGAGGCGGTGCACACGAGCGTCAACCTGGGGCAGGTCAACCTGGCGTTGGTGGCGCTGGTGCTGGCGGCGCCGCGGATCGGGGTGGGGGTCGCGGCGGGGGTGAAGTTGACGCCGTTGATCTTTGTGGTGGGGATGGTGGTGGGCCGCAGGTTCCGCGACGCCGGGGTCGCGGTGGGGGTGGCGGCGGGGACCGTGGGGGTCGGATTCCTGGCGCTGCCGCAGGACTCGGTCGACTACTGGCTGGGCGGCCTCTTCGCCGACTCGGGCCGGGTCTACGCCGAGTCCGGGGCGCCGCACAACCAGTCGTTGCGCGGCCTGCTGCTGCGGTTGGGCGTGGAGTCGCCGGTGGTGTGGCTCGCCCTCGCCGCCGCACTGGCCGTCGGCGCGCTGGTGCTGGCCGCCAAGGCTGACCGCGTCCTCGCCGTCGCCGTCGTGGGGATGACCGGGGCCGCGGTGTCGCCCTGGTCCTGGGGCCACCACTGGGTCTGGGTGATCCCGCTCATCGCCGTCGTCGGCCGTGAACTCGCGGCCAGGCAGTGGGTGTGGCTGTTACCGGTGCCCTTCCTGCTCGGCACCCTCCCACCGGTCCTGGCAACAGCGAACCCGCTGGGAGCCGTTCCCGTGCTCACCAGCGGGCCGCTGTGGTTCCTCGCGAGCAACACCTACCTGTTGCTCTTACTCATCACCCTGCTGTCCACCGCTCTTAGCCGAAGACAGGCGTCACGAGGTAAGAGCTGCTTGCGAAGCTCTCGGTCGGAACTTCCTTAGACCCGTCGTCCGCGTACCGGTAGACGCCTGCGTTAGGGGCGGTCAGGAAGGGGGATTGGGCGATGGTGGCGGTGAAGTAGTTCTCGATCACCGGGTAGCGGCCCCAAGGCGTGTAGTGAGAGGCGACGTAGGTGACGCCCGGTTGGACCGGGATCGGGGTCGTGAAGGTGAACTCCCACAGCGAGGTCTGAGTCGACTGCACCTCTCCGAGGAGCTGCCCGTCCGCGGTCCACAGCCGGACCGCGCGCGTGCCCTCGCCTGCGTTGTACCGGTTGTCGGCGCGGATGGCGGTGATGACGCCGGGCCGGTCGACCTGGAAGCGGGTGCCGATCTCGACCGGGCGCGGGTCGGCGGCGATGTCGGTGAGGGTGGTGTCGGCGCGGCCCGGCAGTGTCAACGCGCAGCTGGTGCAGGACAAGGGGGCTCGCGGGCCCTGACCGACCCAGAAGTGCTGTTGCGGGAACGGCGCGGGCTGGACGTCGGACACCGAGGACGCCCGGGTGAGCACGGATGCCAGGCCGGGGCTGGTGAAGGTGTGGGTGGTGCTCCACGTGGCCGTGGAGAACGACCCGCGGACGGCGGCGCTCTCCCAGGTCTGGCCCGCGTCGAAGGACACGTCGAGGCCGGTGATCCGCTTCTCCGGCGCGCTCGACCACGCGCGGTAGTTGGCGGTGCCGGAGAAGAGCACGGGTGAGCCGAGCGGGAGCACGTTGTTCGGCCCGGGGGAGCTGACCGTCGACTGCACCCTGTCCTGCGCGGGGATCCCGGCCGGGGGGACGAAGACGGGCGTGACGGAGTAGGAGCTGTTCGCGTACGACTCGGTGGGGACGCCCTCGCTGCCGTCATCCGCGTACCGGTACACGCCCGCGCCCTGCCCGACGACGAACGGTGCCTGGACCACGGCGGCCGCGAAGTAGTTCTCGGTCACCGGGTAATGGCCCCACGGGACGTAGTGGCCCGCCACGTAGGTGACGCCGGGCTGGACCGGGATCGGCGCCGGGAAGGTGAACGACGAGCTCCAGGGGTAGGCCGCCGCGGCCTCGCCCAGGAGTCGGCCACCGGCGGTCCACAGGCGGCCGACGCGGACGCCCTCGCCCTCGTCGTAGGCGTTGTAGCCGTCGATGCCGGTGATGAAGCCGGGGCGGTCGACCTGGAACCGGGTGCCGACCTCGACCGGTCGCGGGTCCGGGTCGACGGCGGTGAACGTCGTGTCGACGCGGCTGGGCAGTCGCAGCGAGCAGGTGGTGCAGGGCAGGGGGGCCTGCGGGCCTTGGCCGACCCAGAAGTGCCGCTGCGGGAACGGCGCCTGCTGGACCCCGGCGGCGGTCGACGCGCGGGACAGCACGGCCACCGGGCCCGGGGTGGTGAAGGTGTGGTCGACGGCCCACCTGGTGTCGCTGGTGGTCGCGCTCTCCCAGGTCTGGCCGCCGTCGAACGAGAGGTCGACGGCGGTGGTCGGGGCACCGGAGCGGGCGGTGCCGGTGATCAGCACGGGCGTGCCGAGCGGGAGCACGCTGTCCTGGTCGGGGGTGCTGATCGCGGAGTCCGGCTGGTCCGGCAGCGGTGCGGCGGTGGCGGGGGACGCGGTGGCGGGGATGAGCAGGGCAGCCGAGAGCACGGCGACGAACCTGCGGAGCACGAGACCCTCCAGGGCTCAGGCGAAGACGGGGGACACCCAGTAGTTGCCGCCGTTGTAGGTCGAGCGCGGGTACGCGCCCGCCTGGCCGAAGAGGCCCGGAGCGGAGTGGGGGAACGGCTCGTAGTTGTCGTAGTGCGCGGTGATCGGCGGGATGCTGATCCGCTGCGTGAAGTAGCCCGGCGTGGCGTAGTAGACGCCGTTGGGAGAGGTGTAGCTGACGACATAACCGGCGAAGGGGTCGACCGGTACCGGAGACGCGAAGTCGAGCCGCGGGTAGTTGGCGTGCTCGGTAGTGCTGGCGAGGAGTGTGCCGTTCAGCGTCCAGAGGTGGGCGGTAATGCCCTCAGCCCACGGCAAGCCCGCCGCGAGTTGGACGCCGGTGACACTGCCGGGACGGTCGACGAAGAAGCGAAGGCCGAGCTCTAGCGATGCTCGCTCGTTGTAGAGCCTGCCGGTACCGGGCGGCTCGAACACACACGGGCACGCGGCGGACGGGCGTTGCAGGTCCGCGATCCGCAGGTGCAGCACCTCGGTGGTGGTGGACTGCCGACTGTCCAGGACAACACGGGCGAACACGGTCAACGGCCCGATCTGCGGCTCGCTGGGGGTGAACGTGTACTCCCAGTCGGTCTGTCCCGCGCCCGCGATGACGATGAAGTGGTTCTGGTCGTGCAGCGCGAGCTCGGTGAACTTGACACCGTCGCCGGGCACCCCGGCCGAGTGACCGCGGATGGTGACGGCCTGGCCGACCGGCACCTGCGCGTTGTCCGCGGGCAGGTCGACCCAGACCCGGGGGCTATCGGCCCACGCGGTACCGGCGGTGAGCAACAGCAAGCCGAGAACGAGCGCGACCAGACGGCGCACAACGCCCTCCCCTCGGTCGGAGCGATTGCGCGCCAACGTATCCGAGCAGGTCACAGCGGGGACGCGGCCAAGCGGGTGACTCCCGGCGCTCGGATCACCTCCACTGCGCCAGGTGGTGGCCGACACCCCGAGTGGGCGTGTTGGGCTAGTCGCGGAAGAGGGAAGGCCGAGTACGCCTTGTGGGCGTGTGGTTCATGGCATTTGTGACTTGATCGGGTCCTCATCGCATTCATTCCGGTTCACGCCATTTGTGCCGTGCGAGGAATTGCCTTCGGTCTCGCGGAGCGATCGGGTCTGCCATTGCCGCCGAGTGCCGATGTCCTTTTGGTGAACTTCCGGTAGGTCTGATCAGGCAGTTTCGGCAATACCTGGCCCTTGTACCCGATTGGCGTATCGCCGAGTCGGCGGATTTTGGACCCGCTGAATGGGTCTCGCTGGTGCGGTTGTTGGGGACCGCCTGAGCACTGGGGTAATTCGTGAAACGTCGCTATAGCGGCGCGCGTGAACGCGTGCGCCTGATGAGGGCTGCCCGAGGTCTGGGTGCCGCCCTGTCACTGGCAATGGTCGTCTCCGGGGTGACCGCGGTGACGCCCGCCGCTGCCACGCCGAAACCCGCGGCCTCGACCACCGTCGACCCCCGCGCCCTCCCACTCGCCGACGCTCCGGCTGCGGTTGGCAAGCAGGCTCCGCCAAGGGTGGACGCGGATTTCGCTCCGCTCACGCGGGCGGCTGATGCGGGTTCGCGGTTTGATCCGGTGCGGTCGCGGGTGGTGTCGCGGTCGCAGTTCGTTGAGGAGTATGTGAACCCGGATGGGTCGCGCACCACCAAGCAGTCCGCGGAACCGTTGAACGTCAGGGACTCCGCGGGCAACTGGCAGCCGATCGATGCCACGTTGGAGGTCGACAGGTCCGGTCGGGCGAGGGCGAAGCGGCATCCGCTCAACGCCTCTCTTGGTGCCACCGCTGATGATCAGTCGCTGGTGGCGATCGAGGTCGACGGTGCGACGGTGTCGCTGGGTCTGGATGGTGCGGCGAAGGGCCGCAAGGCGAGGGTGGCGGGCAAGGCCGCCGACTACTCGGATGTGGCGCCGGACACGGACCTGAGGTATGAGGTCACGGCGAGTGCGGTGAAGGAGACGATCGTCCTGCGCAAGCCGGGCCGTTCGTCGTGGCGGTTCACTCTGGACACCGGCGGTCTGACTCCGCGTCTTGCGGGTGATGGCGTGGAGTTGGTGGACGCGGGCGGGAAGATCAAGGCGGTGATGCCGCCGGTGGAGACGTGGGACTCCGCCGGGGACGGCAAGGACAAGGCCCCGGCGCAGACCGGTGGCCGGTACGCGTTGGAGCGGGTCAAGGGCACGTGGGCCTTGACCGTGTCGGTCGACGAGGCGTGGTTGAGGGACTCCAAGCGGGTCTACCCGGTCAGTGTCGACCCGACCTTCAGCTTCAACACCGACAACGCGTGGGCGTACAAGTCCGACGGGTACTCGTGCCAGCAGTGCGGTGTGCGGATCGGCAACAGCCAGTCCGGTTCCGGTGGCGGCGACACCTATTGGCGGTCGGCGTTCCACTACAACTACCCGTCGCTGTCGGGCAAGACCGTCGTCGGTGTGCGCCTGGACGTGGCGCGCTCGGGTGGCGGCGGCTACAACAAGGCGTGGAACACCAACCTCTACGACCTCAACAACTTCAGCTTCAACGGCCCCGGCCCGTTCCTGGCGTCCTCGGTCGTCGGTGACGTCGGCAGCTTCCAGAGCACCGCGCTGACCAACTTCATCAAGAACGCGGTCGACACCAACAACTGGGCCTACTGGTTCATGCTGACCGGCACCGAGAACCCCGGCGTCTACACCTACAAGAACCTCAACGCGACCCTCTATGTCGACACCGGCAGCGCACCCCCCGCACCGGTCCTCTCGGCCCCCGCGGACAACAGCGTGCTGACCTCGTTGACCCCGACGTTGGCGGTCAACCCGGTCACCGACGCCGACGGCGACACCGTCAAGTACTGCTTCACCGTCGCCACCGGCACCGACGGCAAATCCGGGCAGGTCGTCGACTCCGGCTGCGTCACCACACCCACCTGGACCATCCCCGAAGGCGTCCTCACCGACGGCGCCGCCTACACCTGGAAAGCCACCACCGCATCCGGTTACAGCCTCACACCATCCACATGGGTCGGACACTTCAAGGTCGACCAACGCATCGGCGACCACGGCCCGTCCCCTGTGGACACGGTCGGTCCGGTGAAGGTGAACCTCGCGAACGGCAACGTGTCCACCTCGGCGTCGTCGCCGACGTTCACCACCGTGGGCGGGACCGCCGGTCTCAGCTTCACCTACAACTCCCAGCAGCCCGTCGCGACCGGGGTGAAGGCGTCCTACTTCGACGACGTCTCCCACGCGGGCCTGATCAACGACGGCCAGATCCCGGCGTTGATCCGCAACGAGCCGCAGATCAACGTCGACTGGGGCACCAGCTCCCCGCACTCGCCCGCCTTGGGCGGCGACTGGTGGCTGGTCCGCTGGGAGGGCTGGTTCATCCCGCCGGTGACCGGCACCTACCAGTTCGCCGGTATCCACGACGACGGACCGACCATCTGGATCAACAACACCAAGGTCTACGACGTCCCCAACGCCGTCACCGCCCTGAACTGGGGCGCGGCAACGGGTATCGCGCTGACGCAGGGCGTCGCGGTCCCGATCAAGGTCGAACTGCAGGAGATGACCGGCGCCGCCAAGATGCAGCTCTACACCCGCACCACCGCCGGTGGTCCGGTCACCGAGCAGATCGTCCCCTCGGCATGGCTCGCGTCCACAGACGCGCCCGCTCTGCCCAAGGGCTGGACCCTGTCCGCGGACCTCGACGGCACCGGTAGCACTTACACCGAGGCCAAGGTCGTCGACCAGACCATCGTCATCACCGACGCCACCGGCGCCAAGCACACCTGGACCAAGAAGTCCGCGGGTGGCTACTCGCCGCCGGAGGACGAGGAGGGGACGCTCGGCCTGGACAGCACCGGCCGGGTGACCCTGACCCAGGGTGCCGACATCTTCGTCTTCCGCACGGACGGCAAGCTCGACACGCAGTCCAATGTGGCCGACTCCCGCAAGCCCGCCGCGTTGCAGAACCTCTACAACGGCACCCCGTCGCGACTGGTCCAGATCAAGGACCCCGTCTCCAACCGCCAGCACCAGCTCTACTACAACCGCCCGGGTGAGGACTGCTACGGCGGCGCCTCGGTTCCCTCCGGCGCGGACTCGCTGCCGCCCGCCCAGATGCTGTGCCGCATCGTCTACTGGGACGGCAGCACCTCGCGGCTCTGGTACAAGGCGGGGCAGCTGTTCCGGATCGAGGACCCGGGCAGCGAGATCACCGACTACACCTACACCAACGGAATCCTCACCGGCACCCGCGACGCCCTGGCCGCCGACTGGGTCGCCGTCAACCCCGGCGTCCGCGACACCGCTGACACCTACACTGCCATCGGCTACGACAACACCGCCGCGGTCAAGCCGGCTGCCACCTCGGTGACTTCTCCGGCTCCCTCGGTGGGCGCGGCGCGACCAGGGCACTCTTATCGCTACGACCGGCCCAACCGCATCGCCTACACCGACATCGCAGGGATCACCCCCGCGATCGGCTTTTCCAACAAGGTCACCTACGACGACGCCGACCGGCTTCTGTCCGCGACGGACGCCACCGGCAAGGTCTCCTCGCAGACCTGGAACGTCAAGGACCTCAAGCTGACCTCCACCGACCCCGCCGGTCGGGTCACGACCACGGTCTACGACGCCCAGGACCGACCGGTCGACAACTACGGTCCCGCGCCTGCGTCGTGCTTCTCCGGTCAGCTCCCGACTGCGGCCTGCGCGAGCACCGTGCCCAGGACCACGACCGGGTACGACGAGAACATCAACGGTCTTGCTGTGTCGTGGTACGACAACAACACGTTGTCCGGTGCGCCGAAGGTCTACACGACCGGGTTCAACGACCCCACCGGCAAGCTCCAGCAGACCTGGCCCGGAGTCCCCACTACCGGTATCCCGGCGGACTTCTTCTCGCTGCGAGCGACTGGCGACATCGTCTTCCCGGCCGCCGGTACCTTCAACCTCCGGTTGCTCGCCGACGACGGCATCCGCGTCTGGGTGGACGACCAGCTGATCATCGACAGCTGGATCGGCACCTACCCGCTGTGGCGCAACGCCAACGTCGTCAGTGGTGCCGCCGGTGAGTCGAAGAAGATCCGCATCGACTACTTCGAGGTCAACCTCGGCGCCCAACTCGAACTCCACTGGACCACCCCGGCCGCGGTCCAGGAAGTCGTCCCCGGCTCCGCCCTGCGACCCAGGCACGGCTTGGCCACCTCGACCACCACGACCGAGTCGAGCGGCGTCCCAGACCCGACCGCCACCACGAACTACGGCGAGAACGGCCTCGACCCCACCTACGGCCTGGCGACCAGTGGCACCTCCGGTGGTCTGACGACCAGTTCGGGATTCGAGACCCCGGGCGTGGGATACCTCCGCAAGACCTCCAAGACGATGCCGAGCGGCGCCCAGGTCACCTACCAGCACTACGGCGACACCGAGACCCGGGACGACCCCTGCACGCCGGGGGACAACCAGGTCAACCAGGGCGGCATGGTCAAGAAGTCCACCTCGACCACGCCCGCCACCGGTGTCGCCCGCTCGGTCGAACAGGTCTTCGACGCCTCTGGTCGGGTGGTGGCCAGCGCCATCTCCGGGGATTGGGCCTGCTCGACCTATGACGCCCGCGACCGGGCGGTATCGGCGAAGGTCCCCGCGAACGCCTCGGCGGGGGAACGGACCGTCACCAACAACTACGCCGTGGGCGGCGACCCGCTCACCACGTCGGTCGCGGACTACAACGGCACCGCCACAACCCAGGCCGACCTCCTCGGCCGCGTCATCGCCTACACCGACACCTCGGGTCTACGCACGGAGACCACCTACGACCAGGCAGGGCGGGTGACGTTGGAGAAGAGCGTCCCGCCGAACGCCACCGACGCGGCTCAGGAGATCCGCAACACCTACGACGACGCGGGCCGCGTCCTCACCACCAAGCTGGGCAGCACGGTGCTGTCCACGGCGACCTACGACGCCACCGGGGAGGCCGCGACCGTGACCTACGCCAACGGCAGCGCGTTGACCGCGATCGGCAGGGACGCCTCGGGTCGCACCACGTCGTTGAGCTGGAAGACGAGCGACAACGTCACCACCACCTCGGTGGTCTCCCGCACCAGGGCGGGCACCGTCTTCGACGAGTCCCTCGGCGGGGTCGACCCGCGTCCTGGTCTGCCGAACTACACCTACGACAGCGCGGGACGGTTGACCGACGCCTGGGTGACCGGTCACCACTACGGCTACGACTTCACCTCGTCCGCGCCCGCCACCTGCCCGACCGGCACCCAGTCGAACGCGGGGGTGAACACGAACCGCGTGCACCTCTACGACGAGACGGCGGGCGGCACCGCCGACACCGGGTACTGCTACGACGCCGCCGACCGACTGCTCGCGACGACCGGTGCCAACCCGGTCAGCGGCGTGCAGTACAACTCCCACGGTTCCACCACCCAGTACACCCAGGGTGGCGCGACCACGGTCTTCGGCTGGGACAGCGCCGACCGCCACATCCTGCTCACCACCACCGGCGCCGACCCGGCGAGCATCTCCTACACCCGGGACACGGCCAACCGGATCATCCGCCGCGAGGCCGCGCAGGGCGACACCGTCGCCGACGTCCGCTACGGCTACACCGGGTCGGACGACAACGCGGACTTCGCGCTGAACGGGTCCGACAAGAAGATCCTCACGCGGTCCATCACGCTGCCAGGTGGGGTGATCTACACCTGGAAACCCGTTGCCGCAAGCCAGACCTGGGACCACCCCACGGTCCGCGGTGACCTGGCGCTGACCACCACCTCGACCGGTGTCCAGTCGGGTGCGCTGCGCACCTACGGCCCGTTCGGGGAGCCCGGCGCGACCGCCAACGACGGCACGCCGGACAACCAGCCCGGCAACCTGGACTACGGCTGGCTCGGCCAGTACCAGCGGCCGTACGAGCACTCGGGGTCGCTGTCGATCGTCGAGATGGGTGCTCGCCCCTACAGCCCGGTCCTGGGCCGGTTCCTGTTGGTCGACCCGGTCGACGGCGGGAGCGCCAACGACTACGACTACGTGGCAGGCAACCCGATCAGCAACACCGACCTCGACGGGAACTGCTTCTGGGATGCCTGCGTCGGCGAGGGGATGCTCGTCGTGTTCGTGGTCGGGGCGGTCGTCACCGCGGGCGGGGCGATCTGGGTGTCCAAGCACCCGATCCACGTGTCGTGGCCCAGTTTCGGTTCGAGCAGTTCCGGTGGTGGCGGCGGTGCCGCTCCGCGAGTCAACTACGCGCCCGCCCCGGTGATCTCGCTGGCGGCGTGGGAGGCGATGCACGCCCCTACCACCTACAAGCCGGTGGCGGGGAACTCGGGCCAGACGTACCCGTCCAAGTCGGCCGCCAAGAAGGCGGCGAAACGCGACCGGGCCAGGACCGGGGCACGTGCGCGCTACCGGGGCACCTGCAATGCGAAGAACCACGTCCACTGCGACTACTACCCGGACAAGAACAAAGCCCGGAAGGGAAGGAAGAAGGACCGCATCGGAACCCGGCACTACTATTGGTGAGCACGGCACACGGTTGCGTGCCGGAGAATCGGATGGAGACAGGGCATGGGTACCCCGCACTACCGACTCGGTGGCGACGAGCTCGTCGGACCGGACGACCAGGTCTGGGTCGAGGTCACCGGCTGGCTGGAGCCCGACGAGGTGGCTGACTGGGTGCGGGCGGGTGCCGTCGTGGCGATCGACGAGTGCGAGAGCTGGGAATGGGGCGCCTCGGTGACCCCGGACGTCCGCTCGCGCATGGTCGACGCGGATGCCTCCGCGCGCATCGCGAAGGTCCGCGACAGCGAGGTGGTCATCCTCGCCCCCAGCCTGTGGCGGCACCTGGACGGCGCGGACTCGCGGTTGGTCGTCCTCAGCGAGGAGAACGCCAAGCAGGCGCGGGACATCCGGGAGATGCGCGGCGACTACCAGCACCCGTTCTGACCGGGTAGTGCCTGTTGTGGCGCGGGTGGGCCGGATCCGGCCCACCCGCGCCACTGTCGTCCGCACTCGCCTCGCTCTCCCCGACGACCCGCCGACGCGTGTTGACTGAGAGCGACGCCACACCACGGGGTGTTTTCGAACACCCCTTCGGGTGGACCACCCGCGCGGCTGCTTGGGTACCCCCGTTTTGACCTCCCCGTCACGGCCAAGGTATCTTTGCTACTCGTGCCCGACCCATGTCGGGTCGGTCCGTGTGCCTGTGCCGCGCGGTCCACGACGAGGGCGTCCACCTGGATGTCGTCGGGTGGACTCCTGCCAGTCACGCCGGAGTTCCTCCCGAACCCCGCTGGGATGGTTTTCTTCCCGTGCGGGTGCCGCGAGAGAGGGCGACACGCCCGACCTCGGGGGGCGGGCGGAAGAGCAGGAACCGCAAGTACACAGTGCCTTCGGCGCCCTCGCGGGGGTGTCGAGAGTTAAAGAGAAAGCCGGTCTATGCCCACGATCCAGCAGCTGGTCCGCAAGGGCCGCCAGGACAAGGTCGCCAAGCAGAAGACTGCGGCTCTCAAGGGGAGCCCGCAGCGGCGTGGCGTGTGCACGCGCGTGTACACCACCACCCCGAAGAAGCCCAACTCCGCGCTCCGCAAGGTCGCTCGCGTCAAGCTGACCAGCGGCATCGAGGTCACGGCGTACATCCCTGGTGAGGGCCACAACCTGCAGGAGCACTCCATGGTGCTCGTGCGCGGCGGTCGTGTGAAGGACCTCCCGGGTGTTCGCTACAAGATCATCCGCGGCTCGCTGGACACGCAGGGCGTGAAGAACCGCAAGCAGGCGCGCAGCCTCTACGGCGCGAAGAAGGAGAAGAGCTGACATGCCCCGTAAGGGACCGGCCCCGAAGCGGCCGCTGATCTCCGACCCGGTGTACAGCTCGCCGCTGGTCACCCAGCTCATCAACAAGGTGCTCAAGGACGGCAAGCGCTCGGTCGCCGAGCGCATCGTCTACGGCGCCCTCGAGGGTGCCCGCGACAAGACCGGTACCGACCCGGTCGTCACGCTCAAGCGCGCTCTCGACAACGTGAAGCCGACGCTGGAGGTCAAGAGCCGCCGCGTCGGTGGTGCGACCTACCAGGTGCCGATCGAGGTCAAGCCGGGTCGCTCGACGACCCTGGCGCTGCGCTGGCTGGTGTCGTTCTCCCAGGCCCGCCGCGAGAAGACCATGATCGAGCGGCTGATGAACGAGCTTCTCGACGCCTCCAACGGTCTTGGCGCCAGCGTCAAGCGCCGCGAGGACACGCACAAGATGGCTGAGTCCAACAAGGCCTTCGCCCACTACCGCTGGTGATCACGGGCGTCCGCCATCCGGTGGACGCCTCAGCGGCGCCGTAGCTCAAGGACAGGGGAAGAACCCGTGGCACTCGACGTGCTGACCGACCTGGCCAAGGTCCGCAACATCGGGATCATGGCCCACATCGACGCGGGCAAGACCACGACGACCGAGCGGATCCTCTTCTACACGGGGATCAGCTACAAGATCGGCGAGGTGCACGACGGCGCCGCGGTCATGGACTGGATGGAGCAGGAGCAGGAGCGGGGCATCACGATCACCTCGGCTGCCACCACCTGCTACTGGAAAGACCACCAGATCAACATCATCGACACCCCGGGGCACGTCGACTTCACCGTCGAGGTGGAGCGGTCCCTGCGGGTGCTCGACGGTGCCGTCGCGGTGTTCGACGGCAAGGAAGGTGTCGAGCCCCAGTCCGAGCAGGTCTGGCGCCAGGCATCGAAGTACGACGTCCCGCGCATCTGCTTCGTCAACAAGATGGACAAGCTGGGCGCGGACTTCTACTTCACCGTGCGCACCATCTCCGAGCGCCTCGGCGCCAAGCCGCTGCCCATCCAGATCCCGATCGGTGCCGAGGGCGACTTCATCGGCGTCGTCGACCTGGTCGAGATGCGGGCGCTGACCTGGCGCGGTGAGGTGAAGAAGGGCGAGGACTACACGATCGAGGCGATCCCGGAAGACCTGCTGGAGACCGCGCAGGAGTACCGGGACGCCCTGATCGAGGCGGTCGCCGAGACCGACGACGAGCTCATGGAGCTCTACCTCGGTGGCGAGGAGCTGTCGGTCGAGCAGATCAAGACCGGCATCCGCAAGATCGTCACCGACGCGACCGCGTACCCGGTGCTCTGCGGCTCGGCGTTCAAGAACAAGGGCGTGCAGCCCATGCTCGACGCCGTGATCGACTACCTGCCGTCGCCGCTGGACGTCCCCGCCGTCGAGGGCACGCTGCAGGACGGCGAGACCAAGGTGACCCGCAGGCCCAGCGTGGAGGAGCCGTTCTCCGGGCTGGCCTTCAAGATCGCCTCGCACCCGTTCTTCGGCAAGCTCACCTACGTCCGCGTCTACTCGGGACGGGTCGCCTCCGGTGCCCAGGTCATCAACTCGACCAAGGACCGCAAGGAGCGCATCGGGAAGCTCTTCCAGATGCACGCCAACAAGGAGCAGCCGGTCGACGAGGCCATCGCCGGGCACATCTACGCCGTCATCGGGCTCAAGGACACCACCACCGGTGAGACCCTGTCCGACCCGGCGAACCCGATCGTGCTCGAGTCGATGACCTTCCCGGACCCGGTCATCCAGGTCGCCATCGAGCCCAAGACCAAGGCCGACCAGGAGAAGCTGGGCACCGCGATCCAGAAGCTGGCCGAGGAGGACCCCACCTTCAAGGTCAGCCTGGACGAGGAGACCGGCCAGACGATCATCGCGGGCATGGGCGAGCTCCACCTGGACATCCTGGTGGACCGCATGCGCCGCGAGTTCAAGGTCGAGGCCAACATCGGCAAGCCGCAGGTGGCCTACCGCGAGACCATCCGCAAGACGGTCGAGAAGCTGGACTACACCCACAAGAAGCAGACCGGTGGGTCGGGCCAGTTCGCGAAGGTCGTCATCAAGCTCGAGCCGCTCGACACCACGACCAGCGACGGCGCGCTCTACGAGTTCGCCAACGGGGTCACCGGTGGCCGCGTCCCGCGCGAGTACATCCCCTCGGTCGACGCCGGTGCGCAGGACGCCATGCAGTACGGTGTTCTCGCCGGTTACCCGCTCGTGGGGCTGAAGCTGACGCTGCTCGACGGTGCCTACCACGAGGTGGACTCCTCCGAGATGGCGTTCAAGGTCGCCGGTTCCATGGCGCTCAAGGAGGCTGCCCGCAAGGCAGGCCCCGTGATCCTGGAGCCGATGATGGCGGTCGAGGTGACCACGCCCGAGGACTACATGGGCGATGTCATCGGCGACCTGAACTCCCGCCGCGGCCAGATCCAGGCCATGGAGGAGCGCAGCGGGGCCCGCATCGTCAAGGCGCTGGTGCCGCTGTCTGAGATGTTCGGGTACGTGGGCGACCTGCGGTCCAAGACCCAGGGCCGCGCCAACTACTCGATGGTGTTCGACTCCTACGCCGAGGTTCCCGCGAACGTGGCGAAGGAAATCATCGCCAAGGCGACGGGGGAGTAGTCCCCTACCCGCGTAAGCGGGGCCACCTCGGCCCCGCGGCCCGCAACAGACCCAGATAGCCGCTCCCGGGCCGGGCAGATAATGTCCGGCTCGGAAGTGGAACAGAGCAGCAGATCCAGTCCAGGAGGACAGTCCAGTGGCGAAGGCCAAGTTCGAGCGGACCAAGCCGCACGTCAACATCGGCACCATTGGTCACATCGACCATGGCAAGACCACGCTGACCGCGGCCATCTCGAAGGTCCTGCACGACAAGTACCCCGACCTGAACCCCTTCACGCCGTTCGACGAGATCGACAAGGCGCCGGAGGAGAAGCAGCGCGGTATCACCATTTCCATCGCGCACATCGAGTACCAGACGGAGAAGCGCCACTACGCGCACGTCGACTGCCCGGGTCACGCCGACTACGTCAAGAACATGATCACCGGTGCCGCGCAGATGGACGGCGCCATCCTGGTGGTCGCGGCGACCGACGGCCCGATGCCGCAGACCCGTGAGCACGTGCTGCTGGCCCGCCAGGTCGGCGTGCCCTACATCGTGGTCGCGCTGAACAAGGCCGACATGGTCGACGACGAGGAGATCCTGGAGCTCGTCGAGCTCGAGGTCCGCGAGCTGCTGTCCGCTCAGGACTTCCCGGGTGACGACCTCCCGGTCGTGCGCGTCTCCGCGCTCAAGGCCCTCGAGGGCGACGCCGAGTGGGGCGCCCGCCTCATCGAGCTCATGGACGCCGTGGACGAGAGCATCCCGGAGCCCGAGCGCGACGTCGTCAAGCCCTTCCTCATGCCCGTCGAGGATGTCTTCACGATCACCGGCCGCGGCACCGTCGCGACCGGTCGCATCGAGCGCGGCATCATCAACGTCAACGAGGAGGTGGAGATCGTCGGCATCAAGGAGAAGGCGCAGAAGAGCACCGTCACCGGTGTCGAGATGTTCCGCAAGCTCCTCGACCAGGGCCAGGCCGGTGACAACGTCGGTCTCCTGCTGCGCGGCATCAAGCGCGAGGACATCGAGCGCGGCCAGGTCATCGTGAAGCCGGGCACCACGACCCCGCACACCGAGTTCGAGGCCCAGGTCGTCATCCTGAGCAAGGACGAGGGCGGTCGTCACACCCCGTTCTTCAACAACTACCGCCCGCAGTTCTACTTCCGCACCACCGACGTGACCGGCGTGGTGACCCTCCCCGAGGGCACCGAGATGGTCATGCCGGGCGACAGCACGGGCATGACGGTCAACCTGATCCAGCCCATCGCGATGGACGAGGGTCTGCGCTTCGCCATCCGCGAGGGTGGCCGCACCGTCGGCGCCGGTCGGGTCGTCAAGATCCTCAAGTAGTGCCACCGGGGGTCGGACCAGGCGGTCCGACCCCCCGATTTGGATCGTCACACCTGCGTGTGGCATCCTTCATGGGTTGCTCGTCGCGGGGCGGCCGGGTTCCACGTACCGGCCGCCTCCGCGTGGGAGCCGGGGTGTCAGCACCCCTCTAGACAACAGATGCTCGGCTTGCCCAAGGATTTCGTCCAAGGGACCGCCATGCGACACGGGCGCGACACGCCCGACCGCGTGGACCGGGAGCCGCGGGATCGCAGCATGTGAACAGGGAAGCGGCGCGGTTCGGCCTGACAGGTCTGCCGACATCGCAACGACAAGAGGAACGGCAAGCCACCATGGCGGGACAGAAGATCCGCATCCGGCTCAAGGCCTACGACCACGAGGCGATCGACGCGTCCGCGCGAAAGATCGTGGAGACCGTGACGCGCACCGGCGCACGGGTCGTGGGGCCAGTGCCGCTGCCCACGGAGAAGAACGTCTACTGCGTCATCCGCTCGCCGCACAAGTACAAGGACTCGCGCGAGCACTTCGAGATGCGCACGCACAAGCGTCTCATCGACATCCTCGACCCGACCCCGAAGACGGTCGACGCGCTCATGCGCATCGATCTGCCTGCGAGTGTCGACGTCAACATCCAGTAAGCGTGCGGCGCTGAGCGGCGGAGAGAAACACAGTCATGTCTGACAGGCAGATGAAGGGAATCCTGGGCACCAAGCTCGGGATGACCCAGGTCTTCGACGAGAACAACCGGATCGTCCCGGTCACCGTCGTCAAGGCGGGGCCCAACGTGGTCACGCAGGTGCGCACCCAGGACAGCGACGGCTACGTCGCCGTCCAGCTCGCGTACGGCGCCATCGACCCGCGCAAGGTGAACAAGCCCGAGGCAGGGCACTTCACCAAGGCCGGTGTCACCCCGCGCCGCGTGCTCGCTGAGCTGCGCACCACCGACGCCGCGTCCTACGAGCTCGGCCAGGAGATCACCGCTGAGGTGTTCGAGGCCGGTCAGGTGGTCGACGCGACCGGTACGACCAAGGGCAAGGGCACCGCTGGTGTCATGAAGCGCCACGGCTTCAAGGGCCTCGGCGCCTCGCACGGCACCCAGCGCAAGCACCGCTCGCCCGGCTCCATCGGCGGCTGCGCCACCCCGGGCCGCGTCTTCAAGGGTCTGCGCATGGCGGGCCGCATGGGCCACGTGCGCGTGACCACCCAGAACCTCACGGTGCACCAGGTGGACGCCGAGTCCGGCCTGATCCTGCTCAAGGGCGCCGTTCCCGGCCCCAAGGGCGGTCTGGTGTTCCTCAAGACTGCCGCGAAGGGCGGTGCCTGATGAGCAGCGTTGACATCAAGGCCCCTGGCGGCAAGACCGACGGCAGCGTCGAGCTGCCCGCCGAGATCTTCGACGTCCAGGCCAACGTGCCGCTGATGCACCAGGTCGTGGTGGCCCAGCTGGCCGCGGCCCGCCAGGGCACGCACTCCACCAAGACCCGCGGCGAGGTCTCCGGCGGCGGCAAGAAGCCGTACCGCCAGAAGGGCACCGGCCGCGCCCGCCAGGGCTCGACCCGCGCGCCGCAGTTCGTCGGCGGTGGCGTGGTCCACGGCCCGCAGCCGCGCGACTACTCGCAGCGCACCCCGAAGAAGATGAAGGCCGCCGCCCTGCGCGGTGCCCTCTCCGACCGGGCGCGCGCGGGCCAGGTGCACGTGGTGACCGGCCTGGTGGACGGGGACACCCCGTCGACCAAGACCGCCCGCCTGCTGCTGGAGTCGATCACCAGCGCCCGGCGCGTGCTGGTCGTGCTGACCCGCGACGAGGACGTCGCCTGGGTGTCGGTGCGCAACCTGCCGCACGTGCACGTGATCGCGCCCGACCAGCTCAACACCTATGACGTGCTGGTCAACGACGACGTGGTGTTCACCAAGGCCGCCTACGACGACTTCCTGTCCCGGCCGGTCAAGGTCGGCAAGGCCAGGGCCACCTCGGCCGAGGCCGCGAAGTCCGAGGAGGACAAGTGATCCCCGACCCCCGAGACATCCTTCTCGCGCCGGTGATCTCCGAGAAGTCCTACGGGCTCCTCGAGGAGAACAAGTACACCTTCGTGGTGCACCCGGACGCCAACAAGACCGCCATCAAGATCGCGGTGGAGAAGGTTTTCGGCGTCAAGGTCGTCAGCGTCAACACGCTGAACCGCAACGGCAAGCGCAAGCGGACCCGCACCGGGTACGGCAAGCGCAAGGACACCAAGCGGGCAATCGTGACGCTGTCCGCCGAGAGCAAGCCGATCGAGATCTTCGGCGGCCCGGCCGCGTAAGGGACTGAGCAGACATGGGTATCCGCAAGTACAAGCCGACGACCCCGGGTCGTCGCGGCGCCAGTGTCTCGGACTTCGCCGAGATCACGCGGTCGACGCCGGAGAAGTCACTGATCCGTCCGCTGCACGGACGGGGCGGTCGCAACGCGCACGGCAAGATCACCACCCGGCACAAGGGTGGCGGTCACAAGCGCGCGTACCGACTGATCGACTTCCGGCGCAACGACAAGGACGGTGTGCCAGCCAAGGTCGCGCACATCGAGTACGACCCCAACCGCACCGCGCGCATCGCGCTGCTGCACTACGCCGACGGCGAGAAGCGCTACATCATCGCGCCGAACAAGCTGTCGCAGGGCGACCCGATTGAGAACGGCCCCCGCGCCGACATCAAGCCGGGCAACAACCTGCCGCTGCGCAACATCCCGGTCGGCACCGTGATCCACGCGATCGAGCTCCGCCCCGGTGGCGGCGCGAAGATCGCGCGGTCCGCGGGCACCAGCGTGCAGCTGGTCGCCAAGGACGGTCCGTACGCGCAGCTGCGCATGCCCTCCGGCGAGATCCGCAACGTCGACGTGCGCTGCCGCGCCACCGTCGGCGAGGTCGGCAACGCCGAGCACTCCAACATCAACTGGGGCAAGGCGGGCCGCATGCGCTGGAAGGGCCGCCGCCCGACCGTCCGCGGTGTCGCGATGAACCCGGTCGACCACCCGCACGGTGGTGGTGAGGGCAAGACCTCCGGTGGTCGCCACCCGGTGAACCCGGCCGGTAAGCCCGAGGGCCGCACCCGCAGCCGCAAGAAGGCCAGCGACAAGATGATCGTCCGCCGCCGCCGTACCGGCAAGAAGCGCTGAGCAGGAGGTTAAGACAATGCCACGCAGCCTGAAGAAGGGCCCGTTCGTGGACGACCACCTGCTCAAGAAGGTGGACGTGCTCAACGAGTCCGGCAAGAAGACCGTCATCAAGACCTGGTCGCGTCGCTCCACGATCATCCCCGACATGCTGGGGCACACGATCGCGGTGCACGACGGCCGCAAGCACGTCCCGGTGTTCGTCTCCGAGGCCATGGTGGGGCACAAGCTGGGCGAGTTCGCCCCGACCCGCACCTTCAAGGGCCACATCAAGGACGACCGCAAGGCCCGTCGCCGCTAGTCGGCGGCTCGATCACCAGAGCAAGCTAGAAGAGAGCAAGGGAAGCAGCGATGAACGCCCGTAACGATGCCGAGGCGCAGGAAGAGTTTCCGCGCGCCGTGGCACGGGCTCGCTACGTTCGCGCCACGCCGATGAAGGTGCGCCGCGTCGTCGAGCTCATCAGGGGACGTAGCGCCAGCGAGGCCCTGGCCGTGCTCCGGTTCGCGCCGCAGGCAGCCAGCGACCCGGTGGCCAAGGTGCTCGCGAGCGCCGTCGCCAACGCAGAGAACAACCTCAACCTCGACCCCGACACCCTGTGGGTGGCCGTGGCGTACGTGGACGAGGGCCCGACGCTGAAGCGGTTCCGGCCGCGCGCCCAGGGGCGGGCGTACCGGATCCGCAAGCGCACGAGCCACATCACGGTCGAGGTGGAGTCGCGTCCGGTGGTGGCCAAGCAGGCGCCCAAGCGCCGGACGAGCACGAAGGGTGGTGCCCGCTAGATGGGGCAGAAGATCAACCCGCACGGCTTCCGACTCGGCATCACCACCGATTGGCGGTCGCGCTGGTACGCGGACAAGCAGTACGCGGAGTACGTCGCTGAGGACGTGAAGATCCGCAAGCTGCTGTCCAAGGGCATGGAGCGCGCGGGCATCTCCCGCGTGGAGATCGAGCGGACCCGCGACCGGGTGCGCGTCGACATCCACACCGCCCGCCCGGGCATCGTCATCGGCCGCCGCGGCGCCGAGGCCGACCGGATCCGCGGCGAGCTGGAGAAGCTCACCAAGAAGCAGGTGCAGCTCAACATCCTCGAGGTCAAGAACCCCGAGGCCGACGCCCAGCTGGTCGCCCAGGTGACCGCTGAGCAGCTGTCCAACCGGGTGTCCTTCCGCCGCGCGATGCGCAAGGCCATCCAGTCGGCCATGCGCTCGCCGCAGGTCAAGGGCATCCGGGTGCAGTGCGGTGGCCGCCTCGGTGGCGCCGAGATGTCGCGCTCCGAGCACTACCGCGAGGGTCGCGTCCCGCTGCACACGCTGCGCGCCGACATCGACTACGGCTTCTTCGAGGCCCGCACCACCTTCGGCCGCATCGGCGTCAAGGTGTGGATCTACAAGGGCGAGGTCGTCGGCGGTCGTCGCGAGTCCGACACCCGCTCGGCAGCGCCGGACTCCCGGCGCGAGCCGCGCCGCGAGCGCCCGAACCGCGCTCGGCGCTCCGGTGCCACCGGCACCACTGCCACCAGCACCGAGGCGGGGCGTGCCGCCGCCGAGGCGCAGACGAAGTCGGAGTCCGACGTTGCGTCGAGCTCCGCGGGTAACGGGGAGGGCTGACCCATGCTGATCCCGCGCAGGGTCAAGCACCGCAAGCAGCACCACCCCAAGCGGGCCGGTGCGGCCAAGGGCGGAACGAAGGTCACCTTCGGCGAGTTCGGCATCCAGGCGCTGGAGCCCGCTTACGTGACCAACCGGCAGATCGAGTCCGCGCGTATCGCCATCAACCGGCACATCCGCCGCGGTGGCAAGGTGTGGATCAACATCTTCCCGGACCGCCCGCTGACCAAGAAGCCCGCCGAGACCCGCATGGGTTCCGGCAAGGGCTCCCCGGAGTACTGGGTGGCCAACGTCAAGCCGGGTCGCGTCGTCTTCGAGATGAGCTTCCCGAACGAGCAGGTCGCGCGCGAGGCGCTGCGTCGCGCCATCCACAAGCTCCCGATGAAGTGCCGGATCGTCACGCGTGAGGGTGGTGACTTCTGATGGCGGCGGGAACCACGTCCTCGGACCTGCGCGAGCTGACCGACGAGGAGCTGGTGCTGCGGCTGCGGGAGGCCAAGGAGGAGCTGTTCAACCTCCGCTTCCAGATGGCCACCGGGCAGCTGGACAACAACCGCAGGCTGCGGGTCGTCCGGCAGGACATCGCCCGGGTCTACACCGTGATGCGCGAGCGCGAGCTCGGCCTCTCGGCGTCCCCGGACGCGACCAGCAATGAAGGTGCTGCATGAGCGAGAACGAGACCGTGACCGAGACCGCGACCGACGTGCGCAACAACCGCAAGGTCCGCGAGGGCCTGGTCGTGTCCGACAAGATGGACAAGACCATCGTCGTCGCGCTCGAGGACCGCAAGAAGCACCCGCGCTACGCCAAGGTCCTGCGCTCCACCACCAAGGTGAAGGCGCACGACGAGGCGAACACCGCGGGTGTCGGTGACCGGGTCCTGCTGATGGAGACCCGCCCGCTGTCGGCGACCAAGCGCTGGCGGCTCGTGGAGATCCTCGAGAAGGCCAAGTAAGGGAAGACAGCTAGGCCGAGCCTGTCAGGTCGGAAATCTGGCAGGCCACGAATGGTCAGGGAGTTGAGCACGTGATCCAGCAGGAGTCGCGGCTGCGCGTCGCCGACAACACCGGTGCGAAGGAAATCCTTTGCATCCGTGTTCTCGGTGGCTCCGGCCGCCGCTACGCGGGTATCGGCGACATCATCGTCGCCACCGTCAAGGACGCGATCCCCGGTGCCGGTGTGAAGAAGGGTGACGTCGTCAAGGCGGTCATCGTCCGCACCGTCAAGGAGCGCCGTCGTCCGGACGGTTCCTACATCCGCTTCGACGAGAACGCGGCCGTCCTCATCAAGAACGAGGGCGAGCCCCGCGGGACCCGCATCTTCGGCCCGGTCGGCCGCGAGCTGCGCGACAAGAAGTTCATGAAGATCATCTCGCTCGCACCGGAGGTGCTCTGACATGAAGATCAAAAAGGGTGACACCGTTGTCGTGATCTCCGGCAAGGACAAGGGCGCGAAGGGCAAGGTCATCCAGGCCTACCCGACCACCAACAAGGTCCTGGTCGAGGGCGTCAACCGGATCAAGAAGCACACCCGGATCTCGCAGACCCAGCGCGGCGCGCAGTCCGGCGGCATCGTGACCCAGGAAGCCCCGATCCACGTCAGCAACGTCATGCTGGTGGCCGACGGCAAGGCCGTCCGGGTCGGGTACGCGTTCAACGACGACGGCCGCAAGGTCCGCGTGGCCCGCGGCAAGGGCAACGGGAAGGAGATCTGATCATGACTACCACTGAGAAGGTCATCCCGCGGCTCAAGACCCGCTACCGCGAAGAGATCGTCACCACCCTGCGGGGTGAGTTCGACTACGCGAACATCATGCAGATCCCCGGCGTGGTGAAGGTCGTCGTCAACATGGGTGTCGGCGACGCCGCCCGCGACGGCAAGCTCATCGAGGGCGCGGTCCGCGACCTGGCCACCATCACCGGCCAGAAGCCCGAGGTCCGCAAGGCCCGCAAGTCCATCGCGCAGTTCAAGCTGCGCGAGGGCATGCCGATCGGCGCGCGCGTGACGCTGCGCGGCGACCGCATGTGGGAGTTCCTCGACCGCCTGCTGACGATCGCACTGCCCCGCATCCGCGACTTCCGCGGCCTGTCGGGCAAGCAGTTCGACGGCAACGGCAACTACACCTTCGGTCTCAACGAGCAGTCCATGTTCCACGAGATCGACCCCGACTCCATCGACCGGCAGCGCGGCATGGACATCACCATCGTGACCACCGCGACCAACGACGAGGAGGGCCGGGCGCTGCTCAAGCACCTGGGCTTCCCCTTCAAGGAGCAGTGATCCATGGCTAAGAAGGCTCTGGTCGCCAAGGCAGCCCGCAAGCCCAAGTTCGCGGTCCGCGCCTACACCAGGTGCAACCGGTGCGGTCGCCCGCACTCGGTGTTCCGCAAGTTCGGGCTGTGCCGGATCTGCCTGCGGCAGATGGCACACCGCGGTGAACTCCCCGGCGTCAGCAAGTCCAGCTGGTAGGTGAACCACTCGGGCCACTCCTGATCGGGAGTGGCCCAGTGGTGCCTCACCGGCTTGTATCCCCCAGTTCGCCGTAGGCCCTCCCCTGGGAACCCCGGCGAGAAAGGTTGACAGGTCACCATGACGATGACCGACCCGATCGCAGACTTCTTGACTCGTCTGCGCAATGCCAACTCGGCATACCACGACTCGGTCGTGCTGCCGCACAGCAAGCTCAAGGCGAACATCGCCGAGATCCTCAAGCGCGAGGGCTACATCGCGGGCTACCGCGACGAGGACGGCGAGAAGGGCAAGAACCTCGTCGTCGAGCTGAAGTACGGCCCGAACCGCGAGCGGAGCATCGCCGGTCTGCGACGGGTGTCCAAGCCCGGCCTGCGGGTGTACGCGAAGTCGACCAACCTGCCCAAGGTCCTCGGCGGCCTCGGCGTGGCCATCATCTCCACGTCCGGCGGCCTGCTGACCGAGCGCCAAGCCGGTAAGCAGGGCGTGGGCGGCGAAGTCCTCGCGTACGTCTGGTAAGGGGGAAACAGAATGTCTCGCATCGGAAGGCTTCCGATCCCCGTCCCAGCCGGGGTTGACGTCACCATCGAGGGACAGAGCATCAGCGTGAAGGGCCCCAAGGGCACCCTGGCGCTGAGCGTGTCCGAGCCGATCACCGTGGAGCGCGCCGAGGACGGCACCCTCCAGGTCACCCGGCCCAACGACGAGCGGCAGAACCGGGCCCTGCACGGCCTGACCCGCTCGCTGGTCAACAACGTCGTCATCGGCGTCACCGCCGGTTACGAGAAGAAGATGGAGATCCACGGCGTCGGTTACCGCGTCGTGGCCAAGGGCTCCGACTTGGAGTTCGCGCTCGGCTACAGCCACCCGGTCAAGGTCACCGCCCCAGACGGCATCACCTTCGCGGTGGAGAGCCCGACCAAGTTCTCCGTCTCCGGCATCGACAAGCAGCGCGTCGGCGAGGTCGCGGCCAACATCCGCAAGCTGCGCAAGCCCGACCCGTACAAGGGCAAGGGCGTGCGGTACGCGGGCGAGAAGATCCGCCGCAAGGTCGGAAAGACGGGTAAGTGATCATGAGCGACTCCACAGTCACCAAGCGCAAGCCGGTGGGCAAGGACATCTCCACCCGGCGCCGCGTCTCCAAGGCTCGCAGGCACTTCCGGCTCCGCAAGAAGGTCGCGGGCACCGTCGAGCGCCCCCGCCTGGTCGTGCACCGGTCGGCCAGGCACATCACCGCGCAGGTCATCGACGACCTCGCTGGGCACACTCTGGTCAGTGCGTCCAGCCTGGAAGCCGACGTCCGCGCGGTGGACGGCGACAAGAAGGCCCGCGCGGCCAAGGTGGGCGCTCTGCTCGCCGACCGCGCCAAGGCCGCTGGCATCGCCAAGGTCGTCTTCGACCGGGGCGGCAACAAGTACACCGGCCGGATCGCGTCGCTGGCCGACTCGGCCCGCGAAGCGGGGCTGGAGTTCTGATGATGGTTCTGCACAAGGGAAGGAACGCCTGATGCCGGGACGTACGCGGCAGTTCGGCGGCCAGGGCCAGGGCGGCCCCGGCGGCGGCCAGGGCGGCAACGACCGCGGTGAGCGCCGCGACCGGCGCGACCGCCGTGACGGTGGCGGCCGCGGTGCCGCCGCGGAGAAGACCCCGCACCTCGAGCGCGTGGTCGCCATCAACCGGGTCGCCAAGGTCGTGAAGGGCGGTCGTCGCTTCAGCTTCACCGCCCTGGTCGTGGTCGGTGACGGCGACGGCATGGTCGGTGTCGGCTACGGCAAGGCCAAGGAGGTGCCCGCCGCGATCGCGAAGGGTGTCGAGGAGGCGAAGAAGAACTTCTTCCGCGTCCCCCGCATCGGCGGCACCATCCCGCACCCGATCCAGGGTGAGAAGGCGGCTGGCGTGGTGCTCCTGCGCCCGGCCAGTGCCGGTACCGGCGTCATCGCCGGTGGCCCGGTCCGCGCCGTCCTGGAGTGCGCGGGCGTGCACGACGTGCTGTCGAAGTCGCTGGGTAGCGACAACGCCATCAACATCGTTCACGCGACCATGGCCGCACTGCGCGGCCTGCAGCGCCCGGAGGAGGTCGCGGCCCGCCGCGGCCTGCCGCTGGAGGACGTGGCACCCGCGGGCATGCTCCGCGCCCGCGCCGCCGCGGCCACCGCCGGGACGGGGGCGTGACGACGATGGCACAGCTGAAGGTCACGCAGGTGCGCAGCTCCATCGGCACCAAGCGCAACCACCGTGAGTCCCTCCGCACGCTCGGGCTGCGCAAGATCCGGCAGTTCACCGTGCGCGAGGACACGCCAGAGGTGCGCGGCCTCATCCACACCGTCCGCCACCTCGTCACCGTCGAGGAGGTCGACTGATGGCCATCAAGATCCACCACCTGCGGCCAGCCGCTGGCGCCAACAAGGCCAAGACCCGTGTCGGTCGTGGTGAGGGCTCCAAGGGCAAGACCGCTGGTCGAGGCACCAAGGGCACCAAGGCGCGCAAGAACGTCCCCGCGCGCTTCGAGGGTGGCCAGATGCCGATCCAGATGCGGCTGCCGAAGCTCAAGGGCTTCAAGAACCGCTTCCGGGTCGAGTACCAGGTCGTCAACGTCGGGGACGTCGCCACGGCGTTCCCCGACGGCGGCGACGTGAGCATCGCCGACCTGGTCCACGCCGGTCTGGTCCGCAAGGGCTCGCTGGTCAAGGTCCTGGGCAACGGCGACGTCAACGGCGTCAAGCTCAACGTCACGGCGGACAAGTTCTCCGGCTCCGCGTCGGAGAAGCTGACCGCCGCGGGTGGCACCGCCACCCTGGCGAGCGCGTAAGCACGCTCTTCCCGAAGGGCCCCGGACCTCGTGTCCGGGGCCCTTCGGCGTCTCCCGGCGCTGAGCAGCCCCCGGATCGATCCTTCCAGCGGGCGGCGCCGGGGCGGAAGCGCGTGGTCGCTGCCTGTGGACAACCCGCTCCGGACTGTGGACACCTCGGCTCGATCTGTGGACAGCTCGGGTCCGGTGTGGACGGCCGGCGGCCGGGCAACTCTGGTGATTTCCCGGTTTAAGCCCTTGGCCGGGACAACCATCGGATGATAGGACTCCGCCATGTGGGTCCTCGTGTTCCTCGGTGCGGCGTTCCTGGTGGCCATGACGCCCGGGGCGAACAACCTCCTCGGCATGCACCACGGCATGCGCTACGGCCCGGCCCGCGGGGTCACCGCGCTGGTCGGGCGGCTGACCGGGTTCGCGCTGCTGATCACCGCCGTGGCGGCCGGGCTGGGCAGCCTGCTGGCCGCCTCCGAGATCGCGCTCACCGTCGTCAAGTGGGCCGGTGTCGGGTACCTGGTCTACCTGGGCGCAAGGATCCTGCTGACCAGGCAGGTCCCTGAAGAGGTGCCGGAGGAGCAGGTGGCACCGAACCTGATCAGCCTGGCGCGCAAGGAGTTCCTCGTCGCGGTGACCAACCCCAAGGCGGTGCTGATCTTCACCGCCTTCGTGCCGCAGTTCGTCGAGCCCGACCGCGGGCCGGTGACCGTCCAGGTCCTGCTGCTCGGCGCGCTGTACCTGCTGGCAGAGCTGGTCGCCGGGAGCATCTACGTCGGGGTCGGCGCGGTGGTCAGGGCGGTGCGGATGAGCAGGCGCGCGCACCGGCGGTTGGACCAGGGAACCGGGGTCATCCTGCTCGGAATGGCCGCGCTGTTAGCCACGTCACCCCGCTGAAGCCCGTTGTCCGGCAGGATCTCGGTACCTCGGGGTGCTGGAGGCCGCGGGCGTGCTGTTAGAGTCGAGAGCACGCTTCGAGGTCAGTTGCCCCGGAGCGCCCCTGGCCTGCCAATACCTGGCAGGCCGACCCTGTACCCGCCGGCGCAAAGCCGGTTCAGCCGTTCACCGGTAATGAGCTGCCGGTGACGCCGAGGAGGTTCTTGCGTGTTCAGCGCCTTCCGCTCGGCTCTCGCGACGCCGGACTTGCGCCGTAAGATCCTTTTCACGCTCGGGATCATCGTGGTCTACCGGATCGGTGCCTTGCTGCCGTCGCCGGGCGTGTCCTACCCGAACGTGCAGAAGTGCCTCGACCTCGTCGACAACAGCGGCATCTACGGCCTGCTGAACCTGTTCAGCGGCGGAGCCCTGCTCCAGTTGTCGGTGTTCGCGCTGGGCATCATGCCCTACATCACCGCGAGCATCATCATCCAGCTGTTGACGGTGGTGATCCCCCGCTTCGAGCAGCTGAAGAAGGAAGGCCAGGCGGGCCAGGGCAAGCTCACGCAGTACACGCGCTACCTCACCATCGCGCTGGCCGTGCTGCAGGCGACCGGCATCGTCGCGATGGCCGACCGCAAGCAGCTGTTCGGCAACTGCCCGGACGACATCATCCCGAACAGCAACATCTTCACGCTGTCCGTCGTGGTGATCACCATGACCGCGGGCACCGCGCTGATCATGTGGTTCGGCGAGCTGATCACCGAGCGCGGCATCGGCAACGGCATGTCGCTGCTGATGTTCGTCAACATCGCCGCGCGCATCCCGTCCGAGGGCATGAACATCCTCAAGCAGAACGGCGGCCTGGTCTTCGCCATCGTCTGCGTGTTCGGCCTGCTGATCATCGCCAGCGTCGTGTTCATCGAGCAGGGCCAGCGCCGCATCCCGGTGCAGTACGCCAAGCGCATGATCGGTCGCCGGATGTACGGCGGCACCTCGACCTACCTGCCGCTGAAGGTCAACCAGGCCGGTGTCATCCCGGTGATCTTCGCGTCCTCGCTGCTCTACCTGCCGGACCTGATCTCCCGGCTGGTCGGCCAGGACAGCTCCGCCTGGCAGCGCTTCATCGCCGACCACATCGTGAACCAGGCCAGCTGGGTGCACATCGGCATCTACTTCGCGCTGATCATCTTCTTCACCTACTTCTACATCACCATCACGTTCAACGTGAACGAGCGTGCTGACGAGATGAAGAAGTTCGGCGGGTTCATCCCCGGCATCCGCCCGGGCCGCCCGACGTCGGAGTACCTGAGCTTCGTGTTGAGCCGCATCACGCTCCCCGGCTCGATCTACCTCGGCATCATCGCGGTGCTGCCGAACTTCTTCCTCGAAGTCACCGGTCAAGGCCAGAACCAGAACTTCCCGTTCGGCGGTACCGCCGTGCTCATCATGGTGGGCGTCGGCCTTGACACGGTGAAGCAGATCGAGAGCCAGCTGATGCAGCGCAACTACGAAGGGTTCCTCAAGTGACGCGTGTTGTTCTCGTTGGACCGCCCGGAGCGGGCAAGGGCACCCAGGCGACAGCGCTGAGCGAACAGCTCGGTGTACCGCACATCTCCACCGGGGACCTGTTCCGGGCGCACATCGCGAACAACACCGAGCTCGGCCAGGACGTCCGGCGGTACCTGGACTCCGGCCAGCTCGTGCCGGACGAGGTCACCAACGAGATGGTCCGCGAGCGGCTCGAGGAGCCGGACGCGCGCGCGGGCTTCCTGCTCGACGGGTTCCCGCGCAACGTGGGCCAGGCCGAGGTGCTCGGCAAGATCCTGAGCAGCACCGGCCAGGCGATCGACGCGGTGGTGGAGTTCAAGGTCGACGAGGACGTCGTGGTCAAGCGGCTGCTGGCCAGGGGCCGCACCGACGACAACGAGGACGTCATCCGCCGCCGCCAGGAGATCTACCGCTCCGAGACCGCGCCGCTGCTGAGCTACTACGGCGACTCGGTGATCACCGTCGACGCCGTCGGCGAGGTCGGCGACATCACCGAGCGCGTGCTCTCGGCGCTGCGCGACCGGACGTGACCGGTGGTCTGCTCGGCGGTCTCCGGCTCACCATCGCGTCCTGGAAGTCGCGGATGATCGAGATCAAGACACCGGCCCAGCTCGACGCCATGCGCGCCGCTGGGCTGGTGGTGGCCAGCGCCCTGGCCGCGGTCGCCGAGGCGGCCAAGGCCGGGGTCAGCACCGCCGAGCTCGACGAGCTCGCCGAGCAGACCATCCGCGACGCCGGTGCGGTGCCCTCGTTCAAGGGCTACCACGGCTTCCCGGCCAGCATCTGCGCCTCGGTCAACGAGCAGATCGTGCACGGCATCCCCTCGCGCGGGCAGGTGCTCGCCGACGGCGACCTCATCTCCGTCGACTGCGGCGCCATCCTCGACGACTGGCACGGCGACTCGGCGGTGACGCTGTTCGTCGGGTCGGTCACCGACGCCGAGCAGGCGCTCTCGGACGCCACCCGCGACGCCATGCGCGCGGGCATCGCCGCGGTCACCCCTGGTGCCCGGCTCACCGACATCTCCCACGCGATCGAGACCTCGGTTCACGCGAGCGAGCGAACGCACGGTCGCCAGTACGGCATCGTGCGCGAGTACGGCGGCCACGGCATCGGCAGCGCCATGCACATGGACCCGTTCCTGCCCAACTACGGCAAGCCCGGCAAGGGCCCGCGGCTGCGCGTCGGCATGGCGATCGCCATCGAACCGATGCTCACCCTGGGTGTCGAGGAGACCGTCGAGCTCGAGGACGGCTGGACCGTGGTCACCGCGGACGGCTCGCGCGCCGCGCACTGGGAGCACACCGTCGCGGTCACCGACGACGGCCCCTGGGTGCTGACCGCCCCCGAGTAGGCCGTCCCCCGGCCGATACCCCCCGATTTGGGGCCGGTATACACACGCGCGTACACTTGACCGCTGGCGCTCTAATGCGCCGATTCCGTCGTGCGTGTCATCCGGGTGGGGGTCGTTCTGGCCACCCCGCGCGTCCGGCGGTAAGCCGAAGCTACACCCACCGTCACGAAACGCGGAGGACATGGGCAAGAAGGACGGGGCCATCGAGGTCGAAGGCCGCGTGGTCGAGCCACTCCCCAACGCGATGTTCCGCGTCGAGTTGGAGAACGGCCACAAGGTGCTGGCACACATCAGCGGCAAGATGCGGCAGCACTACATCCGCATCCTGCCCGAGGACCGGGTTGTCGTAGAGCTGTCGCCCTACGACCTGTCCCGCGGCCGCATCGTCTACCGCTACAAGTGACGTTCCCGGCCGACCAGCCGGGAAGCCACTATCGGTGCCCCCGCACGGGGGCACGCGGCCGAAGCAGGAGAAGACAGACGTGAAGGTCAACCCGAGCGTCAAGAAGATCTGCGACAAGTGCAAGGTGATCCGCCGCCACGGCCGGGTCATGGTGATCTGCGAGAACCTGCGCCACAAGCAGCGCCAGGGCTGAGCACGCTCACCGCCTAGCCGGTCGCCGAGCTACGCGACAGCAAGGAAGAGGACCTCCCGCCACCTGTCGGGTCACACGGACCCGACTCACCCCCGGACTCCAGGCCGGGGCCTGGGTAGCCACCCAGGGCGGTGCGGGAGAAGACCTGGGGATCACTGACGAGGAGATACCGCCAGAATGGCACGTGTCGCAGGCGTAGACCTCCCCCGCGAGAAGCGGATGGAGATCGCGCTGACCTACATCTTCGGTATCGGTCGGACCCGCTCCAAGGAGCTGCTGACCGCCACCGGGATCAGCCCGGACCTGCGGGCCAAGGACCTGTCCGACGAGGACGTCGTCCGGCTCCGGGACTACATCGAGACGAACTTCAAGGTCGAGGGTGACCTCCGCCGCGAGGTGCAGGCCGACATCCGACGCAAGATCGAGATCGGCTGCTACGAGGGTCTGCGGTGGCGCCGCGGTCTTCCCGTCCGCGGCCAGCGGACGAAGACCAACGCCCGTACCCGCAAGGGGCCGAAGAAGACCGTCGCCGGCAAGAAGAAGGCCGGAAAGAAGTGACCAAGAGCTGCGAGACCGTGGTCGCCGTCGTTCCCCAACGACGTCGGAACCGGGCCTTCATGGCCCTCACCGTCGCGCCCAAGTGCGCCCGCCCGGCAGCACTGCGCGAGCTCTACACGGACGCCGGATCAATCATCCGCAACGCAGCTCCTGAGATCACCACCTCGCGCACCAGCTAGGAGAAACCCGCAGACATGCCACCGAAGTCGCGTACCGGCGCCGGAGTCAAGAAGGTCCGGCGCAAGGAAAAGAAGAACGTCTCCCACGGGCACGCCCACATCAAGAGCACGTTCAACAACACGATCGTCTCCATCACCGACCCGACCGGCGCCGTGATCGCCTGGGCGTCCTCCGGTCACGTCGGCTTCAAGGGGTCGCGCAAGTCCACCCCCTTCGCCGCGCAGATGGCAGCCGAGAACGCCGCCCGCAAGGCGGCCGAGCACGGCATGAAGAAGGTCGACGTGTTCGTGAAGGGCCCCGGCTCCGGCCGGGAGACCGCGATCCGCTCGCTGCAGGCGGCGGGCCTCGAGGTCGGCACCATCCAGGACGTGACGCCTCAGCCGCACAACGGCTGCCGCCCGCCCAAGCGGCGCCGGGTCTGAGGAACGGGGAGGACTAGAAAGACATGGCACGTTACACCGGCCCGGCCACCCGTATCTCGCGGCGCCTCAAGGTCGACCTCATCGGTGGCGACCAGGCGTTCGAACGCCGTCCCTACCCGCCCGGCCAGCACGGCCGCGGCCGGAGCAAGGACACCGAGTACCTGCAGCAGCTGCAGGAGAAGCAGAAGGCGCGCTACACCTACGGCATCCTGGAGCGGCAGTTCCGCCGCTACTACGAGGCCGCCGCGCGCCGCAAGGGCAAGACCGGTGAGGTCCTGCTCCAGCTGCTCGAGTCCCGCCTCGACAACGTGGTCTACCGCGCAGGCCTGGCCCGCACCCGCCGCCAGGCCCGCCAGCTGGTCAGCCACGGGCACTTCATCGTGAACGGCAAGAAGGTCAACATCCCCAGCTTCAAGGTGTCGAAGTTCGACATCATCGACGTGAAGCCGAAGTCGTTGCCCACCCTGCCGTTCGTCGCGGCCAAGGAGGCCTACGGCGACCGCCCGATCCCGGGCTGGCTGCAGGTCGTCCCGTCGACCCTGCGCATCCTCGTGCACCAGCTGCCCGAGCGCGCGCAGATCGACGTCCCGGTCCAGGAACAGCTGATCGTCGAGTTCTACTCGAAGTAAGCCGTTCGGGGGCGGTGGCGCCGAGTGCCGCCGCCCCGGCCGCGGTACCCGCCCGGGTACCGCGGCCGTCCCAGTCACCACCGGCGTCAAATAGCGGGCGCCCCGGGAAGGAAGAACTTAGAAGTGCTCATCTCACAGCGTCCTGGCCTCGCCGAGGAGCCGGTCAACGAGACCCGCTCCCGCTTCGTCATCGAGCCGCTCGAGCCCGGTTTCGGCTACACCCTGGGCAACTCGCTGCGGCGGACCCTGTTGTCCTCGATCCCCGGTGCCTCGGTCACCAGCATCCGCATCGACGGGGTGCTGCACGAGTTCACCACCGTGCCGGGGGTCAAGGAGGACGTCACCGACATCATCCTCAACCTCAAGGAGCTCGTCGTCTCCTCGGAGGAGGACGAGCCGGTGACGATGTACCTGCGCAAGCAGGGCCCCGGTGAGGTCACCGCCGGTGACATCGTGCCGCCTGCGGGCGTCACGGTGCACAACCCCGACCTGCACATCGCGACCCTGAACAGCAAGGGCAAGCTGGAGATCGAGCTCGTCGTCGAGCGCGGTCGCGGCTACGTCCCCGCTGTGCAGAACAAGCAGGCGGGCGCGGAGATCGGCCGGATCCCGGTCGACTCGATCTACTCCCCGGTCCTCAAGGTCACCTACAAGGTCGAGGCCACCCGCGTCGAGCAGCGCACCGACTTCGACAAGCTGATCCTCGACGTCGAGACCAAGCCGTCGATCACCCCGCGCGACGCCGTCGCCTCCGCGGGCAAGACGCTGGTCGAGCTGTTCGGGCTCGCCCGCGAGCTCAACATCGACGCGGAGGGCATCGAGATCGGCCCGTCGCCGCAGGAGGCGGACACCATCGCCGCCTACGCGATGCCGATCGAGGACCTCGACCTCACCGTGCGCTCGTACAACTGCCTCAAGCGCGAGGGCATCCACACCGTGGGCGAGCTGGTCTCGCGCAGCGAGGCGGACCTGCTGGACATCCGCAACTTCGGTGCCAAGTCCATCGACGAGGTCAAGATGAAGCTCGTCGGCCTGGGCCTGGCGCTCAAGGACAGCCCGCCCGGGTTCGACCCGACCGCGGCCGCGACCGACTTCGCCGCGGACACGTGGACCGACAGCCCGGACACCGGCACCGATGACGGCCAGGACTACGCAGAGACCGAGCAGCTCTAGTCCTGACTGGACTTCTTGAGCAGCGGATTTCCCCAAGGAGCAAGCAATGCCCACCCCAACCAAGGGCGCCCGCCTCGGCGGCGGTCCGGCTCACGAGCGGCTGCTGCTGGCCAACCTGGCCACCGCGCTGTTCGAGCACGGCCGGATCACCACCACCGAGGCCAAGGCGAAGCGGTTGCGCCCCTACGCCGAGAAGCTCATCACCAAGGCGAAGGTCGGTGACCTGCACAACCGCCGCGAGATCATGAAGGTGATCCGCGACAAGGACGTCGTGCAGCGCCTGTGCACCGAGATCGGCCCGTTCTTCAGCGACCGCAACGGTGGCTACACCCGGATCACCAAGACCATGCCGCGCAAGGGCGACAACGCCCCGATGGCCGTGATCGAGCTGATCCAGGAGAAGACGGTCACCGCCGAGGCCGAGGCCGCGCGCAAGACCAAGTTCGCCAAGGACGCCAAGAAGGACGCGGCGCCCAAGGCCGAGGAGACCAAGGTCGAGGACAAGGTGGAGGACGCCCCCGAGGCGACCGACACCGAGGCCACCACCGAGGCCCCCGAGACCACCTCGGACAAGTCCGAGGACAAGGCCGAGGACAAGTCCTGACAGCTCAGCACCACGACGAGCCCGCCGAATCCCCTGGGACCGGCGGGCTCGTCCGCGTTCGGCTCGACATCGCCTACGACGGGGCCGAGTTCTCCGGGTGGGCGGTCCAGCCCGCCAGGCGCACGGTGTGCGGGGTCCTGGAGGAGTCGCTCTTGCACGTGCTGCGGCGCAAGGTCCGGCTGACGGTCGCCGGTCGCACGGACGCCGGTGTGCACGCCACGGGGCAGGTCGCGCACGTCGACGTCCCCGCGGACGTCCAGCCGCAGGAGTTGGTCTTCCGGCTGGCCCGCGCGCTGCCCGCCGACGTGCGGGTGACCGGCGCCCGGGTCGTCCCGCCGGAGTTCGACGCCCGGTTCGGCGCGCTGCGCAGGCACTACGCCTACCGCGTGTGCGACACCCAGTGGCGCGCGGATCCCCTGCGCCGCAACCACGTCGTCACCTGGCCCCGGCCGCTGGACGTGGACCTGCTCAACGCCGCGTCCGCCCTGCTGGCGGGGGAGCACGACTTCGTCGCCTTCTGCAAGCGCCGCGCGGGCGCCACCACGATCCGCGAACTCCAGCGCCTGGAGTGGACCCGCGAGGACGACGGTGTCCTGGTGGCCTGGGTCTCGGCGGACGCGTTCTGCCACTCGATGGTCCGCAGCCTCGTCGGCGCCCTCCTGGCCGTCGGCGAAGGCCGCAAACCCGTCGACTGGCCCGCCTCCATGCTCACCGCCACCGAGCGCCCCAGCGCCATCACCGTCGCCCCCGCCCACGGCCTCGCCCTGATCGCCGTCGACTACCCACCGGACGACGAACTCGCCGCCCGCGCCGAGCAGACCCGCCGGGTGCGGACACTGTAGACAGTCGCTTGTGGATGGACACGCCAAGAACCCCCGGGGCGACTTCCCTGTCGCCCCGGGGGTTCTCGGTCGTTGGGCAGTGCCTAGCGGTCGGCTCAGATGTCGAGGGACCAGCTGTTCAGGTAGCCGACGTCGGCCTTGTAGCCGTCCTTGACCGAGAGCTTCCAGATGCCCGCGGCGTTCTTCGCGGACAAGTTGACCGTGTAGGTCTCCTTGATGTTGTCCGCGGAGTCGCTGGTCGAGGTGTTCTTCAGGCGGTAGGTGGTGCCGTCCGGCGCGATGAGGTCGATGCTGATGTCACCGCGGTAGGTGTGGACGATGTCGACGACGACCTTGCTGGCCACGTCGGCCTTCCCGGTGCAGTTGACGGTGACCTGGCTGGTCACGGCAGCGCCCATGTCCGGGATGTTGACCTTGCCGGCCGCGGTGATCGCCGCGCAGCCGACCGGGGTCGGCGTCGGGGTGGGAGTGGGGGTCGGCGTGGTGGTGGGGGCCGCCACGACCTGCAGGAGCTTGTTCGGCGACCCGGTGCCCTCGTTGGTGACCTTGCCGGTGGCGGCCGCGCCGAGCAGGGCGGTCGCGACCTGGGCCGGGGAGGCGTTCGGGTTGGTCGCCAGGTACAGCGCGGCGACGCCCGCCACGTGCGGGGAGGCCATCGAGGTACCGCTGATGGTGTTCTTGGCGGTGGTGCCGCCGATCCACGCCGAGGTGATGCCCTCACCCGGGGCGAAGATGTCGGTGCAGGTGCCGTAGTTGGAGAAGCTGGCACGCGCGTCGGTCTTGGTGGTGGCGCCGACGGTGATCGCCTCCGGCACGCGGGCCGGGGAGTAGCTGCACGCGTTGGCGTTGGAGTTGCCACCGGCCACCGCGAAGGTGACGCCAGCGGCGATCGAGCGCTGCACGGCCTGGTCGAGCGCGGTGGAGGCGGCGCCGCCGAGGCTCATGTTCGCCACAGCGGGCTTGACCCGGTTCGCGGTCACCCAGTCGACACCGGCGATGACGCCGGAGGTGCTGCCGGAGCCGTTGCAGTCCAGCACGCGGACGCCGATCAGCTTGGCGGCCTTGGCGATGCCGTAGGTCGAGCCGCCGATGGTGCCCGCGACGTGCGTGCCGTGGCCGTTGCAGTCGGTGGCGTTGTTGTCGTTGTCGACCTTGTCGATGCCGCTGACCGCGCGGCCGCCGAAGTCGGCGTGGGTCAGGTTGATGCCGGTGTCGATGACGTAGACGTTCACGTTCGACGCGGTGGTGGCGTAGGTGTACTTGTTGTTCAGCGGCAGCGCGGCCTGGTCGACGCGGTCGAGGCCCCACGACGGCGGGGTCAGCTGGTCGACGGTCGCGGCGACCTTCTGGTCGGCCTCGACGTAGGCGACGGACGGGTCGGCCGCGGTGTACTTGGCCTGCTGCTCGGTCATCTTGGCCGAGTAGCCCTTCACCGTCTGGGAGAAGCGCTGCTTGATGGTGCCGCCGAACTTCTGGGTGATGCCGTCCGAGGTCGCGGTGGCCGCCTGGGCGGACACCCCGTCCTTGAGGACGACGATGTAGCTGCCCGCGATGGCGGTCGGCTTGTCGGCGCCCAGGATCGGGCCCTCCGCCGCGGTCGCCGAGTGCGAGAGGCTGAAACCAATGGCCGCGGTAGCGACGGTCGCGGTGACCGCGAGTCCGACTCCGCCGATTCGCCGCATCCGTGCGGCGCGAGACATACCCATTCCTTGGACTCCTTCACAGGAGGAACACCGTGCGGCCCGGTCCCTTTCGGACAACGGGCCACCGAGGGGGAACCGGCGCGCGGAAACGACGCCTTTCCCAACCCCAGTGGTCTCGCTGCACGAAGGTGGGAACCGACCCGTTCGTGTGCCTGAGACCGACAGTCACGAAGCTCTCGGTTACCCGTGAACTCCGCTCGGGTCTGTCAGTTCGGCCGATCGGGGCCATTTCTGAGGAGTCGCGATTGCGGTGAGTGTGATGGACGCCCTGGGTCGCTGCTCAAGGACACCGGGTGCTCGTATTCGGTTCCGGTGCGCGACGGTTGCGGAACAGTAGCGGCCGAAAAAGGGCCGGAAAGGGCACGGGACGCACCCGAGTGATTACCGTCCGCCTATCGAACCGCTCCCGTTGTGACCTCAGTCGCCGCGGCGGACCGGGCCGAGGATCTGCTGTTCCTTCTGGGTGGTGACCAGCCGCAGCGGCCGCCACAGGTTGCGGCCGAGCGCCACCACCTGGTCGTCGGCGAGCGTGGTCAGCTGCTGGACCATCGGCGGCGGCAACCGCCACACCCTGGCCGCGAGCTGCGCCTGCCCGACCGGGAGGCGCTGCAGCAGCACCAGGTCGGCCGCGTTCGCGGTCGCCCCGGCCTGCGGGTGCATGTAGGGCAGCACGTAGACCGTGGTCTGCCACGGCGACCGCGGCGGGAACAGCTCCTGCGGCGTCGGACCACCGTCGTGCACCACCAGCAGCGGGCTGTCCTCCGAGGGCCGGGGCAGCTCGACCGGGCTCAGCCTGCGGATCTGCACCAGCGGCGCCTGCCGCCCGTCCGGCCCGGCCCCCGCCGCCTTCTGCAACACCTGCCACGCCGCGGGCCGTCCGGTGGCGACCACCACCCACGCCCCCACCGCCATCGCCCGCAACGCGACCTGCCTGGCCAGGTACAACCCGCCGACCAGCACAATCCTGGTGGGCGCAGGCCGCAACGCCGAAATAGTGAGCGGCTCCCCCTGCAACCCCGACCCGAGCACCATCCCGCCCCGGTCCCCGGACGGACTCACCGCATCCAACATCTCCGGCGAAACCAAGAACTCCGGCGCGATCCCACCCGCCCCACCCTTGGTGTCGAGCAACCGACTCGAACTCATGCCTGCCCTCCCAACGGCAACGTTGCAGCGAGACCGGCGACCTGGAGGCCCCGCAACGGGGTCAGCGTGATGCCGAGCCGGTCGGAGATGGCGTTGAGGCGTTCGTCGGCGTGGCTCAGTTCGTCTGGGGTTCGGGCGCTGACGCGGACCAGGCCGCGGAGGCCGACCTGGCCCTCGTCGGCGCCGGGGGCGATGGACATGGCGACGGTGGCGGAGAGGGCTCGGACGCCGGTGAGGGCGTTGAGGCTGGTGGCCGCCTTGCCCTGGGGCCAGCCGGTGATGGCGTAGCTGGCGTGGCCGATGCCCGCGGCGGTGACGCCGGTCCAGCGTTCGCGGAGGCCGACCGGGGTGTTCGAGCCCGCGACGGCCGTCAGTTCCGCGGAGGCGATGCCCGCCTTGAGCAGCTCGTCCGGGTCGAGCGGGCGGGTCGGCACGCCGCGGGACTCCAGGGCGTTGCGCACCCGCGAGAGCGCACCGATCAACGCCCGGTGCGCGCCCACCACACCGCCACCACGTTCACGGACCGCGGCCGGGCAGCGCCTCGGGTCCAGTCGCACCGCGACCCACGTGGTGCGGCGCGCGGCGGCCGACAGCGGGCCGAGCACCTCCAGGTACGACGCGAGGGCGGGGGAGTTCGGGGGCAGCGCCGCGCTGCCGGGGTAGCAGTGCCAGATCACCTGGATCGCGTCGAGCACCACACCGCGGTCCTCCAGGCACGGCGCCAGCGCGCCCAGCGGCAGGCTCGGCGTCGACCCGACCTGGCTGACCAGCGCCGGCGCCGGGTCCACCAGCAGCACCGCGGTCCAGGTCCCCTCGTGCCAGGCCATGCCCAGCGGCCTGCGCTCGTGGTCGACCCCGTGCGCGACGACCAGGTCCGGCACCGCCAACCGCAGCAGGCTGACCCTCGGGTCGTCCGGCCCGGTCACCGCGGAACCGTCCGCGGCCGCCAACTCCTCGATGCTGACCGGCGCGGCGGGCTTGCTGACCCGCGTGTGCGAGCGGACCGAGTAGCGGACCGTCACCCCGACCCACTGGGTGAACCACCGGCCGCGCCACCGCAGGAACGCCACCACGAGCGCCACCGCGGCGACCCCGATCGCGACGTAGACCAGCGTGGTCGAGATCGCCAGCAGCACCAACCCGATCGCGACGCCCACCTCGAGCACCACCAGGTTCGCCACCGGCAGCGCGCCGAGGCTCGCCCCCCGGTTGCGCCGACGCGCGGCGACCCTGGTCGCGGGCTTGGCCGGTTGCGCGGGCTGCCCACCGGGAACCGACGGCCCCCCAGGCGGGCCACCAGACGGACCCCCAGGAGGACCGGCCGGAGGCTGACCCCCAGGCGGTCCAGCGGGCGGACCCGGCGGACCAGCGGGCGGCCCAGGCGGACCCGGAGGCCCAGCGGGCGGACCGGGCGGCTTGGCCCCGGGCGGGGGCCCGCCTGCGGGCGGCCCCGGCGGTTGGGCTCCCGGTGGGGGACCCGGCTGGCGACCCGGCCCCGGCGGCATGCCACCGGGCCGAGGGGGCTGACCAGGGGGTGGCGTGCGGCCGTGCCGTCCAGACGTGCTCACCGACATCCGCTCGTTCTCTTCCCCTCGTTGCGACCACCGCGCGAGTTGTCCACAGGTTTGCCGGAGACCCGCGTCCGGCCGACACCGTACGGCTATCCTGCGGAACCGTACCGCGACGGGGAGAGCAGCAGGCCGAGAATGCCATCAACACCGACTACCAAGTCCCAGGTCCAGGCGTACCGCTTCGTGCTGCGGCGGATGCAGTCCGCCCTGGTGCGCAAGGACGCGGTCATGCTGCACGACCCGATGCGCACGCACAGCAGGGCCACCATCGTCGGCGTCTGCATCGCCGCGGTCGGCATGGTCGGCTTCCTGGTCTACGGGCTGCTCAGCCCGGCGCCGAAGCTGCCCAGCGAGTCCGGGATCATCATCGCCAAGCCGTCCGGCTCGGTGTACGTGCTGCTCACCAACACCGAGAAGGGGAAGGTGCTCATCCCCACCTTCAACCTCGCCTCGGCCCGGCTCCTGCTGCTGGCCCGCACGAACCCCGGCGCGCAGGGCCAACCCGGCAGCCAGACCGACGCCGGTGGCACCACCGAGGCCGTGCAGGCCGAGGTCATCCCGGACGACAAGCTGGTCGACATCCCGCGCGACCGGCTCACCGGCATCCAGGACGGCCCGCAGCTGCTGCCCGAGGCGGCGCAGCGGGTCAGCGGCGACTGGGCGGTGTGCGACGAGTACAAGCTCGAGCAGAGCCTGAACAACCCGGCCGCCGAGAACAAGATCGAGACGACGGTGGCAGGCGGGGTGCGCGACCTGGGCCCCGAGCTCGCCCTCACCGAGGCGCTGCTGGTCAAGTCGGCGACCAAGGACACCTACCTGGTCTACCGGACGCCGCCGACCGCCAACATCAAGAACGCCGGCACCGTGCGCGCCAAGGTGGACATGAGCAAGGGCAACATCCTCGCCGCGCTCTCGCTGTCGGAGGGGTCGGTGCGCCAGATCACCACCGGCCTGCTCAACGCGATCCCCGAGGCGCCCGAGCTGACCCCGCCGACCATCCCCAACCGGGGCGAGCGCGGCCAGGTCGACATGAACGGGCTGCCGGTCGGCTCGGTCGTGCAGGTCGAGCGCGCCGGCCGGACCGACTACTACGTGGTGCTCGTCGACGGTGTGCAGCAGATCAAGAAGACCACCGCCGACCTGATCCGGTTCACCACCACCGAGGGCGGCGCGGCGATCACCAAGGTCCGCCCGGACCAGATCCCGACCGTGTCCGCCAAGCAGGGCATCGAGGACAAGACCTTCCCCGAGGTGGTGCCCGAGGTGCTCAGCCCGGTGAACTACCCGGTCGCCTGCCTCGGCTGGACGATCGTCGGCGACGGGCCGTCGGCCGACCAGCACACCAAGGTGCACATCGGCAAGGACCTGCCGCTGCCGCGCAGCCAGACCGGCAAGGCCGCGTCCGTGCGGATCAGCACGCCCAGCGCCGATGGCCAGCGGCTCGACTACTTCTACATGCCGCCCGGCCGCGCCGCCGTGGTCCGCGGCGCCACCTCCCGGCAGGACTTCGCCACCGGCCCGATCTACCTGATCTCCGACCGCGGCGTGAAGTTCGGCATCCCGGACCAGCGCACCGCCGCCGCGCTCGGCCTCGCCACCCAACTGCCCGCGCCGGACGCCATCGTGCGGCTGCTGCCCAACGGCGCCTCGCTCAACACCCGCGACGTGCTCCAGACCTACGACACGGTGCCGGTCGGGGCAGGCCAGTTCCCGTCCACGACACCGCCGCCGCTGCCCCCGGCGACACCGCAACCGCCCGCGACGCCCTAGATCCCCCTTCCCAGCCGGGAACCGAGCGGGGAGCATCGACGTCGAACCGGCACCGGACTCGACGACCGGGAGGTCAGCCATGGCTGCAATCGAGGTAGACCCCGCCTGGATCAGCGGGTACGCCACCACCGTGGGCGCCGCCGCCGACGAACTCGCCAAGGGCGCGGACGTGCTGCGCACCGCCCCGCTGACCCCGGAGTCCTTCGGCTCCCTCGGCAAGCAGACCAGGGTCACCGACTCCTTCACCCGCGCGGCCGACCTGCTGCGCTCCCAGCTGACCAGGGGGGTCGAGGCCCTGGAGGCGGCGTCGTCCGCGCTCGGGCAGATCGCGGACAAGCACAAGGGCTCCGACGACGACGGCGCCCAGTCGATCAAGCGCAGCGGTCAGGGCTGAGGGGGTCGTGGTGCGGCGAGCGGACGAGGACGAGAGCTGGGACTGGGCACCGGTGGTCAGCACCACCGAGGACTGGACGCCCGCGCCACCGCGCGAGGCGGCGCTGGCCACGGCCGAGCCGGACGCCGCGGCGGCCGCCGAGCCGCAGTGGGGGCAGCCGGAGCTGGCCTCGGCCGCGCCCGCTGTCCCGGCGCAGGGCGGCCTCGACGGGCCCGACCTCCAGTCGAACTTCAGCACCTACCTGGACTTCCTCAGCAGGCTGTGCCGCGAGCTCGGCATCCCCGACCCGGTCGAGGAGTACTTCGCCCCGGTCGTCGGCCGGTGGAGCGAGCTGCACGCCGAGGCCGGGCGCTGGCGCGCGGTCGGGGCGTACTCCGAGGTCGTGGTCGGTGAGCTGACCAAGCCGCTCGGCGGGCTCGACGCGGCGTGGCAGGGCGCGGACGCGGACTCGTTCATCGAGTACATGAACCGGGTCGGCCTCGCGGGCAACGACATGTCCGACGCGATGATCGCCATGGGCGAGGTGCTCGACCTGACCGCGGACGGGCTGCGCGAGATCGTCACCGAGATGGCCGGCCTGCTCGCCGAGGTCGCCCACAACACCTCGCAGGCGATGGCCCAGCCTGGCCGGGGCGAGGACCGCAGCCGCCAGTACGTCGACGCGATGAACCGGCCGACCCGCCAGCTGTTCGAGGCGGTCCGGCAGATCATGGAGGCGCTGGTCCGGCTGTGCGACGGGATCGACGGGTCGAAGGTCTTCGAGCCGATCACCATGGCGCACACGTTCCCGACCGAGAACTGGTCGGTGCCCGAGGTGCCCTCGGTGACGGTCCCCGGCGGTCCCGGCACGTCCGTCCCGTCGTCGGCGGGGTTGGCGGCTGGGCTGGGCTCCTCCGGCCTCGGTGGCGGTGGCCTCGGCGGCGGTGGCGGCGGGTTCGGCGGCGGGGCCAGTGGTCCCAGCGCCACCCCGGCGACGCCGCCAGGACCGGGTGGGTACGTCTCGGTCGGTGAGGCGCTGCCGAGCCAGCCCGCGGGCGGCATGTCCGGGGCGGGAGCGGCAGGCGGTGGCGGCAAGACCGGCGGTGCGGGCGGGATGATGGGCGGCGGCATGCCGATGGGCATGGGTGGCATGGGCGGTGGCGGTTCCGACTCGGAGCACAAGCGCCGCACGCGGGTCACCGGCGACCCGGAGGAGATCTTCGGCAAGCCCACCAAGTCGTCGCCACCGGTCATCGGCGACGACTGACCACCCGGGTCAGATTCGGCGCAGGCACAGCACTACGCCCAACTCGGCGCGCGTGGGGTGGGTGTGGACACTAGGAGTGTCCTTGCCGCACTTGTCGCCGTCGACGGTCCCGTAGTGCTTGGCGGAGACGGTGAACCTGCCCGGTTCGCAGTCGCTGGGGATCGCGCCGCTCTTGGACGTCAACACGACGCACGCGCCAACCGCGAGATTGCCCGTGCCGTGCGGGTAGCGGTACCGCAGGCACAGCGTCGAATCCGCTGACCGCACCAGCCAGTTCGCGCGCTCGTCCGCCCAGCAGACCTCGCTTTCCGCTGCTGCCGGGAGTCGCCGTAGGAGTTCGTAGGTGCCGTCCGCGCAATCGGCCAACGTGAAGTCGTGTGACTCACCGGTGCTCATGTCCTGGAGGCAACTGCCGACCCGGGCGTCCTGTAGATCGTCCGGTTTGGCCGCGGTCGTCGCCGGGACGGGTTCGACTACGTGCCGCGGCGGTTCGGCTGACGGTGTTGTGGTTTCAGGTAGGGCCGTGGGCTTGTCCTCGGGCGCGCGCATCAAGACAGCGGCCACGAGTAAGACTCCCGCGACAGGCCATATAGCGACCGAGGTCGACCGCGCCGGTGGTGCGGTGCGGGGGAGAGGGCGGATTCGCGGTCGGCGAGCCACAGCACCTCCTGTCTTGGGACAGAAGGGCAGGGTAGGTCCAACCGGTCCGAAGTGATTCCGCACCACTGCGGAATCGACCACGAACTGGTGACGCGGACAACCCTTATGCCGAGCCGCGAGCCTCTCGCTGTGTGCCTGTACGGGTGCGGCGGACCGTGTGCACCACGAACAGCGTCAGCAACAAGAGCAGCACACCACCGGCGGCGCCGATCAGCGCTACCTGTGTGGGGGCCCAGTTCTTGATCTGCGGAGCGGGTAGCGCTGCCTTGACGTCGAGCGCCTTGTCGTCCGCGACGCCCTGCTCGCTCGGGATCAGCGTGGTGAGCGCGCCGATCGGGTTGATCATGCCGTGGCCGACCAGGTTGTCCCTGCCGTCCGGGGCCGCGGGGTGCGAGGCGGTTACCTTGATCCGGTTGACCACCTCGGGGGCCTTGAGGTTGGGGAACCGCTGGCGGATCAGCGCGGCGAGGCCCGCGACGTACGGCGCGGCGAAGCTGGTGCCCTGGATGGAGGTCTGGTCCCCGTTCGCGAGCACCTGCAGGTTCGCCAGGCCGTTGGTGGCCGGGTCCAGGGAGATGATGTCGGTGCCCGGCGCGGCCACGGTGACCCACGGGCCCTGCACCGAGAACGTCGCCGGGTCGCCGTTGCGGGACATGGCGGCCACGGAGATCACGTAGTCGGCGAACCACGGCGGGGTGACGATGTGCGTCGGCTTGTACGGGTCGACGCCGTTGCGCTGGTCCGGGCAGCCCTTCTCGCCGGTGTTGCCCGCCGAGGCGACGAGGACGACGTCCTTCTGCTCGTAGGCGTAGCGCAACGCGGCCTGCAACTGCCGCTCGGCGTTGGTGATCGGGCCCTCGGCGACCGCGCGGCAGTTGTCCACCGACATGTTGATCACCCGGGCGCCCTGGTCCGCGGCCAGCACCACGGCCTTGGCCAGCGTCTCCAGGGTGCCTGCGGGCAGGTCCTCGCCCTCGGGGCGGGCCGCGGTGACCCGCTTGCCCTTGTAGTTGCCGCTGGACTGGCGGATGGACAGGATCCTGGCCTCCGGCGCGATGCCGCGGAAGCCGATGTCGCTGGTGGCCGGGGGGTTGGCCGCGATGATGCCCGCCACCTCGGTGCCGTGCCCGTCGCAGTCCTCCATGCCCTGCTTGTCCTTGATCACGAAGTCGCCACCCGGCTGCACCCGGCCGCCGAAGAACGGGTGCGCGCGCACCCCGGTGTCGATCACCGCGACCAGGACGTCCTTGCCGGTGGCGAACTGGTGCAGCTCGTCGAAGCGCAACTGCGTCTGGCCCCACGGCTTGTTCTTCAGGTCCGTGGTGCCCTGGTTGAGCGAGCCGATGCAGTTGCTGACCAACGAGTACGGGGTGTCCGGGTCGGAACCGCTGGGCACCGGGAAGTCCGCGGGCAACGGCGGCGGCTCGGCCATGTACTTGATCCGCTCGGCCTTCTCGGCGGCCGTGGGCGTCTGCTGGGCCGAAGCGGGGATCGGCAGCGCTATCGCTAACGCCGCCGCGCCGACCGCCGCGGCGACCCGGGTTGCCGTCCTCATCCGAAGCTCACGCCGCGCAGCGTCGAGTACAGGTCCATCACCGCCAGCGCGATCGGCAACACCACCGCGATGCAGATCGCCTCGATGATCTCCACGGTCCGCCGCAGCGGCGGGGAGAAGCGCTGCTCGGGGAACACCACACCGAGCACCAGCGCGCCTGCCGAGAGCAGGACGAGCGTGCCGAACACCCACAGCAGCCTGCCGAAGGTGTCGGCGGTGAACAGCCAACCGAGCAGGATGCCCGCCGCGGCCAGCATCCCGGTCGCCAGCAGCGCGATCGCCTGGCTGCCGTTGGCGTAGGTCCGCGCGCGCAGCAGCAGCACCAGCGTCGCGACGACACCGAGCAGCACGCCCCACAGACCGGGCGCCCCCGCCGAGACCACCGCGCCGATCGCCGCGGCCGACCCGCAGCCGATGATCATGCCGGTCATGTACTCGTGGGCGAGGCCCGCGCGGCGCTCGATCGAGCGGTAGTCCGGGAAACCGGTGTCTTCCTTGAGGTCCTCGGCGTTGCCGGGGACGTTCGGCAGCGGCAGGCGTGCCAACTGGATGGTCAACCTGGGCAGCACGGACAGCGCGCCCAGCGCCACCGCGACCGTCCCGGCCGCGATCCCCGCCGCGGGGTGCGCGATCAACGTCGCCACCGCGAACGCGATGACCCCGAGCGCCGCGGCCGTGCCCGCGGCGACGAACGTGGTGATCCCGGCGCCGATCACCATGATCGACGCGGACGACACGATCAGCACCAGCGCCGACGCCAGCAGCAGGCTCGGCCTGCCCGGCTCACCCGGCACGATCGAGAGCCCGCTGACGAACGCCAGCGGCAACCCCCCGGCCGCCGCGATCAGCACCCCGGTCGTGCGCGCCTGGTAGACCCGCGCGAACACCGCACCGAGCACCACCGCGACCACTGCGCCGGTCCCACCCGCCACCGCGGGCCCGATGTTGCCGCCACCCCACAGCGGACCGGCCATCAGCACCGCGAACGCCGCCGTCAGCAACGCCAGCGCGCCCGCGATGTGCCCGATCCGGTTCGCCGTCTCCTTGGTCCACGGCCGGTAGCTGTCCGGCGTGGACTCCGCGATCGCGTCCACCACGTCGTCGTAGAGCGGCGGCGGCGGGTTCTCCGCCCGCTTGCGCAACTGCAGCATGTCCCCGTCGACCACCCCGAGCGACCCCAGCGTCCGACTCGGGTCCAGCGGGTTGTCGCCCAGCTTCGCCAGGCACCACCCCCCGTGCCGCGCCCCACCGTCCGGCGTGGTCTCCCCCGCCATCTCCAGCAGCATCGGCAGCAGGTCGGCCACCGACACGTCCGCCGGGAGCGCCACATCGATACGCGTCCTCGGCGCGACCACGGTCACCCTGCTGAACACGGTCGTACCGGCTGCCACTGCCCGCCCCCTCGTGAGTTGTCCACAGGTCTGCTCGGACCGACCCCGGCGCGACCGGAATCGGTCCTAGTATGGCCGCACCGATATCCCGCGACGCGCCGGTTGGCGGAAGTCGGGGAAAGGGGTGTGCTGTGGCTGGTGGTGAGCGGTTCGGTGGGTCGGGCGCGCCGTGGCGCGTCCTGCTCCTGCGGTTCCTGCCCGTGTACCCCGCGGTGCTGGTTTTCCTCGCCTTGGTCAACGACCGCGGCAACCCCACGCGGCTCGTCCTCGTCGGCCTGGTGCTGGTGGTCGCCGTCGTCTACGCGCTCACCCGGAACCTGCGCGGGCCCGCCGAGTTCGCGGTGGGCGCGGTACTGGTGGCCGCGTCGGTCGTGGCGACCTACCTGCAGTGGTTCGCGGGCGCGGGTGTGCTGCTGGTCGTGGCGCACGCGCTCTTCGTCGCCGTCCTGGTCTTCGGGCTGATCGCGTGGTCCCGGCTGGTGGGAACCACCGCCGCGTCCGACCGGGACGGCTAGCCCGCGCGGTTCGCCCACAACGCCGTGAGTTGTCCACAGGTCTGCGCGGACCGACCCCGGCGCGACCGGAACCGGTCTTAGGATGGCCGCACCGATGTCGCGTGGTGCGCCGGTTCGGCGGCGATCGGGTTCCGGCCGGGTGCGAGGGGGTATGGGGTGGCTGACGTCAGGACGCTGTCGTGGGTGCGTGCCGTGCCCGCGCGCACCGGTGCGGTGTCGACGTTCGCCGTGCCGTCGCGCGGTGGTTCGGTAGTTTCTCCCAGTCCCGCCCGTCGAGACGAAGAGGTGTCCTCCCGGTGAGCACGCTGCAGTTCAAGCGTTCGCCCCGCCTAGCCGCGCCGAGGCAGCCGGGTGGTGAGGTCCACCTCGAGCCGCCGCCCGAGGTGCCGAGGGTGATCCCGGGCAACATCATGATGAAGATCCTGCCCGGGGTCATGATCGTGGCGTCGATCGGCATGATGGCGTTCATGTTCGTCGTCGGTGGGCGGAACCCGACGTCGTTGCTGTTCGGCGGGATGTTCCTGATGTCGACCGTGGGCATGATGGCGGGCGGCATGGGCGGGCGCGGGGGCGGCCAGAAGAAGGCCGAGATGAACGAGGACCGCAAGGACTACCTGCGCTACCTCGGCCAGATGCGCGACCGGGCCCGCGAGGCCGCGCTGGACCAGCGCTCGTCGCTGGAGTGGACCCACCCGGACCCGCAGGCGCTGTGGTCGATCGCGACCAGCAGGCGCATGTGGGAGCGCCGCCAGGCCGATTCGGACTTCTGCCACCTGCGCGTCGGCCGCGGTTCGCAGCGGCTGGCGACCCGGCTGGTGCCGCCGCAGACCGGGCCGGTCGACGAGTTGGAGCCGATCGCCACGCTGGCGCTGCGCCGGTTCGTGCGCGCCCACTCGATCGTCCCGGACCTGCCCATCCAGGTCGCCGTGCGCGGGTTCGCCGCGGTCGGCCTCACCGGCGACAAGGCGCTCACCCGCGGCCTGACCCGCGCGCTGCTGGCCCAGCTGGTCACCTTCCACACCCCCGACGACGTGCTCATCGCCGTGGTCACCTCGGGCAAGGCCAAGGCGGAGTGGGAGTGGGCCAAGTGGCTCCCGCACGCCCAGCACCCGACCCTGCTCGACGGCATCGGCCAGCTGCGGATGATGGCAGGCTCGCTGGCGCAGATCGAGGCCTGGCTCGACGAGGAGCTGCGCGACCGGCAGCGGTTCACCCGCAACGCCCCGCCGCAGCCGGACCAGCCGCACGTGGTGATCGTCATCGACGACGGCGAGGTCACCCGCGAGGAGCAGATCATCCTGGAGGAGGGGCTGGTCGGCGTCACGCTGATCGACCTGTCCGAGTGCCTCGGCAACCTCACCGCCCGCCGCGGCCTGCGCCTGGTCGTCGAGGAGGACCGGCTCGGCGCCCGCAGCGCGTCCGGCGTCGAGTGGTTCGCCAGCCCGGACACGCTCAGCGTCGCCGAGGCGGAGGCGTTGGCGCGCAAGCTGTCCCCGTACCGGCTCTCGGCGACCGCGGCCGACTCCGGTGACGAGGAGCCGCTGCTGTCGAACCCGACGCTGCTGGAGCTGCTCGGCATCCCCGGCGACCCGATGACCTTCGACGTGCAGCAGGCGTGGCGGCCCCGGCCGGTCCGCGACCGCTACCGGGTGCCCTTCGGCGTCGGCGAGTTCGGCCAGGCCGTCGAGCTCGACATCAAGGAAGCGGCGATGGAGGGCATGGGCCCGCACGGCCTGTGCATCGGCGCCACCGGGTCCGGCAAGTCCGAGTTCCTGCGCACGCTGGTGCTCGGCATGCTCGCCACGCACTCCTCGACCACGCTCAACTTCATCCTGGTCGACTTCAAGGGCGGCGCGACCTTCCTCGGCCTCGACTCCGCCCCGCACGTCGCCGCGACGATCACCAACCTGCAGGGCGACCTCACGCTGGTCGACCGGATGAAGGACGCGCTTGCCGGGGAGATGAACCGGCGCCAGGAGGCGTTGAAGAACGGCGGCAACTTCAAGAACGTCTGGGAGTACGAGAAAGCGCGCGAGAACGGCGCCGACCTCGACCCGCTGCCCGCGCTGTTCATCGTGGTCGACGAGTTCTCCGAGCTGCTCTCGGCCAAGCCGGACTTCATCGACCTGTTCGTCGCGATCGGACGGCTGGGTCGGTCGCTGCAGATGCACATGCTGCTCGCGTCGCAGCGGTTGGAAGAGGGCAAGCTGCGCGGTCTCGACTCGCACCTGTCCTACCGGATCGGTCTGAAGACGTTCTCCGCCGCGGAGTCCCGCGCCGCGATCGGCGTGCCGGACGCCTTCGAGCTGCCGTCGATCCCCGGCTCCGGGTACCTGAAGTTCGACACCAGCACCATGGTGCGGTTCAAGGCCGCGTACGTGTCCGGCCCGTACCGCCCCGCCGGGATGCAGGCCGCAGGCCCGGTCGCCGCGGTCACCGGCGACCGGCGCGCGAAGCTGTTCGTGCCGGACTACGTGGAGATCCCCAAGGAGCCGGAGAAGCCGCTCGAACCGGTCCGCGAGGAGAAGAAGCCCGAGGGCGGCCAAGAGGCCAGCGAGCTGGACGTGATCGTCAACCGGCTGGTGGGGCAGGGGCCGAACGCGCACGAGGTGTGGCTGCCGCCGCTCAACGAGCCGAACTCGCTCGACACCCTGTTCCCGCCGCTGCAGCCCACCGAGGACCGGGGGCTCTCGCCGGTCGGGTTCTACGGCAACGGCAGGCTCCAGGTGCCGCTCGGCATCATCGACAAGCCGTTCGAGCAGCGCCGCGACCTGCTGTGGGCCGACTTCTCCGGCGCGGCCGGGCACGCCGCGATCGCCGGTGGCCCGCAGTCGGGCAAGTCGATGATGCTGCGCACGCTGGTCATGTCGATGGCGTTGACGCACACCGCGGAAGAGGTCCAGTTCTACTGCCTCGACCTCGGCGGCGGCACCCTCGGCTCGATCGAGGGCCTGCCGCACGTCGGTGGTGTCGCGGGCCGCATCGACCCGGACAAGGCGCGCCGGATGGTCGCCGAGGTCACCGGGCTGGTTGCCGAGCGCGAGCAGCGCTTCCGCGACCTGGGCATCGACTCGATGACCGACTTCCGCAACCGCAAGCGCCGCGGCGAGATCAAGGAAGACCCGTTCGGCGACGTGTTCCTGATCGTGGACGGCTGGCTGAACTTCCGCCAGGAGTTCGAGGCGCTGGAGATGCAGGTCGTCAACCTCGCCGCGCAGGGCCTGTCCTTCGGCATCCACGTGATCGTCGCGGCGAACCGGTGGGCGGAGATCCGGCCCGCGCTCAAGGACCTGCTCGGCACCCGGTTCGAACTGCGCCTCGGCGACCCGTCCGAGTCCGATGTGGACCGCCGGGTGGCGGTGAACATCCCGGCAGGCCGCCCCGGCCGCGGCCTGTCCCGCGACAAGCTGCACTTCCTCACCGGCCTGCCGCGCATCGACGGGTCGAGCAACCCCGAGGACGTCGCCGGTGGCGTGCAGGACGCGGTCGCCAAGATCAAGTCCGCCTGGCGCGGGCGCGGCGCCCCCAAGGTGCGGCTGCTGCCCGAGGTGCTGCCCTACGACGAGCTCATCGCCCAGGACCCGCGCCGCGACAGCAAGCTCGTGCCCATCGGCGTCGACGAGAACGACCTGGCCCCGGTGTACCTCGACCTGGAGTCCGAGCCGCACTTCATCGCCTTCGCCGACGGCGAGTCCGGCAAGACGAACCTGCTGCGCACCATCGTGCGCGGCATCATGGACCGCTACACGCCCAAGGAAGCGGTCATCATCCTGGTCGACTACCGGCGCACCATGCTCGGTTTCGTCAACACCGAGCACCTGCTCGGCTACGCCGTCTCCTCCAACCAACTCGGCGACATGATCAAGGACGTCCGCGGCTCGATGCTCAAGCGCCTCCCCGGCCCGGACGTCACCCAGGAGCAGTTGAAGAACCGCTCCTGGTGGAAGGGCCCCGACCTCTTCGTCATCGTCGACGACTACGACCTCGTCGCCACCCAGGGCAACAACCCCCTCCAGCCCATCGCCGAGTTCCTCCCCCAAGCCAAGGACGTCGGCCTCCACGTCATCACCGCCCGCCGCACCGGCGGCGCCTCCCGCGCCATGTTCGACCCGGTCCTCGGCAAACTCCGCGAAATCGCCAGCCCCGGCGTAGTGATGAGCGGCAGCAAAGACGAAGGCGCCCTCCTAGGCACCGTCAAACCCTCCGCCCTTCCCCCCGGCCGAGGCACCCTGGTCAGCCGCAAAGTAGGCCAATCCCTAATGCACATCGCCTGGATCCAACCCGAGTAACCCCCCGGTTGGCGGCCCCTTCGCCGCCACCCCCACCCACCCAGGCACCCAACAACGTTGGCCCCCACCCGGCCTTCACGATCGTTGGCCCCAACGCGCCCCTCGCAGGCGATAGTCCCCAACGTGCCCCTCTACGACGTTGGCCAACCACCCGGCCCTCGCAGACGTTGGCCGACCACGCGCCCCGAACAACGTTGGCCCACCACGCGCTCCTCGGAGTCGCTGGTGCCAAGTCGGCTCGATGGGGTGGACTTGTTTGTGTGGGGGACGGCACCCGTAGCGTCGTTCACGTGGCAGGGCCTGCTTGTGGGCCCCTGCTTTGTGGTTCTGCCCGGGTGTCGTAGGGGCCCGCGCAAACAAGTTCGCCGCATCGAGCAAAGCTCGAAACTCGCGCCCAGGCCAATGCCGAAGGCGAGCCGTTGATCGTCGACGCCGCAAGCGAGCACGAGAGCCGCCCCTGTGGATAACCCCACCCGCCCCACCCCCCACCAACCACGTAGGGTGACCTCCGACATACCGCCAGATTCGGTGGCAGCCGCTGCCAGGGAAGGTGGCACCGGTGCTGCGAGTCGCGGTGGACTTTGGGACGTCCAGTACCTGTGTGGCGATCTCCTTCCAGGGCCGCGAGCCCCAGGTGGTCGTGGTCGATGGTCAACCACTCCTCTCCTCCGCTGTCTACGCAGGCACCGACGGCACTCTCTTCGTCGGCCAGGAAGCCGAGCGCCAAGCCGCACTGGACCCGTCCAGGTTCGAGCCGCACCCCAAGCGGCGCGTCGACGAAGCCGAGCTTCTCCTCGGTGATCGAGTCATTCCGGTCGTGCAGGTCTTTCGGGCTGTTCTAGGTCGGGCGGTGGCCGAGGCGCGGCGGGTGGCCGGTGGGGTGCCGGTTGATCAATTGGTGCTCACCCACCCGGCGGATTGGGGTGGAGTGCGCACGCAGGTCCTCCGGCAGGCCGCCGCCGGATTGGGCAACAGGATCCTGCTCGTGCCCGAACCCGTGGCCGCCGCGGTATTCCACTCGGCGAGTTTTCCCGGGCCCGGGCGGATTCTCGCCGTGCTCGACCTCGGTGGTGGGACGGTTGATGTCAGCGTTGTTCGGACGGAGCCGAATACGACGCTGTTCACCGTGTTGGCCACCAAGGGAAATCCGTCCTTCGGCGGCGCGGACATCGACCAGTCGTTGCTGGAGCACCTGGGTCGGGTGGCGGGCCACCCCGAGGAGTGGGACTCGCTCATGCGGGGCCGCGACCTGCTCGACCGGCGGCGCAGACGGGTGCTCCAGCAGGATGTGCGTGGCGCCAAGGAAACCCTGTCGCGGCACCCTTACACCGACGTCCCCCTGCCGTCGCCCTTCCCGGACGCGCACATCACGCGCGACGACCTGGAGCGGTTGATCGCCGAGCCGATCGGGGCCGCCGTCGACCTCACGCTCGCGGCGGTGCGGGACGCGGGCATCACGCCCGCGCAGCTCTCCGGGATCTTCCTCGTCGGCGGGTCGAGCCGGATCCCGTTGGTGGCGCGGTTGGTCGCCGAGCGGACCGGTGTGGTGCCGGTGACCCTCGACCAGCCGGAGACCGTCGTCGCGCGCGGTGCGTTGCGAGCGGTCGCACCCGACGTCACGCACACCGGCCTGCTCACCGGCCCGCAACCGCTCTCCGGCCTGCACAGCACAGGTCAGCACAGCACGGGCCAGCACAGCACGAGCCACCAGAACACCGGCCCCCAACCGATCTTCCCGCCAGCCAACTTCCCCGCCACGCCAACGAAACCGCGCCGCAAGACCGGCCTCTACACCGGCATCGGGCTGCTCCTGCTCGCCCTCGTCGGCGGCGGGATCGGGCTCCGGGTCGCGCTGGACCAGGACGACCCGGCCGCCACCACGATCGACCGCTACGACTACACCTTCGCCCTGCCCGACGGGTGGACGCAGACCGGCGGCAGTCCCGGCATCATGCGCACCGAGATCAAGCCGACCGGTGCCGAGCAGGGCAACGACCTCGTGCTGGTGCAGGAACGCGAACTGGCCTTCGACAGCGGCACCGACCAGCAGCGGGCGCTGGAGCGGCTGCGCGAGGACTACGCCAAACGCGCGCCGGACGTGTCAGAGTACGAAGAGGGCGCCAGCTTCGGCGGGCGGACCGTCGTGCACTACCGGGAGCAGTTGACCAAGCAGGGCGCTACCGTCGACTGGTACGTGATCCTGGAGGGCAAGTACCAGGTGAGCATCGGCTGCCAGTACACCGAGGCCGGGCGGGTCCCGGTGCGGCAGGCTTGCGAGACAGTGGTTCGCTCCACCGTCGTGCGGCGGGGGAAGTGAGCCGGGACCAGGGAGGCGCGCGGTGAACGACGGGTTCGGCGAGCAGGTGGCCAGGTTCCGCGCCGAGGTGGCCTCCGCGATCACCCAGGCGCGGCGGGCCTCGGCGGAGGCGCGGGAGACCAGCGCCGCGTTCCGGCGCGACACCCAGCGGCTGGCGGCGAAGGCGGCCACCGCGCCGCCGCCGGAGCAGCAGCGGCCCGCGCCGCCGCCCCCGGACGACGACGACTTCTCCCAGGACCAGATCCTGCTGCACGGCGGCTGACCTGCGGCGATCGTTCACACCTGTGAACTGCCCCTGCCGTTGTCCCGCGCGCCGCACCGGTCGTGACCTGCGGGTTCCCGGAAACACCGTTAACGGGAGCAACGACCTGCGGGGAACCTGCACCGAGGGGGAACCAAACCTGGCAGGGTCTTCGTCGTAAGCGGCGTACGAACGAAGAAGGCGTACGACCCAACCACAAGCCAGGGGGTTTCTCCCAATGTCCGGTTACGGAATCACGCCAGAAGAGATGGCCAAGGCCGCCGTCGACGTCGACAACGTCAACGAGGAGAGCCAGAACTCCCTCAAGAGCCTCGGCTCCGCGCTCCAGCCGCTGCACGACAACTGGTCTGGTAACGCCGCTCGCGCCTTCGCCACGCTGATGCAGCGCTACAACGACGACGCCAACAAGCTGCACACCGCCCTCGAGGCGATCTCGCAGCAGCTCAAGGAGAGCAACGCGGCCTACGTCCGCCAGGAAGAGGAGTCCTCCTCCTCGCTCTCGAACATCACCAGCGTCCTCGGCGGCTGAGTCCTTTCTCTTCCGCGGTAGTGCTTTCCGGCCCACCCCGTACTTGTTAGACGACTTCAGGGAGAAACCCCATGTCCGGCGACATCATCAAGGTCAATTTCGCGGAGGTCGCGAACGCGTCGCAGTCGCTCGCGTCGACCTCCAGCCAGCTGGAGACCCTGCTCGGCGACCTCAAGCAGCGCCTCGCCCCCCTGGCCGCCGGGTACACCGGTGCCGCCTCCGAGGCCTGGAACGCCAAGCAGGCCGAGTGGGACAAGGCCTACGACGAGCTCAAGCAGGTCCTGTCCTCGATCGCGGTCGCGGTGCAGCAGTCCGGTGAGAACTACGAGGCCACCGAGCGCGCGAACGCCAACCGCTGGGGCTGAGCCGTCCCGTTCTCCGCTCGTACCCACAAGGCCCGGGGCTTGTACCCCCGGGCCTTGTCGTGTGTCCGGTGTCCGAATCCCATCGCACCGGCACCGCCGCCCCGTCCGCTGCCAAGCCTGCAACGATGCCGGGCGGGGACGAGGGGGTGGGTGGCGGGGGAGAGTTGCACCGTGGCGCAGACCACACTGGGGTGGGTGAAGGGAGGGCGGTTTTGACCCTCCAACGGGCACCCGGTAATCTCTTACGTTGTTGTGCGGCGCGGGGCGTAAAGCTCGGCTTGTTCAGTGCGAGTCGAGCCGCGTTGCGCGCTTCTGGGCGACCCGTTCGCCCAGGGGTGATGCCCGCACAGGCACCCATGACGCATGTTGACGATGAGGTAGACCCGTGCCCACGTACAGCCCTAAGCCCGGCGAGGTCGACCGAGCCTGGCACGTGATCGACGCCGAGGACGTGGTGCTCGGTCGTCTCGCCACGCACGTCGCGACGCTCCTTCGCGGCAAGCACAAGCCCACTTACGCCCCCCACGTGGACACCGGCGACTTCGTCGTCATCGTCAACGCTGAGAAGGTTGTCCTCACCGGCAACAAGCGGGACCAGGCGTTCGCCTACCGGCACAGCGGCTACCCCGGCGGTCTGCGCAAGCGGTCCTTCGGCGAGCTGCTCGACACCCGCCCCGACCGGCTGCTCGAGAAGGTCGTCAAGGGCATGCTCCCCAAGAACAAGCTCGGCCGCGCCCAGGGCAAGAAGCTCAAGGTCTACGCAGGCCCCGAGCACCCGCACGTTGCCCAGCAGCCCACGCCGTTCGAGATTGCGAAGGTCGCCAAGTGAGTGAGGACGCCGTGACCCCCGAGGCCGTCGACACCGACGCCGCCGTCGAGGACACCGCCCCCGTCGAGACCGACGAGGCCCCGGCCGTTGACGAGGCCGCGGCCGCCGATGAGGCGCCCGCCGCCGACGAGGCCCCGGTCGCCGACGAGGCGGCCGCGGTCGCCGAGTTCGACGCGCTCGACGACGAGGCCGACGCCGACCAGGCCCCGGCCCTGCCGCACCTGACCTCGGAGACCGCGCAGACGGTCGGCCGCCGCAAGGAGGCCGTCGTCCGCGTCCGGATCACCCCGGGCAGCGGCAAGTTCCAGCTCAACGGCAAGTCGCTGGAGGAGTACTTCCCGAACAAGGTCCACCAGCAGCTCATCCGCGAGCCGCTCGTGGTCGTCGAGAAGCCCGAGTCCTTCGACATCCGCGCGAACCTGCACGGCGGCGGCATCACCGGCCAGGCCGGTGCGCTGCGGCTGGCGATCGCCCGCGCGCTCATCGAGCTCGACTCCGAGGACCGCCCGGTCCTGAAGAAGGCAGGCTTCCTCACCCGTGACCCGCGGGCCAAGGAGCGCAAGAAGTACGGCCTGAAGAAGGCCCGCAAGGCGCCGCAGTACAGCAAGCGCTGATCTTCGGCGGCAGCACCGGCACCACCCAGCGGGAGCAGCACGTTCGCGACACGAACAGGCTGCTCCCGCTGTGCTTTTCCCCGGGTCCGCGCGACCCGGGGTTGTGCTTTCCCCGGATCCGCCCGCCCCGCGGATCCGGGCTCTCCCCTGAGCTGTGCTGTCCCGGACCCGGCCCAGGACCTACCCTGCCTCCCAGCCCGTCCCCACACGCGGAGGATCCCGTCCATGGCTCGACTCTTCGGCACCGACGGCGTGCGCGGTCTCGCCAACTCCGAGCTCACCCCGGAACTGGCGCTGTCCGTCGCCGCCGCGGCGGCCCGGGTGCTGACCACCCACGACGGCGCGCACCGCCCGGTGGCCGTGGTCGGCCGCGACCCGAGGGCCAGCGGCGAGATGCTGCAGGCGGCGGTCGCCGCCGGACTCGCCTCGGCCGGGGTCGACGTGATGCAGGTGGGCGTGCTGCCCACCCCCGCGGTGGCGTTCCTGGTCGGTGACCTGGGCGCCGACCTGGGCGTGATGATCTCCGCGTCGCACAACCCGATGCCCGACAACGGCATCAAGTTCTTCGCCGCCGGTGGTCAGAAGCTGCCCGACACCGTCGAGGACGAGATCGAGGCCGCGCTCACCGCGCCGGTCGAGCGCCCCACCGGCGCGGGCGTCGGTCGGATCTACGACATCGCCGACGCCCACGACCGCTACGTCGCGCACCTGCTCGCCGCCACCCCGAACCGGCTCGACGGGCTCAAGGTCGTCGTCGACTGCGCCAACGGGGCCGCGTGGGCCGCCGCGCCGCAGGCCTACCGGGAGGCGGGCGCCGAGGTCATCGCGATCCACGCCCTGCCAGACGGCGAGAACATCAACGACGGCTGCGGCTCCACCCACCTCGACGACCTGCGCGCCGCCGTGGTCGCCGAGGGCGCCGACCTGGGCATCGCGCACGACGGCGACGCCGACCGCTGCCTGGCCGTGGACGCCACCGGCGCCGACATCGACGGCGACCAGATCATGGTCGTGCTGGCGCTGGCCATGCGCGAGGCCGGTGAGCTGGTCGACGACAGCTTCGTGGTCACCGTGATGAGCAACCTCGGCCTGCACGTGGCCATGCGCGACGCTGGCGTGAAGCTGCGCACCACCGCTGTCGGCGACCGGTACGTGCTGGAGGAGCTGCGCGCCACCGGGCTGGCCCTGGGCGGCGAGCAGTCCGGCCACGTGCTCATCCCCTCGCACGCCACCACCGGTGACGGCCTGCTCACCGCGATGCGGCTGATGGCCAGGGTCGCCGCCACCGGCCGCTCGCTGGCCGAGCTGGCCGGGGTGATGACCAGGATGCCGCAGGTGCTGATCAACGTCCGGGTCACCGACAAGGCGACCGTCGCGGCGTCCCCGCTGGTCAGCACGGCCGTCGCGGCCGTGGAGGCCGAGCTCGGCGACACCGGCCGGGTGCTGCTGCGGCCCTCGGGCACCGAGCAGCTGGTCCGGGTGATGGTCGAGGCGCCCAGCGAGGAAGCCGCGCGGACCGCCGCCGACCGCCTCGCCGCCGTCGTCGCCGACGTGCGCTGACCCCGCCGCCGGTGTGCCGTGCCCCACGTTCCCCGCGGGCGCCCGGCTCACACGTGGGCTGAGTCCTAACCCCTCGGCGCGGGCCGTCGTTACGATGCCCGCGCCGAGAGGGGGCCGCAGTGAGCATGGGGTTGTCCGAGTTCCTGATCGTGGTCCTGGTCGGCCTCGTCCTGCTCACCGTGGTGGTGGTCGCCAGGACCGCCGAGAAGCAGCGCCGCGAGCGCGAGCTGAGGGCCAGGGAAGAGCTGGACCGGCTCGCGCCGCCCGACGACCCCCGCTGAGCAACTCACGCGGAGTGAATGCAGTGATTCCTGGGTCGATGCACAGCTGGGCTCGGTAGGTTCTTCTTTGCGTAAGTGACGGCACCGCAGGTCAGCGGCTCGCGTCCAACGCAGGACCACATCGAGGGGCAGGAAGTCAGGGGGGCGCGGTGGCGCTGGACGAGACCATGAAGATGGACCACGAGGTGGTGCGGTCCGCGGGTCTGGACATGGCCGACCTGGCCGTCTCGCTGCAGGAGGTGCAGCGGTACGCCACGGGGGACGGGCTCAAGGCCGAGCACTTCGGCGGGACCGCGGACGGTGCGGCCGCGTTCACCGCCTTCAACGGCATCGTCCAGCAGCTCGCGGGCTCGGTCGGCAAGGCCCAGCAGTACTGCGTCGAGGCGGCCAAGCGGCTCACCGACTCCGCCAAGGCCACCGACAACACCGACGTCGACAACGCGTGGGGCATCACCGCGGCCGGGGGTGCGTGAGGGTGGCCGAGCAGTTCAGCCACGAGGTGCAGGCCGCCCTGCAAACCCCGTCCGATGTGCACACCGAGGACCACTCCGCGGCCATGCTGGCCAAGTTGGACGACTTCCTCAAGGTCATGGGCCGCGACTTCCTCGGGTTCCTCTACGAGAAGTGGCGCAACCACCCGGCCTGCCTGCCCGGCAACCGCAGCAAGTGGTCGTCGCAGCCCGCCTGCGGGGACGGCTGGCAGGAGAAGACCGACTCCTCCGGCGGCCTCTACAAACTGAAGATCATCAACTGGGGTTACCTGTGGGGCGCCCGGGGCAGGCTCGACAACCTGGCCAAGGCCGCTGGCGCGCTCGACGGCGCCGCGGGGGCGGTCACCACCAAGCTGCAGGGCGCGTGGAGCAGCAAGGCCGGTGAGGCCGCCGCCGGGCGGATCAACGACCTGCGCGCCGCGTCGGTGGACTACCAGTCGCTGCTGACCCAGCTGCGCGACCACGTGGACGGCGCCCGCTCGGCGACCCGCACCGTGGTGGAGAAGCTCGCCGGGTTCGCCGACTCCTCGGACGTCGGCGGCAAGCCCATGGTCGACCGGTACGGCAAGTACGCCATCGGCGGGCCGTTCGACATGTTCCCGCGCGACCAGTACGAGACCTACATCGACGAGATGGGCCGCATCCTCGAGAGCGGGGTGTGGGAGTCCGGGTTCTCCGCGAAGGAGGAGGCGACCTTCCTCAGCGGCTTCGGCCAGGGCCTGCTCAACCTGTCCGTCGTGCCGGTGACCGCCGACTCGCTGCACCAGCCGGGGCAGGTGCGGCTGACCGATGGCGACAACCGGTGGTCCGACCAGATCTGCCGCGAGCTCAACGACTTCTGCGAGTGCTACTTCCTGACCGTGGGCAACCTGCGCCGCCGGATCGAGGAGACCATCAAGGCCGTCGAGTCCGCGTGGGACGAGCTGAACTCGGCCACCATCACCATGACCGCGGACCCGTTCGGCAAGCTCAGCCTCGCGGGCGCGTCCCAGCCGCCGCCGCAGGAGAAGAAGCCGGACGCCAAGCCGGTCGAGCAGCAGCCGGTGCAGCAGCCGACGCAGACCGGCGGCGGTCCCGGTCCTGGTCAGACCGGTGGTGGCCCGCCCCCGCCCGCCGCGCACGAACCGCCCGCGATGCCGCAGCCGACCGATCCCGCCGCGGCCGTCCCGGAGACCCCGCAGGTCCCCCAGGTCCCGCCGACCGGGGCGCCGGAGACGGTGACGATCACCGAGGGGGACCGGTCGATCAGCGTGCAGAGCCCGGACGGGCAGGGCAGGGTCAGCGTCACGGTCGACGACGGGACCGGCAAGCCCAAGACCTACGAGCTCGACTTCGGACAGTCCACACCGGGCGCGCTCGACCCGCTGACCGGGAAGCCGGTGCTCGACCCTGGGACCGGGCAGGCCGGGGTTGATCCGGCGACGGGGCGGCCGGTGGTGGACTCGGTGACCGGGCAGCCCGGGGTCGATCCGGTGACCGGGCGGCCGGTGCCGGGCCAGGACGGTGTGCAGCACGTGCAGGCGGGGCCGGACGGGAAGGCCGTGATCCACGACGGCGACCTGACCATCACCGCCGAGCGGTCCGCCACCGACCCGGACACGGTAAAGATCACCGTGGACGACGGCGACGGCGAGCCGGTCACGTACACGGTCGACTACCAGGACCCAGCGGCGCCCACGGTGGGCCAGCCCGAGGTCAAGCCGACCGCAAGCGCTTTCGTCGGTGATCTCGGCGAGCTGGCCCAGCCGGGCGCGCCGGAGCCCCAGGCCGCCGCGGCCGCCGCGCCGGGCCAGCAGGGTTACCCGGCCGAGCCGCAGGTCCAGTCGGGGTATGCAGCTGAGCCGCAGGGGTATGCAGCTGAGCCGCAGGGGTATGCCGCTGAGCCGCTGGCCGCCGCGTACGACGGTGGTGGGGCGCAGTCGACGTACGCGGCCAGTGACCAGTCCGGGGCGTGGGGCGCGGCGGGCAGCGTGTTCGACGACCGCGCCGACGCGGGCCAGGGCGAGATGTCCAGCGCCAGCGGCGACACCCAGGCGTCCGGCTCGGGTGAGGCCGGGTTGGCGACCGCCCAGCCGGGCTCCGGTGACCACGCGGGCGGCCAGGCCGGGTCCGGTCTCGGCGGCATGCCGATGGGCGCCATGGGCGGCGGTGGCGGCGGCAGCGGGTCCGGCGACTCGGAGCGCGCCGGGTCCCAGTGGCGCACCAGCGGCCAGCTCTTCGACGACGACCACGCCACGGCCGAGTCCAGGATCAGCAGCGCGATCGACGGGGGCAGGTGAGGCATGACGCCGGAGACCAGGCAGGTGCTGGCCCGCTACGAGGACATCACCGCGCAGTACACCGCGAGGGTCAACGAGATCGGCGAGGAGTTCGCCGCCGAACTCGCGAGCCACGACGCCGAGGTGGCCGAGCAGAAGCGGCTGGCCGCCGAGCAGCAGCCCTCGATCGACGCCGCGCACGAGGCGGCCAAGGAGGAGTTCGCCCGCGCCCAGGCGGCCGCGGCCGAGGAGAAGCCGACCGCCTGGACCCGCGAGTCCCGCCCGACCGTGCTCAGCTTCAACACCGACGAGGACCACCCCGCCCCGCCACCCCCGGCCGCCCCCGCGCCGCCGTCCCTGCCCGCGGTGGTCGTCCCCGAGGACCGCCCGGCCGCGTGGCCCCGCGACCAACGCCCCTCCGTCCTCTCCTTCGAGGTCGACCCCTTCGACGACCCCGCACCCCCCACCCCACCCCGCCGCCCGTCCCCCGCCGACGACCAGGACGACGACTGGTCCGGCCGCAGCTGGGTGCGCTGAGGTGACCCTCCGCCTCGACCAGCAAGCAGTCACCGCCCTCGCCACCGAGGCCACCACCCTCCACACCGCGCTGACCGACATCGCCACCTACGCCAAGGCCGACCCCCTCACCCCCCGCGCCTTCGGCCCCCTCGGCACCCACGCAGCCGAGGCCTTCGCCGCCGCCCACGCCGAAATCCTCGCCGCACTGCACAAAGCCGCCCCGGAACTCGACAACACGGTCGCCGGCCTGGTGAAAGCCGCCCAACACCTCACCGAAACCGACCACGACGCCGCCGCCCGGATCACGCGGGCAGGTGAGCGGTGATGGTGGTGCGGGAGTTGTTGGTGGAGCCGGTGGTCGAGGCTGAGGTTTCCGACTCGGTGATCGATGCAGCGTTGGCTGGGGTTCGGTGGGCGTTGTCGGGTCGGGCGGGTGGGGCGGTTTTCGAGCGGTGGCGGGTGCATCCGGCTGCGCGCGGTGGGTGGCGGCAGGACGTGTGGGGCACGCGGGATGAGCGGGTGCTCGATGATCTGCGGGGGACTGATTTCGGGGCTCTCAAAGGGGCCGCTGAGCGGTTGGCGGCGGTTGCTGCCGCGGTAGAGGTGGTGCGGGACGGGGCTGGGGGGCTGCGGGGGCGGTTGGCTGACACCTGGGGTGGGCGGGGGGCGGATTCGGCCGCGGGGCGGTTTGATGAGTTCGCGCGGCAGGCTCGGGGGTGGCAGGAGAAGGCGGTTCGGCTCGCGGCCGCGGTTGATGGGGCTCGGGTGACGGTCCGGTCGGCGGTGCGGGAGTGGGCTGAGCAGGCCGAGTCGGTGCGGGGGATTGAGGTTGATCACCTGCCGACGCGGTTGACGCAGATCGATCGGCTTGACGGGGCGGTGCGGGCGAACCCGGTGGGATTGCTGCGCACGCACGGGGCCCACGCGTTGAACGTGCCCGGTGAGGATCCGTGGTCGTCCGCCGAGGTGATCGAGTACCTCGACGGGTACTGCTCCCGTTACGAGGCCGCCATTGCCCGCTTCCGGCGCGACCTGGCCGCCGTGCACAAAGCGACCACCGACACCTGGGACCTGTTCGTCCGGTTGCTGCCCGGTGAAACGTCCACTGTGGAGCCGGTCGTCACCGCGCGCCGCGACTCGGTGGCGGTCGCGGTCGACGGCAAGCAGTACGTGATCGACGGCCTCCACCACCAACAACCGCCCACGCCAACACAACCGCCTGCGCCCACCCAAGCGCCCGCACAAGCCCAGCCACCCACACCCGCGCCCGCCCAACAACCAGCCCACCCAGAGCCCGCCACCGCCAGCCCAGTCTCAAGTGGACATACCGCCGCCGAACCAGGCCCCGGCACGGTGACCGGCGCCGAAACCCCACCCCCAACCGCGGACCCCCAACGCCAAGCCCCCACCCCCCAGGCCAGCACCCCGACAGGCGGCGCACCAGGCGGGATGATGGGTGGCATGGGCGGCGGTGGTGGTGGAGGCGGTGGCGACACCGAGCGCAAGTCGAGCCAGTGGCGCCTGGTCGGCAGCCTGTTCGAGGACGACAACCCGGCCACGCGCTTCGACGGCATCATCGGCGAGGACCCGGCCAACCGCGCGAGGGGCTGACCGTGCTCGACGACACCGATCCGGCCGTCCGCGCCATCCGAGCGCCGTTCCAGCAGCTCAGTGCCGCCCTCGCCGACGAGTTGGCCCGCTCCCGCGCCACCTACGAGCAGGACTTGGCCACTCCGGAGCAACGCCCCCGCAAGCGCCGTTCACACCTGGAAGACCCCACCGACACCGGCGTCTTCACCGTCAGCTGGATGACCAACCGCGGCTAGAGCGTCGGCACAGTCTCGTAAGTCAGCGGCGCGGCCTTGACCGGCTCCGACAGCAGCGGCAGGTACGTCTGGTCCCCCGCCAGGTGCACGAGGAAGAACGCCGTCAGCAGCGCCCGGCTGACCCGGTGCGTCGCGTGCTCGGCCTTCCCGTGCACGAGCAGCCCGCTCCAGTGCCGCCCCTCCGCGAACCCGAGGTGCGACGCCTTGGGCAACTCCCGCAGCTGGGTCGGCCCGCCCCACGCCTGCGCGATCAGCTCGCCGTGCGACCGGGGCGGCGCGACCAGGTCGTTGCCGCCCACCACGTGCAGCGACGGCATCGAACACCGCTGGGCCGCGTCGGTGGCGAACGGCTTCGTCTGCGCCGGGGCGAGCGTGGCGACGGCCTTGACCCGGTCGTCGTCCGCGGCCGCGAGCACCGCCGCGCCCGCGCCCGTCGAGTGACCGGCCAGCCCGAGCTTGCCCGGGTCGACGCTGATCGCCCCGTCACCCAGGCGGACCCCGGCGCACACGTCGAGTGCCGTGCGCAGGTCGGCGGCCAGCAGCCGGGCCGAGCCGAGCGGACCGACGTGCGTGCCGGGCGCGGCGGTGACGATGCCCCAGGACGCCAGGTGCCGGAACAGGCCCCGGTAGCGGCTCGGCGGCTGCAACCAGCCGTGGCCGAACGCCACGGCGGGCAGGCCGAGGCCGGAAGCGGGGGTGAACACCACCCCCGGCATGCCGACCAACGCCAGGTCGCCGCGCAGAACCTGGTGCGGACCCCGGCGGGCGAGCTCGTCGAGCAGGTGCTTGGCCGTGCGTGCCATGGGGCAAGCCTATCGGCCGTCGAGGTTTCCGGTCGTTACCCTGGTGCGCGTGTGCGGAATCGTGGGATATGTGGGGCACCGTCCGGCTCTCGACGTGGTGCTCGCCGGGCTGCGACGGCTCGAGTACCGGGGGTACGACTCGGCGGGGGTCGCGGTCCTCGTCGGCGACGGCCTCGCCGTCGAGCGCAAGGCGGGCAGGCTGGCCAACCTCGAGGCCAGGCTGGACGAGGTGGGCCGGGACGGGTTCGCGGGCACCGCGGGCATGGGGCACACCCGGTGGGCCACCCACGGCGCCCCGGTGGACCGCAACTCCCACCCGCACCGTGACGCCACCGGGCGGGTCGCGGTGGTGCACAACGGGATCATCGAGAACTTCGCCGCGCTGCGCGCCGAGCTGGAGGCGGCCGGGGTCGAGCTCTCCAGCGACACCGACTCCGAGACCGCGGCGCACCTGGTCGCCCGCGCGTACGCCGACGGCGACACCCGCGGCGACCTGCCCGCCAGCGTCCGGTCGGTCTGCCGCCGCCTGGAGGGCGCGTTCACCCTGGTCGTGACGCACGCCGACGTGCCGGACCTGATCGTCGCGGCCCGGCGCAGCTCGCCGCTGGTGGTCGGGATCGGCGAGGGCGAGACCTTCGTCGCCTCCGACGTGGCCGCGTTCATCGAGCACACCCGCCAGGCCGTCGAGCTGGGCCAGGACCAGGTGGTGCTGATCAGCCGCGACGGCTACGAGGTCGTCGACTTCCACGGCGAGCCCGCCCCCGCCAAGCCATTCACCGTTGACTGGGACCTCTCGGCCGCCGAGAAGGGCGGCCACGAGTACTTCATGCTCAAGGAAATCAGCGAACAACCGGCAGCCATCGAAAACACCCTGCGCGGACACTTCGCGGGTGGCCGGATCGTGCTCGACGAGCAGCGGCTGTCCGATCAGGACCTGCGCGACGTGGACAAGGTGTTCGTGGTGGCCTGCGGCTCGGCGTACCACTCGGGCCTGGTCGCCAAGTACGCCATCGAGCACTGGACCCGGCTGCCGGTCGAGGTCGAGCTGGCCTCGGAGTTCCGCTACCGCGACCCGGTGCTCGACCGCGACACCCTGGTCGTGGCCGTCTCCCAGTCCGGCGAGACCGCCGACACGCTGGAGGCCGTCCGGCACGCCCGCGAGCAGAAGGCCAGGGTGCTGGCGGTCTGCAACACCAACGGCGCGCAGATCCCGCGCGAGTCCGACGCCGTGCTCTACACCCACGCCGGACCGGAGATCGGGGTCGCCTCGACCAAGGCGTTCCTGGCCCAGATCGCGGCGAACTACCTGGTCGGCCTGGCCCTGGCGCAGGCGCGCGGCACCAAGTACCCCGACGAGGTGGCCCGCGAGTTCCACGAGCTCTCGGCCATGCCCGACGCCGTGCGCCGGGTGCTGGGCACCACCGCCCAGGTCCAGGCGCTCGGCCGGGAACTGGCCGACGCCAAGGCCGTGCTGTTCCTCGGCAGGCACGTCGGCTACCCGGTGGCCCTGGAGGGCGCGCTCAAGCTCAAGGAACTGGCGTACATGCACGCCGAGGGCTTCGCCGCCGGTGAGCTCAAGCACGGCCCGATCGCGCTGATCGAGCCGGGGCTGCCGGTGGTCGTGGTGATGCCGTCGCCGAAGGGCCGGGCGGTGCTGCACTCGAAGCTGGTGTCCAACATCAGCGAGATCCAGGCCCGCGGCGCGCGGACCATCGTCATCGCCGAGGAGGGCGACGACACGGTGCGGCCCTACGCCGACGAGCTGATCGAGGTCCCCGCCGTGCCCACGTTGCTGCAGCCGCTGGTCTCGACCGTGCCGTTGCAGGTGCTCGCCGCGGAGATCGCCCGGTCGCGCGGGTACGACGTGGACAAGCCGCGCAACCTGGCCAAGTCGGTCACCGTCGAATAGGAGCCGCGTTTGCTGGGCGTCTGGACCACCACCGCTGTCCGCGAGGCCGAGCGGCCCGTCCTGGCCGCGACCGCGCCAGGCGCCCTCATGCGCCGCGCCGCGCACGCCGTCGCGTTGCACGCGGCGCGGTTACTGGATCGGCGCACCGGCGGGGTTTCCGGACGTCGGGTCGTCCTGCTGGTCGGCGCGGGCGACAACGGTGGCGACGCGCTGTGGGCCGGGGCGTTCCTGCGCAGGCGCTCGGTCGGGGTGACGGCGGTGCTGCTCGCCCCGGACCGCGCGCACGCCGAGGGCTTGGCGGCGTTCAAGCGCGCGGGCGGCCGGGTCGGCACGCCGGAGGGCGTCGACTTCGCCGACCTGGTGATCGACGGCATCGTCGGCCTGTCGGCGCGGGGTCCGTTGCGGCCGGGCGCCGCCGCTGTCGTGGCCAGGGTCCGGGCGCCGGTCGTCGCGGTCGACCTCCCCAGCGGGGTCGACCCGGACACCGGCGCCGTGACCGGTCCCGCGGTGACGGCGGAGGTGACGGTGACCTTCGGCGGGCACAAGCCGGTGCACTTCCTGGCCAGTGCCCGCTGCGGGGAGGTGCACCTGGTCGACCTCGGGCTCGACCTGCCTCCGCCGAGGTTCTCCGTGCTGTCGGCCGATGATGTCGCCGCTGCCTGGCCGCTGCCCGAGTCCGGGGACGACAAGTACACGCAGGGCGTCGTGGGCGTGGCCGCCGGATCGTCGACCTACCCGGGTGCGGCGGTGCTGTCGGTGGGCGCGGCCGTGCTGGCCACGTCCGGGCTGACCAGGTACGCGGGCTCGGCGGCGGACGAGGTGCGCCGCCGGTGGCCGGAGGTCATCGCGACCGGGTCGCTCGGCGACGCGGGTCGGGTCCAGGCCTGGGTAGCCGGGCCAGGGATGGGGACGGGCAAGGCGGCGCGGGACGTGCTCGGGGATGTGCTCGGCGCGGGCGTCCCGGTGTGCGCCGACGCCGACGCGATCACGCTGCTGGCCGCCCACCCGGACCTGTGGGACGCGCGGGACCCGGACGTGCCGGTGCTGCTGACCCCGCACGACCGGGAGTTCGCCCGGATCGCGGAGCCGCACGGCATCGGACTGGGTGCCGACCGGGTCACGGCCGCGCTGGAGTTGGCGACCGCGTTGAGCGTGACCGTGCTGCTCAAGGGGCACGTCACGGTGATCGCGGACCCGAGCGGACGGGTGCTGGTGAACGCTGCCCGGTCGCACTGGCTGGCCACCGCGGGCTCCGGGGATGTCCTGTCCGGGGTGATCGGCGCGTTGCTCGCGGCGGGGCTGGATCCGTTGCTGGCAGCGGGATGTGCCGCGTTCGTGCACGTCCGGGCCGGCGAGTCGGCCGCTCGGGGGGCACCTGCCCCGGCGTCGGCGATCGTGTCGGCGTTGTCGGACGCGATCCGGTCGGTGGTGTCATGAGCCGGGCCGAGGTCGTGATCGACCTGGACGCGTTGCGGCACAACGTGTCGCTGCTGGTTGCCCGGGCCGCCGGGGCCGAGAGCATGGCCGTGGTCAAGGCCGATGGGTACGGTCATGGTGCTGTGCCGGTCGCCAAGGCGGCGTTGCAGGCGGGCGTGACCTGGCTGGGCTCGTGCTCCCTGGACGAGGCGCTTGCCTTGCGGGAAGCCGGGATCACGGCGCCGATCCTGTCCTGGTTGGATGGTCCTGACTCCGACATGGCCGCCGCTGTCGAGGCAGGCGTGGACGTTGGCGTGTCCTCTGTGGAGCAGCTGCGGCGGCTGTCCGGGGCCAGGGTCCACCTGAAGATCGATACCGGGCTGAGCCGCAACGGGTGCCCGCCGCAGCGGTGGGCGGAACTGGTGCGGGCCGCGGCGGCGTCGGACAACGAGGTGTACGCGGTCTGGTCGCACCTCGCCTGCGCCGACGACCCGGGTCACCCGTCGATCGACGAGCAGGCCAAGCGGTTCGCCGACGCGTACGAGGAAGCCGTGGCGGCCGGGCTGAACCCCAAGCGGCACCTGGCGAACTCCGCGGCGACGCTCAACCGGCCCGACCTGCACTTCGACCTCGTCCGCCTCGGCATCGCGATGTACGGGCTCAACCCGCTCGAGCAGCACGAGGACCTGCGGCCCGTGATGACCTTCCGATCCCAAGTGGCGCTGGTCAAACGGATCCGCGCCGGCGAGTCCGTCTCGTATGGACAGACGTGGACGGCCGCGCAGGACACGACGCTCGCGTTGGTCACCGCGGGCTACGCGGACGGTGTCCCCAGGTTGTTGTCCAACCGCATGGACGTGCTGCTCAACGGCGCGCGGCGGCCGATCCGGGGACGGGTGTGCATGGACCAGATAGTGGTCGACTGCGGCGACTCGGCCGTGTCCGAAGGGGACGATGTCGTGCTGTTCGGCTCGGCGGCGCGCGGTGAGCCGACCGCGACCGAGTGGGCCGAGACCATCGGGACCATCGACTACGAGATCGTCACCGGCATGTACCGACCGCGGGTGCGGCGCCGGTACCTGGGCGGATGAACCGCGCCGGGAAGGTCGCCGCGGGCGCGGGTGTGCTCGCGGCCGCCGCTGCCGCTGTCGTCGTCGGGGTGCGCAAGCGGTCCCCGAACGAGGACCCGTACCTCGAAGAGCCGTTGGGGGAGTTGAAGCCGACCCGCAGCGGCTCGGTCGTGGCCGCGGACGGCGTCGTGCTGTCGTACGAGGAAGTCGACCCGGCTGACGGCGGCGCGCCGGACGTGACCGCGGTGCTGGTGCACGGGTTCGCGATGAGCAGGCTCGCCTGGCACTTCCAGCGCCGCGACCTCGCCGAACTGGTCGACCCGAGGGTGCGGCTGGTGCTCTACGACCACCGCAGCCACGGCCGCTCCGGCCGCGCGGACGCCGCATCCAGCACCATCGACCAGCTCGCCGACGACCTCGACGAGGTGCTGCGCGCGGTCGTGCCGGACGGGCCGATCGTCCTCATCGGACACTCGATGGGCGGCATGGTGGTGATGGCGCTCGCCGAACGCGACCCGGACCTGTTCGCCGAACGGGTCAACGGCGTCGCGCTCATCGGCACCTCGGCAGGCGAGGTCGGCCGCAGCGGACTGCCCAGGCCGCTGCTGTCCAAGTACAACCCGCTGACCAGGGTCCTCGGCCGGGTCGCGGAGTGGCAGCCCGCCGCGGTCGAGCTCATCCGCACCGCGGGCGGCGGCATCACCCGGCAGGCGGCCCGCGCGATCGGCTTCGGCCCCGGCAACACCAGCCCCCGGCTGGTCGACTTCGCGGTGCGGCTGCTCGACGTCACCCCGGTGCGGGTGCTCGCCGACTTCGTCGACACCCTGGGCAGCCACAACCGCTACGCCGCGCTCGCCGGGCTCAAGCACTGCCCGGTCCTGGTGCTCAGCGGCGACCACGACTGGATGACCCCGTTCGCGCACGCCGAGCGGATCGCCGCCGAACTGCCCGACGCCACCCTGGTGCGGGTCCCCGGCGCCGGGCACCTGGTGATTCTGGAGCAGGCGGACCTGGTCGACGAGCACCTGGCTACGCTGCTGCGCGAGAGCCACCAGGGAGGGACCCGTGACCAACACTGAGACGGTGGCGCTGCCCACCCCGCAGGACACCCACGCGTTCGGGCAAGCGCTCGGCGGCGTGCTGCGCCCCGGTGACCTGGTGCTGCTCGCCGGACCGCTGGGGGCGGGCAAGACCGCGCTCGCCCAGGGCATCGGCGCGGGGTTGGGCGTCGGCGGGCGGGTCAGCAGCCCGACGTTCATCATCGCCCGCGAGCACAAGGCGGGCAGCCGCGGCATCCCGATGGTGCACGTCGACGCCTACCGGCTCGGCGGGTCGCTCGACGAGCTCGACGACCTCGACCTCGACACCGAACTGGTCTCCTCCGCGGTGGTGGTGGAGTGGGGCGAGGGCAGCGCGGACCGGCTCTCCGGCGACCACCTGCTGATCCGGCTGGACCGGCAGGTCGACGACTCCCGGGTGGCCACCGTCGAACGGTACGGTGCCTGGGTCGACCGACCGATCAGCTGAGCCCCCGGCGGGGCTCGGGATGGGGGCCTCGTGCGTGCGGTGATCTTCGACTGGGGCGGCACGCTGACCCCGTGGGTGACCATGGACCACCTCGCCGCCTGGCGCGCGTACGCCGACGTGGTGCACCCGAACGACCAGGCCAGGGCCACCGCACTGGCGGCGGCCGTGCTGACCGCCGAGAACGCCGCGTGGACCCTGGTGCGGGAGCAGCACGTCGCGTTCACCCTGGCGCAGGTGCTCGACACCGCCGCCGCGCCCGCCGACGAGCGGGCACTGCGGGCGTTCCGCGACTACTGGGACCGCGCGACGTACACCGATCCCGAGGTGGCGCCGATGCTCACCGGGCTGCGGGACCGCGGGCTGCTCACCGGCGTGCTGTCGTCGACCGCGTGGCCCGCGGCGTGGCACGAGGAAGTCCTGCACCGCGACGGCGTGCTCGACCTGTTCCACGCGCGGGTCTGGAGCAGCGACCTCCAGTACACCAAGCCGCACCGCGCCGCGTTCGAGGCCGCGATGGCCGCCGTCGGCGTCGACGACCCGGCCGACTGCGTGTACGTCGGCGACCGCCCGTACGACGACATCAGCGGCGCCAAGGCGATCGGGATGCGCGCGGTGTTGATTCCGCACAGTGACATCCCGATCACGCAACAGGTACCGGTCGACGTCACCCCGGACGCCGTGGTGCAGCGGCTTTCGGAACTCCCCGCAGTCGTGGACCGCTGGTTGACCTGATCGGGGAGCCGAACAAGCCGACCGGGGGATCGGCCTGGCGGCGGCGCCGGGCCAGGGTTGGTGTCCGGACGGGACAGTCCTGTCCGGACTGGAGGTTTTGGCAATGACGGCACGAACCCTTGTCGCCGCGATCACCGGCGCCGTGGCGATCGTCCTCGCCAGCGCACTACCCGCCTCGGCGGACGTCGACGGCGCCTGGCACGAGCTACGCTCGAACAACAGCGACAAGTGCCTCGACGTGGCAGGCGCCAGCCTCGACGGCGGCGCCAACGTCATCCAGTGGACCTGTCACGGCGGCGACAACCAGAAATGGCAACTGGTCCTGGTGGAGTCCTATGACATCTACCAGGTCGTCTCAGCAGGCAGCGGGAAGTGCCTCGACGTCACCGGCGCCTCGACCGACAACGGCGCCCAGGTGATCCAGTGGGACTGCTCCGGCGACACCAACCAGCAGTGGCAGCTCATCCCCCGCACCGACAACGGCTACGAACTCCAGGCCGTCCACAGCTCCAAATGCCTGGACGTCACCGGCGCCTCCACTGAGGACGGTGCCAAGGTGATCCAGTGGGAGTGCTCCGGCAACGACAACCAGGCCTGGTCCATCACCAACGTCTAACCCCCACCCCGGCGCCTTGGGCCCAGCAGCACGCGACCCCGCCGCCAATCCCCCCAAGGCGCCGGCACCGGATGTCACACCCTGCGGCCGTTCGTCAGACCGCGCTCACCCCAGTGCGCGCTTGGTGACCTTGCCGAGTTCGTTGCGCGGCAAGGCGTCCAAGTAGTGCACCACCCGTGGTCGCTTGTGCGGGGACAGCAGTCGGGCGACGTGGTCGGACAGGGTCTGTTCCGAGGGGCGCTGCGGGCCCGTCACCACCCAGGCGACGATGCGTTCGCCGAGGTCGGCGTCGGGTTCGCCGGTTACCGCGGCTTCGACGACGTCCGGGTGTTCGAGCAGGGCGTTCTCGATCTCGCCAGCGCCGATCTTGTAGCCGCCGCTCTTGATCAGGTCGGTCGCACGCCTGCCGAGGATGCGGACGTGGCCGTCCTGGTCGCGGGTGGCGACGTCGCCGGTGCGGAACCAGGTGTCGCGGAAGGCGTCGGTAGTGGCCTCGGGGCGGTTCAGGTAGCCGAGGAACAGGTTCGGGCCGCGGACCTCGATCTCGCCGATCTCCCCGTCGGCGACGGGCACACCCGCCTCGTCCACCAACCGGACCTCGACCCCGTCGACCGCCGGTCCCACGCTGCCCGGACGCGGGTCGTCCGACCGGACCGCGCAGTTCATCAGCGTCTCGGTCATCCCGTACCGCTCGACCACCCGCTGCCCGGTCGCCGCGGTGATCCGGGCGTGGTCGACCGCGGGCAGACCAGCCGAACCCGACACCAGCAGCCGCGCCCGTGCCACGCCGCGCGCCACGGCCGGGTCGGTCTCGCAGTCGGCGGCCAGCCGGTGGTACATCGTCGGCACGCCGAACATCACCGTCGCCTCGCCGGACAGCGCGGCCGCGAGCGCCGAAGTGTCGAACCGGCCCAGGTGCCAGACCGTCCCGCCCCGGCGCAGCGGCCCCAGCACCCCCAGGACCAGGCCGTGCACGTGGAACAGCGGCAGCGCGTGCACCACCGTGTCCGCCGCGGTCCACTCCCACGCCACCGCCAGCGCGTCCAGGTTCGTCGCGATCGCCCGCCGCGGCAGCAGCACGCCCTTGGGCGGACCGGTCGTGCCCGAGGTGTAGACGATCACCGCGGCCGACTCCGGATCGGGCTCCGGCGGCACCGGGCCACCCCCGGGACCGGCGACGACCCGCGGCAGCCCGGCCAACGCGGGCGGCAGGTCGACGTCGGCCTCGGCGAGCACCAGGTCAGGGGAGCTGTCGGCGACGATGTGCGCCAGTTCGCGCTCCCCGGTCTTCGGGTTGATCGGCACAACCGGAACCCCAGCGGCCAGCGCACCCACCACGGCAACGCACGTGTGCGCGGTCGGCGTCGCCCACACAGCGACCCTCTTAGCGCCAGAGATCGCGGTAGCCGTACCAGCGGCGGCCGCGGCTAGATCTGCGTAAGTCAGCTCACCGGATTCGAAGCGCAACGCGGCACGGTCCGGACGATCAGCCAGAGTGGGCAGCAGCACCGGACCAACCCTAGTGTCGGGATCCGGTCGCAGCGGCGGTGAAGTTCGTCGCACACGGTTACACCGGGGTCGGTCAGCGCGATACCCGACCAGGTGGCCTCGGGTGTCGGGAGCGTCGGGTGTACTTCGGGAAGTTCTTCGCGCTGCTGGTGCGGCGGTGGCTGGTGATCGTGCCGCTGCTGCTGGTCACGCTGGTCGGCGCGGGGTACGCCTACGTCTCCACCCCGCTGGGCTACCAGTGGACCGGCACCGTCGTCATGCTCGCCCCCAAGGACGGCCGGATCGTGCGCCCGCCGAGCCAGCTGGAGCAGACCAACTCGCTGCTCGCCTTCGCGCCGACGCTCTCGACCATCACCATCATGCTCATCGAGGAGACCGCGGTCTCGGCGGGCAAGCTGGTCACCCAGCCCAAGGACGCCGTCGAGATCACCCGCGAGGGCCCGTTCATGACCGCCAAGGTCGAGGGCGCCACCATCGCCAGGGCCAAGGAGCTCGGCCAGCAGGCGTTCGACCTGATCCGCAAGTCACTCGACGACAAGCAGCGCTCACTGGGCGCCCCGCCGAGCACCTGGGTGACCGTCAGCGTCGTCAGCGCGCCGCAGGACCCGGAGAAGCTGCCCAAGGCGAAAATCACCAAGGTCGGCGGCATCCTGGCCGCGGGCGGGCTGCTGGCGCTGTTCTGCGCGGTCGCGGTCGAGAGCTTCGCGGAGAACCGGCGCAGGCGGCAGCAGCCGGTCACCTGACCGGGCGGCCGGGCGGCCTCGTACCCTTGTCGACCGTGCTGGTCCTCGCGGTCGACACCGCCACCCCCGCGGTCACCGCCGGAGTCGTCGAACTCACCGGCGGGACCCCCAGGCTGCTCGCGCAGCGGGTCACCGTCGACGCCCGCGCGCACGGCGAACTGCTCACCCCGCACCTGCGCGACGCCGTCGCCGAGTCAGGCCACACCCTGGCCGACCTCGACGCCGTGGTCTGCGGGGTCGGGCCCGGCCCGTTCACCGGCCTGCGCGCGGGCATGGTCACCGCCGCCGCCCTCGGGCACGCGCTGGACAGGCCGGTGTTCCCGGTGTGCTCGCTCGACGCCATCGCCGCCGAGGTGCGCGGCGAGCCGCTGCTCGTGGTCACCGACGCCCGGCGCAAGGAGCTCTACTGGGCTACCTACGCGGCCGACGGCACCCGGACGACCGGACCGGGCGTCGACAAGCCGGTCGACATCCCCCTCGGGGGTGTCACCCGGATCGCGGGCACCCGGATCGTCGACCTCGGCGCGCCGATCACCGGACCCGAGTACCCGAGCCCGGTCGGCCTGGTCCTCGCCGCCGACCTCGACGGCGAACCGGGCCCGCTCACCCCGCTCTACCTGCGCAGGCCGGACGCGGTCGAGCCGGGCGCCCGCAAACGGGTGAGCCCGGGATGACCGAGACGATCCGGATCGAGCCGCTGCGCCGCGTCGACCTGCGCCGCTGCGCCGAACTGGAGCGCGCCCTGTTCCCGAACGACGACCCGTGGAGCGAGTCCGCGTTCGCCTCCGAGCTCGACTGGGGCCACTTCTACCTCGGCGCGCACGCCGGTGAGCTGCTCGTCGGCTACGGCGGCCTGTCCCTGGCCGGTGCGCCGGGGGACATGGAGGCCAGCGTGCACAACATCGGCGTCGACCCGGTCTGGCAGGGCAGGGGCATCGGCAGGGCACTGCTGCGCGGACTGCTCGACCGGGCCGACGACGAACGCGCGCAGGTGTTCCTCGAGGTCCGCACGGACAACGCCGCCGCCATCGCGCTCTACGAGGCCCACGGCTTCGCCACCATCGGCCTGCGCCGCCGCTACTACCAACCCTCCGGGGCCGACGCCTTCACCATGGTCCGGCCCGCACGGGTGGAGGACACCACGTGACGATCATCCTGGGCATCGAGAGCTCCTGCGACGAGACCGGCGTCGGCATCGTCCGGCTCGGCGCGGACGGCTCGGTCGAGCTGCTGGCCGACGAGGTCGCCTCCAGCGTCGAGCAGCACGCGCGCTTCGGCGGGGTGGTGCCGGAGGTGGCCAGCCGGGCGCACCTGGAGGCGATGGTCCCCACCATGCGCCGGGCGTTCGACGTCGCCGGGCTCCGGCTGTCCGATGTGGACGCCATCGCGGTGACCTGCGGGCCGGGTCTGGCCGGGGCGCTGCTGGTGGGGGTGTCGGCGGCCAAGGCGTACGCGCTGTCGCTGGGGGTGCCGCTGTACGGGGTCAACCACCTGGCCGGGCACGTCGCGGCGGACACCCTGGAGCACGGCGCGCTGCCGTCGCCGTCGCTGGCCTTGCTGGTCTCCGGCGGCCACAGCCAACTGCTGCGCGTGGACGACGTCGCGAGCCGGATCACCGAGATCGGCTCCACCATCGACGACGCCGCGGGCGAGGCCTACGACAAGGTCGCCCGCGTCCTCGACCTCCCGTACCCCGGCGGCCCCCCGATCGACAAGGCCGCCCAGCGCGGCAACCCCCGCGCCATCGCCTTCCCCCGAGGCCTCACCGGCCCCCGCGACGCCCGCCACGACTTCTCGTTCTCCGGCCTCAAGACCTCGGTCGCCCGCTGGGTCGAAGCCCAGGAGCGCGCGGGCGCGGCCATCCCGGTGGACGACGTCGCCGCCTCCTTCCAGGAAGCCGTGGCCGACGTCCTCACCGCCAAAGCCGTCCGCGCCGCCACCGACCTGGACATCACCACCCTGATCATCTCCGGCGGCGTGGCAGCCAACTCCCGCCTCAAGCAGCTGGCCGCCGAACGCTGCGCCGCCGCCGGAATCACCCTCCGCGTCCCCCGCCCCCGCCTCTGCACCGACAACGGCGCCATGATCGCCGCCCTAGGCGCCCACCTAGTAGCCACCGGCGTCACACCGTCGTCCTTGGACCTCACCACGGACCCAGCCCTACCGGTCTCCGTGATCTCGGTCTAACCCACACCCCGTCCAATCCAGACAGACCCACCTCGGCTCCCGCACCACGCAAACCAGGCCCTCGACCTCGCTTACCCCCGCGAGCCCTCTCACACTCCGCGCGCCTCTAGCCCCCACCAAACCCTCCGCGCCGCGCGAATCCCTTACCCCCTGCCGAACCCTCACACCCCGCGAGCCCTCTAACCCCACCTCGCCCCGCCCCGCTGCTTCGCGCGCGTCCGCGAGGACCTCCGCCCAGCCGATTTGCGTGCGCCCGCGAGGACCCCCGCCCCAGCTGCTTCGCGCGTGCGCCCGCGGGGACCCCTGCCCAGCCCCCACCCACTCCGGGGGGCGTCCCAGTGCCAGTCTATCGGCGCCCCCCGACAGTCGATCTTGAAAAGCGCCGCTGAAGATCCACATGTGGATAACTTCTGTCCCTGAACCGGGTGAACATCCAGGCCGCCCAACGGATACATCGCCAGCTCAAGGCCGCCATCCCGCCGCAGCGAACCCGCCACGCACCCAAACCGCTCCGCCGGCGATCAACAAACCGCAGCGAACCAGGCCAAATGTCCACAAAGGACCGGGGTGGCCCCGGCAAGGGGGCCACCCCGAAAGAACCTCAAGCCTGGTGCAAAGTGCGCCCCCGGTCCTCAACCACAAAGCTCGCCGCCGTGGTAGCAGCACCGCCTGCGGTCCGCACGTAAGGCAGCACCCGGAAGTCAGCCCGGAGTTCCCGTGCCGTGAACCGAGTCCGCACGTACCCCCGCCGGTTCTTGTAGAACTTCAGGTGCGGGTTCTCCGCAAGAACACCGGCGTTCGTGTCATCGCCCCCATCCCCGGTCGAGGTGATGGAAGTAGTCACCAGCTCCACCGCAACGTTGCGGGAGTCGGCCCGGTCGAAGCTCTCCTTCACGTCTCCGGCCCAGTGCCGGTGCACATCGCCCGTCAACACGACACCGTTGCGCGCGGTGCCCAGACCGGCGGCAACCTTGTCGCGGCTGGCCTTGTAGCCGTCCCAGGCGTCCATGCTGAAGCCCTGCTTCTCGCCCGCCGTGAGGTCGCGCTGGGCGAAGAAGACCTGCTGGCCCAGCACGTCCCAGCGGGCCCGGGAGCCGCGCAGGCCGTCGAGGAGCCACTTCTCCTGCTCCACACCCGTGATGGTGCGGGCGGTGTCCAGGCGGTCGGCGCAGTCGACCTTGGTGCCGTCGCCGCAGGCCTGGTCGGAGCGGTACTGGCGGGTGTCGAGCATGTGGAAGTTGGCCAGCGCGCCCCAGCGGACCCGGCGGAACAGCTGCATGTCCTGGCCGCGCGGGCGGGCGGTGCGGCGCAGCGGCATGTTCTCGTAGTACGCCTGGAAAGCGGCGGCGCGGCGGGCCGGGAAGTCCGGGTCCGGGGCCTCGGGGACCTCGTCGGCCCAGTTGTTCTCCACCTCGTGGTCGTCGAACACGACCAGCCACGGTGCGACCTGGTGGGCCAGTTGCAGGTCGGGGTCGGACTTGTACTGCGCGTGCCGCAGCCGGTAGTCGGCCAGGGTGCGCGTCTCCGGGCCCGCGACCGCGCGGACGTCGGCCGGTTTGGCCGCGTACTCGTACTGGTAGTCGCCCAGGTGCAGCACGAGGTCGGGCTGGTCCTCGGCGAGGCGGCGGTACGCGGTGAAGAAGCCCTCGCCGTAGTGCGAGCAGGACGCGAAGCACATGGTCAGCGCGCCGGACAGCGAGTGCGGGGCTGGGGCGGTGCGGGTGCGGCCGACCTCGGACACGTGGTCCTGCACCCGGAAGCGGTAGAAGTACTCGGCGCCGGGGCGCAGGCCCGCCAGTTCGACGTGGACGCTGTGCGCGGTCTCGGGCCGGGCCCACTCGACGCCGGTGCGCACGACGTGCCGGAAGCGCTCGTCGGTCGCGACCTGCCAGAGCACCGGGAACGTCCGGCCCGGCATGGCGCCGAGGCCGTCGAGCGCGAGCGGGTCCTGGGCGAGGCGGGTCCACAGGACGACGCCGTCCGCGGACGGGTCACCGGAGGCGACGCCGAGGGTGAACGGGTCGGTGAGGCCGCGGTTCGGGGTGGCCAGCGCGGGCGCGCCGGTGCCGACAGCGGCGATGCCGACCGCCGCGGCGCCGCCGAGCAGCACGGACCTGCGGGTGGTGTTCATGGTGGTGGGGACCTCCCGGTTCGGGGTATGCCGGTGAGCCACCCTGCTCCGCGTCGGTTTCCCGCGACCCACTTCCGGATGAGACCTGGGTGATGACCCGGCGTACCCCGGCTGACATGCCGCCGACTGGGCTAACGTCGTCCGCGTGCACCCCGTGATCTCGCTGCTGCGCTCCCGCATGGCCTCCGGCAGCCGCGCCGACGGCCGCAAACTCGCCCTCGCCGTCGAGGGCGGTGGCAGCCGGGGCGCCTACTCCGGCGGGATGGTCGCGGGCCTCGACGACCTGGGGTTCGCCAACTGCTTCGACGCGGTCTACGGCGCGTCGGCCGGTGCGCTCAACGGCGCGTGGCTGCTCGGCGGGCAGGCGCAGATCGGCACCATCGGCTGGTCCGACCCGGCGATCATGCGCCGCGTCACCAACCCGTGGCGGCTGCGGCGGGTCGTCGACACCGAGCACCTGGTGCAGGTCGTCTACGAGGCGGTCCCGATGGACTTCGCGGCGATCCTGGCCAACCCCACCACGTTCCACCCGCTGGCCACCGACACCGCGACCGGTGAGGCCGTCGACCTGCACCCGCACCTGACCGACCAGCGCTCGCTCCAGTTGGCGTTACGCGCGTCGACGGGCCTACCGGTGCTGTCCGGCCGCCCGGTCACCCTGGCAGGCCGCCGCTGGATCGACGCGGGTCTCGCCGAGGCGATCCCGTTCCGCACCGCGATCGCGGACGGCGCGACCGACGTCCTGGTCCTGCGCACCCGCCCCGATGGCTGGTCCGCGACCCCGCCGTCCCGCGTCGAGACCGCCGTCGTCTCCCGCTACCTCCGCCGCGTGGCCCCCGGGGCCGTCTCCGGTTGGCACACCCGCCACAGCCGCCAACTCACCGACGACACCGAGCTGTCGACCCACCCGTCGATCCTGCAGATCCGACCACCCGCCACCGCCCCCGAGGTCCCCCGCCTGACCCGCGACACCCTTCTCCTCCGCCGCGCGGTCCGCCTCGGCCGCGAAGCAGCACTGACAGCGCTGAGCGCTTAGAGAAATCGGCGCCTAGAGGTCGCGACGCATGCAGACGCGGGTGGTTGGGTCTAGGCCGAGGGTGGCCTCGTGGTCGACGACAGCTTGAAGGGCTGGAGTTGGCTCTACCGTGCGGAAACCGATTCGTTCGTAGTAGGGCGCGTTCCAGGGCACGTCGCGGAAAGTGGTTAGTGTCAACGCTTCGAGGTTGTGTTGGCGGGCCCAGGATTCAAGGTGGTCCACCAACGCCCGTCCCAGACCGCGTCCCCGCACCACCGGATCCACGCTGACCTGGGCGATGTGCGCGCACCCGCCCACGATCTCGGCCAGCAGGTATCCGACAACCTGCCCCCGGTACTCCCCGACCCAGGCCCGCCCGGCGTCGGCGAACCCCGCCAACTCCACCACCGTCGGCGGCTCGTCCTGGGCGATCTCCGGCATCTCGACCTCGCGGAACGCCGCACCTGCCAGCACCTCGATCTCCCGGAGCCGCTCGAAGTCCGCCGAGGTCGCCTGTCTGATCACCCCTGAGCCTTATCACGATCCGGGCTGGTCAGGCCACGTTCCCATGTCACACGTGGGGGTCGTTGCAGGCTTAGCAGTCGCATGGGTAGAGTGCTAGATGCACGGCGCCAGTACCGCCCCGGCACCCGCGACGGCGGGGTGGCAGGAGCCGTGGGCGCGGCACCCAGGGGGAGTCGCGCTCTTGTACCTGCCAACGCTTTCGACGACCCGTGGAGGTCACAGCGGTGAGCGTGAACATCAAGCCGCTCGAGGACAAGATCGTCGTCCAGGCGAGCGAGGCCGAGGCGACTACCGCCTCGGGCCTGGTCATCCCGGACACCGCCAAGGAGAAGCCCCAGGAGGGCAAGGTCCTGGCTGTCGGCCCGGGCCGCATCGACGACAAGGGCAACCGCGTCCCGGTGGACGTGGCTGTCGGCGACGTCGTCATCTACTCCAAGTACGGCGGCACCGAGGTCAAGTACAACGGCGAGGAGTACCTGATCCTCTCCGCCCGCGACGTGCTGGCTGTCATCAACTGACACCCCGGCTGACCAGCGCCCCGGCGGCCCCGTTCGGGGTTACCGGGGCGTTCGGCGTCTCCAGCGCCGCCATCAACGAGAGGTAGGCAATGCCCAAGCAGATCGCCTTCGACGAGGACGCTCGTCGGGCACTCGAGCGTGGCGTGAACAAGCTCGCCGACGCGGTCAAGGTCACCCTTGGCCCGCGCGGGCGTCACGTCGTGCTCGCCAAGAAGTTCGGCGGACCGACGGTCACCAACGACGGTGTGACCATCGCCCGCGAGATCGACCTCGAGGACCCCTTCGAGAACCTCGGCGCCCAGCTCGCCAAGAACGTCGCCACCAAGACCAACGACGTCGCCGGTGACGGCACCACCACCGCGACCGTGCTGGCCCAGGCCCTGGTCCGGGTCGGCCTGCGCAACGTCGCCGCGGGCGCCAACCCGACCGCGATCGGCAAGGGCATCCAGGCCGCCGCCGACGCCGTGGTCGAGTCGCTCAAGGCCAAGGCCACCCCGGTCAAGGGCCGCGACAACATCGCCCAGGTCGGCACCGTCGCCTCCCGCGACGCCTCGATCGGCGCGCTGCTCGGCGAGGCCATCGAGAAGGTCGGCGAGGACGGTGTGATCACCGTGGAGGAGTCCTCCACGCTGGCCACCGAGCTCGTCATCACCGAGGGCGTCCAGTTCGACAAGGGCTACGTCTCGGCCCACTTCGCCACCGACCTGGAGGCGCAGGAGGCCGTGCTGGAGGACACCTACGTCCTGCTGCACCGCGAGAAGATCTCCGCGCTCGCCGACCTGCTGCCGCTGCTGGAGAAGGTCGCGCAGAGCGGACGCTCCGTCCTGATCGTGGCCGAGGACGTCGACGGCGAGGCGCTGTCCACCCTGGTGGTCAACGCCCTGCGCAAGACGATCAAGGCCGTCGCGGTGAAGGCGCCGTTCTTCGGTGACCGCCGCAAGGCGTTCCTCGACGACCTCGCGGTCGTCACCGGCGGCGAGGTGATCTCCGCGGAGATCGGCGTCAAGCTGTCCGAGGCGACCCTGGAGCAGCTGGGCACCGCCCGCCGCGTCGTGATCACCAAGGACGACACCACGCTGATCGACGGCGGTGGCGAGAAGTCCGCCGTCGCCGGGCGCGCCGAGCAGCTGCGCAAGGAGATCGAGGCGTCCGACTCCGACTGGGACCGCGAGAAGCTGCAGGAGCGGCTGGCCAAGCTCTCCGGTGGCGTCGCGGTCATCAAGGTCGGCGCCGCGACCGAGACCGAGCTCTCCGAGCGCAAGCACCGCATCGAGGACGCGGTCGCCGCGACCAAGGCCGCGGTCGAGGAGGGCATCGTCCCCGGTGGCGGTTCCGCGCTGGTGCAGGTCGCCACGGAGCTCGAGGGCAACCTCGGCCTCACCGGCGACGAGGCGACCGGTGTCGCGATCGTCCGCGAGGCGCTCAGCGCGCCGCTGTTCTGGATCGCCGCGAACGGCGGCCAGGAGGGCGCGGTCGTGGTGAACAAGGTCCGCGAGCTGCCCTGGGGCCAGGGCTTCAACGCCGCCAAGCTGGTCTACGGCGACCTGCTCGCCGACGGCGTCGTCGACCCGGTGAAGGTCACCCGCTCCGCGGTCGCCAACGCCGCGTCCATCGCGCGCATGGTGCTCACCACCGAGAGCGCGGTCGTGGAGAAGAAGGACGACGAGCCCGCCGCCGGTGGCCACGGGCACGGTCACGGCCACGGGCACTGATCCGCGGGGGTGTGAAACGCGAAGGACCCGGTCGGCTTGTCGACCGGGTCCTTCGGCTTTCCCGCGCTACTTGGCCACGGCCAGCGTGCGCTTCTCCGTCTTGATGATCGCCTCGCGCTCGGACTCCGAGAGCCCGCCCCAGATCCCGTACGGCTCGTGCACCGCGAGCGCGTGGCTGCGGCACAGCGACAGCACCGGGCACGCCTGGCAGATGGCCTTCGCCTTGGCCTCCCGCCGGGCCCGCGCCGGACCGCGCTCGCCGTCGGGGTGGAAGAAGAACGCGCTGTCCATGCCCCGGCAGGAACCGTCGAGCTGCCAATCCCACACGTCGGCGTTCGGACCGGGGAGCCTGCGCGTGTCCGCCATGGTGGCCGCCTCCTGACGAGTGGACTTGCGGAGTCACTACTCCATTTGGTGCAGCGGCTTAGACGTTAGAAGCGCGTTGTCGGTTTGTTCAAGGGTGATCGACTCATCGGATACGCGATTCAGCCGATCGGATTCACCCAGTCGACGCAGCGTGGTCAACTCGTCCGGTTGCCGGACCTCCCGTGTCACCCGACGATGGGCCGGTGGTGGCCGACTTCTCCGCTGACGACGCCCGCTGTTCCACCGAGCGTGGTCGGTTGCCGCCCGCGAGCCGCCCGCTTGGTGACAGCGGTGTAACGACGACGCCGCTCGCGAGCGAGAAGGATCCCCTCGAACCGCGCCGCCCCGACGGCCGCCCGCGCCGATCCGCCCGCGGCGGCGCTGGTCCGGACGGCCGCACCGCGCCGCGCCGTCTCGCCGCGGGCCGGACGGGTGCAGCAGGATCAGCCGGGTGAGTGACCACGATCGTGAGCCCGCCTGGGCGGCCGCCTTCGGTTCGGAACCGGGCGAACACCCACCGAGAGTGGGTGTTTCCGGTCGCGCCGGGTGGTTGGCAGCAGTCACTCTCGGTGGTCAGGGCCGCTACGCCGCGGCCGCCGCGCTGCTCTGGCCGGTGATCTCCGGGACCGACCCGGTCCTGGCCGCGCTGGCCGCCACGACCCTCGCCGCGCACCGCAGGCAGCTCGGTGGCCACGCCGCCGCCAGGGAGCTCGACGCGCTCGGTTTGCGTCGCCTCACCGAGGCGGGGTCGATCACCGGGAAACGATCACCACAAGATCAGCGGGAAGCCGCGGCGGCGGACGGCACCGACGCGGCGGCCGCCCGTTCCGACGCCCTGCTCGGCCTCGCCGCCGACGCGATCGGGCTCGGCAGGCTCGGCGAGGCGCGGGCGCTGCTCGGAATCGAGTCCGCCTCGGGCGATGGCGGGTGGCGGGCCGCGATCAAACGCGGCTGGGTGGCCGCGGAGGTCGAGTTGGCCGCGGGGCACCCGGCCGCCGCCGAGGCCCCCGCACGGGTCGCCTGGGCCGCCGCGCGGAGATCACCCGCGGTCCGCCTGCGGGCCAAGTCGGACCTCGTGCTCGGGGTGGTCCTGGCCGGGGTCGGTGATCGCGGGGAGGCGGTGCGGGCGATCACCGGCTGCCTGGAGGTGTCGATCACCCACGGGTTGGTCCCGCTGCGTTGGCCCAGCCGCATCGTGCTCGCCGACCTGGAACCCGAACGGGCTTCGCGACACCGATCGGCGGCGGGCATCGACCTTGACTGTGTGTTACGACACGCCGACCCGGTCGGCCGCGCGTTGGCCGCGGCCTCGCCATGGGTCCCGACCTCGGGTTTTGACCTTGGTCCGAACAGGTGACATCGGCAGTCCGGTCTTCCGGTGGATTGGTTGACAGATTTACCACCGAATCGTGTCAAGGTTCGGGCGCCGGCGTCCGATAGGGGTTATGGAACGTCACTCGGCTGCAGGAAGGAGTCCCCGTGACGACGGTCTTGATCTGCGACGACCGCCGCAGCGTTCGGGAGGGCTTGACCCGTGTCATGTCTGCTGTGCCAGGGGTCAGTCGCATCGACTGCGTAGCGCACGGTGACGAGCTGCTCGCCCGCTTCTCCCGGCAGCCCGTGGACGTCGTCCTCGTCGGCACCCAGCGCGCGGTGCCCACCGGCGTGGAGGCCACGCGGCGGTTGGTCTCGGCCAACCCCCAGGCGAACGTCATCGTGTTCGGCGCGCCGGATGACGCGGGCAGCATCGCCGCCGCCATCGCCGGTGGCGCGCGCGGTTACCTCCGTTGGGACGCCTCGCGCCCCGAACTGGTGGCCGCGCTCGCCCACACGCTGGCGAGCACCTCGGTACCGGCACCGCGCCAGCCGTCCGACCCGGGCGTGCAGCTCACCGACCGCGAGCTGCAGGTGCTGCGCGGCATGAGCCAGGGCAAGAGCAACGGACAGATCGGCCGCGAGCTGTACCTGTCCGAAGACACCGTGAAGACCCACGCGCGGCGGCTGTTCCGCAAGCTCGGCGTGCGTGACCGTGCTCAGGCGGTGGCCCATGGGTTCCGGCGCGGCCTGGTCTCCTAACCGCACCAGCGTCGGCGAACAGCCGTGCGTGCCCGAAGCGCACCGGGCCCGCACGGCTGTTCGTGTGTGCTCACTCAGCCGACCGGTGAGCACTTGCACAGTCGGCTGCACTTGCACGAGCGGCTACTGTGTCGCGTGCCACCGCACGTCCCGCCGACCCCACCGGCCGCCGCCGCGGCAGTGGGCCCACCGGTCAGGGCGGTACGGTGGACCCCGTGTCGGGCAACGGCTGCGATTCGGTGTCCTTCAGATGACCGCACTCGTAACACCAGGGCTGCATTCTGCGATGACCACATTGGGGGACGGACTGGACGCGTCGGTGAGCGCTGCCGTCGAGGGTGATCCTCGCGCGGTGGAGCGGGTGCTGGCGTCCGTTCGGCCCCTGGTGGTGCGGTATTGCCGCGCCCGTGTCGGCAGGCAGGAACGCTCGTTCGCCTCGGCGGACGACGTGGCGCAGGAGGTGTGTCTCGCGGTGTTGACGGCCCTGCCCGGCTACCGCGACCAAGGCCGCCCGTTCCTGGCCTTCGTCTACGGCATCGCCGCGCACAAGGTCGCCGACGCGCACCGCGCGGCAGCGCGTAACCGATCAGAGCCGGTCGCCGACGTACCTGACGAACCGGAGACCGAGGCAGGGCCGGAGCAGCGGCTGATGCAGGGGGAGCTGTCGCGCCGGATGAGCGAACTGCTGGCGGTCCTACCGGACAAGCAACGCGAGATCGTCGTGCTGCGGGTCGTGGTGGGGCTCTCGGCGGAGGAGACAGCCGAGGCGGTGGGATCCACGCCCGGTGCGGTTCGGGTGGCCCAACACCGGGCACTTGCCAGGTTGCGCAAGACTTTGTCGGCGGAGGAGGTGGCCTGAAGTGCCCGACCAGAGCGATCGCGACGAGCGCGGCGTGGACGACCAGTCGTCCGCCGCCCGGGGTGACCACACGAATGTGACCCCGGTCTCGTTCGATTCCGACCTGCGGCTGGGTTCCTTCGTCGGCAGGCTCGACGACCTGGACCTCGACCGGGCCGAGTACGCCGACCTGGCCGACGACGCCGTCGACCTCTCCCGGGTGCACGCCGACGACGCGTTCCTCGACGCGCTCGGCGCCGCCGTGCGCGGTGAGCGGCTCGACGTCGACCCGCTGGACCCCTCGGTGTTCGACACCGACCTGCCTGCCGACTTCCGCGACGACGAACTGGCCGCGCTGCTCAGCTCCTGGCGCGACGAGGTCGACTCGGCCCCGATCGGCGAGCTGGTCGACACCAAGCTCGCGGTGGCGACCGTGGTCGCCGCGAAGGCCCGCAGGCGGCGCAGACCCAGGCTCCTGGTGCCGTTCGCCGCCGCCGCCGCGGTGCTGGCCATCGCCTTCACCGGCGCCGGTCTCGCCGCCCGCGACGCCCAGCCGGGCGACACCCTGTGGAGCCTCACCAAGGTCCTCTACGCCGACCACGCCCGCTCCGTCGAGGCGGCCGCGTCGGTGCGCCAAGACCTCGACATCGCCCAGACCGCCCTCGCCGAGGGCAAGGTCGCCGAGGCGAAGTCCAAGCTGGAGGACGCCAAGAAGGGGCTGCCGTCGGTCGCCAGCGAGGACGGTGCCGCCGAACTGGCCGCCACCCACGCCGACCTGCTCTCCCAGCTGCCCGGCATCCCCGCCAACGGCGTCCAGCCGCCGCCGTCGGCCACCCCGACGATGCTGCCGCCGGTGACCACGACCGTGCCGAGCACCACGACCACGGTCGTCCCGGTGCCGCCGGTGACGACCGCGCCGAGCTCGCCCCCGGTGACCACCACCGAACCGCCGACGCCGTCGTCCACCTCGCAGCCGACGTCGGAGACCACCGCGCCGGAGACCGGCGCGCCCAGGCTGATCGACCCGCCTGCGGGACCGCCGCAGTCCGGCACGGGTACCCAGTCCGGTCCGCTCTCCGCCCCGGTCGCGGTCGACTCGGCGCCCTGACGCTCCAACAGCCCGGAAAGACACCCCAGTAGCCCCGAAAAGGCCCCGTAGGACGTTCCTACGGGGCCTTCTCGGTGTCTCGGGGATCCTAGGGGCTGTCTCGGTGGTCTAGCGGCTAGAGGGCGTTCTCGCTCGCGGTGACGCCATCGGCGTAGCCGCGGCAGTACTCCCAGCTGACGTAACTGGCCGGGTCCGGGTCGAACGCGGGCTCGTGCGGGCGCATCTTGCCGTCGTTGAGCAGCTGTTCCAGGCTCGCCGCCAGCAGCGCCCAGTCGTGGTAGTGCGGCTCCTGGCACTCGCCGCAGTCGACCACGATGCCGCGCACCCCGCGCGGCTCCAGCAGCGCCTGGTACACCGCCAGGTCGGACAGGTCGGCGAGCAGCTCCTCGCGCTCCTGCTCGCTCATCGGCGGGGTGGTCTCGTCGTCGCCATCGTCGTCGAGCGCCTTGGCCGGGTCGTCCGGGTCACCGGCGAACGGGTCGGGCGGCAGCGCGCCGCGGTGGCCCCCGGTCGACCTGTCGTCCCACGGTCCACCGGCGGACGGGCTGGGCGGAATCGCGTCATGCGGCACGACCACGCACGGTACCGGGCGGGGCCAGCGGGGTGCCCGGATACCATGGGGGAACCGGGCCACCTGCGCACCACGTGGGCTCACGGCGCGGCAGCAGGCCACCCCCGAAACCCCCGGCTCGGCCACCGGGACCGCCAGCCGTGCAGGAAGGTCCGCCACCCACCATGACCAGCGAGCTCAACGCTGACGGGGTCCCGCCCAAGTTCGCCACCCTCGGCCTCACCTTCGACGACGTTCTGCTCCAGCCCGCCCAGTCGGATGTGATCCCGAGCACTGTCGACACCTCGACCCGGATCTCGCGCAACGTCACGCTGCGCATCCCGCTCGCGTCGGCCGCCATGGACACCGTCACCGAGGCCAGGATGGCCATCGCGATGGCCCGCCAGGGCGGGATCGGCATCCTGCAGCGCAACCTGTCCATCGAGGAGCAGGCGCGGCAGGCCGAGACGGTGAAGCGCTCCGAGGCGGGGATGGTCACCGACCCGGTCACCTGCTCGCCCGGCGACACCCTCGCCGAGGTCGACGCCATGTGCGCGCGCTACCGCATCTCGGGGCTGCCGGTCACCGACGCCGAGGGCACCCTGGTGGGGATCATCACCAACCGGGACATGCGCTTCGAGGTCGACCACACCCGGCTGGTCAGCGAGGTCATGACCAAGGGACCGCTGGTCACCGCCCAGGTCGGCGTCTCGGCCGACGCCGCGCTCGGGCTGCTGCGCCGCCACAAGGTGGAGAAGCTGCCGATCATCGACGGCGACGGCAAGCTGCGCGGCCTGATCACGGTCAAGGACTTCGTCAAGACCGAGCAGTACCCCAACGCCACCAAGGACCCGGACGGTCGGCTCATCTGCGGCGCGGCGGTCGGCGTCGGCGACGACGGCTACAAGCGCGCGATGACCCTGTTCGAGGCCGGGGTGGACGTGCTGATGGTCGACACTGCGCACGGCCACGGCCGGGCCGTCATCGACATCGTCACCCGGCTCAAGAAGGAACTCGGCGACGCGGTCGACGTCGTCGGCGGCAACGTGGCCACCCGCGCGGGGGCGCAGGCGATGGTCGACGCGGGCGCCGACGGGGTCAAGGTCGGCGTCGGCCCCGGCTCCATCTGCACCACCCGGGTGGTCGCGGGCGTCGGCGTGCCGCAGATCACCGCGATCTACGAGGCCTCCCTCGCCGCCGCCGCCGCGGGCGTGCCGGTGATCGGCGACGGCGGCATCCAGTACTCCGGCGACATCGCCAAGGCCATCGCGGCCGGGGCCGGCGCCGTCATGCTCGGCAGCCTGCTCGCGGGCACCGCCGAGGCCCCGGGCGAGCTGATCCTGGTCAACGGCAAGCAGTTCAAGAGCTACCGCGGCATGGGCTCGCTCGGCGCGATGCGCTCGCGCGGCGAGGCCAAGTCGTACTCGAAGGACCGCTACGCCCAGGACGACGTGCTCTCCGACGACAAGCTGGTGCCCGAGGGCATCGAGGGCCGGGTGCCCTACCGGGGCCCGCTGTCGCAGGTCGTCTTCCAGCTCGTCGGCGGCCTGCGCGCGGGCATGGGCTTCACCGGCTCGCGCACCATCGCCGAACTCCAGCAGGCGCAGCTCATCAGGATCACGGCGGCCGGGCTCAAGGAGAGCCACCCGCACGACATCACGATGACCGTCGAGGCGCCCAACTACACCACCCGCTGAACCCGGTTCAGCGCTCGGAAAGGACACCCCCGTGCGGGATCTTGTCGACATCGGCATGGGCCGGACCGCCCGGCGCGCCTTCGGGCTCGACGAGGTGGAGATCGTGCCGTCGCGGCGCACCCGCTCGTCCAAGGACGTCGCCACCACCTGGCAGATCGATGCCTACCGGTTCGACATCCCGCTGATCACCCACCCGACCGACGCGATCGTCTCGCCTGCCACCGCGGTGGCGGTCGGCGAGCTCGGCGGGCTCGGTGTGATCAACGCCGAGGGCCTGTGGGCGCGCCACGCCGACGTCGCGGACAAGCTGTTCGCGCTGGTCAGCGCGGCCGAGAAGGGCGATGACCCCGGTCTGCTGGTGGCCGAGCTGCAGCGGCTGCACGCGGCGCCGATCCAGGTCGAGCTGATCGCCGAGGCGATCCGGCCGGTCCGCGAGTCCGGGGTGACGGTCGCGGCGCGGGTCAGCCCGCAGCGCGCCGCCGAGCTGACCCCGCACCTGCTGGCCGCCGGCGTGGAGATCCTGGTCGTGCAGGGCACGATCGTCTCCGCCGAGCACGTGGCCCGCGACTCCGACGACGACGGCGAGCCGCTGAACCTCAAGCGCTTCATCGCCGACCTGGACGTGCCGGTCATCGCGGGCGGTGTGCACGACTACCGCACCGCGATGCACCTCATGCGCACCGGCGCCGCGGGCGTGATCGTGGGCTACGGGCACTGCGAAGGCATCACCACCACCGACAGCGCGCTCGGGATCGGGACCCCGATGGCGACGGCGATCGTTGACGCTGCCGCCGCCCGGCGGGACTACCTGGACGAGACCGGCGGCCGGTACGTGCACGTCATCGCTGATGGTGACGTGCACGCGAGCGGTGACATCGCCAAGTCCATCGCCTGCGGCGCGGACGCGGTCATGCTCGGCGCGCCGCTCGCGCTGGCCGCCGAGGCGCCGGGGCAGGGGCTCTACTGGACCTCCGCCGCCGCGCACCCGTCGCTGCCGCGCAGCCGGGTGCTGCCGGTCGCCGAGGACGTCGAGGTGGACCTCAAGACCCTGCTGTTCGGCCCGTCCACCGACGCCGACGGCCTGGTCAACCTGTTCGGCGCGCTGCGCAGGTCGATGGCGAAGACCGGGTACTCCGACCTCAAGGAGTTCCAGAAGGTCGGCTTGACGGTCCGGGCATGAGGCGGCTGCTGGCCTCGGGCGGCGGGTTCGGGTTGGCCGAGCCCGCCGAGGGCGAGGTGGAGCGGCTGAGGGCGGAGTCCGATGGCGCGTTCGACGTCGACCAGGACCCGCGGCCGACGTCGCGGCCGATCGACCTGGACCGCGCGGTGGTCATCGACCTGGCCACCGGCGAGCTGCTCGGCGACGTGAGCTGGCACCTGGTGTCGTACGGGCCGACGCGCGCGTGCTCGGCGTGGAACATGGGGATCGGGCTGCTGCCCTCGGCGCGGGGCCGGGGCGCGGGCGTCGCGGCGCTGCGGCTGCTGGTCGGGCACCTGTTCGCGACGACCGACCTGGACCGGCTGGAGGCCTCGACCGACGCGTCGAACGTGCCTGCCCAGCGGGCGCTGGCCGGGGCCGGGCTGCTGCGCGAGGGCGTCGCGCGCGGTGCGCAGCTGCGCGGCGGCGAACGCAGGGACATGGTGCTCTACGGCGTCCTGCGGACCGACGTCGCCTGACGAGGTGTGTTACCGGCGGTCACAGAAAACTTGGGCCTGGCTCTAGCCGGGCGCCCGGGACTGGGCCTAGCCTGGCGCCATGGGCGCGCAACTCGCCGGTAACTTGCCGGACTACGACGTCGTGGTGGTGGGTTCGGGCTTCGGCGGCAGCGTCGCCGCGCTCCGGCTGACCGAGAAGGGCTACCGGGTCGCGGTGGTCGAGGCAGGCCGCCGCTTCGCCGACGACGAGTTCGCCAAGACGTCGTGGGACGTGCGCAACTACCTGTGGGCGCCGCAGTTGGGGTGCTACGGCATCCAACGCATCCACCTGCTCAAGGACGTCCTGGTGCTAGCGGGCGCGGGCGTCGGCGGCGGGTCCTTGGTCTACGCGAACACCCTGTACCGGCCGTTGAAGCCGTTCTACCAAGACCGGCAGTGGGCGCACATCACCGACTGGGAAGCGGAACTCGCGCCGCACTACGACCAGGCGACGCGCATGTTGGGTGTAGTCACGAACCCCACCGTGACGCCATCGGACGAGGTGATGCAGAAGGTGGCCGCCGACATGGGGGTCGCCGACAGCTATCACCCGACGCCGGTGGGGGTGTACTTCGGTTCTCCGGGTAAGACCGTTGAGGACCCGTTCTTCGGCGGTGAAGGCCCCACGCGCGTGGGATGCACCGAGTGCGGCTCGTGCATGACCGGCTGCCGGGTCGGGGCTAAGAACACGCTGGTGAAGAACTACCTGTACCTGGCGGAGAAGAACGGCGCGCAGGTCATTCCCCTGACGACGGTTACCGCTGTCCGTCCCGGCCGGGACGGGGGATTCGAGTTGGAGCTGCGCAAGACCGGGCGGCGGTCACGGGAGTTCCGCACGACGATCACAGCCGGGCAGGTTGTGCTGGCCGCGGGCACTTGGGGCACGCAGAACCTCTTGCACTCGATGCGCGATTCCGGTGCCCTACCGCGACTCTCGCCTCGGCTGGGTGAGCTGACGCGGACGAACTCGGAGTCGATCGTCGGCGCCGGACGCACCACAGTGGACCCGCGGCACGACTACAGCCGGGGCGTCGCGATCACGTCGTCGTTCCACCCCGACGAGAACACCCACATCGAGCCGGTGCGCTACGGCAAGGGCAGCAACGCCATGAGCCTGCTGCAAACCCTGGCGACCGACGGTTCGCTGCCGGTGCCGCGCTACCGCCAAGCCCTCCGCTTCGCACTGCGCCACCCGATCCAGACCGCGCGGCTGCTGCAGGGCTACCGGTGGAGCGAGCGGACGGTGATCCTGCTGGTGATGCAGAGCCTCGACAACTCCATCACCACCTACACCCGCCCCGGCCTGTTCGGCCGCCGCAAGTACACCTCCCGCCAGGGCCACGGCGAACCCAACCCGTCGTTCATCCCCGCTGGCTACGAGGCCAACCAGCTCACCGCCAAGCACATCGGCGGCATGCCCGGCGGCACCTGGGGCGACCTGGCCAACATCCCCCTCACCGCCCACTTCATCGGCGGCTGCCCCATCGGCACCACCCCCGAGGACGGCGTCCTCGACCCCTACCACCGAGTCCACAACTACCCCGGCCTCTCCGTGGTCGACGGCTCCGCCATCACCGCCAACCTCGGCGTGAACCCCTCCCTCACCATCACCGCCCAGGCAGAACGCGCCTTCTCCCTCTGGCCCAACAACGGCACCGCAGACCCGCGCCCACCCCAAGGCACTCCTTACCGCCCCATCCCCCCAACCGCCCCCACCCACCCCGCAGTTCCCCCCACAGCCCCCGCCGCCCTACGCCCATCCCCCTAACCGCGATCAGTCGACCGCGCACCCTTTCCCTCTTGCGCCTTGAGCCGACACCGTTGGCCCCACGCGCCCGCCAAGGTCGTTTGCCCAAGCCCGTCCTCATGATCGTTGGCCCCACGCGCCCCTCTACACGTTGGCCCTAGCGCGCCCCTCTCAGTCGTTGGTCCCCACGTGCCCCTCTCGGTCGTTGGCCTCAACGTGCCCCTATGCAACGTTGGCCGACAAGCGCCCCTCTACGACGTTGGCCCGAAACCGCTCCTCGGATCCGCTGGTGCCAGGCCGGCTCGATGGGGTGGACTTGTTTTGTGTGGGGTGGCGGCGTCCGTAAGCTCGCTGCGCGGGGGAGGGCCGTCTCTTCAGGCCCCGCCTTTGTGCTCTTCCCAGGAGGTCGCAGGGGCCCCGCGCAAACAAGTTCGCCCCATCGAGCACAGCTCAAAACTCGCGCCCCCTCGCAATGCCGAAGGCGAGCCGACCCCCGCGATGGCGCAGCCGAGCAGCCCCCTCACACCTTCTCGACCACCCACCCAGCCGCTCGTCGGATGGCGTCGTGCGGTGACTCGTCAGTCAGCACCGCCGCAATGAACCCATCCGGCCGCACCACCACCGCCCCACCCGCCGGAATCTCCAGCGCAGTCTGGCCGACGGGTAAGACAACAACCTCCACCCCATAAGCCGGATCCGCAGGATCCAACACCTCCGCCGGTTCCACCTCCTCCGCCACCAACACCGTGAACCGCACCCCCAGGTGATCCCGCAACCGACTCCCATCCGGAAACGGAAAGTCCGGGCACAGCACCCCGGGCAACGGCGGCCGCACAACCCCAGCCTCCCGCGGGAACCGAGCGATCTCCTCCTCCGATGCCCGGGTCGTCAGCGGCGACTCCAGGTACCAGAACGGCTCGGACAACTTGCCGGAGTCGATCTGAGCGCGGGCGGCCGGGTCGGTGATGCTGCGTTCCAGGATGTCGCGGCGGCGGGTCCACTCGTCCTCGTCGGCGGGGCACAGGAAGCGCATGGTGGTGCTGGTGACCCGCAGGTTCTCCTCGGTGGCCGGGCCGCGCTCGAGGTCGTAGCTGTCGAGCAGGGTCGGGCCGCCCCAGCCGCGCCGGGTGGCGGCGATCTTCCAGGCGGCGTTCTCCACGTCGGCCAGGCCGGAGTTCATGCCGCGCGCGCCGAACGGGCTCATGATGTGCGCCGAGTCGCCTGCCAGCAGGACCCGGCCGAGCCGCATCCGCGGCACCCGGCGCTGGTGGAAGCGGTAGAGCGAGGCCCAGACCAGCTCGTAGTCGATGTCGCCGATGACGGTGCGGATGCGCTTGTCGAGGTCGCCGTTGCCCTGCTCGGCGGCCAGGTCGTACTCGTCGGGCACCTGCCAGTCGATGCGCCACACCGAGTCCGGCTGCGGGTGCAGCAGGGCCTGGCGGCCGGGGTTCCACTCCGGGTCGAAGTAGAACCGGCGCTCGGGCACCGGGAAGTCGAACTCGGCCCGGATGTCGGTGATCAGGAACTTGTCGCCGAACGAGTGCCCCTCGAACGGGATGCCGAGCAGCTTGCGGATCGTGGACCGGTTGCCGTCCGCGGCGATGCAGTGCGTGCCGCGCAGTTCGTACTCACCGTCTGGACCCTCCACTTGCAGGGTCACGCCGTGGTCGTCCTGGCTGATGGCGACGGCCCTGGTGCTGTACCGCAGGTCGATCAGCGGCTCGGCCAGCACGCGCCGCTCCAGCACGTGCTCGATGCTGTTCTGCGGTGTGTTCACGAACGGCGGGAAGTGCCCCGGCGCGGGCTCGGGCAGCTCCATCGAGAACACCTCGTGGTCCCGGTAGAAGATCCGCCCCGAGTACCAGGTGACGCCCAGGCCGACGACGTCGTGGCCTGCGCCGACCCGCTCCAGCACGTCGAGCACGTCGCGCTGCACGCAGATAGCGCGGCTGCCCTCCAGCAGCCGCCCGGGCAGGGCGTCGACCACCACGCTCGGCACCCCGTGCCTGGCCAGCACCAGGGCCCCGGTCATGCCGACCGGGCCCGCCCCCACCACCAGGACCGGCTCGGTCACCGCCCGGCCTCCTGCTGTCCGTCCTTGTCGTCGCCGTCCTCCTGGAGCGCGGCCCAGACCTCGCGGTCGCGCTCGGCGGTCCAGATGACCGGCCAGTCGGTGCCGTCGAGCTCGTCCCAGTACCGCTGCACGTCGAAGGGCAGGCAGTGCTCGAAGATCGGCCACCGGCCGTACTCCGGCTCCAGCGCGGCGTGCGTGGCGCGGAACGCCTCGGCCACCGTGCCGCCCCTGCCGTGCACCTCGCCGACCAGGCGGCGCAGCTCGTCGAGGAAGTGGCGGCTCTGCGCGATGGCCGCGGCCACCTCGTCCTTACCCCGCGCGACCGCGCCCCGGCCGCCGACGAGCACCTCGGCGTCGAAGCTCGCCACGGTGTCCAAAGTGGAGGTCGCCCAGTCGTCGTGGAAGGCGTCGCCGGTGTAGAGCGCGGCCCTGGCCTCGACCAGGTCACCGGCGAAGAGGATCTTGTGCTTGGGCAGCCAGGCGACGATGTCGCCCGCGGTGTGCCCACGGCCGCAGTAGGCGAGCACCAGGTCGCCCCGGTCGCCGCCGAGCGGGATGACCAGCCGGTCGGTGAAGGTCAGCGTCGGCCAGGTCAGGCCGGGAACGCTGTCGGGCTCCTCGAACAGCCGCGGCATCCGGCCGAACTCGCTGGCCCAGTCCGCCTCGCCGCGCTCGGCGATCAGCGTCCTGGTGGTCTCGTGGGTGACGATCTCCTGGGCGTCGAACGCGCTCGCGCCGAGCACCCGGACCGCGTGGTAGTGGCTGAGCACCAGGTAGCGCACGGGCTTGCCGGTGCGCTCCCGCAGCTGGTCGAGCCAGCGGCGCGCGGCGACCGGGGTGGCCCTCGCCTCGAAGCAGACCAGGAAGTCCTCGCCCTCGATGGCGCCGACGTTCGGGTCGCCCTCCGCGGTCAGCGCGTAGACGCCGTCCGCCAGCTCGGTGAAGGTCTCGACTTTGCGCTCGAGGTCGGCGCTGGATGCGAATGCCTTTGTCACGATCGCCACCCTGCCACCGGGCGGCGCCCGGGTACAGGGGCTGCGGTGACCTGTGGACAAGTCGGGTGGTTGTGCGTGCCTGGTCTGGACCAGCGTGGATCACAATGCGGCTCCGGGGCTGGGTTTCGCCGCGGGCCCAGTGTCTACTGGGAACAGGTCGTGCCTGGTAGAGCTATGCGGGATGGGCGCAGGAGTGGTGTGATCAGCGGGTGTGATCGGGAACACTTGGGAGGTCGGGGAGTGCTCAGCAGGAGGGCCTTTCTGCGGGCGGCGGGTGTCGGGGTAGCGGCCACGGCCGTGTCGTGTTCGGGGAGCGGACAGCAAGGGGGAGCGCCATCACCGACCACCACCAGCACACCGATCGCCCCGACTAGCGTGCGCCCGGCCGCGGTTCCCCCTGACTTCGACGGGTTGCGCAAACGGCTCGGCGGCGGCTTGCTGCAAGCCAGCGACAAGGGGTACGACCTGGCGCGCCGCTCGTTCAACCCCGCTTACGACAAGCGCACCCCGGCCGCGGTGGCGTTGTGCACCACTAGCGACCACGTACAGGCTTGCGTCGCTCTAGCCAGGAATTCCTACTTGCCGATCGCGGCTCGTAGTGGCGGGCACAGCTACGCCGGGTACTCCGCGCCTGATGGCGGTCTTATCGTCGACCTGCGTGGAATGTCCGTAGTGGATGTCCGGCCTGACGGGACCGCGGTGATCGGTGCTGGGGCGCGCCTCATCGACGTTTACACCGCCCTGGCCGCGGCGGGCCGCTGCCTCCCCGCGGGTAGCTGTCCGACCGTGGGCATCGCCGGGCTGACCCTCGGCGGCGGTCTCGGCGTGCTCACCCGCAAGTACGGGCTGACCTGCGACCGCCTGCTCTCGGCCCAGGTCATCACCGCCGACAGCGTGGTCCGCACGGCAACCCCCAACAACGAGCAGGACCTCTACTGGGCGCTGCGCGGCGGCGGTGGCGGCAACTTCGGCATCGCCACCTCGTTCACCTTCTCCACCGAGCCTGCCCCCTCGGTGACGGTCTTCCAACTCGGCTTCGCAGACGGCGCGGCGGCCGTGGTCGGTGCGTGGCAGCAGTGGACCGCGAAGGCACCGGACGAGCTGTGGTCCACGGTCGTCGTCACCGGTGGCCGCACGCCGACCGCCAGGCTCACCGGCTGCTTCATCGGCCCGCAGTCCGGGCTCACCCCGCTGCTGGAGCAGTTCACCGCCGCCGCGGGCAAGCCGAGCACCCGGTTGGTGCAGCAGAAGTCGTACCTCGACGCCATGCGCTTCTTCGCGGGGTGTGCGCAACGCGCGGAGTGCGGCACGGAGACCTCGCCGCGGGCCACCTTCGCGGCCTCGTCGCGGATCCTGTCCGAGCCCGTCGCCGACCCGGCCGCCCTGGTCGACCTCCTCGACGACCGCACCGACATGGACCTGCTACTCGACTCACTCGGTGGCGCTGTGTCCAGAGTGGACCCAGCGGCAACCGCGTTCCCGCACCGCAAGGCGCTCGGCACCATCCAGATCTACCAGAAGACCACAGTGGACAAGCGCGAGGAAGCGGCTAGATCGGTCGCACAGGTCCGCGACGCGCTCGGCCGGATCGGTGCTAGAGGCGGGTACGTCAACTACATCGAAACCGCCATGCCCGACTGGGGCACCGCGTACTACGGGCCGAACCTGAGCAGGCTCGACAGCGTTGCCCGCCGCTACGACCCCGACGCGGTCTTCAGCTTCGCCCAGTCGATCCACCGCGCCTGAAAACCGGCCAAGTCAACGACAACCCCCCTACGATCTACAGGTGTGAAGGACGGGCTCACGACCATCGTCGTCGGGGTCGACGGCACCCAGGCGTCGCTCAACGCGTTCGCCTGGGCGGCCGGGTTGGCCCGCCGTGAACATGCCCGGCTCGTGCTCGTCTACGTAGAGCAGTTGGCCAATCCTGCCTACTGGACTGGCGTTGGCATCACCGGCGCACGTGAAGCCGCCGAGGCATACGCCGACGAGCTCCGCTTGGACGCAACCCGTTACCTGGACCCGATAGGCGTGTCCTGGGAGGTTGTGCACGTCAGTGGGGATCCCGCGCGCGGCATAGAGTCCGCAGCCGAACAAGCGGGCGCGGATTGCGTCGTAGTAGGGCGTTCCCGCCACGGTCGCGTCACGCGAACCCTCATCGCCGATGCCGCGCGGCCAGTTGTCGTAGTGCCGTGACACGCTGAGCCCGTGGAGACGATCGGCGAGGACTTCAGCGAGACCGACCTGCATGAGCAGCACTGGGAGCAGCGGACTTTCACCGCGTGCGACTTCACCGGTGCCGACCTGCGCGGTGTCACCACGGTCGGCTGCGTGTTCGTGGACTGCACGTTCACCCGGGCCGACCTCGGCGAGTCCGTCCACCGCACGTCCGCGTTCCGCACCTGCGTGTTCGACCGCACCACCCTCACCGACAGCGAGTTCACCGGCTGCTCGCTGATCGGCTCGACCTTCGTCGACGTCCGGTTCCGCCCCATCACGCTGCGCGACACCGACCTCACCCTGGTCAGCCTGGCCCGCGCCGCACTGCCCAAGACCACGTTGCGCGGGCTGCGGTTCCGCGAGGCCAACCTGATGGAGGCGGACCTCAAGGAAGCCGACCTGCGCGACTGCGACCTCAGCGGCGCCCGGCTGACCGGCACCCGGCTGGAGAAGGCCGACCTGCGCGGCGCCCGGCTCGACGCCAACGGCCTGGTCGCGGCCTCCCTGCGCGGCGCCAAGGTCGACCTGGACACCGCCATCGCGTTCGCCGCCGCCCACGGCCTGGTCATCGACTGACCGGGTGGGCGGCGGCGCACCGCGGCTAGGGCAGCGTCGGCGCGTCCCTGTCGTCGACCTCGACCAGGTGCCCGTGGTCGAGCAGCTCGCCGATGGACCGCTTGAGCAGGTACGCGACCCCGCCACCCGGCTGGTCGAACCACGGGATGGCGACCCCGGTCAGCGCCTCGGTCGGCTTGACCACCCGGTACGCGCGGTACGGGCGGTTCACCCACTCCGGCACCAGCGAACGCCGCTCGAACGGCGTCCCGGCCGCGTAGGTCAGGTTGCCCGCGGGCTCGCCGTAGCGGTCGATCTCGGTACCGGGGGGCAGCTCCATCAGCTGCTTGCCGCGGAACAGCGTCAGCGGCGGCTCGCCCGGCTTCGGCTGGATCGGCCACTCCTGCTGCTTGCGGCCGGTCGGCTCGGTCCGGTGCACGACCGGCTCCTGGCGGGCGGGCTCTTGGCGGGCCGGTTCCTGGCGGCGCACGGCGGGCTCCGGCTTGCGCGGCAACTGCCGCTGCTGGGGCCTGCGCGGGGTGAAGTCGTCGTCATCGTCGTCGAACACCGGGGTCGGCGCGGCGACGGTGGCGTTCGGCTCCGGACGCCTCGGCGGGGTGAACAGGTCCGCGGACCGCTCCGCCTCCAGCTCGGCCAGCGACGCCTGCACGGTCGATGGGCCGGGGTCCTGCGGGATGACCGCGGGCGCGGGCGTGGCGCCGGAGTCGAGCAGGAGCTTGCCCAGCAGGAACGCCGACGCGTCCGCGACGTCCTCGAACACCGCGGGCGCCACGTACCGGTCGTCGAACCAGCCGACACGCCAACCTTCGCCGGTCTGCTCCATCGTCCACGCGGCCTCGGACGGCGACCCCATCCGGTAGCGCGACGGGGAGACGCCTAGCTCGGTCAGCCGCGTTCGCAACCGAGCCACCACGTCAGCGGCGGGACCCTGCGACGGTAGTGCGGCCGCGGGCGGGGTCCGCATGTCCTTCGTGGCGGGTTCGCGCGGGGGTGCAGGTAGGTCTACCCCGGCCTGCTCGGCGATGGCCGCTTGGCCGCGAGTCAGTCCTGCCTCTTGCGGCGCGGCACTGTGCGCGACGTCGGCCTCGGGGGTGTCCTGCCATTTCTGCTGTTCGGCGGCGGGCTGCCACGGAGCAACCGGCTGTGCCTGCTCAGCCGCCTGCCACGGCGCGTTCGGCTGCCTGACAGGCAGGGCCTCGGGCGCGGGTTGCCAGGTCGCGTCCGCGTTCTGTTCGGGCTGCTCGGGGGAAGTGCCCTGCTGCCAGGTCGGGCTGGACTCCTGTGCCTGCGGCTGCCAGGGGGTGTCCTGCTCCGGCTCGGGCTGCCACGGGGCTCTTGCCTGTTCCGGCACCTCAGCCTGCTGCCAGGGCGCCTGCTCGGCCGTGTCGGCCGGTCCGGGCTGCCAGGGCGCCGTCGCCTGCTCAGCGTGCCCACCAGGTTGCCAAGCCGGCTTGTCCGCAGCACTATCCGACTGCCACGGCGCGGCCTCGTCCTGCTGACCAGCCCCGGCATCGGTCGCCCGCTCCTGCCACGGCGCGGCGGCCTGATCGTTGTTGGCCGGCTGCTGCCATGTCTCGGCCCCGGTGTCACCCGCGCGGTCCTGCTGCCAAGCAGGCGCAACCTGCTCACCGGCGTCAGCAGTCCCGTCCTGCCGCCAAGGCGCGGCGGCTGACTGGTCTGCTTGGCCCTGGTCGCGCGCGCCACCATCCCACGGTGCGCTCGCCGTCTCCCCCTGCTGCCAGGCCGAAGCAACCTCGCCCTGACTATGCACGCTGGCGTCGCCCGCCCGCTCCTGCTGCCAAGACGCACTGCCTTGACCGTTGTCACCGGCCGCGTCAGCCACCTGAGGCTGCCAGCCAGCACTCACTTCATCCTGCTGACGCGCGCTGGTGTCCGGAGTTTGCTGCCAAGGGGCGCTGGCCTGGGCCGCGTCAGCTACCTGAGGCTGCCAGCCAGGACTCGCCTCATCCTGCTGGCGCGTGCTGGTGTCGTCCGCACGGTCGTGCTGACGAGTCCCGGTGTCCGGGTTCTGCTGCCAAGAGGTGCCGGCCTGGCTGTTGTCGCTGGTCGCGTCAGCTGCCTGGGGCTGCCAGGCAGGATTCGCCTCGTCTTGCTGGCGTGCCCCGGTGTCGGCTGCGCGGTCCTGCCGACGAGTCCCGGTGTCCGGGGTTTGCTGCCAAGAAGTGCCGGCCTGGCTGTTGTCGCTGGTCGCGTCAGCTGCCTGAGGCTGCCAGGAAGAACTCGCCTCGACCTGCTGCCGGGTCCCAGCGTCAGCCGCATGTTCCTGCTGACGCGTTCCGGTGTCCGAGGTTTGCCAAGGGGCGCTGGCCTGGCTGTTGTCGCTATCCGTGTCGGCTGACTGCTGCTGCCACGCAGGACCTGTCTCGTCCTGTTGACGCGCCCCAGCGTCGACTGCCCTGTCCTGCTGCCAGGACGCGTTGCCCTGTGCGTCGCCGGTCGCGGCCGGCTGCTGCTGCCAGGCGGGGCTTGCCTCGTCCTGCTGGCGTGCCCCGGCCTCAGCCGCCTGGCCCTGCCACGGCGCGTTGCCCTGGCCGTCGTCGGTCTTGGCCGGCTGCTGCTGCCAAGTGGGGCTTGCTTCGTCCTGCTGGCGTGCCTCGGCGTCGGCCGTGCGGCCCTGCTGCCACGGCGCACTGGCCTGAGCGTCCTCGGTCGCGGCCGTCTGCTGCCAGGCCGGGCTCGCATCGCCCTGCTGACGTGATCCGGCCCGAGATGCGCTGTCCTCGTCCTGCTGGCGCGCTCCCGCGTCGGCCTCGCGGTCCTGCTGCCAAGGCGCGCCGTCCTCGGCGGATCGCTGCTGCCAGGCGGGGCCAGCTTCGTCCTGCTGACGTGCCCCAGCGTTCTGCTGCCACGAGGCACTGGCCTGACCGCTGTCACTAGCTGCCTCGGCAGGCTGCTGCTGCCAAGCCAGACCTGCCTCCCGCGCCCCACCGTCAGCGGCGCGATCCTGCTGCCACGGCGCGCTGACCTGGGCGTCTTCGGCGGTCCGCTGCTGCCAGGCGGGGCCTGCCTCGTCCTGCTGACGCGTTCCGGCGTCCGGGTTCTGCTGCCACGGGGCGCCGGCCTGGCCACTATCGCTATCGGCCACCTGAGGCTGCCAAGCGGGACTTGCCTGCACCCCAGCGTCAGCGGCGCGGTCCTGCCACGAAGGGCCTGCCTGGCCGTTCGCGCTAGCCGTCTCAGGTGCCTGGGGCTGCCAGGGAGGGCTCGGCTGGCCGCTGTCCGCTGCGGTCGGTTGCTGCTGCCATGGCGCGTTGGTCTGGCCCTTGTCGGACTCAACCGGCTGCCAGGCGGGGCTTACCTCGTCCTGCTTACGCGCGTCCGGTTGCCAAGCCTGCGTGGCCTCACTCCGACGAGCAGGCACGTCCTGCCGCCACGGCTCCGCGGACTCGACCGGTTCCTCTACCTCCGGCGTGCGCTGCCACGGTGCCTCGGCAGCCGCCGGTGCCTCTGCGGCCTGCGGAGCCCACGGCGTGTCGGTCTCAGCCTTGATCGGGGGCGTCGGGACGGTCTCGTCGACCTCGGGCTGCCACGGCGCGGTGTCCTCGAGCGGGGACTTCTCCGCTACTGGCTGCATGCCCTTCGCGGTGTCCTCCGGCTCGGACGCGTCCGGTGTGCGCTCCCACGGCGCCTGCTCGGGGGCGTGCGAGTGCCCGTTGCGCGGCCCCTCGGCCGAGTCCTCGCCCTTGGGCGCCCACGGCGAGTCCGGCTTCTCCACCTCGGCCGGGGTGCGGGACCACGGCGGTGGGGTCTCCAGGTTCACCGGCGCAGGGCTGAACGCGTCGAAGGTGGTGCCGAACGGGCCCATCTCCTCCTTGGGCGCGGCGACCGCAGCGTTGGCGAACGCGTTGGCGACATCCGGCTCAGGTACCGCTACCGCCGCGACCTTGGGCTGTACTGCGCGCGGGTCAGGGAGCCGGGGTACCTCGGCCTCGACCGGCGCCGTGCCATTGACCGGCACCGGGCGGGGCGGACGGCCACGGTTGAGGAAGGCGGCTGCGTTAGCCCTGACGTGCTCCTCGACCTCGGGTAGGGCGAACTCCGAGCGGCGGATGTGGTCCACCAGCTCCGGCTCGGGGGCCACGCCGTGCGCGCGCAGGTAGTAGTTGACCGCGGCGGGCCAGATCCAGTTGCCGTCGGTGTGGAAGGCCACCGGCACGCTCTGGCGGCCCTCGTCGTCGAGGTGGTCGGTGTCGAGCCCGCGGTGCGGCAGCGCCAACGGCGCCTCGTCCAGGAAGCGCAGCAGCGACTCGCGCTCGGCGTCCACGACCTGCGGCCGGTTGACCAGCGGGCGGCCGTTGGGGCCCTTGCCGTCGAAGATGCGGGCGACCCGGAACGGCGGCTTCAGCGCGGCGAGCCTGCGCGCGAGCCACTCCGGCACGTTCTCCTCTTCCCTGGGGAAGATCCGCAGGTCGTCGGCGAAGGCGGGCGGCGGGGGCGGCTGGATCCAGGTCGGCTCGTCGCGGTCGTACTCCAGGTTGTAGGCCGAGGGCTGGTCGAGCTGGTAGCGCGCATTGAACCAGGTGCCCCTGCCCTCCCGGTACATGCCCGCGCGCAGCCTGCTGAACAGCATGGTGATGTCCTGGGACACCGGGAGGTCGGCCGCACCCTCCTGGTCCTGCACCGTGACCTGGCCCACGGTCTCCATGTACCGGCCGATGGCGCGGTACTCGACCACGATCGACGCCCACCGCTGCGGGGCGCCCCGCAGCAACGCCAGCCCGATCTGCTTGACCAGGGCGTCCTGTTCGGTCGGGTTCAGCTGCGTCGGTAGTGCCACGGTCACATCTTCTCCTGGGTGCATGCCTTCGGCATACGGTGGATCGTGCGGTACCGGTCTGCCAGCGACAATGACATACCGTTATCCCCCAGTCGGGGGTGTGGGGCACAGTTGCCCACGTGCTGGGTCCATATCGTCAACTCCTGACAGTCCGCAGACTGCCGAGCGTGCTCGTCTGGTCACTCCTGGGCAGGCTGCACTTACCTGGCACTCCTCTGGCCACCACCTTCCTCGTCGCCGGGTGGACTGGTTCATACATCGCATCGGGTGTCGTCGGGGGTCTCTACACCGTGGGTGTAGCCGTTGGTGGCCCATTGCGTGGTAGATCTGCCGACCAGGGTGACCCGGCGCGCCTCTTGATCGCCATTTCACTCGCCTACGCGTTGGGACTCACGGCGCTCGCGTTCGCCCCCTCGCTGGTGGGGGCGACGTGGTGGCCGATAGCCGCCGTGGTCGCTTTGGTGACCGGACTAGCCCAGCCGCCAGTGACGCAGATCGCTAGGGCTGCCTGGCCGAGGTTGACCGAAGACCCGGCCGCGCGCAGGTCGCTCTACACACTTGAGGCCACTCTCCAGGAGCTGCTGTGGGTAGTCGGCCCGGTACTCGTTGCCGTCGTGGTGGCCTTCGGCGGCGGTAAGGCGGGCATGCTCACTTGCGCAGGTCTGGCGCTGGTGGGCTCGTGCGGCTTCGCGTTCGCCTTGCACCAGGTCGGCCTGCGCGTGCCCTTGCAGCAAGAGCACCGCACGCCGGGGTCGGTGCTAAGAGCTCACGGCATGCGGGCAGCGCTGACGATGAGCCTCTGCGTCGTCGCCCCGCTGGTCATCCTGGACATGGCCGTGGTCGCGTGGGCGCGGGACTTCGCCACCCCCGCCGCGGCGGGCGTGCTGATCGCGGTCTGGGCGGTCGGGTCGCTGGTGGGCGGCTTCGCCGCCGGTGCGAGCTCCGCGCCGCCGCGGTTGGCGCTGCGGATCGTGCTCATGGCGCTGGGGTTCGTCGCGCTGGTCCCGGTGTTGCCGCCGGTCACGGGCGGGTCGACGTGGCTGATCGGGCTGGTCCTCGCGGTCGGCGGGATCGCGGTGGCGCCCGCGCTGGCGGCGTCGAACGTGCGCATCGGCGAACTGGCGCCCGCAGGTCGCACCGCGGAGGTGTTCGGCTGGGTGATGACGGCGTCGACGCTCGGCTCGGCGGTCACCCTGCCGGTCGCCGGGTGGCTGCTCGACCACATCGGTCCGGCGGCCGCGGCGGGCGCGGCCGCGGTGCTGGCCCTGGTGGCCGCGGGCTTCGCCGTGGCGGTGCCGGATCCCAGCAGGCAGGCGAGCGCGGCGTGACATTTGTGTCAACGTCTCATCTGTGCCAACCTGCTGCGGCCCCACCGGGAGGAACCACCATGTCCGACGGCGACCTCGCGCCGCACCTGAGCAGGCTCGGCCTGCCGGACGACGAGATCCGCGCATACCTCTACCTGCTGCGCACCGGTCCGTCCACGATCGACCAGGTCTCCATCGGCCTGGCGGAACCCATCGACCTCGTCACCCCCGCCGTGCGCACCCTGGTGGACGCGGGCCTGGTCGGGACCGGCGGTGTCGATGGCCGGATTGTGACTCCGGTCCCACCCGCGAGCGGGCTGCAGATCCTCAGCCGCCGCCGTGAGTCCGAATTGGAGCAGGCTCGGGTAGCAACCCTCAACGCCTACGACACGTTCCGGCGCGCGGTGTCCCCACAGCGCACCGACGACCTCATCGAGGTGGTCACCGGTACCGCTATCGCCCAGCGCATCCAGCAGATGGAGCTGAGCGCGCGCAAGGAGATCCGCAGGCTCGACTCGCCGCCGTACTTCACCGAAGGGCACGTCAACAACGCCGAGCTCGAACAGCTCGCGCGCGGCGACGTGACGTACAAGGTCGTCTACGCGCGAGCGGCCATAGAGGACCCGGGCCGGTACGCGCAGAACGTCCAGCCCTGCGTTGCCGCAGGGGAGCAGGCCAGGGTGCTGCCAGAGGTGCCGGTGAAGCTGACGATCGTCGACCAGCAGTTCGCCACGGTGTCTCTACCGGTCGCGGAGGCCGATGTGAACCGCTCGCTCTTAGTCGTCCGGCCGAGCAGTCTCCTGTCGGCCCTAATCGGACTGTTCGAGGCGTCGTGGCGGTTGGCGGTACCGCTGCACGCTGGCGCGAGAGCCCCGTCGCCTGTCCAACCCATAGAGCAGCGCCTGCTGGGTCTACTCGCGGCAGGCGCCAACGACGACTCCATTGCCCGCCAGCTCGGGGTCAGTCGTAGGACCGTCTTCCGCCACCTCCAGCGCCTGATGGACCACGCTGGCGCGACCTCACGGTTCCAGTTGGCCGTTCACGCAGTGCGCCACCGATGGATCTAGCCAACCGGCCCGTGGCGGCCCGCGCGGCGGCAGTCCTGGTCACCGTCCTAGGCGGAGTCGGGCTCGCCACGCAGAGCCGCGTCAACGGCCAACTCGGCGCCCACCTGCGGGACGGTCTTGTCGCCGCCCTGATCTCCTTCTTGGTCGGCCTCGTCATCTTGGCCGTAGGTGTGTTCGTCGCCCCGAAGGCGCGGGCGGCGGTTCCGAAGGTCGCGCAGGCCGTCCGTGAGCGTCGACTACGGCCATGGCAGGTCCTCGGCGGCGCGGCCGGTGCCATGTTCGTGACCGCGCAGGGTCTGACCGTCGCGGCCCTCGGCGTGGCGATGTTCACCGTGGCCGCGGTGTCCGGGCAGGTCCTCAGCGGACTGCTGATGGACCGTGCGGGCGTCGGACCGGGCGGTCCCCGACCGATCACCCCGACCAGGGCAGTCGGTGCCGTGCTCGCGGTCGTCGCGGTCACCGCAGCCGTGTCCGACGAGTTCGACTCGCCGTCGCGGCTCTGGCTGTCCCTGATCCCGGCAGCGGCAGGACTAGGACTCGGCTGGGCGCAGGCCGTGAACGGGCGGGTCCGGGCAGCCTGCGGGAGCGTCAGCGTCGCCACGCTGGTCAACTTCGGGGTCGGCACCGCCGTGTTAGCCCTGGCCTGCGTGGTTGAGGTACTCGTGCGAGGACTCCCGGCAGGCCTACCGTCCAACCCGATCCTCTACGTCGGTGGCGCGCTAGGAGTCATCGGCGTCTCCGCGAGCGTCTTCGCCGTCCGGTACATCGGTGTGCTCATGGTGAGCCTGGGCATGATCTCCGGACAGATCGCGGGCGCGGTGCTGTTCGACCTGACCGGGCCCGGTATCGAACCCGCCACGGTGGTCGGTGTCGTGGTCACGCTCCTGGCCGCGGGGGTGGCGTCGCTGCCCAGTGGGCGTCCCCGGAAAGAACCGGCGGCGCAGTGAGAGGATGACCGCCGTGACCGCGACGATCCTTGACGGCAAGGCCACCCGCAACGCGATCCTCGACGAGCTCCGCGTCCGGGTCGCCGCCCTCGCCGAGCGCGGCGTCGTCCCCGGGCTGGGCACTGTGCTCGTCGGCGACGATCCCGGCTCCCACGCCTACGTGCGCAGCAAGCACAACTTCTGCAAGAAGATCGGGCTCAACTCGATCCGCCGTGACCTGCCCGCGCACACCACGCAGGCCGAGCTCGAAGCCGTCATCGACGAGCTGAACGCCAACCGCGACTGCACCGGCTACCTCGTGCAGTTGCCGCTACCGGGTCACCTCGACCAGGGCCGCGTGCTGGAGCGGATCGACCCGACCAAGGACTCCGACGGCCTGCACCCGGTCAGCCTGGGCAAGCTCGTCCTGGGTGACGCGGGCCCGCTGCCATGCACCCCCGTCGGCATTGTCGAGTTGCTGCGCCGCTACGACGTACCGCTGGCGGGCGCGCGCGTCACCGTCGTTGGCCGTGGCGTCACCGTTGGCCGTCCCCTCGGCCTGCTGCTGACCCGCCGCAGCGAGAACGCCACCGTGACCCTCTGCCACACCGGCACCAAGGACCTCGCCGCCGAGGTCCGCCGCGCCGACATCGTCGTCGCCGCCGCGGGCAACGCGGGCCTCATCACGGCCGACATGGTCAAGCCCGGTGCCGCCGTGCTCGACGTCGGCGTCACCCGCACCGAGGCGGGCCTGGTCGGCGATGTTCACGAGGACGTGCGCGAGGTCGCGGGCTGGCTGGCGCCGATGCCGGGCGGGGTCGGCCCGATGACCATCGCGATGCTGCTGCGCAACACCGTCGAGGCGGCGGAGCGGGGCCTGCGCGCGTGAACGACGGCCCGCAGCGGGGCGGCAAGCACCCCGCGCTGGTGCACCTGCCGTTCGCCATGGTGATGGCGGTCGTCGTGCTCGGCCTGGTGCGGATCATCCAGTTCTCCTGGCGCGAGGGCACCGTGTGGATCGGCCTCGCCCTGCTGCTCGCCGCCGGGCTGCGGGTGCTGCTGCGCGACGAGCAGGCCGGGCTGGTCGCCATCCGCGGCCGGGCGGTCGACGTGCTGCTCTACGGCCTGTTCGGGGTGATGGTGATCGCGGTCGCGCTGACCATCGAGGGTGGCTGGCTCAGTCGTTGAGGCCGCCGAGCTCGGCGATCATCCTGGTCGACGCCGCCTCGTCCAGCGCGACGCTGAGCAGCTCCACCACCACCTGGTCGTAGCGCTTGACCTCGGTCGGGTCCTCGACGAACAGGCTCGACGTCCGGTTCTCCAGCAGCACCAGCGCGCCGCGGCCGTGGAACTGCAGCCGCCGGAACGACCCGCGCAGCCCGGGGTGGCCGTGGCCGAGCCGCGGCACCACCCGGATCGTCACGTCCGGCTTCGTCCCGGCCTCGACCAGGTAGCGCAACTGCCCGCGCATGACCTCGCGGCCGCCTACGACCGTGCGTAGCGCTGTCTCGGTCAGGATCGCGTAGTAGCGAGGCGGCTGCGGCTTGCGCAGGATCGCTTGTCGTCGGATGCGCTCGGTAGCCCTGTCTTCGATCGCGGGCTCCTCGACCATGTCCACCTCACGCAGTACCGCTTGCGCGTACGGCACGGTCTGCAGCAACGCGGGCACCAGCATCGCCTGGTAGTCGACCAGCATCTCCGCCTTCGACTCCAGCACGCGCAGCGTCGCCGACGGCCGTTGCTCCGGCCACGCGGTCGGCTCGGTGGCGTCGCGGGCCAGCGCGACCAGGTCGTCGCGGCGGGCGTCGCGCACGCCGTAGATGGACAGCAGCGCCTCGACGTCGTCGAGCTTGTGCGGTCGGCGGCCGTTCTCCAGCCTGCTCAGCTTCGAGGTGCTGATCCCGGTCTTCGCGGTCACCTCGGCCAGGCTCATCCCCGCGGTCTCGCGGTGTCGGCGCAGTTCCTCCCCGAGCAGTTCTAGCCGGACGGTGGTGTCCGCGGTGTGCAGCGTCACCCGGCCATGATCCGGCCGGGTGCGGTCCCATACCCACAGGTAGGGGACCTTGTCGGACCAAGTCCACCCGAAGGGGTCGAGACCCTGGTCACCGACGCGGCCCCCGCGCACCCCGGCTTGGTAGCCTGCGCGGTGCCGGGCGACGTCGCCGACAGGGCACAAACTGACTGCCGCGTGACCTCCCCGCTGACTCAATCCGTCTTCCCGGGAGGATCCGCCAAGTGGCACCCGTCAACGTCACAGTCACCGGCGCGGCAGGCCAAATCGGCTACGCCCTGCTGTTCCGCATCGCCTCTGGTGCCCTGCTCGGCCCCGACACCAAGGTCAACCTGCGGCTGCTGGAGATCCCGCAGGCTGTCAAGGCCGCCGAGGGCACCGCGATGGAGCTGGACGACTGCGCGTTCCCGCTGCTGGCGGGCATCGAGGTGACCGACGACGCGAAGAAGGCGTTCGACGGCGCCAACGTCGCGCTGCTCGTCGGCGCCCGCCCCCGCACCAAGGGCATGGAGCGCGGTGACCTCCTGGCGGCCAACGGCGGCATCTTCAAGCCGCAGGGCGAGGCGATCAACGCCGGTGCCGCGTCCGACATCAAGGTGCTCGTCGTGGGCAACCCGGCCAACACCAACGCGCTCATCGCCCAGCAGCACGCCCCGGACGTCCCGGCCGCGCGCTTCACCGCGATGACCCGGCTCGACCACAACCGGGCCATCTCGCAGCTGTCCACCAAGCTCGGCGTGTCCGTCGCGGACATCAAGAAGCTGGCCATCTGGGGCAACCACTCGGCGACCCAGTACCCGGACGTGTTCCACGCCGAGGTCAACGGCAAGTCCGTCGCGGAGCTGCTCAACGACGAGGCGTGGCTGGCCGACACCTTCATCCCGACCGTGGCCAAGCGCGGCGCGGCGATCATCGAGGCCCGCGGCGCGTCCTCGGCGGCGTCGGCGGCCAACGCGGCCATCGACCACATCCACGACTGGGTGCTCGGTACCCCGGCTGGCGACTGGACCTCGATGGCAGTGCCGTCGGACGGCTCTTACGGCGTCCCCGAGGGCATCATCTCGTCGTTCCCGGTGACTACCGCCAACGGCGAGTACCAGATCGTGCAGGGCCTGGAGGTCAACGAGTTCTCCCGCGCCCGCATCGACGCCTCGGTCGCCGAGCTGGTCGAGGAGCGCGACGCGGTCAAGGCGCTCGACCTCATCTGATCCGGTCTTATCCGGCTCGGTAGATGCGCGGCGGCACCCGCTGTTTCCACGGTGGGGGCCGCCGCTGTGTTTTACGGTGCACTGGTGACCTTCATCGCGTGGCCGATCCCCGAGCCGGACTTACCGGCGAGCGTCAACTCTGTCCTGGCCGACGCGGCCAACGCCGCCGCGGCCGCCTACCGGACCGCGCGCCAGATGCTCACCCGGCCGGAGCTGTCCGAAGAGGTCGCGATGGGAGCAGACGGCACCCCGACCATGCGCGTCGACTCGCTGGTCGAGGACGCCATCGCCGAGTCCGCGCAGGCCAACCGCGTGAACCTCTTGTCCGAAGAGGCGGGTTTCCTCGACAACGGCTCGTCGACGACTCTTGTCATCGACCCGCTGGACGGCTCGGCCAACGCCGCGTCCGGGGTACCGCTGTCGTGCTTCTCCGGCGTGTTGACCCGTGACTCCATAGCGGTCGAGGCCGTGACCGTGTGGCTGGACACCGGGCGCGTCTGGTGGGCCCGCGTCGGCCAGTCCACCCCGTACCGCACGACCGGTCGCACCACCCTGGATGGCGCCGCCGTGTCGCTGCTGCGGCCCAAGCGCAACAACGGCGACGCCTGGCAGCGGGTGGCCGCCCGCGCCGGTCGGCTGCGGATCCTGGGCACGACCTGCCTGGAGACCGCCCTGGTCGCGGAGGGCTCGGTGGACGCGTTCGCCGACCCCGGGTCGGACACCCTGCGCATCGTCGACCTGGCCGCCGCGCTGGTGCTCGTGCCCGCCGCCGGTGGCGCGGTGATCGACGCGCACGGCAGGCCCCTCGACTTCGACCCGGACCTGACCCGCCGCTGGTCAGGCATCGCGGCCGCCACCTCGGCGCTGGCCGACCAGCTCGCGGAGGCGGTCCTGGGGTGAGGTGAAGCCCTATGAGACGCTGGAGCGGCAGGGACTGACCGATGGGGGTACCGATGGCCGCTCGGGCTAGATGCGCCGTGATTGGGGTAGGCCTCGTACTCGCTGCCTGCACCACCCCGGAGGCGGCTCCCTTACCTGATACGCCTGACCCTCACTCGATCTCCAACGCCTTCAGTGCCCACGGCGCCCCAGTGCCGTTCGTCCAGATCGGCGAGTCTTTCCCCTACCGCCTGCTGACCCACTGCGGCATCAAGTACGCCACCTTCGCAGGCCAGAACTGGGTCGCCGAGCACACCTGGCCCGACCCGGAACGTCTACCCGGTCCGGACGGCAAGGTCACCAACGACGGTTACATAACCGGCCGCGTTGTCCTACTCGACGACCGGACCCTCCGCTTCAAGGTCGACCAGGCCACCATCGCGGGTAAGCCCACCGAGGTCATCTTCCACCCCACCGACGTCGAGATCCCGCTCTGCCAGTAGGCAGATCCCTTCGTCGGAAGGCGTCATGACCGCGGGGCTGGGCGGTCTCGTTCTCCGGTGCGGACGGTCCACTGAGGCCGGAGCAGAAGACCTGAGTTCACCGACGGGTGATGGCGTCATCCGATTACACAGAGACGGGTGCCAAAAGCCGGTCAAATCGTGGCCCGAACGGGGCTGTATGCCCCGATAGCGTGAACGTCGGGCCAATGGCATCACGGGCTGCCGCCAAATGCGTTTCCCTGCTGAAGGTTCGCCACAGCCGACGCGCGAACACCAGGACAGGAGGCTACGAGATGACCAACGACGCCGAGCACTCTGAGCAGATCATCTCGCACTACGGCGGGACTACTCCTGTCCGCTCGCGTTGGACCTACCGGGCCAACGAGCCGTACACCGTCGTCGCCGCCTTCCAGGCCGACGCCGACCGCTGGGTCGAGTGGATCTTCGGCCGCGACCTGCTCGCCGAGGGCCTGGTCCGCGCCGCCGGTGACGGCGACGTGCGGCTGGCCCCGGTGACCACCGGCGGTACCGCCAAGCTGGCGCTGGAGATCGAGTCCCCGGACGGGCACGCCGTGCTCGAGCTCGACCACGCCGCGGTGCAGTCGTTCTTCGCCACCACCACGGCCATGGTGCCGCTGGGCGGCGAGGCCGACTTCTTCGACATCGACGCGCTGATCGAGGAGATCACCAACGTCTGAGCCACCCCGCCAACCCTGACCCACGTGGACGGATCACTGAGGGGGTGGCCGGTGAACCCAGTACCGATAACGGAGCCGACGGCCGCCTGCGCACCAGGCGGCCGTCGGTCTTCCTAGAGGCAGGCCTGGGTCAGCGTGTTGAACGCGTCGAGCTTCTGCTTGGTCCACCCGGCCACCGTCGCCGGGTCCAGGTTCGGCACGTCCAGCGTCGCGATCTGGTCGGCCATGCCGTTGATGGCGTCGCGCACGGTGGTGTCCGCGGCGCGGTCGGCGAGCTTGGTGAGGTCGTCCGAGGTCTTCTTGGCGTCCTCGGCGGTCTGCTCCAGGTTCTGCGTGCTCGGGGTGAAGCCCGCCAGGCGGACCGCCTCGATGCAGATGCTGGTCTTGTCGGCCGCGTTGGACGCCGAGCTGGTGGCCTCGCGGACCGTGTCGCACGCGGTGAGCGTGCCGAGAAGGGCCGCGGCGCTGAGCGCCGCGGTCAGCCGGTGTCGCACTGTGCCCCCTGGGGAGAGTGGGTTGGTGGCCAGGATATCCGGTTTGTCGGATTAGCCGGTGGCGAAGACGCTCCCGCCCGGCTCGCCGTCCGCGGGCCGGGCCAAACAGTACAGGTAGAGCCGGTCCGGGCTGCCCGTTTTGCTGGGCAAGATCTCGATCTGCCAGCCCTTGGTGTCCTTGCCCGGCAGGGTCCGCGCGGCCATCACCTCGGCCGTGCAGATGCCGCTGACCTCGGGCAACGCGGCGATGTCGGTCCCGGTCATGTCCGCTGCGCCAGCCGGTAGCCAGGTGCCGGTGAACGCCTGCCAGCTGTGCTCGCCGCCGCAGTCGAGCGGCTTGGCCTTGATGTCGACGTCGGCGATGTTCACCAGGCCGCCGAAGCACTTGTCCTCGACGCAGAAGCCGTTCTTCTCGCTCTCCGCGCACGCTTTCATGCCCGGTGGCACAGCCGCTGCCTGCGGAGTGCTCTGCGTCTGTGATGGCTGTTGCTGTTGGGCTTGCTGTCCGGTGCTGGTGAGAGTGCTACCGAAGAACCCTGCGGCCACGAGCGCCGGTACGGCTACCGCAGCGGCGGCGATCCGTACTCCGCGAGCGCGGTTGGTCGCAACATGGGGGAGCGGCCTGATGGGGCGTAGGCCGTCGAGTTCGTCTCTTAGCTGCCGCGCGTCCGTTGTCCGCCGCGACGAGTCGGAGGCAAGAGCGTTGAGGAGTGCGGCGTTGAATGCCGGGGGCGCGTCCTGGATCGGTGCCACCGGCGCACGAAGAGCCGCGATCAGGCCGTCGAGGGATTGCGCGGGCCACGGGATGTCGCGGGGACGGTTCCCTGTCGCGAGTGTGTAGAGGGTCGCCGCTAGCGAGTAGATGTCACCTGCGGCACTAGGTGCGGCGTGCGCGAAGACTTCCGGTGCGGCGTAGTAGGGACTGAGGGCGCCAACGGTGACGGTGCTCTCCGCGTGTGCGTCGAGGATCGCGGCCAGACCGAAGTCGGCGAGCTTAACGGCGCCGAACGCGTTAACCAGGATGTTCGCGGGCTTGATGTCGCGGTGCAGGATGCCCACCTGGTGCGCCTGCGCGAGTGCGTCTGCGAGCCTGGCGCCCATCTCCGTGACCTCCGGGATGGGTAACCGCCCGCGCTGCGCCAGAACGTCCGCGAGCGAACCGCCCGTGCACAACTCCATGACGATGTAAGGCCTACCGTCGGCGGTTACACCGGCGTCGTAGACGTTCACGACGTGCGGGTGCCCTGACAGTCGGGCTGCCGCACGGGCTTCGCGGAGGAACCGGTCCCGGTCGCGATCGGTTTGCAGCACCCGGTTGTCGACCTTCACGGCGACGTCGCGGTGCAGCCGGTCCTGGCGGGCGAGGAAGACGGTCCCGAATCCGCCTTGGCCGAGTGGTCCCGCGAGGGTCAGTCCGGGGATCGTCGGTGGGCGGGGTGTCACGTGCACGGGGCGAATGTACTTCTATGGTGTGCGGCGATGGACTCACCCACGATCATCGACACGGTCCAAGGCGCCTGCGGCGAGCTCGTGCTCCGCCGCGCGGGCCACCACTACGAGATCATCGCCGACGGCATGTTCCTGATGGACACCCGCGCGGGCGAGTCGGAACGCCTCCTGATCCGCGCCGCCGCGTCCCGCATGCCCGGCCCCCGCATGCTCATCGGCGGCCTCGGCGTCGGCTTCTCCCTCCGCGAGGCCCTCTCCCTCGGCCTGACCGATGTAGTCGTCGTCGAACGCGAACCCGCGGTTATCAAGTGGAACGCCTCTTACCTGGGCAACGCCGACGCCCTAACCCACTGCGTTCAGGCAGACCTGATCTCTTGGCTGCACAACACCCCCGACCGCTTCGACGCCATCTGCCTAGACATCGACAACGGCCCCGACTGGACCCTCTCCGCCGACAACGCCACCCTGTACTCCGCCCCAGGCCTATCCCTACTCCGCTCCCACCTAACCCCCACCGGCGTCCTAACAACCTGGAGCGCCGCCGCCAGCCCCACCTTCGAAGCCGCCCTAAGAGCCCACTTCCAATCAGTAGAAACCCACCCAACCCCCGTCCCCCGCGGCGAACCAGACATCGTCTACGTAGCCACCCTCTAGCCCTGGCTCTTCGCTGCCGCCTTGGCCGCCTTCTTGAACTCCCGCACCTCACCAAGACTGGTCGCGCTGGTCACGTCCGCGACCGACCGTCGGGAGTTCTTGAGCCCGTAATCCCCAGCAGCCTCCCGCCACCCCTTCGGCGTGACCCCCCGCTGCTTCCCCAACAACGCAAGAAAGATCTTGGCCTTCTGCTCTCCAAACCCCGGCAGTTCCTTGAGCCGCTTCAGGACCTCGGCCCCACCGGGACCTCCCCGAGTCCAAATAGCCGCCGTGTCCCCGTCGTACTTCTCAACGATGAACTGGCAAAGTACCTGCACCCGCTTCCCCATAGATCCCCCATACCGATGAATAGCAGGCGGCGTGACAGCCATCTCAACAAACGCCTCCGTCTCATACTCGGCGATCTCGTGCACGTCGAGCTTGTTCCCCAGCCGCGTGTAGAGCTTGTACGGCCCCCTGAACGCGATCTCCATCTGAATCTGCTGATCGCAACACATCACCGAATGTATGTATAGATACCCCGAAAGGGTGAACTAGGCGGGGCAGGCGGATCCGTCTAGGCAGTTGCTGGAAGATCATCCGAGCAAGGCCGCGGGGTTCAGTCGTAGATGAGTTCCAGAGTTCACAGGTGGTCTGATGCGAGTTCGCATGATAGGCACGACCGGTTATCTCCTTGTTGCGCTAGCAATCGCCTTTCCGGCGGCGGCAATCCCCTATAATGCCTGGTTTTCCCAGGGCGATTCGGGCCGCTTTGATCAATTAGTTGGTTGGGCCAACGTGATGGCGCTCCCTGTAGGCGCAATTGGACTACTTATCCTAATTTTCGAAAAGGCGTCTAAACAGTATCAAAGGCCCGATCTTGTGGATGCAGATGTCAGTCGTCTTGCAGCGCAAGCTAGCCGTACCTACAAACGCTCGCTTGCTCAACTGCTCGCTGTCGAAGGGCCTGAGTTTCGGTCAATCAGCTTGCAGGTGAAGCAAACATCGCCCGTTGATCGCCGTAGTGGGAAGCTCCTCGGCAGGGATGAGTTGGTTGCGCACATGATAGGTGCACCAACCACCTGTTTGGCAATTCAAGGGGTGCCGGGGTCGGGAAAGACAGTGCTCGCGATGGAGTGCGCGCAAGTTCTAAACGACCTACACCGGGAAACTGGCCAGATCGCCGTCGTCTTGTCGATTGCTGGATGGAATCCGAATGTTGCCCAGTTCGACGCTTGGGTCGCTGGCGATGCTGCTGCAGCTATGAATGTGGACGCCTCGGTGGCGTCTTCGCTTCTGAGAGATCATCGCCTGATCCTTATCTTAGATGGGCTGGATGAGATAGACGGCGAGTTGACGAAGGGCCAAGCGAAACTTGCGGTTCGCGGGATAGCTGACTATGTCGCGCAGACGCCGAGGGTTCGGATTCTCATCACCTGCCGTTCGGGGGGAGTGTACTTAAACTTGCTTCGCCGACTTCCGGAAGTGCAGATCATGTCGATCGAGAATCCGGATCCGGGGCTGATGCTCGAATTTCTTGAGACCCATCTCGTTGATGGGGCAGACAGGCGCAATTGGAGTCAGATTGCGGAAGCAATCCGGTCCGGAAATGAAGCACTCTTGGGAGTTCTAAAGACGCCATGGCAGATGACCTCGGCTGTTGCGTATTACCGAGGCGGGGGAGACCCGGGAGAGCTGCTCCCTTCTCCGGGGAGTGCTAGTCACGGAGGTGAGTCGCGCAGGCAACATCAGGGGCGAGTTCGAGATCTGCTTACGGGCAACTTTATCTCGTACCGAGTGGCGAGCTCATCGCGTGATGACAAGAGTGCCTTGCGGGACTTGAGACGACTTGCCAGCCTGGCTGCCTTATTGGTTGAAAGGAGGAGAGGTAAGATGTTCGGTGGCGAGATCTATTTGCCGCAGTGGTGGAGAATGTTGGGGGAATCGAAGATTCGAAGGCGTCATGCGTGGCTCACATTTGCAGCAGTCCACTATCCCTGGGTTGTCTCCTACCTGGATCTAGGGCCGATCAAGGAGGGTGGTCTGTCGGGAATATGGCTTGTAATTGCGGTCATGGCCAACCAGTTTACTATCTACTATCTCTCGGTTCTCGGTTCTCGGTTCTCTTAAGGATCGTAACCCGTCCCGCTTTAGCTTCGAGCTGATAAAGAAGTTTCATACTCTAGGGTGGCAGCTTATCTCGCTGACGTCACTCTTTGTGGTACTGACATGGGGGATCTCTTACATCCTGTTTGATTACTATCCACTGTTTGCGCTATTGAACGCGGCTGTTTCTACTGCGATCATTCTGGTGTTGCTGTGCGCCATACCAGCCCTGCCGCATGCTTCTTTGAGTCCCCTCCAGGTCATCAGGGGTGATCGAAATGTTGCGCTTGTTACTGGCGTCCTGTACGGAGTTTGGGTGGGCATCTACTTTGATCAGACGTATGGCCCAACCATAGGTCTGACATTCGGCCTGATGGCATTCGTTGGCCGCGTTTGTTGCTCAGTCTATGTGCGGTACCTGGTAGCGGTATTCTTTGGAGCGCAAGAGTGGAAGATGGCTATCAGGTTTCATGGATTTCTATCCTGGGCTCAGGGTGCGGGTCTAATGCGATCAACCGTCGCTGGTTACAAATTTAGGCATGCGGAACTTGAAGATTATCTGTGGCGCGCTTCTTTGGGCCTCGGTTCTCGGGAGTCTCGTTGATCCGGGACCGCCTATTCCTTGACCGCCTTCGCGGCTTTCTTGAAGCTGCGGACTTCGCTTAGTGATTGAGCATCAACTACGTCAGCGACTGATCGCTTTGCGTATTGAAGCCCGTATTCTCCAGAGGCGGCACGCCAGCCTGACGGGGTGACGTGCCGTTGTTTGCCGAGAAGTGCCAAGAATATCTTGGCCTTCTGCTCGCCGAAGCCGGGGAGGGCTTTTAGGCGTTTGAGGACTTCGGGGCCGGTGGGGGTGTCTCGGGTCCAGATGGCTGTGGGGTCGCCGTCGTAGGTTTCTACTATGAATTGGCAGAGGGTTTGGACTCGTTTGGCCATGGAGGCGCCGTAGCGGTGGATGGCGGGTGGGGTGGTGGCTAGGGTGATGAAGGCGTCGGGGTCGTAGGTGGCTATTTCGTGGATGTCTAGTTTGTTGCCTAGGCGGGTGTAGAGTTTGTGGGGGCCTTTGAAGGCGATTTCCATTTGTATTTGTTGATCTAGAAGCATGCCCAAGAGCAGGGCCAAGGGAGAGCGTTCGAGGAGGGCGTCGGCCTCGGGGTCTTGGGCTATGCAGATCTTTGGGGTCATGAGCTAAGAGCATATCGGCGTGTGAGTGCCATCCCGTCGACCTGGCGTAGCCCGATCAGGGTGGGGAGGGGGCGCAACGTGGTGATCAAACGGGAGGGTGGGTGCCAGGCTTGCGGCCCCTGCCCAGCCTGATAGCCCTGGGGGAGGTCGATGGGATGGCACGGGACCATCCCGGAGATCTGCTGGTCCGGCGAGGACGAAGAGGGCGGGAGAGGCCCGCCCGGGCGGGCGGAGCGGAGCGGGAGCCCGCCCGTGGCGTGTCCTTCTACCTGTGAGCAGCGAGCAAGCCGCGGTGACCTGCCGCGCCGCGCAGCGGCGCGCTTGAAGAGGGAGAAGAAAGTTTGAACCGGGTCATGCAGAGCGGATGGTCTCGGCCCAGGTCTCCTCGGCGAGCGTGCGGTAGCCGGTGCCGATGACCTGCCAAGACCCGACCCGGGCTAGCGGGCCTGGCGGCAGCGGAGGTAGTCCCTCATGGGCGCGGGCCTCGTCCAACCGATGGCGGGCGCGGGCGGCGCGCATGGCTCCGAGGGTGGCCGAGTAGCGGCGGCTCTTGGTCGAGAAGTGACCGCCGTACCCGAGCATATGCGCCCAATCGCGCAGGCCGAGCTGCCAGCAGTGTTCGATCATGCGGCGGGCGTGTGGGGTGAGCCCTCGGATGCGCTCGAGGTGTCGGATGTTGCGGAGTGGACGGTTGACGGTGCCTGCGGCCTCGGCGCCCTTGGTCGCGTACTTGGCGATGTAGCGCGCGACTCGCTGGTCGGTCCAGTGACCGCCGGTCTCGATAGGGCGGATGTCGAGCTGGGCGCCCCACCGCAGTGAGCGGTCAGGCAGAGACACACGGGTCGCGAGCGTTGCGCTAGTGATGGCCTCGGTCAGGACGTCGACGCCGAATGGGCCGTCCAGGCGGATGACGGCGTGGAAGTGGACCAAGCCGCGTGCCTGGTACTCGGCGACCTTGGCGTACTCGACTCGCAGCACGTCACCAAGCCTGGAGCGTGGGACACCGACCAGCTCGGCCAGGTGACGGCGCAAGTAGACGGTGAACGTGTGCCAGAGCTTCCCGGCGTGGTGGTTCCACAGCACAGCCCCGGTGTAGTCGTAGCTGTCGGAGTCGATGGCCTGACCTAGTCGCGGATCGTCCGAGGAGTGGCGCAAGCGGCAGGACGGACCGGTGTCGCGCGGATGGCAGGGGCGGACGCGGTCGCCAACCAGCACCCGGGTGTGGACCGGGCCGAACGATGGGGCGGTGAAGGTGGTGAACACGCGCGGACACTCGGAGACCAGGCCGGAGTGGATCAGGTGGAAGATGTCGTCGGCGTAGACGCGGGAGCAGGGTTCGCAGCGGCTGGCTCGTCGGTTCCCGCAAGCGGTGAGGATGTAGCCGGTCGGCTCGTCGCGCGTGTTGTAGGTCCCGAGCACTTCACCCGTGGCCGGGTCGACAGTCGTGCTCTCGCCAGCAAGCCGGATCGGGTGAGTGCAGCCTCCGACGTTGGTGACCATCTGTCGCCAACGCTCGAAGTCCGGAGCGGAAGCACGTTCGCCTAGGTGCTTCATCCACTGAGGCAGCTCGTTCACGCGGCCTCCGACCACTCGACACGGTCAGAGGCAGGCTCAACGACGCGGTTGCCGAGGATCGCGTTGGCGCGCTCCCAGCGTTCGTCGGTCCACAGAGGTGCGGACCGGGCTTCGCGGGCGGCCCAGGTCCACAGGTCTTCGTCTTCCACCGCAAACACTTCCATTCATGCTGGCGGCGGAGTCGCGACAGAGCGCAAAAGCGGTTCGCTGCGATGCCGTAGCATGAATGGAAGTGTTTTCGTGGCTCTCAATGGCCACAGCCCGTAGGCTGGCTTTTTGTGTTTGAGTGCAGCGTTGTTCAGTTGTGTCGCGATCCCGCCGGAGTGGCTAGTTGAGGATCGTGCACTGGCCCAGTTGTCGGACCAGTTCGAGCGCGAGCACCCACGGCAGTCGAGGGTCACCGAAAGGAACAAGATCGGGGCCGCCCGGACCGCTCGGCTTGACCCCGAGGACCCCCGCGACCGGGTACGTCTTGGCGCGAATCACCGCGTAGCCCCTGCGCAGGGCCGGGCACGCGCTGGTCGAGACGTCCACGCAGGTCAGGCATACCGGTGGCTCGGTCACGCCCATGCCATCCGGCCAGCCAGACCAGTCGTCGCGGTGGTCTTTGAGCAGCCACAGCACACCGTCGTCCGAGGTGTCGGCTGGTCCACCGCAGACCTGGCACAGCAACTCCTGCATGGCGCGGCGCTGCCGAGGCGTGTGGACGATGCCGAAGTCAGGACGACCTTCTCCTGGTGAGGACGACATCCGGACCCACAACGTGCCGTGGGCGTCACGGTCGCTGGCTGTCTCGTCCGCGTAGGCAAAACCGCCGCGCCGACTGCGGACAAGACGGAGCTGTCCGGGACTTCGGTGCTCCACTTGGTGATGTAAGGAACGGGCGTCACTTGGGTGTCCTGCCGGTGTTGACTACTTGGGTGGTGTTTCCACCGTGACAACGCCGACCGTTGACACCCATGGCTGTGCGACACTGAAATATGCGCCTTGCGCATCTAATTCGCCAGCGAACATATGCGCGCCATGCATATTCGCCGTTGCGCGCCCTCCAACGGCTCTACACTCGGGTAGACGACCGCGCGGGAGGTGGATCTTGAAGGCGTGCGAAACGTGCCGGCGCCCGATGGCCTCGGACAACAGTGGAAGGCTCTGCACACCCTGCGCCCGCAGGTCGGTCCAAGCCTCACCCGCCGAGGAGAAGCCGGATGAGTTCTGGCGCCGACCTGCGCTGCGTGAGGCTCTGCGGTCCAAGCACATCGGCTACGTCATCAACGCCTATCGCCTGGAGCACCGACCGGTCCTGACGCAGGCTGCGGTGGGCCGTTGGTTGGGTCTGGGGCAGCCGCAGGTCAGCCGGTTGGAGTCGTCACGTACGCCTGTCCACGACCTGAACAAGCTCGAAGCCTGGGCGCGGGCGTTGCACATCCCGCAACCGCATCTGTGGTTCCAGCTCGGGAAGGTGTCTGCCCAGGTCGGGGCGGACTCGGACACTCCGTGGGACGAGTTGGTGCGCGGGCTGAACCGGTCGGATGTCGGGCCTAGGACGGTCGAGCAGCTTCAGATCTTCACTGAGGAGCTGTGCTGCGAGTACGCGTGGCGTGATGCGGGGGAGTTGAAGGCTGAGGCCCGTCGGTGCTTGCAGGGCATCTCCACCCTGTTGTCTGGCTCGTGCACGCTGGTGGAGCATCGGGAGCTGCTGGTCACCGCTGGGTGGCTGATGCTGCTGACCGGGTGCATCGAGTACGACATGGGCAACTACCGGCAGGCCGAGCTCGACCGGTCAGCGGCGTTCCGCGTGGGCGAGGAGACCGGGCACGGGGAGATCATCGCGTGGGCGTTCGAGATGAGTGCGTGGTTCGCGCTCACCCAGGGACGACTCAACGCGGTCGGCCCTGCTTGTGAGGCTGGCACGGCTGCGGCGCCTAACTCGTCGGTGGCGGTGCAGTTGTCGGCGCAGGCTGCCAAGGCTGCTGCTCGGATGGGTCAGCGGGACTCGGTGACCAAGATCCTCGATCAGGGCTACCGACTCCTCGGTCAGCACGAGCGCCCGACGCGGCCGGACAACCACTTCGTCATCGACCCCACCAAGTGGGACTTCTACGCGATGGACTGCTACCGGATCGTGGGCGAGGACCGGCGCGCGGCGGAACACGCCCAAGAAGTCCTGCGAATCTCGCGGCGGCCAGACGGATCTGACCGGAGTCCCATGCGAGCTACCGAAGCACGCCTGACGCTGGCTGTTGTCGCGCTGCGCCAAGGGGATGTCGCCGAAGCAGCGGAGTGGACGACGACGGCACTGGCTGCCGAACGCAAGTCGTTCGATTCACTGGCCATGGTCGCCGACGAACTCCGCGCCGAGGCCGAGCGACTGTTCCCGAACGACCCCGTCGCCAAGGCGGTCACTGAGCCGATCAAGCAGGCGTACGCGCTGATGCGCGCCTAGGAACGCTTCAGAATCTCCAGATCAACCATCCGCCCAAGGTTTCCTCCAGGCCGGTTGGTTGTTCTGTGGCCGCGCCCTGGCTGACCCCGATGGCGATCAAGATGACCATCGCCAAGAAGCGCAAGGGCATGAACGCGTCACCCTGGAGCCGGTATTCAGTCGCGAAGAACACCGGGATGAAGACCACCAAGCTGGCGAACAGCTTCACCCAGTCCCAGAACGCCAGATCGATTGCCGCTGTGGTGTAGCCGAAGGCGCTCGCGACCAGGAACAGCGCTGCGTACGCCGCGGCCGTGTAGCCCCAGTGCATCGCGGGCCAGTACTCGCGATCGTCGGCTTGATACAGGTGGATCTCGCCGTGGATATCCCCCGCTTGGACGACGTTGTGCGACCACCCCGAATGGGTGTTGTAAGTGCGTCCGGGCTCGTCCTCGTCGTCCCAGTCGTCCATCTTTTGTCCATCCCCCAGTTCGCCATGCGCTCCGAGAAGCACGGTAGCTGTGTCGGGGGCCGTCGGATCAAATCACTGCCGCCGGGTTCACCGATTTGGGCTAGTCGTCGCGCCAGACGAGTTCGAGGCGGTCAGGGGTGAAGCCTCGACGGCCGTTGGCTGGGTGGACCAGGATGGCGGCGAGGGCTTCCTTGACCAGGGCGCGGCGATGGGCGAGAGGGTAGGTCGGCCAGTCTTCGCGGATGGTGGCGTGTGTGGGGTTTGGGGCGGTTCGGGCTAGCCAGTGGGTGCGTTCGGTTAGGAGGGCCTGTTCTTGGGCTTCTAGGTCGGGGAGCATGGCGAAGTAGCGGGCTGCGGTGATGCGGCGGTCTTTGCGGGCCTTGGAGAGTTCTTCCAGGTCGGCGCGGACTTCGGCAAGTTCGGCTTCCTGGGGCCAAGGTTCGGGCTCGGTCTGGGCGTTGCGGCGTTGGGCTTCCAGTTCGTACTTGCTGATGATCGCGGCGGTTACCCACTCGTCCGTCTCGTTGCCGGGGATGCTGACGCCTCCGCCGCAGCCGCCTTGTTGTTTGGCGGCGCAGGTGTAGTAGAAGCGGTTGGGGTCCTTGACGCGGGATTGGTGGGCTTTTTGGCCGCGTAGCTTGCCTTCGCAGTCGGGTTTGCCGCAGCGGAAGGTGCCGGTAAGGAGGTAGACGCGGGCGTTGGTGCCGCGTCCGGATTTGGCGTTGGCGCCGATGATCGCTGTGACGGCTTCCCATTCGGCGACGGTCAGGATGGGGTCGAACTGGCCGATGACGGGGTTGCCGTCGGGGTCGAGCACGGTTTCGGTGCGGAAGGTGTCGAAGCCGGTGTTCGGGTCGGTTTCGCGGACGTTGCGGGAGCGGTAGCCGCAGAGGCGGGGGTTGCGGAAGACGACCTTCACGGTCTGGTTCAACCAGCGGTTGCCCAGCGTGGTGGTGAAGCCGCGGTTGTTCCAGTCGACGGTGATTGCGCCCAAGGGGGCGCCTTTGATGATGCGCTGGGCGGATTCGCGGATCAGGTCGGCTTCGTGCTGGTTGAGGGTGCGCTTGTCGTCGTTCCAGCCGAAGGGGCGGCGGCCTCCGGTGGGGATTCCGGCTTGCTCCAAGGCGCGGTGCTTGCGCTTGACGCGGCGGGAGGTGTCGGCGGACTGCTTGTTGTTGGTGGCCACGACAATCCGGGCGACGGTGCGGCCGTTGTCGGTGAGCAGATCCAGCGTGCCGGTGATGTCGATGATGGGTCGGCGGAAGTGCTCGACTACCTCGATGGCGTCTTCCAGGTGGCGGTTGTCGCGCGTGAGGCGGTCGATGTCGTAGACGATCAGGCCGTCGATGGGCGTGCCATCTGGAGTGTGGCCGCGCTTGAGGTCCTCTAGGGCGCCGTCGAACACGGGCCGGATGACGCGGTAGACGGTGCGGCCGTCAGGGAGGCGGACGCGCTTGCGCTTCCAGGCGGAGGTGTCCGGCTCGATGTAGGTGTGGGCGTAGGTGCCACCCCGGGACTCGACGTAGGCGCGACAGTCCTTCTCCTGCTCGTCGCGGCCCCGGATGTCCTTGCCGGCGAACACTTGCGTGGGCGCGGTCTGATCCAGCTCGAACGACAGTCGGACCAACCCGGCGATGTTGAGCCCGCTCAGGTCGCCCCAGTGAGCGCGTTGTACCCGGTCAGCGGTGGTCATCCACTAGTCATACATCAAGACACCTGCTGATCAAGCAGCATCCCGATCAACAGCGCCAACGGGTTCTCCGCCAGGAGCGCGTCCGCTTCAGGATCTTGGGCGATGCACAGCTTAGGTGTCATGAAGCACATGGTGACATGGAGTTCACTTGGAGCGTTGGTGGCGGGTCTTGCGGTACTCCGCGACCCACTTCTTGCTGCTGCGCCAGTGGCCGTCGTCGCCCTTGACTGCCTGCAGCCTGTTGCGGCTGGCCGCCACGCGTAGGGCGTTTTCTGAGAGGTCGGGTGTGGCGAGGGCTGCCAGGGGGACCAGTTTGACCGGGCCTGCGACCGCGGGCATCACGAACTTGTACAGGTTGGCGGTGACGCTCCGGGCGATCAGTTCGCCCAAGGGGCCGAACTCGCCCTGATCTGCTTTGCGCATGGCCAACAGGTATCGCTCCCGGTCCCGCTTGAAGATGATCGCGGGCGGATACCCGAGTCGTCCCAGGAGGAGGTTGAGGACAAGACGTCCGGTTCTGCCGTTGCCGTCGAGGAACGGGTGGATGCGTTCGAACTCGTTGTGCGCCTCCGCCAGCGCCTCCGGCAGTGGGGTCGGAGGGGTGCGCAAGTCGTCGACCTTGGTGACCCACGTTCGCATCAGTGCGTCGATGTCGGGCCAGGTTGGCGGTTTCATGCCTCCGGGGAACGTGGCGATCTCGTGTTCGCGGAAGTTGCCCGGGCCTTCGCGGTCGGTGGCGTGCGGATGCGGGGCGACAGTCCATACCGGGGTCATACACAGGTGGTGGATGTGCCGGACCTCTTGCAGGGTGATCAGGTCGCCGCCGGCCAAGTCGCCTGGGTGGATGGCCTCGCCGTAGACCCATTTGGCGGCGTCTCCGTAGCCTTGGACCTCCATGTAGTCCCGGAGGGGCTTCGAGCCGACAGCCCTACCCTCGTCCAGCAAGCGCTCGACTTCTTGCAGGACCAGGGTGTTGCCTTCGATCGCTGTGCTGTTGTGCGCTTCGTGGTGCCAGATGTCCGACCAGATGTCGTCCGCCTCCGCGGGCGCGGGCAAGCCGCCGAGGCGATCACGCAGCTCGGCGACGGCGTCGTCGAGCCGCTGGTAGACGGCTGCTCGACTTGGGCGTCCAGCCATGCCCCTGCTCCTAGTTGTGCGGTTGGCGGTCGACTAACTGTACCGAACAACTTGAGCTGAGTTGTTCGGTTGACGCCCTGTCAATCGAACCGAACAACTAACGCATCATCAGGCGGTGTGCTGATCAAGCAGCATCCCGATCAACAAGGCCGGCGGGCTCTCTTCCAGCAGGGCGCCGGCTTCCGAGTCCTGGGCGATGCAGAGTTTGGGTGTCATGGGGCACACGGTGACACGGGGTGCGGGCGGTGCGTCGGACGAGACGGGGGGTGGGGTTACGAGGGGTGCTTGCCGTGGACGGCGTGGTGGGCGGCTTGGCGGAGGGCGGTCATCAGTTCGACCAGGGGCGGGTTGTCGAGGGCGGTTTCGCGGACGGCGGCGTGGATTTCTCGGATGGGTTCTGGATTTCTTATTCGGCGGACGACTATGGCGGGGTGGGGGTTGGAGAGGCCCATGACGGGGATGAGGCTGATGCCCAGGCCCGCGGCCACGAAGCCTTGCGCGTTGGTGTAGTCCTCGCTCTCGACGGTGACGTTCGGGGTGAAACCGGCGGCGGCGCAGGCGTCGAGGATGATTCCCCAGCAGGGGCCGCCTATAGGCCACTCGCCCACCCAGGGTTCGTCGGCCAGGTCTGCCAGGTCGATGACGCGTTTGCTCGCGAGGCGGTGGCCGCGAGGTAGGACTACCCGGTACGGGTCGTCCAAGAGGTGGGTCATGTGAACGCCGCGGGGGGCTTCGCGGGGGTGGACGACGATGGCGAGGTCGGCTTGGCCCTGGGCGATCTCGGGGAGCGGGTCGCCGGGGTCGACCAGTTTCAGGTCCACCTGGACGCCGGGGTGCACGGCGCGCAGCCGGGCCAGGGCCGGTGGGACGAGCGCGGACCCGGCGGTGGCGAAGTAGCGCACCGCCAGCCTGCCGGTCCGGCCTGCGCGCAGGTCGGCCAGCGCGGTCTCGGCCTCGGCGACGTGCCGGGAGATGATCGCCGCGTGCTCGGTGAGCAGCCTGCCCGCCGCGGTCGGCTGGACGCCGCGGCCGACGCGTTCGAGCAGGGCGATGCCCGCCTGCTTCTCCAGCGCCGCGATCTGCTGGCTGATCGCTGACGGTGTGTAACCGAGGTTGGTGGCCGCCGCCGTCACCGAACCGCTGGTGACCACGGCGCGCAGGACCTGCAACCGACGCACATCAAGCATGAAGCCCAGCTTAACGGTCCATGCAGGACATTTCACTTGTCCTGGACGAAGCTCTTCGTCATGGTTGCCAGGGGGACGACCCGATGGGGAGGGGAACCGAGTGATCAGCGGCGGTCGAGGCACACTTGTCCGGATGGGCGTGCTCGCGCTGCTCTGGGGGTCCAGCTTCCTCTGGATCAAGCTGGCGCTGCACGGTCTGAACCCGGTCCAGATCACCATCGCCCGGTGCGCGCTCGGGGCGCTCGTGGTGGTCGTGCTCTGCTACTCAGCGCGACACAAGCTGCCCCGGGATCGCCGGGTCTGGGGTCACCTGGTCGTGGCCGCCTTCTTCGGCAACGCGCTGCCGTTCGCGCTGTTCGCCCTGGGCGAGCGGACCGTCGACTCCGGGGTCGCGGGCGTCCTCAACGCCACCACCCCGCTGTGGGCGCTGCTGATCGGCATCCTCATCGGCACCGAGCGCGCCCTCAAGCCCGTCCGGCTGACCGGCCTGCTGCTCGGCTTCGTCGGCACCCTGCTGATCTTCGCGCCCTGGCACCAGGCCGGGGTCGCCAGCTGGGGCTCGCTGATGATCCTCGCCGCCGCCGCGAGCTACGCCGTCAGCTACACCTACATCGGCAAGACCCTGTCCGGTCGCGGTGTCGCCCCGATAGCCCTGTCGGCGGCCCAGCTCGTTACCGCTACCGGCCTGAGCATCTTCGCTCTCCCGATCGGCGGGTTCGCGACCGTCGACCTGGACCCGACGGTCCTTGTCGCGATCGGCGTGCTCGGCGTCTTCGGCACCGGGTTCGCCTTCGCCATCAACTACCGCCTGATCGCCGACGAAGGCCCCACCAACGCCACCACTGTGGGCTACCTGCTCCCGGTCGTCTCCGTGCTCCTAGGAGCCGCGTTCCTCGGCGAGGGCATCAACCTGCGCGTCATCGCAGGCATGCTCGTAGTGCTCATCGGCGTCGGTATGACCCGATGGCAGAAGAAGACGCCCTCGCCCGTAGTGGCCGAGGACCCGACCGCCGTCCTAGCCAAGGCCCCTTAGACGAGACGGCGGTCTGAGGCCCAGCGGGAGAGTTCGTAGCGGTTCGACAGCTGGGTCTTGCGCAGGACGCTCGACACGTGCGTTTCCACTGTCTTCACCGAGATGAACAGCTCCGACGCGATCTCCTTGTACGCGTACCCGCGGGCCAGTAAACGCAGCACGTCGCGCTCGCGGGGGGTCAGCAGGTCCAGTTCCGGGTCGCTGATCGGTGCCGCGCCCGGGCGGTCGGCGAAGGCGTCCAGGACGAACCCGGCCAGCCGTGGCGAGAACACCGCGTCGCCGTCGTTGACCCGGATCACCGCTGTCACCAGCTCCTGGCTGGAGATCGTCTTCGTCACGTACCCGCGCGCACCGGCCCGGATCACCGCGATGACGTCCTCGGCGGCGTCGGACACCGACAGGGCCAGGAACACCACTTCGGGGAACGCCTTGCGCGCCTGCCGCAGCACCTCGGCGCCGCCGCCGTCGGGCATGTGCACGTCGAGCAGCACCACGTCCGGCCGCAGGTGCCCGATGCCCGCGACGGCCTCGCCGACCGTCCCGGCCTCGCCGACCACCTCGATGTCGTCGGTGAGGGTGTCGAGTTCCGCGCGCACCCCGGCGCGGAACATGCTGTGGTCGTCGACCAGGAAGACCCGGACCAAGCGCTTCTCACTCATGTGGTCACCTTCGCACGCGGCATGTGCAGCTGTACCTCTGTCCCGTCCCCGGGGGCGGTGCGCAGGGTGATCTCACCGCCGTTGCGCTCCATCCTCCCCCGGATCGAGTCCGCGAGCCCGTGCCGGTCGTCGGGGACCGCCTCCGGGTCGAAGCCCTTGCCCCGGTCGCGCACGAACACGGTGACCTTCTCCGGCTCGACCTCCGCGTACACCGACACCTCGGCGACCCCGGCGTGCTTGGCCGCGTTGACCATCGACTCGCGGGCGGCCATGACCACCGCGACCAGCTTGTCGTCGAGCTCGCAGTCGCCGACGGCCACGTGCTGGACCTTGATCGCGAAGGTGTCCTCGACCTCGCCTGCCGCCCTGGCCAGCGCCTCGGCCAGCGACCCGCCCGCCAGGCCTGTACCTACTCCTCCACCAGCCCTCCCGTCCGCAGCGCCTCGCCCATAGCCCGACGGCCCGTAGAGCCAACTGCGCAGCTGACGCTCCTGGCCGCGGGCCAGCCGCAGCACCTCGCGCGGCGCCTCGGCCTGCTTCTGGATGAGCGCAAGCGTTTGCAGCACCGAGTCGTGCAGGTGGGCGGCGATCTCGGCGCGTTCCTCGGTGCGGATCCTGGCCCGCCGCTCCTCGCCCAGGTCGCGCACCAGCCGCAGCCACCACGGGACGGTGATCACCGCGACGCCGACCAGCGCGGCCACCACCGCCAGCAGCGCGAACTGCACCTGGTCCAGGCCGATGCTGCTGATCAGGAAGATGATGATGCCCGCGGCGACCAGGGCGGCCCCGCTGAGCACCCGGATGACCGCCGAGCGCCCGCCGCCGCCGAACACCGCGCCGCGCACCCGCCGCCGCTGCCCCTGGTCGGCCTCCCGCCAGACCAGCGCGGCACCCACCAGCGCGACGCTGGTCGACCCGGCCACCCAGCCGTTGACCGTGCCCGCCAGCGTGCCTGCGCCGATCGCCAGCCCGACCCCGAGCGCGACCAGGCCGAACGCCTGCTGCCGCTCCCGGCCGGTGATCTCCGGCGCCGGTTCGTCCGAGGACACCTGCGGCACGAAGATCCACAGCAGTCCGTAGGCCACCACCCCGGCCCCGCCGAGCGCCGCGAGCAGGGTGAACGCCACCCGCGCGTACAGCACGGGGATGCCGAGGTGGTCGGCGATGCCCCCGGCGACCCCGGCGACGGCACGGCCGGACCGGCGCCGGTACACCCGGGTGTCCCCGGGTACCGCCACCTGCCGGTCGACGCTCGTCACCGCCCGCTCGATGTCCGCCTCCGCCTCGCGCTCACGCAGTACAGCCGTCACGTCAAGAATGCTCACACGGGGCCCCCGGCGCCACATCGGGGTTTGACCCTGAACGCGAAGTCAGGGTCGTTCCCCGATGCAGAACGCGCAGGTAACGGGCCATTCTTGTCCTCGTGAGTGGCACAACGAACCAGACGCGCCCCGGCGCAGCGGGCGTCGAGGAGACGCTCAAGGACTTCTGGGCGTCCCGACCGCGGCGACCGAGGCAGGGTCGCAAGGTCGCGGGCGTCGCGGCGGCCATCGGCAACCGCTACGGCGTCGACCCGGTCATCATCCGGGTCGCCCTCGCCGTCGCCACCTTCTACGGGGGCGCCGGTGTCATCTTCTACCTCTTCGGCTGGCTGCTGTTCCCAGAGCAGGACGACGAGTCGGCGCCTGCCGAGGCGCTGATCGGCCGCGGCCGCAGCTCCAGCTCGACGCACTTCACGGTGGGCCTGATCGTCGCCGTGATCGTGTCGTTCAGCGTCGGCTTCGACTTCAACGGCTTCCTCGGCCTGCTCGTCATCTCGGCGCTGATGTTCCTGCTGCACCGCAGCCGGGGGCACCTGAACCGGCCGGTAGGGCCCACGTCCGACTACGACACGTCGGTCCCGCTGATGACCGTCCCGGTAGCCACGACGACGGAGGTGCCATCGCCGATGACAGCGCCACCTTCCGGGGCCGAGACAACGCCCCTGAACACCCCACCTGACTACGGTTACCCCAACCAGCCCCCCGCGTGGGACCCGCTGGGTGCGGCCCCGTTCGCTTGGGACCTGCCCGAGCCCGCGGCGGCCATGCCGGACCCGGAACCCCCGGCCGTCCGACGCCGCTCCAAGATCGGCGCGGTCACCCTCGCCGTCGCGTTCCTGTTCGTCGGCACCGCGATCGTCATCGAGCCGCACTCCGGTGACTGGTTCAGCGTCCGGCACATCATCGGCGTCGTGCTCGGCGTCCTCGGCGCCGGCATGGTCATCGGCGGGTTCACCAGGGGCGGCCGCGGCCTGATCGGGCTGGCACTGCCGCTGGCGGCGCTCGGCATCGCGATGACCGTGGTCTGGCCGGACGGCTTCAAGGCCAACGGCGTCGGCGACATCCAGGCGACCCCGCGCACCTTCGTCGAGGTCCAGGACACCTACAGCCGCGACATCGGCTCCATCGACGTCGACCTGACCCAGCTGCCCACCAGCGGCTCGATCAGCACCGTCGCCGAGGTCGGCATCGGGGACGTCACCGTGATGGTGCCGGAGAACGCCGACGTCACCGTGTTCTGCGAGGCGGGCATCGGCGACGTCGACTGCCTCGGCGAGCAGCGCGGCGGCACCGACACCGCCGTCGACCGCACCGACCTCGGCCCGGACGGCGAGGGCGGGCTCAAGATCGAACTGCGTGCCGAGGTCAATGGACCGGGAACTGTGAAGGTGCTCCGTGGCTGACGAGACCAAGACTCCCCGCGGGTTCGACCCGCTGGCCCTGATCGCGGGCCTGGCCACCCTGGCCGCCTCGGCCTACGTGCTCACCGACGGCCGGATCTGGCTGCCGTCGCTCGACCCGCGCTGGATGATCGCGGGCGTCGCCGTCCTGGTGGGGCTGCTGCTGCTCGGCGGCACCCTCCGCGGCAGGAACCGGTGCCGCAAGTAGCCACTACGACGCCACTCACGACGAAGGCCCGGCTGGGACAACCAGCCGGGCCTTCGCGTGTCACAGCCTGTCTAGGCCAACGCGGCCTCTAACGCCTACTCCCACACTGCGCCTATCCCGCCCGCCCTACTCCCACTCGATGGTGCCCGGCGGCTTGCTGGTCACGTCCAACACCACTCGGTTGACCTCCGCGACCTCGTTCGTGATCCGCGTCGAGATCCGCTCCAGCACGTCGTAGGGCAACCGGGTCCAGTCCGCGGTCATCGCGTCCTCACTGGACACCGGGCGCAACACGACCGGGTGACCGTAAGTGCGGCCGTCGCCCTGCACGCCGACGCTGCGGACATCGGCGAGCAGCACCACCGGGCACTGCCAGATGTCGCGGTCGAGCCCGGCCGCGGTCAGCTCCTCGCGGGCGATCGAGTCGGCCGCGCGCAGGATCTCCAGGTTCACCGCGTTGACCTCGCCGATGATCCGGATCCCCAGGCCGGGTCCCGGGAACGGCTGGCGCTGCACGATCGTCTCCGGCAGCCCCAGCTCGGTGCCGACCCGGCGCACCTCGTCCTTGAACAGCGCGCGCAGCGGCTCGACCAGCTCGAACTCCAGGTCGTCGGGCAGCCCGCCCACGTTGTGGTGGCTCTTGATGTTGGCCGCCCCCGCGCCGCCGCCGGACTCGACCACGTCCGGGTACAGCGTGCCCTGCACCAGGAACCGGTACTTGTCGCCGCCCGCCTCGGCCTGCAGGTCCAGCTCGGCCTGCTCGAAGACCCGGATGAACTCCCGGCCGATGATCTTGCGCTTCTCCTCCGGGTCGGTCACCCCGGCCAGCGCGGCGAGGAACCGCTCGCGGGCGTCCACGGTCACCAACCGGACCCCGGTGGCGCTCACGTAGTCGCGCTCCACCTGGGCGCGCTCGCCGGCGCGCAGCAGCCCGTGGTCGACGAACACGCAGGTCAACCGGTCGCCGATGGCCCGCTGGACCAGGGCGGCCGCCACCGCGGAGTCGACCCCGCCGGAGAGCCCGCAGATGGCCTTGCCGTCGCCGACCTGGGCGCGGATCCGCTCGACCTGCTCGTCGACGATCGACGCCGTTGTCCACTGCGGACGCACCCCGGCGATGTCGTGCAGGAACCGGCGCAGCACCTCCTGGCCGTGCGGCGAGTGGTGCACCTCCGGGTGGTACTGCACGCCCGCGAAGCGCCGCTCGGTGTCCTCGAACGCCGCGACCGGCGCGCCCTCGCTGCCCGCGGTCACCGCGAAGCCCTCGGGGGCCTTGGTCACGCAGTCGCCGTGGCTCATCCACACCGGGTGCCGCCGGGGGAGCCCGTCGTGCAGGACGCCCTCGGCCGCGGCCAGGTCCGTGCGGCCGAACTCGCGGGTGCCGGTGTGCTCGACGGTGCCGCCCAGCGCCAGGGCCATCGCCTGGAAGCCGTAGCAGATGCCGAACACCGGGACACCGGCGTCGAACAGGGCGGGGTCGACCGAGGGGGCGCCGTCGGCGTACACGCTCGACGGACCGCCGGAGAGGATGATCGCCGCCGGGTCCTTGGCGAGCAGGTCGGCCACCGGGGTGGTGTGCGGGACCACCTCGGAGTACACCTGCGCCTCCCGCACCCGGCGCGCGATCAGCTGCGCGTACTGGGCACCGAAGTCCACCACGAGGACCGGGCGCTGACTGTCTGTCATCGACGTGCACCTTCCGTTGGCGCGGAAGCCGGAGCACCGAGACGGGGGGTCCCCACATCGGCGCACGGCGTCCATGACCGTGCGCCGACCGGTCCCTCCCTGGGTTTCTCTCCCGGAGATGCCTGCCCGCGCACCTGTCCGCGCGGGCTTTCCGTGACGCTCGAACCAGACCCGCGCCTGGTCAGGCGCGGCGGAACCCTAGTCACCACCGTCGGTCAGCCACCGACATCCTAACCCGGGGCGTTCTCGGCCAAGCCCCGCACCCGGACGCGGCCTACCGTTGCAGGCATGACCGACGAACAAGACGCCGTGGTCGCCAAGCCGCGCCCGTTCTGGGTGGCGGGCAGACCGCACAGCAGCGATGACACCATCGAGGTGCGCCACCCCTACGACGGGACCGACGTGGCGACGGTGTCGGTGCCCGGCCCCGAGCACGTCGAGGCCGCCATCGCCGCCGCGGCCGCCGCGGCCAAGCCGCTGCGCTCGGTGCCCGCGCACGTGCGGGCGAGCGCGCTGGCGCACGTCGCGCACACGCTGGCCGCGCGCACCGAGGAGATCGCCGAGACGATCACCGCCGAGAACGGCAAGCCGCTCAAGTGGTCCACCATCGAGGTGGCGAGGGCGGTGTCGGTGTTCACCTTCGCCGCCGAGGAGGCCCGCAGGCACGTCGGCGAGCTGCAACGGCTCGACACCGACGTCGCCGGTGAGCGCCGCCTCGGCCTGATCCGGCGCCGCCCGCGCGGCCCGGTGCTGGCCGTCGCGCCGTTCAACTTCCCGCTCAACCTGGTCGCGCACAAGGTCGCCCCGGCGCTGGCGGTCGGCGCCCCGGTGATCGTCAAGCCCGCGTCGGCCACCCCGCTGTCCGCGCTGCTGCTCGGCGAGATCCTGGCCGAGACCGACCTGCCCGCCGGCTCGTTCTCGGTGCTGCCGGTGCGCGGCGCGGACATGGCGACGCTGATCGAGGACCCCCGGCTGCCGGTCATCTCGTTCACCGGCTCCACCGGCGTCGGCCACGGCATCAGCGCGGCCGCCCCGCGCAAGCACGTGGTGATGGAGCTGGGCAGCAACAGCGCGGCCATCCTGTGCCCCGACTGGACCGACCTGGACTTCGCCGCCAAGCGGATCGCCACCTTCGGCAACTACCAGGCCGGGCAGTCCTGCATCGCGGTCCAGCGGGTCGTGGTGCACCGCTCGCTCGCCGACGAGTTCATCCCCAAGCTGGTCGCCGAGGTCGAGGCCCTGCGCACCGGCGACCCGCACGACCCGAACGTCGACGTGGGCCCGCTGATCGACGAGCGCAACGCCGAACGCGTCGAGACCTGGGTGTCCGAGGCGGTCGCGGCCGGGGCGACGCTGCTGACCGGGGGCAAGCGCACCGGGGCGACGGTCGAGCCCACCGTCCTCAGTGGTGTTCCGGCGGCGGAGAAGGTGTCCTGCGAGGAGGTCTTCGGGCCGGTGCTCGTGGTGACCGTCGTGGACACGGTGACGGAGGCGTTCGAGGTCGCGAACGGGACCGACTACGGGCTCCAGGCGGGCGTGTTCACCCGCGACCTGCAAACCGCGTTCCAGGCCTCCGCCGACCTGGAAGTGGGCGGCGTGGTCATCGGCGACGTCCCGTCCTACCGGGCCGACCAGATGCCTTACGGCGGCGTGAAGGGTTCCGGGACCGGCCGCGAGGGCCTGCGCTCGGCGATGGACGACTTCACCGAGGAACAGGTGATGGTCCTGTCCGGGATCGACCTGTAATGGTTTTTGTCGAGCTGGTCATCCTCTGGTAGTCGTACTGGATGACCAGCTCGATCACCTTCCCGGACGGCGTCACCGTCGAAGCCAGGGGCCTGCGCACCGGCCCCCGCACCGGCACGACCCCCGACTTCGGCCTCTACCTCGGCGGCTCCCGCCTCCGCCGCCACGAACCAACCCTCACCTGGCCCCACTCCTGGATCGACTGGCCCGACTTCCTCCTCCCCCGAGACCGCCAGGAAGCCATCCGCCTGATCCGCACCACCCACACCCGCGCGGCAAACGGCGACCTCGTGGAAATCGCCTGCGGCGGCGGAGTCGGCCGAACGGGGACAGTCCTGTCGTGCTTGGCCATCCTGAGCGGTGTAGCGCCGACTGAGGCGGTTGCCTGGACACGACAGCACTACCTTCCCCGTGCAGTCGAAACCCCATGGCAGAAGCGCTGGGTGGAGAGGTTCCCTGCTACCTGAAGTCGCGGGATTTGGCCTCTATGCGCATGTGCAGGGTCTGGAGGTGGTCGGCATAGAGGCTGATCACACCTTCGCTCTTCTCCAGGGTGCCGCGGACTAGGAGGGCTGCGCTGGTGCGGGCTATGCGGCGGTAGCGGGTCCAGAGGCCGGGGGAGCAGACGACGTTGAGCATGCCGGTTTCGTCTTCGATGTTCAGGAAGGTCACCCCGCCCGCGGTCTGGGGGCGTTGGCGGTGGGTCACGGCGCCGCCCAGGAGGACTCGGGTGCCGTTGTCTACTGTGGACAGCTTTGTCACGGAGAGGGCGCCTATGCGGTCCAGGTAGGGGCGGATGAACTGGGTGGGGAAGCTGTCGGGGGAGATGCCGGTGGCCCAGACGTCGGCTATGGCTTGGTCCAGGGTGTCCATGCCGGGCAGGGTGGGGGCGTTAGCGCCGACGACCGTGCCGGGGAGGTAGCCCTTCCCTTCGGAGACAACGGCACCTGCGGTCCATAGGGCTTCCCGCCGGTGAGGGGTGAAGCAGCTGAAGGCGCCCGCGGTGGCCAAGGCCTCTATCTGGGGGCGGGTCAGTTCAACGCGGCGCGCTAGGTCTGTCATGTCGGTGAAGGGGGTTTCGCTGCGGGCTTCGACGATGCGGGTGGCCAGTTTCTCGCCAATGTTGCGGATGGTGCTTAGGCCAAGACGGATGGCAGGTCGTTCACCCGCCGGTTCGAGGATGGGATAAGAGATGCTGGCGTTGATGTCCGGCCCGAGCACTGTTACCCCGTGGCGGCGTGCGTCGGCTACCAGGGACTGAGGCGAGTAGAACCCCATCGGCTGCGCACGCAACAAGGCGGCGCAGAAGGCCTCTGGGTAGTAGAGCTTGAACCAGGCGCTGGCGAAGACAAGGTAAGCGAAGCTGAGGGCGTGGCTCTCCGGGAAGCCGAAGTTCGCGAACGCCAACAGTTTCGCGTAGATGCGCCCGGCCAGCTCCTCGTCGATCCCGTGCGCGGCGGCCCCGGCGTAGAACCGCTCCCGCAGCCGCTCCATCCGCCGGGTGGACCTCTTCGCGCCCATCGCGCGGCGCAGCTCGTCGGCCTCCGCCGGGGTGAAGTCGGCGATGTCGACGGCCATCTGCATCAGCTGCTCCTGGAACAGCGGCACGCCCTTGGTCTTGTGCAGGGCCTTCTCCAGCAGCGGGTGGTCGTAGGTGACCTCCTCGTTGCCGTTCTTGCGCCGGATGTACGGGTGCACCGACCCGCCCTGGATCGGACCGGGCCGGATCAGCGCCACCTCCACCACCAGGTCGTAGAACTCCTCCGGCCGCAACCGGGGCAGCGTCGCCATCTGCGCGCGGCTCTCCACCTGGAACACACCGACCGAGTCGGCCCGGCACAACATCTCGTACACGCCCGCGTCGGCCAGGTCGAGCGCACCGAGGTCGACGTCCTTCCCGTGGTGGTCGCGCACCATCTCCACCATGTAGCGCAGCGCCGACAGCATGCCCAGCCCCAGCAGGTCGAACTTCACCAGCCCGACGGCGGCGCAGTCGTCCTTGTCCCACTGCAGCACGGTCCGGTCGGCCATCCGCGCCGGCTCGACCGGGCACACCTCGCTCACCGGCCGGTCGCAGATCACCATGCCGCCGGAGTGGATGCCCAGGTGCCGGGGGAAGTCCTCCAGCTGCCCGGCCAGCTCGAGCACCGCGTCCGGCACGTCCAGGTGGTTGTCGCCGACGGTGCTGGTCAGCGGCCCCCACCGGTCGATCTGCTTGCTCCACGCGTCCTGCTGGCCCGGCGAGTACCCCAGCGCCCGCGCCATGTCCCGCACCGTCGACTTGGCCCGGTAGGTGACCACGTTCGCCACCTGCGCCGCGTGCCGCCTGCCGTGCTTGGCGTAGACGTACTGGATCGCCTCCTCCCTGCGGTCGGACTCGATGTCCAGGTCGATGTCCGGCGGCCCGTCCCGCGCGGGCGCCAGGAACCGCTCGAACAGCAGCTCCCACCGCACGGCGTCCACGTTGGTGATCCCCAGCGCGTAGCAGACCGCCGAGTTCGCCGCCGATCCCCGGCCCTGGCAGAGGATCCCGCTGGACCGGCAGAACCGCACGATGTCCCACACCACCAGGAAGTAGCCGGGGAAGCCGAGCTCCTCGATCACCCCGAGCTCGTGCGCGATCTGCGCGTGCGCCCTCGGCGCCTCCGCCGCCGACCCGTACTTCTCGGCCGCGCCCAGGTGCACCAGCTCACGCAGGTAGGTCACCTCGTCATGCCCATCCGGCACGGTGAACGGCGGCAACTTCGGCGCCACCACCTCTAGGTCGAACGACAACGCCACACCCAACACCGCCGCGCGCTGCACCGCCCCCGGATACCGCTCGAACCGCGCCGACATCTCCGCCCCCGTACGCAAATGAGCCGTAGGCGCGGGCGGCAACCACCCCTCCAACTCATCCAGACTCCGCCGCGCCCGCACAGCCGCCATCGCCGCCGCCAACCGCCCCCGCCCGGGATGCGCGTAGTGCACAGCATTGGTCGCGATGGTCGGTAGGCCTAGGTCAGTCGCCATACCCGCGAGAAGGTCGTTGCGCGCGGAGTCCTTGGGGTAGCCGTGATCGACCAACTCGACGAAGACGCGGTCCTTGCCGTAAGCGACCTTGAGCAGTCGCAACTGCTCAAACGCTGCGGTAGGACCACCTTCACTGAGCGCCTTGCGAACAGCCCCCTTGCGGCAACCCGTGAGAGCAACGCAGTGATCCCGCGTCTCTTCCACTACCGCCCGCAGGTCATAGAGAGGCTTGCCCTTCTCCTCACCGTCGAGATGGCCCGTAGTGAGCACCCGACACAGCCGGTGGTAACCCTCTTGCCCGGCCGCGAGGAGCAGGAGATGCTCCCCCTCAGGATCAGCCACCCCATTCTGCGGCGCCGTCAACCCCAAGCTGAGCTCAGTACCAAAGACCGTCCTGACCCCCACTTCCCGCGCCGCCTCGGCAAAGCGAACAACCCCGTACATCCCGTCATGATCAGTGATCGCGACCGCATCAAGCCCCAGCAACGCGGCGGCCTCCACCAACTCCTCGGGGTGCGAGGCGCCGTCCAGAAAGCTGAAGTTGCTGTGGCAGTGCAACTCCGCGTACGGAACCCGCTCCTCCCCGCCACTGCTATCGGTGACCACCTCCCCCACCGACGAGAAAAACCGCTCCCGATGCCGCGTCCACGCCGGACTATCCCCACCATCCCCCACCACAGGCGGCCGCCCGGACAGAATCCTCTCCAACTCCGACCACCGAACCGGAGGATTACTCCACCCCACCCCAACTCCTCTGCATCCCTGCCAGGCCCCCAAACACGTTGCCCCCACCCGGCCCTCACAGACGTTGGCCAACCACCCACCCCCGAACAACGTTGGCCCCACGCGCCCCGCTACAACGTTGGCCCCCACACGCTCCTCGGAGTCGCTGGTGCCAACTGCTCGATGTGGCGGACTCGTTTTGTGCGGGGGAGAATGGCCCATAGCGTCGTTCGCGGCAGGGCCTGCTTTTCGGCCCCTGCTTTGCGGTTCTGCCACGGGTTATTCAGGGGCCCCGCGCAAAATGAGTTCGCCACATCGAGCAAAGCTCGTAACTCGCGCCCAGGCCAATGCCGAAGGCGAGGTCTGTCCGTCGATGGCGCAGCCGAGATCGAGAGCCGCCCACCCCCAGCTCAAGATCAAACCGCCCAGAGCAGCCCCCGATACACAGCCTACCGGGACACACCACCAGAACGGGCCGAACGAGCGACCAGCCTGTGGACAACTCCACCCCTCACTCCGCCCTCGTCTCCTCCGGCGACCTCCGCTGCACCGGAATCAACTCAGCCAGGTCGAACAGATCAAGCCACTCATCCAGAATCGGGTCAGTCGGGGACATCAGTCGTAGATTCCTTCCACGGACCACTTCTCGTTCTCGCGTACCAGGAGCAGCGCATCCTGGTTGTCCACTTCGGACTGCTCGGCCAGCAGCACCTGCAGCCGCGCCCGTCGCCTCCCGTTGTCCTTCTCCCACCAGCGTTCGTCCGCAGGCCACGGCCCCGCCCACGCGATTACCCGCCGAGTGCTCCCCGCAACCGCTACCTCGTCCGGTTGCGAGGTAAGCGTGAATCGCCCGGTTACCCCTACCTCCCCGCCATCGCGGTCCAGCACTGTTGCCGGGACGCGCTGTGTGGGGATCGTTGCCGGTGATGGGCTGGGTAATCGGCCGGGCCAGGGGAGGTCGGGGGAGGTGGTGGGGGTTTGTTCGTCGCCCCAAGGGGTCAGGGTTACCTGGTCGCTGGGGGAGCGGCCGCCGGTGAGGGTGGGGGTGAGGACGCCTTCTTGGCCTAAGAGGCCTTGGACGTGGATCATTGCTCGGGAGGCGCGGGAGGTTTGTTCGTCGTTGCCGCCTTGCCAAAGGCCTAGTTGGAGGGCGTGGCCGTCAACGGTTTCCTCGGGCTCTAGGCGTAGCAGGGTGATTCCGGCTGACGGGCGGGTGGGGCTGCGGAGCCAGCCGTCCAGTTGCCAGCGGACGCGGTCAGAGATGCCGGACGGGGTAAGAGGATCCGCGCAGCGCCAGAGGCGGGTCAACTCCTCGCCGTTGGCGGTGCTGGCGTGGATGGCCAGGCGGGTGCAGGCCAGGCCGTGCGAAGCAAGCAGGTTGTGCAGCTTCTCGCCCAAGGTGCGGGCGATGAAGGCGGCAGCGTCGACTCGGTCGATCGGCGGGTCAGGGCTGAGTGTGACCGATAGGTCTACCGGCGGTCGTCTGCGCGAAGGGGGCCGTTGTTCCAAGCCGCTGGCGAGGCGGTGGGCGTAACCGGCGTCCGCGCCGAATCGGGACGTGACGTCGTTGTGGGACAACGCGGCGAAGGCGCCCAGGGTGTAGATCCCCAACCGCCGCAACAGGTCCACCAGGTCGGGGCGGTCGGCGAGTTCGCGGATGTCCAGCGGTGCGAGGAACCGCGCGCTCTCACCCGGCGGCACGACCAGACCCCGGTGCGCGGCCAGCGTCGCCGCGAACAACCCGTCCGCCACGCCGACCTGGGACTCGGCGCCGGTGCGGGTCGCCACCTGGTCGATCACCCGCTCGGCGGCCGACTCCTCCGACCCGAAGTACCCCGACGGCCCCCGCGCGGGCACCGCCACCACCCCGGGGGCGACCACCTCGACGCCGACCGCCAACTCCTCCACCGCGGCGGCCACGGGTTCGAACAGCCGCGCGTCCCGGTCGAGGTCGGTGGGCAGCACCGCGAGGTCCGGGCACCGGCCCTGCGCCTCCCGGCGGCGCAGGCCCTGGCGCACGCCCTCGCGGCGCGCCTGGGCGTTCGCGCAGACCACCTGGTTCGCCGAGACCACCACGGCGGGCGCGTCCGCCGACAGCCCCGCCGCCATGCCCGCGGCCACGACCGGCCAATCCGGGCACCAGAGGACGAGCAGGCGGGTCACGGTGTTCTCCTGATAGCGGTGTCGTCGCTGATGGCAGCGCTGCTGTGGTCGAACATATGTTCGAACGAGGGTGCCGTCAAGGGCGTCTCACCCCGCAAGGTGAACGTGGTCCGCCGAGGTCGGGCAGCCGCTCCGCGACCCCTGGCGCGCACCTCGACCAGGTGGCTGTCGAGGTACCCGTGGCCGTCGTGCAGGCCCGACCAGCGCCCGTGCGCCACGGTCAGCTCCAGCTCGGCGCCCGGCCACGGACCGACCGCGATCAGCGCCGCGCCCCGGCTGCGGGCGCGCGCGGACAGCTTGCGCGCGAGTTGGTCGCCGATCCGGTTCGCGGCCACCGCCACGATGTCGAACCCGTCGAGCAGCGCCGCGACGACCGCGGCGAGATCCGCGCCAGGTTGCGGTATCAGGGCGATGCGCTGGACAGCCATACCTGCCTCGGCGGCGGCCAACATCCCGAGGTTGGGCATACCCACGACGGCAGTCCAAGACCCCTGTGAGCTTGCCTCTGCGAGCAAAGCGAGTAAGAGCCCGGACGACCCCTGGACCGAGACCGTGCCACCGCGCCGCAAGCCGCCCCAGGGGAACAGGCTCGACAAACCTTGGTGGACAGGGAGAACGCGCGGACCGGCAAGAGTGCCCGGCTCGACGCGAAAGGGTTGTGGGCTCGAGTGCGCCGACATGCTCAGCCGCCGCGGGGTGAGGCAAGCGCGCCGTGGGCGCGTTGGGGCTTGAAGGGTTCTAGGACCGCTGCGCGCCGATAGCGCTGACGGACCGGTCAGGTGTCGCGAGGTGACGCGTGCCGTGGTGGGCACGCCGGGAAATGAAAAGTGGTCGCTACCTGTTCCCGAGTACTTCCCCGCGCCGGGACCAGGTAGCGACCACACCGCGATACCTCCCACGGGTCCACCGCGCGCGCCGCTCATCTCGCGCGTGGTCTGCCGTGGGGAGACGGCGGTTTTCCGGGCGACCGGCCTCGACTCCAGTCGCCCGAGTCGAACAGGTGTTCGACATCCGAAGAATACCCCACCCGGACCCGCTGTCAAACCGGTCCGGAGCGGGTCGCGCATGACGTAGATCTCGGCGCACCGACCCCCTACCTCGCACTATGGTCGGTTGCGTAAAACCACTGACCACGAGGTGTGCCGCCATGAGCGTCCTGGCCGATGTCGAACGCGTCGACGAGAGTTGGCGCTCGTGGACCGGTGCCCACGGCGGCCTCTTGGCGGGCATAGCGCTCGACCACGCGGGGAGGCTGGTCTCGGGGCTACCGGCCCGAGCCGTGCACGTGTCGTTCCTGTCGGCAGTGCGGTCCGACGAGGTTCACGTATCGGCAGACCTCGTCAAGGCAGGCCGCAGCAGCTCGACCGTCATCGCGCGCCTGCAAGCAGGCGAGAAGCTCGCCCTGCTCGCCACGGCTACCTTCGGCGGCGGGGACAACGGGCCAGGCAGTCCGGCCATCTCACTGCCGGATGTCCCTGATGTCGACACCTTGGCGCCGTTCACGCTGCCGCCGGGTCTTGTGCCGTTCGCGCAGCACATCGAGTTCCGGCCGGTAGGCGGCGTTCCGCTCAGCGGCGGTGACAGTCCTGTCCTGACCTCTTGGGTCCGTCTCGTCGCCCCGCCCGCTCGACCCGAGTCAGCGGCGACGGTACTGCTGGACGTACTCGCTCCCGCGCTCTATGCCACACGCACGACCCCGGTGCCGATCCCCACGGTCGAACTGGCCGTGCACTTCACCGAGGCGGCGCACACCTTCGACGCCAACGAGTGGGCGTTCGCGCGCATCCACACCGAACACGCGAGCGCGGGCTGGTGCGTCGATGCCAGCGAGGTGTGGAACCGCGCGGGCGAACTCGTCGCCACCGGCCGCCAGACCCGCCGCATCCTCCAGGGCTGACCGTGGGGGCGGGCACATCCCCGCCCCCACCACAGCGTCAGTGCGCGAAGTGCCTGGTCCCGGTCAGGTACACCGACACCCCGGCCGCCTCGGCGGCCGCGAGGACCTCCGCGTCCCGCACCGAGCCACCCGGCTGCACGATCGCCTTGACCCCGGCCTCGACCAGGACCTCCAGGCCGTCCGGGAACGGGAAGAACGCGTCGGACGCGGCGACCGCGCCCACCGTGCGGTCCCCGGCCCTGGCCACCGCCAGCTTGGCCGCGTCCACCCGGTTGACCTGGCCCATGCCCGCGCCCACGGTCGCGCCGCCCTTGGCGATCAGGATCGCGTTGGACTTCACCGCCCGCACGGCCCGCCAGGCGAAGGCCAGGTCGGCCAGGGTGGCGTCGTCCACCGCGGGCCCGGTCGCCAGCGTCCACTTGGCGGGCTCGTCGCCCTCGGCCTCGATGGTGTCGATGGTCTGCACGAGCAGCCCGCCCGACACCGGCCGCAGCTCGGCGCCCAGCCTGCGCGGCGGCTCGGCGAGCAGCACCCGGATGTTCTTCTTGCGGGTCAGCACCTCCACCGCGCCGTCGGCGTAGGCGGGGGCGACGACCACCTCGGTGAAGATCTCCGCGACCTGCTCGGCCATCGCCAGGCTGACCTCGCGGTTGCTGGCGATCACGCCGCCGAACGCGCTGGTCGGGTCGCAGGCGTGCGCGTTGCGGTGCGCCTCGGCGATGTCCACGTCGGACACCGCGATGCCACACGGGTTGGCGTGCTTGATGATCGCCACGCACGCCGCGGCGTGGTCGTGCGCCGCGCGCCAGGCAGCGTCAGCGTCGACGTAGTTGTTGTAGGACATCTCCTTGCCGTGCAGCTGCGTCGCCGTCGCCAACCCGGACGAACCGTCACCCTGCACGTACAGCGCGGCGCTCTGGTGCGGGTTCTCCCCGTACCGCAGCACGTTCTTGCGCTGCCAGGTAGCGCCAACCCACCCGGGGAAGCCGGAACCCTCGTCGTCCGGCGCGAGCGTGCTGCCGATCCACGAGGCCACCGCGACGTCGTAGGACGCTGTGTGCCGGTACGCCGCCGCGGCGAGGGACTGCCTGTCGGGCAAGGTGAAGCCACCCGCGCCGACCTGCTCCAATAGCCACGAGTAGCGCGAGGGGTCGACGACGACGGCGACGCTGGCGTGGTTCTTCGCCGCCGCGCGCACCATCGCGGGTCCGCCGATGTCGATCTGCTCGACGCACTCCTCCGGCGACGCGCCCGAGGCGACCGTCTTGACGAACGGGTACAGGTTGACCACCAGCAGGTCGAACGGCGCGATCTCCAGCTGGTCGAGCTGCGCGACGTGCGCGGGGTCGCGCATGTCGGCCAGCAGCCCGGCGTGCACCCTCGGGTGCAGTGTCTTGACCCGGCCGCCCAGCGACTCGGGGAACCCGGTGACCTCCTCCACCGGCGTCACCGGGACCCCGGCGTCGGCGATGGTCTTCGCGGTGCCCCCGGTGGAGACGATCTCCACCCCGGCCGCGTGCAGGCCGGTCGCCAACTCCAGCAGGCCGGTCTTGTCCGACACGCCGATCAGCGCGCGGCGGATCGGCCGCCGCTCGACCTCGGTAACGGTCACGGGATGCTCACCTTTCGTCCGTCCACGGTGTAGCCCTCTGCGGTCATCCTGGCGACCACGTCGACCAGCAACCGCCGCTCCACCGCCTTGATGCGTTCGTGCAGGGCCGCCTCGTCGTCGCCCACCTCGACCGGCACCGGCTCCTGGCTGATGATCGGCCCGGTGTCCACGCCGCCGTCGACCAGGTGCACGGTCGCCCCGGTGACCAGCACGCCGTGCTCGATGGCGTCGCGCACCGGGTGCGCGCCGGGGAACGAGGGCAGCAGCGCGGGGTGCGTGTTGATCATCCGGCCGCCGAAGCGGGCCAGGAACGCCGACCCCAGGATCTTCATGAAGCCCGCCGACACCACCAGGTCCGGCTCGTGCGCCGCGACCGCCTCGGTCAGCGCGGTGTCCCACGCGTCGCGGTCCGCGTGGTCGCGGGTGCGCACGGTGAACGTCGCGATCCCCGCGCGCTCGGCCCTGGCCAGCCCTTCGATGCGGGTGCGGTCAGCGCCCACGGCGACGACGGCGGCCGGGTACCCGGGGCGCGCGCACTCGTCGAGCAGGGCCTGCAACAGGGTGCCGGAACCGGAGACCAGGACGACGACCCTGGCAGGCGCGGTGGGCGGGTGGTGAACGCTCAAGCGTGGTCTCCTGCGACGGCCGGAACGGGGTGTGCCCAGCGTAAGCCGTGCGCAGTCGATCTTGGTCAGCGCCCCGATGCCTGCTCGTCCCCGGTGTCCGCGCTCGCCACGGGCTCCTCGGCGCCGCCCCGGTCCTCGCCGTCGTCAGCCGGGTCGGGATCGGGGCCGGTCGGGTCGGTGTCGGGGTCCGCCACGTCCTCGACCTCCGCCGACTCGCCGTCAGCGGTCTCGAGTCCGTCGGCGTCCTCGGCGTCGTCCGGCTCGGCTTCGGGGTCCTCGGACTCCGAAGACTCCGAAGACTCCACGGTGTCGTCGAGGTCGGAGTCCTCGTCCGGCACCGGTTCCGCGCGGACCGGCTGCGGCCCCGCGGTCCAGGCGACCACCGCGCCGGGCAGCGCGACCCAGGCCACCAGCGCCACCGACAGCCACGCCGCCCGCAGGTCGAGCGGGTGGAACGGGCCACCGCCGAGCGCGCCACCGGCCGCGCCGCCGAGCACCGCGAACGCCATCGCCACCACGACCGAGGCGACCACCACCGCCCGCACCCGCACCGCGGGCGACTCGTCGACCTCCCGCAGCACCCAGCCGACCAGCGTGCCCACCGCGGCGGGGAACGCGAACAGCAGCAGCCACCACGCCTGCCCGTGCTCCGGCAGGGCGCCGAGCAGCGGCAGCGGCGGGACGGCGCCACCGTGGAAGTCCACCGGCGACACGACGACCGAGCCGAGCGAGAACCCAGGCCCCGCCGAGAACGCCGTAGCCGCTACCACCGCGTTCGGCAGGTAACCCAACGACAGCAACAACATGCCGATGCCGCCGCCGATGCCCTCGACCGCGAACAGTTGTTTCACGGTCGGGAAAGACAGTGCCAACGCCAGAGTCAGGACAACCGCGCCAGACGCCAACAACGCCGCCACGGCGAGCAAACCGGCCCGGAGACCTCTAAGCGCTATCGCGTCCATCCGGTCGGACAACATGTGCGACAACCCCGCGCGCGGCAACACACCTGCCACAGCAGCGATACCGGACAAGAGCGCCGGGTAGTACAACCCCGCCAACGGATCGATCGTGACCGTGCCATCGGAACACAACAACGCCAACGACAACCCCGCCACAGCATGCGCGCCGACGATGGCCCCTACGACCTGACCGGCCTCACGAGGCGTCTCGACCGACAACCGGTCCGCCGCTGCCGCCGCCGTCCGCCACGCCAGCACCAACACCAGCAGCGTGGGCAGCAGGGGCAACGCGCCCAGTTCGTGGCCCTCGATCCGCACCGGCACCTGGTGCGCGCCGAGCCAGCCGGGCACCGCCGCCGCCAACACCCCGGAGGTGGTGAACAGCGCCCGCGGCGCGATCGCGGTGACCAGCGCCAACACCGCGGCCACCGCGGCGTACCCGGTGAGCAGCGGTCCCACCGCCGCGACCGCGAGCACCCGGACCCGCAGCGACCGGGGGAGTTCGACCCGGTCCTCGTCCTCGGCCTCCAGCAGGTCGGTGTGCGGCATGCCGCCAACTCTGACATCCGGGTTGCTCCGATCGGGTCAGGCACGCCGCCGTGACCCCATCCGGTGAGCGCCGGTGTGACCCGGGAACGCGGAACGGGCGGGGCGGCCGGTTCCCCGTGCCACCCCGCCCGTCCGGCGAAGAGGTGTGTCAGCCCTGCTGCGGGTACCCGCCGGGCGGCGTGCCCGGCGCGTGCGGCGGCTGGCCGAACTGGCCCTGCTGCGGGGCGAAGGTGGTCTGCCCGCCCGGCTGCTGCTGCTGCGGTGGCTGCTGCTGCACCGGCGGCTGGCCGTAGGGCTGCTGGAACTGCCCGGACGGCGGGTTCGGGTTGTACCCGCCCGGCTGGCCGAAGTGGCCGTGGTGCTGGCGCGGCGCGGGCGGCTTGAGCAGCTCGGCCTCGTAGAGGAACGCGCCGACCGAGAGCAGCGCCTGCACCAGGCCGAAGATCAGCACCATGATGCCGCCCGCCTTCAGCTCACCGCTGCTGGCGAACACGGTGAACAGGTAGGCCAGCGCCGCGCCGAGCACGACGGCGACCGACTGGACACCGACCTTCTTGTCCCCGGGCAGCACCGCGGGCAGGGCCAGCAGGGCGCCGACGAACAGCAGCCCCGGCACCCAGCCAAGGCCGCCCTCGTAGAAGCTGATCGAGGCCGCGACTGGCGCGAACCCGAGGAACAGGTTCAGCGCGCCGAGCCCGATGACGACCAGGTTCAGCGTCTGCGCCAGGGTGAACCTGCTGCCGACCGGCGGCGGTCCGAAGCCCGGCTGCGGCTGGGGCTGCGGTTGTCCCGGCCCCGGGTATCCGCCCGGCGCACCTGGGTAGGTCATCGCGTGCTCTCCTCAGCGACGAAGAAACATCAGAGCCAGCGAAAACGCTAGCCCATCCCGGCCCGTTCGACGTCGGCCGGTCGGTGCCGGTTCCCGAACAGGTGAAACGAGGTGGGGCCGGACGCTACCAGCGCCCGGCCCCACGACCCACCGCGGCGGACTAACCGCGCGCGGTGAACAACTCCCTGGCGAGGGCGGCGGTCTCCGACGGCGTCTTGCCGACCTTGACCCCGGCGGCCTCGAGGGCCTCCTTCTTCGCCTGCGCGGTGCCCGCCGAGCCGGAGACGATGGCGCCGGCGTGGCCCATCGTCTTGCCCTCGGGGGCGGTGAAGCCCGCGACGTAGCCGACGACCGGCTTGGTCACGTTCTCCTTGATGTAGGCCGCGGCCCGCTCCTCGGCGTCGCCACCGATCTCGCCGATCATCACGATCAGCTCGGTCTCGGGGTCGGCCTCGAACGCGGCGAGCGCGTCGATGTGGGTGGTGCCGATGATCGGGTCGCCGCCGATGCCGACCGCCGACGAGAAGCCGATGTCGCGCAGCTCGTACATCATCTGGTAGGTCAGCGTGCCCGACTTGGACACCAGGCCGATCTTGCCGGGGCCGGTGATGTCCGCCGGGATGATGCCCGCGTTGGACTTCCCGGGGCTGATCAGGCCGGGGCAGTTCGGGCCGATGATCCGGGTCTTGTGCCCGGTGGCGACCGCGTGCGCCCAGAAGTAGGCGGAGTCGTGCACCGGGATGCCCTCGGTGATGACGACCGCGAGGCCGATCTCGGCGTCGATCGCCTCCAGGACGGCGTCCTTGGCGAACTTCGGCGGCACGAAGATGACCGACACGTCCGCGCCGGTCTCGGCGATCGCCTCGGCGACGGTGGCGAACACCGGCAGCGACTGGCCCTCGATCTCGACCTTGGTGCCCGCCTTGCGCGGGTTCACCCCGCCGACGACGTTGGTGCCGGACTTGAGCATCCGCGCGGTGTGCTTGGTGCCCTCGGAGCCGGTGATGCCCTGGACGATGACCTTGCTGTTCTCGGTCAGGAAGATAGCCATGATCAGACCCCCGCAGCCGCGAGCTCGGCAGCCTTGTCGGCAGCGTTGTCCATCGTGTCCACGACGGTCACCAACGGGTGGTTGGCCTCCGCCAGGATCCGCCGACCCTCGTCGACGTTGTTGCCGTCCAGGCGCACGACCAGCGGCTTGGTGGCCTCGTCGCCCAGGATCTGCAGCGCCGCGACGATGCCGTTGGCGACCGCGTCGCAGGCGGTGATGCCGCCGAAGACGTTGACGAACACCGACTTCACGTCCGGGTCGTTCAGGATGATGTGCAGCCCGTTGGCCATCACCTCGGCCGAGGCGCCGCCACCGATGTCGAGGAAGTTCGCCGGCTTGACGCCCTTGTGCTTCTCACCGGCGTACGCGACGACGTCCAGGGTGGACATGACCAGGCCCGCGCCGTTGCCGATGATGCCGACCTGGCCGTCGAGCTTGACGTAGTTGAGGTCCTTGGCCTTGGCCGCGGCCTCCAGCGGGTCCTCCGCCTCCTTGTCGACCAGCTCGGCGTGGCCGGGCTGGCGGAAGGACGCGTTCTCGTCCAGGGTCACCTTGCCGTCGAGGGCGATGACCTTGTCCTGCGGGTCGCGCACCAGCGGGTTGACCTCGACCAGCGTGGCGTCCTCGCTGACGAAGGTCTCCCACAGCTTGACGATGACCTCGGCGGCCTGCTCGAGCACCTCGGCCGGGATCTTCGCCTGGGTCGCGATGTCGCGCGCGGTGTCCAGGTCGACGCCCTTGATGGCGTCCACCGGCACCTTGGCCAGCGCGTCCGGGCGCTCGACCGCGAGCTGCTCGATCTCCATGCCGCCCTCGGCCGAGGCCATCGCCAGGAAGGTGCGGTTGGCGCGGTCGAGCAGGAACGAGAAGTAGTACTCCTCGGCGATGTCGGAGGCGACGGTCACCAGCACCTTGCGGGTGATGTGGCCCTTGATGTCGAGCCCGAGGATCGCCTCGGCCTTCTCCTTGGCGCCATCGGCGTCGTCGGCGAGCTTGACCCCGCCCGCCTTGCCGCGGCCGCCGGTCTTCACCTGCGCCTTGATGACGACGGTCTGCCCGAGGCGCTGCGCGATCGCGTGTGCTTCCTCGGGGGTGCTTGCCACGTCGCCCGGCAGGACCGGGACCCCGTGGGCGGCGAAGAGATCCTTCGCCTGGTACTCGTACAGGTCCACTCGACAGTCTCCTGACTTACGGTGTCGACGTGCTGCTGCTTAGGGGCGACAGGCTTGCCTGGCTTCGCGCTGCCGCCACGACACGGGAACCCTAGCGACGTGGGATGGGGCTTGACACTTCGCATCCGGTGAGGTCCGTCACGACCGGTGGTGACGTCACTCACCGGCCGTGTCGACCACCCAGGACACGATCGAGTCCACGCCGACCACGGCGATGTCGGCGGCACCATTCTCCGCCAACAGGGCGGTGATCGCTCCTAGAGCGGCCGGTGCCGCGATCGCGTCGGCGTCCTCTTGCACTGCCGTGCGCACCAGCCCAGTTGGGTCTGTGTCGACCAGGTAGATGACCTCGACGCCGTGGTCTCTTAGCTGCGTCGCGATAGAGGTGACTATGGCGCTGTTGTCGCTGACCAGCACGATCCTCACCGGCGGCTCAGCACCATCAACCCGGCGACGACCAGTGCCGCCGTGCAGGCCAGCGAGAGCCACAGGCCAGGACCGGGCACCGACCCGGCCGCGCGCGCGGCGGTCAGCGGGTACTCCAGGACGCGCACGCCGACCAGGCCCGCGCACCCGAGCAGCAGCGCGCCCGCCCGGTGCGGCCGCGACAGCGGGGTCAGCGCCACCGCGACCACGACGGTGAGCGCGGCGAGCAGCAGGCCGAGCGAGGCCAGCCGGAACTCGGTCCAGATGCCCGGCGGGACCAGGCCGGTCGCCTTGACCACGGGCAGCCCGAACGCGCCGATGGCGAGCAGTCCGGCGACCGCGAGCGGGGCGACCAGCACCAGGTCGAGCGGCCGCTCCTCGACCTCACCGCGTTCGGCGTTGCCCGCGACCAGCGCGACCACGGCGGCGGCCGCGGCGAGCGCGCCTGCTGCCGCGGTGAACCAGACCGCCGCGCCGGTGCCGACCGTGGCGTCCACCGCGGTCGCGGTCACCACCGCGTCCAATGTGGACATGCCCGCGAGCGGGATGGCGGCGAGCGCGGCGGCGAAGGCCGGTCGCAGCGCGGTCGCTGTCTTGCTGAAGAGAAGAGGTAGGGCCAACGCGGCGACGAGGATGCCCGCGGGCAGGAACAGCCGGTTCGAGTAGGTCTCCTGGGCCACGCCGTTGACCGCGATCACGGTGGTGGTGCCCGCCGCGATGCCCGCCAGCCCCGCGAGGAGACCGAGCACGCCCGCGATCCGGACCGGCTCCGACCGGCCGTGCGCCCGGGTGGTCACCCACAAGGACACCGCCAGTCCCGCTGCGGCCAGCAGGGCCACGTACGGCCCCGGCGCCGCGTCGAGCAGGGCCACCCACAGCCCGGCGGCGATCTGCGGAGCGGTGATCGCGAGCACGCCCAGCGCCGCCCCGACGCTCACCCCGCGCGCGACCGACGGCCGCGACCCGGCACCGACCAGGGCGGCCGCGACCACACCGGCGCCCGCGGCGAGCAGGGCGAACCGGAGCAGCCACGGGCTGTCGATCAGGCCCTCGGCCAGCAGGAAGGCGTTGCCCGAGGTGAACGGGGGCAGTTGGAGCCCGAACGCGGCCACGACCCCGGCCACCAGACCCAGGGGCGCGGAACGCTGCCGCACCTCGTCGTCGAGCTCGGCGGCGTAAGGGGTCCCGTAGGGCGCGCCCGCGCGGTTGGCCGCCATCAGCCCGGCCGCGATCACCAGCAGGTGGCCGACGAGCAGGACCCAGAGCCCGGCGCCCGCCCGCAGCGGGGCGAGGCTCGTCGGGACCATCACCTCCGGGCGGGACACGACCAGCGGGTCGAGGAGGAACTGGAGGTCGCCGAGGAACCGGCCCGGGGTCAGCAGTGCCGCGCCGACCAGCACCCCGGCCGCCACGATCGGCCTGCCCGCGACCGCGAGCGCCGTCGCCACCACCGGCGGCAGCACCGCCAGCAGGACCAGCAGCGGGATGGAGGCGAACGCCGCGGCCGGGGAAGCGTCGACCAGGCCGATAAGGGGGCCCGCGACCTGGGCCACCGCACCCGCCGCGGCCACCGCGAAGGCGAGCCGCAGCCGGGACGGGCTCTCCGCCCACCCGATCCGGGGACCAGGGCTGGCGTCGGCGGCCGAGTCGGCGGCGGGCGGGGTGGTGATCCGCAGAGTCATCGCGGGCAACGCTAGCAAGCAGATCGTTCCGGCGCGGCCCAGCGTGCTGCCGGGCCCGCGGCGGTGCTGTCCTTTTTGTCCGCTCTGCCGCCTGTCTCGGCGTGTGCGGTGCGTACACAGAATTAGTGAGCGCCACCGCTGGCCTCCGTGGGGCTGGAGGAGCGCATGTGGGTGAACGCGGGGCTGCCGCTGCGCGGTGTCACCGGCCGTGACCTGGGGCGACCGGTCGAGGGGGCGGCCGGAAAACGGGTTGCCACCCGGATGGCCGATTGAACGGAGACGCAGCTCACACTAAGGGTGTGACTTCGGGTTAACTTTGCGTAATTACCGCTGGGTGTCGCGGTCTGCCCGTAGGGCGTCCGATGAGATCCGGGTGACCGATGTTGCCTGCGGCGCTGCCGCCCCGTTACTGTCCCCGGGTCCGTTGTCACAGTCCGGTCACGAATAGGGCCGGGGAGGAATCCAGTCGGAAAACCTCCTCAGCCGGGTCCCCCGCCCGGTACGCCCCGCACCAACGCCCGTCTCCCCGGCGAGCAGGTGTCGACGCGATCGAACTCCCCGAAGGCGGAAGGCTAGGTCTTGTCCCGACATCGCTCCACCGGTGGCGAACACGAGTTCGCCACGCTCGACGAAGCGCTCGACCGCGGCGCCCGCCGCGCGAAGGGTGCTCACCGGATCGCCCCACCGTCATCCGCCCTGCGCGGTCGCGTGGTCGTCGCCGCTGTCGCGGTCGGCGCCTTCGCCGCCGCTGCCGCCGGGCAGACGATCCACGCCGTCTCCGGCGACGGTGGCAGCACCGGTGCCGCCGCCGACGAGATCGTCCCGGTCGCGGGCGTCCGCCAGGCCTCCGCCTCGATGGGCATGGGCGGGGACGCCCCCGCCGCTCCCGAGCTGCTCGCGCTGGCCAGTCAGGCCGACGGCACGCTCGAGGCCCAGAAGATGGCCACCACCGAGCGGCTCACCCAGGCCAAGGCCGAGCGCGCCGCCGCGCTCAAGGCGCAGCAGGACGAGGCGGCCCGGCCCAAGTACGTCCGCCCGGCCGTGGGCACCTTCACCTCCGGCTTCGGCGCCCGCTGGGGCGTCACCCACTACGGCGTGGACATCGCCAACCGCATCGGCACCCCGATCCTGTCCGTCGCGGACGGCGTCGTGATCGAGGCGGGCACCGCGAGCGGCTTCGGCCTCTGGGTCCGCGTGCAGCACGCTGACGGCACCATCTCGGTCTACGGCCACGTCAACGACTACGTCGTGCGCGAGGGCCAGAAGGTCAAGGCCGGTCAGCTGATCGCGCACATCGGCAACCGCGGTCAGTCCACCGGCCCGCACCTGCACTTCGAGATCTGGGACACGGACGGGCGCAAGATGAACCCCACCCCGTGGCTGGCCTCGCGCGGGATCGCGCTGTAATTGGTCAGGCTGCTCAGCAACCCGAACCGCTGCTCGTCGCCCTCGGTCCGGTATCGACCGACGGGGCATGACCACCGCGGCTGGCGTGGCGTCTTGCTCGGCGCTGTTCAGTTGTGGCGCTCGGCCGTCACCGTGCGCTGCTGCTCACCGTCCATTAGCAGAATGCCCCCTCCTGCGTCCGACGAAACCCTTTTTCACCCGACCGTGTTCCCATCCGACGTTTCAACCGCGGTGATGGCCATGGGAGAAGTGAACCGCAGGGGTACGACAATTCCGGGGCCGCGGCTAGGTTGGCGGCCATGGACCAGGTGAGGCTGACCCGGCACCGGGACGTCATGGCGCGCCACGTCGACAGCGGGGCCGTGCCCGGGGTCGTCTCGCTGCTCGACCACCGCGGCGAAGCCCACGTGAGCGTCCTGGGCGACCTCCCGGCCGGTGCCGACACGATCTTCCGCATCTCGTCGATGACCAAGCCCGTGACGACCGTCGCCGCGCTGGTGCTGGTCGAGGAGTGCGTGCTGCGGCTCGACGACCCGATCGGCGAGCTCATCCCGGAGTTGGCGGCGCCGCGGGTGCTGCGCTCGCTCGACAGCCCGGTCGACGACACCGTCCCGGCCCGCCGCCCCATCACCCTGCGTCACCTGCTCACCAGCACTTTCGGCCACGGCGTGCTCATGGCGGCGCCCGGCACCCACCCCGTCCAGGCCGCCATCGCCGCGGCCGGGTTCGAACCGGGACCGCCGAACCCGGCGTCCACACCGGACTCAAACGAGGTCGTCCGGCTACTCGGGACACTCCCGCTGCTCAGCCACCCCGGCGAGAGGTGGTGGTATGACACGGCTTATGACGTTCTGGGTGTCCTCATCGAACGCGCGACCGGGCAGGAGCTGGGCGCGTTCCTCGCCGAACGGATCTTCACCCCGCTCGGCATGCCCGACACCGGCTTCCACGTCGCACCGGACAGGATCGCCCGGCTGGCCACCGCGTACACGACCACGGACAGTGGCGACCGCGCCGTCTACGACCCGGCCGAGGGCGGCCAGTGGAGCACCCCGCCCGCCTTCCACTCCGGCGCGGGCGGCCTCGTCAGCACCGCCGCCGACTACCGCGCCTTCCTGACCATGCTCCGCCGCGGCGGCGCCCCGGTGCTCTCCCGCCCGTCCGTGCTGACCCTGTCCTCGGACCAGCTGACCAGCGCCCAGAAAGCGGGCGGCGGCCTGGTCGACGGCTTCTTCGACACCTCGACCTGGGGCTTCGGCGTCAGCATCGTCACCACCCGCGACGACCTCCACAAAACCCCCGGCCGCTACGGCTGGGAAGGCGGCCTGGGCACCTCCGGCCAGGTGGACCCGACCGAGGACCTCGTCACCATCCTGCTCACCCAACAGGCCTGGACCTCCCCAGCAGGCCCCAAGATCTACTCCGACTTCCTGACCTCCGCCTACCAGGCCCTCGACTGACCCAGCCCCAGGACCGCCACTCCACCAGGTCCCCGGCCCGGCGCCCACCCACGCGCCCGACAACCCATCCGCCCAAGTCGTCCCAGTCGACAACAGGCAACCCAACCGGCCGCAGGTGCTCCCACCAGCCGCAGATTCCCCCACCGCAACTGCTTCGCGCGCACGCGGTCCCGACCCTGCCCAGCCCCCACCCACACCGGGGGGCGTCCCAGTGCCAGTCTATCGGCACCCACCGACAGACGATCTTGAAACAGCCCGCCGAAGATCCACATGTGGATAACTTCTGTCGCTGAACCGGGTGAACTCGGCGCGGGAGCGCGGCGCGAGGCCAGGGCGATGCCCCAGCCAGACCAAGCCAGGGAGCTGCGGAAACGCCGGAAGACCCGAGCCAGAAAGACCCCGGCCCGCAGGCCGGGGTCCGCCGAAGACCAGTCCCGGCTAGAGCTTCACCATGGGGACGCCGCCGATGAGCATCAGGCGGATGGTGCCGGAGGTGCCGAAGTCGATGGTGGCGGTGGCACGGGCGCCCTGGCCCTCGGAGGCGATGACCGTGCCCAGGCCGTACTTGTCGTGGTTGACGCGGTCGCCGACCGACAGCGACAGGGAGGGGGCGTCCTGCCAGCCCCGGGTCGGGGAGGAGCGCTGCCTGCTGGCCTGGACCGACTCACTGGAGCGGCTGCCCCAGGTGGTGGCCCTGGTGGGCATCGAGCGCTCCGGGCCGAGGCGGCGCCAGTCGAGGAGGTCGGGGGGGATCTCGTCGAAGAAGCGGGAGGCCGGGTTGGTCATCGGCTGGCCCCAGGCCGAGCGGACGATGGCCCGCGACAGGTACAGCCGCTCGCGGGCGCGGGTGATGCCGACGTAGGCGAGCCTGCGCTCCTCGGCCAGTTCGACCGGGTCGCTCAGCGCGCGCATGTGCGGGAAGATCCCGTCCTCCCAGCCGGTGGAGAACACGACCGGGTACTCCAGGCCCTTCGCGGTGTGCAGGGTCATCAGCGTGACCACCCCGCCGGTGTCCTCCGCGTCCGGGATGGAGTCCGCGTCGGCCACCAGCGACACCCGTTCGAGGAACGCCGCGAGCGACCCGGCGGCCGGTCCGGTCTGCTCGACCGGCTCGATGCCCTCGGGCGCGTCGTCGGGCGCCATCACCTCGGGCGCCTCGGTGAACTCCCTGGCGACGGTGATCAGCTCGTTGAGGTTCTCCAGCCGGGACGCGTCCTGCGGGTCGTCGCTGGCCTCGAGCTCGGCCCGGTACCCGGTCTGCTCCAGCACCGCGTCGAGCACCTCGGCCACGTCCTGGCCGTCGTCGACGAACCGGCGCAGGCCGTCCACCAGCTCGACGAACCCGGAGATCGCCCGCTGCGAGCGCGGGTTGAGCAGCGGCACCTTGCCCTCGGTGGCCGCGCGCAGCGCCGCGGCGAAGGAGACCCGCTCGCGGTCGGCGTAGGCGGACACGCAGGCCTCGGCCCGGTCGCCGATGCCGCGCTTGGGCACGTTGAGCACCCGGCGCAGGCTGACCGTGTCGTCCGGGTTGGCCAGCACCCGCAGGTACGCCAGCGCGTCGCGGATCTCCCTGCGCTCGTAGAACCGCACGCCGCCGACCACCCGGTACGGCAGCCCGAGCCGGATGAAGATCTCCTCGAACACCCGGGACTGGTTGTTGGTGCGGTAGAACACCGCGACGTCGCTGTTGTTCGCCGCGCCGGAGTCGACCAGCCGGTCGATCTCGTTGGCGACGAAGTTGGCCTCGTCGTGCTCGTTGTCGCCGACGTAGGCGACGATCTTCTCGCCGTCGCCCATGGCCGTCCACAGCCGCTTGTCCCGCCGGTTCGGGTTGCGCGAGATGACCGCGTTCGCCGCCGTGAGGATGTTCTGCGTGGAGCGGTAGTTCTGTTCCAATAGGACAGTCGTCGCGTTCGGGTAGTCCCGCTCGAACTCGACGATGTTGCGGATCGTGGCGCCGCGGAAGGCGTAGATGGACTGGTCTGCGTCACCGACCACGCACAGCTCTGCCGGTGGCAGCCCGTCGTTGCCCTTGCCGACCAGCTCCCGCACCAACGTGTACTGCGCGTGGTTGGTGTCCTGGTACTCGTCGACCAGCACGTACCGGAACCGGCGGTGGTAGTACTCGGCGACGTCCGGGAAGGCCTGCAGCAGCTCGACCGTCCGCATGATCAGGTCGTCGAAGTCCATCGCGTTGGCCTGCGTGAGCCTGCGCTGGTACTCGGCGTACACCTCGGCGACCCGGCGCTCCAGGTCGTTGCCCGCGTTCTGCGCCGCGGTCTCGGCGTCGACCAGTTCGTTCTTCAGGTTCGAGATGTGCACCGACAGCGTCCGCGCCGGGTACCGCTTCGGGTCCAGGTCGAGGTCGCGGGCCACCAGGGTCAGCAGCCGCCGCGAGTCGTCGGCGTCGTAGATGGAGAAGCTCGACCCCATCCCGAGCGACTTGGCCTCGCGGCGCAGCACCCGCACGCACATCGAGTGGAAGGTCGACACCCACATGGCGTTCGCCCGGCGGCCGACCAGGTCGGCCACCCGCTCCTTCATCTCGGCGGCCGCCTTGTTGGTGAAGGTGATCGCCATCACCTGACCGGGGTGCACGTCCCGCTCGGCGAGCAGGTAGGCGATGCGCCTGGTGAGCACCCTGGTCTTGCCGGAACCGGCACCGGCCACCACCAGCAGCGGGGTCCCGGCGTGCTCGACGGCGCGGCGCTGCTGGTCGTTGAGGTCGTCGATCAGCGCGGCCACCCTGGCCGGGCGCGCGGGGGCCGGACCGGGATCGGGGGCGGGGAGGTCGAAGAGAGCTTCCATCGTGGCGACCACGGTACCGGGGGTCACCGACACCCCGGCGCCGCCACCGCCTGCCCCGTGATCGTCTTCGGGAATTCACGCAACCGCTCGACCCCCGCGCCCGCCGTGTGCCATGCTCGTCTGGTGCTGACCTGCTACGAGTTTTTCTACGGGAACCGGACTCCGGCTCCCGTAGTGGTGTAGGCGCACACAGCAGACCACCGCGAAGCCCCGAGTCCACCGGACCCGGGGCTTCCGTTGTCTCGGGAACGTGACCTGGTGCCAGAGATCACCGAGGGAAGATGATGAGCCCGATCACCGAGAACAAGCCCGAATCAGCCAAGCCGAGTGTCGAACTGCCCGCGCCGGAGGAAGTGGCCGAGCTGCGCAAGGAGATCGATTTCCTCGACCAGGAGATCCTGCGCCTGGTCAAGCGCAGGGCCGAGGTGTCCAAGGCGATCGGCGCGTCCCGGATGGCCGCTGGCGGCCCCCGGATCGTGGTCAACCGCGAGATGGACGTGCTCGCCCGCTACCGCGAGCTCGGCCCGGCCGGTCGCACGCTCGCGCTGGCCCTGCTGGACCTCAGCCGGGGCAAGCTCGGCCGCTGACCCGGCCGAACCAGGGGTGGACTAGGGGGAATCCCCCATTTCCGCACGGCGGGGGTGGGGCAGACTGGGACCATGGTGGATCTCATCGCGGTCCTCGTCGCCGTCATCGCCCTGGTCGCCGCACTCGGCCTGGTCGGGTACCTCGCGCTGCTGAACTCGGCGGCGCGCAAACGCGGGGCGAGCGGCAACGCCGTCGCCACGTACGTCCGCAGCAGGTGGCCCGTCGCCGGGATCACCACCGCGGGAGCCGCGCTCGCCTGGTTGCTGACCAGCGGCGGCGGGTTCCTCGACGTGGTGGCGATCCTGATCGCGGCGGGCTCCGGCGCGGTCGCGGGCAAAGAACTGTCCCGCACGATGGAGCGCTACCGCACCGATAGGTGAACCCAGCGCGCATTTCCGGCCCGCGCGTCACGCGAACGTGTGGCGCGGGTCGGGCGATGTCGGCGCAGGCGAGACAACAGCGCGTAACCGCATAGTCTTCTCCGCGTGATCGGATCTACCCCACGCGACGACGTGCGCCGGGCCACGGTGGTCTGCGCGCCCCCCGACGACGCCGACTCCGGCGCCGCGGGCACCGTCGCGAGCTGGACCTCGGCCGGGGGCGAGGCCACCACCGCCCCGCGCCCCGACCCGACCAGGGTCATCCGCCCGCAGCGCGTGCCGGGCCGGTCCCCCGAGATCAACCGGGACCACGTGCCCGCCGCCCACCCGGACCACCGCGCGCTCGGCGCGCCCGAGCACCTGCGCGACACCACCGGCTCCTTCGAGCGCCGGATGCCCGCGCCGCGCTGCCACGCCTCCCGGATCGGTGCAGGCACCGAGCCCGCGGCCCGGACGCGCGCCCACTTCACCGACACCGCCGCCGGGTACGGCCTGCCCAAGGGGCGGCCTGCCGAGGAGTTCCAGGTCGTCAACACCGGCTGAGACGCCGAAGAGGAGTCGTACGCACGATGGCCCCCAGTGACGGCCAGGACGAAGACACCCCCGACACCGACGCGCTCTACCGAGACACCAAGGACGACACCGACGACACCGATTGCGCCGACAGCGTTGACGGTGCCGACGACAGCCAGGGCAAGCACCGGGCGTACGGGGTCCGCGCGCGGCGGGTGCGGGGGGCCGGGGCGCACGCGCTCAGCAGCGCCGCCCGCGCCGCCGACGAGACCGACGTGCTCCCGGTCATCGGCGCCACGGTCCGGGTCGACCGGCCCGCCACCGGCCTGGCCAAGTTCGACCTCGGCAGCATCCCGGCCTCGGTCACCCCGCCCCGCTCCTGGCGGCACGCGGCGTGGTTCGCGGTGACCTCGGCGATCCTGGTGGTGATCGGCCTGACCTACGCGGCGGCGACGCTGATGTCCGGCCCGCGCCGCCCGGACGTGATCGAGGCGCTGCCCGGGTTGCCCAGCCAGTTCCCCCGCCCGCTGACCGACGCGCCGTCCGGCCTCACCTCGACCCCGGACCAGCGGCGGGAGTCCCCGGCGCCCACGACCACGACGGCGGACTCGCCCGCGCCGGGTCCGCTCGCCCCGCCGCCGACCGAGGCGCCGCCCACCGCGGGCGGGCCGGGGTCCTCCGCGCTCGTGCAGTCGACCAGCGCCCCCCGGCCGTTCTTCGAGACCGACGAGCCGCCGAGCGCGGCACCGCGCAGCACCGTGGTCACCCCGATGCTGGTCGTCCCGCCGAACGACCCGAAGACGATGGGCGACCGCACCGAGGACTACTACCGGCACGTGGTCACCGACCCGGACGCGGCCTACGCGATGACCAGCGGCTCCCTGCGCCGCCAGGGCCAGGAGCAGATCCAGCGCCGCTACGCCGGGGTGAGCCGGGTCGAGGTGGAGCGGATCGTGATCGACCCGACCAGGGCACGCACCCGGTCGGTGCTCAAGGTCTTCCGCAAGGACGGCACGGTCGTCAGCGAGGAGCGGGAGCTGACCTTCTCCTACGGCGAGGACCCGCTCATCACCGCCGACAAGGTGGCCGACTAGCCGTGGCGGGCGGGTGGTTCACCTCTTGCGCCTGGTCAGGCATGATGGGCGGGGTGGGGCCGAGGTGATGGACCGCGCGGCCCCCGGTGTTGGTCCGATCGCACCCGACCCAGCGGGTTCCGGTCGGAGCCGTGTGTCACCACTGCTCTTTTCGAGTGAATCTGGTCGCCGCCTATCGCCTCGATCGGGTGATGCGCCGAGAAAGAGTGGTGTGAGCACCCGGCAGCACGGTACGAGTTGCCCCGACGAGCGAGTCAGGCGGAGGAAAGCGGCAGTGGATCGTCCGACGACCGGTAAGCGCCGGGTGCGCTCCGGGTCGGTTCGCGTCGCAGACCTGATCCGGCGCCAGCCGGAGCCCGGCCCCGACCCCGTGGACGTCCCCGAGGCGTTCACCCCGACGGTGGACACCCAGTCGGTGCGGTTGGTGCCAGGGCACGAGGTCGGCGAACCGGGCCACCCGGCCTCGCGCACCGCGCGGCTGGCCAAGCTCACGGGTCTCGGCGTGGCCGTGGTCACGCTCTGCGGCGCGGTCGCCGCGGCGACCGTCGTGGCCCGTGACCGCGACTCCGGCCGCGGCTCGGCCGTGGCGGGCAGCCAGATCACCGGCGAGCGCGCATTGCTCCCGCACCAACTCGGCCGGGTCGTGGCCGGTGACGGGCAGGTCGACGCCCAGGTGGTGTCCCAGTCCACCGGCGCGGCGTCGGCCAGCATCAGCCCACCGGCGAGCACCACCAGCCGCCCACCGGTGGCGGGCTCCGGCCAGCGCAGGGGCACCGGGGACACCAACCCGGCGCGCTCCGAGCGCGGCCAGCGGGCGCTCACCTCCAGCCGCGAACTGGTGCTGGAGTACTACCGGCTGATCGAGGTCAACCCGCGGTCGGCCTTCGAGCTCATCGCGGGCGACGTGCTGGGCACCACGCTCGGCGAGTTCCTCGGTTCGTGGACCGAGGTCAGCCGGATCGAGGTGCTCGACGTGGTGGAGCGGCGCGACGGAGTGCTCGCGGTAATCCGGATCCACCTGCGCGACGGTGTCCACCTGCGGGTGCAGCAGCTACTGACGGTCACCAAGACCGTGCCGCAGCGCATCGTCGACGCCGAGTTGGTCTCCGCGCAGCAGGACTGAGGTCCGGTGTGGTTGCCCCCGTTCGGGGATGATTGTGACAGTATGTAGCGGTCACCGGTGGCGCCCCCGTGGTGGTGGGACTGCGTTCGTGCGCGCTGCGTGAACGCCTAGCCTGGACCGGTCGGCCAACCCCGGATCCGCACCGGTGACGCCGGTGCCGGGGTGCGCTCCGGTGGCGCGCACCCGCGCCGTTGACGAACAGCCCGCGAAGCGCTTCGCGGGTGAGGGAGGTTCCGGTCGGGATGAGCGACGAGGGCCGGCTGGTCGCCGGGCGCTACCGGCTGGAGCGACGCATCGGCAGCGGTGCCATGGGCGTCGTCTGGCAGGGCGTCGACGAGCGGCTCAACCGCACGGTGGCGATCAAGAAGCTGCTGCTGCCCCCCGGCCTGCCGGTCGACGAGGCCGAGGAGGCGGTGGCCAGGTGCAAGCGCGAGGGCCGCATCGCCGCCCGCCTGCACCACCCGAACGCGATCGCGGTGTTCGACGTGGCCGACGAGGACGGCGCGCCCTGCCTGATCATGGAGTACCTGCCGTCGGTGAGCCTGGCGATCGCGCTGACCGAGCGCGGCCCGCTGGCCCCGGCCGAGGTCGCCGCGATCGGTGCCCAGGTGGCCGCCGCGCTGGCCGCCGCGCACGCGGCCGGGATCGTGCACCGCGACATCAAGCCGGGCAACATCCTGCTCGGCGACGACGGCTCGGTGAAGATCACCGACTTCGGCATCTCCCGGGCCACCGACGACGTCACCGTCACCAAGACCGGCCTGATCGCGGGCACCCCCGCGTACCTGGCCCCCGAGGTCGCCATCGGCCGCGACCCCTCGGCCGCCTCCGACGTGTTCTCCCTCGGCTCGACGCTCTACGCGGCCACCGAGGGCGAGCCGCCGTTCGGCCTGTCGGAGAACACCCTCGGCCTGCTGCACGCGGTCGCCTCCGGCAAGATCAACCCGCCGTCGCAGTCCGGCCCGCTGACCGACGTGCTGGTGGCGCTGCTCGCCTCCGACGTCGAGGCGCGGCCGAGCGCGGCCAAGGCCCGCGACATGCTGATGGCGGTCGCCAGGGGCGACGACCCGGACGTGCCGCCGGTGCCCACCGCGTCCGACTCGCGCACCAGGCTGATCGCCGCAGGCGCCCCGATCCCGGTCGGCGGGCGCACCCCGAGCAGGCAGGGGATGGCCAAGGTCGCCCCGCCGCCGCTGCCGCCGCGCTCGCGGATGCCGCTCGTGGTCGCCGGGGTCGGGCTGGCCGCGATCCTGGCCGTCGGCACGTTCTTCATCCTCAACAAGGACAACAGCGTCGGGCCGTCCAACCAGCCCGACACCGTCAACAACCCGTCCCCCTCGGTCGTGCTGCCCACCACCAGCGACGACAAGCCCGAGGTCGACCCGACGACCAAGGTCGTCGTGCCGACCACGAACCAGCCGAGGCAGACGACGGTGGTGACCACCACGACCACGCAGTCGGTGCCGACCACCACGACGACCCCGTCGGTGCCGACCACCACCAGCACGCAGGTCACCACGACCACCCAGGACCCGAACAACTCGAGCGCGACCCCGACCACTACCCAGTGAGCCAGGAGCGGCAGCACATGACCAGCGAGCAGACCTTGGTGGCCGGGCGCTACCGGCTCGGCGCGCGCATCGGCAGCGGCGCCATGGGCGTGGTCTGGCAGGCCAAGGACGAGCGGCTGCACCGCACCGTCGCGGTCAAGCAACTGCTCTCCCAGCCGGGGCTCAGCGCCGACCAGGCCGAGGAGGCCCGCCAGCGCGCCATGCGCGAGGGCCGGATCGCCGCCAGGCTCGCGCACCCCAACGCGATCACCGTCTACGACGTGGCCGAGCACGACAACGAGCCGTGGCTGATCATGGAGTACCTGCCGTCGAAGAGCCTGGCGACGGCGCTCACCGAGCGCGAGGTGCTCCCGCCGGTCGAGGCGGCCAGGATCGGCACCCAGATCGCGGCCGCCCTGGTCGCCGCGCACGCGGCCGGGATCGTGCACCGCGACGTGAAGCCCGCCAACGTCCTGCTCGGCGACGACGGCACTGTCAAGATCACCGACTTCGGCATCTCCCGGGCCACTGGCGACATCACGGTTACCGCCACCGGCATGCTTGCGGGTACACCGGCCTACCTGGCGCCTGAGGTCGCCAAGGGCGAGGCGCCTACGCCTGCCGCGGACGTGTTCTCGCTGGGTTCGACGCTCTATACGGCGGTAGAAGGACATTCGCCGTTCGGGCTATCGGAGAACACGCTCGCACTGCTGTACGCGGTCGCCGCAGGCAAGGTGACGCCCCCGCGCCAGGCAGGGCCTCTTACGGCTCTCCTGATGCAGCTGCTGCGCGCCGACCCGAAGGAAAGACCGACGATGACGGCGGCGAAGGAAGCCCTCGCCGCGGTCGCCGCGGGCAAGCCGCTGCCCGCCGTGGCCATGCTGAACCAGCGGACCGTCCCCGCGCCCCGCCCGCAGACCCTGCCCCCGGTCAGCGGAACCCGCCTGGACGTCAACCCGTTCGCGGAGCCGAACCCGTCCGGCCCGATGCGCCAGCCCGCGGTCCCCCAACCACAGCAGCCGCCGCGCAACTACGGCCCCCGCACGCCCCCCGGTGGCGCTGTCCGCCAGCCCCCGGCCCCGGAGCGCAAGAAGAAGCACGACGTCCGGTCGGTCCTGCTGACGGTCTTGGCCATCGTCGCGGCGGCGCTCATCGGCATCCTGGTCGCGAGCCTGTTCACCACCAAGAACTCCCCCCAGGCAAGCGGCGGCCTGTCCACCACCACGACAGCGGCGCCCACGACTACCACCAGCACCGCCCCCCGCACGACCACCACCCCGCCGCGCCCCACTGCGACGACGACCCCGCCTCCGCCACCGTCGGCCGCTCCGACGCCAGCGGAAGTGGAAGGCGCACTGCGGAACTACTACGCATTCCTGCCCGCGAACACGAAGGCCGCTTGGGACCTGCTCACCGACAAGGCCCGCGACAAGTCCGGCGGCTACGACAAGTTCACCAAGTTCTACGACACCCTGACCGCCGTGGAACTCGTCGAGGCCAAGGCCGAGGGCAACCGGGTAGCCGCCCAGATCAAGTTCACCCGCAAGAACGGCAAAGCCTCCCAAGAGCCCTACATCTACGTCTTCACCCAGCAGGACGGCACCCTCAAGATCGACGACTTCGCCCAAGCCCGCAAGGGCTGATCACCGCCGCCGCAACACCCAACCGACGACGGCGGCCGCGACCACAGCGGCCCCGACAACGGCGCCAGTGGCCGAGCCTGTTCTGGCCGGTTGCGCGGGTGGAACGGCTGGCGTCGCGGGTGGAGCCCCAGGAACTGCGGCGGGCCTCTCGCCGTCTCGCACCACGAGCACCCACACCAACGTCACCAGGGCGACGAAGCAGGCTTCCACGGTGACCAAGAACGCCACGTAGCTGTGCCAGTCGTAGATGGCACGGGTGTTCGGCACGAGTGCGGAGAGCGCAAACACCTCGCCGAAGCAGAGGATGGCGAGAGAGAACATCGCGATCGTGGGATCGTTGAGAGTGTCATGGTAGAACCGGGCCTCTAGTCCCAACGCGACGATCAGCAGAGGGATGACCTGGCTCATCTGTGCGAAGAACTCCTGTTCGACACCGCTGGTTGGTTGCAACATGTACTCCCACCAGACCGTGGCGAGGTATGCGCCAGTGGTGCCAACGAGCAGCGGTACGGCTGCCTGCAGGCGGCTCCACTCGTCAACCAGCGCCTCACGCGTCTTGGCGCTCACCAGCAGCATTGGCTTGGTGTCGATAGTCGTGCTGACGAGCATCGCCAGTCCAAGCGCGTAGATGAGCGCGGACACCAGGTCGAACCAGAGCGTTCGTGGCGGTACCACCCAGATCGCCAACGCGTCAGTGGTGAGCGTCAGCGTGGCGCCGAACAACCACCAGGCCATGATCCCGCGCCCGGGCTCTCCGTTGACCCGCAGGCGAAAGCGGCGCTTGAACTGCGCTACCAGGACGAGCAGCAAGGTGTCGATCACGATGAGGGTCCAGTGCACCATCGCGTAGGGCACCTGCGTCGCGTCCGCCACCGCGCTCAGGAACTCGTCGCTGAACGCCAGCAGGACCAACAACAAGAACGTGGCTGTCATGGGCACTCGCCCACCCCGTACCGCCGTCAACGAACCCTCCTCGACTGATGACCATGGTTTAGGTCGTCGGTAGGCGGCTCGGTGTATCAGGATCGGTCCACTCGCCTCCGCGACATCCACTCGATCGTGCGGGTTGGGGCGAGGACGGGGGTTCCGGGTTGCCCGCGACCGGGCTGGGGCGCAGGGTGCGGGGGAGGAGAGGAGTCCGAATGGCGATCTGCGACACCTGCGGGAATGACTACTGGATGGCGTTCGAGGTGCGGACCGTCAGCGGGCAGGTCTACACGTTCGACTGCTTCGAGTGCGCGGCGACGAAGTTGGCGCCGGTGTGCGAGCACTGCTCGTGCCGGATCCTGGGGCACGGGGTCGAGGTGGAGGGGCGCTTCTACTGCTGCGCGCACTGCGCCCGGTCCGTCGACGACCGGTTGGGGGCGCGGATTCGGGACGCCGTGGGGACGCATCCCGGGTGAGGCAGGCCCGGCCCCAACCGCGCGGGGTGGTGGGGCCGGGTCGCCGGGGGTGCGGGGCTTGAGGGTGTTGCCCGGTCCGGTGATGAGGCCGCTGGGCAGCGGGGTCGGCGGACCGCAGCCCTGGAGCGCGGGCAGGGTGAGTGCAACAGCCGCCGCGCAGTTCGACGCAATGCCGCCGCCGAGCTCCGAAACAACTTGTCACCGCCGGACGGATTCGCGGGTGGCGATTGTCCGGCCGGATTCACCGCAGGCGATCGGGTCGGTCAGGTCGACCAGGGGGCCAGCGGTATCCCGTCGAGCATCGGCAGCACCCCGGTCCGGTGCAGCGCGATCGCCGACATCCACAGCGCGAGCACGGTCAGCGCCGGGCCGACCAGGGTCATCTCCACCCGGCCGCCGGTGCGCATCCGCATGATCTTCGGCGGCGCGACCGGGAACCAGGTCTTCCAGGCGATCGGCACCGGCCACAGGATCGGGCAGCCCTGCTCGGTGATCGCGTCGCCGAGGTAGTGCGCCACGCAGCCGATGCCGACCGCGACCCCGCAGGCCGCCGCGTCCGCAGTGGTCTGGTCGGTCCACTTCAGGCAGGCGTAGGTGAGCAGCAGGGCGGACCCGGTGATCCACAGCGCGTCGTTGCGCGGGCACCACTTGTGCATGATCCCGCGCACCGCGAGCCCGCTGAAGAAGAACATCAGCACCGGCAGCGCCCACGACCGGCTGGTCTGGATGATCGCCGTGGTCACCACGGTCGCGACCAGCGCGAACACCAGGGTGTGGGTGAGGCCGCGGTGCCCGCCGTCGCGGTTGGAGTCGCGCTTGGTGCGGGTCAGCCGGTAGACGCCGTGGCTGATGCTGTTGAACACCTTGGAGGCGGCCTGGGTGACCGGGCCGAAGGTGGAGGAGACGGTCGACTCGGGGTGGTCCAGGTCGGGTAAGAGCGCCGCGCCGGTGGCCAGGACCGCGCCGACCAGCCAGCCCTTGGCCGACAGGCTGCCGAGGTTGTGGCCCTCGGCCAGCGCGGTGACCGCGGCCCATGCGGCCAGCCCGCTCATCGCGTGCGTAGGACCGGTCGACACCGGTGTACCCCCAGGAAACTCGAAAGCCGACAAACCCCGCCCACTCTAGGATCCAGGGGGTGCCGCTCCCCGCGTTTCCGATCAAGACCCGCCGACTCGTTCTCCGCCGCTACGCCGCCGACGACCTCGACGCGCTGCACGCCGTCCAGTCGCGCGAGGACGTGACCAGGTACCTCTACTGGGGGCCGCGGACGCGCGAAGAGGTCGAGAAGGCGCTGGCTGAGCGGATTGGGCTAACGGCGCTGTCCGTCGATGGCGACCGGGTAGTGCTAGCGGTCGAGTTGGCCGAGACCGGGGTCCTAGTGGGCGATCTGACCCTGTTCCTGGTGAGCAGGGAGAACCGGACAGCGGAGATCGGGTACATCTTCCACCCGGACCACGCAGGCCACGGTTACGCCACGGAGGCTGCCGCAGAGTTGGTGCGCATCGCGTTCGACCACCTCGACATGCACCGGGTGGTAGCGCGACTCGACGCCGCTAACACTGCCTCGTCGCGGTTACTCGAACGGCTGGGTATGCGAAAAGAGGCCCACTTTGTGCGCAACGAGTACGTCCGCGGTCGGTGGGCCGATGAAGCTGTCTACGCGATGCTCGCCAGCGAGTGGGAGTCAGCTAAGACCACGGAACCGTTCGTGCGCGGCCTGCCGGGTGACGCCTAGCGCCTGACCCACCTCGTTCCAGGACGCACCGCCGGTGCGGGCCGCGGCGACGGCGCGCTGGGTCAGCGGCCGGTGCCAGGACTCGATCTCGGTGAGCAACTTGAGCGCGACGTCGGGCCGGGTCTTGATCAGCACCTCCACCTGCTCGCGCAGCACGTCCGACTTGACCAGCAGCCACCCCGGTGGCTCGGCCTCGACGGCGGGCAGGGCGTGGCCGCGCAACCAGTGCGCCACGGCCTCGTCGCGGGTGGCGAAGTGGCGGTCGGCCACCCAGCCGCAGTCGCAGTGCGGCCTCAGGTCGGTGATAGTGCCCTGGTGACCCGGCAGGTCCATGTCGTCCATGACTGTCAAGATACCTTGACGGACCTACCCTTCGGGTGACCGTGCCCACAGGCACCGCGCGCCCGGATAGCAGTACGCTTGTACCGTTTTATGGCGCAAAAGGCGAGAGGAGCACCGCGGCTCATGGCCAAGATCAAGGTCCAGGGGAAGGTCGTCGAACTCGACGGCGACGAGATGACCCGGATCATCTGGCAGTTCATCAAGGACAAGCTGGTCCACCCCTACCTGGACGTGGACCTGGAGTACTACGACCTGGGCATCGAGCACCGCGACGCCACCGACGACCAGGTGACCATCGACGCCGCCAACGCCATCAAGCAGCACGGGGTCGGCGTCAAGTGCGCCACCATCACCCCGGACGAGGCGCGGGTCGAGGAGTTCGGCCTGAAGAAGATGTGGGTCTCGCCCAACGGCACGATCCGCAACATCCTCGGCGGCGTGGTGTTCCGCGAGCCGATCATCATCTCCAACATCCCCCGGCTGGTGCCCGGCTGGACCAAGCCGATCATCATCGGCCGCCACGCCCACGGCGACCAGTACAAGGCCACCAACTTCAAGGTCCCCGGCGCCGGTGAGCTGACCATCACCTTCACGCCGCAGGACGGCTCCGAGCCGATCAAGCACGTGGTGGCCAACTACGGCCCCGACGGCGGCGTCGCGATGGGCATGTACAACTACAACAAGTCGATCGAGGACTTCGCCCGCGCGTCGTTCTCCTACGGCCTGCAGCGCGAGTACCCGGTCTACCTGTCGACCAAGAACACCATCCTCAAGGCCTACGACGGTGCCTTCAAGGACATCTTCCAGGCCGTGTTCGAGGCGGAGTTCAAGGCCGACTTCGAGGCCAAGGGCCTCACCTACGAGCACCGGCTCATCGACGACATGGTCGCCGCCGCGCTCAAGTGGGAGGGCGGCTACGTCTGGGCCTGCAAGAACTACGACGGCGACGTCCAGTCCGACACCGTCGCGCAGGGCTTCGGCTCCCTCGGCCTGATGACCTCCGTCCTGTCCACCCCGGACGGCCGCACCGTCGAGGCGGAGGCCGCCCACGGCACCGTCACCCGCCACTACCGCCAGCACCAGGCGGGCAAGCCGACCTCGACCAACCCCATCGCGTCCATCTACGCCTGGACCCGAGGCCTGGCCCACCGCGGCAAGCTCGACAACACCCCCGAGGTCACCGGCTTCGCCCAGACCCTCGAGCGCGTCGTCATCGAAACCGTCGAGAGCGGCAAGATGACCAAGGACCTGGCACTGCTGGTCGGCAAGGACCAGGAGTGGCAGACGACTGAGGACTTCTTGGCCACGCTGGATGAGAACCTGCAGAAGGCTGCGGGCTGAGTGTTTGTGGAGACGGCCCTCGCGCTTCGGCGCGGGGGCCGTTTGCTTTTCGGGGGTTGTCCACAGGGTGGCTGCTTGCTGCGCCTGTTTTGTCGGTGGCCGCCGGTAAGCTGTGTATCGGGGGCTGCTGTGGTGGGTTTGATCTTGAGCTGGGGGGTGTCCGGCTCTCGTGCTCGCCTGCGGCGTCGACGGTCAACGGCTCGCCTTCGGCATTGCGTGGGGGCGCGAGTTTCGAGCTTTGCTCGATGGGGCGAGCTTGTTTTGTGCGGGCCCCTACGACACCCGTGGCAGGACCGCAAAGCAGGGGCCGAAAAGCGTGGCCCTGTCCGCGAACGACGCTACGGGTGCCGTTCCCCCACACAAAAACAAGTCCGCCCCATCGAGCCGGGTTGGCACCAGCGACTCCGAGGAGCGGTTGGTGGCCAACGTCGTAGAGGGGCACGTCAGGCCAATGCTGCAGGGGAGCGCGCTGGGGGCCAGCGCCTGTGAGGGGCGGGTGTGGGCCAACGTTGTTTGGGGCCCGTTCGGACCAACGTTCACGAGGGGCGGGGGTTGTGACTGTCGGTGCTGGGGGTTGGCTCCAGTGGGTGGTTCGGGTGTTTGGCACTGGCGCTGGTGTGGTGGGGTGCGGGACCGTGGGGGAGAGCCGTCCGCGCGCTGTGGAGTGTGAGTCGTGTTGTTGCCCAAGGGGACCCTGCTCGTCGGTGGTGGGATCGTCGCTGTGGCCATCATTTATTCGATGGGGGTCGATCCGCCGAGTGGTCAGTCGTCGCCTGCCAGTGGGGTTGGGGGGTGTCGGGTGGCGGTGACCGCTGACGTTCTGAATGTGCGGGCTGCTCCTGAGGCGGCTGCGGCGGTGGTCGGGAAGTTCAAGACCGGGGCGGAGACCGACGCCGAGAAGGTCGTGCAGAACGGGTTCCGGAAGCTGGGCGAGAACCGGTGGGCGGCGACGGAGTTCCTCAAGCCGCTCGACGGGCGCGACTGCGGGTAGGCGGTAGCCCGGTCACTAGGGTGTTCGCGTGCTGACTGTCTCCACTGTCAACGTGAATGGCCTGCGCGCCGCCGCCAAGAAGGGCTTCCTGGACTGGCTGGCGACCACCGAGGCCGACGTCGTGTGCCTGCAAGAGGTGCGCGCCCCCGTCGAGGAGCTCCCGGGCGAGCTCAGCGACGGCTGGCACGCCGTGCACGCCGAGTCCACCCTGCTGCGCGGCCGCAACGGTGTCGCCGTGTACTCGCGGGCCGAGCCGGAGGCCACCAGGGTCGGCTTCGGCGTCCCCGAGTTCGAGGCCAGCGGCCGGTACGTGGAGGCCTGGTTCCCGAACCTGGTCGTGGCCAGCGTGTACCTGCCCAGCGGCGAGGTCGGCACGCTGCGGCAGGACCAGAAGGAGCGCTTCATGGCGACCTTCCTGCCCTACCTCGTCGAACTCCGCGCCAAGGCCGCCACCGACGGCCGCGAGGTCCTGGTCTGCGGCGACTGGAACATCGCGCACCAGGAGATCGACCTCAAGGCCTGGAAGGCCAACCGCAAGAACGCGGGCTTCACCCCCGGCGAACGCGCCTGGATGACCCGGGTCTTCGACGAGGCCGGTTACCGCGACGTCCTGCGCCAGCTCCACCCGGACGGGCCGGGCCCGTACACCTGGTGGTCCTACCGCGGCAAGGCCTTCGACAACGACTCCGGCTGGCGCATCGACCTGCACGTCTCCACCCCGCGCCTGGCCACCCGCACCCACTCCATCACCGTCGAACGCCCCGAGAGCTACGACGCCCGCTGGACCGACCACGCCCCCGTCACCGCCGTCTACGACTGGCCGCCCGCCGAGTGAGCGGGCGGGCCGCGGCGCGCCGGAGCGGGGGTCACTCTTGTGGGTGGACTGTGGGTCACGAGGTGCGGTCGGGCGGGCACTGGGTGTTCCGCAGGTCGGGGTGCGCTTGCTGTGAGCGGGGACACGCGGCGGGCAGCCAGGTGGCGGTTTGGTGATCGACTACCCCGTGCCGCGAGGGGTACGGGAGGGGGATAGTCTCGCTCGCGTCAGCCGAACGTGCGGTCTTGACCGCCACGATCGGTCGCGGGTTCCGGGGACCAGGCCGATGGTGCTAGTCCAATCGAGGGACGGTACAGCAGTGTCTAAGGGTGTCGATTCGTGAGCGTGTGGTCTGCGCGCTCGCTGGGGTCGCGCGTGGCGGTCGCCGGGTCGGTGGCCGCGGTCTTCCTGGTCGAGTCCGCGCAGGGTGCGTCGGCGGCGACCGGGGGGACGGTCGAGAGCAGTGTCCCGTTCACCGTGGCCGGTCCGGTCGGGATCGCGGCGGTGGCGGTGGGGGCCGGTGGGCTCGCGGTGGGTCTGCTGCGCAGGCGCAAGGCGTCGAAGGCGCCCGTCACGCCCGTGGTGGTCGCGCCGTTGAAGGTGCCCGCGCCGAGGCGTTCGCAGGCCGACAACCCGGCCTGATCCAGAGCACGCAAGAGGCCCCCCGCCACAAGCGGGGGGCCTCTTGTCGTCAGAACCAGCCTTTAGAACTACCTGACCGCTGCCAGGGCAGTGCTAGCGGACCGCCGCCAGGGCAGTGCTAGCGGACCGCCGCCAGGGCGTCGATCAGGCCGGAGCCGTAGAAGCCACGACCGGACTTGCCGCCCTCACAGGTGGCCGCCCAGACGCCGGTGCCGTCCGGGTCGTACACGCCGGGCGGGCACGGCAGCTTGTCGGCGCCGACGTGCAGCGCGCCGATGACGACCGGGGCGGGCCAGTAGCGGTGCGTCGAGCGGATCAGCGCGACCACACCGGCGGCGTGCGGGGACGCCATCGAGGTGCCCTGCTTGTAGCCCCACGCGCCACCGACCACGGTCGAGAGGATGCGGCCGTTGGCGTCGGGCGTGCTCGGGACCTGCATGCGGTCACCGCCGGGGGCGGCGACGTCGGTCTCGGTGATGCCGTAGTTGGAGAAGTAGGACTTCTCGTTCTTCACGCCGGTCGAGGAGACCCCGACGACGCCGTCGATCTCGCTGGGCAGGTTGAAGCACTCCGGGCCGGTCTCGCGGGTCGTCGGGGTGCCGTTGTTCGGGCTGCCCGAGTCGGTGATGTCGTGCGAGAGGTCCCAGTTGCTGTTGCCGAGCGCGGCGACGTTCACCACGCCGCGGCGGGCCGAGTAGTCGACCGCGCGGGTCACGGCGGTGATCACGGCGCGCTGGTCGGCGTCGGTGCGGCACCACAGGAACCACGGGTCGATGAAGTACGAGTTGTTGGTGACGTGGATGCCCTTCTCGGCCGCCCACACGAACCCGCAGATCGCGTACTCGGGGTAGATGAAGCCCTCGTCGTCGACGACCTTCACCGAGGCCAGCTTGACGTTCGGGGCGACGCCGACGACGCCGACACCGTTCTTGGCCGCGGCGATGATGCCCGCGACGTGGGTGCCGTGGTCGCTGGTGGTCGGCGCCCAGGCGGCCGGGGCGGTGTCCGGGACGCCCTCGTTGGTGCAGCCGACCGAGCGGGACGCGTCGACGTTGGCCGCGAGGTCGGGGTGGGTGGCCTCGATGCCGGAGTCGAGCACGCCGACGACGACGTTGGGGCTGCCGCCGGAGCGGGCGTGCGCCTGGTCGGCCTTGATCGCGCCGAGGTTCCACTGGTTGACGCTCAGCGGGTCGCCCGGGTCGGTCGGCTTGCCCTTGCCGCCGTTGGTGACGACGGCCTCGGTGGCCTCGAGCGACTTGGCGTCCGCCCCGGCCGCGATGCGCGCCGCGGGCGGGGTGGTGGCCAGCTCGGCGAGGTTGCGGGTCGCGCCCGCGCCGCGCACGCCGTTCTTGCGGCGCACGACGGTGGCGAAGTCCGCGCTGGTCGAGGTCGCGATGACGACGCCGATCTGCGGCCAGCTCTTGACCACGGTGCCGCCGGAGTCGCGCACCGCGCGCTCGACCTGCGCCAGGCCGCGGTGCTCGTCACCGAGGACGACGAAGTGCGCCCCACCCGCCGCCGACGCGGCCGGGGTTGCGGGCTGCGCGGCCGTGGCCTGGCCCGCGGCGGTCGCCGGACCGGTCGCTGCGGTGGCGAGCACCACCGCGGCGCCGAGCAGGCGGATTCGGGAACGTCTCTGCACTGGGGGAACCTCCAGGTCGGGGATCGGGAGGCCCTGCCTACGCCGGTCGGGCGCACACGCACCTGGCATGGCCTGCGCAGAACCTGTCACCTTGGGACGGTGGGCACAATCCGCCGGTTGGGCCAGCGCGGGTGGCGGGGGCCGCGCCTGAGACACTGGGAGCCGTGTCCACCGACAGCAGCCAGGCACCGGAGCGCAAGCCGCGCGTGTTGTCCGGCATCCAGCCGACCGCCGACTCCTTCCACCTCGGCAACTACCTCGGTGCCGTCCGCCAGTGGGTGGCGCTGCAGGACACGCACGACGCCTTCTACTTCCTGGCCGACCTGCACGCGATCACCGTGGAGCACGACCCGAAGCTGCTGCGCAAGCGCACCAGGGTCTCCGCCGCGCAGCTGCTGGCGCTGGGTCTCGATCCGGCCAAGGCCACCCTGTTCGTGCAGAGCCAGGTGCCCGAGCACGCCGAGCTGGGCTGGGTCATGCAGTGCCTGACCGGGTTCGGCGAGGCCAGCAGGATGACCCAGTTCAAGGACAAGTCGGCCAAGCAGGGCGTGGTCAGCGTGGGGCTGTTCACCTACCCGGTGCTGCAGGCGGCCGACATCCTGCTCTACCGGCCGCAGTACGTGCCGGTCGGCGAGGACCAGCGCCAGCACCTGGAGCTGACCCGCGACCTCGCGCTGCGGTTCAACTCCAGGTTCGGCAAGACGTTCACGCCGCCGGAGCCCTACATCCTCAAGGGCACCGCCAAGATCTACGACCTCCAGGACCCGACGGCGAAGATGAGCAAGTCGGCCTCTAGCGCTAACGGCATCATCGAGTTGCTCGACGACCCGAAGGTCTCGGCCAAGAAGATCCGCTCCGCCGTCACCGACACCGGCCGCGAGGTCGTGTTCGACCCCGAGACCAAGCCCGGGGTCAGCAACCTGCTCGGCATCTACTCCGCGCTGACCGACCGCACGGTCGACGACCTGCAGGCGGCCTACGACGGCAAGGGCTACGGCGACCTGAAGAAGGACCTCGGCGAGGTCGTCGCCGAGTTCGCCACGCCGGTGCGCGACCGGGTCAAGTCCTATTTGGATGATCCGGCCGAGCTGGACAAGGTGCTGCGCGCGGGCGCTGAGCGGGCCAGAGAGGTCGCCTCGGCCACGCTCGCGCGGGTCTACGACAAGGTCGGGTTCCTGGCCTAGCGGTAGTCCACGGTCCAGGTCGTGCCGGTGAAGGTGGCGTGCGCCCTGGTCTTGCCGCCGGGGAAGGTCAGCCGCACCGCCTGGATCGCGGCCGGGTCGACGACGGCGCCCGCGGCGTAGCGGGCCAGGGTCAGCCAGTACTCGGGGTGCGGGTCGAAGGTCAGGTCGACCCCGGGCTCGGTGGCGGCGACGAAGGTGGCGGCGCCGTCCATGCCGATGCCCACGCAGCCGCGCCGGTACGCGCCGCGGCCGGGGACGGTGTCGTCCTGGAAGATCGCCAGCACGCCGTCAGGGTGGTCGCCCTGTTCGCGGCGGAAACCGAACGTTCCGGCGCGGTAGGACAAACCGGCCACGTTGTAGCGGGCGAGTCGGGCATCGAGCACGCCCGCGCCGCCGTAGTCGACGCCGTCGTGCAGGTTGCCCTGCCTGCCGTGGACGAAGCAGTAGTTCAAGCTCCATTCCAGCGTGACGGTCGTGCCGGGCCGGGACAGCCTGGCCAGCCACGCGAGCGGGACGGCGTTGTCCGGCAGCGACGGCGAGCCCTGGAACAGGACGGCGTTGCGACCGTCCACAGTGGAGTGGTTGGTCACGGCGACGGAGTGCTGGGCGCCCAGCGACGGAACCAGGTCGGCGACGTCGACGCCCTGGAGGGTGTGCGTCATGGTGGCCTTTCGTGATCGGTGCAGAGACGGATTCCGCCGACGCTAGGGCTTCGGCCCGCCCGTGGTGAACGATCATCACCCGATCTCCGCCCAACTGTCCCCGTTCGGGCTATGGTCTGGTCCGAAACCCGCCCGAGTGAAGATCTTTCGCGTTGCGGCCGTGGCCTGGGCGGCTAGAGTTCCCGTGGTGACCGAGAACGAGTCGGCGCTGACCCGGCTGCGCGCCAGGCGGCCAGCCATCGACCACCTGATCCGGGCCTTCGACGCGTTCACCGAGCGGTACGGCAACCACTTCGCCGCATCGATCACCTACTTCAGCGTCCTGTCGCTGTTCCCGCTGACGCTCATCGGCGTCGCCGTCCTCGGCTTTGTCCTCACCGGGCAGCCGGACACGTTGGAAGAGCTGCGCAAGAGCATCGTGAACGCGGCCCCCACGAGCATCCGCGAAACGCTGAACAGCCTCGTCGATACCGCCATCAACGAACGCGGCAAGGTCGGCGTGATAGGCCTGCTCACCGCCGCTTACACCGGCCTCGGCTGGATGAGCAACCTGCGCGACGCGCTCACCGCGCAGTGGGGACAAAAGTTCGTGCAGCCCCCGTTCTTCAAGGGGATGCTGATGGACCTGTTGGCGCTGCTTGGCTTGGGCGCCGCTATGGCCGTGTCGTTCGGTCTTAGCGCGATCGGCAGCGGTCTGGCTGACACGCTGTTGGATGCGGTAGGGCTAGGCGGCTACGGGTGGGCCAAGGTCGTGCTGTTCATCGTCGCGACTATCTTGTCGATTGGCGCTAACTGGCTCGTGTTCTTGTGGGTGATCGCGCGGCTGCCCCGTAAGCCGGTGAGCGTGAAGAGCGCGGTTCGCGGGGCTCTTGCCGCCGCCATCGGGTTCGAGATCCTGAAGCTGGTCGGCGCGCTGTACCTGAACGTTGTGCTGGGCGGGCCGCTGGGCGCGATCATCGGCCCGATCGTGGGTCTGCTCGTGTTCGCGAACCTCGTCTCCCGATTCCTCCTGCTCGTCACGGCCTGGACCGCGACGGCCAAGGAGAACATCATCACCGAACCCGTGGCCGCACCCCCGCCCGCCGTCATCCGGCCGGTGGTGGAGGTCGCTCGCGCCCCGCGCGCCCGCGAAGCCCTCGGCCTCGTCGGCGTCGGCGCGCTGTTGGGCCTGGCTTGGCGCCGCCGCAAGTGACCTGGGAGCCTCTGCCCGTCACGGAAGTCGCTCGACTGTTCGCGGCGTTCGAGGCTCCTTGGTGGATCGCTGGGGGCTATGCGATCGAACTGGCGCTAGAGCGGCCGGTACGCGAACACGACGACGTCGATGTCCTACTGCTGCGTCGAGACCACGTCGCCGTGCAGCAGGTCTTAGAGGGCTGGGAACTGTGGGCCGCTGACCCACCGGGCACTCTCCGACCGTGGCTGTCGGGACAGTCCCTGCCGACCACGGTCCACGACATCTGGTGCCGCCGCGGCGAAGGCCCATGGCAACTCCAACTAATGATCGACGAGTCCTCAGCCGCCGACTGGACCTCCCGCCGCGACCCGCGCTTACGCCGCCCCATCGCCACTCTGGGGGCGCTGGACGCGCGCGGCATTCCGTACCTCGCGCCGGAGGTGCAGCTGTTCTACAAGTCCCAGGCTCCCCGCTCCAAGGACTGGACCGACTTCACCGCCGTGCTGCCCGTCCTCACCGAGACCCAGCGCCACTGGCTCGCGGCCGCACTCCCCGCAGACCACCCCTGGCGGCCCCACCTGGCCTGACCGCCCCTGCCCCGCCGAGTCGCTGCCCCGCGGAGACGCTCCCCAGTTCCGCCGCGCCGACCAAGATCACCGACCCCAGCCCCCACCCTCTCCGGGGGGCGGCCCCGACGCCAGTCTATCGGGTGGCAAGGGGGGACGGGGTGGGTTGGCGGGATCTGTGGACAACTGGGGCGTTGTGGATGGCGGCGACCTGGGCGGAGGGCGGTCGGGGGTGAGGTGAGGGGGAGAAGTTCGCCCAGTAGGGCGATACAGGCCCGCTTGTCCTGAGGACGCCCGGCGGCTGGACAAGCCGCTGAGGGCCCGGCAGGTAGTCGGTGCCCACCGAATGGCCACGCCGAGCAAGGGGCCACACAGCACAAGGCCCCGTCCGGCAGCGTGCAGCAGCCGGACGGGGCCGAGAAAACGCGGGTCAGCCTGCGGCGACGCGGCGGGCGCGGGCGGCTCGGGCTCGTTTGCGGCGGAACCACAGGGCGAACGAGATGAGGATCGCGACGCCTGCCAGGCCGACCAGGGGGGCGCCGAAGTTGCCGAAGGCGGAGCGCTGGGCGTCCGGGGGCAGGGCGGCGTCCGGGGCGGGGGTGCCCTGGGGCTGCTGGGGGTCGTTGGTGGAGGTCGTGCCGAGGCCGGTGTCCTGCTTGGGCTGGGCCTCGGGGGCGTGGTCGACGAGCTGGCCGACGGCCTTGGAGTTCTCGGCGGCGAGGGCGAAGCCGTAGTCCAGGAGCCGGGAGGCCTGCTCGGCCAGCGGGTTCGGGTTCAGCTCGCCGCGCAGCAGGACGACCGCGATGCGGGCGGTGCCGCGCTTGGCGCCGCCGACGTAGGTGTGCCTGGCGTCGTCGGTGAAGCCGGTCTTGCCGCCGGTGAAGCCCTGGTAGCGGCCGAGGAGCTTGTTGTCGTTGATGACCTTGTAGCCGGGCTTGGCGCCGTAGCCGGGGAAGTCGAGCGACTTGGTCGCGATCGCCTCGGCGAACTCCTTGTGCTTCATCGCGGCGCGGAACACCAGGCTCAGGTCGTACGCCGAGGTGCTCATCCCGGGGCCGTCGAGGCCGGACGGGGTCGCCGCCCTGGTGTCGAACGCGCCGAGCTCCTTGGCCAGGGCGTTCATCTTCTCCAGCGCCCTGGGCACGCCGCCGAGCTTGGCCGCCAGCGCGTGCGCCGCGTCGTTGCCCGAGCGCATCAGCAGGGCGAACAGCAGCTGGCGGACCGTGTACTGGCCACCGGGGCCGATGCCGACCTTGGTGCCCTCCTGGTTCGCGTCCTCCTCGGTGCCGGTGACCACCTCGTCGAGCCGCAGCTCCCGGATGACCACCACCCCGAGCAGCGTCTTGATCAGCGAGGCAGGCCGCTCCCTGGCGTGCGGGTCCTTGGCGGCCAGCACCTCGCCGGTGTCGAGGTCGGAGATCACCCACGACGCCGAGGTGACGTCACCGGCGATGGCGGCCTTGGCGCCGTTGGGCACCACGAGGCCGCACTCGCCCATCCGGGTGCCGCCGACCGGCTCCTTGGGCACCGGGAGCGGCTCCGGGGTCGGCTGGCCCGGCTTGGGCTCCTCCGAGGTGTCCACCGGGGGCGGCGGCCGGTCGTGGTTCTGGCACTGGGCGCTGTTCTGCGGCTGCGCCTGGGTCCCCGTGGTCTGCTGCTGGCCCTTGCGGAGCACCGGCTGCGCGGCGACCGGGGTCGCGAGCAGCGCCCCGAACAGCAGGGCGCACAGCGGGACGACGAAGGCGGTCACGGTCCTGCGGGCTGCGAAGCGCACCCCTGCAGGGTAGGGCCTGTCACGATCCGGCCACGATCCGGCCTGTCACCCACACGTGGGTGCCGGTCCCGGGCGCTGGATACTGCCCGTATGAGTCGGCGGTCGGCGTTGTTCCTGGTGGGCTTCGGGGTGTGGTCGTGGGTGATCTGGCCCATGTTCCTGCGCAACATCTGGGTCGACCCGCGCTCGTTCGCGCCGGGGCCGACCGGGTTCTTCGTCGTGCACGCCCTGCTGACCGCCGCCTCGCTGCTGTTCGGCACCATGATCGGCGTCATCGGCTGGCGGGCCTGGAGAAGGAGTTAGGCGTGGAGTTCGTCCGGCACTTGCTCGTCTTCCTGCACCTGCTCGGCATGGGCGCGCTGATCGGGGCGCTGCTGCTGCAGTTCCGCACCCCCGAAGAGGTGAACAAGGGCTGGTTGCACGGTGCGGGGTTGCAGTTGGTCACCGGGATTGCCCTGATGGTGTTGGCGCCGTTCACCGGAGCTGAGTACAACCACATGAAGCTCGGCATCAAGTTGCTGGTGGTCGTGGTAATCCTCGGGCTGGCGTTCGCGTTCATCGCCAAGAAGTCCAACCCGCGCTGGCTGCCCGCGACCCTGGGCGGTCTCGTGGTGCTCAACGTGGGACTCGCCGTCTTCTGGAGCTGAGCATTCGGGTTACCGGCCGGTAAGGTGTGGTCATGCCTACCGGTCGCAGGTTCGACGTCGTGCTGTTCGGTGCCACCGGGTTCACGGGCGGGCTGACCGCCGAGTACCTCGCGGAACACGCGCCGCTCGGCCTGCGGTGGGCGCTAGCGGGCCGAAACCCGGCGAAACTGGCCGCGGTACGTGAACGCCTCGGTATCGACGACCTCGAACTACTGACCGCTGATGTCAACGACCCGGCGTCGCTTACCGCTATCGCGGAGGCGACCCGGGTCGTCATCACCACCGTCGGCCCTTACATCACCTACGGCGATCCGCTGGTAGGTGCGTGCGCGGTCGCTGGCACTGACTACGTCGACCTCACCGGTGAGCCTGAGTTCGTCGACCGGACTTACCTGCGCCACCACGCGAAGGCGGTCGAAACGGGCGCGCGGCTGATCCATTGCTGCGGGTTCGACTCCATCCCTTACGACCTCGGCGTGCTCTACACCGTCAACCAGCTCCCAGCCGACGTACCGCTCACTGTCGACGGTTACATCACCGTGTCGGCTTCGGTTTCTGGCGGGACGTTCCAATCGGCCGTGAACGCGTTCTCCCGGCTGCGGGACATGCAGAAGGCGGCCGCGGAACGCCGCAAGGTGGAACCCAGGCCGGTGCGGCGGGTGCGGGGCCGGGCGCGGCCGGGGAAGGTGGCGGACCTCGGGATCTGGGCGGTACCGCTACCGACCATCGACCCGCAGGTGGTGCTGCGGTCCGCGCGGGCGCTGGAACAGTACGGACCCGAGTTCACCTACGGCCACCACCTGGCTGTCAAACGCTTGCCCACCGCCCTCGCGGTCGCGGGCGGCGCCGCGGGCCTCATCGCGGCTTCCCAGGTCCGCCCCCTGCGCACCTGGCTCCTCAACCGCAAACCCCCCGGCGACGGCCCCACCCCCGCCCAACGCGAACGCTCCTGGTTCAAGGCCACGTTCATCGGCACCGGCGCCGACACCCGAGTCCACACCGAGATCACCGGCGGCGACCCCGGCTACGACGAGACCGCCAAGATGCTCGCCGAATCCGCCCTCTGCCTCGCCACCGACGACCTCCCCCCGACCGCGGGCCAGGTGACCACCGCCACCGCCATGGGCGAAGCCCTCACCACCCGCCTGACCGCCGCAGGCATCACCTTCCGCACCGTCTCCAGAGCCGTCCGAACCTGACTCACCGCGGCAACTCCGCCGCGATGTCGACCGTCTGCTCGAACAGCACGGGGTCCGGCTTGCCCGACACCACAGCGCCTTCGGCGACGACCAAGACGTCCTTGGTCTGCCGCGAGCGGAACGGCGTGCCGGTGAACCGCACGCCCTGGCTCTTGAGCAGGTCGAAGCCGACCGTCTTGACGCTGCCGGTGCCATCGGTGTCGATGAGCTCCTTCAGCGGCCGCACGTCCGACTTGGACCGCATGCGCACCCAGGACACGGACACGACGAAGGTGTTGCCCGCGGGATCGGCGAGGGTGAACAGGGTGCGGTCCAGGTCGGCGCACGGGTTGCGGAGGAAGAAGTCGCGGACCTGGCCGTAGGAGTTGACGGCGCAGTCGAGCGCGTTCTCCGTGGCCTCCCGCACCTGCCGCAGCCGCAGCCTGCGCCAGTTCTCATCCGCCTTGGTCTTGCGGGCACCCCGGTTCGGCTTGGCCGCCGCGTCCGGGCGCACCGCGACATTGGCCCGGGCGGCCGCGCCCCCGGCAGTTGCCGCACCCCCGCCCCCGCCTCCGACGATCGCGAAGCCCGCCACCACGGCCGCTGCGGTCACACCCGCGCCCGCGCCCCTCGGGATCCACTTCCCGTCGCGTCCGCGTGGTTGATCAGGTCTCCCCATGGATCTCCTCTCCCCGGTGCCGGAGACTGGCAGTCCCACCAGGGCGGGGAGTACGCATCGGTGCGGGTTCACCTGATCGTGAGTAGCGTCACCGGTATGCGGAAGGTGCTGCTGGCGGTGTTCCTCGTGGTGGCGGGGTGTTCCACGCCCGCGGCCGAGGAGCCCGGGATGGTGTTGGGGGAGTACGACCTGCGGCCGGTGCACCTGGTCAGCGGGGACGCGTTGGGTGAGGTGTTTCCCGAGACGGCTGGGCAGGTGTTGTGCCATGCGTTGCCGTGGGGGGATGTTGTGGGGCCGGTCCAGGGGTCTGTGACGGTCGCTGGGGCGTGTTTGCTGCGGGGTGGGGATCGGGTCGTCACGGTGCGGCTCGGGGGGCCTGGGTTGGATCTGGGGGCCACTTCGGTGAACGTGACCGTGGAGCCTTCGGACAGTGCGATGGAGGACAAGGTGTTGGCGGCGTTGCGGCCGGTCCTCACCGCGCCTGTCGACCTCACGGGCGCCGACATCGTGGATCTGCCCAAGTCGGAGCGGACGGCGCGGCTTTGCGAACTCACTAGAGGCGCGCCAGGTGAGGACAAGTGCGTCGTGGGCCGCAACGAGGTAGCTCTAACGGCCACCCTTCAAGACGACTCCAACTACGCGGACCACGTAGGCGGCCGCCCGGCGCTCATCAGTGGATCCACAGTCTCCGTCCGAATCCGACCCGACGTGCCCGTAGACCTAAGAGTGTCCGGAGAAGGCGCCCGCGCGCTGGCCGAGTCTGTGGTGCCCAAGCTCCGGAAATGAAAGAGGCCGCGCCCCGAGGGACGCGGCCTCTAGCGACAAGCACTCAGCGGCGGAAGAGAAGCGCGCGCTTGACCTCTTGGATCGCCTTGGTCACCTGGATGCCGCGCGGGCAGGCATCGGTGCAGTTGAAGGTGGTGCGGCAGCGCCACACGCCCTCGGCGTCGTTGAGGATGTCGAGGCGCTCCTGGGAGCCCTCGTCGCGGGAGTCGAAGATGAAGCGGTGGGCGTTGACGATGGCGGCGGGGCCGAAGTAGCTGCCCTCGTTCCAGAACACCGGGCACGACGTGGTGCAGCAGGCGCACAGGATGCACTTGGTGGTGTCGTCGAAGCGCTCGCGGTCGGCGGCGGACTGGATCCGCTCCCGGGTCGGCTCGTTGCCGTAGGTGATGAGGAACGGCTTGACCGCGCGGAACGCCTCCATGAAGGGCTCCATGTCGACCAGCAGGTCCTTGTGCACCGGCAGGCCCTTGATCGGCGCCACGGTGATCGTGGTGTGCTTGCCGCCGCCGGACATCAGGTCCTTGACCAGCACCTTGCACGCCAGCCGGTTCACGCCGTTGATCTGCATGGCGTCCGAGCCGCAGATGCCGTGCGCGCAGGAGCGGCGGAAGGTGAGCGTGCCGTCGAGGTACCACTTGACGTAGTGCAGCAGGTTCAGCACGCGGTCGGTGGGCAGCGCGGGCACCCCGAAGGACTCCCAGCGCGGCTCGGAGTCGACCTCCGGGTTGAACCGCATGATCTTCACGGTGATTGTGATCGCACCGTCGGGCACCGGCGGCTGATCTCCCCGTGCTCCAGAGGTCTCCCGGTCCACAGTGGCCGCAGTCATCAGTACTTCCGCTCCATGGGCTTGTACCTGGTGAAGGTCACGGGCTTGTAGTCCAGCCGGATCTCGCTCTTGAGACTGTCGCCCTGCTTGTAGAACATGCTGTGCCGCATGTAGTTCGTGTCGTCGCGGTTGGGGTAGTCCTCGCGCGCGTGGCCGCCGCGGGACTCCTTGCGCTCCAACGCGCCTACGACCAGGACCTCGGCCAGTTCGAGGAGGAACCCGAGCTCGACAGCCTCAAGCAGGTCGGTGTTGAACCGCTTGCCCTTGTCCTGCACGGAGATGTGGGCGTAACGGTCCTTGAGCGCCTGCACGTCGTGCAGCGCCTGCTTGAGCGTCTCCTCGGTCCGGTACACCGAGGCGTTGGCATCCATCGTGGCCTGGAGCTCCGTGCGGATGTCGGCGACGCGTTCGCGGCCGTGGTCCGACAGCAGCAACGACACCTGGTTCTCGACGACCGTGGTCGGGTTCTCCGGCAGGTCGACCAGGTCGTGGTTGGCGGCGTAAGCGGCGGCGGCGAGCCCCGCGCGGCGACCGAACACGTTGATGTCGAGCAGCGAGTTCGTACCGAGCCGGTTCGCACCGTGCACGGACACACACGCGCACTCACCGGCGGCGTAGAGGCCGGGGATCACGTTGTCGTTGTCCCGCAGCACTTCGCCGTGGATGTTCGTGGGGATGCCGCCCATCGCGTAGTGCGCGGTCGGGTACACCGGCACCGGTTCCTTCACCGGGTCCACCGCGAGGTAGGTCCGGGCGAACTCGGTGATGTCGGGCAGCTTGGTCTCCAGGACCTCGGCGCCCAGGTGGGTGCAGTCGAGCAGCACGTAGTCCTTGTTCGGCCCCGCGCCGCGGCCCTCCAGCACCTCCAGGGCCATCGAGCGGGCGACGATGTCGCGCGGCGCGAGGTCCTTGATGGTGGGGGCGTAGCGCTCCATGAACCGCTCGCCGGAGGCGTTGCGCAGGATCGCGCCCTCGCCGCGGGCACCCTCGGTGAGCAGGATGCCCAGCCCGGCCAGGCCGGTCGGGTGGAACTGGTAGAACTCCATGTCCTCCAGCGGCAGGCCCTTGCGGAAGATGATGCCCATGCCGTCACCGGTGAGGGTGTGCGCGTTGGACGTCGTCTTGAAGACCTTGCCGAAGCCGCCGGTCGCGAACACGATGGCCTTGGCCTGGAACACGTGGATCTCGCCGGTGGCCAGCTCGTAGGCCACCGCGCCGGTGCAGACCGGACCGGTCTCGGTCTCGGTGATGCAGATGTCGAGCACGTAGAACTCGTTGAAGAACTCGATGCCGTGCTTGACGCAGTTCTGGTACAGGGTCTGCAGGATCATGTGCCCGGTGCGGTCCGCGGCGTAGCAGGCCCTGCGCACGGCGGCCTCGCCGTGGTTGCGGGTGTGCCCGCCGAAGCGGCGCTGGTCGATGCGGCCCTCGGGCGTCCGGTTGAACGGCAGGCCCATCTTCTCCAGGTCGAGGACGGCGTCGATGGCCTCCTTCGCCATGACCTCGGCGGCGTCCTGGTCGACCAGGTAGTCACCGCCCTTGATCGTGTCGAAGGTGTGCCACTCCCAGTTGTCCTCCTCGACGTTGGCCAGCGCGGCGCACATGCCGCCCTGCGCCGCGCCGGTGTGCGACCGGGTCGGGTACAGCTTCGTCAGCACCGCGGTGCGCGGCGCGTGCCCGGCCTCGGTGGCCGCCGCCAGGGCCGCGCGCATGCCCGCGCCACCTGCCCCGACGATCACCACGTCGTACTTGTGGAACTGCATGGGTCAACCGCTTCTTCCGACTCGGGTGTGGTGGGCGCGCACTCAGTGCGTGGTCGGGATCGTGGCGTCGAAGGTGAAGATCACGTAGGTCCCGAGGAACAGGATCAGCACCATCGACACGTAGAGCATGATCTTCAGCCAGAACCGGGTGCTGTCCTTGCGCGCGTAGTCGTTGATGACCGTGCGCAACCCGTTGCCGCCGTGGATCTCGGCCAGCCACAGCATCAGCAGGTCCCACACCTGCCAGAAGGGGCTCGACCAGCGCCCGGCGACGAAGGCGAAGTTGATGCGGTGCACGCCGCCGTCGAGGATGTTCATGATCAGCAGGTGGCCGAGCACCAGCACGATCAGCGCCAGGCCGGACACCCGCATGAAGACCCAGCTGACCAGCTCGAAGTTGCCGCGGCGGGCGGCGGGGCGGCGCGGTGCGCGCGGCTTGTCCAGGGCGAGCGCCATGTCAGTTGCCCCCGAACATCTCGCGCACGGTGCGCTCCATCATGAAGTAGGCGCCGGGGGCCATCACCACGACCCAGATGCCCAGGATCGTCCACAGCATCGGCTTCTGCAGCCGGGGGCCGTGCTTCCAGAAGTCCACCAGCAGCACCCGCAGGCCGTTGAGCGCGTGGTAGAGCACCGCGCCGACCAGGCCGACCTCGAGGAGGTTGACCACCGGGGTCTTGTAGGTCTCGATGATCTCGTCGTAGGCGTTCGGCGAGACCCGCACCAGCGCCGTGTCCAGCACGTGGGCGAAGAGGAAGAAGAAGGTGAGCACCCCGGTGATCCGGTGCGCAACCCAGGACCACATGCCCGGGTCGCCTCGGTAGAGCGTCCCGGTGCGCCGGGACCCGCGCGGCGACACCTGCTCGGTGGCGATGGCCGAGTCGGACATCGGTAGCAGGCCTCCAACATCGCTGATGGACTTGCTGGTGGTGTGCCGCGGCGTGTGGGGACTCCACACGAAACGGGCCTTGACCCAACGGATGCTAGACCCGACGAGCGGAGCGCACCCAACCCGCCGATCCCCTCTGTGACGGACGAGACACGCACCCGAGCCCCGTCCCCCGCTGGTGGGGCCACTGCGCCCGGGCCGCTCGGCGGATCCGGTGACGCAGCGTGGCGAGCGCCGCCCGGTTGCGGACCGAGTGGTGCTGAATCGATTCCGGCCCACCCCTGTTCCACCGCCGCCGCCCCCTACCGGCGACCCCTATCCGTCCACTGAGGACCGACAACGGCGCCGGTCAGGCGGCGGGGGGTCGCTGACCAGCCGCCCCGCCACCCGGTCGGGTCGCCGAGTGGCCACCCCGGGTGGTGTCAACCAACAATTGGGTCACACCCTGCGTCGTGCCGGGGAAAGGTCTGTACCGGGGAGTACGGTCCTGCGGAACGACAGCGTCTGGCGAGGACGCGTGGAGATCCGGAAGGAGAAAGCCTTGCGCCGAATGCGGGGACTTCGTCTCGCGGCTGGCCTGATGGCGCTGGGGCTCACCCTGGCGGCCTGCGGCTCCAAGAACGACAGCGGCTCCGGTGGGACCACCACGGGCGGCGGCACCAGCCAGGCCGCCGCGAAGCTCAAGATCGGGTTGGCCTACGACATCGGCGGCCGGGGCGACCAGTCGTTCAACGACTCGGCGGCGCGCGGCCTGGACAAGGCCAAGTCCGAGTTCGGCATCGACGTCAAGGAGCTGGAGGCGGCGGCTGGCGAGACCGACGCCCAGAAGGAAGACCGGCTGCGCCAGCTCGCCGAGGGCGGCTACACCACCATCATCGCGGTCGGCTTCGCCTACGAGACCGCGGTCGAGAAGACCGCCAAGGACTTCCCCGAGGTCAAGTTCGCCATCATCGACAGCGCGGGCCCCTCGGCCGACAACGTCGCGAACCTGACCTTCGCCGAGCAGGAGGGCTCCTTCCTGGTCGGGGTGGCCGCCGCGCTCAAGAGCAAGACCGGCAACGTCGGGTTCATCGGCGGGGTCAACGTCCCGCTGATCCAGAAGTTCGAGGTCGGCTTCACCGCGGGCGTCAAGGCCGCCAAGGCCGACGCGACCGTGCAGGTCAAGTACCTGACCCAGCCGCCGGACTTCACCGGCTTCAACGACCCGGCCAAGGGCGAGACCGCGGCCAAGGGCATGTTCGACGCGGGCGCCGACATCGTCTACGCGGCGGCGGGCGGCTCGGGCAACGGCGTGTTCAAGACCGCCAAGGCCAACGGCAAGTTCGGCATCGGCGTCGACTCCGACCAGTACAACCTGCCCGCGCTCGCCGACGTCAAGGACGTCATCATCACCTCGATGATCAAGGAGGTGGACGTCGCGGTGTACGACTTCATCACCTCGGTCAAGGACGGCAAGTTCGCCAAGGGCGAGAAGGTCTACGACCTCAAGGCCGGTGGCATCGACTACGCCACCAGCGGCGGCAAGATCGACGACATCAAGTCCAAGATCGACGAGTACAAGGCCAAGATCACCTCGGGCGAGATCAAGGTCCCGTCGACCAAGTAAGCGGGCCCCACTCGCCGACGGACCCGGGTCCCGCCCACCAGCGGCCCCGGGTCCGTCGCGCTATCCAGCCCGTCCCCACAGCGACAAGGATTCGGCCGTGTCAACGGAGCCACCAGCGGGCGGTGCGCCCGCCCCAGCCGTCCAGCTGTCCGCGATCACCAAGCGGTTCCCCGGCGTCGTCGCCAACTCCGACGTCAACATCACCGTCCGGGCGGGCACCGTGCACGCCATCGTGGGGGAGAACGGCGCGGGCAAGTCCACCCTGATGAAGATCCTCTACGGCATGCAGCAGCCGGACGAGGGAACCATCGCCGTCAACGGCGCGCCGGTGAGCTTCTCCTCGCCCGCCGACGCCATCCGCGCCGGGATCGGCATGGTGCACCAGCACTTCATGCTCGCGGACAACCTCACCGTCCTGGAGAACGTGGTGCTGGGCAGCGAGCCGCGCAAGGGCGTCGCGCTCGACTTCGGCACCGCGCGGGCCCGCATCGCCGAGATCTCCGCCGCCTACGGCCTCGGCGTCGACCCCGACCGGCTGGTCGACGACCTCGGCGTCGGCGAGCGGCAGCGGGTGGAGATCCTCAAGGTGCTCTACCGGGGCGCCCGCACGCTGATCCTGGACGAGCCGACCGCGGTGCTGGTGCCGCAGGAGGTCGACGAGCTGTTCGGCAACCTGCGCGACCTCAAGGCCGAGGGCCTGACCATCCTGTTCATCTCGCACAAGCTGGACGAGGTGCTCTCGGTCGCCGACGACATCACGGTCATCCGGCGCGGGACGACGGTCGCGAGCGTCTCGCCCGAGGGGGTCACGGCGCGCAAGCTGGCCGAGTTGATGGTCGGTAGCGCACTCCCGGTCCCGGAGCTGCGCGAGTCCACAGTGACCGATGACGCTGTCTTGACTGTCAGCGGTCTTACCGTCGTCGGCGCCGATGGCCGTACCGTGCTCGACAACGTGTCCTTCACGATCCACGCCGGTGAAGTCCTTGGCATCGCGGGCGTTGAGGGCAACGGGCAGGCTGAGCTGGTCGAGGCTCTTATGGGCATCAGGTCGTGCAACACCGGCAGGATCGTCTTGTCCGGTCGGGACATCACGCGCGCGACGACCCGTCACCGCCGTGAAGCCGGTATCGGCTACATCCCCGAGGACCGCCACCGCCAGGGTCTGCTGCTGGAGGCGCCCCTGTGGGAGAACCGGATCCTCGGGCACCAGACCAGCGCCCCCAACGTGCGCGGGCCGCTGCTCGACCGCAAGGGCGCCAAGCGCGACACCGAGCGCATCGTCGACGAGTACGACGTCCGCACCCCCGGCATCGACGTCAACGCCTCCGCGCTCTCCGGCGGCAACCAGCAGAAGCTCATCGTGGGCCGGGAGATGAGCGGCTCCCCGGTGCTGCTGATCGCCTCGCACCCCACCCGCGGCGTGGACGTCGGCGCGCAGGCCGCCATCTGGGAGCACATCCGCCGCGCCCGCGCCGAGCAGCTCGCGGTCCTGCTCATCTCCGCCGACCTCGACGAGCTGATCGGCATGTCCGACACCCTGTCGGTGATCCTGCGCGGCAGGTTCGTCGCCGACCACGACCCGGCGACGGTGACCCCGGAGCAGCTCGGCTCCGCGATGACCGGCGCGGGGAGGGAAGACTGATGCGCAACCTCACCGCCCGCTCCGTCCTGCTCGGGCTCGCCGCCCCGCTGGGCGCGCTGGTGTTCGCCGCCCTGGTCTGCGGGATCATCCTGGCCGCCACCGGGAACTCGCCGATCGACACCGTGGACGCGATGGCCACCGCGGCGCAGCGGCCGCGGACCCTGGTCAACTCGCTCAACAGCGCCACCGTCTACTACCTGGCCGCGGTCGCCGTCGCGATCGGGTTCCGGATGAAGCTGTTCAACATCGGCGTCGACGGGCAGTACCGGCTCGCCGCGATGCTCTCCGCCGCGCTCGCCGGTGCCGCGTTCATGGACAACCTGCCCTCGTTCCTGCGGATCGCGCTGACCATCGGCGTGGCGATGCTGGTCGGCGCGGGCTGGGCCGGGCTCGCCGCGCTGCTCAAGGTCACCAGGGGCGTGTCCGAGGTGATCTCGACGATCATGCTCAACGCCATCGCCACCTACCTGGTGTCCTACCTGCTCAACCCGGCCCGGTTGGCCGAGACCACGCCGGGCAGCAACAACATCGGCACCGCGAAGATCACCGAGGGCGGCCAGGTGCCGGGCATCGAGGTGTCGGGGTCGTCGACCAAGGTGTTCGGGCTGGTCGTGCTGGCCGCGGTCGTCGGGTTTGTGTACTGGTTCGTGTTGTCGCGCACGAAGTTCGGGTTCGAACTGAAGGCGACAGGGCTATCGGAGTCCGCGGCGGTGGCCAGCGGTGTCAGCGTGAAGAAGATGGTCGTCATCTCCATGCTGCTGTCGGGGGCGGTCGCCGGGCTCGTAGGCATGCCGCAGTTGCTCGGCTCCTCTTACACGTACTCGCTGGACTTCCCGCCTGGGCTGGGGTTCGTCGGTATCGCTGTCGCGCTGCTGGGGCGCAACCACCCGGTGGGCATGATGGTCGCCGCGCTGCTGTGGGGCTTCCTGGACAACGCCGCCAACGCGCTGGACATCTCCGGGGTGCCGCGCGAGATCGTGCTGATCATGCAGGGCGTGATCGTGCTGTCGGTCGTGGTCGCGTACGAACTGGTTCGCCGCTACCGGGTCCGCGCTGAGCAACAGGCCGTGGGCAAGGCGCTCGGTCGCACCAAGACGCTTGAGGAGGTGTCCGCATGACCGTCGGCGGACTGTCCGTGGGGCTGGAGACGACCCCCACGCGGCGCGGCAAGCGGTTGTCGCCCATGGTCTACCTGCTCGTCGCGGTGGGCGCCCTGCTTGTGCTGTCGGCCGTGCGGGCCCTGAGCGGCGCGACGGACCTGACGTCCTCTGGGACCGTGCAAGCTGCGCTGACGGCAGCGGTACCTCTCGCTATGGCCGCTCTCGCGGGCCTCTGGGCCGAACGCGCGGGCGTGGTCAACATCGGCCTCGAAGGCATGATGGTTCTAGGCACGTTCGGCGCCGGTTACGCGGGCTACCAGTGGGGGCCGTGGGCGGGCGTGGTGTTCGGCCTGTTCTTGGGAATCGTCGGCGGTCTGCTGCATGCGGTCGCGACTGTCACCTTCGGCGTGGACCACATCATCTCCGGTGTCGCCATCAACCTCTTGGCCCCAGGGGCCGCGTTGTTCCTGTCGAAGCTGTACTTCGCTGACGCGCCAGGTGGCGGTCAGAAGCAGTCGCCGCGCATTGAAGACGCGGCGAAGGTGACGCTGCCTGGCTTCTCGGACCTGATGGGGACTATCGAGGGCAAGAGGTGGTTCTTCGTGTCGGACCTCGCGGGCGTGCTGCGCGGTCTTACGACGGAGATCTCGCTGCTCACGCTGCTCGCCGTAGTGTTGATCGTCGCCACCGGGTGGGTGCTGTGGCGGACGCCGTTCGGGCTGCGGCTGCGGTCCTGCGGCGAGTCGCCTTCGGCCGCCGAGTCGCTGGGCGTGAACGTCTACAAGTACAAGTACCTCGCGGTGACCGCCTCGGGTGCGTTCGCCGGGCTCGGTGGGGCGTTCCTCGCGGTGAGCTCCGGGCAGTTCCGGGACGGGCAGACCGGTGGGCGCGGGTTCATCGGCCTCGCGGCCATGATCTTCGGCAACTGGCGGCCGGGCGGGCTGGCCACCGGCGCCGGGCTGTTCGGGTACACCGACGCGATGGCGTTGCGCGGCTCTAACGCCGTGCACGCGCTCTTGCTGCTGCTCGGGATCGCGCTGGTGGTCGTCGCGGTGCTGCAGTACCGGTCGGGCCACAACGTGCTGTCCGGGGTCGCGGCCGTGATCGGCGTGCTGTTCGGGTGGTGGTACTTCACCAGCGACCAGGTGCCGCCGGAGTTGATCGGCGCGGCCCCGTACGTGGTGACGCTGCTGGTGCTCGGGTTGGCCTCGCAGCGCTTGCGACCGCCCAAGTTCGTCGGTGAGCCCTACCGGAAGGGGCACGCGGTATGACGATCGACTGGGACTCACTGCGTGCGTCAGCGGTATCGGCGGCTGCGCTGGCTTACTGCCCCTATTCGGGGCTTCAGGTTGGCGCGGCAGCTCTGGTCGACGATGGTCGGATCATCACCGGGTGCAACGTCGAGAACGCCTCTTACGGCCTGGCGTTGTGCGCTGAGTGCACCCTGGCTGGCCAGTTGAGGCTGACTGGCGGCGGTCGGCTTGTCGCGCTCGCTTGTCGTAGCGGCACGGGTGAGCTGTTGATGCCCTGTGGCCGCTGTCGTCAGGTCATATACGAGCTCGGTGGCCCTGACTGCCTGGTCGACACACCTGACGGTCCGCAGCCGATGACCGTCGTCCTGCCGCACGCGTTCGGTCCGCACGACCTGCCCGCGAAAGGGGCCTGATGTTCACCGCCATCGACGTCATCCGCGCGAAGCGGGACGGGCACCGGCTCACCGACGACCAGATCGACTGGGTCGTCGACGCCTACACCCGGGGCGTGGTCGCCGACGAGCAGATGTCCGCGCTGGCGATGGCGGTGTACCTCAACGGGATGGACGCGGCCGAGACCGCGCGCTGGACCTCGGCGATGGTCGACTCCGGTGAGGTGCTGTCGCTGGAAGTCGACCGGCCGACCGTGGACAAGCACTCGACCGGCGGGGTCGGCGACAAGATCACGCTGCCGCTGGCGCCGCTGGTCGCCGCGTGCGGTGCGGCCGTCCCGCAGCTGTCCGGGCGGGGGCTCGGGCACACCGGCGGCACCCTGGACAAACTGGAGGCCATCCCCGGGTGGCGCGCGCAGCTGTCCGTCGACGAGATCCAGCGGCAGCTGAGCGAGGTCGGCGCGGTCATCTGCGCGGCGACCACGGGGCTGGCGCCCGCGGATCGGAAGCTCTACGCGCTGCGCGACGTGACGGCCACGGTCGAGTCGATCCCGCTGATCGCCAGCTCGATCATGAGCAAGAAGCTCGCGGAAGGCGCGTCGGCGCTGGTGCTGGACGTGAAGTTCGGCTCCGGCGCGTTCATGAAGACCCTCACCGACGCCCGCCGCCTCGCCGACGCGCTGGTGTCCATCGGCCACGCCCACGGGGTGCGCACCTCGGCCCTGCTGACCGACATGTCGGTGCCGCTGGGCCGCGCGGTCGGCAACGCCGTCGAGGTCGCGGAGTCCATCGAGGTCCTCCAAGGCGGCGGCCCTTCCGATGTCGTCGAGCTGACCCTGGCCCTGGCCCGCGAGATGCTCGCCATGGCTGGTCTGTCCCATGTGGACCCAGCGGCTGTCCTCGCCTCCGGCCAGGCCTACGAGGTCTGGTCCCGCATGATCACCGCCCAGGGCGGCGACCCCACGGCCCCGCTACCCCGCCCCACCCACGTCCACACCGTGGTAGCCGAAACCGACGGCACCCTGTCCACACTGGACGCCTACGCCATAGGCGTAGCCGCCTGGCGCCTGGGCGCGGGCCGAGCCCGCAAAGAAGACCCCGTCCAGCCCGCCGCCGGAATCCTCTGCCACACCAAACCCGGCGACCCCGTCCGCGCGGGCGACCCCATCCTCGAACTCCACACCAACACCCCCGAAGCCCTCCCCGCCGCGTTGGCGTCTCTAGAGGGCTCCTTCACCATCGGCACCACCGCCCCCGCCCCCCGCCCCCTGGTCGTCGACACCATCCGCCCCTGACCTCTCATGCCAGTACGCGATGGCGTCGCGGGTGGCCTTGGCATGCAGGCGATCGGGCGTCCACGGGCTACTCGGACTTGGTTGTGATCAACGCGGCGAGGCCGTCGAGGATGCGGGCGAGGGCCCAGGCGAATTCGACGTCGGGGTGGTCGTCCTGGGTCATGACGGGGGTGGTGAGGATGGCCAGGAGGTGTGGGAAGTCTTGGGGGGGAAGGATTCTGCCTAGCGTTTGGGCGTAGGTGGGCATGAGGTTGTCCTGCGCGCCCAGGTCGTTGGCGAGGGTGGCGTCGTTGCGGGCCATGCCGCTGATCAGCAGGAGGGTGCTCATCTTCTCGGCGGCGGTCAGGGGGGTCGGCGAGAGGACGGCCAGGCCGGTCTCCAGCCAGCGGAGTTGGTGCGGGGTCACCGGGGGGCCGCTGATGGGGATGCGGACGGCCCAGGGGTGGGCGCGGTAGGCGCGTAGGCAGCCCCAGGCGAGTTCGGTGAGGGCGGGGCGCCAGTCCGACGAGGTGACCGCGGCGGCGTCGATGAAGATGGCGTCGGTCATCAGGGTCAGGAGTTCGTCCTTGGCCGAGACGTAGCGGTACAGCGACATCGCGCTGGTGCCGAGTTCGCCCGCGACGCGGCTCATCGAGAGCGCGTCGAGCCCGTCGGCGTCGGCGACCGCCACCGCCGCGGCGACGATCCGGTCGAGGCTCAACGCGCGCTTGGGGCCGCGGGTCGGGCGCTGCGCGCCCCACGCCGCCTCGATGCTGGCCGGGAGTCCGGTATCGGTCATGTCCTCGTTCCCTGGATCGGCTTGACGTCCCACCCTACCTCTGCGTATAACATAAACGAAAGTGCGTACGAGATAAACAGTGAGGGGTTGGCCATGGTCGAGGGACGTGCCGGGCGCGGCGAGTGGATCGGGTTGGCCGTGCTGGTCCTGCCCTGCCTGCTGGTGTCGATGGACGTGAGCGTGCTGTTCTTCGCACTGCCGTTCATCAGCGCCGACCTGCAGCCCAGCGGCACCGAGCAGCTGTGGATCATGGATGTCTACGGGTTCGCGCTGGCCGGGCTGCTGATCACCATGGGCGCGCTCGGCGACCGGATCGGGCGGCGCAGGCTGCTGCTGGTCGGCGCCACCGCGTTCGGGGCCGCGTCGGTGCTCGCGGCGTACTCCTGGTCGCCGGAGGTGCTGATCCTCACCCGCGGCCTGCTCGGCGTCGCCGGGGCCACCCTGATGCCCTCCACGCTGTCGCTGATCCGCGCCATGTTCCACGACCCGGCGCAGCGCAAGACCGCCATCGCGCTGTGGACCGGCGGCCTGACCCTCGGCGCCACCGTCGGCCCGATCGTCGGCGGCTTCCTGCTCGACCACTTCTGGTGGGGCTCGGCGTTCCTGATCAACGTGCCCGCCATGGTGCTGCTGCTGGTGATCGGCCCGTTCCTGCTGCCCGAGTACCGCAACCCCGCCGCTGGCCGGTTCGACCTGCGCGGCGCGCTGCTGTCGCTGGCCGCCGTGCTCGCGGTGATCTACGGCATCAAGAAGCTCGCGGTGGACGGCCTGGCCCCGGTGCCGGTCGCCGCCGTCGTGGTCGGCCTGCTGCTGGGCGCGGTGTTCGTGCAGGGGCAGCGCACCGGCCGCTCACCGCTGGTGGACGTGGCGCTGTTCCGGGTGCGGGCGTTCAGCGGGGCCGTGGTGGTCAACGTGGTGGCGATGTTCTGCTTCATCGGGTCGACCTTCTTCACCACCCAGTACCTGCAGCTGGTGCTCGGGATGCGCCCGTTCACCGCCGCGCTCTGGTCGCTGGCCGCGATGCCGCTGATCATCGTCGCGATGACCGTCACCGGGATCCTCGCCAACCGGGTCCGGGTCGCCGCGCTGGTCGCCACCGGGCTGGTGGTCCTCGCGTCCGCCTTCGCCGTGCTGACCCAGCTCACCCCGTCGTCCCCGCTGTGGCTCGTGCTGCTGGGCGCGGGCGGCGTCGGCGCGGGTGTGCTGATGACCACGTCGCTGACCTCCGACCTGATGCTCACCGCCGCCCCTGCGGAGCACGCGGGAGCCGCCTCTGCTGTGTCCGAGACCGCGAGTGAACTCGGTGGCGCACTGGGCATGGCGATCCTCGGCACCATCGGCGCGGCGATCTACCACGCGGATCTTCCGGCTGGTCCTTCGACGCTGGGGGAGGCTACGGCTACTGGGGATTCCGCTCTGGTTGCGGTGGCGCGGGAGGCCTTCACCCACGGGTTAACCGTGACCGCGACCGTTACTGCTGCGGTCGCAGCATTGCTGGCCGTCTTCGCTTATCGCGCCCTGCGGCACATCCCGGTGACGGAGAAGGAAGCAGCGGCAGCCTGACCGGGTGGGCTCGACGTGGACTGGCTTTGTGCGGGGGCGGGGCCCTCGATGGGGCGAACTTGTTTTGCGCGGGGCCCCTGCGGCGTCCTGGGAAGAGCACAAAGGCGGGGCCTGAAAGCGCCCTCCCCACGCGCGGCGAGCTTACGGACGCCGCCACCCCGCGCAAAACAAGTCCGCCCCATCGAGCATGCGGGGCTGAAAGGCAGGCGGGACTGAAGGCGGGCGGGACTGGAAAGCAGGCAGGGGCTGGAAAGCAGATGGGGCCACCCTCAACCGAGGGCGGCCCCATCCGGCGGAGAAATTAGGCGCCTGCGGCGATGTCGTTGTCTTCGGAAGTGTCGTCGCGCTTGTCGGTGGGCTGGGGGCCCTTGGCGTTGGTGCGGCGGCGGGTGCCCTGGCGGGGGAGGGTGGTGGGCGGGGGCGGGGTGGGCTGGCCGCCGCCGAGCATGAGTTCGGCGAAGGTGGCCATGGCCTCGTCCAGGTGGCCGCCGATGCGGCGGACCGACTCGTCGTTGCCGCGCTTGACCAGGGTTTCCACCGAGTCCGCGTCGGGGCGGTGCGACAGGGTGCCCTCGACCTTGCTCAGGCCGCGCTCGACCGCGGTGCCCAGCTCGCCGAGGCGGGCGGTGAAGCCGTCCTCGACGGTGTCGAGGCGGGTGGCCATCTCGTCGAGCCGCGCGGTGACCTTCTCCAACCGCTGCGCCAGGGACTCCAGCCGGTCGCTCGCGTCGACGGTCTCCTTGGTCTCGCGCAGCGCCTCCTGCAGCGCGTCGGTGGCCTCGTCCAGGCGGCCGCGCACGGCGTCACCGGACTCGCCGACCGCGCCGCGCAGCTCCGCCAGGGCGGTCGCGGCGGCGTCGTGCTTGGCGTGCAAGGAGTCCGAGGTCTCGGTGACCTGGCCGTGCAGCGCGTTCGTGGAGTCGCCCACCGCGCCGCGCAACTCGGCGACGGCGCCGTGCAGGGAGTCCGCGGACTCGCGCACCGCCGCCGTCGACTCGCCCACCGCGGTGCGCACCGAGGTGGTGGACTCGGTCACCAGGCCGCGCACGGTGGCGGTCGACTCGGTCACCGCGCCGCGCACCTGCGTGCCGGACTCGGTCACCGCGGCGCGCACCGCGTCGGACTGCTCACCGACGACCCGCGCCAGCGCGTCCTTGGTGCCGTCGAGGTGCTCGTGCACGCCCTCGTCGACCTCGTCGATGCGGCCGCGCAGCGCGGTCTCCAGGATCTCGATGCGCTCCCGCACCGGGCCGTGCACCGAGCTCGGCACCTGCTCGAGCCGGTAGTCCTGCTTGTCCAGGTGGCTGTCGAGCTCGTCGATGCGCCGGTGGATGCTGGAGAGCTTGTCCTCCAACCCGTCCATCCGGCCGGCGACCCCCTCGAACCGGCCTGCCACCCCGTCCAGGCGCCCGTCGAGCTGCGCGAACGGCGTCGCCAGCTTGTCCACGATGCTCTCCACCGCGCGCCCGATCGAGGCGATCGCCGCGTCCTGGGCGTCGAGCTTGCCCATCGCCTCGTCCAGCCGCTCGGCCAGCACGCTGACCTCGGTGCGGTCGGGCATCTCGGAGAGCCGCTTGCGCACCGACCCGATGGACTCCAGCGGCGCGAGCCTGGCGTGGATCTCGTCCAGGGCGTCGAAGATCTGCTGCTGTTCGCTCTCACGGATCTCGGCCGCGCGGGTGAGCATGTTGCGCATCCGGTCGAACGACACCGTGGGGTTGTTTTCGTTCACGGAGGTGACCTTCGTCCTGGGGAGGGGAGAGGGGACGGGACTGGGAGATGGGCCAGTGCTGGGAGTCGGGGCGGACGCAGGGGAGCCTAGCCAGTCCCAGAACGCGTCCATACACCACCCGTGGCTCGTAAGTCGGTCCCGACACGTCGGATTAGCCCGATCGGTCGACGTCCATCCAGCGGTACGCGGACGACCAGACCCACCTTACGTGACCACCCCGCTACCCGATCGGGTGGAGGCGGGGGCATGGGTACCGTGATCGGCATGGCCACCCCCCAGCCGGTGCCGCTGACCGCCGACACCATCCGCGACGCCCCGAAAGTCCTGCTGCACGACCACCTCGACGGTGGCCTGCGCCCCGCCACCGTGGTCGAGTTGGCGGCGGCGGCGGGCTACGACGCGCTGCCCACGACCGACCCGGAAGCGCTCGGCCGGTGGTTCCGCGACGCCGCCGACTCCGGCTCGCTGGTCCGGTACCTGGAGACCTTCGCGCACACCTGCGGTGTCATGCAGGATCAAGAAGCACTCGTTCGGGTGGCAGCCGAATGCGCCGAGGACCTTGCTGCGGATGGAGTCGTCTACGCCGAGGTGCGGTACGCGCCCGAGCTGTTCACCGAGCGCGGGCTCGACCTCGACACCATCGTGGGCGCCGTGCAGGCGGGCTTCCGGGAGGGCGAGCGGCGCGCCGCCGCGGCGGGCCGGGTGATCCGGATCGGCACGCTGCTGTGCGCGATGCGGCAGAACGCCCGCTCGCTGGAGATCGCCGACCTCGCGGTCCGGCACCGCGCCGAGGGCGTGGTCGGCTTCGACATCGCCGGACCGGAGGCGGGCTTCCCGCCCACCCGCAACCTCGATGCCTTCGAGTTCCTGCGCCAGCAGAACGCGCACTTCACCATCCACGCGGGCGAGGCGTTCGGGCTGCCGTCGATCTGGGAGGCCATCCAGCACTGCGGCGCCGAGCGGCTCGGCCACGGCGTGCGCATCGTCGACGACATCACGCTCACCCCGGACGGCCCGGTGCTCGGCCCGCTGGCCGCCTACGTGCGCGACCGGCGCATCCCGCTGGAGCTGTGCCCGACGTCGAACCTGCAGACCGGTGCGGCGACCTCGATCGCCGAGCACCCGATCGGGCTGCTGACCGCGCTGCGCTTCCGGGTGACGGTCAACACCGACAACCGGTTGATGAGCGGCTGCACGGTCAGCAGCGAGATGGCGGCGCTGGTCGAGGCGTTCGGCTACGACTGGGTCGACCTGCGCTGGTTCACCATCAACGCGATGAAGTCCGCGTTCATCGACTTCGAGCAGCGCCTCGACATCATCGACAACACCATCAAGCCCGGGTACGCCAAGCTGCTCGGCTTCTGAGCGCACGCGGACGCGGCGAAGGGGGCCACCGAGGTGGCCCCCTTCGCGGTGTTCGCGGTCAGCTCTCGGTGCTGATCCGGTCCTGCAGGTCCTGCACCAGCTTGTTCCACTTGGCCGCGTCCTCGGTGAACGGCGGGCTCGGCGGCAGCCGGGTCGGGTCGGGGGCGAGGATGAAGCTGACCAGCCAGCCCAGCGACTCGGACTGGTTGAGCGCCTCGGCGACCGACTCGTCGCCAGCCCAGTCCGCGGCGTCGGTGAGCAGCTCGACGGCCAGGTCGAGCTGCACCGGGTCGACCGCGTCGATGCCCTCGGCGAGATCGTCGCCCAGGCCCTCCAGCACGTAGGTGTTGTCGGTCTCGACCTCGACGTCCAGGCTGCCGTCGGTCGCCTTGACGGCGACGTCGTTCCAGGTGGACACCTCGGCCAGGTCGTTCTCGGCCAGGTCGGCGGTGGCCAGCAGCTTGGCCAGGCCGCGCGCCGAGGTCGAGGTCAGGATCCGGCCCTCGCTGCCGAGGAACACCGGCTCGTCGTCGAGGTAGCAGCGCAGCGTGTAGTACTCGGCGCCGCCGGTGATGATCTTGATGGGGTCGATGCCCACCTCGCCCCAGAAGCCGACCGGGGCCTCCTGCTCGGCGTCGCCGTCCTCGGCGTCGACCGGCTCGATGTCGTCCTCCTCGGCCGCGGCGGCCTCAGCGGCGTCGGCGTGGAAGGCCACCAGCTCCTCGGCGCTCTTCTCCAGCGCGGCCTCGTCCACGTCCGGGACGGTCACCACCGAGTCCAGCGCGTCGAGCACCTCGTCCCAGCGCTCGGAGATGGTCTCGGCCATGTCGGTCCACAGCCGCTCGCCGTCGCGCCCGGTGAACGGGAAGGTGCCCTGCTCGAGCACGGCGAACCCGTCGGCGGAGTTGAGCACCTCGTGCACCTCGTCGAGCTCGCACACGTCGGCGAGCGCGCGCACGATGGCGACGATGTCGGCGAGCTCGCCGACGGTCCAGGTGTCCGGCTCCTCGGCCACCAGCTCCGGGACGCCGACCAGGTCGTACTGGTGGTCCTCGGACGGCATCAGCTCGGCCACCGCCAGCGCGGGCACCAGGTGCCAGGCCGGGTGGTCGGACAGGTCGTGCTCGCTGGTGGTGCGCACGAACGCCGCGAGGTGCGCGGCGTCGGGGAAGGCGTAGAGGTCGTCCTCGTGGCCGAGGAACGCCTCCCACTCCTCACCGTCTTCCCGCCACCGCGGTGCCCACAGCGTGACGACGTCACCCTGCGGCAACCCCAGCTCGATCGGGACGATGTCCTGGGCCATTGGAGGTCCTCCTGGTCGCGCAGCCATCGGCGTACGGTGCGCGCGCACCCGCGCGGCGCGTCGGAAGCCTACGGGGTGCGGATCACCGGTCGGAACGTAGGGAGGACAGGTCGAACGAGAGCGGGTCGTCCGGGTCGAACCCGTCGTCCGCCGCGTCCCCGCCGCGCCCGTCACCCGCCCGGGCGGCCGCGCTGGCCGTCCCACCCGCCGGAGCCGCCCCGGCTGCCGGATGTGCTTGCCCGCCAATGGTTCCCGCGCCGGGCGCGTCCTGTCCAGCCGGACCGCCGCCGTCCCCGGTGGACGGTCCACCGGCCGGGGAGCGATCCCACTGCGCGTGCATCCGCTCATCGCGTCTGCGCTGGAACTCCTCGGCGGTGATCCCGGGCCCGCTGCCGGTGCGCGCGGGCGCGGCTCGGCCGGAGAGCATCTCGATGGCCTGGGTCATGGAGTCCCCCAGGATCGGGCCGAGCTTGTTGTAGCCCGCCTGGGTCGCCTGGGCGAGCGCCGCGTCCGCGACCGCGACGATGAGGCTGCCCAACTGCTCCGGCCCCCACCGCACCGCGTCCTGCCGCAGCCAGAGCTCGACCAGCTTCCCGCGACCGTCCACGGTGACCCGGACGCTGCCGTAGTTGTCATACGCCGTGCCCTGTACCGAAGCGAGGATGGTGTCGACGTTGGCCAGGGCTTCTTGTCGCGCTCGGCCGTCCTCGATGAGCTGACGTGTAGTGCGCTCGACTGGGACGCGGTCGGTCATCGGCGGGGCCTCCTGGGGGGAGGCCCGAGCGGGCTCTCGTAGACGGTGTCCTCGATGTCGGGCGAGTCGTTGTCGAGGGGCTCGTAGCCCAGGGACGCGAGGTGGCGCTCACCGTCCGGACCCAGGACCGGGGCGAGGGCCTGGTGCATGGCGGCACCGGCGCGCCTGGTGGCCTGGGCGGCCAGCGCCATGATCTGCGCGGCCAGTGCCTCGGCACCGCCCGAGAGCGCGGCCGGGGTGAGGTGGACGGCGCTGAGCTGCCCGCCGGGGCGGACCTCGACGCTGACGGCGCCGTTGGCGGCCTGGCCGGTGACCGGGCCGACCCGGTCCAGGTGCGCGGCGGCCTGCTGGTCGGTCTGCTCGACCCGGCGCGCGACGGCGTCGAGCTCGTAGTCGATATCGATGTCCATGGCCCGCGTCAGCCGGTCGGGCGGTAGAAGCCGACGAACGGCATCCCCGAGTTGGTCGTGCGCAGCGGACCCACCTGCACCGGGTCGCCCGCCTCGACGATCTGGCCCTCGCCGATGTACATCGCGACGTGGCCCTCCCAGCACACCAGGTCGCCGGGCAGCAGCTGGTCGGCCGACGGCACCTCGGCGCCGATGTCCTGCTCGCGGGAGGTGCGCGGGATGTCGAGCCCGCCCTCGCCGTAGGCGTACTGGGTGAGCCCGCTGCAATCGAGGCCGACGCCCGGCGAGGTGCCGCCCCATACATAAGGCACGCCGAGCTGCCCGAGGGCCGCGCGCACGGCACGGGCCGCTGTCTCGTTCGGGGCCATCACCGTGCTGCCGTCCGGCAGGTTGACCGCCACCCCGGAGCCCGGCTGCGGCGGGATCGCGACCGGCAGCCGCCGCTTGGTGACCCGGCCACCCCCGCCGCCTCCGCCACCACCGGCGAAACCGCCGCCTCCACCGCCTCCGCCACCACCACCGCTGTGCTGCTGGTTGTACGCGGCGGGCGGGGGTGGAGCGGTGGCAGGCGCGCTCGCGGCCGAGGTCGTGCCCCCGCCGCCGGTCAGCGTGGTGACGACCCCGGAGAGCTGGGTCATCACGGTGTCCAGGTTCGTCGACGTGTCGCCGGTCAGCCTGGACGCGTACTGCGCGAGCTCGGTCAGCTTCTGCTGCGCACCGGCAGGGTCCCCGGCCCGGCGCAACGCGGCCGCCGCTTGCAGCAGCCCGGCCGCGACCCGGTTGAACTCGTCGATCTGGGCCTGGTTGACCCGCTGGCCGACCTTCAGGATTTCCGAGGCGTCCCGCACCGCGCGCTGCACGTCGGCGCCGTACTGGCTCAGGTCGGCGCCCGCGGCCTGCTGCGCGACCACGTCCTGCTGGTGGCGGGCCGAGCCCTGGCCGGTCCACCCCTCGCGCAGCGAGCTCGCGTAGCGGGTGGCGTCGTGGTCGACGGTGGCGAACGTGCTGCTCATGGCCCCGTGCGCCTGGCCGAGGCGGTCGATGGCGTCGTCGTCGGTGGCCAGGTGGCGCTGGGCGGTCGCTGCGGGCTGGACCATCGGGTCCAGCAGGTCGCGGACGTAGCTGGTCACGCGGGCTCACCCGCCGCCCGGCGCAGCGCCGTGCCGGAGTCGTGCTCGGTGGCCTCCAGGTTCGTCCACGTCGCGCGGACGGCGTCAGCGGTGCCGCCGAGGCTGTCGGCCAGCCCGTGCGCGCCGTCGAGCTGGCGCTGGGTGGCCACCCGCAGCGCCTCGGCCAGGCCGACCTCGCTGCCGATCTTGGAGAACGCGTGCTCGGGGAACCCGCCTGGACCGGCCAACCCCCGGTCCGCTGACTCCCGCAGCTGCTCGGCCAGCGGTCGGACCCCGGCGGTGTAGGCGTGGAACGCGTCCTCCTCGCCCCGGTACCCCGAGGTCACCACCCGCTCGCCCGCGTCCGACTCCCCACCCATGCCTGTCCCCTCTCCGTCCGCCGACCACTCGGACGTGCGCCACCCGCGAACGGCTCCCCTCCACTGCCGACCCAGGTTAGGACAAAGCCGCCGCCCAGGCGGGCGGTTGCCCACAGCAGGACCCATCCGCCGGGGAAAGGCCGTATCATTGGGGGGTAACCGCGAGGGGCGAGGGAGCGTGGGCGTGGCGTCCGTGCACGACGTGGTGGCGGCGATCCTGGACCGCACCGGTCCGGAGTCGCCGATGAAGCTGCAGAAGCTCCTGTACTACACCCAGGGCTGGCACCTCGGCCTCACCGGCGAGCCGCTGTTCCCCAACCGGATCGAGGCGTGGACCGCGGGCCCGGTGGTGCCCGACGTCTACCGCTGCCACGAGGGGTCGCGCGAGGTCACCGCCTGGCCGGACGGCGACGGGCACCGGCTCACCGCCTCCGACGCCGACCTGGTCGACACCGTGGTCGACCGCTACGGCTGTTTCGACCGCCACCAACTCAGCGCCATGACGCACGAGGAAGAGCCCTGGCGCACCGCCCGCGGCGACCTCCCGGACACGGCCCCCAGCAGCGCCCGGTTGTCCGAGACCGTGATGGCCCGCTTCTTCGGCCGGATGATCACCGACCCGGACACGGCCACCGCCGAGGCCAGGGCCAACGCGCACCTGGAGGGCCTGGAGGTCTCCGCCAGCGCGCTGGCGGCCTCCGAAGCGGTCGCCAGCGGCGCCATCAGCACCGATGAGGCTGTCCAGCGCCGATTGCGCGAACTGCTCACCGCCTGAAGCACAAGGAAGTTCCCCGGGTGTTATCCCCGCCGCGCCCGTGTGGGCCGCGCACGTGACCGACCCGTACGTCGACCCCACCACCGGGGTCCTGCGCAACATCCACGACATCACCGACGCCGTGGTGCTCGCCGAGGCCGAGCGCGACCTGGCGTTCTTGCGCGACGACGAACTCAAGCGGTTCCCGCTGCCGGGTGCCTGGGACGCCGACCACCTCCGAGCATTCCACCGCCACCTCTTCGGCGACGTCTACGCGTGGGCCGGTGAACCGAGACGGGTCGACCTGACCCGCGGCGGTTCCCCTTTCGCGCACTGGCGGCACGTGGAACCGGCGTTGGACGACTTGTTCGCGAAGTTGCGCGCCGAGCGGATTCTCGGCGGACTCGCCCGACCCGAGTTCCTCGAGCGGTTCACCTACTTCTTCGCCGAAGTCAACGTCGTCCACCCTTTCCGCGAAGGCAATGGGCGGACCCAAAGAGCCTTTTTCCGGCAGTTGGCGCTGTTCGCCGGGTGGCGCGTCGACTTCGGTCTCGTCGACCGCGAGCGCTACCTCGCGGGCTGTGTCGCGGCCATGGTCGGCGAACTGGACACCCTGGCCGACCAGTTCGCCGTCGCCCTCGTCGGCAGGGCCTAGCCCAGCCCGGAACGCGCCGTACCGGACGGGCCGGTGCTGTGTTCTTGGCCCGGACATGCCGGTGCTGTGTTCTTGGCCCGGACGAGCCGGTGCCCCGGTGGGTCGGGGAAGACCCACCGGGGCACCTGGTCCTCGGCACAGGGCTACCGAGGCGGTGGCTTGCTGCTGACCGGGATCAGCCCACGCGCCACAGGGCGGGCACGTTCGGCGGCTCCCAGCCCGGCTGGGCCTGGTGGCCCTGCAGGCAGGTGTAGCTGACGCCGCCGTAGGTGACCTTGGCGCCGGTCGCGTAGTTGGTGCCCGCCGCCCACGAGCCGCCGGGGGCACCGGTGGTCGTGGTGGTGGTCGGGTTGGTCGGCCGGGTCGTGGTGGTGCTGCTGGTCGGCCGGGTGGTGGTGGTCGGCGGCACGCCGTTGACGTTGAGGACGAAGTCGAACGTCGCCTCCTTGCCGCTGCCCACCGTGCGGACGGCCATCAGCAGCCGCGGGTCGTAGATGGTGTCGGTGTTGTTGCGCGGCTCACCGGGGAAGTAGGTCTGCGTGGTGAGGATCCGGCCGCCGGGGTTCTGCACCTTCATGTGGATGTGCCGGGTGCGGCCCGGGTAGAGGCCGGGCACGATCGTGGTGAGGCTGTACCGGCCGTTGGCGTCGGTGTACTGGTGGCCGCGGAAGCGGTAGGTGGTGTTGTCGTAGTTGCCACCGTTGTCCGCCTGCCAGAAGTCCAGCAGCACGTTGGCCAGCGGCTGGCACTGGCGGCCGAACACGTAGCCGCTGACGGTCAGCGCGGTGCCCGGGTAGCCCGGCTCGACCAGCGAGGTCCGCTGCGGCGAACCCGGCTTGAAGTACGGGCCCTCGGTCTGCTCGATGGTCGGCGCGTCGCCGTCGTTGCAGTCGGGGGTCAGTTCCAGGAGGGCGCCGTTGGCGGCGTCCTCGGCCCTGGTGCGGGCCAGCGCCGGAACGCCGACCAGTGCGATCGGGGCCGCGACACCGGCGGCCAGCGCCGCGCGCAGCACCGCCTTGCGGCTGATCTGCTTGCCGTCAGCCGGTGGCTGCTCGTTCGTGCCTTCGCCGTGCAGGGGCGCGTCCATGCCTAGCTCCTTGTGGGTGGGGAGGCCGGGAATGAACACGAACCTACGTTCGGGATTCGGTGCCGACGATGGACTCAGGCGGCCGGACGTGGTGAATCCACGGGTGGCTGTTGCCACAGTTGCCGACATTCACATGTTCATCATTCACAGGTCGGCCGTTCGACCGACTCACCACTTCGCCGGAAATCACCGGGACTGACCCCGGCCTCGCGCCGGAAAAAGCGACAAAAATACGCGGCGTCGGCGAATCCCACGCGATCGGCGACCTGGCGCACGGTCAGGTCGGTGCGCGCCAGGAGCCGTTTCGCCTCTGCGGCGCGCGACTGCCGGACCAGTTCCGACGGGGTGCGGCCGGTGGCCGCCTTCACCGCCTCGGTGAGGTAGCCGGGGCTGACGCCGATGTGCTCGGCGTAGGCCTGCACCGACCACAGGTCCAGGTCGACCCGGCTGGTCAGCCTGGTGAACTCGTCGGCGACTGACCCGGCGCGGGCGGGGACGACCGGTGCCGCGGCCGGGGTCTGCGGCAACCGGCCCGCCCGCACGACCAGGACGTGCAGCAGGGCCCGCAGCACGGTGTGCCAGTCCTCGTCGCCGCGGCGGTACTCCTCGGACAGCTCCTCGATCAGCCGCCCGGTGCAGTCGTCCTCCTCGGGGCTCAGCGTGGTCCACGGCCGCTCGCTGAGCCTGCGCAGCCGGTCCCGGTCGGCCGGGTGGTCGAGCAGGAAGTCGTCGGTGAACAGGACCACCGAGCCGCGCAGGTCCCGCGCGTCCTCCCAGTGGTGCACCTGACCTGGGGTGATCACGCACAGGTGCGGCGGCCGCAGCGGCAGCCTGGCCAGGTCCAGCACGTGCGTGCCGCTGCCGCCGGTGACGTGCACGATCTCGAAGAAGGTGTGCCGGTGCGGGAACGACGCCCGCGACAGCGGTCCGACCTGCTCGAAGGTGCCGACCACGAACGGCAGCGCGGTCGGCGCGGGCACCTCGAGCCGGTGCATCGGCAGTTCCCCGCCGCGGGGCTGTCTGCAGGGCGTGCCAGGTAAGACCGTGCTGCCGCGCATGTCCCGATCCCCTCGTTCAAGCAGGACAAAGGTCCAGACCAATAATCGAGGTCCCACGATGGCACGCGGCGAGCCGGTGGGAAACAGACGGGGACATCCCAACCGGTACTAGACGCCCATGGGATGCCACACGGTCTTGGTTTCCACCAGCGCCCGCAGCCGGGCGATGTCCGGCCGGTCGGTCCAGTCGGGCTCGGTGGTCGGCACCCGCAGCACCCGCTTCACCGTGCCCGCCGCGGACTTCTCCAGGTCGACGCGCAGCTCAGGCGGTGCCCCGGTCAGGTCGAGGGCGTTGACGTCGGCGTGCGAGGCCAGCCACGGCGCCAGTTCGGCGGTGTGCCCGGTCAGCAGGTTGACCACCCCGCCCGGCACGTCGGAGGTCGCCAGCACCTCCGAGAGCGTGATCGCGGGCAGCGGCCGGTCCTGGCTGGTCACCACGACCGCGGTCGCGCCGACGGCCAGCACCGGGGCGAGCACGCTGACCAGGCCCAGCAGCGACGAGCGCTGCGGCGCCAGCACCCCGACCACCCCGGTCGGCTCCGGCACCGAGAACGAGAAGTACGGCCCGGCGACCGGGTTCGCCGCGCCCAGCACGGTGGCGATCTTGTCGGTCCAGCCCGCGTACCAGACCCAGCGGTCCACCGCGGCGTCCACCAGCGCCTGCGCGCGCTTGGCAGGCACGCCCTCACCAGCGGCGACCTCGTCGGCGAACTGCTCGCGCCTGCCCTCCAGCAGCTCCGCGACCCGGTACAGCACCTGGCCGCGGTTGTACGCGGTCGCGCCGGACCACTTGCCGAACGCGCCGCGCGCGGCCACCACCGCCTCGCGCAGGTCCTTGCGGGAGGCCTGCGCGGCGTTGGCCAGGAACCGGCCCTTGCCGTCGGTGACCGGGTAGGTCCGGCCGGACTCCGAGCGGGGGAACGCCCCGCCGAGGTAGAGCTTGTAGGTCTTGGACACCGTCACGCGGTCAGACATCGAGGTACGCCTCCAGCCCGGCCCGGCCGCCCTCGCGACCGAAGCCCGACTCCTGGTAGCCGCCGAACGGGGCGGTCGGGTCGAAGCGGTTGAACGTGTTGGCCCACACCACGCCCGCGCGCAGCCGGTCGGCCATCCACAGGATGCGCGAGCCCTTCTCGGTCCACACGCCTGCGGAGAGGCCGTAGGGGGTGTTGTTCGCCTTGGCCAGCGCCTCGGCGGGGGTGCGGAAGGTCAGCACGGACAGCACCGGGCCGAAGATCTCCTCGCGGGCGATGCGCATGGACTGGGTGACGTTGGCGAACACCGTCGGCGCGAAGTAGAAGCCCTTGTCCGGCAGCGGGCACGGGCTCGACCAGCGCTCGGCGCCCTCCTGCTCACCCGAGGCCACCAGGTCCTGGATCTTGGTGAGCTGGTCGCGGGAGTTGATCGCGCCGACGTCGGTGTTCTTGTCCAGCGGGTCGCCGACGCGCAGGGTGCTGACCCTGGCGTGCAGCTTGGCCAGGAACTCCTCGGCGATCGACTCCTGCAGCAGCAGCCGCGACCCGGCGCAGCAGACGTGGCCCTGGTTGAAGAAGATGCCGTTGACGATCCCCTCGACGGCCTGGTCCAGCGGCGCGTCGTCGAAGACGATGTTGGCCGCCTTGCCGCCCAGCTCCAGGGTCAGCTTCTTGCCGGTGCCCGCCAGCGCGGACTGGATGACCTTGCCGACCTCGGTCGACCCGGTGAACGCGACCTTGTTCACCCCCGGGTGGTTCACCAGTTCCGCGCCGACGTCCCCGGCGCCCGGGATGATGTTGACCACCCCGGGCGGCAGCTCGGCCTGCTGGATGATCTCGGCGAGCACCAGCGCGGTCAGCGGGGTCGTCTCGGCGGGCTTGAGCACCACGGTGTTCCCGCAGGCCAGCGCCGGGGCGATCTTCCACGACGCCATCAGCAGCGGGAAGTTCCACGGGATCACCTGACCGGCCACGCCCAGCGGCCGCGGGTCGGGGCCCAGGCCCGCGTAGTCGAGCTTGTCGGCCCAGCCCGCGTGGTAGAAGAAGTGCGCCGCCGCGGTGGGGACGTCGGTGTCGCGCGCCTCCTTGATCGGCTTGCCGTTGTCCAGCGACTCCAGCACCGCCAGCTCGCGGGCGCGCTCGGCGACCATCCTGGCGATCCGGTAGATGTACTTCGCGCGCTCGGCGCCGGGCATCCGGCCCCAGGTCTTGTCGTGCGCCCGGCGCGCGGCCTTCACCGCCCGGTCGACGTCCGCCGCGCTCGCGGTGCTGACCTCGGCCAGCACCTCCTCGGTGGCCGGGTTGACCGACTTGAGCGGCTCACCGGCCCCCTCGACGAACTCGCCGTCGACGAACATCCGGTAGCTCGGCTTGAGGTTGGCGATCGCCGCCGACTCGGGAGCGGGTGCGTATTCCCAGGTCATCTAGTCCACCGATACGTAGTCGGGGCCGCTGTAGTGGCCGTCGAGCTGGGTGCGGCGCTGCATGAGCAGGTCGTTGAGCAGGCTGGAGGCGCCGAAGCGGAACAGGTCCGGGGTCAGCCAGGCCTCGCCTGCCACCTCGCGCACGGCCACCAGGTGCCGGATGGCGTCCTTGGTGGTGCGGATCCCGCCCGCCGGTTTGACGCCGCGGTGCTGGCCGGTGACCTCGTGCCAGTCGCGCACGGCTTGCAGCATCAGGTTCGTGACCGGCAGCGTCGCGGCGGGGGAGACCTTGCCGGTCGAGGTCTTGATGAAGTCGCCGCCTGCCAGCAGCCCCAGCCAGGACGCCCGGCGCACGTTGTCGTAGGTCGCCAGCTCGCCGGTCTCCAGGATCACCTTGAGGTGCACGTCCCCGCAGACCGCCTTGATGGTGCGGATCTCGTCGAACACCTGCCCGTACCGGCCGGAGAGGAACGCGCCCCGGTCGATCACCATGTCCACCTCGGTCGCGCCCGCGGCGATGGCGTACTCGGTGTCGGTGATCTTGACCTTGAGGCTGGACCGGCCGGACGGGAACGCGGTGGCGACGCTGGCGATGTTCACCGCGGCGCCGCCCAGCGCGTCCTTCGCGGTGGCGACCATGTCCGGGTAGACGCAGACCGCGGCGACCGGGGGGATGCCCGGCTCCGGTTGTCGCGCTTTGGCGCACAGCGTGCGCACCTTGCCCGGGGTGTCCGCGCCCTCCAGTGTGGTCAGGTCGACCATGGAGATCGCGGTGTCGATGGCCCACAGCTTGCTGGCCTTCTTGATGCTGCGCGTCGCGAGACCGGCGCTGCGCTGCTCGATCCCCACCGCGTCGACACCGGGCAAGCCGTGCAGGAACCGCCGCAGCGACGCCTCGTCCCGGGTGACGTCGGTCAACTCTGTCGTGCCGCCCATGCGCCCGAGTCTAGGGGGTTCTTGGCGGCGCTAGGGCGCACGCGGACGGCGAGCACGACGAGCCAGACGGTGTAGAGGATGTAACCGATGAAGTTCGCCATGTCAGTGCCGGGTACCCCTAGCGGGATCAGGACGCCGAGCGCGACAAGACCCGCGGCGGGGTAGGCGAGGAACTTGAGGCCGTAGTAGTGGGCGACGCGCACCGTCCAGATCGCGGTCAGCGCGTAGCCCAGCGTCTCGCCGATGACGGTACCGAGCACAGTGGACACTGCCGTGAACGTGTCCGGGTCGTCGATGAACGGGACGATCAGCGGCCAGCGCATCAACCCGATCACCTGCACCAGCGCGGCGGCGGTGCCCAGCGCGGTCAGGCCCGGTCGGTCGAGCCGCTTCGAGATGGGGATCAGCAGGGCGGCGCTCGCGGCCAGCAGCACGAAGAGCGCGGAGACGGCGAGTTGGTTGTCGTTGAACGCGATCAGCACCTCCGGCGCGGGCTTGGCGAGCACGTCCGGGTAGTTGAAGACCACGCCGAGGCCGACGAAGGCCAGGTTCGCGCCGAGCGCGCCTGCGACGAGCAACAGGGAGAGCATGGGGTCGTCCTATCTCTGTACGGTGTGCAATGTTATGCACTGTACAGTGATGCGCCGTGGAAGAGAAGACCCGGCCGGGACCCAAGCGCAGCCTCACCGCCGAGCAGATCGTCGACGTGGCGCTGGAACTGTTCGACGGGGAGGCGCCGTCGATCCGCGGTGTCGCCGCGAAGCTGGGCGTGCGGCCGAACACGCTGTACACGTACCTGCCCGACCGGGCCGCGATGGAACGCGCGCTCGTCGACCGGTTCCTGGCCATGGCCGACCCGGACCTGCTGATCGGCAGGCGGGTCTGGCGCCGCAGGGTCGAGGACTACGCGTGCGCGCTGCGGTCGGTGCTGCTGCGGCACCGGGGCGCGGCCGCGCTGCTGCACACCGCCCCGATCGACGGGCAGACGGCGGCGCTGGTGGGCGAACGGCTGCTGGCCGTGTTCACCTCGGCGGGCCTGAGCACGGCCGACGCGGCCAGGTCGACCTACGCGGTGATCGTCCACGTGCTGGGCTCGGCCACGCTCACCGCGGCGGACCTGCGCGGCGGCACGGAGGCCGACATCGTCGCGGCGCGGCTGGAGGTGGCGATCGACCCCGGCTTCCTCCCGCTCACGGCGGCGGCGTGGCCGGTGGTCGCCACCTGGAACACCGAGGAGCAGTTCCGCTGGTCACTGCGGACCCTGCTCAACGGGTGTGTGGGCGGCGCTTAGCCTTCCTGGATCTCCTTGTTCTTCTTGGGCTTCTTCGGGGGCTTGACCTCGACGCCGCCCATGATGGCCATCCCGGTGATCCGCACGACCGGGCTCCCGGGCGGGGCCTGGGTGCGCACCGTGTTGCTGAAGCCGCCCATGAACCCGGAACCGGTGACGTACACCGTGACGTCCGGCGGGACGGTGATCTCGATGCCGCCCATGATGGTGAAGGCGTGGATGACCGTCTCGTTCGCCTCGAAGGTGGCCTGCGTCAGGTCGATCTCGACGCCGCCCATCATCGCGAAGGCGTTGAAGGTCGGCGGGATCGTCCAGTGCCCCTTGCGCTCGGACCCGGACATGACCGCGACGGCGCTCGACGAGGTGCCCCGCCCGCCGACCCTGGCCGGGGTGGTCGCCGCGGCCGGTTGCGGCAGGGAAGCCTGGTAGGCGACCAGTTGCTGGTTGGGCAGGTCGCGCACCAGCGGCTCCAGCTCGCCGAACGTGCGCGCCGCGTAGACCTGGTCCAGCCGCTCCTCGAGCTCGGTGACGGTGAGCCTGCCCTCGGCCATGGCGTCGTGCAGGACCTTCGCGAACTTCTCCCGGTCGCCGTTCGACGCGCGCATGTCGTGTGGACCGGGGAGGCTGGGCTGCTCACTCACGGGAACGAGGGTAGCGCTCCCCACCACCCGATAGGGCACGTCGACACCGCCGAATAAGCGGACCCGTCTACCGTGTCCGGCCATGGACGTGCTCACCGTGGACCACCCGCTGGCCAAGGCCAGGCTCACCGTCATGCGCGACGCGCGGACCGACAGCGCCACCTTCCGGGCCGCGCTGCACGAGCTCACCGTGATGCTCACCTACGAGGCCACCAGGAACGCGCCGCTGCGCACCGAGCGCATCCACACCCCGGTCGCCCGCACCGACGGCCACTGGCTGGCCACCCCGCCGCTGCTGGTCCCGGTGCTGCGGGCGGGCCTGGGCATGGCCGACCAGGCGCACAAGCTCATCCCCGACGCCCAGATGGGCTTCGTCGGCCTGGCCCGCGACGAGCACACCCTGCTGCCGGTGCCCTACATGGAGTCCCTTCCGGACTCCCTGGCGGGCCGCCCGGTCTTCGTGCTCGACCCGATGCTCGCCACCGGCGGTTCGATGGTCCACACCATTCGGCTGCTGGTCGACCGGGGCGCCACCGACGTCACCGCGATCTGCGCCCTGGCCGCGCCGGAGGGCATCGATCACCTCGCCGCCGCGGGGCTGCCCGTCCGGCTGGTCACGGCCAGCATCGACGAGCGCCTCAACGACTCCGGCTTCATCGTCCCGGGCCTCGGCGACGCGGGCGACCGCCAGTACGGCGCGGTCTGAACCACCCGGTCTGGACCTCTGCGCCCAGACCGCGCCGTCGTGCTTACGCGGTGCCCTGGACCGTGTCGACGATGGGCGGGGCGAGGAACACCCGCGCCCGACCCTCCCGCTCGACCTCGACGAGCGTCCCGGCCGCGACCAGCTTCACCAGGTTCTCCCGCGCGGCCTTGTGCGTGACCCCCAGGATCGCCCGCGTGCGGCCGATGGTGATCGCGGGCGTCTCGAACAGCGCGTCCACCACGCTCAGGATGTGCGTGGAGGCCCGGCGCGGCTCGGTCACCTGCGCGCGCAGGTCGTCGCGCAGCACGTGCAGCGCCCGGACCCGGCGGCCCGCGTCGGTCGCCTGCTCGGTGATGGCCGCCAGGAAGAACGAGAGCCACCCGTGCCAGTCGCCCTGCGTGCTCACGGCCAGCAGCCGGGCGTAGTACTCGTCGCGCCGGGGCTCCAGGTAGGCCGACATGTCCAGCAGCGGCGCGGGCAGCAGGCCCCACTCGACCAGCAGTCGGGAGATCAGCAGCCGCCCGACCCGGCCGTTGCCGTCGAGGAACGGGTGGATCGCCTCGAACTGGTAGTGCAGCAGGGCGATCTTGACCAGCGGCGGCAGCTCGGGTTCGGCCAGCAGGTGCTGCTCGAACGCGGCCAGGGACTCCGGGAGCTGCTCCGGCGGCGGGGGGACGTAGGTGGCGGTGTCGAGCGCGCACCCCGGGGCGCCGATCCAGTTCTGCGTGCCGCGGTAGTCGCCGGGGGTCGCGCTGTCGCCGCGCACGCCCGCCAGCAGGAGCCGGTGCGCCTCGCGCAACGGCTCCAGGCCGAGCGGTTGGTCCGTCGAGAGGACGTGCTCGGCGGCGGTGACGTGGTTGAAGACCTCTTGCGCGTCGGCCCTGTTCGGCTGGTTCACCGCGTCGACCTCGAAGAAGGCCAACTCCGACACCGTCGTCCGGGTGCCGTCGAGCCTGCTCGACAGCACGGCCTCGTGGCGGCCGATGGTCTTGGCCAGCAGGTGGGCGTCCGGCAGCGCCAGCCCGGTCCCCGCCAGCGCGCCCACCGCGCGGTCGGCCGCGGACAGCCGGTTCACCAGCACGTCGTCGAGGACGAGCGCCGGAGGCAGCGGCGGCGGCACGAAGGCGTGGTAGCGCCCCTCGACGCGGGTGAGGTGTTGCCGCTGCGGGGGCGCGACATCGCTGGACCGCATGGATACCCAACTCTCAGTCGGACGCTCGAGTGATACCGAAACCTATCCTAGGTACCAGTCGGGCGCGTCCAACCCGCCGTGTTGGCGCGCAGGGCGCGTTCGTACGCCGCGGCCACGTCGAGCCCCGGGGGCAGGTTGCCGAGCAGCTCCAGCGACACCAGGCCGTGCACGATGCCCCAGCAGCCCACGGCCATCGTCCCGTCGGTGTCGGTGAACACGCCCTCGCGCACCCCCGTCTCGATGACCCCCAGCAACGGCGCCAGGGCCGCGCGGGAGTGCTCGACGGCCGCGTCGTCGGGGTCGAAGCCGGGGATGGCGCCGCCGAACATCACGGCGTAGAGGTGCGGGTCGGCGAGGGCGCTGGCCCGGTAGGCGACGCCGAGGCGGACCAGGTCCTCCGCCGGGTCGCCGGTGGCGGCGACGGCGCGCAGGCGGGTGCCGAGGCGGTGGAACGCCTCGACGTAGAGCTCGCGGACCAGGCCCGGCTTGCCGCCGAAGAGCGAGTAGACGGCGGTGGTGGAGGTGGCGGCGTCGGTGGCCAGCCTGCGCAGGCTCAGCGCACCAGCGCCCTCCTGCGACAGCAGCTCGCCCGCCCGGTCGAGCAGCCGCCCGCGCAGCGCCTCGTCGTGCGTCCTCGGTCTGGGCACCGGGAGATCCTAGCGGTTTCATAACAGCGTCACGGCTGGTATCACGGTGGTACCATCGGGCGCATGGCGATGACCTTGCGGCTGACCGAGGAAGACAACGCCAGGCTCGACGAGCTGGCGACCGCCGAGGGGCGCTCCAAGCAGGAGGTGCTCCGGCTCGCGCTGGTCGACCGGTGGGCCAGGCTGCACAAGCAGGAGCAGCTCGACGAGGTGCTCGGCCGGGTGCTGCCCAGGTACCGGGGCCTGCTCGACGAACTCGGCCCCGTGTGATCATCTTCGGGTGACCGCCTACCTGGACGCCAGTGACCTGTTGGTGCTCGCCGCCGCCGTGACCGGGGGTGACCTGGTGGTGCGCGACCTCGGGCTGCTCGACTCCGCCGCGCACCGGCCGCGCGCCACCGTGCTCGGGGTCGAGGCCTACGAGACGCTGTGGACCAAGGCGGCCGCGCTGCTGGACTCGATCGTGCGCACCCGCCCGCTCGCCGAGGGCAACTGGCGGCTGGGCTGGGTCGCGGCGGTCACCATGTGCGACCTCAACGGCTGGTGGATCGACGCCGACACCGACGAGGCGCTGGAACTGGTCCGCGAGGTCGGCCGCGGCGCCGTCGAGGTGCCGAAAATGGCCGCCCACCTCGAAGCCTGGGCGCTGCCGAAGTCCTGAGCACGCGAAACCCACCCGAACCGGCTTGACCTGGAGTGCACTCCAGCTCCTACGGTCGTCCCGTGACGTACGCGATCGCCGAGGCGGCCCACCGCACTGGGCTCTCGATCGACACCCTCCGCTACTACGAGCGCATCGAGCTCGTCGACCCGCCCGCGCGGGACTCCGGCGGCAGGCGTGCCTACTCCGACGAGGACCTGGCCTGGCTGGGCTTCCTCACCAGGCTGCGCACCACCGGCATGCCCATCAAGCTGATGCGGGAGTACGCCAGGCTCCGGCACCAGGGCATCGCCTCGGCAGGTCAGCGCAAGCGCATCCTCGAGCGGCACCGCGAGGACGTCCGCGCGCGCATCGAGGAACTCCGCTCCTGCCTCGGCGCGCTGGACTACAAGATCGACAACTACGAGCGGGTCATCGGCAGTGACCACATCCAGGAGGCCTCGGCATGACCGTCCCGACCCGCGCGCTCGGCGCGCTCACCGTCAGCGCGCAGGGCCTGGGCTGCATGGGCATGAGCCAGGGCTACGGGGCGGGTGACGACACCGAGTCGATCGCGACCATCCACCGGGCCGTCGAGCTCGGCGTGACCTTCCTCGACACCGCGAACGTCTACGGCGACGGCGTCAACGAGGAGCTGGTCGGCCGCGCGATCCGGGACCGGCGCGACCAGGTCGTGCTCGCCACCAAGTTCGGCATCGCGGGCCGCGGCGCCGATGGACCCGCTGTGCGCGGGGACGCCGCGTACGTGCGCGAGCAGGTCGAGCTGTCGCTGCGCAGGCTGGGTGTGGACCACATCGACCTGTACTACCAGCACCGGGTCGACCCGAACACGCCCATCGAGGAGACGGTCGGGGCGATGGCCGAGCTGGTCGCCGCCGGCAAGGTCCGGCACCTCGGGCTGTCCGAGGCGGGCGCGGAGACCATCCGGCGCGCGCACGCCGTGCACCCGATCGCGGCGCTGCAGAGCGAGTGGTCACTGTGGACCCGCGACATCGAGGCCGAGGTCCTGCCGACCTGCCGCGAGCTGGGCATCGGCGTGGTCCCGTTCTCGCCGCTCGGGCGCGGCATGCTCACCGGCAAGCTCTCCGCCGACCAGATCGGGCCCGGCGACATGCGCGCCGGTCTGCCCCGCTTCGCCGCCGACAACTTCGACCGCAACCGCGCGGTCGTCGCCGCGGTGGCGGCGGTCGCGGCCGAGCGCGGGGTGACACCCGGTCAGCTGGCGCTGGCGTGGGTGCAGGCCCGGGGGGCGGACGTCGTCCCCATCCCCGGCACCAAGCGGCGCGCGTACCTGGAGGAGAACGCGGCCGCTGCCACCATCGAACTGTCCGAAGCCGACCTCGCGACCATCGAGGCGATCGCCCCCGCGGGCGCCTTCGCCGGTGAGCGCTACGCGCCCGCGATGCTGCGCGCCGTCGGCCGATAGGAGGACCACTGTGGACACCCGGAATCTCGGCGCCCTCACCGTCGGCGCCCAAGGCCTCGGCTGCATGGGCATGAGCGAGTTCTACGCGGGCCGCGACGACGACGAGTCGCTCGCCACCATCCACGAGGCCATCGACCGGGGCGTCACCCTGTTCGACACCTCGGACATGTACGGCCCGCACACCAACGAGGAACTGCTCGGCCGCGCCATCCGCGACCGCCGCGACCAAGTCGTCGTGGCCACCAAGTTCGCCATCGTCCGCGACCCGGCCGACCCCGCCAAACGCGGCATCCGCGGCGACGCGGCGTACGTGAAGCAGGCTTGCGAGGGCTCGCTGCGCAGGCTGGGTGTGGACCACATCGACCTGTACTACCAGCACCGGGTCGACCCGAACACGCCCATCGAGGAGACGGTCGGGGCGATGGCGGAACTGGTGGCGGAGGGCAAGGTCCGGCACTTGGGGCTGTCCGAGGCGGGCGCCGGAACACTGCGCCGGGCGGTGGCGGTGCACCCGATCGCGGCGCTGCAGAGCGAGTGGTCGCTGTGGTCGCGCGACATCGAGGCCGAGATCGTCCCCACCGCCCGCGAACTCGGCATCGGCATCGTCCCGTACTCGCCGTTGGGCCGCGGCTTCCTCACCGGCCGCTACACCTCGACATCAGACTTCGGCGAGGGCGACTTCCGAACCGCGTTGCAGCCCCGCTTCCAGGAAGACAACCTCCGCAAGAACCTCGCCATCGTCGACGCCCTCCGCGCCCTGGCCACCGAACGCGACCTGACCCCCGGCCAACTGGCCCTCGCCTGGGTCCACCACCAAGGCCCCGATGTCGCCCCCATCCCCGGCACCAAACGCCGCACCTACCTACGCGAGAACCTGACCGCCGCGGAGATCGAACTGTCCGAAGAGGACCTATCCCGAATCGAATCCGCGGTCCCCGCCGACGCCGTAGCAGGCCTCCGCTACCCCGAATCCGGCATGCAATCCATCAACCGCTAACCACCCCGCCGCGACCCCTTCCCGTCGCGGCGGAGTGCTGTCCGGGATTGTGGCGCCGGGGTGCCCGTTCAAGAGACGGGAAGCAAGGGCAGGTTCAGTCGCGACGAGCTCATCGCCCGGCCGGGACGCCGAGGTTGCCCATCTCGCCGGTCCTCGGCAGGCTCGTGTTTGTGCCGACACTGTTGATCGTCCACCACACCCCCTCGCCCTCGATGCAGGTCATGTTCGAGGCGGTGGTGGCGGGGGCCGGTGATCCGGAACTTGCTGGCGTCACAGTCATCCGCAGGGCCGCGTTGTCGGCGACGGCGGCGGATGTGTTGGGGGCTGATGGGATCGTCCTCGGGACTCCGGCGAACATCGGGTACATGTCCGGTGCGCTCAAGCACTTCTTCGACACCGTCTACTACCCCTGCCTGGACGCCACCGCTGCGCTTCCGTTCGGTTACTACGTGCACGGCAACCAGGGGACCGAGGGCGCGGTGCGGGCTGTGGAGTCCATCACCGGCGCGATGCGGTGGCGGCGGGTCGCGGCTGCCGTTGTCGTTCAAGGTGAACCGGTCAAGAAGGAGATCGAGTCCTGTCGGGAGCTGGGCGCCACCGTCGCGGCGGTGGCGCTGGGGTAGGGCGGTCCAGACCGGTCACTGTCCGAATCGGACGGGACACGCAGCGAGGTAAGTGGGAAAACGCGAAACGCGCGCTCGACCAGCAGCGATGCCGCGGTCATACGGCGCTCGTGTAGGAGCCGCCAGTTGAGGAGGTTCCCACCCATGACCGCTCGTACCCGGGCGCTCGCCGTCGTGGCCGTCGCCGCGACCACCATGACCCTCGCCGCGGTGCCCGCCGCCGCGGCGAACCCGATCACGTTCGCGCCGCGGGTCGACTACTCGACCGGCAACCACCCCGAGGCGGTCATCGACGCCGACCTCAACGGTGACGGCAAGGCCGACGTGATCACCGCCGACCGCTACGAGTGGCAGCTCACCGTGCTGCTCGGCACCGGCGCGGGCGCGCTGGGTCCGCGCACCACCGTCTACCCCGGCGACGAGCCGACCGCCCTGGCCAGCGCCGACTTCAACGGCGACGGCAAGGCAGACGTCGCCGTCACCACCGCGGGTTCCGTCTCGCTGCTGCTCGGCAACGGTGACGGCACGTTCAAGCCGCGCGCGGCGTTCCCGGTCAGCGGTGGCGCGGAGGGCATCGCCGCGGGCGACCTCAACGGCGACAAGAAGGCCGACGTCGTCATCAGCCGTCCCGAGGGCATCACCGTCCTCCTGGGCAACGGCGACGGCACCCTGGGCGCGGGCACGGACCTGCTGGCGGGTGGCTACTCGCGCGGTGTCGTGCTCGCCGACCTCAACTCCGACACCAAGACCGACATCGCGATCGGCGGGTTCTTCACCGGCACCGTGACGGTGTTCATCGGCAACGGTGACGGCACCTTCGGTCTCCCGCTGCCGTTCCCGGCCAGCGTCAACCCGATCGACATCGCCGCCGGTGACTTCAACCGCGACGGCAAGCTGGACCTCGCGACCGCCGACTACGGCGCAGGCACCGTGTCCGTGCTGCTGGGCAACGGCAACGGCACCTTCGGCCTGCCGACCCCCAAGGCGATCGGCCCGAACCCGTTCGGCGTCGCGGTGGCCGACCTCGACCTCGACGGCGACCCCGACCTGGCCGTCTCACTGTCCGGTGCGGACAGCGTCACCGTCCTCAACAACGGCAACGGCACCTTCGAGCAGGCCGCCAGCCTCGGCACCGGCACCACGCCCACCGAGGTGCACGCCGCTGACCTCGACGCCGACAACCGCGCGGACCTGATCACCACCAACCGCTACGCCGACGGCATCTCGGTGCTGCTCAACCGCACCACCAAGCCGGTCCCCCCGACCAGCGACCTCGCGGTGTCGCTGCAGGCGTCCCCGCGCTTCGGCGTCCTGGTGCCCGCGCTGCAGTACGCGATCACGGTGAAGAACGTCGGTCCGCAGGCACTGACCTCGGGCACCGTCACCGCCACGCTCCCGTCGCCGCTCAACCCGGTCGCGGGCCCCGGCTGCACGGTCAACGGCCGCACGGTCACCTGCGAGGTCGGCGCCCTCGCGGTCGGCGGCTCCACGGTGAAGACGTTCTCCGCCCCGCTGGCCCTGTTCACCATCGGCACCTTCAAGGTCACCGCCAAGCGCACCGCCAGCGTCCCGGCCGACCCCAACCCGACCAACGACGTCGCCGCCCCGGCCAGCTGCACCACCCTGGGCTTCATCCTCGCCATCTGCGGCCCCACCCCGGGCGGCGTCTGACCCAGTGCATCCGTGGCCGCCGTCCCCCTCCTTTCGGCGGCCACGGAGACGAACGGCGTTCCGCCGCGGTGATGCCCCCACCGCGGCGGAACCCGTTCTTTCTGCTTTCTCGGGCTTCCTGCGGCGGAACATCGCTTCCCCGCCAGGAACCACCAGCATGACTCACCTGGAGTTCCAGGCCGGTCACGCCGCGGCTTTCTCCGGCGCCTGATACTCATCCACCTCAAACGGCGCGCCTGCCGTCAACGAGACGACTGCGTCGGGTGGCGATCCAGGTGAGTCGCGAATCCGCGACAGCTCGGGTCAGCCCGAACGGCGTCCTGCTTTGGTGTGGCGGTGGGTTGAGCTGCGGTTTCTGCGCCGTGTCTACGAGCGTGGTGGGGCTAAGGACCTCAAGGTTGCCGCCGAGGCGTTGCGGCGGACGCGCCCCTGGACAGTGGGCGAGAGGTTCGCACGTGGGCGGCCCGAGATCCCTCGGGACTCGGAGCGCCGGGATGAGTGAAACAGCGGGTATTCCTGACGGCGTCCCGATATCCTGATCAAGCGATGGGTGCTGGCCTTGGAGCCAGGGACGATGTGCGGCCCTCTCGGGGTAGCGGATCCGGGGTGAGCGGGGGCGAACGTCGGATCTAGCCCGCTCTTCGCGTTCGACAACCGAATACGGCGCTCGCAACGACCCGCTCGCTCACCGGTGGGCTTCCTCGTTGTGGAGTCGTCCATGTCGGTGTGGTGGGTCGGTGTGGCCGCGCCAGCTCTGTGTGGGTTGGTGTGGCGGTGGGTTGAGCTGCGGTTTCTGCGCCGTGTCTACGAGCGTGGTGGGGCGAAAGATCTCAAGGTTGCCGCTGAGGCGTTGCGGCGGATGCGGTCCTGGACGGTTGCCGAGAATCTCAAGCGTGGTAGCGGTGAGGTTTCGGATCGTCGCGGTGGGTGAGGGGGGTGACTCTTCCTATGGTGACCGGGCCCTCAGCCGATGTTGGGTGGCGTGCCCAGGATGATCCCCGTTGCTGCTTGCGACCCCGTTGGTGACGGGGTTGGGGTTGTCATGGGGCGAGCAAGGCGGAGACCTCGGCGGTCGCCGCGGCCAGGAGTTGTTCGGACTTCGCGCGGGCCGCGGGTAGTTCGGCCTGGGGGGCGGGGGGTTGTGAGGTTTCCAGGTAGGCCTTGATCTTGGGTTCGGTGCCGGAGGGGCGGATCAGGACGCGGATGCCGGGGCCGGTGTAGCGGAGGACGTCGGCTTCGGGGCGCAGGTCCTCGGCGGTGACGGGGATGCCGGCGAACTCGAGTGGGGGGTGGGCGCGCAGGTGCGACATCAGGGTGGGGATGGTGGCGAGGTCGGCCACGCGCAGGGAGATCTGCTTGGTCAGGACCACGCCGTGCTTGACGGCGAGGTCGTCCAGGGCGTCCAGCAGGGTGCGGCCCTGGGCGCGCAGGGTGGCCGCGAGGTCGCAGGCGAGCACGGCGGCGGAGATGCCGTCCTTGTCGCGCACGTGTGACGGATCCACGCTGTGCCCCAACGCTTCCTCGTACGCGTAGACCAAGCCCTCGCCCGCGCGCATCAGCCACTTGAAGCCCGTGAGGGTCAGCACGTGCCGGGCCCCGTGCGCGGCCGCGATGGACCCCAGCAGCGAGGACGAGACGATCGTGGTCGCCACCAACGGATCCGGGGCGTCCGTTGTGGACAGCACGTACTCGCCGAGCAGTGCCCCGGTCTCGTCCCCCGAGAGCATCCGCCACACCCCGTCCCGACCCCGCACCCCGAGGGCGCACCGGTCCGCGTCGGGATCCAGTGCGATCGCGATATCAGCGTCCACTTCAGATGCCCGGGCGAGCAGCAAGTCGGTGGCCCCGGGCTCTTCCGGATTCGGAAAGCCCACGGTCGGGAAGTCCGGGTCGGGCAGCGACTGCTCGGCCACCAGAGCGACGTCGATGAACCCGGCCCCGTGCAGCGCCAACGCCAACGGCCCGGCCCCGACGCCGTGCAACGCCGTCGCCGCCACCTGCAACTGCCGCGCCGTCCCCCGGGGCAGCGCGATCACGCTATCCAAATAGGACTGAAGCGCACCATCGTCCACAGTGGTAACGTTGCCCGCCAACGGAACCGATACCGCAGGCCCCACCGCGGCGATCGCGGTCTCGATCTCCCGGTCGGCAGGCGGGATGATCTGCGCCCCGCCGTCCACGTACAGCTTGTACCCGTTGTCCGCGGGCGGGTTGTGCGACGCCGTGATCTGCACCCCGGCGACCGCCCTCAGCGACCGCGTCAGGAACGCCAGCACCGGCGTCGGCAACGGGTGCGCCAGCACCCGCACGTCGAACCCGGCGGCGGCCAGCACCCCGGCGGCGTCGGCGGCGAACTCCTCGGACCCGTGCCGGGCGTCCCGCCCGACCACCACGACCCCGCCCGCGTGCCCCTGGCCCGCCAGCCACGACGCCAGACCGGCCGTCGTCCGCACGACCACCGCGCGGTTCATCCCGTGAGGACCCGCCCGCACCGGTCCGCGCAAACCCGCCGTGCCGAACGTCAACGGCCCCGACATCCGGTCCGCCAGTTCGTCCACAGCGGACTCGTCGCCACCCATGGCCCTGGCCGCGATCTGCTGCAGCTCGGCGCGGGCGGCCGGGTCCGGGTCGTCGGCGATCCAGCGCAACGCCCGGTCGCGCAGGTCCGGGGTCAGCCTGCTCACGAGCGCACGACCAGCTCGCGCAGCAGCCCGCCCATCCCCTCCGCGGCCTTGCGCCCGGCCTCCAGCACCTCGATGTGGTCCAGCGGCTCCCCGGTGATGCCCGCCGCCAGGTTCGTCACCAGCGACAGCCCGAACACCTCGACCCCGGCGGCGCGCAGCGCGATCGCCTCCAGCACCGTCGACATCCCGACCAGGCCCGCGCCGAGCACCCGCAGCATGTGGATCTCGGCTGGCGTCTCGAAGTGCGGGCCGGGCAGTCCGGCGTAGACGGCCTCGCGCAGCGTCGGGTCGATCTCCTTGGCCACCGCGCGCAGCCTGGGGGAGTACAGGTCGGTCAGGTCGACGAACTCGGCGCCGACCAGGGGCGAGCGCGCGGTCAGGTTGAGGTGGTCGCTGATCACCACCGGCTGCCCCACCTGGACGCCCTCCATCAGGCAGCCGGCCGCGTTGGTCAGCACGACCGCCTTGACGCCCGCCGCCGCCGCGGTCCGCACACCGTGCACGGCCCGCGCGACCCCGTGGCCCTCGTACAGGTGGGTGCGGCCGAGCAGGACCAGCACCCGCTTGTCACCGACCACGATGGACCGCGCCGTGCCGCCGTGCCCCTGGACCGTGGGGGCCAGGAACCCGGGCAGGTCGGCCATCGGCACCTCGGCCGCAGGCGTGCCGAGCTGGTCGACGGCGGGGCGCCAGCCGGAGCCGAGCACCAGGGCGATGTCGTGGCTGTCGGCCCCGGTGCGGTCGGCGAGCGCCTTCGCTGCCTCGTCGGCGGCGCGGCGGGGATCGGTGTCAACGTCGAGAGCGGTCACCCACCGGAGCCTACGCGGACCCGCCCGGCGCGTGCTGGGAATCCCAGGCGCACCAGCAGGTACAGCGGCAGCCCGATCGGGGACAGCAGGATGGTCAGCACCATGATCGGCGCCATGAGCAGCGGGTTGACGCCCCGCTCGCGGCTGTCGAGGTACATCCAGCGGCCGATGAACAGGTCCCACGCGAGGACCTGCGCCCAGACGGCCACCACGGCACCGTCCTCGCGCAGGAAGCCCAGCCAGAACTCCAGCGTCGGCTGGGTGACCCCGGTGACGAGGTCGCCGAACACCGGGACGGCGGCGATGGCCCACACGACCAGCCCGGGCAGCACGATCCACGGTGACGCGGCGATCCGGTGGGTCCACGACCAGGTCGGGACCACGACCATCAGCGCCCAGAACGGCACGACCGCGTAGAAGGCGAAGGTGAACAAGGTGCTCATGAGGGGATCCTCTCGGCCTCGGCGGGCTGTGCGCTGACCTCGGGCTGGTTGCGCGCCGACAGCACGCCGAGCGCGACGCCGAACGCGAGTACGCCGAACGCGGTCCCGGTGACCCAGTCCGGCTCGAACAGCGGCTGCCCGCGCAGTGCCTGCCAGGTCGTCAGCACTACCAGGCCCAGGTAGCCCAAGCTGGTCGCCCACACGATCCTGATCGAGGCACGCTCACCGCGGCGGCGGATGGCCAGCGCGAGCAGCGGCAACAGTTGCAGCGCGTGCATGCCGATGAAGTGCGGCGCGCGCAGGTCGCCGCCGGTGGTACTCCAACCGGTCAGCGGTAGGCCCGGACCGCCGTCGACCACGCCGACGCTGTGCGCGCCGGTTATGCCCTCGACGCCGCTGCTCGCGGTGGTCATCAGGATCCCGACGGCCATGCCGAGCAGGGAGATCGCCATGCCGAACCGGATCGCCAGCAGTTCGGCGGCCGGGGCGAGGCGGCGGGCGGCGATGTAGACGCTGAGCACGAGCGTGGCCAGCAGCAGGACGGCGACGGTCGCGCCCATCACGCTGAACAGCATCGCGTCGAACGCCGTGGTGGTGTTGAAGTGGCTCTGCTTCCCGCGCACCACCTGGCCGATGATGATGACCATCTCCAGCACCGAGGCGGCGATGATCACCCACGCGGTGCCGCCGAGGAACCGGGGCCGCCGCCGCGGCAGCGACAGCAGCCACGCCCAGGACAGCCCGAACGCCACGAACGAGATGCTGAACTTCAGCGGTTTGAGCCAGATCGGCGCGCCGAGCAGCACCCGGTCGTCGACCAGCAGGCCGACCGCCGAGACCAGCGCCGTCACCGCCATCAGGCCGCTGAAGACCACTAAGGGTCGGTACCAGGTCCGCATGTCTCCCCCTCGAGATTATGGATAGTGGTGCTGTCTGCTTTCGATAAGTACACTATCCATCTCGGGATGTCGAGAGGCGGGAGCACCGTGCGGATCGGTGAGTTGAGCAAGCGGACCGGGGTCGCGGTGCCGACGATCAAGTACTACCTGCGCGAGGGGATGCTGCCCCCGGGCGAGCGCACCAGCCCCAACCAGGCGCGCTACGACGAGAGCCACGTCCACCGGCTCCGCCTGGTCCGGGCGCTGATCGACGTCGGCGGCCTGCCCGTCGCCAAGGTGCGCGACCTGCTCGCCACCGTCGACTCGCCGTCCGACGACATCGACAAACTGCTCGGCACCGTCCAGCGCGCCGTCATCCCGCCGCTGCCCGCGAGCGGCCAGGCCGAGATGCAGGCCGCCGCCGAGGAAGAGGTCCGCGCCCTGCTCGACGACCTGGGCTGGCACTGCCGCGAGGACCACCCCGCCCTGACCGCGCTGGCGGGCGTCCTCGTCTCCGCCCAGGCCCTCGGCCACGGCACCTTCCTGGACACCGTTCGCCGCTACGCCGTCATCGCCGCCCAGATCGGCGTCGCCGACCTCGACTACATCGCCGACAAACGAGGCGTGGACGGCATGCTCGAAAGCGTCGTGGTGGGCACAGTCCTGGGCGACACCGCCCTCATAGCCCTCCGCCGCCTCGCCCAGGTCAACGAGTCCACCAAGCGCTACCCCCACCGCCGCGCGGGCACCCTGACCGAGAACCAGCCCGAAGCCCTGACCCAGGCAGGCCCCGACGACCTGGCCTGACGCCGAAGCGCTGGAGAACCCGGCTCTAGCTGCGGCTCAGTACCCGGAACTCCGGGGCGATCCGGGCGAACAGGCCGCGGCGGCCCGTGTCCTCCTGGTCGATGGGGACGGTCACGCTCACCACCCAGAGGTCCTTCGCCGTGGGGAGGATGTTGGCGATGGAGGTGCGGTTGACGTCGCTGCCGGTGGAGCCGGTGGGGACGACGTCGACGGAGCGGTAGGTGAGTTGGAGGCCCTGCTCGGTGGCCGTGCGGTCGAGGGGAGTGCTGCCGACGGCGCGGTAGCGGGGGGTGCGGAAGTCCAGGACTCGGAGGTACTGCTCGATCGTGTGCTTCGGGTAGAAGTTGGGGAAGCGCTCGATGACGATCTCCGAGGTGCCGTCCGGGGAGACCCAGTGCACGCGGGTGCTGTTGGGCAGGGTGCGGGCCGTGCGCTGTTCGACGAACTTCACCCAGTCGCCGGGGACGGGGACGCTGAAGCTCCCGCCCTGCTCGCCTGCCAGGGTCGCGGCGTCCGCGGTGCGCACGGCCAGTTCCCGCAGGGGGGCGGCGGCCTGCTGGGACGCGGCGGGGGTGGCGACCGGGAGCACCGGCTGGCCCGCGACCGACCTGGTCAGCGCGAACCCGCCGACCGCGGCGCCCGCGAACAGCACCACCGACACCACCCCGAGCACCACCGCCGTGCCCCGGCTGCGGCGGACCGCGGGGCGGTGGAACGGCAGCGGGCCGGGTGCCTGCGCCAGCGGCGGGCTGGTCTCGGTCGGGGCGTCGAGGGACACGTACGGCTTGGTGATCACCGTCCGGGCGTCCTCCGGCGGGGTCGGGTCCAGCCGCAGGCTGTCGTACACCGGGCTGCCGGGCGCGGGCATCAGCGGGTGCAGCCGGTCGCGGACCTCCCGCAGCGACATCCGCGCTTCCGGGTCCTTGGCCATCAGGCCGATGATCACCTCGCGCAGCGGCCCGTCGTGCGCGGGCTGCGGCACCTCGCCGTTGACCACCTGGCTGACGATCTCCATCGCCGGGGCCTCCGCGTCGTACGGCGCGTGGCCCTCGACGGCGGCGAACAGCGTCGCGCCCAGGCCCCACAGGTCCGCGCGCGGGGTGACGGCCCCGCCGGAGGCGATCTCCGGTGCGATGTAGCAGGGCGAGCCGAGCATGATCCCGGTGCTGGTCAGGGTGCGCTCGGCCAGGTTGCGGGCGATGCCGAAGTCGGTCAGCTTCACCATGCCGTCCGGGCTGACCAGCACGTTGCCCGGTTTGACGTCGCGGTGCACCACCCCGGCGGCGTGCGCGGCGGAGAGCCCGGCCGCGACCGCGTGCCCGACGATCGCCGCCTGCTCCGCGTCCAGCGGCCCGTTGGCGCTGACCAGTTCGGCGAGGCTCGCCGCGACCACGAACTCCATCACCACGAACGGCTCGTCGCCCTCGCGCGCCACGTCGTGCAGGGTGATCACGTTCGGGTGGGACACGACCGCGATCGCCCGCGCCTCGCGCAGGGTCCGCTCCCGCAGTTCCTCGATCTCCTCGGCTGGCGAGTCGTCGGCGGGCAGCCGCACCTGCTTCACCGCGACCGGGCGGCGGAGGAACTCGTCGTAGGCCTCCCAGACCGTGCCCATCGACCCCTGGCCGAGCTGCTTGCGCAGCCGGTATCGCCCTGCGACCAGGCGCTGGGGGGTCTCGGGGGCTGACACGGGCGATATTGTCACCCACCCGGCGATGTGCCACGGGTGAAAAGCCGAACGTAGCCGGTACGTACTGACCGGTAACCGCGATCAGCCTCACACGCCGCCCGTCCGGGGTTTCCGTAGCATCACTGACCATGACGGCCCCCGACTTGGTCCTGGCAGGTGAGTTCCCCGCCGCCGACCACGTGCGCTGGCAACACCTGGTCGAGCGGGTCCTGCGCCGCACCGACGCCGTACCGGAGGGCTACGACCGGCCGGTCGAGGACCTCCTGGCGACCAAGACCTACGACGGTGTCCTGGTCAAACCCCTCTACACCGCCGCGGACGCCGCCCCCGCCACCGGCTACCCGGGCCTGGCCCCGTTCACCAGGGGCTCCCAGCCGGACGGCCACATCGCCGCGGGCTGGGACGTGCGGCAGCGGCACGCCGACCCGGCGACCACCGCGACGGCCGTCCTGGCCGACCTGGAGCACGGCGTGTCGTCGCTGTGGCTGGTGGTCGGCGACGGCGGCATCCCGGTCGCCGACCTCGGCACCGTCCTCGCCGACGTCTACCTCGACCTCGCCCCCGTCACCCTCGACGCCGGACCGGACTACCGCGCCGCCGCGACCGAGTTGCTCACCCTGTTCGCCGACCGGGGCACCGCGGCCTCGGCGGTCGTCGGCAACCTCGGCGCCGACCCGCTCGGCCACCAGGCCCGCACCGGCGAACCGGCCGACCTGCCCGCCGTCGCCGCCCTGGTCGCCGAGACCGCGCAGTACCCGAAGCTGCGCTCGATCGTCGTCGACGGCCTGCCCTACCACCAGGCGGGCGGCTCGGACGCCCAGGAACTCGGCGCCGCCCTCGCCGCCGCCGTGGCCTACCTGCGCGCGATCACCGCCGCGGGCACCGATGTGGACACCGCCGTCGCCCGGCTGGAGTTCCGCATCGCCGCGACCGCCGACCAGTTCCTCACCACCGCCAAGTTCCGCGCCGCCCGCAGGCTGTGGTCGCGGGTGGTCGAGGTCGTCGGCGCGAAGCCGGTCGGGCAGCGCCAGCACGCGGTGACCTCCCCGGCGATGCTCACCGCCCGCGACCCGTGGGTGAACATGCTGCGCACCACCCTCGCCGCCTTCGGGGCCGGGGTCGGCGGCGCGGACGCGGTCACCGTGCTGCCGTTCGACTCGGCCATCGGCCTGCCCGACGCGTTCGCCCGCCGCATCGCCCGCAACACCCAGGCGGTGCTGCTGGAGGAGTCCCGGCTGGCTGGCGTGATCGACCCGGCAGGCGGTTCCTGGTACGTCGAGAGCCTCACCGACGAACTCGCCAAGGCCGCCTGGGCGTGGTTCACCGAGATCGAGCGCGCGGGCGGACTCCCCGGCGCGCTGTCGAGCGGCCTCGTCGCCGACCGCCTCGCCGCCACCTGGGCCGAGCGCGCGCGCAACCTCGCCACCAGGGCCGACGCGATCACCGGCGTCAGCGAGTTCCCGAACCTCGCCGAGCGCGCGCCCGTCCGCACCCCAGCGCCCCCGGCCCCGACCGGCGGCCTCCCGGTCCACCGCTACGCCGAGGCGTACGAGGACCTGCGCGACCGCTCCGACCGGGCGCTGGCGGCCACCGGCGCCCGCCCCAGGGTCTTCCTCGCCACCCTCGGCCCGGTCGCCGCGCACACCGCCCGCGCCACCTTCGCCGCCAACCTGTTCCAGGCGGGCGGCATCGAGACCCCGACCGGTGGCGTGATCACCTCACCCGAGGACGCCGCGACGCGCTTCACCGAGAGCGGCGCGACCGTCGCGGTCGTCTGCGGCTCCGAGAAGTCCTACGCGGAGCTGGCCGCTCCCGTCGTCGAGGCGCTCAAGGCCGCGGGCGCGACGAAGGTCCTGCTGGCGGGCAAGGGGCACCGCGAGTCCGGAGTGGACGGACACGTGTTCACCGGCTGCGACGCGGTCGCCGTCCTGCGCGACACCCTGACGACCCTGGGGGTCCCGGCATGACCATCCCCTCCTTCGGCGACATCGACCTCGGCGAGCCCGCCCCGGCCACCGCCGCCGACTGGCAGGCCGCCCTGCACGCGCGCACCGGCAAGGGCGCCGACGCCCTGACCTGGGAGACGCCGGAGGGCATCGCCGTCAAACCGGTCTACACCGCCGAGGACACCCAGGGCCTCGACTTCCTCCAGACCTACCCGGGTATCGCGCCCTACCTGCGCGGCCCCTACCCGACCATGTACGTCAACCAGCCGTGGACCATCCGCCAGTACGCCGGGTTCTCCACCGCCGAGGAGTCCAACGCCTTCTACCGCCGCAACCTCGCCGCGGGCCAGAAGGGCCTGTCCGTCGCCTTCGACCTCGCCACCCACCGCGGCTACGACTCCGACCACCCGCGCGTGGCGGGCGACGTCGGCATGGCGGGCGTGGCCATCGACTCCATCCACGACATGCGCCGGCTGTTCGACGGCATCCCGCTGGACAAGATGAGCGTGTCGATGACCATGAACGGTGCCGTCCTGCCGGTGCTGGCGCTCTACGTCGTGGCCGCCGAGGAACAGGGCGTCGCGCCGCAGCAGCTCGCCGGGACCATCCAGAACGACATCCTCAAGGAGTTCATGGTCCGCAACACCTACATCTACCCGCCCGGCCCGTCGATGCGGATCATCTCCGACATCTTCGCGTTCACCTCGCGGAACATGCCGAAGTACAACTCGATCTCCATCTCCGGCTACCACATGCAGGAGGCCGGGGCGACCGCCGACCTGGAGCTGGCCTACACCCTCGCCGACGGCGTCGAGTACATCCGCGCCGGTCGCGCCGCCGGGCTCGGGGTGGACGAGTTCGCGCCGCGGCTGTCGTTCTTCTGGGCGATCGGGATGAACTTCTTCATGGAGGTCGCCAAGATGCGGGCGGCCAGGCTGCTGTGGGCCCGGCTGGTCAAGGGCTTCGACCCGGCCCAGGACAAGTCGCTGAGCCTGCGCACCCACTGCCAGACCTCCGGCTGGTCGCTGACCGCCCAGGACGTCTACAACAACGTCGTCCGCACCTGCGTCGAGGCGATGGCCGCCACCCAGGGCCACACCCAGTCGCTGCACACCAACGCGCTCGACGAGGCGCTCGCACTGCCCACCGACTTCTCCGCGCGCATCGCCCGCAACACGCAACTGCTGCTGCAGCAGGAGTCCGGCACCACCAGGGTGATCGACCCGTGGGGCGGCTCCGCGTTCGTCGAGCGGCTCACCTACGAGCTGGCCGCCAAGGCGTGGGGCCACATCGGCGAGGTCGAGGCCGCGGGCGGCATGGCCAAGGCGATCGACGCGGGCATCCCCAAGCTGCGCATCGAGGAGGCGGCCGCCCGCACCCAGGCGCGCATCGACTCCGGGCGGCAGCCGGTCATCGGGGTCAACAAGTACCAGCTCACCGACGACGAGCAGATCGACGTGCTCAAGGTCGACAACGCCGGTGTGCGCGGCCAGCAACTGGAGAAGCTGCGGCGGCTGCGCGAGGAACGCGACAACGACGCCGTCACCGCCAAGCTCGACGCGCTCACCCGCGCCGCGGACGGCCAGGGCAACCTGCTGGAGCTGGCCATCGACGCCGCCAGGGCCAAGGCCACCGTCGGCGAGATCTCCGAGGCGCTCGGCAAGGTCTGGGGTAGGCACTCGGCGCAGATCCGTACCATCTCCGGGGTGTACCGCGACGAGGTCGGCAAGTCGTCCAGCACGGTCGACGAGACCCGGTCCATTGTGGACGCCTTCGCCGACGCGGACGGCCGCCGCCCGCGGATCCTGGTCGCCAAGATGGGCCAGGACGGGCACGACCGCGGCCAGAAGGTGATCGCCACCGCGTTCGCCGACCTCGGCTTCGACGTCGACGTCGGCCCGCTGTTCTCCACCCCCGGCGAGGTCGCCCGGCAGGCCGTCGAGGCCGACGTGCACGTCGTCGGGGTGAACTCGCTCGCCGCGGGCCACCTCACCCTGGTGCCCGCGCTGCGCGAGGAACTGGCCGCGCTCGGCCGCGACGACATCGTCATCGTCGTCGGCGGCGTCATCCCGCCGCAGGACTTCGACGAGCTGCGCGCCGCGGGGGCGGCCGAGATCTTCCCGCCCGGCACCGTCATCGCCGACGCCGCCGCGCGGCTGCTGCGCACCCTGGCCGAGCGGCACGGGCACTCGCTTGGCTAAACCGCTCGACATCGACACCTACGTCGACGGCGTCCGCGCGGGCGACCGCGGCGTGCTGTCGCGGGCGATCACGCTCGTCGAGTCCCGCCGGGCCGAGCACCGCGACCTGGCGCAGCGGCTGCTGGTGCGCCTGCTGCCGCACGCGGGCGGCGCGCACCGGGTCGGCATCACCGGTGTGCCCGGGGTCGGCAAGTCCACCTTCATCGACGCGCTGGGCACCACCCTCACCTCCGCCGGGCGCAGGGTCGCGGTGCTCGCCGTCGACCCGTCCTCCACCCGCACGGGCGGCAGCATCCTCGGCGACAAGACCAGGATGGCGCGGCTCGCGGTCGACCCGGCCGCGTTCATCCGCCCGTCGCCCACCTCCGGCACCCTCGGCGGCGTCGCCAGGGCCACCCGGGAGACCATCGTGCTGATGGAGGCGGCCGGGTACGACACGGTGCTGGTGGAGACCGTGGGCGTCGGCCAGTCCGAGACGACCGTGGCCAACATGGTCGACTGCTTCCTCTTCCTCACGCTCGCCCGAACGGGTGATCAGTTGCAGGGGATCAAGAAGGGCGTCCTGGAACTCGCGGACGTCATCGCGGTCAACAAGGCCGACGGCGACCACGCCATCGAAGCGCGCAAGGCCGCCCGCGAACTGGCGAGCGCGCTGCGGCTGCTGCGCAACGCGGACGCCACCTGGACCCCGCCCGTGCTCACCTGCAGCGGACTCGACAACACCGGGCTCGACGAGCTGTGGGACCAGGTCGAACAGCACCACGAGAAGTTGACCGCCTCCGGCGAGTTGGCCGAGAAGCGCAGGCAGCAGCAGGTCGACTGGACGTGGGCGATGGTCCGCGACACCCTGCTGGCCCGGCTGCACGAGCACCCCGCGGTCCGGGAGCTCACCCCCGGGCTCGAGCGCGACGTCCGCGCCGGGCGGCTCACCGCCACGCTGGCCGCCGAGAGGATCCTTTCGGCCTTCGCGGACAGTGACCGGTCCGACTAGCCTGGTGATCGTCTCTCTCCCCCCGACCTGGAGGGCCGGCCCTTGTCCGTCCGTGTGTCTCGGTTGCTGCCCACCGCGCTGCTGGGGGTCGTGCTCGCCCTCGGCACCGCCGCGGCCCCCGCCGCCGCCCAACCGGTCGTCGCCCGATCGGTGACCGCCCAGCCGGTCGCCGGGCTCGCCCAGGCCCCGACCGCCCCCGGTGTCGACATCCCGCAGGCGCCGACCGAGGCCGACCGGGACGCCGCGAAGAACAAGATCGTCGTCGGCGTGGTCGCCGTGCTGCTGCTCGGCGCGGTCGTCTGGGGCAACCGGATCCGGTCCAAGCGCAAGAAGAAGGGCTGAGCCCCGCGCTCACAGCAGCACGCGCACCGGTCGTCTTGATCACCCAAACAGTGCGGGCGAACCCGGCCGACCGTTGGTCGCAGACGCGGTACCGCGGACCGTACGCCCCGGCGAAACGGCGCTGAGTGACGCGGGCCATAGGGCAGGATCGTGGCAAATGGAAACCGCAACCACGACCGAGAAGACCATCGCCGGAGGGGTCGCGTGACTGTGTTGGATTCGCGGCGCGACCTGCCGTCGGAGAGCGGCCGGGGCACCCGGGCGGCGAAGTCGGACCCGGAGTCCGCCGTGCTGATCACCGCCAGTGGGGTCACTATGCCCCCTGTGGAGGATCTCGGTGCGGGGCGCGGGCCCGCGTGGCTCGACCAGTGGCTCGCCGCCAACGCCGCCGACGTGCTGGCCTGGTTCCGGCACATCCACGCCCACCCCGAGCTCTCCCGCCAGGAGTTCGCCACCACCGAGCTGGTCGCGGGCCTGCTCAAGTCGTTCGGCCTGCAACCGGAGCTGCTGCCCGGGGGCAACGGCCTGATCTGCGACATCGGCACCGGTGAGCGCTGCGTGGCGCTGCGCGCCGACATGGACGCGCTGCCGATGACCGAGGCGACCGGCCTGCCCTACGCCTCGACCACCGCCGAGGCCGCGCACGCCTGCGGCCACGACGCGCACACCACGATCCTGCTGGCCACCGGCATCGCGCTGGCCTCGGCGCCCGAGCTGCCCGGCCGGGTCCGGCTGATCTTCCAGCCCGCCGAGGAGGTCATGCCCGGTGGCGCGCTCGACGTCATCGACGCCGGTGGCCTCGACGGGGTGGAGCGCATCTTCGGCCTGCACTGCGACCCGCGCACCGAGGTCGGCCGGGTCGGCACCCGGGTCGGGGCCATCACCTCGGCCACCGACCTGCTGGAGCTGCGGCTCACCTCGCCCGGCGGCCACACCTCCCGCCCGCACCTCACCGCCGACCTGGTGCACGCGCTGGGCACGGTCATCACCGGCCTGCCCGCGCTGCTCTCGCGCCGCATCGACCCGCGCTCGGGCACCGTCCTGGTGTGGGGCGCGGTCCACGCGGGCGAGGCGCCCAACGCCGTCCCGCAGGACGGGCTGCTGCGCGGCACGCTGCGCACCGGCGACCACGACATCTGGGCGGACCTGGAGCCGCTGGTGGCCGGTCTGGTGCAGTCGCTGCTCGCGCCCACCGGCGTCGGCTACGAGTTGCACCACCGCCGCGGCGTGCCGCCGGTGATCAACGAGCGGGAGAGCACCCAGTACCTGCGCACCGCCATCGAGTCCGCGCTCGGCGAGGACGCGTTGGCGGGCACCAAGCAGTCCGCAGGCGGCGAGGACTTCGGCTGGTACCTCGAGCACATCCCCGGCTCGTTCATGCGCCTGGGCGTGTGGCCGGGCGAGGGCCCGATGCGCGACCTGCACCAGCCGACGTTCCAGTTGGACGAACGCGCGCTGCTGGCCGGGATCCGCGTCATGACGCACACCGCGCTCGCCGCGCTGGCCTGAGACGACCCGGGGGTCCGCGTGCGGAACGCGGGCCCCCGGGGATTTACCTCACGCGGTTCACCAGAGGTGCGCGACATCCACCACGATGCGGGTGCCGCCGTTGTCCCTGGGCAGGGTGAAGACGCGGAACGGCAGCCGGGCCCGCAGGCCGATGCCGAGCGTCGTGTCCCCCTCGTAGGTCCCGGCCCACACGACCTGCCGGAACGTCCGCCACCCCGTCACGTTCACCAACTCGGTCCAGTTCGCCGGGTGGTAGGTCAGCTGCCCGTTGTCGTCCCAGGCCCGCCCGAGGGCCTGGATCTGCAGCTTCCCCGCTCCCCGCGTCGGGACGACGTGCCCCGAGCCGTCGGCGGTGATCTCGTCGACGTACTTCACGTAGTAGCCGTGCCCACCGGGGGCGTCCAGGTCGATCACGAGCCGGTCGAAGCACTCGTGCTGCCCGCCGCGCACGTCCCTGAAGAAGCCCGTCTCGTTGAAGCCCGCGGTCTTGAGCCCGGAGCCCCAGGTGATCCCGCAGTACGGGTCGGCCGCCGAGGCGGCGACCGGGGCGAACACGACGATCGAGAAGGCCACCGCCACCGCGGCGACGGCCGAGAACAAGCGTTTCACCACAACTCCCCCTTACCAGGCGTGTGCGACGTCGATGACGATCCGCTTGGTCGCGCCGTCGTCGACTTCGAAGACGCGGAACGGCAGCCTCGCCCGGACCCCGAGCGCGAAGCTGTTGTGCAGGACCCGACCGCCGAGGTCGTGGAGCTGGCGGAAGGTCCGGTAGCCGGCCAGGTTGACCACCTCGGCCGGGTTGGCCGGGTGGAACACCATGTCCCCGGTGTCGGGGTCGATGGCCGAGGCATCCATGGAGATCCACAGCCCGGCGCCACCGCGCACCGTGACCGGGTTGCCCGAGATGTCCTCGAACGCGTCGAGGTAGCTGACGATGTAGCTGCGCACCCCCGCGCTGCGCACGTCGAACACCAGCCGGTCGAAGCAGTCGTGCTTGCCCGCCCGGGCGCCGGTCAGCGCGCCGTACCCCGACTCGGGGTCACCGGACTTGGATTGGGAGCCCCACGTGATGCCGCAATAGGGAGCGGCGGGGGCGGAGGTCGGGGCGGCGGCCGCGGGGGTCGCCGACAGGATGGCCGCGGCGAGCGCCGCGGTCAGGGTCAGGAGCCAGGATCTTCGATGTGCCATGTCCGTTCTCCTCGGTCCGGCCGAAGACACGGCCGGTGAGTGGTGCGGCCGTGACTCGGCCGCACCAGAGGAGACGTGCGACACATCTCGGAGTTGTGCCTAGCTGGCCGCCGCCGGGCCGATTCCACTGCACGGCCTAGTGCGCAGGTCCTCGACGTAGTCCGCAGGCGCCCCAGCGGCTTCCGCGGCGTCGGCGACGACACCTAGATAGCGCGCCGAAGGCAGGCCGCCCTCGTAGGCGTCGAGCACGTAGAGCCAGGAGAGCACGGAGCCCTCCAGGGTCTGCACCCGCAACCGGATCTTGGAGTGCAGCCCCAGCTCGGAGCCCTCCCACCGGTCGAGGTTCCGCTCGTCGTCGGTGACGTCGTAGAGCACGACGAACACCTGCGAGTCCTGGTCCTCCACGATGGTCGCCAACGCGCCTTCCCACCCGAGGTCCTCACCCCCGAAGGTCAGCCGCCAGCCGACGAGCCACCCCGTCCCGGCCATCGGCGAATGCGGGGCTCGCTGCATCATCTGGCCCGGATCCATGTTCGACCCGTAAGCGGCATAGAGCGGCACGCCGGACAGCCTAGCCACACCGAGCGGTGTCGGCAGGCAGCCGCGCGCAGGGATCACCTTTTCGCGGCCACCCCAGACCCGGTCGTGCGCCCCCGGCTACCGTGTCCGCTGGACGCGCGCGGTGAATTGGAGGACCAGGTGACCCGGATCGTGATCATGGGCGGTGGCCCCGCCGGGTACGAGGCAGCTCTGGTCGCCGCCCAGCACGGCGCCGACGTGACGGTGGTCGAGCGCGACGGCCTCGGCGGCGCGTGCGTGCTCTACGACTGCGTCCCGTCCAAGACGTTCATCGCCTCGGCGGGCGCGCGGGTCGCCTTCCGCGACGCCGACGAGCTCGGGATCGGCACCGACGACGTCGACTCCACGGTGCACCTGCCGGTGGTGCGCGGCCGGGTCAAGGGCCTCGCGCTCGCCCAGTCCGCCGACATCCGCAACCGGGTGCAGCGCGAGGGCGTGCGGGTCGTCGTCGGCACCGCCCGCTTCTGCGACGACCGCACCGGCATGGCGGCGCACCGGGTCGCGGTCACCTCCGGCGGCGAGACCGAGGTGCTGGCCGCCGACGTGGTGCTCATCGCCACCGGCGCCACCCCCAGGGTGATCCCCGGCGCCGAGCCGGACGGGGTCAGGGTGTTCGACTGGCGCCAGATCTACGACCTGGCCGAGCTGCCCGAGCACCTGGTGGTGGTCGGGTCCGGGGTCACCGGCGCCGAGTTCGCCTCGGCGTTCATCGAGATGGGCGTCAAGGTCACCGTGATCTCCAGCCGGGACCGGGTGCTGCCGCACGAGGACGCCGACGCGGCCGCGGTGCTCGAGGACGTGTTCTCCGAGCGCGGCACCACGCTGGTCAAGCACGCCCGCGCGGAGAAGATCGAGCGCGACGGCACCGGGGTCACCGTGCACCTCAAGGGCGGCGAGACGGTCCGCGCCAGCCACGCGCTGATGACGGTCGGCTCGGTGCCCAACACCGAGGACATCGGCCTGGACAAGATCGGCATCGAGCCGGGGCCCGGCGGGTTCATCACCGTCGACCGGGTCTCGCGCACCGGCGTGCCCGGCGTGTACGCGGCTGGCGACTGCACCGGGGTGCTGATGCTGGCCTCGGTCGCGGCCATGCAGGGCCGGATCGCGATGTGGCACGCCCTCGGCGAGGGGGTGGCCCCGATCAAGCTCAAGACGGTCGCGGCGAACGTGTTCACCCACCCCGAGATCGCCACCGTCGGCATCAGCCAGGCCACCATCGACAGCGGCGAGGTGCCCGCGCGCACCGTCACGCTCCCGCTGGCCACCAACGCCAGGGCCAAGATGGAGGGCCTGCGCCGCGGCTTCGTGAAGCTGTTCTGCCGCCCGGCGACCGGCGTGGTCATCGGCGGGGTCATCGTGGCGCCCAGCGCGAGCGAGCTGATCCTGCCGATCGCCCTCGCGGTGCAGAACCAGCTGACCGTGGACGACCTCGCGCTGACCTTCTCGGTGTACCCGTCGCTGTCCGGTTCGATCACCGAGGCGGGCCGCCAGCTGATGCGGCACGACGACCTCGACTGAAATTCGCCCAATTCGATGGTTTGTGCCCCAACTTCACACTTTCGTGCATAGTCTGTGCCCCAACACTGCCTTCTCGGTTACCAGATTTGCACGAGAAGGAGTGAAACTCTGGCGTCGGTCTTTTGATCGACCTACCGAGCCGGTACCCCTGGGGGACCGAACCGTTACGTACGGAGGCTGACATGCCGCGTCGGAATGAATGCCCGGAATGCCTGGGCTCAGGACTCGCCCCCAACCGCAAGGACTTCTGTCCGCGTTGCGGCGGGATCGGACAGATCCCGCGGGTGTGCGCAGTGCTCCTCGCACCGCGCACGCCGGACAGAACCCAGGTCTGATCAGCGGGTCCGACCCGCTCTGGCCGCCCTTGGAGGCGGGGGTGGCCAGAGCGGGTTTTCCCGCGATTTGACGAAAAGTAGACAACACGCTCGTATCCGGGGGGATGGCGCGCACGCCGATTTCCCGGGCGGGCCCGCACTGGTCTCCGGAACGGGTTTTCCCACCGAGAGACAGGCACCACCGGCGATGTCACACCCAGGCCACCCCGGCCACGCACCTCGGCCGCACCAGGGTCAGCCACAGCCCTTCCCGCCGCGGGGGCAGACGTTCCCGCCGCCGCCCTCGCCTGCCCAGCCGCACTTGTCTGCGCAGGCGTACCCGTTGGGGCAGCCCTTGCCATCGGCGCAGCCCTTCTCGCCGCCGCCCTTACCGGCGCCTGCGTTCCCAGGGCCGCAGCCCCAGGGCGCACCGACGCACCCGGCCGGGCCGCCGCAGCCGCTCAGGCCGCCCTCGCCGGTCGGGGCACCACCCTCGTTCGGGCCGCCGCCGTCCTTTGGGCCCCCGCCGTCCTTCGGGGCACCAGCGGCGGTCGGGGCACCACTGTCGTTTGGGGCACCACTGTCGTTCGGGGCGCCACCAGCGGTCGGGGCACCTCAGCAATTCGGCCAGCCACCGCAGCCGTACGCCACTTCCGCTCAGCCGTACGGCTCGACACCGGCGTCGTACGGCTCGTCGTCCGGTCGGGTGTCGGCCAACGCCAACGCCATCGGTGTCGCCGGTCTGGTGGCCAGCGTGCTCGGCCTGGCCGCGATCTGGTTCGCCAACATCGGCCTGGTGCTCGTCGTCGCGGGTGTGGGCCTGTCGGTCGTCGGCATCACCAAGGCCGAGCAGGGGCAGGCGACCAACAAGCCGGTCGCCGTCGCGGGCCTTGTCTGCGGCGGGGCGGCCATGCTGGTCTGGTTGGGGGTCCTCGTCGTCTCCGTGCTCGGGTGAGTCCGGTGTGGACTCAGTCGGTGTCCTCGTCGACCCAGTCCAGGGTGCGGGTGACGGCCTTCTTCCACTGGCGGTAGGCGCGTTCCCTGGCGTCCTCGGCCATCGACGGTGTCCACTGCTTGTCCTTGGCCCAGTTCGCCCGCACGTCGTCGAGCCCGCCCCAGTAGCCGACGGCGAGACCGGCGGCGTAGGCGGCGCCGAGGGCTGTCGTCTCGGCGACGACCGGGCGGATGACCGGCACGTCCAGGATGTCGGCCTGGAACTGCATCAGCAGTTCGTTGCCGACCATCCCGCCGTCCACCTTCAGCGCGGTCAGCGGCACCCCGGAGTCGGCGTTCATCGCCTCGATGACCTCCCTGGTCTGGAACGCGGTCGCCTCCAGCACCGCGCGCGCCAGGTGGCCCTTGGTGATGAACCGGGTCAGGCCGACGATCGCGCCCCTGGCGTCGGCGCGCCAGTGCGGGGCGAACAGGCCGGAGAAGGCGGGCACGAAGTAGCAGCCGCCGTTGTCCTCGACCGAGCGGGCGTGCTCCTCGATCTCGGCGGCCGAGCTGATCATGCCCAGGTTGTCCCTGATCCACTGCACCAGCGAGCCGGTGACCGCGATCGAGCCCTCCAGCGCGTACACCGGTGCCTCGTCGCCGATGCGGTAGCAGACCGTGGTGAGCAACCCGTTCTCGCTCATCACCGGCTCGGTCCCGGTGTTGAGGAGCACGAAGTTGCCTGTGCCGTAAGTGTTCTTGGCCTCGCCCGGCGACAGGCACGCCTGCCCGAAGGTGGCGGCCTGCTGGTCGCCCAGGATCCCGGCGATCGGCGCACCGCCCAGCGCGCCGCGCTCGCGGACCCGGCCCAGTTCCGCCGAGGACGACGCGATCCTGGGCAGCATCGACAGCGGAACCCCGACCTCCTCAGCGATGTCGGCGTCCCAGTCCAGTGTGGACAGATCCATCAGCAGCGTGCGGGACGCGTTCGTCGGGTCGGTCGCGTGCACCCCGCCGTCGACGCCGCCGGTCATGTTCCACAGCAGCCAGGTGTCCATGGTGCCGAACAGCAGGTCGCCAGCCTCGGCCCTGGCCCGCGCACCGTCCACGTTGTCCAGGATCCAGCGGATCTTCGGCCCGGAGAAGTAGGTGGCCAGCGGCAGCCCGGTCTTGGCCCGGTACCGCTCCTGCCCGCCGCCGAGTTCGCCGAGCGCGGTGGCGATCTTGTCGGTCCTGGTGTCCTGCCAGACGATCGCGTTGTAGACCGGTTCCCCGGTGCGCCGGTCCCAGACCACCGCGGTCTCGCGCTGGTTGGTGATGCCGACCGCGACGATGTCGGTGGTGTGCAGGTCGGCCTTGGCCAGCGCGCCCGCCACCACCGCGCGGGTGTTCGCCCAGACCTCGGCCGGGTCGTGCTCGACCCACCCGGCGCGCGGCAGCATCTGCCGGTGCTCGCGCTGGTCCACCGAGACCACCTCGCCCGCGTGGCTGAACACCATGCAACGGGTCGAGGTGGTGCCCTGGTCCACGGCGGCGACGTACTCGGTCATCGGTGTCTCTCCCTCTTCGCCCAGGGTGGGGTGGTTATGTTGGCAGGACGCGGGCGAGCAGGCCCGCCAGCACCGCGCCGAGCAGGGGGCCGGCGACCGGCACCCAGGCGTAGCCCCAGTCCGGGTCGCCCTTGCCGCGGATGGGCAGCACCGCGTAGGCGATGCGGGGCGCGAGGTCGCGGGCCGGGTTGATCGCGTAGCCGGTCGGCCCGCCGAGCGAGGCGCCGATGCTGATCACCACGAACGCCACCGCCGCGTACCCGAGCGCCGCGTTGCCGAACTGCGGCAGCCCGCCGGTGTCCACCTTCGCGCCGGGGCTGGTCAGGATCCAGAACACCAGCACGAACGTGCCGATCACCTCGGTCACCAGGTTCCACGGCAGGTTCCGGTGCACCGGGCCGGTGGCGAACACGCCCAGGGTGTTCTCCGGCTCGTCGTGCGCGTCGAACTGGAGCTTGTAGGTCAGCCAGCACAGCACGGCGCCGAGGAACGCGCCGACGAACTGGCCGATGAGGTAGGCGGGCACCTGCGCCGGCGGCAGGTCGCCCGCGGTGAACAGGCCGATGGTGACCGCGGGGTTGAGGTGCGCCTGGCTCGGCGCGGCGATGCTGGCGCCGACGAAGACCGCGAAACCCCAGCCGATGGTGACCAGCAGCCAGCCGCCCTGGTGGCCCAGCGAACCGCGCAGGACGGTGTTGGCGACCACGCCCGCGCCGAGCAGGATCAGCGCCGCGGTGCCGAGTAGTTCCCAGACGACGATGTGCCAGAAGCCCATGGTGTCTCCCTCGCACTGCCGGGTGGCGAGGTAGGCGCGGCCGGAGCGGGAGGGGTCGGGGACGGGGACGAATGGCGGCGGTGCCCACCCTGAGTGAGATCGGACGTTACCCCCGGTTCGCTCGACTGTCCACGGGTTGCCTGCCGCACCCGGTCCGGACGGGTAGCGTGGTGCTGGTCGGACGATCCCCCAGGTCGACGCCGGGAGGCGATCATGGCCAACCGCAAGCCCACCGCGCCTGCTGAACCGTCCACTTCGGACACAGTGGCGCCAGGTGGTCGGCTCGGCCCGGCCGAGCGCGCCCGCAGTTGGGCCAGGTTGGCCGCCGAGCCGTTCGACGTGCTGGTGATCGGCGGCGGGGTCGTCGGCGCCGGGGTCGCGCTGGACGCGGCCACCCGAGGCCTGCGAGTCGCCCTGGTCGAGGCGCGCGACCTGGCATCGGGCACGTCCAGCCGGTCGAGCAAGCTCTTCCACGGCGGACTGCGCTACCTGGAGCAGCTCGAGTTCGGGCTGGTGCGGGAGGCGCTGCGCGAGCGGGAGCTGATGCTGACCACGCTGGCACCGCACCTGGTCAAGCCGGTCAGCTTCCTCTACCCGCTCACCCGCCGGGTCTGGGAGCGCCCGTACACCGCGGCGGGCCTGCTGCTCTACGACACCATGGGCGGCGCGCGGTCCGTGCCCGGCCAGAAGCACCTCACCCGGGCAGGCGCGCTGCGGATGGCGCCCGCGCTGCGCCGCTCGTCGCTCATCGGCGGCATCCGCTACTACGACGCCCAGGCCGACGACGCCCGCCACACCCTGACCGTGGCCAGGACCGCAGCCCACTACGGCGCGGTCGTGCGCACCTCCACCCAGGTCGTCGGCTTCCACCGCGAGGCCGACCGGGTCAGCGGCGTGCGGGTGCGCGACGTGGAGGACGGCGCCGAGGTCGACGTCCGGGCGAACGTGGTCATCAACTGCACCGGGGTGTGGACCGACGAGCTGCAGCGGGCCTCTGGCAGCCGCGGCCGGTTCCGGGTCCGCGCGAGCAAGGGCGTGCACATCGTCGTCCCGCGCGACCGGATCGTCTCCGAGACCGGGCTGATCCTGCGCACGGAGAAGTCCGTGCTGTTCGTCATCCCCTGGCGCAACCACTGGATCGTCGGCACCACCGATACCGACTGGAACCTCGACCTGGCGCACCCGGCCGCCACCGAGAAGGACATCGACTACCTGCTCGAACACGTCAACTCGGTCCTCGCCACCCCGCTCACGCACGCCGACATCGAGGGCGTCTACGCGGGCCTGCGGCCGCTGCTGGCGGGGGAGAGCGAGGAGACCTCCAAGCTCTCGCGCGAACACGCCGTCGCCCGGGTCGCCCCGGGCTTGGTCGCCATCGCGGGCGGCAAGTACACGACGTACCGGGTCATGGCCGCAGACGCGGTCGACACGGCGGCGGTAGACCTACCGGGCCGCTTGCAGCCATCCATCACCGACCGCGTCCCCCTTCTCGGCGCCGACGGGTACCACGCGCTGGTCAACCAGGCTGATCTGTTGGCCGCCCGCTGGGGCCTCCACCCCTACCGCGTCCGCCACCTCTTGGACCGCTACGGCTCCCTACTCCACGACGTGCTCTCTTACGCCACCCGCCCCGAACACCTCAAGCCCATAGACGGCGCCCCGGACTACCTCCAAGTGGAAGTCCTCTACGCCGTAGCCGCCGAAGGCGCCCTCCACCTGGAAGACGTCCTCACCCGCCGCACCCGCATCTCCATCGAATACCCCCACCGCGGCACCGCCTGCGCCCGCCAGGTAGCCGACCTCATGGCCACCCCCCTCACCTGGGACCAACCCCGCATCGACTGGGAGATCTCCGTCTACAACGCCCGCGTAGACGCCGAACGCTCCTCCCAATCCCAGCCCGACGACACCGCCGCCGACACCATCCGCGCCAACGCCCCCGAATCCCGCCGCCACCTCGCCGAACCCATCCTCTGACCTCTCTCAGGAAGCGAGTTGTGGCCTAGGAGACGGCAGCGCGCGTTCAGGCCGGGAGCAGTTCGGCGATGTGGTGGTGCAGCCTGCGGGTGTCGGCGGGGGAGATGGTGGTCCAGGACTCGCCGGTGGGGGTTGTGGTGCGGGTTTGCAGGTAGCGGCCGTGGGCGGTGTCGAAGTAGCTGACGACGCGGTCGGTGCGGTGGCGGGTGCCCCAGTGGTCGCGGGTGGCGGCGCCGAACTGGCCGTGGCCGTGCAGGGGAGTGATCATCTCGGCGAGGGTGGTGGCGTCGTCGGGGCGGATACCCCTGGCGCGCAGGCCCGCGGCGAGGGGGCCGGGGGCGGCGGCCTCGAAGTCGGCTGTCGGGACCGTGACCGAGCGGCCCGGGCCGGCGGCGACCGCGGGCAGGACGGGCAGCGCGTACCGCGGTAAGCCGGACGCGTCCGCCGGGCGGAGGGTCACCGCGTCGGGCGACATCGTTGCCAGGACGGCGGAATCCGCGCGGGCGGCGGCCAAGACCCGCAGCGGCCCGTCCGTCCACAAGCGACCGTCGACCTCCCGGTCCGGCCGGTCGAGCAGCCCGATCAGCGACGCCAGCAGCGGGTCGACCTGGCCGGGCGCGCCGAGTCCGCGCGCGGCCAACCCCCGCCACGCCCGCTCGACCAGACCCGCCCGCTCGGTGTCGGTGCGCCCCGGTGAGGGCACCGACAGCACGAGCGGCACCGACGCCACGCCCAGGTGCTCGGCCAGCACGTCGAACTCCAGGGCGGTGACCGTCATCGCGGTCACCGGCTCAGCCGCCGATCACGCCGGGCGGGAGGTGGTGGTCGTCGCCGTAGACGCTGACCGACTCGGTGACCTGCTCGTCGTCGCGGGCCAGTTCGCGCCTGCGCCCACCGAGGTTCCGCGTGGACGACGAGGAAGACGAGGACTGGTTCGGCTCCGCGGCGTCGGCGAACCACTGGCTCGACCCGAGCGCCTCCGGCCCGACCCGCCGCACGCCGAGCTTGTTGTCCCCGCCACCCAGCGGGCCACCGCTGAGCGCGCCGCCACCGGCGGGCGCCATCGGCGTCGCCGCCGCGTTGGACCCCGAGGACGCCAGCCCCTGCCCGGACGACCCCGGACCGGAGAACCCGTCGCCCCCGATGGAGGAACTACCCGACACCGGACCGCCGCCCCCGCCGAGCGGGCCGTGCCCCAGCGCCCCACGCGGGGTCGCCCCCGAGCGCCGGTCGCTGGTCGTGGAGTCGCCGGAGCCGGTCACCCGACCACCGAGGCCGATCACCGAGCCCTCCGGCGCCATCGGGGCGGCACCGCTGAACATCCCCGGCGCCACCGGTGCCCTGCGGACGACCTCCGGCGCGTCCCCGAGCGCGGCCGACGACAGGCCGAGGCCCTGGCCGCCGCTCCAGTGGTGCTCGCCGCCGCTGGTCTGGCCGCCGAAACCGTGGTACGCGGCCGGGCGGTGCGACTGCTCGTACCCGCCGACCGTCGGCGCCGCGACCGGCGTCCCCGCGAACGACGTGTGCGTGCTCTGCGTGACGCCGTCGCCGCGCTGGCGGTGGTCGCCCTGGTTGCCGCCCAGCAGTTCGGCGGGACGCGCGAAACCGGTCCTGGCGCGCAGGTTCGTCCTGGTGCTCAACTCGTAGGTCGCCATGACCTCGTACGCCTTCTGCGCACCGGCCGACCGGGCCTGCTCGACGGCCTCCGCGTCGTTCTGCACCGCCGCCACCTGGACCGCGGCGGCCGTGGCCGGGTCGGGCGCCAGTGACTGCTCACCCTGCGGCGCGGGCATCTCGGCGCGCGCGGTGGCGATGTAGGCACCCTGGTTGTCGACGGCCTCGCGCATCCCGTCCGCCTCGTCGGCGGCGGTGCGCGCCCAGCTCACCAGCGTGGTCAGCCGGTCCTTGGCCGCACCGGCGGCCCGCCCTGCCCAGACCGCGGCCGACCCGTCGAGGGTCGCCGCGAGGTCGTGGCCGACCTCGTTGAGGGTGGCGGTCAGCTCGGTCCAGCGCCGCGACGGCTCGGTCGACGCCTGCGCGCCGGGACCGTCGTGCAGCATCAGGTACAGCTCCTTGTGGCTGAACCCGCGCCAGCGCGTCCCGCTCGACTGCTCGGTCATCGCTCGTCCCCTCCTCAGCCGCCGGTGCCCTGCTGCGTGACAGTGGCGGCGTTGTCCTCTTCGAGCAGGTGGTACTGCGCCGCGACGCGGTCGAGGGTGTGCACGGCCGTGTCCAGCTGGGTGCGGTAGGCGCGCAGCGCGTCGAGAGCGGCGCGCTCGTGGTCGGCGGTGAGCTGGTTGACCCCCGTGGTGGCCTCCTGGCTCACCGGGTCCTTGGCCCACGGCTGCACCCGCAGCGTCGTCTCGCTGAGCTCCAGCTGCCTGGCCACGCGGTCGCGGGCGTCGGCGAAAGCCGCGCGCAGCGCGGGCACCGCGTCCGGGGTGACGTCGAGCAAGTCCGTGCGGTGCTCGCCGCCCCCGCCATGTCCCCCGTGCTGCCCGCCGTGTCCTGCTGGCACGTCGCCTCCCCACCTGTCGCCGGATCCCCGTCACTACCTGTGGTGCGTCAACTCTATCGAGTCGCCACGATCGGTTTCGACCATTCCCCTGTGGTTTCGTAGACGTGCACCGGATCGGCTGGGTTCCGTCCCCGCACAGCTACACACCGTCTACCCAACGACCGGTTCCCCCGGGGCGTTACGGGCCACCAGGACGACGATGTCCGCGGGCACCGCCAACCCGTGGTCACGGAACGTGGTGAACCCCAGCTTCGCGGCCACCCGGCCGGAGGCTTCGTTGCCCGCGGAATGCTGATAGGTGACCTCGGTGAGCCCCAGCCCGCCGAACGCGAAGCGCAGCACCGCTGCCAACGCCTGGGTGATCATGCCCTTGCCGCGCGCGTCCGGGTGCGCCCACACCCCGGCCTCCGCGGTGCCCGCCGCGAGGTCCACCTCCTTGAGCAGGACCTCGCCGAGCATCACCCCGGTCACCGGGTCCGCGACCGCCCACGAGTAGCGCCGGTCGGCGGCCCAGTCGGCGTCGCGGCGCGCGATGTACTCACCCGCGCTGGCCAGGTCGCTCACCCGCAGGTGCGGCAGCCAGCGGACGAACTCGGGGTCGGTGAATCCCTCGACGAGCCGCGGGCGGTCGTCGAACCGGGAGTCGTTGCGGATCGCCCGCAGGTAGTACGCGCCCGCGTTGATCTCCACCGGTTCCACGGTGAAGCACGCTACCGCCCGGCACCGACACCCGCGGAACGAACTCCCTAGTGCCAGCCGCGGCGGTAGTGGCGGCGCCGGTACCCGGGGCCGAACGGCCGTTGGCCGTGCCCCCTGCCGTGGCGCCAGTCGTCGCCGAACAGCGCGCCGCCGATCACCGTCACCACGACCGGCAGCAGCAGCAACGGCCACGCGTGCACGACGAACAGGAACAGCGACAGGCCCGTGATCGCCGAGATCGGCACCAAGGCGGCGAACAACCGCTGCCCCAGCGGCCGGTCGGCCCACGTCGCAGGCAGTGCTGGCGGCGGGGGAGCGGCGGGCAGCGGCGCGGTCGACCGCAGACCCGGCTTGGGGGCGGGCAGGTCGGCGAACAGCGCGACCAGGTCGCCGGTGGTGCGCGCGGTGGTGATCTTCGCGCTGCGCTCGCCGTACTCCTCGATGTCGATGCGGCCCGCGCTCATGTGCTCACCGAGCGCGCGCAGCGCGTCCTCCCGCTCGGCGTCGCCGATGCGCAGCTCGGTCGGGGGGATCTCGTCCACACCACGATGCTACGGAAGTCCCGGCCGGACCCGGCTGAGGTTTGTCTCAGCTCACCCGGCGCGGGCGTCAGTCCTTGAGCTCGCAGAGGACCGAACCGGTGGTGACCGTCTCGCCAGCGGCCACGGTCAGCCCGGTGACCGTGCCCGACTTGTGCGCGGTGACCGGGTTCTCCATCTTCATCGCCTCCAGCACGACGATCAGCTCGCCCTGCGCGACGACCTGCCCGTCGGCCACCGCGATCTTGACGATCGTGCCCTGCATCGGCGCCGCCACCGCGTCACCCGACACCGCGGCGCCCGCCTTGCCCCCGGCCCGCCTGCGCGGCTTCGCCTTCACCGCCGTGCCACCACCGCCGCCGCCCAGCGACAGACCGGCGGGCAGCGACACCTCCAGCCTGCGGCCACCGACCTCGACGACGACGTTCTGCCGCGGCTCGGCCTCCCCGGCATCCGCGCCACCGGCGAACGGTTCGATCCGGTTGTCGAACTCGGTCTCGATCCAGCGGGTGTGCACCCGGAACCCGTTCTCGTCACCGATGAACGCCGGGTCGCGCACGATCAGCCGGTGGAAGGGCACGACCGTGGCCATCCCCTCCACCACCAGCTCGTCGAGCACCCGCCGCGACCGGGCCAGCGCCTCGTCCCGGTCGGCGCCGGTGACGATCACCTTGGCCAGCATCGAGTCGAACTGGCCGCCGATCACCGTGCCCGACTCGACCCCCGAGTCGACCCGCACCCCGGGACCGTCCGGCGCGCGCCAGGTGGTGACGGTGCCGGGCGCGGGCAGGAAACCGCGGCCCGCGTCCTCGCCGTTGATCCGGAACTCGATCGAGTGCCCGCGCGGGATCGGGTCCTCGGTGAACCGCAGCCGCTCACCGGCCGCGATCCGGAACTGCTCGCGCACCAGGTCGATGCCGGTCGTCTCCTCCGACACCGGGTGCTCGACCTGGAGCCGGGTGTTGACCTCCAGGAACGAGATCGTGCCGTCCGTGCCGACCAGGTACTCCACCGTGCCCGCGCCGCTGTAGCCCGCCTCGCGGCAGATCGCCTTGGCCGAGGAGTGGATCTCGGCGCGCTGCGCGTCGGACAGGAACGGCGCGGGGGCCTCCTCGACCAGCTTCTGGTGGCGCCGCTGCAGCGAGCAGTCGCGGGTGCCGACCACGATGACGTTGCCGTGCTTGTCGGCCAGCACCTGCGCCTCGACGTGGCGCGGCTTGTCCAGGTACCGCTCCACGAAGCACTCGCCGCGGCCGAACGCGCTGACCGCCTCGCGCACCGCCGAGTCGAACAGCTCCGGGATCTCCTCCAGCGTGCGGGCGACCTTCAGGCCGCGCCCGCCGCCGCCGAACGCGGCCTTGATCGCGACCGGCAGCCCGTACTCCGAGGCGAACGCGATGATCTCCTCGGGGCCCGACACCGGCTCCTTGGTGCCGGGCACCAGCGGCGCGCCCGCGCGCAACGCGATGTGCCGGGCGGTGACCTTGTCGCCGAGGTCCCGGATGGCCTGCGGGTCCGGCCCGATCCAGGTCAGCCCGGCGTCGAGGACGGCCTGGGCGAACTCGGCGTTCTCCGAGAGGAACCCGTACCCGGGGTGCACGGCGTCCGCGCCCGAGCGCTTCGCCGCGTCCAGCACCTTCTCGACCACCAGGTAGCTCTCGCCCGGGGTCGACCCGCCGAGGGCGAACGCCTCGTCGGCGAGCCGCACGAACGGCAGGTCGCGGTCGGGTTCGGCGTACACGGCGACGCTGGCCAGCCCCGCGTCGCGGCAGGCCCGGATGACCCGGACCGCGATCTCGCCCCGGTTGGCCACGAGTACCTTGCTCAGCGCCTTGGCCGACTCGGACACGCCGGTTCCTCCTTGGTTGGATCGCCGCTTGGGGGGAGTTTACGGACGACCCGCGACACGGGAACCGAGAGCAACCCCACACTCGCCCGCTACCCTCCCCCTGACGTCCGCCGTTGTCGATTCCCCGCCGGGAGGTGTGTCGTGGCTGGTCGGCGCGCCCCCACCGCGGTCGTGCTGGCGATGGTGATCTGCGGCCTCGTCCTCGCCGCCTCGCTCACCGGTGCCGCCGTCCTGCGGGTCCGCTCCGCGCCTGCCAACGCCACCCCCGGCCCGACCCCGGAGACCACCACGTCGGCCAGCGCGGTCACCTGCCGCAGGGAGCCGTGCAGGCTGCTGGGCACCGCGACCGTCGGTGGCACCGTCGTCGAGCTGATCGGCGACTCCGGGCTGGTCTCCGGGCGGGTGCGCATCGGCGGCCCCAGCGGCCAGCAGGTCATCGAGATGACCATCACCGACCTCGGGGTGTACCTCGACGACGAGTCGCTGGAGTGCGCGCCGGGGGCGGTGTCGGCCTGCCTGGTCCGCGGCTCCGGCGACAAGGGCACCGCGGGGCAGGTCGTGGTCGGGCGGTCGGACAAGTGGAGCGCGCAGGGCCGGGCGTTCTTCTCGGAGGCGAACTACCTGAGCCTGGCCAACGTCGACGGCGACTCCGCGCCCGAGGTCATCGCCGTGCAGCTGGACTGCGCTTCCGGCGCCGACTGCTCGAAGCGGCCGGTGTACGCGCAGGTGTTCGGCCTCGGCGGGCAGGAACTGGGCTGCACGCGGCTGTTCCCGAGGATCGACCAGCTGCCCGGGTACCCGAAGATCCTGCCCACCGCGGCCCAGTTGCGCGGCTGCCCATAAGGAGACGGCCACCCCTTGGTGGGGGCGGCCGTCCTTGTCCTTACGCGGTGACCAGGTCCTTGTCCTTCGGAGCGGGCTCCTCACGGGCGGGCTGGTCGTCGAGTAGCGGCGGACCGCTGGGGGCGTTGAGCACCTCGTCGTCGAGCAGGCCCTCGCCGCGGGCCACCAGGACCGGCACGGTGATCTGACCGGCGACGTTGGTGGCGGTGCGGATCATGTCCAGGATCGGGTCCACCCCGTAGACGATCGCGACACCGGTCGCCACCACCTCGGCGGGCAGGCCGATCGTGCTCAGCGTCAGGGTCAGCATGGTGAACCAGCCGGTGGTGCCCGCGGTGGCGAACGAGCCGAACACCGCGACCGCCACGATGCCGACGTACTGCCAGAAGCCCAGGCCCACCCCGAACAGGTTCGCGATGAAGATCGTCGCGATGGCCGGGTAGAGCGCCGCGCAGCCGTCCATCTTCGTGGTGGTGCCCAGCGGCACGGCGAAACCGGCGTACCCGGGCTCCACACCGAGGTTCACCGCGGTCTGCCTGCTCAGCGGCAGCGTCGCCCCGGAGGAGCGCGACACGAACGCGAACTGCAGCGCCGTCCACGCCTTGGCGAAGAAGGTGCGCGGGCTGACCTTGCCGACGAACCTCAGCAGCACCGGGTACACCACGAACAGCACCAGCAGCGCGGCGATGTAGACGGCCGCGATCAACGACAGCAGCGGCTTGAAGAACTGGTTGCCGTAGGTGGCGAACGCGGTGCCGATCAGTCCCAGCACACCGAGCGGGGCCAACCGGATGATCCAGCCGAGGACCTTCTGGATGATGTCGAACGCCGCCTGGTTGAACGCCACGAACGGCGCGGCCCGCTCACCGAGGGCGTAGGTCGCGATGCCGACCAGCACCGCGACGAACACGACCTGCAGCACCTCGCCGTTGCTGAACGCGCTGAACAGGTTGTCCGGCACCAGGCCGTTGATCACGGTCAGCCAGTCGCCCTGCGCGCGGTCGGCGAGCCGCGCCACCGCCGCCTCGCTCGGTTTCACGCTCACCCCCTTGCCCGCGCCGGAGATCAGGCCGACGGCGATGCCGATGAGCACGGCGATCAGCGAGGTGATCCCGAACCACAGCAACGTCTTGCCGCCCAGCCTGGCCGCGGTGCGCCCGCCACCGAGGCCGCGCAGGCTGGTCACGCCGACCACGATGGCGGTGAACACCAACGGGATCACGGTGAACTGCAGCAGGCTGGTGAAGATGTTGCCGATGGTCTTGAGGGTCGTGGTCAGCCACGCGGTGTCGGTCTGCTTGGCGACGAACCCGAGCAACGCGCCTAACACGAGGCCCGCGAGCACGGACAGTCCGAAGTAGAGGGTGCGCCGGTTGGTCCTGGTGGACACGTCGGTGGACATGGGGACTCCAGGGAATGGGGAGAGGAGGGGGTGGGGTGGCTCCTAACCTCGACACAGCGCGCTGGCCTGCCGCCGGAGATCGACGTGCAGGCGCACGGTCAGCGCTGGTGAGTACCTCATCTCCGCGATCCAACCAGCCGGTAGGGCGGAAACTTCCCCTCTCACCCGGAGAGCGGAATCACTCTCACCACGTGGAACGGCGTTGGGTCAGTTGGTGCAACGCCACAGCTGGGTGACGCTGATCCCGACCTCGCCGAGCAGCCGCCGGGTCAGCGGCAGGCTGATCCCGATGACACTGGACGGATCCCCGTCGACCCCGTCGACGAACCACCCACCGAGGCCGTCGATGGTGAACGCCCCCGCCACCGACAACGGCTCCCCGGAAGCGATGTAGGCCTCGACTTCCGCCGCTGTCGGCTCCCCGAACCGGATCGTCGTCGACTCGACCCCGGTGGCACTGGCGACGACCTCACCGTTCTCCACCCGCAACACCGCGTGCCCGGTCAGCAACACCCCGGTGCCCCCCACCAGCTTCCCCCACCGCTCCCGAGCAACCTCAGCCGTCCCCGGCTTCCCCACCAGCTCCCCGTCGAAGTGCAACATCGAGTCACACCCCACCACCACAGCGTTGTCCCCCGCCAGGACAACCTTCCGAGCCTTGGCCTCAGCCAACACCCCCACCACCCGCCCCGGCGTCGGATCCACCACAGCGGCCGCCACCGCATCCTCGTCGACCCCCGACACCCGAACCACCGGATCAACCCCCGCAGCCCGCAAAACCCCAAACCGAGCCGGCGACTGAGACGCAAGAATGAACTCCATTCCCGCAGGCTATCCGCCCCACTGCTATGCCCCTGCGGGTCCTACCCACCCACCCAGCCAGCTCCGCACGCCCCCAGCCCCGCACGGCCCGCCGAGCCCCGCACCCCATGCGGCCCACTGGTCTCGCGCCCTGGCTCTTACCCGGGCAAGCCCGCATACCCCGCACCAAGCCAGTCGCCCCCACGTGGCCGCTTGCCCTGCGCGACACCCCTTGTCCGCACAAGCCCGCATACCCCGCGCATACCGGCTTACCCCACCGAGCCCGCTTACCCCACCGCAACCGCTTCGCGCGCACGCGGTCCCGACCCTGCCCAGCCCCCACCCACACCGGGGGGCGTCCCAGTGCCAGTCTATCGGCACCCACCGACAGACGATCTTGAAACCACCCCGTCCAAGATCCACATGTGGACAACTTCTGTCCCTGAACCAGGTGAACATCCAAGCCGCCCCGGAACAAGAACCCGCAGCTCAAGCCCCCCTAGATCGACCCAACCAGGGGAAGGCGAGCACTGGTCTTGATGAGGTCGATCGTCAGCCGGGGGTTGGTGCCTGCGGAGCTGATGTACGAGGTGTCCGTGCTCCCGATGACCAGGGCCAGGCGGTGGCCCGCTGGGATGAGTTGGTCGGTGGAGGCGAGGTTGAAGGTGATCGTGTACGGGGTGCCCGCGGTCAGGGTGCGGCGGGTGTCGAGGCCCGCGTAGTGGCCGAGGTCGGCCCAGCCGCGGGCGATGATGTTCTGGGAGACGGTGGTGGTGTTGGCGGCGGTGTCGAGGTAGCAGGCGCTGTCGCCGGTGGTGCTTTCGCCCCAGCAGGTGCGGGTGGTGAGGTTGCGGATGCCCTCGCCGCTGCCGCGGTAGTTGCGGATTGTCGCCGGGCCGTAGTCGACCAGTACCGCTGACACGCGGGCCGCGCTCTGCGACGGCGTGGCGGTCACGGTGATCTGCGTGGTACCGGAAACCCGCACGTCCCTGGCCAGTTCCTCGGTCCGGTAGATGACCCGGGCCGACGAGGTTGTGGTCGGATTGTTGATCCAGTCGTATGAGCTGGTGCGGTTGTCGGTCAGACTCGCGGTCGACCCGGCGGGCGGCGCCGTGGTCCCCAGGACCCCCACCCCCGCGGTGGTGCCGGGCCGCAGCCGCACGGTGGTCGGCGACGTGGCCAGCGGCCAGGACGCGTCGTCCTTCCACACGTCCGGTCGTTGCTCCACAGTGGACGCGGGCTCGCGCTCGATGCCGTTGTCGATGCCCAGCAGGTAGTGGTCGAACCACCGGTGCAGCGTGTCGACCCACACCGAGCGCCGGAAGTCGAACGGGTCGACGTGGCCGGTCTGCGACAGCCAGATCTTGCGCTCGACGGTCGCGGGCAGCGCGTTCCACCACTGGCCGAAGTTGATCGTCTTCACGTTGAGGTCGTTGAGCCCGTGCACCACGAACACACTGGCCTTCACCTTGGCAACGTTGACCAGGTAGTCCCGTTCCTTGTACATGGCGGTGTAGTCGCCGCTCGACGGGGAGCCGTTCGTCAACGTTGTCTTGACCGACCCGCAGTTTGCGGCGCCCGCCGAGTTCTCCACCACCTGTGCGAGTCCGGCCGGGCTGCCGCTGGTGAACGTGGCGCCGGACGCACGGTAGTAGTCGTACCAGGAGCTGATCGCACCGATCGGCACGATGGTCTTGAGGCCGTCGACCCCGGTAGCGGCAACGCCGTTCGCGATGGTGCCGTCCCACGACTTGCCGATCATCCCGACCGCGCCGGTCGACCAGCTTGCCGTCACGGTGGTGCTACCGGTCGCGGACGTGTAACCGCTGGCGCGACCGTTCAGCCAGTCGATGACCGACTTCGCGGAGGTAATCTCAGAGCGCCCGCCGATGTCAACGCAGCCGTTAGAGCGGGCTGTGCCGGAAAGGTCAACGAGCGCGACGGCGTAACCGCGCGGGACGAAGTAGTTGTCGTAGTGCAGCGGGAACTGGACCGGCTTCCCAGCGCTGTCGTAGGTCTTCTTCTGGCTCTCGTTACCCCGCCCAAGCGTGGCGTAGTAAGGGCTCGCGTCCATGATTACCGGAACGCGCCCAGTCGCTTCACGCGGGCGAATGATGTCGGTGGCGACCCGAACTCGCGAACCATTCGGCGCTGTTAGACCTGTGTCGACCCAGACGGTCTCACGCACGGCGTTCGCGTAAGAGTAGATAGGGTCGCTGCGCACGGCGACAGGTGCCGTTGGCGCCGCGGACACGGGAAGCGTGAGCGCGCCAAGGCCCGCGATCACCGCGAGGGCCGTGGTGAGCAAGGATCGCCGTATAGCCATGTGTGCAGACGCTACGGTCCGACCCGTTCCCCCGGCAGTCCCGAGTTTTTCGCGTTACCAGTTGGCGCTGTCCGGATGCCCGCCGCGCTGAGCATGCCCAGGATGAGGACGACAACCGGCAACACCAGCGTCGCCTTCGCCGCATTGGTGAACCCGAGGTGGAACGCGTTGGTGGCCAGTTCGCGCACCTTCTCGACCACGGCCGGTGACCAGTCCGACGGCACCGCCGGGCCCTCGCCGCCGAACTGGCTCGCGGTCTGCGCGGCGGCGGTGATCCGCTCGACGAACTCGTCGGCGTAGCGCGGCGGCAGGAACTTCGCGTACTCGCGCGCCGCCTGCGGGACCGCGAACCCCAGTCCGACCTGGAGGAACAGCCCGGTGGTCGCGCTGCCGAGCACCCCGCCGACCTGCCGGGAGGTGTTGAACACCCCGGAGGCGGCCCCGATCAGGTCCGGCGGCATGCCGAGCGTGGCCGAGGCGGTGAGCGGGGAGAACACCAGCCCGATGCCCAGCCCGGCCACCACCAGGCCCGGGATCAGCACCAGCGGCTCGGTGTCCGGCTCGGCCAGCAGCGCCAGCCCGACCGTCCCGGCAGCCAATCCGCCGAGCCCGGTCATGATCAGCGTCCGGCCCGGCAGCCGCGACCGCCCGGCCACCCAGGCCGCGCCACCGGCGGCAACGGCCATCGGCGCGCACAGCAGGCTGGAGGCGACCGGGTCCAGCCCGAGCACCGACTGCACGTAGATCACCAGCGGCAGGAACATCCCGGTCGTGGCGAACCCGAGCGCGGCGTGGGTCAGGTTGGCGTAGCCGAAGATCGGGTTGTGGAACAGCCCGCGCGGCAGCAACGGGTCCCGCGCGCGCCGCTGGTAGACGGTGAAGGCGCCGATGAGCAGCAGGCCGACGCCGATCACCGGCAGCACACCGACCGGGCCGATGATCGTCCCCCAGTGGTAGTGCTGCCCGTTCTGCAGCCCGAACACCAGCAGCCCGAGCCCGGCCGAGGCCAGCAGCGCGCCGGTCGTGTCCAGCCGCACCCGACCGGCCGGGCGCCAGTCCGGCAGCAGCAGGACCCCCAGCACCAGCCCGACCGCGCCGATCGGCAGGTTCAGCAGGAAGATCCACTGCCAGCCGACGTGCTGCACCAGCAGCCCGCCGACCACCGGCCCGGTGATCGTCGCGACCCCGGCGACCGCGCCCCACACCGCGATCGGCGCCCCGCGCCGCTCCGGCGGGAACAGCCCGGTGATGAACGACAGCGTCTGCGGGGTCATCGCCGCCGCGCCGAGCCCCTGCACCGCGCGGGCCGCGATCAGCGAACCCGCCGAAGTCGACAGTCCACACCAGAGCGACGCGCCGAGGAACAGCACCAGCCCGACCAGCAGCACCCGCTTGGGGCCGAACCGGTCCCCGAGCCTGCCGGTGAGCAGCAGCGGCACCGTGTTGGCCAGCAGGTACACGCTGTTGACCCAGATGACCTGGTTCAGCGTGGCGTCCAGGCCGCCCAGCATCGCCGGGATCGCCACGGTGACGATGGTGGAGTCGAGCATGACCATGAAGAAGCACGCGCACAACGCCGCCAGCGCCACCCACGGGCCGCGCACCCCACCGCTCATCAACCCAACTCCAGCCCCGGACCCCGCCACCCGGGCCACCGCCCAAGAGCCTAGGGCCCCGCCGTCGCGCGGGTTGGCCCCGCCCAGGTCAGCGGGGGCGAACAGGCGGCGTCAAGATCGAACCGCGCTGAGCGGCCCCCGACTCACAGCCTATCGAGGGTGGTGGGGAGGCAGGCAGTCACGATGTGGCGCTGTGGACAACTCCGGCCCATCGGGACTACCGGGGGAGGCCGGAACTGCGCCAGGCGCCCGGGCCGTGAGGCAGTGGGCGGCGGACCAGTGAGCTCTTGTCCGCCCACGCGCTTGTCGACAAAGGAGCCGGGGTTTCCGCAGGGGCGCTGGCGGCTGCCGCTACCACTACCGTCAGCGCCGCCAATTCGGCCGCGTCGGGGTTACCTCGGACGACACGGAGTACGGGTTCAGGGCTCACGGTCGCTCCTCTACAGGGGGATGTTGCCGTGCTTCTTCGGGGGAAGAGTCTCGCGCTTGTCCACCAGCATCCGCAGTGCACGCGCGATGTAGCCGCGAGTGTGCGAAGGCGGGATAACCGAGTCCACATAGCCCCGCTCCGCCGCCACATACGGGTTCAGCAAGGTGTCTTCGTACTCGCGGTCCAACTTGGCCCGCAGTGCGTCCACGTCCTCGCCCGCGTCTAGAGCGGCCTTCAACGTCTTGCGGTGCAGGATGTTCGACGCGCCGGAGGCACCCATGACGGCGATCTGCGCGGTAGGCCAAGCGAGGTTGATGTCCGCGCCGAGGTGCTTTGAGCCCATGACGTCGTAGGCGCCGCCGTAGGCCTTGCGGGTGATGACGGTGACCAGGGGGACGGTGGCCTCGGCGTAGGCGTAGATCAGCTTGGCGCCGCGCCGGATGATGCCGTCGAACTCCTGGTCGGTGCCGGGCAGGAAGCCGGGCACGTCGACGAAGGTGAGCACCGGGACGTTGAACGCGTCGCAGGTGCGCACGAACCGCGCGGCCTTCTCGGAGGCGTCGATGTCCAGGCAGCCCGCGAACTGGGTCGGCTGGTTGGCGACGATGCCGACGCTGCGGCCGTCGACCCGGCCGAAGCCGACCACGATGTTGGGCGCGAACAGCGGGTGGACCTCCAGGAACTCGCCGTCGTCGACGACCCGGGTGATCACCTCGTGGATGTCGTAGGGCTGGTTCGCCGAGTCCGGGATCAGCGCGTCCAGCTCGCGGTCGCCGTCGGTGAGGTCGTCGGCGACCGAGCCCTCGGCGGCCGGACCGGGGAACACCGGCGGCTCGGACAGGTTGTTCGACGGCAGGAACGACAGCAGTTCCTTGACGTAGGCGATCGCGTCGTCCTCGTCGGCGCCCATGTAGTGCGCGACGCCGGACTTGGTGTTGTGCGTGCGGGCGCCGCCGAGCTCCTCCAGCGTCACCTCCTCGCCGGTGACGGTCTTGACCACGTCGGGGCCGGTGATGAACATCTGCGAGGTCTGGTCGACCATCACCACGAAGTCGGTCAGCGCGGGGGAGTACACGTGCCCGCCCGCGTTCGCGCCCATGATCAGCGAGATCTGCGGGATGACCCCGGAGGCCAGGGTGTTGCGGCGGAAGATCTCGCCGTAGAGGCCCAGGGAGACCACGCCCTCCTGGATCCGCGCGCCGCCGCCCTCGTTGATGCCCACGATCGGGCGGCCGGTCTTGATCGCCAGGTCCATCACTTTGACGATCTTCTCCCCGTACACCTGGCCGAGTGACCCGCCGAACACGGTGACGTCCTGGCTGAACACGCACACCGGGCGGCCGTCGACGGTCCCGTACCCGGTGACCACGCCGTCGCCGTAGGGCCGGTTCTTCTCCAGGCCGAAGTTCGTGGACCGGTGCCGGGCAAGCTCATCGAGCTCGGTGAAGCTACCGGGGTCGAGCAGCGCATCGATCCGCTCACGCGCGGTCTTCTTGCCCTTGGCGTGCTGCTTCTCGACCGCGCGAGCCGAGCCTGCGTTGACGGCCTCGTCGTAGCGCCGGTACAGGTCGGCGAGCTTGCCTGCCGTGGTGTGGGTGTCCGGCTCGCCCGTCGGCTCGGTCGCGCTGCTCATGGCCCGGCAGCCTAGCGACCGAAAGGTGTCACCAGGGGCGAGGCGTAGGGCACACCACAGGGCTCTTGACCTCTACCTGGGTTGAGATCGCAGAGTCAGCACCGCCACCCCCGCCCGGCTGTTCCTGCTCCGACCGGCCGGGTCCGGGGGTCGGCTCTACCCTGGTCGCATGGCAGCTCTCGACGCCGGGGCACTGCGCGCCGCGCTTGGCGACACCTACGGCGCTGTGGACGTGGTCGACTCAACCGGCTCCACCAACGCGGACCTCGTGGCCGTGGCAGGTAGTGCCGCCGACCGGACCGTGCTCATCGCGGAGCAGCAGACCGCCGGACGCGGTAGGCGCGCACGGGACTGGGTGTCTCCCCCCGCCTCCGGGCTCTACCTGAGTGTCTTGCTCCGGCCGACCGGCGTCCCCGTGTCCCGGTACGGCTCTCTCTCCCTGGTCGCAGGGGTGGCCCTGATCCGCACTGCCCGTCACGCCGGGGTCCTCGCATCCCTGAAATGGCCCAACGACCTGCTCGCGGGCGCGGCCATGGCCAAGTGCGCGGGCGTCCTCGCCGAGGCCACCCCGGACGCCGTGGTCGTCGGCATCGGCCTCAACGTCGGCGCGCTGCCCGGCGAGGTCCCGGTCGGCCCCGGCGGGCTGCCCGCGACGTCCTTCGCCCAGGAGGGCGGCACCGGCGACCGCACCGAGGTCGCGATCGCCCTGCTGCGCGCGTTCGACGAGGCCGAGCGCTCGTGGCGCGGCGCCCAGGGCGACCTGGTCACCTCCGGCCTGCTCAGCGAGTACCGCGGCAGTTGCGCGACGCTGGGCCACCGCGTCCGCGTCGAGCTGCCCGACGGGTCGAGCCTGCAGGGCCTGGCCACCGACGTGGACGGCGAGGGCAGGCTGGTCGTCGACGTCGGCGGGACCGCCCGCACGCTCTCCGCCGGGGACGTCGTCCACGTCCGCCCGGGAGCCTGATCGGGAGAGTTCACCACTCCGCCTGCCTGCGGGGTCCGCTCCCGAGTACGGTAGCCGCGTCACCAGTGATGATCGGGAGGACACCGTGGCATACCCCGATGACGTGCTCAGCGAAGGCGAGCAGGTCGTGCTCCACCGGCACCCGCACTGGAAGATGCTGCTGCTGCCGTACGTGATCCTGCTGATCACCCTCGGCGCGGGCATCTGGCTGGCCATCCTGGCCCAGGACCTGTCCTGGGCGACGGTCGCCTACATCATCATCGGCGCGGTCGCCCTCGTCCTGGTCGTCTGGGGCTTCCTCGCCCCGTTCGTGCGGTGGCGGACCACCCACTTCATCGTGACCACCGACCGGGTCATGTTCCGGATGGGCGTGGTCAAGCGCACCGGCATCGACATCCCGCTGGCCAGGATCAGCAGCGTCCGGTTCGAGCACGGGCTGATCGACCGGATCGTCGGCTGCGGCACCCTGATCATCGAGTCCAGCTCGCAGGAGCCGCTCGAGTTCGACGACATCCCGAACGTCGAGAAGGTGCACACGCTGCTCTACCGCGAGGTCAACGACAACCCGAACGACGACTTCCACCGCACGCCGCGAGTGGATCCCCGCGCGGCCCGCGACGACTACCGCGACACCCGTGAGCAGGACTACCGGGGTGACTACCCCGAGCAGGGTCGGCGCTGACGTGGGTGCCCGCGAGGTAGGCCTACCGGCGACGGTCAGGGCTGACGGTCTCCCCGAGCGCGTCACCATCTGGGAGGTCGGCGCGCGCGACGGACTGCAGAACGAGTCCACGGTCGTGCCGGTGGACGTGAAGCTGGAGTTCCTGTCGCGGCTGGCTGACGCGGGTCTGGGCGTCCTGGAGGCGACCAGCTTCGTGCACCCCAAGTGGGTCCCGCAGCTCGCGGACGCCGAGGAACTGCTGGCAGGCCTGACCAAGGTCGACGGCGTCTCTTACCCCGTCCTCGTGCCCAATGAACGCGGTCTCGACCGGGCTCTAGCAGCGGGCGTGCGGCACATCGCGATCTTCGGTAGCGCCACCGAGACCTTCGCCAAGCGCAACCTCAACCGCACCCTGGACGAGCAGTTCGCCATGTTCGAGCCGGTCGTCACCCGGGCCCGCGCCGAGGGTCTCGACGTGCGCGCCTACGTGTCGATGTGCTTCGGCGACCCGTGGGAGGGCCCGGTCGCCGCCGACCAGGTCGCCGCGGTCGGCAAGCGCCTGGTGGACATGGGCTCCTCGCAGCTCTCCCTCGGCGACACCATCGGCGTCGCCACCCCCGGGCAGGTCGAGTCCGTCATCGCCGCCACCGCGGCCGCGGGCGTCCCGGTCGACGACATCGCGGTCCACTTCCACGACACCTACGGCCAGGCCCTGTCGAACACCCTCGCCGCGCTGCGCCTGGGCGTCACCACCGTCGACTCCTCCGCGGGCGGCCTCGGCGGCTGCCCGTACGCCGAGTCGGCCACCGGCAACCTCGCCACCGAGGACCTCGTCTGGATGCTCGACGGCCTCGGTGTCCGCACCGGCGTCGACCTGGACCGGCTGGCCGACACCAGTGCGTGGATGGCCGAGCGGCTGGGCAGGCCCGCGCCGTCGAGGGTGGTCCGGGCCCTGCGCGGGTAACCCATCGTTGACAGCTCGACACGCTCGGTGAGACGTTGGGCGGGGAGGTTCGACGATGACCGCCAGCGCCCCCTTGCCCACGTGGTCGCCAGCAGCGCACGGCGCGCTCTACGACCTGTGCCTGGGCCCCAGCCACCACATCGGCGCCTGGCTGGCCACCGACGACCACGCCGGCACCCCGTGGCAGTGGCTCGACTGGGCGCAGGACCGGGTCGTCGGCCAGGTCGCCGACCTGCTCCGGCTGCGCCCGGGCGAGCACGTCCTGGACATCGGCTTCGGCTCCGGGGCCGTCCCGCTGCGGCTCGCGGCGACCGTCGGCGTCGCCGTCACCGGCTGCTCGGCCAACCCGGTCGAGGTCGACGCCGCCGCCGACCTGGCCACCTCGAGTGTCCACTTCGAACTCACCGGGCCGCTGCTGCCGTACTCCGACGCCGCGTTCGACGCCGTCTGGGTCAAGGAGAGCGTCGAACAACTGCCCGAGGCGCGGCGGGTGCTCAGGCCGGGCGGGCGCGTTGTCATCACCGTCCCCGTTCCGAACCTGCACGGTCTTGTAGACGCCGTGCACGACACCGGGCTCATCGTCGAGCAAGCGCGTGACCTAGGAGCGGGGCCGCGCGTTGGTCGTACCTGGGACATGTGGGCGCAGTTGTTCCAAGAGCACCACCCAGCGCTGTTCGACCGCTACGGTGCGGAAGGAATCGTGGCCATGGACAACGGCATCACCGTGCTGCTGTCGGTGGTCACGGGCGAGTTGAACTGCGCTGTCGTGGTCGCGCGCGACAGCTGAGACCGCAACGCGGGCCGCGGGTCCGGCGACTACCCGGGTGGGGTTGGCGTGATCACCGGTTCGAGTGGGAACCTGGCCCGGTGGGAACCCGGCCGCGGGCAGCCGCGTCCAACGCGGGCCCGGAGGCTGGCCGATGACGCGGAGGAGGTCGTGGTGTCCGAGCACCGAGCCCAGGTCGAGGACCTCCTCGCCGACTACCGGCGCGGACGGGACCAGCTCGCCGAGGTGCACCGGGCGCTCTCGGCGATCAGCGAGTCCGCCACGAGCGACTGCGGTGTGGTCACCGCGACCGTGTCCGCCCAAGGTGCTCTTACCGCGCTCGACCTGCGCGACGACGCCTACCGCGTGTACCGGCCCGCGGACCTCGCCGCCCTGATCGTGCGCACAGCCGCTGTCGCCGACGCCCGCGCCGCCAGTGCGGCCGGGCACGCTGTTGCCCCGGTGCTGCCCTCTGGCACCGATCCGGAGGCCTTGCTCCGGGGAACTGCCGATCTGCACCGCGCGGAGATCACGCCGCCGGTCGAAGAGGACAGCTACGAGAACGTGGCCTGGTTAGAACCAGACGCGGGGAGGCCGTGATGGACAGGTTCCAGGTAGACAGCGACCGCCTCGCGTTACGAGCCGGGCAGTTCGACGGGTTGTCCTCGCGCGTGGGCGGCATCCACCGCGATCTCGCCGACCAGGTCAGCGCCGCCGGTGCCTGCTGGGGCGGCGACGACATCGGGCTGCGGTTCGCCTCGACGCACGCCGGGTCCGCGCACGAGACGCTCAAGGCCCTCGGCGCGCTGCCGGGGAAGCTCGACGACGTTGGCGACCGCTTCCGCGAGACCGCCCGCGCCTACCGGCACACCGACGACCACAACGCAGGCGTGCTCGACGCCTAGGGGGACGTGATGGGGATCCAGTTGCCCGCCGAGCTCGCAGGCGTCGCCGCCAAGGTCGGGGTCCGCTGGCCGCAGGCCGACGAGGACAAGATGCGCGCCTCCGCCAAGGCGTGGCGGCACGCGGGCACCCAGGTCGCCGCGCTCGCCGGTGACGCCGACAGCGCCGCGCACGCCGCGCTGTCCACCTTCGAGGGCGACTCGGCCGACGCCGCGGCCAGGTACTGGTCCCGGTTCGTCAAGGCCGACAACGGCCACCTCACCGCCACCGTGAAGGGCTGCAACGCCGCGGCCGACCGGTTGGAGCACGCCGCCGAGGAGATCGGCGCGGCCAAGGTGAAGATCGTGCGCAAGCTGGTCGCGCTGGCCAAGAACCTCGACGCGGCCGACACCGCGGCCGCCGCGGGCGACCGGCGGGCGCAGCTGAGCCTGGACTGGCTGATCAAGGGCACCGCGGCCAACGTCGCGCACATCCGCAACACGCTGCTCAACACGGTTGCCCAACCGGGCACCAGCGTCCACTTCGCCAACGACCTGGTCAACGACAGCCCCGGCGCCATCGGCTCCGGGCTGGACGGCCTGCTCAACAGCGTCATCAAGCCGGTCACCAAGCTCGTCAGCGCCCTGCCCGGCCAGATCGGCGACGGTCTCGCGCACACCATTGACGGCATCGGTGAGACCCTCAACGATGTCAGCAAGCCGCTCAGGGGGATCACGAACGCGGCATCCGGGGCGCTGCCCGACCTCAAGCCGGTGCTCGACGCGCCACTCAAGCCGAGCGTGGTCATCCCGCCGGTAGCGCCGGTCATCGAGCCCGTCGTGCACACACCGCCCGCCGCGCAGCTCCCGCCGGTGACGTCGCCGGTAGTGCAAACGCCCTCGGTGACCCTGCCGGAGATCCCCACGAACGTGCCGCCGCCGCTGCCCGTGGTCACCCAGCCCACCCCGCACATCGGCGTGCCGACCGATGTCGTCCAAGCCGCCTCGGCCGCGGTCATCGACGCGCCCAGCCAGAGCTCCGCGCCGGTCGGCCAGCAGCCAGGCGGCACGCAGGGCGGGTCACCGGTCGGTGGCGTGCACCAGGGCGGGACGACGTCCGCGCCGCCGTCAGGGAACCCCCTCGGCGGCAGGCTTACCGGCGTGAACCCGGGCGCTCTGCCCGTAGTGGGCAACGTGCCGAGCGCGTCCGGCCCGTCTGTCGCGGCGCGGCCGTCCACCCCCGGGCTCGTTCCGGCCGTTCCCGCGCAGAACGCGAACGGCAACAAGCAGCTGGCCCCTCCGCCGCAGCAGAAGCCGCAGCCCGGGCGCGCCGAGCCGGGCGCCAAGGCCGCCGAGCAGGCGGCCAAGACCGGCGAGCGCGCACAACCAGGGGCCAAGGGCGCCAACATCGCCGCGCGCGTCGGCGACCCGACCAGCAAGCCATTGGGCGACCCGGGCGGGAAGAACACCGAGGCGCCGAGGTCCGCGCCGCGCTCCGGCGAGCGATCCGACTCGATGGCGAAGCCGGGTGCGCGCCTGGCAGACCTGACCGCCAAGACCGTCGACTCGCAGCCCGGCCGGATCGCCGAGGCGCTGCAAACCGGCAAACCCGGCGACGCGGCCAAGCCGGGTGACGGTGCCAAGCCTGGCGATGGAGCCAAGAGCGGCGACGGCGGCAAGACCGCCGACACGGCCAAGACGGACGCGGGCAAGCCGGGTCCGGGCAGGCTGACCGGTGCCACACCGCAGCCGGACCAGTCGCTGCCCGCGCCCGAGCACAACGACAACGGCACCGACAAGCGCGAGCAGTCCGATAGCGCCACCGTGATGGCTGTCGCGGTCGGTCTTCCCCGCGCGCAGGCGACCAACAAGGCCCTGCCGAGCAAGTTCCTGGCGCAGATGTTCCCGGAGGGGCACCTGCCGGTCGCGTCCAGCAAGCCCGCCTGGCAGATCCCGCCCCCGCCGGAGGAGGTCGACTTCGCCGCCGGTCTCCGGTTCCCGCCGGGCGACCACCCGAGGTCCGACCTGGCCGACAACGCCACCCCGGTCCAGCACAGCGCTCCGACCCGTGGCCGCACCGCGCCGGACCTGCTGCACGCCTACGACCCGCTCGGTGGCCTCAACGAGCGCGACTGGGACCACCGGTTCCTCGTCCGCCCGTTCGACCCGAGCACGCAGCGAACCACTGAGTACGCGTGGCCGACCAGTGAGCTGTTCCCGGAAGGGGGGACCGCGCCAGGTGAGGCAGTCGTGCTCCCCGAGGGCACGCTGATCGACCGGTTCGGTACCGCTAACGGCCGGGTCTTCAGCGCAGACGGCACCAGGTTCGCGCGCCGAGCCCTCCCGCCGCTGCACGCGGGCTCGGGCTACCGCCGCTACCGGGTGCTCCAACCGCTCCCGGTGTGGCGGACCCTGTCGGCGCCGTGGTTCGGGCAGCCGGGTGGCGGTGAGCGCTACCGAGCCACCCACTCCGCCGCCGAGCTCGTCGCCCTCGGTCTGCTGGAGGAGACCCCGTGAACACCGAGACGATCCTCGGCCTGCTCGCCGCGATCGGCATCCCGGCCGAGTTCGTGTCCCTCGGCGTGGAGTCCGACAACGCCTGGTGCCTGCTGCACCACGCCGACCAGGGCAGCTGGGAGGTGTTCTGGCGCGAGCAGGGCAACCGCTACGACTGGGCGAGCTTCACCAACGAGCAGGTGGCCTGCCACTACCTCTTCGGCAGGCTCACCTGGTCCCAGGTCGTGCGGGGCGTCGTCGGGGTCCTACCGGTCACCGAGAAGGCTTAGCGCTGCCTCGTGCAGGTGGCCGTTGGAGGTCAGGACAGAGCCACCGTCGAACCGGTTCGCCCCACCCAGGTCCGTGAACCGGCCGCCGGCCTCCTCCACCAGCACCTGGAACGGCGCCACGTCCCACGGGTTCACGATCGCCTCGGCCGCGAGGTCGATCGCGCCCTCGGCGACCAGGCAGTGCTGCCAGAAGTCCCCGAACGCCCGGTTCTCCCAGCACGCGTCCACCAGCGCCAGGTAGCGCTCACGCGAGTGGTACTTCACCCACGACCCCAGGTGCGTGGTCGACAGGTAGGCGTCTTCGAGCGACCGCACACCTGACACGGAAATCCGCCGGGCCTCGCCACCGTCTCGGCTCAACCACGCGCCCTCACCCCGCGCGGCCCACCACCGCCTTCCGAGCGCGGGCGCGCTAACCACACCCACTTGCGGCACACCGTCGACCACCAGCGCGATCAACGTGGCCCACGCCGGCACCCCGCGCAGGAAGTTCTTGGTCCCGTCGATCGGGTCCAGAACCCAGGTCCGACCAGCGCGAACGTCCCCGCCGCGCTCCTCGCCCGCCACGCTGTCGTCCGGTCGGGCCTCGGCCAGCAGCGCCCGCACGGCGTCCTCGACGGCGGTGTCGGCGTCGGTCACCGGGCTGCGGTCCGGCTTGCGCTCGACCACCAGGTCGACGGCCTGGAAGCGGGCACGGGTGATCGCGTCGGCCGTGTCGGCCAGCAGGCGGGCAAAAGTCAGGTCGTCGCTTGACACGGGCGCGATCGTGTCACGCCTACTCTGGAGCACGTGAGCGTGGTACTGCTGGCCGAGGACGACGCGGCGATCGCGGACCCCCTCTCGCGTGCACTGCACCGAGAGGGCTATGAGGTGCGGGTTGTCGGAGACGGCCACGCCGCACTGGAGGTGGCCTCGACCGGCCACCCCGACCTGCTTGTCCTCGACCTCGGGCTGCCCGGGATCGACGGACTCGACGTGTGCAGGCGCTTACGCGCCGCGGGTCGCGGGATACCGGTCCTGATGCTGACCGCCAGAGCCGACGAGGTCGACTTCGTCGTCGGGTTGGACGCCGGTGCCGACGACTACGTGGCCAAGCCGTTCCGGCTGGCCGAGCTGCTGGCCAGGATCCGGGCGCTGCTGCGCAGGCAGGCCCCCGGTGCCATCGACGTCAACGGCGTGCGGATGGACCTGGCCGCGCGGGTGGTGACCGTCGACGGCACCGAGATCACCCTGGCCAACAAGGAGTTCGAGCTGCTGCGGGTGCTGATCCAGCGGGCAGGCCAGGTCGTGACCAGGGAGGAGATCCTCACCGAGGTGTGGAGCGACCCCGAGCTCAAGACCAGCAAGACCCTGGACATGCACATGTCCTGGCTGCGCCGCAAGCTCGGCGAGGGTGGGCCGCGCTCCACCGAGCGGCGCATCGCCACCGTGCGCGGCGTCGGCTTCCGGTTCAACGCCGAGTAGCGCGTGCGCCGCCGCATCCTGCTCGCGATCCTGCTCGCGGTGACCATCACCGCGTGCGCGCTGGGCATCCCGCTCGGCTACACCGCGCTGCAGGTGGTGGAGAAGCTGACCAGGGAGGACCTCGCGGTCCGCGCCCAGCAGATCACCGCGACGCTCGACGACGAGATCGCCAACGGCAGGCCGGTCGACCTGACCAAGGTCCTGTTGGCCGTCCCGACCGGCGGTCGGCTCACAGTGACGCTGCCCAGCGAGGGGAAGCGCACTCTGGGCACTCTTGGCCCGGAGCCGGTCGAGGACGTGGTAGCCGAAGAGGCACCGATGTCGCGGCAGGGCACTGTGCTGCTGGAGATCGACGCTGGGCCTATGCGCACGAGACAGGCCCAAGTCGCTGCCTTGGTCGCTTTGGTGGTGGTGCTGACTGTGGCCGTTGGCACCGTGGTCGCCATGGTTACCGCGCGCAGGTTGGCCAGACCGCTGCGCCATGTCGCCGACCGTGCCACCAAACTCGGCGCCGGCGACTTCCGACTCGACAAGTCCCGTTACGACCTCTACGAGCTAGACATGGTCGCCGAGGCGCTAGATGCCTCCGCGACCGCGCTCGCCCAACTCGTCCAACGCGAACGCGACCTGGTCGGGGACGTCTCACACCAGCTGCGCAGCAGGCTCACGGCGCTGCAACTGCGGCTGGAGGCGCTGACGATGGTGCCGGACGCCGACGCGGCCGCTGAGGCCAGCGAGGCCCTCAACCAGGCCGAGCGCCTCTCCGACGTGCTCGACGAGCTGCTCGCCGCCGCCCGCGAGGCCCGCGCCGTCGACGCCGAGCCCGTTGACCTGGCCAGGGAACTCACCGCCATCGCCAACGAGTGGCGCGAGATGCTGCGCTCCGAGGGCCGCACGCTGCGCATGAAGCTCACCCCCGGCCTGATGGCCAGGGTGACCCCCGCGCGGCTGCGCGAGACCATCGGCGTCCTGCTCGACAACGCCCTGCGGCACGGCGGCGGCACCGTGGTGCTGTCCTCGCGCGCCGGGGAGTCGGTCGGCGGCGAGACCGTGGTCATCGAGGTCACCGACGGGGGCTCGGGCGTGCCGGACGAACTGGCCCCGCACATCTTCGACCGCGGCGTCTCCGGCGGCGGCTCGACCGGCCTCGGGCTGGCGCTGGCCAGGGCGCTGGTGGAGTCCGATGGCGGCAGGCTGGAGCTGTCGACGGCCAGGCCGCCCACGTTCACCGTGTTCCTGCCGGTGCCCAAGGCGGGCAACATCCCCGGCCTGCGCTGGCCGACCGAGCGGTCGCCGCGCTAGCGGGGTCAGGCGGCCTGCTCGTCCTCGCCGGTCCGCACCGCGCGCAGCGGCCGCACCCGGCCCTCGGCCTCGGGGAACACCCACTTCTTGAACGCCCACCAGCGGAACACCATGGCGATCAGGGTGCCCAGGATGATGCCGAAGCCGAAGTCGGCGATCTCCTGGGTCAGCAGCGTCACGTGCGGCACCTCGAGGTCGAACAGGTACCGCGACACCCACAGCGGCAGCGCGTTGAGCCCGACGCCGATGCCGCTGATCAGGAAGAACAGCGCGGCCTCGTGCGGGCGCTCCCGGCCGCCGCGGTCGCGGAAGGACCACTCGCGGTTGAGGATGTACGACACGATCGTCGCGATGATGACGGCCACGATCAGCGCGGTCACCGGGTTGCGGTTGAGCACGGTGAGCTTGAGCGCGTAGTTGACCGCGTTGGTCACGATGAAGCACACACCGCCGACCACCGCGAACTTGAGCATCTCCCGGTGCTTGATCAGCAACGACCGCACCGGCTGGGGCAGCCGGGCCAGCACCGTGTCCACGAAGGCCATGACGGCGAAGTCTATCCGCCCTGTTCGCGGGGGGCCCGGCAACCGGGACGGGTAGTCGTGTCGGTCACTGTTCAGCAGTCCCACTTCCACCACTTCGACCGCGAACGCCCGATTTCCAGGCAGATCTGGATGAGCGGTTTGTCCGCTTCCGGGATCACGACCGGCGGTTCGGGCTTCGGCGTTGGCGCCGTCGTGACCGGTGGCGTGGTCGTCGTCGTTGGCGCTGCCGTGGTGGTCGGCTTCGTGGGGCTCGTGGTGGTGGTGGGTGGCGTCGTGGGCGCGGGGGTGGTCGTGGTCGTAGTCGGCTTGGGAGGGTTCGGCTCGGGGCGGTGCTCGCAGCAGATCGGCCGGTGCGGGATCCGGATCGTCACGCTGTCGGTAGCGGTACCGAGGGCAGCGGTGACGGTCAGGTTTCGCTTCTCCTTGTAGTGACTACGGACCCCGACGATCACCTTCAGCTGTTCACCCGGCCGGAGTGAGGTAGTGCTCACGCAGTTCAGGAAGTCCTCTCCTGCCGTGCAGCTGACCTCGCGGTCCGACGACAGGAACTTGGCATCGCGGTCGAACGTCACCGCGACCGCCTTCGTGCTCTCACCGGTGTTGGTTGCCCACGCCGCTACGCGAACCTCGCGTCCCCACGGCAAGAGCCGCTCGACAAGGCCCTGGTCGTCTAGGGCCGCGGTGAGGTCGACGCCGTCAGGTAGCGGTGTCACCTCGATGCCGATCGTGAACGGCAACTCGATCTGCGTGCCCGCCGTCAGCGTCCCCGCGATCTGCGCGGTGAGCTGCGCGTCGTCCGCGACCAAGCGGTAGACGAGCGTGATCGTCTCGCCCGGCTGGAGCCCGCGTTCAGTGCTGCACACGACGCGACCGGTGCCCGCGGGGCAGTCGATGGTGGTGGCCTGGGCGTTGAGCCGGAGCAGCGGGGGCGCCGAGAGCCTGCTGGGGGATACGGCGCGCACACCTGTCGGGAGCGGTAGGGCTGCCACGACTGGCTCGGAGACAGCGTCACCGGAGTTCGTCACGGTGATGGGGACCTCGGTGGGTGCGCCCGGGGTGAGAGAGACCGGGCCACCTGGGCCTGACGCCGACAGGTTCGGCCGGGGCTGCGGTGGCTCCGGGGTCGGTGTGGGTGCTGGCGTGGTCGTGGTGGTCGGCGCCGTTGTCGTTGTCGTTGGTGCCGTGGTGGTGGGCTCTGGCGCTTCCGTGGTGGTGGGTTCCGAGGGTGGCGGTTCCGGCGTGGTCGGTACCGGCTCCGGCGGCGTGACGGGAGGAGTCTGCGGCTTGGGGGTCGGGCGGGGAGCGGTCGTTGTCGGGGCGTTAGAGGTAACGGCCGCCGGGACCTGGGTGCTGTTAGGAGCGGCGACCAGCCCTACGACGACGGCAGCGACAAGAGCCGCACCCGACACCGCGACCGTCATGGCCTGCCGTGGGGCGCTCGTGATCGCGCTGAGCACACCGCCACCGCTGGCACCGGCCGCAACACCGGCCCCGACCACCGCGGTCGCCTTCGCCGCGCCCAGGTACCCCGCCACCGCCATCGGGCCGAGCACCAGCGGCGCGATGAACAGCCGCAGGCCGCTGTTGACGTCCGCCAGCTCCGCGGCCAGCGCCCGGCACCGGTCGCACTCGTCCAGGTGCGCCTCGACCTGGGCCTTCTCCCGCTTCGACAGGCCGCCGCGCACCCAGGCGCCGAGCCGCTCCGCGGTCGCCCGGCAGCGCTGGTCGCCCGCCTCGGCCAGGTGGACCTGCAGGTAGGCCTGCTTGAGGCCCTCCCTGGCGCGGTAGGCGAGCGCGGACACCCCGTTCGGGGTCAGCCCGAGCAGCGGAGCCACCTCGGCCGGGGACTGGCCCTCGATCTCGGTGTGCCACAGCACCGCCTGCCAGCGCTCCGGCAGCTTCCGGAACGCGCGCGCCGCCAACGACCGCTCAAGACCGGCGATGGCCGTATCCGAGAACGGCACGCTCACCTGGTCCTGGTTGATGCCGCTGACCTGGGACACGTCGTCGGAGAACTCGACCTTGCGGTCCCTGCGCGTCTTGTCGTAAGCGGTGTGCCTTAGCGCTGTCAGCAGGTACGCGCGGAACGCGGCATCAGGCCCCCGACCCTGCCGCAGCGTCTCCAACACCTTCGCGAACGCCTCGGACACCAGGTCGTCCGCCTCGGCCTGCGACCGCGCCAACTGCCTGGCCAGGTTGCGGGCGGCACCCGAGTGGCGCTCGTAGAGCGGACCGTAGGCAGCGGCGTTCCCCGACCGCACCGCATCGATCAGCTCGGCGTCACTCGGGCCGTCGAACTCCGACACTGTGCTCCCCTCGACCGCTGCCACCCCCGGCGTCGCGACCAAGTGTGACTGAAGCTCACCGTAACGTCACGCATCACTCGGGCGGGGGAGATTGTTTTACGCACAATCGATTCACCCGTTCCGCGTCACAACCGCACCCGGGCCGCGTCTTCTCCTTCGGGAACCGGCGAAGGGACTCGAAGCTGTGGCGGTGCGAGAAGCGGGGTCGCGGTGGCGCCGTGACGATGCTCAAGGTACTGACTGCGCGCTGGGGGAGCTGCGGGCGCGGTGGCGCACGGCCAGCACCCGGGCGGGGTGGCGGTTCCCCAGCGACTGGGGCGCGCCCGAGGTCGACGAGGTCTGCGCGGCCGTCCTGGCCGGTGGCGACCTGCTCTCGGCCCTCGGCGACCTGGCCCGCGCCCGCGCGTTCGCCGGTGCCGACCTGGACGAGACGCTGGCCGACCTGGCCGCGCTGCACGCCGTCCTCGAGGGCGACGACCTGGAGTGCCTCGACCTGGACGCCACCCCGGCCGCCCTGCTGCGCTCCACGGCCATCGCCTGGGCCGACGCCGCGCTGAGCCGCCTGCACGCAGGCGACATCACCGACACCCTGTCCGGCCAGGCCAACGCCGACTACCTGCGCGTCCGCCTCGGCGAGATCTACGCCGAGTGCAGGCGCAAGGGCTTCTGCCCCACCGACCGCTACGTCCTGCTCGTCGCCACCCTCGACCTGACCAAGGTCGACGGCTGGTCCCGCTTGATGGCGATGGTCCTCGTCGGCGACGTCCTCCGCTCAGTCTTCGACGGCGGCGAAACCGTCGCCGTCCTGGGCCCCTCGGTCGCGGTAGTCCTCACCGAACGCGACACAACCCTCGCCGAACGCGCCTCCGACGCCCGAATCCTCATCAAGGACCGCCTCACCCTCGACCCCGACCTCGGCCCGAGCGCCACCCCCGAAGTCCGCATCCAACGCCTCCCCACCGGCGAACCCGCCGCCATCAACCTCCTCCGCGACATCAGCCGCGCTTGAGTCTCGGCGTTTCCGCAGCTGGGGCTTGTTTTCGCGCGTTCTTCGGCCTGTCTGGGATTCACCTGGTTCAGGGACAGAAGTTGTCCACATGTGGATCTTGGGCGGGGTGGTTTCAAGATCGGCTGTCGGGGGGTGCCGGTAGGCTGGGACCTGGGACGCCCCCCGGAGAGGGTGGGGGCTGGGGCCGGACTGGCGCGGGCGCGCGAAGCGGGTTCGGTGGGGGTTAGAGCGGGTGGTGGCGCTGACGGTCAACGGTGGCGGGTGCTGACGGTCGGCGGTGGGGGTGCTGGCGGCCGGAGTGTCTGGTGCTGGGTGGGGCGATGGCGGGCGGTTTGGCCGACTGTCGGTGGTTTGGCTGACGGTGGGTGGTTGGGGGTGACTGTCGGCGGTGGGTGCTGGGACGCGGGCGCCGGATCGGTGTGGGGTCGGTCGGGGATGGCGTGGCTTGGTGGTGAGTTGGCGGGGCTGGGTGGCGTAAACCGGGGGTGGTGGGGCTGGGGCGTCGTTGGGGGCGTGGTTGGCTGTGGGGTGTGACCGGGTCTCTTGTGCGCGTTCGGCCATTCTGGGTGGCGTTGGTGCTTCCGGTCGTGTGTGTGGTTGTGGGCGTCGTGGGGTGGGCGCTGGGGTGGCATCTTGGGGTGGACAACGCGGTTTATCGGTCTGGGGCCGTGGCGTTGTTGCACGGGGAGCCGCTCTATGACCAGATGTTCTTGAGTGATGAGCCGTCGTGGGCGCGGTTGCCGTTTACCTATCCGCCGACCGCGGCCGTGTTCTTTGTGCCGTTGGCGATAGTGCCAACCCAGGTCGCCTGGGGGGTGTTGGCGGCTATCTCCTTGCTGCTCCTCACCTACGTCATCAAGGTGTGCGTAGAGGCACTGCCAACGCGTCCACAGTGGATGGACCCCATGCGGACCGCGGTCCTGCTGGGAGTGGTCCTGTTCGGACTAGAGCCCGTGTGGCGGACGGTCTTCCTCGGCCAGGTCAACATCGTCCTGATGGCGCTGGTCGTCATCGACGTCTTAGTGCTCGGCGCGCGCGGGAGCCGCTTCGGTGGCGTGCTGGTCGGCGTCGCAGCAGCAGTGAAGCTGACGCCCCTCGTGTTCGTCGGGCTGCTGCTGCTCAAGAAGCGCTGGGCGGACGCGGCGCGGGCCGTGGTCACGTTCGTCGTGCTCCAGGGGCTGGTGTTCCTGCTCATCCCGCACGACTTCACCCGGTTCTGGGGCCACGCCGTCCAAGACCCGCAGCGCATCGGCCCCATCTACTGGGCGGGCAACCAGTCGCTGAACGGGCTGGTGCTGAGGCTGACCGACAACGCCGACTGGTCCATGACCGTCGTCGCCCCGATCGCTCTAGTCCTCGCCGTGCCGTGCGTGCTCTGGGTGCGACGCATGAGCCCGTTGCCCGCGCTGCTCGTCACCGCGTTCTTCGGGCTCCTCGTTAGCCCTGTCTCCTGGTCTCACCACTGGGTGTGGGCTGTCCCACTGATCGTCTTCCTCCTCTCACGCCTGCCGGACCACAACCCCACCCGCGCGCAGTTGGCGCCAACTGTCGCAGTTGTCCTTGTCTTCGCCAGTTGCGTGCTTCTGGCTATGCGCAACGGCAAGGCTGTCGAGTTCGACTGGACAGTGCTCGAGTACGTGGTCGGTAGCGCCTACATGCTGGTGCCGCTGGTGGCTGGCGCCGTTCTCCTGGCCAGGCGCAGGTAGAGTCCCCTGCTCGTGGACGCACGTACCGGTTTCCCCGTGGTCGGGATGGTCGGCGGTGGGCAACTGGCGCGGATGACGCACCAGGCCGCCGTCGCGCTCGGCCAGTCGCTGCACGTGCTCGCGGTCGACCCCGCCGAGCCCGCCCCCCTGGTGTCGCCGAACGTCAGCCTCGGCCACCACACCGACCTCGACGCGCTGCGCGAGTTCGCCAAGGGCGTCGACGTGGTCACCTTCGACCACGAGCACGTCCCCACCGAGCACCTGCGCGCCCTCGTGGCCGACGGCGTCAAGGTCCACCCGGGACCGGAAGCGCTCGTGCACGCCCAGGACAAGCTGGTCATGCGCCGCAAGCTCGCCGACCTCGGCCTGCCGATCCCGGCGTTCGCCGAGGTCAACGCGGTGGACGACGTGGTCGAGTTCGGCGACGCCGAGGGGTGGCCGTGCGTGCTGAAGGCCGCGCGCGGGGGGTACGACGGTCGCGGCGTGTGGATGGTCGACGACGCCGCCGAGGCCGCCGCGCTGATCCCCGGCCTGCTCGCCGCGGGCACGCCGCTGCTGGTCGAGCAGCGGGTCGTGATGCGCCGTGAGCTGGCCGCGCTGGTCGCCAGGTCCCCGTTCGGCCAGGGCGCCTGCTGGCCTGTCGTCGAGACCGTGCAGGTCGACGGCATCTGCGTCGAGGTCCTCGCCCCCGCGCCCGACCTGGACGACGAGCTCGCCCAGCACGCCCAGAGCCTCGCGCTGCGCGTCGCCGACGAGCTCGGCGTGGTCGGCGTGCTGGCCGTCGAGCTGTTCGAGACCGACGCCGGGGTGGTCGTCAACGAGCTGGCCATGCGCCCGCACAACTCCGGCCACTGGAGCATCGACGGCGCGCTGACCTCGCAGTTCGAGCAGCACATCCGGGCCGTGCTCGACTACCCGCTCGGCGCGACCGACCCCGTCGCCCCGGCCGTGGTGATGGCCAACGTGCTCGGCGCGGCGGAAGCCCCGACCATGGGCGTCGACGAGCGGTTGCACCACCTGTTCGCCCGGTTCCGCGACGCGCGCGTGCACCTCTACGGCAAAGAGGAGCGCCCTGGCCGCAAGGTCGGCCACGTGACGTTCCTCGGAACCGACCTCGCCGAGACCCGCACCCGCGCGCAACTCGCCGCGCACTGGCTGTCTACCGCCGTATGGCTCGACGGCCACGAAATCCACTAGCCCTATCGCGATCCACTAGCCCTACCGCGGTCCGCTAGTCCTGAGTGTGATCGCTAGCTCTACCGCGCGACCGGCTTGCCCGCGCGTCCCGCGTTCCCCGAGACAGGAGCACAACCGGTGTCCGACACCCCCGCCGTCGGCTTGATCATGGGCAGCGACTCGGACTGGCCCGTCATGCGGCTGGCAGCCGAGGCGCTGACCGAGTTCGGCATCCCGCACGAGGTCAGCGTCATCTCGGCGCACCGCACCCCCCAGCGCATGCTCGACTACGCGACCACCGCTGTGGACCGCGGCCTCCAGGTGATCATCGCGGGCGCGGGCGGCGCCGCCCACCTGCCCGGCATGGTCGCCTCCGCCACCGTCCTCCCGGTCATCGGCGTCCCCGTCCCCCTGAAATACCTCGACGGCATGGACTCCCTCCTCTCCATCGTCCAAATGCCCGCAGGCGTCCCCGTAGCAACGGTGTCAGTCGGCGGCGCCCGCAACGCAGGCCTACTCGCCGTCCGCATCCTCGCCACCGCCGACCCGACCCTGCGCACCAAGATGGCCGACTTCCAGTCCTCCCTGCACTCCCTGGTCCTGGAGAAGGACGCCGCCCTCCGCGCCTCCCTGACCTGATCTCCTGACCACTTTCGCTTGCCCGGCTTTCCTGGGCCCTGATGGCTTGCCCCACTTGGCCCGCCATCAGGCAATCCGCTGCTGATCTTGCTCCGATCTTCACCCGTTCCAGCGACAGAAGTTATCCACATCTGGATCTTGCTGCCGCCTGTTTCAAGATCGTTTGTCGGTGGGTGCCGATAGACTGGCACTGGGACGCCCCCCGGTGTGGGTGGGGGCTGGGCAGGGTCGGGACCGCGTGCGCGCGAGGCGGTTGCGGTGGGGGAATCCGTGGCCGGTTGGGGTGGTCAGATGCGGCGGGGGTATCTGCGGCCGGTTGAGCTGGCTTGATGTGGTGGCGCTACCGGGCTTTGCGGGTTTACGCGGGTGGGTTGGCGCGCTTGGGGAATGTCGAGTGGTGGCTTTGTGTGGCGCGCTCGACCTTGCTGCACTTGCTATTGGGCAGGGCGGTCGGGGCATGATCGAAATCGTTCTGGCGCCGTAGGTCTGTATTGCCGGTGGGGCGATGGCCGTACGGGCGCTGAGCAGGCTTTCTGCGTTTTGCCGTGCTCGGACATTCACCCGGTTCAGGTACAGAAGTTATCCACATGTGGATCTTCGGCGGCCTGTTTCAAGATCCTCTGTCGGGGGGTGCCGATAGGCTGGGACCTGGGACGCCCCCCGGAGAGGGTGGGGGCTGGGGCCGGACTGGCGCGGGCGCGCGAAGCGGTTGTGCTGGGACAAGCGGGTTCGGTGGGGTAAGCGGGTTTGCGCGGGGTAAGCGTTGGGGTGGGGGCTGGCTGGGGTGAAGTTGCTGGTTGGTGGGGTGTGGGGGCGTGAGTGGTGGGTATGGGGCTAGGTCGGAGTGGCTGGGCTGATCGGGTGGGGGTGGTAACCGGGGGCGTGGGTGGGGCGACACCGTGGGTGGTGAGGGGGGAGCCTGATGGCCACGATCGCGCCGGGTGGGGTTCGGGGGGTTGCTGGGCGGGCGTTGGTGCCTGGTGGTCTGGTGGTGTTGTTGTTCCTGGCTTGTGGCGTGTTGGCGTTGCTGGCGCCGAATCGGGATGACGGTCGGGGGATAGCCGGGATTTCCATCGAGCACGCCGATGGGGGTTGGGCTCTCATACCGGGCGAGTCGTTGGATTGCGTGCGGCAAGATGACCGGACTGCCGTCTGTACGGTCGATGTCCTGGGCAAGCAGTTGCTTGCTGCGATGACCTACGGCGAGTCCCCGAGTCGTAGTGCCTCGTGTCTGGCTGCTTATGCGGGGCAGGCGCATCCGTGCCTGCCGAACTTCGGCTCTAACGCGCACCTGTCCGTCAACGCGGCCATGACTGACGGGCTCGGCTTGACCCGTGCCCAGTTCGACCTCGCTGCCGCCAAGGGGATGCCGTGGTGGCGGCTCGGTAGCGGTATGCCGATTGTCGTGCCCTTCATGGTCTTCGTGCTGCCGTTGGCCGCCGCGCTGGTGGTCGGGTTTTCGCGCCGTGAACCGACCGCCAAGGCCCGGTTGCTCTTGGCCGCGACGACGGTGGGCTGGGTCGCGGTCCTCGCGTTCACCAACGCCCTGGGCAATGGCCTGTTCGGCGGGCTGCTCGTCCCGGCCGCGATGGTCGGCACAGCCGTGGTGATGGCCTGGCAGTGGGCGCTCACGCGTCCCGCGTGGCGCGTCGGCCTCGCTCGCGGAGTGGTCGCGTACCTGGCGGCCACCGTGCCGTGCGTCGTGGCGCTGATCTTCTCGCTCGTCGGTGGCGGGTACGTCGACTAGCTGGGCCGACCGGGTGAGGTAGGTAACGCGCGCGTAGTCGAGGCGACACGGTGAGTGTCGAGTGGAGGAGCCTGATGTCCGCTATCGCGCCGGTTCGGTTGGGGTGGGTTTCGTGGCGGGTAGCGGTACCCGGCGCGTTGCTCGTGGCGTTGTACGGGATCGCGATCCTGCTCGCGTTAGCCGCGCCGGGACGCGGAGATGACGGGCAGGTCTATGCCGTCTCGGTGAACGCCGGGCAGGACGACTGGGTCTACATCCCGAGGGCGTCGTTGGAGTGCTCTAGGGACGGGCAGGAGTCCACGTGCGCGGTGGAGGTCGTGGGCAAGCGGCTCGCGGTCGTGATGACCTTCGGGGCCGACGAGGGCCGGGAGATCCGGTGCGCGGAAGCCACGTACGACGGTAAGGCCGTCCGCTGCGAGGCGACCTACTTCTACACCGCCAAGGGCGTGGGTGCCGTCGCCGTCCTCCCCGAGGGGCTCGACCTGACGGCGGCGCAAGCCCAGGGCATCGCGGACAGCAGGCCGTGGTGGGCCGACCCCGGGAACGTCACCGACCTGGTGCCCTTCGTCATCGCCGGTCTCGCGGTGGCGGCCGCGCTGGTCGTCTGGTTCGGCGGCGTCAAGCCGGTCGACAACGGCCGGGTGTGGGTCGTGGCCACCGGCGTGGGGTGGCTGGTCGTAGTGCTCACCGGATGCTGGATGCTCGGAGACCTGCATCTGTTCTTAGCGCTGCCGGTGCTGTTCTTCATCGGCCCCCTGCTCGTCTACTGGCAATACCTGCTCACCCAGCCCGCACGCGCGCCCGCGATCTTGCGCGCCGCAGGAGCGTTGGCGATAACCGCGCTCGCCTCGTCAGCGGCGCTGTTCGTGTTCCAGCTCAGCGGCGCGTACATCGACTAGCGATGGCCACCGCCCGGTTCACCGCCAGATCCTCCCTCCCCGGGGCCCTGCTGCTCGCGTTGTTCGGCGCGTGCCTCCTACTCGCCCTCTTCGCTCCGAGCCGCGAGTACGAGCAGATCCACTACGTCGCCGTGGACCACGGCCAGGACACCTGGACGAACATCCCGCGCGCCGCCCTGGCCTGCGCCGAGCTCGACCGCGTGGAGACCTGCGTGGTGGACGTCGCGGGCAGGCGCCTGGAGGTCGTCCTGCGGCGCGGCCTGACCGACGGCGGCCCCATCTCCTGCACCGCGCGCTACGCCGACAAACCCAAGCCGTGCGACGCCACGTTCGCGTACTCGGAGGGCGGCGACGGAGCGGTGGCCGTGCTCTCGTCGGGCATCGGCCTCACCGCCGCGGAGGTCGACCAGATCACCGACGCGGGGTGGTCGATCCCCTCGAACGTGGCCTGGGTGGCCATCAGCGCGGTCGTGGGGCTCGCCGTGCTGGCCGCCCTGGTCGCGGGCCTCGGCGGCACCCGCCCGATCGAGGACGGCCACCCACTGGTCTGGACCGCGGGGCTCGGCTGGTTCGTGCTGCTGTTCTTCGCCGTGTCCATGCTCGGCGGGACGCTGGACGCGCTCGCGCACCCGGTGGTCGTCGTGGTCGGCGTGCTGCTGATGTGCTGGCAGCTGGCGCTGGCCAAACCGGGGCACCGGCTCGGTGCCGGACGCGCCGCGGTGGCGTTCGTGATGACCGCGCTGACCACGTCCGTGGCGCTGTTCGTGTTCCTGCGCGCGGGCGCCTTCCTGGCCTAGCGGCGCACGACACAAGGACACCGATGTGAACGAGTACTAACATCGGGGTCCGACGCAGGCCTACCGGGAGGTAATGGACGTGGACGCGGGCTACGGGCTCTACCAGCTCGGCGACGAGCACAACGCGCTGCGCGAGGCCGTGCGCGACCTCGCCGAGAAGGAGATCGCGCCGCACGCGGTCGAGGTGGACGAGAACGAGCGGTTCCCGGTCGAGGCCCTCACCGCGCTGAACAAGGCCGGGTTCGCCGCACCGCACATCGCCGAGGCCTACGACGGGCAGGGCGCCGACTCGGTGGCGACCAACATCGTCATCGAGGAGGTCGCCAGGGTCTGCGGGTCGTCGTCGCTGATCCCGGCGGTCAACAAGCTCGGCACGATGAACCTCATCCTGGGCGGCTCCGAGGCGCTCAAGCAGCAGGTGCTGCCCGCCATCGCCAACGGCGAGATGGCCTCGTACGCGCTGTCCGAGCGGGAAGCGGGCTCCGACACCGCGTCCATGCGGACCAGGGCGCGGCAGGAGGGCGAGACCTGGGTGCTCAACGGCACCAAGTGCTGGATCACCAACGCGGGCGAGTCCAGCTGGTACACGGTGATGGCGGTGTCCAACCCGGACGCCGCGAAGCCCGCCGACGGCATCTCGGCGTTCATGGTGCACAAGGACGACCCCGGCTTCGTGGTCGGCCCCAAGGAGCGCAAGCTCGGCATCAAGGGCTCGCCGACCCGCGAGATCTACTTCGAGAACTGCGAGATCCCCGCCGACCGCATCATCGGCGAACCCGGCCAGGGCCTGCGGCTGGCGCTGCGCACCCTCGACCACACCCGGCACTCCATCGGCGCGCAGGCCCTCGGCATCGCCCAGGGCGCCCTCGACGCCGCGGTCGCCTACGTCAAGGACCGCAAGCAGTTCGGCAAGACCATCGCCGAGTTCCAGGGCGTCCAGTTCATGCTCGCCGACATGGCCATGAAGGTCGAGGCCGCCCGCCACCTGGTCTACGCCGCCGCCGCCAAGGTCGAACGCGGCGAACCCGGCGGCTCCTTCGCCTCCAGCGCCGCCAAGACCTTCGCCTCCGACACCGCCATGGAGGTCACCACCGACGCCGTCCAACTCTTCGGCGGCGCCGGCTACACCCGCGACTTCCCGGTCGAACGCATGATGCGCGACGCCAAGATCACCCAGATCTACGAGGGCACCAACCAGATCCAGCGGTTGGTGATGGCGCGGGCTCTGCTCAAGGGGTAGTGCGCAGGTCTGTGGAGGCGGTCCGATCCTGGTGGTCGGGCCGCTTTTGCGTCGTTTGGGTTTTTCCGGGTGGTCGGTGTGGCAGGTTGATCACTGTGGAGTCTGGTGAGCGGGAGAAGGTGCCGTCCTTCCCCAGGTGGTTGGTAGGGACGCGGCACGGGCGTCGGGATGTGTGTGCGGCTGCGGGGTTCGCGGCGGTGTTGGTGGTGTTGTCGGCGGTGACACGGGGGTTTGATGTCTGGGTTGTGGTGGGTGGGGTGGTGATGGTGGTGCTGAGCCCGCTGATGACCTACTGGTGGTGGCGGGGCGATCTGCTCAAGGAGGAGGCTGCGGAGAGTGACAGCGAGGGCGGCGAAAAGTAGTTGGATCGGGTGCGCGGTTGAGGACTGGAGCTGTCCGCAAGTGGTCCTAGTGTTGTCCGCAACGAAGCCGCGAAAGACCACCGAAGGACGCACCATGAGCAGCCCGCTTGACCTCTCGCTCGCGCCGACCGCCACCGACATCGACCCCGAGCGGGCGGACCTGCTGCAGACCCTGGCCGTGCACCGGGGGTTCCTGCGCTACACCGCGCAGGGCCTCACCGACGAGCAGGCGGGGCAGCGGACGACGGCCAGCGCGCTCACCGTCGGCGGCCTGATCAAGCACGTCGCCGCGACCGAGGCGGCCTGGTACCGGTTCATGGTCGGGGGCGCCGAGGAGATGGAGAGCGTCGCGCTGGACTGGGAGGACGAGCACCGGATGAACCCGACCGAGTCCATCCAGGCGCACCTCGACAACTACGCCGCCGTCGCCGCCAAGACCGACGAGCTGATCAAGACCGCCGATCTCGACAAGTCCTACCCGCTGCCCACCGCGCCGTGGTTCGAGGCCGGGGCCGTGCGGTCGGTGCGGCGGGTGCTGCTGCACATCATCGCCGAGACCGCGCAGCACGCCGGGCACGCCGACATCATCCGCGAGAGCCTCGACGGCCAGAAGACGATGGGCTGAACACCCTGCGGACCAGCGGCTGGTACCAGGAGCCGAGCACGCGCGGCAGCAGGTCGATGACGTAAGCGTCAGGGCCGATCAGGACGCGTGCGCGATCACGGCGCACCCCGTCCAAGATGACGCGGGCAGCGCGGTCTGGGGAAGTTAGTGCTACCCGGTCGAGGGAGCGTCCGAAGGATTCTTTCTCGGCCGGGTCGGACGTCCGCGCGTTGCGGGCGATCGCGGTCTTGATACCACCGGGGTGCACGCAGGTGACGCCTACGACTCCCGACTGCTCCTGCCGCAGCGCCTCGGTGAAGCCGCGGACGGCGAACTTGGCCGCGTTGTAGGCGCTCTGCGTGGGCACCCCGATCAGCCCGAACACGCTGGAGATGTTCACCAGGTGCCCGCGCGAGGCCACCAGGTGCGGCAGGAACGCCCGCGACCCGTGCACGACGCCCCAGAAGTCGATGTCCATCACCCACCTCAGGTCGTCGTCACTCATCTGGGCGACGGTCCCCTGGAGCGCCACCCCGGCGTTGTTGACCACCAGGTCGACCCGCCCCAGGTCGGCGACCACCTGGTCGGCGTGCGCGTACACCGCGTCCCGGTCGGCCACGTCCACCCGGTACGCCCGCACGGCGTCGGACGCCTCGACCTCGTCGACGTCCGAGGCCGCCACCCGCGCCCCCTCGGCGACCAGGGCCGCCACCAGCGACCGCCCGATCCCCGACGCCGCCCCGGTGACGACGGCGACCTTCCCCGCGAACGACCGCATCAGGACAGCTCCCCACGACTCAGGTCCCCACACATCAGGTCAGGTCAGGTCCACAGTGGTCCGCTCGGCCTGCCGGTGCGCGTCGACCCGCGCCGGGTTGCTCACCTGCACCACCGACCCGCCTGCCAGCAGCGGCGCCACCAGGGCGGCCAGCACCCCGTCCGGCACCGTCCACTCGCGAGTCGACAGCACCCGCGCCCCCGCCGCCAGCCCGGCCGCCCGCGCCAGCACCTCGTCGACCGTCAGCCCGGCCAGCGCGGGCGTCGACCCCGGCACCGGCGCGCCGAAGTAGTCGTCGCCGAAGAGCCGGGCCTCGCCGACGAAGTCGAGCACGCCGCCGGACGACCCGCCCAGGTCGCGGCCCATCGGGTCCAGCGACACGGCGGCGGTGAGGCCGCCCGCGGACTCCCCGGGTGCGACGAAGGTCACTGCCGCCGGGCCGTCGGCGACCACGTGCGCGCCAGCCCACCAGGCGCCGAGCAGGACCCCGGCGGTCTGCCAGTGCGCGGGCAGCCGCACCGCGACCGGGGTGCCCGGTTCGACGTCGTGCTCCTCGACCAGCCAGTTCGCGGTTTTCGCCGCCCAGTTCGCGGTGGTCGCGACTGACAGCTCGACCCGCGTGCCCGCGGCGTCGTCGTAGTGGGTGATCAGCGGTTTCGCCGACGAGGCGCGCAGCGGGCGCAGGAGGGTCTCGGTGAGGCTCACCCGGTCGAACCTAGTTGACGCACTTGAGGTTGCCCGCCGCCACCGTGGGTCCGTCGACGACCGTGCCCGACCGGGTCGGCTGCGTGGTCCTGGTCGCGCCCGAGGTCGACGTCGTCGGCGGGGCCGTGGTGGTGGTCGTGGTCGGCGTCAGGTTCAGCACCGAGTCCCCGGTCAGGTACGTGGTGCCCAGCACGACCCGCACGTGCCCGGTGTCGAGCGTGCCGTCCTCGGTGAAGGTGAACGCCGCGCCGGGCAGGGTGCTGGCGACCGCGTTGGCCTTCGCCAGCTCACCCGAGGCGTACCGGATCACCGAGCCGCGCTGCACCGCCGCGTCGCCGACCTGCCCGCGCAGGAAGCCGTGACCCGCGAGCCGGTCGAGCACGGTCGTGGCGAGGCCCTTGGTGGTGGACCCGTTGCGCACGTCGACCGTGATCGACCCGGACGGCGTGGTCGTGGTCGGCACCAGCGGCGCCGCGCCGCCCCCGGATGTGCCCGCCGGTGGGCTGCTCGGCCTGCTCGCCACCCCGTCGGCCTGGTCGATGACCTGCTTGACGGTGGCCGCGACCTGCTCCGGGTCGACCTTGATCACATCGGCGCCGCCGATCCTGGCGTCGCCCTGGGTGGGGATGGTCCGGAACTCGATGTTCCCGCTGCTCAGGCCCTGCATCTGGGCGGCGAAGCGGGACAGGTTCCAGTTCGACGACAGCACGACCGACTTCTGCACCGCGGTCACCAGGTCCCTGGCCCTGGCCGGGTTGGTGAGCAGGTCGGCGGAGAGGACCTTGTTGGCCAGCGCGCCGAGGAAGGTCTGCTGCCGCACGATCCGGTCGAGGTCGCCGTTGGGCAGTGCGTAGCGCTGCCGCACGAACGACAGCGCGGCCGCCCCGGAGATGGTCTGCCGCCCGGCCGGGAAGCGGGCACCGGACTTGGGCTCGTCCACGGCGTTGTTCAGGCACACCTCGACGCCGCCGACGGCCTTGGTGACCTCGTAGAAGCTGGCCAGGTTGACCTCGGCGTACCGGTCGATGGTGACCGCCTTGCCGATCAACCGCTCGATCGTGGAGATCAGGTTCTTCCTGCCTGCCACGACGGCCTTGGCCTCGAGCTCCTTCGGGTCGCTGACGCCCTGCTCCAGCAGCGTCTTGCGGGTGTCGTTGTAGGCGTAGACGAACGCCGAGTTGAGCTTGTGCTTGCCGAAGCCGCCGCCGATGTCGACCCACGAGTCGCGCGGGAAGGAGAACGCCACCGCCCGCTTCCCGCCAGCGGGGATGTGCACCAGGATCATCGTGTCGGTGTTGCGCTCGCCGTCGGCCTTGCCGCCGTTGAGCATGGCCAGGACCTCCTTCGGCAGCGGGTTGCCGAAGGCGTCGGTGCGGCTGTCGATGCCGACCAGCAGGATGTCGGTCGCGGTGTCGAGCCGGTCGGTGCTCGACCGCCCGGTCGCCGGGTCGTCGGCCTGCACGTCGATGACATCGGTGGTGGCGACGTTGTCGTCGAGGCCGCTGAAGGCCCACCAGCCGTAGCCGAAGGCCGCGACCACGGCGACGGACACGGCGGTCACCACGGCGCGCACCGCGATGGTGCTCACCCGCAGAAACAGCGACGGCCGACGTGGCACGGGTAAGTCACCCCCGTGCTCGTCTTCGACCACTCCGCGCGCACGCTCGCCCACGCACGCTCCTCCCCGGTCTGACCTGACGGAACCAGGTTACCCACCTCCGTGTGGAGTGGCAGTCAGCGTCGTCACCGGTAACACGGATCGGTGAGCGTCGACGTTTACTGCGTCAGGGGTGAGACGTGGAAGACTTCTCGCGGCGAGTCCGCGCGGGGTGTGAGGACGGTGGGATTTCATGCGGGTGCTGGTGACAGGCGGGGCGGGCTTCATCGGGTCGCATTACGTGCGGCAGGCGCTGAGCGGGGCGTACCCGTCGCTCGCCGACGCCGAGGTGGTGGTGCTCGACAAGCTGACCTACGCCGGTAACCGGGCCAACCTCGACCCGGTGGCCGACAGCGGGCGGCTGCGCTTCGTCGAGGGCGACATCTGCGACGCGGACCTGGTCAAGGCCACCATGGCCGGGGTCGACCTGGTGGTGCACTTCGCCGCCGAGTCCCACGTGGACCGCTCGATCCTCGGCGCGGCCGACTTCGTGCTGACCAACGTGGTCGGCACCCAGACGTTGCTGCAGGCCGCGGTCGACGCCGGGGTCGGCCGGTTCGTGCACGTCTCGACCGACGAGGTGTACGGCTCGATCGATGAGGGCTCCTGGACCGAGGAGCACCTGCTCGAGCCGAACTCGCCGTACTCGGCGTCCAAGGCGTCCTCCGACCTGATCGCGCGGTCGTACGCCCGCACGCACGGGCTGGCGGTGTGCGTCACCCGGTGCTCGAACAACTACGGGCCGTACCAGTTCCCCGAGAAGGTGATCCCGCTGTTCACCACCAACCTGATGGACGGCGAGAAGGTCCCGCTCTACGGCGACGGCCTCAACGTGCGCGACTGGCTGCACGTCGACGACCACTGCCACGGCATCCAACTCGTCGCCGACGGCGGCCGCGCTGGCGAGATCTACAACATCGGCGGCGGCACCGAGCTCAACAACCGCGAGCTGACCAGCCTGCTGCTCGCCGCCACCGGCACCGACGAGTCGTTCGTCCAGCCGGTGATCGACCGCAAGGCCCACGACCGCCGCTACTCGGTCGACATCACCAAGATCGCCACCGAACTCGGCTACCAGCCCCGGGTGTCCTTCGAGGACGGCCTGGCCGCCACCGTCGCGTGGTACCGGGACAACAGAGCGTGGTGGGAACCGCTGAAGAACCGCGCCGCGCTACCCGGGAGCTGACCACCACCGTGTCCCTCGTCCTCCTCGTACCCGGCGGCACCGGCCAGCTCGGCCGCGAACTCGCCGCCCTCACCACCGACGGCGTGGAAGTCATCGCCCCGGGGTCGACCGAGCTCGACATCACCAGTGCGGGCTCGGTCATCGAGGCGGTCTCCGCCCTCGCGGGCAAACGCGCGGTGGTCGTCAACGCCGCCGCGTACACGGCGGTCGACAAGGCCGAGACCGACCAATCCCGAGCCTTCGCGATCAACGCCGACGGCCCCCGAGTCCTGGCAGCGGTCTGCTCATCGCGCGGCGTCCCCCTGATCCACGTCTCCACGGACTACGTCTTCCCCGGCGACGCCACCGAACCGTACGAAGTGGACTCCCCACCGGGACCCCGGTCGATCTACGGACTGACCAAACTCGCCGGGGAGGACGCGGTACTGGGCTCCGGCGCGGACGCGTGGGTCGTGCGCACCTCGTGGGTGTACGGGGCCTGGGGCAAGAACTTCGTCAAGACCATGGCCCGCTTGGAATCCTCCCGGGACACATTGTCCGTTGTGGACGACCAGGTCGGAAGTCCCACGTGGACTTTCGACCTGGCTCGCGGCCTGGTGGAACTGGCCACCCGGATCTCCGGGGGATCCGGCCCCACCTCGCGGGTACTCCACGCCACAGCCGCCAACTCGGTAACCTGGGCGGGCTTCGCCCGCGCCATCTTCGAAGAACTGGGAGCCGACCCCAGCCGCGTGAAGTCTTGCGGAACCGAGGACTACCCCCTCCCAGCCCGCCGCCCCGCCTACTCAGTCCTCTCCAGCACCGCCTGGGCAGAAGCCGGCCTAACCCCCTTGCGCGACTGGCGCGAGGCCCTCCGCGAGGCCTTCTCCCGCCAGGGCAACGAATTCCGAGCCCAGTAGAACTTGAACAGGGGCCAACAACGTTGACCCCCACCCTGCCCTCTCGGGCGTTGGCCAACCACGCGCCCCCGAACAGTGTTGGCCGACAAGCGCCCCTCTACAACGTTGGCCCTAGAACGCTCCTCGGAGTCGCTGGTGCCAAGCCGGCTCGATGGGGCGGACTTGTTTTGTGTGGGGGAGGACTGCCCGTAGCGTCGTTCGCGGACAGGGCCATGCTTTTCGGCCCCTGCTTTGCGGTCCTGCCACGGGTGGTTCAGGGGCCCCGCGCAAAACAAGTTCGCCGCATCGAGCACAGCTCGTAACTCGCGCCCAGGCCAATGCCGCAGGCGAGGTCTAGTCGTCGATGGCGCAGCCGAGTTCGAGAGCCGCCAGTCCCCAGCTCAAGATCAAACCGCCCAAAGCACCCCCCGATATACAGCTTACCGCCGCGCGCGGATAAACCGGGCAGAGCGATCCACAACCCTGTGGACAACTCACCATGACCTCGGCAAAGCCGCAGCCTCACCGCCCAGCAGCCGCCCGATAAGCCGACACCGTCAACTCGGCACACCGCCGCCAAGTATGCGTAGCCGCATGAGCCCGCCGCTCACTGATGGTCCCTGCCGTCAGGGGCTTCTCCAAAGCCTCGACCAACGCCGCAGCAATAGCGTCAATCTCCCCGAACGGCACCAAATGAGCGTGCCCCCCTGAAACCTCCCGAAGCGCCGGTACATCAGTGCACACCACCGGCACATCACAAGCCATCGCCTCGATGACCGGAAGCCCGAACCCCTCATCCCGCGAGGGCAGCGCAAGCGCCGAAGCCCCCGCCATCACGCTGCGCAAGTCGGCCTCCGACACATACCCCGTTGTCCGCACCCGACCACCGGAAGCCGTGTGCCCGGGCCCCACCAACACCAACGGCGGCAACGACGGCGTGTTCGCGTGAGCCTTGATGAGCCAGTCAAGGGCCTTGCGCGGACCAGCGGAACCCACATACAGCAGATACTCGCTGGGCAGATTGAGCCGCCGAGCGAGGTCCGGATTAGGGGGCCGGGCGGTGAACCAGGCGGGGTCGACGCCGAGGGGGGTTACGCGGACCTTGTCCTCCGGCACCCCCAGGCGGGAGACGACCAGGTCGGCCACTGCTGTGGACGGGGTGCAGATGACACCGGCCCGGTGGGCGGAGACGCGGACCAGTTCCGGCAGGGTGGTGTCGAAACGCGAGAGTTCTTCCGGGTAGTCCAGGAAGCTGAGGTTGTGGACGGTCAGCACGCCGCAGGCGCGGAAGGTCGCGGGGAGGACGAAGTTGGTGCCGTGCACGACATCGGTGAGGCCCGCGAACAGCTCGACCGGCGGGTACGGGGCCCGCAGCCAGGCCGCCCGCAGCAGGCCTGCCGGGGACGGGATGCCCCGGGCCCGGACCCCGTGCGGCAGGACGCGGCGCAGGGCCCGCCAGCCGCGCAGGGTGAAGGCGACCGCGCGCATGTCCACATGGGACGACGAGGCGAGCTCCTCGGCCAGTGCCGCGGTGTAGCGGCCGATGCCGGTGCGGTTGCCGAGCAGTGGCGTGCCGTCGATCAACACCCGGATCGGCTTAGGCATGCGGACGTCCCCCTGTCTCGCGCGCGGTCACGGCGCCCGGTCCACGCGCGGGGTCTGCCCGGGTGCGCTGGGCCAACCGTGCCTCCTCGCCGTGCTGCCGCCCTCCGGCGGGGTGTGGCCGCGGTGCCACCTCCGCCATAGCGTGCCTCATCGCAGCGCGTGATGGGCGCTCAACCGCGCGAAACGCCGTGCGCGCACGGGCACCCGCACGCGCACGGCCGCGCGCTGACCCGATCGCCCCAACCGGTCGCGTCCGGTTGGCTCACACCGGACGGATATGTCCAGAGTGGAGCGTGGCGGCCGTCGGAAGTTCACCCGTTCGAGGGGGAGTCGGTGGCTCGGCGCCGCTGCGCTGGGTGAGCGGGGGCGCACCGGCCGGGTCGGGCACAATACCGGGTCGTGACCGCTGAACCCACCGCCTACGGCGACCGGCTCGCCGTGGTGACCGTGACCTACTCGCCCGGCGACACCCTGGAGCGGTTCGTCCAGACCCTCGCCGCCGCCACCAGCCGCGACGTGCGGGTCGTGCTCGCCGACAACGGCTCGGTCGACGGCGCCCCCGAGGCCGCCGCGGCCGCCCACGACCACGTGGAGCTGGTCCGCACCGGGGGCAACCTCGGCTACGGCGGCGGCGCCAACCGCGGTGTCGCCGCGCTCGGCCCCGAGTTCGGCTGGGTCGTGGTGGCCAACCCCGACCTGGAGTGGGCGCCCGGCTCGCTCGACGACCTGCTCGCCGCCGCCGAGCGCTGGCCGCGGGGCGGCGCGTTCGGCCCGCTGATCACCGAGCGGGACGGCGCGGTGTACCCGTCGGCGCGCGAGGTGCCCTCGCTGGGCAAGGGCATCGGCCACGGCCTGCTCGGCAAGGTCTGGCCTGCCAACCCGTGGACCCGCGCCTACAAGCAGTCCGCCACCGACGTGCGCGAGCGGGAAGCGGGCTGGTTGTCCGGTTCCTGCCTGCTGCTGCGCCGCGCCGCGTTCGACTCGGTGGACGGGTTCGACACCCGCTACTTCATGTACTTCGAGGACGTCGACCTCGGCGAGCGCCTCGGCCAGGCGGGCTGGCAGAACGTGTACGTGCCCTCCGCGAGCGTCATGCACATCCAGGGTGTCTCGACCGCCAAGGTGTCGGAGAAGATGCTGGTCGCCCACCACGACAGCGCCTACCGGTTCATCGCCGACCGGCACCGCGGCCCGGCGTGGGCGCCGCTGCGGGTGGCGATCAGGGCCGGACTGGCCGTGCGGCTGCGCCTGGAGACCCGCTGACCGTCCACTTCGGACAAGCGGGGTTCTCGGGTCGGGCGGGGCCGCTCAGTTGTCGCCGTCGAGCCGCTGCGACAACGACGGGCGGCCCTGGTGCTGCTGCGGCCGTGAGGTCGGCACCAGGCCGTCGACCGGCAGCGGCCGCTGCACCGGGTACGGCCGCGGCGGCCGCTCACCCGGCCGGGGCGGGGCTGCCACCGACTGGGTGGCCGCTTCCTGGGCTATGGCGGGCAGTTCCTCGGTCGGCCCGCGGCCGTCGTCCGGCGGGAAGGTGTTCGGCGGGAACACCCCGGCGGGGAAGACCGCGGTGATGTCCGGGTCCTCCGCGTCGATCGCGGCGACCACCGCCCGCGGGATCTGCAGCGTCGCGGACGCGTCCATCGGGGAGATGGCGCTGTCCGGGGTGACGACGTAGGCGCCGCGCGCGCGGGCCCGCGCCAGGATGGCATCGGCCCGGTCACGGGGGTCCATGTGGCGGCCTCTCCTGCGTCGCTGCCAGTGGTGCTCGGTGCTGCTGTACTTCTCCTGCAACCCCGTCAGAGTATCCCGCCCGGCACGCCGCGTCATCGACCCAGGCCGATCCCCCCGGGATCCGAGCCGGATTCACAGGTAGTCGGCGTCGCCGTGCTCGCGCAGGATCTCGGTGAGCCGCTTGATGTCCTGCGCCCGGTCCCGGTCGCACACCAGCACCGCGTCGTCGGTGTCGACCACGATCAGGTCCCGCACGCCCAGCGTCGCCACCAGCCGACCGCTGTTGGGCACCACGATCACGTCCGCGCCGTCGACCACCACGGCCCTGCTCTGCGGCGCGGCGGGGGAGAACGAGCGGCCGCCCTGGCCGACGTCGGTGCCGAGCAGGCGGACCACGGTCTCGAAGTCGCCGATGTCGCTCCAGCCGAAGTCACCGGGCACGGTCGCGACCTTGCCCTCCTCCGCGGCGGGTTCCATCACCGCGTACTCGACGGCCACCTTGGGCACCGTCGGCCACAGCTCGGCGAGCACGTCCTCCTGCCGGTCGGTGTCCCACGCCGCCGCGATCGCCGCGATCGGCTCGGCCACGTCCGGCCTGCGCGCGGCCAGCTCGGCCAGGAACAGGTCCGTCCGCCACACGAACATGCTGGCGTTCCACAGGTACGCCCCGGACTCGACGTACCGGCTGGCCACCTCCAGCGACGGCTTCTCCTTGAACTCCAGCACCGGCTGGAGCTGCCCGCGCTCGGCCTGCGCGCTCAGCCGCAGGTAGCCGTAGCCGGTCTCCGGCCTGGTCGGGGTGATGCCGATGGTCATCAGGTAGCCCTCGCGGGCACCGGCGACCGCCTGCTCGACGGTCCGCTCGAACTCGTCGGTGTCGGTGATCAGGTGGTCCGCGGCGAAGGACGCCATGACCGCGCCGGGGCTGCGCCGCTCGATCACCGCGGCGGCCAGCGCGATCGCCGCGCACGAGTCCCGCGCGAACGGCTCCACCAGGATGTTGCTGTCGGGCAGGTCCGGCAGCTGCCGGGCGACCCCGGCGGCGTGCGCGGTCCCGGTGACCACCAGCAGCCGCTCCGGCGGGGCCAGCGGGGTCAACCGGTCGAACGTCGCCTGCAGCAGCGACCGGTCGGTGCCGGTGAGCGCGTGCAGGAACTTGGGGTTGCCCGCCCGCGACAACGGCCACAGGCGGGTCCCGCTCCCACCCGCGGGAACTACTACGAAGAGTTCTGGCAGCGTCACTGGCAGGTGTCCTTGGTGGTGGGGACGAGTCCGGTGGCGACAACTGTAACCAACCGGCCGGTACGGTCCCCGTGATGACGTCCACCCGCGCCTGGCGCCCCGGCTACCCGCTCGACCTGGCCCAGGTCCTGCGGCCGCTGCGGCGCGGCTCGGGTGACCCCGCCTTCCGCCAGGACGCGTCGGGGGCGTGGCTGGCCGCCAACACCGCGCAAGGCCCCGCGACCGTGCTGCTGACCAGGGCGTCGGGCGAGGTCTGCGCCACCGCGTGGGGACCCGGCGCGCAGGTGCTGCTCGACGGCGTGCCCGCGCTGCTCGGCGCGGACGACGACGACAGCGGGTTCGAGCCGCTGCACCCCTTGATCGCCGAGGCCCGGCGCGGCGGACCGGGCATCCGGCTCGGCGCCACGGGCCGGGTGTGGGACGTGCTGCTGGCCGCGGTCCTGGAGCAGAAGGTCACCGGCGAGGAGGCGCGCAGGTCGTGGCGCGAGCTGGCCAGGCGGTTCGGCGAGCCCGCGCCGGGACCCGCGCCGGAGGGGATGTTCACCCCGCCGACCCCGGCCGCCGTGCTGGGGATCCACGACTGGGAGTGGCACCGGGCCGGGGTCGACTCGGCCCGCAGGCGCGCCGTCATCGCCGCCGCGCAGGTCGCGGGCCGGTTGGAGCGGGCGGTCGAGCTGCGCGGGGTGGCGGGCAGGCTGCTGCTGCGCAAGGTGCCCGGCATCGGGGTGTGGACCGCGGCCGAGGTGGCGCAGCGCGCGTGGGGCGACCCGGACGCGGTCAGCGTCGGCGACTTCCACATCCCGGCGCTCGTCGGGTACGCGCTGGCGGGCCGCAAGACCGACGACCGGGGCATGCTCGACCTGCTCGCCCCGTACGCGCCGCACCGGCAACGGGTCGTCCGCTACATCGAGGCCAGCGGATTCCGCAAACCGCGGTTCGGGCCGCGGCTCTCGGTCAAGGACTACCGCGGCATGTGACGCATTTCAGCGCGTCAAGTCGAGCAGCGCGCAATTGTCCCAATCGTCGTGCGCGAGACCGAGCGCGCGCCGAGTGCGGTGCCGGGCCATGAGCAGGCTGTTGGCGTAGCTGGAGTGCGCGTCGTCGCGGTCGAGTTCCGCCAATTCGTGCGGCAGCAGGTTCGCGATGGCCAGCGAATACCACTCCAGCGCCGAGGGGTGGTCGCCGTGCGCCGCGTGCAGTTCCGCCGCCAGCTCGCACGGCGCCGGGAAGATCGGCTGCTCGTCGCGCAGCAGGTCGAACTGGTGCTCGGCCTCGTCGGCGCGGCCCAGCTCCAGCATCAGGTCGGCGAGGGCGACCCTGGCGAAACCGCGGTCCTCACCGCCGAGCGCGATCGCGTCGTCGAGGAACCCGATGGCCGCCACCGGCTGGCCCGCGCGCCGCTTGGCGTGCGCCGCCTCCAGCAGAATGTCGCCGCGGTCGTCGTAGCGGAACAGCCAGGCGAATTCCTCGGTCATGCGGTGAAATGTAGCAACCGCCGGTGCCGGAGGGGAGCCGGACGACCTATTCACGGGAATGAGAAACAATTCCGTCGGCCGTCCGGCAAAACGCTCACAACTTGCATCACCTAAGAAGGTGAACTCATCGGAGAACGGCCAAGATCGGGTCGATTTCCACTCCGCCGTCGGGTAAAGCGTCCACCGGCCACCAGCGCAGGTCCAGCGACTCGGCGCTGCGCACCGGCTGCGCCCCCTCGGGCGCCCGCACCGCGAACCGCACGTCGAAGTGCCGGGTCGGCAGCCCCAGCGAGCAGGTGATCGGGTGCACGTCCACGTGCAGCGGCACCGGGTCGATCCGCAGGCCCGCGATCCCGGACTCCTCGGTCGCCTCCCGCAGCGCCGCCCCGGCCAGCGTCCGGTCCGACGGCTCGCAGTGCCCGCCCAGCTGCAACCACCGGCCCACCCTCGGGTGCAGCGTCAGCAGCACGTACTCGCCGTGCGCGTCGAACACCAGCGCCGACGCGGTGACGTGCCCCGGCTCGCAGGCCCGCAGGCACGCGTCCGGCCTGGCGAGCAGGAACCCGAGAAAAGCCTGCCGCAGCGACTCCTGGGCCGGGTCGGCCGGGCGCCAGGCGGACATGGTCGCGACCGCGTCGGGGTGCGGGCTCACAGTTCCAGCAACTCCTCGTCCCGCGGCTCGCGCGGGGTCAGCTCCTGCGGGGGCCGCCCGACCGCGACCGCGCCGAGGGGCTCCCAGGACGCGGGCAGCCCCAGCACCGAGCGCACCACGTCCGGGCAGAAGATCGTCGAGGATACCCAGCAGGACCCGAGGCCCTCCGCGCCGAGGGCGACCAGCAACCCCTGCACCGCGGCGCCACCGGCGACGGTGAACATCGTCCGCTCCGCGTCCGCCCGCCTCGGGTCCGGGTAGTCGTGCGCCCCGTCGCGGACCAGGAACGGCAGCACGATCTCCGGCGCCTCGACCAGCAGGTCGCCGCGGCCGACCCGGCGCAGCACGGCCGCGTCGTCGAGGCCGTCGCCGCGCAGGTCCGCTTCCCAGGCCGCCCGCATCGCGGTCAGCAGCTCCACGCGCCTGGCCGTCAACCGCACGAACCGCACCGGGCGGGTGTGGTGCGGCGCGGGTGCCGTCAGCGCTGCCGCGACCGCGCGCTTGATGGCCCCCACGTCGACCGGCTCGTCGGCGAACGACCGCAGCGACCGGCGCAGCAGCACCGCCTCCCGCCGCCCCCGGGTGATCGCCTCCGCAGTGCCCAGCCGGAACAGGTCGTCCTCCTGTGGGCGCACCAGGTCCCGTGCGACGGACTTGTCGTCGCCGATCGTCATGCCGCGCACCACCGCGACCGGCACCCCGCCGAGCTTGCCCTTCACCAGGTCCGCGGCGGCGGCGACCTCGTCGGCCACCGCGACCACCGTCACCGCCAGCTCGTTGCCGTGCGCGTCGACCGACCCGGCGTAGGAGTGCAGCACCGCCAGCCCGGACGAGCCGATCGCCGCGTCCGTCTGCCCCATCCGCCAGGCCCGGCCCATGGTGTCGGTGACCACCACCGCCACCTCGACGCCGAGCCGCTCCCGCAGCCCGTTGCGCAGTGCGATCGCCGACCCGTCCGGGTCGGCGGGCAGCAGCGCGATCTCGTCGCGGGCCACGTTGGACGCGTCCACCCCGGAGGCGGCCTGGACCACGCCGATCCGCTTGTTGACCGTGATCAGCGTCGACCCCTTGGCCGCGATGACCTGGTCGGCCTCCTCCAGCACCGCGCGCCGCTTGGCCGCCTCCCGGCCCGCCGGGTCGCCGGGCACCCGGTACAGCCTGCCCTCCACTTTGGACACGATCTTGCTGGTCACCACCACGACGTCGCCGGAGCGCAGCCACGGCGCCGCGGCCACCACCGCGCCGGTGAGGTCGTCGCCCGGCCGGAACTCCGGCAGCCCGGTCACCGGCAGGATCTCGATGCCGCCGGTCGCGGCGTGCTCAGCCAACGTCCACCCCGCCCAGTTCCATCGCGGCCAGCACCATCGCCGCCGTGGCGTCCACATCGGACATCAACAGCGGAACCGCCCGCACCGCCACGCCCGGCACGTCCGCGGTGTCCCCGGTGGCCACCAGCCAGCCGTCGAGCACCCCGTTCTCCGAGCAGGCCCGCGACCCGTAGTGCCGCCCGACCGCCTCGGCGGAGGACGCCAGCCCGATCGCCTCCAGGCACGCGTCGGCCATGCCGCGCACCGGCTTGCCGCCGATGATCGGCGAGACCCCCACCACCGGCGCCTCGGTCTTGCGCAGCGCCGTGCGCACCCCGGGCACCGCCAGCACCGTGCCGACGCTCACCACCGGGTTCGACGGCGCCAGCAGCACGATGTCCGCGTCGGTGATCGCCTCGACCACGCCGGGCGCGGGCGTCGACTCGTCCGCGCCGACCGGCACGATCGAGCGCGCCCTCGGCTCCGCGCGGTAGCGGACCCACCACTCCTGGAAGTGCACCGCCTTGCGCTCGCCGGTGCTCGGCTCATCGATCACCACGTGCGTCTCGACCCGGTCGTCGGTCATCGGCAGCAGCCGCACCCCGGGCTTCCAGCGGTCCGACAGCGCCGCGGTGATGTCCGAGAGCTCGTAGCCCGCGCGCATCATCCTGGTGCGCACCAGGTGGGTCGCGATGTCCTTGTCGCCGAGGCCGAACCACTCCGGCTCGGCGCCGTAGGCGGCCAGCTCCTCCTTGACCGTCCAGCTCTCCCCGGTGCGGCCCCACCCGCGCTCGGTGTCGCTGCCACCACCCAGGGTGTACATGCACGAGTCGAGGTCGGGGCAGATCCGCAGCCCGTGCAGCCAGATGTCGTCCGCGGTGTTCACGATCGCGGTGACCTCGTGCGGGCTGGGCCCCTCCGGTGCGCCGACCGGTGGTAAACCGAGGAACTTCTTCACGCCGAGCAGGAACCGGGCTCCCCCGACCCCGCCGACGACAACCACTACCTTCACGGTCGGCGACCCTCGCAAGCTCAGTCGGTGGCCGGTCGACCGGCCACCGAGACGGTTTTCACATCCGGGTTTACTGCCAGAAGAAGAACGCGCGCTGCCCGAGGTACGCGGCGAGCTCGTCGCCGCCGATGGCGCCGAACAGGGCCTGCACCACGTCCCAGAACGCCCCGCTCACGCCGGGCACGCCGATCAGCACCGCGAACAGGATCAGCGGCGCCCACTGCCGCGCCTTGGCGCCGAACCTGCGCGCCTCGTAGGACAGGAACGGCTCGATGGCGCCCCACCCGTCCAGGCCGGGCACCGGCAGCATGTTCAGCACGAAGGCCGCGAGCTGCAGCAACGCCAGGAACGACAGGCCCCAGGCGATGCCGGGGGCCGGGTCGAAGACGTTCACCGAGACCGTCAGCAGGAACGCGATCACCAGGTTCGAGAACGGCCCGGCGAGCGAGACGGCTGAGTCCACCGCTCGGGACCGCAGCGCGTGGTGGTTGATCCACACCGCCCCGCCGGGCAGCGGGATGCCGCCGATCGCCAGGAACAGCAGCGGCAGCAGCAGGCTCAGCACCGGGTCGGTGTAGCGCCGCGGGTCGAGTGTGAGGTAGCCCTTGAAGTAGACCTCGCGGTCGCCGCCGCGGAAGGCGACGATCGCGTGCCCGAACTCGTGCAGGCACAGCGACACCGCCCAGCCGCCCATGACGAGCAGGAAAACCCCAGCCCGCAGCGCTGTCTCACCTTCCACGAGGGTCAGCAGCGCGCCCCCGACGGTGAGCAGGACGAGGGCAAGGAAGACCGGTGATGGCCGAACCGCTGATCGCTGCACCACACCAGTGTGGCAATGTCGGCCGGTTGGCGGACGACCGGACCGGCAATCGCCGCCGTTTCGGCAGGTACACGATCGGGTACGGGGAGCACATATCCCATCACCCGCTCGGGGGCCGCGCTTGACCCGCCGCGGCGACACGGGTGTAATCACATCGATGTCATTCGCCACGGGGACGGCCGATGGCATCCGCCAGCCGAGGAGTGCGGAAGGCGAGGAGGCGGGCGATCATGCAGGGATTGGGTGACGGGGGCCGCGTCGTGGAGTGGGGCGAGCGGTCGACAGAGGACCTCGGGGTGTTCTCCGGGTTCTTCGACGAGTCCGAGGAGCAGGAGTGGCAGGAGCGCGCACTGTGCGCGCAGACCGACCCCGAGGCGTTCTTCCCCGAGAAGGGCGGCTCGACCAGGGAGGCCAAGCGGATCTGCCTCGGTTGCGAGGTCCGCTCGGAGTGCCTGGAGTACGCCTTGGCGCACGACGAGCGCTTCGGCATCTGGGGTGGTCTGTCCGAACGGGAGCGGCGCAAGCTCAAGAAGCGCGCGGTCTAGGCCCTACGGCCTGGAGCGCGGCGTGCGGGACGCCGAGAGCCTGTACTGGGGAGTCCGGGCTCAAGGTGGCAGCGGGAACGGTCGATAACGCGGGCTGACCGCCCGCGCCTTCACCACGGTCCAGCGCGTCTCGTCGTACGGTGGGCGGTCACCACGGCCCGCGAACGAGGGAGGTGCCGGTCCGTGCCGTCCCGGTCCCGGTCGGCGTTGGCGCGCGGCGCTCCTGTGCTGCGCACCGCGCCGGTGCTCGCCGTCCTGGTCTGCCACGACGGCGCCGAGTGGTTGCGGCAGGCGCTGTCCGCGCTGCGCCACTCCAGGCCCCGCCCCCGGCACGTGCTGGCGGTGGACACCGGCTCGACCGATGGCACCGCCGCGCTGCTCGCGGCCGCGTGCGCCGGTCCGGACCAGGTGGTCGACGGCGTCATCACCCTCGACCGCGCGACCGGGTACGCCGCGGCCGTGCACGCCGCGGTGGACCACGCGGTCGACCGCTGGGGCGACCCGGGCGGCTGGATCTGGCTGCTGCACGACGATTCCGCGCCCGACCAGGACTGCCTGGCCACGCTGCTGCTCACCGCCGAGGTGTCGCCGTCGGCCGGGGTGCTCGGGCCGCTGGTGGTGGACTGGCAGGACCCCAGGCTGGTGGTCGAGGCCGGACTGTCCACCGACGCCGCCGGGCACCGGCAGACCGGGGTCGGTCCGTCCGAACTGGACTGGGTGCGGCTCGGCCGCGGCGGCGACCGGGGCCTCGAGCAGAGCACCGAGGTGCTCGCGGTGTCCTCGGCCGGGATGCTGGTGCGCCGCTCGGTGTGGGCGGCGCTCGGCGGGTTCGACCGCGACCTCGGGCTGTTCGGCGAGGACGTCGACCTGGGCTGGCGGGCGAACCGGGCCGGGCACGTGGTGCTCTGCGTCCCCAAGGCGCGCATCCGGCACGCCCGTGCGGTCACCACCCGGCGCAGGCGGGTCGACGTGGCGGCGCCCCGGCTCGGCGGTACCCCGCGCGCGCTGGCCAGGGGGCACGGGCTGCGCACCTTCCTGGTGAACTGCACCACGTTCTCGTTCCTGGTCGGGGTTCCCCGGCTGACCGCGCTGTGCCTGCTGCGCGCCTTGGGTTTCGCCATGCAACGGAGGCCTGCCGAGTCCCGCGCCGAACTGCGCGCGGTGGCGTACCTGCTCGGCGGCGGCGCCGGGCTGCGGGCCGCCCGGGGCGATCGGGTACGGCAGGGTGCGCGATCGGGCAGTGTTCGCGGACTGTTCACCAGCCGCGCCACGAGGCTGCGCAACGCGGTGCGGGGCGCGGTGTCGACCATGGTCCGCAGGCGCGTGGTCGCCGACGCCGCCCTGGGTCGGCTGCCCGGCGACTACGACCCGGCGTGGCTGCCTCCGGAGGCCGTGCCGCGGCCGCCGGTGAGCCCGGACGCGTTGCCCGCCGGGGCGGGTGGACGGCCGAAGCGCGCCGGACTGCGCCGACCGGACAACGCGATCGCGGTCCCGTTGGTGCTCGCCGAGCCGCCGCCGACCGGTCTGGCGCCGAGTCCGGGTCCGCGCCCGTCGCCGGTTCGCCGCGACGGGAGCACGCCGGAACCGCCGCGCGAGGCGGTGCTCGTCCGGGTGGACCGGGCGCGCGTCCTGCGGCAGATCGCCCTGGCACCGCCGCTGGTGCTGTTCCTCGGGCTGGTCGCGTTGGCGTTCGTGGTGAACTCCGCCCGGCTGGGACTCGACCTCGCGGGCGGGCGACTGGCGCCGGTGGGGTCGCTGGAGCAGGTGTGGGCCGAGTACCTGGCGACCTGGCACGGGGTGTCCGGCGGGACGGCCGCGCCAGCCCCGACAGCGCTGGCGGTGCTCGGTGTCCTGGGAGCGTTCCTCGCACCCGTGGGCGGTCCGGCGGCGGTCGTGGCCGTGTTGCTGTTGGCCGATCTGCCGCTGGCGGGCCTAAGCGCGTACATCGCGACTAGAAGGGCGCCGGTGCGCCGGTGGGTGCGGGCATTGCTCGCGCTCGGGTACGCGCTGCTGCCGCCCGCCGCGTCCGCCGTGGCGCAGGGCAGGCTCGACGCGGTCGTAGTGCACATCCTGCTTCCGTTGGTGGCCTCCGGGATCGCGGCCCTGATCGGGCGCGGCCGGGTCGGTGAGGGCGCCTGGCTCTCGACGACGGCGGGTACGGCACTCGGGTTGGCGGCCATCGGGGCGTTCTCCCCGCTGACCCACCTGACGTTGGTCGTCATGGCGCTCGGCGGGTTCGTCCTGGTGCCCGGCGGTGGCAGCAGGCGTGGTGCGGCGCTGTTCCTGCTGGTGCTCATGCCGTTGGCGTTGCTGCTGCCCTGGCCCGCGGTGGTGATCCAGCACCCCGGGGTCGTCCTGCACGGCATCGGCGCGGTGACCGATTCGCCTGCCGTCTCGCTCGTCGACCTGGTGGGCCTCAACGCAGGCGGACCGGGGGCGTGGTCGTTCGTCGGGTTCGGTGTCCTGGTGGCGGTCGCGGCCGGGATCGCTTTCGGGGCACGGCGGTCAGTGCTGCCTGGGCTGAGTTTCGCCTTACTGGGCGCGGTCACCGTCGTACTCGTGCGACTGGTGCCCGCGACACCGTTGAGCGGTGGCCCCCCGGTCGCTGCTTGGGCCGGTGTGCCGCTGCTGATCGTCGGCTGGGGGCTGGTGTGGGCGATGCTCGGCGCCTCTCGCACCGGGCGGGCGCCGGTACGGCTGCCCGCTGTGTTCGCGGGTGCGGCCGCGTTGGGGGTTCTTGTTGTCGGCGTGATCATCCCGGGCAGGCAAGGTCCACTGGACGACTCCGGCGGCGAGCAGTTGGCGACCACGCTGACCGCGGAACTCGCCAACACCAACCGGTCCCTGTTGGTCCTGTCCGACCAGCAGCCCCGGCAGGTCACCGGTCGGGCTCCGCTGTTCGGTGACGACGACCTCGCGCCCACCCCGTCGTCCAGCCCTCGACTTGCCGCACTCGACCGGGAATTGCGCTCGGACGACCCGGATCGCGTCCAGTCCGCTGTGCTGCGTGCCGCGGCTACGGGAGTCCTCTTCGTCGTAGTCCCGCAAGCTGACGCGCAACGCTTCCAAGACCGCGCAGGCACTCTTGTCGCTGACGCACCCCGCACATCGACCGGCGCAGCCGTGTTCCGGCTACTTCCACGGTCCGGTTCGGCCTACCTGCTTTCGCCTGATGCGGCGCATCTAGCCCTTACCGGTGCCACGCCCACATCGGACGCGGCGGTGCCTGTCGAAGCCGCACCACCACAGGTGGCCGTGAAGGTGTCCGATGGCGCCGAAGGGCGGCTGCTCGTGATCACCGCCGAGGAAGAACCCGGCTGGGAGGCGACAATCGACGGTAGGCCCGTCGCCGTCGTTCGGGCGTGGGGCAGTTCAGTCGCGGTAGCCATACCGACTCGTGCGGCCGAAGTGCGCATAGAACAACCCACCACGCTGCGCGGATTGCTCCTGCTCATCCAGGCCGCGGTCGTCCTGTTCGCCCTGCTGACAGCGATCCCGGCCCGCGGCCGCGGTCAGGACTCGCCGTCGATCACGCCCGGGTCGAGCCCGAGGTAGGCCGCCACCTGCTCGACCAGCACGTCGTGCACCAGGTCGGCGAGGTCAGCGCTGTCCTTGGCGCGCGCCTCGAGCGGCCGCCGGTAGAGCACGATCCGCGCCCTGGTCGGCTGGCCCCTGCGGTCGACACCGGCCTGCACCAGCCGCGCCAGCGGCACCCCGCTGTCGGCGAGCACGCCGTCCGGGGTGTCCGGCGTGACCTCGGGGACGTCGTCCACCGCCACGTCGAGCTTGGTCAGCTCCGTGCGCCAGCGCGCCTCGATGGGCTCCAGGGCGTCGAGCACCAGCGCGTCGAACTTCTCCGCGCGCGTGCTCGCCGCGGGCAGCGTCGACGGGTACAGCGGACCCCGCAGACCGCGTCCATGTCGATCGCGATTGCGCCGTCCGCGCCGCCGGGAACTGCGAGCCGTCACCACCCTGAGCAGGGTACGCGGGTCCCCTGCTGGGCCGGTTGGGCGTGTCGGGGGCGTGTCGTGCGGCACTTGGGGCGCGAGCGGCCGCGGAGGCGCTATGGTCACCGATCGTGCGGAGCGTGCGGCGGTGTTCACGGACCGGGTGTCTCGACCCGGCCGTCGCCACGCTGACCTACGCCTACGCCGAGTCGACCGCGGTCGTCGGACCGCTGGCCACCTACTCCGAGCCGCACAGCTACGACCTCTGCGAGGAGCACGCGTTGCGCCTCACCGTCCCGCGCGGCTGGGAGGTCGTCCGCCACGACGGCGCGTTCGCCCTCCCCGAGCCCTCGGTCGACGACCTCACCGCGCTCGCCGAGGCGGTCCGCGAGGCGGGCCGGGTCGACCGGCCGGTGGAGCAACCCGACCAGGGCGCGGCCGCGGGCAGACGCGGTCACCTGCGGGTATTGCCGGACCCGGTCACCGAGTAGCGACCGACTCCGTCGCCGACTGGCGACGCTGGGCGTCGCGGTCGGGCCGCCGCCGGTAGGCTCCTGGCGAGTAGTCGCGGGCTGCCGCAGGGCCAGCCTGCCCGACCCCTGGGAGTACCCCGTGCGCGACCTGTCCGGCGTCTTCAAGGCCTACGACATCCGCGGCGTGGTGGGCGAGCAGATCGACACCGACCTCGTGCGCGCCATCGGCGCCGCGTTCGCCAGGCTGGTCGGCGGGCCCGCCGTGGTGATCGGGTACGACATGCGCGACTCCTCGCCCGCGCTCGCCGACGCCTTCGGCGACGGGGTGGCCTCGACCGGGGTCGACGTGGTCAACATCGGCCTGGCCAGCACCGACATGCTGTACTTCGCCTCCGGCAGCCTGCAGTTGCCCGGCGCGATGTTCACCGCCAGCCACAACCCGGCCAAGTACAACGGCATCAAGCTCTGCCGCGCAGGCGCCGCCCCCGTCGGCCAGGACTCGGGTCTCACCGAGATCCAGGCCGATGTCGAGGCCGGAGCCGACCACCCGGTCGCCGAGACCAAGGGCTCGGTCGAGCACAAGGACCTGCTGGCCGAGTACGCCGCCTACCTGCGCGAGCTGGTCGACCTCACCGGGATCCGGCCGCTGAAGGTGGTCGTGGACGCGGGCAACGGCATGGGCGGGCACACCGTGCCGAGCGTGTTCGCCGACCTGCCGATCGAGGTCGTGCCGATGTACTTCGAGCTCGACGGCAGCTTCCCCAACCACGAGGCCAACCCACTGGACCCGAAGAACATCGTGGACCTGCAGGCGAGGGTGCGCGAGGTCGGCGCGGACGTCGGCCTGGCCTTCGACGGCGACGCCGACCGCTGCTTCGTCGTCGACGAGAACGGCGACCCGGTCTCCCCGAGTGCCGTCACCGCCCTGGTCGCGGTGCGCGAGCTGGCCAAGGACCCGGGCGGCACGGTGATCCACAACCTGATCACCTCGGACGCGGTGCCCGAGATCGTCGCCGAGCACGGCGGCAAGCCGGTGCGCACCAGGGTCGGCCACTCGTTCATCAAGCAGGAGATGGCCCGCACCGGCGCGATCTTCGGCGGCGAGCACTCCGCGCACTACTACTTCCGCGACTTCTGGAAGGCCGACACCGGCATGCTCGCCGCGCTGCACGTGCTGGCGGCGCTGGGCGAGCAGCCGGGCACGCTGTCCGCGCTGACCAGGGAGTACAACCGCTACGCGGCCTCCGGCGAGATCAACTCCACGGTCACCGACCAGGCCGGGCGGCTGGCCGCGATCCGCGCCGAGTTCGGCGACCGCGACGGCGTCGAGCTCGACGAGCTCGACGGGCTGACCGTGCGGCTGCCCGGCGGCGGCTGGTTCAACCTGCGCGCCTCCAACACCGAGCCGCTGCTGCGCCTCAACATCGAGGCGGCCGACGACAGCGCCGTCACCGCCATCCGCGACGAGGTGCTGGCGATCGTCCGGGCTTGAGCTGCGCCGACCCGCACCCGCCTGGACACTGGACCCAACGAGGAGGACGACCGTGGCAGTCACACTGGACCAGCAGTTGTTGGACATCCTCGCCTGCCCGTCCGACGACCACGCCCCGCTGCGCGTCGGCACCCCGGACGACCCGGAGGCCGACGTGCTGACCTGCACCGAGTGCGGCAGGCGGTACCCGGTCACCGACGGCATCCCGGTGCTGCTGCTCGACGAGGCGGAGCACCCGGCCGACCGGCAGACCGGCCAAGCCCCGTGAGCACCGTCGCCGACGACAGCCTCCTCGACGACCCCGCCCGGTTGGGCGAGGCCGACGTGGACGGTCTGCTGCGGGCGGGCGCGATGGCCGGTGCCCAGGTGCGGGCCACCTCCGAGGCCGCGGCGGGCGCGGGCATCGGCAGGCTCGCGGGCAGCCGTCCGCGCGCGGTGGTGCTGCTGACCCGCCCCGGGCTCGGCCCCGCGGTGTCTCGGCTGCTCGCCGAGCTGCTGCTGCCCGCGTGCCCGGTGCCGCTGGTGGTCACCGACGTCGTCCCGCCGTGGGTGGGCGCGCTGGACGTCGTGATCGCGCACACCGACGACCCCGGCGACCGGCAGCTGGCCGAGGACGTCGACCGGGCGGGCCGCCGCGGCGCCGGTGTCGTGCTGACCGCGCCGTCCGAGGGCCCGGTCGCCGCCGCTGCCGCTGGCAACGCCATGTTGATCACCCCGAGGCTGGTCGTGCGGCCCGGGTTCGGCTTCGCCAAGGCCTACACCAGCGGCCTGCTCGCGCTGCGGGAACTCGACCTGCTGCGCTTCGACGTGGACATGCTCGCCGACGAGCTCGACCGCGAGGCCGAGCGCGACCACCCGCAGCACGAGTCGTTCGTGAACCCGGCCAAGACGCTGGCGCTGCGGCTGGCCGAGCACTCCCCGCTGCTGTGGGGCCTCGACCACGTCGCCACCGCGGTCGGCCGCCACGCCGTGCAGGTGCTGGGCACCCACACCGACCTGGTCTGCGACGTGGCCGGGTACCTGCAGGCCAGCAGCCGCACCGCGCTGCACCGCGCCGCCGTGCGGGCCACCTCCGAGCGCGACATCTTCGCCGACCCGGACTCCTTCGACGGACCGGCCGCGCTGCCGCCCAGGGTGCTGCTGCTCGCGGTCCGCGCGCAGCCGGACGACCCGGTGCGCAGGCAGGCCCACGAGACGCTGCCCGCCGCCGACCTGATCGCCCCGGCCGAGGAGATCACGGCGGACGAGCCGACCAGGGCGGCCGTGCTCGCGCTGCGCTTCGAACTCGCCGCGCTCTACCTCGGCCTCGCCGCGGGTACCACCGGCGGCACCGGCCGTTACGCTCCCGCGAGCGCGTGACCAGGGAGTCTGGTCCGAGGTGACGGTGGGAACGAGCCCGGTGGTCGCTGCCGACCCCACCGGGTGGTCCGAAGGAGTGAGTAGTCAGGTGGAGCTGCTGCGCAATGCGGTGCGCCCGTATGCGTGGGGGTCGCGCACGACTCTCGCCGAGCTGCTGGGCAAGCCGGTGCCCGCGCCGCACCCGGAGGCCGAGCTGTGGATGGGCGCGCACCCCGGCGACCCGTCCCGGTTCGTCGACGGCGACGGCGCCGAGCACTCCCTGCTCGACCGGATCGACTCCGACCCGCGTGGACAGCTCGGTGACGCTACCGCGGCCAGGTGGGGCAACCGGCTGCCGTTCCTGCTCAAGATCCTCGCCGTTGAAGAGCCGCTGAGCATGCAGGCGCATCCCTCGGCCGCGCAGGCCGCCGAGGGGTACGCGCGCGAAGAGGCCGCGGGCATCACCAGGGACGCGGCCAACCGCAACTACCCGGACCCGACCGCGAAGCCCGAACTGGTCTGCGCGCTCACCGAGTTCCACGCCCTCGCCGGGTTCCGCGACCCGGTGCGCACCATCGCGCTGCTCGAACAGCTGCGCACGCCCGGCCTGTCCGCGCACATCGACCTGCTGGTCGGCCAGCCCAACTCCGACGGGCTGCGGGCCCTGTTCACCACCTGGATCACGCTGCCGCAGACCGCGCTGGAACGGCTGATGCCGGACCTGATCGACGCCTGCGTCGCGCACGTCAAGGCGCACGGCGAGTTCTCCCTGGAGTGCCGCACGGTCCTGGAGCTGGGCGAGAGCTACCCCGGCGACGCGGGCGTGCTGGCCGCGCTGCTGCTCAACCGGCTGGTGCTCGGCCCCGGCGAGGCCATCTACCTGCCAGCCGGGAACCTGCACGCCTACCTGCACGGCACCGGCGTGGAGATCCTGGCCAACTCCGACAACATCCTGCGCGGCGGGCTCACCCCCAAGCACGTCGATGTGCCGGAACTGCTGCGGGTGCTCGACTTCGGCTGCGGCGACATGCCGGTGTCCACCGGCGACCAGGTCGGGCGGCTGCGCGCCTACCGCACCGACGCGCCGGAGTTCGAGCTGTCCAGAGTGGAGTGGGCGCCGGGTCAGCGCGACCGCGTGCCGCTGCCGGTGCAGCGCCCGCAGATCATGGTCTGCACCGACGGCGAGGTCGAGGTCGGCGGCCGCAGGCTCGGTCGCGGCCAGTCCGCGTGGGTGCCCGCGTGCGACGTGGACCTGGCGGTCCGCCCGGTCGGCGAGGGTCACACCCAGGTGTTCGTGGCAACCGTGGGCGCCGAGGCCCCCGACCATGACACGCTCTAGGCTGCCACCGATCCACCGATCCGACATATCGGACTAGCACCAGGGAGCGACTGTGTCCGCTGGAGGCAGCACCAAGGCCATCCTCGCCGCGTTGGGCGCCAACGCGGGGATCGCCGTGGCCAAGTTCGTCGGCTTCCTGGTCACCGGGTCGTCCTCGATGCTCGCCGAGTCGGTGCACTCGGTCGCCGACACCTCCAACCAGGGGCTGCTGCTGCTCGGGCAGAAGACCTCGCAGCGGCGGGCCACCAAGGAGCACCCGTTCGGCTTCGGCCGCGACCGGTACTTCTACTCGTTCATCGTGGCGCTGATGCTGTTCTCGCTCGGCTCGGTGTTCGCGCTCTACGAGGGCATCCACAAGATCGGCCACCCAGAGCCGCTGACATCGCCGTGGGTCGCGGTGATCATCCTGGTGCTGGCCATCGCCCTGGAGTCGTACTCGTTCTACACCGCCATCGTGGAGTCCAGGAAGATCAAGGGCGACGCCACCTGGTGGGGCTTCATCCGCCAGTCGCGCACCCCGGAGCTGCCGGTCGTGCTGCTGGAGGACGCGGGCGCGCTGCTCGGCCTCGTCCTCGCACTCGGCGGCGTCGGCCTCACCCTGGCCACCGGCGAACCGGTCTGGGACGGCATCGGCACGCTGTGCATCGGGGTGCTGCTGGGCATCATCGCGATCATCTTGATCGTGGAGATGAAGTCGCTGCTCATCGGCGAGGGCGCCACCCCGGCCGAACTGGCCAAGATCGAGGACGAACTGGCCACCGGCAAGGTCCAGCGGATCATCCACCTGCGCACCCAGTACCTCGGACCGGACGAGCTCCTCGTCGCCGCCAAGATCGCCCTGCGCCCCGGCCTCCCCATGGAAGACGTCGCCCAGGCCATCGACGACGCCGAGGCCCGCGTCCGCAACGCCGTCCCGGCTGCCCGGCTGATCTACCTGGAGCCAGACCTCTACCGCACCACGGTCAGCACTCCCTGAGCCGCCACACTGCTCACGCTCGATAGGGCGAACTTCCTTCCCAGGGCGCCCAGGGGCCCCGCGCAAAGGAAGTTCGCCCTATCGAGCCCCCCACCCAGCAAGCGCCGACCCCCGCGTCAGTCCGTGCTGAGTCCTCGCAGAAGTCGCCCCGCCACTTCAGTGTGCCCAGCCTCAGCGAGCAAACCCGCCGGCGCGAGCACGTAGTCGCGATCGACAGCAATCCGTGCCGTGCGCAAGATCGGCCGTAGCACCGGGTCGGCGCGGAGAGCGTTCTCCACCTCTGTTTGCGCTGCCTTGCTCGCGTGGCGAAAAACGCCCCCCGAAAGCACCAAAAGCCCCGCTCCCCGAGGCCCCAGCCGATTGTCGACCATCCGCAGATGCCGACGGATCGCGATGATCGCGGCCAGGGCAGCCAACTTGGTGTCCACTGCGGACTCTTCATCCGTGGACGGGATGAAGTCGACGTTCTCGGCCCGATACTGCGCGGCCGCCGCAAGACTGTCGTCCTCGACGAGCTGCTCCGCCCGGGCCTCCGCCGCGATGCCAGGGGCGGACCAGCGCATCCCGATGTCACCCTCCACCGTCCTGCGGTCGGCAGGCAACGCGACAGTGGCGCCAGTCTCCTCCACTGTGGACACCGCCGAATAGACGTCCGTGGTCGCGCCGCCGACGTCGACCACCAGCACCGCGCCAGGATCGTCGTCGGTGGCCAGCAGGTGCGCCAGACGGGACACGCCGACCAGGACCGCGTCCGGGGTCACGGTGCGCACCAGGGAGCGGAAGCGCGTGCCCCTGGACAGGCCCTTGCCGCCGATGACGTGGGCGAGGAAGACCTCGCGGATCGCCCGCCTGGCCGGGCCGGGGTGCAGTTCACCGACGTCGGGCAGCACGTTGTCGGTCGGGACGACGGTGCGGCCGTCCAGCAGCGCCAGCGCCTCGGCGCGCGCGTGGGCGTTGCCCGCCAGGACGATCGGGACGCTGAGGCGGTTCTCGGCGAGCCTGCGCGCGTTGTGCAGCAGGACGGTGTCGTCGCCGCCGTCCGTGCCGCCGACGAGCAGCACCAGGTCCGGGCGGTCGGCCCGCAGGGGGCGGAGGCTGTCGAGCTTGCCCGCGCAGACGTGCACGACCTTCGCGCCCGCCGAGAGGGCCACCCGGTAGCCCGCCTCGGCGCTGACCAGCCGCTCCTGGCCGACGACCGCGAGCCGCAGGCCGCCGCCCGCCGACGAGCACGCGAGGACCTCGGCGCCGGGAGCACCCAGCGCCGAGGTCACGGCCGCCATGCCGTCGAGGACTTCCGGCGGCGTCGTCTCGTGTTGGGCCGTGCCCAGCAGTTCGCCGTCCTGGGCGACGAGGGCGCCCTTCGTCCACGTCGAACCGATGTCCAGGCACAGGAAGGGCACGACCGCGATACTACGGTTCGGACTTGGCGGCTTCCTCGGCGTTGCGCTGACCGAGCAGCGACCGGCGGCGGCTGTAGGCGAAGTAGACGATCACGCCCAGGACCATCCAGGCCACGAACCGCAGCCAGGTCAGCACGGTCAGGTTCAGCATCAGCCACACACAGGCGATGATCGCCAGGATCGGCACCAGCGGCACCCACGGCACCCGGAACGACCGCTTGAGGTCCGGCCGGGTCTTGCGCAGCACGATCACGCCCGCGGACACGAGGATGAACGCGAACAGCGTGCCCACGTTGACCATCTCCTCGAGTTTGTCCGCCTCGAAGAAGGTCGCCGCGATCGCCACCAGCACCGCCACCGCGACGGTCGCGCGGACCGGGGTCTGCTTGGCGCTGGTGCGCGCGAGCTGACGCGGCAGCAAGTGGTCGCGCGACATGGCGAAGATGATCCGGATCTGGCCGAGCATCAGCACCATGACCACGGTGGTCAGGCCTGCGAGCGCGCCGATGGAGATGATCTGCGCCGCCCAGTCGACCCCGTTGAGGGAGAACGCGGTGGCGAGGGTCTTCTTGTCGGCGCTGCCGTCCGGCTTGATCGTCGTCGCGAGCTGGTGGTAGCTGACCATGCCCACCAGCACCAGCGACACCGCCACGTACAGCGCGGTCACGATCGACAGCGAGCCGAAGATGCCGCGCGGCACCGACCGCTGCGGGTTCTTGGTCTCCTCCGCGGTGGTCGCGACGATGTCGAACCCGATGAACGCGAAGAACACCAGCGACGCGCCCGCCAGCAGCCCGAACGCGCCGAACGAGCTGCCGTCGCCGCCCGCGATGACCGAGAACAGCGACTGCTCGACCCCGCTCTTGCCGACCGCGGGCGGCTGCGACTCCGGGACGAACGGCGTGTAGTTGGCCGCCTTCACGTAGAACAGGCCGAAGACGATGACGAACAGCACGATCGCCACCTTGATCCCGGTGATGACCGCGCTGACCCGCGAGGACAGCTTGGTGCCGATGGCGAGCATCGCCGCCAGGAACACCACCAGGACCAACGCGCCCCAGTCGAGGGTGAGCCCACCGAGCTTGAAGATCGTCGCCGTGCTCTGCGACGGGTCGAACCCGAAGATGTAGCCCAGCACGGTGTTCAGGTAGACCGACCACCCCTTGGCGACCGCGGCAGCGCCAACGGCCAGCTCCAGGATCAGGTCCCAGCCGATGATCCACGCCACGAACTCGCCGAAGGTGGCGTAAGAGAAGGTGTACGCACTACCCGCGACAGGCACGGTCGACGCGAACTCGGCGTAGCACAACGCCGCCAACGCGCACGCCACCGCCGCGATCACGAACGCGACCGACACCGACGGCCCCGCCAGGTCACCCGCCGTCCGCGCGGTCAACGTGAAGATCCCGGCCCCGATCACCACCGCGACCCCGAACACGATCAGGTCCCAGGTCGACAGGTTCCGCCGCAGCTTCGTCTCGGCGTCATCGGTGTCCGCGATCGACTGCTCGACCGACTTCGTCCGCCACAGCCCGTTACCAGGCATCCTCGCCCCCCTTTCCGTGCGGGTGAATCGGCCACGAAAGGTTAACGTTCCCGGTGCCTTTCCGCCGGATGGTCGCCTGCCCGGCCGATCCCACTTACCGGTCAGCGGCGGAGGTCAGGCGTGGCGACTGGGCCAGGGGAGGGTGGACTTGGGCTCCTCCGGGTCCAGCCCGGCGGCCATGGCGATGGCGCGGTCCCACTCGGGATCGGCGGTGTAGTTGCCGTGGCCCATGACCCCGGCCACCCAGCGGCGGCCGGTGAAGGGGCCGCGCATGGGGTCGGGGAGCCAGTGGTCGCCGCCGAGGACCAGGGCGCCGGTGGGGGAGGGGGTGGCGGCGGGGAGGGGGCCGATGGTGCCGTCCGGGCGGAAGCCGGTGCCGAGCAGTTGGTTGTCGCACACCTGGCGGTCCCAGGTGGTGACGGCGCCGCCGAGAGGATCGGTGCCACGGCACAGGGAGCGCCAACGGGTACCTAGACGTTGCGATAGCTCGGCGAGCGAGGCATGCGGCACCGCACCGGGGAACGCGCGCGGGTACGCCCACTGCAACTGCGATCCCACCGTCACTAGACCCAACCGCTGCCGTTCGGGCTCGTTCAGCACATCCATCAACCGGGCGGCGGTAACCGCAACGAGAAGGCTGCCCTGACTATGGCCCGTCAGCACTACCCGCGTTGATGGGTCCTTGAGGTGTTCCATCACGCGCGCCGCCAGCTCCGGCACGACCTTCAACGCGTAACACGGCGGCACCGTTGGATGTGCCTCACGCGGCCAGAACGACGCCAGGTCAGCGATAACGCCCAACCGTCGCCCTGCCTCCGGCTCTTGCGCTGCCGTGTAGATCGCCCGCAACAACGCGACGACCAACGCGCCGAGCGTCAGGATTCCCATGGTGGGCAACGGGTCCATCCACTGCGGCGGGTGCAGGTTCGCGATCCGGGTGGTCACCGACAAGACCGTCCCCGCCGCGAGCACCCCCGCGAACGCCAGCAGTACGCGATGCGCGTTGCGCCGCTGCCACCCAGCCGCCCGCCATCCGCGTAGTGCGGCCGAGGCGTCCGCGGGTCTGCCCGCGTGCAACATGTCGACTTCCGCGTACCCGCCGGGCGCCATCAACAGGCGTACCGCCGCGACCGCGCCGCACGGGATCGCCACGAGGAGACCGATCACCGCCGCCGCACCCCACAGCAGGGTCACCTGCTCGTAGCCGCGCGGCAGTTCGATCCCGCTGGACCCGACCACCTTGCGCAGCGAGATCGCCAGACCCGCGCCGAAACCGCCGCCGATCAACGCGCTGATCGCCAGCACCGGCGCCGCCATCCACCCGCCTGCCCACGGCCGCAGCGCCTTGGGCTGGTGCTTCCAGGTGCGGCGGGCGATCAGCGCGGCGGGCACCAGGAACACCCCGAGCAGCACGACCACCGCGATCAACCCGGCCGCGATCGCCTCCACGGTCGGCCCGGTGCCGGTCATCCGCGCGGGGACGGGACCGGTGATCACCCCGGCCGCCACCGCCAGCGCGGCACCGCCGAGCAGCAACACCGCCCTCGGCACCCGGCCCAGTACGGTCCTCAGGTACCGACCGGCAGTTGAGGGGTCGGCTCCCCGCGGGTCGTCCAAAGCGAGTACACACAAAACACATGTGCCCACCACCGCGAGCGCCGCGACCCACACCCACAGGGCGGGCCCATGCGCCGGTGGCGTGAACGGGCCACCCAGCGGCAACAGCGCTACCAGCGCCAACGCGGCGGTCAGGTGCAGCGCGCGCAGCGCGGGGGTGTCCGGGTCGGAGACGAGGTTGCGCCCGGGCAGTTCCACCCGCTGGTTGGGCTGGGCGTCCGGCGGGTTCGGCGCGGCAGGGGTCTCCCAGGCCACCGTCGACACCCGGTGCAGCACCAGGATGCCCGCGAGCACCGGCACCAGGCCGACCACCTGGCGCATCGACGTGGTCGTGCGCACCCAGTCCGGCACCCAGTCGAGGCAGCCGGTGCCCGGCGCCAGGCACTGCGCGGCCAGCAGGTCCATGCTGACCACGGCGGCCTGCGACACCAGCAGCCCGGTGAGCAGCAGCGCGGCCAGCCGCAGCAGCGACCGGTTCACGGCGCCGAGCAGCCGCGCCGTCCGGTGGCCGCTGGGGATCGGTGGCAGCATCCAGTGCGCCATGTTCGCCAGCGAGAACGGGAACAGCAGCGCCCAGGTCGCCTTGGCCACGCCGCCGGAGGTCATCGCGCCCCACACGTACCCCTCGACCACCCTGGGTACCGACCGGCCCTCGGCGCGCAGCACCGGACCCGGCGCGGGCCGCATCAGGCGGTCGGCCGGGCGCACGATGCGGCCCACGCCGTCGCCTGCCACATCGACCGCGGCCACCGCGGTCACGAGGTTCTCCGCGGAGGTGCCCATGATGCCGTGCACGCGCAGCTCGACCACGCGAGTTTCCGAACCCGTTAGCAGCACGTCCCTCCCCGGTCACTCTCAGGCACGGATCACTCCTTTTGGTCGCCCCGCGCCCCCTGCTCCAACGGTAGTGTTCGACAGGAACCAGAAGTCTGGAGGATGTTTTCGATGACCGCAGAAGACACGCGGAGCGCGACCGGAGCGAGCTTCGCGCAGACCCGAAACGGCATCGACTTCGCCGTGGCGGACCTCTCGCTGGCCGAGTTCGGCCGCAAGGAGATCCGCCTCGCCGAGCACGAGATGCCCGGCCTGATGACACTGCGCCGCGAGTACGCCGAGGTGTACCCGCTGCGCGGGGCCCGGATCTCCGGTTCGCTGCACATGACCGTGCAGACCGCAGTCCTGATCGAGACCCTCGTCGCGCTCGGCGCCGAGGTCCGCTGGTGCTCGTGCAACATCTTCTCCACCCAGGACCACGCCGCCGCCGCGGTCGTGGTCGGTCCGCACGGCACGCCGGAGGAGCCCAAGGGCGTCCCGGTGTACGCGTGGAAGGGCGAGACGCTGCCGGAGTACTGGTGGGCGACCGAGAAGATGCTCACCTGGCCGGACGGCCCCGGCCCGAACATGATCCTCGACGACGGCGGCGACGCCACGCTGCTGGTCCACAAGGGCGTGCAGTACGAGAAGGCGGGCGTCGTGCCCGCCACCGAGGACGACGACCCGGAGGAGTGGGGCCTCATCCTCGAGACCCTGCGGCACTCGCTGGCCGCCGACTCGGGCAAGTGGACCAAGATCGCCGCCGACATCCGCGGCGTCACCGAGGAGACCACCACCGGCGTTCTGCGGCTCTACCAGCTCGCCGCCGCCGGTGAGCTGCTCTTCCCGGCGATCAACGTCAACGACTCGGTCACCAAGAGCAAGTTCGACAACCGCTACGGCATCCGGCACTCGCTGGTCGACGGCATCAACCGCGGCACCGACGTGCTGATCGCGGGCAAGGTCGCGGTCATCTGCGGCTACGGCGACGTCGGCAAGGGCTCGGCGGAGAGCCTGCGCGGGCAGGGTGCCCGGGTGGTCGTCACCGAGATCGACCCGATCTGCGCGCTGCAGGCGGCGATGGACGGCTACGAGGTCCGCACGCTGGACCAGGCCGTCGGCGAGGCCGACATCATCATCACCACGACCGGCAACAAGGACGTGGTGACCGTCGAGCACATGGCCAAGATGAAGCACCAGACCATCCTGGGCAACGTCGGCCACTTCGACAACGAGCTCGACATCGCGGGCCTCACCCGCTTCCCGGGGATCCGCCGGGTCAACATCAAGCCGCAGGTCGACGAGTGGGTGTTCCCGGACGGCCACTCGATCATCGTGCTGTCCGAGGGCCGCCTGCTCAACCTGGGCAACGCGACCGGGCACCCCAGCTTCGTGATGTCCAACAGCTTCTCCAACCAGGTCATCGCCCAGGTGGAGCTGTACGGCAAGCACGAGGAGTACGACCGCGAGGTGTACCGGCTGTCGAAGAAGCTGGACGAGAAGGTCGCCCGCATCCACCTGGAGGCGCTCGGCGGCACGCTCACCAAGCTGACCAAGGAGCAGGCCGAGTACATCGACGTCGACGTCGAGGGCCCGTTCAAGTCGGAGCACTACCGCTACTGACGAGTACGCCCCTACTGGGCGGTAGGCGGTTCTTCCGGGCCCCGGCACGCAACCTGCGTGCCGGGGCCCGCGTCTTATGTCACCGAAAGGTGTAACAAACAGACCCGGTCCAGCGATCTTGTGTAGTTCTGGCCTGCGCAGGGGGCAAGCCAGAGCCGAGGAGCCGCCCCGGGGGGTGGATGGCACCGTGGACGGCGTCGGGCCCGGAGGGGAGAGCCGGGCAGGCGCCGTCCACGGCTGTCGATGGAGTCGGCCACGGCTGTCGACGCAGTCGGCCACGGCTGTCGCTAGGGTCAACGCCCGTGGGACGTCTGATCGTCATCGAGGGCCTGGACGGCGCTGGTAAGCGCACCTTGGCCGACAAGCTCACCGCCGCGTTCTCGGAGCAGGGCGCGTCCGTGGGGACCCGCGCTTTTCCCCGGTACGGGCTGTCGGTGACCGCTGACCTGGTGCAGGAGGGGTTGCACGGTCGGCTCGGGGGTCTCGGTGACTCCGTCTACGGCATGGCCGTGCTCTATGCGCTGGACCGTCAGGGGGCGCTCGACGACCTCTTGTCCGACCTGGCGTCCTTCGACGTCGTCCTGCTGGACCGCTATGTAGCGTCCAACGCCGCCTATGGCGCTGCCCGCCTGCACGAGTCCGCTACGGGCGACTTCGTGTCGTGGGTGCGTTCGATCGAGATCGAGCGGTTTGGCCTACCCGTGCCGCACGCGCAGTTGCTGCTCCGCGTCTCCGCCCAGTTGGCCGCCGAGCGCGCGACCCACCGGGAGACCGTGGACGCGCGCGCCAGGGACAAGTGGGAGTCCGACACCCCGCTCCAGGTCCGCGTCGGCGAGGTCTACGACGACCTCGCCGCCAGGTCCTGGCTGTCGCCCTGGCACGTCGTCGACGGCAGCGCGGACCTCGACGCCTTGTGGCTAACCGGCACCCTGCTCGCCTGACCCCGCTACCGTGATGACGACCACCCCTGGTTGACCCGCCTCAACGCCCTGCTCGGCGGCGTGATCCTCGCCTCTGGCCCGCTGAGCCTGGTCGCGGCGGTCTTCGGCGCGATCTGGGGCATGGGCGACCAGAAGTCCGAGGCCATGACCGGCATCCGCGGCGCACTCGACGCCCTCGGCGACCGCCTGATGGGCACCAGCGGCGTGCACCGCCAGGACCTGGTGGTCGCCGCGCACTCCACGATCGTGCTCTCCGCGTACTCCGCCGCCGTCGCCGCGCACCTCGGCGTCGACCTCGCCGACGAGCAGAAGGCGACCATCGCCGACCTCCGCCGCGCCGAGGGCCAGACCTTCGTCGACGCCCTCTACACCGCCGAGATCCCCACCCCGTCCGCCGTCGTCGGGTTCGAGGCCAACACCGCCGAACTGGACGGCTGGGCGCGGCGCGTCGGGGTCACCGTGTTCGACGTGTTCGACGTGCGGGGCGACTGGCCCTCGGTCAACCGGCACATCATCAACGACTTCTGCGACCGGTACCGGTCGCACTTCCTGGAGCTGGCGACCAAGGTCCCGGAGTTCAAGATCTGGTCCGACCAGGTCACCGCGGCGAACCTCGCCCGCGGCCTCGCCGCCATCACCGGACCTGCTCGGCCGAGAAGTCGGCTGATTCGGTCGAACGCTTGCTCTGGGGCTTGTCGATCGCCGCTCTAGGCATGCTCAACCGCGGGGCGCAGTACATCTCGGAGGCAGACCTCACCGCCGATCTAGCCGCCCTCGGCGACCGAACCCAATCCGGCGATCAGGTCCTCAGCCAGTTCTTCTTCATCCACGCCCCTGAAGCCACTACGGCTAGAGGAGCCGTGCGGGGCTACGAGTTCCTCCACGCCACCTTCGGCGAATACCGGTTCCGCCCTTCTCGACGGCATCCGGGTCAAGGACAGCACCCGCGAGCTGGCCAGACCCGAGGCTCTTATGCGCGCGTTGGCCGCGAGACTGTTCCCGGAACTAGGGCTGGACTTGCCAGACCTCTCGCTTGCGATCACGCAGCAGGTGGAGGCACTGATCGAGCTACAGCGCGCCGACCAACTCGATTCCCCAGACGGCGATCTCGGCGTCGATGTCGAGGGGCCGTGGCGGGCCTGACTGTTCCATCTCCTGGGTGATCTTGTCGCGGGGGACGAACCAGGAGACCTCGAACTCCACCCCGTCCGGGTCCTTCGCGTACAGCGACTTGGACACCCCGTGGTCCGAGGCGCCGACCAGTGCGCCGACCTCGGTGAGCACCCGCTTGAACTCGGCCAGTTCCGCCAGGGTCTGCACCGACCAGGCCAGGTGGTAGAGCCCGACGCCGCCTGCGACCTGGCCGGGGGCGTCCAGTCCGACCTGGAACAACCCCAGGTCGTGGTCGTTGTCCGAGTCCGGTGCGCGCAGGAAGGCGGCGCCGGGGAACTCGGTGATCGGGCGGAAGCCGAGGACGTCGCCGTAGAAGGCCACGCTGCGCGCCACGTCGCGGACGTAGAGGACGGCGTGGTTGAGCCTGCGGATGCCCATGGGTGCTCCTGCCGGTCGGCCTGTTCAAGTTTCAACGATACTCGACGGCGGGTGCTGCGCGGGCACCCGCGCAACAGTGCGACTATGTGCCCATGAAGGCACGAGTGCTCGTGGTTGACGACGACCCGGCCCTCGCCGAGATGCTCACTATCGTGCTGCGCGGCGAGGGATTCGACACGGCCGTGGTGGCGGACGGCTCCCGGGCGCTGCCCGCGCTGCGCGAGCTGAAACCCGACCTCGTGCTGCTTGACCTCATGCTGCCGGGGATGAACGGGATCGACGTGTGCAAGGCGATCCGCGCGGAGTCCGGCGTGCCGATCGTGATGCTGACGGCCAAGAGCGACACCGTCGACATCGTGCTCGGCCTGGAGTCCGGCGCGGACGACTACGTCGTCAAGCCGTTCAAGCCCAAGGAACTGGTCGCCAGGGTGCGCGCCAGGCTGCGCAGGACCGAGTCGGAACCGGCCGAGACGCTGGGCATCGGCGACCTGACCATCGACGTCCCCGGCCACGAGGTCACCCGCGACGGCAAGGCCATCCAGCTGACCCCGCTGGAGTTCGACCTGCTGGTGGCGCTGGCCCGCAAGCCGCGCCAGGTGTTCACCCGCGAGGTCCTGCTCGAGCAGGTCTGGGGCTACCGGCACGCCGCGGACACCCGGCTGGTCAACGTGCACGTCCAGCGGCTGCGCTCCAAGGTGGAGCGCGACCCCGAGCACCCCGAGGTCCGTGCTGACCGTGCGCGGCGTCGGCTACAAGGCGGGCCCTCCGTGATCGCGGATCCCCGGTGACCCCGGCGGCGAGCGGCCAGGGGCGGTGGCTCGTCCGCACTGCTCGCGGCCTGGTCGCCGCGGGCAGGCGCCGCTCCAGCGCGTTCAGCGAGCTGTGGCGGCGGTCGCTGCAGCTGCGCGTGGTGGTCAGCACGCTCGCCCTGGGCTCCGCGGTGATCTTCGTGCTGGGCATGGTGCTGCAGAACCAGATCACCGAGCGGCTGCTGGCGACCAAAGAGGAAGCCGCCATCGCGCAGACCAGGATCGCGGTGCAGATCGCGGAGCGGGAACTGGGCGGCACCAGCCCGTTCGACCCCATCCGCGACAGGCTCAACAGCGCGCTCAACAAGCTCACCAGCTCTTCGCCCGACCAGTCCGGGGCAGGCTCCGCGGGCGCGTTCGAACCGGTTCTCGTCAACGACGCCCCGTACATCGCGCCGAGTGACGTCAGAGCCGCTGGACCGTACGAGAGCATCCCGCAGTCCTTGCGGGACTTCTTGCTGAACACGTCCAACCGGACCGTCTCGCAGATCTACACCGTTGACCGCAACGGCGAGCGTGTCACCTACCTGATCGTCGGCGTGACGGTGGCGACCGCGAACACCGCCGTGCAGCTCTACATGCTCTTCCCGCTAGCGGCCGAGCAACGGACGATCGGCGTTGTCCAGAGCACGCTCGTCGTCGGCGGTTTGGTACTACTGCTTCTCTTGGCAGGTATCACCAACCTCGTGACCCGGCAGGTGGTGCTGCCTGTCCGGCGTGCGGCTAGAGCCGCGGAACGGTTCGCGGACGGCGAGTTGGGCGAACGGATGGTCGTCGCCGGTGAAGACGACGTGGCCAGGCTGGCCGAGTCCTACAACGAGATGGCGGCGAGCATCGAACGGCAGATCCGCCAGCTGGAGGACTTCGGGCAGCTGCAGCGCCGGTTCACCTCCGACGTCTCGCACGAGCTGCGCACCCCGCTGACCACGGTCCGGATGGCCGCCGACGTGCTGCACGCCTCGCGCGCGCAGTTTCCGGCAGGCCTGGCCCGCTCGACCGAGCTGCTGGTCGACGAGCTCGACCGGTTCGAGTCGCTGCTCGGCGACCTGCTGGAGATCTCCCGGCTCGACGCGGGCGTCGAGGAGCTGATCGCCGAGCACGCCGACCTGCGGGCCATCGCCAGGCGCGCGGTCGAGTCGGTGCGGGTGATCGCGCGCAACGCCGGGTCGGAGATCGTGCTCGACCTGCCCGAGGGCGACGCGATCGCCGAGGTCGAGTCCCGCCGCGTCGAACGGATCCTGCGCAACCTGCTCGCCAACGCCATCGACCACGGCGAGGGCAAGCCGGTCGAGCTGAAGATGGTGCTCGACGAGAACGCGGTAGCGGTAACCGTGCGGGATCACGGTGTCGGCCTGCGCACCGGTGAGGCTGACCTGGTGTTCAACCGGTTCTGGCGCGCTGACCCTTCCCGCAACCGGCACACCGGGGGCACCGGATTGGGACTAGCGATCAGCCTCGAAGATGCCCGTCTGCACGGCGGTGGCCTTGACGCGTGGGGCGAACCGGGTGAGGGTGCCTGTTTCCGGTTGACCCTGCCTCGCAACCAGGGCGTTCAGTACGAAGACAGCCCGTTGCCGCTACTGCCGCTCGACGCCCGCCCCATGACCCAGCCCGCCCCACTGCCCATCTCCGTTCCGGAGGAGGTCTACCCGTGATCCGGCTCGTCCTCGCCCTGTTGTGCGCCACGCTGCTCGCGGGCTGCGCCAACATCCCGGACCGGACGCTGCCGAGGGTCGTGGTCGACGCCACCGAGGAGCAGCCGCGCCAGGTCGGCAAACCCGCGCCGGGGCTCGACCCGTTCAACCTGGTCCAGGAGTTCGTCAAGAACGCGGGCACCCCCGACGCGGCGCGCACCTACCTCACCGAGGAGGCCAAGCCCAACTGGAAGAGCGGCGAGGCGCCGACGATCATCCAGGACGAGTTCAAGACCATCCCGCAGTCGGTTCCGGAGGGCAAGGACCCGACCAACGAGCAGGTCGTCATCCTCACCGCGACCTCCATCGGCGGCCTGGTCGGCGACTTCTCGTTCCTGCCGCAGGTGCAGTCGCTGGAGTACCGGGTGGTGATCAAGCGCCAGGACGGGCAGTGGCGCATCGCCGAGCCGCCGAACGCGGTCCTCATCCGCGAGGCGGACTTCGCGAAGAGCTACCGCAGGGTGAACCTGGAGTTCTTCGACCCCGAGCAGCGGGTCATGGTCTCCGACCCCCGCTACGTGGCGATCGAGCCGCGCCCCGGTCTCTTCGGCCGCGTCGTGTACCTGCTGCTCGGCGGTCCCTCGGAGTCGCTCAAGGGCGCGGTGCGCAACCACCTCGAAGGGCTGGAGATGAGCACCAACATCCTCCCCGAGCCCGATGGCGCCATCCTCATCAACCTCGGCAAGGTCGATAAGCCACTAGAGGACAGACAGCGCATAGCGGCGCAGTTAGTTCGATCCCTGCGGGAAGTCACCACGAGCCCACTGCGCATCCGGAGCCAAGGGCTTCCTTTGGTGCCAGGTCATGAGGACTGGACAACCGGCGATGTGGGCGCGTACGACTCGCTGTCCGCGCTTAAGGCAGACCTTCTAGGACTTGCCGTTGTCGGTGGACGCCTCTACTCCCTGCGTGACGGCAAGAAGCTGGACGGGCCCACGGGCGACGGCAGCTACGACATCGTCAGCGCCGCGCAGTCACTGGACGGCGGCCTGCTGGCAGTCGTGCAACGGACTCCGGGCGGCATGAAACTGCGCGTGGGTAAGTCAGACGGCGATCTGCCCGAGGTGAGCCTGCCTGCCGCGGCCACCCTCACCAGGCCCACCTGGCTGTTCGCGGGATCGAATGAGGCCACGCCCAACGAGGTCTGGACGGTGCAAGACGGGACTTTGGTTGTCCGCGTCGTCCGCACCAACGAGGGCAAGTGGGAGGACTACCCGGTCGACGCCTCGGAGTTCACCCGCAACGGCGGCACGATCACCCAGCTCCGCCTCTCCCGCGACGGCGCCCGTGTCGCGGCCGTGGTCAACGGCGAGATCAGGGTCGCCTCGGTCGTCAGGCCCAACGACGCCGTCACGATCCGCTCCGGCCGCACCCTGCAAGCGGGGATCGTGAAGGACGTCGTCGGCCTGGACTGGCTCGACAGGCTCACCGTGATCGCTGCGACCGACCAGCCGATCCGGCCGGTGGTGAGCATGTCGGTCGACGGGTACGCGTACACCGCCTACAACAAGACCAACCTGACCCTGCCGGTCACGGCGGTCACCGCCGCCCCCGGCCGGTCGACGATCGTCACCGACGGGTCCGGCATGTGGACCACCGGCGAGGCGGGCAAGGTCTGGCAGTACCACCAGAACAACCTCGGCTCGGCGGCGTTGCCGTTCTACCCCGGCTGACCTGCGGTTTCCCTGCCCTGTGGACAACTTCGCGCGCGTTCTCGCGGCAGCGGCCACCCTGCTCGCATGCGGATGCTGCTGGACCTCCTGATCCCCCTGACCTGCGCGGGCTGCGGCGAGCCGGGCACCTCGTGGTGCTCGCGGTGCGCCGCGACCCTGGTCGGCCTGCGCGCGGTCGAGCGGAGCGCCACGAAGGGCGTTCCCGTGCTGGCCCTCACGGCCTACGGCGGACCGGCGCGGCGCGCGATCATCGCTTACAAGGAGCGCAACCGGCGCGCGTTGGCCGAGCCGCTCGGGCGGGCCATGGCGGCCGCGTTGCCGGACCTCGCCGAGCGGGTGCCCGCGGTGCGTGCCGCCTGCCCCGCGCTGGTCACCCTGTCGGGCAAGTCGCCCCCGCCGCTCGGCGTCGCTCATGTGGGCGACCCGCTGTGGTTCGTCCCGGCGCCGTCGAGGCGGGCGGCGGTGCGGCGGCGGGGTGGGCACCACATGGCCGGGGTGGCCGAGGTGGTGGCCCGGGTCCTGGTGCTCGGCGGCGTGCCCGCCCGGGTCGCGCCGGTGTTGTCGCTGGCCGGTCGCGCGCGGGACTCGGTGGGGCTCGATGTGGCCGGGCGGCGGGAGAACCTGGCGCGGCACCTGTGTGTCTCGGGTCGGGGCGTCCCACCGCCGGGTGCACCCGTACTGGTGCTCGACGACGTCGTCACCACCGGTTCGACCGCCGCCGCCTGCGCGGGCGCGCTGCGGTCGGCCGGGCTGTCGGTACTCGCCGTGCTCGCCTGCGCCGCGACCGTCTGACGAGAGATCCATCCCACAGTCTGATACCCCCGAAAGAGTGAAGGAGGGTCGGGAACCGTACGCCGTTCGGGGCCGTTGGCCGGATATGAGGGTGAGCAGGCGGGTGGTCTTGGACCCGGTGGCGCAGCGGCCGGGTCCGCTCGACCGAACACGCCCTGCCGCTGCTCGGCCCCCGGTGCTGCGCCGCCCGGGGGAACGGGTTCGCCGCGGTGGTCTCGGCGCGCTCCCGGTTCGGCCGCGCGTGGCCGCCCGCCCGTCGCACGACGTCACGCTCGGTCGCGAACGGATGTCGCCCGCCTCGGGGGCTGTTGCTCGGTCGAAACGCGGGCTAACGTGCATCGCTATCACCGTTCCCGGCAAGCGGGGAGGAGGCGAGTAGCCCATGACCCTGGTGCCGGTGGAGCGTTGACCGAGGGGGCGTAGCCCCAGGTCAGCTCCTGTCCTGGACTTGGAATCCAGACCAGCCCGGCGCCAAGTACCGCAAAGCCGCAACCAGTACTCGCCACCAGCGAGGGAGGTCGTGTATGGACATCGTGGTTAAGGGCCGTAACGTCGAGGTTCCGGAGCACTACCGGACACACGTCGAGGAGAAGCTGACCCGGCTGGAGCGCTACGACCGCAAGGTCATCCGCTTCGACGTGGAGCTGTTCCACGAGCCCAACCGCAGGCAGTCGAAGAACTGCCAGCGGGTCGAGATCACCGGGAAGGGCAAGGGCCCCGCCGTGCGGGCGGAGGCATGCGCAGGCGACTTCTACGCCGCGCTCGACCTGGCGGTCAGCAAGATCGAGAACCGGCTCCGCCGCCAACACGACCGCAGGCGCGTGCACCACGGTCGGCGCACCCCCACCTCGGTCGGCCAAGCCGTCGCCGCGGCCACCCAGATGACCAACGGGAACGGGCACGCGGGTCTGACCGCCGGGAGCACCACGCTGCTGCACGCCCCCGAGTACGACGGGACCACCAACGGCAGCCACCTCGACGCCGACCTGGCCACCGAGTACGGCGGCGTCCCCATGCCCCGGCAGCGCTGGGAGGACGACGAGGACGGCCTCCCCGGCCGCGTGGTGCGCGAGAAGGAGCACCCGGCCAAGCCGATGACCGTCGACCAGGCCCTCTACGAGATGGAACTGGTCGGGCACGACTTCTACCTGTTCGCCGACGCCGACACCGGCACCCCCAGCGTCGTCTACCGGCGCCACGCCTTCGACTACGGCGTGATCAAGCTCGTCTGAGCCCCGACCCACGCACCGCGTGCCCCGGGGGACCAGCTCCCCCGGGGCACCACCATGCCCGCACCCGGCCCCCTAGTCGGTGGATTCGCGAGGGTGCCCGGAGGGCGTCGACACCGTCCGACAGGCCGGTGACCGGCGGAGATCGATCCGCGCGGGTCGACCCCGGTCCGTTCCCAGTTCCCAACTGGCGGCAGGTGCGGAACCTCCCGGCCGGGTGGGCCGTTGGTGCTGTGGCGGGCCTCACCCGGGTAGCCTGCGCCGCGTCGGAGTCGGCGTCGGTGCACGCTGCCGGGCGCGGTGCCTACGATGACGAACAGGAGCGTCCGTAGCGGGCGCACGACTATCAGCTAGCGAGGTCGACTCGGATGGTGCTGTCCCGGATCCTGCGCGCGGGCGAGGGCAAGATGCTCAAGCGGCTGCGCAACATCGCAGCGCACATCAACTCGCTGGAGGACGAGGTCGTCGCGCTCTCCGACGAGGAGCTGCGCGGCAAGACAGCCGAGTTCCAGGAGCGCTACCGCGGCGGCGAGTCGCTCGACGAGCTGCTGCCCGAGGCGTTCGCGGTGGCCAGGGAGGGCGCCAAGCGGGTGCTCGGCCAGCGGCACTTCGACGTGCAGCTGATGGGCGGCGCCGCGCTGCACCTGGGCCAGGTCGCCGAGATGCGCACCGGTGAGGGCAAGACCCTGACCGGTGTCCTCGCCGCGTACCTCAACGCCCTCGCGGGCGACGGCGTGCACGTCATCACCACCAACGACTACCTGGCCAAGCGCGACGCGGACTGGATGGGCCGCATCCACCGCTTCCTCGGCCTCACGGTCGGCGTGATCCTGTCGGAGATGACCCCGGCCGAGCGCCGCGAGGCCTACAACTGCGACATCACGCACGGCACGAACAACGAGTTCGGCTTCGACTACCTGCGCGACAACATGGCCTGGTCGCTCGACGACATGGTCCAGCGCGGCCACCACTTCGCCATCGTCGACGAGGTCGACTCCATCCTGATCGACGAGGCGCGCACCCCGCTGATCATCTCCGGCCCGGCCGACCAGTCCTCGCGCTGGTACCAGGAGTTCGCCCGGCTCTCCCCGATGCTGCGCCGCGACACCCACTACGAGGTCGACGAGCGCAAGCGCACCGTCGGCGTCACCGAGAAGGGCGTCGCGCTCGTCGAGGACCAGCTCGGCATCGAGAACCTCTACGAGGCCGCGAACACCCCGCTGGTCGGTTACCTCAACAACGCGCTCAAGGCCAAGGAGCTCTACAAGCGCGACAAGGACTACATCGTCCGCAACGCCGAGGTGCTCATCGTCGACGAGTTCACCGGTCGCGTGCTGTCCGGTCGCCGCTACAACGAGGGCATGCACCAGGCGATCGAGGCCAAGGAGGGGGTGGAGATCAAGGCCGAGAACCAGACCCTGGCCACGATCACCCTCCAGAACTACTTCCGGCTCTACAGCAAGCTCTCCGGCATGACCGGTACCGCCGAGACCGAGGCGGCCGAGTTCCACACCACCTACAAGCTCGGTGTGGTGCCGATCCCGACGAACCGGGACATGGTCCGCAAGGACCAGCCGGACCTGATCTACAAGACGGAGGAGGCGAAGTTCCTCGCCGTCGCCGAGGACATCGCCGAGCGGCACGCCGAGGGCCAGCCGGTGCTGGTCGGCACCACCAGCGTCGAGCGCTCCGAGTACCTGTCGAAGCTGCTGCTCAAGGCGGGCGTGCCGCACAACGTGCTCAACGCCAAGCACCACGAGAAGGAAGCCGCGATCATCGCGGGCGCGGGCCACAAGGGCGCGGTGACCGTCGCGACCAACATGGCCGGTCGCGGTACCGACATCGTGCTCGGCGGCAACCCCGACCACATCGCCGAGGAGACGCTGCGCGAGCGCGGCCTCGACCCGATCGAGACCCCCGAGGAGTGGCGCGCCGCGCTGCCCGCCGCGCTGGAGAAGGCGCAGCAGGAGGTCAAGGCCGAGAAGGTCGAGGTGCAGAAGGCCGGTGGCCTCTACGTGCTCGGCACCGAGCGGCACGAGTCGCGGCGCATCGACAACCAGCTGCGCGGCCGCTCCGGTCGTCAGGGCGACCCGGGCGAGTCCCGGTTCTACCTGTCCCTCGGCGACGAGCTGATGCGCCGGTTCAACGCGGGCATGGTCGAGCGCGTGATGACCGCGATGAACGTGCCCGAGGACCAGCCGATCGAGGCCAAGATCGTCACCAGGGCGATCCGCAGCGCGCAGACCCAGGTCGAGCAGCAGAACTTCGAGATCCGCAAGAACGTCCTCAAGTACGACGAGGTCATGAACAAGCAGCGCAAGGTGATCTACGCCGAGCGGCTGCGGGTGCTGCAGGGCGAGGACCTGCGCGAGCAGGTCGTGCACATGCTCAACGACGTGATCGAGGCGTACGTGGTCGGCGCCACCGCCGACGGCTACTCCGAGGACTGGGACCACGTGAAGCTGTGGACCGCCCTCAAGCAGCTGTACCCGATCTCGGTGGACTGGGAGCGGCTGGTCGACCGCGCCGAGGCCGACGGCAAGGACATGGACCACGAGTTCCTGCTGCGCGCCATCACCGAGGACGCCGAGGCCGCCTACGCCGCCCGCGAGGCCGAGATCGACGGCAAGGTCGGCGAGGGCGCCATGCGCGAGGTCGAGCGGCGCGTGATGCTCTCGGTGCTGGACCGCAAGTGGCGCGAGCACCTCTACGAGATGGACTACCTCAAGGAGGGCATCGGGCTGCGCGCGATGGCCCAGCGCGACCCGCTGATCGAGTACCAGAAGGAAGGCTTCGAGATGTTCGGCGCGATGCTCGACGCGCTGAAGGAGGAGACGGTCGGCTTCCTGTTCAACGTCCCGGTGGAGCCCGCCGAGCCCGAGGTCCAGCTCGCCCCGCAGCCCACCGCGCTGCCGTCGGTCAGCCCCAGCCCCGAGGCCCAGGCCCGCCAGGCCGAACTCCAGGCCCGCCAGGCCCGCGCCCAGGCCGTCCAGGACCGCGTCCGCGCCGAACAGGCCGCAGCCGCCGCCGCGGGCGACAAACTCCCCCCCGCCCTGCGCGGCAAGGGCTTCGAAGGCCCCACTCCCCAACGCCTCAACTACTCCGGCCCCACCGAAGACGGCGGCGTCGAATCCCACTCCGAAACCCCCGACAACGACACCTCCGCCTCCGGCACCCGCCGCGAGCGCAGGCAAGCAGCCCGTGACTCGGCCAAAAAGGGCCGCAAGGGCCCCCGCCGCTGAGTTCTAGCAACCCCCTTCGCCCGGGTGGTGGCCCCTTCGGCCCACCACCCGGGTTTTTCTTACCCCTCGCGGCCCAGCCCGCCACTGCCAACCCCAACAAGGATCGCCAACGCTGGCCGACCACGCGCCCCAAACAACATCGGCCTACAACCGCCCCCCGCAGGCGTCGGCCGACGTGCGCTCCTCCACAACGTTGGCCCGCACCCGGCCTTCACGATCGTTGGCCGAACGCGCCCCTCTACAGCATTGGTCCAACGTGCCCTTCTACGACGTTGGCCGACAAGCGCCCCTCTACAACGTTGGCCCTAGAACGCTCCTCGGAGTCGCTGGTGCCAAGTCAGCTCGATGGGGCGGACTTGTTTTGCGTGGGGGAGAACTGCCCGTAGCGTCGTTCGCGGACAGGGCCATGCTTTTCGGCCCCTGCTTTGCGGTCCTGCCACGGGTGGTTCAGGGGCCCCGCGCAAAACGAGTTCGCCGCATCGAGCAAGGCTCGAAACTCGCGCCTGGGCCAATGCCGAAGGCGAGGTCTGTCCGTCGACGCCGCAGGCGAGACCGAGAGCCGGATCCACTCAGCTCAAGATCAAACCGCTCAAAGCAGCCCCCGATATACAGCTTACCGACGCACACCGACAAACCGAGCCGAGCAAGCCACCACCCTGTGGACAACCTCCCCACCCGTCACCCCTCAAAACCCCACCAACCGCAACACCGTGCACCGCCACTCCCCCTCCACCTGCTCCATCCGCCCCAAACACACCTTCACATGCCACCCCTCCGCCCTCTCCAACGGCACAACCCGCACCGTCGCAGCCATCTCCACCACCCCCACCGCCACCTCCTCCACGTGCAACCGCAACAACCGATACTGAGTCCGACCTCCCTTAGCCCGCGTCAACAACCCCTCATAAGCCGCCCCCGGCAACATCCCGTGCAGATGCGCCACCTGCCGCTTCCCCTCCAGTGCCTCCAACAACAACGTCACCAACCGCCAACAAGCCTCACGCGGCGCCCCCCGGATAACCCGCGCAGGCACAGGCCAAGCAGGCGGCGTGAACCAGCGTTCCTCGTCGGCCTCGGCCAACGGCGGTTCGTACTCGGGCAGCGCGTTGATCCGCACAACAACTCCCTCCAGGTAGTTGCCCGGACAGAGCGCGAAAAGAGCACCAGCCCCCACAGCCGTAGCTGAACCTGGTGACAAGATCAGGCCCATGAAGGCCCTGGTAGTGGATTACGCAGGCGTGTTCACCGATGACGGCATGCCCGAGGTGGTCGCCACGATGCGGGCGCGCGGGATCAAGACCGCACTGCTGTCCAATGCGGACGCCGTGCCCGCGGGCTTGCCGGACGTGTTCGACGCGGTTGTCGTGTCAGGAGTTGCAGGGGTCGCGAAGCCCGATGAGGCGATCTACCGGCACGCGGCGCAGTTGCTCGGGGTTGGGCCTGGCGACTGCGTTTTCGTAGATGACGTGGCTCGGTATGTGCGGGGGGCGGTACAGGTTGGCATGGTCGGCGTGCACCACCGGGATCTTGAGTCCACTGTGGACGAATTGGCCGTCCTGTTCGGGCTAGCGGCCGCGGCGGACCAGTTCGAAGCAGAGGACGGCGGCGGCGGTGGCGACGTTGAGTGATTCGACGCCGCCGGACATCGGGATGGAGAGCCAGCGGTTGACGTGCGGGCGGACGCCGTCGGTGACGCCGGAGGTCTCGCTGCCCATGACGAACGCCGCCTGGGTGGGCAGGTCCGCGTCGAACACCGTGCGGCGGGCGCCCGCGTCCAGGCCGTAGAGCGGGTACCCAGCGGCGCGCAGGTCGGCGGCGGCCTCGGCGGCTGTCGCGGCGCGCAGCACCGGTGCGGTGAACGCGACCCCGGCCGAGGCCTTGACCACCAGCGGGTCCAGCCCGGCCACCCCGCGCCTGGGCACCACGATCCCGCCGATCCCGGCCGCGGTGGCGGTGCGCAGGATCATGCCCACGTTCGCCGGGGTGGTGATGCCGTCGAGCAGCAGCACCGACGACGGGCGGCGCGACGACGACAGCGCGTCGGCCAGCGTCCGCATCCGGGGCGCGACCACGTCGGCCAGCACGCCCTGGTCCTGCTTGCCGTTGCCTGCCAACACCTTCACCCGCTGCGCCGACGCCCGCTGCACCTGCACGCCCCGGTCCCGGGCGGCGTCGATGATTTCCCTGGCCGCGATGCCGTGCGCGTTGTCGGCGAGCACGACCTTGTCCACGGTCAACCGGGTGTCGGCCAACGCCTCCAGCACCGGCTTGCGCCCGTAGACGGTCACGAACCGGTCCTTGGGGGACGGCGCCTGCTCGCGGTGGTCTCGGGGTGCGGAGCGATCGGGGGACACGGCGAGCAGCATCGCACGCCCGGCGCCCGACCCTCCGCGCCGCCCGGGTTGTGCCACTATCGGGCCATGCCCGACCGCCTGTCCGCCCTCGACGCGTCGTTCCTCTACCTGGAGGACGCGGCGACGCCGATGCACGTCGGCGGGGTCGCGGTGTTCCGCAAGCCGAAGGCCGGGTTCGACCACGCCCGGCTGGTCACCCTGATCGAGCAGCGGCTGCCGCTGGTGCCGCGCTACCGGCAGCGCGTCGCCGAGGTCCCCGGCCACCTGGCCCGCCCGGTCTGGGTGGACGACCCGGGGTTCGACGTCAACTACCACGTGCGCCGCTCCGCCCTGCCGCGCCCGGGCAGCGACGAGCAGTTGCACGACCTGGTCGCCAGGCTGATGGCCCGCCCGCTCGACCACACCCGGCCGCTGTGGGAGGCCTACCTGGTCGAGGGTCTCGCCGACGGCCACGCCGCGCTGATCACCAAGACCCACCTCGCGCTGGTCGACGGCATCCGCACCATCGACTTCGGGCAGGTCATCCTCGAACCGCACCCGCAGGCCGACGACCAGCCCGCCGACGAGCCGTGGGAGCCGCGCAGGCTGCCCAGCCAGGCCAGGCTGCTGCTCGACGCCGTCGCCGACACCGTGCAGCGGCCCCGCGAGGTCGTGGAGAACGTCCGCGCCGCGGTCGGCGACGCGCTGGCCACCACCCAGAAGGTCGCCGGGGTCCTGGGCACCGTCGTCTCCGCCATCGGCATCGCCGCGCGGCCCGCCCAGGCCAGTCCGCTCAACGCCCCGGTCGGCCGGGCCCGCCGCTACGCCGTCGCCTCGGCCAGGCTCGACGACCTGCGCGACGTGCGCGCCCGGCACGGCGGCACCGTCAACGACGTGGTGCTCACCGTCGTCGCCGGAGCCCTGCGGTCCTGGCTGCTCTCCCGCGGCCTGCAGCTCACCGCGTCCAGCACGGTCCGCGCGCTGGTCCCGCTCGCCGTGCGCGACTCGGACGGCACCGTGCCCGGCATGCTCGGCAACCAGGTCACCCCGCAGCTGGTCGACCTGCCGGTCGGCGAGCCGAGCCCGTTCGTGCGGCTGCACCACATCAGCCACGCGCTGCGCCCGCACAACGACTCGGTCCGCTCGGTCGCCGCGTCCGCGCTGCTGCGGGTCGGCGGGTTCGCGCCGCCGACCCTGCACTCGCTCGGCGCCAGGGCCGCCGCCTCGTTCTCCCAGCGGATCTTCAACGTCGTGGTCACCAACGTGCCAGGTCCGCAGGTCCCGCTGTACTTAGGCACCGCCAGGATGACCCGGATGGTCCCGGCGATGCCCCTTACCCGAAATCAGGCGTTGGCGATCGGAGTCACCTCTTACGACGGCGGGGTGTACTTCGGCCTTACCGGTGACCGCACGGCTATGTCTGACGTGGACGTGCTGGCGCGGATGCTGGAAGAGTCCGTCGAAGAACTGTTGACGACTGTGAGAGCGTGAATGAGTTGAGGGTCTACATACCGGCGACGGTGGCGATGCTGCGCGAGTTGAACGCGGACGGTGAGCTGGCCGCGATCACCGGCACGGCGTTCGCGCTCACCCCCGCCCTGCGCGAGTCGTACGCCACCGGCGGCGAAGAGGAACTGGAGTACGTGGCCATGCTCGACGCGGCGAAGGCCTCGCTGCGGCTGCTGGGCACCGAGCTGACGACCGACCCGGACGTGCCGATGCGCCGCGCGGTCATCGCCGCCGACGTCGACGGGGTCGAGCTGCGCCCCGACCTGGACCACTCGGTGGTCAAGCTGGCAGGCCCGGTCCCGCTGAAGGTCATCGCCTCGGTCCACCTGGACACCGAGGAGGCCGCGGTCGCCGTGCGGGCCGCGGTGGCCGCCGTCGACGCCGCCGACATGGGCGACCCGGACGCGGAGTTCGTCCTCGGGGACGCCGAGGACCACGAGCTGGCCTGGTACGCGCCGCAGGAGTTGCCCTTCCTGCTGGAGCTGCTGTAACCGGGAGGTCATCCCATGACAGGATGTACGGGGGCGGGGGTCCCGCGCGGCGTTGACGACCCGTCGCGCGCCACCCCGCCCTGACGCACCGCCCTGATGCCATTGACCACGAGGGAGGCGAGCCACACGATGGACGCCGTTTCGTCCGTTCCCGACCCGTCGAACGAGCCGATCAGCTCCTACGCGCCCGGCACCCCGCAGCGCGAGTCGCTCGCGCGCCGGATCGCCGAGCTCGAGGCCGAGCAGCCCGAGCTGACCATGACCATCGGTGGCAAGCAGCGGCTGGCAGGCGGTGACCGGATCGACGTGGTGCAGCCGCACGACCACCAGCACGTCCTCGGCGTCACCGCGCAGGCCACCACCGCCGACGTCGCCGACGCCGTCGCCGCCGCCAAGGCCGCCGCCCCCGCGTGGCGCGAGCTGCCCTTCGACGAGCGCGCCGCGGTCCTGCTGCGCGCCGCCGACCTGCTCGCCGGGCCGTGGCGCGACACCATCAACGCCGCCACCGTGCTCGGCCAGTCCAAGTCCGCCCAGCAGGCCGAGATCGACAGCGCCTGCGAGCTGATCGACTTCTGGCGGTTCAACGTCTCCTTCGCGCGCAGGCTCATCGAGGAGCAGCCGGTCTCCTCTCCCGGGGTGTGGAACCGGTTCGACCACCGCCCGCTCGACGGGTTCGTCACCGCGATCACCCCGTTCAACTTCACCGCCATCGCGGGCAACCTGCCGACCGCGCCCGCGCTGATGGGCAACACCGTCGTCTGGAAGCCCTCGCCCACCCAGCAGCTGGCGGCGCACCACACGATGCGCCTGCTGGAGGCCGCGGGCCTGCCCGCCGGTGTGATCAACCTGGTCACCGGTGACGGCCAGGCGCTCTCCGAGGTCGCACTCACCGACCCCGACTTCGCGGGCCTGCACTTCACCGGGTCCACCAAGACCTTCAAGCACCTGTGGCGCCTGATCGGCGACAACCTCGACACCTACCGCTCGTACCCGCGCATCGTGGGCGAGACCGGCGGCAAGGACTTCGTCGTCGCGCACCCGTCGGCCGACATCACCTCGGTGGTCATCGGCCTGGTCCGCGGCGCGTTCGAGTACCAGGGCCAGAAGTGCTCGGCGGCCTCGCGCGCGTACATCGCCCGCTCGCTGTGGGAGGGCGGCCTGCGCGAGCAGCTCGCCGATGTCACCAAGTCCCTGGTCTACGGCGACGTCACGGACTTCAGCAACTTCGGCGGCGCGGTCATCGACGCCCGCGCGTTCGCCAAGCACAAGGACGCCCTGTCCGCGGCCGCCGCGAACTCCTCCATCGAGGTCCTCACCGGCGGCACCGCCGACGACTCGGTCGGCTACTTCGTCCAGCCGACTGTCCTCGTCGGCAGCGACCCCCTCCAGGACGTCTTCACCACCGAGTACTTCGGCCCCATCCTCGCCGTGCACGTCTACGAGGACGCCGAGTACGAGAAGGTCCTAGAGCTCGTCGACACCTCTTCGCCGTACGCCCTGACCGGCGCGGTCTTCGCTACCGACCGTGCAGCCGTGGAACAGGCCCACAAGGCCCTCCGCTTCTCCGCAGGCAACTTCTACGTCAACGACAAGCCCACCGGCGCCGTCGTAGGCCAACAACCCTTCGGCGGCTCCCGCGCGTCAGGCACCAACGACAAGGCAGGCAGCATCTACAACCTCCAGCGCTGGGTGAGCCCCCGCTCGATCAAGGAGACCTTCGTCCCCCCGGTCGACCACCGCTACCCGCACATGGGCTGAGCACTCCCGCTCGACAACGGGGCAGGCGCATCCCGCGCCTGCCCCGTTCTTTCATGCCTCGATCGGGATCGCGGTGCCGGTGACGTGGATGCCGGAGGTGTGGTCGGAGGGGATGCTGACGGTGATGACGCCGGGGCGGCCCAGGTCTTCGCCCTGGTGGATGGTGAGGGCGGCGGGGAGGGTGACGAGGCCGAGTTCGCGGAGGTAGCCGCCGAGGGCCGCGGCGGCGGCGCCGGTGGCGGGGTCTTCGATGACGCCGCCCGGGGGGAAGGGGTTGCGGGAGTGGATGACGGTCTCGGAGGCGCGGTGGACCAGTTGGACGGTGGTCCAGCCGTGCTCGGTCATCAGGGCCGCGAGGGCGGGGTAGTCGTAGTCGAGGTCGGCGAGGCGGGTGCGGGTGGCCGCGGCGACGACCGGGTGCCAGGCGCCCGCGTACGCGGCTCGGACGGGGAGCGCGGGGTCGAGGTCGCGGTCGGTCCACCGCAGCGCCGCCAGCAGCGCGGCCTGGACGGGCGCGGGGATGTCCTCGGTGCGCGGGCCGACGCTGATCAGGGTGGCGGTGATGTACCCGGTGTCGGTCTCGCTGGTGCTGACCTCCACCAGCCCGGCCCTGGTGTGCAGCCGCAGCGGCCCCGACCCGTTGGCGGCCGCGTGCGCGACGGAGGCCGCGACGGTCGCGTGGCCGCAGAACGGCACCTCCGCCAGCGGGCTGAAGTACCGCACGTCCAGGTCGCCGTCCGGGCGCGGCACCAGGAACGCCGACTCGGAGTACCCGACCTCGGCGGCGACCGCCTGCATCTCGGCGTCGGGTACCCCGGTCGCGTCCAGGACGACACCGGCGGGGTTGCCGCCGCCGGGCTCGGTGGTGAAGGCGGCGTAGCGGAGGATCTGCACGATCGCAGGCTAGCGCCCGAACCGCGTGTACATCAGCTCACCTGACGACGTCCACCGTCCGAGAAACCAGCCCGCGGACCTAACCGAAGTCCTCCGACGACTTGGACGCCAGCAGTCTGCGCAGGGACGCGAGCCTGCCGGGGGTAGCCGTGCCCTCTTGCACCACCGTGTCCAGGTAGCAGTCGGGGTCCTCCGGCGCGCCGAGGTGCCCGCAGCCGGACGGGCACTCCTCCGCCGCCGCGTGGAACTCCGGGAACGCGGTGACGATGTCGTCGGGCTTGATGTAGGCCAAGCCGAACGCGCGCACGCCGGGGGTGTCGACCACCCACCCGCCGCTCGGCAGCGGTAGGGCTACTGCCGAGGTCGACGTGTGCCTGCCCTTGCCGATCCCACTCACGGCACCGATCGCGCGCTCGGCGTCCGGCACCAGCTTGTTGACCAAAGTGGACTTGCCCACCCCGGAATGCCCGACCAGGGCGGAAACCCGGTCCACGAGCAGCGCCCGCACCGCTTCCGGGTCCTCGTCGAACCGGTTCACCACGACCCGCAGCTCGAGCTCCTCGTACAACCCGATCAGCTCGGCCGGGTCGCCCAGGTCGGCCTTGGTCAGGCACAGCACCGGTTCCAGGCCACCGGCGAACGCGGCGACCAGGCAGCGGTCGATGAAGCCGGTGCGCGGCGGCGGGTCGGCCAGCGCGCAGACGATCAGCAGCTGCGCGGCGTTGGCGACGACGACCCGCTCGTAGCCCTCCGTGTCGTCCGAGGTGCGGCGCAGCACGCTGGTGCGCTCGGCGACGCGGACCATCCTGGCCAGGGTGTCCGGGGCGCCGGTGGTGTCGCCGACCAGTTCGACCTGGTCACCGACGACCACCGACGTCCGACCCAGTTCCCTGGCCCGCATCGCCACGACCAGGTGGCCCGGGTCCTGGTCGACCGCGCACGTCCACCGGCCGCGGTCCTTGCCGACGACCATGGCGCTGACCGCGTCGGCGTGGTCGGGGCGCAGCTTGCTGCGCGGTCGGGAGCCCTTGCCCGGTCGGACCCGGACGTCGGCCTCGTCGAGCCTGCTCCAGTCGCCGCGCCGCGCCACCTCAGCGCGCCCCGCCGAGCAGGTCTGCCCACATCGCGGGGAAGTCGGGCAGCGTCTTGGCTGTCGTCGCGATGTCGTCGACGCTCACCCCCGGCACGACCAGGCCGATGATCGCGCCCGCGGTGGCCATCCGGTGGTCGGCGTAGGCCCGCCACAGGCCGCCGTGCAGCTTCGCCGGGCGGATCGCGAGGCCGTCCTCGGTCTCGGTGGCGTCGCCCCCGACGGTCGTGATCTCGGCGGCGAGCGCGGCGAGCCGGTCCGTCTCGTGCCCGCGCAGGTGGGCGATGCCGCGCAGGACGGACGGGCTGTCGGCGAGCGCGGCCAACGCGGCCACGGTCGGGGTCAGCTCACCCACGTCGCGCATGTCGATGTCCACACCGGACAGTTTGTCCGAGCCGCGCACGGTCAAGGAGCCGTCGACAAGAGTCACCTCAGCGCCCATCTGCGCCAAGATGTCCCGGATAGCGTCACCGGGCTGCGTGGTCTTGGACGGCCAACCGGTCACGGTGACCTCGCCGCCGGTGACAGCGGCCGCGGCCAGGAACGGCGTCGCGTTGGAAAGGTCCGGTTCGATCACCCAGTCGACTGCGCCAACGGGACCCGGTTCGATCCGCCAGGTGTTGGGCTCCTCGTCGTCGACCGCGACCCCCGCCGCGCGCACCATCTCGACGGTCATGTCGATGTGCGGCATGGACGGCACGGGTTTGCCGACGTGGTGGATGGTCAACCCCTTGTCGTACCGGGCGCCCGACAGCAGCAGCCCGGAGACGAACTGGGAGGAGGCCGACGCGTCGATGGTGACCGTGCCCCCGGCGATGCCGCCGGTACCGACCAGCGTGAACGGCAGCGCGTCGCCCTCGACGACGGCGCCGAGCGCACGCAGCGCCTCCAGGATCGTGCCCATCGGCCGCTCGCGCGCGCGGGGATCTCCGTCGAAGCGCACCTGCCCGTCAGCGAGAACGGCGGCAGGTGGCACAAACCGCATGACCGTGCCCGCGAGACCGCAATCGATCTCGGCCGGGCCGTGGAACCCGTCGTTGGTGCCAACGGTGATGGTGGTGCCCTCGACGGTCATCGGGACGCCCAGCGCGTGCCAGGCGGCGATCATCAGGTCGGAGTCGCGGCTGATGAGCGCTCCGGTGAGGGTGCTCGGCCGGGTGCTGAGCGCCGCGAGCACGAGCGCGCGGTTGGTGAGGGACTTGGAGCCGGGGATGGTGACGGTGGCGCTGACGGGACCCGGGGCGACCGGGGCTGACCAGGGCTGCGGCATACCGCAATCCTCCCGCACCGGCCGCCGCATCGGGTGACCGGCTCGCCCCGGCAGGCCCGGCATGTCACGATTCGCCCACACCGTGGGTGGCGGTGGCGCCCTGGCGTCCAGGGTGGAGAGGGAGGGTGATCGACCTTGTGTGGCAGGTACGCCTCCGCGAAGGACCCGGCGACGCTGGCCGCGGAGTTCGACGCGGTCGACGCCATGGGTGAGAGCGCGCCGGACCTGGACTACAACGTCGCGCCGACGAAGAACGTGGTCGCGGTCGTCCAGCGGCACCCGCGCGACGCCGATGGCGCCGCGGACGAGACCCGGACCGAGCGCACGCTGCGGGTGATGAAGTGGGGCCTGGTGCCCGCGTGGGCCAAGGACGCCACCGGCGGCGCCAAGATGATCAACGCGCGGTCCGAGAGCGCTGCGGAGAAGCCCGCGTTCAAGAAGTCGCTCGCCGAGCGCCGGTGCATCCTGCCCGCTGACGGCTGGTTCGAGTGGCGGCGCGACAAGACCGCGAAGCAGCCGTTCTTCACGACCCCGCGCGATGGCAGCAGCCTGGCGATGGCGGGTCTGTGGACGACCTGGCGGGACAAGGCCGACCCGTCCGCGCCCGTGCTGGTGACCTGCGCGGTCCTCACGACCGACGCGGTCGGTCCGCTCGCCGACATCCACGACCGGATGCCGCTGCTGCTGGGCCGCGACGCCTGGGGCAGCTGGCTCGACCCGGACTCGACCGACGTCGCCGACCTGCTGGCCCCGCCCGGGGCGGACCTGGTCGACGCGCTGGAGATCCGGCCGGTGTCGCAGGCGGTCAACAGCGTGCGCAACAACGGTCCCGAGCTGCTCGCCCCGTTCGAGGCGGCCGCGGTGGACCTGGACGCCGCCGACCTGTTCTCCCCGCGGACCTAGCCGGTGAACCGCGCCGAGATCGACACCCCGCACGGCCCGGCGTTCGCCGAGCTGCACTGCGCCGCCGAGGGCCGCGCGGGGCTCCTTCTCGGCCACGGCGCCGGTGGCGGGATCAACGCACCCGACCTGGTCGCCGCCACGCACGGCGCCACGGCGGCCGGGGTGCACGTCGCGCTCGTCGAGCAGCCCTACCGGGTGGCGGGTCGACGGGCTCCCGCACCCGCCGCGCAGCTGGACGTGGCGTGGCTCGCGGTCGCGCGCCGGTTGTCCACGCTCTGGTTCGAAGGTCTTCCGCTGCTGTTCGGCGGCCGGTCATCCGGGGCGCGCGTCGCGTGCCGCACCGCGGAGGCGGGGGAGGCCGTAGGCGTTGTGTGCCTTGCCTTTCCGGTGCACCCGCCGGGCAAGCCGGACAAGACCAGGCAGCCCGAGCTGGACGCGGTTCACGTGCCGACCCTCGTGGTGCAGGGGGAGAGCGACCCGTTCGGCCAGCCGCGGGGTGCCCATCTGCGGGAGATCGTGCGAATGCCGGGTGACCACTCGCTGAAGAAGGACATCCCGGGCATATCCCGTGTCGTCGAGGAGTGGCTGCACCGTATCCTCCGACCGTTGGACCAGCTCGACTGAGCGCGGCGGGTGGGTCCCGATCCGGGTCACGCGTCTCTGGGGCAGAGCACTGACATTCGAGGGGATAGCACCGCTATGGGGTTTTTCGGCAAGTCACGCCTGTTCGCGGCCGTCGCCGTCGCGGCAGCACTCACGCTGACCGGTTGTAGCGGCGGCGGTACGCCGCAGTCCGGCGGCACCGGCGCCTCCCAGCCGACCAACGAGGCCAAGAAGAGCGCGTTCGACACGCTGCGCGGTCTTACCGACGCGGTGAAGGCCAAGAGCACCAGCGCCAAGTCCGCGCACTTCACGCTCACCGGGGACATGGCGGGCCAGAGCATGACCGGCGAGGGTGACTTCACCTTCGGCGGCACGGCCAACATGCAGATGTCGATGAAGACGCCGGACGGCGAGGTCTCGGTGCGGCTGCTCGACTCGATCATGTACATCAAGACGCCGACCGAGGTCGAGCCGGGCAAGTCGTGGGTCAAGCTCGACCTCACCGACAAGGACAACCCGCTGGTCGCGATGCTGGGCAAGTCGCTGGACTCGGCCCGCCAGGCCGACCCGACCGCGACCCTGGAGCAGCTCGCCGACGTCAGCGAGATCACCGCGGTCAAGGCCGAGGAGGTCAACGGCCAGCAGACCACCCGCTACACGCTGACCGTCGACGTGACCAAGCTCGGCGGCAAGGCGGGCGAGCTGGGCATGGACGAGGCCGCCGTCGCGCAGCTGGGCACCGCCGGGGTCAAGACCTTCCCCGCCGACATCTGGATCAACGGCGACGACCTGCCGGTCCGCTACGCGATGGAACTCCCGGTCGGCGCCAAGAAGGTCACCATGAAGGTCGACTACACCGACTGGGGCAAGACCGTCGACATCGCCGCCCCGCCCGCCGCCGAGGTCGCCGAACTCCCGGCAGGCTGATTCCCCCCGCGGGCTTGATCTGCCGGTGCGCCCCCGTACCCCCGGTGCGGGGGCGCACCGCTGCCCGGCGCCCGGCATGATTGGCCCTTCCGTTCCGGAAGACCCCAGGGAGGCGGCCGCAGGTGGACGACGAGGACGAGGACGTACCCGAGCGCGTGCAAACCATCTGCCCCTACTGCGGCGGCGGCGGCATGGTCGCCGACCCCAAACACGCCGTCATCGGTGGCTCCCCCCGCACCATCGACAACGGCCGCCCCTGCCCCCACTGCGACACCGAAGGCCACTTCCCGGGCATCATCCCGCCCCTCTAGCCAGGTGTCGTCTCACCTGGCGGCGATGTCGGCGACCAGTGCGTCGGCGAGGGTGACCAGGTCGGCCGCGGTGAGTTCTATCTCCAACCCGCGGCGGCCGCCCGAGCAGAACAGCGTCGGGAACGACTCGGCCGAAGTGTCCACCACCGTGCGCAAGCGTTTGCGCTGACCGAGCGGAGAAATGCCGCCCGCCACGTACCCGGTTGTGCGTTCGGCCACTGCGACGTCCGCCATCTTGGCCTTCTTGCCGCCGACAGCCGCTGCCAAGGCCTTCAGGTCCAGCTGTGCGTCGACCGGGACGACCCCGACCGTCAGGACCCCGTCGACCTCCGCCAGCAGGGTCTTGAACACTCGCGACGGCTCCACGCCCAGCGCCGCGGCTGCCTCTAGGCCGTACGACTCGCGGGGGTCGTGGTCGTAAGAGTGCACTTTGTGCGTGACCTTGCGCTTGGCCAAGAGTGCCGTCGCCGGGGTTCCCTGTCCTGCCACGGCGGTGAGCCTAAGGGAATGAGTCGTGCGCGCCTCGCGTTGACCAGGACGTGCAGACAGGCGTGTTGCCAGACCGGCGGGTTCCCAGGGTCAAGGTTCCGGCTCGCGGCTCCTCCAGCGAGAGCCGCGTAAGCTCGGAGGTGACATATGCGCACCTGAACGCGGGTGTGCGCGCCCCCGAAAGGAGCCCGGTGCCCCGCACCGACGCCCAGACGAACCCGGAGACCCCGGACACCGTGGAGACGCCCGCGATGCGGGCCGACCGGTTCGAGCGCGACGCCATGCCGCTGCTCGACCAGCTGTACTCCGCGGCGCTGCGGATGACCCGCAACCCCGCCGACGCCGAGGACCTGGTGCAGGAGACCTTCCTGAAGGCCTTCGCCGCGTTCGCGTCGTTCGCGGCGGGGACGAACCTCAAGGCGTGGCTCTACCGCATCCTCACCAACACCTACATCAACGGTTACCGCAAGCGGCAGCGGCAGCCGGTGCAGGCGCCGACCGACGAGATCACCGACTGGCAGCTGGCCAAGGCGGAGAACCACAGCTCCACCGGGCTGCGCTCGGCCGAGGTCGAGGCGATGGACCTGCTGCCCGACGACGACGTCAAGCAGGCGCTGCAGCAGTTGCCGGAGGAGTTCCGGCTCGCGGTCTACCTCGCCGACGTCGAGGGCTTCGCCTACAAGGAGATCGCGGAGATCATGGGGACGCCGATCGGTACCGTGATGTCCCGATTGCACCGGGGCAGGCGCCAGCTGCGCGACCTGCTCGCCGATGTCGCCCGCGACCGCGGGTTCGTCCGGGAGGTGACCGGCGCGTGAGCGGCCAGGACAAGGAGCCCTGCGCGGACGTGCTGTCCGAGGTGTGGCTGTTCCTCGACAGCGAGTGCGACCTGGGCAGGCGCGAGGCGCTGCAGACCCACCTCGACGAGTGCGTGCCCTGCCTGGAGCAGTACGGCCTGTCCGAGCACCTCAAGGTGCTGCTCGGCCGCAAGTGCGGCGGCGACCAGGCCAGCGACGAGTTCCGCGAGCGGGTCCGCGCCTCGATCAGGCAGACCGTCATCCAGCACCGCGGCGGCCGGGTCGAGGTGACCAGCGCCAGGGTCGAGGTCGAGCAGCGCGAGGACTGAGCCCGCTCGCGCGCGGCGAGACCACGCGGAAAGGCCCCGGTGTCCAGCGGATACCGGGGCCTTCGACGTGCTGGGCGCGAACGCTCAGGCGTTGGGGCGCTTGCCGTGGTTCGCGCCGCCCTTCTTGCGGTCGCGACGCTTGCGGGCGCGCTTCGACATGGTGCCTCCTCGGACGAGCGTTGGGCTGAGGTACCGATTTTGCCACGCGGGGCGGTGCCGTCCCGCCGGGGGCCGCCCGTGGTTGGATTGGCGCCGGGGGAGCCGTGCCAGGTGAGCGAAGGGGAACCGGCCCGATGGCCCACGAGATCCACGCCGAGATGGTGGCCAGCGTGCTCACCGTGGTCGCGGGCGAGGGCGACTCGCTCGCGGAGGGTGACACGGTCGTCATCCTGGAGTCGATGAAGATGGAGATCCCGGTGCTCACCGAGGCGGACGGGACCCTCACCAGGGTGGCGGTCCGCGCGGGCGACGTGGTCCAGGAGCACGACCTGATCGCCGTCGTGGAGTAGCGGTGTCCACCCTCTCCGACCTGCTCGCCGAGCACACCGGCCTCTCCGGCGGCGCCGTGGACCACCTGCAGACCGTCGTCGCGGAGTGGCAGCTGCTCTCGGACCTGTCCTTCGCCGACTTCCTGCTCTGGGTCCCGGAGACCGCCGCGGACGGGGCGCCGCTGCCGCCGACCGTCGAGCGCCGGTACGTCTGCGTCGCGCAGGCCAGGCCGACGACCGGGCCGACCGCGCACCCCGAGGACGTCGTCGCCAGTCACACCACCGCCGACGACCACCCGCAGCTGCGCCGGGCCATCGCCGAGCGGCGCATCTGCCGCGAGGAGGACCCGCGCTGGTACCTGGGGGTGCCGGTGCGCCGGGAGGCCATCCCGGTCAGCTTCGGCGGCGAGGTCATCGCGATCCTGTCCCGGGAGACGAACCTGGCGGTGCCGCGGGTGCCCAGCGCGCTGGAGATCGCCTACCTGGGCATCGCCGGTGACCTGTGCCAGATGGTCGCGGACGGCACGTTCCCGACCACCGAGCCGTCCCCGGACGTGCACACCAGCCCCCGGGTCGGCGACGGCCTGCTGCGGCTGGACACCGCGGGCGCGGTCGTGTTCGCCAGCCCCAACGCGCTCTCGGCGTACCACCGGATGGGCCACGCGTCCGACCTGGTCGGGGTGCGGTTGGCGCCGCTGACCCGGTCGCTGATCGCCGACCCGTTCGACGCGACCGAGGTGGCGCAGCGGATCGTGTCCGCGCTCGACGGGCAGCCGGGGATGCGCACCGAGGCCGAGTCCCGCCGCGGCGCCGCCGTGCTGTTCCGGGCGCTGCCCTTGCGGCCGGGCGGCAAGGCGGCAGGCGCGCTGGTGCTGTGCCGGGACGTCACCGAGGTGCGCCGCCGGGACCGGGCGCTGCTGTCCAAGGACGCCACCATCCGCGAGATCCACCACCGGGTGAAGAACAACCTGCAGACCGTGGCCGCGCTGCTGCGGTTGCAGTCGCGGCGCACCAGCAGCCCGGAGGCCAAGGAGGCACTGGCGGAGTCGGTGCGCCGGGTCGCCGCGATCGCCATGGTGCACGAGACGCTGTCCACTTCGGTCGACGAGCGGGTCGACCTGGATGCCTTGGTGGACAAGGTGATCCCCGTCGTCGGGGACGTCGCGGTCGCCGAGAGCCACGTGCAGGTGCGCAAGAGTGGACAGTTCGGGATAGTCGCCGCCGAGACCGCGACGCCGCTGGTGATGGTGCTGACCGAGCTCATCCAGAACGCCGTGGAGCACGCCTTCCCGCCCGGCTCGTCCGGCGAGGTCGAGGTCTCGGCCACCCGCTCGGCCCGCTGGCTCGACGTCCTGGTCGCCGACAACGGCCGCGGCCTGCCCCCCGGTTTCTCACTCGAACGGACCAACGGCCTGGGCCTGCAGATCGTCCGCACCCTCGTCGAATCCGAACTCCGCGGCTCCCTGTCCCTGCGCCGCCGCCCCGAAACCGGTACGGAAGCCGTCCTCCGCGTACCCCTCTCCCACCGCCGCTAGCCCCTTTGACGAATTTCGCCAACCCCCAACATTCCTCGCCAATCAAGCGAATTGGCAAAGTGTCAGCAAAGACCCATCAACAAACCCAATAGGTTCCCGCTATACCTGTTAATGAACACCCACCCCTGGCGCCAAGTACTCAGCCAATGACAACTCACCCACACATCGGCGACTCAAGCCGGGGGGTCCGGGGGGCGAAGCCCTCCCGGCTGGGGGCGTGGGGGCTCGGCCCCCACACAACACAGAGAACGACCCCTGTCTGCGCTTTCCGCAGACAGGGGTCGCCCAGTGTCGTTCGCTCAGGCGTTGCTGCGTGCCCGTGTGCGAGCGTTGCGGCGCTTCAGCGCGCGGCGCTCGTCCTCACTCATACCGCCCCAAACGCCAGCGTCCTGGCCGCTCTCGAGCGCCCATGACAGGCAGTTGGAAGCGACGGGGCAGCGGTGGCAAACGGCCTTCGCCTCGGAGACCTGCAGGATCGCAGGACCGCTGGTTCCCACCGGGAAGAACAGCTCGGGGTCCTCGTCACGGCAGGCCGCGCGGTGGCGCCAGTCCATTTCTACGTGCTCCTCGCTCGGGCGCGGTTGGACGCGCCTCTAGTCGTGATCCGGTCGTCGGGGTGCTTGTGAATGCTTTCACGAACGCGGGAGATGTCAAGGGTTGTTCTCCGCCCGGTGAGTGAACTCACCCGAAAGTGACAGGTCAGCGGCCTGTCGATGCGGAGCGCAACGATTTGATCACGTCGCAGTGCGCTCACGCCGTACGTCCGGGGGCGGTGTCCCCACCCGGTCGGGCGGTGCCGTCACCACTCCGCATTGTGGTCTAGACCACAGCGACCGACAGTGCGGACGGGACGGACACGAACTCCACTCGCGTGCGCTCGCCGATGAGGTCGCCGTCGCACTGCAACCGCACCGGCTCCGGCGCGCTGACCACGATCCTCGAAACGTTGTCCCGGCGCACCAGGTTTTTCCCGCGCTGCACACCCTTGTCGCTGAGCGCCTGGCGGAAGTGGCGCAGCACAGTCGGCACGCCCAGGGTGCGCAGCCCGAACATGCCGAGCCCGGTCTCGAACCCGCAGCCCGGGTTGAGGTGGATCGGGCGCGCGCCGAGGTAGGTCCACGGGTCGGTGTTGGAGACGAAGGCCAGCCGCAGTCCGGTGATCGGGTCCTCGCCGGGCAGCTGCACGGTCAGGTCCGGGCGGCTGTGCCCCGGCCGGGCGTAGCGCGCGATCGCGACCCGGGCGTACAACGACGGGCTGGCCCGCTTGCCGCGCCTGCGGTCCACGCCCGCGACCACATCTGCGTCCCAGCCCATGCCCGCGTTGAAGGTGAACCACCGCCGCGACGGCCCGGACTCGACCAGCCCCAGCCCGACCCGGCGGCTGAGACCCTGCTCGATCGCCTGCAACAGCACGTGCGTCGCCTCGACCGGGTTGCGCGGCAGTCCGAGCGCGCGGGCGAACACGTTCGCCGAACCCCCTGGCACCACGCCGAGCATCGGCACCGCGCCGGACGGGCCCGCGGCGAGCAGCCCGTTGACGACCTCGTTGACCGTGCCGTCGCCACCGTGCGCGACCACCAGGTCGGCGCCGTCCACCGCGGCCTGCGCGGCGGCGGTGAGGGCGTGCCCCCGGTAGTCGGTCTCGACGACCTCCAGCTTCACCTGGCTGGCCAGAGCGTGCGCCAGCACGTCCCGACCCGCCGGGGTGGTGGCGGTCGCCTGCGGGTTCACCACGAGGACAGCGCGCATTACCCGAGCGTAAGCGAGGTGGACCGGATTCCCGACCGCCCTGTGGTGAGAGACGGCACACGCCCGCCGTCGGCAACGCCCCTTCCCGTCCGCGTCGACCTCAGGCTCGGCAGGTGCACCCAGACGACCGTCTGTCCCGTCGATCCGCGAGGAGCTGACACCCCAGATCTTCCCTCGCCCGCTCGCGCCAGACGACCGGCCGTCCGGGTGGCGATAGCATCGACGGCGTGCACGCAGGGTCACCGCGCGCCAGTCACCGCCGCCGACGACTCGGGAAGGCCGCCCGTGCGACTGTCCTCCACCGCCCCCCGCACCGTGCTCGCCGCGGGCGCGCTCGTCGGCCTGCAAGGGCTCGTCGCGCTCGTGTTCACCGTGCTGCTGCTGGTCAGGGGCCTGTCCGGCGACTCCGAGCTGGGTACGAACGTCTTCGGTGAGGCGGCGTACTTCGCGGTACTCGCGGCCGGGGTGCTCGCCTGCGCTGGCGGGCTGCTGATCGGCAAGACGTGGGCGCGCAGCCCGTCGGTGGTGCTGCAGGTCCTGCTGCTCGGGGTCGCCTGGTACGCGATCGGGCCGTCCGGGCGGCCGCTCTACGGGGTGCCGGTCGCGGTGCTGTCGCTGGTGACCCTCGTCCTGCTGTTCCGGCCCGCGACCAACCTGTGGGCGCAGGGGGAGGAGCCGCAGTGATCACCGTCCGGCTGGCCGACGCGGCCGACTGGGAGCGGATCTGGCCGATCTGGCACGGCGTCGTCGCCGCGGGCACGACGTACATGTGGGACCCGGCCACCCGGTACGAGCAGGCCCGCGCGCTGTGGATGTCCGGCGAGGTCTTCGTCGCGGTCGAGGGCGACGAGGTGGTCGGCACGGCGCTGCTCAAGCCCAACCAGCCCGGCCTCGGCGACCACGTCGCCAACGCGGGCTTCATGGTCGACCCGTCCCGCGCGGGCAGGGGCATCGGCCGCGCACTGGCCACGGCGGTCCTGGACCACGCCCGCTCCGGCGGCTACACCGGCATGCAGTTCAACGCGGTCATCTCCACCAACACCGGGGCGGTGGCCCTGTGGCGCTCCCTCGGCTTCGAGGTCGTCGCCACCATCCCCGGCGGGTTCCGGCACGCGACCCTGGGCCGCGTGCCGATCCACATCATGTACCGAGATCTGTGAGCGCCTGGTCGGTGAGCCGGAAGACGGTCCACTCGTCCATCGGGACCGCCCCCAGGGACTTGTAGAAGCCGATGGCGGGCTCGTTCCAGTCGAGCACCGACCACTCCAGCCGCTGGTAGCCCTTGTCAACGCACTCCTGGGCGAGGGCCTGCAGCAGCGACTTGCCCAGGCCGTGCCCGCGCATGCCCGGGGTGACGTAGAGGTCTTCGAGGTAGATGCCGTGCGTCCCGCGCCAGGTGGAGAAGTTGAGGAACCACAACGCACAGCCTGCTATTTGACCGTCCACTTCGGCCACATGCCCGAAGAGCGCCGGGGTGTCGCCGAAGAGCGACCGGTGCAGCTGCTCGGCGGTGAGGTGGCACTCGTGCCGCGCGCGCTCGTACTCGGCCAACTCGTAGACGAGACCGACGATGCTGTCTACATCGGACTCCTGTACCCGCCGGATGGTCAAGACGTGGCTCCTACTCTGGCGATCTGGGGTGACTCCCGCTCGTGGTCGAGCACGGTGAAGGTAGCCGGGTCATGTCGGAAGTGGACACCGAACCCCGCCGTCTGCCCGATCCACACCGCCGCCAACACCCGGCTGAAGTGCCCGTGACCCACGAGGATCACATTGTCGGCGTTCGCGAGCACCCGCCGCGCGCGCTCGGTGACCTGCTCAGCGGTCTCCCCGTTGGGGCAGGGATGCGTCCAGACGGTCCACCCGGGCACGGTCTCCCGGATCTGCGGGGTGGTGAGCCCTTCGTAGTCGCCGTAATCCCACTCGGCCAGGTCCTCGGTGACCTCGGTGACCGTGAGCCCAGCCAACTCAGCCGTGTCCAGAGCCCTAGACCTAGGACTACTGACCACAGGAAGATCCCGCGGCAACCGAACCCCCTTGGCCCTGGCCCGCCCAGCCTCCGTAAGCCGCACATCCGTCCGCCCGGTATGCCTGCCCGTGTCCGACCACTCAGTAGCCCCGTGCCGCAACAGGTACACGCTCATACCCGCGATCTAACCCCACACCCCCCACCCACGCCGCCACAACCACCCCAGGTCCCGCCCCCGCCCCACTCGGACCTGGACGGCAGCAGCCCATCGGCACCCCCGCCGAACGACGGACTCGTGACTGCCACACTCGCGGGCCTTGCCCTCGGCAACCGCGCACAACAGCCCGCCCACCATTCCCGCGCGCCACGACACCCGACTCGCGAATAGATGGGTGTAAACGACGAACCCCGAATCACCACCCCGCACCCACCGCCCCGGAAACCGCCGCTTAGGCTCATTAGCCATCGGCGGAAACCCGGCTACTGCCGCTCCACACCCCATCCCCACCCACCCCGCATCCTCCACATCCATCTGATCGCCGCCCAATCAACATCGGCCCCGACACGCGCGGCCACATTGAGTCGAGAGCCACCGAAGGATGCGTGATGAGTTGCTCAAGACCAGTTACCACCGGGCACCTGCGCGTGATGCTGGCAATAATGTGATCGCCCCGCCTTCCACCGCAATGCCGCACTGGTCGCCGCCGAGTAGCTCACGTCACCAAGCCGCCGCGTCCATCGCCAGTTACCGGTGCTCGATCCAGCCGTCCCCTCCGACCACGCCATCACCCACCGCGAGTGCCCAGGTCGTGAGCGCTGTGCGCTGGTAACGGTGATCAACCGGTGGGCGAGTGTGTCGGTATGTGGGAGTGCGCAGCAGATCCTGGTGCGCCATCTGAGCGGCGGGGTCCCGCAGGACCAGCGGAAGTGGCGTTGCTGGGGCGAGGACGGCACCACGTTCCACCTCGACCTGTCCGGGGCGGTGCTGATCTCGCTGACGATGTCCTATTGCGACGTGGACGGCGCCAACTTCTCCCGGTGCGAGTTCTACGGCAACACGGTGTTCGAGGGCTCACCCGCCCGGCGGGCTAGTTCCCGCGCGGGATGTGCACCGGCCCGAGCTTGAGGATCTCCCGGAACTCCTTGGCAGGCAACGGCTTCGACAGCAGCCACCCCTGGTAGGCGTCCACGCCGACCCCGCGCAGCACGTGGAACTGGGTCGCGTTCTCCACGCCCTCCGCCACGCAACTGCGCCCCATCGCCCGCGCCATGTCCACCAACGCGCGCGCGACGGCGAAGTCCGAGGCGTCCGTGGCCACCCCGGACACGAAGCGGCGGTCGATCTTGATGATCTGGGCGGGCAGTTCCTTGAGCCTGGCCAGCGACGAGTACCCGGTGCCGAAGTCGTCCACCGCGAACCGGACGCCGCGCTCGACCAGTTCCGCCATGGCCTCCCGGCTGCGCGAGGGCAGGTCGATCAGGCTCGTCTCCACCAGTTCCAGCACGACCCGGTCCCACGCGATCCCGGTCGCGGCGACGGTCGCGGACACCACGTCGACGAACTCCGGGTCGCCGGGGACCAGACCGGCCAGGTTGACCGCGATGCCGACGCCGCCGCCGAGGATGCCGCCGCACAGCTGCGGCCACTCGGCCGCCTCGATGAACGCCGCGCGCAGCACCCAGCGGTCCAGCTCGCCGAGCAGGTCGCCCTGCTCGGCCACCGGCAGGAAGTCGCCCGGGTACAGCAAACCCCGCTCGGGGTGCGGCCAGCGGACGAGGGCCTCGGCGGAGAGCACGGTGCCGTCCGGGCCGACGACCGGCTGGTAGTGCAGGACCAGCTGGTCGTTCATGATCGCCTCGCGGAGCTGGCCCTCCAGCAGCATCTGGCTGTTGGCCGAGGCGATCAGCTTGTCCGAGGCGATGGACACCCGGCCGGTGCCGCGGGCCTTGGCGGCGAACATGGCGGCGTCGGCGTAGCGCAGCAGGTCGGCGCCGCTGGTCTCCGGGCCGCTCGGCACGGCCGCGCCGATGCAGGCGGAGACCCGCAACAACTGGTCACGGACCGGCACCGCGGTGCGCAGCAGGCTGGCCACCTGGTTGGCCAGCGCCTCGACCCCGCCCGCCTCCTCCACATCGGAGCAGATGATCACGTACTCGTCGCCGGACATCCGCGCCACCGTGCAGCTGGGCGGCAGGCCGCGCTCCAACCGCCTGGCCAGCGCCGTGATCAGCTCGTCGCCGACGTCGTGGCCGAGCGAGTCGTTGACCCGCTTGAAGTTGTCCACATCGCAGAACAGCAGCGCGATCCGCTCGTAGTCGCGCCCGCCGAGCAGCTTGCCCAGCAGCTCCTTGACCGCCGCGCGGCCGGGCAGCCCGGTCAGCTCGTCGTGCGTCGCCTGGTACCGCAGGCGCTCCGCGGCCCGGCGGCGGTCGGTGACGTCGGCGAACACGACCAGCCAGAACCGCTGGCCGTCGTCGGCGACCGACACCGTGGCGTTGAGCTCGCAGTAGACCGGCTTGCCGGTGGCCGTCACCAGGACCCGCTGGCCGCTGTGGAACGACTGCGACTCCCGGCCGCGGCGGCCGTCCCGGTCATCCGGGTGGGTGAGCTGCTCGGCGGTCATCCCGCGCAGCCGCTCCAGGTCCAGGCCCAGCAGCGAGCACAGCGCGTCGTTCGCGTCGACCAGCCGCTCCGAGTCGTCGAACAGGGCGATGCCGACCGGCGTTATGGCGACCAGGTCGGTGAACCGCTTGCTGGAGCGCTGCATCCTGGTCTCGGTGGAGCGCTGCTCGGTGACGTCCTGCGCGGTGCCGATCATGATGCCGCGGTCGCTGTCGGTACCGGCCGACTCGCCGCGCACCCGGAACACCCTGCGCTTGCCGTCCGGCCGGATCACCCGGTGCTCGCACTCGACCGGGCGCCGCGTGCCCGCCAGCTCCTGCCAGCGCTGGTCGACCCAGCTGCGGTCGTCCGGGTGCACCAGCTGCAGGTAGTCCCGGTAGGTGATCTTGCTGCCCGCCTCGACGCCGAACAGCTCGTAGAGCATCGACGACCACAGGCACTCGCCGGTGACGGTGTTCCACTCCCAGGTGCCCAGCCTGGCCACCCGCTGCGCCTCGCGGAACAGCCGCCCGTCCTGGCTCAGCTGCCGCTCCAGCGCGCGGAAGCGGGTGAAGTCCTGCACGGTGCCGTGCACCCGGACCACACGCCCGCCCGACTCGAACTCCGGGCGGGCGCGGACCAGGTAGGACCGCTGGCCGGTGTCGTCGCGGACCTCGAGCTCCAGCGGCTGCGACGAGCGGCGCGCCCGCAGCGCGACCTGGAAGTCGTCGAGCACGGGCAGGTCCTCGGGGTGCACCAGGGCGAGCAGGTCGGTCAGCGTGGCGCGCGCGGGCAACCCGCACAGGCTCCGCAGCCCCTCGGACAGGTAGGCCTGACCGGTGCGCACGTCGAGCGTCCAGCTGCCCATCCGCGCGATGCGCTGGGCCTCCAGCAGCAGGGCGCGCTCCACCGCCGGGTCGTCGGCAGGCCCGGCGGCATCCGGTCTCGCCAGGTCGGGCGCGAGCACCCGACCGGCGTCGCCGTCGAACCCGCCTGGTGGCAGCGCGACCCCGGGGAGTCCGGCGCGCACGACATGCTCGGCCACGGCGCGTTCCCTCCACCCTCGAGTAGGCGGGTGGGGCACCTGCCGAGCATCCCGCCGGCTCTCAGGCTACCCCGTCGGCCAGCGCCGCCCGTGCGACAGCCGCCGCGACCTCGGGGGCGACCCTCGGGTCGAGCGCGCTGGGCACGATCCGGTCCGCCGCGAGGTCGTCGGCGGCGACCGCGGCGATGGCGTCGGCCGCGGCCAGCTTCATCGATTCGGTGATCCGCCTGGCACCGGCGTCCAGCGCGCCGCGGAAGATACCGGGGAAGGCCAGCACGTTGTTGATCTGGTTCGGGAAGTCGCTGCGGCCGGTGGCCACGATGGCGGCGTGCCGGGCGGCCACCTCCGGGTGGATCTCCGGGTCTGGGTTCGACAGCGCGAACACGATGGCGTCACCGGCCATCGTCGCCACGAGCTCCTCCGGCACGGTGCCCGCCGAGAGCCCGACGAACACGTTCGCGCCGCGCAGCGCCTCGGCCTGGCCGCCGCGCAGCCCGGAGGCGTTGGTGACCTCGGCCAGCTCGGCCTTGACCGGGTTCAGGTTGTCCCGACCGGAGTGGATGATGCCGCGCGAGTCGAGCATCGTCACCTCGCCCGCGCCCGCGGCGATGAGGATCTTCGCGCAGGCCACGCCCGCCGCGCCCGCGCCCGCGATGACGACCCGCTGGCCCGCGATGTCCTTGCCGAGCACGGTGTTCGCGCCGCGCAGCGCGGCGAGCAGGACGATGGCGGTGCCGTGCTGGTCGTCGTGCATGACCGGGCAGTCGAGCGCCTCGATCAGCCGCGCCTCCAGCTCGAAGCAGCGCGGCGCCGAGACGTCCTCCAGGTTGACCGCGCCGAACGAGGGCCGCAGCCGCACCAGGGTCTCGACGATCTCGTCGACGTCGGTGGTGTCGAGCACCAGCGGGATCGAGTCGAGCCCGCCGAAGGTCTTGAACAGCGCCGCCTTGCCCTCCATGACCGGCAGCGACGCGGCCGCGCCGATGTCGCCGAGCCCGAGCACCGCCGTGCCGTCGGAGACCACCGCGACCAGGCGCGAGGCCCAGGTGTAGCGGGCGGCGAGCGCGTTGTCCTCGGCGATCGCGCGGCTCACCCTGGCCACGCCGGGGGTGTAGGCGATCGACAGCGACCTGGGGTCGGCCAGCGGCTTGGTCACCGCGATGCCGAGCTTGCCGCCCTCGTGCGCGGCGAAGATCTCCTCGTCGGTGACCGGACTGCTGCTGGCCCGCTCGTTCAACGCGGTCATGCGTCCTCCTGGATCTCGCTCAAGTGAGTGCTCGACGCAGGGCTGGCGCGGAGCGGATGGGGTCGCGGACGCGCGCCAACGGCACAGCTGGGTGCGCTCGGTGGGGGTCCGCGGGACGTGCGGAGTCGGTGGTTCGGCTGCCTGGGTGCGGGCCCGGGCGGGCGCCCCGGGGTGTGGGACGCGCGTGCGGACGGCGCTTCGGTGGGCACAGTCTGCCAGCACCCGGACACCGGTGTCTGCGGTGGGGATCACATCCTGGCGGCATTTTCCGCAGGTCAGAGGCGGTTTTCCCAAGACGTCCGTCCGGCTTGCTAGCGGCGGCTCACGTTTTCGCTGCGTGACCAGCGGCGGCTGCGACCCCCCGGGCGGTGCGCCCTACGCTGCACCCATGCAGGCACGAGAGCTGCGCGTCCCGGACGCCTTCGAGTTCACCCCGCGCTCGTTCCCCGACTCGCGCGGCGTCTTCGTCTCCCCGTTCCAGGGCGAGGCGTTCACCAAGGCGGTCGGCCACCCGCTGACCGTCGCGCAGACCAACCACAGCCGCTCCCGCAAGGGCTCCATCCGCGGCCTGCACTTCGCCGACGTGCCGCCCGGCCAGGCGAAGTACGTGTACTGCCCGCAGGGCGCGCTGCTGGACTACGTCGTCGACATCCGGGTCGGCTCGCCGACCTTCGGCGCGTGGGACGTGGTGCGGCTGGACCCGGTGGACTTCCGCGCCGTGTACGTGCCGGAGGGCGTCGGGCACGGGTTCGTGGCGCTGGAGGACGACACGGTCATCTCGTACCTGTGCTCCACGGGGTACAACCCGTCGGCCGAGCGCGGCATCAACCCGCTCGACCCGGAGTTGGCGCTGCCGTGGGCGCCCGAGCTGGAGCCGCTGATGTCGGATAAGGACACCTCGGCGCCGACCTTGGCCGAAGCTGCGGCTGCCGGGTTGCTGCCGCAGTACTCGGACTGCGTCGCCCGGTACGAGAAGCTGCGTGCGAGCTAGAGGCGTCCCGGGCGCGGCCAGAGCCGGAACATGACGACTGCGTGAACCCTCGCCGGTCCCAGAGTGCGGGAATCGGTGGAGGCGAAGGTGTTGTCGCCCTCGACGTGCCAGCCGTGCCCGGACGGCTCCTTGGCGCGCTTGACCGAGACCTGGCCGGGCCGCTCGTCCCACGTCACCAGGACGACGTCACCCGGCTTCGGCCTTTTGCCGACCACGACGACGACGTCCCCGTGCTGGAGCGTCGGCGACATCGACGGCCCCTTGATGAGGACCCTGCGCACGGGCAGCCTGCCCAGCACCACCTGATCACCTCCCACCTGCCCCGTGATGATGCCGGGGGTAGGGTCGGTCCCGTCGGAGCATCCTGCCCATGGAGGAACAATGCGACTCCTGTCGCGCCTGCTTACCCCCCGCCTTGAGGCCACAGCCCACTGCGACCTCCCCTGCGGTGTCTACGACCCCGCCCAGGCCCGCATCGAGGCCGAGTCGGTCAAGGCGGTCCAGCAGAAGTACCAGGACAACTCGGACCCCGAGTTCCGCACCCGCGCCATCCTCATCGCCGAACAGCGCAGCGACCTGGTCAAGCACCACCTGTGGGTCCTGTGGACCGACTACTTCAAGCCCCCCCACTTCGAGAAGTACCCCGACCTGCACGACCTGTTCAACCGCGCCACCAAGGCCGCCGGTGCGAGCGGCACCAAGGGCTCCATGGACCCGGCCACCGGCCAGGCCCTGCTCGACCTGATCGCCGAGATCGACAAGATCTTCTGGGAGACCAAGAAGGCCTGACGCCCCTCCGCGTCCGACGGCGCCGACCAGCACCCGCTGGTCGGCGCCGTTTGTCGTTATTCAGGCCCACCCGCCGCGCAGGCGGCGCGGCCTTTGGTCTGGGTCACGGGTAGAGAGGGCAGGCTGAACGCCTTCGCGAAAGCCGCCCTAGATCGCGCCGCAGAGAGAAGTTTGCACATCCTTGAGAAGCTGAAGCTAAAATTGCCGAGACAAACTCGACAAGCGTTCGACACTCGCCAGCCTTTCGTGGCGAATTCGATAAGTGCAAGAATGGATCCACGGCTGCGTATGAAGCTCTTCAGGTCGTAATCGGAACCGAACTTGGCTTGAGCGAGTAATTGCCGCACTCGCCGATGGACCGTCATGAAACTATCGAGAGGCCACTCTCCTGGTGATCGCCCATGGAGGCGCGCAAGCCCAGGCAAGCGTGGAGTTGTCTATCGCACTTTAGGTGTCGGCACGTACTATATGTGCGACCTCGATGATGGGAGGCGCCATGTGGGCGTTGGTGGTGCGGTTCGAGCTGCGGGACGAGCAGGCTGTGCGGGGGTTTGATGCGTTGGTGGCGGAGACGTTGCCGCAGATCATCGCTACTGAGCCGGGGACGTTGGTGTACGCGGTGCACGAGGTGGCGGACGCGCCGTTGTCGCGGGTGTTCTACGAGGTGTATGCGGACAGGGCGGCGTTCGAGGTGCATGAGGAGCAGGTGCACACCAAGCGGTTCCTGGCTGAGCGGGCGCAGTACCTGGCGGACTTCCGGGTGGAGTTCCTGACGTCGTTGACTGGCAAGGGGGTGTGATGTCGTCTCCTGGTGACGAGAAGGCACTAGGTCGACGGATCGCGTTCCACCGGGGGAAGCGGGGGCTTACGCAGGGGCAGCTGGGGAAGATGCTGAGCCGGTCGGAGAGCTGGGTCAGTCAGGTTGAGCGGGGTGCTCGGCGCATCGATCGGATGTCGGTGCTGGAGGCCGTCGCGGAGGCGCTGGAGATCGAGCTTGCCGAGTTGGCGCCGGAGGCGAACGTGGTGGCGGCGACCACCAGGCCCCGGGCGGCCACGTCGTTGAGCTTGGCGTTGTGTTCGAGCGACGCTCTCCACGCGGTGTTGTCCGATGTGTCGCCGGTGGACGTCGAGCGGTTGGGGCGTAGCGCGGACCAGGCGTGGGAGTACGCGCACGGGTCGCAGTACGAGAACCTGAGTGAGCTGCTGGGGACGTTGATCCCCGAGTTGGAGTACGCCACCCGCAAGACAGCGGGCTCGGACCGGCGCCGGATGTGCGTCGCCAAGGCGAAGGCGTACCAGGCAGCCGCGGGTGTCCTGTCGAAACTCGGGGAGGTCGGCGCGGCCTGGGTGGCGGTCGACCGGGCCATCTCGGCGGCAGAGGATGCTGATGAGCCGTTGTTGATGGCGGCGGGCGCGTTCCGCCTGGCGATCGTGTTCCAGGGTGCTCGCAAGCTCGACCTGGCCAAGCGCGCGGCGATGACCGCGATCAACGCCCTGTCCCGCCTGGTCGCGTCCGGTGAGGACGAAGCGCTCGCCTTGACCGGTGCGCTCTACCTCCAGCTCGCGGTGGCGTCCGCTCGCGGCAACGAGGGCGATGAGGCTTACGGCTACCTCGACCAGGCGGCAGCGCTGGCTCGCACGCTGGAGATCGACCGCAACGACTACAACACCGAGTTTGGCCCGACCAACGTGCTGCTCCACGAGGTCAACATCGCCGTGGAACTCGGCGACGCTGGCCGAGCGTTGCGGGTGGCTGGCAAGGCCGACACGTCCAACCTCTCTCCCGAGCGCCAAGCCCGCCTGCTGATCGACGTCGCGCGGGCTCACAACCAGCGGCGTTCACCCGATCTGGTGGCTTCCGTCCTCCGCGAGGCATTGCGGGTCGCGCCGGAGCAGGTCCAGAACCATCCGTCCGCCCGCGAGGTCCTGGCAGACGCCTTGCGCGCTGATCCTGCCAACCCTGGCCTGGCCGAACTCTCCGGAACGATCAGCCCGACCATCTGACCCGCACATTTTGTACGCTACCCGCACTCATAGTGTTGACTCGCACGCGGAGTGTGGGTAGCTTGGCGTTGGCAAGGGGACAACCAGCGACAACAGCGAAGTCGAGATGGCGATGCCGAAGGGGTTGGTGCAGCGGTGGGAGGCGGTCTACGCCCGGTACGGCTGGACTGGGCCGGAGGGTGTGGCGGAGGCGTCCGAGGATGTGGGGGCGTTGTGGCGGGAGATGGCCGCCGTGCTCGGGTGCCCGTGGTGGTTGGTCGCCGGGCTGGTGACGGCGGCGGAGGCGTTTGACGCGCAGGGGCGGGAGTGGTCGGTGTGGGCGGCTGCTCAGACGGGGTTCTTCGATGATCAGTCGCGGCGGTTGTCGGGCGTACTTCTCGTCAGGGCGGATGTGTTCTCGCCGCTGTCGGGCAGGTGAGTCGGGGGTTGGAGCGCGGGGGGCCTGTGGGGTGGGCTGGTGTGGCGAGGGTGATCACTGATCGGCTGGTGGTGTTGGGGTGGCGGCAGTGGGAGTTGGTGGAGCGGGCGAAGGTGTCGCAGGCGATCATTCGGGAGTTGCAGTACGACACCAACCAGCGTCGCCGTAATCCCCGCACGCTTGAGGCGCTCTCGGTCGCCTTGGGGCTGCACCCGTCGCATCTGGAGGATGTCTCGATGGGGCTTGACCCCAAGCCTGCCCAGCTGCCGGGGGATCCGCCACGGACTTCTTCGTGATGTGGGCGGAAGTGCAAGCGCGCTTGACCAGTCTTGTCGAGGACCTGCATCGGAAAGTCGACGAACTTCGTCGTTGATTCGCAATGGTTGTGGGGCACAGAAGCGGGTCACGTGGTGTGCCCCCAAGTGGCCGCCTCTGTGCCTGTCGGCTCGCGAAGGAGCAGACGTGGAAATCGTAGATGTTGAGGCCAGTGCCATGTCTATGTCGTTTCCGTTGCCGCATCGGGTGGTGATCAGTGATGAGCAAGTAGCGACCGTCGTTCGTTTTCAGACCACATAACGCATAGAGAGCAGGCAATATGACCGCCACGCTAGACACCACTGTCACTGTCTCTTGGGGACAGATCGATCACGCCGCCACGGCTGTACGTCAGCACATGGACAGGCACACCCGCTTGAGGGTGGGCAGCCTGGGCGTTCACGCAAGCGGTCAGGGGCAAGGCCGGGTCGAGGTGTTCGTTCCTGCGCCCGATCAGCCGTTGGCATGCGCCAGTCTGTTGGCCTGGTTGGACACCCTCGACCACGCGACGCTGGTGTTGCGCTACTGCGACGACGACCCACAGGCCCGCGCCTATGCCTACCTGTCTGACGGCACGCCGATCACTGTCATCGCGCCGCTGGACCAAACACGGTTGTACGGCGTCGAATCGGACAAGACCGGCGAATGGGTGTTGCACTGGCTCCGGCTGCAAGCGGTGGACGCGGCAGCCTGAGTGCGCGGGCTATTCGGCGGCAGCCAGGGCGGTGCGGATTCGGTGCAGGGGGAGGTCGATCAGGCGTTCGTCCAGGTCTTCGGCGGGGGCGAGGGTGGTTACCTGGTCGCGGGCTTCGCGTTTGGTGAGGGTGCCGCCGGAAGCGGCGATGAGGGCTTCGCGCCAGATGTTGGCGAGTTTGCCGTGGGTTCGGGAGAGGAGGGTGCGGCGGATGGAGTCCTCGGGGACGGGGGTGGCGAGGACCACGGCGTGGCGGCCTGCGGCGAGGCTGCGGTGGTAGGTGAGGGTGTACTTGCCGCGGAGCAGGGCGCTGAGGGCTTCTTGGCCGCGTTGGTCGGCGACAGACGGGTGGTTGTTGGCCACCAGGGCGCCGACTGTCTCCAAGGGGCCTGCCAGCAGGACTCGGGCCAGCCAGGAGCCGGGGTCGGCGGTCAGGTCGTAGGCGACGGGGCCGTTGGCGCGGACGGGGTCGGTCCACGACGGCACCGTGGGGGCTACGCCGGTGAGGCGGGTCAGTTCGGCGAGGGCCGCGGGGGGTGTGCCGCCTGCCTCGATGGACTGCGGGCCGTGGGTGTAGATGCCCGACACCAGTTCGCGGACGGCTGACTCGGCCAGCCGGGACGAGCGGGAAGTCTGTTGCAGGACATAGAGATCGCTGGCGCTGCCGACCGCCTGGGCGCCGTGGTAGCGGTTGAAGGCGGGCAGCACGGCCTCGAACACCAGCCCGAGCCGCTGGATCTCCTGCTGCACCTTCAACCCCAGCGCGGGCGTCCGGTCGCTGTACCCGTACGCCACGATCGCGCGCCCGTCCGGGTCGCGCAGCGACTCGATCGCCCGCGCCAGGAACAGCCGCATGCCCTCCGGGGTGTACGGCGGGTCGGTGAACACCAGGTCGGCCGTGCCCACGGTGGACGGGGGCAGCCCGAACCGGAAGTCGGCGTAGCGGCACTGGATGTCCAGACCACGCGCGGCGGCGGTCCGGTCCACGTACTCCAGCAGCCGCTCGTCGACGTCCACCACGGTCGCCGACAGCTCCGGCCGCAGGGTGCACACCGCGAGCGCGGTCAGGTCGTGGTCGCCGACGCAGAGCAGCCGGGCGCCCGCGAGGTCATAGGTCTGGTCCAACCAGCGGGCCCGGCGCAGCATGGTCGCGGCGTCGGCCTGGACGTGGTCGAGGGCGCGGGACGGGGTCGGGACGCCAGTGAGATACACCTCGTACGCGGCCGCGAGCTCGGCGTCCGGGATGTCCGGTCGCGGCGCCGCCAGCGCGCGGTAGCCGTCCACCCCGGACCGGGCGACGCGCCACGAGTCGGCCTCGTTCTCGGCGTCCTCGCCGAGTGCGGCGAGCAGTTCCTGGACGCTGCGGCGGGGCACGGCGGTGGTCCTGACCAGGTCGTCCAGGCTGTGCCAGCCCTCGGTGAGCAGGCCGAGCACGGCGCGCAGGGGGCGGGCGTGCACGCCCCTGGCTGCGAGGTAACTGGTCACGGAGTCGGCCACAAGCCGATTAGCGTAGGAGAGCGCCCCCGGCCACCCGGACCCGGCCGTACGTTCGACGCCACATCGTGGAACGGCCTGCCTGCGTCAGCCGTTCGGGTTAAGGTCGTTCGACCTGCGGCCACTAGGGGGCCGTGCCGACCCAAGGGGTCCGAGTGATCGAGTTCCAGTCCGTGACCAAGCGCTACGCGGATGGCACGGTGGCGGTGGACAGCCTCGACCTCACCATCGACGCAGGCAGGATCACCGTGCTGGTGGGACCGTCCGGCTGCGGCAAGACGACCTCGCTGCGGATGATCAACCGGATGGTGGAGGCGACCTCCGGGACCATCCTGGTCAACGGCGAGGACATCCGCGCCCAGCGCCCGGCAACGTTGCGCCGCGGCATCGGCTACGTCATCCAGAACGCCGGTCTGTTCCCGCACCGCACCGTCATCGACAACATTGCGACCGTCCCGGTGCTGCTCGGCACCAAGAAGGCCGCCGCCCGCCGCCGCGCCGAGGAGTTGCTCGACACCGTCGGCCTGCCGCGCGAGCTGGGCAAGCGGTACCCGGCGCAGCTCTCCGGCGGCCAGCAGCAGCGCGTCGGCGTGGCCCGCGCGCTCGCCGCCGACCCGCCGGTCCTGCTGATGGACGAGCCGTTCAGCGCGGTCGACCCGGTGGTGCGCGACGACCTGCAGGAGGAGTTGCTGCGCCTGCAGTCGGAGCTGGGCAAGACGATCGTGTTCGTCACCCACGACATCGACGAGGCGATCAAGCTCGGCGACAAGGTCGCGGTCCTGCGCGTCGGCGGCGAACTCGCCCAGTACGACACACCGGCGACGTTGCTGGCCAAGCCGGTCGACGACTTCGTCGCTTCCTTCGTCGGCCGTGACCGCGGTTACCGGGCGCTGGGCTTCCTGTCCGCGCACGGCGCCGAGGTCGTGCCGCTCTCGACCATCCCACTGGGCAGCCCGGTCGACGAGGCCCGCGCCGCGCTCACCGGCGGGTGGGGTGTTGTGGTGGACGAGAACCAGGCGCCGCTCGGCTGGGTGTCCACTTCATCACTGTCCACAGTGGAAGGCGAGTTGCGCTCGGCCGACCTCGTCGCGGGTGGTTCCCTCTACGTCGCCGACTCGCCCAAGTCCGGTTCCCTGCGCACCGCCCTCGACGCCGCGCTGAGCTCCCCGTCCGGGGTCGGCATCGCGGTCGACTCGGGCGGTGCGGTGACCGGCGGGGTCACCGCGGAGTCGGTGCTCAAGGCGCTCGACGAGGCCCGCCGGTCCGGTGAGGTGCCCTCGTGAACTGGGTCATCGACCACATCCCGGAACTGCTGTCCGCTGCCGTCGACCACCTCCAACTCGCGCTGCTCCCGGTCGTCGTCGGCCTGGTGCTGTCGCTGCCGCTGGGCTGGGTCGCCAACCGCTGGACCGTGGCGCGCGCGATCCTGGTCCCGGTGTCCGGCCTGCTCTACACGATCCCGTCGCTGGCGCTGTTCGTGATGATGCCGCTGCTGCTGGGGACCAAGATCCTGGACCCGATCAACGTGCAGGCCGCGCTGACGATCTACACCGTCGCACTGCTGGTCCGCTCCATTGCCGACGCGCTCGCCGCGGTGCCCGACTCGGTCGTCCAAGCCGCATCGGCGATGGGATACCGCACCGTCGGCCGGTTCTTCGCCGTCGAGCTGCCGCTGGCGATCCCGGTGCTGGTGGCCGGGGTCCGGGTCGCGGCGGTGTCGAACATCAGCCTGGTCGCGGTCGGGCAGATCATCGGCGTCGGCGGGCTCGGCTACTTCCTGCTGCACGGCGCCCAGTCCAGCCCGCCGAACTACCAGGAGATCATCGCGGGCATCGCGCTGATCGTGCTGCTCGCCCTCGTCGTCGACGGGCTGCTGGCGCTGGCCGGTCGGGCGCTGACCCCGTGGACCCGCCAGCAACGCGGCCCGGTCGGCCGAGGTCGGTCGGTGGTGTCGCGATGAGCGTCTTCGACCAGGTCGGCGACTGGCTGACCAACCCCGACCACTGGAAGACCACCCTGGGCATCGCGGGCATCCCGCAGCGCCTCGGCGAGCACCTCCAGTACACCGGGCTCGCCGTGCTGATCGCCGCCGTGATCGCCATCCCGCTCGGCGCCTACATCGGCCACACCGGGCGCGGCGGCACCGTCGTGGTCGGCGTGGTGAACTCGTTCCGCGCGTTGCCGGAGCTGGGTCTGCTGATCCTGCTCGTGCTCGCCATGGGACTCACGTTGGCGTTGGAAGCCGTCACGATCGCACTGGTGCTGCTCGCGGTGCCGGTGTTGCTGGCGGGCACCTACTCGGGTGTGCGCAACGTCGACCGGGCCGCGGTGGACGCCGCCCGCGGCATGGGCATGAGCGAGTGGGAGATCCTGCTCAAGGTCGAGCTGCCCAACGCGCTGCCGCTGATCCTCGGCGCCGTGCGCTCGGCCACCCTCCAGGTGATCGCGACCGCCAGCATCGCCGCGGCGGTGTCCCTCGGCGGGCTCGGCCGGTTCGTCATCGACGGCAACGCGCTGCGCGAGTACGACCAGATGGCGGCGGGCGCGGTGCTCATCGCCGGGCTCGCGATCGTCGTCGAACTGCTGCTCACCGGCCTGCAGTGGCTGGTCGTGTCACCCGGTCTGCGCAAGAAGACCAGCAGGCGCACCCGCGCCCGCACCGCAATCCCCACCTCCCGATGACAGGAGTCCCTGGAATGAAGCGCGTACTCGCCGCAGTGGCGACCGCGGTGGCGGCCACGCTCACCCTGACGGCGTGCGGGGGCTCGTCCGACCCGCTGGCCAACCAGTCCACCGCCGCGGGCGGCACCTCGGCCGCCCCGGCCCCGGCAGGCACCCTGGTGATCGGCTCGGCGAACTTCCCGGAGAGCACGCTGCTGGCCGAGATCTACGCGGGCGTGCTGGAGGCCAAGGGCGTCAAGGTCACCAAGAAGCTCGGCATCGGCAGCCGCGAGGCGTACTACCCCGGTCTGCAGGACGGCTCGATCGACCTGATCCCGGAGTACACCGGCACCCTGCTGACCCACATCGACAAGACCGCCAAGCAGACCAGCGCCGACGACGTCTACACCGCGCTGCAGAAGGCGCTGCCGGAGAAGCTGACCGTGCTGGACAAGTCCTCCGCCGAGGACAAGGACGCGGTGGTGGTCACCAAGGACACCGCGACCAAGCTCAACCTCAAGTCCATCGAGGACCTGGTCAAGTCCGGCTCGGTGACCTTCGGCGGCCCGCCGGAGTTCCAGAAGCGCGCCGACGGCCTGCCCGGCCTCAAGGAGACCTACAACCTCGAGGTCAAGGAGTACAAGTCGCTCGACGCGGGCGGCCCGCTGACCGTCGACGCCCTCAAGTCCGGCGCGGTGCAGGCCGCCGACCTGTTCACCACCGACCCGGCGATCACCGCCAACGACTTCGTGGTGCTCGACGACCCGAAGAACAACTTCGCCGCCCAGAACGTCGTCCCGCTGGTCACCAAGAGCAAGGCCGACGACACCGTCAAGCAGGCCCTCAACGCGGTCTCGGCCAAGCTGACCACCGAGGTCCTCATCGAGCTCAACGCCAAGCTCAGCGCCCCGGACAAGCCGGACGCCGCCAAGGTCGCCAAGGACTGGCTCACCTCGGTCGGCCTGCTCTAACCGCTCCGCCTTCTACCGGCCCGTCCGCTCACGCGGGCGGGCCGGTGTGTGTTCCACCCGAGCCTTCCCGGACCGGCGATATCTGGTCGACTGGTGGCCTGGGGTTCGGGTCGAGCGCTGGGGCGTGTGCGGTGGAGGCGTTGCGGGTGCGGGACTTCCGGCTGCTGTGGTGCGGCCGGTCGGTGAGCCTGCTCGGGTCGTGGTTGCTGGTGGTGGCGGTCCCGGCGCAGGTGTTCGCGGTGACCGGGTCGTTGGTGGCGGCCGGGTTCGCGCCGGCGGTGGAGTTCCTGCCGCAGGTGCTGCTGGGGCCGTTCGCCGGGGTGGTGGCCGACCGGTGGGACCGGCGGTGGGTGATGATCGCCGCCGACGTGCTGCGCGCGTTGTTCGCCGTCGCCGGGTTCGACCTGCTGGTGTGGGTGGACTTCGGCACGTACCTGGTGTCGGCGGTCGCCATTGTCCGCACCGCGCCACGTGTGCTGCCCGCGGTGCGACGGCCGCGGGTGTTGGCGGAACTCCGCGCGGGCCTGGCCTTTGTCGCCGGTAACCGCACTGTTCGGTCGCTGCTGGTGGTTTCGGCGCTATTCCTCGGCGCGAACGCGTGCCTCGCGGCGATCGTGGTCCCATTCGGCATGACCGTGCTGGGCGGCGCGGCTCAGACCGGCGTGCTGATGTCCGCCCTCGGGATCGGTTTCCTCGGCGGCGGCGCGTTGCAGGCGGTACTGGTCGACCGGGTGCCTTTCCTGCTCGCGATAGCGCTCGTGGTCACCGGCGGTGGATTCGCGCTCCTGTTCTCGGCGAGTGGATTGGGGCTCGCGGTGGTCGCGGCCGCTTCCTTGGCTCATCCGATCGGGTTGGTGTCCGTAGCGATCCAGCGGGGTGATCGTTAACTTGGTTTGCCTGAGCAGATGCACGTGCAACCGCACCAGGCGGCCCGCCCGCGGTACCGCGGACGGTCGGAGCGCGCGGGCCGCCTTCCCGGACAGGAGGGGTGAGGCTGGTGATTCCAGCACCAGCCTCACCCCTCCGCCGGTCAGGGGGTGCGGCGCTTGCGGAACTGGTCGGTGAACGCGGCGGTGAACGCCACGGCCACCACGACGCCGATCGAGGGCAGGACCTCGGGGGCGACCGCCCAGTAGAGCAGCAGGATGACCGCCAGCACCGCGCACATGGTGGCCACGGTGATGGCGAAGTCCGCCCGCTCGGCCCGGCGCTGCTCGGTGGCCTCGGCCATCCGGCGCAGGAAGGCGCGGTCCTCCGGGTCGGCCGGGCAGGTGATCGGGTAAGCCCTCCCGCGCAACGACGCCACCAGGTGGCGGGTGGTGTCGTGCGGGCAGGGCTCGCTCGGCGAGTCGCGCGCGACTACTTGGACAGTGACCACTATCTGATTCTCCTTATCGGGGGAAATCTCGCCCCACGCAGCGGCGGTTATCGCCGCAGGCGCGGGCGGATCGCGATAGGCGGCTACGCACGGTATTTGTTTCGGGGCGGCGACCGCGTTATCGCGAGAGCGGGGGAAGGGGGAAACGTTCGTACGCACATACTAGCCAGTTCACCAGTTGTGGTGGTGCTAATGGCCACCGAGTTCAGCCTGTTGGGTGGAAGGCAACGGAAGACGGTACTGGGATCGGGACATTCGCGCCGATGCGCAGCGTTAATGTCACCCGAACGTGTAAGCAACCTGGCGATCGTCAGGAACGTCGACCACTGATTCGCGTGGTCAGTTCGGCGGCCGCGGCCAGGGTGGGTTCGGCCAACTCGGGCCACAGCTGCCCGCATTCGGATTCGCAGTGGTGGCGGAACGTAGTGCTGATCGCGGCCACCGGGTGTTCGGTGTGGTCGAGGACAACAGCGGCCACGGACGCGAAGCCCGGTGTCACGTAACCGTCCTCCACCGCCCAGCCGCGGCGGCGTTCCGCGGTCAGCAACCCGCGTAGAGCGGGCAGGTGGACGGGTCCGCGGCCGGTGCGGTCGACGAACGCGTCGCGGGTCGGGAAGAGGGCGCGGACCTGGGCGGGGGGCAGGTGCGCCAGCATCGCGCGGCCGGACGCGGGCAGGTGCGCGGGCAGGCGGACGCCCACATCGGTCACCACGGTGTGCGGGTGCGGTGGCTGTTCGCGCAGCAGGTAGAGCGCCTCCCTGCCGTGCAGCACGCCCAGGTGCGCGGTGTGGCCGGTGCGCTCGATCAGCCGCGACAGCACCGGGCGCGCCAGCCGTTCCAGCGGGTCGTGCCGCAGGTACGCGGAGCCCAGCTCGAACGCGCCGAGTCCCAGGGCGTAGCGCCGGTCCTCCGGCAGGTGCGTGACGAAACCGGCGTCCACCAGCTCGGCGAGCAGGTGGTACACCGTCGACCTGGGCAGCCCGAGCTCCCTGGCGACGGCGGCCGCCGCCACCGGCCCCGCCTTGCCCGCCAACAGCCGCAGCACGGCGAGACCGCGGCGGAGGGCGGGGACGTCGCTGCTGGCGCCCATGGGCACCGAGCCTACGACCAGACTCAACAGATCCGCGGCAGCGCGCGTTGACAGGGCGGAAAGGGGGCGGATGTGACTTTCGACGAGTTCCTCGCGCAGCGGCTGGACAGCCTCTTGCGCTACGCCACCACGCTTACCTGCGACCCGCACCAAGCGCAGGACATCGTGCAGGAGGTCGTGCTGCGCGCGCAGCAACGCTGGGGGCGGATCGGACGGATGGAACAACCGGGGGCCTACGTCACCAGGATGGTGACCAACGAGTTCCTGTCCTGGCGGCGTAGGCGGCAGGACATCTCGGTCGCGCCGCAGGCGATGGGGCGACTAGGGGCTACTACGGCGGATCACTCAGGCCGCGTAGATGACCGGCAGGTCTTACTCGCGGGCATTGCCCGGCTGCCGCGCAAGCAACGGGTCGCTGTAGTGCTGCGCTACTACCTGAACCGCACTGACGACCAGATCGCCGTCGAGTTGGGTTGCTCTACCGGCACCGTGCGCAGCCACGTCTCCCGTGCCGTCGCGACCTTAAGGGCCGGACTTACGAGCATCCAACGAGTAGAGGAGGTCCGATGAGGACGGACGAGTTCGAGGACCTCCTGCGTGGGGCCCTAGACCACCAGGCAGCGCAGGCCCCGAGCGGCGCGCGCGTCCTGGCCGCGTTGGCACCACGAACCCGGCGCCGCCGGTGGTGGATGCCGGTAGGAGGCGTGGTCACGGCCGGGTTGGTCGGTATCGCGATGGTGTCCGCGTCGGAGTCGTACGAGCAGGCGGCGCCGGGGACGAGCCTCCAGGTGAGCCCACCGGCCGAACTGGGGAACGTGTACTGGGAGCCCACCTGGCTGCCGTCCGGCATGGTGGAGCAGGAGCGCTCTTACGCGGTGGATGACACCTGGGTCGGGTCGATCTGGGCGAGCGGGCCGGGTACGGCAGCGCCCTGGGTGCACGTCATCAGCGTGGTACCGGGTCCTGGGCAACCGACTGGTCCGGATCCCAGCCACGAGCAGGTGCTGGTCAACGGCAGGCCCGGCGAGTGGACCGTCAGCTCCGACCCCCGACACGAGGTGCACACCCTCACCTGGTGGGCCGGGTCCCGCCGGTTCGACCTGCTCGGCTCCTCGCTCCCCGATCCCAAGCCCGTCCTGCTCCGCGTCGCCGAGTCGCTCCGTCCCCTCGCGGTCGAGCCGACCGCGGTGCCGTTCACCTTCGCCGCGGTGCCGGGTGCGCGGGTGGACTGGAGCGGCATCAGCGGTGATCGACCGGACAAGGCGGTGATGATCACCAACCTCGTGTTCGCGGACGTGGGCGTCGCCCGGATCGAGGTCCGCCCCGACCAACCCGTGCTGGAGGGGGCGCGGGTACCGGTGCGGGGTGGCACCGGCTGGTTCCGGATGGCCCCGCTCGGCCTGGACGAGCTGACCGGCCAGCTGGTAGCGGACCTCGGTGGGCGGTGGCTGGTGGTCAGCTTCCTGCCGTATGCCGCGAAAGACCCCGCTGAGCAGTTGAACCTGCTCACCACCGTGGCCAACTCGGTCACGGTAGGGCCGACTCCCGCTGCGCCCTGGCTCGGCCGGAGACCATAAGAGCCTGACTCCACATACCGCTGCGCTCGGGCGTTGTATGGGCGAGAGGGGGTGTGCGGTGCCTACGAGCTTCGAGCAGTACGTGCACGACAACGCCCGTGAGCTGTTGCGCTACGCGACCGCGCTGACCTGTGACCCGCACACGGCGCAGGACGTCGTGCAGTCGGTGTTGCTGCGGGCGGGTCAACGGTGGCCGGGCATCGAGCGGTTGGCGATGCCCGGCGCCTACGTGCACCGGATGGTGACCAACGAGTTCCTGTCGTGGCGCAGGCGGGCCGTGCGGACGGTCTCGGTGCCGCATGAGGTGATCGAGTCGGTAGCGCCACCGTCGTCGGATGAGACCGACCGGGTTGATCAGCGGCATCTCATGTTCCAGGGCATCGCCCTCTTACCGCGCAAGCAGCGGGCCGCGGTGGTGCTGCGGTACTACGCCAACCGGTCGTTCGCGGAGATCGCCGGTGAACTCGGCTGCTCGGAAGCGACCGCGCGCAGCCACATCTCCCGTGGCTTGGCAGCCCTAAGGGACCGGATCCCGGCGCTAGAGCGTGCGAAGGAGGCGTTGTGAAGACCGACGAACTAGAGAGCCTGGTCCGTGACGCCATCGGTGACCACGCCGACCGCGCCCCGGAGCCCGCAGACACGATCCACGCGGTGCTCGCGCCCCGCTACCGGCGGCCGGTCCTGGCCTACGTCGCGGCGGCGGTCGTGGTGCTCACGCTGCTGGTGGTGGCCCCGGCGCTGCTGCGCGACGACGACCGGTCGAGCGGGATCGGCGGGACGAGGCCGCTGCTGCCCGCGCCCGAGCTCACGGTGCCGGTGCGCGTCGGCCCGACCTGGCTGCCGGACGGGATCACCGAGCTCAGCCGGGCGGCGACGCCGGACGGCAAGGTCCTGTCGCGGCAGTGGTCGGGCAAGCTGCCGCCCCTCAAGGTGACCGACCCGTACGTCAGCGTGACCGTGATGGCGAAGAGCGCCGAGCACAAGCTGGGGGGGTTCCCCTGCTACGGGGACGCCCAACCGGTCGACGTCAGCGGCAAGCCCGGCTCCGCAGTGGGCCCGACCCGGGGTGACCCGAGCACGTGCCTGGTGTTCGAGTACGACGATGCCGACGTCGTGCGCGTCAACGTCAACTACATCGCGGACGGGCGGGAGGTCGCGCTGCGGGTCGCCCGCTCGATCGGACCGGTCGACACCGCGCCCCTGGTCGTCGCCGCCGAGTTCGGCGTGCTGCCCGCGGGCCTGGCCCCCTTCACCCTCGGCATCGCCAAGGAGGAGTCCGGCCTCACCAGCCAGATCCACGCGATGCCGCCGGGCGGCGGAGACTCCGTGTCCGCCGAGTGGACCCACGCCCGCCCCACCCGGACCGGCGGCAACCCCACCACCGTGCGCGGCAGACCCGCCACCTACTACCCCATCGAAGCCACCGGGGACGGCGACGAACTCTGGGTCGACTTCGGCGACATGCGCCTGCGCGTCTTCTACTTCTCCAACCGCGCGAACCGCGGCCAACGCGAGGTCTGGGCGATCGGCATCGCCCAATCGGTCTCCATCCGCCTCCCCCGCAACGACTGGATCGGCGGTCGCTACTGACCTGGGCGTCTGGAATCCCAGACACTGTCACCCGATCCTGGGTCGTGCCGTGGCGGGGTTCGCGCTGTGATGGGGGGCATGGAACCAGTTGCCCTCGATGGTGGTCCGCTGAGTGTCGCGCAGGTGGTGGCGGTCGCCCGGGGCGAGGCCGAGGTGGTGTTGACCGCCGGGGCGTTGGACGGGGTGGCCGCGACCAGGGCGCACATCGAGAAGTTGGCCGACGCGACGGAGCCGACCTACGGGGTGTCGACCGGGTTCGGGGCGCTGGCGGTGCGGCACATCCCGGTGGAGCGGCGGGCGGCGTTGCAGCGCTCCCTGATCCGGTCGCACGCCGCGGGGGCCGGGCCCGAGGTGGAGCCGGAGGTCGTGCGGGCGTTGATGCTGCTGCGGCTGCGCACCCTGGCCACCGGTCGCACCGGGGTTCGGCAGTCCACTGTGGAGACGCTGGCGGCCGTGCTCAACGCCGGGATCCTGCCGGTGGTGCAGGAGTACGGGTCGCTCGGGTGCTCCGGTGATCTCGCCCCGCTGTCCTCCATCGCCCTGGCGCTGATGGGCGAGGGCCAGGTCAGGTACCGCGGTGAGCTGGTCCCCGCCGCCGACGCGCTGGTGGCCGAGGGCATCGAGCCGGTCGCGCTGGCCGAGAAGGAAGGGCTGGCGCTGATCAACGGGACCGACGGCATGCTCGGCCAGTTGGCGCTCGCGATCACCGACCTGCACGGCCTGCTCGACGTCGCCGACCTGACCGCGGCCATGAGCGTCGAGGCGCTGCTGGGCACCGACCGCGTGTTCGCCGCCGACCTGCAAGCGCTGCGCCCGCACCCCGGCCAGGCCACCTCCGCCGCGAACATCACCGCGTTCCTCGCCTGCTCGCCGATCGTGGCCAGCCACCGCGGCCCGGACTGCCCGCGCGTGCAGGACGCCTACTCGCTGCGCTGCGCCCCCCAGGTGCACGGTGCCGCGCGGGACACCGTCACCCACGCCGAGACCGTGGCGAGCAGGGAACTGTCCGCCGCCGTGGACAACCCGGTTGTGCTGCCGGACGGCCGCGTCGAGTCGAACGGCAACTTCCACGGCGCCCCCGTCGCCTACGTGCTGGACTTCCTGGCCATCCCGGTCGCCGACGTGGCGAGCATGGCCGAGCGGCGCACCGACCGGATGCTGGACGTGGCCCGCTCGCACGGCCTGCCGCCGTTCCTGGCGCACGACCCCGGGGTCGACTCCGGGCACATGATCGCCCAGTACACCCAGGCCGCGGTGGTCGCCGAGCTCAAGCGGCTGGCCGTGCCCGCCTCGGTCGACTCCATCCCCAGTTCCGCCATGCAGGAGGACCACGTCTCGCTCGGCTGGTCGGCGGCCCGCAAGCTGCGCAAGGCCGTCGAGGGGCTGGTCACCGTGCTGGCCGTGGAGTACCTGACCGCGGCCCGCGCGCTCGACTTCCGCTCCCCGCTCACCCCGGCGCCCGCCACGGCCGCCGCCGTCGCCCTGCTGCGCGAGCGCGTCCCCGGGCCCGGTCCGGACCGCCACCTGGCGCCCGAGATCGCCGCCGCCGAAGACCTGATCCGTTCCGGCGCCCTGCTGGACGCCGTCAAGAGGAGGACCGTGTGACCACCCCCGGACCCCGGCCGGTGCGCGCCGCCCGCGGCACCACGCTGACCGCGCGGAACTGGCAGACCGAGGCCGCGCTGCGCATGTTCCACAACAACCTCGACGCCGAGGTCGCCGAGCGCCCGGACGACCTGGTCGTCTACGGCGGCACCGGCAAGGCGGCCCGCAACTGGGCCAGCTTCGAGGCGATCAGCCGGGAGCTCACCACCCTCGCCGAGGACGAGACGCTGCTGGTGCAGTCGGGCAAGCCGGTCGGCGTCATGCGGACCCACGAGTGGGCGCCGCGGGTGCTGATCGCGAACTCGAACCTGGTCGGCGACTGGGCGACCTGGCCGGAGTTCCGCCGCCTGGAGGCCGCCGGGCTCACCATGTACGGGCAGATGACCGCGGGCTCGTGGATCTACATCGGCACCCAGGGCATCCTGCAGGGCACCTACGAGACCTTCGCCGCGGTGGCCGCCAAGCGCTTCGGCGGGTCGCTGCGCGGCACGCTCACGCTGACCGCGGGCCTGGGCGGCATGGGCGGCGCGCAACCGCTTGCGGTGACCATGAACGGCGGCGTCGCGCTGGTCGTCGAGGTCGACCCGGAGCGGGCGCGGCGCCGGGTCGAGACCCGCTACCTCGACGAACTGGCGCTGGACCTCGACGACGCGGTGGCGCGGGTCGAGCGGGCCAGGCGCGAGGGCGAGGCGCTGTCGGTCGGCGTGATCGGCAACGCCGCCGAGGTGCTGCCCGAGCTGCTGCGCCGGGGCGTCGAGGTCGACATCGTCACCGACCAGACCTCCGCGCACGACCCGCTGGCGTACCTGCCGCGCGGCGTCGACCTGGCCGACTGGTCGGACTACGCGGCCAAGAAGCCCGACGAGTTCACCGACCGCTCCCGCGACTCGATGGCCGAGCACGTCGAGGCCATGGTCGGGTTCCTGGACGCGGGCGCCGAGGTGTTCGACTACGGCAACTCCATCCGCGGCGAGGCGAAGCTGGGCGGCCACGACCGGGCGTTCGACTTCCCCGGGTTCGTCCCCGCCTACATCCGCCCGCTGTTCTGCGAGGGCAAGGGCCCGTTCCGCTGGGCCGCGCTGTCCGGCGAGGCCTCCGACATCGCCGCGACCGACCGGGCGATCCTGGACCTGTTCCCGGACAACGAGCCCCTGGAGCGGTGGATCCGGATGGCGGGCGAACGCGTTGCCTTCCAAGGGCTTCCGGCACGCATCTGCTGGCTCGGGTACGGGGAGCGGCACGAGGCCGGGCTGCGGTTCAACGAGATGGTCGCCTCCGGTGAGCTGGCCGCGCCGGTCGTGATCGGCCGCGACCACCTCGACTGCGGCTCGGTCGCTTCCCCGTACCGCGAGACCGAGGCGATGGCCGACGGCTCCGACGCGATCGCCGACTGGCCGCTGCTCAACGCGCTGGTCAACACCGCGTCGGGGGCCAGTTGGGTGTCCATCCACCACGGCGGCGGGGTCGGCATCGGCCGGTCCATCCACGCGGGCCAGGTCACCGTGGCCGACGGGACCGCGCTGGCCGGGCAGAAGATCGAGCGGGTGCTCACCAACGACCCGGCGATGGGCGTCATCCGGCACGTCGACGCGGGCTACGACCGCGCGGACGAGGTCGCCGCCGAACGCGGTGTCGCCGTGCCGATGGCCCGGTCGTGACCAGCCTCGCCGACATCGCGGGGGTCGGCGCCGACCCCCGCCGCGGCGGGTACTCCCGGCACGGGTTCGACCGCGTCGAGCTGGAACTGCGGTCCTGGTTCACCGAGGAGGCCGGTCGACGCGGGCTGTCCGTCGAGTGCGACCGGAACGGGAACCTGTGGGCGTGGTGGGGCGCGCCGGGTGACGGTGCGGTGGTGACCGGCAGTCATCTCGACTCCGTGCCCGGTGGTGGCGCCTTTGATGGGCCGCTTGGGGTTGTGGCCGCGCTTGAGGCCGTGGATGTGTTGCGGGCCAGGGGGTTCGTGCCTGGCAAGCCGTTCGCCGTCGTGGTGTTCGCGGAAGAGGAGGGCGGGCGGTTCGGGGTCGCGTGCCTGGGGTCGCGGTTGCTGACGGGTGCCATTTCGGCGGATGCGGCGTTGCGGCTGTCCGATTCGGACGGTGTGACGCTGGCGGAGGCGGTGCGGTCGGCGGGGCTCGACCCTTCTCGCGTGGGGCCCGATGCCGAGGCGTTGCGGCGGATCGGGGTGTTCGTCGAGCTGCACGTGGAGCAGGGGCGCGGACTGGTCGACCTCGGGGCGCCGGTCGGGGTGGCCAGCTCGATCCTGGCGCACGGGCGGTGGCGGTTCAGCATCAGCGGCGAGGGCAACCACGCCGGTGCGACGCTGATGGTCGACCGGCGGGACCCGATGGTGGCCGCGGCGCAGGTCGTGCTCGCCGCTCGCCGGGCCGCCACGGCGGTGGAGGGCGCACGGGCCACGGTGGGGCGGCTGATCCCCAACCCCGGCGGGACGAACGTGATCCCGTCCAGTGTGGACCTGTGGCTGGACGCGCGAGCTGATGACGATGCGCGGACCCGGGCCGTCGTCGCCGAGATCACCGCTGTCGCCTCGGAGGTCGCCGCCGAAGAGGGGTGCGTGGTCACCGTCTCCGAAGAGTCCTACGGGGACACTGTGGTGTTCGACGTTGGGCTGCGGGACTCGGTGTCCGGGGTGCTCGGGGGCGTACCCGCGCTGCCGACCGGGGCCGGGCACGACGCGGGGATCCTGGCCGGGCACGTGCCCACGGCGATGCTGTTCGTGCGGAACCCGACCGGGGTGAGTCACGCGCCGGAGGAGTTCGCGGAGGCTGACGACTGCGCGGCTGGCGTTGTGGCGCTGGCGTCGGTGCTGGAGGAGTTGGCCCGGTGACCGCGTACTGGTGCGCTTCGGCCTGGCTGCCGTCCGGCGTGGTGTCGGGGGTGCGGGTCGAGGTGGTGGACGGGGTCATCAGCGCTGTGTCGCTTGTGGACTCGCCAGGCGATGCCCACGTGCTGCCGGGGATCGTGTTTCCCGGGTTCGCCAACGCGCACTCGCACGCGTTCCACCGGGGCCTGCGCGGCCGCACCCACGGCGACGGCGGCACGTTCTGGACCTGGCGCGACCGCATGTACGACCTCGCCGACCGCCTCGACCCCGACTCGTACTACCTCCTGGCCCGAGCGGTCTACGCCGAGATGGCCCTGTCCGGCATCACCTGCGTCGGTGAGTTCCACTACCTGCACCACGCTCCCGGCGGTACCCGCTACAACGACCAGAACGCCATGGGGCACGCCCTGATCCACGCCGCGCGGGACGCGGGCATCCGGATCACGCTGCTCGACACGTGCTACCTGGCAGGCGGCATCGGGCAGCCGGTTTCCGCCCAGCAGCAACGTTTCTCCGATGGGGACGTACTCGCCTGGGCCAGCCGGGTGGCTGATCTGAAACCGATCCCGGGCTCCCGCGTCGGTGCGGCGATCCACTCGGTCCGCGCCGTTCCCCGTGACGCCCTGCCGGTGGTGGCCGGTTTCGGTGGGCCGGTGCACGTCCACCTGTCCGAACAGCCCGCCGAGAACGAAGCCTGCCTCACCGCGTACGGCCGCACCCCGACCCAGGTGTTGGCCGACGCCGAGGCCCTCGGCCCGCACCTGACCGCCGTCCACGCCACCCACCTGACGGCCGACGACGTGCGCCTCCTGGGCGAGTCCGGCACCGGGGCGTGCCTGTGCCCGACCACGGAAGCCGACCTGGCGGACGGCATCGGCCCCGCCCGCGAACTGGTCGACGCGGGCTCGCCGCTGTCGTTGGGCAGCGACCAGCACGCGGTGGTCGACATGCTCCTCGAAGCCCGCGCCCTCGAACACGGCGAACGCCTGCGAACCGGCCAACGCGGCCGATTCACCCCGGGCGAGCTGGTCGGCGCCATGACCGCCCACACGAGCATCGGCTGGCCGGAAGCAGGCCGCATCGAGGTAGGCGCCCCCGCCGACCTCGTGGCCGTCCGCCTCGACACGGTGCGCACGGCGGGATCGGCACCCGAGCAGGTGGTCCTGGCCGCGACAGCATCCGATGTGGACACCGTGGTGATCGACGGCCGCGTCGTGGTCCGCTCGGGCGAACACGTCTTGGGCGATGTTGGACGACTGCTGGCGGAGGTTGTCGGATGAGCGTGTTGGTGACGAACCTGGGGGAGTTGACCACCAACGATCCCGAGTTGGGGACCGTGCGCGGCGCGGCGGTTGTGCTTGATGGGGATCGGGTGGGGTGGGTGGGGTCTGCGAAGCGGGCGCCGCAGGCGGACAGTCGGGTTGACGCGCAGGGGCGGGCTGGGTTGCCGGGGTGGGTGGACAGCCACACGCACCTGGTGTTCGCGGGGGATCGGACCGCCGAGTTCGGGGCGCGGATGGCGGGGGAGGCGTACACGGCGGGTGGGATCGCGGTGACCGTCGAGGCGACCAGGGCGGCTGATGACGAGCAGTTGCGGGCGGGGCTGCGCAAGCACGTCGCCGAGGCGGTGGCGCAGGGGACGACCTGCATCGAGACCAAGACCGGGTACGGGCTGACCGTCGTGGACGAGGTGCGGTCGGCGCGGCTGGCGGCCGAGTTCGCCGACGAGGTCACCTACCTGGGCGCCCACCTCGTCCCCCCGGGCACCGACCCGGACGCCTACGTCGACCTCGCCGCGGGGGAGATGCTCGACCGGGTCGCGCCGTACGTGCAGTGGGCGGACGTGTTCTGCGAGACCGGCGCGTTCGACGAAGCCCAGTCGCGGCAGGTGCTCAAGGCCGCTGCCGCGCGCGGGCTCGGGCTGCGCGTGCACGGCAACCAGCTCGGCCCCGGCCCCGGTGTCCGCCTCGCGGTGGAACTCGGCGCGGCCAGCGTCGACCACTGCACGCACCTGACCCAGTCCGATGTGGACGCGCTGGCGGGCTCTGACACCGTCGCCACCCTGCTGCCCGCGTGCGACCTGTCCACCCGCCAACCCCTCCCCGAGGCCCGCCGCCTGCTCGACGCGGGCGCCACCATCGCCCTGGCCACCAACTGCAACCCCGGCTCGTCCTACACCTCGTCGATGGCCTACTGCATCGCCACCGCCGTGCTCCAGATGCGATTGTCGGTCCCCGAGGCCATCCGCGCCGCCACCCTCGGCGGCGCCCAAGCCCTCCGCCGCACCGACGTCGGCGTCCTGCGCCCCGGCGCCCGCGCCGACCTCCACCTCCTCGACGCCCCGTCGGCCACCCACCTCGCCTACCGCCCCGGCGTCCCCCTCACCTGGGCGGTCTGGCGCTCAGGCTCTCCGGCGCGTCCGCCGCGAGGATGACCACCTGCGGCCGGGCAACCTTCCCCGTCCGCCACCAGTCCCACATGGTCGCCGTGGCGGCCAACTGCACGAACACCCGCCTCGATTCCGGCCTGGCTTCAGCGCTCAATGACAGTGCCAGGAACCTGATCTGCGCCGCGCTCTTCCCCGTCAAGGAGGCCGTTTGATTCCACTCCGCCACCATGTTGGTCAAGTGGTGGTGTGGGAGCCGCGATCCAATCGGCTGATCGGCGCCCGCGGCATGCAGCCGCAGGCACAGATCGGCGATCTCGCCAATCGGTTCGATGTCGGATTCGATCAGTCCCGCTCTGCTGGTGAACTGCTCACGAACGGCGGAGAGGAACAGGTCCTGGGGTTGGTCCATAGCTGCGCGGACAGAGTCCATGAGCGCGTTGCCGAATCGGGCCCGTATTCTTTCCGCTCCGGGGCCTCTCCGCAGGTCGGTCGTCACTGCCAGCACGATGGGGTCTTCCTCAGCCGAATCTATCGCATCGGTTAGGTGCGAGATGAGGTCGATCATCCTTGGGGTTGGTGCGGGAATCCGCTTCAGGAGAAGGACTATCGTGGCTGGCGTCAGATCGGCTTGAGCTTCGTGGCGGAGATTCGCCGTCGCAACTCTCGGGCGAAACGACGCATTCATCCACAGCTGTGCCGTGGTGAAGAATGGCTCCTTTGTCCATGCGGCGGCGGATTGGATCGTGGGCAAAACTGAGGGATGGTTCAATTCTGACGCTGTTGCCAGTCGTAGCGAAACGGGGAAGACGGTGGACTTGTTGAGTTCGTCCACGAATTGGACCGCGCTGGTCGAAGACATACCGCGCGCCGGTTCGTCTCCTTGTCCCTCGACGGCGGGTGAGTCGTCGAGCAAGCGGTAGAGGCCTGCTGGGACCGGCGTGCGCCACACCACCGACCCCGTGGCCGTGCGCACCGCCGAGCGGAGGTGCCGGGATAACATGGCCTGCAACACCTTCTCCCGCAGAGCCGGGTCGTTCGCCGCGTCGCGCAGGACGCCGTCCAGTTCGGACCGCAGCTTCTCGTCCAGCTCCACCCCCTCCGCGACGCAGTCCAGTGCCAGGCCGAGCGCCGTCGAGGTCCGGGATGCCAGGCACGCCAGCACGATCGGGTCCGCGTCGGAGCCTGCCACGTACAGCAGGGTCGTCTCCCGCCACCAGTCGTCGTCCACCGCGTAGCACAGGGTGTCGACGAGGTTCTTCTCGCGGATGTAGGCGGCAGCGAGGTATTCCTGGAAAGTCAGGTGGGCGAAGGCGAACTGGTCCCGCTCCCACTCGACCACCAGCCCGTCGGAGATCACCCGGCGCAGGTGGGCCTCGGCGTCCAGCGGAGTCGACAGTCGCCGTAGGAGACGCTCGAACTCGGCCAGCACGACCTCGCGGGCAAGCTGGCGCACACCGTTGGTCATCATCAGGTACGCCAACGACCGCAGCAGCACCATCTTGTGCCGGTTGTTCCCGGTGCTCACCAGCTTCTTGGCCTCGTCGCGGTGCCACAGCATGACTTCGCAGATCTCGCGGTAGAGGTCGGCCCGCGACCCGGGTAACGCCCCTCGGAACTGGTGCACCGTCGCGATCATGGTGAGCAGCAACGGGTTCACCGTGAGGTCGACGAGCGCGGGCGCCTCGTCCAGCCGGGCGAGCAGGTCTTGCGCCTCTTCCGCGGCCCGGTCGTGCGCGTCCGGGGTGACCGTGTTCGCCACCGCGCGGTACCAGCCGTGCACGAAGTCGCGGACCTGGGCCGGGGTGAACGGCCGCACCTGGAGCACCACCGTGCCGTCCACCGGCGCGTCGAGGAAGCCCTGCGGCCGCGAGGTGAGCACGAAGTCGTTGCCGGAGAAGGCGGTGATCTGGTTCTCCACCCACGCCGACACCGACCTGCGGTCCTGCGCCCTGGCCACCTCGTCGAGGCCGTCGAGCATCACCACGCACCGGTCCGAGCGCAGCTTCCTGGCGACCCACTGGTCCGCGTCGACCAGGTCGTACCTGGCCAGGTTCGCGACGACGATCTCGGGCAGGCTCGCGCCGCGCAGGATCTCCGCCAGGTGGTCGCGCAGGAACAGCAGCACGGGGGTGCCGCTGTCGCAGATGTCGCGGGCGGTCTTGCGCAGCAGGGTCGTCTTCCCGCTGCCCGGGCCGCCGAGCACGGTCAGCACCTGCGGTCGGGGGTCGTCGAGGAAGTGGGCGAGCGGTCGGCGCCCCTGGACGGTGGTCGGCAACCCGGCGAGGACGTCCGTGCGCACCTGGTGCGGCGGCCGGTGCACCAGGCTGACGTCGACGTAGACCTCGTCCAACTCCAGGCTCGAGTGGCTCAGCGTCTGCAACCCCTTGAGGTCCACGTAGCGCGCGCCCCGGCGCACCCGCGCGATGTACTCCTGCTCGAACCGCTGGTCGGCGGTCAGTTCCGGCTCCGGCACCGGGCGCGACCGGCGGCGCCGTTCCAGCAGGGCGACCACGCCGGTCCCGGTGCCGAGCACCACCATCGCCGCCGCGAAGACCGACATCAGGATGTCCACCGCGCCCGCCCTTCTGCCGGTACCGCGTACGATCCTACGGTCCCGACCTGGAGCAGGTCCGGGGTTAGGTTGGGGACATGGAGTACACCCCTCTCGGCCGCACCGGGTTGTCCGTGTCCCGACTGGTGCTGGGCACCATGAACTTCGGGCCGCACACCACCGAGGCCGACAGCCACACCCTGATGGACCGGGCGCACGAGCACGGCATCAACTTCTTCGACACCGCCAACGTGTACGGCGGCAAGGGCGGCACCGAGGAGATCATCGGCCGCTGGTTCGCCCAGGGCGGGCAGCGCAGGGAGAAGACCGTGCTGGCCACCAAGCTCTACGGCGCGATGGGCGACTGGCCCAACGACGGCCGACTGTCCGCGCTGAACATCCGGCGCGCGGCCGACGCCTCGCTCAAGCGCTTGCAGACCGACTACATCGACCTGTACCAGATGCACCACATCGACCGCGACACGCCGTGGGACGAGATCTGGGAGGCCTTCGAGGTTCTGCGCCACCAGGGGAAGGTCCTGTACTTCGGGTCGTCCAACTTCGCGGGCTGGCACCTCGCGCAGGCCCAGGAAGCGGCACGGAGCAGGCACTTCCTCGGTCTCGTCGCCGAGCAGTCGCTGTACAACCTGGCCAACCGGTTCATCGAGCTGGACGTGCTGCCCGCCGCGAAGCACTACGGCATCGGCGTGATCCCGTGGTCCCCGCTGAGCAGCGGCATCCTCGGCGGCGTCCTGGCCAAGCAGCGCCGCGGCGAGGGCGTCCGCGACACCGCGTGGGCCGGGCCGGAGTTGCTCCAACGGCACCGCACGCAGGTCGAGGCGTACGAGGAGCTCGCCGCCGACCTCGGCCACGACCCCGCCAACCTCGCCCTCGCCTGGCTCCTGTCCCGCGACGGCGTCACCGGCCCCATCATCGGCCCCCGCACCACCGCCCAACTCGACGGCTCCCTCACCGCCTTCGACGTCACCCTCGACGAGGACACCCTCACCAAACTGGACGCCATCTTCCCGCCCCCCGCCCCCAACGGCGCCAAGCCCGCCCCCGAGGCCTACGCCTGGTAGCGCGGTCGTAGCCGGTGCCGGACAAGGGAACCCGGCACCGGTTACGGCAACTGGGGCCGCAGCCGCAGCCAGGCCTCCAGCTCCAGGTCCGGCGGATCGGGCGGGTAGATGGCGATGATGCATTCGGCCGCCCGCAGCAGGTTCGCCGTCGCGCGGAGGTCGCCCATCTCCGGGATGGTCAGCGATCGCCACCCCGGCGCCTTGGCGGTGGCGTCCTCGAGTGACAGCGGGAGCGCGTCGAACAGCACGCGGCGCAGTTCGCGCAGGTCGCGGAGCGGGACGGCCGGGCTCGGTCCCACCGCGTCGAGCAGCCTGAAGCCCGCCCACAGCCGACGCAGCTGGGTGTCCTTGCGCGGCATCCCCGCCAGTCCCGATGCCGCCTCGGCGCGGTTGTACGCGGTAGTGCACAGCTGCCACTGGTCGTCGGTCAGCGCCGCGGCCGCGGCCAGCCACTTGGCCTCGAACGTGTCGATCACGCCGATCCACTCGTTCACGTCGAGCTCCGGCGACTCGTCCGCCAGCGCCGTGGCGACCTCCAGCAGGTCCATGTGGATGAGTTCGCGCCAGGTCACCATCGGTCCGTGTCTCCCCTCAGTCGACACCGTGATCCTAAGAGCCCCGTGCCTGGTGACGAGACCTGGAGCAGGTCCGGGGTTAGGTTGGACGCATGGAGTACACGCACCTCGGGCGTAGTGGGTTGTCGGTGTCGCGGCTGGTGCTGGGCACGATGAACTTCGGCCCGGAGACCACCGAGCCCGACAGCCACCAGATCATGGACCGGGCCCTCGAGCACGGCATCAACTTCTTCGACACCGCGAACGTCTACGGGTGGCAGAAGGGGGAGGGGATCACCGAGCAGATCATCGGCCGGTGGTTCGCCCAGGGCGGGCAGCGCAGGGAGAAGACCGTGCTGGCCACCAAGCTCTACGGCAGCATGGGTGACTGGCCCAACGAGACGTTCCTGTCCGCGCTGAACATCCGGCGCGCCGCCGACGCCTCGCTCAAGCGGTTGCGGACCGATTACATCGACCTCTACCAGATGCACCACGTGGACCGGAACACGCCGTGGGAGGAGGTGTGGGAGGCGTTCAGCGTGCTGCGCCAGCAGGGCAAGGTGCTCTACTTCGGCTCGTCGAACTTCGCCGGGTGGCACCTCGCGCAGGCGCAGGAAGCGGCCAGGGACCGGCACTTCCTCGGGCTGGTGTCCGAGCAGTCCATCTACAACCTGCTCACCCGCTGGGTCGAGCTCGAGGTCCTGCCCGCTGCCAGGCACTACGGCCTCGGCGTGATCCCGTGGTCGCCGCTGCACGGTGGTCTGCTCGGCGGGATCCTGCGCAAGCAGCGCGAGGGCGGCGCGTCGCGCGGGCTGTCCGGCCGTTCGGGTGACGCGCTCAAGCAGCACCAGGACACCATCGAGGCGTACGAGAAGTTCGCCGCGGAACTCGGTGAGGATCCCGCGCACATCGGACTCGCTTGGTTGCTTTCCCGCGAAGGGGTCACCGGCCCGATCATCGGCCCGCGCACCGCCGAGCAGCTCGACGGGTCGCTGCGCGCGCTGGAGATCAAGCTGGACGCGGACGCCCTCGCGAAGCTGGACGAGCTGTTCCCAGCACCTGGACCCAACGGCGACAAAGCTGCCCCCGAGGCTTACGCCTGGTAGTCGACGACAGCCCCCGGTCCCACCTGGGCCGGGGGCTGACGTATTCCCGCAAAAAGGACATAGCCGCCTGCTATGTTCGGCAGGTATGTCACAGCGTGTTTAAACGCGAATACTCTCCCCTTGACGGTGCTTCCACGCGCCGGAGATGATCGATAAGTCCTGGATCGTCGGCGCAGCCGCATTCTGTGAATCACAGAGCCTATTGCGCGGTGGCGAACGGGCTCGAATTTCCGCGAGGGGGAGGTCGTGGTGCGCGTTCTCTCGCTCGTCCTGGCCGCGGTCCTCGGCGCGGTGGTCGGCATCGGCGCAGGAACGGTGTGCGCGGTGCCGCACCGCGGCGCCCCGGTCGAACAGATCCGCGCGGACCAGGAGACCCTGGTGCGCGGCCTGGGTTTCTCGGCCGTCGAACATCACCACGACCTGGTCGACGACGGCATCACCACGGCACCGTCGGACCACGTCCAGACCCAGCGCACCTCGGCCGACCTCGGCCTGCTGGTGATCGCCGCGGAATCCGCGGCCGCCGGACTCCTCGCGCGCGGCCCGCCGCTCGGGCGCTGATTCCCACCCGCCCACGCCTCGTCGGAATTCGACGCAGGCGCCCCTGTCGCGCCCGAAGAACGAGGAATTCACGATGTCCGAACAAACCGAAGCGCCGGTTTCCGGCACGGCGGACCCGGCCAGACGCCGCTTTCCGCTTGGTGACGTCAAGTCCGGTTTCCTGGTCTCGCTCATCGCGTTGCCGCTGTGCCTCGGCATCGCCCTGGCCAGCGGTTTTCCCCCCGTCGCCGGTGTGCTGACGGCCATCGTCGGCGGCATACTCGGCGGTCTGCTCGGCGGCGCGCCGCTGACCATCAAGGGACCCGCGGCCGGGCTGATCGTCATCGCCGTCGGCGCCGTGCACGACCTGGGCCAGGGTGACGCCGTCGCCGGGTACCGGCGGGCGCTGGCGGTCGGCGTGGTCGCCGCGGTCATCCAGATCCTGTTCGCCGCGGTCCGGGCCGCGGGCATCGGCGTGGCCATGTCGCCCTCGGTGGTGCACGGCATGCTCGCCGCCATCGGCGTCATCATCATCGCCAAGCAGGCGCACGTCGTGCTGGGCGTGAAGCCGACCGCGGACACCCCGCTCGGCCTGCTCGCCGAGATCCCGCACAGCGTCGCGCACGCCAACCCGCTGATCGTGCTGATCGGCGTCATCGCCCTGCTCATCCTCTTCGGGTTGCCGCTGGTGCGCGCGCGGTGGAGCAAGTCGGTGCCCGCGCCGCTGGTCGTGCTCGCCGTGGCGATCCCGATCGGGCTGTGGCTGCACCTGTCGAGCCCGCACGACTACCGCTTCGCCGACGCACCCCACCACCTCGGCCCCGAGTTCCTGGTGCGGCTGCCCGGTTCCGTGCTCGACGCGATCACCTTCCCGGACTTCTCCCAGGTCTTCAGCGGCACCTCGCTGCAGTACGTGGCGATGTTCGCGCTGATCGGCACCATCGAGTCCACGCTGACCGTGCTGGCGGTCGACTCGATGGACCCGGCCAAGCGGCCATCGGACCTCAACCGGGACCTGTTCGCCATCGGCGCGGGCAACCTGACCTCGGCGCTCATCGGCGGCCTGCCGATGATCTCGGAGATCGTGCGCAGCAAGGCGAACCTGGACGCGGGCGCCAAGACCCGCTGGTCCAACGTCTGCCACGGCGCCATCCTGCTGCTGTTCGTCGCGCTCATCCCCGGCCTGGTGCAGACCATCCCGCTGGCCGCGCTGGCCGCGATGCTCGTCTACACCGGGTTCCGGCTGGCCAACCCGCGCGAGATCGCGCACGTCGGCAAGATCGGCTGGGACCAGCTGCTGCTGTTCCTGACCACGCTCATCGTCACCCTCGCCACCGACCTGCTCGTCGGCGTCGCCGCGGGGCTGGCGCTCAAGATCGTGCTGCACCTGGCGCGCGGCGTCCCGCTGACCGCGTTCCTGCGGCCCCGCCCCGAGGTCACCAGGGACGGCGACGTGCTGCGGATCAGGGTGCCCGGCGCCGCGGTGTTCCCCGCCCTGCTGCCGTTGCGCCGCGCGATCACCAAGAACGGCGACGGCGTCACGGAGGTCGTGGTGGACGTGGCGGACGCCGCCGTCGTCGACCACACCTTCCTGACCAGGCTCGACCAGCTGGCCAAGGAGCTGCCGGGGGCCACCCTGCGGGTCGAGGGCCTCGACCGGCTCGACCCGGTCTCCGCGCACCCGCAGGCGCTGCGCCGCAGGCGGCGGTCATGATCGAGTCCCTCGTCGAGCGGGCCGCCGAACTGCTGCCGCAGCAGGGGCCGTTGCAGACCTTCGTGCACCACAACACGTTGCACGCCTTCGAGGACTTGCCCTTCCACGACGCCGTGGTCCGGGCGGGCGCTCTGTTCGGCGCCGAACCCTTCCCGAGCGAGCAGGAGCTGCACGGGTACGTCGAGCAGGGGCGGATCACCGACGCCGACCTGCTGGCCGTGGTGGTCGCGCAGGTCCCGGACGACGGCGTGCCGGTCGTGCCGGGTGGGCCGACGCGGCGCGAGTTCCACGTCGCCCGGCTCCGGCGGTTGCTCGACGTACCGCGCGGTCCCGCGCTGCGGTGGGTCGTCGCCGAGGCCGGTGACCTGGGGCCGACCTGGTCGGCGCTGCTGGCGGCGGCACCCCGCGTGGTGCCGACCGCTGATCCCACGCCGCGTCCGACTGATCGAGTGCGCGCCGAGACCGGCGTCGACCCGGATGCCTTGGTGCACCCGGTGTTGATCCGGCTCACCGCCGCGTTCCTCGACCAGGGCGTGGCGTACTGGCCGATGCCCGAGCGCGACCGCGGCCTGCTCGCCGCGTTCCGGGCGCTCTACGGGAAGGCGGGCGGACCGCCGGACCGGTTCCTCCGTGGCCTGGTCGCGACCCTGCGCGACCAGGAGCGGTGGGACGCCGAGCGCACGGTGGCGTGGGCGCTGGCCGAGCTGGCGGTCCCGGAGGCCGACTGGGGCGAGGCGATCCTGGCCACGCTGCTGTCGCTGCGCGGCTGGGCGGGCATGGTGCGGCAGTTCGAGGTGCGGCCCGACCGCGCCCCGGTCGCCGCGCCACCGGCCCGGCTGGTGGACTACCTCGCGGTGCAGCTGACCCTGGACGTCTTCGCGCTGCGGCACGTCCTGGCCGAGCACCCGGGCCGCGGGCCGGTCGTGGAGGTCACCGCGCGGCCGGACGTCGAACTCGCCTACGAGGCGTTCGTCCTGGCCGAGCTGATGGACGTCGACCCGACGCCGGACCCGGCGGCGTGGCTGGCACTGGTCGAGGACTGCGACGGCTTGCAGCGGCGTCGGTTGCTGCACGCCGCTTACGAGCGCAGGCACCGGGTCGGCGTCCTCGACGGGCTCGCCGCGCACCAGCGTCTGTCTACTTCGGACGCCTCGGTGGTCGGGTTCCAGGCGGTGTTCTGCATCGACGAGCGCGAGGAGTCCTTGCGCAGGCACCTGGAGGAGAACACCCCGGCCGCGCAGACCTTCGGTTTCGCGGGCTTCTTCGGGGTGGCGATGAACTACCAGGGCGTGCACGACGTCCGGCCGCGTCCACTGTGCCCTGTCGTGGTCACGCCGACGCACGACGTCGTCGAACGACCGGTCGCACCTGCGCGCGGGGTGCTGCGCCGGGTCCGCGGCGGCTGGAGCCATCACGTCGGTGTCGGCAGCCGGACGCTGGCTCGGGGCGGGGTCGTCAGCCTCGCGCTGGGGGCTGTGGGGCTGACGTCCCTGATCGGCCGGTGCCTGTTCCCCCGTCTGGCGCAACGGTGGTCGCACCGGCTCGACGGGCCGCACCCGGTCACACGGCTCGACATCGGTTACACCGTCGAGGAAATGGCGGGCATCGTCGGCACGGTCCTGCGCACGACCGGTGTGCTGGCGGCCCCTGCGCCGATCGTGCTGCTGGTCGGCCACGGGTCGTCCAGCATGAACAACCCGCACGAGTCCGCCCACGACTGCGGCGCGACAGGTGGCGGCCGCGGCGGCCCCAACGCCCGCGCTTTCGCCGCGATGGCCAACCACCCGGAGGTCCGCGCGATCCTCGGCCTCCCGGACGACACCTGGTTCGTCGGGTCGTACCACAACACGTGCGACGACTCGATGACCTACTTCGACGAGGACCTGGTCCCCGCCCGCTTCGAGGTGGACCTGACCCGGGCCAAGGACTCCCTGGCCCAGGCCTGCGTCCTCGCCGCCCACGAACGGTGCCGCCGCTTCGAAACCGCACCGCCGGACCTCGCCCTGGCCGATGCCCTGGCCGAGGCCGAGACCCACGCGGTCGACCTCGGCCAACCGCGACCCGAGTACGGGCACGCCACGAACGCGGTGTGCGTGGTTGGTCGACGATCGTTGACGCGGGGCCTGTACCTGGACCGCCGCGCGTTCCTGGTGTCGTACGACCCTGCCGCGGACACCGACGACGCCTTGCTGACATCGCTGCTACAGGCGGTCGGCCCGGTGTGCGCGGGCATCAACCTGGAGTACTACTTCAGCTACGTCGACCCGGCCAGGTACGGGTGCGGAACCAAGCTGCCCCACAACATCACCGGACTGCTCGGCGTGATGGACGGCCACGCCTCCGACCTGCGCACGGGACTTCCTTGGCAGATGGTCGAGATCCACGAACCAGTGCGGTTGCTGTTGGTCGTCGAGGCCACTCCTGCCCGGCTTGCCGCCATCCTGTCCGCCAACCCGGTCCTCGCACGGCTCGTGGGCAACGGGTGGATCCAACTCGTGGCGTGGGTCCCTGAGGACGACGCGATGTTCCTGTTCCAGGACGGGACCTTCCAGCCCCACGTACCGGAGATGACGGAATTCCCGGTCGTTTCCCGGTCGGTGGAGGTGTACGCGGGCGAACGCGGGCACCTGGGGTGCGCACACGTGCTGGCCGGCGTGGATCTACCAGTCCCGATCCTCGCCGCTGCCCAGGACGCGAGGTGAACGGCCGAGGTACCACCGCTGCTTTGTTGCCCCCGATGGGCATGTCGGCTGGTGGATGGGCTGCGCGTGGACCGGCCGTGTGGGAGGTCCGGTGAGCGTCTTGGTCGTTGCTGCCGCCGGGGTTCCGTTGGTGACGTTCCTGGTGCTGGCGGTCGCGTTGTGGTGTGGGCAAGGGTGGCGGGAGCGGGTGTTTTCCGGGCTCGTGGTCGGATCTGCTGCGCTGTCCGGGCTCCTCGGGGTCGCGCTCGCTGTTGTGTGCGTTGTGGACGGTCCGGTACTGGTGTCGCTGGGGTCCTGGTTCTCCGGATTCCCGGTTCGGCTCCGGGCCGACTGGCTGTCGGTGCCGATGGTGGTGTTGTGCGGGCTGCTGGGGTGCCTGATCGGGGCGTTCTCGCAGCGGTACCTGCACCGGGACCCCGGCTACCGCCGGTTCTACCTGCTGCTGGCCCTGTTCGTCGCGGCCGTGCAGCTCGTGGTGCTGGCCGGGACGCTGGACCTGCTCGTGGTCGGGTGGGAACTCGCCGGGTTGGCGTCCGCGCTGCTCATCGCGTTCTTCCACCACCGGCCGGGGCCGGTCGCGGGTGGGTTGCGGGCGTTCATCACGTACCGGGTCAGCGATATCGGGCTGGTCGGTGCCGTGGTTGCCGAGCACCACGGGGCAGGCCACACGGTGATCGGATTGCTGCTGGTGTGGGCCGTGCTCGGCAAGTCGGCGCAGTTCCCCCTCGGCGGCTGGCTCCCGCGCGCGATGGAGGGCCCAACCCCGTCCAGCGCGATCTGCTACGGCGCGATCTCGGTGAGCCTCGGCCCGTACCTGTTGCTGCGCAACGGGATCGGCGGCCCGGTGGTCATCGCGGTCGGGGTGGTCACGGCCCTGTACGCGACCCTGGTCGGCCGCGCGCAGACCGACATCAAGAGCAGCCTCGCGTACGCGTCGATGACCCAGATCGCCCTGGTCCTGGTCGAGGTCGGCCTCGGCTGGCACGTCCTCGCCCTAGTCCACCTGCTCACCCACGCCGTCCTGCGCAGCGGCCAGATCCTGCGCTCACCCAGCCTCCTGCACGACCACCACCACCTCGAACAATCCCTAGGAACCCCAGTCCCCGACACCGGCCGCCACTTCGAGCGCGTCCTGCCCACCGCCCTCCGAACCTGGCTCTACCGCTTCGCCCTGGAACGCGGCTACATCGACGCCTTCCTGGTCGACCGCGTTCTCGGCACCCTGGTCCGCGCAGTCAACCGCGCGGCCGCCGCCGAAGCCCGCTGGACCCACGCGATCGCCACCGACAGACAGGCGGTGGCGAGGTGATCGCGTTGGGGCCGTTGGCTGTTGTGCTCGTGTGGCTGGTCGGCGCTGTTGTTGTTGGGCGGGTGGTGGATCCGCGGCAGGCCAGGCGGGCGGCCACGTGGACGGCTTCGGTGGCGGTGGGGGTGTCGGCGGTCGCGATGGCGCTTCCCGAGGCGCCGCTGGCCGGGCCGGTCAGCGCGGGGGCGGGTGCCGTCGGGTGCCTGGTGATCAGCCTGGCCGGACTGCTGGTCGCCGCGATGAGCCCGGTGGAGGGGGCGGCGCCGGTGCTGGCGGCGAGGTTGTTCGCCGTCGCATGTGGACTTCTCGCGTTCCGGTACGCGGTGGTCGAGGCGGCGCTGCTGGCGCTGGGCACCTACCTCGTCTGGTCCGGTGACCGGCTCTTCGCGCGCTACCAGTTCCCCGGCGCGCTCCTGCTGATCATCGGCGCCGTGCTCCCCGGTCCTGTCGGGACGGTCCTGCTCGCGGCCGGGGTGGTGGTCCGCATGGCCGCCTTCCCCGCGCACGCCTGGTTCCCGCGCTTCGTCGACCGCACCCCCATGGGCGTCGTCGTCGCTTACCAGGCGGCGCCGGTCGTGCTGCTCGAACCGTCCACTGTGGTCCTCACGGCGATCGGCGCGGTCACGGCACTCACCGCGGCGGTCTTCGCGGCCGCGTCCGACGACGGCCGCCGCGGCCTGGCGTACCTGCTGATCACCGCGAACGCCCTGGTCATCACCGGCGCGTCCTGGCTCGTCGGCACCCTCGCCGCCGCCGGGCTCGCGATGACCGTCGGCGCCCTGGCCGCCCGCCGCGAATCCCTGTCCGTCCACGACGGCGGCGACTTCGCGGCGACGCCGAGACTCGCCGTGGCCTACCTGGTCTTCGGCCTGTCACTCGCCGGATTCCCGCTCCTGGCAGGGTTTGCCGAAGGCCACCACCTGCCGCACGCGGTCGCCACCCCGATCGCCGTCGTGGTCGTGATCGCGCTGTCGGTGGCCGGAATCGCGGTCCTGCGCGGCTTCCTGGGCCTGTTCACCCGCCGCCGAGTGGTCGACGGAGAACGCGACCTCACCCCGCTGGAGAACTACGCCGTAGTGGTCACCATGGCGGTACTAGTGGTGGTCGGCTTGGCACCCGGCCTGCTCTCCCTGGTGACCTGACCACGGTCCGGTGGAGCGGAGAATCCGCTCCACCGGACTGGTCTGTCCGCCACGGTCACGCACACCCACCCCGAGGCCGTCGCGGGCGCCATCGCCGTCGTGACCGCCCCACTGGGTCTTGACGCGCGAGCCACTCCCCACCTGGGCAAGCGCCTGACCCCAGGAGGCGACCATCACCGGCATCGAAACCGCCGCCCGACGTACACCTCACCCGACGAATCCCTCTTCGCCGGTACTAGTCCTCGATGTCGTCGTCGTCGCGGGCTAGGAAGGTGGCCAGGCGTTCGGTGGCGGTTTCGAATTCGGGGTTGTTGTCGACGAAGGCGCGCATGCGGTCGGCCAGCCAGGCGAGGGTTACCTCTTCCTCGCCTCGGCGGGTTTCGAGTTCTTCGATGCCGCGGTCGGTGAAGTACACAGGGGGAGTCCTTGGAATGCGGCGGGGCCGCCGGGGGTGAAACCGGCGGCCCCGACGAGCGAACGGGTCTTTACTCGAAGGCCTTCTCGATCAGGGAACGCTGCTCCAGCTCGTGCACCTTGCTCGACCCCGCCGACGGGGCGGACATGGGGCGGCGGGAGACGCGGGTGATGCGGGTGACGCGGTCCGGGAACAGTTCCGGCAGCGCCAGGCCGTAGAACGGCCAGGAACCCTGGTTGGCCGGTTCCTCCTGCACCCAGCGGATGTCGGCGGCGTTCGGGTAGCGGTCGAAGATGGCGCCGATCTTGCGCTGCGGCACCGGGTACAGCTGCTCGACCCGGACCACCGCCACATCGGTGATGCCGCGCTTGGCCTGCTCGGCGGCCAGCTCGTAGTACAGCTTGCCGGAGACGAACAGGATCTTGCGCACCCCGGCCGGGTCCGGCCTGGTCGGGTCGTCGATGATCGACTCGAAGCGGGTGTCGTCGATGAAGTCCTCGACCGGGGAGACCGCGGCCTTGTTGCGCAGCATGGACTTCGGGGTGAACACCACCAGCGGGCGCTGCACGCCGTCGAGGGCGTGGCGGCGCAGCAGGTGGAAGTAGTTCGCCGGGGTCGACGGCACCGAGACGGTCATCGAGCCCTCGGCGCACAGCTGCAGCCAGCGCTCGATGCGGCCCGAGGTGTGGTCGGGACCCTGGCCCTCGTGCCCGTGCGGCAGCAGCACCACCACATCGGACACCTGGCCCCACTTGGCCTCCGACGAGGAGATGTACTCGTCGATCACCGACTGGGCGCCGTTGACGAAGTCGCCGAACTGCGCCTCCCACAGCACCAGCGCGTCCGGGTTGGCCACCGAGTAGCCGTACTCGAAGCCCAGCGCCGCGTACTCCGAGAGCGCCGAGTCGTAGACCATGAACTTGCCCTGGTCCTCGGACAGGTTCTGCAGCGGCAGGTACTCGCGGCCGGACTTGCGGTCGATCACCGCGGCGTGCCGCTGGGTGAAGGTGCCGCGGCGCGAGTCCTGACCGGCCAGCCGCACCGAGCGGCCCTCCAGGGTCAGCGACCCGAACGCCAGCAGCTCGCCGAACGCCCAGTCGATGCCACCCTCGCGGGCCATCTTCTCGCGGCGCTCCAGCACCGGCTTGACCCTGGGGTGCACGGTGAACCCGTCCGGCAGCATCACGTGCGCGTCGGCGATGCGCTCGAGCACCGAGCGGTCCACGCCGGTCGACAGCTTCGCCGGGACCTGCTGGTCGCGCTCCACCGACGGGCTCGGCGAGATCGGGTGCTTCTCCAGCTCCCGCACCTCGTTGAACACGTGCTCGAGCTGGCTGGAGAAGTCCCGCAGCGCCTTCTCAGCCTCCTCGACCGAGATGTCACCGCGGCCGATCAGCGCCTCGGTGTAGCCCTTCCGGACACTGCGCTTGGTGTCGATGATGTCGTACATGCCCGGCTGGGTCATCGAGGGGTCGTCGCCCTCGTTGTGGCCGCGGCGGCGGTAGCAGACCAGGTCGACCACGACGTCCTTGTTGAACGTCTGCCGGTAGTCCATCGCCAGCCGCGCCACCCAGTAGCACGCCTCCGGGTCGTCGCCGTTCACGTGGAACACCGGCGCCTGGATCATCTTCGCCACGTCGGTCGCGTACTGCGAGGAGCGCGAGTGCTCCGGCGCGGTGGTGAACCCGACCTGGTTGTTGATGACCACGTGCACGGTGCCGCCGGTGCGGTAGCCGCGCAGCAACGCCAGGTTCAGCGTCTCGGCGACCACGCCCTGACCGGCGAACGCGGCGTCGCCGTGCAGCGCGACCGGCAGCACGGAGAACCCGACGCCGCTCTCGTCGCCCTTGTCCAGCAGGTCCTGCTTGGCCCGCACGATGCCCTCGAGCACCGGGTCGACGGTCTCCAGGTGCGACGGGTTCGCCGTCAGCGACACCCGGGTCTCCCCGTCGCCGAACATCCGGAAGTACTTGCCCTCGGCGCCCAGGTGGTACTTCACGTCACCGGAACCGTGCGCCTGGCCCGGGTCGAGGTTGCCCTCGAACTCCTGGAAGATCTGCGAGATCGGCTTGCCGACGATGTTGGCCAGCACGTTGAGCCGACCGCGGTGCGGCATGCCGATGACGACCTCGTCGAGCTCGTACTCGGCCGCCTTGTCCAGCAGCGTGTCCAGCAGCGGGATGACCGACTCGCCGCCCTCGAGCGAGAACCGCTTCTGCCCCACGTACTTGGTCTGCAGGAACGTCTCGAACGCCTCGGCCGCGTTGAGCTTGCTCAGCACGTACTTCTGCACCGCCGCGGCGGGCTTCTCGTGCGCGACCTCGACCCGCTCCTGGATCCAGCGCCGCTCGGCCGGGTCGAGGATGTAGGTGTACTCCACGCCGACGGTGCGGCAGTACGAGTCGCGCAGCACGCCGAGCACGTCGCGCAGCTTCATCCGCTCTTTGCCCGCGAACCCGCCGACCGGGAACTCGCGGTCGAGGTCCCACAGGGTCAACCCGTGCGAGCGGACGTCGAGGTCCTCGTGCTTGCGCTGCCGGTAGTTCAGCGGGTCGGTGTCGGCCATCAGGTGGCCGCGGGTGCGGTAGGCGTCGATCAGGCCGATCACCCGCGCGGTCTTGTCGACCGGGCCCTCGGAGATGTCCTCGGTCCAGCGGATCGGCTCGTAGGGGATCCGCAGCGAGGTGAAGATGTCGTCGTAGAACCCGTCCTCACCCAGCAGCAGGTGGTGGATCTCGCGCAGGAACTCGCCGGACTCGGCGCCCTGGATGATCCGGTGGTCGTAGGTGGAGGTCAGCGTGATGATCTTGCTGATGCCCATCTCGATGAGCGTCTTCTCGCTGGCGCCCTGGAACGGTGCCGGGTACTCCATCGCGCCGACGCCCAGGATCGCGCCCTGGCCGACCGAGAGCCGCGGCACCGAGTGGTTGGTGCCGATGCCGCCGGGGTTGGTCAGCGAGATCGTGGTGCCCGCGAAGTCGTCCGCGGTGAGCGAGCCGCCGCGGGCCTTGCGGATCAGGTCCTCGTAGGCCTGCCAGAACTGCTGGAAGGACATCCCCTCGCAGCCCTTGATGGAGGCCACCACCAGGTTGCGGGTGCCGTCCTTGCCCGGCAGGTCGATCGCCAGGCCCAGGTTGACGTGCGCCGGGGTGACCCCCTGCGGCTTGCCGTCCGCCTCGGTGTAGTGCCGGTTCATGTTCGGGTACGCCTCGAGCGCCCTGAGCATGGCGTAGCCGATCAGGTGGGTGAAGGAGACCTTCCCGCCCCTGGTCCGCTTCAGGTGGTTGTTGATCACGATGCGGTTGTCGGCCAGCAGCTTCGCCGGGACCGCGCGCACGCTGGTCGCGGTCGGCAGCGACAGCGACGCGTTCATGTTCTTCGCGATCGCGGCGGCGGCACCGCGCAGCGGCTTGCGCTCCTCCTCACCGGAGGACACGGGCGGCTGCGGCGGCTTGGCCGGGTTCTTGTTGTTCGCGGGCGCGACGGCCTCAGCCGACTTCGCGGGCGCCGCGGCGGCGGTCGCGGGCGACGTCGTGGGCCTGCCGTTGCCGGACGCTGGCTTGGCGGGGGGCGCGGCGGTCTTGGTGGCGCCCGCGGCGTTGGTCGCGTTCGCGCCCTTGGTCGCCGCGCTCGCGGTGGTGGTGGCACTGTTCGCCGGTGCGGCGGCCTCGGCCTTCGCCTTCGCGGCACCGGTGTCGGCCGCGGTCTTGGCCTGAGCGGCCCCCTGGGTCGCTGCTCGCGGTGTTGGCTTGTAGTCCGCGAAGAAGTCGTGCCACGCGGGGTCTACCGACGAAGGGTCCGCGAGGAACTGCTCGTACATCTCCTCGACGAGCCACTCGTTCGCACCGAACTGTGACGCAGGGCTGCTGCTGGACACGGCTGGCTCTCGCCTCTATCCATCTCGATCTCGACTTGAACACACTCCCCGTCAGGCTAGTCCCCCGGTCAGGACGGTGGTCACTCAACCAACCGGCCGTGGCGCACCTCATGTGTGGTGCCGCCAACTGTATCGGTTGAGTAACCGATCATGTGGGGTAAGTCGCTGTCCGCTGTGGTCCGCCCGTCCACTCTGTGGGCAACTGTTCCCACCCTGTTCACCCCACTGAGTGATCGGCGAACGGTCGCTGAATGGTCTTGATCCGGACGCCACGCTGCTGGGAGTGGAAGGCGAGCGGTCGGGCGTTCGGCTCTCGGTCTCGGCTGCGCCGTCGACGGTTGACGGCTCGCCTTCGGCATTGCGGTGGGGCGCGATTTACGAACTAGCTCGATGGGGCGAACTTGTTTTGCGCGGGGCCCCTACGACACCCGGGCAGAACCACAAAGCAGGGGCCGAAAAGCAGGCCCTGCCGCGTGGGCGACGCTACGGGTGCCGTTCCCCCACACAAAACAAGTCCGCCCCATCGAGCAGTTGGCACCAGCGACTCCGAGGAGCGTTGTTCGGCCAACGTTGCAGAGGGGCGCGTGTGGACCAACAGCTGTAGCGGGCGCGTTGGGGCCAACGTTGTCGAGGGGTGCGTTTAGACCAACGTCTGTGAGGGGTGCGTTGGGGCCAACGATGGGTGTTGGACCCGCAGTGCCCTCAGGAGTGTTGGCCTCAACGCACCTTCTCCGAGGCGTGGCCGATGTCGATGAGTGACGGGGTGGGCTAGTGGGTGGGGTTGAGGGTGGGGGGCGGGGTGGTGGGGTCGAGGGTGCCCTGGTGCCAGAGGCGGGCGTAGGGGCCGTTGGCGGTGAGGAGGGTGGAGTGGGGGCCTTGTTCGACGATGCGGCCGTTGGCGAGGACGACTATGTGGTCGGCTTGGGCGGCGGTGGCCAGGCGGTGGGCTACTACGAAGGTGGTGCGGTGGGCGGTGAGGTGTTGGCTGGCGCGCAGGACGGCGGATTCGGTGGCGGGGTCCAGGGCGGCGGTGGCCTCGTCGAGCAGGAGGATGTCGGGGGAGACGAGTTCGGCGCGGGCTAGGGCGATGAGTTGGCGTTGGCCCGCGGACAGGCCCTGGCCGCGTTCGCCGACGGGGTGGCGGAAGCCGTTGGTGAGGGTGGTGACCATGGGGAGGGCGCCGACGTCGCGGGTGGCGGACTCGATGGTGGCCGGGGTGGAGTCGGGGCGGCCGTAGGCGACGTTGCGGGCCACGTCGCCGGTGAACAGGTGGGCCTCCTGGGGAACGACGCCGAGGCGGGACCGGTAGTCCGAGGGCGTGTACGACCGCAGGTCGACCCCGTCGACCAGCACCGCACCCCCGGTCGGGTCGTAGAACCGGGCGATCAGCTTGACCACCGTCGACTTGCCCGCCCCGGTGGCCCCCACCAGCGCGACCGTCGACCCGGCGGGCACCCGCAGCGACAGCCCCGACACCGCGGGCCGGTCCGCGCCCGGGTACGTGAAGGTGACATCGCGCAGCTCGACCTCCCCGCGGAACCGCTCGGGCACCGGCGCCGGGTCCGCGGGCGGCACCACCGAGGTCGGCGTGCGCAGCAGGTCGGCGATCCGGCGCAACCCGACCCTGGCCTGCTGGTACCCGTCGAACACGGTCGAGAGCTGCTGCACCGGCGAGAAGAACAGCCCCAGGTACAGCAGGAACGCCAGCAGCACGCCGGGGCTCAGGTCCCCGGTCGCCACCCGGTTCGCGCCGACCACCAGCACCGCGGCCTGCCCGAGCCCGGACAGCATCGTCACGAACGGGAAGTACGTCGAGATGTAGCGCTGCGCCCGCAGCCTGGTCCGCCGGTAGGCGTCGCTGCGCTCGGCGAACCGCCGCGCCGACACCTCCTCGCGGGTGTACGCCTGCGCGACCCGCAACCCGGTCACGTTCTCCTGCATGTCCGCGTTGACCGCGCTGACCTCCTCCCTGGCCTGCGTGTACGCCGAGGACGCCAGCCGCTGGAAGACCACGGTCGCCACCACCAGCACCGGCACCGCGGCCAGCGCGACCAGCGCCAGCGACAGGTCGGTCACCAGCAGCGCCACCGTCACCGCGACCACCGTCACCACGCTGGCCACCGCTGTCGTCAGCCCGGTCTGCAGGAACGTCGACAACGCGTCCACGTCGGTCGTCATCCTGGTCATGATCCGACCGGCCAGCTCGCGCTCGTAGTAGTCCAACCCGAGCCGTTGCAGGTGGGCGTAACTGCGCATCCGGAGCAGGTAGAGCAACCGCTCCCCGACGCGCGCGGTCAGCACCGTCGTCACTGCCGTGTTCAGCCACATCACCACGACCAACCCGGCCGCGAGCACCGTGACCAGCACCAGCGTGCTCACCGCCCCGGTCAGCACGCCCTCGTCGATCCCCTGCCGGAACAGCGCGGGCATCGCCACCGCCGTCACCGAGTCGAGCACCACCAGCCCGAGCACCACGGCCAACGCCCACCGCGCGGGCCGCAACAGCCCCCGCAGCCGGAACCCCGGATCGGGCGCCGTCGGGTCCTCCCCGCGCAGCTGGGGCTCCTCCACGGCGGGCGGCAGGGCCTGCACCCGGGCCAGCAGGTCCTCGGTCGCCGGTATCCCGCTCAGCGCCGCGCTCGTGCCCCCGCCCATGCGCCCACCCCGACCACCGGGCGCCCCGATCGCCTGCTGCGCGGTCCGTACCGCCACCGGCGCGTCCGGCGCGGTCTCCGGCCACAGCGCCGCCGTGATCCCGTCCGGCCCCGGCGCAGCCGCGACCGCGCCCCCCGGCTCCTCGATCGCCTCGCCCGGCCCGGCCAGCAGCGCCCGGTACAGGTCGCACCGCCCGGTCAGCTCCGCGTGCGTGCCGACGTCGACCACCGTGCCGCCGTCGAGCACCGCGATCCGGTCCGCCAGCGCCAGCGTCGACCGGCGGTGCGCGATCAGCAGCGTCGTCCGCTCCGCCGTCACCGCGCGCAGCGTGTCGTGGATGGCCGACTCGGTCAGCGTGTCCACCGCCGAGGTCGCGTCGTCGAGCACCAGCACCCTCGGGTCCGACAGCAGTGCCCTGGCCAACGCCACCCGTTGGCGCTGCCCGCCGGACAGCGTCAACCCGCGTTCACCGACCACCGTGTCGTACCCCTCGGGCAGCGCGGTGATGAACTCGTGCGCCTGCGCCGCCCGCGCGGCCGCCTCCACGTCCGCCGCCGTCGCGTCCGGCCTGCCGTAGGCGATGTTCGCCCGCACCGAGTCCGAGAACAGGAACGCCTCCTCGAACACCACCCCGACCGTGCCGCGCAACGACGCCAACCGCAGGTCGCGCAGGTCGACCCCGCCGATCCGGATGGCACCGGACTGCACGTCGTAGAACCGGGGCAGCAGCAGCGACACCGTCGACTTGCCGGACCCCGCCGTCCCCACCAGCGCCAACGTCTCCCCGGGAGAGATCCGCAGGCTCACCCCGTCGAGCACCGGCTCGCTGCGCGTGTACCCGAACCGCACGTCGTCGAGCTCCACCGAGACCGGACCCGCGGGCACCGCCACCGCGTCCGGCTTCTCGGTCACGTCCGGCTGCGAGTCGACCAGTTCGTAGACCCGCTCCACCCCGGCCCTGGCCAGCTGCGCGTTCACCAGCAGCCCGGCCAGCATCCTGGTCGGCCCCACCAGGTTCGCCACGTACCCGGCGAAGGCCAGGAACGTGCCCAGGGTGACCTGACCGCGCAGCGCCATGTACCCGCCGAGCGCCAGCACCGCCACCTGCCCGGCCGCGGGCATCGCCACCAGGGTCGCCGCGGGCCGCGAGGTGATCCGCGCACTGCGCATCCGCTCCGCGTAGAGCCGCCGCGCCGCCCGCTCCAGCCGCGTGACCTCCCTGGCCTCTTGGCCGAACCCCTTCACCACGCGGACCCCGGTGACGGTCTCCTCCACCTGCTGCGCCACGTCGGCAGCGCTCTGCTGCGCCGACCACGTCGCCGGGAACAGCCGCGTCCTGCTCCGCGCGGCCACCACCGCGACCACCGGCGTCACCACCAGCGCGACCACGGTCAGCAGCGGCGAGAGCCACAGCATCGCGCCCAGCGCCAGCACCGCGAACACCACCGTGCCGACCGACAGCGGCACCATCATCAGCAGCCCCTGCACCAGCTGCAGGTCGGTGATCGAGCGGGACACCACCTGCCCGGTGCGCAGCGCGTCCTGCTTGCCGCCGTCGAGCCGCTGCACCGCGCGGAACACCGCCTGGCGCAGGTCGTGCTGCACGTCCAGGGCCAGCCTGCCGCCCAGGTACCGGCGCAGGAACGCGCTGGCGAAGGTCAGCACCTCCAGCCCGACCAGCCCGGCGACCAGCCAGCCCAGCCCCACCGTGTGCCCGGCCACGGCGTTGTCGATCACGAACTTGACCAGCAGCGGCCCGACGGCCTGGAAGCCGACGCCGACCACCGAGGCGGCCAGGGCGGACAGCACCAGGGCGCGGTGTCGCCAGCAGGCGCTGCTGAGTCGGCGGATCCAGCCGGGGGATGTCGTCACCCGGCCAGCCTAAGCACGAGGCCGCCCTCCGGGGGGAGAGCGGCCTCGGCCTGTGCACAACCCAGGGGGTTGTGGATGACTCAGGTGATGTCGCGCTTGGCGTTGCGGGCCAGACCGGCGCCGAACAGCGCGGCCGTCCAGGCCAGGAAGATCAGCCCGCTCACCCACAGCGAGAACGCACCCGGCGCGCCTGCCGCGGCCCGCACCACCGTCTCGATCCGGTCCTCGGTCTCGGCGTCGATCGAGCCGCCCGCGCCCAGCACGATGCCCTGGATCTGGTCGAACAGCAGCGCGCTCGCGGTCGACCCGGTCAACCCGTTCGCCGAGCCGTTGAGCATGACGCCCGCCAGGTTCGGCACGTCCGTGCCCGCCAGCAGCAGCTCGCTGACCGGGCCGATGATCAGCGAGTAGACCAGCAGGATCACCACGGACCCGGTGGTCGAGCCGATCAGCGCGCCGACACCGACCCCGACCAGGGTCCACAGCACGATCTGGATGATCCCGGCGAGCAGGATCAGGAACCACTGCTTGCCCTCGGGCAGGTAGTTGCTCGTCGCCCCGGTCGCCGTGCCCGCGCTGACCAGCAACGCCACCGCGACGCCGTAGATCAGGCCCCAGATGACGTAGGTGATGCCCTTCGCGCCGAGCACCGCGGCCCTGGTCGGCCCGGTCAGGAACGTGGTGGTGATCGTCCGGTGCCGCAGCTCCGAGGAGATCGCCAGCGCGCCGAAGACCATCGGGAAGATCGACGACAGGTTGATCGCCCTGGTCAGCGCGATCACCGACCAGGAGATCTCGTCGATGGGCACCCGGAACCTGGCGAACACCGAGTCGTTGGCCAGGCTGTCGGCCGCGTCGGTGGCCAGCGCGGACCAGCCCCACGCGACCAGGAACGCCATCACCAGCGCCGGGATGAGCAGCGCCCACCACAGCTTGGTGGTGAGGATCTTGCGGAACTCCGCCGAGATCAAGTCGCCCATCAGGCCTTGCCCCCCTCGCCCGTCGAGCCCTGGCCGGGAGCCTCGTTGTTGGGTGTGTCGCTAGCGGGTGTGTCACTGCCGGTTGTGTCGCTGGCGGGTGCGTCCGGCGTGGTCGGATCCGGTACGTCCGGGGGCGGCGGTGCCGGTGCTACCTCGACGGGCTTGACCTCTGGGGTCGTGGCCTGGGTCGGCTGCTCTTCGGACAACGCGCTCGGCGGCTGCTCTACCGGAGCGGTAGGAGCAGCGGCGACAGGTGGCTGGTACGGCGAAGTGGGCTGCGGCGCCTGGTAGGGCGACTGCTGCTGGTACTGCGCCTGGTACGGGTCCACCGGCGCCTGCTGGGGATAACCCTGCTGAGGCACACCAGGAGCACCGGGCACGCCGGGAGCTCCGGGCAGGCCAGGCTGCTGGAACCCACCGGTCTGCTGCGGGTACCCCGCCTGCTGCTGGTAGGGCGAAGGCTGCTGGAACTGCGGCGCGGCCTGGTACCCGCCGTACTGCGGTGCCTGCTGCTGCGGCACCTGCTGCTGCGGGTAACCCCCGTACTGGGGCGCCTGCGGAGCCGACTGCGGCGCGCCGAAGCCCGACACCTGCTGCCCGCTGTCGAACCCGGGCGGCGCGTACCCCTGCGCACTCCACTGACCGCTCGTCAGCCGGAAGAACAGCTGCTCGAGGTCGGCCTGCTCCTCCTGCACCCCGTACAGCGCGATGCCCGCCTTGGAGGCGATGTCACCGACCTGCTGCACGGTCGCGTCGACCACCGCGAGCCTGCCGTCCGGCAGCAGCGTGACCGAGGTGTGCCCGGCCTCCTGCAGCGCGGCGGCCAGCGCCTGGGCGTCGGCTGGCTGCACCAGCACCCGGCTCTGCTGCGAGCGGCGCAGGTCCTCGACGCTGCCGTAGTACACCGTCTGGCCGCGGCTGACGATCACCACCTGGTCGATGGTCTGCTCGACCTCGGCCAGCAGGTGGCTGGAGATCAGCACCGTCCGCCCGGTCGCGGCGAAGGACTTGAGGAAGGTGCGCAGCCACGCGATGCCCTCCGGGTCCAGCCCGTTGGCCGGTTCGTCGAGCACCAGCACCTGCGGGTCGCCCAGCAGCGCGGTGGCCAGCGCCAGCCGCTGCTTCATGCCCAGCGAGAACCCGCCTGCCTTGCGGTTGGCCGCCCCGCCGAGGCCGACCAGCATCAGCACTTCCATCGCGCGCTGGTCGGGCAGGCCCATCGCGGCCGTGTAGACCCGCAGGTGGTTGATGGCCGTGCGCTTGGGGTGGAAGCCCTGGGCCTCCAGCACCGCGCCGACCACCCGCCCCGGGTTGCCGAGCCGGTGGAACGGCTGGCCGTTGATGGTCGCCTCACCCGAGGACGGGTTCACCAGCCCCAACAGCATCCGCAGCGTTGTCGTCTTCCCGGCGCCGTTCGGCCCGAGGAACCCGGTCACCGAGCCCGGCTCCACCTGGAAGCTCAGGTTCTGGACCGCGGCCACATGGCCGAAGTTCTTGGTCAGGCCGCGCACCACGATGCGACCACTGCCGTCCTGCACAGGCTCCTCCAGCTCGCCGGCCCCGTCGTGGCGGACATCTTGCCCCATGCCCACCCCGGCCCGTGGGGTCGCGGCCGACAAAGTCGCCCCGACTGCCCGAACCGTTCACCGTGCGCGGACCGCGAGGTCACCCCGCGTCAGCGTGCTGTTCTCCTGGGGAGTCGTCGCGCACGACGGGTATCCGGTCGGTCACCTCGCACGGGGACTCCGGCGGGACCAGCCTGGCCTGCCTGGCGAACGGGTTGCGCAGCGGCAGCTTGCGCTCCCGGTGCGGCACGCCCTCGCCGATCAGGTGCTCGTGCGCCATCCGCCACACCTGGCACGGCCACCGCTTGCCGCGCAGACCGGCCGGGCACGCCTCGCAGCGGCCCTCCTCGTCGGGCTGGTGGACCGTCAGCAGCAGCCGCCACCCGTCGGCGAGCCTGCTGATCTCCGCGCGGGCCAGGGGGAGCAGCGTGGACGCGTCGGCGGACCCGGCCGCTTCGTCCAGCAGGGCCAACCGGCGCAGCACGGCGGCGCGCAGCGGCTCGCCCGTGTCCCCGGTTCTGGCGCTGTCGGCGTCGTCGGCGCCCGCCCGGTCACGGCCCACCCGGTCACGGTCGGCACCGCCCGCGCGCCACATGGCGCGATCAGCCCGCCGCGCCGTCGAGCGCCCGACCGGCCGCCTGGTCGAGCACCAGGCCGAGCGAGCGGGTCTGCTGGGCGGAGAGCACCGCGGAGGCGCCGGGCGGCGGCACGAGCACCACCCGGTCGTCCTCGACCAGCACGGTCAACGCGCGGTCCCTGCCGAACGGGTCGTGGCACCCGACGCACCAGCGAGGCTCAGTCACCGATCAAACATCGACCGAACCGGAGCGCCACCCAAGCGGCTACCGCCGGATTCACCCCATCGCGAGCTTTCTCACCCGTTGGGGCTCAATGTCCTCCGACAAGTAATCAGGACACGCACCCCCCAGTGCGGCGCCGCCGGCGGATTGCGCTTAAGCTGGGTCTCGGTGGCCCGCTCCCAGTGACCCCCAGGCTGGTCGAGCGGGCCGCCCTTACAACACCCCCGTGTGCCCACGGAGATCGTGGGCCGGGGGTTGTTTCGTTTTCATCTCCCGGGGGCCGAGCCCCCGGAGCCCCCACGGTGCGGCACGCGCCGGACCCAGCGGAGTCCGTTCCGCAATCCGCGGTTGGCGATTATTTGCCTCGGTCTTGCTATTGCGAATGGCCGACGACAACTGACCGCCTCGGCCGAGTTCGAGGTCGGCGTACCGGCTCCCTGATCCCTGCGCGCAGGGAGCCGGTACACCTCGTTGGCCGTCCGAAGTGGTGATCGGCACCGGGGGAAACCGGGTCCGAACGGCGCTGGGGTCGTTGCGTCGGGGGCGGCCCCCGACCGACTAGGCGAGGACGGTGTCGAGCGGGGTGCTCGGCAGCGAGTGCGCCGCGGCCACGGGGGCGTTGGTGAGGTGGCCCTGGTGCGTGTTGAGGCCGAGGGCGAGGGCGCCGTCGCTGGTCAGGGCCTTGTGCCAGCCCTGGTTGGCCAGCGCGACCGCGTAGGGCAGGGTCACGTTGGTCAGCGCGAAGGTCGAGGTGTTGGGCACCGCGCCCGGCATGTTCGCCACGCAGTAGAAGATCGAGTTGTGCACCGGGTAGGTCGGGTCGGCGTGCGTGGTCGGCCGCGAGTCCTCGAAGCAGCCGCCCTGGTCGATGGCGATGTCGACGAGCACCGAGCCCGGCTTCATCTGTGCGACCAGCGCGTTGGAGATCAGCGTCGGCGCCTTCGCGCCGGGCACCAGCACCGCGCCGATGACCAGGTCGGCGTCCTTGGCGACCTGCTCGACGGCGTAGCGGTTGGAGGTCAGGGTGCGCACCCGGCCGTTGAACTGGGCGTCGAGCTGGCGCAGGCGGTCGACGTTGGTGTCGAGCACGGTGACGTCGGCGCCGAGGCCGAGCGCGATGGTGGCCGCGTTCACGCCGGACACGCCGCCGCCGATGACGGCGACCTTCGCGGGCAGCACGCCGGGGACGCCGCCGGGCAGCACGCCGCGGCCGCCGGAGGGCTTCATCAGCGCGAACGCGCCGACCTGCGGGGCCAGCCGACCGGCCACCTCGGACATCGGGGCGAGCAGCGGCAGCGCGCCGTTGGCGGTCTGCACGGTCTCGTAGGCGATCGCGGTGGTGCCCGCCGCCAGCAGCGCCCTGGTCAGCGCCTCGTCGGCGGCCAGGTGCAGGTAGGTGAACAGGGTCTGGCCCGCGCGCAGGCGGGGGTACTCGACCGCGATCGGCTCCTTGACCTTGAGCACCAGGTCGCCCTCGGCCCACACGTCGTCCGCGGTGGCCAGGACCTTGGCGCCCGCGGCCAGGTACTCCTCGTCGGTGATGGCGGAGCCGAGGCCCGCGCCCGCCTCGACGAACACGTCGTGGCCGCGTGAGGTCAGCTCGTGCGCGCCTGCCGGGGTCAGCGCCACCCGGTACTCGTGGTTCTTGATCTCACGGGGAACGGCGATCTTCACCGGGGCTGTCCTCTCGGGTCTGTGGCTAGGCCATCTGGGGTGTCGTGTACCACGGTCGTGCAGCGCACGGCGCCTGTCATCGTTCTGCGGCACCGAGAGTAGCGGCGGCCCGTTGTGCTCACAGCACAGTCACCGACGGGTTACCCCGACCGGTCGGGTCAGCTCCAGCGGAGCGCGACGAGCTGGGTGAGCAGCGCCAACCGGGTGTCCGGGTCGCCCAGATCGGCGTCCACCGCGGCGGTGATGCGCGACATCCGGTACCGCAGCGTGTTCGGGTGGATGGTCAGCGCCGCGGCCGCCGCCCTGGGGTCTCCGGGGTGGCGCAGCCACTCGTAGAGCGTGTCGAGGTACCAGTCGGCGTCCTCGCGGGAGCGCAGCAGCGCCAGCGGCCCGACGTGCGCGACGCCTGCGCCGGTCGAGGCGACGGCGGTGCGGTGCAGCACCAGGACCGCCCACACGTCGTCGTGCGCGGCCACCGGACCGGTCACCAGCCCGGCCCGCAGCAGGCTCAGCGCCTCGTCCGCCTCGGCCCTGGACCGGGCCAGGTCGCTGACCGGCACCGGTGTCCCGGCCGCGACCAGCGGACCGGTGGGCGTCGACAGCGCCTCGCGCAGCGCGGACCACCCGCCGGGCCCGGCGACGTCCGGCACGATCGCGTAGAGCACCCCGTGCACGTCGGCGACCGCAGGCCGGCGCCCGACGCCCTCGGTCAGCCGCTCCAGCAGCGCCAGCCGCACCCCCTCGGCCCTCGGGTCGTCGGCCTGCGCGTCCATCGCCACCACCCGGTGCGGCTCGTCGGCGAGGTCGAGCTCGGCGGCCACCAGCCGGGCGCTGCCGGTGCCGTCGAGCGCCGAGCGCACCAGCTCCGCCGAGCGCCTGCGGTCGCTGTCCTCGCGGGCCCGCCGCCGCAGCAGGTGCAGCGCGACCACCGGCGCGGCGTCGGCGAACGCGGCGGCCCGCTCGTCGGAGACCGGCCCGGCCACCACCGCCCACATCGAGCCGAGCAGCTCCCCGCCCATCCGCACCGGCACGATCAGCCGCGGCAGCGTGCCGTCCTTCTGCGCGGGCACGAAGATCGCGGTGCGGCCCCGGCTCAGCTCCCGGAACACCCCGCGCGAGCGGAACCGGGCCAGCACGTCGTCCGGCACCCGGCGGCCCATGATCGTCGACACCCGCGCCGGGTCGGTGCGGTCCTGGCGGGCCGAGTAGGCCAGCACCCGGGAGTTGGCGTCCTCGATGGTCACCGGCGCGTCCACCACGGCGGCCGCGGCGTCGGCGAGCCGGAACAGGTCGCCGAACGGGCCGGGGTTGAGCGCGTCGGTCGCCTCGTCCGCCGCCGCGTCGAGCACCGAGCGCAGCAGCCACACCAGCTGCGCCCACGCCGTCGCCGAGTGCACCTCGACCAGGGCGACCCGGGCCTTCTGCGCGGCGGTGCGCACGGCGGTCCTGGCGGCGTGCGGCGGCTTGAACAGGACCGCGGCGGCACCGTGCTGCCCGCACAGGCGCACCAGATCCACCGCGTCCGCCGTGGACGCCGTGGCCACGCCCAGCACCAGGTCCCCGGAGGACACCTGGGTGCGCTTGGCGGCCTCGGCGATCACCACGTCGGTCACCACCGGCGTCGGGTCGGGGGTGTGGACGGTGCGCAGCAGCGTGGGACCCATCCGGTCCACCACGCCGGGCACCGTGATCATCGCGCCACCTCCAGGTGGTCACGGTAGCGGGAGTCGGCCCGTCGCCTGTGGACGGTCAGCGCGCGGTCGCGGCGGAGAGCCAGGTCAGGCCCGCCACCGACGTCATGCCCGCCTCGTTGGGGTGCATCGGCACCGCGGGCGCGGCGGGGCGCAGCGGCTCGACCCAGCGCCGGTGCGCGGGTTGGCAGGCGTCGTGGGTGATCGAGTACGGGTAAGGGTTCACGAACCGCGCACCGGCTGCTCTTGCCCGCTCGCCCAGCGCTACGTTCAACGCCTTCTCCGCGCGGTCGAAGTACGCGGTGTCCCCGGCTGCGAAGGGGACCTGCGGCCAACACCCCTTGGTCGGCGGCAAGATCCTGAGGTAACCGACAACGATGACGGTCGCGTGCGGGGACTGCTGCTTGATCTCGGCGAGCACGCGGTCGACAAGGCCACCTACGTGGCCGACCCGGTCGAGCAGTTCGTCACCGCCGCCCGCGGTGTAGTGGTCGCGGCACGGCGAGCCGTCCGGGTCCTGCGCGCCGAGCCGGGCGCAGGTGGACAGGATCTCGCCAAAACCGAAGTCGTTGCCGCCGATCGTGATCGTCACCAGGTCGGTGTCGGCGCGCAGCACCGTGAATTGCGGAGGATTCTCACCTTCGGGCACCTGCTGCGGCTGGTTCATGTGCACAGTCGTCGCGCCGCCGCAACTGACGTCGGTGAACTGGGTGACACGCAGCCACCGCGCCAACTTGCCCGCGTAGTTCGCCGACGAACGTCCACACCCCGGCGGTGTCCCGTTCTGCTCGGGGATCCCTGGTCCGGCAGCGTAAGAGTCGCCCAGTGCGACGTAGTGCTGGAACACCGGTCGTGGGGTCACTGCCGTCGATGGAGTCGCGGCAGCGCAAACGAGGAACACCGACAGGGCCATCGCGGCGGCGCGCATGCCCCGATCCTCACCCGGCCGAGTGGTATCAGCAACCGTTTCGGATATTCCAGACTGTGGACGGCCTGCCGGGCACCCGGTCAGCGCAGCTAGCTTCCTCCATACGGCTGTCAGCTAGACGATCACTCCCGAGGAGACCGAACATGACCGACTCCGCCGCCTGGTCGTTCGAGACCAAGCAGGTCCACGCGGGCGCCGCGCCGGACCCGACGACCGGCGCCAGGGCGACCCCGATCTACCAGACCACCTCGTACGTCTTCCGCGACAGCCAGCACGGTGCCGACCTGTTCGCCCTCGTCGAGCCCGGCAACATCTACACCCGGATCATGAACCCGACCCAGGACGTGCTCGAGCAGCGCGTCGCGGCGCTGGAGGGCGGCGTCGCCGCGCTCGCGTTCGCCTCCGGGTCGGCGGCCACCACCGCGGCCATCCTCAACCTCGCCGTGGCTGGCGACCACATCGTGTCCAGCCCGTCGCTCTACGGCGGCACGTACAACCTGTTCCACTACACGCTGCCCAAGCTCGGCATCGAGGTCAGCTTCGTGCAGGACCAGGACGACCCGGAGCAGTGGCGCGCGGCGTCGCGGCCCAACACCAAGGCGTTCTTCGCCGAGACCCTGGCCAACCCGGGCAGCAACGTCCTCGACATCCGCACCGTGGCCGACACCGCGCACGAGGTCGGCGTGCCGCTGATCGTCGACAACACGGTGCCCACCCCGTACCTGCTGCGCCCGATCGAGCACGGCGCCGACATCGTGGTGCACTCGGCCACGAAGTACCTCGGCGGCCACGGCACGACCATCGCGGGCGTGTTGGTCGACGCGGGCACCTTCGACTTCGGCAAGGACCCGGCCCGCTTCCCCGGCTTCACCGAGCCGGACCCGAGCTACCACGGCCTCAAGTACTGGGAGGCCCTCGGCCCAGGCGCGTACGCCGCCAAGGCCCGCATCCAGGGCCTGCGCGACACCGGCGCGTCCATCTCGCCGTTCAGCGCCTTCCTGATCCTGCAGGGCATCGAGACGCTGTCGCTGCGCATCGAGCGGCACGTGGCCAACGCCCAGGCGCTGGCCGAGTGGCTGGAGCAGCGCGACGAGGTGGAGAAGGTGTACTACGCCGGTCTGCCGTCGAGCCCGTTCCACGCAGCGGCGCAGAAGTACCTGCCGCGCGGCGCCGGTGCGATCGTCTCGTTCGACCTGCGCGGCGGCGTCGAGGCGGGCCGCAAGTTCGTCGACGGCACCGAGCTGTTCAGCCAGCTGGTCAACATCGGCGACGTGCGCAGCCTGATCGTGCACCCGGCCAGCACCACCCACAGCCAGCTGGTCGAGGAGGAGCAGCTGTCCTCCGGCGTCACCCCGGGCCTGGTCCGGCTGTCGGTCGGCATCGAGAACCTCGAGGACCTCAAGGCGGACCTGGAGGCAGGCTTCCGGGCCGCCAAGGCCGAACTGTGAGCACCACCCCCCTTCCCGCCACCGGTGCGTGGCGGGAGGGGGACCCCCCGGGGCGCCGCCAGTGGGTCGCGCTCGACGGTCCGGTCCCGGGGGCCCGCATCGCCTACGAGACCTGGGGGACGCTGGCGCCGGACCGGTCGAACGCGGTGCTCGTGGAGCACGCGCTGACCGGCGACAGCCACGCCGCCGGGCCCGCCTCGGAAGGCCACCCGACGGAGGGGTGGTGGGACGGCCTGATCGGTCCGGGGTGTGCGGTGGACACGGACCGGTACTTCGTGGTGTGCCCCAACGTCCTCGGCGGCTGCCAGGGCACCACCGGCCCGTCGAGCCTCGCCCCGGACGGTCGCGCCTGGGGGAGCCGGTTCCCTTCCGTGCGGATCCGCGCGCAGGTGGCCGCCGAGGTGGTTCTGGCCGACGCGCTGGGCATTTCTCGTTGGGCCGCTGTGCTCGGCGGGTCGATGGGCGGCATGCGCGCCCTGGAATGGGCCGTCGCCACGCCCGACCGGGTCGCCGCGCTCCTGCTCCTCGCCTGCCCCGCCGCCGCCTCCGCCGAGCAGATCGCCTGGGCCTCGCCGCAACTGCACGCCATCCGCTCAGACCCGTACTGGCAAGAGGGCGACTACCACGACACCCCAGCAGGCCCGGTCGACGGCCTCGGCATCGCGCGCCGCATCGCCCACGTGACCTACCGCAGCGAGCCCGAACTCGCCTCCCGCTTCGGCCGAACCCGGCAACCGGACGGCCGCTTCGCCATCGAGTCCTATTTGGACTACCACGCGGCCAAACTGGCCCACCGCTTCGACGCCGCCAGCTACGTCCTGCTCACCGAAGCCATGAACGGCCACGACATCGGCGCAGGTCGCGGCGGCATCCCCACCGCCCTCTCCCGCGTCACCGCCCGAACCCTCGTAGCCGGAGTAGACAGCGACCGCCTCTACCCCCTACCCCAACAACAACTCCTAGCCACCCACATCCCCACCGCAGAAACCCTCCACACCATAACCTCCCCCTCCGGCCACGACGGCTTCCTCACCGAGACAGCCCAACTCTCAGCCCTGCTCAAGGAACTCCTCTAACCCCCCCGCGCTCACCCCCAAACAACGTTGGCCCCCACCCTGCCCTCCCAGACGTCGGCCGACACGCGCCCCTCTGCAACGTTGGCCGAACAACGCTCCTCGGAGTCGCTGGTGCCAAGCCGGCTCGATGGGGCGGACTTGTTTTGTGTGGGGGAACGGCACCCGTAGCGTCGCCCACGCGGCAGGGCCTGCTTCTGGGCCCCTGCTTTGCGGTTCTGCCACGGGTGTTGTAGGGGCCCTTGGTCTCAATCGGTGGATGCGCCATGTGTGGGATGATCTTCGTGTCGGAGTGATCGGAGATTGTTTCTGTGCGTGGTGTCGTGT
>NZ_FOGI01000004.1:0-591936 GCF_900111175.1 Actinokineospora terrae
GCCGGAACTTTCCACCCCACACCATGCGGTGCAGGGTCATATCCGGTATTAGACCCAGTTTCCCGGGCTTATCCCAGAGTATGGGGCAGATTACCCACGTGTTACTCACCCGTTCGCCGCTCGTGTACCCCGAAGGGCCTTACCGCTCGACTTGCATGTGTTAAGCACGCCGCCAGCGTTCGTCCTGAGCCAGGATCAAACTCTCCAAAGATGCTTTAAGAGTTATTGCCTGACAAAAAGACACCAAACTGGCATCAATTCATCTCAAAGGAACCCACAAATGGGGTTCAATCATTCAAGCTCTACTGGCTTAAATCGGCACACTGTTGAGTTCTCAAACAACACACGCACATCCAGGTCAACCGCGCTGGGCGGCCTCGCTAGAGGCTGGTACTGCTGTGGCTTGTGTCTCGAAACCTTCGAGGGCGCCCACTCTACCACCCTGCGGCGGGAGCTTGGTTCGCACCCCTCGGAAGTCTGACTCGAGGTCTTGCTCCGTCTGGCGCTCGTTCCGGTTTTCCCGGCCCGTGTCGCGCTGACAGAGAGAAAGTTACACGGCCACAAACCCAGGGTCAAATCGCACCCACAGGGACCCACCACAGGGTGAAACCGCAGGTCACCACCCCTGCGTCGGGCCGCAAAACCACCGTAACCCACCCCTGGAGGCCTGTGTATGTGGCCGCCGTCACATCAACTTTCTCCCAGCCGGTCGGTTTGGTCGCTACGAGAGGCCTCTGACCTGGGAAAACACCGGTGGCCGCCGACCTGGGGAGGTCGACGGCCACCGGAGGACCACTCGGATGGGCTCAGGCCTGGACCTGGACCCCCGCCGTATTCCGCTTGCCACGGCGCAGCACCAGCCACTTGTCGTGCAGCAGGTCTTCCTTCGCCGGGGTCCACGCCTCGTCGGTGACCTTGGCGTTGTTCACGTAGGCGCCACCCTCGTTGACCGTCCGCCTGGCCACTCCCCTGCTGTCCGCGAGACCGGACGCGACCAGCAGGTCCACGATCGTGGGCGCCTCGGACAGGCGCACCTCGCCGGTCGGGGCCTCGGCCATGGCCGCGTCCAGGGTCGACAGGTCCAGCTCTGCCAGCTCCCCCCGGCCGAAGAGGGCCTGGCTCGCGGCCTTCACCTGCGTGGTCTCCCGCTCGCCGTGCACGAGGGTCGTGAACTCCTCCGCCAGGCGTTTCTGCGCGGAGCGCAGGTGGGGACGTTCAGTCGTGTCCTGCTCCAGGGCCTGGATCTCCTCCTGGCTCAGGAAGGTGAAGAGCCGCAGGTAGCGCAAGACATCGGCGTCGCCCACGTTCACGAAGTACTGGTACCAGGCGTACGGCGAGGTCAGAGCCGGGTCGAGCCAGATGTTGCCGCCGCCGGTGGACTTGCCGAACTTGCGTCCCTCCGCGTCGGTCACGAGCGGCGCGGTGAGCGCGTGCACGGAGGCTCCCGCCATCCGGCGCGTTAGCTCTACCCCGCCGATGATGTTGCCCCACTGGTCCGACCCGCCCACCTGGAGCTTGCAGCCGTGGCTCTGGTGCAGCCGCAGGTAGTCGTGCGATTGCAGGAGCAGGTAGCTGAACTCGGTGTAGGACATGCCGTCCGACTCGAGCCTGCGCTTGACGGTCTCCCTGGCGAGCATGACGTTGACCGAGAAGTGCTTGCCGATGTCGCGCAGGAAGTCCAGGACGGACACCTCGCGGGTCCAGTCGAGGTTGTTGACCACGACCGCGCCGGTGGGCGAGTCGTCGAAGTCCACGAACCGCTCCAGTTGACCGCGGATGCGCTCGGCCCACTCGGCGACCACGTCGAGGGTGTTGAGCGTGCGCTCACCGGTGTCCCGCGGGTCGCCGATCATGCCGGTAGCGCCACCGGCGAGCACGATCGGCCGATGTCCCGCGCGCTGGAAGCGGCGCAGCATGAGCAACGGGACGAGGTTGCCCGCGTGCAGGCTGGGCGCGGTGGGGTCGAAACCCGCATAGAGGGTGAGTGGCCCCGAGTCGAGGTCCTTGCGCAGCGCGTCGAGGTCGGTGGACTGCGCGATCAGGCCGCGCCAGGTCAACTCGTCGAGGATGTGTTCACTCACGGCGGCTATCTTCCCTCCCGGCACTGGCAGGCGACCACCGGGTTTGGGCTAAGGGCCAGGTACGACCCGCACGACGCCTCGTTTACCGCCACGCCGGTAGGCGCTGACGGCCTTGGAGCCGTCGACCCAGAACCGCCAGGGGACGTCGATGGCGACGGCCACGCCGACACGTGGTCCTACGCGTACACGCTCCTCCGGGACACGCTCGCCGCGAAGGAGCCGCACGGGCGAACCCGGGTCGGTCAGGTCGAGCCCGTTGTGCGCCGCGTCCAGGCCGAGCACCGAGGTGAGCCGGGCAGGCCCCTTGGCGAGTTCGGCGTCCGAGCGGGACGCGGGTCGACGCGCGCGTGCCAGGTCAACGCCGTCGATGACCTCCCCGGCGCGCAGGAGCACGGCACCGGGGACGCCATCAGTCAGGGAGACCACGTTGGCGCAGAAGTGCATGCCATAGACGAAGTACACGTAGAGGAACCCGGCCGGGCCGAACATGACCTCGTTGCGTGGGGTCTTACCACGGTAGCAATGCGATGCCGGGTCGTCCCCGCCTCGGTAGGCCTCTACCTCGACGACGCGGACCCGCACGGTGCCGTCAGGGCTATCCGCTTCCAGGATCGCGCCGAGGAGGAGCTTGGCGGCGTCCACGGGATCGATCGCGAGTTCTTCGCGAGTCAGCAGGCTGTCCGCCACGCGACGTCCTGGAGGTAGGTGGCGTCAGCTTCGGACAGGTCGATCAGTGTGCCGTTGGGGTTACCGAGGACGCCTTCGGAGTCGATGGCCTGGCCGGTGACGCGTCGGGTGCGCCCTCGTGGATCGAGCCCGAAGAGGGTCGCGGTCAGCACGCACGCGGCAAGGTAAGAGCCTGCCGCGGCTGGGTGGCTGGCGTCCTCGTCGTGGAGGATCAAGTCGGGTCGTTCGGCTAGTGCTGTCTGCCAGGCGATGCCCACGGGCGAGACGGCGACATCGAGTTCCTTGCCGATCGAGGTGTAGGCCTCGGTAAGGGCGTGCTGGGCGTCAGGGTCGTCCTGCCTGGCCCAGGTCAGGTAGAGCGTGGCTGATGCGTTGGCGCTGACGATGTCGGCTACCGCACTGCGCACCGCGGCGTGGAACTTGGCGGGGTCCTGCGGCCGGGGTATCCCGTCGACCACCAGGTCGCCGCCTAGAGTGCTCTGCTCCTGCAACACGACGTAGTCGGCGCCTTCGCGTAAGGCCGCCTCCAGTGCCCCGCTGGCCCACGTCTCCCCGAGGATCGCGCCGGGGGCGGCGAGCATCGCCACCGACACGGCGCGGTCGGGTCGCGCGAGGGCGACCACCACCTCGGGGAGGTTGTGGAAGTAGGTGAAGCTGTTGCCTACGAACAGGACGCGGGTTACTTCCGGATGACCTGCTCCGCCCACGTCCGGTACTCCTCGACTCGTCGCACGACACGGTCCCGCTGCTCCGCGACCCGCTGCGGCGCGGTCCCACCGTACGCGTCGCGCGAGGCGATCGAGCCGGAGACCGTCAGCACGTCCCGCACCTCGGGAGTCAACGCCGGGTTCACCTCGGCCAGCTCCGCGTCGGTGAGGTCCTCGAGGCCCACGCCGCGCGCCTCGGCCCTGCGGACGCACTCCCCCGCCGCCTCGTGGGCGATCCGGAACGGCACGCCCGAGCGGACCAGCCACTCGGCGATGTCCGTGGCGAGGGTGAAGCCCGCCGGGGCGAGCGCGGCGAGCCGGTCGGTGTCGAAGGTGAGGGTGCCGAGCATGCCCGCGAGGGCGGGCAGCAGCAGTTCGAGCTGGGCGACGGAGTCGAAGACCGGCTCCTTGTCCTCTTGCAGGTCCCGGTTGTAGGCCAGCGGCTGCGCCTTGAGGGTGGCCAGCAGGCCGGTGAGGTTGCCGATCATCCGGCCGGACTTGCCCCTGGTCAGCTCGGCGACGTCCGGGTTCTTCTTCTGCGGCATGATCGAGCTGCCGGTGGCCCAGGCGTCGTCGAGGGTGGCGTAGCCGAACTCGGCGGTGGTCCAGATGATCACTTCCTCGGCGACCCTGGACAGGTTGACGCCGAGCATGGCGACCACGAAGGCGAACTCGGCGGCGAAGTCGCGCGAGGCGGTGCCGTCGATGGAGTTCTCGGTGGGGGCGTCGAAGCCGAGTTCCTCGGCCACCGCGGCCGGGTCGAGGCCCAGCGACGAGCCCGCGAGCGCGCCGGAGCCGTACGGCGAGACGGCGGCGCGGCGGTCCCAGTCCTGGAGGCGGTCGACGTCGCGGAGCAGGGCCTGGGTGTGCGCGAGCAGGTGGTGGGCCAGCAGCACCGGCTGGGCGTGCTGCAGGTGGGTGCGGCCGGGCATGGCGGCGTTCGGGTGCCGGTCGGCCTGGCTGACCAGGGCCGCGACCACGTCGAGGGTGCCGCCCGCGACGCCCCTGGCCGCGTCGCGCAGGTACATGCGGAACAGGGTGGCGATCTGGTCGTTGCGGGAGCGGCCCGCGCGGAGCTTGCCGCCGAGCTCGGTGCCCGCGCGGTCGATCAGGCCGCGTTCGAGGGCGGTGTGCACGTCCTCGTCCGCGGCGACGGGGGTGAAGGAACCGTCGAGGACGTCTCGTTCGAGCGTGTCCAGCGCTTCGAGCATGCCGGCCAGCTCGGTGTCGGTAAGAAGGTCCGCGCGGTGCAAGACCAGCGCGTGCGCTCGTGACCCGGCGATGTCGTAGCTGGCAAGACGCCAGTCGAAGTGGGTCGACAGACTCAGCGCGGCCATGGCCTCGGCGGGTCCGGAGCTGAACCGCCCACCCCACAACGCGGTGGGTTCCTGCTCACTCAACGAAACAGTCCTTCCTTGACGGGATAGCCCCGGGCGCGGCAGGTAGGCCTGACCGCGCCCGGGCGAGAGTCATCAGTGGAGCAGCGCTCAGTGGTGCAGGGAGCGCTTCGCGGCGATCTTCGACGGCAGGCCCCACAGCTGGACGAAGCCCTTGGCCAGGGACTGGTCGAAGGTGTCGCCCTCGTCGTAGGTGGCGAGGTTGAAGTCGTAGAGCGCCTGCTCGGAGCGGCGGCCGTTGACCACGGCGCGGCCGCTGTGCAGCACGAGCCGGATGTCGCCGGTGACGTACTCCTGGCTGCGGGCGATGAAGGTGTCCAGGGCCTCCTTGAGCGGGGAGAACCACAGGCCGTCGTAGACCAGCTCGGTCCAGCGCTGCTCGACGCCGCGCTTGAAGCGGGCCAGGTCGCGCTCGACGGTGACGTTCTCCAGCTCCTGGTGGGCGGTGATCAGCGCGATCGCGCCCGGCGCCTCGTAGACCTCGCGGCTCTTGATGCCGACCAGGCGGTCCTCGACCATGTCGAGCCTGCCGACGCCCTGGGCGCCCGCGCGCCGGTTGAGCTCCTGGATGGCCTGCAGCACGGTGACGGTCTCGCCGTCGATGGCGACCGGGACGCCCTTGTCGAAGGTGATGACCACCTCGTCGGCGTCGCGCGGCTCGGCCGGGTTCGCGGTGTAGTCGTAGACGTCCTCGGTGGGGGCGTTCCAGATGTCCTCGAGGAAGCCGGTCTCGACGGCGCGGCCCCAGACGTTCTGGTCGATGGAGAACGGCGACTTCTTCGACACGTCGATGGGCAGGTTGCGGTCCTCGGCCCAGGCGATGGCCTTCTCGCGGGTCCAGGCGAAGTCGCGGACCGGGGCGATGACCTTGAGGTCGGGCGCAAGAGCGCCGATGCCGACCTCGAAGCGGACCTGGTCGTTGCCCTTACCGGTGCAGCCGTGCGAGACGGTGCCCGCGCCGTGGTACTTGGCGGCCTCGACCAGGTGCTTGACGATCACCGGGCGCGACAGCGCTGACACCAGCGGGTAGCGGTCCTGGTAGAGGGCGTTGGCCTGCAGCGCGGGCAGGCAGTACTGCTCGGCGAACTCGTCGCGCGCGTCGGCGACGACGGCCTCGACCGCGCCGCACTCCAGCGCGCGCTTGCGGATGGTGTCGAGGTCCTCGCCACCCTGGCCGACGTCGACGGCCACCGCGACGACCTCGGCGCCGGTCTCCTCGGCGATCCAGCCGATCGCCACCGACGTGTCGAGCCCACCGGAATAGGCCAGGACCACCCTGTCACTCATTGTTCTCTCCTCGTTTCGCCGCGTCGTTGGTGCCCGCGGGCGTGCGGGCGGCCATGGCGGTGAACCGGTCGGCCAGTTCGAGACCGGTCACCGGTTCACGGCAGATGACCATGAGGGTGTCGTCACCGGCGATGGTGCCGACGACCTCGTGCAGTGCGGCCCGGTCGATCGCGCTGGCCAGGAACTGCGCGGCGCCGGGCGGGGTTCGCAGGACGGTCAGGTTGGCCGAGCCGTCCGCGGAGACGAGCAGCTCGGCCAGCAGGCGGGTCAGCCGGGAGGTGCCGCCCTGCACGCCGCGCACCGGGTTGCCGTCCTCGGGGATCACGTAGACCGGGGCGCCGCCGTCGTGGCCGCGCAGCTTGACCGCGCCGAGTTCGTCGAGGTCGCGCGAGAGGGTGGCCTGGGTGGCCTCGATGCCCTCGGCGTGCAGCAGCGTGGCCAGCTCGGTCTGGCTGCGGATGGCCCGCTCGCTGACGAGTTCGACGATGCGGGCCTGCCGGGCGGCCCTGGTCGCGGCCGAGGTGGTCACGGGTGTGTCACCAGCCAGCTGAGCAGGGCCTTCTGCGCGTGCAGCCGGTTCTCCGCCTCGTCCCAGACGGCGCTGGCCGGGCCGTCGAGGACCTCGTCGGTGATCTCCCAGCCGCGGTGCGCCGGCAGGCAGTGCAGCACGATGGCGCCGGGGGCGGCGCGCTCGAGCAGCGCGGCGTCGACGCGCAGGGTGCGGAAGGAGCTGACCCGGTCGCGGCCGTCGTTCTCCTGGCCCATGGAGGTCCAGGTGTCGGTGACCAGCACGTCGGAGCCGTCGACGGCGGCGTGCGGGTCGTCGAGGACGGTGATCGAGCCGCCGGTCTCCTCGGCGCGCTTGGTGGCGTCGGCGAGGATGTCGGTGCGGGGTTCGAACCCGGCCGGGGAGACGACCCGGACGTGCATGCCCGCGGTCGCGCCGCCGAGCAGCAGCGAATGTGCCATGTTGTTGGCGCCGTCGCCGAGGTAGGTGGCGGTGACGCCCGCGAGCCTGCCGTGCCGCTCGCGGATGGTCATCAGGTCGGCGAGGACCTGGCAGGGGTGGAACTCGTCGGTGAGCGCGTTGACCACGGGAATGCTCGCGGCCGAGGCCATGGCCTCGATGCGCTTCTGGGCATAGGTGCGCCAGACGACGACGTCGACGTAGCGCGAGAGCACCCGGGAGGTGTCCTCGATGGTCTCCTCGCGGCCCAGCTGCATGGTGCGGCCGTCGACGATGACCGAGGTGCCGCCGAGCTGGGCGACGCCGACCTCGAAGGACACCCTGGTGCGGGTGGAGTTCTTCTCGAAGATCGCGGCGACCGCCTTGCCCTCGAGCGGGCGGTGGGTCAGCGGGTGGACCTTGAGCCGGTCGGCGAGGTCGAGGATCTCGCCCTGCTCGGCGGGGGTGAGGTCGTCGTCGCGGAGGAAGTGCCTGGGCATCTCAGGCCTCCACCGGGGTGTTGTCGGCGGCGGTGTCGAGGATGCCGGGCAGGGCCGCGACGAACTCGCCCGCCTGCTCCTCGGTGAGGATCAGCGGCGGCGCGAGGCGGATGGTGTCGGCCTGGACGTTGTTGACCAGGAAGCCCTTGGCGGCCGCGGCGGTGGCGACGGCCCCGGAGATCGGGGCGGTCAGCGCCACTCCGAGCAGTAGGCCGTTACCTCGCACGCCCGCGATAAGAGGGTGGTCGAGTTCTTCGATGCCCGCGGCGATGTCCTTACCCAGAGCCGAAACGTGCTCCAGGATGCCATCGGCGGCGATGGTGCGTAGGACGGCGAGACCGGCCGCTGCGCAGACAGCGTTACCGCCGAAGGTGGTGCCGTGGTGGCCCGGGGCGAAGAGGTCAGCGGCAGCGCCGACAGCGATGCACGCGCCAAGGGGCAGACCGCCGCCAAGCCCCTTGGCGAGGGTGAAGACGTCCGGGGTGATGCCCGCCTGCTGGAACGCGAACCAGCTGCCGAGACGGCCGATGCCGGTCTGCACCTCGTCGAGGATGAGCAGCGCGCCCGCGGAGCTGGTGATCTCCCTGGCCGCCTGGAGGTAGCCGTCGGGAGCCGGGACGACGCCCCCCTCGCCGAGGACCGGTTCGAGGATGACCGCGGCGGTGTCGGCGTCGACGGCGGCGCGCAGGGCGGCGACGTCGCCGAACGGGATGTGCTCGACGCCGGGGACCAGCGGCTGGAACGGCTCGCGCTTGGGCGGCTGGCCGGTGAGGGTCAGCGAGCCCATGGTGCGGCCGTGGAAGGCGCCGTGCGTGGCGACGACCTTGGGCCTGCCGGTGAGCCTGGCCAGCTTGAACGCGGCCTCGTTGGCCTCGGCGCCCGAGTTCGAGAACACGACCTTCGCGGAACCGTCGAGGCCGGCGACGCCCAGCAGCGCCTCGGCGAGTTCGACGGCGACCGGGTTCACGTAGAGGTTCGAGGTGTGCGCGATCGTGGCGATCTGCGCGCTGACCGCGGCGACGACGGCGGGGTGCGCGTGGCCGAGGACGTTGGTCGCGATGCCGCCGACGAGGTCCAGGTAGCGGTTACCGTCCGCGTCCCACACGTAGGAGCCCTCGCCGCGCACCAACGCGATGCCGGGGGTGCCGTAGTTGTCCATCAGCGCGGACTTCCACCGCGCCTGTCCGTCCAGGTTAGACCCGATCATGACTACTCCCCCTCGTCCGGTAGCACCATCGTGCCGACGCCACCGCTGGTGAACACTTCGAGCAGAACCGAGTGCGCGAGCCTGCCGTCGATGACGTGCGCGCGCGGGACGCCGCCGGTGACCGCGCGCAGGCAGGCCTCCATCTTGGGGACCATGCCACTCTCCAGCCCGGGCAGCAGCTTCGCCAGTTCGGTCGCGCGGATCTCGTGCAGCAGGGACGAGCGGTCCGGCCAGTTCGCGTAGAGACCTTCCACGTCCGTCAGGACAACCAGCTTCTTCGCACGTAACGCGATCGCTAGCGCGGCGGCGGCGGTGTCAGCGTTGACGTTGTGGGTGACACCGTTGAGGTCAGCGGCCACTGTGGACACTACCGGGATGCGGCCGGCGCCAACGATGTCGAGTACCGCTGCGGGGTCGACCGCGACTACATCGCCGACCAGGCCCAGGTCTACCTCTTCGCCGTCGATGACGGCGGTGCGGCGCTCGGCCGTGAACAGCCTCGCGTCCTCGCCGGAGATACCGACCGCGTAGGGACCATGCTGGTTGAGCAGGCTTACCAGCTCCCGGCTGACCTGTCCGGTGAGGACCATCCGGACGACGTCCATCGCCGCGGGCGTGGTGACCCGCAGGCCCGCCCGGAACTCGCTGGCGATGCCCATGGCCTTGAGCATCGCACCGATCTGCGGTCCGCCGCCGTGCACCACGACCGGCCGCAGGCCCGCGAGCCGCAGGAACACCATGTCCTCGGCGAACGCGCGCTTGAGGTCGTCGTCGACCATGGCGTTGCCGCCGTACTTGACCACGACCAGCGCGCCGTGCAGGCGCCGCAGCCAGGGCAGGGCCTCGATGAGGACGCCCGCTTTCTCGGCCGGGGTGGTGGTCATGACGAGTAGGCGCTGTTCTCTTCGACGTAGGCGTGCGAGAGGTCGGTGGTGAGGATGGTGCCGGTGCCCTCGCCCGCGTGCAGGTCGATCTCGACGAGGATGTCGCGACCGGACAGGTCGGCATCGTTGCGGTCCTCGCCGCGTCCGCCCGCGCGGCAGACGGTGACGCCGTTGAGCGTGATGTCCAGCTTGGCCGCGTCGAACTGGGTGGGGGCGTTGCCGACGGCCATCGCGATGCGGCCCCAGTTGGGGTCGCTGGCGAAGAACGCGGTCTTGCAGAGGTTGTCGACCGCGACGGTGCGCGCGGTGGCGACTGCCTCCGCATCGGTCGCGGCACCGCGCACCGTGATGGTCACGTGCTTGGTCACGCCCTCGGCGTCCGCCTGGAGCTGGGCGACGAGGTCGGCGCAGACGGTGGTGAGGGCCTCGGTGAACGCGGCCGGGGTGACCTCGACACCGGAGGCGCCGGAGACCAGCAGCAGCACCGTGTCGTTGGTGGAGGTGCCGCCGTCGACGTCGAACCGGTTGAAGGTCGCGTCGACCGCGGCGCGCAACGACGCGTCGACGACGGCGGCGTCGAGCACGGCGTCGCTGGTGATGACGCTGAGCATGGTGGCCATGTTCGGCGCGCACATGCCCGCGCCCTTGGCGAACCCGCCCACGGTCCAGCCGTCCGGGTGCGTCAGCGCGGTCTGCTTCGCCACGGTGTCGGTGGTCATCACCCCGGTCGCGGCGGCGAGGCCCGCCGCCGCACCGGTGCCGAGCTCCTTCGTGGCGAGGTCGACGCCGGAGAGCACGGCGTCCATCGGGAGGCGCTCGCCGATGAGGCCGGTGGAGCACACGGCGACGTCGATGGCGCCGACACCGAGGACGTCGGCGACCTTCTCGGCGGTGGCGTGGGTGTCCTGGAAGCCCTCGGGGCCGGTGCAGGCGTTGGCGCCGCCGGAGTTGAGGACGACGGCCTTGAGGGAGCCGGTGGTGAGGACCTGGCTCGACCACAGCACGGGCGCGGCCTTGACCTTGTTGCGGGTGAACACACCGGCGGCCGCGGTGGACGGGCCGTCGTTGACCACCAGGGTCAGGTCGGGCTTGCCGTTGCTCTTGATCCCGGCGACGACCCCGGCCGCACGGAATCCGGCGGCCGTTGCGACTCCCTGGTCCCGGTTGACGTTCCCGCTCACGGTGCGACCCCCACGCTGGACAGGCCTGCCGTCTCCGGGAGGCCGAGTGCGATGTTCATGGACTGCACGGCGGCACCCGCCGTGCCCTTGGTCAGGTTGTCGATAGCGGCGACCACGACCAGCCGCTGCAGGTCTTCGTCAACGGTGACCTGAAGTTGGACGGCGTTAGAACCGAGGACGGCGGCTGTGGTGGGCCACTGGTCTTCCGGCAAGAGGTGCACGAACGGCTCGTCGGCGTAAGCGCGCTCGTAGATCTCCCTTACGTTGCCGGGCTTGACGATCGGCGCGGAGCAGGTCGCGAGGATGCCGCGTGGGAGGGGCGCCAGGACGGGCGTGAACGAGACGTTGACCCTACGTCCGGCGATGGCGCTGAGGTTCTGGATGATCTCGGGGGTGTGCCGGTGGGTGCCACCGACGCCGTAGACGCTGAGAGAGCCCATGACCTCGGAGCCGAGGAGGTTCGTCTTGAGGCTCTTACCCGCACCGGAGGTACCGGACACCGCGACGACTACGACCTCGTCGGCGATAAGACCGTGCTCGACGGCGGGGGCGAGCGCCAGCGAACTGACAGTCGGGTAGCAACCGGGCACGGCGACCCGTTTCGTCCCCTTGAGCTTCTCGCGCCCGTTGGGCAGCTCGGGCAACCCGTACGGCCAGTGCCCCGCGTGCGACGACCCGTACCAGCGCTCCCAGTCCTTGGCGTCGGTCAGCCGGTGGTCCGCCCCGCAGTCGATCACCAGCGTGTCCGGCCCGAGCCGCGCGGCGACCTCGGCGGAGTGCCCGTGCGGCAGCGCGAGGAACACGACGTCGTGCCCGCCGAGCGTCTCCGCGGAGGTCTCGGCGAGCACGCGGTCACTGAGCGGCAGGAGATGCGGCTGCAACTGCCCCAACCGAGCCCCGGCGTTGCCGCCCGCGGTGAGCGCCCCGATCTCCACGTCGGGGTGCCCGAGCAGGAGCCGCAGGACCTCGCCCCCGGCATACCCGCTGGCCCCCGCCACCGCCACCCGCACCGTCATGTGGATGAGTATGCACGTTCATGCAAACTCACTCAACGCCCGCGCGGTCGATCGTGAACGGCGCCACAGAACTTCACCCGGTTCAGCGACAAAGTCCCTGGTCGTCGCGGCGGGAGCTCGGCCGGGCCTGCTAGAGCGGGGGCAGGTCCAGGTGGTCGCGGAGGGTGGTGGAGGTGTACTCGGTCCGGTAGATGCCTCGGGTCTGGAGTTCGGGGATGAGCAGGTCGACGATGTCGGTGATGGTGGCGGGGAGGAGGTGGGGGGTGATGTTGAAGCCGTCCACCGCTCGGGTCTGGATGTAGTGGGTCCACTCGTCGGCGATGTGGGTGGGGGTGCCGGTGAAGGAGCGGTCTTGGGGGTGGATGGCCAGGACCAGGCCGTGGATGGAGAGGTTCTTGGCCTCGGCCAGCTCGCGCCAGGTGCGGATGCGGTCGAGTTTGCCGGTGCGGTCGGCGATGGAGATGGTGCCTCGGGACGGGTCCAGCTCGCCCGCGTCGGGTTCGATGTCGGGGAGGGGGCCGTGGGGGTCGTAGGCGGAGAGGTCCTTGCCCCAGTACTGCTCCAGGAAGCCGATGGCGCGTTGTGGCGTCAGCTGCTCGCGGCGGAGCCACTCGGCGCGTTCGGTGGCCTCGGCGGCGGTGGCGCCGAGGATGACCGAGGCGCCGGGGAGGATGCGCAGCGAGTCGGGGGAACGGCCGTAGGTGGCGAGGCGGCGGCGGATGTCGGTGGCGTAGGCGACGGCCTTGTCGTACTCGGTGTTGGCGGAGAAGACGACGTCCGCGTGGCGGGCGGCCAGGTCGCGGCCGCCGGGTGAGTCGCCTGCCTGGAAGAGGACCGGGCGGCCCTGACGGCTGCGGGGCAGGGTGGGGACGACAGTCAGGTCCACCAGATCGGTGTGGCGCTCGACGGCGCGGATAGACCCAGGGGTCGCCCAGTTGGCAGCGGCGGAGTCAGGGGCAACGGCGTCGTCAGCCCAAGAGGACCAGATGGCCTTCGCGGCCTCGACGAACTGGGTGGCGCGGTCGTAGCGGCGGTCGTGGTCGAGCCAGCCGCCGCGGCGGAAGTTGGCGCCGGTCCAGGCGTTGTCGGTGGTGACGATGTTCCAGCCCGCGCGGCCATCGGACAGCAGGTCCAGTGTGGACAGCCTGCGGGCCAGGTCGGCGGGGAAGTTGTAGGTGGTGTTCTGGGTCGCCACCAGGCCGATGTGGGTGGTCGCCCCGGCCAGCGCGGCGAGCTGGGTGAGCGCGTCCGGCCGCCCGGCGACGTCGGTCGCCAGGACGCGGCCCCGGTTCTCGCGGACCCGCAGACCCTCCCCGAAGAAGAACGCGTCGAACAGCCCGCGCTCCAGGGTCCTGGCGATCTCCAGCGTGCCGTCGATGGTGGTGTGGTCGATGTTGCCCGGGTCCGACCACACGTACTGCTGGCCGACACCGGTGTAGAACACGCCGAGGTGCAGTTGCGGACGGCTCACTGGGAACTCCCCTCCAGGCAGGTGGCGGGCCGGACCAATCGGACACTTCTCCTGGACCTGACTGCGGCTAGAGCGGGCAGCACACGGTCGACGTTGCCTGGGTCCCAACACAGGTAGCGCTGAGCGACACCGGTAAGCAGGGAGCCGACGCGTTGTCGTGGCTTGGTCATCGGGTGCTTCCCTCGAACCGGTTGGCGGGCTTGGCCAGACCGAGGCTCGCGCGGAGCGTGTCGCCGCGTGGGTACAGGTCCAGTACCGGGAGTACGTGCTCGACCAGCGCAGGTAGGTCTACCGAGAGCACCGCTGGGTGTAGGCGCACGCCGTCGAAGTTGGCGCTAAGCGTGGCGAGGAGAGCGACCAAGCCCTCGGCGGAACCGGTGTAGCGGGTTCGGGAAGTGCTCCACGGGGTCGCACGGTTCAGGTCGGCCAAGCGGGCCGAGGCGGGCTTGTGCGCGTCCAGCACCACCTCCAGCTCCGCGAACACCAGCCGGGCACCTGCGGCGCGGGCCGCGGCGGCGCGGTCCGGTCGGGCGTCGACCAGGGTGATGTCGGCGGGGACGTCGAGGGTGTCGGCGGCGAGGATGACCGGCTGGCCCTGGGGCGGGCGCGGGGTGATCAACGGCCCCTTCACGGTGAAGGTGGCGCCCTCGAAGTCGATGTGGTGGACCTTGTCGGGGTCGAGGTAGCGGCCGGTGGGGACGTCCTTGATGACGGCGTCGTCCTCCCACGAGTCCCACAGCGCGCGCACGGCGGCGACGACCTCGGCGGCCTCCCCCGGTGGCCCGTCCGTGCCCACGGTCGCGAGCTCGGCCGGGGTGGCGCCCTCGACGACCCAGGCGGCGCGGCCGTGGGTGGCGTGGTCGAGGCTGGCGATCTGCGCGGCCAGGTGGAACGGCTCGGTCGTGGCGGTGGACACCGAGGGCGCGAGGCCGATCCGCTGGGTCGTGGTGCTCACGAACGCGGCCCGACCCACCGCCTCCAGTCGACCGGCGATGTCGGCGCCACTGCTGGGCGGCACCGGTGAGTCGGCGAACGTGGCGAGGGTGAACCCACCTTCCTCGGCTAGTGCCACCGCTTCGCGAACGGTGCTCGGCAGCAATACCGATGCCGGTGACGCTCCGCTGGCCCGCCAGGCAGCCGGATGTGCACCCGCGCCGTCGAGCTCTACCGCTAAGAACATGTTCCCTCCCCAGTGCTCAAAACCGAGGCTAGAGACCTCGGGAGACGTCACCCAGCATGTGAGACAACAGCTGGTGACGGGAATAAGAGCCGCGGTCAGGACGCCTGCTGTGTTTGGATTTCCCGGCCGGTCGAGCTGTGCGAGGAGCGGGTGTGAGCGCTGACGAGTCAGTGTTGGACAACGTCGTGTGGGAGTCGCTGAACGGGGCGCACGCGCACCTCGCGGAACGGCACGGCAGTGCCGCGCGGTACCCGGTGGACGTGACGCCGTTCCTCGGCGCGGACCCCACCGCGGGCCCACGCGTGTGGGAGGACATCGCCGCGCTTGCCGGGCCTGGCAAAGAGGTGCTGGTGTCCCCGCAGCTGCCGCAGCCGCAAGAGGCGTGGGAGACGACGCTGGACATCGCGGGCGTGCAGCTCGTGGACGACCACCTGGCGCACGCGGTCGACCCGGAGGCGATCCCGCTGACCCCCGCGGACGTGCCGGAGATGATCGACCTGGTGAAGCGGACCGAGCCGGGACCGTACCTGCCGCGGACGATCCTGTTGGGCGACTACTACGGCTTCCGGCACGAGGGGAAGCTGATCGCCATGGCGGGCGAGCGCATGCACCCGCCGGGGTGGACCGAGATCAGTGCCGTGTGCACCGACCCCGCCTACCGGGGTCAGGGACTGGCGACACGGTTGGTGCTAACAGTCGCGGCCGGGATCCGCGCGCGGGGCGAGACTCCGTTCCTGCACACCGGCGCGGCGAACACCAACGCGATCCGGCTCTACGAGAAGCTCGGCTTCCGGCTGCGCAGGCACGTGCGGTTCACCGCCGTGCGCGTGCCGGTAGTGCAACCGGCGTAGCGGAGAGGCCCTGGCTCCCAACGGGAACCAGGGCCTCTTGGCGTGTCAGCTGTTGTTGATCGGCAGGCCGGGCGGGTTGACCTCAGCCTTCGGGATGGCCTCGTCATCGAGCCCGTAAGCCGCGAGGAGCTTGGCGTACTGGCCGTTCTCGATGAGGTAGTTGATGGCCTCGGCGAGCGGCTCGACCAGGCCGCTGTCCTTCTTGGTGGTGGCCGCGATCAGGCCCTGCAGGGTCGCGCCCGCGCCGGAGTACGAGCCCGCACTACGGGTCGGGTTGGGCGTCGACGCCGTCTTGGCCACGTGGTAGGCGACGGTCGGGTTCGGGTAGAAGTAGGCGTCGATGCGGCCGGAGGACAGCGCCAGGTAGGTGCTGTTGGTGTCGGCGAAGTTGCGGATCTCCAGCGTCTTGCCCTCGGCCTGCAGCTTGTTGCGCCACTCGATCAGGATCTTCTCCTGGTTGGTGCCGGTGTTCACCGCGACCGTCTTGCCCGCGAGGCTCTGGTAGTTGCCGTCGAAGTTCCACGTGGTGTTCTTGTTCACCTCGAACCCGAGGTTGTCCTTGCGGTAGGTCGCGAAGTCCAGGCCCTGGACCTTGCGCTCCTCGGTGACGGTGATGTTGGAGAAGCCCGCGTCGAACTGGCCGGACTTGAGCCGCACGAACAGGTTCTGCCACGAGGCGTTCTGCACGTCCGGGGTCAGCCCGAGCACGGCGGCGACCAGGCGGCCGAGGTCGGGCTCGTTGCCGGTGAGGGTCTTCTGGTCCGAGCCGATGAGGTCGAGCGGCGGGGTGCTGTTGGGCAGGCCGCCGACGCCGATGACCAGGGTGCCGCGGTCGAGCACCGCCTTGGGCAGCTTCGCCCTGATCGCCTCGACCCTGGGCACGGTCAGCTGCACGGGGGTGGTGAAGTCGGTGTTGGCGGCGACGGTGACCACGGTGTTGCCGCTGGCGTCGACCGCGGCGGCAGGCGGGGCAGCGGAGGACCCGCAGGCGCTCAGGGCGGCCAGGGCCACCACCGAGGCGGCTGCGGTCAGCGATAACCGGACGGATCTACGCGACGATGGCATGGCTGTCCTTCTCTTCGTTTCTTTCACTGCGGTGGAAAACCCGTTCGGCACAACGAGTTCGGACTGGCGGTGATCAGACGAGCTTGCCGAGGAACTCCCGGGTGCGGTCGTGCCGCGGCGCGACGAGGACCTGGTCGGGCGGGCCCTGTTCGACGACGCGACCCGCGTCGATGAACACGACGTGGTCGGCGACCTCGCGGGCGAAGCCGATCTCGTGGGTGACCACGATCATCGTCGTGCCCGCGGCGGCCAGGTCGCGGATCACGGTGAGCACCTCGCCCACCAGCTCCGGGTCAAGCGCGGAAGTGGGCTCGTCGAACAGGATCAGCTCTGGCTCCAACGCCAACGCACGCGCGATCGCGACCCGCTGCTGTTGGCCGCCGGAGAGCTGACGCGGGTAAGCGTCGATCTTGTCGGCTAGGCCTACCTTCGTCAGAAGGTCCTTGGCCCGCGCGATGGCCTGCTGCTTGGGGACGCGCTGGGTGACCACAGGGGCCTCGATGACGTTCTCCACGACCGACAGGTGCGGGAACAGGTTGAGGCTCTGGAACACGAACCCGATCCGGGACCGTTGGCGCAAGATGGCGCGTTCGCTCAGTTCGCGGAGCCTGCCCTTGTGCAGCCGGACGCCGATGAGTTCACCGCGAACGGTTACGTAACCGCTGTCCAGAGGCTCAAGGTGGTTGATCGCTCGGAGCAGAGTGGACTTCCCGGACCCGGACGGTCCGATGATCGCGGTGACCTGGCCCGCCTGGGCGGTGAAGTCGACCTCGTCCAGGACCCTGTTGGTGCCATAGGACTTGACCGCACCTCTTACGTTGACTGCCACAGTCATCGTGCCACCCCCGTAGTGCGCAGACGGGACCTCAAGCGCTGGAACGGAGTGGGCGGCACGGTCCGTAGTGCGCCGCGGGAGAAGTACCGCTCCAGGTAGTACTGCACGATCGACAAGAGGCTGGTGAGGACGATGTACCAGATCGTGCCGACCATCAGCAGCGGGATGATCTGACCGCTGTTGATGCTGGCCTGGCTCTGCACTACGCCGAACAACTCCAGCAGCGAGGTGATGTAAACGACCGAGGTTCCCTTGAGCAACCCGATGAGCTGGTTGGCGTAAGCGGGAATGATCGCCCTAGTGGCTTGCGGAAGGATGATCCTGCGGTATTGACGGCCCTTCGGCAGACCCAACGCGGAAGCGGCTTCCAACTGGCTCTGGTCAACGGAGATGATGCCGGAACGCACGATCTCCGCAGCGTAAGCGGCTTCGTTGAGGCTAAGACCGAGAACAGCGACCATGTAGAAGCTGAGCAGGTCGTTAGCGCTGAACTCCACAAACGACGGACCGAACGGGACGCCCAGGCTGAGGGTCGCGTAGAGGGCGGTGATGTTCGCCAGGAACAGCAGCAGCACGATCAGCGGGATCGACCGGAACAGCCAGATGTAGGCCCACGCCACCGATTGCAGCACCGGGTTGCGCGACAGGCGCATCAACGCGAGCACGATCCCGCCGAGAAGTCCGAAAACCGCCGACAACCCGGTGAGCTGCAAGGTGAGCAGCAGCCCCTCGACAACCACCGGACGGGTGAACCAGTAGCCGAACGCGTCCCACTGGAAGGCGTCGTTGGTGGTCAGCGCGTGCGCGGCCTGGGCCAACAGCACCAGCACGACCGCGCTCGCCACCCACCGCCACGGATGGCGCAGCGGGACAACCCGGCGCGATTCCAGTTTGTCGACCAGGTCATCCGTGGTTTCTGCAGTTTCTGCAGATTCTTTCACGGGTTGGGGTAACTCGGTTTCCTGGGATGGCTTCGGTGGGGAGGAGGAAGTCACGGGAGCTCCACGGATTGGTGCGCGGTGGACGCGGCAGATGCTAGGTCTCCCGGGGCGGCGAGGAACCGGTGTTCAGCATGTGAGAGCCATGATCGTCTGGTGGACAACCCCGAGCGGGGTCCGGAAACTGAATGGAAACCGTCCGGTGGTCCATAGTGGATCGGCCGGGCCGGACAAGGCTTGGGAGGTGTTTCGCCGTGGTCGCCGATGTCGTCGTGATCGGTGGTGGCGGCGTCGGTTCGGCCGCGGCGTGGCGAATGGCCGAACGCGGTCTGGACGTGCTGGTGCTGGAGCGATTCGCCGCTGGTCACACCTTCGGCGCCTCGCACGGCGCGTCGCGGATTTTCCGGGTGACGTACTCGGAACCCGATTACGTCGAGTTGGCGCGGCGGGCGCATCCGCTGTGGCTGGACCTCGAATCGGTGACCGGTTCGGCATTGTTGGAGATCACCGGGGGTGTCGACCACGGCCGGGTCCCGTTGACAGCACTCGCCGACGCGGTGGCCGGGGCAGGAAGTCCCGGCGCGTTCGTGCCCGCGGGCGAGGCGAGCGAGCGGTGGCCGGGGATCCGGTTCGACGGAAACGTCTTCTTCCACCCGGTGAGCGGGACGCTTGACGCAGACGCGGCCGTGGCGGCGTTGCAGTCAGCGGCGGCGTTGGCAGGCGCGGAAGTCCGCCACGAATCGCCGGTCACCCGGTTGCGGGTAAGAGACGACCTCGTCGAGGTGGACACAGGCGACGGCACGGTGGTCGCGCGGACGGCGGTCGTGACGGTCGGCGCGTGGTCGGCGAAGTTGTTGGACGGCGTGATCACCCTCCCGCCACTACGGGTCACCCAGGAGCAGCCCGCGTACTTCGCCTCTACGACAACGGGTTGGCCTTCGTTCGTGCACCACATAGAGGCGCCGTATCCGAGTGGTGTGTACGGGTTGGCCACGCCGGGGCACGGGATCAAGGCGGGTTTCCACGGTGTGGGCCCGGTGGTCGACCCGGATCACCGCGACTTCTTACCCGAGCCCGGGCAGCTAGCCGCGTTGCGGGACTACGCGCGGACATGGCTACCTGGCGTCGATCCCGACACCTTCACCCCGATCAGCTGCACCTACACGACCACTACGAACTCGGACTTCATCCTGGACCGGGTAGGGCCCGTGGTGGTGGGAGCGGGCTTCTCCGGGCACGGCTTCAAGTTCCTCCCGTCGGTGGGTGAGGTGTTGGCCGACCTCGCCACGACCGGCAAGCGCCCCGCGGCCCGCTTCGCGCTCTGAAACCCCTGGTCACCGGCGGTGGTTGTCGGTGCGAGGCGATAGTGTCGCGGTATGTATGTCTCGCGGGTCCGGCTGGTGAACGTCCGGGGCTTCCACGACGGCCGCACCGTCGACCTGGACCTGCGCAGGCCGGACAACAGCTACGCCGGGTGGACGGTGCTGGCCGGGCGCAACGGTTCCGGCAAGACGTCGTTGCTGCGCGGGATCGCGCTGGCCGTCGGCGGGCCCGCCGCGGCGCGGACGCTGGTGGCGGACTTCGACAACTGGATCTCGGTCGGCAAGGCGAGCGCGACGGCGGCCGTCCAGCTGACCTTCGACCTGAACTTCGAGCGGTTCAAGAAGGGCCGCCCGCCGGAGCGGCCGTTCTGGGCGGGGCTGCGCTGGACCGCGGCGGACGCGGAGGACACCGCGTGGGCCAGGCGGCCGGTGCAGCCGTCGCTGGAGGACCACAGCGAGGACGGCCGGGCGAAGACGGCGCCGCGCAACGGGCCGTGGCACGACAACCCGTCCGGCTGGTTCTGCGCCGCGTACGGGCCGTTCCGGCGGCTGGTCGGCGGCACCGGCGACGTGCAGCGGCTGATGCTGGGCGCGGGCAGCGTCGCCAGGATGGCCAGCCTGTTCCACGAGGACGCGTCGCTGGCCGAGGGCGTGGCGTGGCTGATCGAGCAGCACCTGCGGGCGCTGGAGCGGCGGGAGGGCGCGCGCTACCTCAAGGAGTCCGCGCTGCGCATCCTCGGCGACGGCCTGCTGCCCGACGACTACCGGATCAACGAGGTCGACTCCGAGGGCCTCTGGGTCTCCGACGACGGCCACCGGTTCCCGCTGCGCGAGATGAGCGACGGCTACCGGACCGTGGTGGCGCTGGTGGTCGACCTGCTCAAGCAGCTCTACGAGAGCTACGGCGACCTGCGGCTCGACGACGAGGGCACGGTGGTCGGGGTACCGGGGGTGGTGATCATCGACGAGATCGACGCGCACCTGCACGTGTCCTGGCAGAAGCGGATCGGCGAGTGGCTCAAGCAGCACTTCCCGCAGATCCAGTTCATCGTGACCACGCACAGCCCGTACATCTGCCAGTCGGCCGACCCGGCCGGGCTGATCCGGCTGCCCGGCCCGGACCAGGACATCAGCCCGCAGACCGTCGACGGGGACCTGTGGGAGCGGATCGTCTACGGCACCGGGGACGACGCGGTGCTCTCGGACCTGTTCGGGCTGGACACCGCGTACTCGAAGCGGGCGATCCGGCTGCGGCACCTGCTGGTGGAGCTGGAGCTGAAGGTGCTCGACGGGGTGGCCGACGAGGAGGAACGGGTCCGGTACCGGGAGCTCAAGCAGATGCTGACCAGCTCCCCCTCGGCCAGGGTCACCGAGGTCGCGGCCCGGCTGATCGCGGGTGACGAGCAGCGATGATCCGGTTGGAGCGGCCGCCGGTCTCCGAGGAGCTGGCGGAGTCGTTGCAGCGCGCCACCGACGGGGTGCGGGCGGTGCCGCGCAAGGAGCAGGCCGCGAAGGCCAGGACGCTGTGGAAGGCGCGGGCGCAGCTGCGGCAGTCGATCGGCGCCCGATTACGCGAGTTCGCCCCCGGCCGCGAACGCTGCATGTACTGCGGCGACAACCAGGGCACCGACATCGACCACTTCTCGCCGGTAGCGCTGACTCCGCTGTTGGCCTTCGCGTGGCGCAACCACCTGCTGGCGTGCTCGGTCTGCAACAGCCACCACAAGCGCGACCAGTTCCCACGCGACTCCCGGGGCAAGCCGCTCTTACTCGACCCAACTGTGGACGACCCGTTCGAGCACTTGGCCCTGTCGCTGACGTTGGGTCGATACCGGGCTCTTACCGAGCGCGGGGAGGTGACCGAGCAGGTGTGCGGGCTCAACCGGGACATCCTGACCCGCGGGCGCCAACAAGCCCGCACCACCCTCGGCCTCCTGTTCGGCCGCTGGGAATCAGCCGAACGCGCCGCCGACACCGACACCATGGACCTCGTCGTCCGCACGGTCCGCGAACAACCCTTCGCCGACGTCGTCCAGGCCATGCTCCGCTACAGCACCCGCCCCGGCGCCCAGGAGATCTTCTCCGACCAACCCGAACTGCTGGCCGTCCTGCTGCGCCCCGGCCTCCGCACGCGCCTGACCACGCGCTAGCGCTTGCGGACCAGGCTGACGCCGTCGCGGACCGGGAGGACGGTGACGTCTACTCGGGGGTCGTTGACGATGTGGGAGTTGGTGGTGCGGATGGCGGTGACGGTGTCGTTGGTGGCGGTGGGGTCGGCTACGCGGCCGCCTTGGAGGACGTTGTCAAGGACGAGGAGGGCGCCGGGGCGGAGGCGGGGGACCAGTTCCTCGTAGTAGGAGAGGTAGCCCTTCTTGTCGGCGTCGATGAAGGCGAAGTCGATGGCCGGGTCGGCTGGGAGGGACTGGAGGGTTTCCAGGGCGGGGGCGATGCGCAGGTCCACGCGGTCGGTGAGGCAGGCGCGGTCCCAGTAGCGGCGGGCGATCTTGGTCCACTCCTCGCTGACGTCGCAGGCCAGGAGGTGGCCGTCGGCGGGGAGGCCGCGGGCGATGCAGATCGAGGAGTAGCCGGTGAAGACGCCGACCTCGACGGCGTACTTGGCGCCGGTGAGGCGGACCAGCATGGTCAGCAGCTCGCCCTCGTCGTGGCTGATCTGCATCTGGGCGGCGTCGGGGAACTCGGCGGCGGTCTCGGCGGCCAGCTCGCGCAGCAGGTCGTCCGGCTGGGTGGAGTGGGCCAGCAGGTAGTCGCTCAGGGCCGGGGAAACGATGTCCATGGCCGCCATCTAAGCCGAACGCGGTCGTTAGGTCACCGATAGTGTTCGAAGGCACTCACGATGCGCGTGCGATCGGCGCCGTTGGCGAGCAGCAACAGCAGCAGCACCCGCGCCTTGGCCGGGTCGAGGAAGCCCGCGTGCACCAACCCGCGGTCGAGCAGGTCGCGCTCGGAGCCCGGGTAGCCGTAGGTGTGCCGTAGGACTGGCCCCGATCCGGTACGCGAAGCGAGCACGACCGGCACCCGCGCGGCCAACTCGGACACGATCGGCACCATCCCAGCGGGCACGTGCCCGGCACCGAGGCCTGCCAGCACGATCCCGTCGAACGCAGGGCCGCCGAGGCGTAGGAGTTCACCGTCGTCGCCGAGCGCGACCGTGACTAGAGCGACCCGAAGATCGGACACAGCGGCGGCGGCAGGCAGGTGAAGAGGCACGCGCGGTGTACCGCGCAGCCTGGGCTCACCTTCGACGACCAGCCCTAGAGGACCGAACCCGGGCGAGACGAACGCGGCCGTGCTGCTGGTGTGCCCCTTGCGAACGAACCGGGCGCCGTGCACCTCGTCGGACATGACCACCAACGCGCCAAGTCCCCGCGCGGTGTCAGAGGCCGCGACCCGGATGGCGGCGAAGAGGTTCGCGGGGCCGTCCGCACCAGCCGACGTGGGATGGCGCATCGCCCCGGTAACCACAACGGGCACGTCCGAGTCGATGGTGACGTCCAGGAAGAGCGCCGTCTCCTCGATGGTGTCCGTGCCGTGCGTGACCACGACACCGGTCGCACCCGCGTCGATCTCGGCCTGCACGGTCGCCGACAGCGCCGCCAGGTCCCCGAACGACAACGACGGGCTCGGCAACGACCGCAGCCCGCACGCGGTGATCTCCAGCCCCAGTTCGGCCAACCCGGGCACGGCCGCGATCAGGTCCGCCGCGTCCAGCGCCGGGACCACCCCACCGGCCGCGCTGGGAGCCATGGCGATGGTGCCGCCCATACCGATCACCGCTACCCGCGTCACGGAACCTCCACCAGGATCGCTGGGCGGCAGATCCGGGCGTCTGCGCACAGGCACTGGTGATGGTCGCACCCAACGCGGTGTTTTCCACGGTTGTGTGCGTCACGATCAGCCCAGCAGGTCGAGCATCTCCCCCCACGGCACCGTGGGCTCGTCCTCGACGACCACGCAGCCCGCGGCCCGGAGCGTGTCCAGGTGCGGGGTGAACATCGGGTGGGCGCGCTGGGCGAGATTGGCCTGCGGCCGGATGACGACGGGCAGGCCAGGGGTGCCCACGGCCTCGGCCAGGGCGGTGAGGGCCTGGTTGTCCTGTATGCCGAGCGCGAGTTTCGCCAGCGAGTTGGCGGTAGCCGGAACGAACAGGAACGCGTCCGGCACCCGGTAGGGCTTGGGTTCGCTGGGCAGCCGAGGGTGGCTACGCACCGGCAGCGGGGTAAGAGCCTGCAAGCGCGCGGTCTCCCCTGCCTCCGCCATCCAGTGGCCCGCCGTGGGGGTGAAGGTGATGGCTAGATCCCAACCCCTGGCCACCGCGGGCTCGGCCAGTTCGCGGCGCAGGCGCTGTTCCAGACCACCGCCCGCGGCCGCGACCAGACCCAGGATCATCGGCGCAGCAGCGCGCAGAACATGGCGTCGGTGCCGTGGCGGTGCGGCCAGAGCTGCACGTGCGGGCCCTCGCCGAGCCCGGGCATGCCCTCGGGGAAGCTCGCCCGCGCGTCGAGCACCGTGGCACCAGTGGCGCGGACCACCGCCGAGATGACGCCCTCGGTCTCCGACAGGTGCGGCGAGCACACGACGTAGGCCACCACGCCGCCCGGCCGGACCAGGTCCACCGCGCTGGTGAGCAGCTCGCGCTGGATCTTGGTGAGATCCCCGACGTCCTCGGGCATGCGGCGCCAGCGGGCCTCGGGTCTGCGCCGGAGCGCACCGAGACCGGTGCACGGGGCGTCGACGAGGACGCGGTCGAAGCTGCCCGCGAGGCCGGGATCGCGGCCGTCGGCGACGTGGACGGTGACCGGCAGGCCCTGGGTGATCTGCTCGACCAGCTTGGCCCGGTGCGGCGTGACCTCCACCGCGTCCAGGGTGCCGCCGTTGATGGCGACCAGCGAGCCGAGCATCGCCGCCTTGCCGCCGGGACCGGCGCACAGGTCCAGCCAGCGGCTGTCGGCGCCCTCGACCGGGACGCGGGTCAGGGCGACCGCGCACAGCTGGCTGCCCTCGTCCTGCACGCCTGCGAGGCGCTCGCGGATCGGCTCCAGGTCGCCCGGGTCGCCGGAGCCCGCTTCGAGGCGGACGCCGTAGGGCGAGTACGGGGCAGGCTCGCCGCCGGTCATGGCGGCCAGTTCCTCGGCGGTGACCTCGCCCGGCCGCGCGGCCAGGTGCACCTCGGGGCGCTGGTCGTCGGCGGTGAGCGCGGCCGCCAGCTCGTCGCCGGTGGAGCCGAGGGCGTCGGCGAAGGCGCGGGCGATCCAGCGCGGGTGGCTGGTGCGGGCGGCGAGGTGCCCGATCGGGTCCTCCTCGGCCTTCGGCGCGATGACCTCCAGCCAGCCCGCCTCGTCGTGGTCGGTGACCTTGCGCAGCACGGCGTTGGCGAACCCGGTGACCCGGGGGCCGAGATCGGCCCGCACCAGGTCCACAGTGGACGCGACGGCGGCGTGCGCCGGGATCCTGGTGCGCAGCAGCTGGTAGGTGCCCAGGCGCAGCGCGTCGAGCAGCACCGGCTCGACCTTGTTCAGCGGGCGGTCCACGCATTCGGCGAGGATCTCGTCGAGCAGCCCCCACGCGCGGCACGTGCCGTAGGCGAGTTCGGTGGCCAGAGCGGCGTCACGACCGGTGATGCGGCGTTGGCGCAAGAGCTTCGGCAGCACCAGGTTGGCGTAAGCGTCGTCGTTGCGCACCGCGCGCAGGACGTCGAGCGCCGTGCGGCGGGCCGGGTCGTCGATCGGTGGGCGTTCCGGCGTCGCGGGCCTGCGCGGCGGGTGCGCGCGGCTCGGTCGTGACGGTCGGTGCGCTCGCTTGCCTGGCTGGGTCATCCCACTCGCTCCCCGGGCTCGATCCTGGTGCCGCGGGCCCAGTCGGTGGCCTGCATGCGTTTCTTGCCCTGTGCCTGGACCTCGCCCAGGCGCACCGGCCAACTGGCGGTGCCGACCAGGACCCGCTTGCGCTCGACGAGCAGCTCACCGGGGGCCAGGGTCGTGTCGGACTCGGCGCGGGTGACCGGGCCGAGCTTGAGGCGTTCGCCGCGGAAGTCGGTCCAGGCACCCGGGTCGGGGGTGACCGCGCGGACCAGCCGGTCGACGGCGAGACCGGGGTGGGTGAAGTCGACCCGCGCGTCGTCGACGGTGATCTTGGCGGCGTGGCTGACCCCGTCCGCGGACTGCTCGACGGCGGCGAGCACACCATCCGCGATGCCGTCCACAGTGGACAGCAGTAGTCCGGCGCCGGACTCGGCGAGCCGGTCGAGCAGCACGCCCGCGGTGTCGTCGGGGCGGATCGGCTCGGTGAGCACGCCGAAGACCGGCCCCGCGTCGAGTTCGCGCACGATGCGGAAGGTGCTGGCGCCGGTGATCTCGTCGCCGTGCCGGATCGCGGCCTGCACCGGGGCGGCGCCGCGCCAGGCGGGCAGCACCGAGAAGTGCAGGTTGACCCACCCGTGCGGCGGGATGTCGAGCGCGGCCTGGCGCAGCAGCGCGCCGTAGGCGACGACCGGGCACAGGTCGGGGCCGATCTCGCGCAGCCGGTCGAGGAAGACAGGGTCGGACGCCTTGGCCGGGGTAAGAACCTCGATGCCGTGTTCGTCGGCGAGCGCCCCTACCGGGGACCGCGACGTGCGCTGCCCGCGCCCGGCGGGGGCGTCAGGACGGGTGACGACAGCGGCGACCTCGTGTCGGGACGCGATGAGAGCCCGCAGCGCCGGTAGCGCCACCTCCGGCGTACCGGCGAACACCAACCGCATCAGCGGGCACCGAACAGCGGGTGCGGGCTCTGCTTGAGCGAGGGGACGGCGCCGTCGAACCACTCGGCCTGCCGGATCTCCTTCATGGCCTGCTTGCGGGTGTCGTCGTCGAGCCGGTCGAGGAAGAGCACGCCGTCGAGGTGGTCGGTCTCGTGCTGGATGCACCGCGCGAGCAGGTCGCTGCCCTCGACCTCGATGGGCTCGCCGTGCATGTCAAAGCCACGGGCGACGACGTTGCGGAGCCTGCGGCAGTCCCAGGAGAAGCCGGGGATGGACAGGCAGCCCTCGGGGCCTTCCTGGACCTCCTCGTCGAGCGCGGTCCACACCGGGTTGACCAGGTGGCCCTCGGCGCCGTCGCAGGCGTAGGTGAACACCCGCAGGCCGACCCCCAGCTGCGGGGCCGCGAGACCGGCACCGCCCTCGTCGCGCATGGTGTCCCACAGGTCGCGCACCAGGTTGTGCAGCTCCCGGTCGAAGTCGACGACCTCGGCGGCCGGGGTGCGCAGCACGGGGTCGCCGAAAAGCCGGATCTGCTGGACGGTCACACGTCTCCCCTGCGGGCTCGGAACGAGGTTCGGTCGGACCAGTCTATTCACCCGGCGGCGGCGGTGGCCGGGGGCATCAGATCAGGTCGAGCGGGTCGAGCTGGACGCGCAGCGGGTCCGGGTCCTTGCGGGCCGTGCGGACCGCCTGGGCCTTGGCCAGGACGGCGGCCAGGTCACGGCCGTGCGGGCGGTCGACGCGGATCAGGGCCCGTTCGCGGCTGTCAACGGATTCCGGGTCTCCCAGCTGTACCGGGCCTAGGACCTCACCGGTGGGTGGTAGCGGCAGGTCCGCCAAGAAGCGTGCGACAGCGTTAGGCGAGCCGTCCACTGAGGCCATGCGCACGGCGGGTGGGAAGCCGAGTTCGGTGCGGGCGGCCAGTTCGACGGTGGCGTGCCACACAGGGTCCCAGCGGACTAGAGCCTGGACGGGGGCAAGCGTCGAGTCGGCGAGAACGACGACGCGGCCGCCATCAGTGCCGGGACGGACCAACGCGGCCGCGGTCATCCAGCGGCGCAGGGCCTCTTCGGCGGCACGCAGGTCTACGCGGCCGAGCAGCGCCCAACCGTCGAGCAGCAGCGCCGCGCCGTAGCCCCCCTCGGCCACGGGTTCGGCGCCCGGGGTGGCGACTACGAGCGCCGGTTTGGCGTCGACACTCGCGAGGACCTCCTTGGCGCCAGAGGTGCGGACAGGCACGCCGGTGAAGGCGCGGCCCAGCTCCTCCGCCGTCCGCTTCGCGCCGACGACAGCGGCCCGCAGGCGGCGGGAACCGCAGTTCTGGCAGCGGAAGTTGGCCTCGGTCGCCGCGCACCACCGGCAGGCGGGCGACCGGGCCTCGCCACCGGACTGCGGGATGCCCAACGGCCCGGCGCACCGGCGGCAACGCGCCGGGGCGCGGCACTCCTGGCAGGTCAACGCGGGCACATAGCCCCGACGCGGCACCTGCACGAGCACCGGATGGCCGGCGGACAGCGCGGCCCGCGCGGCGTCGAAGGCGACCGAGGGGACGCGGGCGGTCCGGGCGGCCGGGTCGCGGGCCAACTGGGAGTCGTGCTCGCCGATGGCCGTCACCCTCGGGGCGGCGGCGCGCAGCTCGGCGCGGGCGGCGACGATCTCCGGCGCCCACCCGGTGTCCACGAGCAGTTGGGCCTCGGCGGTCCTGGCGATGCCCGCGACGAGCATCGCGGCGCCGGTGCGGGTAGCGCGCTGGATCAACACGTCGCGCACGTGCGGATAGGGCGAACGCTGGTCGGAGTGCTGGTCGTCGCCGTCGTCCCACACGACTAGAACCCCGGGGTCGACGACAGGCGCGTAGGCGGTGGCGCGAGTGCCCACGACTATCCGGGCCACACCGCGTCGAACGGACAACCAGCCTCGGTAGCGCTTGGCCGGTCCTAGATCCGCCGACAGCGCGACAACGGCGTCCTCCCCCGCCAACGCCACACACGCGGCACGCACTCGGGCAACATCCCGGTGGTCGGGTACGACGATGACAGCACCACGGCCAACGGAGGCAGCGCTAGCGGCTACCTCTGCCAACCGCGCGGGCCAGTCCTCCCCCGGTAGCGCCTGCCACACCGCGTGCGCCTGCCTACCGGCCTGCAACGCGTCGAGGAAAGCGGCACCACGCGGGTAGCGCGCCCACCCAGTCGGGTCTGGTGCGGCCGGAGCGGCGGCAGGCTCAGCGGGCTCCTCGGCCTCCACACGCGCGTGCCGTGGCGGGACAGCGAAGCGCAGGACGTCGATCATCGTGCCGCCATAGCGGTCAGCCACGGCACGGCAAAGCCCAGCGACCTCGGGAGAGAGAACCGGCTCCGGTGAGACAACCTTGTCCAGGAACAACAACCGACTGGTTTCGAGGTCGGATTCCGCGACCCGCTCAGCGACGAACCCGTCCGTCAGTTGCCGGTTGAACCGCACCCGGACACGACAACCCGCCACGACCTCGGCGTCGAGCTTCTCCGGCACGAGGTAGTCGAACGTGCGGTCCAGGTGGGCCAGGGGGGCGTCCACCCAGACCTTCGCCACCGGCAGGTCAGGGGCAGCGACCTGCCGCCCCTTGGCCGGGACCTGCGGTTTCGACGCCGCGACCGGCTTGGGGGCCACAACTGGGACCGCGACGTCGAACAGCGCGTCGGGGTCGGGTTCGGACATAGTGGCTGGTCTACCAGACTCTCAGTCCGACCGATCCTGGTGGTACGACGCATAGAGGGCGACGATCTCGGCGCGGTCACCGGTCTCGGCCTCTTCCCGGATGCGGCGGTTGAGGCCAACGGGATAGCCGTGCTTGATGAGGCGCCTCTCGCATGCGTCCTCCATGAACGACAACGAGAAGTACAGCCCGGTGACGTAACCGGCGGCCACCATCGAGAACCGCAACGACAGCGGTCCCGGAACTAGAAGCAGCAACCACAGCGGCGCGAACAAGACCATCACCCGCGCGAAGTGCCGCAGGACCCAGGTACTGGCGGTCAGGTCCCAGAGGACCCAGGAGCGGTACCGGTCAGCGAGAGTGCCACCGACCGCGTACCACAGCCATCGAGCGGGGTCCGGTCGCTGGAAGTGCACGCCGTGGATCGTAGGTGCCCACATAAGAACATCACCTCTCCCCCACGGATTACCCAATGAGGAAGAGGTGATGCTGACGAATGCTCTTACGCGCCCGCGGCGGTGCGCAGGTCGTCGACCCGGTCGGTGCGCTCCCACGGGAGGTCCAGCTCGGGGCGGCCGAAGTGGCCGTACGCGGCGGTCTGCGCGTAGATCGGGCGCAGCAGGTCCAGGTCGCGGATGATCGCGGCTGGGCGCAGGTCGAACACCTCGCGCACGGCGGTCTGGATCTTGGCGGGGTCGACCTTCTCCGTGCCGAAGGTCTCCACGAACAGGCCGACCGGGGCCGCCTTGCCGATGGCGTACGCGACCTGCACCTCGATCCGGTCCGCCAGGCCCGCGGCCACCGCGTTCTTGGCGACCCAGCGCATCGCGTACGCGGCGGAGCGGTCGACCTTCGACGGGTCCTTGCCGGAGAACGCGCCGCCACCGTGCCGGGCCATGCCGCCGTAGGTGTCGACGATGATCTTGCGGCCGGTCAGGCCCGCGTCACCCATCGGGCCGCCGATGACGAACCGGCCGGTCGGGTTCACCAGCAGCCGGACGTCGGTGCTGTCGATGTCGAGCTCGCCGATCTCGGGCAGCACGACCTGCTCGCGCACGTCCACGCCGAGCAGCTTGTCCAGGTCGACGCCGTCGGCGTGCTGCGAGGACACCACGACGGTGTCCAGCCGGATCGCGCGGTCGCCGTCGTACTCGATGGTGACCTGGGTCTTGCCGTCCGGGCGCAGGTACGGCAGCACGCCGTCCTTGCGGACCTTGGTGAGGCGCTTGGACAGCCGGTGCGCCAGCGCGATGGGCAGCGGCATCAGCTCGGGCGTGTCGGTGCACGCGTAGCCGAACATCAGGCCCTGGTCGCCCGCGCCCTGGCGGTCGATCTCGTCGAGCGCGTTCTCCACCCGCGTCTCGTGCGCGGTGTCGACGCCCTGCGCGATGTCCGCGGACTGCGCGCCGATGGCCACGTTCACCCCGCACGAGTTGCCGTCGAACCCCTTGGCCGACGAGTCGTACCCGATGCGCAGGATGACGTCGCGGACGATGCTCGGGATGTCCGCGTACGCCTCGGTCGTCACCTCGCCCGCCACGTGCACCTGGCCGGTCGTGACCAGGGTCTCCACCGCCACCCGCGACCGCGGGTCCTTCGCCAGGAGCGCGTCAAGGACCGAGTCGCTGATCGCGTCGCAGATCTTGTCCGGGTGGCCTTCGGTGACCGACTCGGAAGTAAAGAGCCTACGGCTGCCGTTCTCGCTCACGAGTTACCCCACATCGTCCGCCCTGTGTCCGGGCAACTGTACTGAAACCGACTTGGGGACGACTCACCGTTTGAGCAGTTGCACGACGGAGTCCCATACTTCGGTGGCGAGTTGCGCCTTCGAGCCCAGCGCGATGGGGCGTTCGGTGCCATCGGCGGCGAGCAGCCACCCGGCGTTGTCCTCGGTCTCGAACGCCTTGCCCTCGCCGACGGCGTTGACCACCAGCAGGTCGCAGCCCTTGCGCCTGAGCTTGGCCCGCGCGTGGTCGAGCACGTCGGCCCCCGAGTCGCCGGTCTCGGCCGCGAAACCCACGATGACCTGCTCGTTGGGCAGCGCACCCGAGGCGCGCGCGGCGACCAGCTCGGCCAGCACGTCGGCGTTGCGGGTCAGCGCGACCGGGTCGGGGTCCCGGGCGGTCTTCTTGATCTTGAACTCGGCGGAGACCACCGGCCGGAAGTCGGCCACGGCGGCGGCCATGACCACCACGTCCGCGCCCACGGCGGCGGCGTGCACCGCGTCGCGCAACTGCGCGGCTGTCCCGACCCGCACCACCTCGGCACCCGCCGGTTCCGGCAGCGGGAGGGTGTGCGCGGACACCAGGGTCACCTGGGCGCCGCGCTGGGCCGCGGTGCGGGCGAGCGCGTAGCCCTGCTTGCCGGAGGACCGGTTGCCCAGGTAGCGGACCGGGTCCAGCGGTTCCCGGGTACCACCGGCGGAGACGACGACCCGGACACCTTCGAGGTCTCGGGGCAACGCGTCGGGCCGGTGCAAGAGCAGCCGGGCGAGGTCGACGATCTCGGCCGGGTCCGCCAGGCGCCCCTTGCCCGTGTCGGCGCCGGTGAGCCTGCCGCTGGCGGGCTCGGTCACCACGGTCCCGCGCGAGCGCAGGGTGGCGACGTTGGCCCGGGTGGCCGCGTGCTCCCACATCTCGGTGTGCATGGCCGGGACCATCAGCACCGGGCACCGCGCGGTGAGCAGGGTGCCGGTGAGCAGGTCGTCGGCGAGCCCGTGCGCGGCCTTGGCCAGCAGGTCCGCGGTGGCCGGGACCACGACGACCAGGTCGGCCTGCTGGCCGAGCCGGACGTGCGGCACCTCCGGCACGTCGGAGAACACGCCGGTGTGCACCTTGTTGCCGGAGAGGGCCTCGAAGGTGGCGGCACCGACGAACCGCAGCGCGGCCTCGGTCGGCACCACCCGCACCTCGTGACCGGACTCGGTCAACCGGCGCAGCACCTCACAGGCCTTGTAGGCGGCGATACCGCCGCCCACACCGAGCACGACCCGTGGGCGAGCAGTCACTCGCCCTCGGTGTGCTCAAGCAGCCCGGAGTGGATCTCGCGCAGGGCGATGGACAGCGGCTTCTCCCGGGGACCGGGCTCCACCAGCGGGCCGACGTACTCCAGCAGGCCCTCGCCGAGCTGGGCGTAGTAGTCGTTGATCTGCCGCGCGCGCTTGGCGGCGTAGATGACCAGCGCGTACTTCGAGCTGACCTTGTCGAGCAGGTCGTCGATCGGGGGGTTGGTGATGCCTTCGAGCTGCGTCGTCGGCTCGCCGAGGGCGCCAAGCTCGGTAGGGGTGATCACTCGATGTACTCCTGGTTCGCGGGGTGGTTCGAGAGGTCCGGAAGTACCAAGGTTAGCAACTCCCGCGCGGCGGTCGGCACATCGGCGTTCACCACGACCGCGTCGAACTCCGACTCGGCCGCCAGTTCCTGCTTGGCCACCGCCAGCCGGTGCGCCACGACCTCGGGATCCTCGGTGCCGCGGCCGGTCAGCCGGGACACCAGGGCGTCCCACGACGGTGGGACCAGCATCACCAGCAGCGCCTCGGGCATGGCCAGGCGCACCTGGCGGGCGCCCTGCAGCTCGATCTCCAGCACCGCGGGCCGCCCCTGGGCGAGCGCGGCCTCGACCGGCCCGCGCGGGGTGCCGTAGCAGTTGCCCGCGTACTCGGCGTGCTCCAGCAGCTCACCGCCGTGGTGCATCCGCGCGAACTCGGCGCGGTCGACGAAGTGGTAGTGCGCGCCGTCCACCTCACCCGGGCGCGGGGCGCGGGTGGTGGCGGAGACGCTGAAGTAGACGTCCGGGTGCAGCCTGCGCAGTTCGGCGACCACGCTGGACTTGCCGACCCCGGACGGGCCGGAGACGACAGCGAGCCGGGACCGGGGCGCTACGCCCGATCCCGGCCCGCGGCCTGGCGACTTCTCGGTCACTCGCCGCTGAACTCGGCCAGCAACGCCTTGCGCTGGCGGTCACCAAGGCCGCGCAGGCGCCTGCTCGGCGCGATCTCCAGGCGCTCGATGATCTGCTGGGCACGCACCTTGCCGACGCCCGGCAGGGCCTCCAGCAGCGCGGTGACCTTCATCTTGCCCAGGACCTCGTCGTTGTCAGACTGGGCCAGCACGTCCTTGAGGGTGGTTCCGCCTCGCTTCAGGCGCTCCTTGAGCTCGGCTCGGGCGCGACGGGCGGCAGCCGCCTTCTCCAGCGCTGCGGCCCGCTGCTCCTCGGTCAGCTGGGGAAGGGCCACGATTTCCTCCGTGGGGGTGGGATTTCTTCCGGATCGGTGCCGCGACGTTACCGACCCCTGGCCTGCGGGGACAACGCGGGTCCAGCATGTGCGGTGCGTGACACCGCCGCCGAAGTTGATCAACAACGCGTGAGATCCGGCGGCGTGACCTGGGAATTCACCGCCGTGTCGGCCGTCACAGCAGCGGTCACTCAGCGCGATCGCGACACCGGCGGTTGGCGAAAGTGTCGCCTCCGCCACTCCCAGGAGCCCACTGAACACACCCGGTCAGCCCATAGCCGTCTACCTGGGCTAACAGTGCGCGGGCAGCACGAAAGCCCCCACGGGTGCCGTTTCGGGCTCCCGAGGGGGTGTCGTGTGGGGTGGGTTCAGCGCGCGGCGGCCGCCAGTTCGTCGCGCACGCGCAGCGCGGCGGAGCGCAGCGCGGCCACGTCCGGACCGTGCCGCAGGACGTCGCGGGCGCTGGCGGGCAGCACCGCGGGCAGGGCGTCGCCGAACACGGCGGCCAGGTCGGCCGGTCCCGCGCCCTGGGCGCCCAGCCCGGGGGCCAGCAGGGGGCCGTTGAGCGCGGACAGGTCAAGATCCGCACGACCGACGGTGGCGCCGACGACGAGCCCGATGGAGCCCAGCGGGGTCGCCCCCGCGTTGTGCGCCGCGGCCTGGTCGACGATCGACTGCGCCACGGTGACCCCGCTGGCCCCGCCGACCCCATCGACCCTGGCGTGCTGCACGCCCGCGCCCTCCGGGTTGGAGGTGCGGGCGAGCACGAACAGGCCGCGCCCGGTGCGGGCGGCCTCCTCGATGGCCGGGTCCAGCGAGCCGAACCCGAGGTAGGGCGAGACGGTGACCGCGTCGGCGGCCAGCGGGGAGCCGTCCGACAGGTACGCCTGGGCGTAGGCGGCCATGGTGGAGCCGATGTCGCCGCGCTTGACGTCGAGCAGCACCAGCGCGCCTGCCGAGCGCGCGTCGGCGATGACCCGCTCCAGCACCGCGACCCCGCGCGAGCCGTACGCCTCGAAGAACGCCGACTGCGGCTTGAGCACCGAGATGTCGCCCGCGAACGCCTCCACGCAGGTCAGCGCGAACCGCTCCAGGCCGCTGACGTCGCGGGGCAAGCCCCACTGGTCGAGCAGGCCGGGGTGCGGGTCGATGCCCACGCACAGCGAACCCCTGGCGGCGACGGACTCGGTGAGCCGCGCCCCGAACGGCGCCCCGCTCACGCCTCGGTCCCCCAGTCGGCGAGCAGCGCGGCCTGCAGCGCCTGCAACGGGCGCACCCCGATGTCGTCGCGGATCAGCGCCTCGATGCCGTGCACCGCGGCGGCCGCGCCCTGGATCGTGGTGATGCAGGGGATGTCGCGCGACACCGCGGCGGTGCGGATCTCGTAGCCGTCCACCCGGGGGCCGTGGTTGCCGTACGGGGTGTTGATGACCATCTCGACCCCGCCGTCGCGGATGAGGTCGACGATGTTGTCCTCGCCCTCGAAGTGCTTGCGCACCACGGTGCACGGGATCCCGTTGCGGCGCAGCACCTCCGCGGTGCCCGAGGTGGCCAGCACCTCGAAGCCGAAGTCGGCCAGCCGCTTGACCGGGAACACCATGGCCCGCTTGTCCCGGTTGGCCACCGACACGAACACCCGGCCCGAGGTGGGCAGCGAGCCGTACGAGGCGGTCTGCGACTTGGCGAAGGCCTTGCCGAAGGACACGTCGATGCCCATGACCTCGCCGGTCGACTTCATCTCCGGGCCCAGCAGCGAGTCGACGCCCTGGCCCTCGGGGGTGCGGAACCGGTGGAACGGCAGCACCGCCTCCTTGACCGCGACCGGGGCGCCCGGCGGCAGCAGCGCGCCGTCGCCGGTGGCCGGGAGCATGCCCTCGGCGCGCAGTTCGGCGATGGTGGCGCCGAGCATGATCCGGGCGGCCGCCTTGGCCAGCGGCGCCGCGGTCGCCTTGGACACGAACGGCACGGTGCGGCTGGCGCGCGGGTTGGCCTCCAGCACGTAGAGCACGTCGTCCTTGAGCGCGTACTGCACGTTGAGCAGGCCGAGCACGCCGACGCCGAACGCGATGGCCTCGGTGGAGCGGCGCACCGCCTCCATGTCGGTGCGGCCGAGGGTGATCGGCGGCAGGGCGCAGGCGGAGTCGCCGGAGTGGATCCCGGCCTCCTCGATGTGCTCCATGACGCCGCCGAGGTAGACCTCGGTGCCGTCGCAGAGCGCGTCGACGTCGATCTCGATGGCGTCGTCGAGGAACCGGTCGACCAGCACCGGGTGCTCCGGGCTGACCTCGGTGGCGCGCTTGATGTAGCCGGCCAGGGTCTGCTCGTCGTAGACGATCTCCATGCCGCGCCCGCCGAGCACGTACGACGGGCGGACCAGCACCGGGTAGCCGATCTCGTCGGCGATCCGCTTGGCGCCCGCGAACGAGGTGGCGGTACCGAACTTCGGCGCGGGCAGGCCCGCGCTGGTCAGCACCTCGCCGAAGGCGCCCCGGTCCTCCGCGAGGTGGATGGCGCTGGGCGGGGTGCCCACGATCGGCACGCCCACATCGGCCAGCCGCTGCGCGAGCCCGAGCGGAGTCTGGCCCCCGAGCTGCACGATCACGCCGACGACGGTGCCGGAGGCCTGCTCGGAGTGCACGACCTCCAGCACGTCCTCGAAGGTGAGCGGCTCGAAGTAGAGCCGGTCGGAGGTGTCGTAGTCGGTGGAGACGGTCTCGGGGTTGCAGTTGACCATCACGGTCTCGTACCCGGCCGCGCGCAGCGCCATGGCCGCGTGCACACAGGAGTAGTCGAACTCGATGCCTTGGCCGATGCGGTTGGGGCCGGAGCCGAGGATGAGCACCTTCGGCTTCTCGGTCTGCGGCAGCACCTCGGTCTCGGCGCCGGGGTCGAGCTCGTAGGCCGAGTAGTGGTACGGGGTGAGCGCGGCGAACTCGGCGGCGCAGGTGTCGACGGTCTTGAACACCGGTCGCACGCCGAGGCGGTGGCGCAGGCTGCGCACGCCGTCCTCGCCTGCCAGCTCCGGGCGCAGCGCGGCGATCTGCCGGTCGGACAGGCCGGAGCGCTTGGCGCGGCGCAGCAGCTGCTCGTCGAGCACCGGCGCGGTCTCCAGCTCGCCGCGCAGGTCGACCAGGGACGCGATCTGGTCGACGAACCACGGGTCGATGCCGGACGCCTCGTGCACCTGCGCGACGGTGGCGCCCAGGCGCAGCGCGCGCTCGACGGTGTAGAGCCTGCCGTCGTGGCCGGCCCGCAGCTGCTCGAGCAGCCCGTCGAGGGTGGTGCCCTCCGGGTCCGGCGTGGTCCAGAAGCCGACCGCCTTGGTCTCCATCGACCGCAGCGCCTTGCCCAGCGCCTCGACGAAGTTGCGGCCGATGGACATGGCCTCGCCGACCGACTTCATGGTGGTGGTCAGCGTCGGGTCGGCGCCGGGGAACTTCTCGAAGGCGAACCGGGGCACCTTCACCACGACGTAGTCCAGCGTCGGCTCGAAGCTGGCCGGGGTCTCGCCGGTGATGTCGTTGCGGATCTCGTCGAGGGTGTAGCCGATGGCCAGCTTCGCGGCGATCTTGGCGATGGGGAAGCCGGTGGCCTTGGACGCCAGCGCGCTCGAGCGCGACACCCGCGGGTTCATCTCGATGACGACCATGCGGCCGTTGGCCGGGTTGATCGCGAACTGGATGTTGCAGCCACCGGTGTCGACGCCGACCGCGCGCAGCACGTCGATGCCCACGTTGCGCATGACCTGGAACTCGCGGTCGGTCAGCGTCATCGCGGGCGCGACGGTCACCGAGTCGCCGGTGTGCACACCCATCGGGTCGATGTTCTCGATCGAGCAGATGACCACGACGTTGTCGTGCTTGTCGCGCATCAGCTCGAGCTCGTACTCCTTCCAGCCGAGCACGCTCTCCTCGATGAGCACCTCGGTGACCGGGCTCTCGGTGAGGCCGGTGGAGGCGAGCCGCTCCAGCTCGGCGGCGGTGTGCGCCATGCCGGAACCCAGGCCGCCCATGGTGAACGACGGCCGGATGACCACCGGCAGGCCCAGCTCGGCGACGGTGTCGCGGACCTCGTCCATCGAGTGGCAGACCCGGCTGCGCGGGGTCTCGGCGCCGATCTGGGCGACGATGTCCTTGAACTTCTGCCGGTCCTCGCCGCGCTGGATGGCGTCGATGTCGGCGCCGATCAGCTCGACGTTGTACTTCTCCAGCACGCCGCGCTCGTGCAGCGCGACAGCGGTGTTGAGCGCGGTCTGCCCGCCGAGGGTGGCCAGGATCGCGTCCGGGCGCTCGGCGGCGATGACCTTCTCGACGAAGTCGGGGGTGATCGGCTCGATGTAGGTGGCGTCGGCGAACTCCGGGTCGGTCATGATCGTGGCCGGGTTGGAGTTGACCAGGCTGACCCGCAGGCCCTCCTCGCGCAGCACCCGGCATGCCTGGGTGCCGGAGTAGTCGAACTCGCAGGCCTGGCCGATCACGATCGGGCCGGAGCCGATCACCAGCACGTGCTTGATGTCGTCGCGCTTGGGCATTACTTGCCGCCCTCTGTGTTCAGCGGGACACCCGCACCCGGTCGGCCCACCTGCGAGGGAAGGACATTGTCTCGCACGCGTTCCTCCATCAGGGTCACGAACTGGTCGAAGAGGTTCGCGGCGTCATGGGGACCGGCCGCGGCCTCGGGGTGGTACTGAACGGAGAAGGCAGGCACCTCGAGCGCCCTTACGCCCTCGACGCAACCGTCGTTGGGGCAGTAGTGGCTCACAGTGGCCTTGCCGAACGGGGTGTCGAAGTCCTTGCCCGGCTCGCCTTCGAGCGCGAACCCGTGGTTCTGCGCGGTGATGGCGACCGCGCGGGTGGCCACGTCGATCACCGGGATGTTGATGCCGCGGTGGCCGTAGCGCAGCTTGTAGGTGCCCAGGCCGAGCGCGCGCCCGAGGATCTGGTTGCCGAAGCAGATGCCGAACAGCGGGATCCGCCGCTCCAAGACGCCCTGCGTCAGCGCTACCGCGTGGTCGGCGGTGGCGGGGTCACCGGGGCCGTTGGACAGGAAGACGCCGTCTGCCTCAACCGCGAGCAGGTCGTCGAGCGAGCTGGTCGCGGGCAAGACGTGGGTCTCGATGCCACGCGCGGCGAGCATGCGCGGGGTGTTGGACTTGATGCCCAGGTCGAGCGCGGCCACCCGGAACCGGCGCTCGCCGGTGGCGGGCACGACGTAGGACTTGTCGGTGCTGACCTCGCCGGCGAGCTCCGCGCCCGCCATGGCCGGGATCTCCCGGACGCGCTGGAGCATGGCCTCGGGCTCGGCGAGGTCGCCGCCGGAGAACACGCCCGCGCGCATGGCGCCGCGCTCGCGCAGGTGCCTGGTCAGCGAGCGGGTGTCGATCCCGCTGATGCCGACCACGCCCTGGCCGACGAGCGCGTCGTCGAGGCTGCGGGTGGAGCGCCAGTTGGAGGGGACGCGGGCCGGGTCGCGCACGACGTAGCCCGAGACCCAGATCCGGCCGGACTCGTCGTCCTCGTCGTTCCAGCCGGTGTTGCCGATCTGCGGGGCGGTCGCCACCACGATCTGGCGGTGGTAGGAGGGATCGGTCAGGGTCTCCTGGTAGCCGGTCATCGCCGTGCAGAACACGATCTCGCCGAAGGTGGTCCCGGTGGCGCCGAACGCCTCACCGCGGAACACCCGGCCGTCCTCGAGGACCAGCGCGGCCGCGGTCCGTGTGCTCGTGTCACTCACCGTCTCGTACCTCCGGTGTCGGTGCCGGTGCGGACACCGGTGTGCCAGTGGGGGTGGACCCGTTCGAGTCGGCCGAGCCGGTGGGGCGCAGTGCGCGCACGGCCGGGACCCACAGGTCGTAGTCGTCCTTGTCGTCGGCGCGGAAGCCGGTGTCGAACTCGTGGCCGTCGACCGCCCAGCGGACCACCAGCACCCCGTCGCCGCCCATGACCTTCCCGGCGATCCCGGCCTCGGTGCGCGCCTCGCGGACCGAGGCCGCGGGGATCCACACCGGGGTGGCGCCGACCCGGTCGAGCAGCAGGCCGTCGGTGACCAGGTGCGCGGTGGCGTCGGCGCGGAAGCCGAGGTCGCCGACCGCGACGCGGTCCTGCCAGCTCGCGGCCGTCACCGTGCTGGCGTAGACGCCGGTGCTGGGCGGCAGCAGGGTCACCGCGGAGCCGTCGCGCACCGCTGCCAGGAGGGCCGCGGGTGCGTCGGGGAACGGTGGGAGAACCTTCGCCTGGCGGCGCGCACGGTTGCGGTAGCCCCACCACATGAGCAGGACCAAGAGCGCGAGTCCCGCGAGGAACAACAGGGTCAGTGTCAGGCGGTTCACGCTGTCGCCTTCCCGTCGCGTGCGGTCAAACGGCCACGCAGGTACGTCGCGACGACCGCGCCCGGTAGCTCCATACCCTCGTAGGGGGTGTTCGCGGCGATGCTGGCCAACTCCGCGCCTCGCACCGTCCAGCGGGCGGCAGGGTCGACCAGGGTGATCGTGGCCGGTTCCCCCACCGCGATCGGGCGGCCCTGGTCGGGCAGGCCCGCGATCTCGGCGGGACGCTCGCTCATCACCCTCGCCACGCCGCGCCAGTCCAACAGGCCCGGCTCGACCATGGTCGCGACCACGATCGACAGCGCTGTCTGCAACCCGAGCATGCCGGGGCGCGCGGCGGACCACTCGCAGTCCTTGTCCTGCGACGCGTGCGGGGCGTGGTCGGTCGCGACGCAGTCGACGGTGCCGTCCGCGAGGGCCTGCCGCAGCGCCTTCGCGTCGGGGGCGGTGCGCAGCGGCGGGTTGACCTTGTTGACCGGGTCGTAGGTGCTCAGCCGCTCGTCGTCGAGCAGCAGGTGGTGCGGGGTGACCTCGGCGGAGACCCGGGTGCCGCGCGCCTTCGCCCAGCGCAGCACGTCGGCGGTGCCCTCGGTGGAGACGTGGCAGACGTGCAGGCGGGCGCCGACGTGCTTGGCGAGCAGGCAGTCGCGGGCCACGATCGCCTCCTCGGCCACCGCGGGCCAGCCCGCCAGGCCGAGCCGCGCGGCCAGGTCGCCCTCGTGCGCCTGGGCGCCCACGGTCAGCCGCGGCTCCTCGGCGTGCTGGGCGATGACCGCGTCCAGCGCCTTGGTGTACTCCAGCGCCCGGCGCATGATCAGCGGGTCGGCCACGCACAGGCCGTCGTCGGAGAACAGCCGGACCCTGGCCGCCGAGCGGGCCATGGTGCCCAACTCGGCCAGCTTCTCGCCCTCGAGGCCCACGGTGACCGCGCCGACCGGGTGCACGTCGACCAGGCCGATCTCCTGGCCGCGGCGCCACACGTGCTCGACGACCACGGCGTTGTCGGCGACCGGGTCGGTGTTGGCCATGGCGAACACGGCCGTGTAGCCGCCCAGCGCCGCCGCCCGGGACCCGGTCTCGATGGTCTCGGTGTCCTCGCGGCCGGGCTCGCGCAGGTGGGTGTGCAGGTCGACGAACCCGGGCAGGGCCACCAGACCGGTGGCGTCGACGACCTCGACGTCGGTGCCGACCTCGAGGTCCGAGCCGATCCCGGTGATCACCCCGTCGGTGACCTCGATGTCGACCGCGTCCTCGCCGTAGGGGCGAGCGCCCCTGATGACGACCGTGCTCACGCGGCGTCCTCCTCTCCGGCGAGCAGGTGGTACAGGACCGCCATGCGCACGTGCACGCCGTTGGCGACCTGCTGGGTGATGGCCGAGCGGCCCGAGTCGGCGACCGCGGGCGAGATCTCCATGCCGCGCAGCATCGGACCGGGGTGCAGCACCACGGCGTGCTCGGGCAGCATCGCCGCGCGCGCCTCGCTGAGGCCGTAGGCGATGGAGTACTCGCGGGCGGACGGGAAGAAGCCGCCGTGCATGCGCTCGGCCTGCACGCGCAGCATCATCACCGCGTCCAGCGTCGGCAGTTCCGCGTCCAGGTAGTGCGAGATGCGCAGCGAGCCCGCGGCGCCGACCGGCCAGTCAGCGACACCTGTCGGCAGCAGCGTGGGAGGCGCGACAAGCACCACCTCCGCGCCGAACGAGGTGAGCAGGTGCACGTTGGAGCGCGCGACCCGGCTGTGCAGGACGTCGCCGACGATCCCGATGCGACGGCCCTCGACGCCACCGAGGCGCTCGCGCAGGGTCGCCATGTCCAGCAGCGCCTGCGTGGGGTGCTCGTGGGTGCCGTCGCCCGCGTTGACCACGGAGGTGTTCGTGTGCGACAGCCAGGACGCCACCCGGTGCGCCGCACCGGAAGCGGGGTGGCGGACCACGACGCAGTCGGCGCCCGCGGCGGCCAGGGTGAGCGCGGTGTCGCGCAGGGACTCGCCCTTCTTCGCCGAAGAACTACCGGCGGAGACGTTCACCACGTCCGCGCTCATCCACTTCCCGGCGATCTCGAAGGAGACCCTGGTGCGGGTGGAGTCCTCGTAGAAGCAGGTGATCACCGTGCGGCCGCGCAGCGTGGGCAGCTTCTTGACCTCGCGGCCCAGCAGCGTGCGCTTGAGACCGTCGGCGGTGTCGAGGATGGCCAGCGCGGTGGCCGGGTCGAGGCCCTCGGTGCCCAGCAGGTGCCTCACGACCGCTCACCGGCCCGGTTCAGCAGGACGGCGTCGCGGCCATCGGTCTCGGTGAGCAGGACGTGGACCTCCTCGGTGCGCGCGGTGGGCACGTTCTTGCCCACGTAGTCGGCGCGGATGGGCAGTTCGCGGTGGCCGCGGTCGACCAGGACGGCCAGCTGGACCGCGCGGGGCCGCCCGACGTCGCGCAGCGCGTCGAGCGCGGCGCGGATGGTGCGGCCGGAGAACAGCACGTCGTCGACCAGGATGACCAGCGCGTCCTCGATGCCGCCCGCGGGCAGCGCGGTCTGCCCCAGCGGGCGGGTGGGCTTGCGGCGCAGGTCGTCGCGGTAGAGGGTCACGTCGAGCGCGCCGACCGGGACCCGGATGTCGCTGAAGTCGGCGACCCTGGCCGCCAGCCGGGTGGCCAGCGGCGCGCCCCTGGTGGGGATGCCCAGCAACACGACCGGGCTCGCGCCGGACGCGCCGAGCGAGGTCTTCTCGATGACCTGATGGGCCATTCGGGCGATGGTGCGCGCCACGTCACCGGCGGAGAGCAGCTCGCGCCGCTCGGCCGGTTCCGGCGCGCCACGGGGCCGTGGCGGCACGGGGGACTCCTTCCCCGCCTCACGGGACGGGTCGTTAAAGGTGTCTAGCGACCCCTCTGACCTGGGATCGCCCCGACCGTACCAGGGTGAGCCCGGCCACTGACCGGGTGGTCGGGGGCCACTCGCGGCGATGTCCTTGACGAACCAGCTTGACCTGGTGACAACTCTGGGTAACCATTACTCTGCGTGTTGATTTGAAGCTACCCGCGGCAGTCCTTAGCGCCGACGGGGCGAATGAATGGAGAACCGCCGCATGGGCGACTACGCCAAGGCGCTAGGGGCCAAGCTCCGCGCCATCCGCCAGCAGCAGGGGCTGTCGCTGCACGGCGTCGAGCAGAAGTCCGGCGGCCGCTGGAAGGCCGTCGTGGTCGGCTCGTACGAGCGGGGCGACCGCGCCGTCACCGTCCAGAAGCTGGCCGAGCTCGCCGACTTCTACGGCGTGCCGGTGGTCGAACTGCTGCCCGAGGGCCGCGTCCCGTCCGGCGCCGAACCGGCCACCAAGATCGTGATCAACCTGGAGCGGCTGCAGCAGCTGCCCGCGGAGAAGGTCGGGCCGCTGGCCCGCTACGCCGCGACCATCCAGAGCCAGCGCGGCGACTACAACGGCAAGGTGCTGTCGATCCGCACCGAGGACCTGCGCTCCCTGGCGATCATCTACGACATGACCCCCGGCGAGCTGACCGAGCAGCTGATCGACTGGGGCGTGCTGCCCCCCGAGGCGCGCCCGTCCAAGGAGGACTAGGTCGCACCCGCGCCCGACACCCGACCGCGCAGACGGGGATGCTGCCCGGTCGGGTGTTTTTCATGCCCGGAGTCCGGGCAGGCAGAACCTGGAGCGCGCGTCAGAGGGTGGCGCGCAGGCGGTCGGCCATGCCGCCGATGCGGCCGAGCACCCCGTTGACGAAGCGCGGGGAGTCGTCGGTGGACAGCGACTTGGCGATCTGCACCGCCTCGTCGATGGCGACCGCGTCGGGCACGTCGGTGGCCCAGAGCAGCTCGTAGAGGCCCAGCCGCAGCACCGCGAGGTCCACCGCGGGCATCCTGGCCAGCGACCAGCCCTCGGAGTGCTCGGTGAGCAGTTCGTCGATGCGGGCGCGGTGGGTGGTGACGCCCTCGACGAGGGTCACCGTGTAGTCGTTCACCGGGGGGACGTCGGGCGAGCCGACCCGGTCGGCCAGCAGGCTGACCGGGTCCTCGCCGCGCACGGCGGCCTCGAAGAGCAGGTCCACCGCCCGCTTGCGTGCTTTGCTGCGGGCGCCCACGTCAGCTGTTGACTCGGCCGAGGTAGCGACCGTCGCGGGTGTCGACCTTGACCTTCTCGCCGGTGGTGACGAACAGCGGCACCTGGATCTCGGCGCCGGTCTCCAGCCGCGCGGGCTTGGTGCCGCCGGTGGAGCGGTCGCCCTGCAGGCCGGGGTCGGTGTGCTCGATGACCAGCTCGACCGAGGTCGGCAGCTCGATGAACAGCGGGACGCCCTCGTGCGAGGAGACCACGGCGGTGCCGTTCTCCAGCAGGAACCTGGCCTGCTCGGCGACGGTCTCCGCGGAGACCGGGATCTGCTCGAAGGTGTCGCCGTCCATGAAGTAGTACTCGGCGCCGTCGTTGTAGAGGTAGGTCATCTCGCGGCGGTCCACGGTGGCGGTCTCGACCTTGACGCCCGCGTTGAACGTCTTGTCCACGACCTTGCCGGTGAGCACGTGCTTGAGCTTGGTCCGCACGAACGCAGGCCCCTTGCCGGGCTTGACGTGCTGGAACTCCACCACGGTCCACAACTGGCCCTCGATCTTGAGCACCAGGCCGTTCTTCAGGTCGTTCGTCGAGGCCACTGGATGGATCTCCTGTTGTCCGCGCGTGGCCGTCCGAGAGGTCTAGACGACCATGAGTTGCTTGGTGGTCTGCGTGAGGAGCTCGGGATGGGTGTCCCGCACGACGAGCGTGTCCTCGATGCGGACGCCGCCGAGCCCGGACAGGTACACGCCCGGCTCGACGGTGACCGCCATTCCGGCCGAAAGTGTACCTTCGCCGGTTTTGGCCAGGCTCGGTGCCTCGTGGATCTGCAGGCCGACCCCGTGCCCGAGGCCGTGCAGGAACTGCTCGCCCCGGCCTGCCGCCTCGATGACCTGGCGCGCGGCGGCGTCGACCGCGGCCACCGCGACCCCGGGGGCCAGCGCGGCGGTCCCGGCGGCCTGCGCGGCGGCGACCAGGTCGTAGATCTCCTGCTGCCAGTCCGAGGGGGCGCCCAGGACCAGGGTGCGGGTCATGTCGGAGTGGTAGCCGTGCAGCAGGGCGCCGAAGTCGAGCTTGACGAAGTCGCCCATGCGCAGGACGGCGTCGGTGGGCCGGTGGTGCGGGATGGCCGAGTTGGCGCCGGTGGCGACGATGGTGTCGAACGCGGGGGCGGCGGCGCCGTGGTCGCGCATCCGGTCGTCGAGCTCCCTGGCGACGTCACGCTCGGTGCGGCCGGGGCGCAGACCGCCCTCGGCGATGAGGTCGGCCAGCGCGGTGTCGGCGATGGCGCAGGCCTGGCGCAGCGCCTCCACCTCGGTGTCGTCCTTCACCAGCCGCAACGCCTCGACCAGCTGGGGGGCGCGGACCAGCCGCACGCCCTCGGCGGCCCTGGTGAGCGCGTCGAGGCCGTCGACGGTGACGTGCTGACTCTCGAAGCCGACCGCGGCCAGCCGGTCGGCAGCCGCGCGCGCCGCCAGCGCACGGGCACTGGCGCGGTCGATGACCCGCTCCAGCCCGGCGACCTGCTCGGCGGACTGTTCCTGGTAGCGCCCGTCGGTGCAGAAGACCGTGCGGTCATCGCCGTCGACGTGGACGAGGAGGGCTCCGTTGGAGCCGGTGAACCCGGTGAGGTAGCGCAGGTTGCGCAGGTCACCGATGAGTAGGGCGTCAAGGCCTCGGTCGCGCAGGGTGCTGCGCAACGCGGCGCGACGCCGCTCGTGCGGGTCGGACATGACCTTGAGCTTAGAGCGCCCCGGCCTACCCTTGGGTAATGCGAACCTGGCTGACCCGAGGCGCGGTCCTCGCCGTCGTGCACGCGGCGGTCGCCGTGACCATCGCGGCCCTCAAGGCGGCGGACCCCACGGGGTGGACGACCGCGCAGGCACTGGCGCTGGGCTCGCTGGTCGCGGCAGCCGCGGTCTGGGCGGCGGTGGACGGGTGGCGGGGTCTGCCGGACCGGGGTCGGACGTGGGTACTGGCGGCATTGGTGGCCGGCTGGGGCTCGGCTGTGCTGACGGTGGTGGGCCGGGGTGCGTTCGTCGACCAGACGGGGGTCAGCGCCCTCGGGTCGGCACTGACGGGCGGGGCGGCCTTCACCGCCCTGCTGGTCCTCGTCCCCGCCGGAGTCGGACTCGTCGTGGGCCCCCGACTCGACCGCCGCACGGACCCGCCCGCGGACGAGACCCGCCCAAGCCGCGTCGTGCCGTCACCGAAGCCCAGGCGAACGTCAGGCTGACCGGGTGGCGTTGTCGGCGATCCAGCGCAGGGCCAGCAGGTAACCGTCGACACCCAGGCCGACGATGACGCCGGAGGCCAGGGCCGAGATGTGGCTGTGCTGGCGGAAGTCCTCGCGCTTGTGCACGTTCGAGATGTGGACCTCGACCAGCGGGGCGGTCAGCTGGGCCACGGCGTCGCGGATGGCGATGGAGTAGTGGGTCCAGGCGGCGGCGTTGAGGATGACCGGGTGGCCCGCGTCGGCGGCCTCGTGCAGCCAGGCGATCATCTCGCCCTCGGTGTCGGTCTGGCGGACCTCGACGTCGAGGCCGAGGTCGGTGCCGGTGGCGCGGCAGCGGTCGGCGAGCTGGGCGTGCGTGGTGCTGCCGTAGACATCGGGTTCGCGCAGGCCGAGCCTGCCCAGGTTGGGGCCGTTGAGGACCAGGACCTTCACAGCAGCACCCCCGTGCTCCGGCCGCTGTCGGCGGCGACGGCGGAGTAGGCGGCGGCCAGCAGGGCCGGGTCGGGGCCCTCCAGCCGCGCGGGCTTGGCCAGGCCGTCGAGGACGACGAAGCGCAGCACCCCGGACTTGGTCTTCTTGTCGCTGAGCATGCCCTCGATGAGCTGCGGCAGCGCGTCGGCGTCGTAGCTGACCGGCAGGCCGACCGAGGCGAGGATCGCGCGGTGCCGGTCGGCGGTGGCGTCGTCGAGGCGACCGGCGAGGCGGGCCAGCTCGGCGACGAACACCAGGCCGACGCTGACCGCGGCGCCGTGGCGCCACCGGTACCGCTCGCGGCGCTCGATGGCGTGGGCGAGGGTGTGGCCGTAGTTGAGCACCTCGCGCAGGCTCGCCTCGCGCAGGTCGGACGCGACGATGTCGGCCTTGACCTGGATCTTGCGGCGGACCAGCTCGGGCAGCACGGGTCCGGTCGGGTCGAGCGCGGCGGCCGGGTCGGCCTCGATCAGGTCGAGGATCACCGGGTCGGCGATGAAACCGCCCTTGATGACCTCGGCCATGCCCGCCACCAGCTCGTGGCGCGGCAGGGTGGTGAGGGTGGCCAGGTCGACCAGCACGGCGGAGGGCTCGTGGATGGCGCCGACGAGGTTCTTGCCCGCGTCGGTGTTGATGCCGGTCTTGCCGCCGACCGCGGCGTCGACCATGCCGAGCAGGGTGGTGGGCACGTTGACCAGGCGGATGCCGCGCATCCAGGTCGCGGCGACGAACCCGGCCAGGTCGGTGACCGCGCCGCCGCCGATGGCCACGATCGCGCCCTGGCGGTCCATGCCCATCCGGCCGAGGACCTCCCAGCAGAACGCGGCGACCGAGAGGGCCTTGCCGTCCTCGGCGTCGGGGATCTCGACGGTGTGCGCGTCGATCCCGGCCGCGGTCAACTCGTCGCGGGTCGCGGTGGCCGTCGCGGCCAGGGTGGCGGTGTGGACGACGGCGACCTTGGAGGCGCCGCGCACCGCCTCGACCAGGTCACCGAGCAGTCCCGTGCCGATGACCACGTCGTAGGGCGCGCTGGTGGCCACCCTGATCCGCCACGGCTGCTCGCCGACACCGGTACTCACCGAAATCCTCCGCTGGTGCTCAGTCTTGTGCTGCCCCGGCCAGGTTCGCGACCAGGCCGTCGATGATCTGCTCCGGCTCCGCGTGGTCGGTGGCCACCTCGATGGTGGCGACCTCGCGGTAGATCGGGAGGCGCTGGTCGAGCAACTCCTTGAACCTCGCCCGCGGGTTCACCCCGGCCAGCAGCGGCCGCGCGGTGGACAACCCGGTGCGCCGCACGCCCTCGGCCATGCCCACGTTGAGGAACACCACGGTGTGCCCGGCCAGCAGGGCGCGGGTGCTCTCGGCCAGGACCGCGCCACCGCCGAGGGCGAGGACGCCGTCGTGCTCGACCAGCGCGGTCGCCACGGCCGCCGTCTCGGCGGCGCGGAACACGGCCTCACCGTCCTGGGTGAAGATGTCGGCGATCGACTTGCCCGCGGTGGCCTCGACATCGGCGTCGGTGTCGCGGAAGGCGACTCCGAGCGCGGCGGCCAGGCCCTCGCCGATGGTCGTCTTGCCCGCGCCGGGCGGACCGACGACGACCGCGACCGGGCTCACCAGCGACCGCGCAGCGCCTCGAGGTACCCCTCGACGTTGCGCTTGGTCTCGCCGAGCGAGTCGCCGCCGAACTTCTCCAGCGCGGCCTCGGCCAGCACCAGGGCCACCACGGACTCCAGCACGACGCCCGCCCTGGGCACCGCGCAGACGTCGGAGCGCTGGTGGATGGCGACGGCGGGCTCGCCGGTCACGACGTCCACTGTGGACAGCGCGCGGGGCACGGTGGAGATGGGCTTCATGGCGACCCTGGCGCGCAGCGGCTCGCCGTTGGTGATGCCGCCCTCCAGCCCGCCCGCGCGGTTGCTGCGCCGGGTGACACCGGCGACCGTCCCCTCTGCACGGTCGATCTCGTCGTGCGCCTCGCTGCCCCAGCGCTGGGCGGTGGTGAAGCCGTCGCCGATCTCGACGCCCTTCATCGCCTGCACGCCCATCAGCGCGCCCGCGAGCCGCGCGTCGAGCCTGCGGTCCCAGTGCACGTGCGACCCGAGGCCAGGCGGCAGGCCGTAGGCGATGACCTCGATGACGCCGCCGACCGTGTCGCCCGCCTTCTTGACGGCCTCCACCTCGGCGACCATCGCGTCGGTCCCGGCCTGGCTGAACGCGCGCACCGGGCTCTCGTCGACCGCGTCGAGGTCGCCGGGGCCGGGCGCGGGGCCGTCGGGGGCCACCGCCTTGCCGATGGAGACGACGTGGCTGACCACCTCGACACCGAGCAGCTGGCGCAGGAACGCGCGCGCCACGGTGCCCAGGGCGGTGCGACCGGCGGTCTCGCGGGCGCTGGCGCGCTCCAGGACCGGGCGGGCCTCGTCGAAGTCGTACTTCTGCATGCCGGGCAGGTCGGCGTGACCGGGCCGGGGGCGGGTCAGCGGCTCGTTGCGGCCGAGGGCCGCGAGCTCGGCGGGGTCCACCGGGTCGGCGGACATGACCTGCTCCCACTTGGGCCACTCGGCGTTGTCGATCTTCACCGCGATCGGGCCGCCCTGGGTCAGGCCGTGCCGGACCCCGCCGAGGAACTCGACGTCGTCGGTCTCGAAGCCCATCCGCGGGCTCCGCCCGAACCCCAACCTGCGGCGGGCCAGCTGCCCGTTGAGGTCGGCCGTGGTGACCTCGACACCGGCCACCATGCCTTCCAGCACGGCGACCAACGCGGGCCCGTGTGACTCTCCAGCGGTTATCCAACGCAGCACGTCCGAGATCCTGTCATGACTGCCCCACTCCCCCGCGTCCGGCCAATCGCCCAATGGGGGCGTGAGTCCCGCCACTCGCCCCGACCTGGGTGTCCGCTGATCGGAACAGCTTGTCCGGGAGCGGCCGCCGAAAGGGATTGGCGCATTCCCCGAGATTTCCCGGGACCGTGACTGTGGGCGGCGAGATCAATTCGGTCCGACCGCCGGTAACACGGAGGAATGTCGACACGACGACCCGGGCATGACCGCGTCCGAGGGCGACCGCCCCCACCCAGTCACACCGCGGGAGGGGTTCGTCCTCGACTCGACCCAGGTGGCGCGACTGCCCGGTGACGCTCCGACAGCGGCTGTGGCTTGGGTCGACGCAACGCCCTTAGCCGATACGGCGCCCCAAGACCTACCTTCCGAGGTCTTACCCCTCACTCCGCTGGTCCACGAGGCGCGTCCCCGCCGGTCTGGGCAGGGGCTCGTCGCGGCCGTGTTCGTCGCGCTGTGCGCCACCCTCGGCGGCGGCCTCGCCTGGGTGGCGTCCGCGAACGAGCCGCCCCCGGCCCCCACCACGTTCGACCTCCGCGGCACCTTCACCCTCTACGACGACGACTTCGACGCCCACGCCCAGGGCTGCGCGGGCAACGGCGGCTACACCGACATCGCCACGGGCACCCCGGTGACGATCTACGACGGCGACGAGGTGCTCGCCGCGGGTGTCCTGGGCAAGGGGCACGAGGGCGACGGCGAGTGCGAGTTCGCGTTCACCGTGCGGGGCGTGCCGATCGGCGTGCGCACCATGGGTGTCGAGGTGTCGCACCGGGGCAAGATCACGTTCTCCGAGCAGGACGCCCGCGCGGGCAACGTCCACCTGGAACTCGGCAACTCCTGAGTGGCACCTGACACGCCGATGTCCGGTAACGACCCGATCCCGGGCCGCGAATCCCCAGCGTGACCACGCTCGCCCACCGCACCGCGCCGTTCGCCGACGTCAACCCCCGGCTGCTCGCGGCCCTGATCGGCGACCCCGAACTCCAGGCCCGGCGGTCGGCGAGGCAGGCGACCTCGGGCACACCCAACCGCAAGCGGCGGTTCCTCGTGGGCGCCTGCCTCGCGATCGCGGCGGTCGTCGCGGGGATCATCGCGTGGGTGTCCACCGTGGACGATTCCGGGCCGCAAGAACTGCACGCGACGCTTTCGCTCTATAGCTACGAGTTCGCCGAGGGGGACCAGGGCTGTGCGGGCAAGGGCCCGCGCTATGCGGACATCGTGGCCGGTGCGCCGGTCATGGCCACGGTGTCCTACCGGGACTCGGTCAAGCGCACCTACACCGGCACGTTGGGGCGCGGGAAGCGGGTCGGCGACGTGACGTGCGACTTCGACATCACGATCCCGGGCGTCGACCGGCGAGCGGTGGCCGTCGTGTTCCGGGTGGCGGATCGGGAACCGGTCCACTTCTCCGGGTACTACGCGGAGAAGGGCGGAGCCGGGCTGGAACTCGACACCGGCGTGTACGGGCCGGACGACGAGGTCGTGGCGAAGCCGGACTACCTCGGGCAGTAGCCGATCACACCACGCTGGGTTCGGTGAAGTCGTCCGCCAGGGCGGTGGGCAGGACGAGCCTGGTGGTGTGGGCGGGGCGAAAGGTCTCGGTGCCCATCACGACGGCGGTGACGTCGGGGGCGGCTATGCCCGCGCGGGTCTGGAGCAGGTCGTCGTCCTCGCCGATGGCGACTTGCTGCTCGAAGAACCAGGTGACGCCGTGTGCGGGGACCACCGGGTCGACGAGACTTCCGCCGGTGGCGGCCGCGGGCCACCACCGGTCGTCCAGGCGGGTGAAGGCGTCCAGGTCGCACAGGACGCCGCGGCCGGTCCAGCGGGCGATCGCGACGACGGCCATGTCCTGACCACGCCAGATCCCCACGCCACGCCAGCCGGCGTCGTGCTCGGTGGGCCAGGCTGAAGTGGGGTCCGCGTCGCAGTCCAGGACCGCGCGGGCGACGTTCTCGTCGGCGCTCATGCTTCCTCGTCAGTACTCATGCTTCGCGGCCTATCACGCTGAGTCATCCCCCGTGGTGCGGCGTCCCGTGGCGCGTGGTCCGCCGGGGCCGTGGAGACTGAGGGCGGGTGCGGGACACCACGGCCCGGCTTGACACCCGGGGGACAATAAAAAATTAGCGCGTTCTCCGGGAAATGAAGGAGAACACGCTGGATCTGCACTCAGCTTAAGCACTGTGAGGGGCCTGTGTCAACTCAGGGGTATGAAGAGGAATTGCGGTCCGAACGGGGCTACGTCGCCGAGCTCTACACCCGACTCGACGCCGAGCGGGCCCGGGTGCGGCGGGAGTACACGTCGGCGCTGCGCGGCACCGGTGGCACGCACATGGAGCGCGACGACCAGGTGCGGGCCTCGGCCAGGGAGATGCGGCGGCTCGACGTCGCCGACACCGGGTTGTGCTTCGGCCGGTTGGACACGCTGTCGGGTGAGAGCTCGTACATCGGCCGGATCGGGTTGTTCGACGAGGAGAACGACTACGAACCGGTGCTGCTGGACTGGCGGGCACCCGCGTCGCGCGCGTTCTACGTGGCGACGGCCGCGTTCCCGGAGAACATGCGGCGGCGGCGCCAGTTCCACTCGCGCGGCCGGGTGGTGGTCGACTTCACCGACGAGGTGCTCGGACGCCCCGAAGGCGACGCGCGGGGTGACGCGGCGCTGCTCGCGGCGGTCAACGCGCCGCGCGGGCCCGGGATGCGCGACATCGTGGCGACCATCCAGGCCGAGCAGGACGAGATCATCCGGCTCGACCACCCCGGCGTGCTGGTGATCGAGGGCGGCCCCGGCACCGGCAAGACGGTGGTGGCGCTGCACCGGGTCGCGTACCTGCTCTACACGCAGCGGGAGCGGATGGAGCGCCACGGCGTGCTCGTGGTCGGCCCGAACCCGGCGTTCCTCAACCACATCAGCCGCGTCCTGCCCTCGCTCGGCGAGTCGGACGTGGTGTTCATGACCACCGGCGACCTGGTGCCCGGCCTGCGGGTCACCGCGGAGGACCCGCCGGAGGTGGCGCGGCTCAAGGGCTCGCTGAAGATCCTCGACGTGCTCGCCGCCGCGGTCGCCGACCGCCAGCAGCTGCCCGCGGACCCGGTGCCGATCGAGCTGGGCGGGGTCGCGCTGCGGATCGACGCCGAGACCGCCGAGTGGGCCAGGGACGAGGCGCGCGCCAGCGGGCGCCCGCACAACGAGGCCCGCGCGGTGTTCGCCGAGATCATCACGTACGTGCTCACCGAGCGGGCGATCGGCCGGATCAGCAAGGGCTGGTTGAACCGGTCGGACCGCGAGGGCTGGGAGCAGACGCGCGCGGAGCTGCTCAAGGACCTCGCCGACGACGACAAGTTCACCGCCACCCTCGACGACCTGTGGCCGACGTTGACGCCGGAGAGCCTGTTGGGCTCGTTGTTCTCCTCTCCCGACCGCCTGCGCGCGGCAGGCGGCGATCCGGTGTTGGCCCGCGCCGATGGTGACGCGTGGACGGTGTCGGACGTGCCGCTGCTGGACGAGCTGGTGGACCTGCTCGGCCGCGACCAGGCGATCGACCAGGCCGCGGAACGCGAGCGCAAGGCCCAGGCCCAGTACGCGGCGGCCGTCCTGGACAGCATGCACGGCCGCGCGGACTCGATGGACGACGAGGACCACCTGTACGCCACGGACTTGCTCTACGCCGAGGACCTGGCGGAGCGCTTCGAGGAGCGCGACACCCGCGAACTCGCCGAACGCGCCGCCGCCGACCGCGACTGGACCTACCGGCACGTGGTGGTCGACGAGGCCCAGGAGCTGTCCGAGATGGACTGGCGGGTGCTGATGCGCCGCTGCCCGGGCCGGTCGTTCACCGTGGTCGGCGACCTGGCGCAGCGCCGGACCGAGGCCGGTGCCCGGTCGTGGGGCACGATGCTGGACCCGTACGTGCCGGACCGGTGGAAGTACCGGTCGCTGACGGTCAACTACCGCACCCCGGCCGAGATCATGACCGTGGCCGCCGCCGTCCTCGCCGACTTCGCGCCCACCGTCCAACCCCCGGAATCGGTCCGCGCCTGCGGCGTGGTCCCGTGGTCGCGCCAGGTGACCCCGGACGGCCTGACCGCCGCCATCGACGACTTCATCCGCGACGAGTCCACCCGCGAGGGCACCAGCATCGTCATCGGCCCCCCTGGCATCCCCGGCGTGGTCCCCGCCTCGGAAACCAAGGGCCTCGAGTTCGACGCCGTCCTCGTCGTGGAACCCGACCACATCCTGTCCGACGGCCCCCGCGGCGCGGCCGAGCTCTACGTAGCCCTAACCCGCGCCACCCAACGCCTCGGTGTCCTCCACCAAGGCCCACTCCCCCAATCCCTCGCTGGTCTAGTCGAACTCCACCCTTCTGGTCACAACACCTGACCTAGCCCTCCTCTCTCTCGCGGCAGGTCTGGTCCCACTCCGGGACTGGGCCTGCCGCTCCCGTCTCGCGCTAGCAGTCGACGAGTTCAGCTGGCGGATAAGGGGAAGAGGGCGAAGGTGGCGGCTAGCAGACCGGGGGCGAAGGGGATCCTGGCATGCCAGGCGGGGTGTCGAAGGAGGTGCAGGAACAGGGTTACGGCCGAGGCAAGTAGCGGGGCCAGGATCAGCGACAGGGGGCCGCCAGGGCCCAGGTACAGGCCGAGGATGGGGGCTAGTTTGACGTCGCCCATGCCTAGGGCGCTGGGGTTGAGCGATGTGACGAGGGCGAAGAAAGCGGTCGCGAGGATGGCGCCGGTGAGAGCGTCTTGGAGTAGGGGGTTGGGGGTGGATAGGGCCGCGGGGACAAACAGGGCTACAGCCAGCGGGAAGGCGGGCAGGGTCAAGCGGTTGGGTAGGCGTTGGTGGAGTAGATCTACGACGGCCAGAGGTACGGATAGCGTTGCCAGGAAAGCGATCGCGGGGAGCCACCACCCAGGGATGATGCCTGCGGACCAAGTAGCGGCAAGGACGGACCAGAGGGCAGCGGTAGCCAGTTCGAACCAGCGGGCGGGGACCGCGTACTCGGGCACCAGCAGGCGAACCGCGGCGCCGATGGCATAGCCCGCGATCGCGGCCACTGTGGACAGAGCGATCCCGTGGAACAGCGCGGGAAGTGGCAGACACAGCGCAGTGGCGGCGAGCAGGGCGGCCAGCGCGGGAAGGCGTGTCGGCGGCGAGGCCGAAGGCGTGAGGTGGAATGAGAACAGTGACTGGGTTGGCATGAGGAACTCCCTTCGCTTTCCAAGGTAGCGAGGGTGGAGTTCGGGCCGCAGTCACTCAATACGGTGGGGATAGGTTGGTTGACGGAATTGACGGGGATGTGCTGTGGCGTTCTGAGCAGCCCCCGTTTTCCCAGTCTTCCGGATGGGGACGGGTGGAGGGAATAGGTAATGCGGGGGGTGTGGATGAGTTGGGGCGTTGTGGATTGTCAGATGGGGAGGGGATGGACGCCGCCGGTGGCCGCTGAGAGGGCTTGGCGCATGGGGGGGCGGGGGGCGGGGTGGCCGGTGAAGTGGGTTACCTGGCCGAAGGCCTGGTGCAGGAGCATGTCCAGGCCGGTGATGACGGTTCCGCCGGCGGTGGTGACCGCGGTGGACAAGGGGGTTGGCCAGGGGTGGTAGATGACGTCCAGGAGGTGGCGTACTGGGGCCAGGGTGGGGGCTAGGGGCTCGGTGGCGGCGGGGGGGACCGTGTTGACCAGGACTGCGGCTGAGGCTGCCAGGGCGGCGAAGTCTGTGGTGGACCAGAGGGAGACTTCCAGGGGCAAACCCAGGCGGGCGGCGCAGTTGGTTGCTTCGGTGGCGCGGGAGAGGTCGCGGACCACCACTACCGCAGAAGTGATGCCTAGGTCTACAAAGGCCGCTAGTGCCGCGCAAGCCGTTCCGCCCGCACCCAGTACTACGCCTAGGGAACCGCCAGCGAAGCCAGCAGAGCGGAGGGCGCCGGTAACGCCATCGACGTCCGTGCAGTCAGCTAGCCAGCCGCCGTCAGTGCGAACAAGGGTGTTCGCGGCGCCTACGGCCACAGCGCGCGGAGTAGCTGTTGTGGCGTAAGACAACGCGGCGCGCTTGCCGGGCATCGTGACCGATAGGCCTACCCAGTCGTCGTCCAAAGAGGACACCAGACCGGGCAAGCGCTCTGCGTCGCATTCGATGCGCGTGTAGGTCCACGGTAGGCCTAGGGCCTCGAACGCGGCTCCGTGCAGGACTGGTGACAAGGAGTGCGCGACAGGCGAGCCGAGGACGGCTGCCCGTCTGATGTCAGTAGGCCTCATTGCGCTGGGCCAGCGCGATGTTCGCGTTGTGCTCGTCAAGCGTGTTCGCGAAGCACGACGTGCCGTCCTTCTGGCAGCGGACGAAGAAGATCCAGGTGCCGTCGGCGGGCTTGGCCGCGGCCTCTATGGCCTCACGGCTCACGGCGGCGATAGGAGTCGGGGGGAGGCCGGTGTTGGCGTAGGTGTTGTACGGGCCGGACTTGGCGCGGTCCTCGGGCCTGGTGCGGATCGCGGGGCGGTCGAGGACGTAGTTGACCGTGGAGTCATATTCGAGCTTCATGGTCTTCGCCAGGCGGTTGTACGTCACGCGCGAGACCTTGGAGAAGTCGCCCGCGATGGCCTCGCGCTGGACCAGGGAGCCCATGACCAGCAACTGGTACGGGGTGAACCCGGTGGTGTCGGCCAGCGCGGGCATGCCGACGCTCTGCAGCAGCGCGGAGGAGTCGGCGATGAGCTTCTTCCACAGCTCCTCGGCGGTCGACCCCGGCCGGACCTCGTAGACGTCCGGCATGATCAGGCCCTCTAGCTTGCGCTTGGGCTCTGGCGACTTCGACGCGTCCGGCACGGCCCACTCAGGGACACCGAGCGTGGCTAGATCGGCCGTTTCCACTACCTTGCGCAACTCTTCGACCGGGACGCAGGTGCTCTTACCGTTGAGCTCGGCGCATGAAGCCTTCGACAACAGTGAGTACACGCCCGGTGTCACGTTGGCGCCGCTGGTCACGTCGTCGAACTGGGTACCGGCCTTGATCTGCAGGTTCCCCACCCGCGAGGCGGGATTGACGATCTTGGCGACCGCGTCCGCGCCGGACACCTTGGTGCGCATGACGTAATAGCCCGGCTGGATCGAGCGGATCTTCGACTCCGACTCCGCGGCCTCGGTGAAGGCGCGCGAGCTGGCGACGACGCCGTCCTCCTTGAGCCGGTTGGCGATGATGCCCGTGCTGTCGCCGCTCTTGACCTCCACGACGACGTCAGCCTCACCCGCGCCGGTGAAGTCGTCGTACCCGCCGATGCCGGACAGCGTGCGGATGCCGTACCAGACACCGCCGCCGATGAGCGCCAGGACGATCAGGCCGAACACCGCGAGCTTGACGCGCCTGCGGTCGCGGCGCGGTTTGCGTCTGGCGGTGTCGTCCGCCTCGTCCTCAAAGAAGCCGAGTTCGTCGGTCATGATTCCGCCTCCGCAGATCGTGCGAGCGCCGCCGAGCGGGCGTCGAGCCACGACTGCAGGATCTCCACCGCGGCGGCCTGGTCGACCACCGCCCGCTGTCGCTTGCCCTTGACGCCGCGGTCGCTGAGCATCCTGGTGGCGGCGACGGTGGTCAACCGTTCGTCGGCGAGGCGGACCGGGACCGGGGCGATCCTCGCCGCCAGGGCGAGCGCGTACGCGTGCGCGCTCTCGGCGGCCACGCCGTGCCGCGCGGCGAGCGTCCTTGGCAACCCGACCACCACTTCGACCACCTCGTGCTCGGCGACGAGCTCGGTGAGCCGGTCGAGGTCACTGCCCGACCGCTCGTCGCGGGACAGCGTAACGAGCGGAGAGGCCAGAACGGGAGTCGGATCGCTCACGGCGACGCCGACGCGGACGGAGCCGACGTCCACGGCGAGCCTGCGGCCACGCCCCGGATCGTCGGCTCCCGGCCGGTCAGGTCTGGGGTTCACGACCCGCCCAACGCCCTGCGCAGGGCGTTCACCGCCTCGTCGACACCGTTCGCGTTGGTGCCGCCACCCTGCGCCATGTCGGGCTTGCCGCCACCGCGCGCCTCGATGGCGGCGGAGAACGACGGCACGAGCTTGCCCGCGGCGATCCCGGCGTCACGCGCGGTAGAGGTCGTGGCGACGACGAAGCTCACCTTGTCCCCGTCGACGGAGAACAGGGCGACGACGCCGGGACGCGTGCCGAGCCGGTTGCGCACCTCGGTCGCCAGCGTGCGCAGGTCGTTGCCGCTAACGCCATTGGGGGCCTTCAACGCGACAAGAGCGGTCCCGTTGATGTCCTCGGCCTTACCGGCGAGATCGCCCGCGGAGGACAAGAGCCGGCCGGCGCGGAGCTTCTCCAGCTCCTTCTCGGCGTTGCGAAGGCGGTCGATCAGGGCCTCCACACGACCGGGCACCTCGGCGTCGGGCACCTTGAGCATCGCGGCCAGGTTCTGGACAAGAGCCCGTTCCTTGGCCAGGAAGCGCATGGCGTCCATGCCGACGTAGGCCTCCAGGCGGCGGCTACCGGAGCCGACCGAGGACTCGCCGAGCAAGGTGATCGGGCCGATCTGGGACGAGTGCTCGACGTGGGTGCCACCGCACAGCTCGCGCGACCACGGGCCACCGATCTCGATGACGCGCACGGTCTCGTCGTAGGTCTCGCCGAAGAGGGCGACGGCACCGAGGTCCTGCGCGCCGCCCATGTCCGTGTAGACCACGCGAACGGGCAGGTCCTTGCGCACGGCGAGGTTGGAGACCTCTTCGATCTCGCTGCGCGTCTCGGGCGACAGGGCGTTGCCCCAGGCGAAGTCGAGGCGCAGGTAGCCCGGCTTGTTGTAAGAGCCGCTCTGCAGCGCTGTCGGGCCTAGGACCTCACGCAGGGCCGCGTGCACGACGTGCGTGCCCGAGTGCCCCTGGCGCGCGCCGATGCGCCACTCGGGGTCGACAAGAGCCTCGACGTTCTGGCCCTCGACGATCTCGCCGCTGCGCACACGCACCTGGTGGACCCAGAGCTTGCGCGCGACCTTCTGGACGTCGAGGACCTCCAGTTCGACGCCGGGGGCGGTGATGGTGCCCGCGTCGCTCTCCTGGCCACCGGACTCGGCGTACAGGGGGGTGCGGTCGAGCACTACCTCGACGATCTCACCCTCGGACGCACTACGAACCCGGACGCCCTCGCGGACCAAGCCGCGCACGGTGGCCTCGGCGGTCAGGCTCTCGTAACCGAGGAACTCGGTCGGCCCCTGCGCCAAGAGGTCGCGGTAGACGGTCTGGTCGCCGTGGCCGGTCTTGCGGGACGCGGCGTCGGCCTTGGCGCGGGCGCGCTGCTCGGCCATCAGCTCCCGGAAGCCCGTCTCGTCGACGGTGAGGCCCTTCTCGGCGGCCATCTCCAGGGTGAGATCGATCGGGAAGCCGTAGGTGTCGTGCAGCTGGAAGGCCTTGTCGCCGGGCAGCTGCGCGCGGCCGTCCGCCTTGACCTGCTCGGCGGCGAGGTCGAAGATCTTCGACCCGCTGACGAGGGTGGCGAGGAAGGCCTCCTCTTCCTTGCGCATCACGGACTCAATGCGCGGGAAGTCCTTGGCCAGCTCGGGGTAAGAGGGCGACATGGTGTCGCGCACGACGGCCGCGAACTCACCCAGGACAGGCTCGTTCACGCCGAGCAGCCGGACAGACCTGACGATGCGGCGCAGCAGGCGGCGCAAGACGTAGCCGCGGGCCTCGTTGCCGGGGGTGACGCCATCGCCGATGAGCATCATGCCGCTGCGCGCGTGGTCGGCGATGACGCGGAAGCGAACGTCGTCGACAGCGTTACCGGAGCCGTAGCGGCGGCCCGACATCTCCTCGGCCTTGCTGATGACCGGGCGCACCAGGTCGGTCTCGTACACGTTCTCGACGCCCTGGAGCAGGGTCGCGACGCGCTCGATGCCCATGCCGGTGTCGATGTTCTTGGTCGGCAGCGACCCGATCGGCTTGTGGCCCTGCTTGGGGCTCAGCTCGCCGCGCTCGTCCTGCATGAAGACGAGGTTCCAGATCTCGAGGTAGCGGTCCTCGTCGGCGACCGGCCCACCGTCGCGGCCGTGCTCGGGGCCGCGGTCGTAGTAGATCTCCGAGCAGGGGCCGCCGGGACCGGGCACGCCCATGTCCCAGTAGTTGTCGAGGCCGTCGCGGCGCTGGATGCGCTCCTCGGGCAGTCCGGCGATCTTGCGCCAGAACTCCAGGGCCTCGTCGTCGTCGTTGTAGACAGTCGCCCACAGACGGTCCGGGTCGAACCCGTAGCCGCCGTCGCCGACGCTCTTGGTGATCAGCTCCCACGCGAACTCGATGGCCCCGGCCTTGAAGTAGTCGCCGAAGGAGAAGTTGCCCGCCATCTGGAAGAACGTGTTGTGCCGGGTGGTCTTGCCGACCTCGTCGATGTCGCCGGTGCGCACGCACTTCTGCACGCTGGTGGCGCGCGGCCACGGCGCGGGGGCCTGGCCGAGGAAGTACGGCTTGAACTGGACCATGCCCGCGTTGACGAACAGCAGGTTGGGGTCCTCGAGGATCAGCGACGCGCTCGGCACCTGGGTGTGGCCGTTGCGCTTGAAGTGGTCCAGGAATCGACTGTGGATCTCGTGGGTCTGCACTGGAGTGGTCCTCTAGCTGTCAGGGGTTCGGCGGTCGGTGCGCGGCGAACGGCCTCAGAGTCAGCCGTTCGCCCTACGCGCTCGCGCGCCGGGGGTGACGCCAGAGCGGCGCTCGACGGCGTCGGCCAGCTCATCTTCGCGCTCGACCATGCCCGCGCGCACGTCGGCGCCGAACGCGCCGATAGCGCTAGCGAGCTCGTGCATGGCGTCGCCGAGGTTGCCCGCGATGCCCGCGGGGGTGACCGCGTGCGCGGTCTGCTTCACCTTGCGGTTGAGAGCGACACCGGCGGCGATACCGACGCCGAGCCAGAAGACGCGGCGGATCATGACCTGGCTCCCCTGCGCCCGGAGCGGCGGCGGCCGGAACGGGAGTGCTTGCCCTCGATCTCGCCCTTGGCCTTGCGGCGCGCGCGGATGGCCTTGCTGACGCCGTAGGACAGCGCGGCGGCCTTGACCAGCGGACCGCCGAGCGTGGCGGTGAACACCGAGGTCAGCGCCGAGACGTTGCCGGTGACGGCCTGCGCGTTGGCGGTGATGCCGTCGACCCGCTCGAGCTGGGCGTTGACGTGGTTGAGCGTGGTGTTGGCGCCGGTGAACAGCGGGTCGCTGTTCTGGTGCGCCTTGCGGATGGCGATGGTGGCCTCGTCGAGCGTGCGGCCGAGCTTGGCCAGCACGATGCCCAGCAGCACAACCAGCAGCACGAACGCGCCTGCGGCCACCAGCGCGGCGATCTGCCCTGCTGTCACGAGCCCTCCTCATATGGCCTGACCCCGGAATTCGATCGTCAGGCTACCGTGCCGGTCGCCCCGGCATTGTGTGCGGTCGAGGCGGTGTCGGGCGACCCGTTTACTCGCCGCGGATGACCCGCCGCAGCTTGGGCACGCGGTCCGCGAGGTGCCGTTCCGCGCCGCGCTGCGTGGGCTCGTAGTAGTCGCGGCCGCGCAGGTCGTCCGGTGGGTACTGCTGGGTGAGTACCCCTTCCGGAACGTCGTGGGGGTACCGGTAGCCGGTGGCATTACCGAGCTTCTTGGCGCCCGCGTAGTGACCGTCGCGCAGGTGGGGCGGGACCTGTCCGGTAGCGCCAGAGCGGACGTCGGCGAGCGCGGAGTCGAAGGCGACCATCACGGCGTTGGACTTGGGCGCGGTGGCCAGGTGGATGGTGGCCTGGGCGAGCGCGAGCCGGGCCTCGGGCATGCCGATCAGCTGGACGGCCTGCGAGGCGGCCACGCACACCTGGAGCGCGGTGGGGTCGGCCATGCCGACGTCCTCGCTGGCGTGCACGACCAGGCGGCGGGCGATGAACCGGGGGTCCTCCCCTGCCTCGACCATGCGGGCGAGGTAGTGCAGGGCGGAGTCGACGTCGGAACCGCGGATGGACTTGATGAACGCGGAGGTGACGTCGTAGTGCTGGTCGCCCTGTCGGTCGTAACGCACGGCGGCTTTGTCCACGGTGGCCTCAACCGTGGCGAGGTCGATAGCGCCATCGTTGGCCGCTAGCGCTGAGTCAGCGGCCGCTTCGAGGGCGGTAAGAGCCCTGCGCGCATCACCACCGGCTAGACGGACGATGTGGGCCTCTGCGTCGTCGTCAAGGGTGACGGTGGCGTTGAGGCCACGCTCGTCGGCGACCGCGCGGCGGACGAGCTGCTGGACGTCCGTGTCGGCAAGAGGCTGGAGTTGGAGCACGAGCGAGCGGGACAGGAGGGGCGACACCACGGAGAAGAACGGGTTCTCGGTGGTAGCAGCGACAAGCAGGACGATCCGGTCCTCGACGGCACCGAGCAAGGCGTCCTGCTGGGTGCGGGAGAACCGGTGGACCTCGTCGATGAACAGAACGGTGGACTCACCGGAGTGCGTCAGCCTCTTACGCGCCTCATCGATGACGGCCCGGACTTCCTTGACTCCTGCGGACAGCGCTGACAACGCCACGAAGCGCCGCCCGATGGCGGAGGAGACAAGAGTGGCCAGGGTTGTCTTACCGGTGCCAGGTGGGCCATAGAGAAGGATCGACGCGGGCGCCGCACCCTCGACGAGGCGGCGCAACGGGGCGCCGGGACCGAGGAGATGGTCCTGGCCCAAGACCTCGTCGAGAGTGGCGGGCCGCATCCTGACCGCCAGAGGCGTGTTCGCCCGCGCTTTCCGGACAGCGTCAGCGGAGGCGGGGGCGCCGAAGAGGTCGAACTCCTGTTCCACAGGAGTCGACGCTACCTGGTGTGGCGGTCGTCCTTGGTGGTGGTGAGGAAGGCGACCCAGGTGGTGAGGTGGAGGGAGAGGGCGCCTGCGGTGCGGTTCTTGGTGTCGCGGACGCCGATGGCGGTGGGGGCCAGGCGGACCTCGACGCAGTTCTCGTTGGCGGCGCCACTGCGGCTGCTCTTGAACCAACCGGTGTCCATGGGGATCTCCTAGGCGGTCTTGAGGCTGGTGACCAATGCGGTCCAGGTTGCCGGGGTGACGTTGAGGGCACCAGCAGCGCGGTGCTTCGTGTCCCGAACGCACACGGCGGTGTCGGTCAGCCGCACTTCGACGCAGTTCTCGTTGACGGCACCGCTGCGACTGCTCTTGAACCAACCGGTGTCCCGAACGCGGGCAACCATGGCCTACTCCTTCGCGATCTGCTGGATCAGACGGCGGGACTCTTCGCGGCTCAAAGCCAACTCCCACAGTCGATAGAATGCTCGAAGCATAGCCGTGGTCTCCGACTCGCCATCGTAATAAGTTGACGGGCCGAGAACGGGTGATGAGTAGCCGATCGGTGCCCCACGTTCACCGAAGGCGAAGATGGTCAAGCCGAAGCCCCTCAACGGGTTGCCGTAGGCATCGGTGCGAAGCACCCGGATGTTGAGGTCGCGCTGCTTGTCGAGCAACGCAAGCATGTGGTCCAACTGCTGGCGCATGACCTCGGGGGCGCCCATGTTGGCGCGCAACGCGTCCTCGGTTACGACAAACCGCATGATTCGACGATCCGTCTCATCGAGCATCCGCATCTGGCGATCCACCCGGAAGGACCACCTGTCGCCGCGCTCGACGTCGTCGACCTCGTGCCAGGGACCTTCGGCCTCAGCGAAAAGTGCCTGGATGTACCCCTCGGACTGCAGAAGACCGGGGATGATGCCGGTCTCGAAACAGTTGATCTCGGAGGCGCTGGCTTCGAGGTCGGCGAAGCGGCGGTAGGCGTCCGGCAGATTGTCTACGTGGACGCGGCGTTTCTGGCGGCGGCGGGCTTGGGCGCCTAGTTCGAGGACGGTGGTGCGTTCGTCGCCGGTGACGGCGTAGCAGTCCAGGAGGGTTCGGAGGTCTTCCTCGCTGGCGGTGGCGGTTCCGTCCTCCAGCTGCACGATGCGGGAGCGGACCTTGCCCACCGCCTCGGCGCCTGCCTGTTGTGTCATGCCGGAGCGTTCCCGCAAGCGGCGGAGGACCAGGCCCAGTTGCCTGCGTTCGAATGTAGGCCGCGCGTGGCCCATGGCCGACCCCTTCGGTTCACCCGATCGTGCGTCTTGTCAGTTGCCCGACTGTCGCCCTAACGTTCAGCACGACAGTCGGGCTTAAGTCTCGATCACCGTAGAGCAGAAGGTGGCACCCCATGGCACTTTTCACCCAACCGGGCGTCTCTGTCGAGGCCTGGGTCGACCTCGCGCACGACGTCCCGATCAAGCTGGAGGCGGTCGAGGGGAACCAGGCGACCCTGCAGTTCGGGCAGTCCGGCGAGTACACGATGACCATGAGCCAGGCGAACCTGACCCAGTTCGTCGAGCTGGCGACCCGGGCGCTGACCGAGATGGCGGCGAGCTGAGGCGGAAACTATCAGCCACCGCCGGATGGGGTGAGGGGAACCCGGGTGGACTCATCCGGCGCGGGCGATGCCCCCGGCCCGAGCGCGGTGTGGGCTTGGGCGCAAGGAGGTCGGCATGTGTCGATGGATCGCGTACTCCGGCTCGCCCGTGCGGCTGGAAGACCTGCTCTACAAACCCGAGAACTCCCTCATCGTCCAGAGCAAACGGGCCCAACTCGGCGTCGAGACCACCAACGGCGACGGCTTCGGCGTCGGCTGGTACGGCGACCGGGCGACCCCAGGGGTGTACCGCGACACCCAACCCGCCTGGCAGGACGACAACCTGCGCGAGGTGACCGCCCAGGTCACCTCCCGCAGGGTCTTCGCCCACGTCCGCGCCACCACCGGCACGGCGGTACAGCGGACCAACTGCCACCCGTTCCGCCACGGCAGGCTGCTCTGGATGCACAACGGGGCGATCGCGGGCTTCCCGCTGATCAAGCGTGACCTGGTCCTCGCCGTCGACCCCGAGCTCTACCCGGGCATCGAGGGGTCGACTGACTCCGAGGTGCTGTTCTACCTCGCGCTGACCATGGGCCTGGAGCACGACCCACCGGCGGCCATCGCCCAGGCGGTCGGCTTCGTCGAGCAGGTGGGCCAACGCCACGGCATCGCCTACCCGGTGCAACTCGCGGTCGCGACCACCGACGGCGACACCACCTGGGCGTTCCGCTACTCCAGCGAGGGACGCTCCCGCTCGCTGTTCCACAGCGCCGACATCTCGACGCTGCGCGCGCAGTACCCGGACAACCCGGAGCTGCACGAACTGTCCGACGACGCGCGACTGGTGGTGTCCGAACCGCTGGGCAGCCTGCGGGGCGCGTGGCGGGAAGTGCCCGAGTCGACGTACCTGACCACGCACGACGACGTCGAGGAGACCCACCCGTTCGCCCCGGTGGCGCGCTGATCACCCAGCGCGTTCTCCCGAACCAGCGCGCTCTCCCGGACCCAGCAGGTCGCGCAGGGCGGCGGCGACCGCGGCCGGTTCCAGCGGGGTGGCGTTGCTCAGGACGTCGAGCAGCACGCCGTCGAGGAACACGGCCGCGGCGCGGGAGCGGTCCGGCGGGTACCGGAGGGTCAGCACGTCGACGAGCGCGGTGCGCCAGCAGTCGGCGAGGGGGCGCAGCTCGGGGCGGTGCGTGGCGGCGAGGTACAGCTCGGCCTCGACCACCGCGCGCTCGCTGCCGTGGTACGACAGGGACAGCGCGACCAGCGCGGCGACCGGATCGTCGGCGGCCTTGATCTCGGCCGCCAGCTCGGCCAGGTCGGCGGTCCAGGCCTGGGTGACCTGCTCCAGAGCGGCCGTGGTCAGGTCGTCGAGGGTGGCGAAGTAGTAGGTGGTCGAGCCGACCGGGACACCCGCGCGCGCGGCGACGGCGCGGTGGGTCAGGCCCGCGACGCCGAGGGTCGGGATGAGCGCGCAGGCGGCGTCGATGATCTCCTGGCGCCTGGCCCCGGGGTCGCGGCGGCGGTTCAGTGCGCACCGCCGAGGTTGAGGGTGACGACACCCGCGACCACCAGGACCACGCCGATGACCTTGACCGGGGTGAGCGCCTCGTCGAGGAACACGGCGCCGACGATGACGATCACCGTGGTACCGAGTGCGGACCAGATGGCGTAACCGACGCCGATCTCCATCCCGTGCTGCAGGGCCTTGGCCAGCATGAAGAACGCGACCGCGTACCCGGCGAGCACGGTCACCGTCGGCCAGAGCTGGGTGAAGCCCTGCGTCGACTTCATCAGGCTGGTCGCGACCACCTCGAACGTGATCGCGAGGCCCAGGTAGACCCACGCGAGCATGGCCACTCCCCTGTGTTGGACATCCGTACATGTACGACTGTACAGATGTCCGGGCCTGCTAGGAGCGGGTGCGACCGGAGGCGAAGCCGAGCCAGGTGTGCCGGTTGCCCCACCAGCACCACCCGACCTTGGGGGCGTCCTTGTGGCCCCTGCCGTCGCGGCCGATGCCGTTGCTGATCCAGATCGCGGGGGTGCGGGTGTCGAACTTGCCGTCCGCCTTGCGCAACCGCGACGAGATGGTCATGAAGCACCGCGTGCGCTCTAGAGCCTCCGGCTGGTGCAAGAGCCACTGCACGCCCTCCCCCACCGTGAGAGGCGTGCGACCGGCGCCGGTGATCTCGGGCAGGGCGTCCTCGGGGGTCCAGTTGGCCATGTCGTCACCGCGGTCGATGTCGGTGACCAGGTAGACGGGCTTGTCCGGGAGTTCCACCGTTGGGGTGAAGTCGTCGAGATCGGGCATGTCCAGCACGACGAACCCGGGCTTCTCCTTGTGCCGCAGCAGGGGCGCCAACGCGGAGGTCTTGAGCCGATCGGGGTGCACGACGACCAGGGCGTTGTCGACATCGGGGAGGTCGAGGTCGTTCGCGGAAAGCCCGGCCAACTCCGGGATGCCCAACTCGTGGAGGCGCAAGATCTGCTTGTCGAGAGGCGGGAGAGACACAGGCACGCGCAAGCCTCCAGGGTGTGACAGAGCGAGTCCACCTACAACGTGAAATCCGGGCCACGAGTTCCCCCGTCACCCTAATGGGTCAACATCGACCGCCGGTTCACGTCCACAGTGGACCAGCGGCGCTCAGCCGGGGGTGTCGTCGACGAACCCGCGGATCTCCGGCGGCACCCCGCGGACGAACCGGGCGTCGGTGAAGTCGGTGAACGGGGAGGAAGGTCGCAGCGGGTCCGGCCCACCCGCACGCAACTCGGCTTCGCGGAAGGTGGGGAGCCTGGTGAACGTGGCGGCCTTGAACCGGGCCGACCGGCGGAAAACGGTGTTGTCGAAGGAGACCTCGTCGAACGCGGTTCGGACGAAGGTGCCGTCGCCGGACCAGGTGGCCTGCTCGAACAGGACGAAACCCTCGAAGACGGCGTCCTCGAACCCGGCACTGACACCGAACGAGGCGGAGCCGAAGAAGGTGAGGCGCTTGAAGGTGGCGCTGGCGAACCAGGCCGTCCCCTTGAAGGCGACCTGGTAGAAGCTGCACGTGCCGGTGAAGGTGGCACGGTCGAAGCGGACGGCGCCCGCGAACACCGCACCCGCGAAGGTCACGTCGCGGGTGAAGGTGGCCCCGGCGAACGTGGCCGCGCGGACGGCGCAGTGGTCCAGGGAGAAGTCGACGAGGACGGCGCCCGCGAGGTCGAGGTCGATATCCGGCCAGAACGTGGGCGAGGGACGCCTGGACGCCGGGTCGCGCTGGAGGTGGCGGTGCAGGATGCGGCTGGCGGTGTTGCGGACCTCGTGCTCCTCCCGCTTGCCCTGGTCGGTGCTCGAAAGCCCGGTCGACCGGTTCTTGCGGAGTCCGCCGACGCGGGGCGCGGGCCTGTTCGTCGGGGGGATCCACGGGCCGCGCAGGTAGGCGCAGATGAGGTTGACGACCGTCTGGCGGTGGGCGGGGTTGTCCTGGGCGATGCGCTCCAGGGCGTACAGCGCGCCGTGGCGGACGGGGGGCTTGTCGGAGCCGAGCTGGTCGATGGCCTTGACGTAGAGGTCGGTGAGGCGCCGCTCGGTCGCGTCGTGCTCGGTGGCCCACTGGCGGCGCAGGGCCAGGACCAGGGTGGTGAGCGCGCCGGTGCCCGCGCCGATGGTGAGCGCGGTGCGGATCATCTCCAGCCTGGCCGCCGACGTGCTGATGTCCAGCACCCGGCTGAGGACCAGGACCGCGGCGGCGGTGACCAGCACGACCGGGGTCACCACGGCGAGCACCGCTCGACCCGTCCGGCCGGTCTGCCGTCCAGTCTTGTTCACCGGAGAAGCATCTCGAACGCGGGCGATCGTGTCAGGCATACGACGGCGCCCGTCGTCCCCATGAGGTCGACGGGCGCCGTCACGAGCTAGGCCTGGGCGGAGTCCTTGATGAAGCGGGCCAGTCGGGTCATGCCATCGCGGATCGTGGCCGGGTCCAGGGCGCTGCAGGAGAGGCGGAGCTGGTGGTCCCCGGCGGTGTCGTGGTGGAAGTAGCTCATGGGGGTCCAGAGGACGCCGTAGTCGCTCGCGGCGCGGTGCAGTGCCGCGTCGTCGGCGGGGAAGGGGACCTTGACCACCAGGAAGAAGCCGCCCTCGGGGGCGTTCCAGGAGATGCCGAGGGACTCGCGGACGTCGGCGGGGAAGTGGTGTTCCAGTTCGTCGAGGACGGTCTGGAGGTTGGTGCGGTAGAAGTCGATGGCCTGGGCGTTGGCGTCGCGCAGCTTGCAGTCCGCGAGGACCAGCATGCCGCCGATCGCCGCCTGGCTCAGGGCCGCGGTGTTGACCGTGGTCATGCTCTTGATCTTGGAGAGGCTGTCGGCGAGCAGGCCCACCGTGCCGTCGGCAGCGGCGACGGGCTGGTCCGCCAGCACGTAGCCGACGCGGGCGCCGGGGAAACCGGTCTTGGCGAAGGAGCCCAGGTAGATGACGCGCTTGGCGCGGTCGAGGGCCTTGAGAGTCGGGCGCGGGTTGCCCTCGCGGAGGAAAAAGCCGTACGGGTTGTCCTCTAGCAGTAAGAGGTCTTCCTGCTCGGCGACGCGCAGCAGCTCCTCGCGGGCCTCGACCGGCATGCTCGAACCGGACGGGTTGGCGAAGTCTGGCACCAGGTACATCGCACGCGGCCTCTTACCCTGCGCACGCACCTCAGCCGCCGCAGCGGCAACCGCGGCAGGGTCAACGCCATGCGGGCCCTCGGGCACCGGGTGGATCGCGATGTCCAGCACGGTGGCGGTACCGGTGATGCCGACGTAGCAAGGGGAACTGACCAGCAGCACGTCGTCCGGACCGGCGAAGAGGGCACGCAGGGTGAGCAGCATGCCCTCCTGGCAACCGACCGTCACCACGACCGACTGCGGGGAGACCTCGATCCCCTCGTCGTTCGAGACGGTGCGGGCGATGAGGTCGTGGATGTGCCCGTTGGTGCGGCCGTACTGGAAGATGTTCGTCCGGACCTGCGCCGGGGTGAACCCGCGGTCGCGCTCCAGGTAGTCGGTGTACGCCTTGAGGTAGTCGAACACCTGGCTGGTCTCGAAGAACCCCTCGTAGGGCCGCCCGGGGGCGAACGAGATGGCGTCCGGGAACCGGCCGACCACCTCGTTGAGGAAGTTCATCGACTCCATGCCCGGGTCGGTGACGCTGCCGTGGAGGTCGGCCGCCCGCAGCAGCACCCCCGACATGGTCTCTACTGACACGCCTGCACCCCTCGCTGTCGGGCCACCCACTACGGCATCTGACTACAGGAATTTCCGCAAAAAAGCAGCAGCCTCTTCTTGCGCCCGCTCCCCCGCCGCGAGGTCGCCTGCCATGGCGAAGAAGCCGTGCACCATACCGTCGTAGCGGCTCACCTCGGCCGGAACGCCAGCAGCGACCAGCTTCGCCGCGTAGGCCTCGCCCTGGTCGCGCAGCGGGTCGTACTCGGCCGTGATGACCAACGCCGGAGGTAGGCCGGTGTGGTCGGTGGCGCGCAACGGCGACACCCGAGGGTCCATGCCCTCGGACGGCGCGTCGGCCAGGTAGTGGCTCCAGTACCAAGCCACGGAACGGTTGTTGAAGAACGCGGGGTCGACGTTCTCGGCCATAGAGCCGGAAGACGCCGTGTAGTCCGTGTTCGGGTACACGAGCAGTTGGGCCTGAAGCCGCGGGCCGCCCCTGTCGCGCGACATGAGTGACACGACCGCGGCGAGGTTACCGCCCGCGCTGTCGCCACCGACCGCGATACGGCTGACGTCTGCCCCGTAGCGGGAACCGTTGGCAGCGAACCACTCCACCGCGCCGTAGCAGTCCTCAAGCGCGGCCGGGAACCGGTGCTCTGGCGCCAGGCGGTACCCCACGGCCACGGTCACGCAACCAACGGCGTTGGTCAGACGACGGCAGATGGCGTCAGAGGTGTCGATGGTGCCAAGAGTCCAGCCACCGCCGAAGAAGTAGAACAGCACCGGAAGCGGGCCCTCGACATCCGGCCGGTAGACGCGGATCGGGATCTCACCGTCCGGACCGGGGTAGGAGTCGTTGACGACCGACCCCACCTGTTCGGGCGTCCCCCCGGCGGCCTGGATGGAGGCGAGGTCATCGGCGCGGGCCTGGGCCAGCGAGAGCGTGTAGAGCGGCGGCGTGTCCTGCGCGATCTTGCGCTCGCGCATCGCGGCGACCTGCGGGTCCAGTGGCATGTCGGGGTCCTCTCAGGAGCCCATGGCCAGGCCCATGGCGTGCACGCCGCCATCGACCATGAGCACGGAGGCGGTGGTGGCGGGGAGCAGGTCGGAGAACAGCGCGCAGACCGACGTGGCGACCGGTCGCGCGTCGTGCGGGTCCCAGCCGAGCGGGGCGTGGCTGTCCCAGTCGGCCTTGAGCTGGGCGAACCCGGGGATGGACACGGCCGCCTTGGTGCGCAGCGGACCGGAGTTGACCAGGTTGACCCGGATGCCCCGCGGTCCGAGCTCGCGCGCCAGGTACCGGACGACGGCCTCCAGCCCGGCCTTGGCGACACCCATCCAGTTGTAGGTGGGCCAGGCGACCTGCCCGTCGAACCCGAGGCCGACGACCGAGGAGCCGGGGCCGAGCAGCGGCAGGCAGGCGGCGGTGAGCGAGTTGAACGAGTACGTCGACACGTGCACCGCGGTCTGCACGTCGTCCCACGGCGCCTGGCTGAACTCGCCGCCGAGGCAGGTGGTCGGGGCGTACGCGATCGCGTGCAGCACACCGTCGAGGCCGTCGGCGAACCCGTCGTGCGCGCGGACCCGGTCGGCCAGGGTGGCAAGCTGGTCGGCGTCGGTGACGTCGAGCTCGACCACCGGCACGTCCGGGCCGAGCCGTTTGGCCAGCCGCTCGACCAGCGACATCCGGCCGAACCCGGTGAGGATGACCCGCGCCCCCTGCTCGGCGGCGTACCTGGCCACCTCGAAGGCGATCGAGGAGTCGGTGATGACCCCCGTGATCAGCAGTCGTTTGCCGTCGAGCAGTCCTGGCACGGTCCCTCCGCAATCAGCCTGATGACCGGGCCGGGCCCAGGACGGACAGGTGCGCCTCGCGCCACCGGTCGGTCCACGGCTCGGGCCGGAACGTCTTGGGGTTGAGCTTCACGACCGACCGCAGGCCGCTCGCGTGCGACTGGCCCTGGGGTCCCACGCAGCGGAAGCCGTAGCGCAGGCTGGTGGAGCCCAGGTGGTCGAGCCACAGGTCCACGTCCAGCGGACCGGTGCCCAGGTACGGCAGCTCCAGGTCGACCTCGAAGCGCCGCACCGCGTGGAACTTGTCCGGGTTGTCCTCGATCGAGGCCTCCCAGGTGAAGCCGTTGGCCTCGAAGAACGCGGCGGTGGCCCGCTCGACGTGCACCGCGTAGCGCGCGTTGTGCAGGATGCCCATCGGGTCCAGCTCGTCGAAGAACACCCGGCTGGCGTGGCGGAAGGTGCCGGGCTCGACATCGGTCGACGGTCCACTGCGGAGCGGTGTCTCGGTCATGACACCAATCTAGCACGGTCGTGCGGATTGTTTCCCCGGTTCATCCCGCGACCACCGCCTCGCGCGAGGCGACCGGCGCCGCGACCGGAGCCGCGAGATCCAGGCAGGCCAAGGAGATCGCGTCCGAGTCACCCAGGGTCACCGAGTTCACCCCGGGCCGGATCCCCGCCGCCGTCACCCAGTGCACGGACTCGGTCGGCACACCGAAGGCGAACCGGCGCGGGTGTGCGCGGTCGTCGGCGTCGATGACGTGGTACGGCCGAGCGGTGACGGCAAGGCCACCGGTCTCGTACTCCCCTACCTTGTGCAGGCGGCACTGACCGGTCGCCATCAGCTTGCCCAGCAACGGGTCGGCCGTACGACGCAGGTCGATCTCTTGCAGCCGCGCCTCGATGAGCACGGTCGCGCGCACTACGGATCCCGGGACGGCAGGCGACTCCAGCACGAAACCGGGCTCGTCCGGGTCCACGCGCAGGCGGACGTCCGGGCCCATCACGTGCAGCACGCCCGCCTCGATCAACGCGACGGTCTGCTCGATGCGGGCCGCGGGCGGGCCGATCGACAAGAACGCGTTGAGCGGGGTGTAGTGCCCGTCGAGGTGGTCTCGGTGCGAGTGTCCACTGAGGCCGTTGTGGTCGACGACGAGCCGGATCTCGTTGCGCAGGTCGCGCATCACGTCCAACGCCGCCTTGAGCGGGTTGTCCAGGTTGCCCTGCTGCGCCTGGGCCGCGTCCGCGCTGAGGTAGTCGAGCAGCCAGCGCTGGAACGCGTCCTGGTCGGCGAACACCTGCCCGCGGTACGGGGTCGCGATGCGCTCCCAGTCCCACCGGTCGTCGTTGGGGATACCGAACTCGTCGAGCAGGAGAGCCTCGGCGGGGTCGCCCCAAGACTTGGTCAGGTAGCGCTCACGGAAGCGGTCCGCCACGCACACGCACTCGCGCTGGGCGAGCAACGTGGCGTAGTAGACCGTCTCCGTCTCCTTCGCGATCAACGGCCACAGCTGCGTGCGGAAGTCGATCCCGCGCTGCGCCCGCAGGTCCGCGATGACCTCCGGCGTGATCACCAACGGGTCGTGGCGACCGGACGGGCCCTTCTGGTTCTCGCCCCGCGCGTGGTACGGCACACCACGGCGGGATCCGGCGTACAGCTGGGGTTCGCGGCCCGACGCGCGGTAGACCAACCGGCCGTCCTCGCGCTCGAACCGGCCACCACGCCCCAGGGTGAACAGGGCGAGGTGGTCGAAGAAGTTCAGCCCGAGCCCACGCAACGCGACAGCGGTACCAGGCTGGATCGCAGACAGGTCCACGTCGGCCGGGTTTGACGGCAGCACATAGGTCAGACCGTGCTCGGCGGCGTAAGCGGCAAGCCCTTCCTCCGAAGCGCTAGGCCGGACCGGCACATGCCCCTGCGCCAAGATGACCGCGGCGAGGTCGTCGAGCCGCGTGCCGTCTTCGAGCAGGACCGTCTGCGGCCCATCGACGGTGCCGGTGGCGTCCTCAAGGGACACCGCCCGCGAGCGGTGCACCTCCACCCGCACCGTCCCGGGAGCCTGCCGCACGACGCGACGGAACACCCACTTGAGGTAATGCCCGTAGAACGCCCGAGAGGGGTAAGAGTCCGGTCCGAGCTCACGAGCCTGGGCCAGGACTTCCTCCGGGTAGCCCTCGGAGTTGCCCATCAGGACAAGGAACCGTGCCCACTCATAGAGGCTGGGCCCGACCTCCAACCGTCCGGAGAGGTCGACGCTGTCGTCGGTGAACATCGACACCTGGGAGGCGACGGTGTTCAACAGCAGCTGACGGTCCTGACTGGTCCGCCACACACCACCCGCGCCGGGGTGGTGCGGGTCGACCACGTGGACGGTCAGCTCCACCCGCGGGAAATCCCGGGCGTTGGCGCAGATCCGCTCCAGCACCGACAGGCCCCGCGGGCCCATGCCGACGACGCACACGGCGATCCGACCGGTGCGCGACGGGTCAACACTCGGGGGCATCTCGTTCCTCTCGCCGGAGCGGCTCTGGTGTCGTGGCAGGTCCGGCACGACGGGTCGGTCGGACCGGCTGTGGTCAGGACTGCCAGGTCACCGGGCAGTACTCGGGGTCGGAGTAGTCCGGGGTCCCCGCGGCGGTCTTGCGCACCAGGAAGTCGTGGTTGTAGTTCACCGGCGACCCGTCCGAGGTGCGGAAGTCGCGGTAGGCGTTGTCGCCGTCCTGCAGGTGCAGGGAGATCGCGCGGCGCGGGCGGTCGCTGACGTTGGCGCCGCTGCCGTGGTAGGTCTTGCAGTGGTGGAAGCTCACGTGCCCCTTGGGGATCTCCATGGGCACCTTCCTGACCTCGACGTTGTTGAAGGACGCGTTGTCCTCCAGCATCTGGTCGAGCTCGGAGCGGTCGCGCTCGGCGAAGTGCCGGTTGGTGGTGTCGTTGTCGCCGATCTCCTTCCACAGGTGGCTGCCGTCCACCATGGTGATCGTGCCCATCTCCTCGGGGCAGTCGTGGAAGGGGATGAACGCGGTCAGCATCTTCTCCGAGGTCGACGTCGACCAGTAGTGCTTGTCGAAGTGCCACGGGACGATGTTGGTGACCTCGTCGGGCTTGGGCTGCTTGTAGATCAGGGTCGACTGGAAGACCCGGATCGACTCGGCCTCGGCCAGCCGGGCGGCGACCGCGCCGAGCAGCGGCTTGCGCAGGATCGCGCCGAGGGTGTCGTCCTCGTAGTGCACGTAGTCGTTGTGCCGCTGCACGTCGCCCTTCTCGGGCGTCCAGTAGGCCAGGCGCGGCGGGTGCGACGGGAGCCTGCGGTCGCGGTGCCCGCCGTAGTAGGCCTCGCTGGCCGCGACGAGGGTGTCGATCTCCTCGTCGGTGAACAGCTTCTTGCTCAGGTACCACCCGTGCTCGGCGTAGAACTGGACCTCGTCGTCGGTCGGCAGTAACGCGCGCTCTTCGTCGGTCAGGTCGAACGTCCGCAGTTGCGTGGTCACGCTGGTTTTCCCCTCTATCCCCTGTTTGTGCTTCTCAGCCCGCGGTCGCGGGGCTCTCCGAGGCGCGCAGGACGGCCTCGTAGAGCGCGCGGATGTTGCCGCTGCCGAAGGTCTTGGCACCGTGGCGGTCGATGACCTCCAGGAAGTAGGTGCCCCTGGCGTGGATGGACCGGGTGAAGATCTGGAAGACCTCGCCCCAGTGGTCGCGGTCGACGAGCACGTTGGTGCGGCGCAGCGCCTCCACCCCGAGGTCGACCCGGCCCAGGCGCTCCTGGAGCGCGTCGTAGTAGCTCGCCGGGGTCGACAGGAACTGCACGCCCCGCGCGGCGAAGGTCTCGACCGAGCCGACGATGTCGTCGGTGAGGAACGCCAGGTGCTGCACACCCGCGCCGTCGTGGCGGGCCAGGAAGTCGTCGATCTGGCCGGGGCGGCGGGTGCTGTCCGGCTCGATCAGGGTGAAGGTCACCTTGGTCGACTTGCTCTGCACGACCTTGGAGTCCATCGCCTGGTCGCCGATCTCGATGTACTCCTCGAAGATCTGGTCGAAGTCGAAGACGTCCTGGTAGAACCGGACGGTCTCGGCCAGCGTCCCCGCCGGAAGGCAGACGGCGATGTGGTCGACGATGTCGAGCAGGGTGTCGCCCTCCTCGACGTCGTGGGTCAGCATGCCGATCACGCCGGGCAGGAACTCGTCGCGCTCGCCGTGGCGCTCGATGAACCGGTGCCGCACGTCGCCGAAGCCGATGACCTCGGCGATGGTCACGCTGCTCTCGCCGTCGGCGTGGGTGACCGGCTCGGCCACCGCGGTCGCTCCCCGGCTGACGGCCTGCTCGAAGGCGGCCCGCGCGTCGGCGACGGTGAAGGCGAGGCTGGACACGCCGTCGCCGTGCCTGGCCACGTACTGGGCGGCGGCGCTGCGCGGGTTGAGGCCGGAGGTGAGCAGCAGCTGTATTCGACCGTGCCGCAGCAGCAGCGACCGGTCGTCGGGCAGGCTGGTCTCCGGCCCGCCCTGGCCCGCCACCCGGAACCCGAGCGCCGTGCACAGGTAGAACGCCGACTGCTGGACGTCACCGACGTAGAGCTCGACGTGGTCGATGTCCTGGATATCCATTTCTCCCCCTTCGGGAGTGATTCGGTTACCGATGACAACACCAGGTTTCGACGGCACCGGAAACACACGGGAGCGACATCGTCACCCACGCTGGTTTGTCCGCTTTATTTCCGACTGGAAGGCCGACCCGGCACTAGAACATGTTTACCACAATCGTCATGATCCCTGGTCCATAACCGCGTGGAATCGACACACTTCACCACCGGTGCGCACGCACGACACCCTGCTGTCACGGACCGTGACACCCATTCCCTCGAACCAGCCCTCGCGCATCTGCGGACAGGGGCATTCATACCCGTCCAGCGCCCGCGCGGCGGCCAACATCTTCAGCGCGTAGTTCTTGGTGATGACGCTTTCCCACTCGTCATCCCCGGTCACGGCGTGTTCGGCGACCATCATGGCCGGGTTCCAGGAGATCTTGGGAATTTCCGCGAACCACTTCACGAACTCGTCGAGCGACATCGCCCGGAAGTCGAGCCCGTGCTGGTGGCGGTACCAGCGGGCGATGCGGCGGAACACGAACCGGATGGCCTCGGCATTGATCTCGTTCGCCGCTTCCTGGCCGAACCGGCGCAGCACACCCTGGTACCACCGGGCGTCGTGCAGCCACCAGAACTCGTGCAGCGGCGGCGGCCCCGGATCGGCGTCGGTGTCGACATCGACCCGGCCGTTCTCGATTTCCGTCCCACCCATCGTGTTCCCTTTCCCGCTGTGCGCGCCGCTCAGCCGAATCGCTTCGCGGTGGTGCTCGTCGGTCCGACCGCGAGGCTGATGTTGTGCCCGCCGAACCCGAAGGAGTTCGACAGCGCCACCGACACCGGCCCCTGCCTGGGCTTGTCCAGCACGTGGTCGAGGTCGCAGCCCGGGTCGACGTCGGTCAGGTTGAACGTCGGCGGCAGGGTGCCCTTGGCGATGGCCAGCGCGGTCACCGCCGCCTCGATCGCGCCCGCGGCGGCCAGCGAGTGGCCGATGACCGACTTGGTCGCGCTGACCGCGGGGCCGTCGGTGCCGAACACGTCGTGCACCGCCTTGGTCTCGGCGACGTCGCCGCGCTTGGTGCTCGTGCCGTGCGCGTTGATGTACTCCACATCGGACGGGACAAGACCGGCGTCCTTGACCGCCTTGCGCATCGCCTCGGCAGCGCCCTCACCGTCCGCGCGCGGCGCGGTCAGGTGGTGGGCGTCGGTGGTACCGCCCCAGCCGATGATGTCCGCGTACCCGGCGGCCCCGCGCGCCTCGGCGTGCTCGACGCTCTCCAGCACTACGACGCACGCGCCCTCGCTGAGCACGAACCCGTTGCGGCCGCTGTCGAACGGTCGGCTTGCCTGAGTCGGGTCGGCCCAACCGTTGGCGGTAGCGCGAGCGTTGACGAACCCGGTCGCGATGCTCGGGTGCAGCGGCGCGTCAGTGCCACCGCACACGACTACGTCTGCCTCGCCCGCGCGGATCAACCGCAGGCCCTCGGCGATCGACTGCGCACCGGCGGCGCACGCGGTCGCGATGGCCGCGCTGTAGCCGCGCAGGCCGAACCGCAGCGCGATCCGCGCGGCGGCCATGTTCGGCAGGATGCCGGGGATCATGTACGGGCTGATCCCGGTGCGGCCCTTGTCGCGACGGGTGGCGGCCTGGTCCTCGTAGGTGAGCAGACCGCCGCCGCCACTGGAGACGACGGTCGCGATCCGGTGCGGGTCGGCGTTGTCGCCCACCGCGATGCCCGCGTCGGCGATAGCGTCATCGGCCGCTGCCAGGGCCAACAGCACGTACCGGTCCAGGCACGGGTCGGCGCGCTTGTAGATCGTGGCCGGGTCGATGTCCGGTGCGACACCGGCGTTCTCGATCCAGGTGGCGACCACGTGGTCGCGCGGCGGGGTGACGATGCCGGAGCGGCCCTCGCACTGCGCGTCGAACGTGGCGGTCAGGCCCCGACCAGCGGGGGTGACCATGCCGATGCCGGTCATGACCGCCGTGCGGCCGGGGGCGCTCACGCGGTCACCGCGCGGAGCTTGTCGACGTGCTGCTGGCGCAGGACGACCTTGCGGACCTTGCCGGTCGCGCCGCGCGGGATGTCGTCCTCGTTCACGACGACGACCTCGCGGATGGTGGCGGCGACGTACTCGGGCAGGGCTGCCTTGACCGCTTCGGTCCGGTCGACGGAAGTGTCGGCACCGGCGTTGAGCGTCAGCAGGACCGCGGACACGACCTGACCGCTGTCGTCCTTGACCGCGACGACGGTGCAGTCGAGCACGTCCGGGTTGGTCGCGAGCACGCGCTCCTCGGACTGCGCGGTGTACAAGCGCTTGCCCTCACCGAGGTCGATAGCGTCAACGGCCCGGTCGACGTGGTAGTAGTACCCCTCCGCGTCGCGGTACGCGAGGTCACCGGTGAGGAAGTACCCGGCGAGCCTGCTGCGGTAAGTCGTCACCGAGTCGTTCCAGTACCCCGGCGCCAGCGTCGGCGACCGCACCCCGAGCTGGCCGACCTCGCCGACGGGCAGCTTGTCGCCGTTGTCGTCGAGGACCGCGATGTCGGAGAACGCGTGCGGCTTGCCGATGCAGCGGCCGTAGCGGTCGGTGTCGGGGGTGTGGGTGATGAAGAACTGCGAGTGGCCCATCTCGGTGGAGCCCAGGCCGTCGATGAACGCCGACCCGGTCACCTGGCTCACGCCCTGCGCGGTGACCACGGTGCGGGTGCCGACCGAGATCAGCCTGCGGATGTGCGCCTCGTGCGCGCAGTCGCCGGTGTTCCACCAGAACTGCACCGAGGCCACGTCGTAGGCGGTCAGGTCCTGGGAGACCAGCTCCGGCCAGGTCGCGGCGAAGCCCAGCACGCAGGTCGGCTTCCAGCGGTCGACCGCGGCCAGCACCTTGGCACCGGACTGCTCGGACAGGCACAGCAGCTGCGAGCGGTTGCTCAGCGCCAGGCTGGTCGCGATGACGATCGCGGCGTGGTTGGCGGGCAGCGCGGACAGCATCCGGTCGACGCCCTGGGCGCGCGGCAGGCGCAGCCGGTGGCGCACCGAGGCGAACAGGCTCGAGTGCGAGGCCACGACCGCCTTGGGCATGCCGGTGGTGCCCGAGGAGTGGGTGATGACCACCGGGTCGTCGGCGTGGTGGCGGAACTGCGGCGGCGCGGCGGCCGGGTCGCCGTTGCCCAGCTCGGTCACGTCGATGAACAGCTCGACACCCTCGACGCCGTCGCCGAGCGCGGCCCGGTGCGGGGCGTCGGTGAGCACGGCGACCGGGCGGACCCGGGTGATGTACACGGCCGCGGTGGCACCGGGCAGGTTCTTGTTGACCAGCGCCGGGATCGCACCGATGCGGGAGAGCGCCAGGTAGTTGAGCACCAGGTCGGCGGAGTCGGTCACGTAGACCGCGACCGGGTCGCGCGGGCGGATCCCCTTGGCGTGGAACACCGACGCGCGCCCGGCGACGGCGAACTCCAGCTGCCGCAGGCTCAGCGCCTCCCACGCGGGGTGGCCGTCGACGTCGGTGTCGAAGCTCAGCGTCGGCTCGTCGAGGCCGTAACCGCTGCGCACGAGCGTGCTCAGCACGTTGCCGATGCCCAGGTCCGGGTCGGCCGCCAGCTGCGCCCTGGTTGTCTTGACGGTCACTGCGTGCTCCTCTGGTCGGTTCGCCGGCGGGTCTGGTCGGTGGTGCGTCCTGGCCTGGCCAGCAGCAGCGCGGCGGCCGCCTCGGCGCCCTGCTCGACGAGCACCACCAGCACCTCGTCCGCGGCCTCGTCGGCGAGCAGCAGGTCGGCGACGGCCAGCGCGTCGGCGACCGGGTCGTCGACCGGGCTGGTGCACACGACCGGCCCGCGCAGGCCCCAGGTCACCGCGACCCGGCCCGCCGCGGAGTTGGCCACGGACTGGAAGAACAGGATGGGTGGCATCCGCTTGCCCGCCTCGATGGCGGCGGCCACCGCGGTGGCGGTGCCCAGGTCGCCGCGGGTGCTGACCACCACCACGGCGGTGCGGTCGCCGCGCTCGGCGGGCACGGGGGCGCTGCCGTGCACCTGGCTCATGCAGTCGTCGGCGGCCTGCGCAATGAGCGGGGCGAACGACGAGCTGACGAACCCGGGCAGCGGTGCCGGTTGCCGGGACGGGCCCGCCCCGGGGAACCGCGCCTCGGCGAGCACGGTCAGACCATCCACATCGGATAAGTCCAATGTGGACAGATCGGTGTCCGCGGTCGTGGTCATACCCGTGCCACCACCAATGCGGTGTTCGCGCCGCCGAAGGCGGAGTTGAGGGTGAGCGCGTGGTCGACCTCGCGCTCGAGCGGGGTGTCGAGCACCAGGTTCAGGCCGAGGCTCTCGTCCGGTCCGGCGTAGCCCGCGTTGACCGGGAGACGACCGGTGCGCAGCGCGTGGATCGTGACCGCCAGCTCCAGCAGCCCGCCCGCCTGCAGCGTGTGGCCGTGCACGGACTTCGACGAGCTCACCGGGATCCGCGCGGCCTCGTCGCCCAGGGCGCGGTGCAGCGCGACCGCTTCCGCCGCGTCGCTCTGGGTGGTGCCGGTGCCGTGGGCGTTGATGTAGCCGATGTCGGCGGGGGTGCGACCCGCCTTGCGCAGCGCCGCGGTGACGGCCCTGGTCATGCCGCCGCCCTCCGGGTCGGGCTGGGTGATGTGGAAGGCGTCGCCCGCCCGGCCCCAGCCCGCGATCGCGGCCAGCGGGGTCGCGCCCCGGCGGGCCGCCTCCTGCGCCGACTCCAGGACCACCGCGGCGATGCCGTCGCCGAGCAGCATGCCCTGCCTGCCCGCGCTGAACGGGCGGACGTGGCCATCTGTCGCCAGCGAGCGGCCCGCGTCGAACAGGGCGAAGTTGTCCTGCTCGACCAGGTAGCCCGCGGCGACCACGACCCGGTGCGCGCGGCCGTGGGTGATCATCGTGGCCGCGTCGGCCACCGCGGTGCTCGCGGCGACGCACGCGGTCATGTACGCCCTCGGCGCGGGACCGAGACCGGCCCGGCGCGCGATGGCGGAGGCGATGGCGCCGGGGCCGGTGCGGTCGGACTCGGGCAGCCGCGCCACCGCGGGGTCGCCGTGCACGGCGACCAGCACCGGGCTGACCGCGCGCTCGTCGACACTGAGCCCGGCCTGCGCGCAGGCCTGGTCCAGGACGGCGACGAGCTCGTCGGCCAGCACCGGGTCACCGGGCAGCTGGGCGGCCAGGTCGGTGCGGTAGCGACCCGCGTCGAACCGGGTGACGGGCGTGAACGCGGGGTCGCCCACCGCGGTCCGCTCGCCGAGCGCGGCCAGGTCCCACCCGGTGCCCGCGACCGCGGCCAGCCCGGTGACCACCACGTCCGCGCGACCGGCCCCGTGCGCCTCAGCCATCGCCGCGCCCACCCACCAGGTCGGCGAGCACCTGCGCGGCCCCGGCCACGGTGTGCATCCGCGACAGGTCGGCGTCGTCGAGGTCGAGCTCCACGCCGTAGCGCTGCTCGGCCTGGTGCAGCAGCCACGCCAGCTCGAGCGAGTCGAGGTCCTCGGTGTCGGCCTTGGACACCTGGGCGCGGTAGCCGGAGATCATCTCCACGACGTCTTCCTTGCTGGGAGCGGCGGTGGTCTCACTCACGAACGCTGCCCTCGGCGACCGGCTCCAGCCTGCCCGCGACATCGGCGACGAACTCGTCGATGGTCATCAGCGAGACCTGCTCGATCTCGTCCTCGTCGATCTTGACGCCGAAGCGGTCCTCCAGCTGCACGGTCAGCTCGGCCATCGACAGCGACTCCAGGTCCAGCCCGGCCGGGCCGAGCTGGGTGTCGCCTGCGACGTCCTTGGTGGCGTACTGCAGGCCGACCAACGCGTCGATGACGAAGGCGCGGACTTCTTCCTTGGTGCTCATGGACTTCCTCTCGTGGCGGGACTCGGGCGCGCCCGGACGCGGGCGCGCCCGACCGTGCGCTGACCCGGGATCGGGTGAGCGCCTGGTGGGGACCGGGTGGCTGTGGCTAGGTCGGGTCCGCGGCCTGCTCCGCGGCCGACCGCAACGCGGCCCGGTCGCGCAGGAGCTTGCCGCTGGAGGTGCGCGGCAGCGCGGGGAGGACGTGCACGGCGCGGGGCCGCTTGTAGGCGGCGAGCCGCTCGCGCAGCCAGGCGTCGACCGCACTGGTGTCCACACCGGACACATAGGCCCTGATGCCCTCGTCGTAGAGCACCACGGCGGCGTCGACACCCGGCGCGTCGGCGAGGGTCTGCTCGACCTCGGTCAGGTCGACCTTCAGGCCGCCGATGGAGACCTGCGAGTCGAGCCTGCCCTTGATGGTGACCCGACCGGTGTCGGGGTCGACCTCGCCCGCGTCGCGGGTGCGCAGCCAGCCGTCGGCCCAGCGGGTCGGGTCGACGAGTCCGATGTAGGGCGAGCGCTCGCGGCTGAGCAGGACCTCGCCGCCCTCGACCCGCACGGCGATGCCGGGGGCGGGGGTCAGCTCGGGCCGGTGCGCGCCCTCGATGTCGGTCGCGATGACACCCAGCTCCGTCATCCCGTACATGTTGCCCAGGGTGATGCCGTAGCCCTCGGTCAGCGTGCGCCACAGCTCCGGCCGGACCAGCTCGCCACCGGTGATCATCCGGCGGAACCCGGGCAGCGCGGGCGGTTCGGCGACCGCGGCCAGGATCTCCGCCTGGGACGGAACCCCGATGAGCGTGGTCGGGGCGTCGTCGGCGGCGAGCGCCTTGAGGATGCCGTCGATGGTCAGCCGCGGCGGCACGACCATCGGCACGCCCGCGTTGAGGCCGTGCAGCAGACCGCCCACCAGGCCGAGCACGTGCACCATCGAACCGAGGACGACCGCGCGCTCACCCCGCCGCGGGATGCCCGCGATCGCGTTGTAGCGGTCGAGCTCGGAGATGACGTCGGCCGCGGTGCGACCGATGATCTTCGACGGACCGGTGGAGCCGGAGCTGAGCTGGATCAGCGTGTGCGGCGTGGCCGCGGGGACACCCGCCGGGTTCGGCAGGTACGCGGGGTCCACGTCGAACAGCGCGCGCAACGCGCCGGTGGCGGGCTTGCTCGGCTGCACGAGCAGCTGCGGCGCCAACCTGGCCACCGCCTGGTCCACCTCGTGCTGGGTGAGCCGGTAGTCCAGAAGGGACACCTGGGTGCCCAGCCGCCAGGCGGCGAGCAGCACCGTGACGAACGCCAGCGACGGCGGGAGTCGCAACGAGACGCTCCCACCGGGAGCGAGCCCGGCCGCGACCAGCTCGGCCTCGCGCTCGAGAACCAGCGCGCGCAGCGCCCGCCGGTCGAGCGGGGCGCCGAGGTGCAGCGCGAGCTCGCTGTCCGGTCCGGCCAGCAGGAGCTCGTCCACCCACTCGCCGGTCGCCGGAGCCGAGGGCTCCCCGGTCGCGACCGGGGATAAGTGGGTCTCACTCGGCATGGTGTTCCCCCCTATTCGGTACCCGGAATGGGAATGATGATCCCTTATAGGACAGATATGCGCATATCGCCTTCGGCCGAACCACAGCATCTACAACGGGGGAGTAAAACCCCGGGTGCCCACGCGGCAGCACGCCCGGCAACTCACCCCTGCATCTCACGTTACTGCCGACAATCCGGGTTTAGCAAGCGATTCGCGCAACGGGTTTACGTCGGCACTGTCACACCGCCGCACAATGATCGAATGAACAACGGGAAAATAAGTGAACGCGCAACGATTGCCCGCGGGAGTCGCATACCGACCAGTAGATACATCGGACTGAACAGTAGGGGTATAGCACCGCGGCCGACCGGGAAGAGGGCGCGGTGCACGCGTTCCTAACACGACAATGCCCAATCGTGTGGTATCCGTCGAAAATGGACAGTCCGACCCGGATGACCGTGCTAACGCACCAGCGCGGCGCCGATGTCGGTCAGCCTCGGCGCGCCGGAGAGGACCATCGCCTCTTCGAGTTCCTCGCGCAGGGTGGACAAAACGCCGGTCACGCCCTCGGCACCGGCCACCGCGAGTCCATGCAGGACCGGCCTGCCGAGCAGCACCGCGTCGGCTCCGAGCGCGAGCGCCTTGAGGACATCGGTACCCCTACGAACCCCACCGTCGACGAAAACCGGAACCGCTTCCGCGACCTCGGCGACGATCTCGGCGAGTGCGTCAAGAGCCGCAATGGCCGAATCGAGTTGGCGTCCGCCATGATTGGATACGACGATCCCGGCGACACCGTGGTCGACGGCGAGCCGGGCGTCGGCGGCGGTCAGGATTCCCTTGAGCAGGACGGGCAGCCGGGTCGTCCCGCGCAACCAGGCCAGATCGGCCCAGGTGATGGTCGCGTCGAATTGCTCCCTGGAATGACTCTGAATCGAGGAACCCGATTCCCCCGTTCGCGCGACCGCCATCGCGGCCGGGTCGACATTGGCCGCGGTGACGCCGGGGGGAAGGGTGAATCCGCTGCGCAGGTCGCGCAGCCGGGTCGCCACCCTGGGCGCGTCCACGGTGAGCACGAGCGCACGCACGCCCGCCGCCTCGGCGCGGGCGACCAGGTCGGCCAGCGCGTCGCGCCTGCGCAGCCAGTACAGCTGCAACCAGACCGGCGCGGTGGTGGCGGCGGTGATGTCGGCCAGGGTTCGGCTGGCGAACATGCTGACCACGAACGGCAGGCCGCACCCCGAGGCGGCGCGCGCGGTCGCGACCTCGCCCTCGGGGTGGACCAGGCGGTGGTAGGCCATCGGCGCGATGGCGATGGGAGCGCGGACCGGGTCGCCCAGCAGGGCGGTGCCCAGGTCCGGTTTGGTCACGTCGACGAGCACCCTCGGCAGCAGCACCCGGCGGTCGAAGGCGGCCCGGTTGGCGGCGACGGTGCTCTCGGCACCGCTGCCGCCCTGGAGGAAGTCCCAGGTGGACCCCGGTAATCGGGCCTGCGCGGCCCGTTCGAAGTCCGACAGGGACAGCATGTCGCCCATCCCCTGACTCTCCGCCACGAAAGTCCCCCAACCGCTGACGCCCGGTGGTCGATGCCCTCCGGCCGGGACCTGCCCCGCCGGTCGACCTCGGGCGTCAGTGTACCCAACAAGGCCGATCGTTCGTACGTTTTTCTCCGCTGGCGGCGGTTTAACGACGCTCCCCGACGTCCCCGCCGGTCACCGCACGGGTGCGGAGAGTCACGGGTTCGGCCAGTTGAGGGCGACGGCGCGCTCGGCGAGCATCAGCACGGGCAGGGTCGTAGTCGCGCGGGGGCTGACCGGGAAGGCGGAGGCGTCGATGACGAGCAGGTCGTCGACGGCCCGCACCCGGCAGGTCTCGTCGAGCACCGCGCCGGGGTCACCCGCCTGGCCCATCCGGGCAGTGCCAACCGGGTGATTGTAGGTGCCCACGGTCGCGTGCACGGCGTCGACGAGATCGGCGTCGGCCACCGACGCGCCGGGCAACCGCTCGGCGACCAGCAGGCTGGCCAGCGGCGACTGCTCGGCGAGCCTGCGGATCACCCGCAGGCCCTCGGCGACCCGCACCGCGTCGCGCGGGTCCCGGTAGATCCCGGTGTCCACCACGGGCAGTTCGGCGGCGTCGCGTGAGCGCAACCGGACCGACCCGGTGGAGTGCGGGGCGACCAGGGCCGAGGTCATCAGCAGGTCGAAGCCGGTGGGGTGACCGGCGGGCGAGCGGGTGGGCATGGTCGCCATGGCGTGGATGTGGATGTCCACGTCCGGCTCGTCCTGGCTGGTCTTGATCGACAGCATCGTGCGCAGCGGGGCGGGGCGGCGCTCGTTGTGCTCTTCGGCGGTCGCGAACACCGCCGGGGTGGAGGGGTGCTCCAGCAAGTTCGACCCCACGCCGGGCACGTCCGCGACGAGGTCGACGCCGACCTCGCGCAGGTGCTCGGCCGGACCGACACCGGAGCGCAACAGGATGGCGGGGCTGCCGTAGGCACCCGCGCTCAGCACGACCTGCCTGGCCTCGATCTCCTCACCGGAGACCAACCGGACACCGACCGCGCGGCCGTCACGGATGAGCACCGTGTCGACATCGGTGTCCGGGCGGACGGTGAGGTTCGGCCGCTCGGCCGCGTGCTCCAGGTACACCAGCGCGGAGTTGTACCGCCTGCCGCCGACCTGGTTGAGCGGGGTCATGCCCGCGCCGAGCGAGTCGGCGGCGTTGTGGTCGTCGACGAGGGCGAAGCCCGCCTTCTCGCAGGCGGTGAGGAACCGCTCCTGGGAGTCGGTCAACTCCTCGCGGGCGTACCTGCGCACCGGGGTGCGGCCGGGCAGGGCGCGCGGCTCGGTGTCGTGGTCGGACTCCAGCGCCTGGTAGACCGGCAGCACCTCGTCCCACGCCCAGCCCGGCAGGCCCATCGCCGCCCACGCCCGGTGGTCGGTGGGCCTGCTGCGCAGCGCGACGCAGAAGTTGACCGCCGTGGAGCCGCCGACCACCTTCCCGCGGGGGATCGGGAAGGTGTGCCCGCCGTGCTCCAGCGGGGCGCTGGCGAAACCCCAGTCGTGGCTGCGCGGGAAGCCGAACCCGTCGAGCAGGTCGGCGGGCCACTGCGACTCGGTGCGGTAGTGCGGCCCGGCCTCCAGCAGCAGGACCGAGCGGGTCGGGTCCTCGGACAGCCTGCTCGCCACGACGCAGCCCGCTGCGCCCGCGCCGACGACGATCACATCGTGTGTCATGAACCCGCTTCTTCGTGGTGTGTGGTGCCGACGGTCAGTCGACGAGGACGGGCAGTCTGCTCAGGCCGCGGATGAGGGTGTTGGACTGCCACACCAACTCCTCCGGCGGCACGGCCAGGCGCAGCTTCGGGAACCGGGTGAGCAGCCGCTCGAAGGCCACCCTGCCCTCGATCCTGGCCAGCGGCGCGCCGACGCAGTAGTGGATGCCGTGGCCGAAGGTCATGTGGCCGCCCATCGGACGGGTGATGTCCATGGTGGCCGCGCGCGGGAAGAACTCGTCGTCGCGGTTGGCCGAGGTGAGGATGGTGGCCACGAACGAGCCTGCCGGGATGGTGACGCCCGCGATCTCCACGTCCTCGATCGAGTACCGCATCATCGAGGTGTTGGCCGGGCCGTCGTAGCGCAGGAACTCCTCGACCGCGTTGGGCAGCAGCGACAGGTCGCCGCGCAGCAGCGCCAACTGGTCGGGGTGGGTCAGCAGCGACAGCGCGCCGTTGCCGATCAGGTGGACCACGGTCTCGTGCCCGGCGAACAGGGTCAGGAAGGCCATCGAGACGACCTCGACGGTGCTCAGCGCCTGGTCCTCGTCGCGGGCGGTGATGAGCGCGGTGAGCAGGTCGTCGGCCGGGTTGCGCTGCTTGTGGTCGATCAGCTCCAGCAGGTACCCGGCCATCTCCGCGGCGGAGGACTTGGCCTCGGCGGAGCGGTTGTCCGAGGTGAGCGCGACCGGGGCGGAGTCGGTGCCGATGGCCAGCGCCCAGCGGTGGAAGTCGGAGCGGTCGGCGGCGGGCACGCCGAACAGGTCGCAGATGACCGTCAGCGGCAGCGGGCTGCCGAACTGGCCGACCAGGTCGATCTCGCCGGACGGGTCGAAGGCGTCGAGCAGGTCCTCGACCAGGGTCGAGACGTTGGGCTTGAGGCCCTCCATCCGGCGCGGGGTGAGCGCCTTGGCCATGAACCGGCGCAGCCGGGTGTGGTCCGGCGGGTCCACGTTGAGCATGTGCCTGCCGAACTGCGAACCGTAGTCCTCTTGCGTGGGGCGGACATCCGAGCCGGTCTCGACGAGCTTGCGGCCGTGCACCAGGTCGCTGGAGAAGCGCCGGTCGGCCATGACCGCGCGGGCGTCGGCGTGCTTGGTGACCATCCAGACCTTGAGGCCGTTGGGCATCAGCACCTCGCGTACCGGTGTCTCCGCGCGGAGCTTGTCGTACACCGCGTGCGGGTCCTGCATGTCGTTCGCGTGGAAGACGAACGTGCCGTCCTCCTGGCCCGGGCCCACGGGCTCGGCGGGTAACGACGGACTGGTGGCTTGGTCTGCGGACACGACACTCCTCGGATACCGGTTCGGCTAGCTCTCCCCCGTCGCAGCCCGGTGGCCCGACGCGGCGAGCCTAACACACAATGCGATCGGTCGTGCGGATATTTTCGGTACAGCGTACCGGCTGGTCTGGGCCCCGCGCGGCCCCCGGCAGTCCCCTTCGGACAGACGCGGGCGCTGCTGCCACCGGAAACTGCGCGCTACCATGAGAGGAACTCGTGAAGGCGGGAGTAAGATCGACGGACACCGGTATCGGCTCCCGGTTCCCTTACCCGCCCTGAGAGCCCGAAGACGTTGAGAGCCCTGAGACATAGAGCCCTGAAGACCATTCAGAGCACAAAGACCCTAGTGAGTCCTAGATCCCTGAGAGCGCAACGATGACCGAGGCTCGTGTGGACGGTCGTGTCCAGCGGGGCAACCACACCCGCGGGCTGGTTGTCGCGCGCGCGGTCGAGATCGCCTCGGTGGAGGGCCTCACGAGCCTGTCGCTCGGCAGGCTCGCCACCGACCTGGACATCAGCAAGAGCGGGGTGTTCGGCCTGTTCGGCTCCAAGGAGGAGCTACAGCTGGCCACCATCGACGCGGCGCTGCGGATCTACGTCGACACCGTGGTCAAGCCGGTGCTCGACCTGCCGCCCGGCGTCGACAAGGTGTGGCGGCTGTGCCTGAGCTGGCAGGACTACTCCCGCGGCCGGATCTTCCCCGGCGGGTGCTTCTTCTTCGCCGTCTCCGCCGAGTTCGACGCCCAGCCCGGCCGGGTGCGCGACACCCTGGCGCGGCTCTCGGCGCGCTGGGCCGAGCTGGTCGGGCGCACCCTGGACGAGGCAGCCGCGGCAGGCGAGCTGACCGACGAGGTCGACAGCGGGCAGCTGGCGTTCGAGCTGATCGCGTTCATGGAGACGGCCAACGCCAACTCCGTGCTCAACGACGACTTCGCCGTCTACGACCGCTCCCGCGCGGCCATCCTGCGGCTGCTGCGGTCCGTGGCGACCGACCCGGCCCTACTCCCGGCCAGCGCCTAGCGCCCCCGGTCCCACCGGGTGGACGCGGAGGGTCATCTGTTGACCACGCGCGGGCCCGGTGCTCGGATAGGTGGGTGTCCACCGCGAAGCCAGCCAAGCGCCTGACCAGGCGCAGGCACGTCGACTTCGCCCGGGTCTGCACCCAGGGCTGTCACCGCTGAGCGTCACTCTCCGCACTCGACCGCGCCCCAGGGGCCGGTCCCCCAGCGTGCCCGGCGACCCGTGGAGTCCACCGTGCCCGACACCGAACCGACCCCCCTCCAGTTCGCGTACTGGGTCCCCAACGTCAGCGGTGGCCTGGTCGTCAGCGACATCGAGCAGCGCACCGACTGGTCCTACGACTACAACCGGCGGCTGGCGGTGCTGGCCGAGAACAACGGGTTCGACTACGCGCTGAGCCAGGTCCGCTACATGGCCAGCTACGGCGCGGCCTACCAGCACGAGTCCACCAGCTTCAGCCTGGCGCTGCTGCTGGCCACCGAGCGGCTGAAGGTCATCGCCGCGGTGCACCCGGGCTTGTGGCACCCGGCGGTGCTGGCCAAGCTCATCGCGACCGCCGACCACATCTCCGGTGGCCGCGCGGCGGTGAACGTGGTGTCCGGCTGGTTCAAGGGCGAGTTCACCGCCCTGGGCGAACCGTGGCTGGAGCACGACGAGCGCTACCGCCGCTCGGAGGAGTTCATCCGGGTGTTGCGGGCCAGTTGGACCACCGACGACGCCCAGTTCGCCGGGGACTTCTACCGGCTGCGCGGGTTCGACCTCAAGCCCAAGCCGCTGAGCGGGCCGGACCGACCACACCCGGAGATCTTCCAGGGCGGCAACTCGACCGCGGCCCGGGCGATGGCCGGGCGGGTGTCGGACTGGTACTTCAGCAACGGCAAGGACTACGACGGCGTCAGCGAGCAGGTCGCCGAGGTCGGAGCCGCCGCCGGGGCGCACGGTCGGCGGGTGCGGTTCGGCCTCAACGGGTTCCTCATCGCCCGCGACACCGAGGCCGAGGCCCGCGAGACGCTGCGCGAGATCGTCGCCAAGGCCAACCCCGAGGCCGTGGCCGGGTTCCGCGACGCGGTCACCCAGGCCGGTGGCTCCACCGGCGACGGCAGGGGCATGTGGGCGGACTCCTCGTTCGAGGACCTCGTCCAGTACAACGACGGATTCCGCACCAAGCTCATCGGCACCCCCGAGCAGATCGCCACCCGGCTCGTCGAGTACCGCCGCCGCGGCGTCGACCTGGCCCTGCTCGGATTCCTGCACTACCACGAGGAAGTCGAGTACTTCGGCACCCACGTCCTGCCGATCGTGCGCGCCCTGGAGGCCGACGCCGATCGCGGGGCCGGTGTCCCCGAACCCGTGACCCGCTGAAAGGCAGGGACCATGACCACCACAGACACTGATTGGGCCAAATCCACTCCTACCACCACCACCGGTTGGTTGGCCCGTGCGGCCGAGGTATCGGCACTGCTGGCCGTTGACGCTGTCTCGCGCGACCGTGAGGGTAAGACCCCTCACGCGGAAGTCTCGCTGCTCAAGGAATCCGGTCTGGTGACGTTGCTCGGACCGGTCGAGCACGGCGGAGGCGGACAGGATTGGCCTACCGCGTACCGGATCGTGCGCGAGATCGCGAAGGCCGACGGCTCTATCGGGCAACTGCTCGGGTACCACTACCTGTGGTTCTGGGCCGCGCGGCTGGTCGGTACGCCGGAGCAGATCTTGGCGGTAGAGGAGCTGGCTACCAAGAACCGGCTGTTCTTCGGTGGCGCGGTGAACCCGCGCGACGACGACGTCGTCATCACCGACGAGGGCGACACGATCGTCTACAACGGACGCAAGTCGTTCTCCACCGGCAGCAAGGTGTCGGACCTGACGGTGCTGGAGGGTGTCCTGGAGGGCACCGACAAGCACATCTTCGCCATCGTGCCATCCGACATCGAGGGGCTCACCTTCCACGATGACTGGGACAACATCGGTCAGCGGCTGACGGAGTCGGGCAGCGTCACCATCTCGGGCGTGCGGGTCGACTGGGCCTCGGCAGCCGGGTACGTCGACAAGGAGTTCACGCCGAAGGTCTACAACACGCTGAACGTGCCCACGATCCAGTTGGTGTTCGTGAGCTTCTACCTGGGGATCGCGCGCGGGGCACTGGAGACCGCGCGCGCTTACACCGTGGAGAAGTCGCGGGCGTGGCTGCACGGCGGCCAAGAGCGGTCGGTGGACGAGCCCTACGTCCTCGACGTGTACGGCGACCTGACCGCGAAGCTGTGGGCGGTCGAGGCGTTCGCCGACCAGGTCGCCGCCGAGGGCTGGGCGATCCACCAGGACCCGGACGTGGTGACCGAGCGCGAACGCGGCGAGCACGAGGTGCGGGTCGCCGCGGTGAAGGCCCGCGCGACCGAGGTGGCGCTGGAGATCACCGGCGGCATCTTCGAGGTCACCGGCGCCCGCGCCACGGCCGCCCGCGAGGGACTGGACCGCTTCTGGCGCAACGTCCGCACGCACACCCTGCACGACCCGGTCGCCTACAAGCGACGCGAGGTCGGGGTCTTCGTCCTACGGGACGAGATCCCCGAACCCACCTGGTACTCCTGACCACTGGAGGTTGCGTTGTCCTCGATCGTCGTCCTCTCCGGCAGCCCTTCGGCCACCTCCCGCACCGCGGCCCTGACCGGCCACCTGGCGGCCAGGCTCCGCGACCACGGCCACGACGTGCGCCTGGTGCTGGTGCGCGACCTGCCCCCGGCCGCCCTGCTGCACGCCGACGTCACCGACCCGGCGATCGCGGAGGTCACCGCGGCGATCGAGGCCGCCGACGGGGTGGTCGTGGCGTCGCCGGTCTACAAGGCCGCGTACTCGGGACTGCTCAAGACCCTGCTGGACCTGCTGCCGCAGTTCGCGCTGGCGGGCAAGACCGCGCTGCCGGTGCTGACCGGGGGCAGCCCGGCGCACGTGCTGGCGCTGGACTACGCGCTGCGGCCGGTGCTGTCCTCGCTCGGGGCGCACCACATCGTGCCGGGGTGGTTCGTGCTGGACCGGCACATCGAGGTCACCGGGTCTGGGGTCGTGCTGCACCCGGACGCGGAGGCGCCGCTGCTGTCGGTGGTCGACACGTTCTCGCGGGTCTTACCCGTGGGGGTTGTCTAGGCGGGACTCGCCGTTGGGTAAGCCCAACGGCGAGTTCGCTGTCACGGGCGCAGAAGCGGCTTGATGACCTTGCGGTTGTCCATGTCGGTGTAGGCGTCGGCCACCCGGTCGAGGGGGTACTCGGCGTCGAAGACCCGCCCCGGGTCGATCTCCCCGTTCAGGACGGCGGGCAGCAGGTCGTCGAAGTACGCGCGGACCGGGGCCACTCCCCCGGCCACCGCGATGTTGTTGCCGAAGAGGTGGCGGACGGGGAACTCGGGACCGCCCGCGGGGACGCCGACGTACCCGAGGCGGCCGCCGGGGCGGACGGCGTGCAGGGCCTGGTCCATGGACTCCTTGGTGCCCACGCACTCCAGCACGGCATCGGCGCCGCCGCCCAGGAGGTCCCTGACCTCGGCCACGCCCTCGTCGCCGCGGGTGGCGACGATGTCGGTGGCGCCGAACGCGGTGGCCAAGGCCTGGCGGTCGGCGTGCCGGGACATGGCGACCACGCGCTCCGCACCCAGGCGGGACGCGGCGAGGACCGCGCAGAGCCCGACCGCGCCATCACCCACGACGACCACCTTGTCGCCGGGGCCGACCTTCGCGGACACCGCCGCGTGGTGACCGGTGCCCATGACGTCGGACAGGGTCAGCAGACCGGGGACGGCTGAGGCGTCGGGGAACCCGGGGGTGGCGACCAGGGTGCCGTCGGCGAACGGGGACACCACGTACTCGGCCTGCCCACCGTCGATGTCGTGCCCGGCGCGGGCCGTGCCGCCCCAGTAGCCGCCGCGCTCGCACGAGGTGTGGATCCCGTTGCGGCAGTGCGCACACGTCCCATCACTGACCGCGAACGGCGCGATCACGAAGTCCCCCGGCCGCACGGTCCGCACCTCGGACCCGACCGCCTCGACCACCCCGACGAACTCGTGCCCCATCCGCTTGGGCCCCTCGACCGGCGCGATCCCCCGATACCCCCACAGATCCGACCCGCACACACACGACGCCACCACCCGAACCACCGCGTCCGTCGCCCGCCACACCCCCGGCTCCGGCATGTCCTCCAGCCGCACATCCCCGGTCCCGTGCAGCACAGTGCCGCGCATACTCAACAACCCTCCACAGTAGACAGACTCTTGGTCGGACTCTCAGGACACTCAGGTCGGACTCCCAGGCCCCGGACTCTCAGGCCTTGGCCTTGGCGATGGCGGCCCGCAGGGCGGCGAGTACCAACTCCACTCGGTCCGGGCGGGCGTTGTGGCCCATCAGGCCGATCCGCCAGACCGAGCTGGCGAAGGCGCCCGCGCCCGCGCCGATCTCGATGCCGTATTCGGTGAGCAGGATCTGGCGGACCCTCGCGGAGTCGACCCCTGCCGGGACGCGGACGGTGGTCAGTTCGGGGAGGCGGTGGCCGTCAGCGGCGAAGAGTTCGAGGCCCTGGTCCCGCAATCCTTGCTGCAGCAGGGTTCCGGCGGCGTGGTGGCGGGTCCACACCTGCTCCAGGCCCTCGTCGAGGACGCGGCCGAGGGCGGCGTGGAGGGAGGCGATCATGGCAACGGGGGCGGTGTGGTGGTAGGTGCGGCCGCCGTTGGTGCCGTCGACGTAGGCGCCGATGAGGTTGAGGTCGAGGTACCAGGTCGGGGGGCGTTGGACGCGGCGGTCCCAGGCCCGGGGGGAGACGGTGAAGGGGGCGAGGCCGGGGGCGACGCCGAGGCACTTCTGGGTGCCGGAGTAGGCGAGGTCGACGTCCCAGGCGTCGATGGCGACCTCGATGCCCGCCAGGGAGGTGACGCAGTCGGCGAGGACGAGGGCGCGCTCGTCGCGCTTGTGGACGGCGAGGGACAACGCGCGGACGTCGCTGAGGACACCGGTCGAGGTCTCGGCGTGCACGGCGGCGACCAGCGACGGCTCCGGGTGCGCGGCGAGGACCCGCTCCACGTCGACCGGGGTGCCCCAGTCGTGGTCGACCCGCACCACGTTCGCGCCGTAGCGGCCCGCGACGTCGACCATCCGCTCGCCGAACAGGCCGTTCACCGCCACCACGACCACGTCGCCGTGCCGGACGAAGTTCGCGAACGCGGCCTCCATGCCGATGGACCCCGTGCCGGACAACGGGAGCGTGCGCGCGTTGTGCGTGCCCCACACCCGGCGCAGCCGGTCGCAGGTCTCGTCGAGCACGCGGAGGAACTCCGGGTCCAGGTGCCCCAGCAGCGGGGCGGCCAGGGCGGCCGTCGCCTCCGGGTAGGGGTTGGACGGTCCCGGGCCGAGCAGGGTGCGGTCGAGAAGTGCCATGCCCCGAACTCTACGGACGCGCCACCCGCTCCGCGCCGAGCTGTCCACAGGGCGGTTCGCGGTGGCCGCGCAGCATGATCCCCAGCGCGTAGGGCACCAGGTCGCCGCCGCGCTTGCACAGCCACGGGATGCCCTTGAGCACGAGCCAGGCGAAGTGCGCCAGCGGTCCCGGCCGCAGCCCGCCCTCGCAGACCAGGCTCACCGGGGCGGGCACGGCGCAGCCGCGGGCGGCCAGTTGCTCGGCGAACCCCTTGGCCAGCATCCGGTGCCCGAGTTCGGACGGGTGCAGCCGGTCCACGCTCCAGGTCGCGGTCTCGTAGGCGCCCGGCAGCACGTCCAGGTCGACCAGCGCGGCACCGGTCTCGGCGACCACCGCGTCGATGACCGAGTTGAGCCGGTCGATCCTGGTGCGCAGCGCCCGGCGCAGCGCGGCGGGCATCCGGAACACCCGCGCGTGGTCGTGGAAGCGCACCAGCGCCACCACGGTGCCCCGCTCCTGCAGCGAGATCACCACGTGGGCGAGGTCGGCGCACATCGCGACCGGGTCGAAGTCCGACCGCAGCGTGTCGTTCATGCCCGCGATCACCACCGCGGCGTCGGGGGCGGCGGCCATGGCGAGGGTCAGTTGCGTGGCGCGCACGTCACCGAGCCTGGCGCCGGTCGCGGACACGTTGTGCACCTCGGCACCGAGCGCGGCGGCCAGCAGCGGGCCGACGCCGCGCCAGCGCCCGCCCGGCAGCGGGTCGCCGATGCCGACGGTGGTGGAGTCGCCGAGTACCGCCAGCGTTCTCGCGGTCCACGTGGTCGAGGTCGGGAGTACGGGTGTGCTGCTGCGTTCGATCCCCAGCGCGGTCACGCGGACAACGATGCGACCCGATGGCTCACCGGCGGTGAGATCGCGGTGTCCGCGCGGGGTCGGCCGGGCGAAGACTTCGGTGTCAGTCGAACGCGGGGTAGAGCGGCAGCGAACGCTCGCCGAACCGCGACCGCAGGCCGGTGACGACGGCCTCCGCGTGCTCGGCGACCGCGACCGACTTGGCCCGGCGCGCGGCGGCGGCCAGACCGGTCCAACGGGCCACCAGCACGTCGGCCTGGTGCGGCCTGGGCACCGAGCCGCCGGAGCCCAGCTGTTCGAGGTCGGGCACGGTGAGGAACTGCCAGGTGGTCAGCCACACCCAGAACACCTGGGCGTCGAGCAGCCGGGGCCCGAGCACGGCGTCGTCGTCGAGGTCGGGCCACATGACCCGCACCTCGGCCCGCCAGGCGGCCAGCATCGCGTCGGTCATCCCCGGCGGCAGCGCGTAGGCGCACCAGCAGGACGGGAACGGCACGGTCAGGTAGGCCGCGTCGAACATCATGTTCCGCACGCAGCCGCCCTCGAAGTCGAGGAACCGGACGCCGCGGTTGGTGATCAGGTTGTTGTCCGGGCAGGAGTCGGACGGGCTGAACGCGCGGTGCCGGGCGGTGTCGAGCAGACCGAGGGTGCGCCGGGCGGCGTCCCACGCGGCGGGCGCGGTGTCCACGCCGAACTCGCCTGCCAGCAGCAGCGGCAGCGCCTCGACGGCCACGGGGCCGTCGACGGTGAGCGGGTCCTTGGACTTGGGCGGGCTGAGCCTGCGCAGCAGCGCGTCGAAGTCGGCCTCGCGGCCCGCGGTGGAGGCGTGCAGCCGCCCCAGGGACCTGGCCCAGGACAGCAGGGCGCCCTCGGCGGCGCGGGCGTCGTCGCCGTGCAGTTTCTCGGCCAGCGTCGGCGCGCGCCCGAGGTCCTCCATGACCAGCAGGCTGGTGCCGCTGTCGTGGGCGAACAGCTCGGGGCACATGCGGTCCTCGGCGGCCAGCGCGGTGAACAGCTGGTAGCTGACGGCCTCGCGCACCCAGCTGTCGCGGGTGGCGCCACCGGCCGGGCGGACGTAGCGCTTGACCGCGAGCGTGCGCGGCAGGGAGAAGGGGCTGGCGGCGACCTTGACCCGCAGCACGATGGACCGTTCACTGCCGCCGAGGTCCTCGGGTTCGGCGAGGTGGATGCGCGCGCCGAAGCGCTTGCTGAGCACGGACTCGGCGGCCACCACGGTGGCCAGCACCTCCGCGCTCGCGAGTTGCTCGGATTCGCCTGGGCCGTCCGGTTCGCCGGTGCCCGGCGGATCGGCGGCGATCTCCACACTCATCTCCTCTGACCCTGCTCCCGATCGTAGGGGGCCGACGGCGGCCCGGTCAGCACTCTCGCCGAGAAGACCGTAGTGGTCGGGCAGGCCTCCCGACGAGCGACCTGCCAAGAAATCACAGCACCTCGACGCATTCCGGTGGGTCACCCACCGCGCGGTTCCCAGCGGTTGGGAGGTTCAGCCGCGGGCGAGCGGCCTCGTCCTGGACGCGGCCCGCCCGCGGGTCAGCAGCACGACCGCCGCGGCGACCACGATGCCCACCAGGTTGACCGCCAGCTGACCGGCCGAGGCCAACACCTTCTCCCACTGTCCCAGCACGGCCGCGACCCCGATGTACCCGGCCGCGGGGACCGTCGTGACCGAGATGAACACCCCGACCAGGGCGGCCGACTTCGCGGAGGTCATCGACAGCATCCCGGCGGCGCCTGCCAGGACCGCGACCACCAGCGACCAGGGGCCCACCTGGTAGACGAAGTCGACCTGGTGGTCGCCGCTGATCGCGCGGGCGTCGAGCAGCCCCACCCGGTTGCCGACCCAGGTCAGCGCCGCCGCGGCGGCGATGGCCAGCGGGAAGCCGACGCCCAGCGCGGTGGCGGCCCGGCGGACCAGGTCGCCGCGGCGGCGGACCAGGCCGACCGCCAGCGCGGCCAGCGGGCCGAACTCCGGGCCGACGACCATGGCGCCGACGATGGTCACCGCGGAATCGGTGATCACCCCGGCCGCGGCGAGCAGGCAGGAGATGGTCAGGAACGCCAGGAAGGTCGCGTTGAGCCGCGACTCCTCGCCGGTGCGGGCGACCAGCTCCTCCCACACCACCGCGTCCGCCGCCTGCCCCGGGGCGTCGCGCTCGGCGCGGTCGGCGGCGTCGGACAGCGAGGTGTCGACCTGTTCGAGGGTGATGCCGCCGTCGCGGTCGATGCCGAGCTCGCACAGCGCGGCCAGGACCTCGTCGGCCGCCTCGCGGGCGACGTCCGCCTCGATGACGTCGCCCTCGGGGTCGACTGCCGCGCCGCGCACCAGCACCAGGTGCGTGGCGCCGGGGTGCTCACGCAGCACCCCGAGCGCCCGCTCGGTGCTGTCGCGCGGGCTGAGGACCCTCAGGTGCAGCAAGTCAGGCCTGGGCCTGGCCGCCCGACTCGACGGGCACGGCAGGCACGGCGGGCTTGGTCGGCTTGAAGTCGATCCCGGCCTCCTTGCGCTGCTCGGCGGTGATCGGCGCGGGCGCCGCGGTCAGCGGGTCGAAGCCGCCGCCGGTCTTCGGGAAGGCGATGACCTCGCGGATGGAGTCCAGCCCGGCCAGCAGCATGACCAGCCGGTCCCAGCCCAGCGCGATGCCGCCGTGCGGGGGCGCGCCGAAGGCGAAGGCGTCGAGCAGGAAGCCGAACTTCTCCTGCGCCTCGGCCTTGTCCAGGCCCATCACGCCGAACACGCGCTCCTGGACCTCCTTGTTGTGGATACGGATCGAGCCGCCGCCGATCTCGTTGCCGTTGAGCACGAGGTCGTAGGCGTAGGCCAGGGCGTTGCCCGGGTCCTGCTCGAACCGGTCGACCCACTCCGGGGTCGGGGAGGTGAAGGCGTGGTGCAGCGCGGTCCAGCGGCCACCGCCCACCGCGACGTCACCGGCGGACTGGGCGGCGGCGGCCTCCTCGAACATCGGGAAGTCCACCACCCAGACGAAGGCCCAGGCGGACTCGTCGATCAGCCCGCAGCGCTTGCCGATCTCCAGGCGGGCCGCGCCGAGCAGCGCGCGGGCGTCGTTCGGGTTGCCCGCGGCGAAGAACACGCAGTCGCCCGGCTCGGCACCCGCGGCCTTGGCCAGGCCCTCGCGCTCGGCCTCGGACAGGTTCTTGGCGACCGGGCCGCCGAGGGTGCCGTCCTCGCCGACGAGCACGTAGGCCAGGCCCTTGTGGCCGCGCTGCTTGGCGAACTCCTGCCAGGCGTCGAGCTGCTTGCGCGGCTGCGAGGCGCCACCGGGCATGACCACGGCACCGACGTAGGGCGCCTGGAACACCCGGAACGGGGTCTCGGCGAAGTAGCCGGTCAGCTCGGTCAGCTCGACGGCGAAGCGGATGTCGGGCTTGTCGGAGCCGTAGCGCGACATCGCCTCGGCGTAGGACAGCCGCGGCAGCGGCCCGGTGATCTCGTGGTCGGCCAGCTCGCGCCAGATGGCGCCGATGATCCGCTCGCCGAGCGCGATCACGTCCTCCTGGTCGACGAAGCTCATCTCGATGTCGAGCTGGGTGAACTCGGGCTGCCGGTCGGCCCGGAAGTCCTCGTCGCGGTAGCAGCGGGCGATCTGGTAGTACCGCTCCAGGCCGCCGACCATGAGCAGCTGCTTGAACAGCTGCGGCGACTGCGGCAGCGCGTACCAGGAGCCGGGCTTGAGCCGGGCGGGCACCACGAAGTCGCGGGCGCCCTCGGGGGTCGACCTGGTCAGGGTCGGGGTCTCGACCTCGACGAACCGCTCGGCGTGCAGCACGTCGCGGGTGACCCGGCTGACCTCGCTGCGCAGCCTCAGCGCCTTCGCGGGGGCGCTGCGGCGCAGGTCGAGGTAGCGGTAGCGCAGCCGGACCTCGTCGCCGACGGTCAGGTGGTCGTCGAGCGGGAAGGGCAGCGGCGCGGACTCGCTGAGCACCTCCAGCTCGGTGGCCAGCACCTCGATCGCGCCGGTCGGCAGCTCGGGGTTCTCGTTGCCCGCCGGGCGGGCGGCGACCTCGCCGACGACCCGCACGCAGAACTCGGCGCGCAGGCGGTGCGCGCGCTCGGCCATCTCCCCCTCGCGGAAGACGACCTGCGACACGCCCGAGGCGTCGCGCAGATCGATGAAGATGACGCCGCCGTGGTCGCGCCTGCGCGCCACCCACCCGGCGAGGGTGACGGTCTGCCCGGTGCTCTCGGTCCGGAGGGCGCCTGCCTCGTGCGTGCGGATCACGGTGTGCCTCTTCTTGTCCAGATCATGGGATGTTCGCGGCGACCAGCGGAGTGGTACCGGCTAGTCGGTCAGGCTAACCAACCCCTCGGGGGGCCTGTCGAGCAGGTTTATGCTGACTGGCCACGGTGCCGGGACGCGCGGCGGCGACTGGGAATGGGAACGGTCCCGGTGACCCCTATGGACGGTTCTCATGGACCGTTCGGCGGTATAAGACCGGCGCCATTCAGGCTATCCGGTGACCCCCAGGAGTGATCCGGTTACCCATGAATTAACACTGACGCTACCCAGCGGGCCCCCCAAGACGTAATGTGACCGTCAGGGCGTAAGGGGTAACCCAGGGAGTGAACATGGGTAGCGGTATCACCCGCGAGCCAGTTCGTGAGCTTCACCAGAACGGGAGTGTCCGCCATGCGTTGACGGCCGAGCAGCCCGAGTCGCTGGCGGCCGACGCGTTCCCCACGGCGTTGCGGTCGGCGATCCAGGCCAGTGGTCTGAGCCTCGACCGGATCCAGTACCGGCTGCGCGCACGCGGGGTGTCGATCAGCGTCACGGCGCTGAGCTACTGGCAGTCCGGGCGCCGCAGGCCCGAGCGGGCGGAGTCGTTGGCCGCGCTCGGGCATCTGGAGGACGTCCTCGGGGTGCCCACCGGCTCGCTGATCGCGCTGCTCGGCCCACCGCGGCCGCGCGGCCGGGTCAACCGCGAGTCCTCCCGGCTGACCGTCGAGGCACTGTGGGGCAACAGCGAACCGGTGTCGCACCTGCTCAAGCGCATCGACTACACGACAGACAGCGCGCTGACCAAGATCAGCCAGCACGACAAGATGGAGATCGCCGTCGACCGCGGCGAGAAGGCCCTCAACATCCGCCAGGTATTCCGCGCCGAGCGGGACGGGGCCGATCGCACGCTGCTGGTCTACGACCTGGAGGTGCCGGGCAGACCGTTCCCCGAGATCGTCGCGGGCGACACCTGCCGCATCGGCCGGGTCGCGCAGGACCCCACCGCGGGCCTGGTGGCCGCGGAGATCCTGCTCGACCAGCCGCTCAACCGCGGCGAGACGACGATCGTCGACTACGTGCTGCGCCACCCCGGTCCGCCCTACTCGCGCGGCGACGACAGCTACTGCCGCAAGTTCCCGGGGCCGGTGCGCGAGTTCGTGCTCGAGCTGAGGTTCGACCCCAGGGCGCTACCGGCGTACCTGGAGCAGTACACCGTCGACATGGACGACCAGGTGACCAACCGGCGCAAGCTGGACGTGACCCTGGACGGCAAGGCGCACGCGGTCGCCCTGGACTTCGGTCCCGGGATCCTCTGCGTGCGCTGGGAGTGGCCGGACTAGTTTCCGCTGGTCCGGGTGTTCCCGAGGAACGAGTACCGCGGGGACCGGCTCTAGGGCCGGTCCCACCCGGTGATGGTCAGGGTGAAGATGGCCTCGCCGACGCGCCCGTGCGCTCCCGCCGCCGACACGACGACGGGGTAGGCGCCGGGGGCGGCGGACGGGCTGGTGAAGATCCACAGGGTGCAGGCACCACCACCGACGGGCAACCGCGCCGGGCTGAACGTGGCCCGGGTCCCCGGTGGCACGCCGCCGACGCTGAGCTCCACGGGCTCGTCCGTGGAGACGGTGACGCGCGTCTGGGTCAGGAAACCCGGCTGCGTCGTCGACTCCTCGGGCACCAACCGCACCCGGATGCCACTGTGCGTCGTGGCGTCGTCGACGGTCAGTGAGAGGTAGGCGCGCGCGGTCATGCCGTTGGGCGCCGTGGCGTGCACGGTGACCGGGTAGACGCCGGGGCTCGCCTTCTCCGAGATCGCGATGCTGAGCTCGGTGGTCTCGCCCGCCTCGACGACCTTCGGCTCGAACGTCGCCAGCGCCCCGCAGGGCAGACCGGTGACCGACATGGTCAGCGTGTGCCGCTCCCCGCCCGCCCGCGTCACGACGGCGGCGACAGCCCCACCTGGCCTGCCCACCCGCACCGACAGCGGCTCGACGGACACGGTGAAGTCACCCGGGTGCGTGCTCGGGCTGAGGAACGGGTCGATCGCGTAGGCCACGGTGAGGGTCTCCTCCGGTTTGTGGACCCTCACCATCACCGTCCGGACATACGCGGAACAATCCGTAGTCGTCGCAGTACGGGTACTGATTGTTCTGCTAAGAGAGCGCGGTACGTAGGTCCGCGACGGGGCCGATGACGGTCACCGCGGGCGGCCGGATCCCGGCTTCGAGCAGGTCATCGGCCACACGGTCCAATGTGGAACGCAGGACGCGTTGAGACCGGGTAGTGCCCTCTTGGATTACCGCGACCGGCGTCGTCTTGTCCCGCCCGCCGCTGATCAGGACCTCGGCGATCGCCGCCAGCTTGTCCACACCCATCATCACGACGATGGTGCCGCCGAGCCGGGCCAGCGCGGACCAGTCGGTGAGCGTGTTGGGGTCAGTAGGGCCGATGTGCCCTGAAACGACTACGACCTCGTGCGCGACACCCCTGTGCGTCACCGGGATGTCGGCGACAGCGGGAACGGAGAACGCGGAGGTCACGCCCGGCACGACGGTGACCGGCACGCCTGCTTTAGCGCACGCGATCAACTCCTCGAACCCACGGCCGAACAGGTACGGGTCGCCGCCCTTGAGCCGCACCACGAACTTGCCTGCCTTGGCGTGCTCCACAAGGGCGTCGTTGATGGCGTCCTGGCTCGCGGCCCGCCCGTACGGGATCTTGGCGGCGTCGATGACGGTGACGGAGGGGGCTAGTTCGTCGAGCAGGTCGCGCGGGCCGAGCCTGTCAGCGATCACGACGTCCGCGCGCGCGAGCAGACGGCGGCCGCGCACGGTGATCAGCTCGGGGTCTCCCGGACCGCCGCCGACCAGAGCCACGCCGGCGGGTTCCCGTTCCTGGTCCGCGATCCGGCCTTCCCTGAGCGCGTCAAGCAAACCGTCGCGGATGGCAGCGGACCTCTGGTGCTCACCGCCCGCGAGTACGCCAACGAGCAGACCATCGTGGTCACCCGTGGCGGGCGTGACAGCACTACCGGCACTCCCGGCATCCGCGCGAACGCAGAAAACCCTTGTCCGCTCAGCCTCTTCCGCTACCGCCGCGTTGACAGCCGTCTCCGAGGTGCAGCACAAGACATACCAAGCATCCGCGAGATCACCAGCCCGGTAGACCCGCCGGTGCCACGCGATCTCACCCGCGTCCGCCATGGCCTCCACCGACGGCGTGGCCTCCGGCGACACCACCTCGATCACCGCACCGGACCGCACCAACCGCGGCAACCGCCGCTGCGCCACCGTCCCACCCCCGACGACGACCACACGGCGCCCAGCCAGGTCCAACCCGGCGAGATAGTGCTGCTCGACTGCCATGCCGGACAGCATGCCCGGTCCCCGGCCCCGGACCCGCAACCGCCGCCCGACAGTGTGACGGAGCGAACGAGCGGTGAACACCGGTGAGTGTCATCGAGCGGCGCGGGCGGAGGACACCGCCCGGGATGGCGGCCGTCCGGTGGTCAGCCTGCCTTCAGCCAGAGGCCCTCGATGCCCTCGGTCCTGGCGCGGTAGTCGATGTAGAGGAGGCACTCGAAGATGATGACGACGACGCCGGTGAGGGAGCCTGCGAGGATGATGGCGAGGGTCCCGCCGAGGGAGCTGGAGTTGCTGACTCGGTCGAAGAGGGTGGTGATCACCAGGCCGAAGATGCCCAGGACCACGTTCAGCAGGGTCGTGATGCCCGCCACCCGCCACCAGCCGCCCGCGCGCACCAGGTGGCGGGAGCGGTCCAGGGCGGCGGCCGGGCCGAGGCCCTCGACGACGACGAGGGAGCGGGCGAAGGTGAACGCGATGGACAGGTAGATGATGCCCACCAGCAGGGGCAGGGCGATGAGGATGCCCGCGCCGCCCGCGGCGACCATGGCCAGGACGGCGATGGAGCCGAGGCCGCCGAGGATCACGACCATGATCAGCGTGGTGGCGAGGAGCCTGCCCAGGTGGGGGACGCTCTCGCGCAGCGCCTGCCGGACGCCGGTGGCGTGGCCGAACACCGCGCGCGGGATGACGATGTTGACCGCGGCGGCGAGGACGAGGCCGAGCACGGCGGTGGCGGCCAGGCCGATGGCCAGGTCGCCCAGGATGCGGCCGGCGACGTCCCAGTCGATGGCGGTGCCGGTGACGACCGCCGCAGTGGGGATGTCGCCGATGAACAGGGTGCTCAGCAGCAGTCGCAGCAGTTCGGCGCCGAGCGCGACGGCGAGCGAGACACCCAGCAGCGCCCCAGCGTTGCGGCGCAGCGCGCTCACGGTGCCGCCGACGAAGTCCGGCAGGCTCAGCGGCCGCAGCGGGACGATGCCGAGCTGGATGGCGCCGGTGTGGTCGGTGCGCGACCGCGACGGGTGCACCGGTGGCGGTGTCGGCTCCGGACCGCTCGGCTGCTCGGGCTGGTCGGGTCGGTCGGTCATTCGCAGGTCCCCAGGTCGTGGTCGGCGCGGACGAGGGCGCCGACCAGCAAGGCTACAGGTAGCCCGCGACGAACTTGAGCGCCTCGGGGATGGCCCGGCGGAAGTAGGCGTCGTCGTGGCCGCCGGGGTCGTAGGCGGTCTTGACCGCCTTCACCTTCTGGGCGAGTTGCCTGGTCAGCTCCAGGCGCTCGGTGTCCTCGGTGCCGCACCACAGGCCGATCGGGGTCTTGCCCAGCTCCATCGTGTGCCGCAGCGGCTCCAGCCGCTCCCACTGGGCCTGGTCGTTGAACATCTTGGCGCGCTGCGCGGAGTCCCAGGTGCTGTAGAGGGTGGGGCTGATCGCGGCGACGGCCTGGAAGCCGGGCGAGCGGCCCTGGTTGAGCGCGGCCGAGCCGCCCTCGCCGAAGCCCACCACGGAGAACGGGGTGGTCGCCAGGTCGTGGTAGTCGAGCCAGCCGGGCAGGTCCTCGTTGAGCATCCGGTGCGGGTCGTCGTCCTTGTTGCCGATCCAGTTGCCGCCCTCGACGGCCACCACCGCGAACGGCGGCGCCCCGTCGCGCACGATCTGGGTCAGCACCTGCGGCACGCCGTAGTCGAGGAACACCTTCGCCGCGCCCCAGCCGCCGTGCAGCGCGATGCACACCGGGATCGGCTCCGGCGGGATGCCCTCCGGGCGGATGATGACGATGTCGACCTCGCGGTAGCGGCCCGCGGACAGGTTCCTGCCGGTGACCACCGGCGCGATCTCGCTGGTCGGCGTCTTGCTGCCGATCACGGGGTTCGGTGGCGCAGACGGCGACGCCTGCTGCTGGCACCCGGCGACCAGCCCGGCACCCAGCCCGACCCCGGCCATCAGCACCGAGCGCCGCGACAGTCGAACAGTTCGCGCAGTGTTCACAAGTTCTCCGCTCCTCACGGACCCCTGGGCCGAATCCTATTGGTCTACTGCCGTCGCGTGGGCGCTCCGTAGTGAAACGGTTGCCGGGAGAGCGCTCCCAGTCCGCCTGTGATCCTTCACAAGGGGCGCAACGCTTGTGCGGATAGACCTAACTGGCAACTGGTAGCTCTACCGTCCCCCGACAATCGTCCCCGGCCAATCGGGTTACGCGATCTCTAGCGCTACCACCACTTCACCAGCGGCATGGCCCAGATCGGGCGCATTCAGCCCAACGCCAATAAGGCCGTTTGCCACCACCCGCGCCTCTTACGCCATCCATCGGTGAACGATTCCGGTGCCACTCGGGCTACGGCTTCAAGTTGATCTCGTGTTCGGCCGCGGACGTGGACCAGTTCGCGATCCGGGGCTCCCGGTCGCACGGTTCGTGTCCACGTTGGTACTGACCGTGATCAGCGAGTGGCCCAGATCAGCGCGGTGGCGCTCGCGGGGGTGAGGGTGGTGCCGTCCGCGGTGGGGGTCAGGGCGGCGGTGGTGAGGTGGCAGCCGTCGACCTCGTAGCAGGCGCCGACGAGGATCTGGCGGGTCTCGGTGAGGCGGTCGACCTCGCGGACCAGGACGACGACCCGGTCCGCGCCCGCGGCGGCGCACGCGCGGACGAGGTCGGGGCGGGCGGAGGCCAGGAAGATCGAGTCCGGCCGCGGCAGGTCGGTCAGCGCCTCGCCGTCGGCCAGCCGGACATCGACCTCGTGGGCGGCGGCGTTGGCGACGATCCGCACGCACAGCCCCGGGTCGCGCTCGACGGCGATGACGGCGGCGCCGAGCCGGGCGGCCTCGATGCCGACAGCACCGGAGCCCGCGCCGACATCCCACAGCAGCGCCCCCGGCCGCGGGGCCAGCCTGGCCAGCGCCAGCGCGCTGATCTCCGGGGCGACGCCGAGGCCCTCGCGGGTGGCGAAAGCGCTTGCGGGCAGCGCCCAGCCGCCGGGCGGGGGCACCGGCTCGCCGCCCGCGATCCACCGGGCCGCGCCAACGGCGTCGATGGAGGTCAGGCACAGCACCAGGTTGGGCTCCCGCCAGCGCGCCCGTTCCGCCTCGGTGACGTCCACAATGGACAGCTTCTCGGCCTGGCCGCCGACGTCCTCCAGCACCGCGATCGCGCGCCGCCAGCCGCGCAGTTCCCTGGCCAGTTCGGCCGGACCGGCGCCGGGAGCGGTCAGCACCGCGACGGCCTTGCGGGCGCGGCAGACGTTGACCGCGTGCCGGAAGTCGCGGCCGTGCGCGCTGACCACGGTGATGTCGTCCCACGGGCGCCGCAGCATCGCCGCGAGGCGCTGGACGTCGGTGATCCCGGGACGCACCACGACCTGGACGCCGCGCTCGCGCAGCACCCGCAGGTCGCCGAAGAAGCCGGGATCACCGGCGACGAGCAGGACCGCGGCGTCGGCGGCGGCGAGGGAGTCCAGCGCGGCACCGGTGAGCGGACCGGCGGTCTCGATCACGCGCGCCGACCCGGTGTAGCCCGCGAGCAGCGCTCTCGGCCCGACGACCAGGTCCGCCGCGTCGAGCGCGCCACCGGGCACGGCCTGACCAGCCGCGGCCAGGCCACCTAGAACGGTCACCGTCATGGCGGTATTCGACCACGCCCGTGAACGGGACTCACTTCTTCGTGGTGCGCCTCGCGCCGGTCCGCGTCGGGCGCGCGGGCTGCTTCTTGGTCGCCGTGGCCCGCTTGACCACCGGTTTCGGCTCCGCGGCGACCGGCACCTCGGGCACCGACTCGATCGTCGGGGCGTCCGGCGCCCGCTCGGCGGGAGCCGGCTCCGACCGGGCCACCACGGGCTCGACCGACACGAACTCGGCGGACCCGGGCTCAGCCGACTCCGGTTCGACAGCGCCCGCCGGGGCAGGATCCTCGACGGTGGGATCGCAGGCTGTGGGATCGCCGACGGCGGGAGCGGGCTCCGGGAACGAGCGGCGCGACCAGGTGCCGTTCGACCGCCACGACCGCGAGGTCCACCGCTTGCCCGTCTCGGTCTCGCGCGGCGCGTACCCCGCCCTCGGCTTGGCCTGGCGCAGCGCGTCGCCCACCAGGAACACCGCGTTGCGCCACAGGTTGGCGCCCTTCACGTCGGCGACGAGTTCACCGATGGTCGTGCGCAGCAGCGTCTCGTCCACCCAGCTGATCTTGTGCGCGACCACCACCGGTACCTCTGAGTCCAACCCGGCGCCGAGGAGAGCCTCGACCAGTTCGGCGGCCCGCGCGGCCGGGGCGTGCACTACGAGCGTGCGGCTGTCCGCGGCGAGTTCGCGTACCCGCTCGAAGTCGGCCTCGGTGACCACCACGGTGTCGGCGCCCGCGGTCTCGACGAGCGCGTTACCGGTGGCGGCCGCGGCGGCGGACACCGGCGACACCCCGGGCACGACCTCGGTGTCGAGCCCGAGCCGCGCGCACAGCTCGCGTTGTTCGCGCAGGTCGGCGCAGTGCGCCGGGTCGCCCGCGACGAGCCGGACGGCGCGGTGGTGCCTGCTGGCGAGCCTGCGGTACAGCTCGGCGAGCTCGTCGGCGGCGAGCCGGGCGTGGTCGACGAGGTCCGCGTCGGGTTTGGTGTGCTCGCGCAGCCACAGCGGGTCGACCGCGCTCGGGGTGTAGAGCACCAGGTCCGCCTCGGCGATCCTGGCCGCCCCGCGCAGGGTGATGAGGTCGGCCGCCCCCGGTCCAGCTCCCACGAAACTCACGGCGCCACGCATGGCCCGACCGTATCGTCCGGCCTGCCCCGCCCCCTGGGCACCCCGAGCGGTGGCCGGTGTCAGACTCGCTGCGTGAACGACGCACCCAGCCCCGCCGAGCAGGTCTTCGACTGGCTCGACGCGCACGCCGACGACCGCCGCCGGGCCGGGTTGGCCAGGCAGCTGCGGCCGCGCGGGCACGACTCGGACCTGCTCGACCTCGCGGGCAACGACTACCTGGGGCTGGCCCGCGACAAGCGGGTGACCGGCTCGGCCGCGGCGGCGACGCTGCGCTGGGGCGCGGGGGCGACCGGGTCGCGGCTGGTCACCGGGACCACGGAGCTGCACAGCGAGCTGGAGTTCGACCTGGCCCGGTTCTGCGGGACGCAGGCGGCGCTGGTGTTCTCGTCGGGGTTCGCGGCGAACCTCGGAGTGGTGACCGCGCTGTCGGGGAAGAACTGCTCGATCGTCACGGATTCCGCCATCCACGCCTCTTTGATCGATGGATGTCGACTGTCCCGCGCGGAGGTAGCGGTGGTCGGGCACGCCGACCCAGCCGCCGCAGGGCGCGCGCTCTCGACGCGACGGACCGAACGCGCCGTCTATGTCACCGATTCCGTGTTCAGCGTTGACGGTGACTTGGCTCCATTGGACGAACTCGCGCAGGTATGCCGGGAGAACAACGCGGCGCTGATCGTCGATGACGCGCATGGCCTTGGCGTGCTTGGTGAAGGCGGCCGGGGCGCGGTCGCGGCTGCCGGACTGGCAGGCGCACCGGACGTGGTGACGACGGTGACGCTGTCGAAAGCCCTTGGCGCACAAGGAGGCGCGGTCTTGGGCCCGCGCCGGGTCATCAAGCACTTGGTCGACAACGCGCGCAGCTTCATCTTCGACACCGGCCTCGCCCCGAGCAGCGTCGCGGCCGCGCTCGCAGCGCTCAACATCCTCAAGGAAGAACCAGACCGCCCAGCGCGGGTGCTGGAGGTAGCGCTGACTCTCGCTGAGCGCCTTAAGGCAGCAGGGCTGGCAGTGAGCGACCCGACCGCAGCAGTGGTGTCGGTCCGCGCGCCCTCCCCCGACGCGGCCCTCACGTGGTCGAACGACTGCCGCGCGGCCGGGGTGTGGGTCGGCTGCTTCCGCCCGCCGTCCGTCCCGGACTCGATCTCACGCCTGCGGCTCACCGCGCGGGCGGACCTGACCGAGAGCGACATCGACCGGGCGGTCGACGTCATCACCCGCTGCGCCCCCCGGTAATCGACTGGCCGAGCGGCCGCCCCGGCCCGGATCATGCGGGGCATGGACCAGGAACCCGAGTACCAGGAAGCCGAGTACATCGCGGTCAACAAGGCGAAGTGGGACGAACGCGCGCCCGCCCACGCCGCGTCCGCCGACTACGGCTTCGAGCGGTTCCGCGCCGACCCGACCCACCTCAGCGACGTGGTCCGGTTCGACCGGCCGCGGCTGGGTGACCTGACCGGCGTGCGCGGCGTGCACCTGCAGTGCCACATCGGCACCGACACGCTGTCGCTGGCCAGGCTCGGCGCGCGGATGAGCGGCCTGGACTTCTCCGCCGAGTCGCTGCGCCAGGCCCGCGCGCTGGCCGGGGACACCGTCGACTTCCACGAGTCCGACGTGTACCGCGCCCTCGACGTGCTCGACCCGGGCGGCTACGACCTCGTCTACACCGGCGTCGGGGCGCTGTGCTGGCTGCCCTCGGTCAGCCGGTGGGCCGGTGTCGTGGCCGGGCTGCTGCGCCCGGGTGGGCGGCTGTTCCTGCGGGAGTCGCACCCGCTGCTGTGGGCGCTCGACGAGAAGGCCGACCGGCCGGTGTTGCGGTACCCGTACTTCGAGCACGTCGAGCCGCTGGTGTTCGAGGAGTACGACACCTACGTCGCGACCGACGTGGCGTTCACCCAGGGGTACACGCACACCTGGAACCACGGGCTCGGCGAGATCGTGACCGCGCTGCTGGAGCGGGGTCTGCGGCTGACACTGCTGGAGGAGCACGACAGCGTCCCGTGGAACGCGCTGCCCGGCCAGATGACCGAGTCGGCCGATGGCGAGTGGCGGCTGACGTCGGAGCCCGAGCGGCTCGCGGCGAGCTACACGCTCGTCGCGGTCAAGGACTGACCGGGGCGGCGCATGCGGATGTGCAGGATGCCGTCTTCGTCGAAGGGCTCGCCTTCCGGCACATAGCCGAACTTCGCATAGAGGGCCTGGGCGGGAAGTTGGGCATCTAGGACGCTCTCGTCCGGACCGACGATGTCGAGCGCGGCGGCCATGAGCTTGCTGCCCAGGCCGGTGCCTCTAGCGGTGGCGGCGGTGCACACGCGACCTACGCGGCGCACGGTGCCCGGAGCACCGAGCACGCGGAGGTAGGCCAACGGCTCGGTGTCCGGCTGCCACCAGACGTGCACGGTGTCGGGCAAGAGGTCGCGGCCGTCCAACTCGGGGTACGGACACGTCTGTTCCACCACGAACACGAGAAGCCGCAGCGTGAGCACGGCGTAGAGGTCAGCCGCGGTCATCTCGGGCCCGGGGGCGGCGTGAAGCGTCACGCCACCGTGGATATCACAGGTGGTCGCCGATCAGATCGGCGTACGCGGCGACGCGGGTGTAGACGCCGGGCTTGCCCGCCTCGGCGCAGCCCTGGCCCCACGAGGAGATGCCGACGAGCCTGCCGTCCACGATCAGGGGGCCGCCGGAGTCGCCCTGGCAGGTGTCGATACCGCCCTCGGGCAGGCCCGCGCAGACCATGGAGTCGTCGAGGAAGTTGTCGTAGTCGACCGCGCACTCGGTGTCGGACACCAGGCGGACCTGGGCGCCGAGCAGGTAGCGGGACGCGGCCCCCGTCTCGGCCACGCGACCCCAGCCGAGGATCCCGGCCGGGGCATCGGGGGTGTAGATCGCCCGGTCGGTGGCCACCGGCAGCGGCCGGTACGGCACCCGCTCGGCGAGGGTGAGGACAGCCACGTCGTCACCCAGGGTCACGTCGCGGTAGTCGGGGTGCACCCAGATGTCCTTGACGCCGACGGTCACCCCGTCCGTGCTGCTCTTGTCCTCGCGGCCCGCGACGACGAGGACCCGGTCGCGGGGGTAGGCCTTGGCGCAGTGGGCGGCGGTGACGACCTTGTCGCGGTCGACGAGGGTGCCGCCGCAGAACTGGAACCCGTTCGAGGTGGCCAGGTACACGACGTACGGGTGGTCGGCGATCGGCACGCGCTGCCCGCCGACGATCTGCTCGGAGGCGTCGGCGCGGAACAACTGGCCGAGCAACGCGACCAGGATCGCCACGGCGGCCAGGGCGCCGAGGATGCGGCGGGCGTAGAGCCCCATGGGTGTGTCTCCTGTCGGGGGGATCCAGCGGGGGTTCGGGCAGGTCGACACGGTAGGTCAAATCGGAGCCGAACGGTTACTCTGCGCTGTCGCTCGAACGGGTGGAACTTTCCGGGTACGGCATGCTGGGCAGGTGCGCCGCCTCCTGCCCGCCCTGTGCCTGCTGCTCGCCGCCGGGTGCGTGACGCCCGAACAGCAACGCGCCGCCTCCAGCAGCGCGGCGGCCCCGACCAGCGAGTCCGTGGCGACCACCGCGCCATCCACCGCCATCCCGCCGACCACGAGCGCGACCACGACGGTCCCGGTGACCGCGGCCCCGCCGGTGACAACGCAGGCGCCCACCGAGACGTGGGTGGTCGGGGCGGAGCCGCTGCCGCTGGGGGCGGACGGGTTCGGGAAGGTGCTGCCGACGCCCGCGGTCCTGGTGAACCGGTCACTGCCGACTCGCGACGTGCTGCCGCCGCCCGCGGACGGCAGGTACGCGGCGACGGTGTCGGAGGTGCCCACGGCGGTGTTGCGGCGCAGCACCTGGCAGTCGGGGTGCCCGGTGACCGCGGGTCAGCTGCGGTACCTGACGATGTCGTTCTGGGGGTTCGACGGGAAAGCGCACACCGGCGAGATGATCGTCAACGCGCGGGTGGCGCAAGACGTGACCAAGGTGTTCGGGACGCTGTTCGCGAACCGGTTCCCCTTGGAGGAGATGCGGGTGACAGCGCTACCCGAGCTGGATCTCCCCCCGACCGGCGATGGCAACAACACCGGCGCGTTCGTCTGCCGCGCGGTCCGCACGGGCACGACGTGGTCGGCGCACGCCTACGGCCTCGCGATCGACATCAACCCGTTCTGCAACCCTTACACCAAGGGGAAGCTGGTGCTGCCGGAGCTGGCTTCCTCCTATGTGGACAGGGCGCGGAAGCGACCGGGGATGCTCTACTCCGGTGACCCCGTCGTGCGCGCGTTCACCGCGATCGGCTGGACCTGGGGCGGCACGTGGACGTCCCCGGTGGACCGCCAGCACTTCAGCGCGACCGGCGGCTGACGTGCTGCGGTCGGTGGCGCTGTTCCTGCTCGCGGCCATCGCCGAGATCGGCGGCGCGTGGCTGGTGTGGCAGGGCGTCCGCGAGGACCGCGGCTGGCTGTGGGTGCTCGGCGGGGTGCTCGCCCTCGGCGCGTACGGATTTGTCGCGACAGTGCAACCCGACGCCCACTTCGGCCGGGTCCTCGCCGCCTACGGCGGGGTGTTCGTGGCGGGCTCGCTGGCCTGGGCCGTGGTCGTGGACGGTTTCCGCCCCGACCGCTGGGACCTGCTCGGCGCCGCCCTGTGCCTGGCGGGGGTCGCGGCGATCATGTACGCCCCCCGTGGGTGATCACCACCAGGTGAGAGCTGTAACGCTGCGCACAGGCGACGCGACCCTGGAATGGACCGTGCGGAGCGGGAACCACCCTTGTCGGCCAGATGCCCCAACGGTGTTCACCCCCGCGCCGCGGTCTCGGCCGAACACGGCGATGGTGACGCAGAGCAACCTGAGCGCGCAGGAGGACCGGTGGTGACCAGCACGAACACAGCCCCCAAGACCGGCAGGCGATGGCTCTTCCTCGCCGTCTGGCTGCTGTGGTTCGCAGTCGGATTCCCCTACCCGGCCCCGACCTGGCAGCAGATGGGCGTGGCGGCCCTGGTCGCCACCGGGGCGGCCACCCTGATGGTGCTGGCCGCCACCGCCATCGGCTGGTGGCAGCACCGCCCGCGGCGGTCCAGGACGTAGGAAGGCGTCGACCCGCCGGATCGTCGGCGGGTCCACGCGCCGCTCCCCCGGTCGACCCGGCCGTGCGCCGGGGCGGCGGAAGTGCCCGCCGCCCCTCGGAAGAGCTAGTTGGGGGTGGGGTTCTCGGAGCGGGGGGTGGTGAACTTGGTGAACACCTTGCCCGCGGTGTCGGTGATGGTGGAGCCGACGGTGTTGAGCAGGCTGACCAGGGGGTCGGCCGAGGTGGTGAACGACTCCTTGTAGGACTTCGCCGCCGAGCGGAGGTCCTCGCCGAGGTTGGTGGTGGGGGTGTCGTCGTCGCGGCGCTGGTACTGGCCGGTGAGGATGTCGCGGTACTCGTCCGAGGCGGCCCAGCGCTGCAACTGCGCGGCGCGGACCACGGCGAACGGGTGGGTCATGCCCTCGACGTTGCGCAGCTTGTGGATGCTGTCGCGGACGTCGTCGACCTCCTCGTACTCCTTGGCCTGCTGGAGGAACGAGGGGATGTCGATCTGGGTCAGGTCGGTCGCGCCCGCGAGGTAGAGGTGGGTGCGCAGCGCCGCGGCCGGGTCCTGGCCCGCGAGCAGGCCCGCGCGGTCGGCGGTGAGCTCCGCCTTGCGGTACCACTCGTTGAGGGCGGCGAGGATCGCGCGCAGCGCCAGGGCACCCGGCGGGAGCAGCGCCATCGTCTGCTGCACGCTGCGCAGCCGCAGCAGGATGGTGCGCAGCACGGCGTGGCCGGAGAGGATGTGGCCCATCTCGTGGCCGATGACGAACCGCAGGCTCTCGGTGTCGATGGCCTCGACCAGGCCGGTGGTGATCACCACGAACGGCTCGTCGATGCCGACCGCCATCGCGTTGGCCCTGGGGTCGCGCTGGATGAACAGGTTCGGCACCGTGTCCAGGTCCAGCACCTCGGCGGTCTCCCGGCGCAGCTGGTCGACCTTCGGGTACTGCTTCTCGCCCACCCGGATCGCCGAGGCCAGCGCCAGCAGCCGCTCACCGCGCTCGCTGAACAGGCCCGCGACGGACTTCAGCACCTCGGACAGGCCGGGCACGGCGCGCAGGCCCGCCATGGCGCCGCGGTCGGCCGGGTGCTCGTAGGCGCGCGGGCTGATCCGCGGGAACCGAACCCTGCTGGTCGAGCGCGAGACGTCGGAATTGTCGGTCACTGGTCTTCCTCCCCGTGTGTCTCCTTCCACAGTAGGCCCGTCCCCGGTCCGTTTGGCGTAGTTGCGCTGAGGCGACCGGTGCCGGGCCGGACTAGATTCGACGCCGGAAGATCACCCACTGGCTGCGAGGTATGCCGATGAGCCTGGACCGCCCGGTCGCACCCGACCCCTACGAGCTGCTGCCCCAGGTCGGCTCGTTCACCGTGACCTCCACCGACGTGCGCGACGGCGAGCCGCTGGCCACCCGGCACGTGCACGGCTCGGCGGGCGGGGAGAACGCCTCACCCCAGCTGACCTGGAGCGGCGCGCCCGAGGGCACCAAGAGCTACGTGGTCACCTGCTTCGACCCGGACGCGCCGATCCCCGGCGGGTTCTGGCACTGGGCCGCGGTGAACATCCCGGCCGACACCACGGGTCTGCCCGAGGGCGCGGGCGCGAGCGACGACGCCCTGCCCGGCGACGCGTTCCACGTGCGCTCCGACTTCGGCACCCGCGACTACGGCGGCGCCGCCCCGCCGCAGGGCGACCAGGTGCACCGGTACTACTTCGTGGTGCACGCCGTCGACGTCGAGCGGCTCGACGTCGACGAGAACGCCAGCCCGTCGGTGGTCGGCTTCAACCTGGCGTTCCACACCCTGGCCAGGGCGATCATCACCCCGACCTACGCGCACTGATCCCGGCTGGCTCCCGGGTGGCCGTGGTCACCCGGGACACGCGCGGGAATGCGGGACCGGGGCGATGCGGTTGGATGGGGTCGTGGCGCACTACGACCTGGTGATCATCGGGACCGGCTCCGGGAACTCCCTGCTCGACCCGCGCTTCGCGGGCTGGCGGGTGGCGATGGTCGAACGCGGCGTGTTCGGCGGGACCTGCCTGAACGTCGGCTGCATCCCGACCAAGATGTTCGTGCACGCCGCCGACCTGGCCGCGGTGCCGGGGCACTCGGCGCGGCTCGGGGTGGACACCACGCTCGACGGGGTGCGGTGGGCCGACATCCGGGACCGGGTCTTCGGCCGGATCGACCCCATCGCCGCGGGTGGCCAGGCCTACCGGGTCGAGCACCCGGACAACGCCAACGTCACCGTCTACGCGGGCAACGCCCGGTTCACCGGCGAGCGGCGCCTGGAGATCACGCCCAACGACGGCTCCCCCGCCGAGACCATCACCGCCGACCGGGTCGTGCTCGCGGCGGGCGGGCGCGCGACCGTCCCGGACATCGACGGCATCCACGACGTGCCGCTGCACACCAGCGACACGATCATGCGGATCCCCGAGCTGCCCCGGCGGCTGGTGATCCTCGGCGGCGGGTTCATCGCGGCCGAGTTCGCGCACGTGTTCTCGTCCTTCGGCGTCGAGGTGACCGTGGTCGCCCGCTCCGGTGCCCTGCTGCGCGCCGAGGACCGCGACGTGAGCCTGCGGTTCACCGAGCTCGCCCAGCAGCGCTGGGACGTGCGGCTCGACCGCAAGGCGGTGCGCGCGCAGAACCACGACGGCGGCGTCCGCCTGCACCTGGAGGGCCCGCACGGCGCGGAGACCGTCGACGCCGACCTGCTGCTGGTCGCCACCGGCCGCACCCCCAACGCCGACCAGCTCGACGTGGCCGCGGGCGGCATCACCACCGCGCCGAGCGGGCACGTGGTCGTCGACGAGTACCAGCGCACCTCGGCCGAGGGCGTGTGGGCACTCGGCGACATCAGCTCCCCGTACGAGCTCAAGCACGTCGCCAACCACGAGGCCAGGATCGTGCAGCACAACCTGCTGCACCCCGACCAGCCGAAGGCCGCCGACCACCGCTTCGTCCCGCACGCGGTGTTCACCTCCCCGCAGATCGCCGCGGTGGGCATCACCGAGCAGGAAGCGGAGAGCCGCGGCATCCCCTGGATCGCCGCCACCCAGACCTTCGGCGGCATCGCCTACGGCTGGGCCATGGAAGACGAGACCGGCTTCGCCAAGGTCATCGCCGACCCCGACACCGCCCAGATCCTCGGCGCGCACATCATCGGCCCCCAGGCCCCGACCCTGATCCAGCCGATCATCCAGGCCATGAGCTTCGACCTCGACGCCAGGACCATGGCCACCGGCCAGTACTGGATCCACCCCGGCATGCCCGAGGTCGTGGAGAACGCCCTGCTCAACCTCCCCTTCCCGCAGTAGACGAACCTCTGCCCAACACCGCCCGCGGCCTAGATCGTGCGGGGGTCTAGACCGTGCGGGGGTCTAGACCGTGCGGGGGCGGCCTGCCGCGTAGCCGACCCGCACGCACCGCTGCCCGAGACACGACGCGGACAGCCCACCGCATGGCCGACGACCTGGACAGCCCGGACGCCATGATCAACGCGGCGCCGGGAGACACGCGGCGCCCGAGACCGATTGGCGCCCACGAGACCACTGGGCACTCACGGCCAGACGCACCCTTGGCTTCCAGCGCGCCCGCGCAGGCCTGGGCCAGGCCGTCCGCCGTCCGCCGGTCTTCGGTGCCACCACCACGGCACCAGCACCCGCGATATCCATCGGCCATGGCCGACGTCGTAGAGCACGCCTTGATCTAGTGGCCCGATCTAGACCGTGCGGGGGCGGCCTGCCGCGTAGCCGACGATGGCTTGGAGGGCGGTGACGAGTAGGACGAGGACCAGGGAGGTTGTCCAGCCGCCGGTGAGGCCTCGGAGGAGGCCGAAGAGGAAGGGGCCGCAGGCGGCGATCAGGTAGCCGAGGGATTGGGCCATCGCGGACAGGGACGCGGTGTCGGCCGGGTCGTCGGTGCGCAGGGCGATGACGGTGATGACCAGGGGGAAGACGCCCATGCCGAAGCCAGCGAGAACGGTCCAGGCGAGGGGGGCGGCGCTGGGGGCCACCAGTAGGCCGACGATGCCGAGGCCGCCGATCAGGGTCAGCACCGCGATCAGCAGGGACTGGGAGCGCATCCGCACCGCCAAAGGCGGGAAGAGCAGCCCGGTCGGGACGCCGAACAGGGTGCAGATCGCCAGGTAGAGGCCCGCGGTGGTGCGGTCGACCCCGGCGTCGATGAGGACCTCCGGCAGCCAGCCCATGATCACGTACGCGACCAGGGCCTGGAGCCCGAAGAACACCGTCACCGTCCAGGCCAGCCGGTTGCCCAGCAGCGACCGCCTCGGCTGCGGCGGCTGGTCGGCGACCACCTCGGTGTGCCGGGCGCCCACCGACCACAGCAGGACGGCCGCGACCCCGAGCAGCGCCCACACGCCCAGGGCGAACCGCCAGCTCCCCGTGGCGTCGGCCAGCGACGGCGTCACCGCCGCGCCCAGCGCCCCACCACCGGCCAGCGCCCCCATGTAGATGCCCGTCACCACGCCCAACCGGTGCGGGAACGACTGCTTGATCACCACGGGCAGCAGGACGTTGCCCAGGGCGATGCCCGCGCAGGCCAGCAGCGTGCCGCCGAGCACGGCCGGGGCGCCGTCGAGCACCCGCAGGCCGAGGCCGGCGGTGAGCAGCGCCAGCGCCCAGCCGACCGCCCTGGCCAGGCCGAACCGCCTGTTCAGCCGGGGTGCGAGCACCCCGGCGGCGCCGAAGCACAGTGCCGGGAGGGCGGTCAGCGCGCTGGCCCAGGCGTGGCTCGCGCCGACGGACCCGCGCACCTGTTCCAGCACGGATGCGAGACTGGTGACAGCGGGTCGCAGGTTCGCCGCGGCGAGGGCGACCCCGAGGACGAGCAGCGAGGTACCGACCAGGGCCGTCCCTCGGCTGGACGCGAGGGCACTGTTTCCGGCCGGGTGGGCCGACCAGGCACCACGCGGCGGGGTCGGCGTGGCAATCTTGACGTCCCTGGCGTTGCGCCTGCGGTGGAGCGTCATGGGCCGAGTATCACAAACATAGGATGTTTGGCTGAAAGGATGGCGCTGTGCCGTTGGCCACTACCCGGCGTTCCGGCCTCGTCGACCAGGTGATCGAGCAGATGCGCGCGGCGATCACCAGCGCGGAGTGGAAGGTCGGCGAGCGCATCCCGACCGAGCCAGAGCTGGTCACCGCCCTCGGCGTCGGTCGCAACACCGTCCGCGAGGCGGTGCGCGCGCTCTCGCACGCGGGCCTGCTGGAGGTGCGCCAGGGTGACGGCACCTTCGTCCGCGCCACCAGCGAGTTCTCCGGCGCGGTGCGCAGGCTGGCAGGCACCGAGCTGCGCGACGTGCTCCAGGTCCGGCGGACGCTCGAGGTCGAGGGCGCGCGGCTCGCCGCGGGCAACCGGACCGAGGACGAGCTGACCGAGCTCACCGAGCTGCTCGACGCCCGCGACCACTCGATGACGGCCAAGGACTACGAGGTCGGCATCGACCAGGACGCCGCCTTCCACCTCGCGGTCGTCCGGTGCTCGCACAACCCGCTGCTCGCCGAGCTGTACCAGGGCCTCACCGAGGTCGTCCGCGCCTCGGTCGCCAGCACGGTGAGCACCAAGCCCAGCCTGGCCACCGTCGACCACCAGCGGCTGCTCTCGGCGATCCGCGACCAGGACACCGACCGCGCCGCGGCCGAGGCGGCGGGCTTCCTCGACGAGCTGATCGCCGACCTGGACACCGACTGACCGGTCCCGGGCGAACTCCCGAACCCCACGCATCTCCCCCGACTCCCCTTCCCCGACCTGCTCCGACTGCTTGCCGAGACTGCTCGCGGACGAACGGTCCCCGGTGGACCTTCCCCCGGCGAGCGCTGGACACCTGACACGGTCCAGAGTCGAGGAGCGCGAGCACGGCCGCCAGTCCCCGGGTCGGACCTGTGGATGATCGTGGACGTTGTGGACAACCGGACCGCCAGGGGCTAGGCACCCGGCGGCAGCGTGCGCAGCCCGGGCGGCGCTCCCGCATCGATGAGCCGCAGGACGGCCTCGGTGTCCAGGTGCTCGGCGACCAGGTCGCCGAGCAGGTCGAGCTGACCCTGCCTGGCCGCGGCGAAGTCGACGTCGTCGGCCGGGCGGAAACCGTCCCGACCAGCACGTTCGGCCGCCCACCGGAGGAACGCGCGGCGCGCGGCGTCGTTCTCCAGCAAGCCGTGCCAGTGCGTGCCCAGCACGGAGCCGACGACCGCCCCCTCGGCGGCACCGTCGTCCACTGCCACCAGCGCGGGGACGTCACCGCGGCGCACGACCCGGCCGTGGTGGATCTCGTACCCCATTGCGGGCTCACCGAACACAACCCCGGTCGGCCGCGCGAGGGTCTTCTCCGGCGCGAACTCCACGTCGACGTCCACCAGCCCCAGTCCGTCGACCACGCCGGCCCCGGACTCGACCCGGTCCTCGATCCGCCGCGCCAGCATCTGGAAGCCACCACACACACCGAGCACGGGCAGCCCACGTTCGGCGTGCGCCACTACGGCGTCCGCCAACCCCGTGCGCCGCAACCAGGCCAGGTCGTCCACCGTCGACTTCGACCCCGGTAGCACCACCACGTCCGCGTCCGCCAAGCGCGACGGCTCGGTCACGAACCGCACCGAGACCCCCGGCTCGCAGGCCAGCGCCTCCACATCGGTCGCGTTCGAGATGCGCGGCAACCGCACTACGGCGACGCGCAGCCACTGCGACCCCAACGGCGGCGCGGGCCGTCCCACGACGCCATCCGCCGCGTAGGACAGCGAGTCCTCCGCGTCCAGCCACAGCTCCTCGCGCCACGGGAGCACGCCGAGCACGCGCCGCCCGGTCAGGTCGTGCAGCTGGGTCAACCCCGGTGCCAGGAGCGCGGGGTCACCCCGGAACTTGTTGATCACGAAACCGGCGATCAGGGACTGGTCGGCGGCGTCGAGCAGCGCGAGCGTGCCGAACAGGTGCGCGAAGACGCCACCTCGGTCGATGTCCCCCACAACGAGCACAGGCAGACCTGCCGCACGCGCTAGGCCCATGTTGGCGATGTCGTTGGCGCGCAGGTTGATCTCGGTAGGAGAACCCGCGCCCTCACACACGACGACTTCGTAGTCCGCGCGAAGCCCTTCCAACGTCGTCAGGACTGTCTGCATGAGTTCGGCTTTGCGGTCCCGATAGGACATCGCCGACGCGAAACCGGCGGGCTTACCGAGCACAACGACCTGAGAGGTGCGGTCGGATCCGGGCTTGAGCAGCACCGGGTTGAACCTGACGCTCGGCTCCAGGCCGCACGCGGCCGCTTGCACTGCCTGCGCCCGACCGATCTCACCGCCGTCGAACGTGACCATGGAGTTGTTGGACATGTTCTGCGCCTTGAACGGCGCGACCCGCGCACCGCGCCTGGCCAGCCACCGGCACAGGCCCGCGACCAGGACGCTCTTGCCCGCGTCCGAGGTGGTACCAGCCACCAGCAGCGCTCCCACCATCCGCGCGTCCCCTCCCCACAACCTCCGACCGGCTGCCATCATCTTCGGTTATGCCCGTCGTCGCGGTCACCGCAGTCCTGGTGCACAGCCCGTACCTGGGGCCTGCCAGCCTCCGCCCGCTCGCCGACGGCCTCGCCGCCCTCGGCCACCCGACCGTCCTGCTCGACCTGCAGCCCAGCGTCGCCGCCGCCCCGGTGCACCAGCGGTTGATCGGCGCGTTCGCCGACGCATTGTCCGACGAGGCCCTCAGCGGGCCCGTGGCGCTCGTCGGGCACGGCGCGGCCGGTCCCCTGCTGCCCGCGTTCGCCGAGGCGCTGGAGGACGACGTGCGGTGCCTGCTCTACCTCGACGCCGACCTGCCCACGCCCGGCCGCGGTTGGCGCGACGAGCGCCCCGAGGACTACGCGGCCCTGCGCGGGCGCAGCCGCGACGGACTGCTGCCGCGCTGGCCCCAGTGGTCCGACCGCGACCTGCTGGCCCAGATCGCCGACGAGGCGCTGCGCACCGAGATCACCGACGAGGCGCCCGAGGTGCCGCTGGTGTTCCTCAAGGAAGCCCGGCCCACCGTGGAGTGGACCGGACCCACCGCGTACGTCCAGCTCTCGACCGACCACCAGGGTGACGCCGACGCCGCGCGGGCACTCGGCTGGCCGGTGACGCAGGCCGATCTGCACCACCTGGCCGTCGCGACCGACCCCGAGCCGGTCGCGCGGCTGGTGCTGGAGGCGCTGCTCGGTCCTACGGGAGCGTGAGGATCTCCGAGCCGGTGTCGGTGACGACGAGCGTGTGCTCGAACTGCGCGGTCCACGACTTGTCCTTGGTCGTGGCTGTCCAGTCGTCGGCCCACATGTCGTAGTCGATACCGCCGAGGGTGATCATCGGCTCGATGGTGAAGGTCATCCCCGGCTCGATCACGGTGCGGTCGGAGAGGTCCTCGTAGTGCAGCACCACGAGTCCACTGTGGAACGACCGGGCGATGCCGTGCCCGGTGAAGGCGCGCACCACGCCGTAGTCGAACCGCTTGGCGTACTTCTCGATGACCCGGCCGATCACGTTGAACTCCCGGCCGGGCCGCACCGCGGCGATGGCGCGCATGGTGGCCTCGTGGGTGCGCTCGACCAGCAGCCTGGCCTCTTCGCTGACCTCGCCTGCCAGGAACGTCGCGTTCGTGTCGCCGTGCACGCCGCCGAGGTAGGCCGTCACATCGATGTTGACGATGTCGCCGTCCTCGATCACCGTCGAGTCGGGGATGCCGTGGCAGATGACCTCGTTGAGCGACACGCAGCACGACTTCGGGAAGCCGCGGTAGCCCAGGGTCGAGGGGTAGGCGCGGTGGTCGAGCAGGAACTCGTGCACCACGGCGTCGACGTCGTCGGTGGTGGCGCCCGGCTTGACGGCCTTGCCGCCCTCCTGCAGCGCCTGGGCGGCGACCCTGCCCGCCACCCGCATCGCCTCGATGATTTCCGGCGGCTGCACCCACGGGTCGGTGTTGCGCGCGGGCGCGGGTCGGTCGACGTACTCGGGCCGGACGATGGTGGACGGCACGACCCGGCGGGGCGTCTGCACGCCGGGCGTCAACGGGGCACGAACGGACATGCCCTCCACCCTACGACCCCCCGATCAGCCCAGGGCGGCCAGGAACCGGCCCGCCGCCTGGACGGCCGTACCGGACTGCCCCACATCGGTCAGCAGCACCGCGAAGGCCACATCGCCGCGGTAGCCGACGAACCACCCGTGTGAGTGGGTGCCGTCGCCGAACTGGGCGGTACCGGTCTTGCCGCGCACGTCGCCGTAAGGCTTGAGCGCGGTCGCCGTCCCGCTCGCCACGACCTCGGCCATCATGGCGCGCACCGACTCCAGCGTCGCGCTGGGCACCGGCTCGCCCGCGGCGTCGGACTTGGTCTCCACGCCGCGCACCAGCACCGGCTTGGGCACCGACCCCGACGCGACGCTCGCGGCGACCACGGCCATGCCGAACGGGCTGGCCACCACCTTGCCCTGGCCGAAGCCGTCCTCGGCGCGCTCGGTCTTGCCGGTCGCGGCGGGCACCGACCCGGTGATCGTGGTCACCCCCGGCACCACGAAGTCGACACCGAGACCGAGCCGCTTGGCCATCTGGGTCAGGTCGTCGGGCCCCATGGCCAGGGCGAGCTCGGCGAAGGTCGTGTTGCAGGAGAACGCGAACGCGCTGCGCAGCGGGATGACGCCCTTGTCGAACTTGCCGCTGTTGGGGATCTCGCGGCCGTCGATGACCGTCGTGCCGGGACAGCCGAGCGGGGTCTCCGCGGTGGCCTTGCCCGAGGAGATCGCCTCGGCCGCCGTCACGATCTTGAAGGTGGACCCGGGCGGGTAGCGGCCGGTGAGCGCCAGCGCGCCCTCCTTGTCCGCGGGGTCGTTCTGCGCCACGGCCAGCACCTCGCCGGTGGAGGGCTGGATCGCCACGATCATCGACGGCGTCGCCTCACCGGCGATCGCGGCCTGCGCCGCGTTCTGCGCCTTCCTGCTCAGCGCCAACTGCACCGCCTTGGCCGGTTCCGCCGCCTTCGCGAACAGCTCCTCCCCCTCGGAGCCCGCGCTGTCGACGGTGAGCACCCGCCACCCGGACTTGCCCTGCACCTGCTCCTCGACGACCTTGCGCACGTTCGGCAGCAGCGTCGGGGCGAACTTGCGGTCGACCGGCAGCAGCCGCGCCGACGAGGTGAACCGGACGCCCTGCAGCTCGTAGATCAGCGACCGGACCTTCTGGTAGTCCGCGTCGCGCAGCGCCACCACCTGGTAGGGCTGCCCGTTCGCCTTGGCCGCGCCGTCGAGGATGCTCTGCGCGGTGATCGAGGCGTCGATGCCCGACAGCGCCTTGGCCAACTCCCCCGCGATCGCGTTGGCGTCGCCCGCCTTCGCGGGCTCGAACAGCACCGAGACCACCCGCTCCGGTTGCAGCACCGGCTCGCCGTCGCGGTCGAGCACCGGCGCCAGCTGCGCGTCGGCGTCCTCCACGGCCAGGGTCTGCTGCGCGGCGAGCTTCGGGTGCAGCACCGTCGGCTCCCAGTGCACCTTCCACGCGTCGTCCTGCCTGCGCAGCTCGAAGGAAGACTCGTAGGTCCACAACCGGCCCCGGCCGAGGTCCCAGGTGAGCTGGTAGGTCGCCTTCGTGCTGCCCTCGGCGACGTCCACCCTGCTCACCTGCGCCATCACCGTGGACGGCTTGAGCGCGCCGCGCACCTTGTCCATCAGCGCCCGCGCCGACTCCGGGGAGTCGGTCTGACCGGCGGCCGTGGCGGTGTCACCGCCCGCGAACGCCGCGACGAACTGGTTCGCCGCGTCCTGCGGCTCCGGGTCGGAACCGAACAGGCCGCAGGCGGAGAGCGGGAGCACGGTCACCAGCGCCACGAGCAACGCGGCGGGGCGACGGAGTGAGGCACGCACGGCCGCAGTATGCCCAATCCGGCGGACCCGGCGGCGGGAACCATCCACAAGGCAGGCTCGGAAACAACGCAGCGGCGTTCAGAAGAGCACAGTCGCGTACTGCCCCACCTGCGCGAACCCGATCCGGTCGTACACGGCGCGGGCGGGCGCGTTGTAGCCGTTGACGTACAGGCTCGCGGTGCGACCCATGCCACTGACCAACCGCCGGACGACCGCGGCCGTCCCGGTCGCGCCCAGGCCGTGCCCGCGCCGGTCCGGGTGCACCCAGACGCCCTGGATCTGCCCGACCGAGCCGGACATCGCGCCGATCTCGGCCTTGAACACCACGTCGCCGCCCTCGAACCGGGCGAACGCGCGGCCCGCGGCGATCAACTCGGCCACCCTGGCCCGGTAGCCCGCGCCGCCGTCACCGATCCGGGGGTCGATGCCGACCTCCTCGATGAACATGCGCACCGCGGCGGGCAGGTAGCGGTCCAGCTCGTCCGGCCGCACCTGCCGCACCCCGGGATCGGGGGCGACCAGCGGCGCGGTGCTGATCGACATCAGCGGCTGGTCGGCGCGCACCTCACGCGCGGGACCCCACTCCGCCTCCAGCTCGGCCCACAGCCCGAGCACCTGCTCGGCGGGACCCACCATCGACGAGCACATCCGCCTGCGCCGCAACGCCCGGTCGGCGAAGGCGCGCAACGCGGACCGCTTGCCGCGCAACGGGATCAGGTTCGGACCGGCGAAGCACAGCGCCTCCAACCGCCCGGGGCCGCGCAGACCGCGCACGTCGCAGCCCCACATCTCGCCGCCGAGCCGCCACGGGTCGAGCCCGGCCGTCTCCACCCGCGCGGCGACCATGCAGGACGCGACCGGGTCGGCGGTGAGCACCGCGCGCACCGCCTGACCGTCCCGCTCATCGAGCAGTCGCGCTCCCGCTAGCCGCAACACCACTCAAGCGTGCCAGAAAGCGGCCGCGCGGGAAAACGCACGCACCCGCTCAGCCGACCGCGACGACGGTCGGCGCCCCGGCCTCGCCGTCCACCGGCTCGCCCATCTCCTCGGCCAGCCGCATGGCCTCCTCGATCAGCGTCTCCACGATTTGCGCCTCGGGCACGGTCTTGATCACCTGGCCGCGGACGAAGATCTGGCCCTTGCCGTTGCCGGAGGCCACCCCCAGGTCGGCCTCGCGGGCCTCGCCGGGTCCGTTGACGACACAGCCCATCACCGCGACCCGCAGCGGCACCGACATGCCCTCCAGACCGGCGGTGACCTGGTCGGCCAGCTTGTAGACGTCCACCTGCGCGCGACCGCACGACGGGCAGGACACGATCTCCAGCTTGCGCGGGCGCAGGTTCAGCGACTGCAGGATCTGCGCGCCGACCTTGACCTCCTCGACCGGCGGGGCCGAGAGCGACACCCGGATCGTGTCGCCGATGCCCTGGCGCAGCAGCGCGCCGAAGGCCACCGCGGACTTGATGGTGCCCTGGAACGCCGGACCGGCCTCGGTGACCCCGAGGTGCAGCGGGTAGTCGCACTGCTCGGCGAGCAGCTCGTAGGCGCGCACCATCACGACCGGGTCGTTGTGCTTGACCGAGATCTTGATGTCGTGGAAGTCGTGCTCGGCGAACAGCGACGCCTCCCACAGCGCCGACTCCGCCAGCGCCTCCGGGGTCGCCTTGCCGTACTTGGCCAGCAGCCTCGGGTCCAGCGAGCCCGCGTTGACGCCGATGCGGATCGGGGTGCCCCGGTCCCGCGCGGCGTGCGCGATCTCCTTGACCTGGTCGTCGAACTTGCGGATGTTGCCCGGGTTGACCCGGACCGCGGCGCAGCCGGCCTCGATCGCGGCGAAGACGTACTTGGGCTGGAAGTGGATGTCGGCGATGACCGGGATCTGCGACTTCGCCGCGATCGCGGCCAGCGCCTCGGCGTCGTCCTGCGACGGGCAGGCCACCCGGACGATGTCGCAGCCCGCCGCGGTCAGCTCCGCGATCTGCTGCAGGGTCGCGTTGACGTCCGCGGTGACCGTGGTGGTCATCGACTGCACGGAGATCGGGTGTTCGCTGCCCACCCCGACCGACCCCACCTGGAGCTGACGGGTCTTGCGGCGCTCCCCGAGCACCGGCGGTGGGGTGGCGGGCATGCCGAGCATCACGTCGGGCATGTGGACCTCTCTGCTGTCTTCACTGGTCTGGCACTGCGGTCATTGCAGCCGGATGGGGTTGACGATGTCGGCGGTGACGGTGAGCAGCACGATCGCGCCGCCGATGATGACCAGGACCATCGTCACCCCGGCCAGCCGGTTGTAGTCCACGGGACCCGCGGGGGCCTTGCCGCGCAGCTTGCGCAGGGCGTCGCGGACCCGTTCGTAGAGGCTGATGGCGATGTGGCCGCCGTCGAGGGGCAGCAGCGGCAGCAGGTTGAACACGCCGACGAAGAAGTTCAGCATCGCCAGCATCAGGACGAAGATCTCCCAGATGCCCTTCTCGGCGGCGTCCGCGCCGATGATGCTGGCGCCGACCACGCTGACCGGGCGCTCCGGGTCGTCCTCGCCGCCGATGGCCCTGATGACCGCCGGGATCTTCTCCGGGAAGCGCATCAGGCCCTCCCAGGTGGCGGCGAACATCTCGCCGGTGAACACCACCGCGCCGGTGAACCCGGACGCCGCGCCGTACTGGAAGTACGAGCCCCTGGAGACGCCGATCGCGCCGACGTCGGCGAGCTTGTTGTCGGTGCTGCCCGGCTTGGAGTCGAGCGCGACCCGCTGCACGGTGGCCACGTCGACGGAGAGGGTGCGCTGCTCGCCGTCGCGCTCGACCACGAACGTGTTCTGCCCGCTCAGGCCGCGGATCTTGCCGATCAGCTGGGTCCAGCTCTCGACCGGCTGCCCGTTGAGGCTGATGATCTCGTCACCGGCCTGGATGCCCGCGGCGGCCGCGGGCGAGACCGAGCCGGGGGCGCACTCGGCGTACTTGAGGGTCACCGGGTCCTGGCTGGGGGCGGCGCACGAGGTGGTGCCGACCAGCGCGCGGTCGGCGGTGTTGGGCAGGCCCATGGTGACGGCCATCAGGTACAGGATGATGAAACCGAGGAGGAAGTGCGTGATGGACCCGGCGGACAGCACCACGACGCGCTTCCAGGTGGCGTACCGCCACATCGCGCGCGGCGCCTCCTCCGGGGTCACCGGGTCGAGGGCGGTCATGCCCGCGATCTCGCAGAAACCACCCGCCGGGATGGCCTTGAGGCCGTACTCGGTCTCCCCCCTGCGGAAGGAGAACACGGTGGGGCCGAAACCGATGAAGTAGCGGCGGACCCGCATGCCGAACGCCTTGGCGGTGAGCATGTGCCCGGCCTCGTGCAACGCGACCGACAGGCAGATCCCCAGCGCGAACAGCACGAGCCCCAGCAGCCAAACGAACACGTGTCAGTCCCTTCCCGACCCCGCGGCGGCGCGCGGGGCAGCAGTCACCGCGAGCAGCTCTCGCGCGCGGGCGCGGGCCCAGTGCTCGGCGGCGAGCACCTCCTCGACCTCGCGCGGCGCGCCGTGCCAGGCGGTGGCGTCGTCGAGTACCCGACTCACAGTGTCCACGATCGCTGTGAAGGTGGTGTCGCCCCGCGTGAAGGCGGCGACGGCCTCCTCGTTCGCGGCGTTGAAGACCGCGGGCAGGCAGCCCCCGATCGCACCGGCGGCGCGGGCCAGCCGCACTGCCGGGAAGGTGTCGTCGTCGAGCGGCTCGAAGGTCCACTGGGCGGCGGTGGACCAGTCGCAGGCGCGCGCGGCGCCGGGCAGCCGGTCCGGCCAGGCCAGCGCCAGGCCGATCGGCAGCCGCATGTCCGGCGGGCTGGCCTGGGCCAGGGTGGAGCCGTCGGTGAAGGTGACCATGGAGTGCACGACCGACTGCGGGTGGACCACGACGTCGACCCGGTCGTATGGGATGCCGAAGAGCAGGTGCGCCTCGATCAGCTCCAGCGCCTTGTTCACCAGCGTGGCGGAGTTGATGGTGATGACCGGGCCCATCGACCAGGTCGGGTGCGCCATGGCCTGCTCGGCGGTGACGTCGGCCAGCTCCGCGCGGGTGCGGCCGCGGAACGGACCACCGGAGGCGGTGAGGACCAGCCGGTCGACCTCCTCGGCGCGGCCGCCGCGCAGGGCCTGGGCCATCGCGGAGTGCTCGGAGTCGACCGGGACGATCTGGCCGGGCCTGGCCGCGGCCAGCACCAGGTCGCCGCCCGCGACCAGGGACTCCTTGTTGGCCAGGGCCAGGGTGGCACCGGAGGCCAGCGCCTTGAGGGTCGGCGCGAGGCCCTGGGAGCCGGTGATCGCGTTGAGCACGATGTCGGCGGGCACGGCCTCGATCAGCTCGGTGACCGCGTCCGGTCCGGCGAAGATCCTGGGCAGCGCGAAGCCGCCCCGGTCGTAGCCCGCCTCCTGCGCCGCGGCGTAGAGCGCGAGCTGCAGGTCGGACGCGGCGGTCGCCCTGGTCACGGCCACCGCGGCGACCCGGTGGCGCAGGGCCTGGGCGGCCAGCAGCGCCGGGTCGGAGCCGCCCGCGGCGATCCCCGCGACGGTGAACCGGTCGGGGTTGGCCGCGACGAGGTCGAGCGCCTGGGTGCCGACCGACCCGGTCGACCCGAGCACGAGCAGTGAGCGCCGGGGACCGCCGGACGCGAAGGATGCAGTCATCACCGCCATTGTTCCCGATGACTGGACACGGACGGCAACCAGCACGGGGTGATGTCCTCCGATCGTGGTCACACCCACCCTGGGTAGAGATTAGGCCGAACGGCGCAATCCGAAAAAAGTTCCGCTCCGAAGGAGTGAACTTCGCGCGGGCCGGGCACTTCACCGGCAGCACGGAAAGATCGCCGGGAAAATGACCGGCGGTCATGTGGAAGGAGCTTCGATGGGCATTCTCGGCTGGATCGTCCTCGGTTTGGTCGCCGGACTCATCGCCAAGGCCATCATGCCTGGTAAGGACCCGGGCGGGATCATCATCACGATCCTCATCGGCATCGTCGGCGCCATTCTCGGCGGGTTCATCGGAAACGCGATCTTCGGTGGCGGGCTGGGCAATTTCTTCGACCTGCGCACCTGGCTGCTGTCGATTCTCGGCGCGATCATTCTCCTCGCGATCTACCGGGCGGTCACCGGTCGTGGCCGGGCCAGGGTGTAGCCGAGCGAGACCTGTCACACCCGAGGGCGCCGTGGTCACCACGGCGCCCTCGGGCTGTTCGGGGTGTGGGAGGATTCCCGCGTCAGCGCACTACGGGCCAGGAGGAACAGTGGCGAACACGGAGCTGGAGAAGCGGAAGACCACCGCGGCGGGCACCGTGACCCCCGCCGAGGAGCCGTCCGCGGAGTGGGGCTGGCACGGGTCGTTCCCCAAGGGGACGCTGATCGCCGGGGTGTTCACCGGGCTGGCGATGTTCTTCATGCTGATCGGCAACCACACCGGGCACACCGAGGACCTGTGGCTCGGCGGCATCGGCGTCGTGGTGCTCGCCGGGGTGGCGTGGAAGATCCACAAGAACCGGACGTCCTGGCGGCGCTAGCGTTCGGGGCAAACGAGCGGGCGGATTGGTGGTTACGCCACCGCCCAGCCAGTGGTCATCCGTTGCAGGTGTGCGCATAAGAGCAGTTGGCTGTGGGCCATGCGCCCCAACCACCTGGAGCCGTTCTGGCCCTCTCGGCGGCCGCGGCTGTACGACGAGGCATGTCCGGGGGCCGCGCGGGAGCACTGACCCGCGTGGCCGTGCCGTCCACACCATCCCGGACGGCCACCCCGGGATGGTCCACATCCGACGCACCCCCGGAGAGACCACCATGTCCGTCACGGACGAACTGCTCGCCAACAACGCCACCTACGCCGAGACCTTCACCGGCCCGCTGCCGCTGCCGCCCGCCAAGCAGGTCGCGGTCGTGGCCTGCATGGACGCCAGGATCAACGTCTACGGGGTCCTCGGCCTGGCCGAGGGCGACGCCCACGTGATCCGCAACGCCGGTGGCGTGGTCACCGAGGACGAGATCCGCTCCCTGGCCATCAGCCAGCGCCTGCTGGGCACCCAGGAGATCATCCTCATCCACCACACCGACTGCGGCATGCTCACCTTCTCCGACCAGGACTTCCGCGACGGCATCCGCGACGAGACCGGCATCCGCCCCGCCTGGTCCTCCGAGGCCTTCGGCGACCTCGACACCGACGTCCGCCAGTCCATCGCCCGCATCAGGTCCAGCCCCTTCATCCCCCGCACCGACTCCGTCCGCGGCTTCGTCTTCGACGTGGCGACGGGGAAGCTGCACGAGGTCAAGTAACCACCGCCGAGGGACGCGACCACCCGGTCGCGTCCCCGGCAGGCCTCAGAGGGCGAGGACCTTGCGCAAACCCGCGTCCACGTCCCGCATCAGGACCAGCGGAACGGCTCCCACCTGACCCGTGAGGTCGCTCTTGTTCAGCGTCACCAACGCTGTCACGTTGACCACCGAGTCCCGCGGCAACGCTGTGGCCGAGGCGGGCAGGAACACGTTCCCGGGTGCTGCCGCCAGGTTCGTGTTCGACGTGAGAACTGCAACGAGGACAGTCGCCAAGCGGCTCGTGTTGTAGGGATCGGCCTGGATGACGAGCACCGGGCGCCGCTTGGCGGGACGGGAGCCATCGGGCTCACCGAGTTCGGCCCAGTGGATGCCGCCCCGTTCGATCACCACTCGTCGTCAGCCTGGGCGAGGACACCCCGACCCGCGGTGACAGCCGCGGCACCGGAGTCGTCGTCGGCACCGATGACGTCGAGGGCGGCGTTGATGTCGTTGGTCAGGGACTCCTGCTCCAGGTGACTCAGGTAGTACTGAGCCGCGCGGACGTAGAACTCCGACCTCGTGACACCGAGGCACTTCGCACCCCGGTCCACCTGCGCGAACGTCTCATCCGGTACGGAGATCGCGGTTTTCACAAGCCGAGTATAACCGGGTATTACATCCGCTTCAAGCGGGTCAGCCCTCGGCGGCGAGTTGGCCGCAGGCGGCGGCGATTTCCTGGCCTCGGGTGTCTCGGACGGTGCACTCGACGCCTTGGGACTTGACCCGGCGGACGAACTCGCGCTCCACCGGCTTCGGGGAGGCGTCCCACTTGGAGCCCGGGGTGGGGTTGAGGGGGATGACGTTCACGTGGACCAGCTGGCCGAGGTACCTGCGCAGGAGCTTGCCGAGCATGTCCGCGCGCCACGGGTGGTCGTTGATGTCGCGGATGAGGGCGTACTCGATCGACACCCGGCGCCCGGTCTTGTCGGCGTAGCCGCGGGCCGCCTCCAGGACCTCGGCGACCTTCCAGCGGTTGTTCACCGGGACGAGGGTGTCGCGCAGTTCGTCGTCCGGGGTGTGCAGTGAGACCGCGAGGCGGACCTGCATGCCCTCCTCGGTCAGCTTCCGGATCGCGGGCACCAGGCCCACCGTCGACACCGTCACCGAGCGCTGGGAGATGCCGAAGCCGCCGGGCGCGGGGTCGCAGATGCGGTGGACGGCGGCGAGCACCCGGGTGAAGTTCGCCAGCGGCTCGCCCATGCCCATGAAGACGATGTTGGACAGCCGACCGGGGCCGCCGGGCAGGACGCCGTCGCGCATGGCGGCGGCGCCGAGGCGGACCTGTTCGACGATCTCGGCGGTGGAGAGGTTGCGCTGCAGGCCGCCCTGGCCGGTGGCGCAGAACGGGCAGGCCATGCCGCAGCCCGCCTGGCTGGAGATGCACAGCGTGGCGCGGTCGGGGTAGCGCATGAGGACGCTCTCGATGAGCGTGCCGTCGTGCGCCTTGAGCAGCGCCTTGCGGGTGTTGCCGTCGTCGCAGGTCACCGCGCGCAGTTCGGTGAACAGCGGCGGGAGCAGGGAGTCGGCGAGGCGGTCGCGGGTGGCGGCGGGGATGTCGGTCATCGCCGCGCGGTCGGCGGTCAGCCTGGCGAAGTAGTGCGTGGAGAGCTGGTTGGCGCGGAACGGCTGCTCGCCGAGCTCGGCCACCGCCTCGCGGCGCTGCTGCGCGGTGAGGTCGGCGAGGTGCCTGGGCGGCAGGCCGCGCTTGGGTGCGTCGAAGACGAGCGGGAGTGAGGTCATGGCGACCCCAGTGTCCCACGTCCGCTAGCGGCAGTTGGGCGCGGCGTCGGCGGCGTCGGTCAGCCGCGGTGGCAGCGTGGCGGCCTGCATCAGCTTCAGCGCCCGCTCGAGCCCACCGAGCGCGGTGGTGAGCCGCTGCGCGGCGGCGGAGAAGGCCTCGGCGGTGAGCGGCTCGACCGCGCGGACGTCGTCACGGGCCACCGCGATGGACCTGCGGGACTCGGTGAACGCGTCGGTGAGCTGCCGGATCAGCGGGTCGACCTCGCGGGCCGGGGCCGGGCGCAGCGCGCGCAGGTCGGCCAGCACCGCGTCGAGCACGCCGATGAGGCGGCCGGTGAGGTCGAGGAACTGCTTCTTGAGCACCGCCGGGTCACCCGAGGTCATCGGCTCCTGCGCCGTCTCCCCCGCGGTGACCATCAGCTTCCCCATGCCGCAGAACCGGTTCATCCACCTGGCCTCCGGGCTGTCCGCGGCGACCGACGTGGTCGGGGCGAGCTCCGCGGCGACCGGCACCCCGGTGACGGGGGTGGCGCACGCGGACAGGGCGATCAGGCATCCGAGGAGCAGCAGTCGCACACGTCGATCATGGCACAGAAATTGGTCGTTGCATCGCGACATGTTCCGATATATCGTTGAGCTATCGCGAGCGACCGGCTCGCGACCACCACCCCAGGGGAGAGAAGAATGCGCACCACCCACGAACACGACCACCAGCACCGGCGCGGACCATGGCGCCGACACCCGTTCCGCGGCCGACCCGACTTCGGCGCGGACCTCGGACCGGAGGATGAGATGACCCCGCCCTTCCCGCCGCTGCCCCCGTTCCCGCCCGGCGCCCCGTTCGGCGGCTTCGGCCGGGGTCACGGGTTCGGCCACGGCAGGGGCCACGGGCGCGGCAGGGGCAGGCGGGGCGACGTGCGCGCCGCGCTGCTCGCGCTGCTCACCGAACGGCCGATGCACGGCTACGAGATGATCAGGGAGATCGCCGAGCGCAGCGGCGGGTTCTGGAAGCCCAGCCCCGGCTCGGTCTACCCGACCCTGCAACTGCTGGCCGACGAGGGCCTGGTCGCCGCGACCGAGGGCGACGGCGGCAAGCGGATGTTCCAGCTCACCGAGGAGGGGACCGCCGCGGCGGCCAAGCTCGACACCCCGCCGTGGGAGCAGGTCGCCGCCGGTGTCGACCGCACCGAGGTCTCCCTGCGCGAGGCGCTGGGCCAGCTCGCCGCCGCCGCGATGACCGTCTCGCAGGCCGCGAGCTCCAGCCAGAAGACCCGCGCGGCGGACATCCTCAACAACGCCCGCCGCGAGCTCTACGCCCTCCTCGGCGAGGACACCCCCGCCGAGGAAGACGCCGAGTAGTCGCTTATCCGAACGACACGACCCACTGGTCGAGCCGCCCTACGTCACCGCGGGTCAGGTCGGTGATCCGCAACGTCCACGAGCCGTTGCGGTCGCCACCTGCCGGTGACACCGAGTAGATCCGGCGGACAGTGCCAGAGCCGTCGTTCCCGCCGACCTGCTCCAGCTCGTACACCCGGCCGAACGGGTCGACCAGGTCGATCTTCAGGTCGCCGACGTCCGGGTGGTCGAGGTAGACGCGGACGCGACCGGGGGCACCGGTGGGCGGGCAACCACCCACCTGGATCGTCGAGGTCACCGTCGTGCCGTTGTCGGGGATCGCCACGTCGTTGGTGTTCGCGCCACCGCGACAGGTGGGGACCTCGGGATCCATGGGGTAGGCCACGTTGGCCATCTGGTTCGGGCTGCCGTCCCCGGGAACCCGGACGGCGCCCCCCACCGCTGCCCTGCTCAGCGCGTCACGCACATCGGACGGCATCGCGAACTGGTTGCGTGCGATGTAACCGGCAACGATCCCGGCCACGTGCGCGGTAGCCATAGAAGTACCGGACATCCTCACCTCCTGGCCATTGCGCCCGAGTGAGGGGATGTCACCACCCGGCGCGAAGAAGTCGACACACCTGCCGTAGTTCGACGACGGCAACCGCGTGTCCGCGCGGTCGACCGCCGCCACCGTGATCGCCTCGGCCACCTGGCCGGGGCCGGACCCGCAGGCGTCCGCACCGTCGTTGCCCGCGGCGACCACGGTGGTGAACTCGGCGTCGACCAGGCGCCGCACCGCCTCGGCACCCACCCCGGCCTGGTCCATGGTCAAACCCAGGGACACCACGCCGGGGAGGGTGCCGTTGCGGGTGACCCACTCGACCGCGTCGAGCACGTGCGAGTCGCGGCCGAGACCGTCGCACCCGAGTACCCGCAACGCGACAAGAGCGGTCTCCTTGGCCACACCGTGGGTCTTGCCGCCCACGGTGCCCGACACGTGTGTGCCGTGACCGTTGCAGTCGACCCCCGAGCCGCCGAGGAAGTCGGCGCCGACGCGGGCACGGGCACCGAACTCGGCTTGGTTGGGGGTGATCCCCGAGTCGATGAGGTAGACAGTGGCCCCGGCACCACCGCGGGAGGTGAAGGGGCGGTTGTCCAAGGGCAACTGGCGTTGGTCGATCCGGTCCAAGCCCCAGGGGACAACGGACTGGGCCGCGCGGGTGGTGCCGTCCTGGTAGACGGTGCGCACCCACGGGTCCGCGGCAAGCCTGGTCGCTTGGGTCGCGCTGAGCCCACGCACCGCGTAGCCATAGAGACTGCTGCGGTAGTAGGACTGCGGTACACCGCCGTAGCGGCGGGACAGCGCCGTGGCCGTGTGCTCAGGTGAGGCTGTCGAAGGCGCCAGCACGACGATGTAAGAGCCTGGGATTGGCTTGGCTGCGGCGACTACGGGACCTAGTGCCGCTTGTGCCACGACGGTGCCACTCAGCGGTATGGCGACAAGACATAAGAGGAGAAGACATCGGAACAGGGGGCGCATCTGCTCTCCAACCGGTATGGGCACGGCGCGGGCAGGGTGCCCCGACGTGCAGGAGAGACGATGTCGTGCACCGGGGGGTGTGAACAATCGCGTGGGAAAGATCCAGGGTCCTGATCTTTCCCGCCTCAGCCGACGATCAGCCCGCGGGGCTTGCGGCGGACAAGGACCCGGTAGCCGACGGTGAACTCCAGGCCCGGGGTGTCGGCGATCGCACGGGCGGCAACGGGGGCGGAGAACTCGATGCGCAGCACCGATTCCAGGGTCTCCCGGTCGGGGAAGCACCAGCGGGTCGTGACCCGGTGGCGATCGAAACCGGAGATCTCGAAGAACCGGTCGACCTCGGTCGCGTCGTAGCCGGGAAGATCGGCGCGCATCCAGCGGCCGTAGGGCGGGCGGGCGGCGTCGAGGTCGACGACCACCAGCGCGCCGCCCGGGCGCAGCACGCGGTCGGCCTCGCGCAGGCCCGGCTCGCATCCCGGACCGAAGAAGTAGGCCGTCCTGGCGTGCACGACATCGGCGCAGGCGTCCACCACGGGGATGTCCTGGGCGGAGCCGAGCACCACCGTCACCCCGGGAACACCGTCGACCCTGGCGTTCGCGCGCTCGACCAGCGGCGGGTGCGGCTCGACGCCGAGCACCGTCCGCGCGCGCTCGGCGAAGCGCGGCAGGTGGAAACCGTCGCCGCAGCCCACGTCGACCACGTCGCCGGTCCAGTCCGCGAGGCCGTCGAGCAGCGCCCACACCGCGCCATCGGCGTCCTGGGCGCGGTTCTCCGCCTCGTACACCGCGGGCCAGTGCCAGATGTTCGGGCTGGGCAGCACCTGGACCGAACGCAGCGAGGTGGTCAGCCGCTCGCGCGCCCGCGCCACCAACCCCCTGCCCGCCAGGCCCATGCGGCAAGGAAAGCACATCCGCTGCCCCGCGTGCCGCCTGGTCAAACGCGGAGAAGATCACCACCCGGCGGTGGCTGACGAAGCCACCCGATCGGGTTAGTGTCCAGGGGACGCGGGAGGAGGTCGCCATGATGCCAACCGACGCGATCAGCGCCCTTGAGGAAGTGCCGGACGGTACCCCGGGCAGGCCCTGCTGGGTCGAGGTCGCCACTCCTGACCCGGCCGCCAGCAGTGAGTTCTACCGAGGTCTGTTCGGTTGGACCTACCGCGTCGGCGACGACGGCTATGTGATGGCCTATATGGACGACATCTCCGTCGCGGGCCTCTACACACCCCAAGGCGGACAACCCAGCCTCTGGACGTTGTACCTGACGATCCACGACACGGGTAACACCGCCGAGCGCGTTCTCCACCTAGGCGGGCAGGTTCTTACCGCGCCTAGGGAGATCCCGGGCCAGGGTGGGCTTCTCATCGCCGCCGACCCCAGCGGTGGTCCGATCGGTTTCTGGCGCCAGGACCACGGTTGGGACCTGGGCACCGGGTTCCCCGGCGCGTTCACCTGGGCCGAGCTCAACACCTGGGACGGCGCCGCCGCGGACGAGTTCTACCGCTCGTTGTTCGGTTTCGAGCAGACCCAGATCGGCGACGGCGAGACCTTCGACTACACCAGCTGGCGCCTCAACGGCGACGAACTGCTCGGCAGGCTCAAGATGGGCCCGGAGTTCCCGGCGGAGCAGCGGCCGTACTGGATGGTCTACTTCGAGGTAGACCCAGAGGTCGGCACCGACGCTACCGCCGCGCTCGCGGCCAGGTTGGGCGGTCGGATCACCGTGCCACCGTTCGATTCGCCGTACGGGCGCGCGGCGGTGCTGAGAGATGTCACCGGCGCGGAGTTCACCGTGCTCGACCGCTCGTTGGCGCTGACCGTGATCCCCGAGGACGAGATCGGCGCAGAAGTCGACGACCCCTACGACGATTAGTGTCACTCCCTCCCGCCACCCGCCCCCACGTCCCCGCCCGGCATCGTTCCCGACTTGGGTGCGGAAGGACCGTCAGCTGCGGAGGGACCGTCAGCTGGGGATGAACAGGCGCAGGAGCAGCCAGGACACGACGGCCGAGGGCAGCAGCGAGTCCATCCGGTCCATCAGGCCGCCGTGGCCGGGCAGCAGCGTGCCCATGTCCTTGACGCCCAGGTCCCGCTTGATGACCGACTCGACCAGATCACCCAGGGTCGCGGTCGCCACCAGCGCGGCGCCGAACACCACGCCCTGCCACCACTGGCCCTCGAGCATCAGGGTGACCGTGAGCGCCCCCGCGACGACACCGGCGACCAGCGACCCGGCGAAGCCCTCCCAGGACTTCTTCGGGCTGATCGTCGGCGCCATCGGGTGCTTGCCGAACAGCACACCGGCGATGTAGCCGCCGGTGTCGGAGCTGACCACCAGGATCAGGAAGCACAGCACCCGGTAGGTGCCGTCCGCGGGCAGGACGAGCATCGCCGCGAACGACGCGAACAGGGGCACGTACGCGGCGGTGAACACCGACGCCGACGCGTCCCGCAGGTACCCGGTCACGCCACCGCGCAGCCGCCACAGCAGGCACGCCAGGATCGTCACCACGAACGCCGCGAGCACCCCGTCGCGCCCGAACGGCCAGGACAGCCACACCATGGCCTGCCCGCCGAGCAGCACCGGCCACACCGCGACCCCGACCCCGGCGCCCCGGCGCAGCGCACCGGCCAGCTCCCAGGTCGCCACCGCGACCGCGACGGCCACCACCGCCACGAAGGTGTGCCGCACCGTCAACAACGAGGTCAGGATGACCGCGCCGAGCGCCACCCCGACCCCGATGGCGGCGGGCAGGTCACGCCCGGCGCGGGGAGTCCGCGCCTGCGCCGGGCCACCCGCGCCCTCGGCGCTCACCCGCCGGTCCCCGACCGAGTCATGCTCCAGCTCCCCAACGGGTCCGGCCACCATCGCGATCCCTCTGCCGTGCCGTGGAGGTCAGACCTCCAGCAGCTCGGTCTCCTTGTGCTTGACCAGCTCGTCGACCTGGTGGACGTACTTGTCGGTCAGGTTCTGCAGCTCCTTCTCCGCCCGGGCCACGTCGTCCTCGCCGGACTCGCCGTCCTTGACCAGGCGGTCGAGCTCCTCCTTGGCCTTGCGGCGCACGCTGCGGATGGAGATCTTGGCGTCCTCGCCCTTGGTCTTGGCGACCTTGACCATCTCCCGGCGGCGCTCCTCCGAGAGCTGCGGGATGACCACCCGGATGACCGTGCCGTCGTTGCTGGGGTTGACGCCCAGGTCCGAGTCGCGGATGGCCTTCTCGATGGTGTTGAGCGAGCTCACGTCGTAGGGCTTGATCACCGCGAGCCGGGGCTCCGGGATGGCGACGCTGGCGAGCTGGTTGAGGGGGGTGTACGAGCCGTAGTACTCGGCGGTGATCCGGGAAAACATCGAGGGCGACGCCCGGCCGGTGCGGACCGCACCGAGGTCGTCCTTGGCCACCGACACCGCTTTTTCCATCTTTTCCTCGGCGTCGAGGAGTGTCTCGTCGATCAAGGGGGCTCCTTGTCCATCTCCCGGCGAACCGGCTACGGCGGGGTCACGCGGTCGGCGTACTGACCAGCGTGCCGATCCTCTCACCACGCACTGCGCGGGCGATGTTCCCCTCCGTCAGGAGGTTGAACACGATGATCGGCATGTTGTTGTCCATGCACAGGCTGAACGCGGTCGCGTCGGCCACCTTCAGGTCGCGCTCGAGGACCTCGCGGTGGGTGATGTCGGTGAACATCTTCGCGTCCGGGGTGGTCTTCGGGTCGGCGTCGTAGACACCGTCGACCGCCTTGGCCATCAGCACCACGTCGCAGCCGATCTCCAGCGCGCGCTGGGCGGCCGCGGTGTCGGTGGAGAAGTAGGGCATGCCCACCCCGCAGCCGAAGATGACCACGCGGCCCTTCTCCAGGTGCCGCTCGGCTCGGCGCGGGATGTAGGGCTCGGCCACCTGGCCCATGGTGATCGCGGTCTGCACCCTGGTGTCGATGCCCTCCTTCTCCAGGAAGTCCTGGAGCGCGAGGCAGTTCATCACGGTGCCGAGCATCGCCATGTAGTCGGCCCGGTCGCGGTCCATGCCGCGCTGGCTGAGCTCGGCGCCGCGGAAGAAGTTGCCGCCACCGATCACGATCGAGGTCTGCACGCCGCCCCGCACCACGTCGGCGACCTGCCTGGCCACGGTCAGCACCACGTCGGGGTCGACGCCGATGCGGCCGCCGCCGAACATCTCGCCGCCGAGCTTGAGCAGCACGCGGCGGAAACTGCCGTTCTGAGTCACGTAGACCCCTCCTCGTGACTATGCCCCGCCCTCGGGGATCCGAGGGCGGGGCACAACCCTAATCACTCCAGGTGCCGCGGGCGGGTCAGGACTGGCCGACCTCGAACCGGGCGAACCGGGTCACGGTGACGCCCGCCTCGTCCAGCAGCGCCTTCACGGTCTTCTTCGAGTCGAACACCGAGGACTGCTCCAGGAGCACGACGTCCTTGTAGAAGCCGTTGACGCGACCCTCGACGATCCTGGGCAGCGCCGCTTCCGGCTTGCCCTCCTCGCGGGCGGTCTCCTCGGCGATGCGCTTCTCGTTGGCGACGACATCGGCCGGGACCTGGTCACGGGTGACGTAGGCGGGCTTCATCGCCGCGATCTGCTGGGCGGTCTGCTTGGCCACTTCCTCGCCACCGCCGCTGTACTCGACCAGCACGCCGACCGCCGGGGGCAGGTCGGAGGAGCGCCGGTGCAGGTAGGTGCTGACGGTGCCGGTGAAGTTCACCGCGCGGCGCAGCTCCAGCTTCTCGCCGATCTTGGCGGAGAGGGCCTGGACGGCCTCCTCCACGGTGCCCCCGTCGAGCGGGGCCGACTTGAGGGCGTCGACGTCGGTGGCGCCGGAGGACTTCGCAGCGGCGACGACCTTGTCGGCCAGCTCCTGGAACTCCTCGTTCTTGGCCACGAAGTCGGTCTCGCAGTTCAGCTCGACCAGCACGCCTGCGTCAGCGGCCACCAGGCCCTGCGCGGTGGCGCGCTCGGCGCGCTTGCCGACATCCTTGGCGCCCTTGATGCGCAGGATCTCGATGGCCTTCTCGAAGTCGCCGTCGGTCTCGGTGAGCGCCTTCTTGCAGTCCATCATCCCGGCGCCGGTCAGGTCCCGGAGCCTCTTGACGTCGGCCGCGGTGAAGTTCGACATCGTGCGTTTTCCGTCCTTCTTCGGGTACGCGCGTGGGTGGAGCCCCGGCGGGCGAGCGGCACCCGCCGGGGTGTGCTGATCAGGACTCGGCCGGTGCCTCGGCGGCGGGGGCCTCGGTGGCCTCCGCGACCGCGGTGGCGGCCTGCTCACCGTCGGCGGCGGCGGTCTCGGCACCAGCCAGCAGCTCCTGCTCCCACTCGGCCAGCGGCTCGGCGGCGGCCTCGGGCTTGTCGGAGCCGTTGCGCGCGCCGGAGCGGGCGATCAGACCGGCGGCGGCGGCCTCGGCGACGACCTTGGTCAGCAGCGCGGCGGAGCGGATCGCGTCGTCGTTGCCCGGGATCGGGTAGTCGACCTCGTCCGGGTCGCAGTTGGTGTCGAGGATCGCCACGATCGGGATGTGCAGCTTGCGCGCCTCGCCGACGGCGATGTGCTCCTTCTTGGTGTCCACGATCCAGATGGCGGAGGGGACCTTCGCCATGTCGCGGATACCGCCGAGGGTGCGGTCGAGCTTGTCCTTCTCACGGGTGAGCATCAGGATCTCCTTCTTGGTGAGACCCTGGAACCCGCCCGTCTGCTCCATCGCCTCGAGCTCCTTGAGGCGCTGCAGGCGCTTGTGGACGGTCGAGAAGTTGGTGAGCATGCCGCCCAGCCAGCGCTGGTTCACGAACGGCATCCCGACGCGCTTGGCCTCGTTGGCGATGGCCTCCTGCGCCTGCTTCTTCGTGCCGACGAACAGGATCGACCCACCGTGCGCGACGGTCTCCTTGACGAACTCGTACGCGCTGTCGATGTAGGTCAGCGTCTGCCGCAGGTCGATGATGTAGATACCGTTGCGGTCGGTCAGGATGTAGCGCTTCATCTTCGGGTTCCAGCGGCGGGTCTGGTGCCCGAAGTGCACGCCGGAATCCAGCAACTGCTTCATGGTGACGACGGCCATGGCCGGTTACGCACCTCTTCGTTCGGGCGCGCCCGGCTGGTTGGGCCGAACACGCGGTCGCGGTTGTCGCTGCGGACCCGGTGGGTCCACTGCCCTGGTGCCGTGCGGACGCCCGGACTCGGTGGTGAAAGCGACACCATCGAGACCGCCGGGCGTCGTTGACCGCGTTGCCCGGGGGAAACGCGGACGCGCACTGGCACGCGAAGTCGCCCAGTGGTGACCACAGGACGCGGGGAAAGTGTACGCCCGGGGCGGGCGGGTGTCGGACTCGGATCGCTCCCATCCCCATCACCCCGAATTGTCCCCAGGCCAGAACGGGACATGGCGTTGGCACGCCATCCGGCCGCATGGTGGCTACATGCACTCTTACCTGCGGAAACTCGTCTCGCCGATCCTCTGCGTGCTGCTGTTGCCGTTCGCCTGGGTCGACCCTGTCGTCGCGGCGCAGGCCCCGTTGTTCTCGCTGCCCCTGGTACCGGCGCGGCCGGTGTCCCGGCCGTTCACGGCACCCGCGCACCCGTACGGGGCCGGGCACCGGGGGGTCGACTTACCCGGCGCCGTGGGCGAGCCGGTCCACGCGGCCGCCGACGGCGTGGTGGTGTTCGCGGGGGTCGTCGTGGACCGGTCGGTGGTGTCGATCCAGCACCGCGGCGGACTGCGGACGACTTACGAACCGGTGGTGCCGGAGGTCGCGGGCGGGACGCGGGTGCGTCGGGGGGACGTCCTCGGGCGGCTCGGCGCGGGGCATCCCGGGTGCGCGGTGGCGGCTTGCCTGCATTGGGGGCTGCGGCGTGGGCGGGAGTACCTGGACCCGATGGTGGCGGTGCACCGACCTCGGGTCCGACTGCTTCCCCTCGACTAGTAGTGCGTTTCGGCTGGCCTTGAAGGGTTGTCGCGGTCCGCCAGGTCCGAGTTCACAAGATCCACGGAAGGGAGGTGGTCAGGCGTCGGCGGTTTCCATCAGCTTGGCGCGCAGGCGCAGGACGGCCCTGGTGTGCAGCTGGCAGACGCGGGACTCGGTGACGCCGAGGACGCGGCCGATCTCGGCGAGGGTGAGGTTCTCGAAGTAGTAGAGGGTCACCACCACCCGGTCGCGTTCGACCAGCAGGCCGATGGCCTCGGCGAGCTGGCGGCGGTTGTCCTGATCGACCAGCAGGGCGACCGGGTCCTCGGCCGCCTCGTCCTCCAGCACGTCGGCGAGGGAGTTGATGCCCCGGCCCGCGGCGGCCAGTTCGTCGAGCGCGACGACGCTGGTCAGCTGGAGCTGGGCGTAGACGTCGCGCAGCTCGCCGACCGAGAGGCCGAGTTCGTCGGCGAGCTCGGTGTCGTTGGGGGTGCGCTGCAGCTTGGCGCCGAGCCGCTCGATGCCGCGCTCGACCTCGCGCGCCCGGCCGCGGACGGTCCTGGGCACCCAGTCCTGGGCGCGCAGGTCGTCGAGGATGGCGCCGCGGATGCGCTGCATGGCGTAGGTCTCGAACTTCAGGCCGCGCTCGGGCTCGAACTTCTCGATGGCGTCGACCAGGCCGAAGATGCCGGACTGGATGAGGTCGGAGACGTCGACGTGGGCGGGCAGGCCGGTGCCGACCCGGCCCGCGACGTACTTGACCAGCGGGGCGTAGTGCAGCACGAGCCGGTCGCGCAGGAGCTGCTCGCGGGCCTCGCCGAAGCGGCGCCAGAGCGCGACGATGCCCGCCTCGACGTCGTCGGCGGTGCGGTGGTCGCCGGGCAGCACCCCGGATGACTGGCCCTGGCCGTACGGGGCGGCGGGGGTGCTCACCTGGTCCGCCGGTCCAGCGGACCCGCCTGCCCGCGATGGCCGCGCCGATGCCCGGGCGCCATTCCCGCGGTCATCGGGAACGGGGGTGGGTACGGTCATGGATCGCCTTCAGCCGTTCGACTGTCACGTGGGTGTAGAGCTGCGTCGTTGAGAGCGTAGCGTGACCGAGTAACTCCTGGACGCTACGAAGGTCAGCACCTCCTTCGAGCAGGTGTGTCGCCGCTGAGTGACGAAGGCCGTGCGGGCTCAGGCCCGCGGTACCCGGGACGGCAGTCGTCACACCCTGCACGATACGCCGTACGGCCGTCGGGTGGAGCCGTCCGCCGCGAGTTCCCAGCAACAGTGCCGGCGGGGAATCGGCTCGGACAAGTGACGGACGGCCCTGGTCGAGCCAGGTCGTCACCGCCGAGGCGGCAGGCGCCCCGAACGGGACGACGCGTTCCCGGTTGCCCTTGCCGAGCACCCGCGCGACCCGGGACCCCAGATCGAGGTCGGTCACGTCGAGTCCGCACAGCTCGGACACCCGGACCCCGGTCGCGTACAGCAGCTCGACCACCGCGTGATCACGCAAAGCAACCGGGTCGAGCTCCCGCGCCCCGGCAGCCGAGACCTGCATGACCTCGCTCGCCTGCTCCTGCCGCAACACCGAGGGCAACTTCCGCTGCCGCCGCGGCGCCACCAACCGAGCCCCCGCGTCCGCCCCCAGATACCCCTCACGGTGCGCCCAGGCCGTGAACCCCCGAGCCCCAGCCGCCCGCCGCGCCAACGTGGTCCGCCCCACCCCCGCGTCCCGCTGCGCCGCCAACCACGCCCGCAGCCCCGGCAACTCCACCTCGACCTCATCAAGCCCGACATCGAGCCCGACCCCGGCGCCCCCACGGCCTCCGGCACGGCTTTCCCGCCCGGCTGCCGCTTCGCGCCGGACCCCGTCGCCATCAAGATCGACGGCAACGCGGTCGACCTCGGTGCTGTCGCCGCGCCCGGCGGCGCCAACGACATCACCCTTGAGCGCGGCGTCACCGCCGTGTCCAGCGCTGGCGTCGCGACCGACCGCGCCCACCGACTCGGCGGTGCGGCCTGCTGGGCGTTCACCGCGCCCAACCTCGGCGTCGGTGCCCTGCCCAGCCACGCCACTACCCGCCCCGACGCCGTCGGACCCGCCCGTGCCGCTGCCGCGACGGGCGGCGTCGGCACGACTGGCGGCGTCGGCAGGCTCACCCATGGCCTCGTCGGGCGCCGTGGCGGACGTGCCGTCGGGGCGGGGCGGGGCGGGGGGTGTGCGGGTTACGGGCACGTCGTCGTCCAACGTGGGGTGGGGTCGGTCTGATTCCCCGGGGGATCGGTGGGGGGTCGGGTTCGTGTCGCCACGGTAGTCATGGTCGTACGGAACGGAGTCGCCGTTTCCCACGTCGGCCGCGAGTTGCAGAGTGCGACTTGCTGTGGTGGGCCCCGGGGCACCGCCGTTGACCACCGGTTCCGCCGGGGCCCCGGCCAGGATCGCGTCGCCCGACGGTGGATTGAATTCACCCGATCGTGCGCCACCGGTGGGGCCGATTCCGGCCAGGAAGCCCAGGAGGGACACCGCGTCCCCCAAGTAGGCGCGGACCGTGTGGGGGGAGTGCCCCCGCTCGTGGGTCAGGTGGCGCTCGTACTCGACCAGCGCGACCCGCACCGGCCCGGGCAGCCGATCCCGGACCGCGAGCAGGTCCACCCGGGTACCTCGACGAGGAGCGCGCGCCACCCCCGCCACGCTGAGGCATACCCCCGACCGGGTCAAGCATCGCCACGCCTTTCCGGCCCGAACATCAACTCCTTCCGCCTGTCGTCAGTACGTGGATCCTGGGTGTGGGCGCTCGCGAACCGACCTCGGAGCCTGTGCTGCGGGCTCACGCGGTCGTGCTCAACCACCCTTCCTCGGTTTGGGTGGCCAGGCCGGTGAGTTCGAGTTCGGGCAGCAGCGCCCGGACCCGGTCGAGGGGCACGCCGGACTGGTGGGACAGGTGTTGCGGGGTGTGCGGGGTCCTGCGGTGCAGGGCGTCGTGGACCTGGATGGCCTGCGGGCCCAGGCCATCGGTCGGACGCGGTGGCGGGGACTCCCGCTCGGCCAGTTCGCCGATCGTGCCGATCGCCTCGAGGATGTCCGGGACCGAGGTGGCGACGGTGGCGGTGGCGGCCCGGATGAGGTCGTGGCAGCCCTGGGACATGGGCGAGCTGACCGAGCCGGGGACGGCGAGGACCGGCTTGCCGAGCGCGGCGGCGGAACTGGCCGTGTTGCGGGCACCGCTGCGGCGCCCGGCCTCCACGACCACCGTGCCGACGGCCAGAGCCGCGATGAGCCGATTGCGGACCAGGAACCGGTACTTGGCGGGCGTGGTGCCCGGCGGGTACTCGCTGACGATCGCCCCGGCGCGGGCTATCCGGCTCAGAAGCGCCGTGTGGGCGACTGGGTAGCCGACGTCGGCGCCGCAGGCGAGCACCGCGACCGTGAGACCCTCCGCGGCGAGCGCGCCGCGGTGGGCGGCGCCGTCGATGCCGAAGGCGGCTCCGGACACTACCGTGACGGACTGCTGGGCGAGGTCGTAGGCGAACTCCGAGGCCGTGTGCTCGCCGTACGGGGTGGCCGCTCTGGCACCCACGATCGCCACGGACCGCTGCATGACCTCATCGAGGCTCGCCGGACCCCGGACCCACAGGGCCAACGGCGGCGCGGCCCACCGCATGCCCCGCGCGCGGGCGTTGTCCAGCGACAGCAGCGGCCAGGCAGGCCACTCGTCGTCCTCGGGGACCACCAGCCGGATCCCGGCCTGCCCCGCCCTGGCGAGGTCCTCGGCCGCGAGGTCGTGGCCCGCCCGCGCGGACGTCTCGTCCCGGATGGCGTCGGGGACATCGCCCGCGCGCACCAACTCCGCCGCCCGGACCGGCCCGACTTCGCCGACCAGCAACCCCAGGGCCACCGCGGGCGGCTCGGCCACCCGGGACAGGTACGCCCGAGCCAACCGGATGTCATCCACGGCCCCTCCCCCGCCTCACCCGACGCCGGGAGAGCACCAACGCCACCCGCAGCACCCCGGAACGGGTCCGCACCACACGCCACTCGCCCGCGAAGGGGATCGACGGCGACAACACACAACTCATGAGAAGTCCTTTGATAGGGGGAGACAAACTCAGGCAACCTTGCGTTCACGGAAGTTCAACGCGGCGACGACGTGGTCGCGGGACGGTTCCGCCGCACCCGCCAGATCGGCGAGCGTCCAGGAAACCCGCAGGCACCGGTCCGCGCCGCGAGCGGTGATCGCACCCGTGGAAAGCGATCTGTCCAAGAGCGCGGTGACGTCTTTCGGTAACGCGAACTCACGGCGGAGATCCGGGCCGGGCACCTCCGCGTTGGTCCGCCACCCGTGCGCCGCCCAGCGCCGACCGGCCCTGGCCCGCGCCTCCCCCACCCTCGCCCGCACGGTCGCGGTGTCCTCCGGCGCCGAGTCCAGGCTGAGCGACATCGCGGTGACCGGCCGCATCCGCACCCGGATGTCCACCCGGTCGAGCAACGGCCCGGACAACCGCGAGATGTAGCGCCGCCGAACCTGGGGCGGACAAACACAATCCAGATCCCGCGGCGGCGCGCACGGGCAGAGATTCGTCGCCAGGACAAGCTGGAACCGCGCCGGATAAACCACAATCCCATCGCGACGCGCGAGCCGGATCTCCCCCTCTTCCAACGCCGTCCGCAACGCCTCAAGTCGATCAGAGGCGAACTCGGCAGCCTCATCCAGGAAAAGGACGCCGAAGTGGGCTTTGCTGATCCCACCGGGTTTCGCGATACCCAGGCCGCCGCCGACGAGTGCGGCTATGGAGGCGGTGTGGTGGGGAGCGAAGAAGGGGGGCGCGGTGACCAGTGGCGAGTCGGCGGTGAGTGAGCCCGCCACCGAGTGGATCGCGGTGACCTCAAGGGCTTGGTCCGAGGACAGCACCGGGAGCAGACCGGGGAGGCGTCGGGCGAGCATGGTCTTGCCGGTGCCGGGCGGCCCTGCCAGCAGGACGTGGTGGCCACCGGCGGCGGCGACCTCCAGCGCCCAACGGCCCTCCGGCTGGCCGACGACATCGGTCAGGTCCGGTTGGTCGATGGGTGGAGACGCGACGAGAGGGCCGGGGTGGCGCAGCTCGACCTGCTCGCCGCGGGCCCAGGCGACGACCTCGGTGAGGGTGTCGGCGCCGAGGACCTCCAGGTCGCTGACCAGGGAGGCTTCCGGAAGGGCAGGCGTGGGCACGACAGCTCGGCGCAAGCCTGCGCGCCGAGCGGCCAGCAGGCACGGCAGGACACCCTTGACGGCGCGGAGACGGCCGTCCAGGGCGAGCTCGCCGAGCAGCGCCGTGTCCGCGAAGGCGTCGCCGGGGATCTTGTGGTCGGCGACGAGCATGGCGACGGAGAGCGCGAGGTCGTAGCCCGATCCGCCCTTGGGGAGCGCGGCGGGCGACAGCGCGAAGGTGACCAGCTGGTCCGGCCACTCCAGGCCGCTGTTGCGGATGGCCGCCCGAACCCGGTCCTTCGCCTCGTTCAACGCGGCGTCCGGAAGCCCGACGATCTGCGTCCGGGGCCGACCCCCGCCGATGTCCGCCTCGATCTCGACGGGCACCCCGTCGACACCGGCCAGCGCCACCGACCACACCCGAGCGAGCACCATCACCGCACCCCGCAGCGGCGCCGGGCGGCTGAGCCGTCAACGCGACGGGCCGAGTTCGACGGGAGTCCAGGGCCCGAGGCGGCGGACAGGGCGCCACCGGGAACGGGCGTCGGCCGAACGCGGCCGGACACCCGCGCACCGCCGAGCAACGGTGCTAGATCGACACCGGACCGCGAAACGGATGGCTTGACCCCACTCGACGTCGACATCGACCGAACACCGCCGGGTATCGGCGCTCGTGTCCGACGACGGGCATAGCCGGTCGACGGCGGTGAAGCCGACCGTCCGAGGGACCTGGCGGGACCGGGCACACGGGCCGGGGCGGCATGCCGTGCGTGGGTGAGCGCCATCAGAGGACTCCGCGCAGGTGGTGGATCGTCGGCGGGCCCTGGCGGGGGACGAGGACGGAGATGATGTCGAAGCGGAGGGGGGTCGGGGGGAGGCCGTTGTCGAGGCGCCAGCGGTGGGCGAGGGTGCGCAGGCGGCGGGCCTTGGACTCGGTGACGGACTCGGCGGGGGTGCCGTGGTGGGTGGTGGTGCGGGTCTTGACCTCGCAGATCACGATGCGGCCCTGGTGGTCGCAGATGATGTCGAGTTCGCCGAGTTCGCAGCGCCAGTTGCGGGCCAGGATGGTGGCGCCGTCGCGTTCGAGGTGGTGGGCGGCGATGTCCTCGCCGTGGGCGCCTAGGCGCAGGTGGGTGGCCATGCGGGAGCTCCGAGTCCGTGCGGTGGACGAGCACGGCGGGAGTGCCGTGTCACCATCGACGGTGCGGGCTGGGAGTGGGACGTGGCCAGGGTGGATCCGCGGCGGTGGACAACTCGGGGGGTTGGGGACAACTCACCCCGGCGACCAGGCCCTGGTCACCGGGGTGGTGGTGGTCGGCTCAGCCGCCGAACGGGCCGTCCTCCGGCAGCCGCAGGTCGGGCTTGTCCAACTCCTCGACGTTGACGTCCTTGAAGGTGATCACCCGGACGTTCTTGACGAACCGGGCGGGCCGGTACATGTCCCACACCCAGGCGTCGGACATCCGCACCTCGAAGTAGACCTCGCCGTCGGCGTCGCGGACCTGCACATCGACGCCGTTGGCCAGGTAGAACCGCCGTTCGGTCTCGACCACGTAGGCGAACTGCCCCACGATGTCGCGGTACTCCCGGTAGAGCTGCAGCTCCATCTCGGTCTCGTACTTCTCGAGATCCTCCGCGCTCATCTGCCGCGCGCCCCTCCTGGTCGTGACCTGTCCCGCCCGCTACTGCGGGGGTCCACCATTCTGGACCACGGCGGTCGCCGCCACACTCAGCGCCACCCGGTGTGGCGCGCGCAAGCCGTGGGCGACCCCCGCTGCGGCGACGTTGGCGTAGGACCAGCGGTGCTCGTGGCTCGGCCCGTGCTCGCGCAGCGCGCGCGTGTGCAGGCCCGTGCAGTACCCCTTGTGCACGTCGAACGCGTACTGCGGCAACTCGTCGTGCATCGCGGCCATGATCCGGTCCCTGGTGACCTTGGCCAGCACGGACGCGGCCGCGACGCAGGCGGCGGCCTGGTCGCCCTTGAGGACCGGTGTGCTCGGCGCGGTGAGGCCGGGCACCCGGAACCCGTCGACCAGGACGTAGCCGGGGTGGGTGGAGAGCCGGGCCACCGCGCGGCGCATGCCCTCGATGTTGGCGAAGTGCACGCCGGTCGAGTCCACCTCGGCGGCGGGGACGACCACCACGGCGTGGTCGACGGCGCGGGCGCGGACCAGGTCGTACATCCGGTCGCGGGCCGCGGCGGTCATCAGCTTGGAGTCGGTGAGCCCGTCGAGCCGGGAGGCGTCACCGGGTCGTAAGACGCACGAGGCGATGACCAGCGGTCCGGCACAGGCTCCGCGACCGGCCTCGTCGACCCCGGCGACCGGGCCGAGTCCGCGCCGGTGCAGGGCGGTCTCCAGACCCCAGGTGCCGGTGTCGCGGCGCAGCACCGCGCGCGGTGGCCGCAGCGCCCCCTCCAGCACCCCCGTCACCCGTTCCCCTTCCGTCGCGGTAAGAGCCCACGCGACCGCCTGATCAGCCACAACGTCGGCCAAGCAGCGGCTATCCCCACTCCCGCGGGTAGGCCTGCCTGCCACGCCGGGGCTGACAGGGCCTGGGGGTTGTGGTCACCAACCCCCTGCCACCGCGAGGGCGGCAGGATGATCGCGCGCACCTTGCCGATGACATTGTCCACGGGCACCAACCCGTTCTGACCGCCCCCACCCTGAACGCGGGAGTCGGCGGAGTTGCCGCGGTTGTCCCCCATGACGAACAGCTTGCCCTGCGGCACCGTCACCGGCTTGAACTCGTCCTGCTGCTGGTTGCGTTCCGGGTCCCAGTAGATGTAGGGCTCGTCGAGCGGCTTGCCGTCCACGAGGACGTGGTTGGCGTCGTCGCAGCACTCCACGGTCTGGCCGCCGACCGCGATGACGCGCTTCACCACGTCGTCCTCGTCGGGCGCCGCGAAGCCGAACTTCGCCCCCACCCCTTGCAGCCACCGGACGAAACCGTTGTCGGAGCGGGCGGTCACGAACTCCGAGCGGTTCCACGTGTCGGGCCTGCCGAACACGACAACCTCACCCGGCTCGGGTTCACCGAACGCGTAGACGAGCTTGTCGACGACAACGCGGTCGCCGTAGCAGCCAGGGCAACCGTGGAGCGTCTGCTCCATCGACTCGGAGGGGATCACGAACACCCGCGCGATGAACGACTGGATGATGATCGTCAACACCAGCGCCACACCGATCAGGATCGGCAGCTCTATCCAGAACGGGCGCTTCTTGCGCTCCCGCTTGGGTTTCGGGCGCTCCTCGCCTTCGAGGTTCTCTTCGTCTTCAGGCGTCTTGGGGCTGTCGGACACCGGCGGGGCCTACCCAGCGCTCTTGTCAGTGCCGCGCGTCAACGCCGCACGCAACCGCCTACCGAGCCACAACGTCGGCCACGCGGCCGCGATCCCGATCCCCGCGGGTAGGCCTGACTGCCACGCAGGGGCAGAGAGCGCCTGGGGGTTGTGGTCGCCAACGCCCTGCCACCGCGACGGCGGCAGGATGATGTAGCGGGCCTTGCCGATGACGTTGTCGACCGGGACGAACCCGTTGCTGCCACCGCCGCCCTGGATGCGCGAGTCGGCGGAGGCGTTGCGGTTGTCGCCCATGACCCACAGCATCCCGGCCGGGATGGTGATCTTGTCGAACTTGCGCTGCTCCTCGGCGCCGTAGCTGCTGTTGATGTACGGCTCGTCGAGCGGCTTGCCGTCCACCAGCACGTGCTGCTGGGAGTCGCAGCACTCCACGGTCTGCCCGCCGACCGCGATGACCCGCTTGACGACGTCCTCGTTGCTCGGCTCGGCGAGGCCGAACTGGGAGCCGAAGTCCTGCAGCCAGGCCACGACCGCGTTGCCCGAGCGGGTGGCGGGCCCGTCGGCGTCCCAGGTGTCCGGGCGCTTGAACACCACCACGTCACCCGGCGCGGGGTCGCGGAAGTAGTAGACGACCCGGTCGACCAGGATCCGGTCGCCCTCGCAGCCGGTGCAGCCGTGCAGGGTCTGCTCCATCGACTCGGACGGGATCACGAACACCCGCGCGATGAACGACTGGATGATGATCGTCAACACCAGCGCCACACCGATCAGGATCGGCAGCTCCACCCAGAACGGGCGCTTCTTCTTCGGCTCCGGCCCGGTATCGGTGGCCACCGCCCCGGTCACCGCCGCCTCGCCCGCTGGTGTCGAACTGTCCGGTGTCGCCTGGGATGTGCTGGATTCGGCCCTGGCGTCCGGTTGCGCGACGTCGAGGTCCTCGGTGCCGCGTCCGTCCCCTGGCACGACACCGTGTGCGTCCGACAAGCTACTCAGCCTTCCTTGGTGTGAGTGCGTCCTTCACGCGGCGGCTCAGCCACAGCACCGGCCAGGCCACCGCCAGACCGACCCCGAGCGGGACCCCCTGCTGCCAGCCCGTGGCGGACAGCTGCGGGCCTGCCTGCGGGTTGTGGTCGCCGATCCCGCGCCAGCGCGACGGCGGGAGCACGATGTAGCGGGCCTTGCCGATGACCTTGCCCAGCGGCACCACCCCGCGCACGCCGCCCCCACCCTGGAACCGCGAGTCGCTGGAGTTGTTCCGGTTGTCGCCCATCACCCACAGCGTGCCCTCGGGCACGGTAACCCGGGCGAAGTCCTTCTGCGAGTTGGGGTTGCCGTTCTCCCAGTAGATGTAGGGCTCGTCGAGCGGCTTGCCGTCCACCAGCACCCGGTTCTGCTCGTCGCAGCACTCGACGGTCTGCCCGCCCACGGCGATGACCCGCTTGACGAAGTCGCGCTCGTCCGGTGGGGCGATGCCGATGAACGACCCGGCGTAGCGGAACGCGCGGGTGAACGCGTTGCCGGTGTCCTCGGTGGCGGCGTCGTGCTCGGTCCAGGTGTTGGGGCCCTTGAACACGACGACGTCGCCGGGGGTCGGGTCGCGGAAGACGTAGACGACCTTGTCGACGAACACGCGGTCGCCGCTGCACCCGGGGCACCCGTGCAGCGTCTGCTCCATCGACCCGGACGGGATCGAGTAGACGCGGCCGATGAAGTGCTGGATCAGGAAGGTCAGCAGCAACGCGACGCCGACCAGGGTCAGGATCTCGCGCCACAGCGGCTGCCTACGCGGCGGACGGCGGTGACGGCCCCCCTTGGGGCGCTCGTCGGTCTTCACCCGCCTGCGCCTGGAGCCCTTGACCGGGATCTCTTGCGCGCGAGCACGTACACGCGGGATGAGCGCGGTCAGGTCGACATCGGGTACGTCTGCCGCGGGCTTGGCCTTGGCGGCTTCCTCGGCCTCTTCGACTTCCCAGTCCGGCGGCTCCACCAGCTCCGAGATCTGCACGGACGGCCCGACAGGCGCCTTGGTGCGCGGAGGCGGCGTGGGCACTACCGCGGGAAGGGAGGGCAAATCGGACCGCGACGGCATCTCCGGACGCGGCTGGGGGGTCACCGGGGGCATGTCGTGCCGAGAGGACTGACCGGCGACAGGTAGGTCTGACCGTGACTGTGAGTCCGGTCGACGCTGGGGGCCGACGACGGGGAGATCCGACCTTGAGCCACCGGGCAGGCGGGGCGGGGGCGGATCTGTCCGCGTGGGCGAGTGGGTGGGCCGCGAAACCGGGATCGTCTCGTCGGTGTCGTCGATCGGCACCATCCCCGAATGATGCTCGCCCGGGCCGCGCGGCACATCACCAACACGGGGTGGCGGCTGGCTGCCGCCCGGACGGGTGTACCCCGGGGCGCGGTGCTCGGCGGCCGGGGCCTCCGGGACCCACGGCGGGGGCTCCTCGGCCAGCGGGGCGCCGAACCAGAACTCCGGGTCGGCCGGGGCCACCTCGGGCAGCGCCGGGACCTCGGGGACCGGCGGCTTGCGCCGGATCGGCTCGGTGCGGTTGTCCCGGGGAACCGGCTTGCCGTTCACCCGGGACCCGTTGACCGGCGTCCCGTTGACCTTCGCGGGCTTGCCAGGTGCCTGACCGCCCGGTGCCTGCTTGGCCGCGGGAGAGGTGACGGGCGTGCCGTTCACCAGCGGCGCGTTGGCGGGGGCGCCGTTGACCCGGTGCCCGTTCACCCCGCGCTTGCTGATCGGCTCCGTGTGCTGGATGCCCTGGTCAGGCTCAGGGGGGCGCACCGGCTCACGGGTACGGTCGACCGCCTCCCGACGGGAGTGCTCCGACTCTGCCACGGCGTCCGGTGGCACACGGTGAGGAGGGCGGTCGACCACGCAGTCGAGCGTACGTGAGCGGGTGTGCTGACCGCGTCAGGAAGCGGTCTGCGGCTCCCGCTTCTCCTTGATCTTGGCGGCCTTGCCGCGCAGCTCACGCAGGTAGTACAGCTTCGCGCGGCGAACGTCACCTCGGCGGGCGACCTCGATCTCGGCGATGTTGGGGGTGTGCACCGGGAAGGTGCGCTCGACCCCGACACCGAAGGAGACCTTGCGGACGGTGAAGGTCTCGCGGATCCCGCCACCCTGACGACGGATGACGACGCCCTGGAAGACCTGGACGCGCGAGCGAGAACCCTCGATGACGCGAACGTGGACCTTCAGCGTGTCACCCGGGCGGAAGTCCGGGATGTCGGAACGCAGCGACTTGGCGTCCAGGGCATCCAGGGTGTTCATCGGTAGTCCGTCCTCGTCTTCGTCACGATGCTCGTACGTCCCGGCCAGGGCGGCATCGTGCCGATCTACCTGGCTCGGGTGGGCTTGTGAGCCGCGCCGGGGGCGCGTCAACCCGGAAAGTATGTCAGACGGGGTCGCCGGACCCGAAATCGGCCCCCGCACGCAGGGTGTCGAGGAGTGCCCGATCGTGTTTGTCCAGGCTGCCGGGGGGCAGCGCGGCGAGCAGGTCGGGCCTGCGCTCGACGGTCCGCTCCAGCGACCGGTCGCGCCGCCACCTGGCGATCGCGGCGTGGTTGCCCGAGCGCAGCACGTCCGGCACGGCGCGGTCGCGCCACACCTCGGGCCGGGTGTAGCTGGGCCCTTCGAGCAGGCCGTCGGAGAAGGAGTCCTGCTGCGCGGAGACCGGGTTGCCCAGCACGCCGGGCAGCAGCCTGGCCACCGCTTCGACGATGACCATGACCGCGACCTCGCCGCCGACGAGCACGTAGTCGCCGAGGGAGACCTCGTCGACGCGCATCCTGGTGGCGGCGTCGTCGACGACCCGCTGGTCGATGCCCTCGTAGCGGCCGCAGGCGAACACCAGGTGCTCCTCGGCGGCGTACTCGTGCGCCATGGCCTGGGTGAACGGCCGTCCCGCGGGCGTGGGGACGATCAGGCGCGGCGTGGAGCCCGCGGCGACCTCGTCGAGCGCCTCGCCCCAGACCTGGGGCTTCATGACCATGCCGGGGCCGCCGCCGTACGGGCTGTCGTCGACCGCCTTGTGCACGTCGTAGGTCCACTTGCGCAGGTCGTGGACGCCGATGCTGATCAGCCCGCGGTCGATGGCGCGCCCGAGCAGCGCCGCGCGCAGCGGCTCCAGGTACTCGGGGAAGATCGTGACGACGTCGACGCGCACTACTCGATCAGGCCTTCCGGCGGGTCGAGCACGACCCGGCCGCCCGCGATGTCGACGGTCGGCACGATCTCGCGCACGAACGGGACCAGGACCTCGTCGCTGTCGCGGTCGATGACCAGGGTCTCGCCGCCCGCGCCGTGGCTGATCTCGCGGACGACCCCGACGACGGTGCCGTCGAGCAGCTCGGCGGTGAGGCCCTCGAGCTGGTGGTCGTAGAACTCGTCCGGGTCGTCGATGGGCGGCAGGTCGGCCGTGGAGGCCAGCAACAGCGCGCCCCGCATCGCCTCGGCGGCGTCGCGGTCGGGGACCTCGGTGAAGCGGACGAGCAGCCGCCCGGCGTGCTGCCGGGCGGCTGACACCGTCAGCTGGTGGTGCGTGCCGTCGCGCAGCCGCGCGGTCACGGTCGCCTCGAGGGCGAACCGCAGCCGCGGGGTGTCCGTGCGCACGTCCACGGCGAGCTCGCCGAGGATGCCGTGCGCCTTGGCCACCCGGCCGACGACGACGAGGTCGGGCTTGTCCATGGTCGACACCGTCAGTGGTCGGTGTCCACCACGTCCACCCGGATCCCGCGACCGCCGACCCCGGCCATCACGGTCCGCAGGGCGGTCGCGGTGCGGCCGCCCCGGCCGATCACCTTGCCAAGGTCCTCGGGGTTGACGTGCACCTCGAGGGTGCGGCCGCGCCGGGTGGTGACCAGCTCGACCTGCACGTCGTCCGGGTTGTCGACGATGCCGCGCACCAGGTGCTCGAGGGCGTCCGCGAGGGCACTCACTCGGCCGCGGCCTCCGCCTCGGCGGGGGTGTCCTCGGCGGCCTTGCGCGGCGCGGACTTCTTCTTCGGGGTCGTCGCCTCGGTGCCCGGGTCGTCGCCCGCGGCCTTGAGCGCGGCCTCGAACAGCTCCTGCTTGCTCGGCTTCGGCTCCTTGACCCGCAGGGTGCCCTCGGTGCCCGGCAGGCCCTTGAACTTCTGCCAGTCACCGGTGACCTCGAGCAGGTGCTTCACCGGGTCGGTCGGCGTGGCGCCGACACCGAGCCAGTACTGGGCCCGCTCGGAGTCGACCTCGATGAGGCTCGGCTCCTCCTTGGGGCTGTACCGGCCGATCGTCTCGATCGCCTTGCCGTCGCGGCGGGTACGGGCGTCGGAGACGATGATGCGGTAGTACGGCGCGCGGATCTTTCCGAGGCGCTGCAGCTTGATCTTGACGGCCACGGGTAGGGGTGCTCCTCAAAGCTCTCGTAATGCGGTGCCGGGCGCGGCGGTCCCGTGTGGGGCTCGGGAACGCGCCCGAAGGTTTCGGGTGTCACGGCACGGTGAGAGGGTCCGGCCACGACGGACAGCCGCCAATTCTGCCAGACGGGGTGCCGGAACGAGAACTCGCGGGGGTCTAGGGCGTGAACGGGGCGAGTGTGACGCCCGCTTCCGCCAGGGCCTGGCGGACCGCGCGCGCGTGGTGGACAGCGCCAGGGGTGTCCCCGTGCAGGCACAGCGACCGCGCCGGTAGGGCCAACACCGTGCCGTCGACCGCCACGATCTCCCCGGTCTGTGCAAGGCGGACAGCGCGTTCGACGACAGCGGCGGTGTCAGTGAGCAGCGCCTCTGGGGTGCCGCGCGGGACGAGAGTCCCTTCGGGGGTGTAGCCCCGGTCGGCGAAGGCTTCCTCAACGCCCGAGGATCCCGCGGCGGCAAGTAGGCGTGACCCTGGCAGGCCGAGCACCGGTAGGTCCCCGAAGGCGCGGACGCCCGCGACGACGGCCTTGGCCTGGGCGTCGTGGTGCACGGTGGCGTTGTAGAGGGCGCCGTGCGGTTTGACGTAAGAGACACGGGTACCTGCGGCTCGGGCGAACGCCTCTAGAGCCCCGATCTGGTAGAGCACCTCGTCGGCGAGGCGGTCGGGTTCGACGTCGATGAAGCGGCGGCCGAACCCGGCGAGGTCACGGTAGGACACCTGGGCGCCGACCGCCACTCCCCTGGCCGCCGCGGCGACGCAGACCGCGCGCATGGTCGGGGCGTCCCCCGCGTGGAACCCGCAGGCGACGTTGGCGGAGGTCACCACGTCGAGCAGGGCGTCGTCGTCGCCGAGCCGCCAGACGCCGAAGCCCTCGCCGAGGTCGCTGTTGAGGTCGAGCGCGCTCACGAGTGCATCACGCCGAGGCTGATCAGCAGGACCGCGAGCGCCGGGGTGAAGTTGTTGACCTGGTGGGCGACGATGCTGGCGCCGAGGCGGCCGCTGCAGAGCCTGGCCAGCCCGATCGGCACGCCGATGACCAGCAGCAGCGAGGTGCGCAGCGGCTCCAGGTGGCTGACCGCGAAGATGGCCGTGGTCAGCGCGAACACCGCCCAGCGGCCCCATTGCAGGCGTTCGAGCGCGCCCCACAGCAGACCGCGGTAGATGATCTCCTCGAACAGCGGGCCGACCAGCCAGACATAGAGGAACAGGGTGATCGCGGCGGCGACCGGCATGGTCTGGTTGTCGACCAGCCTGCCCAGCGACGAGGTGGCGTCCTGCTCGCCGACGACGCGGGTCCAGATCGCGGCGGCGACGGTGGTGCACACCAGCCCGATGAGGCCGAACTTCAGGCCGACGCGCAGGTCGTCGCGGTTGTAGGACCAGCGCAGGTCGATCTTGGGGCCGTTGCCGCGGATCCGGGTGACCAGCAGCGTCGCCAGGGTCGCCAGCGCGGTGGGGACCATGGTGCCGACCAGGATCACCGCGATCGAGTCGGTGGAGTCCGGGCCCGCCAGGCCGATGAGCGCGTTGATGACCACGGCGGAGAGCACGAACACGGCGAAGACGAACAAGAAAGCGCCGAAGCCCCACTTGTGGTCGCGGCCGGGGTCGGTAGCGGGTTCAGGTGGTGACTCCGCCGCTGTCGCGGCGGTGGGGTCACCGGGCGGAGGTGGTGCCATCGCGTTCCCCCGTCAGTACGTCCGATTCCTGCGGTTCGCAGAGACTAGTCGGAGCGATCCGGGCCGCCAGGCCGGATCACCCGACGATCCTGCCTCTCAGGATGATCCTCTTCGGGCTTCGCAGCACTTCCAGATCCTTGCGCGGGTCGGCGTCGAAGGCGAGGACATCGGCGGCGGACCCCTCGTCCAGAGCAGACCACCCCAGCCACGACCTGGCGCCCCACGAGCCCGCCGCGATGGCGTCCTCGGCGGACATCCCGGCCCGGTGCAGCGCGGCGATCTCGTCGACGACCCGGCCGTGGGCGATGCCGCCGCCCGCGTCCGTGCCCGCGTAGACGGGCACCCCGGCCTCGACCGCGGCGGCGACCATCGCACCCGCGCGGGCGTGCAGGTCGACCATGTGGCCGGCGTAGGCGGGGTACTTCGTCGCCTTCGCCGCGATGCCGGGGAAGTTCTCGATGTTGATGAGCGTGGGCACGAGCGCGGTGCCGCGGCGGGCCATCTCGGCGATGACGTCCTCGGTGAGGCCCGTGCCGTGCTCGATGCAGTCGATACCCGCGTTGACCAGGCCGGGCAGCGCCTCTTCGCCGAAGACGTGCGCGGTGACCCTGGCGCCCGCGGCGTGGGCTACCGCGATCGCCTCGACGAGGATCTCGTCCGACCACAACGGGGCCAGGTCGCCGCGATCGCGGTCGATCCAGTCGCCGACGAGTTTGACCCAACCGTCGCCGTTCGCGGCCTGCTCGGCCACGGCCGCGGGCAACTGCTCCGGGTCACCGACATCGGCGCCCAGGTGCGGGATGTAGCGCTTAGGGCGGGAGATGTGCCTGCCCGCGCGCACGATCCTCGGTAGGTCCAGGCGCGTCTGAAGCGAACTGGTGTCGATAGGGGAACCGCAGTCCCGCAGCAGCAGCGCGCCGGAGTCGCGGTCGACCTCCGCTTGCGCGGCGGCCGTGTCCAGGTCCACCGGCCCCTCGGGGCCGATGCCGATGTGGCAGTGCGCGTCGACGAGGCCGGGCAGCAGGTAGCCCCCGTCGACGACGGTCTCCGCTCCCGGGACCGGTGTGGTCCGGACCCGGCCGTTGACGATCCACAGGTCGCGTTCGTCGTGGCCGGGGAGGACGACCCCGCGCAGGTGCAGCGCGGTCACGGCTTCTTGGGGAACTTCAGCCGCGACGGGTCGAAGCCGGGAGGCAGCCCGTCGAGACCGCCGAGGCCGGGCGGGAGCTGGTTGAGGCCGGGCGGCATCCCGGACACGTCGGGGAAACCGCCGGGCAGCCCACCGGGCAACCCGCCGCGGTTGCGCGGCGGCGTCGGGCCCTTGCCCTTCTTCCCCTTCTTGCCCTTCTGCTTGCGCTGGTTGGCCCGGCCGCCGGGCATGCCGAAGCGGCCCGCCATCTGCTGCATGACCTTCTTGGCCTCGAAGAACCGGTTGACCAGGTCGTTGACGTCGCGGACCTGCACGCCGGAGCCGTTGGCGATGCGCAGCCTGCGGGACGCGTTGATCATCTTCGGGTCCTGGCGCTCGGCCGGGGTCATGCCGCGGATGATCGCCTGCAACCGGTCGATGTGCTTCTCGTCGACCTGGGCCAGCGCGTCCTTCATCTGGCCCGCGCCGGGCAGCATGCCGAGCAGGTTGGCGATCGGGCCCATCTTGCGCACCGCGAGCATCTGCTCGAGGAAGTCCTCCAGGGTCAGCTCGCCGGTGCCGATCTTGGCGGCGGCCTTCTCGGCCTGCTCCTGGTCGAAGTGCTGCTCGGCCTGCTCGATGAGGGTGAGCACGTCGCCCATGCCGAGGATGCGCGAGGCCATCCGGTCGGGGTGGAAGGCGTCGAAGTCCTCGAGCTTCTCACCGTTGGAGGCGAACATGATCGGCGCGCCGGTGACCTCGCGGACCGAGAGCGCGGCACCACCGCGGGCGTCGCCGTCGAGCTTGGTCAGCACGACGCCGGTGAAGCCGACGCCGTCGCGGAAGGCCTCCGCGGTGGTCACCGCGTCCTGGCCGATCATGGCGTCGACGACGAAGAGGACCTCGTCGGCGGCCACCGCGGCCTTGATGTCGGCCGCCTGGCGCATCAGCTCCTCGTCGACACCGAGCCGACCGGCGGTGTCCACGACGACGATGTCGTGCTGGCTGCGGCGGGCCTCGTCGATACCGCGCCTGGCCACGTCGACCGGGTCGCCGACGCCGTTGCCCGGCTCGGGGGCGAACACCGCGACCCCGGCGCGCTCGGCGACGACCTGGAGCTGGGTGACCGCGTTGGGGCGCTGCAGGTCGCAGGCCACCAGCAGCGGCGCGTGGCCCTGGTTCTTGAGGTAGCGCGCGAGCTTGCCTGCCAGGGTCGTCTTACCGGCACCCTGCAGACCGGCGAGCATGATCACCGTCGGCGGGGTCTTGGCCAGGTTCAACCGCCGGGTCTCGCCGCCGAGGATGGCGACGAGCTCGTCGTTGACGATCTTGACGACCTGCTGGGCCGGGTTCAGCGCCCCGGAGACCTCCGCGCCCTTGGCCCGTTCCTTGACCTTGGCGATGAAGGACCGCACGACGGTCAGCGCGACGTCGGCCTCCAGCAGCGCGATGCGGATCTCGCGCGCGGTGGTGTCGATGTCGGTTTCGCTCAGCCGCCCCTTGCCCCGCAGGTTCTGCAGGACCGAGGTGAGCCGGTCGGAGAGGGTGTCGAACACGGGTGCGGCACTCCAGCCTTGCGGGTCGGGTCGGTCGGCCGTGCTCGGCACGGCCACACCCCGAGGGTAGTCGGCCCGGGGGTGGTACCGCCCGGACGTCCTCGTTCTGACCATCGGGTGGCCTGTGGACAACTCCGCGCGGCCGCCGCCGAACCGGTGCTAACTTGCCGCCCGGACATCAACCGCGACTGGGGGAAAGCCATGGTGGGAAAGGGAAACACGGCGGCGCGCGTGCCGGGAACGCTCGTGTCAAGACTGCTCGTCACCACCGGTGTCCTGCTCGGCGTCGCCTGCGTCGCGGTGTTCGCGGCGGTCCCGCCGGTGCCGAGATATCTGGTGCTCGCGGTGGCGATCGCGATCGGGTTCGGCGTGCTGCGCTCCGGGCGGATCGCGGCCACCGCGGGCGCCGAGGTGGCGCGCGGGGTCGGGACATCGCTCGTGCTGCTCGGCGCGTACCTGCTCGGACCGGTGCTGGTCTCCAGCGCGAAGCCCGACCAGTCCGACACGGGCGCGACGCCGCTGTCCCCGATGGTGGTCGTGGTGTTGACCTTCTTGCCCGTGCTCGCGTTCTTGCTCAACTTCGCGGCACAGGGCATGCGGGCGGCTGTTGTCGGTGTCGGGATCGTTGTCCCTACCGCGATCGTGACCGCGATGGTCGCGGCCGAGGCCAGCAGACTCGCGGTGGCGCTGACGATGCTGGTTCTGGCGCTGCTCGCGGTCGGCGTCGTGGTGCGGTCGGGGCCGGACTCGCCGTGGAGCACGGTGGGGATCACGGCAGGTGCCCTGGCCGCGACGGCGGCGGTCGGCACCGGGCTCATGCCGCTGGGGCTCATCACCGGGTCGGGACTCGGGCGTGGCGCCAACCGGCACCTGCCGCCCGGGGTGCTGATCGTGACCCTCGTGGCCGGGCTGGGGTTGGCCGCGCTGTTCGGCGTGATCGCGATGCTGCGGCGCGACGCGGCGGGCGGGCTCGTGGTGGGGTGCGCGGTCGCGGTGCCGCCGCTGGCGCTGCTCATCCGGCCGCCGCGCGGCGGGGTCGAGGTGGTGCTGGCCCTGGTGCCCGCGGCGGTCGTGGTCCTCGCGGTACTGGGGATCTTGCTGCGACCCGCGTTGGCCGCGGCGAGTTGGCTGGCGGGGTGGTTGCGCCCGGGCGGTGGGACGACGCCGGGGGCGCTGGCCGCCGTCGCGGGGACGGCGGCGGTCTCGTTCACGACCCAGGCGCTGCCGGTGCTGGGGTGGTCGTACTGGGTGCAGGGGTCGGTCACGCTCGTGGTGTGCGCGGGCGCCACGGTTCTCGCGATCCGATTACCCGGCGTGCCCGGGGCGGTGCTCGCCGGTGTCGTGCTGGTGGGGTTGGCGTTGACCAAGCCGGTCAGCCAACTGTTCCTGCTGAACGAGCGGTCGGGTCTGTCGCCGCTGAGCCTGGCGGCGGCAGTGGGGCTGGTCGTGGCGGCGGGCGCCGCGTGGGCGCTGGTGCGCGCGCACCGGCGGCCGGGGGTGGTCGCGGCGGCGACCTACCTGCTGGTGGGGCAGGTGGCGTTCGTGCTGTGGTGGGCGCACATGCCCGCCGGGTTCGGGCCTGGCGTGCCGATCACCGGCGCGACACCGGTGCTGGTCCTGTTGGCGCCGGTGGTGCTCGCGGGGGTCGTCGGGCTCGTGCTCGTGCAGCGGGGCGCGCTCGCCCACGGGCAGGCCGTGCTGGCGGTGGCGTTGGGGGTGATCGGGTTCAGCATGCTGGCCACGCTCGGCGGGGCCTTCGGGCGCGTCGAGTCGCGCGACGCGCTGCGCGGGTTGGCCCCGTTGACCCCCACGGACACCTGGGGCGCCTCCCGGATGATCGACGAGGAGTCCCCCTGGGCGCTCTGGGGTGCCGTCGCGGCTCTCCTGCTCGTGGTGGCGGCGGCGCTGACGACCGTGCGCAGGCCCAGCGCGGCAGTCACGGCCGGTGTGGTCCTGGCCGGGCTCTTCACCGCCGAGGTCGCACTGGTGACCGCGTCCAGGATCGGCGGCACGGCCCTGGCCGACCTGGTGATGGGGTTCGCCATCGCCGGAACGGCCCTGGGCTCCGCGACGGTCGTCGCCATCAGGTCCCCGCGGCGGCAGCAACCGTGAGACCCCCGGGAATGAGGCCCGACCCCTCGAACGGGCCCCACCCGGGGGCTGCCGCACCGAGTGGGGGTGGGTGGACGCCCTCCCCGGCATCAACCCCGACGGCGTGACCCGTCGTGCTCGGCGCGACGGGTGAAGTCTCGCGGGCGCGGGCGGTTCCGGCACAGCGTGAGGGCACCCGGGTGAGGGTGGGTAGGACTACTCAGCCGCCCCTGGGCAGGTCAGCAGCGCCGAAGCGCGGCGGTCGCACGACAGCGGATCAACGAACAGCGGCGACGAGAAACCGCCGGGTCGAGAACCAGCGGGCTGGAGGAACAGCCGGGTCAAGGAACGGCGGGATCGAGAACCACCGGTTCCAGGAACGGCCGGAGTCGAGGACAGGGGTTGGAGAACTACGGACTGGAGAAACAGCAGGGTCGAGGACAGCGGGATCGAGAACCAGCCGGGTCCAGGAACCAGCGGAGTCGAGGAGGTGGGGTCAGCGGGCGGCGTCGAGGACTCGGTGTTCGATGTGGGTTCGCCAGTGGGGGGTCGCGGGTGGGGTGAAGCCGAAGGCGTCGACGGCGGCGGTGCCCAGGGTGGTGGCTCGGGTCCACTTGACGTCCACACCCTCAGACTCCAGGGCGGTGGCGACGCTGTGGAGTAGGCCTATGCGGTCGGTGGCGCGGAGTTCGAGGACGACCGCGCGCGGGTCGGGGCCGCCTGCCTCGTGGTCGAACCAGAGGACCTTGGGGGCTGGGGCATCGGTGGCGCGGCCGCCGTAGTCGTGTTCCTTGGCGGCGAGTTTTTCCGCCAGGGGCAGGGAACCGGAGATGGCGCGGGTGAACTGCTCGCGCAGGAGGGAGGGGTCGGGCAGGGAACCGAAGCGGGGGGTCACCGCGAACACGCCGACGGCGATGCCCGCGTGGGTGGCGACCGTGGCCGCGTGGACCTGCAGGGAGTTGAGCGCGAGGACGCCCGCCGCGCGGGAGAGGACGCCGGGGCGGTCCACCGTGGCCAGGGTGACGGTGGCGGCCTGGCCCGCGCCCTCGAACAGGACGTCCGGGCGGCCGGTGGTGGCGACCGACTCGGCGAGGGCGCGCTGGGCGTCGTCGAGCGGGTCCGGTTGCGGCAGGGTGCCGCCCGCCATCGCGGTCCGGCAGTGCGCGACCAGGTCGGCGACCAGCCTGGCCTTCCACTCGGTCCACACACCGGGGCCGGTGGCCAGGGAATCGGCCTCGGCCAGGGCGTGCAGCAGCTCCAGCAGCACCGGGTCGCCGCCGAGGGTGTCGACGACCCGGTGGATGGTGGTCTCGTCGTCGATGTCGCGGCGGGTGGCGGTGTGCGGGAGCAGCAGGTGGTGGCGGACCACGGCGGCCACGATGTCCACATCGGACTTGGGCAGCCCCAGCCTGGTGCCGACCTGGGCGGCCAGCGCGGCGCCGACCACCGAGTGGTCGCGGTCCCTGCCCTTGCCGATGTCGTGCAGTAGCGCGCCGAGCAGCAGCAGGTCGGGCCGCGACACGGAGGTGACCAGGCGGGCCGCGGTGACCGTGGTCCGCACCAGGTGCCGGTCGACGGTCCACACGTGCGCGGCGTCGCGGGGTGGCAGGTCGCGGACCGCGCCCCACTCGGGGAACAGCCGCGCCCACAGTCCGGCGCGGTCGAGGGCCTCGACGACATCGGTCAGCCCCTCCCCCGCGCCCAGCAGCGCCACGAGGTCTTGGCGCACGTCGGCGGGCCACGGCGCACGCGGCTCCGGCGCGGACTCGCTGAGCCGGGCCAGGGCGGCGGGGGCGATGGGGTGTCCGGTGCGGCCCGAGGCGGCGGCGACCCGCAGCAGCAGGCCCGGGTCCTTGGCGGGGTCGGCGTCCCTGGCCAGGGCGACCTCGGTGCCGTGCAGGACGACACCCTCGTCGAGCGGGCTGCGGGCCGGGGCGCGGAGCAGGACGCCGAGGACGCGGCGTGGGGACGAGTCGGCGCCGGTGGAGCGGAGCGCGACGTCGAGCGCGTAGGCGACCGCGCGACCGGCGCCGGACAGGGCCCTGGCCAGCGCGAACCGGTCGGTGAGGCCCAGCGCCGAGGCGACCTCGTCGCCGTCCTGGGGGCGCAGCACGTCGCGGGGCCGCCGGGCGATGCGGCGCAGTTCGGTGCGGGTGTCGAGCAGCAGGGTGTGCGCGGCGGTGACGTCGGCGTCGGGGCGGTCGACGAGTTGGGCGAGGGCCAGGGCCCGCAGGACGTCGACGTCGCGCAGGCCGCCGCGGCCGTGCTTGAGGTCGGGCTCCACCCAGTGCGCCACCTCGCCCGCGCGCGACCACCTGGCCCGCACCGACTCGACCAGCTCGCCGAGCCGTGTGCGGGCGCCGGAGCGCCACCGGTCGCGGGCGGAGGCGGCGAGCCGGGCGGTGATCTCGGCGTCGCCAGCCAGGTGCCTGGCGTCGAGCAGGCCCAGCGCGGTCCGCAGGTCACCGGAGGCGACCTCCAGGGCCTCGCCGACCGTGCGCACCGAGTGGTCGAGGCCGATGCCGGAGTTCCACAGCGGGTACCAGAGCCGCTCGGCCAGGTCGTCGACCCTGGTGCGGCCGTCGTGGGCGAGGACGAGGTCGAGATCGGAGTAGGGCACCGGCTCACGCCTGCCGAGGCCGCCGACCGCGAACAGGGCGACGCCGCCGCCCCTGCCGCCGATCCCGGCCCGGTCCGCGTGCGCGGTGAGCCAGAACTCGTGCAGGTCGGCCAGCGCCTCGCGGAGCGCGGCGGGGGTGAGCCGGTGCCCGGCGGCGGACCGGGGACCCGCGGCGGCGAGCAGCCGGTCGCGGGCGAGCAGCAGGTCCGCCGCCGCCGGGGTGGCTGGGTGGCCGGGTGCCATCCGCTAGATCGCGTCCGTCCCGCGCTCACCGGTGCGGACCCGGACCACGGTCTCCACCGGCGTCACCCAGACCTTGCCGTCGCCGATCTTGCCGGTGCGGGCGGCCTCGACGACGGCGTCGACGACCTTGTCGCTGGTGGCGTCGTCGGTGAGCACCTCGACGCGCACCTTGGGCACGAAGTCCACCGAGTACTCGGCGCCGCGGTAGACCTCGGTGTGGCCCTTCTGCCTGCCGTAGCCCTGCACCTCGCTGACGGTCATGCCGAGCACGCCGAGCTGTTCGAGTGCCGCCTTCACCTCGTCGAGGGTGAACGGCTTGATGATCGCGGTGACCAGCTTCATGGTCCTCAGCCTTCCTTGCCCGCGGTCGTGGGGACCTTGCTCGCCAGCACGTCCGCCGTCCTGCTCAGCGACGACCCGCCGCCGCGCAGGCTGGAGAACTCGTAGCCGCTCTCGGCGTGCTCGGCCTCGTCGATGCCCGCCCGCTCGGCGTCGGTGGCGACCCGGAAGCCGATGGTCTTCTGGATCAGGAACCCGATGCCGAGGGTCAGCACGAACGAGTAGCCGAGCACCGCGACCGCGGCGATCGCCTGCTTGCCGAGCAGGTCCAGGCCGCCACCGTAGAGCAGGCCGTCCTTGCCCGCCGGGTTCACACCGGTGGTGGCGAGCAAGCCGATCATCAGGGTGCCGACGAGCCCGCCGACCAGGTGAACGCCGACCACGTCCAGGGAGTCGTCGAACCCGAACCGGTACTTGAGGCTGACCGCGAGTGCGCACAGGACGCCCGCGACGAGGCCGATCAGCAGCGCGCCGAGCGGGCTGACGAACCCGGCGGCCGGGGTGACGGCGACCAGACCGGCCACCGCGCCCGATGCCGCGCCCAGGGTGGTGGGCTTGCCGTCGCGGAACTGCTCGACCAGCAGCCAGCCGAGGACCGCGGCGGCGGTGGCCGCGGAGGTGGTGACGAACGCGACGCCCGCCAGGTCGCTCGCGCCGAGGGCGGACCCGGCGTTGAAGCCGTACCAGCCGAACCAGAGCAGGCCCGCGCCGAGCAGGACGAACGGGAGGTTGTGCGGCCGCATGGGCTCGCGCGGCCAGCCCTTGCGCTTGCCGAGCACGATGGCCAGGGCGAGACCGGCGGCGCCCGCGTTGATGTGGACGGCGGTGCCGCCCGCGAAGTCGAGCGCGCCGAGCTTGGTGGCGATCCAGCCGCCGACGAAGTCGACCCCGGTGAAGCCGTTGAAGTCGAACACCCAGTGCGCCACCGGGAAGTACACGATGGTGACCCACACGGCGATGAACAGCGTCCACGCCCAGAACCTCGCCCGGTCGGCGATCGCGCCCGAGATGAGCGCCGCGGTGATGACGGCGAACATGAGCTGGAAGACGACGAAGACCAGGTGCGGGATCTGGTGGCCGTCGACCCAGGGGGCGTTGGGGTCGGTGGGCGCGGTGCCGACGACGGTGCTGACGACGCCCTTGAGGCCCGCGAAGTCGAACCCGCCGAGCAGCCCGCCGCCCAGGTCGTCGCCGAAGGCGAGGCTGTAGCCGTAGAGCACCCACAGCACGGTCACCACCGCCAGGGCGATGAAGCTCATCATCATCATGTTGAGCACGCTCTTGGCCCGCACCATGCCGCCGTAGAAGAAGGCGAGTCCGGGGGTCATGAGCATGACGAGCGCGGCACTGACCAGTACCCAGGCTGTGTCTCCTGCGTTCACATCGTCCTCCCGTGAACTGTTGATTGCCGGGAAGCATCGGGGGGTGCTGTTTCGCGGAGTGACGCCGCGCGTTTCGCGCGGGTGAACTACCTACTCGCGGGTGTTACGGCCAGGTTTCTCTCACGAGTGGTGAGCGGTCGGTAACGGGTAACGTGGTCGGCGATGAGCGGGGTGATCGAGGTCTACGTCGCCGTGGCCACGCGGCTGCCCTATCACGTCGGCGCCGAGACCTCCGGGCTCACGCCGACGCCGGTGGCGCTGGCGACCGACGTCGGGTGGGTCGCCGAGCAGGTCCGCGCGGCGGGGCGGATGTACCGGTGCGGGGACCTGCCGGTGCTGGGCGTGCTCTGGTGGTACTCGGCGAGCATGATGCTGCCCGCGCCGACGGTCGAGTCGCTGGTGGTGACCGGGCTGGCGTTGGACCCGGCGGCGGTGACCCTGCACCTGCACGACGACGGGCGGATCCTGGCGGCCACCTCGGACTCCCTGTGCCCCTCCCCCGGTGTCGCGGTGGGCGCGGTGTTCGAGTCGGTGATCGAGGCGGTGGCCGAGGTGACCGGGGCGAGGGTCCCCACGCTGTGGGCGGTGGCGACGGACTCGTTGGCGAACCGCGTGTTGTGGTCGGGGGGAACCAAGGAGATAGCGCTATCGCTGGCGGAAGATGTCCCGGAGTTGGCTACTCCGCGCTTTGTCAACGTCAACGGTCGCGATTACGTCCGTCGCGGATCTTGTTGCCTGATCTATGAGGCGACCGGCGGACCTAAGTGCGTCTCTTGTCCCCGTCAGCTTCCCGAGGAGAGGTTGGCGAGGCTCTCCGCGCTGTGAGTCTCCAGCCGGTGGGAGAACACGGCGGCGTAGCGCGAGACGAGTTGCGCCGGGTGGATGTCGACTCCCTGCGGGAACCCCAGCGCTAGAGAGCGCCGCACCTGCTTGTAGTGCCTACGCCAGCCTTCGACGACGGCGTCTCCTACCGGCAAGAGGGTGGTGGGGCTGTCGCAGAGCCGGACACCGCTACCGGCGGCGCCGATGAGGATCGCGTGCCGGGCGAGGTCGCAGACCGGGTGGTCGACGTCGGCGTCGGTCAGCCCGCAGGTCGCGGCGTAGGTGTCGGCGCCGAACACGAGCCCGGACACCCGGCCCTGGCCCGCCGCGATCAGGGCGGGCACCGCGCACCGGCCGCTGTGGTCGAGCACGGCGCGCGCGGTGTCGACGCCGATCTCGAAGCGCAGCGCGCCGTCCGGCAGGCCGAGCCTGCGCTCCAGGACCTCCAGCAGGCCCACCATCACCCTGACCTGCTCGGTCCAGGTGACCTCGGGCAGCGTCAGCGTGACGGGCCTGCCGAGCGCGGTGATCGACAGGTCGAGCGAGCGGACCGCGCGGCGGAACGACTCGGCGGTGCCGAACGAGCGGACCCGGAGGCCGGACTCGGCCAGGCACCAGCGGCCGAGCAGGTCGGCGGCCCTGGCGGCGTCGGCGTCGCCGGTGTCGTGTTCGCGGCGGGCCAGATCGATGCGGACGTCCTCGACCGGGTCGGCGGCGAGTTTGCCGCGCACGCGCTCGTACACGGTGGCGGCGAGCGCGGCGGGGATGCCGACGATCCCGGCCAGCGCGGCCGGGTCGGGCGCGTGCTCGGCGAGCGCGGCGGCGGCCAGGGCGCCCCAGCGGGCCGGGAGGTCGTCGGTGGCGTCCTGGACCGGGACCAGGCAGGTGTGCGCGGGTTGTCTGGCGACGGCCCGGCTGTCCACGGGGGACGCCTCCGGCGCGGTCTCGGCCAGGGTGGCGACGAGACCGGCGATCAGGGCGCCGTCGAGGGTCGTCCGCATGTGTCCATAGTGACCCCGCCGGGCCGATTCAGACAGTTGGATCACCCTCCGGCGTTCACGTCCCGGTGGCCCGGTGCGGGGGGTCGACCAGGAGCCGGTTGCGGACGGCGAACGAGGCCGCCTCCAGGCGCGAGTGGACACCCAGCTTGGTGAGCAGGGCCTGGATGTGGGTGCGCACGGTGGTCGAGGAGATGCCCATCCGGCGCTGCATGGCCACGGTGCTGGCCCCTTCGACCAACAGCGCCAGGCACTGCCGTTCGCGCGGGGTGAGGTGCGCGGCGAGGCGTTGGGCGTCGCCGATCTCCGGTGAGCGCGAACGGCTGACGCGGTTCGGCAGTTCGACTACGACCTCGCCGTTCAACGCGCGCCGCAGGGCCTGAGCGAGGGCGGTGACGCTGCCGGTCTTGTGCAGGTAACCGACCGCGCCTGCCTCTAACGCGCGGGCGACCGTGTCAGGGTTGTCGTCGGCGGTCAGCACAAGGATCTTCGTGTGGGTGCTGGCCTTGATGAGCTCACCGAGCGCGTCGATGCCATCGCCATCGGCGAGCGTGCGGTCGAGCAGGCACAGGTCCGGCTTGAGGCCGCGCAGAGCCGCGACGGCACCCGAGACGGTGGCGGCGACCCCGCGCACGGTGAACCCGTGCTGGGTGAGCACAGTGCTCAACGCGTCGGCGAAGACGGTGTGGTCGTCGCAGAGCAGCAGGTCCGTCATGTCGCCTCCGGGGTGCCGTCGGTTGGCTCAACGACGCCGAAGGCCACCCGGATGCGCGTACCGGTCGGTAGCCGCGGGGTGATCCGGACGACTCCGCCGACCGAGCGCGCCAGAGCGTCCACGATGCCCAGGCCGCGGCCGGACCGACCCGGTGGACCGGCCCCGAACCCGGGACCGGTGTCGACGACCTCGACCACGAGCGGCTCGGTCCCGACGACCGCCACGGTCACCTCGCCACCCGCGCGGACCGCGTTCGCGACCAGGTTGGACACCACCCGCCACAGCACGGCCGGGTCCAGGTCGGCGGTGACGGGCTCCCCCGGCGCGAGCCCGACCGGCGCGCCCGCGGCGGCGGCGACCGCGACCACCTGCCCGAGCAGGGCGCGCACGTCGACGGGGGTGGTCACCGGGGTGCCGCGCACGAGGTCGACGAGCCTGGCCACCTGGGACTCGATCAGCGCGACCCTGGTCCTGGCCTCCTCGGACAGCCCGGGGCCGCCGAGCACGGACTCCGCCAGCAGCGCGAGGGTGGCCAACTCGTGGCCGATGTCGTGCAGGACGTCCTGGTCGGCCCCGAACGGGCGCACCTGGTCGGTGCCGCGCCGCCCGGGGCCGGTCCGGCGGTCCACGGGCCAGTCCATCCGGCACCCCCTGCGAGAGTCCACTTGCGAGATCGGCGCGCAGGTGTCGCGCGTTTCGCTGTATTCGGTGCGGACGGCGCAACGGTTCACCCGTATGGCTTACTTTTTCCGGCGAGTTGTCTGACGTGGAGTGACGATCCGGTCACCCGAGGGTCTGGTAGGCCTCGACGATGATGTTGTCCCGGTAGCTGCGCGCGGCGCGGTCGAAGGCGCCGCCGCAGGTGACCAGGCGCAGTTCGGGGCCGGGCACGGGCGCGTAGGCGAGGTCGGTGGGGAACGCCGTCTTCGGGGCCCGGGTGGTGGCCGCGACGGCGAAGGTGACGCGGGTGCCGTCAGCGCGGTCGACCTCGACGCGGTCGCCCGGCCGCAGGTCGACCAACCGGAAGAACACGCCCGGTCCGGCGTGGGAGTCGACGTGCCCGGCGAGCAGGGCCGGGCCCACGGCGCCGGGTACCGGGCCGGCGGTGAACCAGCCCGCGATGTCCGCGGCCACGGGTGGGATGAGCGCGCCCGTGTTGTCTGTGCCGATGTCGACTAGCGGGGTGTCGACGCCGATCGCGGGGATGCGCAGTCGGACCGGCCTGGGGTCGACGGTGGTAGCGGTCGCCGTTGTCGCTACCGACCACGTCGGCACGGTGGGCGTGACGGCGGCGGGGCTGATCGCGTGCGGGTGTTCCGCCTCGCCGGTCACGGCGAAGCAGAACAGCACGACGATCGCGCCCAACGCGCCGACAGCGACCCGACCGATCATCCGCGCCTGCGCACCATCATGGTGAACAGCGCGCCTGCCGCGCCCGCGACCACTAGCAGCCCGAGGGTGAGCAACACGGTGGGGCTGGTCCCACCTTCGCCGGTTTCAACGCCGCCGGTCGGGACTACCTCGGCGCCCTTGGCGTCAGCGGTGACCTCGGTGGTGAGCGTGCCGTTCTTCTCCAGGACCAGAACCGTGTAGACGCCACCGGGGTCGAGGTTCACCGGGAGGTCGGTGGGCGTGGCATCCCTCGGGACGACCTTCAGCACGGAGGCACCGGCCGGGACAAGGGTGTAGTTGGTCGCCTGGCCGAAGACAGCGCGCTCGATCACCGGTACGCCTGCCCGGTCGATGTCGAGCTCACCGGTCTTGGGGGCGGCGTTGACGACACGCATCCGCGCCTGCCCGCTCGGCGGGAGGGTGATGTCGTCGTCGAGGACCTTGAGCGCGAGCGAGGTGAACTTGCCCAGCCCGGCCACGGTGTAGGCGCGGCCCTCGGTGGCCTGGAGGGTCGCGGAGATGACCGGCGGGGACTTCGGGTCGGCACCCGCCGCGCGCATCGCGATCGTGTAGGTGCCCGGCTCCACCCGCTGGTACCCGGAGACAGCGCCGTACCCGACACCGTCGAGCTTCACCGACCAGTCGGGTCTGGCGAAGTTCGTGACCGTGACATCGACGTTCGGCGTGTCGGGGGAAAGGTGAGCCAGCCGGAGATAGGTACCGCTAGCGGCGTGTGCGGGCGTGACACCGAGAGCGGTCAGGATCGCCGCTACGAGCAGGATCAGTGTGGGGCGCATTGGACGGGTCCTTCTATCGGTTCGGCACGGGGTTACCGGAGAGGCGCCAGGACACGGCGAACCCCCGGTCGGTGAGGCGGAAGTCGTCGGGGGCGTAGGGCGGCAGCTGCGCGGTGAACCAGGCGCGGAGTTCGGCGGCGACCGCGGGGTCGGTGACCGGGCGGCCGTCCACAGCGGACAGCACGACGGTGCGCAGCGGCAGCTCTGAGCCCATCTCCGGCGCCGGGTTGGCCACCTCGGCGATGGTGATGGGGAACTGGGCGCTGATCTCGGCGAGCACGGCCATGGCGCGGAAGTCGACCCGGCCGGTGCCGAAGGCGACCCGCACCTGGTCGGGCGCGGTGATCTTGGTGTTCGCGGCCAGGTCAGCGCCCGCGACCGCCCGGTTGCCGTCCCCCACGAACCCCGCGCCGCCCGCGGTGAGGCTGACGGTGGCGCCGGGGAAGGTCGCCACGGGCAGCCCGGGACCGTCGACAGCGAGCGCGGCCGATCCCCCGCGGCGGACGCGGCCGTCGGTGTCGGCGAGGTCCCGGGTGAGGTCGGACCACAACAGCGGCGGTGCGGAGAGGTCGAGATCGCCGGTCGCGTTCGAGTCAAGCCAGTCGGCGATGGCGCGGTGGTCGACCGTTGGCGCTACCGGACGGACCGCGGGGACGCTCAAGGCGACAGCGGCTACGGCGGCCAGTGTCGCTACCGCGAACGCGGGACGGGCAGCGCGCGGAAGCCTGTCCAACAAGATCGCCACGCCGAACAACGCGGCCACGAACAAGCCCGGCACGACAACCGCAAGAGGGCTCGGGAGGACAGTGAGGACTACCGCGATCGCCGCGATGATGACGGCTGGGATGAGCTTGGCGGTACGCCGGGTGATAGCCCCAGCAAGAGCGAGCGCGCCGATACCGAGCCACGCGGCGGCAAACGTGCGCGGGCCCGCGGTGGCGAACAGTGGGGCGGTAGCGCAGCAGACAACCAGCACCGCAGACACCAACAACGGGTGTAGACGAAGAACGGCCGCGGTGAGCAACGCACAGAGGGCCATTACCGCGGCGGCAGCGACAGAGGCCTCACGGGCACCGGTCAGGACTGTGTCGTAACGGTTGAAGGATCCGCTGACTCCGCCGTAGAGCACGAGTTGGAGGGTGGTCGCCCACATGTCGAAGGCGACCGGGATGCCCTGTAGTCCCGCCACGCGCGAGTAGGCCGCGTCCACCAGGCCTGGTTCGAGTGACGTGACGGGCAGTCGAGCGGCCATGACGTGCACGCGGAACACGAACACCACAGCGGAGGCGACCGCGACCAGCCAACCGGCCACGGCCACCGAGCGGCGCGGCAAGAGCGCGAGGAACACGAGACTCGCATCGAGGACACGCACGAATGGCAGTAAGAGCGCCACGAGCAGGTAGCGCTGTTCTCGCTGTCGCAACGCCACAACGAGTGTCAGCAGGACATCGGGCAGGAACACGCCCAAGAGCAGCGCCGGGATGGTGACCACGCCGGTGACAACCAGGACAGGCAGCGCCAACCACAAGGCCGAGGCGATAACCGTCTCGACCGCGAAGGCCGGTGTGCCCCGGGGGAACCGGTTACGCCAAGAGCTTCGCCAGAAGTCCCGCGCCCAAGTGCTGACTTGCGTGCAGTACTCCCCCAGGCCTGCTGGGGCCGGGATGTCCACGATGGCCCCGCGAACGACGAGGACACGGCCCAGTCGACGGCGGTAGATCTGTTGGGAGAGGTTGGATCCGAGGTCGAGGTCGGCGAGCACGCGAGTGCGGAACAGGCGCGCCGGGCTCGGGGCCAACCGTGCGACCTCGGTGCGCGGGCGGGACCTGGCGACCGTCAGCAACCACTGGCCCAGAGCCAACGCCCTGGCGCGGTACGCGGTCAGCACACGCGGACCACGCCAGTCCACGCGCGCGTACCCGGCCACCCCGACGACGTCGGGGTCGTCGAACAGCGGCATGGTGCGGTCGAGGAACCGCGGGTCCGGTCGGTGATCGGGCTCAAGCAGCAGCACGTACTCGTAGCCCTCGGGGGGCACCGTGCCGACGTAGATGTCCTCGCGCGCGACCAGCCTCTCCGCCGCCTCGATCGCGACAGGGGAGTCCTCTTCGCGCCCGTTGATGAGCACGACGACCGAGCGGTGCACGCGCGAGATCGAGTCGACCGACGACGAGCCGTGTTCACGGTCCCTGCGCAACACCCCGAGGACCGAGGCAACGGTGAAGCCCACGCCGATCGCGACAACCGCCAACACCCACGCCGGGATCACCTCGGCACCGGTCCGCCGCCGCCCACCACGCCACCCCCAGCCCATCCGACGAGGCGACCGTAGGTTCCAACGGACGAAACCGGCTCACCCCGCTGGATGAGGCGGCCTACGACGTCTGGACGGGATCCTTCGCCCGGGGCAAGAGACCGGCGGCGCGGGCAGCGCTAACAGCCTGCAATCGGCTGTGCACACCAAGTTTGGCGTAGACACTGTGGGTGTGCGTTCGGACGGTATTAGTGGACAGTCCTAACTCGGCAGCGATCTGCGGACCGCGCATGCCGTCCACCATGCACTCCAGCACCTCGCGCTCCCGGCCGGACAACGCGTCCAGCGGACCGTCCGCGCCGCGCCGCAGGTCGTCCCGCAAGCCGCGGAGCACGGCCCCCAGCAGCCGCGGCGGGAACCACGCGTCACCCCTGGCCACCCCGCGCAGCACCTCGACCAGGTGGGCCATCCCCGACGCCTTCGAGATCCACGCGTCCGCCCCGGCCCTGGCCGCCGCGAGCGCGCGAGCCGGGTCCTTGCTCCCGGTGAGCGCGACCAGCCGCGCCTCGGGCGCGGCCGCGCGCAGGGTCGCGAACAGCTCGGCCTGCGGCACCCGGACCGCCTCCGGCTCCACGGTGATGATCGTCGGCCGCTCCTGGGCCAGTCTGCCGCCCAACCTCGGGTCGTCGCTGGCGCTGCGGCCCGCCACCCACAGGTCGGTGAACGCGGCGAGCCGCGCGGTCAGCGCCTCGGTGAGCAGCGTGTGGTCGTCGACGAGCCAGAGTTTGATGAGCTCCACGGCCGGACACGGTGCAGCAGCGGGCCGCCGCTGTCCTCATCCAGATGGAGGAGAGTCACCCATTCGTGTGGTGGGGGTGCCTGCTGCCTGCCAAGCAGGGCCGTCAGTCGAGAAGAGCTGGTCAGTCGAGAAGGGCTGGTCAGTCGAGAAGGGCGTCGACGAACGCGCGGGGGTCGAACGGCGCGAGGTCGTCCGCGCCCTCGCCGAGCCCGACCAGCTTGACCGGGACGCCGAGCTCGCGCTGCACCTGGAAGACGATGCCGCCCTTGGCGGTGCCGTCGAGCTTGGTGAGCACGATGCCGGTGACGTCGACGACCTCGCCGAACACGCGGGCCTGGGTGAGGCCGTTCTGGCCGGTGGTGGCGTCGAGCACGAGCAGCACCTCGTCGACCTCGCCCTGCTTCTCCACCACCCGCTTGACCTTGCCCAGCTCGTCCATCAGGCCGGTCTTGGTGTGGAGCCTGCCCGCGGTGTCGATGAGGACGGTGTCGACGCCGCTCTCCCGGCCGAGCTTGACCGCGTCGAACGCCACCGCGGCCGGGTCGGCGCCTTCCTTGCCGCGGACGACCTGGGCGCCCACGCGGTCCGCCCAGGTCTGGAGCTGGTCGGCGGCCGCGGCGCGGAACGTGTCCGCGGCACCGAGGACGACAGAGCGCCCGTCAGCGACAAGAACACGTGCGAGCTTGCCCGTGGTGGTGGTCTTACCGGTGCCGTTGACCCCAACGACCAACACGACCGCGGGCTGCTTGTTGTCGCCATCGCCATGCGGGAGGGCGCGCACCGCGCGGTCCATCTCCGGGCGCAGCACGTCGTACAACACCTCGCGCAGCAGAGCGCGGGCCTGGTCCGGGGTGCGGACACCGCGGGAGACCAGCTCGGTGCGCAGCCGCTGGACGATCTCCTCGGTGGTGGTGGCGCCGAGGTCGGCCAGCAGCAGAGTGTCCTCGACATCGGTCCAGGAGTCCTCGTCGAGGTCACCGGCGCCGAGCAGGCCGAGCAGGCCCTGGCCCAGGGTGGACCGGCTGCGGGCCAGGCGCCCGCGCAGGCGCTCCAGGCGACCGCTGGTCGGCGCGATCTCCTCGACCGGCTCGGGCTCGGGGCGGACCGCCTCGGGGACGATGACCGGCATCGGCTCCGGGACGACCACCTCGGGCAGCACCGGGAGCACGGGCTGGACCGGCTCGGCGGGCTCGGTGGCGTCCGGGGTGTCGGTGGCGTCCGGCGCGGTGGTCGGCGCGGTCGCGTCGGGGAGGGTGATGTCGACGATCGGCCGCTTGGGCGAGTCGCGCGGCACCGAGGCGTCGTCGCCGACCCCGGGCTGGCCGTCCACCTCGGTCCGCTCACCGGCCGGGTGCGGCGGTGCCTGCTGCCCACCCGGTGCCAGGCTGATCCCGCCGCCCGCCTGGTAGCCGCCGCCCCTGCGCCGCTCGGCCACCTCGGGTTTCGGCTTGTCCAGGCTGATCCGCCTGCGCCTGGCCAGCAGGACCCCGGTGACCAGGGCGGCGACGAGCAACGCCAGCACGACGACGAGGACGACGATCAGGGTGTTCGACACCGGGCCATCCTCGCATCCCCGGGTACCGGGGTGCCGGACACCGGCCGGGGCCGCGCCCGGCGTGGTCCAATAGGCCCCCGGTGACCTCCGTCGGCCCGTCCCCGGCGCCCGTCGTGGTCCTGCCGACCCTGCCCAGCCCTCCGACCGGCGGGAGCCGTTGCCGTGCGCGTGCTCGACCTCGCGATCATCGTGGTGTTCCTGATCGGCATGCCGTTGCTGGGGGTGCTGATCGGCGGCAAACAGCGCTCCGCGAAGGACTACTTCGTCGGGGACGGCAAGATCTCGTGGTGGGTGGCCTGCCTGTCGGTGGTGTCGGCCGAGACCTCCACGCTCACGGTGCTGAGCGTGCCGACAGTGGCCTACCTCGGCGCCTTCACCTACCTGCAACTGGCGATCGGTTACGTCATCGGCCGAGCCGTGGTCGCCTTCGTCCTCTTGCCGCGTTACGTCGCCGGGAACATGACCACCGCCTACAACTTCCTCGGGCAGCGGTTCGGGGGTGGGTTGCAGGCGACCGCGTCGGTGACGTTCCTGCTGACCCGTTTGCTCGCGGACGGGGTGCGACTGTTCGCGACCGCGATCCCGGTGAAGGTAGTGCTATCGGCGTACGGGGTGGACGCCGCCTATTGGCTGATCGTCGCGGTGCTGGGCGTGGCGATGGTGGCGTACACGTTCTTCGGTGGGGTACGCGCGGTCGTGTGGGTCGACGCTATCCAGATGCTCTGGTACGTCCTGGGCGGTATCGCGGTGATCTGGGTGTTGGCGTGGCGGCTACCGGACGGCTGGTTGGGCGCGGCGGTCGACGCGGGTAAGACGCAACTGTTCGACTTCGCGTCCGCGCCGCTGAGCAACCAGTACGCCGCCGTCACCGCGATCCTCGGCGGCGCGGTGCTGTCGATGGCCTCCCACGGCGCCGACCAACTGGTGGTGCAGCGGCTCATGGCCTGCAACGACGTGCGGGCCAGCCAGAAGGCGCTGATCGCCAGCGGTGTGGTGGTGTTCCTGCAGTTCGCCATGTTCCTGCTGATCGGCACCATGCTGTGGTCGTTCTACCGCGGCCTGGACCCGGTGTCCGGGTTGGGCCTGACCACGGGCGACGAGCTGTTCGCCTCGTTCATCGTCACCGAGTTGCCCAGCGGCCTGTCCGGGTTCGTCATCGCGGGGATCCTCGCGGCCGCGTTGAGCTCGTCGCTGGGTGCGCTGGCCTCGTCCACCGTCACCGACGTGTACCAGCGGGTGGTGCGCCGGGAGCTGACCGACGCCGAGGCGCTGCGGATGGGTCGTATGTGGACGGTTGTGTGGGCGGGCGCTCTTATCGTGTTCGCGTCGATGTTCACCACGACCAAGAACCCGATCGTCGAGACAGCGCTGGCCATCACCGGTTACACCTACGGCGCGCTGCTCGGCGCGTTCGTCCTCGGGCTGGTGGCGAGGCGGGCCCGGCAGGTCGACGCGATCGTCGCGTTCGTGGTGACGGTGGCGGTGATGGCGTTCGTGATCCTGGGGATGAAGTTCAGCAAGGCCACCGGCCAGTTCCTCGGCGTCGACTTCGCCAAGGCGCGCGGCGACTCGGTGGCACTCGCCTTCCCCTGGTACACGCCGCTGGGGGTGGCGGTGACGCTGGTCGTGGGCGGATTGCTCTCCCTGCGCCACCGCACCGACAGCGCTGTCTAGAAGATCCCCTGTTCCGGCGCGAGGATGCCGCGCGGGTCGAACCGGTTCTTCAAACGGCGAACGCGGCCGTAGGCAGTGCCGTAGTGGCGTTGCCAGTCACCCGGTTGGCCCGGGATAGAGCCGATCGGGTACTGGGTGCCCCCTACGGCCAAGGCCTTGTCGTAGGCAGACCGGTTGTTCACCAACAACGTCCGGACCACTGCCTCGTCCGGTGGGGCTACCGCGCGCAGGATGGACAAGATGAACACGACAGAGCTGTCGGGGACCGACACCATCGGACGCGTGAGGCGCTTGCGGGTGAACGGGTACAGCAGGATCGGGCCGCCACCGGTGTCGGCCGGGGTGAGCTTCGCTAGCAGGCCCTCGATGTAGGAGTCGGTGGCGCGGTCGGGGAGGAAGAGGTTGAGCCACGGGTTGGGGAACTTCAGCGGCCGCAACTGCTCCACGACGGCGTAGACCCGGTTGAGCCACTCGAAGTACGGCAGGCTCGTGGTCTCTGTCTTCGCGGCAGTGGGCAAACCGCGCACGACAGCCTTGTCGTCCGGGGTCTTCGCGGAGTGGTAAACGCCGCCCTCAAGCAGGTAGCTCCAACCGGTCCCGGACCACACCACCTGCCCCTCCAGGTAGTCGAAGCGACCATCGGCGAGGGCGATCCGCTGCGCGGCGGTCATAGAGCGCAGGTCTGGGTAAGAGAGGTGGTAGATCCGGGCAGTGGTGGGCGCGGGCACCAGGTCCAGGGTCGCGCGGACGATCACGGCGTACTGGCCCAAGCCGCCGAGCACCGCCTCGAACAGATCCCGTTCGACGGTCGGCGAACACCGCACCAGCTTGCCCTCGCCGGTCACGACCTCCAACTCCCGCACGGTGTCGACCAACAGCCCGTGCCGCGAGGTAGCGCCACCGATGCCGCCGACCGACAGCGTGCCGCCCACCGAGAGTCCCAGGTAGTCGGTCGCCACCGGCGGGGTGAACCCGGCCGCCAACGCTGCCTTGGTCACCTCCAGCCAGGTGGCTCCAGCGTCGACAACGACACCCCGGGCCGAGACCCGGTGCACCGTCGCCAGGGTCCGCGAGTCGATGACGACGCCACCGGGCGCCTGCGCCTGCCCGAACGTCGAGTGGCCCTGCCCGCGCACCGCCACCGGGATCCGGTGCTCGGCGGCGAGCCGCACCACCTTCACCACATCGGACACCGACCCGGGCCGCAGCACCGCGCGGGGGCGGCGGTGCGCGATCTGGCCGTAGTCGTCGGCGGCCTCGGCGAGCGCGGCGGCGTCGGTGACCAGGTCACCGTCCAGCCGCGGCACGGGTAAGCCCGCCGCACCGGTGTCGGCCTGGGCCTGGGTCACCCACCCCACGCCGAGCGCGTCGAAGGCGACGATCGCGGCACCTAGGGTCAGGACCTGACGGCGGTTGGGCATGCGGCACTCCTCGCCAGAGTTGATCACGGGCGGCGCCACGATAACCGCCGATCACCGCAGCCGGTAGGCGACCAGTTCCAGGTGGAGGGTGAAGCCGAGCGCGGTGAACATCCGCTCGGAGGCGTCGTTGCCCAACGCGATCACCGCCGCGGCCTGGCACCGCGCGCCCTGCTCCGCGGCGAGAGTGCGCAGGAGCGCCCGTACCAACGCGCGGCCCGCTCCCGCGTCACGCATGTTGGGATCGACCGCGACGTAGTCGACGTAGAACTCCTCTTCCTGCAAGAACCCAGCCGCGTAGCCGATTACGCCGTCAGCACCCGTCAGCACTACCACCGTGTGGCCGCGAGTCCCCTCGACCAACTGCTCACCGCTGACGGTGCGGTTGGGGAAACAGCGCTCGTGCAGATCGACCACCTGGGCGCGCGTCGTGCGGTCATCGTCCAACTTGCCCGGTCCCACCGCCTGCTCGGCCGCGCTGATGAGCACAGAGCGCAGCGCGGCACCGGTGAGGGTGAACACGCGACTGGCCGACCCGGCGGCGAACCCGTGGCGCGCGGCGAAGTCACCGAGCCTGCGGTTGCGGCGGTGGCCGTAGAGCTCCAGGTCGGTGACACCCGCCAGCCGTGGCCGCGCGGTGACCAGGTCCAGCAGGTCATCGGCGGTGTTGTGCCAGAGCCGGCGGACGGCCGGGTGGTCGGCGGGGACGTCGACGAACGGCCCGTACAGCCAGGCCCGACCCGACTCGGGGTCGACCTCGGCGCTGAGCAGCGCCCGCACCGCACCGGCCGGGTCGACGCCGACCACGGCGCCACCGGCCCAGTCCGGGGTCAGCCGGGTCAGCTCCTCGACCACCTCCTCCTCGGTGGTCCCGTGGTAGCCGATGTGGTGCCCGGGGTCGGCCTGCAGCCGGGCCACCAGGTCGACCGCGGCGGCCAGGTCGGCCTCGGTCGCGGAGCGGAACTCGTACATACCGGAAAGCGTGAACGCCGTGTACCGCCCAGCGCGACTGGATTACCGGGGACGCCCGCCCGGCGAGCGGTGCGCGCGTCCGGCACCCCGGCGCCCACCGCACCAAGTGGACGGTCCGGCTGCGCACCGCGACCGCGTCGCCGCTGGCAGTGACCGTTTTCAGCCGGGAGCGCCCCGATGGGCACCGTTGGTGGTCCGGAAGGCCGCGTTCGTCGACCCGAGACGGTCCCGTTATTTGCGAAACGATCGGATCAGACCATACTTTGTGCGATCCTCACCGCGACCCGCACGCGCGCGCGGGTGCGTGCGTGCGACCCCCAGAGTTCTCCCCAGGAAGGCCCCTGCCGATGGCTAACTTCGACCCCAAGCGCGTCACCCCGATCGAGTGGGCGGGTATCGGCGCTGGCGCGCTGGCGTTCATCTTCAGCTTCTTCTCGTGGTACTCGGTGTCCTACAACGGCCCGAGCGGCCTGGGCTTCGCGGGCTTCGACCAGTCCGCGAGCGCGTGGAGCCTCGGCATCGGCGGCTGGCTGCCGGTGCTGCTGCTGGTGGCGGCCGCGGTGATCCTGGTGCTGCCGCACGTCGGCACCGCGGTGCCGAACCTGGTCACCATCTGGCTCGGCCTCGCCGCCGCGGCCGTGGTGATCCTGCTCATCCGCTGGCTGACCCTGCCCAGCGCGTCGAGCTACGGCCTCGACGACAGCGGCATCTCGGTCGGCGCGGGCTTTGGCCTCTACCTCGGCCTGGTCGCGGCCATCGTGTCCGCCGTGGCTGCCGGGCTGGCCTTCACCAACTCGCGCAAGACCGTCCCGCCGCAGGCGCCCCCGGCGCCGGGCTACCCGGCCTGAGCAACCGCACTCGGCAACACCGCACCACGTTGTGACGGGAAAGCCCCGGCCGCCAAGGCGGTCGGGGCTTTTCCACGTTCTGGGAGTCCTGTCAGGACACTCGCTAGGACGACGCGGTGGCACCCTCGGCGTCGCCGTGGTCGGCCTGCTCCGCTGTCACGCCCTGCTCCGGGATCGCCACCGCGACCACCACGGCACCGGGCTCGGCGACTGACTCGGTCTCGGCGGTCGACTCGGCGGGCGCCGAACCCTCAACAGGCTCTGGCGCGGCGGCCTCCGGTGCTGTGTTGTCCGGCGCTGTGTTCTCCGGTGTGGCGGCCGCGACCTCGGCGGCGCGGCGAGCCGCGTCCTCGGCGATCTTGGCGGCCCCGGCGATGGCCCGGCCCGGGTGCTGCAGCCGCTGCGAGATGACCTGGGTGATGCCGTCGCCGCGCATGCTCACCCCGTAGAGGGCGTCGGCGATCTCCATGGTCGGCTTCTGGTGGGTGATGATGATCAGCTGGGAGCTGGCCCGCAGCTGCTCGAGCAGCCCGATCAGCCTGCGCATGTTGGTGTCGTCCAGCGCGGCCTCGACCTCGTCCATCACGTAGAACGGCGAGGGCCGGGCGCGGAAGATGGCGACCAGCATGGCCACCGCGACCAGCGACTTCTCCCCGCCGGAGAGCAGCGAGAGCCGCTTGACCTTCTTGCCGGGCGGGCGGGCCTCGACGTCGACCCCGGTGACCAGCATGTCCTCGGGCTCGGTGAGGATCATCCGGCCCTCGCCGCCGGGGAACAGCACGTTGAACACGGTCACGAACTCGCGGGCGACGTCCTCGTAGGCGGAGGCGAAGACCTCCAGGATCTTGTCGTCGACCTCCTTGATGACGGTGAGCAGGTCGCGCCGGGTCGCCTTGAGGTCCTCGAGCTGGGTGGAGAGGAACTTGTAGCGCTCCTCCAGCGCGGCGAACTCCTCCAGGGCCAGCGGGTTGACCTTGCCCAGCAGCGACAGGTCGCGTTCGGCGCGCTTGGCCCGCCGCGCCTGGGTCTCGCGGTCGTACGGGGTCGACGGCGGCAGGGTCACGTCCTCGCCGCGCTCCTTGGCCGCCTCGTACTCGGCCAGCTCCCCCGGGCTCGGCGGCACCGGGACGGTCGGCCCGTACTCGGCGACCAGGTCGTCGAGGCCGATGCCGAACGTCTCGGCGATCCTGACCTCCAGCTGTTCGAGCCGCAGCCGCTGCTCGGCGCGCAGCACCTCGTCGCGGTGCACGGCGTCGGTCAGCTTCTCCAGCTCGGTGCCCAGCTCGCGGACCTTGCCGCGCACGTCGGCCAGGACGCGCTCGCGTTCGGCGCGCTGGGCCTGGATGGTGTCGCGGTCCTGCGCGGAGCGGGCCAGCGACCGGGCGATGCGCTCCAGGGCCAGCTCACCGCCCTCGACCACGGCCGTGGCGATGGTGGCGCCGCGCTTGCGGGAGGCCATCGCCCTCGACGCGCGCTCACGGGCCTCGCGCTCGGCGCGGGCGGCGCGGCGCAGCTGGTCGGCCTTGCCCTGCAGCGCGCGGTGCCGCTCCTCGGAGGTGCGCAGGGTGAGCCTGCTCTCCATCTCCTCCTGCCTGGCGGAGGCGAGGGAGGCGGTGTACTCGTCGCGTTCGCTGGAGTCGGGCTCGTCGTCGACCGACTGCTCCTGCTCGACGACCGCGAGCCGCTCCTCCAGCTCGGCGAGCCTGGTCAGCGCGTCGGCGCGGGCCTGCTCGACCTTGCCGCGCTGGTGCTCGGCGCGCTGCACCTCGGCCTCGGCGGAGCGCACGGCGGCGCGCAGCCGGTTGAGCCGCTCGGCGGAGCGGGCGGCGCGGACCTTGCCGTCGTTGAGTGCCTCCTTGACCGCGTCGACGTCGGCGCGGCGGGCCTGCTGCTCGGCGCGGGCGCCCTCCAGCGCGGCGGAGGCCTGCTCGACGGCGCGCTCGGCGGCGGAGAGCTTGGCGTTGGCCTCGTCGACGGCGGCCTGGACCTCGATGACGCTGCGGGCCTTCTCCGACCCGCCGACCGCCCAGTACGCGCCGAGGACGTCGCCCTCGCGGGTGACCGCCCGGATCTCGGGGTGGTCGGCGACCAGGGACCGCGCCTCGGCGAGCCCGTCGACCACGGCCATCCGGTCCAGCGCCCGGTGCACGGCGGGCACCAGCGCGTCGGGCGCGCGCACGAGGTCGACCGCCCACCTGGCACCGGCGGGCAGAGCGGGCCAGCCCGCGCGGTCGAGCGGGACAGCGGGGCCGCCGACCAGCATCCCGGCCCGGCCCTCGTCACCGTTGCGCAGCAGCCGCAACGCTTCCAGCGCGCCCTCCGGGTCTGACACCGCGACGGCGTCGGCCACGGGTCCGAGCGCGGCGGCGAGCGCGGCCTCGGCCCCGGTCTCGACGGTCAGCAGCGCGGCCACCGACCCGAGCAGTCCCGGCAGGCGGCCGGACGCGGCGAGCAGCGCCCCGGCGCCGTCCTTGCGGGACAGGCCGAGCGAGAGCGCGTCGACCCTGGCCCGCCAGGACGCGATGTCCTTCTCGGCCTGGCGCTCGGCGCGGACCAGCTCCTCGACCCTGGCGCGGGCGGCGTCCAGCGACGCGGTGGCCTGGGTGTGGCGCTCGGCGAGCGCCACGTCGTCGGTGTCCTCGACACCGGACTCCTCCTGGCCGATGGCCAGTTCCTCGGCGGCGATCTCGGCGCGCTCGCGGGCCTCGCCGAGGGTGAAGGAGAGCCGCTCGATCTCCTCGTCGGTGGCGTTGGCCTTGCTGCGCAGCGCCTCGACCTGCCCGCCGAGCCTGGCCAGGCCCTCGCGGCGGTCGGCGATCGCGCGGACCGCGGCCAGGTGCGCCTTCTCGGCTGCCTGCACCATCCGCTCCAGCTCGGCGCGCCGCTCGGTGGCCTCGGCCAGCGTGTAGCGGGCCTCAGCGACGGCCTCGAACAGCTCGGCCTCGCGCATCGCGGTGTGCTCGGCCTCCTCCTCGAGCTCCTCCGGGTCGCGCCCGCCGCGCGGCGCCTCGACCGCGGCCGACAGGTGCCTGGCGCGCTCGACGGCCAGCCGGACGGTGCCGCGCAGCCGCTCCTCCAGCGCGGAGAGCCGGTACCAGGTCTCCTGGGCGGCGGCGAGCTTCGGCTGGTCGACGGCGAGGGCGTCCTCCAGCTCGGTCTGCCTGGCCTGCCCGATCTCCAGGGCCTGCTCGACCTCGGCGCGCTTGCCGCGCGCCGTCGCCTCGTCGGCCTCCTCGCGGGCGATGTCGCCGCGCTGGGTGACCAGGTCGTCGGCGTGCAGCCGCAGCCGGGCGTCGCGCAGCTCCGACTGGGTGGTCTGCGCCTTGCGGGCGATCTCGGCCTGCTTGCCCAGCGGCTTGAGCTGGCGGCGCAGCTCGGCGGTCAGGTCGTTGAGCCGGGTGAGGTTGGCCTGCATCGCGTCGAGCTTGCGGATGGCCTTCTCTTTGCGCTTGCGGTGCTTGAGGACGCCTGCGGCCTCCTCGATGAACGCGCGGCGCTCCTCCGGCTTGGACTCCAGGATCGCCGCGAGCTGGCCCTGCCCGACGATGACGTGCATCTCGCGGCCGATGCCGGAGTCCGAGAGCAGCTCCTGCACGTCCATCAGGCGGCAGCCCTGGCCGTTGATCTCGTACTCGCTGGCGCCGTCGCGGAACATCCGGCGGGTGATCGACACCTCGGTGTACTCGATGGGCAGCGCGCCGTCGGCGTTGTCGATGGTCAGGGTCACCTCGGCGCGGCCGAGCGGGGCGCGACCGGCGGTGCCCGCGAAGATGACGTCTTCCATCTTGCCGCCACGCAGACCCTTGGCGCTGCCCTCGCCCATCACCCAGCGCAACGCGTCGAGCACGTTGGACTTACCGGAGCCGTTGGGTCCGACGACGCAGGTGATGCCCGGCTCGAACTTGAGCGTCGTGGCCGAGGCGAAGGACTTGAACCCCTTCAGCGTCAGGCTCTTGAGGTGCACGAGTCGAGACCCTTCAGGTGAGGCTCCGGGGACGACGAGCCGCCGTTATCCGGCCGAGACTACCCGTGCGGGCGGGCCGTTCCGGGGAGGCGGGGCCCATACCGGCGGCCACGGCTGGTCAGGACGGCGGAGGGACGTCCACAAGCACGATGTCGTCGTCGGTGACCACCTGGACCCGCGAGATCCGGGTCAGGTCGATGGAGGTGCTGCCCGGGATCGACTCGCCCTGCCCGTAGCTGGTCGCCCACCAGCCCGCGACCTCGCGGTAGCCGTCGCGGCCGCGCACCACCAGCTTGCACGGCTTGCCCGGCGGCACGTCGTGCAGCCGGATCTTGACCTCGGTGCCCCAGGCGCGGTCGGTCAGGTCGACATCGGCGCGGACCCCGCTGGCCTGGTCGGTCGCCGACCAGCTGACGGTGAGCGGCGGCTGGTTCTCCTGCCCGCGCACCGCCTCGTAGACCAGCACCCCGCCCACCGAGAGCGCGACCACCACGGCCGCGGCGGCGGCCATGAGGGCGAGCCTGCGGCCCTTCCGGGGGGCATCGATATCGGGGACCAGGGCATCGGGGACCAGGGTGACGGCCGGGACCCGCCCCTGGGCGGGCTCGGTGACCGGCTCTTCCTCGTACCAGGCGGGGGGCTCGCCGCCGCGCAGGTCCGCGGGCACCTCGGGGGTGTCCTCGAAGTCCGCGGCGGAGATGCGGTGCAGCAGGCCGGGCAGCGGGGCGAGCCGGACCAGCTCGGTGCGGCAGTCGGCGCAGCGCGCGGCGTGCGCCTCGAAGGCGGAGCGCTCCACCGGGTCCAGCGCCCCGAGCAGGTACGCACCCAGCGACAGGGTGTGCGAACAGGTCACAGCTCGGTCACCCCACGCTCCTCCAACGCGTCGCGCAGCGCGCGCAGCGCGTAGAACGACCGGGACTTGACCGTGCCCGGCGGCACCCCGAGCACCTTGGCCGCCTCGGCGACCGTGCGGCGGCGGTAGAACAGCTCGGCGATCACCGCGCGGTGGTCGCGGGAGAGCACCCGCATGGCCTCGGCGACCTGCCAGCCCTGCAGCACCTGCTCGAACTCGTCACCGGCGCGCGGCCAGTCGGCGTCGTCGATCGGTACCTCGGCCACCCGGGCGCTCTGCCTGCGGTAACCGGAGATCACCAGGTTCTTGGCCACGGTGTAGAGCCAGGGGCCCGCCTTGTCGGCCTCCAGCGACTCGGCGTGCCGCCATGCCCGCAACAGTGTCTCCTGCACGACGTCCTCGGCGCGCTGGTGGTCACCGCCGACCGCGCGCAGCACGTAGCCGAGCAGCGGTCGCCGGTATCGGCTGTAGAGCTGTCGGACGAACTCGTCGTCCTGCCCCGGGCTCCCCACGTTCAGGGCTTACGCCTCCCGAAGCCGGTTGGTTCACTGTGGACCCGGTCACTCAACGTTCGAGGAACCCCCGCAGGTTCCCCTTCGGGTCATCCCACCTCTCGATGACCGCGGTGACGGTCCCCGGGGTCTGCCCCGAGCGCAGCGCGGCCAGCAGGTCGTCGCACGCCTGCCTCGCTCCCTCGGCGACCACCTCGACCCGCCCGTCGTCGGTGTTGCGCGCCCACCCGACGAGCCCGAGGCGCAACGCCTGCGACCGCGTCCACCAGCGGAAACCCACCCCTTGGACCTGGCCTCGCACGAACGCGGTCAGCCGGACCGCGGCACTCCCCGACACCGGCCCATGGTCGCACGGGCCGGTGCCGGGGATCGTCGGCGTGCCGACTAGGCGGTGGTGAACACCGGGGCGTCGACCGCCCAGTACCAGTTGTTGGCGCCGTTGGCCAGGCGCCAGGTGACCTTCGCGGACTGGGCGCCCGCGGGGACGGCGATCGAGAGGGACTCGATCTTGGCGATGGCGTCGCCGGTGTAGGTCAGGGCGGTGCGGGCGGCGCCGCCGTCGAAGGAGACGGTGACCGTGGCGGTCTCGTTGCCCTCCTTGCGGTAGTGCGAACTGAAGCCGACCTTGAGCGTGCGCTTACCGGCGACCGACACCGCGGGCGAGGTCAGCGCGCTGGTGTAGGTGCCCGAGGTGGCCTTGTCCGACCACTCGTCGGAGTCGGCGACCGCGAACACGCCGCGGGCGCGGACGTTGCTCTCCCGGCTCTGGCCCGCCTCGGTCCTGGTCCAGAACTCGTCGGTGGCGAACGACCAGCCGCGCCACTCGGTCACGCCGCCGGTGCCCATGGCTGAGTTGTCGATCGTCCAGCCGGACGGGGTGGTCTTGGTCCAGCCGCGCACCGCGGCAGGGATGCCGGTCTCGTCGACCCTGGCCTGCAGGGAGCCGACCAGGCCGTCGAACGGGTCGCCGGTCGCGGTGCCCAGCACCCGGCCGTCGAGCGCCGCCGGGATCGCGACGCCGAGCAGCGACAGCACGGTCGGGGCCACGTCCACGTTCTTCGGCGCGATCGCGGGCGTGCCGGGGGTGGTGCCGGGGCCGCTGCGGATGATGAACGACGACCGCTCCGGCGTGGAGTTGCCGCCGTGGCCGCCCGCGTCGGTGTGGCCGTGGTCGGCGGAGACGAGGAACGTCCAGTCCTCGTTCGGGTAGTTCGAGCGGGCGCGGACGGTGTCGACGAACTGCTTGACCCGCTTGTCGGTCGCGGCGACGGCGTCGAGGTAGCAGGTGGTCGCGGCACCGCAGTTGTGGCCCGCGGCGTCCACGTCGTCGAGGACGACGAAGCTCGCGTCCGGGCCCACGTCGCGCAGCCGGGCCACGGTCTGGTTGGTGGTGTCGGTGTCGTTGGCGCCGTTGGCCCTGGCGTCGACGGCGCTGGAGAAGATCGCCTTGCCCGCCGAGTCGTCGACCAGCGGGTCCCAGGTGGCGGCCGCGAAGGTGGACAGCGCGGGCCTGGCCTGCTCGGCGCGGGTCAGGAAGTCCGGGTAGGTCGCCAGGTTGGTCGAGGTGCCCCAGCTGTTGCTGAGCACGCGGTGCTTGTCTGGCCAAGTTCCGGTGGCCAGCGTCGCCCATCCCGGCCCGGACAGGGTGGGCGCGAACGGGGGCGCGTAGAGGGCGGTCTTGCTCGACGAGCCCGACGCGATGAGGCTGTCGAGGGTGGGGGCGTCAGCCGGGGCGATCTTGTCGAAGAGCAGTCCGTCGATGCCGATGACCAGCACCTTCGGCGTCTTGGCCGCCGCCGCGGCAGCGGTCGGGGCGAGGGTGGGGGCGATCAGGGCACCTGCGGTGACGGCCAGGGCGGTGGTGAGGGCCGACAGACGTGTTCGCCGCAAGGGGTTCCTCCAAGGACTCGGTCCGGCGAGTACCGCGGTAGGTTCCTGTACAGACAAGTCATCGGCAACGGACGGCGGCGGTTCGCCGACCGAACTGTGCGTGAACTCCGGGAGTCGGCGACCGCCGTTTCGACGGGTGCCCGTTCGCGTTCACCGGAGCGGGTGATAGCTTGCCGCGCCGTGGCCCGCCTTGCCGACGGGTCAGGGAGGTAGGACCGCATGTCCGAGCCAGCCGACGACCGCGCTGACGACCCCGCGACCGATCCCGACCACGCGACCGACGTGGACTACCCGGACGACGGCCCGGCCAACCGCCGGTCCCCGTACGCCATCCTGGGTGTCGCGGGCGTGGTGAGCGCGACGGTGTTCGCCGCCGTGGCCGCGTTCGCCGCGGGCGACGGCGAGGACGCCCAGTCCCCCGGCGCCGAGGTCACGGTCAACCAGACGCACACCACGACCCCCACCACGACCACGACGACCGACGCCACCACCACGGGCGTCACCACCACGACGGACCCGACGACCACGGAGTCGACCACCACGACGACCGAGTCGGAGACGACGACCACGACGACCAGCAAGCGTCCCGGTCGGCCGACCACCACCACGACGACCCGGCCGCCCAACCCGGGCACGCCGAGTCCGACGATCAACCCGCCGGTGACCACCACGACGACGACTCCGCCGCCGGTCACGACCACCACGACGACGACTCCGCCGCCCTCGCCGACTCCGTGACCGACGGTGGCGACGTCACCCATTAGTGGTACGTTGCCAAACCGTGACACGTGGACACCATTCCGGCGGTCGCCGTACCCGCTTGGTGCCCGCCGTGCTCGTAGCCCTGGCTGTCGGGGCGGGCACGGCGGGAGTGGCCACCCTGGCGACCGCACCCAGCGTGGGTGACGGGACGCTGGCTTCCCCCGATGAGGCGTCACTCGATCGCGAGATCGCGCTGGTCGAGGGCGCGACGGCGGACCCGAGCGCCGAGTCCACCACGACGGCGCCCACCACGCTGTCGTCGGTGAGCACCACCCCGACGACGACCACCACCACGACGTCCTCGTCCGCGCCGGTCACGACGACCACCACGACGACGGTCAAGCCGACCACCACGCCGCCGAAGCCGACGACGACCAAGCCGCCAGCCCCGGTCGACCCGTCCGCTGCAGGTCAGGTCCTGGCGATCACCAACGACGAGCGGGCGAAGGCCGGGTGCGCGCCGTTGGTGCTCGACGCGCGCCTCAACCAGGCCGCGCAGGCGCACAGCGCGGACATGTCGGCGCAGAACTACTTCTCCCACACCAGCCTCGACGGCCGCACGTTCGTCGACCGGGCGAAGGCGGCCGGGTACCCGAGCCCCGGCGCGGAGAACATCGCCAAGGGGCAGCGGACGGCGGCGGAGGTGATGACCGCGTGGATGAACTCGTCCGGTCACCGCGCCAACATCCTCAACTGCGGGCTGAAGACGATGGGGCTCGGCTTTGTGCAGAACGGGTACTACTGGACTCAGATGTTCGGTAGATAGGCGAGCTCGGTAGATAGGCGAGCTCGGTAGATAGGCGAGCTCGGTAGATAGGCGAGCTCGGTAGATGAGCGAGTTCGGTCGCTAGGTTCAGAGTTCGAAGCGGTAACCCATGCCCGCCTCGGTGATCAGGTGGCGCGGGCGCGAGGGTTCGGGTTCGAGTTTTCGGCGCAACTGGGCCAGGTACACGCGCAGGTAGTGCGTTTCGTTGGCGTAAGCCGGACCCCAGACCTCTTGCAGCAACTGCTTCTGCGCGACCAACCGGCCCCGGTTGCGCGCCAACACTTCCAGGATCCCCCACTCGGTCGGGGTGAGGTGTACTTCCGCGTTGTCGCGGTGGACCTTCTTCGCGGCTAGGTCCACCGCGAAGGACGCCGTTGTCACCACGGCTTCTTCTGTCGCGGGCGTTGTGGTGCCTCTACGCACGGCAGCACGAAGGCGGGCAAGGAGTTCGTCCATCCCGAAGGGCTTGGTGACGTAATCGTCCGCGCCCGCGTCTAGAGCTTTGACCTTGTCGGTGGAGTCGCCTCGTGCGGAGAGAACGATGATGGGTACCGAGGTCCAGCCTCTGAGGCCCTCGATCACTTCGGCGCCATCTATGTCCGGTAGGCCTAGATCGAGGACGACCACATCGGGCTTGCTCTCCGCGGCCGCTCGTAGTGCGGCGGCGCCGTCATGGGCGGTGCGGACGTCGTAGCCGCGCGCCGTGAGGTTGATGCGGAGCGCGCGGACGATCTGGGGTTCGTCGTCGACGACGAGCACGGTGGTCACGGCGGCTCCAGATCAGTGCGGGTCACCCCTCGGTGCATCCTCGCACCACGCGGGCGGTCCGGCCGCAAGAGTGCGCCTCTCGCGGCCGGACCGGTCACGCGTTGATGGAATCCTGACGCCGAGCCCCGCGACGTTGACGCTATTTGGTGGTCGTCGGGGCGGGCGTGGTCGGCGGGGTCGAGGTCGCCGCCGTCGGTGGGACGGCCGCCGAGGTGGGAACCGCTGTGGTGGACGGGGTTGGCGCGGTCGTCGGTTTGGTGTCGGTCGGTTTGGTGTCGGTCGCCTTGGGCGGGAGCGGCACGAACGGCATCCCGGACTCGGGGTCGCAGGTGTGCCGCGGGCCCTGCTGGACCCCGCGCGGCAGCGGGAACCTGTTGACGTAGCCCTCCGACTCGTAGCCGTTCTCGTCGCAGAACCGGCCGAACAGCTTGATCGGGCTGCCGTCCTCGTCGTAGAGGTAGAACTCGGTGATCGCCTTGCCGTCGCCGTCGACCGCGTAGACGTTCCTGAGCGAGGAGCCGTCGTAGGTCAGGCCGCCGGTGCTGTAGACGGGGTAGTAGTCGCGGCTTTCCTGGGAGCCCGAGTCGATGGCGAAGGCCAGCAGGGCGAGCACGACCCCGGCCAGGCAAGCGTTTGCCGCCACCACGACCGGCACCAGCCGCCGGTCCTCCCGCGAGCGCGGCTGCGCCCACGTCACCAGCACGACCACCCCGAGCAGGACGACCGCCGCCTCCCCGCGACTGGCGAACACGGCCACCACGACCAGGCCGATCCGCACCAGCCACCACGCGGGCTTGAGCGAGCGCAGGTAGTCGACCACCCGGTCGGGCAGCCGGGCGAACACGGCCCGCGCCTTGCGCTGACCGAACCGGTACTCCGCCAGCGCCTCGACGTCGGCCGGGCGGACCCGGCCGGTGAACAGCCACACCAGTGCGGGAACCGCGAAGATCACGCACACCCCCAGTGCGGCGAACTGCCCGTTGCGCCCGGCGAGCGCGACCGCCCCGGTGCCGAACGCGACCACGGTCACGAACAGCGTCACCCACAGGGTGTACCGGGCGGCCCACTTGGTGCCGCCGCGCACCGGGATGGGCGGCGGGTACCCGCCCGCGGCCCGCAGCTCCGCCGCGTAGGCCTCCGGGGTGCCCAGCCTGCGGGTCACCTCGTCGGCGTCGCCCGCCTCGGCGAACACCTCGGTGACGTGCGGCTCGACGTCCTCCATCACCTCGGTCAGCTCGTCGGCGGGCAGGTCGGCCAGTGCCGCGCGCACCCGGCCGAGGTAGTCGGCGACCCCGGGCCGCGCCTCCGTCGCGTTCACGCCACGACCCCCTTCGTCAGAATCCCGTCCATCGCCACGGCGAAGGCCCGCCAGTCGCGCTCCGACTCGACCAACCGCTCCCGCCCGGCGTCGTTGACCCCGTAGTACTTGCGGTGCGGCCCCTCATCGCTGGGCACCACGTACGAGGTGAGGAACCCGGCCCGGTACAACCGCCGCAGCGTCCCGTACACCGACGCGTCCCCCACTTCCTCCAACCCCCCACCCCGCAACCGCCGCAGCACGTCGTACCCGTACCCGTCCTCGTCCCGCAGCACGGCCAGCACGGCCAGGTCCAGCACTCCCTTGAGCAACTGACTGGTGTCCACGCGCACCCCCTCCCGCTATCGCACTGTCGACACTATTGCGCATTGCGCACTACCGCGCAAGCCACACCCCCCTGCTCGCTCTCCGGTCCAGCCCTTGCCCCCAGCGCGACGTCTTCCCGCTCGCCCCTCGGCCCGGCCCCGTCGCGCCCCAGCACGACGGCTTCCCCGCTCGCCCTCGACCCACTGGCCCTTTCGCCCTGGTCCGCCGACCCAACCGACTTGACTCGCCAGCCAGAACCCGTGCCCTGTCCCGCACAACGGATTTCTGCTTGTTCGATCAGCCGCGAAGAACACGCTATCGGCCAAATTCTCTCGGCCCGACCAGGATTCTCAGCCCCTCGGCAATTAATCCGCTCGAGCCCTTGACATTCCGCCGCCGCCGGTCCAAAAAAGGACAGGCCCCCACCCACCCGGGGGCCGCCCCGAAGCCAAGATTACGGCAGGCGGCGGGGGTGGAACAAGAGGTCAGGGGCGGGGTGGGGATAACTGGAGGGGATGGGGACAACTGGGAATCGGCAGGTCAGGGCCATAGCGCGGGGCGGGCTGCCGAGGGGGGTCAGGAAGTGGTGGGGCGGGGTTGACAGCGGGGGCACGAAAAAGAGGAGCGGTTCATGAAAGGCTCCCGTTGAATCGCGCGGCCGCAGCGTGGGCACGGAAGGCCCTCTTGGCCATAAGCGTTCAAGGACCGGTCGAAATAGCCCGACTGGCCGTTGATGTTCACGTACAGCGCGTCGAAAGAGGTGCCGCCGACGTCGAGGGCGGCGTTCATGACGGCGGTGGCGGCGTCGAGGAGTTCGCCGGTTTTGCGCGGGGTAAGAGCGTCTGTTGGGCGGGCCCAGTGGAGGCGGGCGTGCCACAGGGCTTCGTCGGCGTAGATGTTGCCGATGCCGGAGACGAGGGTCTGGTCCAAGAGGGCGCGTTTGACCTCGGTGCGACGGCGGCGCAGGGCGGCGATCGCGGCGGTGCGGTCGAAGGCCGGGTCCATGGGGTCACGCGCGATGTGGGCGATCGGGGCGGGGAGCGGCACGCCGTCGACGGTGACCACGGGTTCGACCGAGAGGCCGCCGAAGGTGCGCTGGTCGACGAAGCGGAGTTCGGGGCCGTCGTCGGCGAAGGTCAGCCGGACGCGCAGGTGCTTCTCGTCCGGGGTGCCGGGCGGTTGGACGAGCATCTGGCCGCTCATGCCCAGGTGCGCCAGCACGGCCTCACCGGAACTCAGGTCGACCCACAGGTATTTGCCGCGGCGGCGGGCGGCGACGAGTTCGCGCCCGGCGATGCGGCCGCCGAAGTCGACCGTGCCGGGCAGGTGGCGGCGGATCGCCCGCGGGTGCATGACCTCGACCCGCGACACCACCCGGCCTGCCACGTGGTCCTGCAGGCCGCGCCGGACCACCTCGACCTCGGGGAGTTCAGGCACCGTCGTCTGGGGAGGGTGACTTGACCTTCGCGCTGAGCTCGGTCCACGCCGCTTCCGCGGCCTTCTGCTCGGCTTCCTTCTTGGTCCGGCCGTCGCCGTTGCCGTAACCCTGGCCGTTCACCACGACGATGGCGGTGAACTCCTTGCGGTGGTCCGGGCCCTCTTCGCGGACCCGGTACTCGGGCACGCCGAGACCGGCCGATGCGGTCAGCTCCTGGAGGCTGGTCTTCCAGTCCAGGCCCGCGCCCATCCCCGACGCCGCTTCCAGCTTCGGGTCGAAGTGCCGGTGCACGACCGCCCTGGCGACCTCGATGCCGTGCTCGAGGTACACCGCGCCGATCACGGCCTCCATGCCGTCGGCGAGGATGCTGGCCTTGTCGCGGCCGCCGGTGAGCTCCTCGCCCTTGCCCAGCAGCAGGTGCGCGCCGAGCCCGCCCTCGCCCAGCGTCCTGGCGACGTCGGCCAGCGCGTGCATGTTGACCACGCTCGCGCGCAGCTTCGCCAGGTAGCCCTCGGGGCGGTCGGGGTGCGCCCGGTAGAGGTGGTCGGTCACGACCAGACCGAGCACCGCGTCGCCCAGGAACTCCAGCCGCTCGTTGGGCGGCAGGCCGCCGTTCTCGTACGCGTACGAGCGGTGCGTCAAGGCGAGCACGAGCAGCTCGGCGCCCAACCGGACGCCGAGCGCGTCGAGCAGCGTTTCCGGGTCCGCGCGCGGACCTCGGGACGCTTTACCCCCCATGCCGTGGATCTGCTTCCGCCGGGGTTACGCGGGCTGCGTAACCTGGCGGCCGTTGTACTGGCCGCAGGTGGGGCAGGCGATGTGCTGCGGCTTGGGCGCGCGGCAGGCCTTGTTCGAGCAGCTGACCAGCGACACCGCGGTGGTCTTCCACTGAGAACGGCGCGCGCGGGTGTTCGAACGCGACATCTTCCGCTTGGGGACGGCCACGACTGACTCTCCTCTGCCGAGCTGTTGTGCAGGACGCGGGTGGGGCCTAGTGCCCCTGGTCCTGTTGGGACCGCTCTTGCAGCGCGGCCCACCGAGGGTCAATGGTCTCATGCCGGTGATCCGGCCCGAGATCGGCCCACTTGCCGCCGCACCCCGCGCACAACCCGGGGCAGTCCTCGGCGCACAGCGGCACGTGCGGGACGGCGAGCACGACCGCGTCGCGCACCACCGGCTCCAGGTCGAGCCGCTCGTCGACCAGCCTGCTGACCTCGTCGTCGTCGGTGGTCTCGTCGGTCGTGCTGTCCGGGTAGGCGAACAGCTCGGTGACGCGGACGGTAACCTCGTCGGTGATCGGGTCGAGGCAGCGCGAGCACTCCCCGGCCAGCGGGCCGTCGGCGGTGCCGGTGACCAGCACGCCCTCGACCACCGACTCGAGCAGCAGGTCCAGCTCGACCTCGGCCCCGACCGGCACGCCGATGACGCCCTCGAGGCCGAGGACGTAGGTCGCGGTGGCGGTGCGGCGCACCGACCTGCTCGAGCCGGGGCGCCTGCCCAGCTCGCGGGTATCGATGACCCACGGGCCGGAGAGCACCTGGCGGGACGAGCCCTTGCGGTTCGCGGACATGGCGGTTCTGGTCAGCACCTTCGACGCGGGGGGTTGGCGGTTCTCGTGGCAAGTGGTTGCCTGCCGCGCCGGAGCGCGAGCAGCCGGGTCGGAACACGGCCGCTCTGCCCAAGCACAGCCACGACAGAGTACGCGACGGCGGTGGCCAGCCGGAAATCAGCCGCCGTCGTAGTCGAAGGGCACCGCGGCGGACACGCTCACCGGGCCGCGCAGGCGCGAGCGGCCCTTGCCGACGGTGCGCAGGGTGTGGGTGAGCAGGTCCTCGAACTCGGCGAGCTTGCCGTCGACGTAGGCGTCGCACTCGGCGCGCTGGCGGGCCGCCTCCTCGGCGGTCGCGTCGAGCACGCGGGCGGACTCGGCGTGCGCGGCCTGCACGACCTCGGTCTGGGAGACGAGCCTGCCCTGCTCGAAGCGGCCTTCCTCGATGGCGCGCTCGTAGGACTCGCGACCCGCCTGCAGCATCCGGTCGGCCTCGACCTGGGAGCGGCCGACCAGGCTCTCGTACTCGGCGCGGGCGGCGGCCACGGCGCGGTCGGCCTCGTCGCGGGCGTCGGCCACCAGCCGGTCGGCGTGCGCGGTCGCCTCGGCGATCAGCGACTCGGCCTGGGCGCGGGCGGCGGCGATCGCGTTCTCCGCCTCCATGGTGGCCTTGCTCAGCGCCTGCTCGGACTGGTGCTCGGCGGAGCCGATGATCTCGTCCTTGCGGTCGAGCACGTCCTGGGCGTCGTCGACCTCGGCGGGCAGCGCGTCGCGGATCTCGTCGAGCAGCTCGAGGACGTCGCCGCGGGGCACCACGCAGCCGGAGGTCATCGGCAGGCCCCTGGCCTCCTCCACGATCGTGACCAGCTCATCGATGGCCTCGAAGACCTTGTACACGACTCCTCCTCCGCCCGGTCGCCGTACGGGCACGACACCCCCGCGCGGAGATTCTGCCCGCTCGGCGACGGCCCTCGGGGGACGTGGCCGCCGGCGTGTCCCCCGGCGGCCACGTCGCGACCTCGGTCGGACCCGGTAGGGACTGGTCGGTAGGGACTAGAAGGTGATCAGGCGGAACGAGGCGTAGTGGTCGGAGGTGTAGAAGTACTCACCGCCGTTGCCGGTGACGATGCGGCGGGCGCCCCTGGTCGAGGAGCCGGGGGTCTTGACCGTGTACTCGTGGTAGTAGCCGGTCGAGCAGGCGGGGAGGATCCGCTCGCGGTTCTGGAAGACGACGCCGTCCTGCGGGTACGGGAACGGACCGCCGGCGCGGATAAGACGGTAGGTGTCGGTGGCCTGCGAGGGCAGGCTCGACAGGGCGACGCGGGTGTAAGAGGACGTATTGCCACACGCGGGCTGGGCGGCGGAGACAGGGGTGGCGACCGGGGTCGCGGTTGCCTGTCCGCCGAAGAAGCCGAGCGCGGCGAAGACGAGGGCGAGCACGGCGGTGACGCTCTTGGTCCTGGTCACCTGGGACTGCACAGCGGGGGACTTCACAGCGAGGTTGCTCATTCACCGAAAGTAACCAGGTTGGGTGATCATCAGCTGTCGGTGGCGTGAACCGGGCTGTGGCAGGCTGTGAACGTGCTGATCCGCCCCGCCCGCGCCGAGGACGTCCCCGCGATCGTGGCCATGCTCGCCGACGACCCGCTCGGCGCGACGCGCGAGCAGCCGGGCGACCCGCGCTACGACGAGGCGTACGCCGAGATCGCGGCCGACCCGAGGCAGCTGCTGGTGGTGGCCGAGGTCGACGACGAGGTGGTCGGGACGCTCCAGCTGACGCTGACGCCGGGGCTGTCCCGGTTGGGGGCGACCCGCGCCACGATCGAGGGAGTGCGGGTCCACTCGGCGCACCGCGGCAGCGGACTGGGCCAGGCGCTCATCGAATGGGCGGTGCGCGAGGCCGGGGACCGCGGCGCGATCATGGTGCAGCTGACCACCGACGTGTCCCGCAAGGACGCCCACCGCTTCTACGAACGCCTGGGATTCGTAGCCAGCCACATCGGGATGAAGCTGCCGTTGTAACACTCTCTCCCGCCACCCACCCCCACGTCCCCGCCCGGCATCGTTCCCCAGTTGGCAGCGACGGTCCGGTGTCAGTCGGCGGCCCGGTTCTCGGCCAGGCGGGCGAGGAGTCGCTTGTGCACGGTGGGCGGGAGCAGGTGGGTGACGTCGCCGCCGTAGGTCGCGACCTCCTTGACCAGGGAGCTGGACAGGAAGCTGTTGAGCGGCTTGGTCGGCATGAACATGGTCTCGACGCCGGTGAGGCCCTGGTTCATCTGGGCCATCTGCAGCTCGTAGTCGAAGTCGCTGACCGCGCGCAGGCCCTTGACGATGGCCTGGACGTCGCGTTCGCGGCAGAAGTCGACCAGCAGGCCGTGCCAGGAGTCGACCCGCACGTTGGGCAGGTGCGCCGCGGTCTCGGCCAGCAGCGCCAGCCGTTCGTCGACGGTGAACAGCCCGCGCTTGCTCTTGTTGATCATGACGGCGACCACGACCTCGTCGAACAGGGCGGCGGCCCGCTCGATGATGTCGAGGTGGCCGTTGGTTGGCGGGTCGTATGAGCCCGGGCAGACCGCGCGCGTCATGATCCGGACCGTAGCAGCCGGACCGGCCGCGCACGGGCCGCTGTCACCGCGCTCACCCGGGTCGGTGGGCCGCCCAGTGCACTGTGGTCTCCCCGTAGCGGCGGGAGCGGGTGGGCACCAGCGCGGCGGGCCACCTCGGGTCACCGGACCGGGTGGACCGCTCCACCACGACGGTGGCGTCCTCGGCGAGCCAGCCCACCGCGAGCGCGGCCAGCACCTCCGCCAGCTCCGCGTCGTCGAGGGCGTACGGGGGGTCGGCGAAGACCAGGTCGTAGGGGCGGCCCGGGGGGACGGCGAGCACGCGGTCCACCCGGGAGGCGCGGATGTCGACGCCGGGGAGCGCGACGGTCTCGGCGTTGCGGCGCAGCACGGTCACGGCGGTGCGGTCGTGTTCGACCAGGGTGACCAGGGCGGCGCCGCGGGAGAGGGCTTCCAGACCCAGCGCGCCGGAGCCCGCGTAGAGGTCGAGGACCCTGGCCCCGTCGAGGTCGACCGCGGCGGCGAGCGCGCTGAACAGGGACTCCCTGACCCGGTCGGCGGTGGGCCGCGTCCCCTTGGGCGGCACGGCCAGCCTGCGGCCACCGGCGACGCCCGCCACGATCCTGGTCACCCGGTCATCGTGCCCGACGACCGCCCGCTCGCCGGGAACCGGGTGAGTCCGGGGGCGGTGGGTGGGTGAGGCAGGGGGCGGCGGGCGGGTGAGGCAGGGGGCGGTGGGCGGGTGAGGCACAGCACATCCACCCGGCGACCGATTCACCCGCGCACGCGAACGCGTAATCTCACTCTTCCGTCCGAAGAACACCCCGGGAGAGCTGCGTGTCGGAAACCTCTGTGAGAGAGGCCGAGATCGCGGTCGAGCAGAAGCACGTCGACGTCGTCTACGCCCGCGTCGCCGAGATGCGGCACGAGGCGGAGGCCATGCGCACCCGGGGTGACGCGCTCGCCCACGGCGCGCGCAACGAGGCCGTGTTCGAGCAGGCCGCGATGCTGTTCGAGCGGGACGTGATGGTCCGCCACGCCACCCAGATCCTGCGCACGCTCGACGCCGAGCACGAGGGCCTGGTGTTCGGCCGGTTGGACAGCACCGACGGCGAGACGCAGTACGTCGGCAGGCTTGGGGTGCGCGACGGGGACTTCGAGAACCTGGTGACCGACTGGCGCGCACCCGCCGCGGCGCCGTTCTACCAGGCGACGGCCGAGATGCCGATGCAGGTGATCCGGCGCAGGGTGATCCGCTCGACCGGACAGTCCGTGGTCGACATCGACGACGACCTGCTGATGCCGGAGAGCAGGCTGGACTCGATGGCGGTGGTCGGCGAGGGTGCGCTGATCGCGAGCCTGACCAGGGCGCGCGGCGAGAACATGCGCGACATCGTCGCCACCATCCAGAAGGAGCAGGACGAGGCGATCCGGGCGCCGTGGCGCGGGGTCACCGAGATCACCGGCGGGCCGGGCACCGGCAAGACGGCGGTCGCGCTGCACCGGGTGGCGTACCTGCTCTACCGGGACCGGCGGCGGATGGGCGGCACGGGCGTGCTCGTGGTCGGCCCGTCGCCCGCGTTCACCTCGTACATCTCGCGCGTCCTGCCGTCGATGGGCGAGGACAACGTGGAGCTGCGGTCGCTGTCGGACCTGCTCGACGGCGCGGCGGCGACCAGGGTGGACCCGGCGCCGGTCGCCGCGGTCAAGGGGTCGCTGCAGATGCGCCGGATCCTCAAGCGCGCGATCCGCGAGGCCCCGGTGGACGCGCCGACCGAGCTGCGGATCATGTACCGGGGCGAGGTGCTCAAGCTCGAGGCGCGGGACCTGGTGGGGGTGCGCGCCGCGGTGCACAACGGGCGCAGGCCGCCGAACCAGTCGCGAGTGGACGCCGCGGAGGCGTTGCTGGAAGCGTTGTGGCGCAAGGCGGACTCGTACGAGGACTATCCGGTGAAGCGGGCGGAGCTGATCCGCGACATCGGTGAGCGCATCGATTTCCACAAGTTCGTGGTCATGTGGTGGCAGCTGCTGTCGCCCGCGGAGGTGTTGCGCGGTCTCGCCGACCGCAAGGTGCTGGCGCGGGCCGCCGGGCGGGTGCTCACCCGGTCCGAAGTGGACATGGTGGCGGACTCGTGGACCAAGCCGGGCTGGTCGGTGGCCGACATCGCGCTGCTCGACGAACTGCGCGTGCTGCTGGGCAGGCCCCCGAAGCGGCGCAGGCGGGTGGAGCACGACCCGTTCGCCCCGGTGTCGGTCGCCAGCGGCCGCCGCCAGGACTACGACGAGTACTCCCACATCGTCGTCGACGAGGCCCAGGACCTGTCCCCCATGCAGTGGCGCATGGTCGGCCGCCGCGGCAAGTACGCCAGCTGGACCGTCGTCGGCGACCCGGTGCAGAGCTCCTGGCCGGACCCCGCCGAGGCCCGACAGGCCATGGACGCGGCCTTCGGCGGCCCCCGAACCCAACGCCGCCGCTTCGGCCTGCGCACCAACTACCGCAACTCGGCCGAGATCTTCGACCTGGCAGGCAAGGTAGTCCGCGACGTCGCCACCCCCGACCAACTCCCCCACGCCGTCCGCTCCACCGGCGTCGACCCGATCATCCTGGTCACCACCGCCCTGACGAAGTCCGCGATCGAGTCAGCCCAAGACCTCCTGACCACAGTCGACGGCACAGTAGGCATCATCACCGCCACCAGCCGCGTCGACACCTTGCGCACGGCAGCCGAAGAAGTCGGCAACCCCCGCCTCCGCGTAGTAGACGGCCTGGAGTCGAAGGGCTTGGAGTACGACGCGGTGGTCTTGGTGGAACCGGAGGAGCTCATCCGCGAGTCCTCCACCGGCCCCCGCACCCTCTACGTGGCCTTGACCCGAGCCACCCAACGCCTCACCGTAATCACCTCAAACCCCACCTGGCCCGACTAACCCCTGAACGCTCCGGGCGGCGTAGGAGAGCAGCAGTACCCACGCCTTCACAGACGTTGGCCCACACCCGGCCCTCACAGACGTTGGCCCTCGCGCGCCCCTCTACGACGTTGGCCCTGAATCGCTCCTCGGAGTCGCTGGTGCCAACTGCTCGATGGGGTGGACTTGTTTTGTGTGGGGGAGCAGTGCCCGTAGCGTCGTCCACGCGGCAGGGCCTGCTTTTCGGCCCCTGCTTTGTGGTTCTGCCACGGGTGCTGCCAAGGCCCCGCACAAAACAAGTCCACCCCATCGAGCAAAGCTCAAAACTCGCGCCCAGGCCAATGCCGAAGGCGAGGCGAGATCATCGACGGCGAAGCCGAGACCAAGAGCCGGACTGCCCTCAGCTCAAGATCAACCCACCAAAGCCCCCCCCCGAACTGCCCCAAACGGGCCACCACTTGCACGATCAGGGGTCGCACAAGACTGGATTGACGATTCCCCGAATAGCCCTCACAGCACTATCGAGGCAGTCCCACTAGAGCCGCACACTCTCAACCTGCCAGCGAAACATTTCGTCGACTGCGAACGACTTAGTGTCCGTGCCGATCAACATTGTCGCCATCTGCCTATCGGGCATCGCTCTGATAGCGTCGACCATACTCGCGACGCAGCAACGGAATCTTCAACGAAGGTCGACCTTCCTCCCCGCCTACGTGCTGCTACTCAACGAGTTCCGTTCAGGCGACTTCCACGACAATTATGCATTCATCTGCTCAAAGCTCAGACAGGAGTACGACGCCGAACTGGGCATATCGGGACTTCCCAAGGAGGTCCGAGATGCTGTCTATAGCGTCGCGTACTTCTACCAAGGACTAGCAGTCTTGCGGGGCACGAAGATTCTGGATCCTGAGCTTCTTTCCAGCGTGAACTACCGCGCCGTCAAGCTGTGGCAAGCTATAGAGGTGTTCGTTAAGGCCGAGCGTGAGCTACTCGGAGCAGACAGCATTTCCCCGTTCCGGACACTCGAAAAATACGTATCCGAGACGCAAGCGAGGGGTCGGCGACGGCCAAAGTACTCCGATCTGGACACGCTGTAGCTCCTTGCGCCAAGCGACTTGCCAGCACTCGCGCCACGCTGGGTAGACACCTCTGCGTGGCGGGCGTCTACCGATCATCGACGAAACGCCACCCTGAGGGCCTGCGAAAGAATCGCCACAGCGACCCGAACCGAGTCCGTCGCACAACGCCTCCAGCAAGCTGTTGCGGAGCGAGAGACTGGCAAGCAGTCCTACGGGCCACCCCGCCCCTCAAGCACTCCGCGGCCGAGCATGGTCAGCGAACCACCGCGGCAACTGCGCCCGTCTCCGCAGCCCCAACTTCGGCAGCAACCGCCGCACATGCGTCTCCACCGTCCGGACCCCGATCCGCAGCAGCTCAGCGATCTCCCGATTGCTCAACCCCTGCGCCGCCAGCTCGGCCACTTCCCGCTCCCGAGCAGTGATCTCCAACCACGGATCGTCCACAGTAGACACCTCGGCCAACGCGACAGCCTGCCCCTCAGCCTGCCCCAGCCCAGCCCCGGACTCGAACAGCTCCCGGTACCTAGCCAGCCCCAAAGCACGCAAGCACTGACGCTCAACCTCGGTGTGCAGGTCGCCGAAGGGGGGCATGGCGATGATCTGGACGCCGGTTGTGGTGCGGAGGGTGTGGGTTACGCCGAGGGCTTGGGTGGCGTGGGTGTGGTCCCCCGCGGCGGCGAGGGACCAGGCTATGCCGTGGATGCTCCAGACGGCGCCCCAGCGTTCGTCCCAGGAGCGTTGTTCGGCCAGGGAGCGGCGGAACAGGGTCACCGCCCGGGTCGGGGAGCCGTGGCGGAGTTCGGTGAGGGCCTGGACCCAGCGGGTCCAGCTGGTGGCCCAGGCGGCGCCGTGGGTGGTGGCCTCGGTGTGGATCTCGGCGCTGACCGCGCGGGCCTGGGTGGCGGTGCCGAGGAACGCGGCGGCCATGCCCCAGAACAGGCCCGCCATGTGCGCGGCGCCGCGGCGGCCCGCGGTGGACAGTTCCTGCCTGGCGCGGGCGAGCTGGTGGATGGCGGCCGAGTCGCCGTTGATGACCAGGCGGTGGGTGCCCTCGGCGAAGGCGGTGGCCGGGTCGCGCGGGGCGAGGGCCCGGCAGCGCGCCAGGGCGGCGTCCGCGCGGGCCTTGTCGCCCATGCAGACCGCGATCCAGCACGCGTTCACCGCGGCCTCGACCCGCGGCGGCAGCGGTGAGGACGGCGGCTGCACGGCCAGCAGCTGGTTGAGCCAGTGGTAGCCCTCGCGGATGGTGCCGCGGAAGAACCACACCCGCAGGTTCGCCAGCGCGGCCGCGATGCCCAGGCCCACCACGGCGGTCTCGCCGCCGGTGTCGCTGGCGTACTGCATGGCGGCGCGCAGGTTCGCGAACTCGGCGACCGCGCGGTTGACCCAGTGCAGTTCCCGTTCTCCAGGGGCGAACCACTTCGCGGCCGCCGTGGTGGCGAAGTCGTGGTAGTGCCGCAGGTGCCGGTCGCGCACCTGCGCGGTCTCGCCGCGGTCGGCGAGCCGCTCCCCCGCGTACTGCCTGGTCGTCTCCAGCATCCGGTAGCGGGCGACGCCGTCCTCGCCGCAGCGGTCCAGCACGGACTTCTGGATCAGACCGTCCACCAGGTCGAGCACCCGGTCCCTGGTGATCACCGCGCCGTCCGCGCAGACGTCCTCGGCCGCGTCGAGGTCGAACCCGGCCTCGAACACCGAGAGCCGCTCCCAGGCGAGCTGCTCCTGCACGTCGCAGAGGCGGTGGGTGCAGTCGAGGACCCCGACCAGCGCGCGGTGGTGCGGGGCCAGGTCACGCCGCCGCGACGCCAGGACCGTGAACGCGCTGTCGAGCCGGTGCGCCAACTGCCCGACGGTCAGCGTCCGCAGCCGGGCGGCGGCCAGGGTCGTGGCCAGCGGCAGGCCGTCGAGCCTGCGCACCAGGTGGACCACGTCGGCCAGGTTGGCGGCGGTGACGGCGAAGTCCGGGGTGGCCTCACCGGCCCGGTCGACCAGCAGCCGCACCGAGTCGGTCGCCAGCACGTCCGCCAGCGCGGCGCCGGGTGCGGGCAGTGCCAACGGTTCCAACCGGTACAGCCGCTCCCCCGGCACGTGCAGCGGCGCGATCCGGCTCGTCGCGACCACCCGCAGCGCGGGGGCGCTGGCCAGCAGCGCGGCGGCCAGGTCGGCGACCTCGCCTGCCAGGTGCTCGCAGTTGTCCAGCACCAGCAAGGCGGCGCGCTCGCCGAAGTGGTCCACCAGGGCCGCCAGCGGGGGCCGCGCGGAGTGGTCGCGGACACCGACCGAGTCGGCGACGACCGTCGCGAGGAGACCGGGGTCGGCCACCTGGGTGAGGTCGGCGAAGTGCACCGGCGCCGGGTAGTCCGGCACCATCCGGCGCACCAGCTCGGTCTTCCCGACGCCACCGGCGCCGTGGACGGTCAGCATCCTGGTGGCGCGCACGCGGTCGGCGAGCAGGCGCAGGTCGCGGTCCCGGCCGACGAACGTCGAGACCGGAACGCGCCGCGCCGCGGTCAGCTCGTCCCCAGTGGCCACCAAGCCACCCTAGGCCGATCGCCCGGCGGGCCGCCCGACGCCGCAGCCCACCCCCAAGCGCGCACCACGGGCTGGGAGCAGGCGGCCCGCACCAGCACCCCGACCCCCGGATGTCTACTCGGCGGCGGCGCCGCACTCCACCGCCACGGCGGCCCCGGAGCGGGTGCGGGCGCATTGGCCTGGGCTTTCACCGCGTCCTGGGAGCCAGGTCACGCCCGGGGTACGTAGTTTCCCGGACAGGCAGCACCCCACCGCCCCGCTGTCGTCAACGGGTGCGGTGGGGTGCGGACCGGCAGTTTCCTAGGCGAGCACGACGAGCAAGTCGCCGCCTTCGACTTGCTGGACGGCGCCGATCGCGAGTCGGGTCACGGTGCCCGCCTTCGGGGCGGTGATCGCGGCCTCCATCTTCATCGCCTCGATGGTCGCGACGGTCGCGCCCGCCTCGACCGCGTCGCCCTCGGCCACCGCGAGGGTGACCACGCCCGCGAACGGGGCGGCGACGTGGTTGGCGTTGGACCGGTCGGCCTTCTCCGCGGCGGGCAGGTCCGAGGCGACCGAGCGGTCGCGGACCTGGATCGGGCGGAGCTGGCCGTTGAGGGTGGCCAGGACCGTCCGCATGCCGCGCTCGTCGGCCTCGGCGACCGCCTCCAGTTCCAGCAGCAGCGTCACGCCGCGGTCGAGCTCGACGGCGTACTCCTTGCCCTGCTGCAGGCCGAAGAAGAAGTCCTTGCTGGCCAGCACGCTGGTGTCGCCGTACTGGTCGCGGTGGGCCAGGTACTCCTTGGTGGGGCCGGGGAACAGCAGCCGGTTGAGGGTCGCGCGGCGGTCCTCGGCCAGGCCGGTGCGGTCGGCCTCGGTCAGCTCGGCGACGCCCTTGGGCGCGGGGCGGCCCTTGAGCGCCTTGCTGCGGAACGGCTCCGGCCAGCCACCGGCCGGGTCGCCCAGCTCGCCGTGCAGGAAGCCGACGACGGAGTCCGGGATGTCGAAGCGGCCCGGGTCGGCCTCGAACTCCTTGGGGTCGACGTTCGCGCCGACCAGGTGCAGCGCCAGGTCGCCGACGACCTTGGAGGACGGGGTGACCTTGACCAGGCGGCCCAGCATCCGGTCCGCGGCGGCGTAGATGGTCTCGATGTCCTCGAACCGGTCGCCGAGGCCGAGCGCGACGGCCTGGGTGCGCAGGTTCGACAGCTGACCGCCGGGGATCTCGTGGTGGTAGACGCGGCCGGTCGGCGCGGGCAGGCCCGCCTCGAACGGCGCGTACACCCGGCGCACGGTCTCCCAGTAGGGCTCCAGGTCCGACACCGCCTGCAACGACAGGCCGGTCTCCCGGTCGCTGTGGTCGGTGGCGGCCACGATCGCCGACAGCGACGGCTGCGACGTGGTGCCCGACAACGACGCGACGGCACCGTCCACGGCGTCCACACCGGACTGGATGGCGGCCAGGTAGGTGGCCAGCTGCCCGCCTGCGGTGTCGTGGGTGTGCAGGTGGACCGGGAGGTCGAACTCCTTGCGCAGCGCGGTGATCAGCCGGGCCGCGGCGGGCGGGCGCAGCAGGCCCGCCATGTCCTTGACGGCGAGCACGTGCGCGCCTGCGCCGACGATCTGCTCGGCCAGCTTGAGGTAGTAGTCGAGGGTGTAGAGCTGCTCGGCCGGGTCCGACAGGTCGGCGGTGTAGCAGAGGGCGACCTCGGCGATCGCGGTGCCGGTCTCGCGGACCGCCTCGATCGCGGGCCGCATCTGCTCGACGTCGTTGAGGGCGTCGAAGATGCGGAAGATGTCGATGCCGGTGTCGGTGGCCTCGCGGACGAACGCGTCGGTCACCTCCGTCGGGTACGGGGTGTAGCCGACGGTGTTGCGGCCGCGCAGCAGCATCTGCAGGCAGATGTTGGGCACCGCCTCGCGCAGCGCCGCCAGCCGCTCCCACGGGTCCTCGGCGAGGAAGCGCAGCGCGACGTCGTAGGTGGCGCCGCCCCAGCACTCCACGGAGAACAGCTCGGGGGTGGTGCGGGCGACGTGCGGCGCGACGGCCAGCAGGTCCTTGGTGCGGACCCGGGTCGCCAGCAGCGACTGGTGCGCGTCGCGGAAGGTCGTGTCGGTGACGCCCACCCGCGTGTTCTCGCGCATCCAGCGGGCGAAGCCCTCCGGGCCGAGCTCGACGAGCTTCTGCTTGGTGCCCGCGGGCGGCTCGGCGGCCAGGTCCACCGCGGGCAGCTTCTCCCTCGGGTCGATCACGTGCGGGCGCGGGCCGTGCGGCTTGTTCACCGTGACGTCGGCGAGGTAGGTCAGCAGCCGGGTGGCGCGGTCGGCGGAGCTGCGCGCGGTCAGCAGGTGCGGGCGCTGCTCGATGAACGCGGTGGTGACCCGGCCCGCGACGAAGTCCTCGTCGTCGAGCACGGCCTGCAGGAACGGGATGTTGGAGGCCACGCCGCGGATGCGGAACTCGGCGACGGCCCGCTTGGCCCTGCGCACCGCGGCCGGGAAGTCGCGGCCGCGGCAGGTGAGCTTCACCAGCATCGAGTCGAAGTGGGCGCTGACCTCGGCGCCCGCCGCGGTGCCGCCGTCGAGGCGGATGCCGCTGCCGCCGGGCGAGCGGTAGGCGCTGATCATGCCGGTGTCCGGGCGGAAGCCCTTGGCGGGGTCCTCGGTGGTGATCCGGCACTGCAGCGCGGCGCCGCGCAGGTAGATGTCGTCCTGGGTGAGGCCCAGGTCGGTGAGGGTCTCCCCGGAGGCGATGCGCAGCTGCGACTGCACCAGGTCGACGTCGGTGACCTCCTCGGTGACCGTGTGCTCGACCTGGATGCGCGGGTTCATCTCGATGAAGACGTGGTTGCCGCGGGTGTCGAGCAGGAACTCGACGGTGCCCGCGTTCTGGTAGCCGATGTGGCGGGCGAAGGCCACCGCGTCGGCGCAGATGCGGTCGCGCAGCGCGGGGTCGAGGTTGGGCGCGGGCGCGATCTCGATGACCTTCTGGTGGCGGCGCTGCAGCGAGCAGTCCCGCTCGTAGAGGTGGATCACGTTGCCCGCGCCGTCGGCGAGGATCTGCACCTCGATGTGCCGCGGGTCGAGCACGGCCTGCTCCAGGAACACCGTGGCGTCGCCGAAGGCCGACTCGGCCTCGCGCATGGCCGCTTCCAGCGACTCGCGCAGCGTCGAGGCGTCCTCGACCCGGCGCATGCCGCGGCCACCGCCGCCGGCGACGGCCTTGACGAAGATCGGGAACCCGATCTCCTCGGCCGAGGTCAGCAGCGCCTCGACGTCGGTGGACGGCGCGGTGGAGCGCAGCACCGGCAGCCCGGCCTCGCGGGCGGCGGCGATGGCGCGCGCCTTGTTGCCGGTGAGCTCCAGGATGTCGGCGTCGGGGCCGACGAAGGTGATCCCGGCCTCGGCGCAGGCCCTGGCCAGCTCCGGGTTCTCGGAGAGGAAGCCGTAGCCGGGGTAGACCGCGTCGGCACCCGCCTTGCGCGCGGCCTTCACGATCTCCTCGACGGAGAGGTAGGCGCGCACGGGGTGACCGGGCTCGCCGATCTCGTAGGCCTCATCGGCCTTCATCCGGTGCGGGGAGTTGCGGTCCTCGTAGGGGAAGACCGCGACAGTCCCAGCGCCGAGTTCGTACCCGGCTCGGAACGCCCGGATGGCGATCTCGCCTCGGTTGGCGACGAGCACCTTGCGGAACATGCCCGGTTACCTCCTGCTACCTGGAGAAGTCGGTCGGAGGAGATTATCCCGGATGTCCCACGCGTCGGGAACATAGTCCCACGTGACAGGCGCCATCCTGATCGATCGGGATTCTAGGTTTTCCGCCGCTTCGAGCCGGTTCTGGGAAGATTTGCGCCCCGATCGGCCCCTTGTCTCGGCGGCACCGATTAACGGGCGTTCACCGCGCGGGCCGCACCACGATCTCACGGACGGCGGTCCCAGTCGAGTCGGGACCGAACAGCACCCGCACCTGCCCGGCGACGATCCCGCGGGCGGCCACGTCGGTGTACTCGCCGCCCAGCCTGCCCACGGTGCGCCAGGTCCCGCCCCCGTCGCGGACCTGCACCGGGGTGCCCTGGTGGGTGCCGCGGTCGGCGAGCACCACGATCCGGTCGACCGGCTGGTCGACGCCCAGGTTGACCACCACGGGCCCGCCCGCGACCCGGTAGGCCGTGGTGGCGTCGCCGTCGGTGGCGGCGTCGGCGGGGGCGGGCCGCACCGAGACCTCCCGCACGGCCAGCCAGTGCCGCTGGCCCGCGGTGGCGCGCAACCGCAGGTAACGAACATCACGCGGGTCCGGGCCCAGGGTGGCGGTCACAGTGGGCAAACCGGGCAGCTGCCGCACGGTCGTCCAGGCGACGCCGTCGACCGAGCCCTCCAGCACCCCGGCGCGCAGGAAGTCGCGCGGGCGGCTGGCGGTGCCCATGGCCACCGCGACGCCCTGGACCGGGCGGACCCGGCCGAGGTCGAGCACGAACTGGGTGCCGGGCCGGGGCGCGCCGTCGCTCCAGTAGAAGGTCGCGGCGTCGCCATCGGTCATCCTGGCTGCCACGTGACCGGCGTAGGCGGCCGGCGCCGTCGACACCGGTGCCTGCCGGGTCAGGCCGAACGCGCGGTCGGAGGCGGTGAGCGCGGCGCCGACGAAGGCGGCGTGCCGGAGCGGGGCCGGGGCGCCGAGCAGGTCGAGCCGCTCGCACCAGGCGCGCCGCTGGTCGCCTGCCGAGTGCGCGGCGAGCATCCGCACCGCCCGGCGCGCCTGGTCGCTGGACGGGCCCTCGGCGCGCAGCAGGGCGTCGAGGATCGCCGAGACCTTGCGGGTGTCGTCGCCCGCCGAGTAGGCCGCCCAGAAGCGGGCCATGGCGCCGGGCAGGTCGACCGGGGCCTCGCGGACGCTGCCGCGCGGGACGAACCGGTCGGGCTCGGGGTCGGCCGACGCGGGGACCGGGCTGGTGCCGAGCGCGGCGCCGACGACGGTCAGCAGCACGGCGAACGGCATGCCGCGCGGCCGCCTCCCACCTGGGGGCACGGTGGATCCTCTCGGTCAGGACGACACGCGTCCCGTCGAACGTGACGTGCGGCGGGTCCGCGCGCGAGGCCCCCAGGCCGGACACACCGGCGGGGATGCTGCCGGCACCGGGGCGGTCGCGCCAGGGGTCTCACCCGGACGGCCGCGCCGGTGCGGCAACCGGCTCAGCGGGTGAACGGTCCGGTGTAGAGGATCCGATCCGGTGTGTTCACGGGGAGTTCGCACACGCCGGTGCTCGCGGCGCGCACGAGCGCCGTCTGCACGCCCGCCGGGGTGAGGGTCGGGTCGGCGGCCAGGCGCAGCGCGGCGGCGCCGGTGGTGTGGGCCGCGGCGAGCGAGGTGCCGCTGAGCGTGGCCTTGGCGTCGTTGGCGGTGATCCAGGGTCCGACGATGCCGACACCGGGCGCGTACAGGTCGACCGCGGGGCCCGAGTTGGAGTTCACCGCGGCGCAGTCGGTCTTGGTGAGACTGGCCGAGGTGATGGCCTCGGTGACCCGCGCCGGGGAGACCGATCCCGCCTGGCCACCAGAGGATCCGGCGGGCACGGAGTAGGTGATGCCCGCCGTGATGGACGCGCGCACGGCGGCGTCGAGCGCCTGGTTCGCGGGGCCGCCGAGGCTCATGTTCACCACGGACGGACCGGCGGCGTTGGCGGTGATCCAGTCGATCCCCGCGATGACACCGGAGACACTGCCGGAGCCGTTCCTGTCCAGCACCCGCACTGGGACGAGCTTGACACCTTTTGCCAGCCCGTAGTCTTTACCGCCCACGACGCCCGCGAGGAACGTGCCGTGGCCGTTCAGGTCATCGGGATCGTTGTCGTTGTCGACGAAGTCACGGCCGCCGCGGACCCGGCCGCCGAAGTCGACGTGGGTCGCGCGGACGCCGGTGTCGAGGATGAACGCGGTGACGGTGTCGGCGAGGGTGTCGTAGCGGTAGCGCTTGTCCAGCGGGAGCTTGCGCTGGTCGACCCGGTCAAGGCCCCAGGACGGGGGGTTGGGTTGCCCGCCGAGGGCCCGCACGGGGCTGTCGGGGACGACGTAGGCGACCGCGGGGTCGGCGGCCAGTGCTTTCGCGCCCGAACCGGTGAGGCGCGCGGAGAAACCCGTGAGGGCGGCGGTGTACCGGTGGTCCACGCGGGCGTCGTAGCGGTCGGCCAGGGCGGTGACCCTGGTGCCGAACTCCGCTGCCTCGGTTGGGCGTAAGACGACGACGTAGCCCTGGGTCGGGGCGGGCGCCGCGGTCGCGGTCGGGGTGAAGGACATGGCGGTGGCAGTCAGGGCCGTGGCGCTCAGAAGGGCGAAGAGCCCGGCGCGCACCACTCGCCCGGAAGTTCCGGTAGATCCGCTGTGCGGGGAGATGTCCATCCGCAATTCGGTACTGGGGCACCTGGTCCGCGGCAAGGTTCACCAGTTGCCACGCCCCGGTGATCCCTTTCGCGGTCAGCCGCCGATCGGCCACACGGTGGTCCAGACAATTGCACGGACCAGGTCGCGGGGCGCCCAACCGGAGGCGCGGGAATCGTCGGAACCGCCGGGGTTGTCGCCGAGCAGGAACAGTTTCCCGGCGGGCACCAGGGCATCGGCGGCGACGGGCGCGGCCTTTCCATCTGGGCCGCAGCACTCGACCGGCTTGGCACCCCAGTCGGCCGCGGTGGGAATGGCGCGCCATTCGCTCTCGCCCGCGGGGAGCACCCGGACCACCGGACCGGGATCAATGCGCACGCGGTCTCCCGCGACGGCGATGACGCGCTTGACGACCAGCGGGCCGTCGGCGCTGAACCGGGTCGCCACGACGTCACCGCGCTCGACGTCGTCGGGGCCGAGGAAGGGGTGCGGCAGCACGCGGTCACCGTCGTGGAAGGTCGGTTCCATGCTCCCGCCGGTGATCGGGATCGCGAGCACCGCGACGGCGACGACGGCCGCGACGACGAACGCGCCGAGCACCCCGGTCACCACCCCGACCACCCGCCAGACCCGGATTCCCACGCGCGTGAGGTTACCTCACAGTAGTACTTATCAAAACGTTACATATCGACGCAGAGTGACTGGTGTCACGAGCGACACGACGGCGTTGATCTGCCCGCGGGGCACTGACCATTGAGATCACTCGCAATCTTTGTCTACCGACCTCACGGTGTGTAGCTGTTACGTCCAAGTAACTGTGACCCAAGGTCACAAACTACGGCGACTGGCCCCTTGTCGGTACCCGACGCCGTTTGCCATGGTGTCCCCCACCACCGGGGCGGACGGGCTCCCGCGCAGGTCAGCACGGGTCTGCCCGCCGCGGCCGGTGCCCGATCACAGCTGGGAGCGCCGATGCCCCGACCGGAGCACAGCCGACTGCGGGCCGCGCTGCGCGCCTGGAACGAGCGGATGCGGGCCGAGGCCGGAGGACCCCGCAACGGCACCAGGTGGGGTCGCAGCACCCTCGTCGCGCTGCCCGCCGCCGCGCTGACCACCGCGCTGGGCGTGGCGATGGCCCAGGGCGCGCTCGCGGCCAACTTCTTCGTCGCGGGCCAGCCGTTCACGCTGCGCTCCGACCAGGTCAACGGCAGCGGGTTCGCCGCGTTCCTGCACAGCAGGCAACTCGCGGACGGCAGCCAGGCGGGCAGGGGCGAGGCGATGGCGCGCGCCGGGTTCCAGTCGGCCAAGCTCGACGGCCTGTGCGCGGTGATCCACCAGACGATCCTCGGGCTGCCCTACACGCTCAAGCTCAACGCGGGCTCCCCCGTCGACGGCACGCCCAACGGCGGGCCCGACGTCATCGACGCCTACAACCTGATCCTGGAGGCGAAAGCCGTGCAGGGCACGCAGAGCCAGTTCTCCGAGATGGTGCTGGGCAAGACCGCCCACCAGGTGCAGATGGGCGGGCAGCCGCTCGACGGCGGCACGGTCGGCGCGTTCGGCCTGGAGGCGGGCGTGGTGCAGGTGACCGGCCTGACCGCCGACGCCTACACCGCGGAGATCAGCGGCAACATCACGCTGCCGAGGCTGAACCTGGGCATCGTGCCCGGCACCGTCAACTGCTAGGGGGCAGGCGCGATGACGACAGCGGGCGAACTGCGTCGAGCGGGCCGGGTGATCGGGGCCGGGTGGCGGTGGTTCGCCGACTTCCGGCGGACCAGGCCGTTCTGGGGCGGGCTGTGGATGGTGCTGGGCGGCTGGGCGATCATGTCGCTGACCTTCGCGCCGATCGCGGTGGTGCTGGGCGCCGGGTTCGGCGGGGTCGCCGGGTACCTGCTCGGCGGCGGTCTCGTCCTGTTCGGACTGTGCGCGTGGTTCGCGCCGGGGGCACGGCACCTGGCCGGGTTCCTCGGGGTGCTGTTCGCGGTGGCGTCGCTGGTCGGGTCGAACCTCGGCGGGTTCCTGGTCGGCATGCTGCTGGGCATCCTGGGCGGGTCGATGACCTTCGGCTGGGGGCCCAAGCGGGTCCGCGAGTCCGAAAAGGACTCCCTGCCCAATGCCGTCGCACCCGGGGCCGTCGCACCGGAGGCCGGGGTGGGCGCGTGAGGCGGGCGTTGGCGTTCGGGGCGACGCTCGCGCTGGTCGTCGGCACCGCGGTCGTGCCGGACCTGCCCTACCTGAGCGCCGACGCGGCCCTGGTCGCCTCCCCTGCCCCGGCGCCGCAGATCGGGTTCCTGACCACGCCGAGGGACAAGCCGCTCAAGGTCACGGCGCGGGCCGGGTACGCGGCCTCCATCCAGTACAAGGGGACCGAGACGGTCGTCGACGCCAACGGGGTGTCGTTCCAGGCCGCGCACTACACCTTCCGCGCGCTCACCCTCGACGACCTGACCATCTCCGACGGTAGCCGCACCGACTACGCGCTGACCCTCGGCTCCAGCGGCACCGCCCAACTCGGCGGCACCAACGCAGCGGGGCAGCAGATGCAGACCGACCTGTGGGCGAACAACCTCTACGCGTCCAGCCCGCTGCTGCTGTGCGTGCTGCCCGCCGCGTGGCTGTTGAGCCTGGGCATCTCGTTGAGCGTGCACCTGTGCGACGTGCGGATGGACCTCTACGCGTTGAAAGCGTTCAACCCGTCGCCCACCTCGGGTAGGGACAATCCGGTACGGCTGCCTGGTGCGTCATTGTCCGTCAGCAGCAAGGGCACCTCGTGAAAGGGCGAACGCACTGGCGCAAAGCCGCGGTGCTCGCGCTGCCCGCGCTGGCTCTTGCCGGGGTTCTCGGGGCGCGTGTTGCCCAAGGGGCGATCGCGTCGGAAGTGGTGGTCCAAGGCGGCACGCTGTCGCTGTCCACCAGCGGTCTGTACGGGACCGACTTCGGCCTGTCGGTCGGCGACGTCACCCGGCAGAACGCCGACGGGAGCACCACGTCGGTGCGGGTGGGGCGGCTGGGGTTCGCCGAGGGCAGGCTGAACGAGCTGTGCCTGTCGTTCCAGCAACAGGTCCTGGGGTCCTGGTTCACCGTCTACATCACCGGCGGCGACGGCGACCGGTCCACTTGGGAGATCCGGACCGACAACGTGGAACTCGACGTGGTGACCGCCACCGGCGCGTTGGACATGGACGGTGTGGTGAAGATCGGCGTGCCAGGGGAGGACGTCACGACGATCAAGGACGCGGCGGGGAATTCCGTACCGAATCCGCTTCGCGTTCCGGCCGCCGAACACCGGATCGGGATCGATGCGACATTCGCGGAATTCCGCCAGGTGCGCGGGCAGATCGCGGTGATGTCGATCCCGCGGCCGTTGCGCATCCCCAACCTGGCGTTGCGGATGGAGCCGGGCCGCGGGCAATGTGCCGCTCCCGTGGCGCCGCAGGGCAATCCATAGCGGAGTCGGGGCCACCGCGGTGGTGCGACTCCGCAGTGTCGCGCACTCTGAGAATTAACTACTCCGGCGGGTTCACTCCCGCGGAGGTCATACTAAAGTGGGGCAATGCCCTCTGGTGACGCCGAGTCCACCGACCGACTTCCGCACTTCGACACCGTTCTGCGCGGGTACAACCCACGCCAGGTCAACGAACGGGTCACCCGCCTCACCTACGACCTGCGCCACGCGTCCAAGGGCCGCGACGACGCAGCGTCGAAGGTCGCCGAGCTGACCAAGTCGCTCGGCTCGCTGCAGCAGCAACTGCTGGAGACCACGACCCGGCTCAACCGGATCAGCGCCAACCCCAACAGCACCGAGGGCATGACCGAGCGGGTGCGGTTGATGATGCAGCTGGCCGAGGAGGAGATCGCCGAGTTCAAGCGGCAGGCTGACGACTACGGCGCCGCGACCCGCGCCGAGGCCGAGGCCTACGGCGCCAACACCCGCAAGGAAGCCGACGGGTACTCGGCGGCAACGCGCACCGCCGCCGACGACTACGCCGCGCAGACCCGGCTCAACGCGGAGGCCTACGCGGTCAAGACCGCCAAGCAGGCCGACGACGCCTCCGCCAAGACCAGGGGCGAGGCCGACGCCTACGCCAAGGAGCTGCGGGCCAGGCACGACAAGCTGATCGTCGACCTCGAGGAGCGGCGCAAGCAGCTCGAGGCCGACTACACCCGCAACCACGCCGAGCTCGACGCCGAGTACGAGACGATGCGGGCCACCCTCGCCGGTGAGCACAAGAAGCTGCTCGCCGACGCCCGCGCCGAGATCGAGCAGCAGGCCAAGGCGAACGAGACGCGCATCGGGCAGCTCTACGACGAGGCCGCCGCGCACCGCGACCAGCTCGACACCGAGGCGCAGGGCGTCCGCGAGGCGCTCGACGCGGAGTCCACCGCCCGCCGCACCGCCGCCGAGGAGCAGGCCGAGCGCGAGCTCGCCGAGAAGCGGGCGAGCGCCGAGGCCGCCATCGCGCAGCGCACCGAGCAGGTCGAGCAGGCGCTGGCCGCCCGCACCACCGAGGTCGAGACGAACCTGGCCGAGCAGACCGCCGCCATCGAGGCCGCGCTGCTCGCGCAGACCGAGGAGACCGAGCAGGCCCTCGCCGATCAGCGGGCCAGCGCCGAGGCCGCCATCAAGACCCAGCGCGACAGCGCCGAGAAGGCCGCCGCCCGGCTCGTCGCCGACGCCGAGAAGCAGAAGGCCGACACCGAGAAGGCGCTGGCCGAGGCCAGGTCCAAGTCCGACGCCGAGATCAAGGCGCAGCGCGAGGCCGCGGAGAAGGCGGCCGCCAAGCTCGTCGCCGACGCCGAGAAGCAGAAGGCCGACACCGAGAAGGCGCTGACCCAGGCCAGGACCACCGCCGACGCCGAGATCAAGGCCCAGCGCGACGCCGCCGACAAGCACGCGGGCGCGCTGGTGGCCGACGCCGAGGCCAAGCTCGCCGACGCCACCGCCCGCCACGAACAGGCCGACGCCTTCGAGCGCCGGGTGTCCGAGCAGGTCGCGGGCACCTTCGCGGTGCTGGAGGAAGCCCGCCAGCACTTCGCCGAGAGCCTCGGCGCCGCGGTGAAGTCCGCTGGCGCCAAGAACGGCACGCCCGCCAAGGCAGGCGCGCGCTAGAACACCCCAGGACGGGCGGTACCGGATTCCCTCCGGTACCGCCCGTTCTCCTTTCCGGGCCGCCCCGGGAACGCCAGCAGGGCCGGTCCCCGTGTGGGTACCGGCCCTGCTGGTGAAAGCTGTGGGTGACTCGCCGAACGATCAGCCGCGGACGACCTTGCCCGCCTTGAGGCAGGAGGTGCACACGTTGAGGCGCTTGCGCTGGGAGATGCCCAGGCGAGCGTGCACGGTCTGGATGTTCGGGTTCCAGCGGCGGTTGGTCCGCCGGTTCGAGTGCGAGACCGACTTGCCGAAGCCTGGCCCCTTGCCACAGACGTCGCACACGGCAGCCACGTCAGACACTCCTTCGCGTTGGTATTACCCGCATCTGCCCGAACCGCAAGACACACGATCCGGTGACGGGCGCACGTACGAGGACCTGGGCAGGCCCAGGCACTTCGGCACAGGGTAACCGGTGGCCGCACACACCTCCAAACCGGGGCCACACGACGGGCCACCAGGTCCGGACCGTCGGGTCCGGACTGCGGGCTACCAGGTCCGGACTGCCGGACCCAGACCGCCGGGCCCTGCCGCAGGCCGCCGAGTTCCGGACCGCCAGGTCCAGACAGCGGGTTGCCAGGTCCGGACCGCTGGAGCCGGGCCGCTAGGTCCCGACCCGGGTCCGGGCTGCCGGGTCCAGGCCGCCGGGTCGGGCCGCGGGGTCTGGGGTCGCGGGGTCTGGGGTCGCGCTGCGGGCCGCGGGGGCCGGGGTGCGAGGCGGGTTACCCTCGCGGAGACCGGGTGGAGGTGGCCGTGCTCGAGGCGTTGGACGCTGGGGAGGTGCGTCGGTGGGTGGCGGCTTGCGTGCAGTCGTTGGACGCGCACCGGGCCGGGATCGACCGGATCAACGTCTTCCCCGTCGCCGATGGGGATACCGGGTCGAATCTGCTGGACACGCTGCGGGCGGCCCTGGAGGCCCTGCTGCGGGCACCCACGGCGGAGCGGGTGGACGCGGGTGCCGCGTTCGGGGTGGCGGCGCGGGGCGCGCTGGCCGGGGCGCGCGGGAACTCCGGGGTGATCGCCTCCCAGTTGCTGCGCGGGATGGCGGCCGCGCTGCGCGGGGTCGACGCGGTCACCGGGCCGGACCTCGTGGCGGCCCTGCGCTCCGGGGCGCGGATGGCGGCGGCGGCGGTGTCGGAGCCCGCGCCGGGGACGATGCTGAGCGTCCTGGACGCCGCGGCCACGGCGGTCGGCGATGACCTGCACGGGGTCGCGGTGGCGGCGGCGAGCGCGGCGGCCGAGGCGCTGCGGCGGACCCCCGAGCAACTGCCCGTGTTGGCGGAGGCGGGCGTGGTCGACGCGGGCGGGCGCGGGGTGGTCGTGCTGCTGGACGCGTTGGTGGCCGTGGTCGCCGAGCGGCCCGCGGCGTTGGCGGCAGCGGCCCAGGCGCGCGCTGACGAGCTGGGGACCTCGTTGGTGACGGCCAGGGAGGGCGGCTCGGACCTGTACGGCTACGAGGTCATGTACCTGCTGCACGACACCGACGACCCGGCCGCCGACCGGCTGCGCGACGAACTGGACCGGCTCGGCGACTGCGTCTCGGTGGTCGGCGACGGCGACGGCCTGTGGACCGTCCACGTGCACTGCAACGACATCGGCGCGGCGATCGAGGCGGGCATCGACGCGGGGCGCCCGAGGCGGATCCGGGTGGCCCGTTTCGCCGACACCACGCCCGCCGAACCGCAGCGCTACAGCCGCGACCGGGCGGTGGTGGCCGCCGTGCGCGGGGAGGACCTGGCTGAGCTGTTCGTCGCCGAGGGGGTCGCGGTGCTGCGGGTCGGCGCGGCGGAGCCGGACCCGTACGCGCTGCTGGAGGTGATCACCGGGACGGCCGCCGCGCACGTGACGGTGCTACCGGGCGACACCGGCCTGATGTCGGTCGCCGACGAGGCCGCGATCCGGGCGGTGGCCGGGGGCCAGGACGTGGTGGTGGTGCCGTGCGCGTCGCCAGTGCAGGCTCTAGCGGCGATCGCCGTGCACGACCCCCGCCGACGCTCCGGCGACGACGTGGTGGCCATGGCCGAGGCAGCGGCCGCGACCAGACGCGGCGAGGTGGTGGTCGCGGAGGCGGACGGCATCACCTGGGTGGGCCCGTGCGCGGCCGGAGACGTCCTGGGCTTCGCCGATGGCGAGGTGGTGCTGATCGAGCCAGGCCCCGCCGGTCCGGAGGCACTGACGAGGGCCGCGGTCGGGGTGGTCGAGCGAATGCTGGCCGCAGGCGGCGAACTGGTGACGGCGGTGGTGGGCCAGACCGCGCCCGCGGGACTGACTGAAGCCGTGGCCAGACACCTCCGCCAAGAACGCCCAGACGCCGACCTGGCTACCCACCGCGGCGGCCAGACCGACTCGGTAGTCCTGTTCGGCGTGGAGTGACGCGGTGCTCGACGATCGGTGTGGGGTTGATCGGGCACGGGTGACCGCCTGTCGGTGGGTCGCGACAGAATGTGCGCGGTAGGCGGGCGCGGAGCGGACTGGAGTGGGATGACTGGGCTTGGCGAGCGGCTGGACCGGTTGGTGGGCAAGAAGTCGGCGGACGCGCTTGAGGGGGCGTTCAAGTTGGGGACCGCCGGGGACTTGTTGCGCCACTATCCGCGGCGCTATGCCGAGCGGGGGCAGTTGACCGATATCGCGGGGCTCGAGGTGGGCGAGCACGTCACCGTGATGGCCAAGGTCGTGTCGGTGACCAAGCGGCAGATGAAGACCAAGCGCGGGACGTTGGTCGAGGTGGCGCTGACCGACGGGAAGCGGTCGCTGGACTGCGCGTTCTTCAACCAGCCGTGGCACATGGAGAAGTTGAAGCCGGGGATCAGCGCGCTGTTCGCGGGTAAGGTCACCGCGTTCCGGCAGAAGTTGCAGCTGGCGAACCCGGATTACCAACTGCTCGACGGCGACGCCGAGACCGGGTCGGTGGAGGAGTTCGCCGGTGGGCTGATCCCGGTGTACCCGGCGTCGGCGAAGATCCAGTCCTGGCAGATCGCGCAGTGCGTGCAGCAGACGCTGGCGGTGCTCGACGAGATCGAGGACCCGTTCCCGGACGCGTTGCGCGACAAGCTCGGGCTGCCGCCGTACGAGCAGGCGGTGCGGTCGATCCACCGGCCAGCCGAGTGGGCGGACCTGGAACTGGCCCGCACCCGGCTCAAGTGGGACGAGGCGCTGTCGGTGCAGTTGGCGTTGGCGCAACGCAGGCAGGCCGCGAACGCGCGGCCTGCGCCCGCGTGCCCGCCCACCACCGGGGGGATCGGCAGCGCGTTCGACGAGCGGTTGCCGTTCACGCTGACCGCGGGGCAGGTCGAGGTGGGCGAGGCGATCGCGGCCGACCTGTCCGGTGAGAGCCCGATGAACCGGTTGCTGCAGGGCGAGGTCGGGTCCGGCAAGACGATCGTGGCGCTGCGGGCGATGTTGCAGGTGGTCGACTCCGGCAGGCAGGCGGCGATGCTGGCGCCGACCGAGGTCCTCGCCGCCCAGCACGCGCGGTCGCTGCGGGAACTGCTCGGCGATCTCGGGCAGTCGGGCGAACTGGGGGCGGCGGAGAACGCCACGAAGGTCACGCTGCTGACCGGTTCGCTGACCGCGCCGCAGCGCAAGCAGGCCATGTTGGACGCGGCGAGCGGCGCGGCCGGGATCGTGGTCGGCACGCACGCGCTGATCCAGGACAAGGTGTCCTTCGCCGAACTCGGGTTCGTGGTGGTCGACGAGCAGCACCGCTTCGGCGTCGAGCAGCGCGACGCGTTGCGCGGCAGGGCGGGCGAGAACCTGAGCCCGCACGTGCTGGTGATGACCGCGACCCCGATCCCCCGCACGGTCGCGATGACCGTCTACGGCGACCTGGAAACCTCGGCGCTGCGCGAACTCCCGGCTGGCCGCTCGCCCATCTCCACGACGGTCGTGCCGGTCGCGGAGAAACCGTCGTGGCTGGACCGGGTGTGGCAGCGGGTGCGCGAGGAAGTCGGGAAGGGACACCAGGCCTACGTGGTGTGCCCGCGCATCGGCGACGAGGAGGACGGGCCCGGCGGTTCCGACGACGGTCGGCGTCCCCCGCTCGCCGTGGTCGAGGTGACGGAGATGCTGGCGGCGGGCCCGTTGTCGGGGCTGCGGTTGGGGATCCTGCACGGGCGGCTGCCCGCCGACGAGAAGGACGCGGTGATGCGGGCGTTCGCGGCGGCGGAGGTCGACGTGCTGGTGGCCACCACGGTGGTCGAGGTCGGCGTGAACGTGCCCAACGCCACCGCCATGGTCATCATGGACGCCGACCGCTTCGGTGTCAGCCAGCTGCACCAGCTGCGCGGCCGGGTCGGCCGCGGCTCGGCCCCCGGCGTCTGCCTGCTGGTCACCGACATGCCCGGCGGCACCTCGACCCGCGACCGCCTCGACGCCGTCGCCTCCACCCTGGACGGCTTCGAACTGGCCAGGATGGACCTCGAACTGCGCCGCGAGGGCGACATCCTCGGCGCGAGCCAGTCCGGCGCCAAGTCCGGCCTGAAGATGCTCTCGCTCATCCGCGACGAACAGGTCATCGCCGACGCCCGCGTGGTCGCCCAGGCCCTCGTCGCCGACGACCCGGCCCTGACCGCCCACCCCGGCCTGGCCGGAATGGTCCACCAGGTCGTCGACGCCGAACGCGCCGAATACCTCGAAAAGGCCTAGCGCACCGCCGAAACCGGGGACACCACCACCTGATGGTGTCCCCAAACCCTTACGGGAGCTTCCAGTCCACCGGAGCAGCGCCTTGCTCGGCCAGGAGTTCGTTGGCGCGGCTGAAGGGCTTGGAGCCGAAGAAGCCGTTGTGCGCCGAGAGGGGGCTCGGGTGGGCAAGCCCGCCCACCGACGCGAGCTTCCGTAGTCGGAAATCGCCGCCATCGCAGGCCGTCGTGGCGCTGCCTCTGGATCGCGACCAGGCTCAGCAGCCCGACTACCCGGGCCACCATCAGCAGACGGTGGCCTTGTGGCGGACAAGGCCTGTCGAGCACGCCGTGGCGCGTGCCCGACCGCCAAGACCTACGGGAGCTTCCAGTCCACCGGGGCGGCGCCCTGATCGGACAGCAGTTCGTTGGCGCGGCTGAAAGGCTCGCAGCCGAAGAACCCGCTGTGCGCCGACAGCAGACTCAGGTGGGCAAGCTCGCCCGCCCGCGATGGGGCCGACGCGAGCCTCCGCAGGGGGAGGTCGCCGTCGTCGCAGGCCGCTCCGACCGTTGTTTTGCCGCCTCTGATCGCGAACGGACCCAGCAAGCCACCACCGGCAGACGAAGGCCTAGTGGCGGACAAGGCCTGTCGAGCACGCCGTGGCGCGTGCCCGACCGCGAAGACCTACGGGAGCTTCCAGTCCACCGGAGCAGCGCCTTGCTCGGCCAGGAGTTCGTTGGCGCGGCTGAAGGGCTTGGAGCCGAAGAAGCCGTTGTGCGCCGAGAGGGGGCTCGGGTGGGCGGACTCGATGGCGGGGACGGAGCCGAGCATGGGGCGCAGGTTGCGGGCGTTGCGGCCCCACAGGATGGCCACCAGGGGGCCGCCGCGGGCGGCGAGGGCCTTGATGGCTTGTTCGGTGACGTCTTCCCAGCCCTTGCCCTGGTGGGCGTTGGACTTGCCGGGTTCCACGGTCAGCGCTCGGTTGAGCAGCAGGACGCCGTGTTCGGTCCACGGAGTGAGGTCGCCGTTGGACGGGGTGGGGTGGCCGAGGTCCTCGACGTATTCCTTGTAGATGTTGATGAGGCTCTTGGGGATCGGCCGGACGTCCGGGGCTACCGAGAAGGACAGGCCGACGGCGTGGCCGGGGGTCGGGTAGGGGTCTTGTCCGACGATGAGGACGCGGACGTCGGCGAAGGGCTGTTGGAACGCGCGCAGCACGTTCTCCCCCGCGGGCAGGTAGGTGCGCCCGGCGGCGACCTCCGCGCGCAGGAAGTCGCCCATCGCGGCGATCTTGTCGGCCACGGGTTCCAGTGCCAGGGCCCAGCCCTGTTCGACGATCTCGCTCAGCGGTCGTGCCACGGCGGCAGACCATACCCACCCGGGTGAGTGGGCCCGGTCACGGGGTGAGGATCTTGCCGAGGTGGCGCGCCCTCGGCGAGTCGGCGTAGAAGCCGAACGGGGTGATGTCCTGATACCCGCTGGACAGGTAGAGCGCGATCGCCTCCGGTTGCTCGGAGCCGGTTTCCAGGATGAGCCTGCGGAAGCCGCGCTCGTGCGCGGTCCGCTCCAGTTCGGCCAGCACCGCGCGGGCCAGGCCGCGGCCGCGCGCGGTCGGGTTGACGTAGAGCCGTTTCATCTCCGCGGTCGCGGTGTCGTGCGCGCGCCACCCGCCGGAGGCGACGGCGACGTCGTCGAGGTAGCCGACGAGGAACAGACCGGACGGCGGGGCGAACTCGGTCGGGTCGACCGGCGTCTCGTCGAAGCCGCCGTAGCGGATGACGTACTCCTGCTGGACCTCGTCGATCAGCTTCGCCACGTCGGGGTGGGTGTAGTCCCGGATCTCGATGCGCACGCCCGCGATTGTCGCCTACCGCCAGTGCTGCCAGCCCGCGGTGCCGGTGTAGGTGGCCCCGTCGACGGTGACGCCCTGCCCCCTGGCGACGGTGCCGATCACCTTCCACCCCTCGGGCACGCCGTGCGGGTCGGGGAAGGTCGCCGCGAGCGCGTGGTCCTCGCCGCCGGTGAGCACCCAGTGCCTGGGGTCGCCGCCGAGCGCGCTGGCCACGTCGACCAGCCGCTGGTGCACCTCGACGAGGTCCGAGCGCACGTCGATGGCCACAGTGGAGGCGGCGGCGATGTGCCCGAGGTCGGCGAGCAGCCCGTCGGAGACGTCGATCATGGCGGTGGCGCCCGCGTCGGCCGCGGCGGGACCGGACTCGTAGGGCGGTTCCGGGGCGCGGTGGGCGCCGACGACGCTGACCGGGGAGCGGAAACCGCGGCCGAGCACGGCCAGTCCGGCGGCGCTCCACCCGAGCTTGCCCGCGACCGCGACGACGTCGCCCGGCCGCGCTCCGCCGCGGGTGACCGGTGCCCGCCCACGCAGATCACCCAATGCGGTGAGGGAAATCACAAGGGTGGCGGACTCGGTCATGTCCCCACCGACGATGCCGACGCGGGCCCTGGTGGCCTCCTGCCACATGCCCGCGGTGAGCTCCTCCACGACCGAGGCGGCGATGGTGGACGGGCAGGCGATGCCCACCAGCACCGCGGTCGGCACCGCGCCCATGGCGGCGATGTCGGCCAGGTTCACCGCGACCGCCTTGCGCCCCACGTGTTCCGGGGACGACCAGTCGAAACGGAAGTGCACGCCTTCGACGAGCACGTCGGTCCCGGCCACCACCCGGCCGTCCGGCGCGGCCACCACGGCCGCGTCGTCGCCCGGCCCCAGCAGGGTGGTCCTCGGCTGGGGTCTGCCCCGGGTAACCCGATCGATGAGCCCGAACTCACCCACCTCGGCAACGGTTTCCGCGCCGTCAGGCGTGTTCGGACTCACTGCTTCCTCCGATCACCGATATTCGGAATCCCCAACGAAAGGCAACTGGGGTACGTTGCTGGACACGTTCCTACCTCTAGGGGACTCCCAACCGCGAAGGGGCGCGCCGTGGTCCACGCATACATCCTGATCCAGACCGAGGTCGGCAAGGCCGCTGCGGTGGCGGCGGAGATCGCGGGCATCGCGGGCGTCACCACGGCCGAGGACGTGACCGGCCCGTACGACGTCATCGTGCGCGCGGAGGCCGACAACGTCGACCTGCTCGGTCAGCTGGTCGTGGCCAGGATCCAGAACGTCGAGGGCATCACGCGCACCCTGACCTGCCCGGTGGTCCACCTCTGAGGCGTGGTCCACTGGTCGGGTGAGCGAGCAGCCGACCACGACAGGCCTGTCCCGCACCGCCGTCACCGCGGCCGCCGTGCTGGCGGGCCTGCTGGTGACGGGGGTGGTGGTGGCGAGCCGGTTCCTGCCGGAGGCCCCCGATCGGGTGGCGGCGACCAAGTCCGCCGCCGCGCCGCGCACCGGCCCGGTCGGGTTGGTCCCGGTGGACGCGCCCGACGCCGCCGCACCCGACTGCGGTGCCCTCACCCAGGCCCTGCCCCAGGCGCTGCCCAACGGCGGGGGGTCGCTGCCCCGCCTGCCGATCGCCGACCCGGCCCCCGTCGGCGCCGCGGCGTGGGGCGACCAGGTGGCCGATCCGGTGGTGCTGCGCTGCGGCCTGGGCAAGCCGCCGGAGCTGACCCCGACCGCGGCGCTGCGCGAGGTGTCGAAGGTGCGCTGGCTGGTCATCGACGGCGACGGCGCCTCGACGTGGTTCGCCGTCGACCGCCCGGTCTACGTCGCGTTGACGCTTCCCGCCGGGCTCGGCACCGGCCCGCTGCAGACGGTGTCCGAAGTGGTCGGTCGGGCGCTGCCGGTGCGCGAGGTCCGACCGTGACCGCGCCCGCGAGCCGTGGCGCGGATCACCGGCGGTTGCCTCAGCGCAGGCCGGTCCCGCGGGCCAGCGCGGTGTCGACGAGCACGCTGAGCAGCGTCGGGTAGTCGATCCCGCTGACCTCCCACATCTGCGGGTAGGCCGAGGTGGGGGTGAAGCCGGGCATGGTGTTGACCTCGTTGACGGTCAGCTCGCCGTCCGGGCCGACGAAGAAGTCGACCCTGGCCAGGCCCTGGCAGTCCAGCGCGCGGAACGCGGTGATCGCGGCCTCGCGCAGCCGCTCGGCCACCTCGTCGGGCAGCTTCGCCGGGATGTCGAGCTCGCAGACCGCGTCGAGGTACTTGGCGTCGAAGTCGTACCAGTCGATGCCCTCGGCCAGCCGCACCTCGGCGGGCAGCGACGCGCGGACGGTGCCGTCGGGGAACTCCAGCACGCCGCACTCGACCTCGCGGCCGATGGCGGCGGCCTCGACGAGCACCTTGGGGTCGATCGCCCGGGCGTGCGCGATCGCGGCGTCGAGGTCGTCCCACGAGGTGACCTTGCTGATGCCGGTGGAGGACCCGGCGCGCGAGGGCTTGACGAACACCGGCAGCCCGAGGTGGGCGCGCTCGTCCTCGGTGAGGGTGGTCCGGTCGCGGCGCAGTTCCACGAACCGGCCGACCGGCAGGCCCTCGGCGGCCAGCAGCCGCTTGGTGAAGCCCTTGTCCATCGCCACCGCGCTGGCCAGCACACCGGGGCCGACGTAGGGCACGCCGACCATCTCCAGCAGGCCCTGGATGGTGCCGTCCTCGCCGTAGGCGCCGTGCAGCACGGGGAAGACGAGGTCGACACCGCTGATGACCTCGCCCTGCCTGCCCGGCTCCAGCACGACGAGACCGGCGGAGGTCGGGTCGGCGGGCAGGGTCAGCGCGGTGCCGCTGGTGATCTCGGGCAGCACCCGGCCCCGGATGCTCAGCGCGCTCGTGTCGCCGGGGCCGAGCACCCACGCGCCACTGGGCGTGATGCCGACCGGCACGATCTCGAACCGCTCGCCGTCGAGGTTGGCCAGCACGCTCCCGGCGGAGACGCACGAGATGGTGTGCTCGGTGCTGCGGCCGCCGAACACGACCGCCACCCGCAGTTTCGGCCTGTCCTGGGGGTGGGGCGAGCGCTCGGGGTCGGGCAGCGGGGAGGTCGGCATGGTGAACGAGACTACCCGGACGGAGTACCCCATTGGTCGCTCGACCGGGACAGCAGCGACAGCAGGTCAGGGATCGCGGCCTGCAGCTGCTCGCGTGAACACGCCGCGTAGCCGACCGCGATGCCGAACCAGGTCGCCGGTCCGCAGTGGTGGCGGGCCAGGCCGTCGAGCACGATGCCGCGGCCGGTCGCCGCCTCGATCAGCTCGTGCTCCTGCCCGGCCGAGCAGAGCGGGACCACCAGGTGCGCGCCCGCGTCGTCGCCGAGGAAGCGGACCCCGGCGCCGGTGAGCGCGTCGACGAGCATGCCGCGCCGCTCGGACAGCTCGCGGCGCAGCTTGCGCAGGTGCCTGCCCAGGTCGCCGTTGCGGGCCAGTTCCACCACCACGAACTGCCCGGCGGCCGAGGGGCTGGTGCCGGTGATGTCGCGGTGGTGCAGCACGGCGGCGACGACCGGCGGCGGCGCGACCATCCAGCCGACGCCCAGCGCGGGGGTGAGGATCTTGCTGGTGGTGCCCAGGTGCACGACCACGTCCGGGGCGAGGGAGGCCAGCAGCGGCAGCGGGGCCACGTCGTAGCGCAGCTCGCCGTCGTAGTCGTCCTCGATGACCAGCCACCCGTCGCGGCGGGCGCGGTCCACCAGCTCGACCCGGCGCGCGGCCGACATCCGCCTGCCCAGCGGGTACTGGTGCGCGGGCGAGCAGTAGACCGCTCGGGCGCCCGCGGGGACCGCGTCGAGCAGGAGCCCGTCCGCGTCGACCGGCACCGGCACCACGACCAGCCCGGCGGCCCGCATGGTCTGGACCGCGCGCTGGTAGCCGGGTTCCTCGACCGCCACGACGTCGCCGCGGCACAGCACCGACGCGGCCAGCTCGGCGACCGCCGCGGTGGTGCCCGCGGTCGCCAGGACGGACTCGCCCTCTCCCCCGTCGTACTCGCCGCTGACCCGCAACCCCCTGTGGCGCAGCAGGTGTTCGGCCACCGCGGCCCGGTAGGCGGGCACGCCCGCGCGGGTCGGTCTGGGCAGCGGAGCCACATCCGCTGCGCCGCGCCACGCCCGCCGCCACGCCGACCGGTCGATCCCGCTCGCCCACGGCGATCCCGGCCGCAGGTCGACCGCGGCGACGTCGGCCGACTCGGTGGCCTTGGCCTTGGGCCGCGCGGACGGGGAGCCGGGCGGCGCGGTGGTGACGTAGGTGCCGGAGCCGTGCTTGCCGGTGATCCAGCCCTCGGCGTGCAGCTGCTCGTAGGCGGCCGCGGTGACGGTCCTGCTGACGTTGAGCTGCAGGGCGAGCGCGCGGGTGGAGGGCAGCCGGTCGCCGCTGCGCAGCCTGCCGTCCCCGGCGGCCGCGCGCAGCTCCTGCGCGAGCTGGACGGCCAGCGGTGTGGGGGACCCCCGGTCGAGGGTCACCGGCAGGGCTGGGCTCTCCGACACCAGTGGCCTCCTGAAATCACCGAGCTGTGGCCCTGTCAGGATGCCACTGGCGTGCGGCAGCGTAAACGGCGTGACCGAGACCTGCCTGCCCCCGTCCGGTGGAACCCCTGGTGGGGCCGCCGAGCTGTCGCCGACCCCGCGCAGCACCATCAAGCGCGGCGCCAACCGCGCCGTGACCGACCGCGGGGCGCTGCACGCGGTGCTCGACGCCGGTCTGATCTGCCACCTGGCCACGGTGGTCGACGGTTTCCCGCTCGTCCTGCCCACCGGCTACGGCCGCGACGGCGACACCCTCTACCTGCACGGCTCGACCGGCGCGCTCAGCCTGCGGACGGCGATGTCGGGGGTGCAGGTCTGCGTCGCGGTGACCCTGGTGGACGGGATCGTCTACGCGCGGTCGGTGTTCCACCACTCCATGAACTACCGGTCCGCGGTCATCCACGGCACCGCCGTGCGGGTCACCGACCCGGCGGAGAGGCTGCACGGCCTGCGCGTGCTGACCGAGCACATGGCGCCCGGCTCGTGGGAGCACACCAGGCAGCCGAGCCAGAAGGAGTTGGCGGCGACGGCGGTGCTGGCGCTGGACCTCACCGAGGCCGCGGTGAAGACCCGCACCGGCGGTCCGGTCGACGACGAGGACGACGTCGAGGCGAACACCGCGTGGGCAGGCGTGCTGCCGATCCGGGAGGTCTGGGGCGAGCCGGAGTCGGCGGCCGAACTCGACCTGCCGGGGCACGTCAGCGCGCGGGCAGCCGCTCCGGTCCGGTGACCGGGTCGATGCGGTAGTTCCGCATGGCCGGGCGGGCGTCGCGGTAGACGTGGATGCTGACCGCCGGGTCCGCGGAGTCGTTGCCGACCTGGTGCAGGTAGCCGGGACCGAACACCCTGCTCTGGCCCTGGGCCAGCGAGTGCAGCACCTCGGCAGGCCGGTGCGGCGCCGCGACCCGCTCGGTCAGCGAGCCGGACACGACGGTGAACGCGCCCGCGACGGAGCCGTGGTCGTGCAGGTCGGTCTGCTGGCCGGGCAGCCAGCTCATCAGCCACACCTCCTGGCCGTCGACCCGGTCGACCAGGGCGGCGAACCGCTCGGCGGGGTCGTAGCGCAGCAGCGGCGCCCACGAGGCGCGGTCCTCGGCGTAGCGGCGGGCGACGAGGGCGGGGTGCGCGGTGGCCGGGGTGGCGGCGAGCGCGACGGTGTTGGGCGGGACGGCGAACATGCGCGGGAAGTCCTTAGGTGGCGGTGAACTCAGCAGGCGGCCCGGGGCACGGGTCGGCGGATGGGCTGGATCAACGACACGGACAGAGCGCGCTCGCGACAAGACCGAGGTCGACGTGACCCCGGCGGTCGGCGATGGCGCGCAGCAACACGCGGCACAGCGTGGCAGTGGGTTTCCCACGGCGCAAGCCCGCCCCGGCCGCGCCCACACCGTGGGACACTCGCCGGGTGACCAGCGGCCTGCCTGCCGCGGCGGCGCGGACCCGGTGGCCAATCCGGTGCGGCCGGTGCGCCGAATGACCCTCGACGTGCGGACGCCGGTCCCGCGGCTGGTCGAGGAGAGCGGGTGGTCATGGCGGAGCGGGTTCGGCGGATCGCGGGCGTGAACGCGGCCGACGAGGCGCGCGCCCCGGACCCGGAGGCGTTGCTCCTCCAGGTCGCCCGGGGTGACGAGGGCGCGTTCGAACGGCTCTACGAGCTGGTGTCCGCCCCGGTGTTCGGGTTGGTGCGGCGCATCGTGCGGGACCCGGCCCAGTCGGAGGAGGTGACCCAGGAGGTGCTGCTGGAGCTGTGGCGGACCGCGGCGCGGTTCAGCCCCGAGCGCGGCAGCGCGATGACCTGGGTGATGACCCTGGCGCACCGGCGCGCGGTGGACCGGGTGCGCTCGGCGCAGTCGGCGACCGACCGCGAGGACCGCGCCTACCGCAGGGAGGCGAGCAGGCCGTTCGACGAGGTCGCCGAGCAGGTGGGCACCCGGCTCGAGCACGAGCAGGTGCGCCGCTGCCTGTCCTCGCTCACCGACCTGCAACGGGAGTCGGTCGAACTGGCCTACTACCGCGGTTTGACCTACCGCGAGGTGGCCGAACTGCTCGACACCCCGCTGGGGACGATCAAGACTCGACTGCGTGACGGACTGATCCGCATGCGCGACTGCCTGGGGGTGGCTCGATGACCGCTGACATCCACGCGCTGACCGGCGCGTATGCCCTCGACGCCATCCCGGAGATCGAACGCGCCGCGTTCGAACGGCACCTGGCCGACTGCGACGCGTGCGCCCAAGAGGTGCGCGAGCTGCAGGCGACCGCGGCCAGGCTCGGCGACGCGGCGGCCGAGGCCCCGCCCGCGGAGCTCAAGGCCAGGGTGCTGGCCAGGATCGCCGAGGTCCGCCAACTCCCGCCGATCGAGCACACCGGACCGGCCGCGCGCCGGGCCAGGCCGTGGGCGACCCGGCTGACCGCGGTGGCCGCGGCCGCGCTGCTGGTGGTGTCGGTGTCGCTGGGCGCGCTGCTGCTGCGCAGCCAGCAGGAGCTCGACGACCAGAAGACGCAGGCGGCGGCCATGACGGAGCTGCTCTCGGCCGACGACGCGCGGTTCGTCAGCGGCTCGACGACCTCGGGGCTCGCGGGCACCGTGGTGGTGTCGCGCTCGCGCGGCCAGGTCATGCTGCTGGCGGCGAACATGCCGCCCGCGCCGGACGGCAAGACCTACCAGGCGTGGCTGATGCAGGACGACGGCAGCCCGCGCTCGGTCGGCCTGCTGCGCCCGGACGACACCGGTCGGGCGTCCATCGTGGACAGCTCGGGCATCGGGACCGCCAACCAGGTCGGCGTCAGCATCGAGGCCGCGGGCGGGTCGGACACCCCGCACGGCCAGGTCGTGATGAAGATGGCGCTACCCGACTAGCCCTGCCCGACCGACAAGGCACTACAGCCGGCCCAGGGCTGTGAGGACATCCGCGACCAGGTCGCGGGTGTCCTCGCAGCCGCAGGACAGCCGCAGCAACCCTTCCGGCACGGCGTCGCCCCAGCGGGCCCTGCGGTCCGCGCTGGAGTGCAGGCCGCCGAAGCTCGTCGCCGACGACACGAACCGCGACGCCGCCAGGAATCCGGCGACTGCCTCGGCCGAGGCCAGCTCGAAGGTGAGCACCCCGCCGAAGCGGCGCATCTGCCGCGACGCCACCTCGTGCGCCGGGTCCAGCGGCGAACCGGGCCACCGCACCGACCGCACCGCCGGGTGTTGGCGCAGGACCTCGTGGAGCGCCGCCGCGTTCTCCGCCTGCCGCGCCAGCCGCAGGTCCAGCGTGCCGAGTCCCCGGTGTGCCAACCAGACCTCGAACGGGCCCGGCACCGCGCCGCTGACGGTGCGCTCGGATCGCAGGCGGGCCGCCAGGTCCTGCTCCGCGGTCGTGATGTGGCCGAGCAGCACGTCGCTGTGGCCCGCGAGGGCCTTGGTGTCGCTGGCCAGGGCGATGTCGGCGCCGAGTTCCAACGGGCGTTGCCCCAACGGGGTCGCGGTGGTGTTGTCCACAGCGACAAGGGCACCGGCCGCGTGCGCCAGCCGGGTGATGGCGGCGATGTCGCACACGTCCAGTCCCGGGTTGGACGGGGTTTCCAGCAGCACCAAGCGCGCGCCCGCGACTGTTTCCGCTGTCCACTCGGCGGTGGTCGGGACCTCCCTGACCACCAAGCCGCTCATGTACTCGTTCACGTAAGAGCGGCCGAGGTAGTAGCCATCGGACGGCAGGACGACCGTGTCGCCCGGCTTGAGCAGCACCCGCAGCAAAGACGACACAGCGGCCATACCCGACGGGTAGACCACACACGACCCGCCGTCCAGGTCGCCGATGGCCGTCTCCAGTGCCCGCCACGTCGGATTGCCCGCCCGGCCGTAGAAGTCGGCGGCGGGATCGTCGGACAGGTGGAACTGGCTGGCCATGACCGGTTGCGGTGGCACGGGACCACCCGGCGCGGCCGGGACGAGACCGCCGTGCACGCACCTGGTGCCGTCGCCGAGGCTCATCGCTCCGGCCTCGTCTTGCGCCCGATCAGCTGGCCCGCCATCTCGGTGAGGTCGAACCCGTCGTGGCACACCCGGTGCACCACCTCGGTGATCGGCATCTCCACCCCGTGGCGCATCGCCAGCTCCCGGATCGACGAACAGGACTTCACCCCTTCGGCGACCTGCCCGCCCACCGCGGCCTGCGCCTGGGCCATGGTCTCGCCGCGGCCCAGCCGCGCGCCGAAGGTCCGGTTGCGCGAGAGCGGCGACGAACACGACGCCACCAGGTCGCCCAGCCCGGCCAGGCCCGCGAACGTCATCGGGTCCGCGCCCAGCGCCGCGCCGAGCCTGCTGGTCTCGGCGAGACCGCGGGTCATCAGCGTGGCCAGGGTGTTGGCGCCGAAGCCGAGCCCGTCGGCCATGCCGCACGACAGCGCGATGACGTTCTTGCAGGCGCCGCCCAGTTCGCAGCCGACGACGTCGGTGATCGTGTACGGGCGGAAGTAGCCGGTGGTGCAGGCCTGCTGCAACGCGACCGCGCGGTCGTGGTCGCGGCAGGCGATGACCGTCGCGGTCGGCTGCTCCTCGGCGATCTCCTTGGCCAGGTTCGGCCCGGACACCACCGCGACCTGGTCGTCGGGCACGCCCGCGACGTCGACGACGACCTCGCTCATCCGCTTGAGGGTGCCCAGCTCGACGCCCTTGGCCAGGCTGACCAGCGTCGCGCCGCGCGGCAGCAGGGCGCGCCACGCGGTCAGGTTGTTGCGCAGGGTCTGGCTCGGCACGGCGAGCACGACCGTGCCGGCGCCGTCGAGCGCCAGCCTGGGGTCCGAAGTGGACGTCAGCGGCGCGGGCAGCACCACCCCGGGCAGGTAGTCGCGGTTCTGCCTGGTCTCGGCGATGCCGTCGGCGACGTCGCGGCGCCTGGCCCACAGCACGACCTCGGTGCCCGCGTCGGCGAGCACCTTGGCGAAGGCGGTCCCCCACGACCCCGCGCCCATGACCGTGATCTTGCCCGCCATGGTCGTCAGTCCGCCGCGGTGTCGCGCTTGGCACTCGCGCGGTAGAACTCGGTCGGCGCGGGCTCCTCGCGGATCTCGGCGACCAGCGCGCGCACCCGGTCCATCAGCAGGTCGGTGACCTCGCGCAGCAGCTGGTTGGTGACCGGCCTGCCCCGGTAGGCGGACAGGTCGACCGGGTCGCCGACCATCGTCACCACCCGCTTGCGCGGGAACGGCCGGAACTTCTTGTCGTAGCCGTTCCAGATCTCCTGGGTGCCCCAGCGGGCCGCCGGGATCACCGGGACGTCGTTGTCCAGCGCGAGCCGCGCCACGCCCGTGCGCGACCACATCGGCCACCCGGCCGGGTCCTTGGTGATGGTGCCCTCGGGGTAGATGAGCACCAACTTCCCGTCGCGCAACGCGTCGTGCGCCGCGCTGAGGCTGCCGCGGGCGTCCGAGGTGCCGCGGTAGACCGGGATGCCACCGGAGCCCGCGAGCATCTTGCCGAACACCGGGATCCGGAACAGGCTGTCCTTGGCCATGAACCGCGGCACCCGGCCGTTGCGGTGCACGAACACCGCGTCGCTCGGCGGGTCGAGGTGGGAGACGTGGTTCATCACCAGCAGGGCCGCGCCCTCGGCGGGCAGCTTCTCGGCGTGCCGGTAGTCCCGCTTGGCCAACCAGGTCAACGGGTAGAACGCCGCGGCGGACACCCCGACCCAGAACCCGCCCTTCTCACGCTTGCCCAACGCCGCTCCTCGAGTGCTCCGCCAGAACCGCCGCGGCGCTGCCGCCGCGCGTGACCCGTGAGTCTCCCTGGCTGACCCGCCCCGGGTCCACACGGGTCCACCGGCGGGTGGCGCCGACACCCCGCGCGCGGGTGCGGCAGGATCGGTGGTGTGGTCGACCTCGTGGTGCCGGTCAAGAACCTGGACAGGGCCAAGTCCCGGTTGCGCGGTGCGGTACCCGGCGGCGCGGCCGCGCACCGCGAACTCGTGCTCGCTGTGGTGTTGGACACGGTGACCGCCGCGCTGGCCGCCGATGGCGTGCGCAGGCTCCTGGTGGTCTGCGAGGACGCGCGGGTGGTCGCCGCGCTCGCGGGCACCGGCGCGGAGGTCGTCGACGAACGCGGCCTGCCCGGGCTCAACGCCGCGTTGGACTTCGGCGCGCAGGTGCTGCGCCGCGCCGATCCGGACACCGCCGTGGGCGCCATGCAGGCGGATCTCCCCGCGCTGCGCCCCGAGGACCTGGCCGCCGCGCTGGCCGAGGCCGGTGGCAGGCGGGCGTTCGTGGCCGACCGGCAGGGCACCGGGACGACGCTGCTGCTCGGTGCGCCCGGTGCCGCGCTGGACCCCGGGTTCGGGCCGGGTTCGGCCGCGGCGCACGGCGCGGGCGCCGTCCGGGTCGGCGACCGGTTGCCCGCACTGCGTTGCGATGTGGACACCCCCGGTGACCTGCGGCTGGCCGCGGGCATCGGGCTCGGCGCGCGCAGCGCCCGGTTGGCCGAGGGCGCCTGCCGGGTGCGGTGAGCCGCGCCGCGCGGATGTGGCGAGAATTCACGTCTCCGTACGCCTCGCGGGTGCGCCCGGACGTCCCCCGTACCCGACAATGGGGCGGTGAGCGACGAGAGCAGCACGGACCAGGCCCTGCCGACCAGCGGCGACACCGACGCGACCCCGGACGCCGCCGAGGGCGCCGAGTCGCACCGGGCACCGTCCGCGCCGCCCGCGGTCACCCCGGCGGCCACCGAGACGGACCTGCCCGACGACCGCTACCTCAACCGGGAACTGTCCTGGTTGGACTTCAACGGCCGGGTGCTCGCGCTGGCCGAGGACGCCTCGCAGCCGCTGCTGGAGCGGGCCAAGTTCCTGGCCATCTTCGCCTCGAACCTCGACGAGTTCTACATGGTGCGGGTCGCGGGCCTCAAGCGCAGGAACGAGACCGGCCTGTCGGTGCGCAGCGCGGACGGGCTGACCCCGCGCGAGCAGCTGGGCTACATCTCCAAGCGCAACCAGGACCTGGTCGAGCGGCACTCCCGGGTCTTCGCCGAGCAGGTGCGCCCGGCGTTGCGGGAGCGCGGGATCAGCATCGCCAGCTGGACCGAGCTGACCGCGGACGAGCACAAGAGGTTGGCCGCGTACTACCGCGACCAGGTGTTCCCCGTGCTGACGCCGCTGGCGTTCGACCCGGCGCACCCGTTCCCCTACATCTCCGGGCTCTCGCTCAACCTCGCGGTGACGGTGCGCAACCCGGAGACCGGCCGGGAGAGCTTCGCCAGGGTCAAGGTGCCGGACAACGTGCCGCGGCTGGTGCCGATCGACCGCAGCGCCGACGAGCAGGTCGCGGTGTTCCTGCCGCTGGAGGAACTCATCGCCGCGCACCTGCCGACGTTGTTCACCGGCATGGACGTCATCGAGCAGCACGCCTTCCGGGTCACCCGCAACGCCGACCTCGAGGTCGAGGAGGACCGCGACGAGGACCTGCTCAAGGCGCTGGAACGGGAACTGGCGCAGCGCCGGTTCGGGCCGTCGGTGCGCCTGGAGGTCGCCGACGACATGAGCGAGCACATGCTCGAACTGCTGCTGCGCGAGCTGGAGGTGCACCCCAACGACGTCGTGGTGGTGCGCGGCCTGCTCGACCTGTCGTGCCTGTGGCAGCTCTACGGCGTGGACCGCAAGGAGCTCAAGGACCCGCCGTTCCGCCCCGCGACGCACCCCGCGTTCGGCGAGCGGGAGACCCCGCGCAGCATCTTCGCGACGCTGCGGGAGGGCGACGTGCTGGTGCACCACCCGTACGACTCGTTCTCCACCAGCGTGCAGCGCTTCGTCGAGCAGGCGGCAGGCGACCCGCACGTGCTGGCGATCAAGCAGACCCTGTACCGCACCTCGGGTGACTCGCCGATCGTGGACGCGCTCATCGACGCGGCCGAGGCGGGCAAGCAGGTGGTGGCGCTGGTGGAGCTCAAGGCGCGCTTCGACGAGCAGGCCAACATCAAGTGGGCGCGGCAGCTGGAGAAGGCGGGCGTGCACGTGGTCTACGGCCTGGTGGGCCTCAAGACGCACTGCAAGACCTCGCTGGTGGTGCGCCAGGAGGGGTCCACGATCCGCCGGTACTGCCACATCGGGACGGGCAACTACAACCCCAAGACCGCGCGGCTCTACGAGGACGTCGGCCTGCTCACCGCGGAGCCGTCGATCGGCGCGGACCTCACCGACCTGTTCAACGTCCTCACCGGCTACGCGCGCCAGGACGAGTACCGCAGCCTGCTGGTCGCGCCCTACGGTGTGCGGCGCGGGATCGTGGAGCGCATCGAGCGCGAGGTGTCGCTGCTGCGCGAGGGCAAGGCCGCGGGCATCCGCATCAAGATGAACTCCCTGGTGGACGAACAGGTCATCGACGCGCTGTACCGGGCGTCGCAGGCGGGTGTGCCGGTCGAGGTGGTGGTGCGCGGGATCTGCGCGCTCAAGCCGGGCATCCCCGGGCTCAGCGAGAACATCCGGGTCCGCTCGATCCTGGGCCGGTTCCTGGAGCACTCCAGGATCTTCCACTTCGTCGGCGCCGACGAGCGCTGGATCGGCAGCGCGGACATGATGCACCGCAACCTCGACCGGCGGGTGGAGGTGCAGGTCCGGGTGACCGATCCGAGGTTGACCGCCCAGTTGGACACCATCTTCGACTCCGCGCTCGACCCGTCCACCCGATGCTGGGTGCTGACCCCGGGCGGGGAGTGGGTGCCCTCCCCCGCCGACGGCAGTTCCGTGCGCGACCACCAGGCCGAGCTGCTCGCCAGCCACCACGCGCTCGGCTGAGCCCGGTGCACGTTCGGGCCGCGGGAGCGGTGCTGTGGCGACCGTCCACCGACCCCGGTGGGGCCACCGAGGTGGCGGTGGTGCACCGGCAGCGCTACGACGACTGGAGCCTGCCCAAGGGCAAGCTGGACCGGCGGGAGACCGTCCACGCCGCCGCGGTGCGGGAGGTGGCCGAGGAGACCGGGTTCGCCGCCGCGCTCGGCCGCCACCTCGCCAGGGTCGAGTACTCCGTGCCGGACGGGCACAAGACGGTCGAGTACTTCGCCGCGCGCGCTGTCAGCGGGGAGTTCGAGCCGAACGACGAGGTCGACCGGTTGCGCTGGCTGCCGGTCGACGAGGCGGCGCCGCTGCTGACCTACCCGCACGATCGGGTGGTGCTGGAGCGGTTCACCGCCGCGCCCGCGGCGACCACGACGGTCCTGCTGGTGCGGCACGCGCACGCGGGCCGCAAGCGCGAGTGGCCGGGACCCGACGACCAGCGCCCGCTGTCCGCGCTGGGACTGCGGCAGGTCGAGGCCCTGACGGGCCTGCTGCCGCTGTTCGGACCGGACCGGGTGGTGTCGGTGCCGAACCTGCGCTGCACGGCGACTGTGGCGCCGCTGGCGGCGGCGCTGGGGGTCGCGGTGGAACCCGCCCCGGAGCTGTCCGAGCCCGTGCACCGCGAGCACGGCTCGGGAACGGCGGCGCTGCTGCGGATCGCCGCCGCGGGCGGCACGCCGGTGGTGTGCAGCCAGGGCGGGGTGATCCCGGACGTGGTGACCGCGCTGACCGGTGTCTCGGATGTGCGTGCCCGCAAGGGCAGTGTCTGGGTGCTGTCCTTCGCGGGTGACCGGGTGGTCGCCGCCGACCACATCCAGACCGCCTGACACCCCACCCCGAACGGGTGCAATGGCGCCGCCGCGCCTGTTCGCCCGAAGGCCGGTGAGAACTCTCGACGGCCACGCGAAAGCGCTCCCGGCGGCCGCGGAAACCGTTGTGTGCCGCTATCCCCCGGACACCCGCGCGCAATAGTGCGCGACAGAGCAACCGAGCAGGTCAGCGCCGGTGTCGCGGTCGGACGGACCGGGGTGGACGCGGACACGCGAGAGCCCCGCACGGGGGAAGCGTGCGGGGCTCTCGCGATGTGCTCAACACCAGTGAAGACGCGACCTGAACCGCCCCGAGCGGGCCGGTCCAGGCGCCGGTGGCCGTCCTACTTCTTGGTGGCCTTGGCGGTCGCCCGAGGCGTGCTGCTCTTGGCGGCCGTCGTCTTCTTCGCGGCGGTGGTCTTCGCCGCCGCGGTGGTGGTCTTCTTCGCCGCGGTGGTCTTCGCCGCCGTGGTCTTCGGTGCCGCCGCCGCCTTGGTCGCGGTGGCCGCGGGCTTCGCCGCGGTGGCGCGGGTCCGCGTCGTCTTCGGCGCGGTGGTGGTCGCCGCCGCCGCTGCCGCGGGCTTCGCCGCCGCCGCGCGGGTGCGCGTGGTGGTGCTGCGCGTGGTCGCCGCCGCGGGCTTCGCCGCGGTCGCCCGGGTGCTCGCGGCCCGGGTCGTGGTGGCTGCCGCGCCCCGGGTGGCGGTGGTGGCGCGGGCGGTGGTGCCCGCGGTGCTCTTGGTGGCCGCGACCTTGGGCAGCTTCTTGGCCCCGCTCACGACCTCCTTGAACATCGTGCCCGCGCGGAAGGCGGGGACGTTGGTCTTCTTGACCTTCACCGTCTCGCCGGTGCGCGGGTTGCGGGCGGTGCGGGCCGCACGCGCGCGCTTCTCGAACACACCGAAGCCGGTGATGTTCACCTTCTCGCCCTTGTTGACCGTGCGAACGATCACGTCGACGAGACCGTCGACCGCAGCGCCTGCGGCCTTCTTGTCGCCAAGGCGCTCGGTCAACGCCTCGATGAGTTGGGCCTTGTTCACCCTTCAGTCCTCCGTAAGAGAGCCACACTGCCGTTCACGGCCGAATCAGCCGACTTCTGGCAAAGATAGGCCTAATGGCGCGCGATTTCCACGCGACGCGCCCGATTTTTCCTTGCCGCATGCGGGCTCCACCCCCCGCGGGGGGTCGAACCGGAGGTTTTCGGGCGTCGCGGGGGGCCGCGAACGGGGTGTGCGAGATGGGTTGTCAGGTGCGGACCGACGGTCGGCGCGGCCGGATCCCCGGTGTGCGAAGGGGATTGCGAACCGGGCGACGGCGGGTCAGGCCAGGGGTGTTGTGACAGGCAGGTAATCGGCCCTGGCCTGCTCGAACTCGTCGATCGCGGCCACTTCGCGCAGTGTCAGGCCGATGTCGTCGAGGCCCTCGAGCAGCCGCCAGCGGGTGTAGTCGTCCACCGCGAACGGCGCGGTGAAGTCCTTGGCGCGGACGGTCTTCTCCCGCAGGTCGACGGTGACCTGCGTGCCGGGCTCGGTTTCGAGCAACTTCCACAACAGTTCGATGTCGGACTGCTCCAGTTGGGCGGCGAGCAGGCCCGCCTTGCCCGCGTTGCCGCGGAAGATGTCGGCGAAGCGGGTGGAGAGCACGGCCCGGAACCCGTAGTCCGACAGCGCCCAGACCGCGTGCTCGCGGGAGGACCCGGTACCGAAGTCCGGACCGGCGACCAGCACGCTGCCTGCCCGGTAGGGCTCCTGGTTGAGCACGAAGTGCTCGTCGGAGCGCCAGGCGGCGAACAGCCCGTCCTCGAACCCGGTGCGGGTGACCCGCTTGAGGTAGACCGCCGGGATGATCTGGTCGGTGTCCACGTTGGACCGGCGCAGCGGCACCCCGACGCCGGTGTGGGTGGTGAACGGCTCCATCAGTGCTACCCCTCAGTTCTCGGCCGCTGCGGCGGTGGCCGCACCCGCGGTGACCAGGTCTTCCGGTGATGACAGGGTGCCGAGCACGGCGGTCGCGGCCGCGACCAGCGGCGACACCAGGTGGGTGCGCCCGCCCTTGCCCTGCCTGCCCTCGAAGTTGCGGTTCGATGTGGACGCGCTGCGCTCGCCGGGGGCGAGCTGGTCGGGGTTCATGCCCAGGCACATCGAGCAGCCCGCCTGCCGCCACTCGGCGCCCGCGGCGAGGAACACCTCGTGCAGGCCCTCGGCCTCCGCCTGCGCCTTGACCCGCATCGAGCCGGGCACCACGAGCATCCGCACCCCGTCGGCGACCCGGTGGCCGCGCAGCACGTCGGCGGCGGCGCGCAGGTCCTCGATGCGGCCGTTGGTGCAGGAGCCGAGGAAGACGGTGTCGACGGAGATCTCCCGCAGCGGGGTGCCCGGGACGAGGTCCATGTACGACAGGGCCTTCTCCGCGGCCACCCGCTCGTTCTCGTCGACGATCTGCTCGGGGTCGGGCACCCGCGCCGAGAGCGGCAGGCCCTGGCCGGGGTTGGTGCCCCAGGTGACGAACGGGGTCAGCTCGTCGGCGTCGAGCACGACCTCGGCGTCGAAGACCGCGCCGTCGTCGGTGCGCAGCCCGCGCCAGTCGGCGACGGCGGTGTCCCACAGCTCGCCGCTCGGCGCGTGCGGGCGGCCCTGGAGGTAGGCGAAGGTGGTGTCGTCGGGGGCGATCATCCCGGCCCGCGCGCCCGCCTCGATGGACATGTTGCAGACGGTCATCCTGGCTTCCATCGACAGCTTCTCGATGGCCTCGCCGCGGTACTCGAGCACGTAGCCCTGCCCGCCGCCGGTGCCGATCTTGGCGATGACGGCGAGGATGATGTCCTTGGCGGTGACACCGGGGCGCAGCTCGCCGGTGATGGTGACCGCCATGGTCTTGAAGGGCCGCAACGGCAGCGTCTGGGTCGCCATCACGTGCTCGACCTCGGAGGTGCCGATCCCGAACGCCAGCGCGCCGAACGCGCCGTGGGTGGAGGTGTGGCTGTCGCCGCACACCACCGTCATCCCGGGCTGGGTCAGGCCGAGCTGCGGGCCGACCACGTGCACGATGCCCTGCTCCGCGTCGCCCATCGGGTGCAGCCGCACGCCGAACTCCGCGCAGTTGCGGCGCAGCGTGTCGACCTGGGTGCGCGACACCGGATCAGCGATCGGGAGGTCGATCCCAACTGTCGGGACGTTGTGGTCCTCGGTCGCTATCGTCAGGTCGGGCCTGCGCACCGGCCGCCCGGCCAGGCGAAGACCCTCGAAGGCTTGCGGGCTGGTCACCTCGTGCACGAGGTGCAGGTCGATGTAGAGCAGGTCGGGTTCGGCACCGCTGCCCCTGCGCACGACGTGCCGGTCCCACACCTTCTCGGCGAGCGTTTTGGCCACCGCTGATCACCACTGCTTCCCACGGACTGGACTTCCCACATAACGGGAAAGTAGTATCGAGACGTGGGACAGCATAGCGGCATCGGAGTTCTGGACAAGGCAATGGCCGTACTGCAGGCGGTCGCGAAGGAGCCCTGCGGGCTGGCGGAGCTGTGCGTCAAGACCGGCCTGCCGAGGGCGACGGCGCACCGGCTCGCGGTCGGCCTCGAGGTGCATCGCCTGCTGCGCAGGGGAAGCGACGGCAGGTGGCGGCCGGGCGCCGCGCTGGCCGAGTTGGCGGGCGGCGCGACCGACCCGCTGCTGGACGCGGCGACGGCCGTGCTGCCCCGGCTGCGCGACCGCACCGGCGAGAGCGTGCAGCTCTACCGCCGCGATGGTCTACACCGGATCTGCGTGTGCTCCGCCGAGCCGCCCAGCGGCCTGCGCGACACCGTCCCGGTCGGCGCGCGGCTGCCGATGACCGCCGGTTCCGGCGCGAAGGTCCTGGCGGCGTGGGCCGATCCGGCGACGCAGCGCAGCCTGCTGGCCGACGCGGTCTTCGGCGAGCGCGCGCTGCTGGAGGTGCGCCGCCGCGGGTGGGCCCAGAGCGTGGCTGAGCGCGAACCTGGTGTGGCCAGCGTTTCCGCGCCGGTGCGGGATGCTTCGGGGGCGGTGGTGGCGGCTGTCTCGGTGTCCGGGCCCATTGATCGGATGGGGCGGCGGCCTGGGTCGCGGTGGGCGGCGGACCTGTTGGCTGCGGCGGACGCGCTGCAGAACCGGCTCTAGCCCTTCACCTTCTCCCCACCCCTCACGCCTGCGGCCCACCTCCGCAGGCGTTTCTCTTTACCTTGGGGCAAGGGACACTGCTCGCCTTCGGCATCGCGGGGGTGACGGCTCGCCTTCGGCATTGCACTGGAGCGCGAGTTACGAGCCAAGCTCGATGCGGCGAACTCGTTTTGCGCGGGGCCCCGACAGCACCCGTGGCAGGACCGCAAAGCAGGGGCCGAAAAGCATGGCCCTGTCCGCGAACGACGCTACGGCCACTGCTCCCCCACACAAAACAAGTCCGCCCCATCGAGCCGACTTGGCACCAGCGACTCCGAGGAGCGCTTTCGGACCAACGTTGCAGAGGGGCACGTGGGGACCAACGCCTGTGAGGGGCACGTTGGGGCCAACGTCTGTGAGGGCCGGGTGGTTGGCCAACGTTGCTTGGGCCTGCCGCTTGTGATCTTTCCGTCCTCGACCCACATCCACCGCCCGGTGCGCACACCCGCAACCACCGCACCGTGGGGGTCTGGGGGTCGCCCCCCAGGTGTAATGACGAAAGAGGCCCGCAAGGATGCACAAGCATCCGAGCAGGCCTCTTCCACCTCTTACGTAGCCCCGACGGGATTCGAACCCGCGCTACCGCCTTGAGAGGGCGGCGTCCTAGGCCGCTAGACGACGGGGCCAGGAACTTTCGTATTCAGTTGTGTGGAACTGGTGGTGCTTGGCGTTTCCGCCGGGAGAGACTCTAGCAGGGTGATCTTTTGTCTCTCTGGCTGGGGTACCAGGACTCGAACCTAGACTAACTGAACCAGAATCAGTCGTGCTGCCAATTACACCATACCCCAATGGCTCGCCGAGTTGCGCTGGTCCCGCGAGGGGTCCAGGGCGTTCCTGCGTGCCGGGGAAGATGTTAGACCACAACCCCGGTGATCGAGAAATCGACCCCTACCGTCGGGGGACGGGGAGGGTGGAGGTGCTGGTCACGGTGGGTGTGCGGTACTCGGTGACCAGGAGGGCGGGCAGGTCGGCGAGGGTGTCGATGACGGGGATGCCGGGGGTGGGTGGGGCGGGGGTGTGGGCGCGGTCGAGCCAGATGCCGTGCAGGCCCGCGTCGCGGGCGCCCTGGGCGTCGTGGTCGAGGCGGTCGCCGATGTGGGCGGTGGTGGCGGGGGTGACGCCGAGTCGGTCGCAGGCGGTGTGGAAGATCACGGGGTCCGGTTTGGCCGCGCCGAGCTCGCCCGCGCTGACGACGGCGTCGAAGAAGCGCTCCAGGCCGAGGCTCGCGAGGCGCTCGCGCTGGCGGGGGCCGGAGGCGTTGGTGACCGCGGCCAGGCGCAGACCGGCGGCGCGCAGCCAGTCCAGGCAGGGCACCACGTCGGGGAAGGGGCGCCAGGCGCGGCTCATCTGGGCGAGGCGGCGGTCCTCGAGCGCGGCGACGGTATCGTCGTCGAGGTCGCGCCCGAGGTCGGCGAGGAAGGCCTTGGTGCGGGCGTGGCGCATCGCGTCGTAGTCGAGCTCGCCCGCCACGCACAGCGCGCTGTGCTCCTCGGTGACCCGCTGCCAGGCGGGCCACAGGTCGTCGCCGCCGACCGGGACCAGGCCGATCGGGACCGAGCCGATCACCACCGAGAGCGCGGAGCGGGCCGAGCCGGTGAAGTCGATCAGGGTGTCGTCGATGTCCAGGCAGATCGCGTCGATCGCCGGCGGCTCGTGCCCGCTGTTGGCCACCACCCGCCCAGGACCGGCTGATGTGGACGGTGCTGGCACGAGCGCGGAAGTCATCCAGCGAGGCTAGATCTCCGAGCGCGCCCGCCGATTCGTCTGCCCAGGTGATGTTTGGGCTTCTGACACGGTCAAGCGCGAAGCCCGCGGTACAGAGCCAAATCCCCGTTAATCGCGCCGCGGTCCGCGCTCGTTACGCGGCGTCCGCCGGGCAATCGGGTGAGAGGGCGATCACCCTCGGCCAACACCGCGGCCCCGACCTGGTGCGGACACCGTACGGGGTGGCCCGCCCGCGCGAACAGGGCCGAAAGCCTTGTGCCGCTTGGCTGTCCAGGCCCGCCGGACAGCACCTCCCGGCCCGCGACCGGATCGGGGTTCGCCACCAGCGCGGTCACCCAAAGGAAGCGGGCGACTGCGCGCCGCCACCACTGTCCACTGTGGCCATTTGGCGCGCCCGCCACCACCACCTCGGTCGTCGAGGTGACCAACAGCGGACACCGGCGGGTCCCGGGTGGACACTTCCCGGCCGCCCGACCTGGTCCGCGGCGGTTGACCCGAACAGCCGATCCCGCTTGACCGGCGGGCGCGGCGGGTGCATGCTCGTCTTATTCAACCAGTGTTGAAATCGGGGAGGGGTCATGGGAGCGACAACCAGGACGACGGCGTGCGTGGTCGGCGGCGGGCCCGCGGGGATGGTGCTGGGGCTGCTGCTGGCGCGCGGCGGCGTCGAGGTGACGGTGCTGGAGAAGCACGGGGACTTCCTGCGCGACTTCCGCGGCGACACGGTCCACCCGCCCACGCTCGACCTGCTCGACGACCTCGGCCTGGGACCGGCTTTCCGCGCGCTGCCGCACCGGCTCGTCGAGCAGGTGCAGGTGCCCTTCCGCGGCGGCGCGCTGCGGGTGGCCAACCTCAAGGCGCTGCGCGGGCCGAACAACCACATCGCGATGGTCCCGCAGTGGGACCTGCTCGACCTGCTGGCGGGCGCGGCGGCCGAGGAGCCCACCTTCACCCTGCGGCGCAACACCGAGGCCGTCGGCCTGCGCTGGAGCGGCCGCAAGGTCACCGGCGTCGACTACCGCACCAGCGACGGCGACACCGGCGCGGTCGAGGCCGACCTGGTGATCGCCTGCGACGGGCGGGGGTCGCGGCTGCGCGCCGAGGCGCACCTGGTGCCCAAGTCGTTCACCACGCCGATGGACGTGTGGTGGTTCCGGGTGCCGCGCGCCGAGAGCGACCCGGCGGGCATCGTGCCGGTGCTCAGCCCGCGGCGGGCGAGCGTGCTGATCGACCGCGGCGACTACTGGCAGGTGGCCACGCTGATCCCCAAGGGCTCGGACCCGGTGGCGCGCAACGGGCCGGTGACCGACCTGCTGCGGGACCTGGCGGCCGTGCTGCCGTGGCTGGCCGACCGGGTCGACGCGGTAGGCTCGTGGGACGAGGTGAAGACGCTGGACGTGAAGCTCGACCGGCTCACCCGCTGGCACGTCGACGGGCTGCTCTGCCTCGGTGACGCCGCGCACGCCATGTCACCGGCGGGCGGGGTCGGGATCAACCTGGCGGTGCAGGACGCGGTGGCCGCCGCCGCGGTGCTGGCCAGGCCGCTGCGCGCGGGCACGGTGTCCACTTCGGACCTGGCGCGGGTGCGGCGCAGGCGGCTGCTGCCGACGGTGCTGGTGCAGACCATGCAGCGGGTCATCCACGAGAAGGCGCTGCGCCCCGCGCTGGAGGGCCGGGTCGACATCGCGGGGTCGACCAAGCCGCCGCTGGCGCTGCGGGTGATGGCGCGGGTGCCGCTGCTGCAGTGGCTGCCCGCGCAGCTCGTCGGGCGGGGTGTGATCACCGAGTCGACGCCGGACTTCGCCCGCAGGGCAGCTCGCTGAGCTGGAATCCACCCAGACGGGTGACTTCTCCCTCTAGCTGGAGTGCGCGGGCTGGGTGGGGTGGTCGGGTGCGTCGTCTGGCTGGGGGTGGGGGGCTCGATGGGGCGGACTTGTTTCGCGCGGGGCCCCTACGACACCCGTGGCAGGACCGCAAAGCAGGGGCCGAAAAGCATGGCCCTGTCCGCGAACGACGCTACGGGCGCCGTCCCCCCACGCGAAACAAGTCCGCCCCATCGAGCATCTGGGTGGGCTTGGTCAGCGGTTGGCGACGGGGTTGGTGAGCGTGCCTAGGCCCTCGATGGTGACCGCGACCTCTTGGCCGGCGGTGATCGGGCCCACGCCTGCCGGGGTGCCGGTGAGGATGACGTCGCCGGGGAGCAGGGTCATGACATGGGAGATCCACTCGATGACGCTGGGGATGTCGTGCAGCAGCAGCGAGGTGCGCGAGTCCTGCTTGAGCTCGCCGTCGACGGTGGTGCGCAGGCGCAGGTCGTCGGCGTCGACGCCGGTGGTGATCCAGGGGCCGAGCGGGCAGAACGTGTCGTGCCCCTTCGCCCTGGTCCACTGGCCGTCGGCGTGCTGCTGGTCGCGCGCGGTGACGTCGTTGGCGATCGTGTAGCCGAGCACCACGTCCTTGGCCCGCGCGGCGGGCACGTCCCGGCACGGCATCCCGATGACCACCGCCAACTCCCCCTCGAAGTCCACACGGGACGAGTCGGGCGGCAGCTTGACCGCCGCACCCGGCCCGATGACGGTGGTGGACGGCTTGAGGAAGATCACCGGGTTGGCGGGCGCCTGCCCACCCATCTCCTTCGCGTGGTCGGCGTAGTTCTTGCCGACGCACACGACCTTGCTCGGCAGGATCGGCGCCAACAACCTGGTGTCGGCCAGCGGCCACCGCCGCCCGGTGAACGTGGGCTTGCCGAACGGGTGCTCGGCGACCTCGGCAGCGACCTCGGCCCCCTCATCCCCCTCGACAGTGACAAACGCGACGCCATCAGGATGGGCAATTCGAGCGATACGCACGTCCCCACCCTAAGCCCAACCGCCGAGGCCGGTTCCGCGGCTCAAGAAGAGAGGGTGGCGCGGACGCGCATCGCCTTGTGGGCCAGTGCGTCGCACAGGGCCAGCCAGCTCGCCTCGACGATGTTCCCGTGCACGCCGACGGTGGTCCACTCGCGTTCGCGGTCGGAGGACTGGACCAGGACCCTGGTGACGGCGTCGGTGCCGTGGTCGGTGCCCCGGGGGCCGCCGCCGGAGGTGAGGATGCGGACCTTGTAGTCGGTGAGCTCCACCTCGTCGAGCCACGGCAGGTGCGGCGACAGGGCCGTGCGCAGGGCGGCGTCGAGTGCGTGCACCGGGCCGTTGCCCTCCGCGGTGGCGATGACCCGCTGGCCGTTGACCCTGACCTTCACCGTCGCCTCGGACACCACCGAGCCGTCGCGGTCGTGGTCGAGGATGACCCGGTAGGACTCCAGTTCGAACGGGGTGACCGGGTCGGCCTCGGTGGGGTCGATGCCCGCGATCTCCTCGCGCAGCAGCAGTTCGAAGGAGGCGTCCGCCGCCTCGAACGACCAGCCGCGCGCCTCCAGGTCCTTGACCTTGCGCAGCGCGTTGGTGACCGCTTCCGGCCTGCCTGCCAGGTCAACCCCGAGCTCGTGTCCCTTGAGCTCGAGGCTGGCCCGACCGGCCATCTCGGTGACCAGGACCCGCATGTCGTTGCCGACGGTGACCGGATCGAGGTGGTTGTAGAGCACCGGGTCGACCTTGATCGCGCTCGCGTGCAGGCCCGCCTTGTGGGCGAAGGCCGACGACCCGACATAGGCCTGGTGGGTGTCGGGTGCGATGTTGGCGATCTCGGCAAGGGCATGGGAGACCCGGGTCAGCTCGGCGAGCGCGCCGGTGGGCAACGCGTCGATGCCGAGCTTGGTCACGAGATTGCCGATGACGGCGAACAGGTCGGCGTTGCCTGCCCGTTCGCCGTAGCCGTTCGCGGTGCACTGGACGTGGCTCGCGCCAGCCTGTACCGCCGCGACGCTGTTGGCCACCGCGCAGGACGTGTCGTCCTGGCAGTGGATGCCCACCCGGAACCCGGTGCGGGCGATGACCTCGCCGACGGTCTCGGCGAGGCCCAGCGGCAACTGGCCGCCGTTGGTGTCGCACAGCACGGCCACGTCCGCGCCGGACTCCATCGCGGCGGTGAGGACCCGCAGCGAGGTGTCCGGGTCGAAGGCGTAGCCGTCGAAGAAGTGCTCGGCGTCGAGGAACACCCTGCGGCCCTCGGCGACCAGGAACGCCACGGTGTCGCGCACCATGGCCACCGCCTCGGCCACGTCGGTGCGCAGCGCGCGCTCGATGTGCCTGCGGTCGGACTTGGCCACCAGGGTCACCACGGGCGCCTGGGAGTCGAGCAGCCCGCGCACCTGCGGGTCCTGCGCGGCGGTGGTGCCCGCGCGCCTGGTCGAGCCGAACGCGACGAGCGCGGCGTGGCGCAGGTCCAGCTCCCCCGCCGCGGCGCGGGCGAAGAACTCGGTGTCCTTGGGCATCGCGCCCGGCCAGCCGCCCTCGATGAACCCCACGCCGAGCCCGTCCAGCAGCCGCGCCACGGCGAGCTTGTCGGCCACCGAGTAGGAGATGCCCTCCCGCTGGGCGCCGTCGCGCAGGGTCGTGTCGTAGACGTGGAAGGTGTCGCCGAGCGGGGTGCCCGCGGGAACCGATCGGGCTGGGCTGGTCACGGTGCTGCGCTCCTTGGTGCTGCCGGGTTCTCGGGTGGGCGGTGGGGATTCCTGGCAAACAAAAAGACCCCCCGCGAAGGTGCGAGAGGTCTGCGCGCTGGGCTCGGAAGAGGAGCTACCCAGCGCGCCGGTCAATAATGATGACAACGGAAGCCATGCACCGATAGTGGCACAGTGGACTCGCCCCGGTCCACTCCACGGACCCGCCGTCCCATCGACTGGGAGCGGTTAGTGGCCGCAAACGCCGACGGCCGCCCCGGCAGGACCGGGGCGGCCGTCGCGCGTGGATCGAGTGCTTCCCTAGCCGGTCTTGGCGTTCGACGAGACCAGCGCGGCCAACCGGTCGCCGATGGCGAAGGTGCCGCCGGGCGAGCCGTGGTCGCGGGTGGCCAGGTCGAAGGCGACCGAGGCCTCGATGCGCCTGGCCGCCTCCACCTCGCCGAGGTGGTCGAGCAGCAGCGCCACCGACAGCACGGCGGCGGTCGGGTCGGCGATGCCCTGGCCCGCGATGTCCGGCGCGCTGCCGTGCACCGGCTCGAACATGCTCGGGTTGCGCCGGGTGATGTCGAGGTTGCCGCTGGCGGCCAGCCCGATGCCCCCGGTCACGGCCGCGGCCAGGTCGGTGAGGATGTCGCCGAAGAGGTTGTCGGTGACGATCACGTCGAACCTGGTCGGGTCGGTGACCATGTGGATGGTGGTCGCGTCGACGTGCTGGTAGGCCACCGTCACGTCGGGGTGCTGCAGCGACACCTCCTCCACCACCCGCGACCACAGCGAACCCGCGTGGGTCAGCACGTTCGTCTTGTGGACGAGCGTGAGGTGCTTGCGGGGGCGGGCGGAGGCGCGGGTGAACGCGTCGCGCACCACCCGCTCGACGCCGAAGGAGGTGTTGACGCTCACCTCGGTGGCGATCTCGTGCGGAGTGTCCTTTCGCAACAGTCCACCGTTGCCAGCGTAGAGGCCCTCGGTCCCCTCCCTGACGACGATCATGTCGATCTCGCCTGGGTCGGCGATCGGGCTCTTCACGCCGGGGTAGAGGCGCGCCGGGCGCAGGTTCACGTGGTGGTCGAGCTCGAAGCGCAGCCGCAGCAGCAGGCCGCGCTCGAGGATGCCGCTGGGCACCGAGGGGTCCCCGACCGCGCCGAGCAGGATCGCGTCGTGCTCGCGCAACTCGGCGAGCACGGACTCCGGCAGCAGCTCCCCGGTCGCGTGCCACCGCGCCGCGCCGAGGTCGTATCGGGTGATCTCCGCGGTCGGAACGACCTCACCGAGCACCTTCAGTGCCTCGGCGATCACTTCCGGCCCGATCCCGTCACCTGGGATCACCGCGAGCCGCATGCACACACCTCCCGGATATCGGCCCGAACTGTCAGGGCCTGGTAGTCGAGGGAAGGCTACCGGGAAGTCGTCCGGTCGCCGCATCTCGCCACCCCTCTGGGTGGCGATTCGTGGTCACAGCGCCCCCCGGCTGACACGAACGGTGCCCGGATCGGTTGTCGACCAACCGATCCGGGCACCGTTCACCGCGTGCCGGGCGTCCCAGCCCGTGGACGACCCGGGCGCGCCGCGGAGCTGGTAGTAGGTGAGGCCCGCTCAGCCGAAGTCGACCGAGCGCACTGTGTTCTCCCCGGGGTCGAGCAGGAGGGCAGGCTCAGCCGAAGTCGACCGAGCGCACTGTGTTCTCCCCGGGGTCGAGCAGGAGGGCAGGCTCAGCCGAAGTCGACCGAGCGCACTGTGTTCTCCCCGGGGTCGAGCAGGAGGGCAGGCTCAGCCGAAGTCGACGGAGCGCACAAGGGTGGCGCCGACCGAGGCGCCGATGGACTCCAGCACCGACTGGTCGACCACCCGGTCCACCCGCAGCAGCATCACCGCGTCGCCGCCGGAGGTCTGGCTGATCTGCGCGGCGTCGATGTTGATGCCGGTCTCGCCGAGCAGGGTGCCGACGGTGCCCATCACGCCCGGGCGCTCCGGGTACTCCAGCAGCAGCACGACGCCCTCGGCGCGCAGGTCGAAGGACCTGCCGTGCACCTCGACCAGCTTCTCCACCTGGCCGAGGCCGGACAGGGTGCCGCTGACGGTCACCACCGAGGCGTCCGGGTAGACCCCGCGCAGGGTCACCACGCTGCGGTGGTTGAGGCTCTCGCTCTCCTTGGCGACCTCGACGGTCACCCCGAGGGTCTCGGCCAGGCGCGGCGCGTTCACGAACGTCACCTGGTCCTCGACGATGCCCGCGAACACCCCGCGCAGCGCGGCGAGCGGCAGGATCGAGACGTCCTCAGTGGACAGTTCGCCGCGGACGAGCACGGTGATCGAGGTGGGCGCCTTGCCGCCGAGCGCGGAGAGCACGGTGCCCAGCTTCTGCACCAGCGGCAGGTACGGGCGGACCTCCTCGCCGACGGCGCCACCGGCCACGTTGACCGCGTCCGGGACGAAGTCGCCGCGCAGCGCCAACCGCACCGAGTGCGCCACGTCGGTGCCCGCGCGGTCCTGCGCCTCGCCGGTGGAGGCGCCCAGGTGCGGGGTCACGACGATGCCGGGCACGCCGAACAGCACGCTTTCGGTGGTGGGCTCCTGGGTGAACACGTCCACGCCCGCGCCGCCGACCTGGCCGCTGCGCACCGCGTCGACCAGCGCGTCCTCGTCGATCAGACCACCGCGGGCGGCGTTGACGATGAGCACGCCGCGCTTGGTCTTGGCCAGCGCGTCGGCGTTGATCAGGCCCTTGGTCTCCGGGGTCTTGGGCAGGTGCACGGAGATGACGTCGGCGCGGGCCAGCAGCTCGTCGAGCTCGACCAGCTCGATGCCCAGCTGCGCGGCGCGCGCGGCGGAGGCGTACGGGTCGTAGGCGATGAGGGTGGTGCCGAACCCGGCCAGGCGCTGGGCGAACAGCTGCCCGATCTTGCCGAGTCCGACGACGCCCACGGTCTTGCCGAGCAGCTCGACACCGGAGAACGCGCCGCGCTTCCAGGTCCGATCCTGCAGCGTCTGGTTCGCGGCCGGGATCTGGCGGGCGACCGCGAGCAGCAGCGCGACGGCGTGCTCGGCGGCGGAGACGATGTTGGAGGTGGGCGCGTTGACGACCAGCACCCCCCGGTCGGTCGCGGCGGGCACGTCGACGTTGTCGAGGCCGACCCCGGCGCGGGCCACCACCTTGAGCGTGTCGGTCGCCTTGAGCACCTCGGCGTCGACCTGGGTGGCCGAGCGCACCAGCAGCGCGTCCGCGCCGGACACCGCGGCCAACAGCGCGGGGCGGTCGGTGCCGTCGACCTGGCGGACCTCGAACTCCGCGCCGAACACCTCCAACACGGACGGCGCGAGCTTCTCGGCGATGAGGACGACGGGGCGGCTCGTACTGGTCACGCTGCGGCTCCTGGGCTGGCTCGGCGAGGGACGTGGTTACGGCGCTGTAACCCAAGGCAGCTCAGTCTAGGCGCGCCACTGAACCGTTCAACCCGAGGGTGAGGCAGGTGACATGGCAGTGTTTCGCCACCCCCCGCTCACTCCCCGATGACGGGCGGAGCGGTGAACTCGTCGTTGCCGAACATCTCGTCGTCGTCCCCCTCGACCAGGTACGCAGGCCGCTTGCGCACCTGATCCTTGACGGTCGGCAGATCATCAGGCTGAGCCGGCCGCAGCGGCATGGGCGTGCTGCCGGTGGGGTAGCCCCCGGACCCGGTCGGGCCGAAACCCCCCTGCCCGAACGCCTCCAACGGGGGCGGCGCCTGGGCCAGCGGCGGGAAGCCTGGCGGTGGCTCGCGGCGCGAGAGCGCGACCGTGGGGTTGTTCCTGGGCGATGCGGGAGGAGTTGGGGCAGGACGCGGCGAGGCGGGCGGTCGAGGCGGGACTACCGGCGAGAAGCTGCCACTCGACGCCCCGGGACGAGGTGGCGCTACTGGAGGAGAAGCAGAACTGGACATATCGGGGCGAGATGGCCCAACCGGGCGAAACCCAGGCCGCGACGTGTCCGGCGGTCCAGCAGGCGGCAGCACCGGCTGCGGCCCGGTCTGGTGCGGCTGTCCGTGCGGACGCGGCGGCTGGGCCGGGAACGGCTGCGACACCGCCCCTGGCGACCTGCCCATCGTCGGCGGAATCGGTTGTCGCACATCACCACCGGGAACAGGCCGTGGCGGCTGCGCCCCGGTGTCGCGCACGGGAGCCCCGAACTGGCCGGATGTCCCAGGCGCGTGACCCGACCCCCGTGGCGGGAACGGCGCCACAGGCCTGGGGTCGCCTGGCCGCGCGGGCACCTGACCACGATCCACCGGAGGCTGTCGACCGGTGTCGGTAGGCGCGCCTGGCACGGGCAGCCTGCCCGAATGACCAGCCCGCGGACCGGATCCGGGCACGGGCACCGGCGCCGGAAGGTTCCCCGAGGTGACACCCGACTCGGCCGACCACCCCAGCGGAGGCGCTCGGCGGAGGGCGACCGTGGGGTGCTGGATGGCCTCGGTCTGACCGGGTTCGTCCTCGGGCCGGGGCGCCACGGTGGCGACCGGACGTTGTGGTGTCACGCGGGAGGGCAGGTCATCTCCTCCCGGGGCTGACGCACCCGCGGGGTTCCCGGTCGACGCGATGGCCGGTGCGCCCGGAGGTGTGCCCGCGGGGCCGGACGTCGGTGGTGCCGTGCCGCTGTCGGCCGGTGGGGTGGCGCGAGGTGGGGTCTTGCCCGCCGCGGCGAGGGCTTCCGGGGGGATCCAGACCGGGGTGGGTCGGCCGGGGTCCTCGCCGGGTGGGGTCACCACGGCTCGTCGAACTCCCCGGCCTTGGCGCCCTCGACGAAGGCGTCCCACTCCGACTCGGTGAAGACCAGGACCGTGTCGTCGGGGCCGGTGAACTTGGAGTTGCGCATGGCGATGTAGGTCTTGCCGTCGTCGTGCGGGACGAAGGCGATCTCGACGTACTCGCCGTCGGGGTCGGCGTCGGGCTCGGCGGCGCGCTGCCACTCGGCCTTGGCCAGGTCCAGGTTGCCGCGGATCTCGGCCTTGTCGTCGTAGATGGGTGCGCTGTCCATCACGTCTCCTCGGTGGGGGTGGCGGGGTTCCTGCCGGGGATCAGGTATACCGCAGGCCACCAGCGCGCCCGCACGCACCGTGTCGCTGGCGTCCCGGACCGGTCGCGGTGCGTAACGTGACCCGGGTGAGTTCGTACTTCCGGCGCTACCTGCGGGGCGAGCGGGTCGCGGTGTGGGCGGAGTTGCGCGCCCTGGGGCCGGTGCCCGACGCGCTGGCCGAGGACGTGGCCGCCGTCGCCGACGAGACGATGATCCGGGTCGGGCAGGACGTGGCGCGGATCGCCGCGGCGCTGCCGGACCTGGGCTGGGTGTCGGCGGACGGGGTGGAGCCGCACGAGCCGCCGACCGAGGGCGCCATCGCGCTAGCGGACACCCTGGCGGACAAGGTCGGCCTGCCATTCGCGCTGGAGGCGTGCCTGCGCCGGGTCGGCCGGGTGTGGTTCACCGGCGACTGCGAGGCGCTTCTGCTGAGTTACCACCTGGAGCCGGTGCCCCGCGGGCAACCGCCTGGACCCGAGTACCCGGACCCGTTGTGCCTGCCGAGCGCCTACACCCTCGCCGCGGACTGGGACGAGTACGGCGGCGAGCCCGGGTTCGTCTTCCCGATGGCGCCGGACGAGCGCAAGAAGGCGAACGTCCCCGGCGGCACCCAGGACCTGGAACTGCCGTCGCTGGTCGCCGACCCGGTGCTGCGCGGTGTCGCGGGCCGCGAGGGCGTCACGCTGGTCGAGTACCTGCGGGAGTCCGTCCGCTGGGGCGGCTTCCCGGGCTACTCGTTCGCCCCGGAGCTGGCGCCAGCGGCCCTGATCACGCTGGGCACCGAACCGGACTTCTGACAAGGGGAGGGGACCGGTGCCCAGGAATCGGACACCGTCCCCTCCTCGATTCGCTTTGTCCGTCAGGCGGTCTCGGTGATCGGCCGGTCCACCCAGGACATCAGGCCGCGCAGCTTGGCCCCGGTCTCCTCGATCGGGTGCTTCGCGCCCTCCTCCTGGAGCCGCTGGTAGTTCGCCCGGCCGCTCTCGTCCTCGGCCACCCACTCGCGGGCGAAGGTGCCGTCCTGGATCTCGCCCAGGATCTTCTTCATCTCCGCCTTGACCGCGGGGGTGATCACGCGCGGGCCGCGGGTGAGGTCGCCGTACTCGGCGGTGTCGGACACCGAGTAGCGCTGGCGGGCGATGCCGCCCTCGTACATCAGGTCGACGATCAGCTTGAGCTCGTGCAGCACCTCGAAGTAGGCGATCTCCGGGGCGTAGCCCGCCTCGGTCAGCACCTCGAAGCCGGTCTGCACCAGCGCGGAGGCGCCGCCGCAGAGCACGGCCTGCTCGCCGAACAGGTCGGTCTCGGTCTCCTCGGTGAACGTCGTCTTGATGACGCCCGCGCGGGCACCGCCGATGGCCGCGGCGTAGGACAGGGCGAGTGCCTGCGCGCCGCCGGTGGCGTCTTGGTGCACGGCGATGAGCGCGGGAACGCCCTTGCCGTCGACGAACTGGCGGCGCACGAGGTGGCCGGGCCCCTTGGGGGCGACCATGGCGACGTCGACGTTGGCGGGCGGCTTGATCAGGTCGTAGCGGATGTTGAAGCCGTGCCCGAAGAAGATCGCGTCGCCGTCGTTGAGGTTGGGCTCGATGTCGTCGGCGTAGATGAAGCGCTGCTTGGTGTCCGGCGCCAGGATCATGATCAGGTCGGCCTCGGCGGACGCCTCGGCCGGGGTGAGCACCCGCAGGCCCTGCTCCTCGGCCTTGGCGCGGGACTTGGACCCCTCGGGCAGTCCGATGCGGACGTCCACACCGGAGTCGCGCAGGCTCAGCGCGTGCGCGTGGCCCTGGCTGCCGTAGCCGATGACGGCGACCTTGCGGCCCTGGATGATGCCGAGGTCGGCGTCGGCGTCATAGAAGATCTCGACGGACATGGGAGTTGTGTCTGCCTTTCTGGCGGTACCTGGCGGAAGCCAGTGAACTTAGGGATAGATCAGCGAACGGCGGTCGCGGTGATGGAGCGGGGGCCTCGGCCGATGGCGACCATGCCGGACTGGACCATCTCGCGGACGCCGTAGGGCTCCAGCATGCGCAGCAGCGCCTCTATCTTGTCCGCGGTGCCGGTGGCCTCGATGGTCAGCGCCTCCGGGGACACGTCGACCACCTTGGCGCGGAACAGCTGCACGGTCTCCAGGACCTGGCTGCGCACGGTGGCGTCGGCGCGGACCTTGACCAGCAGCAGTTCCCTGCGCACCGCGGCGGTCGCCTCGAGCTCGACGATCTTGATCACGTTGATCAGCTTGTTGAGCTGCTTGGTGACCTGCTCGAGCGGCAGGTCCTCGACGGCGACCACGATGGTCATCCTGGACACGTCGGGGTGCTCGGTCGGGCCGACGGCCAGGGAGTCGATGTTGAACCCGCGCCGGGAGAACAGCCCGGCGACCCGGGCCAGCACGCCCGGCTTGTTCTCCACCAGCACGCTGAGGGTGTGTTTCGTCATGGGCTCGGTCCTCCTCAGGTCCGCCGGGTCACGCTTCGTCGAACAGCGGCCGGATGCCGCGGGCGGCCATGATGTGGTCGTTGCCGGTCCCGGCGGCGACCATCGGCCACACCTGGGCGTCCTTGCCGACCACGAAGTCCACCACGACCGGGCGGTCGTTGATGGCCATCGCGCGGTGGATCACCGAGTCGACGTCGTCCCTGGTCTCGCAGCGCAGACCGGCGCAGCCCAGCGCCTCGGCGAGCAGGGTGAAGTCGGGGATGCGGTGCTTGTGGGTGCCCAGGTCGGTCTGGGAGTAGCGCTCGCTGTAGAACAGGTTCTGCCACTGCCGGACCATGCCGAGGTTGCCGTTGTTGATGACCGCGACCTTGATCGGCGCGCCCTCGATGGCGCAGGTGGCCAGTTCCTGGTTGGTCATCTGGAAGCAGCCGTCGCCGTCGATGGCCCAGACCACCGCCTCCGGCCTGCCGAACTTGGCGCCCATGGCGGCGGGCACCGCGTAGCCCATGGTGCCCAGGCCGCCGGAGTTGAGCCAGGTGCGCGGGTTCTCGTAGCGCACGTGCTGCGCGGCCCACATCTGGTGCTGGCCGACGCCCGCGGTGTAGACAGCCTCGGGTCCGGCGATGGCGCCGATGCGCTCGATGACGTACTGCGGCGACAGGGTTCCGTCACTGGGCCACTCGTAGCCCAGCGGGAAGGTGCCGCGCCACTCGTCGAGCAGCGCCCACCACGCGGTGATGTCGGCGACGCCGTTGGCCCGCTCGGCCTTCACCGCGGCGATCAGCTCGACCAGGATCTCCTTGCAGTCGCCCACGATCGGCACGTCGGCGCGGCGGTTCTTGGAGATCTCGGCCGGGTCGATGTCGGCGTGCACGATCGCGGCGTCGGGGGCGAAGCTGTCCAGCACGCCGGTGACCCGGTCGTCGAAGCGGGCGCCGAGGGCGACCAGCAGGTCCGAGCGCTGCATGGCGCCGACAGCGGGCACGGTGCCGTGCATGCCGGGCATGCCCAGGTGCTGGCGGTGCGAGTCGGGGAAGGCGCCGCGCGCCATCAGGGTGGTGACCACCGGGATGCCGGTCAGCTCGGCGAGCTCCAGCAGCTTGGCGGAGGCGTCCGCCTTGATCACGCCGCCGCCGACGTAGAGGACCGGGCGCTTGGCCGCGCAGAGCAGCTTGGCGGCCTCGCGGACCTGCTTGCCGTGCGGGCGGGTGGTCGGCCGGTAGCCGGGCAGCCGCAGCTCCGGCGGCCAGCTGAACGAGGTGGTCTCCTGCAGCACGTCCTTGGGGATGTCCACCAGCACCGGGCCGGGTCTGCCGGTCCTGGCCAGGTGGAACGCCTCGGCGATGGTGCGCGGGATGTCGGCGGGGTCGGTGACCAGGAAGTTGTGCTTGGTGATCGGCAGCGTGATGCCGCAGATGTCGGCTTCCTGGAAGGCGTCGGTGCCGATCAGGCCGCGGGTCTGCTGGCCGGTGATGGCCACGATCGGCACCGAGTCCATGTTGGCGTCGGCCAGCGGGGTGACCAGGTTCGTCGCGCCGGGGCCCGAGGTGGCCATGCACACGCCGACCTTGCCGGTGGCCTGCGCGTACCCGGTCGCCGCGTGACCGGCGCCCTGCTCGTGGCGGACCAGCACGTGGCGCAGCTTGGTCGAGTCGAGCAGCGGGTCGTAGGCGGGCAGGATGGTGCCACCGGGGATGCCGAACACGATCTCGACGCCGACGGCCTCAAGCGAGCGGACGAGCGACTGCGCTCCGGTCACCCGGACGGGTGTTCCGGTCGGCGGCGCGGGCTTGGGCCGGGCAGGCTGCGCGGTGGCGGCGGCCGTCCCAGGGTTCGCTGCGGCCGGGGTGGGCCGCGATGGTGCGCTGGTCATCGGTTCTGCCTCGTGGGTCGGAGTGTTCTCGTGGGGCTGGCGCGGGATCCGGGGCGATTGCTGGGAAGTCGGACTATCGGTGGTGCGAGTACGGGCCTGGACACGAAAAAACCCCCGTCGACCACAGGGGTCGCACGAGGGTCGCGCGTTCGACGTCAGGACCTTCCGTCAGCGTCGAACGCGCGGCGGAAGTACGAGAATGGAGTGAGCTGGCACGTCGCAGACGCTAGTGCGTTCGGGGTAGAGCGTCAACTCTGCGGGACGGTGCTCCCGGATGGTGGACTGTGATCCGGGACCCGGAGGCGGCCGGGGAGCACGGCGGGTGCACCATCTAAGGGTGTCTGAGCAGCAGCAAGTGCCGTCCCGGCTGGTCTTCCGCGTACCCGGCATCGCCGTGCTGGCCGCGCTCCTGTTCGCGATCTGCGCGACCCCGTTCGCGTTCGCCGCGCCGGGCCTGGTCGCCGTGTACGTCATCCCCATCGCGCTGGTGGTCTGGGTGTTACGCGTGCGCACGACCGCGGACGCGGAAGGACTGGTGGTGCGCGAGGTGGTCAGCTCGCGACCGCTGCCGTGGAAGCTGCTCAAGGGGCTGCGGCTGAACGCGGCGGGCCGGGTGAGCGCGGTGCTCCACGACGACACCGAGGTGGCGCTGCCGCAGGTCAGGACCCGGCACCTGCCCGCGTTGGCGCTGGTCAGCGGCGGGCGGCTGGCCGACCCGACCGAGGGCGGTCCCGAGGGCGAGCCGGACGACGAGGCCCTGGTCGAGGCCCCGGCAGAGTCCCCAGCCGAGCCCCAGGCGGAGTCCGCGGTCGAGTCAGCGGTCGACGCCCCGGCCGAGGACCTGGTCGAGCCCCCAGCCGCGTCACCGGTCGAGTCCCCGGCCGACTCCCCGGTCGCGCCACCGGCCGAGTCCGCGGCCGAGGCCCCGGTCGAGCCCGGGTCGGGCGCGGGCGCGGCGGAGGTCACCGAAGAGGCGGGACACCGCACCGGGACACGGGAGTAACCTGGGCGGCACCGCTCCCCCTCCGGCAGGCCCCGCACCCCGGGCGCCGCCAGGCAGTACCCACGCAATCGCCAGACCCGCACCCGTCGACATTGGAGGAGCCGTGCCCGCGCTGCGCTCCCGCACCACCACGCACGGTCGCAACGCCGCAGGCGCCCGCTCGCTGTGGCGTGCGACCGGCATGACCGACAGCGACTTCGGCAAGCCGATCATCGCGATCGCCAACTCCTACACCCAGTTCGTGCCGGGGCATGTGCACCTGCGCGACCTCGGCGACATCGTGGCCGAGGCCATCACCGCCGCGGGTGGGGTGGCCCGCGAGTTCCACACCATCGCCGTCGACGACGGCATCGCCATGGGCCACAGCGGGATGCTGTACTCGCTGCCGTCGCGCGAGATCATCGCCGACTCGGTGGAGTACATGGTCAACGCGCACCAGGCCGACGCGCTGGTGTGCATCTCCAACTGCGACAAGATCACCCCGGGCATGCTCAACGCGGCCATGCGGATCAACATCCCGGTGGTGTTCGTCTCGGGTGGACCGATGGAGGCGGGCAAGGCGGTGGTGGTCGGCGGGGTCGCGCACCCCTCGTCCGACCTGATCACCACCATCGCCGCCTCCGCCAACAGCACGGTCGACGCCGCCGCGCTCGACGAGGTGGAGCGCTCCGCCTGCCCGACCTGCGGCTCCTGCTCCGGCATGTTCACCGCGAACTCGATGAACTGCCTCACCGAGGCGCTCGGGCTCGCGCTGCCGGGCAACGGTTCCACGCTGGCCACGCACGCCGCGCGCCGGGACCTGTTCTCCCGCGCGGGGACCACGGTCGTCGAGCTGTGCAAGCGCTGGTACGAGCAAGACGACGAGTCGGCGCTGCCGCGCACGATCGCCAACCGGGCCGCGTTCGAGAACGCGATGGCGCTGGACATGGCGATGGGCGGGTCGACGAACACGGTGCTGCACGTGCTCGCCGCGGCGCAGGAGGGCGAGGTCGACTTCACCCTCGCCGACATCGACGCGATCTCCCGCAAGGTGCCGTGCCTGTCGAAGGTGTCGCCGAACTCCGACTACCACATGGAGGACGTGCACCGGGCGGGCGGCATCCCGGCGATCCTCGGTGAGCTGTGGCGGGCCGGGCTGCTCAACGAGGACGTGGCGTCGGTGCACAGCACCTCGCTCGCGCAGTGGCTGTCCGATTGGGACATCCGCGCGGCGAACCCCACCGCCGAGGCGGTCGAGCTGTTCCACGCCGCGCCGGGCGGGGTCCGCACCACCAAGGCGTTCTCCACGTCGAACCGGTGGTCCTCGCTCGACACCGACGCGGCGGGTGGCTGCATCCGCGACTTCGACCACAAGCACACCGCCGACGGTGGTCTCGCCGTGCTGCACGGGAACCTGGCCGAGCGCGGCGCGGTCATCAAGTCCGCGGGCATCGACGAGGACCTGTTCGTCTTCCAGGGCCCGGCGCGGGTCGTGGAGAGCCAGGAGCAGGCGGTGTCGGTGATCCTGGGCAAGAAGGTCCAGGCGGGCGAGGTCCTGGTGGTGCGCTACGAGGGTCCCGCCGGTGGGCCGGGCATGCAGGAGATGCTGCACCCCACGGCGTTCCTCAAGGGCTCCGGCCTCGGCAAGAAGTGCGCGCTGATCACCGACGGCCGGTTCTCCGGTGGCTCGTCGGGGCTCTCGATCGGGCACGTCTCGCCGGAGGCGGCCGGTGGCGGCACGATCGGGCTGGTCGAGGACGGCGACCAGATCCGCATCGACGTGCACCAGCGGACCCTGGAGCTGCTGGTGGCGCCGGAGGTGCTGGCCGAGCGGCGAGCGAAGATGGACGCGCGGGAACGGCCGTGGCAGCCGGTGGACCGGGTGCGGCAGGTGACCAACGCGCTGCGCGCCTACGCGCGGATGGCGACCGACGCCTCCACCGGCGCGGTCCGCGACCCGAGCCGCTAGGCGGACACGCGAAGGCCCCCGTCACCTGGTGTGGCGGGGGCCTTCTCGCGTGGTGCCGGGTCAGCGCAGGACGACGAGCGTGACCACGCTCAGCCCCGCGGCGATGATGAGGAAGATGAAGCCGAACGCCGGGGCCCGGCGCAGCCACGGGGTGTTGCGGTCGAGGGAGATCCGGCCCGCCCCGGCGAACAGCAGCGCGAACGCCGCCGCCGCGTAGATCGCCTCCAGTTCGACGCCACCCGCGAACAGGTCGATGTCGACCCGGACCCAGATGGCGTTGGCCATGACACCGAGCACGGCCGCCGCGGCCGCCGGGGTGAACAGGCCGAGGATGAGCAGGGCACCGGCGCCGAGCTCGGTGAAGCCGGTGATCCAGGACAGCCACGTGGCCTGCTGGAACCCGAGCGCGGCGAGCGCCTTGGCGAACCCGTCGATCCCCGGGCCCTCCAGGAGCCCGAAGACCTTCTGCAGGCCGTGGCCGACGAACAACGCGCCCAGGGTGACCCGCAGCACGAACAGCCCGAGGTCGGCACCGAGGTGCCAGGCGTGCGGCTGGGGGTCGAGCACCTCCTCCCGGCCGCCGTGCCCGCTGTCGTAGTCGCTGTCGGTGGGACGCGGCAGGGCCGCGGTGGTGGCACCGCTGCCGTGGATGTCGTCACCGCTGGTGGGGGTCGTCGGGTACTTGCTCTCCGACGGCGTGAAATAGCCGCTGTCCGCGTATCCGCCGCTCTGGCGCGGGCGGTCGTCTTCGGTACTCACGCCCGCACAGTAAGCGATGGGTCAACCCCCCGCCGATCAACTAGTAGTCGCCGAGCACCAGGTTCGCGGGCTTCTCGCCTCGTATGTATCGCTCGATCTGCGCGGCGACGACCTTGTAGGCGCGCTCGTGCACGCCGGTGCAACTACCCGCGACATGGGGGGTGAGCAGCAGCCCGGGCGCCGTCCACAGCGGGTGACCTTCCGGCAGCGGCTCGGGATCGGTGACGTCCAGCGCGGCCCGCAGCCTGCCCGAGGTCAACTCCGCGAGCAGCGCCTCGGTGTCCACGACGGGCCCCCGCGCGGCGTTGACCACCACGGCGCGGTCGGGCAGCTTCGCCAGGAAATCTCGATCAACGAGATGATGCGTCGCCGCGGTCATCGGCACCATCAACACCACAGCGTCATGTTCCGGCAACAACTCCGGCAACTCGTGAACGCCCCGCACCCCGTCACGCGCGGTGTTGGCGACCATCGTCACCTGCGCGTCGAAGGCTTCGAGCTTGCGCCGCATCTGCTGCCCGAGGTCCCCCGCGCCCACCACGAGAACCCGCTTGCCCTGCAACGTCTCCGTCTGGTGCGAGTCCCACCGCCCCGCCCGCCGACTGTCCTCGAACTCCCGGATGTCCCGGTAGACGGCCAACAACGCCGCCATCGCCCACTCTGCCGTACTGCCCCCGTGCGCCCCACCGCACGTGGACAACATCACGTCCGCGGGCAACTGCCCCACCCACGCCTCAGCCCCCGCGGTCAACAACTGCACCAACCGAAGCCGCGGCAACCGCCCCACCAACCGAACCTTGTCCGCCGACAAAAACCCCGGCACCAACACCTCGGCGTCCGCGGCCTCGACGGGCAGGTCATCCGGGTCGTACTGGACCACCCGAACCCCCCGCACCCCAGCAAGAGCGGCAACCCCGTGCGCATCAGGCACCAACACAGTCACGGTCACCACCCCACCCTACGTCCGCCCCACCCCCACACTCCACAAAGGCCCCTCCCCCTCTTCGCCAACTCCCCAACACCGCCATTCCCAAGACCGGCATCTCTTAAGCCCCCCACACGATGCCTCTAAGACCCCACGCCAGCCCTCACCCCCGACCAGCCATCTCAGCCCCGCGACCCTTGCCCCGCGCAACCCCTCGCATAGGCCTCTCGCACCAACCTCCCCCGCGCACCCCCTCGCTCGCGCACCGGCCCCCAGGCCATCCCCTCACCCCAAACCGCCCACCAACCCCGCACCCACCGTTCACCCGCGACTGCCCCCCCGCTCATACCCAACCTCTTACCCGCGCCAGCCCACGCTCCGCACCCACCCACGCGCCCTGCGTCAGCACCACCAAGCCAGCTTCTCGACCAACACCCGGCCCACCAGCCCCGCAAATGGCCCTCCCCTTGACCCGCACCGGTCCCCCAACCCCGCACTGGTCCCCTGGCCCTGTACTGGCCCAGGCCTCGCACAGGTCCCGCTGACTCGCATTGGCCCATACCCAGCAACGGCTCCGCCAAGCCAGCACCCGATCGACGTCCGGCCCTCTGGCCCCGCACTGGCCCACTTACCCTGAACCAGCCCCGTAGCCACTCACCAGCCCCATGGCTTCGAACCAGGGCGCCTATCCCGAACCCGGCATCTAGCCCCCACCGAACCCGCTTCGCGCGCCCGCGCCAGTCCGGCCCCAGCCCCCACCCTCTCCGGGGGGCGTCCCAGGTCCCAGCCTACCGGCACCCCCCGACACGCGATCTTGAAACAAGCCCACCCAAGATCCACATGTGGACAACTTCTGTCCCTGAACCAGGTGACATGAGACCAGCCAGGGATCTGGGCTTACACAGGTCAGCGAGGTGTTGGGGGCTCCACGAATGGGTGGGTGATGGGTGGCGGGGCGAAAGTGGGTGGAATGGGCGGGTGGTGCGGCAGACTGGCCGGTGATGCGGGAACACGATGTGCGGGCGGCCGATGGGACCAGGCTGCGTGGGTGGTGCACCGAGTCCGATGGACCGGTTGTGTTGTTGTGTCCGGGGTTGGGCACGATCCCCGAGGCTTGGCCCGCGTTGGTGTTGCCGTCGTCCGGGGTTCGGGTGCTGAGTTGGTATCACCGCGGCACCATGGGGTCGGATCGGCCGGATGTTGCGACGCGGATCGGGTTGGATGACCACGTTGCGGACGCGGTGGCGGTGATGGACGCGGCCGGGGTCGAGCGGTGTGTGGTCATGGGCTGGTCGGTCGGGGTGATGGTGGCCGCCGAGTTGGCGCGGCGGTACCCGGAGCGGGTGTCCGGGTTGCTGCTGGCCGCGGGCGTTCCGGGGGACCTCTTCGGGGGTGTGCTCGGCGTGCTGGGGATACCGGCCGCCGTGCGCAGGCCAGTGGTGATCGGGAGCGCGATGGCCGTGCGGGCGGCGGGGCCGCTGGTCGACGCCGTGCTGCACCGGGTGCCGGTCAATCGCATCACCGCGACGCTTCTGCAACACAGCGGGTTCATGCTGCCCGGCGCCGACCCGGCCGACGTCGCGCGGGCGGTGCGCCGCTTCCTGGGCCACGACTGGCGCTGGTACGTCACCCTGGCCCTTGCGCTCACCGACATCCCGCCACGGGACCTCGCGGGCATCACCTGCCCGGTGACGGTGCTCGCGGCCCGCTTCGACGTCATCGCCGACCCGAGGCAGGCGACCAAGGCCGCGTCTCGCCTACCTCAGGCCAGGGTGCGTGTAGTGCCTACCAGTCACTTCTTGCCGCTAGAGGCACCCGAGGTGATCGCCGAGGAATTGCAGTTACTGGTTGATCGGGTCGCCGTAGTGGAGCGCGCGAGGCGGTAGCTGCTCACCGGGGATTCACCTTGTTGGACGTAAGGTCGGGCATCATGGCTGGAGTGCTGCGTACCCCGTTTCGCCTGTTCACGGCGGCGTGTGTGGCGCTCGCCGTGTCCTCTTGCGCTACCTTCGCCGAGCAGCCTCCCGCCAGCAGTTGGCAGGCCAACGCGCCGTTGACCCCCCAGGCCGCCCCCGAACCTGAGACCGGTGGCCGTAGCGGCGCGGTCGAGGGCGCACAGCCGGGCGGCGAGCCGACGAAGGTACCCCCGCCTGACGGGTGCAAGGACTTCCATCCAGCCGTACTGGCTACCTGTCTCGACACGGTTGTCGCGGTGGCAGCGCTACCTGGCGACGGTTCGAACCCGACCGCGTTGGTGGCCGAGCGTAAGACTGGGCGAATCCTGTTCGTGCGTAAGGACAACCCGCCGACCGTGTTCGCCACCGTCCCCGTTGACGCGTCCACAGACGGTGGGCTTACCGGCCTCGCGTTGTCTCCGACCTACGACGAGGACCAGCTGGTCTTCGCCTACATCACGACACCGACCGACAACCGCGTGGTCCGCATCGCGCCCGGTGACAAGCCGAAGCCCGTGCTCACCGGCATCCCCCGCGGCGCGACCGGCAACCGCGGCTCGCTGGCACGCGACCACCGCGGCGCCCTCGTCCTCGCGACCGGGGACGCGGGGTCGCCGACGGCCGCCGCCGACCCGAAGTCGCTCGCGGGCAAGGTCCTGCGGATCACCGGCGAGGGCAAGCCCGCGCCGGGCAACCCCACGGCGGGCAGTGCGGTGCTCGCGGCCGGGCTGCACGCGCCCGGCGGGATCTGCGCGTCGCTCGACGGCTCCCAGACCTGGGTGACCGACCGCACGGCGGCCGCGGACGTGCTCTACAGGGTGACGCCGGGCAAGCCGCTGAGCAGCCCGGCGTGGTCGTGGCCGGAGAAGCCGGGCGTGGCGGGCTGCGCGGCGACCTCGCAGCTGGTGTGGGTCGCGATGGCCACCGCGGGCCACCTGGAGAACCTCCCCCAGGCCCCGGACGGCACCTTCACCGGCAAACCCCAGATCGCCCTCGCCGCCCCGGACGGCTTCGGCAAGGTCGACGGCCTCGACCTGATGACCGAGCAGATCGCCATCGCGGGCACCACCAACCGCCAATCCGGCCCCACCGTCTCCAGCGACGACCGAGCCATCGCCATCCTCGTCCAACCCCAGGGCGGCGGCGGAGGAGCGGACTAGCCCCCCTCACGACTTGCTCCCGACTGGCGGCTCGCTCGCGCTGCTTGGACCCCTGACCTGCTGTTGTGGCGCCTGTGGGTGACTCGAGTTCACCCGTTTCAGGGACAGAAGTTGTCCACATGTGGATCTTGGGCGGGCTTGTTTCAAGATCGCGTGTCGGGGGGTGCCGGTAGGCTGGGACCTGGGACGCCTCCCGGAGAGGGTGGGGGCTGGGGCCGGACTGGCGCGGGCGCGCGAAGCGGGTTCGGTGGGGGCTAGATGCCGGGTTCGGGTTGGGCGCCCTGGTTTGAAGCCATCGGGCTGGTGAGTGGCTACGGGGCCGGTTCAGGGTAAGTGGGCCGTGCGGGGCCAGAGCGCCGGACATCGGTCAGAGGGCTGGCTTGACGGAGCTGGTGCGGGGCGTGCGGAACCAGCGCAGCGTGAGTGAACCGGTGCAGCGGGGCCGCTCGCGGGGTGCCAAGTACGGCGTGAGTAGGCCCAGGGCCCGCAGGCTAAGAGGGTGGGTAGACAAGACGATGCCGCCCGGTCCTCGGGGGGAGGGGCGGGCGGCATCGGGCTGGGGTGTTAGGCGCCGCAGCGGGTGAGGATTAGTTCGCGGACTCGTTTGGCGTCGGCTTGGCCCTGGGTGGCTTTCATGACCGCGCCGACGATGGCGCCTGCGGCGGCGTGTTTGCCTTCGCGGATCTTGGTGGCCACGTCGGGGTTGGCGGCGAGGGCCTCGTCGACGGCGGCGTAGAGGGCCGAGTCGTCGGAGACGACCTTGAGGCCTCGGGTCTCGACGACGTGGTCCGGTTCGCCCTCGCCTGCGAGGACGCCGTCGACGACGTCGCGGGCGAGCTTGTTGGTGAGGGCGCCGTCGGCGACCAGGGCGATGACCCTGGCCACCTGCCCCGGGGTGATCGGCAGCGCGCCCAGGTCGACGCCGCGGGCGTTGGCCTGCTGGGACAGGTACGACATCCACCACGAGCGGGCCTCGGCGGGCGGGGCGCCCGCGTCGGCGGTGGCCGCGACCAGGTCGATGGCGCCCGCGTTGACCAGGTCCCGCAGTTCCAGGTCGGTCAGCGACCACTCGGCCTGCACGCGCTTGCGGCGCTCGGCTGGCAACTCCGGCAGCGTCCCCCGCAGCTCCTGCACCCACTCCGCCGACGGCGCGATGGGCACCAGGTCGGGCTCGGGGAAGTAGCGGTAGTCCTCGGAGGTCTCCTTGCGCCGCCCGGCGCGGGTGGTGCCGGAGGCCTCCTCGAAGTGCCGGGTCTCCTGCAGGATCGAGCCGCCGGAGGCCAGGATCGCGGCCTGGCGGGTCATCTCGAAGCGGACGGCCCGCTCGACGCTGCGCAGCGAGTTGACGTTCTTGGTCTCGGTGCGGGTGCCGAACTCGGCGGCGCCGCGCTCCATCAGCGACACGTTGGCGTCGCAGCGCAGCGACCCCTGGTCCATCCGCACGTCGGACACGTCGAGCGCCTGGAGCAGGTCGCGCAGCGTGGACACGTAGGCGCGGGCCACCTCGGGCGCGCGCTCGCCGGTGCCCTCGATCGTCTTGGTGACGATCTCGATCAGCGGCACCCCGGCCCGGTTGTAGTCCAGCAGCGAGTGCTCCGCGCCGTGGATGCGGCCGGTGGCGCCACCGACGTGCAGCGACTTGCCGGTGTCCTCCTCCATGTGCGCGCGCTCGATCTGCACGCGCACGACCTCGCCGTCGTCGAGGGTGACGTCGAGGTAGCCGTTGAACGCGATCGGCTCGTCGTACTGGGAGGTCTGGAAGTTCTTCGGCATGTCCGGGTAGAAGTAGTTCTTGCGCGCGAACCGGCACCACGGCGCGATCTCGCAGTTGAGCGCCAGCCCGATCCGGATGGCCGACTCGACCGCGACGGCGTTGACCACCGGCAGCGACCCGGGCAGGCCCAGGCAGGTCGGGCAGACGTGGGTGTTGGGCTCGCCGCCGAACCTGTTCGAGCAGCCGCAGAACATCTTGGTCGCGGTGGACAGCTCGACGTGCACCTCGAGGCCGAGCACCGGGTCGAACCGGGTGATGACCTCGGCGTAGTCCATCAGCTCCGCTGTGGTCACTTGGCCCTCCGGTAGGCGCGGACGGCGATGAGCACGCCGGTGATGGCGACGACGACGCTGCCGATGGCGTTGGCCAGCACCAGCTTGTCCTTGTCGGCGCGGGCCGCGGCGAACCCGCGGGCGGCGCTGGTGGCGGAGGTGACCGCGCTGACGATCCCGAACACGCCCTTGTACTTGGACCCGGCCATCAGTGCGCGACCTCCAACTCAGGAACACGGTTGATCAGTGGACCGCCCTGGGCGGCGTTGCGGGCGACCTCGTAGGCGGCGGCCACCCGGTACCCGCGCTGGTCCTGCAGCGCGGGCGACATGATCTGCAGGCCGACCGGCAGCCCGTCGGAGAGTCCACAGGGGACGCTCAGCGCGGCGTTGCCAGCCAGGTTGGACGGGATGGTGCACAGGTCCGCCCGGTACATCGCCATCGGGTCCGCGGTGCGCTCGCCGATCTTGAACGCGGTGGTCGGCGTGGTCGGCGAGACCAGCACGTCCACGCTGGCGAACGCGGCGTCGAAGTCGCGCATGATCAGCGTGCGGACCTTCTGCGCCGAGCCGTAGTAGGCGTCGTAATACCCGGCGGAGAGCGCGTAGGTGCCGAGGATGATGCGCCGCTTGACCTCAGGCCCGAAGCCCGCGGCGCGGGTCAGCGACATGACCTCCTCGGCGCTGCGGGTGGCGTCGTCGCCGACGCGCAGGCCGTAGCGCATCGCGTCGAAGCGGGCCAGGTTGGACGAGGCCTCGCTCGGCGCGATCAGGTAGTAGGCGGGCAGCGCGAGGTCGAAGCTCGGGCAGGACACCTCGACGATCTCGGCGCCGAGCGCGCGCAGCTGGTCGACGGCGGCGGTGAACGCCTCGGCGACGCCCGGCTCGTAGCCGTCGCCCGCGAACTCGGTCACGACGCCGACCTTGACGCCCTTGAGGTCGCCGTTGGCGCCCTCAAGGGCGGCAGCGACAACCGGCGGCACCGGCGCGTCGATGGAGGTCGAGTCGAGCGGGTCGTGCCCGGCGATGACCTCGTGCAGCAGGGCCGCGTCGAGCACGGTCCGCGCGCACGGGCCTGCCTGGTCCAAAGAGGACGAGAAGGCGACTAGACCGAACCGGGAGACGGTCCCGTAGGTGGGCTTGACGCCGACCGTTCCGGTAACCGCGCCGGGCTGGCGGATAGAGCCACCGGTGTCGGTACCGATCGCCAGTGGCGCCTCGAACGCGGCGAGCGCGGCGGAGGAACCGCCACCGGACCCGCCGGGGATGCGGTCGAGGTCCCACGGGTTGCGGGTGGGCCCGAAGGCGGAGTTCTCGGTGGACGAGCCCATCGCGAACTCGTCCATGTTGGTCTTACCGAGGATCACCACCCCGGCCGCCTGCAACCGCTGCGTCACGGTGGCGTCGTAGGGCGGCTGCCAGTTCTCCAGGACCTTGGAGCCGCAGGTCGTGGGCGCGCCCTGCATGGTGAGCACGTCCTTGAGCGCCAGCGGTACGCCTGCCAGCGGCGACGCGGCGGGAAGGCCCGCGGCGGCGTTGTCGTCAACGGCCTTGGCGGCGGCTAGAGCGCGCTCGGTGTCGACGTGCAGGAAGGCGTGCACGGCGTGGTCGACCGCGGCGATGCGGTCCAGGTGGGCCTGGGTGACCTCGACCGCGGAGACTTCCTTGGCCGCGATCTTGGCCGCGATATCGGCCGCGTCGAGGCGGGTCAGCTCGGTCATGCTTCCTCCCCGAGGATCCTCGGCACGCGGAACCGGCCGTCCTCCACCGCGGGCGCGGCGGCGGTGGCCTGCTGCTGGGTGAGCCCCGGGCGGACGACGTCGGCGCGGAAGACGTTGGTCAACGGCACCGAGTGCGACGTGGGCGGGATGTCCTGGTCGGCGACCTGCCCGACCTGGGCGACCGCGGCCACGATCTGGTCGAGCTGACCTGCGAACAGGTCCAGTTCCGCTTCGGTGACGGCCAACCTGGCCAGGCGAGCGAGGTGGGCTACCTCGTCGCGGGAGATGCTGGGCACTCGACGAACCCCCGGGGTTGTCTGTGATAGGACCTGGTGAGTCTATTTCGCGCGGTTCGGCAACCCCGAACGGGTTGTTCCGAGCGCGCCGCGGTGCTAAACCGGTGCCCGGTGGCAGCCGGGGCGGCGCGGCCAGGGTCTGCGACAATCGGCGGTCGAGGAAATCCGCGCGTCCGCGCGGGGGTTGCTTACGTGCGGGAGGCGTTCGCCTTGTCGTTCCTGATCCGGGTGCAGCTCCCGGACAGCCCGGGCACCCTGGGCGCGGTCGCGACCGCGCTGGGCGCCATCGGTGCGGACATCCTCAGCGTCGACGTGGTGGAACGCGCGGGTGGGGTCGCCATCGACGACCTGGTGGTCGAGCTGCCCGGCGGCAGGCTGCCGGACGTGCTGATCACCGCGGCCGAGTCGATCCCCGGGGTCGAGGTGGACGCGGTGCGCCCGTACGCGGGCCTGCTCGACACACACCGCGAGCTGGAACTGGTCGAAGACGTCGCGGCCGACCCGCGCGACGGCCTGGCCATCTTCGCCGCGGGCGTCCCGAAGATCATCCGATCGGGGTGGGCGCTGATCGTCGCCGCCACCGCCGAGGGCGCCACCCGGCTGGCGGCCAGCACCGCCGCGCCCGACATCCAGACCATCACCCTGCCGTGGCTCCCGCTGGCCAGGGCCACCGTCCTCGACGGCGAGGAGTCGTGGGTGCCCGCGACCTGGCGCGAGCTCGGCACCGAACTGGCGGCGACGCCGCTGGGCAAGCCGGACCGGGTCCTGCTCGTCGGCCGCCCCGGTGGCCCGATGTTCCGCGCGGCCGAGGTGGCCCGGCTGGCCCACCTGGCGGGCATCGTCGCGGTAGTCCTACCGGATTGACAGAGCGGTAGTCCTACCGGATTGACAGAGCGGTGGTCCTGCCGGAGTGACGGTCCTGCCAGGTTGGTCAGGGCGGTAGTGCTACCGGGTTGATCAGGACTGGACCGCGGTCCGCTCCAGCGCCGCCCGCACCAGGGCCGCGTTGTCGGCGGCCGGGCTTCCGTCTGGCAGGCGGAGGGTGTCCTCCAGGCCGATGCGAGTCGCCAGGCCGCGGTGGACGGCCGCGGTGAGCACGGGCCAGGTGGAGGCCTCCTCGCCGTGCAGCAGGACCGGCAGCGGCACCCAGTCCAGGGCGTCCAGGAGAGGCTCCGGCTCGGCGTCGGGGCGCACCTCGGCCAGGACCCGGATCGCGGCCGGTGGGATGCCCTGGGCGCGGAGGGTGGCCGCGGCGGGCGGGTCGAAGACGCCCAACTCGACCGCGACGCCCGCCGAGTGCAGGGCCGCGCAGACCTCCCACCAGCGGTCCTCGTGGACGTTGACCGAGGCGAAGTCGGGACGTCCGGCGGCCAGACCGGTCCAGGCGGCGACTAGAGCGGCTCGACGACGTGGGTCCGGTACGACCCAGGCGCCGGTGGTGACGCCAACGGTGGCGGTTGGCACTGCCGCGCGGACAGCGGCCACGGTGGCGGCCAGTTCGGACCCGAGCAGCGTCGTGCGGCCGGTGGCGTCCCGCGGGTGCAGGTGCACCGCGGTGACCCCGAGCGCGGCGACATCAGCAGCGGCTGACGCCACCTGCGCCGCGGTCACCGGGACGACGGGGTGGTCGGCGGGTGAGCGCTCGCCGTTGAGGCACGCCTGGAGCTCCACCGGGCCAGTGAAGCAGAGGCCGAGGGTCTCCACCTGTTGCCACTAGCCCGGATGGACGCACGCGGGACGACTGTCCCGCCCAGGACACACCGCAGGTAGGGCGCTCACACGTCCAGGGTGTAAGCGATGAGTTGGACCTCGGGGCCCGGGTGCCAGTCGCGGCTGGGTAAGCGGGCGAAGCCGAGGCGTTCGTAGAGCCGGTGTGCCGGGGACAACGCTGCCGGGCTGCACAGGACTACCCGTTCCAGGCCCAGCTCGCGGGCTCTTGCGATAACCGCGCGCACCAGCAACTCCCCCACTCCCCTGCCGCGCGCGGGGGCGGCGACGGCGAGCATGCGGAGTTCCAGTTCGCCCGCGCGGGAGATCTCGGCGAACGGGGTGCCGGGCAGCGCGACCGTGACCGTACCGAGCAGACACCCCTCCCGGTTCGCGGCCACCAGCAGCTCGGCCGACCGCATCCGCGCCTCGGCGTCGGCCAGCAGCGTCGCGTACCCGGACCCGCCCCCGTCCCCCGGGTACCCGACCGCCCGGTACGCCTCCACGGTCAGCGCACCGACCCGCCGCACCTCGTCCGACCGCGCCTGGCGCACCACCAGGTCAGCCACCTCAGCCACGCCTCGCCTCCCACGTTCGTCGTGTCGTCCCGGTGGGACCCCCGGCGCCGGGTTCGACGCGGGAAACCCACCGGACTCCTCCGACGCCCCAGCCCGCGCGCGGTTGCCTGTCCCGCGCGCCGACCGGTCCGACCGGATCCGGTCGGCGCACCTGCGCGCGCGACCGGCCACTCACCCCATCCCGGACCGTCGACTCCGACCGTGCCCCAGCCAGATCCCCCTCCGCCCGCCGACACCGGGCCGCAGCACCGGCCCGCTCCCCCCACCCTGCCAAGGGATCGCGACCCTGCCAACCACCCGGCACAGCGGATTCGCGACGCGTTGCGGTGGGCGCACCGGTGGCCGAACACCGCTGTCCACCGCGCTCACACGGATGGCCCAGCACGGGAGCGTTCCCGTACGCGCGGGTACCCGGCGCGCGGGAAAAAGGTTGACTGCGCAACCCTTCCGACTGGACGCGATCAGTCCTCGGTGGACTCCACCGCCTCCCGCTCCGCCTCCGGGTCGCCGATGGTGGCCAGCTCGGTAGCGGCCTGCGGTCCGTCGGCGAGCAGCACCCGGAAACCGTCCTCGTCGAGCACCGGGACCTTGAGCTGGACAGCCTTGTCGTACTTGGACCCCGGGGCGTCGCCGACCACCACGAACGCGGTCTTCTTCGACACCGAGCCCGACGCCTTGCCGCCGCGGACCAGGATGGACTCCTTGGCCTCGTCGCGGGAGTAGCCGGTGAGGCTGCCGGTGACCACGATCGAGAGGCCCTCCAGCGTGCGGGGGACGCCCTCGTCGCGCTCGTCGGCCATCCGCACCCCGGCGTAGCGCCACTTGTCGACCACGTCGCGGTGCCAGTCGACGGCGAACCACTCCTCGACCGCGGCGGCGATGGTCGGCCCGACGCCCTCGGTGTCGGCCAGTTGCTGCTCGTCGGCGGCCTCGATCGCCTGGATCGAGCCGAACGCCTGGGCCAGCGCCCGGGCCGCGGTCGGCCCGACGTGCCGGATCGACAGCGCGACCAGCACCTTCCACAGTGGACGGTCCTTGGCCGTCTCCAGGTTGGCCAGCAGCTTGCGGGCGTTGGCGGAGAGCTCGCCGGACTTGGTGCGGAACAGGTCGACCTCGATCAGGTCGTCCTCGGTGAGGGAGAACACGTCGCCCTCGTCGGCGATCACGCCAGCGGCCAGCAGCGCGCCCGCCGCCTCGTAGCCGAGCACCTCGATGTCGAACCCGCCGCGGCCCGCGAGGTGGAACAGCCGCTCGCGCAACTGCGCGGGGCAGGTCCGCGCGTTGGGGCAGCGGATGTCGGCGTCGCCCTCCTTCTCGTAGCGCAGCGTCGTGCCGCAGACCGGGCACTCGGTGGGCATCTCGAACTCGCGCGCGTCCTCGGGTCTCGCCTCGATGACCGGGCCGAGCACCTCGGGGATGACATCGCCCGCCTTGCGGATGACGACGCGGTCGCCGATCAGCACGCCCTTGCGCTTGACCTCGCTGGCGTTGTGCAGGGTGGCCATCTCCACCGTCGAGCCCGCGACCTTGACCGGCTCCATGACCGCGTACGGGGTGACCCGCCCGGTGCGGCCCACGTTGACCCGGATGTCGATCAGCGTGGTGGTGGCCTCCTCCGGCGGGTACTTGTAGGCGATGGCCCACCGCGGCGCGCGGGAGGTGCTGCCCAGCCTGCGCTGGAGGGACACCTCGTCGACCTTGACCACGACGCCGTCGATCTCGTGCACCGCGTCGTGGCGGTGCTCGCCCCAGTGCTTGATGTGCGCCGCGAGCTGGTCCGCGGAGTCGAGCAGTGTGGTGTGTTCGGAGACAGGTAGGCCCCACGCGGTCAGTGCGCGGTATGCCTCGGACTGGGTCGTTGGCTCGAAACCCACCCTCTTTCCGAAGCCGTGGCAGATCATCCGCAGCGACCTGCTCGCAGTGATCTTCGGGTCCTTCTGCCGCAGCGAGCCCGCCGCGGTGTTGCGGGGGTTGGCGAAGGGCGGTTTCCCGGCCTCGACCAGGCGGGCGTTGAGCTCGGTGAAGTCCTCGACGCGGAGGAAGACCTCGCCGCGGACCTCGACCAGCTCCGGGATGGGGAACTCGTCGCTGGGGGTCAGCCGCTCGGGGACGTCGCGCATGGTGCGCACGTTGAGGGTGACGTCCTCGCCGGTGCGGCCGTCGCCGCGGGTGAGCGCGCGGGTGAGCCTGCCGTTCTCGTAGAGCAGGTTGATGGCGAGGCCGTCGATCTTGAGCTCGCACAGGTAGTGCGCGGCGTCGCCGACCTCCTTGGTGACCCGGTCGACCCAGGAGCCGAGCTCGTCGACGTCGAAGGCGTTGTCCAGGCTGAGCATCCGCTCCAGGTGGTCGACGGCGGCGAACTCGGTGGAGAAGGTGCCGCCGACGCGCTGGCTCGGCGACTCGGGGGTGACCAGTGCCGGGTGCCGCTGCTCGATGGCCGCCAGCTCGCGCAGCAGCGCGTCGAACTCGCCGTCGGAGATGGTCGGCGCGTCGAGCACGTAGTAGCGGAACTGGTGGCCGAGCAGCTCCTCGGCGAGCACGGCGTGCCGCTCACGGGCCTCGGCGGGCACGTCCTCGACGCCCTCGGCCTCGGCTCCGTGGGCGTGTCGCGGTAGGTCCTGATCAGCACTGGTCACCCGTGCAGAGTAGCGAGGGGCACCGACAACCCGCGTGCTCAGCCCGCCAGCCGGTGGATGAGTTCGCGCAGGTCAAGCAGGTCGATGGTGTCGGAGGGGGCGTCGAGGGCGGCCTCGACCCTGCGCAGCCGCCGACCGGCCAGCCGCTCACCCAGGGTGGCGTCCAGGGGCAGGAACGTCATCGCGGAGCGGGCCGCCGGGTCGAGTTCGCGGAGCAGCGGGTGGTGCACGGCCACGTCGACCACCCCGGCCTCTTCGTCGACCTGGGCGTGCACGCGAACGTCGGCCAACCGGATGCGGTGCGGGCCGAGGTTGACGGTCACCTCGGTCGGGTCGGGCACAGGTGGGACTGAGTCGTGGAACTCCCAGATAGCGTCATCCGGCGGCGCTACCGCCTTCCACGCGTCGGTGAATGGCCGCAGTCTCGGGTCCTCTTGGCCGGAGACGACCAGCGCGTAGATAGACCTCCCGCCGCGTTCGAGGGCGAAGTGCAGGTCCGGGTGCAGGTCGGCGACGAGGTCGCAGAGCTGGTTCTCCACCCGGTGCGGCTCGCCTTCACCGAGGGCGGCCGCGACCTCCGGCAGCAGTTCGTGCCACCTTGCCCAGAACCGGTCCGCGAGCGCCTCCGGTTCGAGGGGCTCGGGTTGTGGCTTCCTGCGGAACCAGCTCATCCGCCCATCTTGGCCTAGCCCGCATGTGCGCCGCCTAGCCCGAGCGCAGGACGGCTGAGAGCACGTCGTGGTTGAGGCGGGAGATCGTGGATAGCGGGATGCCCTTGGGGCAGACGGCTGTGCACTCCCCGGTGAGTGTGCAACCGCCGAAGCCGAGGTCGTCCTGGGTCTCCACCATGTCGCGCGCGCGGGTGTACCGCTCGGGCTGCCCTTGCGGGAGAACGCCGAGGTGGGTGGCCTTGGCGGCGGTGAACAGCATCGAGGAGCCGTTGGGGCACGCGGCGACGCAGGCACCGCAGCCGATGCAGGCGGCGGCCTCGAAGGCGGTGTCGGCGTCGGGTTTGGGCACCGGGAGGGCGTGCGCGTCCGGGGCGGCACCGGCCCGGGTGGAGATGTAGCCGCCCGCCTCGATGACGCGGTCGAGGGCGGTGCGGTCGACGACGAGGTCCCGCAGGACGGGGAACGGCGCGGCCCGCCAGGGTTCGACCACGATCGGGTCGGCCGGGTCGAACTGGCGCATGTGCAGCTGGCAGGTCGTGGTCGCCTTGCCCGGGCCGTGCGCGACGCCGTCGATCATGACGCCGCAGGCGCCGCAGATGCCTTCGCGGCAGTCGTGGTCGAAGGCGACGGGATCGTCGCCTTCGAGTTGGAGTCGTTCGTTGAGGACGTCGAGCATCTCCAGGAACGACATCTCAGCAGTGACGCCATCGATCTCGTAGTCGACGAGCTGTCCCTTGGCTGTTGGGCCTGTCTGTCGCCAGACCCGCACTCGGTACCTCACTTGTAACTCCTCACGGTGGGCCTGACGGCCTCGAAGTGCAGTTGCTCGCGGTGCAGCATGGGTGGCTCACCGACGCCCGTGAACTCCCACGCCGCCACATAGGAGAAGCGGTCGTCGTCGCGGCGCGCGTCGCCTTCGGCGGTCTGACTCTCGACGCGGAAGTGACCGCCGCAGGACTCGCTCCGGTGAAGAGCGTCAACACACATCAGTTCGGCCAGCTCGAGGAAGTCCGCGACCCGGCCTGCCTTCTCCAGAGCTTGGTTGAGCTCGCCGCCGGTGCCGGTGACCTTGAGCCGACGCCAGAACTCCTCGCGCAGGGAGGGGATGCGTTCGAGTGCCTTGCGCAGGCCGTCTTCCGACCGCTCCATGCCACAGAGGTCCCACATGAGCCTGCCCAGCTCTCGGTGGAAGGACTCAGGTGTACGGTCGCCCTTGATGGTCAGGAGAGTCGAGACGAGTTCGCGAACACCGTCCTCGGCTTCATCGACGGCGTTGGGGTCAACGGGGCCGAACGGGCCATCGGCGAGGTAGTCACCGATGACGGCAGGGAGCACGAAGTACCCGTCGGCGAGGCCTTGCATGAGCGCGCTGGCACCGAGGCGGTTGGCACCGTGATCGGAGAAGTTGGCCTCACCGATGACGAACAGGCCGGGGATGGTGCTGCGCAGGTCGTAGTCCACCCAGAGTCCGCCCATGGTGTAGTGCACCGCGGGATAGATCCGCATCGGGACCTGGTACGGGTCCTCGTCGGTGATGCGTTGGTACATCTCGAAGAGGTTCCCGTATCGGGCAGCGACGGTGTCCCTGCCGAGTCGCGCTATGGCGTCGGCGAAGTCGAGGTACACGCCGAGCCCGCCCGGTCCCACTCCCCTACCGGCGTCGCACACGGCTTTCGCGGCGCGTGAGGCGATATCGCGCGGGACCAGGTTGCCGAAGCTCGGATAGATCCGCTCCAGGTAGTAGTCACGCTCGGATTCGGGGACCTGGTCGGGAGGTCGACTATCTCCCGCTTCGACCGGTACCCACACCCTGCCGTCGTTGCGCAGGGACTCGCTCATCAACGTCAGCTTTGACTGGTGGTCACCGCTCACGGGGATGCAGGTGGGGTGGATCTGGGTGTAGCACGGGTTCGCGAAGAGGGCTCCGCGTTTGTGCGCGCGCCAGATCGCGGTGGTGTTGCAACCCTTGGCGTTGGTCGAGAGGTGGAAGACGTTGCCGTATCCGCCGGTCGCTAGGACTACCGCGTCAGCTAAGTGGGTCGTGACCTCACCGGTGACGAGATCGCGCACGACGACACCGCGCGCACGCCCGTCCGAGACGACGAGGTCGAGCATCTCGGTTCGAGGGAATGATCTGACGCTACCTGCGTGGACCTGCCGCGCAAGCGCTTGATACGCGCCGAGCAAGAGCTGCTGACCGGTCTGCCCGCGCGCGTAGAACGTGCGCGACACCTGGGCGCCGCCGAAGGACCTCGTGTCCAGCAGACCGCCGTACTCGCGGGCGAAGGGCACGCCTTGGGCGACGCACTGATCGATGATGCTCGTGCTGACCTCGGCAAGGCGGTGGACGTTGGACTCGCGGGACCGGAAGTCGCCGCCCTTGATGGTGTCGTGGAAGAGGCGGTGCACGCTGTCACCGTCGCCCGCGTAGTTCTTGGCGGCGTTGATGCCACCTTGCGCGGCGATGCTGTGTGCGCGTCTTGGGCTGTCCTGGTAGCAGAACGACAGGACGTTGTAGCCGAGTTCGCCCAAGGTGGCGGCGGCAGAGCCACCTGCCAGGCCAGTGCCCACGACGGCGATGGTCAGCTTGCGTCGGTTGGCCGGGTTCACCAGTCGGGCGGAGAAGCGCCGTCGCTCCCATCTTGTCTCCAGGGGGCCTTCCGGGGCGCGTGTGTCAGCGATCGGGTCGCCGTCGCGGTAGAGCATTGCGTCACCTCACGATTCCGAAGAGGACGGCATACGGCACGGACAAGAACCCGACGGTGATGCCAACGGACACGACCAGCGCCATCACACTGGAAGCGCCGGGGGCACGGCCAAGGCTGCGTAGTGCGCTCCACATCCCGTGGCGCAGGTGCAGGCCTAGAGCGACAACGGCGAGGGTGTAGGCCGCCACGACGTACCAGTGTTGGAAGTCGGCGATGACATTGGCGTGGATCTGCCCCTCGACACCGTGCGGGTTCAGCACGCCCGCGGTGAGGTCGAGCAGGTGGTAGACCACGAACAGGGCGATGATCACCCCGCCCCACCGCATGGTCCGCGCCGCGTACCCGCCCTGGACCCTCGGCCGCCGCGCGTACCCCACCGGCCTGGCCCTGGCCGCGCGCCGGGCGAGCTGGATGGCGGCGGTCATGTGCAGGACCACGGCGAGCAGCAGCACCACGCGGATCACCCACACGAACCCGCCGTGGCCCAGCACCGGGGCGAGCAGTCGGCGCAGGAAGACGCCGTAGCCGTCGATGTCGCCGAGGAAGATCGTCAGGTTGCCCACCATGTGCGCGACCACGTAGGCGAGCAGGATGCCGCCGGTGACCGCCATCACGGCCTTCTTGCCCACCGTCGACGACCACAGCCTGCGCGGGAACCCTTGCCTGCCAAGCGATCCGCGCTGAAGGGTCAGAGCCATGCCCCCACGCTAGGAGTGCACTCGACAAGTCGTCCAATACATGAATCGGCTCAGCTCGATAGCCTGGGGCTATGACGCTGCAGCAGCTCGTGTACTTCCTGGCCGTGGCCCAGACGCGGCACTTCACGCGCGCGGCCCAGCGGGCACATGTGGCGCAGCCCTCACTGAGCAAGCAGATCTCCAGCCTGGAGGCGGAGTTGGGCGCGGCCCTGTTCACCCGCGCGAGGGGCAACGTCGCTCTTACCGCGGCGGGCGAGGCACTCCTACCGATCGCCAAACGCATCTTGTCCGATGTGGACTCGGCCAGGTTGGAGGTCGCGGAACTGGTCGGCCTCAGGCAAGGGCGGATCCGCCTCGGCGCGACACCGAGCGTGTGTGTGGGCGTCCTAGCCGACGTCCTTCGGCGCTATCACGATCGTTACCCCGGTATCCGGTTGCAGGTCGAGGAGAGCGGCTCCCGTGACCTGACATCCGCGCTGCTGGGGGGCGAACTGGATCTGGCGCTGCTGATCGTTCCGCCGCAGGGTGTCGAGTCAGCGCTAACCATGACCCCTGTGCTGCGCGAGCACCTCATGGTGGCGTCGTCGGCGGCGGAGGCAGCCCTACCGGGCACTGTTCGGCTGGAGTCGCTTCGCGACCGGCCGATGGTCATGTTCCGCAGCGGTTATGACCTACGGGAGACCACCCTGCACGCCTGCCGGGAGGTCGGGTTCGAACCGACGCTGGCGGTGGAGGGCGGCGAGATGGACGCCGTGCTGCGGTTCGTGGAGGCCGGACTGGGCGTGGCGCTGGTGCCGAGCCTGGTGCTACCGGGCCGCCCTGGTCTGCGCGCGACTCCGTTGGCGAGCCCACCCATCCGCCGCACGATCGCCCTCGCGCACCGCACCGACACCCCACCGACAGCCGCGGCCCGGGCGTTCCGGTCGACGCTGTTCGGGCACATCGACGCTCTAGTCGCGGCCAACGCCCTGCCGCCGGGTGTCGAACCGCTGCGGTAGGGCTACCAGCCCTCCGGTGGCTCCATGAACGCCTTGCCGGTATCGCGCACGAGGGACATGGCGCGGCGCGCCCAGGTCTCCGTGGCGCCCGCCATGCCGCACGTCGGTGTGGCCACGGCGCGGTCGGCCAGGATGGACCGCCCGAAGCCGAGCCGGTCGGTCAGCCGGAACGCCTGGCCCGCCACGTCGCGCAGGGCGACCGGCTTGCCGGGGTCGGTGCTGGGCACGACCCCGAGGAACAGCACGGTGCCCGAGTCCCACACCTCCCCGATCTCGTCCCACGCCGCCGCGCCCGCCTTGGCCAGCAGCGCTACGTCGAAGGCGATCGCGTCGGCGCCCGCGGAGCGCAGCAGCGCGAACGGCGGCCTCGACGCGCAGCAGTGGATCACCACGGGCTGCCCGGTCGCGGCCTTGGCTGCCTCGACGACCGCGCCGAGCACGTCCCTGGCTTCGGGTTCGGCGATCGCGCGCACCGTGCCGTACCCCGATGGGGTGGGCAGCGCCCCGGCGAGCACGGTCGGCAGGCCCGGCTCGTCGAGCTGCACGACCACCTCGGTGCCCAGCCGCCTGCGCACCTCCGCGACGTGCCTGGTCAGGCCCTCGCCGAGGGACTCGGTGAACTCCCGCAGCGCGCCGCGGTCGGTCAGCACCCGGTGCCCGCGCGGTAGCTCCAACCCCGACGTGAGCGTCCACGGACCCGCGAGCTGCACCTTCACCACCGGGGGCGGCGTGCCGAGCCGCTCCACGGCCTCCTCGATGGCGTCGAGGTCGCGGCGGATGTGGTCCGTCGCCCGCCGGTGGTCGATACCCGGGTGCGCGGCCACGCGGTAGCCAGAGGGAACCAGCTCGATGGCGAGGTCTACGAGCAACGCCGCCGTGCGACCGAGCATGTCCGCGCCGAGTCCACGCGCGGGGAGCTCGGGTAGGTGCGGTAGGTCTGGCAGTTCCCCGAGGACGGTGGCAGCGGCCTCGACGGGGTCTGTCCCAGGCAGCGAGCCGATCCCGGTAGCGCTACCGGGCGGCCAGGGTGCGGTGCTCACGGGAGCAGTCTGGTGGATCGCCTCCGGGCGCCCCACACCACCGGCCCGATTAGCATCGGTGGGCGTGGACCACACCGATGTCGCCGCGGCAGCGGGGCGGATAGCTCCCCACGCCCGCCACACCCCGATCCTGCGCACCGAACTGGACGGTCGTCCCCTGGTGCTGAAGCTGGAACACCTGCAACGCACGGGATCGTTCAAACTGCGGGGCGCCCTCAACGCGCTGCTCGGCGGACCGCGTCCTACGCACGTCGTGACGGCCTCCGGAGGTAACCACGGCCTGGCAGTCGCGACCGCCGCACGCCTCTTGGACCTACCGGCGACGGTCTATGTCCCAGAACGCGCACCCGAGTCGAAGACGCGCCGCATCGAGGCGGCCGGGGCGAAGTTGGTGCGGCACGGTAGCGCCTACGCGGAGGCCGCCGCGGCGGCGTTGACCGAGGCGTCCACCAGTGGTGCGCGATATGTGCCCGCCTACGACGACCCACTGGTGATCGCGGGCCAGGGGACGTGCGCGGCGGAGGTCGTCGCGGACGCGCCGGAGGTCGACGCCCTCGTCGTCGCGGTCGGCGGTGGCGGATTGGCTGCCGGCACCGTGCTGGGCGCGGGCGGCCGGTCGGTCGTTCTGGTGGAACCCGAGAACTGCCAGGCGATGCACGACGCGCTGGCCGCGGGTACACCGGTCGACTCGGTGGTGGACTCAGTGGCCGCGTCCGCGTTGGGTGCCACGCGCGTGGGGGCGCTGCCGTTCGAGGTAGTGCGCTCCGGCGACACGCGGTCGGTATTGGTCACCGACGGGGAACTGCTGGCCGCGCGGGACCTGCTGTGGGAGGAGTTCCGGATCGCGGTCGAGCCCGCGGCCGCGGTGCCCTTGGCGGCCTGGTTGGCCGGACGGGTCGAGGCAGATCTACCTTGCCTGGTCGTGTGCGGGGCCAACAGCGAGTGGATCCCCGCCTAGACCTGGACCCCGGCGGCTGGGTGGGTGGGCCCGCCACACCACCACCCACCCAGCCTGGGGTTAAGCCCGCATGACGGTGGCGATCGGGATCCGCGCCGCGCGGATCGCCGGGAACAGTCCACCGAGGACACCCGCGACCAGACCGGCCGCCACCCCGGCCACCCCCGCTTCCCAGGGGAACTCCACGTTCTGCAGCGTGGGCCGGTTGGCGCCGAAGACCTGGCCCGCGGCTTCCAGGCCGACGACTCCCACCGCGATCGCCGCCGCGGCGGTGAGCAAGCCGATGATGAGGGTCTCCGCCAGCACGATCCCCGCCAGCAGGAGCCGGGGCGTGCCCACGGCTCGGCGCAGCGCGAACTCCTCCACCCGCTCACCGACCGTCGCCAGGCCGACGTTGAGGATGCCCGCCACGCCGATGAGCAGCACGAGCGCCGCCATCCCGTAGAAGATCCACTTCATCATGTCCAGCTGGCCGCCGATGCGCTCGCGGGAGTCGACCGTGTGGGTGTAGATCTGGCCCGCCAGCTCGGGGCCGAGCTTGGCGCGCAGGGCGGGCGTGATCGAGGCCGACGCCTGCGGCGTCATCAGGATCCCCATGCTCTGCGCGGCGTTCGAGGTCTCCGGGAGCCAGCGCAGCAGCTCGTCGGCCCGGACGTAGGCCGTGGGCTGGGAACTGCCGTCGTGCACGGCGCCGACCACGCGCGGGGTCGGGTGCGGCGAGCCGGGGGACGGCTGGCTGCCACTGCCGCCGATGGTCATCTCGGCGGGCAACTGGTAGCGGGTGAACGCCTCCGCCGCCTCGCGGTTGAGGACCAGGCGCGGCGACATCGACGGCTGGCCGCCGAAGTCGAGCCAGCTGCCCGCCTCCAGCTGGAACGGCCGGAACTGGCGGATGTCGCCGGTGACGCCGACCACCAGCAGCTCGACGGCGTTGCCGCGCGGTGGCGGTTTGTCGTCCGAGACCTCGCTGTAGCAGTTGCCCCGGCCGTCGCAGACCATCTTCATCGCCGGGCCGCCCTGGTCGGCGTAGCGCAGCGGCACGCCGCCGGGGTTGACCGGCGTCAGGCCGGGCTCGCCGATGATCGCGCCGGTCGAGGTCGTCGCGACGGCACCCGGGTGCCCGGTCACCAGGTCGAGCACGGCGCTCACGGACTCGGTGCCCGGGGGCACGCCCACCACGACCGTGCCGTCCTTGCCCTCGTTCATCTCGATGTCGGCCAGCAGCGCGCGGTTGGCCAGCACCGAACTGGCCTGCACCGCGACGATCGCCAGCACACCGAGGAACAGGCTGATCATCGACAGGAAGGTGCGCAGCTTGCGGGCGCGGATGCCCTGGCCGCCGATGACCACCGCGGAGCGGAGCCGCCCGGTGAGCGCCATCAGACCGCCACCCCCGCCCGGTCGGGCACCAGCAGGCCGTCGCGCAGCCGCACCACCCGGCCCATCCGGTTGGCGTGGGCGTGGTCGTGGGTGACCAGGATCAGCCCGCAGCCGCGGTCGGTCGCCGCGTGCAGCACGTCGATGACCAGCGCGCCGGTCTCGGTGTCCAGCGCGCCGGTCGGCTCGTCGGCCAGCAGGATCCGCGGTTGGCGCACCAGCGCCCTGGCGATGGCGACCCGCTGCTGCTCGCCGCCGGAGAGCCGGGCTGGGCGGTGCTTGGCCAGGTGCGCGATGCCGACCTGCTCCAGCGCCGCCAGCACCCGGGCCCTGCGCTTGCGGCGGGCCAGCCAGCCCTGGCCGTTGACCAGCGCCATCGCCACGTTCTGCGCCGCGGTGAGGTGCTTGAGCAGGAAGAACCGCTGGAACACGAACCCGAACTCCTGGCTGCGCAGCCGGGCGGCGCGGCGCTCGGGGACGCGGGTGATGTCGGCGCCGTGCAGCAGGTACTGGCCGCCGTCCGGGCGGTCGAACAGGCCGATGAGGCTGAGCAGCGTGCTCTTGCCGGACCCGGAGCGGCCCAGGATCGCCACGCTCTCCCCGGCCCGCACGGTCAGGTCCACACCGGAGAGGATGGGCCGCGGCTCGCCCTGGCCCTTGAGGGTCTTGGTGACGCCGTTGAGCTGGATCAGCGGCTGCTGGATCGGGGTGACGGTCATTTGCCCGCTGTCCCGTCCTGCGGCGCGGGCAGGTCGGGACCGGGCAGGGCGAGGGTCTCGGTGCCGGTGAGCCCGGACCTGATCTCCACGACGTCGCCGTCGGTGCCGCCGAGCACGACGTCCTTGGTCTGCCGGGTGCCGTTGGCGTCGAGCACGTCGACCTTGCCCGCGCCCTGCTGGCCCGCCACGGCCTCGACCGGGGCGACCAGCACCTGCTTGGCCTGGGCGGTGATCACCTCGAGGGTGGCCTCGGCGCCGTTGATCAGCTTGATGCCCGCGGGCGGCACGCACACCAGGCGCATGCCGGTCGACTCGGACGGGGTGCGCGAGTCCTGCTCCGGCTGCGGCGCGGGCGCCTGGACCGGGGGCGCCTCGACGGGCGCGCCGGGTACCGGTGCGGCGGGCGCGGGTGGGGCGGGCGGGTCGGGGATGGTGCCGGGCGGGAGCGCGGCGGTGGTGCCGAGCACGGCGCAGTCGAACGGCCCGGGGCCGCTCTTGATCTGCCCGCGCACCGCGCCGAGGCCCTCGGCCAGTGCGTAGGCCTGCGCGCCGTCGATGTCGGCGACGAGTGCGTAGCCGCCGAACTTCGCGGACACCACGGGCATCCCGGCGGTGACGGTGGCCTTGTCGTCGACCAGCCTGCCCGCGAAGGTCGAGCCCGCGGGCACCTCGATGTGGGTGGGCTTGCCCGCCGCCCACACCGCGCCGACCCGGGTCGGCTTGGTCGGCGTGCCCTTCTTGTCGTCCTTGACCTCCAGGTAGCGCACCTGGCCGTCGACCGGCGCCACCAGGCCGTAGACCGGGTTGAGCGCGACCTTGCCCTTGAGGCTCACCTTGGTGGTGAGGTCCTTGCGGGTCAGCGTCGCGGTGGTCATCGTGGTGCCGCGCTCGGCGAGGCCGGGCACCGGTGGGCCCGCCGACGAGGTCGAGCACCCGGCGACGACGGTTGTCGCGACGAGTGCGGTGATGATGAGCCGAAAGTTCACCGGTACCCCCATATCCCCAAGTTCGTGAACCGGTACGCGACCGGACTATACACACGATGAATAGTGGTGTCCCCGGCCAGTACCCACAGGAGTTTCACGCACCGCTACGGGGAAAAGACGCCAGATCAGCGCGCGGGGTTGCCCGATGTGCGAAGGTCCGGCCGATCGGCCGACCCGGGTGGCCGAACGGCCGAGGGAGCATTCAGCGACCGGTCGGCGACACTGGGCAGCGACCGGTCAACCACACCGTCAGTGGTGCCGATCAGCGGCGCTTGTCAGCGACCGGCCGGGGACACCAGGCCGGTGCGCACCGCGTAGAGGGCGGCCTGGGTGCGGTCGTGCAGACCCAGCTTGCCCAGGATCGCGGTCATGTGCGACTTCACCGTCTTCTCCGACAGCGTGAGTTCGCGGGCGATCTGCCGGTTCGAGTTCCCTTGCGCTACCTGGGCGAGGACCTCGCGCTCGCGCGCGGTCAGCGTGGCACCGCCCGGGCGCGTGTCGCCCTCGGCGAGCAGCCGCGCCACATCGGGGTGCAGCAACACATGGCCCGCGTGCACTGACCTGACGGCGGCGGCCAGCGCCAACGGGTCGACATCCTTGTAGACGTAACCCGCGGCGCCCGCGCGCACGGCGGGGACTATGCCCACCGGCTCGGTGAAGCTCGTGATGACAAGAACCCGCGCTTTGTTGCCCGCCTCGCGCAGGGCGTTGAGCGCGTAGACGCCGTCGGTACCGGGCATGCGCAGGTCCAGCAGCACCACGTCCGGCAGCAGCGACTCGGCCGCGGCGACGCAGGACGCGCCGTCGGCGGCCTCGCCGACGACGGTGATGTCGTCCTGCAGGTCCAGGAAGGTGCGCAACCCCTGGCGCACCACCGGGTGGTCGTCGACGACGAGCACCCGGATCACCTCAGCCGCCAACGGGCACCTCCAGCCGTACCGTCGTCCCCCCGGGACTGGTCGAGGTGACCCGGAGCCTGCCGCCCGCGGTGCGCGCCCGCTCCCGCATCGAGGTCAGCCCGAGCCTGCGGTCCCGGCTGCCCTCGGCGTCGAACCCCACGCCGTCGTCGCTGACCTCCAACACCACCGACTCGGAGTGGAACCGCAGGTCCACGTTGATGCGGTGGGCGCGCGCGTGCCGCAACGCGTTGTGCAGCGCCTCTTGCAGCACCCGGTACACCGCTTCTTCCCGCGTCGTGGTCAGTCGGGGGACGTCGCCACCCCGGTAGACGATGTCCACTCCGTGCACGCGGTTGAGCAACTCGGCCTGCTTGCTGATGGCGCTGTCGAGCCCGTCGCCCGCGAGGTCGGGCGGGCGCAGTCCCACGACCGCGGCGCGCAGTTCGTCGCTGACCTCCCCGGCCAGCGCGCGCACCAGGTCCAGTTGGACCGCCGCGCGCGCGGAGTCGCGACCGGCCAGCGCGGCCGCCGACTCCGCGGCCAGCCGCAGGCTGAACAGCTTCTGCGTCACGGCGTCGTGCAGCTCCCTGGCGATCCTGGTGCGCTCCTGCACCATGGACAGCTCCCTGGCCCGCTCGTGCAGCCGCGCGTTGACGATCGCGATGGCCGCGTGCGCCGCCAGCAGCGCCAGCAGTTCCTCGTCCTGCTCGGTGAACCCGCCCGCGGCGGTCTTGTTGGCCACGAAGATCTCGCCGATGATCTCGTCCCCGTCGGCGATGGGCACGCCGAGGAAGTCGGTGAGCTCGGGGTGCGCCGCGGGCCACCACTCGAACCGGGGGTGGGCGCGGATGTCGTCGAGCCGGACCGGGTTCGGCTCGTGCAGCAGCACCCCGAGCAGACCGTGCTGGCGCGGTACCGGGCCGATCGCGGCCCACTGCTCGTCGGTGACGCCGTCGGCGAGGAACTCGGCGAAGCCGCCCGCCTCGTCCGGCACGCCGAGCGCGGCGTAGCGGGCGCCGACGAGCCTGCGCGCGGAAGTGAGGATCGTGCGCAGGACGTCGCGCACCGACAGGTGTGTCGCGACCGCCAGCACGGCGGCGCTGACGGCGCGCAGTTCGTTCCTCCCGATCCCGGTCACGGGTCCACGGTACCGAGGCGGACCGACGAAACCGCTGGTCCTAGGACCAAAGTCGGAGGGAAGTCCCGCCTCGGGTCCGATGGCACGGCCCGCGGCGGTGCCTAACGTCGATGGCAGTCGTTTCGTGTGCGGGGAAAGCCCGGCGCACGGGGAGGAATGGGGGAAGGCAATGCGGGAAGCGGATGCGGCAGGGGACGGCGTGCGCCGGGTGGCCATCGTCACTGGTGCCTCGCGGGGGTTGGGGCACGCGGTCGCCGCCGGGCTCGCCGGGGCCGGGTGGGACCTGGTGCTCGACGCCAGGGGCGCCGACGAGCTGGTGGCGGCAGCGGCGGCGCTGCCCGGTCGGGTCGAGGCGATCCCCGGCGACATCACCGACGCCGACCACCGGGAGGACCTGGTCGCCGCCGCCGACGCGCTCGGCGGCGCCACCCTGCTGGTCAACAACGCGGGCGCGCTGGGCCCGAGCCCACTGCCCGGCCTCGCGGAGTACCCGCTCGACGGGTTGCGCGAGGTGTTCGAGGCCAATGTGGTCGCCTTGCTCGGCCTCACCCAGGTAGCGCTACCGGGGCTGCGCAGGCGAGGCGGCGCGATCCTCAACATCACCTCGGACGCCGCCGTCGCGCACTACGAGGGCTGGGGCGGTTACGGCGCCTCGAAAGCGGCGGTGGACCTGCTCAGCGGCGTCCTGTCCGTCGAGGAACCCGCGATCCACGTGTGGTGGGCCGACCCCGGCGACCTCCGCACCCGGATGCACCAGGACGCCTTCCCCGGCGAGGACATCAGCGACCGCCCCGCCCCGGACACCATCGTCCCCGCCGTGCTGCACGTGGTGTCCACCCGCCCGCGCTCCGGCCGGATCCGCCTGCCGGAGGTGGCCCTGTGACCACCGACCTGACCCTGCCCGCGGGCCTGGACGCCCACGAACCCCCCGAGGCCCGCGGCCTCGCCCGCGACGGCGTCCGCCTCCTGGTGAGCGACGGCGGCGAACTCAGCCACCACCGGTTCAGCGACCTGCCCTCGGTGTTGCGCGCGGGAGATGTGTTGGTGGTCAACACCTCCGGCACGTTACCCGCGTCCGTGGCGGTGGTCGGCGGTTCGCTGCGCGTGCACCTGTCCACGGAGAACGCCGACGGAACGTGGTTACTGGAACTGCGCTCGGGAACCCAGCCGTATCCGTTCGGTGCCGCAGGCGATCGCTTGCCTTTGGTCGGCGGCGCATCTGTCCTGTTGCGGGGGCGATACTCGCGGAACCGGCTGTGGGAGGCGACCATCGACCCGGGGCCCTTCGCGACCGTGCAGGCTTACCTGGCGGCGGTGGGGGAACCGATTCGGTATGGGTACGTGCCGCACTCGTGGCCACTGCGGTATTACCAGACGGTGTTCGGTGTGGACCCCGGTAGCGCTGAGATGCCTAGTGCGGGTCGGCCGTTCACTGATCGATTGGTGACCCGGCTGGTGGCGGCGGGGGTGCAGTTCGCGCCGGTTTTGTTGCACACGGGAGTGGCGTCGCCGGAGGCGCATGAGCGGCCTTATCCCGAGTGGTTCCGGGTTTCCGCTGAGACCGCGCGGATGGTGAACGCCGCGAAGGCTGATGGGCGGCGGGTGATCGCGGTGGGGACTACGGCGGTGCGGGCGGTGGAGTCGGCTGTTCGGGATGGGGTGGTGCGGGAGGCCTGTGGGTGGACGGAGTTGGTGGTGACGCCGGAGCGCGGGGTGGCTGTGGTGGACGGGTTGTTGACGGGGTTTCACGAGGCTTCGGCGTCGCATGTGGACATGTTGGTGGCGGTGGCGGGGAGGGGGGTGGTTGAGCGGTGTTACGCGGAAGCGGTGGGGGGAGGGTATTTGTGGCATGAGTTTGGGGATGTGAATTTGTTGGTGCGGTGAGGGGTGGGCGGCTCTCGGTCTCGCCTGCGGCGTCGACGGTTGACGGCTCGCCTTCGGCATTGCGTGGGGGCGCGATTTAAGCGACAAGCTCGATGCGGCGAACTTGTTTTGCGCGGGCCCCTACGACACCCGGGCAGAACCACAAAGCAGGGGCCCACAAGCAGGCCCTGCCACGGTGAGCGACGCTACGAGTGCCGTCCCCCCACACAAAACAAGTCCACCCCATCGAGCCGGCCTGGCACCAGCGACTCCGAGGAGCGCTTGTCGGCCAACGTCGTTTGGGGGCGCGTGTGGGCCAACGTTGTTCAGGGGCGCGTTGGGCCAACGTCTGTGAGGGCCGGGTGGGGGCCAACGTTGTGGGGGCGTTAGGGACACCGGCGGCGTGGGGGGTGGGGTGGGGGTTAGGGGGCGGTGGCCAGGTTGACGGTGTCGGGGGTGGGGGTTTCGGCGTAGAGGTTGGTGATGGTTTGGGCGTACTTCTCTGAGATGGGTTTGCGGCGGAGTTTGAGGGTGGGGGTCAGTTCGTCGCCGCCGGGGGGCCAGTAGGTGGGGAGGATGTGGAAGCGCTTGACCTGTTCCACGCGGGAGAGCTTGGTGTTGGCCGCGCGGATGGCGGCGGTGACGAGGGTGCGGATGGGCGGGGCGGCGGCCAGGGCGTCGGGGGTGGTGGGGAGGTTGTGGGTGGCGGCGAGGGTGGCGGCGGCGTCCGGGTCCAGGACTATCAGGGCGCAGATGTAGGGGCGGTTGTCGCCGATGGCCACTACCTGGCTGATGGCGGGGGTGGCCGCCTTGATGGCGTTCTCGATGTAGGTGGGCGACATGTTCTTGCCCGAGGAGGTGATGATGAGTTCCTTCTTGCGGTCCACGATGGACACGAACCCGTCGTCGTCGATCACGCCGAGGTCGCCGGTGTGCACCCAGCCGTCCGGGTCGATGGTGGCGGCGGTGCGGATCGGGTCGCCGCGGTAGCGGAGCATGACCGAGGCGCCGCGGATGAGGAGTTCGCCGTCGTCGGCGAGGCGGACCTCGGTGCCGTGCACGGGGGTGCCGACGGTGCCGATCTTGTTGTGGCCGACCCGGCCGGAGGTGCCCAGGCCCGCGGTCTCGGACATGCCCCAGATCTCGTACACCGGGATGCCGATGGCCCAGAAGAACTCCAGCGTCTCCACCGGGATCGCGGCCGCGCCGGACGCCGGGACCTTGACCTCGTCCAAGCCGAGGCGGGCCCGCAACCGGCGCAGCACCACCCGGTCCGCGACGGCGTGGCAGCCCGCCAGGTACCAGGACCGCGGCCGCCGCAGGTGCCGCCGCGCCACGTCCAGCGACCAGGCGGCGACCGCGCGCTTGAGCCGGTGCGGCTCGGCGGCGACGGCGGACTCGATGGCCAGCTGGAACTTCTGCCACACCCTGGGCACCGCGAAGAACAGGTGCGGCCGCGCGTCCGGCAACGCGGTCCCCAGGTTGCGGGCGTCGGCCACCGAGATCACCTCGGTGCCGAACAGGATCGACGCGTAGTGCGAGGCGACCCGGTCGGCGATGTGCGCCGAGGGCAGGAACGACACCACCCGGTCGCCGGGTAAGAGCTCGAACGCCTGCTTGACCGCCGCGGCCACCGCCATGACGTTGGCGTGGGTCAGTTCCACGCCCTTGGGCGGGCCGGTGGTGCCCGAGGTGTAGATGATGGTGGCGACGTCGTCCGGTTCGACGGCGCGCCACGCGGCGTCGAAGTCGAAGTCCGGTGCCCCGGCCGCCTCCACCACGGCCAGCGACTCGGCGCCCTCGACCGCGCCGTCCACGCACACCAGCCGCAGCCGCGGCGCCGCGGACCTCAGCACCGGCACGAACGATCGTTCGGTCACCACGATCCTGTTGCCCGCGTTGGCGAACACGTGCGTCAACTGGTCCGGCGAACTGGTGTTGTAGACCGAGAAGGGTAAGGCCCCCAGGTGTAAGACGGCGGTGTCGACGAGGTGGAACTCGGGGCGGTTGGTGAGCATCAACCCCACAGCCTCACCCCGGACTACGCCAAGAGCGGCAAGCCCCGCGGCGATGCTGCGGACCCGCTGCTCGTAGTCGCGCCACGTGTACGAGACAACGCCAACGGGTGTGCGCAGGGCTATCTGGGCCGGGTTGATCTGTGCGGTGTCCTGGAAAGCCGCGCACAGGGTCGGGTATTCGTCCACGGTGACCGCCTCTCACCACTGTGTCCTACGACACAGGTGAGCGGATAGTAGGGTCGCCCGCCCTACCTGTCCACAGTCTCAGCCCGCGCCGAGGCAGATGAACGGGCGCCGGTAAGGGTCTTCGGCGATGGACTTGGCCAACGCCTTGGCCGGGGTGAGACCCGCGGTGAGCAACTGGTGGTAGGTGACCATCGCGGTGGCCGCCGCCTCGTCGCCGACCCGGCTGGTGGCCGCGACGACGGTGCGGACCCCGCTGGCCAGCAGCGCGCCCGCGTACCCGAGGGCCTCGTCGCCCGGCCGCACGTAGTTGAGCGCCAGCTCGCACGCGGCCAGCACGACCTGCCGGGGTGGCTGCCGCAGCCGGGCGACCTCGTAGGCGAACAGCGGGCCGTCGGCGAGTTCCAACCGGGAGAACAGGGCGTTGGTCGGTTCGTGCTCGCCGTGTGCGGCGATGTGCGCGAGTTCGGCGCCGTCGAGCGCGTCGAGCACGCTCGCGACAGTCGCGTGTTCCTTGTCCAGTGCCACCGCGTCCGGGTAGACCTCACGCAGCGGTCCGTCCTCAGCGACCAACCCGGTCAGCATGGGACCACGCGCCAGCAAGGTGCGTCCCTTGGGAGCAGCACCCGTGGCCGCGCTGAGCCACGCCGTCGCCGATGGCGCTACCACCAGCGGTCTCCCCCACAGCGACGGCAGACTCCCCCACGGCACGGCATAGAGCGCGCCAGTGGGGACTATGACCAGCTCGCTGTCCCCGATGAGAGAGATCAGCGGCTGGATCAACTGCTTGTCCAACCCCCCGGCGCTGCGGGCGGCGGACGCCTTCACGACGTCGACCACCGGCGGGGGCAGCGTGTCGGGGGCGAGCACGTCGAGGTCCGCGTGCAGCCGGGCGGCCAGTTCCGCGGCGGCGCTGGCGGACCCGAGCCGCACCATGCGCGCCCCGGTCCCCGACACCACCACGGCGACGATCTCGTCCTCGGAGGTCGCGAACGACACCAGGACCCGGCCGTCGAGCGCGGGCGCCACCGCCTCCAGTGTGGCCACCGGCCGCGGCCTGCCCCACGGGCTGGCGTACCAGCCCTGCCGCTCGACCTCCCGCTCCAGCGCGGCGGTCTGCTTCTCCAGCTTGTCCGCCGACCGACCGGCCAGGCGCACCAGCTGCGCGGTCCGCTTGGCCAGCCGCAGCTCGGCGGCCTTCTCCGCGACGCGGGGGTCGGCGATGTCGGGCATCGGCTCGTAGCGGTACACCTGCGCCCTGGTGCGCTCCAGCCAGCCGAAGAGCCTGCGCGCGTCCGGCCGGGGACCCTGCAGCACCAGCCGGACCGCCAGCTCGCCCAGGTGCCGCCCGTGCACCGCGGTGCCGCACACCAGTTCCAGCCCGCCCATGCGGTCGCGGGTGTGCCCGAGCTCGGACAGGCCCGCGCGCGCCTGCGCCAGCGCGGCCCGGATGTCCTTCTCGGCCACCGCCAGCTCGGCCCGGCACAGCCGCAGCAGCATCCGGTGGTCGACGGGGGTGGTGACCCGGGGCGCGGGCACCTGGTCGAGCAGCTTCGCGGCGGTGTCGAGGTCGCCGCGGCGGATCTCCAGCCGCACCGCCATCATCAGCGCCAGCGCGGCCTCGTCCTCCAGCGCCAACCCGCGCAGCTGCTCGGCGAGGGCCACCGCGGTCGCGGGCAGCGCGGTGTCGACGCGGCGGGGGGACCCGTTGGGGCCCTTGCCCTCCAGCGCGTCGAGGGTGTCGGCGCGCAGCGCGGCCAACGCGGCCACCGCGGCCCAGCGGACGTTGCCGCGCCGGGTGAACATCCGCTCCGAGCGCCGGGCCCTGCGCCGGGCCTGGGCGGTGTCGCCGTGCAGCAGGGCGGCCGCGGCCCTGGCGATCTCGGCCTCGGCGGCGTCCTGGCCGACGCGCTGGCGGCGCAGCCGGGGCAGCGCGTCGTCGAGGTGGCGGGCGGCCTCGTCGACCAGGCCACCGGCGAGCAGCGCGCGGGCCTGGTCGAGCTGGACCACCGGGAGCATGCCGGGGGCGCGGGCGGCGCAGTCGCGGGAGGTCTCGGCGAAGTAGCGCAACGCGGTCGGCACGTCACCGGTCATGTGCGCGACGTAGCCCCGGTTGTGCCTGGCCTTGATGGCGATGTCGTGCAGGCCGTAGCGCTCGCACAGCTCGATGCAGGTGTCGAGCTCCTCGATGGCGGCCGCGGTGTGCGCGCGCTCGATCTGGGCGAGGCTGCGGTTGAGGTACAGGCTCGCCAGCACGTACGGGTCGCCCGCGCCGTCGGCGAGACCGGCGCGCAGCAGCTCGGCGGCCTCGGAGAGCAGCTCGAGGGCGTGTTCGAGGTTGCCTGCCCGGATGTGCAGGAAACCGCGCTGCTCCAACGAAAGCCCGGCCAGCTCGGCGTGCAGCGGGCCCTCGGGCAGCTGGGCGAGCAGGGCGTCGGCGTCGGAGAGGCGGGCGATGCCCTGGGTGATGGTGGCGCCCTCGGTCTCGGCGTAGGCCAGGGTGACCAGGACGCGCACGCGCAACTCGATGGCCTCGGGCGCGGTCGGCACCTGCGCGGTGTCCAGCACGACCAAGGCCTCACCGAGCAGTGCCCGCGCACGGGCGAAGGTGTAGGCGTACACGGCTTTGCGACCGCGGCGGTAGAGCGCGCCTGCACGCCGGACAGCGGGCATGGCTTAAACCCTACGTGCCGCGTCCACCCGTGGTGGACGCGGCACGTGGGTCATGGCGGGTACCCGGCGGATCGGTCGGGTCAGCTGCGCCAGCCGAGGTCGGTGAGGTCGGCGTCGGCCAGGTCGCGGGCCTGCCCGGCCCTGGCCACCCGGTCCTCGACCGAGGCGGCGTCGGCCAGCCCGGTGAGCCGGTTGGCGATCATGCCCGCCACCACCGGGGTGGCGAAGGAAGTCCCGGCCCACACGGCGAAGCCGCTGGTGAGGTCGTCCGGGTCGAGAGTCGCGCGGGGCAGCGGGCCGGGCCCGGTGGTGGTGAGGTCGGGACCCTCGGCGCCCTGCCAGAGCGGGACGGTGCTGACCACCGCGTTGCCCGGCGCCCAGCGGGTCACCCAGGCGCCCTCGTTGCTGAACGCGGCGACCGACTTGCCGGAGGGGTTGAGCGCGCCGACCGCGATGAGCAGCGGGTTGCCGGTGTTGGAGCCGTCGGCGTTGAGCGCCATGGCCGCGGGCACGAACGGCCGGGTAGTGGCGTCGTTGCCCGCCGCGGCGACCACGACGACGCCGAGGTCGGTCAGCTTGCGCACCGCCTCGGCCAACTGCAGGCCGGTGGTCTGGTCGGTGTTCTCCGGGTAGAAGCCCAGCGAGATCGACACGACGTCGACCAGGTCGCCCGGCCGGTTCTCCGCCAGCGCCGAGGTGACCCGCTCGCGCAGCCACTCCAGGGCCAGCAGCACCGAGCCGTCGGTGGTGATGCCGTCGGTGTGCAGCACGCGCAGCGAGAGCACCCGCGCGTCCGGGCAGTTCTGGAAGACCAGGCCGGTGACGAAGGTGCCGTGCCCGGAGTGGGAGTCGGTGATGCCCAGCAGCGGCTGCAGCACGTCGCGCTCGTCGGTCGGCGAGGCGAGCGAGGGCAGCGCGCCGCCGCTCTGGTCGGTCAGCGTGGTCTCCAGGTCGGCCAGCAGGCCCTGGAACTCCTCGGACACCTCGACCACCGGGTCGGTGTCCGCGGAGCCGACGGTCAGCCACGGGTGCTCGCCGATGCCGGTGTCGAGCACCGCGACGACCGGGCGGCGGCCCGGGGTGAGGGTGGCCGGGTCGCGGCGGTGCGGCTTAGGCAGGAACAACCGGACCGCGTTGCGGGCACCGTTGCCGAGCGCGATGGCGCCGCCGCCGACGCCGTTGCCGAACGGGACACCGTTGCCGAAGGGCACGCCGTTGCCGAACGGGACACCGTTGCCGAAGGGGACCCCGTTGCCGAACGGGGCGCCGCTGCCGTAGGTGGCGCCGTACATGCCGACCGAGGCGGCCAGCGCGAGGTGTTCGAGCCCGATGCCCCTGGTGACCTCGGGGCCGAACACGCGGCGCAGGTTCGCCAGGACGGTCCACGGGTCGGGCGCGGCCTCGGTGACGGCGTCCTCGCGCAGGTGCAACAGGACCGGGACGGCGAGGTCGCCGTCGAAGGCGTCGACCGCCTCGCGCCAGCGCGGGGTCTTGGGCAGCCGCACCACCAGTTCCACGCCGACCTTGGTCAGCGCCTTGTTGAACCGGGCGATCGCCTTGGCGTCCCTGGCCACCGCGAGCGGGACGAGCAGCGTGTTGGACCGGTACGCGGTGGAGTCGGGGCGTCTGCCCTGCGCGCCCGGCACGGCGGTGGACGGGTTCAGCACCCTGGCCCGGTGCCGCACGAGGACGTCCTCGGTCAGTCCGATCACCTGCGGGAACCGAGCCAGGTCGGTCGGCACCGGATTCGTCGTGTCATGCCGCTGCCCCCCGTTGGCGCTCACATCCGCCATCGAATACCCCACCCCGAAGTCGTTGGTCACGGTCGGTGTCGCTGTCCCGCCGACCTGCTCATCCGTAGTAGAGCAGTAACGGGGTCACCAGATACGTCGATTGAGAAAGCCCCTGCGTAACGACGATTTGGCTTCAACTCTGCGCTGATACCCGGGTGACGATCCGTGATCGAATGGCCGCGGCGGAACCAACAACGTCCACTCGGACAGCCCAGTGGTGCCCCGTGCGATTCCCGCCGACGGCCGCGCGAGCCCGACCAGGAGGTAGCGAACCGCAAGACCCGGTCCAGCGCAACGCCCCTAACGGGTAAGAGATGGACCCGAGGAGCGCACCGTGCGCGGTTGTCCACTGTGTGTGGTCACATTAATCGAACACGTGGTCGGTCCACCCCGAAAATGATCTTGGTCGTCGAGAAATCCACTGTGGACCCGATGGCGGGAATGCGCGAGCGGGCAACCGGACCCGAATTCGCACCCGTGTTCGAATGCGCCGGGAAATGCGCGGGACTAGCGGGTGCGGGAAATGGTGGCGCTGCCGAGCACCACGTCACCGGCCGGGTCGGGCCGGTAGAGGACAACGGCCTGTCCCGGGGCGACGCCGCGCAGCCCGGCGGCGGGGCGGACCAGCAGCTCACCGTCCACAAGCGACGCGGTGGCGGCCGTGGTGCCGCCGTGCGCGCGGATCTGCGCCACGCACTCGACGGTGCCGGTCAGCGGGTCGCCGGAGGGCCAGGTGGGCCGGGTGCCGACGATCTCGCGCACCGCGAGCCGCTCGGCGGGACCGACCCGGACGGTGCCCTGGACCGGTTCGAGCGAGAGCACGTAGCGCGGCCGCCCACCGGGGGCCGGGGCGTCGATGCCCAGCCCGTGCCGCTGGCCGACGGTGAACCCGTGGACACCCGCGTGCACGCCGAGCACCGCGCCGGTCTCGTCGTCGACCAACGTCCCCGGCCGGGCGCCGAGCTTGGTGGTGAGGAACGCCCGCGTGTCGCCGTCCGGGATGAAGCAGATGTCGTAGCTGTCGGGCTTCTCGGCCACGGCCAGGCCGCGCTCGGTCGCCTCGGCGCGCACCGCGGACTTCACCGAGTCGCCGAGCGGGAACATCGCGTGCGCGAGCTGGTGGCTGGTCAGCGAGGCCAGCACGTAGGACTGGTCCTTGTCCAGGTCGGCGGCGCGGCGCAGCTGCGGGCGGGAGTCGACTGTGGCCAGCCGGGCGTAGTGGCCGGTGCAGACCGCGTCGAAGCCGAGCGCGACCGCCTTGTCCAGCAGTGCCTCGAACTTGATCCGCTCGTTGCACTTGAGGCACGGGTTGGGGGTGCGACCCGCGGCGTACTCGGCGACGAAGTCCTCGACCACGTCCTCGGTGAACCGCTCGGCGAAGTCCCAGACGTAGAACGGGATGCCGAGCAGGTCGGCCACCCGGCGGGCGTCGTTGGCGTCCTCGACGGTGCAGCAGCCGCGCGAGCCGGTGCGCAGCGTGCCCGGCTTGGCCGAGAGCGCCAGGTGCACCCCGACCACGTCGTGCCCGGCCTCGACCGCGCGCGCGGCGGCCACCGCCGAGTCGACCCCACCGCTCATCGCGGCCAGTACCCGCATGGTCTACACCTCCGCGTGCGACGCGCCTCGGCGCAGCCCGGCCAGTCCGGCGTTGCGGGCCCGCTCCACCACCGGCCCGATCGCCTCGGCCAGCGCGGCGACGTCGGCGGCGGTGGAGGTGTGGCCCAGGGAGAACCGCAGCGACCCGCGGGCGGGCGCGGGCTCGACGCCCATGGCCAGCAGCACGTGCGAGGGCTGCGCGACACCCGCGGTGCACGCCGAGCCGGTCGAGCACTCGATGCCCCTGGCGTCGAGCAGCATCAGCAGGCTGTCGCCCTCGCAGCCGGGGAAGCTGAAGTGCGCGTTGCCCGGCAGCCGCGACGGCCCGCCGTCCACTTCGGACTCACCGGGGTCGCCGTTGAGCTGGGCGGCCGGGACGACGGCGCGGACGGCGCGCACCAGGTCCGCGCGCAGGGCGGCGAGCCGGGCGGCCCGCTCGACGCGCTGCTCGGTGGCCAGGCGCACGGCGGTGGCCATGGCGACGATCGCGGGCACGTCGAGGGTGCCGGAGCGCACGTCGCGCTCCTGCCCGCCGCCGTGCGACACCGGGGCGCAGGTGACGTCGCGGCGCAGCAGCAGCGCGCCGACGCCGAACGGGCCGCCGACCTTGTGCCCGGACAGGGTCAGCGCGCTCGCGCCGCTGCGGTTGAAGTCGACAGGGAGCGCGCCGACCGCCTGCACGGCGTCGGTGTGGAACGGGATGCCGTGCGCGGCGCAGGTCGTCGCCAGCTCGCGCACCGGGTTGACGGTGCCGACCTCGTTGTTGGCCCACATGACGCTGACCAGCGCGACGCCCTCGGGGTCCTCGGCGATGGCCGCGCGCAGGGTGTCCTCGTGGACCCGGCCGAAGTCGTCGACCTCGAGCAGGGTGACCTCGGCGCCGTCGTGCTCGGCCAGCCACAGCGCGGCGTCGAGCACGGCGTGGTGCTCGACCGAGGAGACCAGCACCCGCACCCGCCTGGGGTCGGCGGCGCGGCGGGCCCAGTAGATGCCCTTGACCGCCAGGTTGTCGCTCTCGGTGCCGCCGGAGGTGAACACGACCTCGGACGGGCGGGCACCCAGCGCGGCGGCGATCGACTCGCGGGCCTCCTCGACGGCGCGGCGGGCCCGGCGGCCGGAGGAATGCAGCGAGGAGGCGTTGCCATACGCGGACAACGCCCCGGTGAGTACCGCGGCCGCCTCGGGCAGGATCGGCGTGGTGGCCGCGTGGTCGAGATAGGTCATCGCACGCCCAGGGTAGACCGAACCCGGCGCCACCCGGCAAGCGGCCAGCTCACACCCGGTCATCGGACGACCGCCGGAAGACCAGCGCCCCCAGCAGCGCCACCGCGGCCATCACCAGGTCGATCGGCACCACGGCGGCCGTGGGCGCCGCGGTCGAGGCCAGCGCGGCCAGCAGCACGCCGCCGAGGCCGACCAGGGTTGCGGAGAAGATGATGTCGCTGACCTGCAACGCCGACGACGTGAAGCCCCGTTCGTGCTCCGGTGCCAGGCGCAGCGCGAGGACGTTGATCGACGGGAACGCCAGCCCCATCCCGGCGCCGCAGACCGTCCAGAGCAGGCCTGCCAACCACGGCGACCCCCACGGGACGGCGACGAACACCATGGCGGCCAGCCCGCCGGAGAGGATCACGAACCCGAGGCGGATCAACGTTGTGCGCTGGATGTCGGGCCGCCGCCCCTGCCACGCGGACGCGAACGACCAGCCGAGGGCGCCGACGGTCAACGGGAGCCCCGCCAGCGCCGGGGACAGCCCGTGCACGCTGGTGAGGGTCAACGGCACGAAGGCCTCCACGCCGAAGAACGCCCCGGCGAACAGGCCCCTGGCCAGGATCACCCTGGGCAGGCCGGACCTGCCGACCAGCGTGCCCCTGGGCAGCAGCAGGCGCAGCGCGGGCACGAGCACCGCCAGCCCGCCGAGCCCCAGCCAGAGCGTGCCCAGCGAGGGGTGCTGCGCCGCCCAGCTCACCGCCGGGATCCCCACCGCGGCCGCCAGCGCCGCCAACGGCACCCACCTGCGCACCGGCCGCCCCGCCCGCTCCGGCCTCGGCAACCCCTTGAGCGTCGGCACCAGCAGCACCACCCCGAGGACGGCCAGCGGCACCAACCCCAGGAACACCCACCGCCACCCGAACCGCTCCGTCACGATCCCCGCCAGCGTCGGCCCCACGATCGACGGCACCACCCACGCCGCCGCCAACAACCCGAACGCCGCGGGCCGCACCCGCTCCGGGTACACGGCCGCCACCAGCACGTAGATCGCGACCACCTCGCCGCCGAGCCCCAACCCCTGCAAGACCCGCGCGGCCAGCAGGACCGGCATGGAATCAGCGGTCCCGGCCACCACCAACCCCGCCAGGAACACCGCGGGCGCCACCATGAGCACCACCCGCGCCCCCCTGCGGTCGCACACCCACCCACCGAACACCGTCGCCGCCACGGTCGCCGACAGGAACGCGGTGAACGGCCACGAGTACAGGTGCCCCCCGTCGAGCTCGGCCAACATCCTCGGCAACGCGGTCGACACCCCGAGGTGCTCGAACGCCGCGATGGTGATGAGCAACAAGATCCCGAACGTGGTGGCGCGGTTGCTGGGACCCCAGAGCTGCGCCCGGGCGGAGGACTCGTCAGCGGTCTCGGTCGTGGTCACCCGCTCATCTTCTGACCTGCACCTGGGTGGAGGTCCACCCCTTTACCGGCCCGACCCCCGTGACCAGCCCCACCCCCGGCCCCAGAAACTCCTCACCGCGCCCCAGGCTCCCCGCCGAACCCACCTTGCCAACTCCACCGCGGCCTTGGTGGATCGCCCACCACAGCCCCGGGAAGTCGCCCATCGCGCCTCGACATCGCCCCCGCCGCCCCCGGCCATCGCACCGCCGCACCCGCCCTCGCGCGCGCGGTCCCGACCCGGCCCAGCCCCCACCCTCACCGGGGGGCGTCCCAGGTCCCAGCCTACCGGCACCCACCGACAAACGATCTTCACACAGCGCTCCGAAGATCCAGATGTGGATAACTTCTGTCGCTGAACCGGGTGAATCTCGGCGACGACAGCACGGGGTTCGCGCAGGTCACCGGCACCCGGGGCGTCACACAGCACTCGCGGCGGCCGCACGGAAGCCAAGTCGCGAAAAAGCACCGCCCTCGGCGGGAGGGCGGTGCTGTCAATCGACAGAGGCCTAGCGGACCAGGTCAGGCCGCCGGGATGCGGGTGGGGCGGCGGCGGGGGCGTTGGGTGGGGATGGGGGTGACGCGGTGGAGGGCGGAGTTGATGGCGGCCTCGGTGAGCTCGGCGAGTTCGCGGCGGTTCGCGGCGCGGCCGGGGGCGAGTTCGTCGAGGACGGTCAGCTCCAGGACCAGGCCGCGCAGGCGGGCGACGCGGCAGATGGAGTCGATGATGGTCTCGGTGCCGATGAACGCCGGGGTCGTGGTCTCGCGGCCGCCCGCCAGGCGGAAGCGCAGGGCGATCGGGCGGACCGGGACGCCGCCGTCGATGGCGGCCTGGAACAGGGCGGGGCGGAACTTGCCGATGCCCTGGCCGCACCAGGTCGTGCCCTCGGGGCAGGCGTACACCAGCGAGCCGGAGCGCAGTGTGGTGGCGAGTTCGGCGACCGTGTCGGGCAGGGTGCGCAGCCGCTCGCGGTCGATGAACAGGGTGCCCGCCGCGGCGACGACCCGGCCCAACACCGGCCAGGAGCGGATGTCGACCTTGGCGATGGCGCGCATCGGGCGGACGGCGTTGACCGCGGCGATGTCGAGCCACGAGATGTGGTTGGTGGCCACCAGGGCGCCGCGGTTGCCGCCCGCCCGCAGTGCGTCGCCGCCGCGGACGACGAGCCGGACGCCGAAGGCGCGCAGCACGGCGCGGAAGATGCGCTTGGCGAGCAGTTCCCGCCCGGCGCGGCCGATCACGGGCATCAGCGGGACCGACAGCGCGGCCACGAGCAGCACGGCGACGGCGCCGGTGAGGCGCAGTGCGGCGCGGGCCCGGCCGACGCCCGCCTCACCGGTGGTGAGGCAGGTCGGTCCGCACGGCGAGGTGGGCATCCAGTCGTGCGCCATGGCTCTACTCCCCCAGGAAGAACTTCAGGTAGCGCTGGTCGACGTTGGCCAGGTCGAGCAGGACGAAGAAGTCGGCGACCCCGAAGTCGGCGTCGAGGGCGGGCGGCCCGCAGACCTTGGCGCCCAGCCGCAGGTACCCCTTGAGCAGCGGCGGCACCGCGACCCTGGCCGGAGTCTCGACCGCCGAGAAGTCCCACGGGGTGCGCGGCCGCACGCGCTGGTCGTCGCCGCTGTAGTGCTTGGTGCTGACCGTCTGCCACACGCCAGCGGCCAGCGAACCGCCGTCGGCCAACGGGACCGAGGCGCACCCGGCGAGGAAGCTGTGGCCGGACAACAACATGTAGCGCGCGATCCCGGCCCACACCAGGCTCACCACCGAGCCGTTGCGGTGGTCGGGGTGCACGCACGAGCGGCCGGTCTCCACCAGCGCGCCGCGGATCCCGGCCAGCGCGGCCAGGTCGAACTCGGTGTCGGAGTACAGCGACCCGGCGTCGGCGGCGCGCTCGGGCGGCAGCATCCGGTAGGTGCCGACGATGGCGCCGGTGGCGTCCTCGCGGACGACCAGGTGGTCGCAGAACGGGTCGAAGTGGTCGATGTCGAGACCGGGGGTGGAGGTGTGCAGCGTCGCCCCCATCTCCTCGGCGAACACCTGGTAGCGCAGTCTCTGGGCGGCCTCGACCTCGGAGCCGTCGTGCGCGACGAGCAGTGAGTAGGTGGGTGCGTCGATTCCGGGCTTCGCAGTGCTGACCAGCACCTGGGCCTGCGTCATACCAGGAGATTAGGGTGATGTCGGCATCGGGGGTGTGTTCTTTGCCGTGACGCGATAGTGGCAACTGAGTGAATTGCCGGTACGTCGGTCCGCTCGGGTGTATCCGGGGCGGGAAAAGGGAAAGGGGCGGCTCCCGGGGAGCCGCCCCTCACACGCCGGACCAGACGATCAGCCCTTGCGCTTCGCGACCTCGTCGGTCAGCCGCGGCGCGACGGCGAACAGGTCGCCGACGACACCGAAGTCGGCGATCTCGAAGATCGGCGCCTCGGCGTCCTTGTTCACCGCGACGATCGTCTTCGAGGTCTGCATGCCCGCGCGGTGCTGGATCGCGCCGGAGATGCCGAGCGCGACGTAGAGCTGCGGGGACACCGTCTTGCCGGTCTGGCCGACCTGGAACTGCGCCGGGTAGTAGCCGGAGTCGACCGCGGCGCGGGAGGCGCCGACCGCGGCACCGAGCGCGTCGGCGAGCTTCTCCACGACCTCGAACTTCTCCGCCGAGCCGACACCGCGGCCGCCGGAGACCACGATGGAGGCCTCGGTCAGCTCGGGGCGGTCGCCGCCGACGACCGGCTCGCGGCCGGTGACGGTGGTGGCCTTGGCCGCGTCGACCGCGGGGACCTCGACGGTCTCCTCGGCCGCGGCGCCCTGCGCCTGCACGGCCTCGACGCCGCCGGGGCGGACGGTGACGACCGGGGTGCCCCTGGTCGACTTGGCCTTGACGGTGAACGCGCCGCCGAAGATGGACTGCACGCCGACGACGTCACCGCCGGAGCTCTCCACCCCGATCGCCTCGATGAGCAGACCGGAGCCGGTGCGCACGGCCAGCCGACCGGCGATCTCCTTGCCCTCCGCGGTGGCCGGGATGAGCACCGCGGCCGGGGACTTGGCGCCCACCAGGTTCGCGAGCACGTCGACCTTGGGGGTGACCAGGTAGTTGGCCACGTCGTCGGACTCGGCGACGTAGACCTTGGCCGCGCCGTAGGCGGCCAGCGACTCCTTCACCTTGGCCGCGGTGCCGGGAGCGGCGACCACGACGGCGGCGGGCTCGCCGATCTCGCGGGCCGCGGTCAGCAGCTCGAAGGTGACCTTCTTGACCTCGCCGTCGATCTCGTCGACGAGGACCAGGACCTCGGACACTGTCGTTCCTCCTTCGCTGCTTGTCAGATGAGCTTCTGGCCGATGAGGTACTCGGCGATCTTGCCGCCGCCGTCCCCGGAGTCCTCGACCCGCTGGCCCGCCGAGCGCGGCGGCTTCGGGGTGGCCTCCAGGACGGTGGTGCTCGCCGCGGCCAGGCCCACCTCGGCGGCGTCGATGCCCAGGTCGGCGACCGTGTAGGTCTCGACGGGCTTCTTCTTCGCCGCCATGATCCCCTTGAACGAGGGGTAGCGCGGTTCGTTGATCTTCTCGCCGACGCTGACCACCGCGGGCAGGGTCGCCGACAGGTGGGTCAGACCGGTGTCGGTCTCCCGGGTGACGGTGATCGTGGTCCCGTCGATGGCGACCTTGCGGGCGTGGGTGAGCTGCGGGAAGCCCAGGACCTCGGCCAGCATCGCCGGGATCGCCCCGCCGCGGCCGTCGGTGGCCTCGTTGCCCGCGATCACCAGGTCGACGCCGTCGACCTTGCCGATCGCGGCGGCCAGCACCCGGGTGGTCTGCAGCAGGCACGAGCCGTGCAGCGCGGGGTCGGACACGTGCACGGCCCTGTCCGCGCCCATGGACAGGGCCTTGCGGATGGCCTCGGTCGCGCGCTCGGGCCCGACGCTGAGCACGGTGACCTCGCCGCCCTGCGCCTCCTTGATCAGCAGCGCCTCCTCGACGGCGCGCTCGTTGATCTCGTCGAGCACCGCGTCGGCGGACTCGCGGTCCAGGGTGTGGTCGGCCTCGGCGAGCCTGCGCTCGGAGTAGGTGTCAGGCACCTGCTTGACCAGGACAACGATGTTTGGCATGGGTCTTGTTCGACCTCCTGGGACGAGCACCGTGTGGCGGACGGCGGGTGTGCCGACCAGCCCGATTTTCGTGCGGTTCGGCTGACCTTGCCATGCCGCCGCGGCACCGGGCACGGTGGGCTTTGCCACCCCTATGTTACTTGTCAGTAGTGGACGGCGCGATCGCAGGAGCCCCGTGACGGTGCCCACAAACACCTGAAGGCCACCCCCGAGACGCGGGGGTGGCCTTCAGGAGTGTGATTGACCAGGGCGCGCTGGTCCGATCACAGCGCCCGGTCGTCGCCTCGACCTGCTCGCCTCACGCGGAGGCGGGCAGCCACTTCGACCGGCCCGGGGACGTGGGCACCCAGCAGCCGTTGACGACGGTCTCCACTCCGTCGCGCAGCTGGCCGAGCGATCCCGGGGTGCGGTCGTCGGGGAGGTCGATCATCTGCCGCAGCACCTCGGCGGCCCAGCCCTCGCGGTGCCAGAGCACCACTCGGGGGTTGAGCACGTCGTCGGTGTCCCCGGGCAACCGGGTGGCGATGACCTCGTCCTCGGCGTGCAACCGGACGACATCGATCACGTTGTGGTGGGCGCGCACCCCGACGACGGCGGCGATCTCACCGCTGGCGTCGCGCGGGTGCAGGAACTCGAACCCGCGCGAGACGAGCCTGCGCAGGTACGCCTCCGCGGCGTGCGAGGCGTCGGTGGTCGCGACGTGCCCGTTCTTCACCGCACGGGTGAACGACGCGATGACCGCACCGGGGAACAGCAGCGCGGGACCCGTCGGGTTCTTGGAGTCGCGCACCGCGGTGTGGATCTCGTCGACCGGCGACAGCTCGACGCAGTTGCCCACCGCGCCGCTGCGGGAGCTCTTGCGCCACCGCGCTGCTGGCACCCCGTCAGCCGCCATTCCGTTGCGAAACTCAGACACTGGACCTCGCCTTCGGCAGTCACTCAGTCGGTCACTCAGTGCAGGTGCACGTGCGTTGATCGTGACGACCGTAACACGACTGGGCGCCCCAGCAAATGCACGTGCATCCGAAAGGGGCAACCGCACGAGAAGGTTGCCTCGGCAACCGCTTCCGTTGTGCCACACGCGAAAGCGCCCACCAGCCCAAACGGGTGGTGGGCGCGGAAAACGGACTTCCTAGATCTCTTCGCGCCGCTTGCTGAGCAGCTGCCGGGACCGGCTCGGGGTCTCGGCGTCGACGGTCAGCCGGTCCACGACCCGGCTGTAGCGCTCGATCTCGTCGACGCGGTCGAGGAAGATCGCGCCGAGCAGGTGCTCGATGTAGACGATGTCGGGCAGCTCGGCCTCGGTGAAGCGCAGCATGGTGAACGAGCCCTCGGCCGCGTAGCCGCTGAGCGGGTACGGCATGACCTGCAGGGTGATGTTGGGCAGCCGGGTCATCTCCAGCAGGTGGTCGATCTGCTCGCGCAGCACCCGCGGCCCGCCGATCGGCCGGTGCAGCACCGACTCGTCGATGACCACCCACAGCTTGGGCGCGTCCAGGCGCTGCAACACCTTCTGCCGCGACATGCGCAGCGCGACCCGGCGGTCGACCTCGTCCTCGCGCAGCTCCGGTCTGCCGCGGCTGGCCAGCATCCGGGTGTAGGCCTCGGTCTGCAGCAGGCCGGGCACGAACTGCAGCTCGTAGGTCTGGATCCGCGCCGCGGATTCCTCCAGGCCGACGAAGTCGTTGAACCAGGTGGGCATCAGGTCGCTGTAGCGGTGCCACCAGCCCGGCTCGTTGGACTGCCTGACCATGTCGAGGAACTGGGTCCGCTCGATCTGGTCGTGCACGCCGTAGAGGGTCAGCAGGTCGGCGACGTCGCGCTCCTTGAAGCCGACCCGGCCCAGCTCCATCCGGCTGATCTTCGACTCCGAGCCGCGGATGTGGTACCCCGCGTCCGCCCGGGTGATGTCCACCTGCTCCCGGAGCCTGCGCAACTGCGAGCCGAGCACGATCCGGCGCGCCGTCGGCCCCGGATTCTGCCCACCGTCTCCACGAACCTCGACCACGACCTGTCCCTCCCGCCGCTCGTCCCACCACCGCCGGTCACGGCGCCGGAACCCAGCGTGGCATCGACACCACGGGTACCCCTAGGGTGAGCGTACTCCTTGAGTGCGCAACGTCCACGGTCTACGACGTTCTGTGAGGAAGCCATGGTGCCCCGCGAGCCGGTCCACATCGATACGAGCAAGGCCAGCATCGCCCGGGTGTACGACGCTTTCCTCAACGGCAAGGACAACTACGAGATCGACCGCAAGGTCCTGCGCCAGGTGCAGCAGGTCGCCCCCGAGGCCGCGCAGCTGGCGTTCGACAACCGCGAGTTCCTCATCCGGGCCACCCGGTTCATCGCGCTGCAGACCGGGATCCGCCAGTACCTCGACTGCGGCTCCGGCCTGCCGACCGCGGAGAACACCCACCAGGTCGCGCAGCGGATCCGCCCGGACTCGACGGTGGTGTACGTCGACAACGACCCGGTGGTCCTCGCGCACGGGCGCGCGCTGCTGGAGGAGAACGACCGCACGCACTTCATCGCCGAGGACATCTTCGAGCCGGAAGCGGTCCTGGCCAACGAGACCGTGCGGCGCAACCTCGACTTCACCGAGCCGGTCGCCCTGTTCCAGATGGGCACCATCCACCACTACGACGGCGCCCGCTCCCCCGCCGACATCATGGCCACCTACATCGACGCCTTACCGCCGGGCTCGGTCGTCGGCATCTCGCACTTCTTCGACCCGGAGACCACCCGGTACTCCCCGCTGGCCCGCCGCATGGAGGACGTGTTCCTGCACAGCCCCATGGGTACCGGCCTGTTCCGCACCCGCCCCGCCATCGAGGCCATGTTCCACGACCTCGAGATGATCGCCCCCGGCGTCACCCTCTGCGCCGAGTGGTGGCCGGACGGCCCCCGCCTCAAGCCCCTCGACGAGGTCCAGTACTGCATAGTCGGCGGCCTCGGCATCAAACGCTGACCCGGCCCGGCTTCCGAACCCCTGGCCCCTTCCGCCCGGAGCGATGACAACGCGGGTCAGGTGAAGGCGTTGCCGGTGGGGATCTTGGGGCGGCCCAGGGGGGCGTGGGGGCGGGATTGGGCGGCGCGGTAGACGGTGGTGGTCTGGGTGGCGATGGTGGTCCAGGAGAAGGCCTCGGGGAGGCGGGCCTTGGCGGCGCGGGCGCGGCGGCGGGCGGCGGTGGGGTCGTTGAGGACGCGGCGAATGGCGGCGGCGAGGGCGTCGACATCACCGGGGGTGAAGGACAGGCCGGTTTCGCCTTCGAGGACGACCTCGCCCAACCCTCCGGCCGTGGACGCGACCAGAGGCGCGCCGGCAGCAGCGGCCTCCAAGGCGACGATGCCGAAGGGCTCGTAGCGGCTGGGTAGCACTACCGCGTCGGCGGCCGACAGCGTGGCGACCAGCGAGCGGTCCGACAGGTGCCCGACGAAGTCGATGGCGCGGCGGACGCGGAGTTTGCGGGCGAGGTCGGCGAGGTTGTCGGCCTGGGAGCCCTTGCCCGCCACGACCAGCCGGGTGCCCGGGTGCGAGCGGCGGACCTTGGCGAGCGCGGCGATCAGGTCGTGGCCGCCCTTCTCCCACTCCAGCCTGCCGAAGAACACCAGCAGCGGCGCGTCGTCGGGGCTGTGCCTGGCGCGGGCGGCGCGGACGGACCGGGCCGGGATGCGCCAGTCGCGGGGCTCGATGCCGTTGTGGATCACGGTGATCGCGTCCGGGTCGACCTCGAACAGGTGGGCCGCCTCCGCGCGCATCGCCGACGAGCAGGTGATCAGCGCGTCGGCGCGGTGGGCGAGCCACCACTCGACCGAGTGGACCTGCTGGTTGAGCGGCTGCGAGAGCCAGCCGCTGTGCCGTCCGGCCTCGGTGGCGTGGATGGTGGCGACCAGCGGCGCGCCCGCCTGCTCGGCCAGCGCGATCGCGGGGTGGGTGACCAGCCAGTCGTGGGCGTGGACGACGTCGGGGCGCCAGTCGCGCAGCAGGGCGAGGCCCGCGCGGATCATGGCGTGCCCCATGGCCAGCGTCCAGGCGACCAGGTCCTTCTCGAACACCAGGTGCGCGGGGTCCTCGGCGACCCGCACGACCCGGACGCCCTCGTGCACGCCGTCCTCGGTGGGGTGGGTGTGCGCGTCGGTGCCCGCCTCGTGCCTGCACAGCACGACGACCTCGTCGCCGAGCGCGGCGAGGTGCCTGGCGACGGCGTGCACGTGCCTGCCGAGGCCGCCGACGACCACCGGCGGGTACTCCCAGGACAACATCAGCACGCGCATGGTGGTGCGACCCTACTCGTGGGTACGCAGGGCGCGTGCGTCGAGGCCGCCGAACGGGCCGTCGACCTGCCGCAGCTCTCCCGCCCTGGCCCGCGCGCGCCCGGTCGACCCGGCCCTGACAAGCGCCGCGAGTTCCGCGTAGCGCTCACCGTGCACGGCGGCCCTGCGACGCGCGTAGTCGGCGGCGGAGTCCTTGGTGACCATGAACGCCCAGTCGCTGGACAGTGCTAAAAGCGCCTCACGGACTACCTGGTCCAGAACGGGGTCACGGCCTGTTGACGCAGGGGTGGTGTCGATGAGGTCTAGCAGGTCGCGTTGCAGGGCAGCGCCATCGTCGACCAGGTCCGCTACCTGCGCGCCATCCCATACACGCCAGTCCTTGCCGGATCCCCAAGAGGATGCCGGTAGCTCTACCGAGCCCGCCACGTAACCGGCATCGATGGCACCGCGAAGTGTTGTCACGTGCACGCCGGCTTCGGGCAACGCACGCAGCACGCCCTCTAGCCAGGCGGGACCTTCGTGCCACCAGTGGCCGTACAGCTCAGTGTCGTAGGCAGAGACAACAAGCCCTGGGCGGCCGTGGAGGTCGCGGAGTTCCTTGAGCCGTCGGACAACGGTGTCGACGAAGTCGTGGACGTGGCGCTGTAGTGCCTCTGCGGCGAGGGCGGGCTCGTAGGGCTTCTTGTCGTGCGGGGCGACGTTTCTCCCGGTCACGCGTGAGGGCTTGAGACCGGACGGGTGGTCGTAGGTGTGGAAGTCCCGGTAAGCGTTGTCGCCGGGGTAACCGGCCTTGGGTGACCACACGCGGTAGGTGACCTCAAGGTCGCGGCCGAAGCAGAGGACGTCCGAGTCACCTACCGTGCGGGCGAACGCGGTGTCTCCGTGGAGCGCTGGGCCATCCACGAGAAAGCGCTGTACCCCCGCCGCCGCATACCCGGTTTCCATGCCTGGCGCGTATCCGCACTCTGGCGCCCAGATGCCCTCTGGCGCACGACCGACGCGCAGCGCCGTGTCGTCAAGACCAAGCCTGAGCGCAAACGCTCGCAGTCGGGGGTCTAGCAGCGGTTGGAACGGGTGGGTCGCGGGGCCGCCGATCAGCTCGATAACCCCACCGTCGACCAAGGGCCGTAGCACCGGGGAGAACCCATGGCGCCAACGAGCTTCGAACTCGGATAAGGCTGCCGCCGACGCTCGGTACTCACTGGCCGCGATCTCTCGCAGCCTCGGGTCGTCGCCACGCCATTGGACGCCCGCGAACTGAGCACGCAGGTTCCAGTTGCCCAGCCAGTCGTGCATGGCGCGCAACGCGTACGGGTCGTCGAGCTGCGCGGCGAGGATAGGAGTAACGCCGAGAGTCAGGACGTCGCGCGCACCTTCGTCGCCGAGGCGGCGCAGCATGTCGACAAGGGGGAGGTAAGAGTGCGCCCACGCCTGGTAGAGCCACTCCTCCCCCACCGGCCACGTGCCGTGGTGCGGCAGCCAGGGCAGGTGGCTGTGCAGGACGAGGGCGAACCCGCCGACCTCGGTCATGCGCGCGCGACCAGGACGATGTCGAGGCTGGCGTCGAGGTCCCGCTCGGTCACCTCGAAGTCCGCCGCCGCGACACCGGCGACGGCGGTCAGCAGGTCATCCGGCCAACCGGTCCCCGCGACGGCGACCTCGACCTGGGCGTCGATGATCGAGCCGCCGAAGCGCGCGTCGAGGTCGCGCAGGGCGGGGCCGTGGTGGACGCCGCCGAGGTACTCGGTGGTGAACCCGGCCGCGCGCACCAGGTCGTCCAGTTCGGACGGTGCCAGTTCGCGGGTGTGGAACGGGTTCAGCGGGGTGTCGCGGCCGGGCGAGAAGGTGATCCGGTTGGGCGTGGTGACCAACAATCGGCCACCGGGGCGCAGGACGCGGTGGCATTCCCGCAGGAACCCCGCTTGGTCCCAGAGGTGTTCGATCACCTGGAGGTTCGCGACCACGTCGACGGAACCATCCCGCAGCGGCAGGTAGGCCAGGTTCCCGCGGACGGCGCGGACAGCCGGGTACTTCTTGCTCACGTGCGCGATAGCCGACTCGTCGTAGTCGAGCCCGATTACGCTGCCCCGCTCAGCGAGAAGCGCGGCGCCGTAGCCCTCACCGCAGCCTGCTTCGAGGGTGGTCTTACCTTCGCAGTGCGCGGCTAGATGGAGATACGCGATCTCGTGCCTACGGAACCAGTAGTTCTCCTCGTCGATGCCTGGCACAGTGCGTTCACCAGTCAGCGGCAGAGTCGTCACCCGCGCACGGTAACCGAGGCTACTGACGGGTACCCGCCCGGGGTCACTACGAGTCGAGGGTGTCACGCAGCGCCTTCGCGGCCTTGCGCGCCATGTCCTCGACCGCCGCCCGCCGCACGGCATCCGCCTCGTAGGCGTCCCGCCGATCCCGGACCACCTTCGCCGGGATCCCCGCCGCGACCGCGTAATCCGGGATGTCCCCCCGCACCACCGCGTGCGCCCCGATGACGCTGCCCCGCCCGATCCGGGTGCCCTTGGTGACCGTGACCTTCGTGCACAACCACGTGTCCGGCCCGATCCGCACCGGCGCCTTCACGATCCCCTGGTCCTTGATCGGCTGGTGCACGTCGGCGGTCACGTGGTCGAAGTCGCAGACGTACACCCAGTCCGCGACCAGCGCCGCCGACCCGATCTCGATGTCGAGGTAGCAGTTGACCACGTTCTGCCGCCCGAACACCGCCTTGTCGCCAATGCGCAACGACCCCTCATGACACCGAATCGCGTTGCCGTCCCCGATGTGCACCCAACGACCGATCTCCAGGCGCCCGAACCCGGGGCGGGCGTGGATCTCGACGTCCTTGCCGAGGAACACCATGCCGCGCAGCACGATGTGCGGGTTGGCCAGGCGGAACTTGAGCAACCGCCAGTAGCGCACCAGGTACCAGGGGGTGTACGCCCGGTGCCGCAGCACCCAGCGCAGCGACGCCGCGGTGAGGAACCGGGCCTGCTCCGGGTCCCGCCGCGACCAGGACCGCACCCGCCCGGCGATGGGCGAACCCCACATGGACGTCATGGGCCGCAACGCTAACCGATCCCCGGAGCACGCGAACGGGACGGGTTGGCCGCTGGTACACCGGCGGCGCCGACGCGCCGCCCGGGTACCAGCGGGGTGTCCGGAGTGGACTCCTCAGCCGCTCTTGCGGCCGGTGATCATGACGTTGTAGAAGAGCTCGCGCGGGAGGGCCCTGCGCAGCACCGTGTCGTCCAGCCAGGAGAGCCGCTGCCAGGTGCGGAAGGCGAACATCGCCCAGCCGAAGCCGAGCTTCTCGCGCGGGACGGCCGCCTCGAAGGTGCGCACCGGCCAGCCGAACAGGGCGGCGGTGAGCTCCTCGGTCTCCGCCCTGACCTCGACCAGGCCCGCGTCGCGCGCCGTGGTCTCCAACTCGGTCGGGTCGAAGGTGTGCAGGTCGACCACGGCCTCCAGGGCGGCGGCGCGCGAGGACTCGTCCAGTTCGGACTGCGGGCGGCGCCAGGAGCGCAGGAAGCCGAGCTTGGTGAGGTTGGTGGTGAGCCACCAGGTGGCCTGGCCGAGGCGGCGGGCGTAGCGGTCGCCGATGCGGGTGGGCTCGCCCGCGAACACGAAGCGGCCGCCCGGTTTGAGGACCCGGCGGACCTCGCGGAAGGCGGCGGGCAGGTCGGGGATGTGGTGCAGCACCGCATGGCCGACGACCAGGTCGAAGGTGTCGTCGTCGTACGGGAGGCGTTCGGCGTCGGCGACCCGGCCATCGACGTCCAGGCCCAGACCGCGGGCGTTGCGGAGGGCGACCTCGACCATGCCGGGCGACAGGTCGGTGACCGAGCCCTTCGCGATCACGCCGCCCTGCATCAGGTTCAGCAGGAAGAACCCGGTGCCGCTGCCCAGTTCCATCGCCGTCTTGTACGGCCAGCCCTCGTCACCGGCGACCGCGCGGAAGCGGCCGGTGGCGTAGTCGATGCAGCGCTGGTCGTAGGAGATCGACCACTTCTCGTCGTAGGTCCCCGCCTCCCAGTCGTGGTAGAGGACGTTGGCCAGCTTGGGGTCGGCGAACGCGGCCTGCACCTGCTCAGCGGTGGCGTGCGGGTTCGGGATGGGGTCAGCGGCCATCGAAGCGCGCCTTCCCGGCACCGTTCTCGATGAACGACCGCAGCCCCGTCGTGCGGTCCTCGGTGGCGAACAGCGCGGCGAACAGGTTGGTCTCCACCGCGAGGCCACTGCCGAGGTCGGTGTCCAGGCCGGTGTCGATGGCGGCCTTCGCGGCGGCGAGCGCGCGGGACGCGGCGTGGCTGAACTGCCCGGCCCAGCGGCGCGCGGCGGCGTAGACGTCGTCGGGGGCGACGACCTCGTCGACCATCCCGATCGCCAGCGCCTCGTCGGCACCCACGAACCGTCCCGTGTAGACGATGTCCTTGGCGCGGCTCGGGCCGATCAGCCTGGCCAGCCGCTGCGTGCCGCCCGCGCCGGGGATCAGGCCGAGCAGCGTCTCGGGCTGGCCGACCTTCGCGTTGTCCCCGGCAATGCGCCGGTCGCAGGCCAGCGCGAGCTCGTAGCCGCCGCCGAGGGCGTAGCCGGTGATCGCGGCGACGGTCGGCTTGGGCAGCCGGGCGACGGTGGTGATCGACGCGCTCAGCTCGGGGGCGTAGTCGGCGATGTCGGTGTAGGACATCTCCGCGAACTCCTTGACGTCCGCACCTGCCGCGAACACCTTGGGGCCGCCGTAGACGATCACCGCCCGGACGTCCGCGCGGCTGCCCGCCTCCAGCGCCACCTCGCGCAACTCGGCCTGCAACTGCCGGTTGATCGCGTTCATCGGCGGCCGCGCGAGCCGGATGGTGCCGACGCCGTCCTCGACCTCAAGCGAAACGAACTCACCCACGGCTTGTGTCCTCCTGCTGGTCCGCGATTCCGGGAAGGTTACCTGTCGGTAGGTGCTCAGGCGCGGCGGCGGGCGAAGAACCGGTCGCCGGAGCGCTCCAGCTCCAGCGACTGCCCGAACGCGGCCGAGAGGTTCTCGCTGGTGAGCACGTCGTCGATGAGCCCCTGGGCCACCACGCCGCCCTGGGAGAGCAGCAGCAGGTGGGTGAAGCCGGGCGGGATCTCCTCGACGTGGTGGGTCACCAGGACGGTGGCGGGGGCGTCGGGGTCGAGCGCGATGTCGGTCAGCCGCGCGACCAGGTCCTCGCGGCCGCCGAGATCGAGACCGGCGGCGGGCTCGTCGAGCAGCAGCAGCTCGGGGTCGGTCATCAGCGCGCGGGCGATCAGCGTGCGCTTGCGCTCGCCCTCGGACAGGGTGCCGAAGGTGCGGTCGCCGAGCCCGGCGATGCCCAGGTTCTCGAGCAGGTCGTCGGCGCGGCCGGTGTCGAGCTGGTCGTACTCCTCGCGCCAGCGGCCGAGCACGGCGTACCCGGCGCTGACGACGACGTCGCGCACCTTCTCCTCGGCGGGCACCCGGCCCGCGAGCGCGGCGGTGGCGAAGCCGATGCGGGTGCGCAGCTCGAAGACGTTGACCCGGCCGAGGCGCTCGCCGAGCACGTGCACGACGCCGGTGCTGGGGTGCAGCTCCGCGCCAGCCAGTCGCAACAAGGTGGTCTTACCTGCACCGTTGCTGCCGAGGACGACCCAGCGCTCGTCGAGTTCGACGCGCCAGTCGAGGTCTTTGAGGAGATCGGTGCTGCCGCGCCGCACCCCGACCCCCGCCATGTGCAGGACGAGGTCGTCGAGGTCTTCCGGTGTGCTGTCGGGTCCGGTGTCGGCCTGAGTCCGCGAGGTCACGGCCGTCATTCTGCCTTTGCCCACCGGTGCTGTGCGTTTGCCTCCCTGCGCACCCCGGCTCCTGCCGCGGCCCGGTGCGGGGTTGACTTGCCCGGCACGAGAGGAGCGGCCCATGTCATCGGGGTACACGGTCGACACGACCAGCCTGGCCATCCGGGTCGGCGAGCTGCGCGCGCTGGCCGACGAGGTCGAGGTCGCGGCGAACCGGTTGTCGCTGTCGGCGGGTGATCTCGGGCCGGGCGACATCGCGGCGGCGGCGCAGGAGGTGGCCGACCAGTGGCGCGACGACCTCGGCGCGATGCGCGACAAGATCGGCAAGATCGCCGACAACGTGCGCTCGGCGGTGGCCAACTACGAGCAGGTCGAGCAGGGCGGCGCGGACCGGATGCGGCTGGCGGTCGAGCGTGGTGTCGCCGAAGCCCAGCTGAACGCGCTGCGCGGGGGCGCGGCCGTGCAGCAGGCCAGGCTCAACGACCTGACCGGGGGCACGCCGTGAACTACCCCACGCTCGGGTTCGACCCGACGCCCGGTGAGCAGTCCGCGGTGCGGTCGATGCTGGTCGAACTGGCGGAGGCGCAGGTCATGCTGGCCGCGGTGGGGCCGAGGCTGACCGAGGCCTGCAAGATCACCGACGACGCCGAGTGGGGCGGGTCGGCGGCCGAGGAGTTCAGCGACCACGGCGACGACCTGCCCAGGGGCATCGCGAAGGGCGCCGAGTCGATCCAGGAGGTCAGCCAGGCGCTGACGACCTGGGCGGATCGGATGAAGGCCAACCAGGACCGCGCCGGGGAACTGGAGGCGCGGGCCAAGAGGCTCAAGGAGCAGGTCGACGCCGCAGCCGACGCCCAGACCAAGGCCGCCGGGGCCATCCCGCGGGACGTCGGCAGCCCCTCGTACGGCGCTCGGTACGACGCGTTCCTGGGGGCGGTGCGGGCGGCAGGCGCGGCTCGGGCGGCCTTCGAGCAGGTGATCTCGGACGCGCACCGGCTCGAACGCAAGCACCGCAAGGAGGCGGACGAGGCGGCGGCGAAGATCCGCAGCGGCCCGGACGAGGTCTTCAAGCCGGAGAACGACGGCTGGGTCGTGCAGACCCTCGACGGCGTCGGCAAGACCTCGGGGATCGTGTCGAGCGCGTCGGCGGCGATCGCGGCGGGGTCGCTGCTGATCCCGGGGGTCGGCGAGGTGGTGGCGCCGATCGCGGGGACGGTGTCGGCGGCGTCGGGCGGCATCAACGCGCTGACGGGCCTGGCGCAGAAGGCGGCCGGGTCGTCGAACGCGCCGTCGTGGGTGGACATCGGCCTCGGGCTGGTCCCCGGCCGGACGATCACCTCGGGCGTGGTCGGCGCGGGCAAGGGCCTGGCCGACGACGCGGTGGAGACGGGCAACCGGGTCCGCCGCACGGTCAAGGGCGCCCGCGACGGGGCGGTCGAGGGGTTCACCTCGGCGGGCGCGGGCAAGGCCGTGAAGGACGTCCGCACCCTGCGCCGCCTCGCCGCCGAACAGGGCTCCACGGGGGCCGCGCTGCGGGAGAAGGCCGCCAAGGACCTGCGGGACAAGGGCGACAAGATCGCCTCCCGCTTCCAGGACCCGGCCAAGTTCACCCCCGCCCAACGCGACGCCTTCGGACGCCTGCGCGCGGCGGGCGAGGCGTACTCGGCGAGCGTGGACGCGGCGGTGCGCTCGGCCCAGGCGGCGGGGGTGCAGTTCACCCCGGAGCAACGGCGGGAGCTGGAGCTGCTCAAGCTGGCGGGCAACCCAGGCCGGTCCAGCGCGGAGAGCGCGGTGGTCAACACGGTCGCCGCGAGCACCAGGGACCACGTCAAGTGACGCTGACTGAGGCTTCCACCCCATTCATCGAAGCGATGGGAGACGTCGAGTGAGGCTGGCGATGCCCGCGGAGGCGCGGCGGATACCGCTGGATGATCCGGTGCGGGCTGTCAAGGAGTACGCCGGGATCATCGGCGCGTTGCGGGACGCGCCGCGGGGGGCGGAGGCCGATCTGGAGGCGTTGGCGGCGGAGGCCGTTGAAGGGGTGTTGCGGGAGGGGGCTCTCCTGATGGCCGTGGTGACGCCCGCTCAGGCTGATCCGGCGTTGCTGACCGGGGTGGTGCTCCTGGTGCCGGAGGGGTGGGACATCGGGACGGCGGACGCGGTGCGGGACTCCGTGGAGGACGTCGGGGGGCCGGATGTGCGGCAGACGATCCTGGTGGCGAGCGGGGTCGGGCCGGTCGTGGTGGCGCAGCGGGTTCCCGGGGTGGAGCAGGCCAGGGCGCGGCAGCCGCTGGTGGCGCAGTTGCAGGGGTTCGTGCCGGAGCCGGGGACGGGGCGGATGCTGCTGCTGACCCTGTCGGCGCCGTCGGTGCGGGGGTGGGCGGAGCACCAGGCGCTGTTCACCGAACTGGTGGCATCGGCTGGGCCATCCGGGTCCGAGCAGCCACCGCGGGTGCGGCGGAGATCGGCGCAAGCGCCGCCGGATGACTCGTTCGAGCACCACACCTACCGGCTCTGAGCCGCGGGTCACGTCTCGATCCGATCTTCGATGGCCCGCGCGTCTCGATAGCGTCGGCCGTCTGGTCCAGGATGGGGTGGTGCCGTACTCAGCCCCGCGCCCAGGTAGCCCGTTCCCGCTCGGTGCCCACCCCGAGGCCGGTGGGGTGCGGTTCGCCGTGGCCTCGTCGGTGGCCGACGCGGTGGAGCTGTGCCTGGTGGCCGAGGACGAGGACGGCAAGCAGACCGAGCAGCGCGTCGAGCTGACCGAGCGGACCTTCGGCATCTGGCACGGCGTGGTCCCCGGTGTCACCCCCGGCCAGCGGTACGGCTACCGGGTGCACGGCCCGTACGACCCGCGCCGCGGCCTGCGCTGCAACCCGCACAAGCTGCTGGTCGACCCGTACGCGCGGCGGATCACCGGCGCGGTGCCGGACCTGGCCGCCACCCGCGGCTACCGGGGCGACCCGATGACCGGCGGCCCGTCGCGGATCGACTCGCTCGGCGGGGTGCCGCTGTCGGTGGTCACCTCCCCCGGCGGCCCCGACACCGGGCGGCGCCCGGACGTGCCGTTCGAGGAGACCGTGGTCTACGAGCTGCACGTCAAGGGCTTCACCAAGCTGCACCCGGACGTGCCCAAGCACCTGCGCGGCACCTACCTGGGCCTGGCGCACCCAGCGGTCATCGAGCACCTGGTGCGGCTGGGCGTGACGGCGGTAGAGCTGCTGCCGGTGCACACGCACGCCGACGAGCCGATGCTGCTGCGCTCCGGTAGGCACAACTACTGGGGTTACTCCACGCTCGGGTTCCTGTCACCGCACGCCGGTTACGCCAGCCGGGCCGGGCACGAGGTGGAGGAGTTCCGGACGATGGTGGCCGCGCTGCACGCGGTCGGCATCGAGGTGATCCTCGACGTCGTCTACAACCACACCTGCGAGGGCGGGGTCGCCGGGCCGACGCTGTCGTTCCGCGGGTTCGACGCGCCCGCCTACTACGCCATCGACGACGAGGGCCGCGACCGCGACATCACCGGCTGCGGCAACACCCTGGACCCGGGGTCGCCGACGGTGGTGCGGCTGGTGGTCGACTCGATGCGCTACTTCGCCGCCGAACTGGGCGTCGACGGGTTCCGGCTCGACCTGGCCAGCGCGCTGGGCCGCCCGCACTCCGGCGCGTTCGACCCGGACGCGACGCTGCTCACCGCGATCACCACCGACCCGGTCCTGGCCAACCGCAAGCTGGTCGCCGAGCCGTGGGACGCCACCGGGGAGGGCTACCGGGTCGGCGGGTTCGGCGCGCAGTGGGCCGAGTGGAACGGCCGCTTCCGCGACGGCGCCCGCGACTTCTGGCGCGGCGGCACCGGGCTGCGGGACCTGGCGTACCGGCTGTCCGGGTCGTCGGACCTGTACGCGGGCAGGCGGCCGTGGGCATCGGTCAACTTCGTCACCGCGCACGACGGGTTCACCCTGCGCGACCTGGTGTCCTACGACCACAAGCACAACCACGAGAACGGCGAGCACGGCGCCGACGGCACCAACGACAACCGGTCGTGGAACTGCGGGGTCGAGGGCGAGACCGGCGACCCGGCGGTGCTGGCGCTGCGCGACCGGCAGGCCCGCAACCTGCTGGCGACGCTGCTGCTGTCCACCGGGACCCCGATGCTGCTGGCCGGGGACGAGCGGTGGCGCACCCAGCACGGCAACAACAACGCGTACTGCCTGGACAACCAGACCTCCTGGGTGGACTGGAGCGCCGACCCGAGGGCCGACGACCTGCTGGCGTTCACCCGGCGGCTGATCGCGTTGCGCGCCTCGTCGCCCGCGTTGCGCCAGCCGCAGTTCTTCGACGGCAGGCCCACCCGCTCGGGTGAACCGGACCTGCTGTGGCTGCGCCCGGACGGCGAGCCGATGACCGAACAGGACTGGTTCGACGAGTCCCGCCGCACCCTGGGCATGTGGATCGACGGGTCCGAGTGCCTCTCCCGCGACCGCGACGGCGAACTGGTCGCCGACGACTCGTGGCTGCTGCTGGTGCACTCCGGCGCCGACCGGGTCGAGGTGGTGCTGCCGTCCGAGCGGTACGGCCGCCGCTACATCCCGGTGCTCGACTCCGGCACCCCGCGCGGTGTGCCCAAGGAGACGGACCCGCTGCCGCCGGGCAAGCGGATCACCCTGCCCGGGCGGACCACGGTGCTGCTGCGGGCGCCGCGCGTCAACCAGTGACCCGGGTGATCAGTACCAGACAGTGAGATCCGTGGCTGGGCCGGTTGGCCCATGCCACGATCGGCCTGTGACCAGGTCCGTGTCGTCCCCGCCGCTGTGGTGCGACCGCGTCGTCGACCTGCTCCTCGTCGCCTCCTGCGGCTGTAGCCGCGCGCGGCGCACCCCCGTGTCCGACTGACACCGGGTGCCGCCGCGTGTGAGCCCGCCCACACCCGACGAGGAGCCCAGCGATGACCGCACCGGCGTTGACCACCGACATCCACCCCCGCTTCGACCACCCCGGCCTGCACGAACTGGTCGCCCCGCGCGATCCGCTGTGGACGCCGAGGGAGCTGCGCGAGCTGACCGCCACGGTCACCGCCGACTTCCGCACCCGCCTGGTCGAGGTCGTCCGCTTCGCCAGCCCCCAGCGCTGGTGGACCCGCCTCGCGGTGACCGACGAGGTGGAGCTGTGGCTGCTGTCCTGGCTCCCCGGCCAGGGCACCGCCCCCCACGACCACGGCGGCGCGGCGGGCTCGTTCACCGTCCTGTTCGGCGAACTCGCGGAGACCTACCGGTACCCGTCCGGGCCGATCCGCGACCACCAGCACTCGGCGGGGGCGTCGATCGGGTTCGGACAGGGGCGCGCGCACCAGGTGCGCAACCTGGGCCAGGTGAAGGCGGCCAGCGTGCACGCCTACTCGCCGCCACTGGTGCCGACCCGCGAGTACGCGACCCTGCGGGACGTGCCGGACGAGATCCCCGCCCTGCCCATCCCCCGCCTGGCCCGATGAGCGGTTTACGCGGCACACGTGTCCTTGACTGACGCGGTGCGCGACGTGAATGGACAGCGTCGGTCGGTAGAGGGAGGCGTGCGGTGAGTGCTGTGGACGATCGGTTGGCGGCGGCTCGGGCCGGGTTGGCGCGGGTGGAGCCGGGGGCGGCGAATGTGCTGCGGGAGCGCGGCGAGGCGGTGTTCATCGATATCCGGCCGGTGGTGAACCGGGTCGCGGAGGGGGAGATCCCGGGGTCGATCCCGGTCGAGCGGATCCACCTGGAGTGGCGGCTGGACCCCGAGGGCGAGCACCGGATCGACGGGTTCGACGCGGGGACCACTGTGGTGGTGCTGTGCAACGAGGGGTACGCGTCGAGCTTCGCGGCGCGCGACATCAAGGAGTTGGGGCTGGTGAACGCGACCGACCTGGTCGGCGGGTTCCGGGCCTGGGCAGCGGCCGGGTTGCCGGTGCGCGCGGGCGGGACCCCCGCCGTCCCCTGAGCCGTGGCGGCCCGGGGTGCGCCGGGCCGTCACGCCCCCTTGGCGGCGGCGAGGAAGTCGCGGATCAGCCCGGCGTCCTTGACGCCCCGGCTCGACTCGACGCCGCTGGAGACGTCCACCCCCCACGGGCGGGCGGCGGCGATGGCCTCGGCGACGGTGTCCGGGCTCAGGCCCCCGGCGAGCAGCCACGGGTCCGAGGGGCGCCTGGTGTCCAGTGTGGACAGATCCCAGCGCTCCCCCGACCCGGCGACCGCCCCGTCGAGCAGCACCATGTCGGCGCCCCAGGGGTCGAGGTCGGTGTCGGGACCGAGCGAGGTGGCGCGGATGACCTGGAACGGCCCGCCGACCACGGTGTCGAAGGCGGCGCGCGGGTAGTCGCCGTGCAGTTGCAGCGCGCCGAGCCCGGCGTCGACGGTCATCCGCGCGGCGTCGGCGGCGTCGATCCCCCGGAAGACACCGACGGTGAGCACGTGCGCGGGGACGGCGGCGGCCAGCTCGCGGGCCTGCTCGACACCAACCCGGCGGACGCTCTCGGCGAAGACGAAGCCCAGCGCGTCAGCGCCGGACTCGACGGCGGCGGCGACGGTGGCGGGGGTGCGCAACCCGCAGACCTTGACGAACATGCCCTGAGCCTAACCAGGGCGAACACGCGGATTCCTCACGTCCCTGACCTGCGGAACCCCACCTCGACCCCGGGCGTCTGTTGCTCGTGCGCCTCACCCGGGTGGTCCGCCACCCCCTCACCATCCTCACCGCGGTCGTGTGCGCGGCCGTCGGGTTCGGCTACCGGTCCACCGGGGAGGTCGGGTGGGGCGTCGTCGGCGCGCTGGTGGGGCTGCTGCTGGGGTTGATGTCGCTGCAGGTCGGGATGCTGGTGGGGGCCGTGCTGCTGGGGGCGCGGGTGCACAAGGTGGTCATCGGCATCGGGACCAGGCTGGTGGACTGGACCACCGCGCGGCGTGCGGTGGTGCTGCGGGCGGTGCCGCTGCTGCTGTCGGTGTCGGTGGGACCGGGCAAGGCACCCGCACGCAAGCGGATGTGGGGCGCGGCGTTGTGTTCGGCGTTCGCGGCGATCGCAACAGTGGCGGCGACGGCGCTGGCGGTGTCCGACGGGTTCAGCCTGGGCCTGGCGATCGCCTGCGCGGCGGCGGTGGCGCACGCGCTGGTGCCGCGCAAACTGCCCGGGTCGACGTCAACGGGGTGGCTCGTGCTGCACCTGCCGCGGATGAGCGGCGTCCAGGCGCAACAGTTGGACGCGGCGCCGCTCGTGACCGCGACGGTGGACGCGGTGCAGGACGGCGAACTCGCCCGCGCATCGGCGATGGCGGCGGAACTGTCGGATCGCTACCCGAGCCTGCGCACCGCAACGGCCGCGCGAGTCCTGGTCCTGCAAGCACAAGGCCGGTACGCCGAAGCACTGTTGCAGGCGATGGCCATCGCGGGCGACACGACGCAGACCCCGCAGGAGGCCGCCGTGTCCTTCGCCGCCCTGGCCGGTCTGGCCTACGCGACCGTCGAGTCCGGCCAGCTGTCCGCCGAACTCGGCATGGGCACCGCCGACCAGGCCCTGGAGAACGCCGAGACCCTCGGCTACCCCACCCACCGCCTCGACGGCTGCCGGGCCCTGCGCGAACTCATCCTCGGCAACACCGCCAGGGCCATCTCCCTGGCCCGCCACTCCGCCAACACCACCGACGACCGCCTGGGCCGCGCCGACGACCTGGCCACCCTCGCCCGCGCCCACATGGCCGCGGGCGACAACAAGGCCGCCCGCACGGCCCTCACCGAAGCCGAGCAGGTGGTCCCCTGGTGGCCCCGGGTAGCCGAGACCCGCACCCGCCTCGACATCGCCTAGGCGGGCCCTACGACCACCCCACGATCCGCCGCCGAGCGATCTCGAACGCCCACGCCTCGGTGGACGCCTTCGTCCGTACCCCGAAACGCGTCGTCGTCGCACTCTCCACCACGGTATGGAACTCCTCCACCAACGCGTCCAACGACAACACGTCGAAGCCTGCGGACGTCCACTCGTAGTGCGCGTGCGTTCCGCCCACTGACCAGTGCCCCGCACTCCCCTGGTCCGTCCGGGGTGTGCCGTAACAGGGGTTCGGGGGTGGGCGACGTCCTGGTTGAGGCGATCTTGCGGGTGGCTGCGGGAGGGGATCGTGGTCGAGTCGGTCATCGGGGTTCTCAGCGCGGTGCAGGGTTGTCTCAAGGTGGCCGCGGTGGGGCTGCTCGTCGTGGGGTTGGTGCTGCGGTGGCGGGCGCGGGTGGGGGGTTGGTCCCGGCAGCAGGTGGTGCCCCTGGGTGTGGTGCTGGGCACGATCGGGGTCGGGGCGCTGGTCGCCGCGGTCTGGGATGTGCCGCCACCGCCGGTCGGGTGGGTCGCGGGGGTGACGCTGGGGCTGGTTTTCGTCCTGCGGTTGGGGGATGCCCGGTTCTGGCAGGGGTTCGCGTGGGCGCTGGGGGTTTTCACGGTCGCCGGGGGTGTGCTGTTGGCGCTCACGGCAGTGACCGTGGTGCAGAGCGGGCGTGGCGGCGCGTTCTACGGCATCACCCGGCTGACCGAGCTCGGCGGCCACCACCTGAACCCGACCTACCCGTTGTGGTGGTTCCCGTTGCTGGCCAACGCGATCCTGGGTTACGGGGTGCCGCTCGCCGCGACGCTGACGCTGTCGTGGCTGGCGGCGACGCGCCGGGACGTGAACCTGCCCGAGCGCGCGGGTTACGTGCTCGCCACCGCCGGGTTCGCGCTCATGGTGCTCGAGGGTCCCGCGTTCACCCTGATCTTCCTGATCTTCGGTGGTGTCGTCGGCGTCCCGCTCTGGCGGGTCCTGCTCGGTCTGGGACCGGCGGTGCTCGTGTTCGTCCTCGTCGGCCCGTCCGCGCTGCGCGGGGTGTTCCACGGGATCCTCGCGGTCCTCGGCAAGGTCCCGGCGCACGACCCCCCGCCGATCACGTCGCCGCGCGAGGCGGTCCGGGCCGTGTTCGGCACCGCGCCGAGGCAGCTCGACGACCGGCCGTTGCTCTCGTACGCCGCCGAGGCCGCGACGGCGGGGCGGCGACGGCTGGGGATCCTGCTCGCCGTGCTGGTGATCCCGTTCGTCGTGGCGGTGTTCAGCCAGTTCACCCTCGACCACGGTGCCGCGCGAGCACTTCCGGTCGTGCACGTCCGCACCGAGATCGCCCTACCCGCGGAAGCGGTCTCGGTGCACCACGCGGGCGGCGACCAGGCGTGGGTCCGGCAGGCTGACGGCGGTGTGGTGCGGGTGGACCTCGCCGCGAAGAGCGCGCACCCGATTCCGTTGACCGCCAGCGCTGTGGCGGTCGTCGACGGTCGCGTGCTCGCGCTGGTCCCGGGTACACCGTCGCGGCTGGTCGACCTCGCCGACGATCAACGGGACGTGGTCGGGTTGCCGGACAACGTGTCGGGCGAGTTCGCGATCCTCGGCCGGTTCCTCTACGTCGGCACGACCGCGGGCAAGTTGGCCGCCTACGACAAGACCACCGGCGCTGCGCTCGGGCAGGTGGACACCGGGGGCCGGGTCGCGCGGGTGATGGCCGGGGCGGGCTCGATCTGGACGCTGCACCTGCCCGAGGCGGAGTCGCTCTCGGGGCAGTACCAACTGATCAGGCGGGACCCGGCGACGCTGCTCGCGGCGGGCGCGCAGTCCAAGCTCCCCCGGGTCGACGACGCCGTGGTCACCGCGGCGGGCGTCGCCTGGACCGCCTTCCCGCCCGTGGCACTGGCGACCACAGTGGACAACGACGCCGAGCCGGTGGCCGCCGCGGAACTGCCCGAGGTCGAAGCGGGTGGCGGGCACTACTCGCTGTCGGTGGGGCGCGACGGCCGTTCGGCGTGGCTGGCCACCAGGCAGGGGCACGTCGAGCACGTGGCGGGCCGCGGGTCCCAACGCACGGACCTGCCGTACGACGCCGTGTCGGGGATCATCGAGACGGACCAGGGCACCTGGGCGTTGACGACCCTCAACCGCTCCATGGGCGTGCACACCGGCACCTGGCCCAAGAGCTTCCTGGTCCGCTGGATCGAGCAGTAGAACCGTTGCGCCCGCGCGAGTTTCCCCACGCGGGCGCAACGAGCGGTCAAGCCAGGACGACCTTGCCCAACTCCGCCGGAGTGGCCAGCAGCCCGTGCTTCGGGAGCACCCGGGCGGTCACGCCCAGCGCGCCCGCGTGCGGCAGGGCCAGTTCCGTCGTGTAGTGCCCGCCCTCGGTCGGCGACATCACCGCCGTCACCACGTCGCTGAGGTCGTCGCTGTCGCCCACCCGGCCGATGACGGCCTGGACCTCGACGTCCGACGGGTCGAGACCGGCCAGGTCGACGGTGGCGTTGACCCGGACCGTCTCGCCGATCACCGGCGAGTGGTTGTCCTCGACCGCCAGCTCGCAGTCGACGACCTTGATCCGGTTCCACGCGGTGAACAGGCGGTGCCGGTAGTCGGCCAGGTCCTTGGCGACCCGGAAGTCGTCGACCTGGGCCATGGCACCGGCGGCGGCCGCGGGGGCGTAGGCGGATTCCACGTACTCGCCGACCATGCGGGTCGCCTGGATGCGCGGGCCGAGCGAGGACAGGGTGTGGCGGACCATCGCCATCCACTGCGCCGGGACCCCGGCGGCGTCGCGGTCGTAGTACAGCGGCGCGACCTGGGAGCCGAGCAGCTCGTAGAGCGCCGCCGCCTCCAGGTCGTCGCGGCGCACGGGATCGGTGACGCCGTCCGCGGTCGGGATGGCCCACCCGTTGCTGCCGTCGTAGAACTCGTCCCACCAACCGTCCCGGATGGACAGGTTGAGGCCGCCGTTGAGGGCCGCCTTCATGCCCGAGGTGCCGCAGGCCTCCAGCGGGCGCATCGGGTTGTTCAGCCAGACGTCGCAGCCCCAGTAGAGGTAGCGGGCCATGTTCATGTCGTAGTCCGGCAGGAACACGATCCGGTGGCGCACGCCCGCGTCGTCGGCGAAGCGGACGATCTGCTGGATCAGCGCCTTGCCGCCGTCGTCCGCCGGGTGCGACTTGCCCGCCACGACCAGCTGGACCGGGCGCTGCGGGTGCAGCAGCAGGGCCCGCAGCCGCTCGGCGTCGCGCAGCATCAGGGTGAGCCGCTTGTAGGTCGGGACGCGGCGGGCGAAGCCGACGGTCAGCACATCGGGGTCGAACACCGAGTCGGTCCAGCCCAGTTCCAGCGCCGAGGCGCCGCGCTGCAACCAGGCCGCGCGGACCCGCTTGCGGACCTCGTCGACCAGGCGGCGGCGCAGCGTGCCGCGCAGCGCCCACAGCTCGCCGTCGGACACCGAGTCGGCGACGCCGGTGTAGCCCTCGTCGGCCGGGTCGCCGATGACCTCGGTCATCTCGCGGGCCGCCCAGGTGGGGCCGTGCACGCCGTTGGTGACCGAGCTGATCGGCACCTCGTCGGTGTCGAACCCGGGCCACAGGCCGCCGAACATGTCGCGGCTGACCGCGCCGTGCAGCCGGGACACGCCGTTGGCGCGCTGGGCCAGCCGCAGTCCCATGTGGGCCATGTTGAACATGCCCGGGTTGTCCTCGGCGCCCAGCGCGAGCACCCGGCGCAGGTCGATGCCGGGCAGCAGCGTGCCGTCGCCGAAGTAGTGCTGGACCAGGTCGACCGGGAAGCGGTCGATACCGGCCGGGACCGGGGTGTGGGTGGTGAACACCGTGCCCGCGCGGACCGCGGACAGCGCCTGGTCGAAGTCGAGCGCCTGGCCGGAGACCAGTTCGCGCAGCCGCTCCAGGCCGAGGAACCCGGCGTGGCCCTCGTTGGTGTGGAACACCTCGGGCTGCGGGGTGCCGGTCAGCTCGCAGTACGTGCGGACCGCGCGGACGCCGCCGACCCCGGCCAGGATCTCCTGGCGGATGCGGTGGTCCTGGTCGCCGCCGTAGAGCCGGTCGGTGACCCCGCGCAGGTCCTCGGCGTTCTCCTCGATGTCGGAGTCGAGCAGCAGCAGCGGCACCCGGCCGACCTGGGCCTTCCAGATCCGCGCGCGCAGCACCCGGCCGCCGGGCATCGCCACGTGCACCAGGATCGGCGCGCCGGACGGCTCGGTCAGCGGCTCCAGCGGCAACCCGTTCGGGTCGATCACCGGGTAGTGCTCGACCTGCCAGCCGTCGAGCGAGAGCGACTGGCGGAAGTAGCCGGAGCGGTAGAGCAGCCCGACGCCGATCAGCGGCACGCCGTGGTCGGACGCCGCCTTGAGGTGGTCGCCCGCCAGGACGCCGAGGCCGCCGGAGTAGTTGGGCAGCGCCTCGGTGACGCCGAACTCCATCGAGAAGTAGGCGATCGAGGCGGGCAGCCTGCTGCCGTTGTTCCCGGTGTCGTGGCGCTGGTACCAGCGCGGCTCCCGCAGGTAGCGGCGCAGGTCGTCGGCGACCCCGGCCACCCGGTCGAGGAAGGCCGGGTCGGCGGCGAGCCGGTCGAGCCGCTCCGCGGGCACCTTGGCCAGCAGGTGCAGCGGGTCACCGCCCACGGCCGCCCAGATGTCGCGGTCGACATCGGCGAACAGGTCCTGGGTCGGCGGGTGCCAGGTCCACCGCAGGTTGGTGGCGAGCACCCCGAGGTCGGCGAGCGGCGCGGGCAACCCGGCGCGGACGGTGAATCGACGTACGGCTTTCACGGAGACCGACCCTACTGGCCTGCCTGGATCGAGCAAGCCGTGCGCGCGGCCCCCGGGCACCTGATCCGGAGTAACCGCAGATCAACCAGGGTGCGCCCAATTGGGAATGGTCGCAATGTCGCCGAGCGCCGCGGGCGGGGAGCGTGACCGACCGGGTGACCACACAGGACGAACCGGCCGCGGACCCGAGGTGTCAGGCCGCGGCAACGCCACCGTCGATCGGGTGACGGTTCCCGTTGGCCGAGGCGGGGTACTTCCGGTAGAGGTCCCCCTGTGGTCTCCAGCCGGCGCGCCGCGGTTTGTCAAGATCCATCCCCCGCCCGGGTGGGTCGGATCCGGCCGCACCCGGCAGACTGGGGGCAAGCACCCGACGGAGAGGAGCCTGACCGGTGAGCGGTCGGCTTGGCATCGATGACGTGTCCCCGCTCGTGTCCTGTGGCCGGTATCCGGGCAAAGCCGTTGTGGGCGAACACATCCCGGTGCGCGCGACGGTGTGGCGCGAGGGGCACGACGCGGTCGCGGCGACGGTCGCGTGGCGCGGCCCCGGCGACGGCAAGGCCCGGCGCACCAGGATGCGCCCGGACGGCCTGGAACCCGATCGGTGGGTCGCCGACATCGTCCCGGACACCGAGGGCCTGTGGACCTTCCGGGTGGACGCGTGGAGCGACCCGTGGGCGACCTGGGTGCACACCGTCGAGGTGAAGGTGGCGGCCGGGCAGCAGGCCGGGGAACTGGCCAACGACCTGGAGGTCGGCGCGCGGCTGCTGGAGCGGGTGGGCAGGCGGCCCGACCGCGGCGGCGACCGCAAGCTGCTGGTGTCCGCGGCGCGGGCGCTGCGCGACGAGACGACCCCGCTGTCCGCGCGGATCGCCGAGGCGCTGGCGGAGACCACCAGGCGGGTGATGCACCAGCACCCGGTGCGCGAGCTGGTGACCAAGGGCAAGCCGATGCAGCTGTGGGTCGACCGCAAGGTCGCGCTGTACGGCTCGTGGTACGAGTTCTTCCCGCGCTCGACCGGCGGCCTCGACACCGAGGGCAAGCCGGTGCACGGCACGTTCGCCACCGCGGCCAAGGAGCTGGACCGGATCGCGGCGATGGGCTTCGACATCGTCTACCTCCCGCCGATTCACCCGATCGGTGAGGAAAACCGCAAGGGCCCGAACAACAACGTGGTGGCCAAGCCCGGCGACGTGGGGTCGACCTGGGCGATCGGCTCGGCCGACGGCGGGCACGACGCGATCCACCCGGAGCTGGGCACCTTCGAGGACTTCCGGGCGTTCGTGGCCAGGGCGCGCGAGCTGGACATGGAGGTCGCGCTCGACTTCGCGCTGCAGTGCGCCCCCGACCACCCGTGGGTGATCAAGCACCCGGACTGGTTCACCACCAGGCCGGACGGGACGATCGCCTACGCGGAGAACCCGCCCAAGAAGTACCAGGACATCTACCCGATCAACTTCGACAACGACGCGGAGGGCCTCTACCAGGAGGTGCTGCGGGTCGTGCTGCTCTGGGTCGAGCAGGGGGTGCGGGTGTTCCGGGTGGACAACCCGCACACCAAGCCGCCGGACTTCTGGGAGTGGCTGATCCGCCAGGTCAAGGCGGTCGCCCCGGACGTGCTGTTCCTGTCCGAGGCGTTCACCAGGCCCGCGCGGCTCTACGGGCTGGCCAAGCTCGGGTTCACCCAGTCCTACACCTACTTCACCTGGCGCACGACCAAGCAGGAGCTGGTCGAGTTCGGGGTCGAGCTGGTGGCGCACGCCGACGAGGCGCGGCCGAACCTGTTCGTCAACACCCCGGACATCCTGCACGAGTCGCTGCAGGTGGGCGGCCCGGCGACGTTCGCGATCCGGGCGGCGCTGGCCGCGACGCTCTCGCCCACCTGGGGGGTGTACTCCGGCTACGAGCTCTACGAGCACCAGGCGGTGCGCGAGGGCAGCGAGGAGTACCTGGACTCGGAGAAGTACGAGCTGCGGCCGCGCGACTACGCGGGCGCGCTCGCCGAGGGCCGGTCGCTGCAACCGTGGATCACCCGGCTCAACGCGATCCGCCGGGCGCACCCCGCGCTGCAGCAGCTGCGGACGCTGCGGTTCCACCACGTGGACAACGACGCGCTGATCGCCTACTCCAAGACCGACCCGGAGACCGGGGACACGGTGGTCGTGGTGATCACCCTGGACCCGAGGTCGCCGCAGGAGGGTGTGCTCTGGCTCGACTGGGCCGCCCTCGGGTTGGACCCGCAGGCGTCGCACGCCGCGCACGACGAGGTGTCCGGGCAGAGCTGGCGCTGGGGCGCGGGCAACTACGTCCGGCTCGACCCGTGGGTGAGCGTCGCGCACATCGTCCACATCCGACGCTGAGCACATCCGGCGCCGAGCCGAAAGTCCCCTCTTCACCGCTGCGGCGGCACATCACCCGAACGGCGGTGGTGTGCCGTCGGCGTCGTTTGGCACCGTTCCGCCGGTCCGGCGCCGGTTCCCGCCGACTGAGATGGTGATCACCGTCGGGCATGGATCACCCGGTTCGGGGGTAACCCCTTCGTTGGCCGGTGTGACCGCGCGGGGCGACGGCGCCCCCGCGTCCCCCGCACCGACCACACAGGACAGTCGGGGGAGACCGGGAGGTCGCAGGGCGGTGCGCGGTCGACCGGGGCGAAACGTGGTACGCATGGCGCACCGGCACTGGACGCACCGGGCAGGGACACGCCGGCACACGGCCGAGACACGGGGCGAGGGCGACAAGGCATGACGGTTCAGGACACCACCGCGCCCGACGCGGCACTGGGACTCGCGGGCATCCCGCACACCGGCGAGGGGGTGACCGCGGACGGTCACCTGACCGAGCCGCAGGCGGAGGACTTCCACCACGCGCGCTCGGCGCCGCCGCAGACCGAGTGGTACAAGAGCGCGGTCTTCTACGAGGTACTGGTCCGGGCGTTCAACGACTCCGACGGCAACGGCACCGGCGACCTGCGCGGGCTGGCCGACAAGCTCGACTACCTGCAGTGGCTGGGCATCGACTGCCTCTGGCTGCCCCCGTTCTACGCCTCGCCGCTGCGCGACGGCGGCTACGACATCAGCGACTTCCGCGCGGTGCTGCCCGAGTTCGGCACCGTCGACGACTTCAGCTACCTGCTCGACCAGGCGCACAAGCGCGGCATCCGGGTGATCACCGACCTGGTGCTCAACCACACCTCGGACGCGCACCCGTGGTTCCAGGAGTCGCGCCAGCACCCGGACGGCCCCTACGGCGACTACTACGTCTGGTCCGACACCGACGAGGCCTACGCCGACGCGCGGATCATCTTCGTCGACACCGAGACCTCCAACTGGACCTACGACCCGGTGCGCGGCCAGTTCTACTGGCACCGGTTCTTCTCCCACCAGCCGGACCTCAACTACGAGAACCCCGAGGTCCAGGACGCGATGCTGGACGTGCTGCGGTTCTGGCTCGACATCGGCATCGACGGCTTCCGGCTCGACGCGGTGCCCTACCTGTTCGAGGAGGAGGGCACCAACTGCGAGAACCTGCCGCGCACGCACGAGTTCCTCAAGCGCTGCCGCAAGGTCGTCGACGACGAGTTCCCCGGCCGGGTGCTGCTGGCCGAGGCGAACCAGTGGCCCGCGGACGTGGTGGAGTACTTCGGCGACCCGGCCATCGGCGGCGACGAGTGCCACATGGCCTTCCACTTCCCGCTGATGCCGCGCATCTTCATGGCGGTGCGCCGGGAGTCGCGGTTCCCGATCTCGGAGATCCTGGCGCACACGCCGTCGATCCCGTCGGGCGCCCAGTGGGGCATCTTCCTGCGCAACCACGACGAGCTGACCCTGGAGATGGTCACCGACGAGGAGCGCGACTACATGTACGCGGAGTACGCCAAGGACCCGCGGATGAAGGCGAACATCGGCATCCGCAGGCGGTTGGCGCCGCTGCTGGACAACGACCGCAACCAGCAGGAGCTGTTCACCGCGCTGCTGCTGAGCCTGCCCGGGTCGCCGGTGCTGTACTACGGCGACGAGATCGGCATGGGCGACAACATCTGGCTCGGTGACCGCGACGCGGTGCGCACCCCGATGCAGTGGTCGCCCGACCGCAACGCCGGGTTCTCCCGCTGCGACCCGGGGCGGCTGTACCTGCCCGCGATCGCCGACCCGGTGTACGGGTTCCAGGCGGTCAACGTCGAGGCGCACATGAACAACACCTCGTCGCTGCTGCACTGGACGCGGCGGATGCTGCAGGTGCGCACCGAGCACCCGGCGTTCGGCCTCGGCGACTTCACCGAGCTGGGCTCGTCGAACCCGAGCGTGCTCGCCTACCTGCGCAGGCACGGCGACGACGTCGTGATCTGCGTGAACAACCTGTCCCGGTTCCCGCAGCCGGTCGAGCTGCACCTGTCGGAGTACGACGGGTACGTCCCGGTCGAGCTGACCGGCGGGGTCCGGTTCCCGGCCATCGGCGAACTGCCGTACCTGCTGACCCTGCCCGGGCACGGCTTCTACTGGTTCCAGATCACCCGACCCCACGAGGAGGGCGAACTCCCGTGACCACCCGACCCCTGCCCGCGGTGGCGTCCCTCGCCGACGACCTGCCGACCTGGCTGCCCGCGCAGCGCTGGTTCGCGGCCAAGGGCCGGGACATCGGCAGCGCGCAGGTGGAGCGGGCGGCACTGCTGTGGGAGGGCGCCGAACCCGGTGCCCCCAGCCTGCTGCACGCCTTGGTCGACGCCGACGGTGAGCGCTACCAGTTGCTGCTCGGGGTGGTCGACGAGGTTCCCGACCACCTGCGCGGCGCCCTGGTGGGCCAACTGGAGGACGGGCTGCACGCCTACGACGCGACGCACGACGCGGAGTTGATGGGCGGGCTGCTCGACCTGTTCGCCGCCCACTCGACCGCCGGTGGTGTCGACTGGCTGCCGGAGCCCGGGGTGGAGATCCAGACCGGGCTGCGCGCGAGGCCGATCGGGGTGGAGCAGTCCAACACCTCGATCGTGTTCGGCGAGCACTACATCCTGAAGGTCTACCGGCGGCCCGTCCTGGGCGAGAGCCGGGACGTGGAGCTGCACCGGGCGCTGGCAGGCGCGGGCAGCACGCGGGTGGCGGCGCCAGTCGCGGTGATGCGCACGGACGACACGGTGCTCGGGTTCGCCCAGCGCTTCCTCGGCGACGCGGCCGAGGGCTGGGCGACGGCGACCGCGAGCGTGCGGGACCTGCTGGCCGAGGCCGACCTGCACGCGGGCGAGGCTGGCGGCGACTTCGCGGGCGAGGCGCGGCGGCTGGGCGCGGCGGTGGCCGCGGTGCACGCCGACCTGGCCACCGCGCTGGGCACCGAGCCGGTCGGGCAGGCCGAGATGGCCGCCGGGGCCGACGCCATGCACGCCAGGTTGGACTCGGTGCTGCGGGAGGTGCCCGCGCTCGCCGAGCACGAACCGGTGCTGCGGGCGGCGTTCGACGCGGTGCGCGGGCTGCCGGGCACCACGGTCCAGCAGGTGCACGGCGACCTGCACCTGGGCCAGGTGCTGCGCACGACCACCGGGTGGGTGCTCATCGACTTCGAGGGCGAGCCGGACGCGCCGCCCGCCGAGCGCGACCGGGCGAAGTCGCCGCTGCGGGACGTGGCCGGGATGCTGCGCTCGTTCGACTACGCCGCGTTGCACCTGCTGGCGGGCGAGGACCCCGACAACCAGCGGCTCACCCGGGCGGCGGAGTGGGCCGAGCGCAACCGGTCGGCGTTCTGCGACGGGTACGCGGAAGTGGGTGCCGACCCGCGCGCGGACGCGGTGCTGCTGCGCGCTTTCGAGCTGGACAAGGCCGTGTATGAGGTGGGCTACGAACACCGCAACCGCCCCGACTGGGTGCCCATCCCGCTGGCCGCGATCACCAGGGTCACGGCCAGGCGATGACGCCCGGATCAGGACATGACGTGGTTGCGACTTTTGGGCAGCACGAGTTTCGGGTATTCCAGAACGTGGTTAACCTGATCGACAATGCCCGCTCTCGGGGTGCCGCCGGTTGAAGGATCGGGGTGTGGCGACATGCGGATCGCGGATGTGTTGCGGGGCAAGGGTGCCGAGGGCGCCGTCGTGGCGACGGTCGACCCCGGTACCACTGTCGAGGGCCTGATCGCCGAGCTCGCCAGGCACAACGTCGGCGCCCTCGTGGTGCTCGACGGTGACCGGGTGGTCGGCATCGTGTCCGAACGGGACGTTGTACGGGGCCTGGAACGCAGCGGCAGCGCCCTGTTGGTCACCACCGTCGCCGACATCATGACCGCCGACGTGCGCACCTGCCTGCCGACCGACAGCGTCGACAGCCTGGCCGCCACCATGACCGAGCGCCGCATCCGGCACCTGCCGGTGCTCGACGAGCACGGCGCGCTGGCGGGCATCGTGAGCATCGGCGACGTCGTCAAGAGCCACATAAGCCAGCTGGAAGCCGACCGCGACCAGCTCCAGTCCTACATATCCCAGGGTTGATACCTCTTGTTGGTTGACGAGATCGAGCGGCTCATCGCAGGCGCGCACCACGACCCGCACTCCCTGCTCGGGATCCACCCGAGCGGTAAGGGTGGGGCGGTGGTGCGGGCGCTGCGCCCCAACGCCAAGTCGGTCGCGGTGATCTTCGGCGACCAGCGGCACGAGATGGACGAGGTCGGCGACAGCGTGTTCGCCGTCGACCTGGAGCAAGCACCCGACGAGTACCTGCTCGAGGTCGACTACGGCGCGGGTCCCGAGCTGGTGGAGGACCCGTACCGCTGGCTGCCGACGCTCGGCGAGCTGGACCTGCACCTGTTCCGCGAGGGTCGCCACGAGCGGCTGTGGGAGATCCTCGGCGCGCACGTGCGCCGCTACGACACCGCCAAGGGCGTCGTCGAGGGGACCTCGTTCGCGGTGTGGGCGCCGACCGCGCGCGGGGTTCGGGTGTGCGGCGACTTCGACGGCTGGGACGGGCGCGCGAACCCGATGCGGTCGCTGGGCTCGTCCGGGGTGTGGGAGGTCTTCCTGCCCGGGGTGCCGCCGGGCACCCGGTACAAGTTCCGCATCCACGGCGCGGACGGCTCGTGGCACGAGAAGGCCGACCCGATGGCCCGCGCCACCGAGGTGCCGCCCGCGACGGCGTCGGTGGTGTCCACTTCGGAGTACCAGTGGCTCGACGCCGAGTGGCTGGCCCGCCGGGACGCGACCGCGTGGAGCGCGGCGCCGATGAGCGTCTACGAGGCGCACCTCGGGTCGTGGCGGCAGGGCCTGGGCTACCGGGAACTGGCCGAGCAGCTCGGCGACTACCTCCAGGAGCACAACTTCACCCACGTCGAGCTGCTGCCGGTGGCCGAGCACCCGTTCGGCGGGTCGTGGGGCTACCAGGTCACCTCGTACTACGCCCCGACCGCGCGCTTCGGCTCTCCGGACGAGTTCCGGCACCTGGTCGACGAGCTGCACCGGCGCGGCATCGGCGTGATCATGGACTGGGTGCCCGCGCACTTCCCGCGCGACTCGTGGGCGCTGGCCCGCTTCGACGGCAGCCCGCTCTACGAGCACGGCGACCCGCGCCGCGGCGAGCAGCCCGACTGGGGCACCCTGGTGTTCGACTTCGGCCGCTCCGAGGTGCGCAACTTCCTGGTGGCCAACGCGCTGTACTGGATCGAGGAGTTCCACATCGACGGCCTGCGGGTCGACGCGGTGGCCTCGATGCTGTACCTGGACTACTCCCGCAACGAGGGCGAGTGGCTGCCCAACGAGCACGGCGGCCGGGAGAACCTGGACGCGGTGCGGTTCCTGCAGGAGCTCAACGCGACCGTCTACAAGCACCACCCGGGGGTGGTGATGGTCGCCGAGGAGTCGACGGCCTGGCCGGGGGTCACCCGGCCCACGCACCTCGGCGGCCTCGGGTTCGGTTTCAAGTGGAACATGGGCTGGATGCACGACACGCTCAGCTACATCGGCCACGACCCGATCCACCGCTCGTACCACCACAACGAGATCACCTTCTCGCTGGTGTACGCCTGGAGTGAGAACTTCACCCTGCCGCTGTCGCACGACGAGGTCGTGCACGGCAAGGGCTCGCTGTGGACCCGGATGCCGGGCGACGACTGGAACAAGGCCGCCGGGCTGCGCGCCCTGCTGGCGTTCATGTGGGCGCACCCCGGCAAGCAGCTGCTGTTCATGGGCGGCGAGTTCGGCCAGGTCAGGGAGTGGTCGGAGTCGCGGTCGCTGGACTGGGAGCTGACCGACCAACCGCTGCACCGGGGCATCGGCTCGCTGGTGCGCGACCTCAACGGCGTCTACCGCGACCAGCCCGCGCTCTACCTCGACGACAGCCGCCCCGAGGGCTTCTCCTGGATCGACGCCAACGACTCGGCGGGCAACGTGCTGAGCTTCCTGCGCCAGGGCGGCGACACCGAACTGCTGTGCGTCGCCAACTTCTCCGGCTCCCCCCACCACGACTACCGGGTCGGCGTCCCCCGCCCCGGCGCCTGGCGCGAGATCCTCAACACCGACGCCGAGGCGTACGGCGGCTCCGGCGTCGGCAACCTCGGCAGCGTCACCGCCACCGACAAGCCCTGGCACGGCCGCCCCGCCTCACTGGTGCTCCAGCTCCCACCGCAGGGCGTCGTCTGGCTGACCCCCGAGCGGGACACCGCGGACCAACTCCTCGCCGAGGCCGACAGCGCTCTTCCCAACGCCGCCCTCCCCAACGCGGCCCTGCCTGCCGCCGCCCTGGCTGATCCAGCGCAACCCGCCAGGGACTTCCCGGGCGACGCGGTGGACGTCGGCCCGGACGTACCGGCGGTCTGACAGCGCCGCGAGGGGAGGCTGGGGCAGACTGGTCGGCGTGCGCACGCATAGCCCTGGGGACCTGGCGCGGTTGCTGCCCGCGTTGATCGCGGTGTTCGCGTTGTTGGCGTGCACGACCACGGTGCCCGGGCAGGCGGTGAGCCAGGGCTCGGTGTCCAAGGGCGAGCCGGGCACCGGCAGCGGGGTCGACCCGGCGTTCGTGCGCAACACCGACGGCGGCGACGTCGACCGGTTGGCGGCCACGGTGGTCACCGACGTGCAGGCGTACTGGACGGCGGCGTTCCCGACGACCTTCGGCAAGGAGTACACGCCACCCAAGGGCGGGTTCTACTCGGTGGACACCGCCGACGACGACAGCCCGGCGCCGCCGTGCGCCAACAAGGCCCGCGACGTCGAGGGCAACGCGTTCTACTGCCCGGAGGCCGACATCATCGCCTGGGACCGGGCGGCGCTGCTGCCGGTGCTGCGGGACCGCTTCGGCGAGGCGGCGGTGATGCTGGTGCTCGCGCACGAGATGGGCCACGCGGTGCAGGACCGCACCGGCAGCGGCGCCACCGAGCGCAAGGCCGACCCGGCCAAGTACCCGACGATCCTGATCGAGGCGATGGCCGACTGCTACGCCGGGTCGTTCGTGCGGTGGGTGGTCGACGGGAAGGCCGAGCACCTGACCATCGCCAAGGACCGGCTGGACACCGCGCTGGAGTCGCTGATCAGCTTCCGCGACCCGATCGGCACCGAGCAGGAGGACCGCGGCGCGCACGGCGACGCGTTCGACCGGGTCTCGGCGTTCCAGGACGGCTACGAGCAGGGTGCGGTGACCTGCTCGAAGATGACCGTGGACAACCGGGTGTTCACCCTCAGCGGGTTCATCGACGCCGGTGACCAGGCCCGCGGCGGGAACCTGGAGTTCGCGCAGATGATCGAGTCGGTGACGCTGGGCCTCGACTCGTTCTACGGGGCGCTGCTGCCGACGCTGGGCAAGCAGTGGACCGCGCCGAAGGTGGTCAAGTCGACCGGGGCGCCGACCTGCGAGGGCACCAGGCAGGGCCCGGTCGCGTACTGCCCGCAGGACAAGTCGGTGCAGGTGGACGTGGCCAAGGAACTGCCGGAGCTGCACGCCGACATCGGCGACTACGCCACCGGCACCCTGATCGCGAGCCGCTACGGGCTGGCCGCCCTGGCCGCGGCGGGCAAGCCGCTGACCGGCGCGGACGCGCAGCGCTCGGCGAACTGCCTTGCCGGGGCGTTCACCCAGTCCCTGTTCACGACCCGGCCGCGGCTGCTGTCGCCCGGCGACCTCGACGAGGCCGTCCAGGTGCTGCTGGACTACGACTACGCGGCCCGCGACCTGGCGGGCGCCGCCCCGGCGGCGGGCTTCGACCGGGTCCGCGCGTTCCGCCAGGGGTTCACTGAGGGTGCTCAACAGTGCGGTCTTTCGTGACTTAGCGCGAACCGGACCCGCGGCGCGCGGGCGCCCGGTTACCCTCTCCCGGAGATCAGGTCGGACGGCTCGGGTAGGGGTTGCGGTGCGGGTTCTCAGTGCGCGGGCGCGGGTCGCGGCTGCCCTGGCGGTGGCGGCGGTACTTCTCGTGCAGCTCGGCGGGTGCGCCGGGCAGCCGATCGAGGGCAGACCGCGCGGGGTCGGTGACATCGACGCGGGCACCGCGGCCGGGATCCCGGTCAACAACGACGGCCCCACCGGCCCGAAGAAGGGCGCGGCGGACGCGGCGCTGCAAGTGGAGAACGCCGACGGCGGCGAGATGGACCGGTTGGCGGTCAACGCGCTGTCCGACATCTACGACTACTGGTCCGAGCGGATGCCAGCCGACTTCGACGGCAAGCAGTTCGAGCCGATCAAGCGGCTGGCGTCCTACGACTCCAAGGGCAAGGCCATCAAGCTGTGCGGCCAGAGCACCGCGGACCTGGTGAACGCCTTCTACTGCAACGCCGACGACAGCGTCGCCTGGGACCGCGGCGTGCTGCTGCCGATGCTGGACAAGCAGTTCGGGCCGATGTCGGTGGTCGCGGTGCTCGCGCACGAGATGGGCCACGCGGTGCAGTTCCGGCTGGGCAGCCTCAGCGGCATCAACCAGACGACGCCGACGATCATCAAGGAGCAGCAGGCCGACTGCTACGCGGGCGGCTTCTTCCGCTGGGTCGCCGAGGGCAAGGCCAAGCACTTCGACGTCAACACCGGCAAGGGCCTCAACCACGTCCTGGCCACCATGTTCTTCATCCGCGACCCGGCGGGCCTCTCGGCGAGCAAGCAGGGCGCCCACGGCCTGGCCTTCGACCGCGTGTTCGCCTTCCAGGCCGGGTTCTCCGAGGGCCCGACCCGGTGCGCGCGGATGAACCAGGACGAGATCAACACCCGCATCTCCGAGAAGGAGCGCGGCGAGACCGAGATGGAGAACTCCCGCAACGGCGACGTGGAGTTCGACAACAAGAAGGTCCAGGACCTCCTGCAGGCCAGCCTCGACGAGGCCTTCAAGCGCACCGGCGCCACCCCACCCGCCATCACCTACGACGGCGCCGACTGCAAGAAGGGCAACTCCACCCCACCGGTGTCGTTCTGCCCGGACTCGAACACGGTCGCCATCGACCCGGACGCGATGGAGAAGATCGCCACCCCGCCCAAGCGCGGCCAGGAACCCGGTGTCGACGGGGCCGGGATCGGGGACTTCGCGGCCTTCGCGGAAATCGCCTCGCGGTACTCGCTGTCGATCCAGAAGTCGGTGGGGGTGTCCCTGGAGGGCGACAAGACCGGCCTGCGCACGGCCTGCCTGACCGGCGCGTGGGCGAAGTTCGCCGACCTCGCGGGCAACGCCAACGAGAGCAAACTCCGCCTGGCCGTGGGCGACCTGGACGAAGCGGTCGCGGAACTGTTGCAGGACAACAGCTTGATCGCCGCCGACATCAACGGCAAACAGGTCCCCTCCGGCTTCGCCCGCGTAGAAGCCTTCCGAATCGGCTACTTCGAAGGCGACAAGGGCTGCGCCAACCAGTTCAGCTGAGGGTCGGCGGCACAAACGAAAGCCCGCACCGGACGTTCCGGTGCGGGCTTGTCGCTGGGCTGGAGCCAGAGGGCCGGGTCCGCGTCTAGAAGAGGGCGCTGGCCAGGTCCCGGCGGGCCTTGGCCACCCGGGCGTCGTCGGTGGGGAAGAGGTCGAAGAGGGAGACCAGGTGGGTCCTGGCCTTGTCCCGCTCCGGGCCGGACGTGCGGCGGACGGTGTTGATGAGGCGGGCGAAGGCCTGGTCGACCTGCTGGCCCGCGATCTCGAGGTCGGCGGCGCAGAGTTGGGCCTCGACGTCGTCGGGGGAGATGTCGGCGCGGACGATGACCGAGGGGTCGGTGGCGTGGGCGCGGGCCAGGAACTGGACCTGGGCCAGCGCGGCCTTGGCGTCGGCGTTGTTGGGCTCCGCGGCGAGGATGGACCGGTAGCCCGCCTCGGCGGCGGTGAAGTCGCCCAGGTTGAGGGCGTTCTCGGCGACGGTGAAGCGCTCGTCCTCGGGTTCGGCGGCCTGCTCGTCACCGGCGGGCGCGGCGGCCTCGGCGGCGCGGATGCCGGGGAGGCGGTCGCGCAGCGCGTCGAGGATGGAGTCGACCCACTCGCGGACCCGCTCCTCCGGGGGGACGTCGTTGAACGCGTCCACCGGCTGCCGTCCCGCGATGGCGATCACCATCGGCACCGCCTGGGCGCCGAAGAGTTGCGCCACCCGCGGGCTGACCTCGACGTCGACCCTGGCCAGGCGCCAGGAGCCGTTGTCCTGGGCGGCGAGCTTCTCCAGGGTGGCCAGCAGTTGGGTCGACTGGGCGGACCAGCCCGCGACGAGGGCGACGACCACCGGGACCTGGGTCGAGTACTCGACCACGTCGGCCTCGAAGTTGGCCTCGGTGATGTCGACGACGGCGCTGGTGGCGGCCGGGGTGGACGGGTGCGTGCCCGCCGTCGGCGGCGCCGTCTTCGCGGCGTCGGCGCGCGCCTTGAGGGCGGACAGGTCTACGGCCCTGGACAGGGCGGCCGACAGCGCGGCGGTCTGGCGTGGATCTGGCCTGGTCACCCCATCATCCTGGCATGCTCCCCCGAACCGCGTCCGGCCTACCGGTCAACCCCGGCGCAGGAGCCCGCGCGACCCGGGGAAGTCCACCTGCTGGGACACGCCCGGCTCACCCGGCGCCCGCGAGCTCGGCCAGCCGGTGCTCGGGGGCCAGCGCCATCGGGTTGGGCCGCATCACGTCGTTGAGCCGGGTGATCCGCAGCGCCAGCGGGGCCACCAGGGACACGAACCGCGCCGTGCCCTGCTCCCCCAGTTGCAGCCACGGCGCGGCGGCGGCCTCGTCGGTGAGGTCCTCCACCGACTGCCGCAGCTCCACCCCGAAGTCGGTCAGCACGCCCGGCGCGGCCAGCAGGTCCCGCTCCAGCAGCCGGGTCTCCGCGTCCGCCCACTCCCCCTCCGGGACGTTGCGGGCGGCCCGGAGGTACTCGGCGGTCAGCCCGCGGTCGGCGGCGAAGGCGACGAGGGCCTCCACCGGGTCCAGCCCGGCGGTCACCAGCGCGGCCACGTGCCCGTCGCCGCGGGACTCGCGCAGCGTCGTGGCGACCTGCCAGAGCGCCAGGTGCGGCTGCTCGGGCAACGGCAGCGCGGCGTTGGCGGCACCCAGCGGCCGCCCCGCGGTGGGCACCCACTCGAGGACCGACCGGGCCAGGTCAGCCGCCTCGGCCACATCAGGCCCCTCGACCACCTCGTCCCCCAGCAGCCGCCGCAGCGCCCCGTCGACCCCGCGCAGCCGGGCCGCCAGGAAGTCGGCGGGCTCGGCGACGGACCAGACCGCGGGCACCTGCCGCCGCACCCGGGAGGCGTGGAAGGTGTAGAAGAGGCTGTCGACCAGCCACGCGGGGGCGGCCCCCAGCGGAGCCGCGCGCAGGCCGAAGTAGCCCATCCACCGGCCCTGGCAGCCGAGCGCGTCGGTCTCGGCGATCGACTCGGGGGTGAAGTAGGTGACAGCGTGATACGGCTCGAAGCACTGCCAGAGCGTGCGCGGGTCCACGGCGGTTCCCCTGTTCGTCGACGGCAGAATAGTAGGACGTCCTACTATTCTGCCAGATCCTGGTCTGCCAGGTACTGTTCGACCCGGTCGACCTTGGCGGTCAGCTGCCCGGTGTGGCCGGGGCGGATGTCGGCCTTGAGCACCAGGCTGACCCGGGGGTAGTCGGCCAGCAGCACGTCGGTGGCCCGCTTGACCACGGCCATCACCTCGTCCCACTCGCCCTCGACGATGGTGTACATCGCGGTGAGCTGGTGCGGCAGGCCCGACTCGCGGACCACCCGCACGGCCTCGGCGACGGCGGGGCCGACGGTCTCGGATTCCCCACCGAGTGGGCTGACGCTGAAGGCGATGAGCATGGTGACTCCTCGGGGACGCGCGACGGTGCCAGCACACTATCCGGGCACCCCCGGCGAACCCCACTGGTAGCTTCAACTCCCATGAGGCCGCGCTCGTTGCCGTTCGACCCGATCGCCCGCGCGGCGCAGCTGTGGGGGGACCGCATCGGCGACGCCACCACCATGGCGGCCGTGACCAGCGTGATGCGCGTCCAGCAGATCCTGCAGTCCGCGGTGGACGGCGCGCTCAAGCCGCACGGGCTGACCTTCGCCCGCTACGAGGCGCTGGTGCTGCTCACCTTCTCCAAGCGCGGCAGCCTGCCGATGCGGGTGATGGGCGAGCGGTTGCAGCTGCACCCGACCAGCGTCACCAACATCGTCGACCGGCTGGAGGCCGACGGCCTGGTCCGGCGCACCCCGCACCCGACCGACCGGCGCACCACGCTGGCCGAGATCACCGACGCGGGCAGGCAGCGGCAGGCGGAGGCGACCGAGGCGGTGACCGCGGTCGACTTCGGCCTGCGCGGGCTCACCGAGCGGCAGACGAACCAGCTGACCGACCTGCTGGCCAAGGTCCGCCGCGCCACCGGCGACTTCCAGGACTGACTTCCACGACCGCCTAGGTCACGCAGAACGGCCCGGATCGGTGTCGATCCGGGCCGGGGTATCCCCACCAGCGGTGAACCGGGCCACGCCGACCGGTGCACCGCGGGGGGCTTGGGAAGGACTAGGCGGCGGGGCGCAGTCGCAGGGCGAGGCCGATGCCCGCCTGGGTGGCGGAGTCGTCGAGCTTGCCGGTGCGCAGCGCCCACCGCTCGTAGACCAGTGTCGCGAGTGGAGGGACGCTGGCGGCCAGCGCCCAGAAGGTGCTCCACCGGCTCCACCGCAGCTGCCGGGCGGTGATCGCGGTCACCACGAGGTAGGCGACGAAGACGGCCCCGTGCACCGGGCCGAAGACCTTGACCCCGATGTCACCGAGATCGGTTGCGTACTTGAAGACCATGCCGACGAGCAGACCGATCCAGGAAACGGCCTCGGCGAGCGCGACGACGCGGAAACGACCAGCTGGCGTGAACATGGTTCCAGTGTGGAGCGTGAGCGCGCTCACCCCTTGCAAGCCCCACCTCGGCAGTGGCTCTCCCCACATGCCCGCCTCCCCGGATTTTTGGTGTGGTCACGTAGCGGAAGAATGATCGCGTCGCGTGGTCGTCCGTGGCTGGCCACCGTCACGGTCCCCTGAGGTTGCGTGCCTTTAACTCTCTTCCCAGGTGAAGACGCGGGATGCGATGAAGGACACAACGAGGGTGAAGCCGAGCAGGACGCCGCACGGCAGCAGCAGGGCCTCGGCTCCCTTGCCGCGCACCAGGAAGTCGGTCACGCCGTCGTTCATGTGCCGCAGCGGGAACACCTTCGACACCGCCTGCAGCCACTGCGGCGCCAGGTCGATCGGGAAGAAGGTGCCGGACAGGAACGCCATCGGCAGCACGACGATGTTGGCGGCGCCGGTCGCGGCTTCCTCGGTCTTGCAGAACGCGCCGACCAGCATGCCGATGGAGAAGAACGCCAGCACCCCGGACAGGAACACCGGGATCGACAGCCACCAGGTGCCCGCGAGGGTGAGGCCGAACACGGGCAGCAGGGCGACGCCGACGAACAGCAGGGCCTGCGCGATCGCGACGCCGATGGTGACGACCACCCGCGAGGTGAGGATCGGGGCGATGCCGATGGGGGCGAGCCGCAGCCTGCGCAGCACCTGCTTGCGCCGCCAGTTGACCAGGGTGATCGCCGCGCCGAACACCGCGGTGACCGCGATGCCCCAGCTCAGGATGCCCGGCGTGAGGTACTGGATGGACTTGAGCGAGGAGTCCTCGACCTGCTCGGCGCGGAAGTCGTACTTGGCGGGTTTGCCGCTGGCGGCCACGTTGAGCTGCTGGGTGATCCCGGACACCAGGCCCTGCACGGTGCCTGCCTGCGCCTGGTCGCTGGCGGCGAAGCGCAGCACGACGGTGTCGCCGGTGGCCTCGACGATGCCGGGCAGGTCGCCGTCGCGGACCTTGGCCTCGCCCGCCGCCGCGGTGTCGAAGCGCTCCAGTTCCACCACTCCGGAGCGCTCCAGCGCGGTGATCACCGCGCCGTCGCCGTACGCGCCGAGCTTGATCTTCTCGGTGCCGATGTCGCGGAACAGCAGGCCGAAGATGACCAGGAACATCAGCGGGAACACGAAGGCGAAGAACAGGGTGGCCCGGTCGCGCACGAAGCTCTTGGCCATCGCGACCGCCAGGCTCTTGAACGCTCCCTTCACGCGCGGTACTCCCGTCCGGTGAGGTGGAGGAACACGTCCTCCAGGGTGGCGGTCCGCACCTGCAGGCCGTCGAGGGTGCCGCGCTCGGCGAGCGCGGTCAGCAGCGCCGCCGGGATGCGGGTGGTGATGGTGAGCGACTGCTCGTCGGCGGTGACCTCGTCGGCGCCGGGCAGCGCGGCGGCGTCGGCCTCGGTCAGCGCGCCGCGTTCGAGGGTGATCCGCGCGGGGGCGTCGAGACCGCGGACGAGCGCGGCGGGGGTGTCGAGCGCCAGCACCTTGCCCCGGTCCATGATGGCCACCCGGTCGCACAGGATCTCGGCCTCGTCGAGGTAGTGCGTCGTGTAGACGATCGTCTTGCCGCGTTCGCGGATGGCGCGCAGGACGTCCCAGAGGTTGCGTCTGGCCTGCGGGTCGAGCGCGGCGGTCGGTTCGTCGAGGAACACGATGTCCGGGTCGTGCACCAGGGCGCAGGCGATGGACAGCCGCTGCCGCTGGCCGCCGGAGAGCTTGTCCTCGCGGGTGTTCGCCTTGTCGGTGAGCCCGACCAGCTCCAGCATCTCCGCCGCGCGGGCCGGGCCGACGCCGTAGAGGGCGGCGAACGTCTCCAGCTGTTCACGCGCGGTGAGCTTGTCGAAGAACGCCGAGGCCTGCAGCTGCACGCCGATCCTGGGCAGCAGGGCGACCTTGCGCGGGAACGGGTCGGTGCCGAGCAGCCGCACCGAACCCCGGTCCGGTTCGCGCAAGCCCTCCATGATCTCCAGCGCGGTGGTCTTGCCCGCGCCGTTGGGGCCGAGGATGCCGAAGAACTCGCCGTGGTCGACGGTGAACGACACACCGTCCACGGCGCGCAGGTCGCCGTAGGACTTGTGGATGTCGTCGACGACGATCGCCTCGACGTCAGAGCTGGTCATGCCGCGAACCTAGCGGGTGCGACCGGCTCGCGGCGACTACTTGTCGTGGATGCCCGCGATTGTGGCGTTCGTGTCGTTCGCGGCGATCACCGCGATCAGGTCGTCGGCCGCGCGGTACGGGTCGAGGGTGCCGGACCGGACTTCCGCGGCGAAGCGGTCGAGCAGGTCGCCGCGCAGCTCGCCGAGCCGGGCGCGCAGCTCGCGCACCGCGATGGACTCGATCTCGGCCCTGGCGCGGGCCAGCCGCCTGGCGGTGAACTCGCCGCGCTCCCCCGCCCACGCCTGGTGCGCCTCGATCGCGTCGACCAGGTCGGTGATGCCCTCGGCGCGCGCGGCGATGGTCTTGACCACCGGGGTGCGCCAGCTCGGGCCACGGATCTCCCTGCGCCCCAACGAGATCGCGTGCTTGAGCTCGCGCACGGTGGCCTCGGCGCCATCGCGGTCGGCCTTGTTGACGGCGAACACGTCGGCGATCTCCAGGATGCCCGCCTTGGCCGCCTGCACGCCGTCGCCCATGCCAGGGGCGAGCAGCACCACCGCGCAGTCGGCGAGCGCCACGACGTCCACTTCGGACTGTCCTACCCCGACTGTCTCGACGAGCACGACGTCGAAGCCCGCCGCGTCGAGCACGCGCAGCGCCTGCGGGGTGGCCACGGCGAGCCCGCCGAGGTGGCCGCGGGTGGCCATGGACCGGATGAAGACGTCCGGGTCGGCGGCGTGCTCGCCCATCCTGACCCGGTCGCCGAGCAGCGCGCCGCCGGAGAACGGCGACGACGGGTCGACCGCCAGCACGCCGACCCGCTGCCCCCTGGCGCGGTAGGCCGACACCAGGGCCGAGGTGGTGGTCGACTTGCCGACGCCGGGCGGCCCGGTCAGGCCGATGACCCTGGCCCGGCCGGTGTGCGGGGCGAGCGCCCGCGCGACCGCGCGCAGGTGCGGGCTGTCGGCCTCTACCAGGGAGATGAGCCGGGCGACCGCGCGCGGGTGGCGTTCGAGCGCGCGGTCGACCAGCTCGGCTGTCGGCGGCTGCCTGACCAAGGGCTAGGCCTTCGGCACGCTGATGATCAGTGCGTCGCCCTGGCCACCGCCGCCGCACAGGCCCGCGGCACCGACGCCGCCGCCGCGCCGCTTGAGCTCGTAGGCCAGGTGCACGACCAGGCGGGCGCCGGACGCCCCGATCGGGTGACCGAGGGCGATGGCGCCGCCGTTGACGTTGACGATCTCCGGGTCGACGCCCAACTGGCGGGTGGAGACCACGCCGACCGCGGCGAACGCCTCGTTGATCTCGACCAGGTCGAGGTCGGTGGCGGCCAGGCCCTGCTTGGCCAGCGCGGCCTTGATGGCGTTGGACGGCTGCTCGTGCAGGCTCGCGTCCGGCCCGGCGACCACGCCGTGCGCGCCGATCTCGGCGATCCAGCTCAGGCCCAGCTCCTCGGCCTTGGCCTTGCTCATCACCACGACCGCGGCGGCGCCGTCGGAGATCTGCGAGGCGGAGCCCGCGGTGATGGTGCCGTCGCCGGCGAACGCGGGGCGCAGCTTGGCCAGGCCCTCGGCGGTGGTGTCGGCGCGCACGCCCTCGTCGGTGTCGAACACGACCGGGTCGCCCTTGCGCTGCGGGATGCTCACCGGGGCGATCTCGTCGGCGAAGCGGCCCGCGGCGATGGCCTCGGCGGCGCGCTGGTGCGAGGCGGCGGAGAACGCGTCCTGCTCCTCGCGGGTGATGCCGTAGCGGGAGTTGTGCTTCTCGGTCGAGGCGCCCATCGCGACCTGGTCGAACGCGCAGAACAGGCCGTCGTGCGCCATGTGGTCGAGCAGGGTCACGTCGCCGAACTTGAAGCCGGAGCGGGACTTGGGCAGCAGGTGCGGCGCCTGGGTCATCGACTCCTGCCCACCGGCGACCACGATCTCGAACTCGCCCGCGCGGATGAGCTGGTCGGCCAGCGCGATCGCGTCGAGGCCGGAGAGGCAGACCTTGTTGATGGTCAGCGCGGGGACGTCCATCGGGATGCCCGCGGCGACGGCGGCCTGGCGAGCCGGGATCTGGCCCGCGCCCGCGGTGAGGACCTGGCCCATGATCGTGTACTGCACCTGGTCCGGTCGCACACCCGCGCGCTCCAGGGCTGCCTTGATCGCGACGCCGCCGAGCTGAGCGCCGGTGAAGTCCTTGAGCGAGCCGAGCAGACGACCGATCGGGGTACGGGCCCCGGCGACGATGACGGATCCGGACACAGCGGTCTCCTAAGCGATGCGAACGGGCGTTAACGTGGACCATACTCGCGGTCACGCGGTTTGCCACGTGCCGGTGTGAGCAGCCGCACAGGCCCTGGTTACCCATCAGTAGGAAGGGCGTATCCTCACGTCATGCGCGATGTAGTCGCTCCCTTCGTCGTGGCGATCGACCACGTCGGGATCGCCGTTCCCGACCTCGACGCCGCTATCGCCTTCCACCGCGAGCACTTCGGACTGGAGCCCGTGCACGAGGAGGTCAACACCGAGCAGGGCGTGCGCGAGGCGATGCTGCGCGCCCCCGGTGACGACGGCTCGGGCACCGCGGTCCAACTGCTGGCGCCGCTGGACGAGAACTCCACGATCGCCAAGTTCCTCGGGCGCAACGGCCCCGGTTTGCAGCAGCTCGCCTACCGGGTGACCGACGTCGTGGCCGCCGCCGACGCCCTGCGCGCCGCGGGACTGCGGCTGCTCTACGACGAGCCCAGGCGCGGGACCAGCGACAGCCGGGTCAACTTCGTGCACCCGAAGGACGCGGGCGGGGTCTTGGTCGAACTGGTGGAGCCCGCTCCCGGGCATTAGCTGCTCCAGGCCTCTAGCGGACGCCGTTCATCAGCTTGCGCACGAACGGGGTCAGCGCTGCCATGACCACACCGAGGCCGATCGCGACCGCGCCGAGGATGCCGAAGTAGGTGGTCTCGGCGTCAGCGGTGTAGTACTCGGCGAGCGCACCGGCGACGGAACTGCCCAGCGCCAGCGATAGGTAGAACAGCGCGACCATCTGCGCGGTGTAAGCGCGCGGGGCCAACTTGGTCGACAGCGACAGTCCTACCGGCGACAGGCAGAGCTCACCGAGCACGAAGATGATCAGCACCAAGACCAGCAGCAGCGGCGGGACGACGTGCTCGCCCTCGATGAACCCGAGCAGCGCCATCACCAGGAACGCGACGCCCATCGCGCCGACGCCCATGGCGAACTTCACCGGGGTGGACGGCTGGCGGTCGCCGAGGCGCACCCACAGCGCGGCGAACACCGGGGCGAGCAGCACCACGAACAGCGGCTCGACCGAGTTGAACCACGACGGCGGGATCTGCCAGCCGAACAGGTCGAGGTCCACCCGCTCCTCGGCGTAGATCGCCAGCACGGTGAACTGCTGCTGGAACAGCGACCAGAACCCGAAGCTCACCAGGAACATCGGGATGAACGCCAGGACGCGCTGCCGCTCCACCCGGTCGACCTGGCGGCTGAGCAGCAGCACCGCGAACAGCGTGACCGCGGCGGCGGCGATCACCCAGGTGACGACGGTGGCCAGGTTGTCGGCGTCGACCACACCGGTCAGCGCGAGGACGACGATGGCTGCGATCCCGACCGCGATGGCGCCGAACGCGCGCAGCTTCGCCGGACCGTCGAGCGGGTTGGGCACGACCTTGCCGGATTCGGGGAGGTTCTTGCGCCCCAGCGCGTACTGCGCCAAGCCGACCGCCATCCCGACCGCGGCGAGGCCGAAGCCCCAGTGGAAGCCGAGGCGGGTCTGCAGGAGCCCGGTCAGCAGCGGGCCGACCAGGGCACCGATGTTGATGCCCATGTAGAAGATGGAGAACCCGGCGTCCCTGCGCTCGTCACCGTCCTCGTAGAGCGCGCCGACGAGCGTGGTCGCCGTCGCCTTCAGCCCCCCAGAACCGATCGCGACGCAGATCAGTCCAACCGCGACACCCGCCACCCCGGGCAGCACCGCGAGCCCGATGTGGCCGACGAGGATGAGCACCCCGCTGTAGAACAGCGTCCGCTCCGGCCCGAACAACCGGTCCGCCACCCACGACCCGGCAATGGTCGCCAGGTAGACCGAGCCGCCGTACGCCCCCACAATCCCGGCCGCGGTGGCCTTGTCCACCCCGAGCCCACCCTCGGCGACGGAGAAGTACAAGTAGTACAGCAGGATCGCCTGCATGCCGTAGTAGGAGAACCGCTCCCACATCTCCGTGCCGAAGAGGTTCGCCAACCCCCGCGGGTGCCCGAAGAACCCTCGCTCCTGCCCGACCCCGGTAGCGCTACTCACCCGTCTGTCCCTTTTCACCCAGGCATGGCCACGCCGCCACACATCAACCGCCCACAACATGCCCCGCCCCCACCCCCCTGACACGTGCCGTTCCCCACCCGGAAACCTCCCCTCACTGTGACGTCCCCCTCGCCTGTCACCCACCGCCACGCCGTTGCTGGCCCTCAGTGAACGCCAACAAGCCCGGCGTCGCTAGGACACCGGGCTTGCGGGGTGGAGAGCGGTAGAACTAGCGGCGAGCCGCAGGCCGCTTGGGCTGAGTGGTCGGCCGGACCAGTTTCTGGGTGCGGTCGGCTGGGGAGGCGGCGGGGGTGGACGGCTCCGCGGGGCGGCCCTGGGGGGCGGCGGGGGCGCGTTCCGGTTCGACCTCGGCTGGTTCCCAATGTTCCTTCGGCGGGCCGACGACCGGCTTCATGGCCTGGGTGGGGGATTCGTCGGCCGGGCTGCCGTCGATGGTCTTGGGGGGTGTGACGCGTTCCTCGGGGAGGGGGTCGAGGATCGGGGCGGCGTCCGCGAGCTGGACGTGGGCGTCGGCGATGAGGTCGCGGGCCGAGTGGAGCTGGTCGGCGACGCGGGAGCGCAGGGCGCGCAGGGCGGCGACGCGCTGGGCGGCGTGGCTGATGCGGCGGTTGGCTTCCTCGGTGGCCTCGCGGACCCGGCGGTGCGCCTCGCTGGTGGCTTCCTGCAGGCGGGCGGTGGCCTCGGTCGCGGCGTCGTGGCGGCGGCGGTTGGCCTCCTCGGTGGCCTCGCGGACCCGGCGCTCGGCCTCGGTCTTGCTGGTGGCCTCCTGCTCGGCCAGCGCGCGCATCGCCTCGGTGCGGCGGGCCGACATCGCGATGTCGAAGTCCTCCTCGACCGTGGTGCGGCGCCGCTCGGACTCGGCCTCCAGGCGGGCGGCCTCGGCGCGGGCGGTGCCGACGGTCTGCTCGGCGTCGGCGCGGGCCTTGTCCACGATGCCGCGGTGCTCGGCCTCCATGGCCGCGCGGCGCGCGTCGAGCTCGGCGATGAGACCTTCGTAGCGCTGCCGCAGCGCACCGGCGTCGGCCTCGGCCTTGGCGCGGATGCCGTTGGCCTCGGCGTCGGCGCGGGAGCGGGTCTCCTGGGCTTCCTCGGTGGCCAGCCGCAGCATCCGCTGCAGGCGCTCGCTCAGCCCTTCCAGGGTGGTCGGCGGCTGGGAGAGCCGGTCGATCTGGCCGCGCAGGTCGCTGAGGTCGCCGCGCGCGGACTCGAGCTGCTTGGCCAGGTCGGTCGCCTGCGAGACGGCGGCGTTGCGGTCGGCGTGCAGCAGCTGCAGTTCGGCGTCGAGCCGCTCGAGGTGCTCTTCCACCTGCGCGCGGCTGTAGCCCCGCTTGGTGATGTCGAAACCGGCACCGAGCGGTACAAGATCGCGTTCCTCACCCAAGCCCATGCGCCCACGCTACCTGCATCGGATAGACCACTTACGAGTAGATCGGTGAGTGGTGCTCCCCGGCGGCCACGTGCCCAACGCGTGGCCGCCGGGGAGCGGTCACACGCCGCGGAAGCGGTTGATGGCGTCCAAGTGCCGTTCCCGCTTGGCCTGGTCGCGCACGCCGAGCCCTTCCTCCGGCGCCAGGCACAGCACGCCGACCTTGCCCTGGTGGGCGTTGCGGTGGACGTCGAGCGCGGCCTGCCCGGTCTCGGCGAGCGGGTAGGTCTTGGACAGCGTCGGGTGGACCAAACCCTTGTCGATCAACCGGTTCGCCTCCCAGGACTCGCGGTAGTTGGCGAAGTGCGAGCCGATGATCCGCTTCAGGTTCATCCACAGGTACCTGTTGTCGTACTGGTGCAGGAACCCGGAGGTGGACGCGCAGGTGACGATCGTGCCGCCGCGGCGGGCCACGTAGACCGACGCGCCGAAGGTCTCCCTGCCGGGGTGCTCGAAGACGATGTCCGGGTCCTCGCCGCCGGTCAGCTCGCGGATCCTGGCGCCGAGCCGCTGCCACTCGCGCGGGTCCTGGGTGTGCTCGTCCTTCCAGAACCGGTACCCCTCCGCGCTGCGATCGATGATCAGCTCGGCGCCCATCTTGCGCGCGATGTCCGCCTTCTCCTTACTAGACACCACACACACCGGGATAGCGCCGCCGTTGAGCGCGAACTGCGTGGCGTAAGAGCCGAGGCCACCGGACGCGCCCCAGATGAGCACTACATCGCCCTGCTTCATGGCAGCGCCGTTGCGAGAGACCAGCTGCCGGTATGCGGTGGAGTTGACGAGCCCCGGTGACGCTGCCTCTTCCCAGGTCAGGTGCGCGGGCTTGGGCATCAGCTGGTTGGACTTGACCAGCGCCAGCTCGGCGAGCCCGCCGAAGTTGGTCTCGAAGCCCCAGATGCGCTGCTCGGAGTCCATCATCGTGTCGTCGTGGCCGTCGGGACCCTCCAGCTCGACGCTGAGGCAGTGCGCGACGACCTCGTCACCGGGCTTCCAGTTGTGCACGCCGGGCCCGGTGCGCAGCACGACACCGGCCAGGTCGGAGCCGACCACGTGGTAGGGCAGGTCGTGCCGCTTGGCCAGCGGGGACACCCGGCCGTAGCGCTCGAGGAACTTGAAGGTGGAGACCGGCTCGAAGATCGAGGTCCACACGGTGTTGTAGTTGATCGCGCTGGCCATGACCGCGACGAGCGCCTCGCCGGGTCCCAGCTCGGGGGTGGCGACCTCGTCGAGGTGCAGCGACCTGCGGGGGTCCTTGTCCGGCGCGGCCAGGCCGTCGAACATCTCGACCTCGTCGGCGTGCACGGTGATCCCGCGGTAGTGCTCCGGTACCGGCAGCGCGCCAACGGCTTCCCGCTCGCCTGCCTGGATCGCGTCGAGGATCTCCTGCACGGCGGACCTCCTGGGGTTCGTCGGACCTGCGGTGCAGCGGGACGTTACTCATGAGTAGCGATTCAGAGCGCGCCGATGTGACTGACAGCACGACGGCGCGTTGTCGTCCACTGTGGTCACTCGCCCGGCGTGACGACCTTGTCCACCAGCGCGTCGATCAACACGGTGACGGCCGCGCGGCCCAGGAAACCGGGCAGGGTGAGGTGCTCGACGATCAAGCCGGTCATCGCGACGTGCAGCAGCTCAACGGTCGTCCGGTCGCCGGGCAGGCCCGCGTCGAGGTGGAAGGCGGTGTTGTCGCGCAGGCCGCGGGTCATGGTGTCGGTGAACAGCGCCGCGAGTTCGGGTTTGCGGGTGGACTCCAGCCGCAGTTCGAGCAGCGCCAGGTGTCCGGCCCGGTCGGCGGTCGCCCGGTCGAGGATGTCGTGCATGAACCGGGCGACGAGCTCGCGATCCCGCGGCTGCCGCAACCGGGCATCGACCTCGGCGGGGTCGGGCGCGAGGCGGACGAAGACATGCGCACCTGCGGCGGCCAACAGAGCATCCCGGCTGGCGAAGTAGTTGGACGTCGTCCCCGCCGGAACCCCCGCCTTGGCATCGACCGCCCGGAAGGTCAGACCGCGGGCGCCCTCCTCGGCGAGGACGTCGATGGCGGCGTCGGCGAGCGCGGTCCGGCGGGCCGGGTTGGGCACGGTGGAACCTCCTTGACCACTACGGTTACAGTACTACAAGCATAGTGGAAGGAGCGGGAATGCGGTTCAGCAGGTTCGCGGTGGCGTTCATGGTCGACGACCCGGCGGCGTGCCGGGACTTCTTCGTCCACCACCTGGGCGCAACCGTCACAGTCGACCTCGGCTGGTACGTCGACCTCGGCCACCCGGACGACCCGTCGTTCATGGTCGACTTCGTCCACCGCGACCACCCGGCGATGCCACCGCAGGTGCGCGTGGCGACGGCCGGGACAGTGCTGGCGTTCGTCGTCGACGACGCCCGGGCGCTGGAGTCCGAACTGCTCGCCGCCGGAGTGCAGGTCGTGGCGGGATGCCGGGACGAACCCTGGGGCCAGCGGCACTTCTTCGTCGCCTCGCCGGGTCCGGTGGTGGAGTTCGTGCAGCAGATCGCCCCCGACCCGGCGTGGATGGCGACCAACGGCTTGTGACCCCGAGCCTGGTCAGCGGCCGATGTCCTCGTGCCAGAGGTCGGGGTGCTCGGCGATGAAGGTGGTCATCATGCGGACGCAGCCGGGGTCGTCGAGGACGGTCACCGCGACGCCGTGGGCGGCCAGCCAGTCGTGGGCGCCGGTGAAGGTTCGGGACTCGCCGATGAGGACGGCGGTGATGCCGAACTGGCGGATCAGGCCGCTGCAGTACCAGCACGGGGACAGCGTGGTGACCATCGTCGTGCCGCGGTAGGAGCGGCGGCGGCCCGCGGCGCGGAAGGCAGCTGTCTCGCCGTGGATCGTCGGGTCGTCGTCCTGGACGCGGCGGTTGTGGCCGCTGCCCCACAGGTCGCCGTCCGGGCCGAACAGCGCGGCGCCGACCGGGACGCCACCGGAGGCGCGGCCCGCCTCGGCCTCCCGGATCGCCACGGCCAGCATCTCGACAGGTGTCATGTGCTCCCCACGTGTGACCCGGATCCCGCTACCCCTGGCTTGATCGGTCGTTGTCCTGGTTAAGTCTACTGGCAAGTAGCCACCGGGAGGGACTATGACCGCCTACCAGACCGTGGTCGTCGGCACCGACGGCTCCGACTCGTCCTTCCGCGCCGTCGAGCGCGCCGCCGCGATCGCCGCCGACAGCGGGGCGACCCTGGTCATCACCTCCGCCTACCAGCCCAGAACGGGCCGGGACGTGGAGCGCGCCCAGGACGCCCTCGGCGCCGACGTCGCCTACCAGGTCGTCGGCTCGGCACCGGCCGAGGAGTCGGTGCGCACCGCCGCCGAACGCGCCAGGCGAGCGGGCGCCACCACCATCGACACCGTCGTCATCGCGGGCGACCCCGCCCCGGCCCTGGCCAAAGTCGTCGCCGACCACAACGCCGACCTGCTCGTCGTCGGCAACCGCGGCCTCAACACCCTGGCGGGTCGCATCCTCGGCTCGGTCCCCGCCGAAACCGCCCGAAAATCCACCGTCGACGTCCTGATCGTCCACACAACCTGACCCCCGCAGCCCCCACGCCCCCGACCCAGCCGCCTCGCGCGCACGCGGTCCCGACCCGGCCCAGCCCCCACCCTCACCGGGGGGCGTCCCAGGTCCCAGCCTACCGGCACCCCCCGACAGTCGATCTTGAAAGCACCCCGAACAAGATCCACATGTGGATAACTTCTGTCGCTGAACCGGGTGAATGTTCGCGCGTGGCCAGGCCCAGCGGCGACACAGGCAGCCCCGAGCAGCGAGCCCACGAACGGGTGGCGAGCCATCACGGAGAGGGGCGTGAAGCGATCAAGAGGCTGGTCACGGTCGCGCGATCGGGGGCAGATTTTGTCGACAAGGGTCTGGTCATAGCACTGGGTGATAGCGCAGACTTCAGCACCCGCGCACGGAGACCGGTCTCGGTGCGCGGTCACCCAGGGGTCGGACGCGGCGTGCCGCGTCGGGCCGCCAGGACCGCGGTCCGCCGCGTACCGGAAGAGGAGCACGTGGCGATATCCGAGGTGTCCCGCACCCCCCTGTACCCGGACTCCGGTCCGCGGCGGCGGCGCGTCTCGGACGGAGCGGACCACCCCCGGTCCGAGCCCTTGTGGGCGGGGCTCGGACCGGGGAACCCCTTACCGGACCGAGGCCAGCCAGGGCCCGACGACGGCGGCGAACGCCTCCGGCGCCTCTACCGGCGGCAGGTGACCGACTCCCGGTAGGACTACCAGCGACCCGCGCGTGAGGTCGGCCAGCTCCTCCCCCAGCGACACGGGCATCAGGCCGTCAGCGTCACCGTGCACGACAAGCGTGTCGACGTTGGTCGCGCGCAGCGTGTCCCGTGAGTCCGGTCGAGCCACCATCGCGCGTTGTGTCCACGCGACGGTCTCGGGTGACTGCTCCTCTAGCCATTCACGGACCTGCCCGTGGACGGCAGGGCTACCGAGAACAGGCAGCATGGTGTCCGCGAGCCACGGCACGATGCCCTCTCTCTCGGCACGTTCAGCGATGGCGAGTCGGTTAGCCGCAGCCTCTTCCGTGTCGGCAGGGGCCTTGGTGTCGACGAACAACAGGCCCGAGACCCGCTCGGGAGCCGCCCGCAGCAAGGCCATCGCGACGTAACCGCCCATGGAGCAGCCGCCGATGACCGCGCGGTCGATGGCCAGGGAGTCCAGCAGCGCGATCGCGTCCGCCGCGACCACGTCCAGCGACGGGACGGCGGCGCCGAGCGGTGACCTGCCGAACCCGCGCTGGTCCGGCGTGATCACCCGGGCGTGCTCGGCGAGGCCGTCGCGCACCCCGTCCCACATGCGGGCGTCGAGCGGGAAGGCGTGGAAGAGGAGCAGTGGCTGCACGGTGCCCATTCTGGCGCTCAGCCCTCGGTCAGCTGCCCGGCGGTGACCCGGCGCACCGCGTCGTCGCCGGTGAGCTCGGCCCGGTGGTGCGGGTTGGCCAGGTAGAACCGCAGCGCGTGCAGGACGACGAGCTGGTCGAGGTTGAGGGTCCGCATCGGCACCGCGCACACCAGGTCCGGCCCGAACTTGACCGCCACCTTGCGCATCCGCTCCCCGGTGACGTCGTGGTCGCGTGCGGCGAACCCCAGGTAGTTCTGGCTCAGCGCCCCCTTGGACCGCCCGACCCGCAGCGCGAGCGGCCGCACCTCGGTGATCGACGTCCACGGCACCCGCACGACCGGCCGCACCCAGGTCAGCACGACGTGCTCGGGGGTGAGCACGATCCCGGAGTCGCGCTGCTTCCTCGTCAGCGCGAACACCCCGGCGGCGAGCAGCAGCAGGCCGAGCAGCCCGAGGACCACCCCGCCGACCACCGCGAGCCCACCGCCCCCCGCGATCAGCAGCCCGCCCGGCACCGCGAGCCCCAACCCCACCAGGACCAGCACCACCCCGGCCGCCACCGTCGCGGGCCGCGTCGGCAGCAACAACCCCGCCGCCCCCTCGGCCTCGACGGTCGCGACCACCCCGCTCGGCACCCCCGCCGGGTTCGGTGATCCATCGGTCCTACGCCAGGGCTGGGGACACGGCAAGGCGTGCACTCGATCCATGATGACCATGGAATCGCACGAGACCCCCCTCTCGCCAGCCACCACGAACCGCCCATCCGTTATCCGCACCAAACGGCTGAGCCCCACCATCCCGGTCGACCACCCCGGGACAAGACCACCCCGGCGCCCGGTCCGCTCACTGGGGCGTTCCACCGTGCGTCACGGAATCCGCGCGCGGAGGTAGCCGTCGGCCGCGGCGGAGCGTGAGGAGACGGGTTAGCGCCAGCCGCCGTTGCGGCCGTTCTCGTCCACGGCCGCGGGGAGCCGGATGTCGCCCTCGGTGACGCCCGCGTCGGTGAAGGTGGACATCTCGGCGAGGGTTCGGGCGGCCATGGTGACCAGCGGGAGGGCGGCGATGGCGCCGGTGCCCTCGCCCAGGCGGAGGTCCAGGTCCAGGATCGGGGTGAGGTTGAGCTGCTCGAGCACCAGGGCGTGCGCGGGCTCGACCGACCGGTGACCGGCGACCCACCACTCGGAGGCACCCGGGGCCAGTTCCTCGGCGACGAGCGCGGCCGCGCCGGAGACCAGGCCGTCGAGGATGACGGGGGTCTTGCGGACGGCGGCCTGGGCGAGGAACGCGGCCATGGCGGCGATGTCGGCACCGCCAACGGTCCTGAGCAGCGCGACCGGGTTGGCGCTGACCCGGCGGGCGCGGCGGAGGCCGTCGCGGATGGCGACCGCCTTGCGCATCCAGGCCTGGTCGTCGATGCCCGTGCCGCGGCCGACCACCGCGACCGGCTCGCTGCCGGAGAGCGCGGCGATGATGATCGAGGCCGGGGTGGTGTTCGCGATGCCCATGTCGCCCGCGACCAGCAGGTCGGCGCCGCCGTCGACCTCCTCGTCGGCGATGGCGCGGCCCGCGGCGATGGCGGCGTAGACCTCGTCGTCGGTGAGCGCGTCCACCCGGTCGACCGAGCCGGACGAGCGGCGGACCTTGTGCGCGGTGACCTGCTCGGGGAACTCCGCGTCGGTGTCCACCCCCAGGTCGAGCACGCGCACGGTCGCACCGGCCACGGCGGCCATCACGTTGATCGCGGCACCGCCGGTCAGGAAGTTGGCGACCATCTGGCCGGTCACCTCCGCCGGGAACGCCGACACCCCGTGCGCGGCGACGCCGTGGTCACCGGCGAACACGACGACCCGCGGCCGGGCGAACGGGCGCGGCGGGCACTGGCCCTGGCAGGCCGCGACCCACACACCCAGCTCCTCCAGCCTGCCCAGCGACCCGGCGGGCTTGGTGAGCGTCAAGTGGCGCGCCACAGCCTCCCGGTGCGCCTGCGCGTCCGGGGTCGGGATGTGGGGGAACTCGGTGCTCACCGTGCTACCTCCGCGTGCTCATGGTGGGGTCCACCAAGAGCCTGCCAGATCAGCCCTGGGCTACCGTGACCTGGTGAGCTTGCGCTGGCGCTATGAGGACGCATCGGGCAACCCGGTCACCGGTCCGGACGTGGGGTTCGCCGACCAGGACGCCGCCGAGGCGTGGTTCGGCGACGCGTGGGCCGGGCTGCTCGCGGCCGGGGTGGAGCAGGTCGTGCTGCTCGACGGCGCCGACGAGGTGTACGGGCCGATGAGCCTGCGCCCGCCAGCCTGAGACGGTCACCCGGTCCTCACCCGCCCTCGCCTAACCTGGTGACCTGTGCCGCGCCGCAACAATTCCCGTCGAGACGACGAGCCACGCCCCCTCGGCGGTGGCCTCGGCAGCCAGCGCGTCGAGTCGGGCGGTGACGGCGACTGGCAGGTCCGGCACATCCCCGGCGCGCAGGCGACGAAGGTGTACCGCTGCCCGGGGTGCGACCACGAGATCCGGACGGGCACGCCGCACCTGGTCGTGTGGCCCGCGCAGGAGTACGGGTCGGTGGAGCAGCGCAGGCACTGGCACCCGCACTGCTGGAACTCCCGCGCCCGCCGCCCGCCCGGTCGGTGGTGAGATGGGCGGGTGACGAGGATCGGACCGAACACAGTCCTACCCGCCCGCCGCACACCGGTAGTCCTGACGACTGCCGACGGCGAACGCCTCGCCGGGGAGTTGGCGCTACCGGCGGAGACAGACCCGACCGCGACCGTTGTGCTGGTGCACCCGAACCCGACCGGCGGCGGGTCGATGGACACGCACCTGATCCGCAAGGCCGCCGCCCGGCTCCCGGCGCTGGCGGGCATCGCCACGTTCCGGTTCAACACGCGCGGCACGGTCAGCGAGTCCGGCACCAGCACCGGCACCCACGACGACGGCGGCGCCGAGCGGCACGACATCGACGCCGCGCTCGCGTTCGTGGCCCAGGCGGGGCTGCCGGAGGTCTGGCTCGCGGGCTGGTCGTTCGGCACGGACCTGGTGCTCATGCACGGCCTGCGCCCGGAGGTGGCGGGCGCGCTGCTGCTGGCCCCCACCCTGCGCCGCAGCCAACCCGAACACCTCACCGCGTGGGCCGAGTCCGGCAAACCCCTGCGCTGCCTCATCCCCGAACTGGACGACTACATCCGCCCCGCCGCCGCCCGCACCCACTTCGCCGCCATCCCCCAGGCAGAGGTAATCCCGTTCGCCGCCTGCAAACACCTCTTCGTAGGCCACACCGACCCAGCTCTTGACGCCTTGGTCGACCTGGTGGCCCCGCACATCCCAACCCCCCTCCCCCGCGAGTGGTGATCCCCGCCCACCCAGCCTCTCGGGCCCCACCTCTAACCCGAGTCGCCCTCGCAACCCGACGCCAGCTCTCTTGCTTCCGCTGGTTCCCCCCACCTCACACCAGCCCTCTAGCCCTCTAGCCCCGCCGCTCTCCTAGCCCGCAACGGCCCTCTAGGCCCACGCTGGCCTCCGCCCTCACACTCGCCCTCTAGCCCCACGCTGACATCCGCGCCTCACACTGGCCCTCTGCCCACACCGGCTTCCGCGCCTCACACCAGCCCTCTCACCCCGCGCTGGCCTACCCACCTCGCACCAGCCCTCTGGGCCCGCCGCAATTTCCCACCCTGTACCGGCCCTATAGGCTCGCCGCAACTCTCCTACCCCGCGCCAGCCCTCAGGCCCGCGCTGGCCTCCGCCCTCACACTGACCCTCTTGCCCCACGCTGACATCCGCGCCTCACACTGGCCTTCTAGCCCCGCGCTGGCTTCCTCACCTCGCACCAGCCCTCTAGCCCCACCCTGACTCCGCGCCTCACACCAGCCTGTGCCCACACCGGCTTCCGCGCCTCACACCAGCCCTCTCACCCCGCGCTGGCCTACCCACCTCGCACCAGCCCTCTGGGCCCGCCGCAATTTCCCACCCTGTACCGGCCCTTAGGCCCGCGCTGACTTCCGCCCCCACACTCGCCCTATAGCCCCACGCTGACATCCGCGCTCACACCAGTCCTCTTACCCCGCACCAGCCCTCAGGCCCGCGCTGGCTTCCGCCCCACACTCGCCCCCAGGCCCAAGCTGACTTCCGCGCCTCACACCAGCCCTCTGGGCCCGCCGCAACTCTCCCACCCCGCACCGGCCCTCTAGGCCCGCGCTGACTCCTCGCCTCTCACCGACCTTCTAGGCCCGCCGCTGCTCCCCTACCCCGCCGCCAGCCCTTGAGGCCCGCGCTGGCTTCCACCCTCATCCTGGCCCTCTTGCCCCACGCCGACTTCCGCGCCTCACATCAGCGCTCCAGCCCAGCTCCCCCACCCCGCGCTGGTTACCTTGCCCCACAACAGCTTCCTCGCCGCAAGCCAGCCACGCGCCCCGCGTCAGCTCTCCCACCCGCCCCAGGGCTCCCGCCTCTCGCCAGCCCCCTCACCCCAGACGCCCCCGCTTAGCCCGGGCAGACCCTCTCGACCCGACCGGCTCCACTCAACCCAGACAGCAGCCCGCGCAGACTTGCCCCACGACAGCGCTCTTGCCCATGCCGGACCTCTTGCCGCTTACACCGCCCCAGACCGCTTCGCGCGCACGCCAGTCCGGCCCCAGCCCCCACCCTCTCCGGGGGGCGTCCCAGGTCCCAGCCTACCGGGAGCCGCCGACAATCGATCTTGAAACGGCCGGGCGAAGATCCACATGTGGACAACTTCTGTCGCTGAACCGGGTGAATCTCAAGACGGCCAAGCCAAGGAATCGCCAGGTCGGAGGCAACCCACCACATCAAGAACAGCCACGCAGGCGCAAGTCGTTCAGGCGGAGATCAACCAGGGCAGGACAGCGCCCGAGAGTGTCCACAATAGACAGAGAACGCACCGCGCCCCCGGCCGCAAGACCGGGGGCGCGGGAGAAACCAAGATCAGCTCAGCGTCGTCAGCCAACCCCGGGTGTCCGGGGAGCCGCCGCGCTGGAGGGTGGTCAGGGTTTCGCGGAGTCGCGTGGTCACCGGGCCGGTCGAACCGCCGCTGATGGAGAAGTCGCCGTCGGCGTGTTTGACGTGGCCCACGGGGGTGATGACGGCGGCGGTGCCGCAGGCGAAGACCTCGGTGAGTTCGCCCGAGTCGGCCTTCTTCTCCCATTCCTCGGTGGAGATGCGGCGTTCCTCGACGCCGTAGCCGAGGTCGGCGGCGAGGGTCAGCAGGGAGTCGCGGGTGATGCCGGGCAGCAGGGCGCCCGAGAGCTCCGGGGTGACGACCCTGGCGTCGGCGCCGCTGCCGAGGACGAAGAACAGGTTCATGCCGCCCATCTCCTCGACCCAGCGGCGCTCCACCGCGTCGAGCCAGACGACCTGGTCGCAGCCCTTCTCGGCGGCCTGGGCCTGGGCGACCAGCGACGCGGCGTAGTTGCCCGCGAACTTGGCCGCGCCGGTTCCGCCCGGGGAGGCGCGCACGTACTCGGTGGACAGCCACACCGTGACCGGCTTGACGCCGCCCGCGAAGTAGGCGCCCGCCGGGGAGGCGATGGCGACGTAGAGGTACTCGTTGGACGGGCGCACGCCGAGCGCGGCCTCCGTCGAGATCATGAACGGCCGCAGGTACAGCGACTCCTCCGCCTGCTCCGGCACCCAGCGGGCGTCGGCGGCGACCAGTTCGCGCAGCGAGGCGAGGAAGAGGTCCTCCGGCAGCTCCGGCATCGCCAAGCGGCGGGCGGAGGCGTTGAACCGGGCGGCGTTGGCCTCGGGGCGGAAGGAGGCGATCGAGCCGTCGGGCTGCCGGTAGGCCTTGAGCCCCTCGAAGATCGCCTGACCGTAGTGCAGGACCATCGCGGAGGGGTCCAGGGTGATCGGCCGGTACGGCTCGACCCTGGCGTCGTGCCAGCCCTCGTCGCCGGTGTGGCGGATGGTCACCATGTGGTCGGTGAAGAACTGCCCGAAGCCCGGCCTGGCGAGTACCTCCGCAACCCGCTCCGGGGTCGCCGGGTCTGGGTTGGGGGTCCGCGTGAACGGCAGCGTAGGCGTCATACCTGAGCACAGTATCCGCTGATGAGCTGCCGGAAAATCGCCTATCCCGATACTCGGACGCCCGACTACCTGACGTCACTCCGGCGGGTCGGCCACCGCGGCCCGCCGGACACGCAGCGTGCACAGCCCGACGCCGATGAACAGCACGACCACCGCCGCCAGCAACGAGCCCGTCGAGATGTTGACGCCGACCACGACGCTGAGCGCGAGCCCGCAGCACCCCGTCGGCACCCATGACGAGCGCTGGGGCCGGGCGAGCGTGCGCGCCGCCGAGTTGAGGAACGCCGCGGCTCCCAGCAGCAGGGTCGCGGCGATGGCCACCGCCGTCGCCGGGTCGACCATCAGGGCCACCGCGGCAGCGGCGACAGCGGTGATCAGGTGACGACGGGTGGTAGCAGCGGCGGGCAACTCCCCCGCCTCGACCAGGTCCGCCAGCCCGACCCCGGCGCCTGCGAGCAGCGTCCGCACCGCGAGCAGTGAGCCGACGAGGATCCCGGCGGTGAGCATCGGGTCGATCGCGGCGCCGTCCGCGGCGGCGAGGGCGTCCCGCAACGGGGTGGGTGACAGGCCGAGGCGCGGCCCGCCGAGTTGGCGCAGCGCCGCGACGCACACCAGGAGGTAACCCACAGCCACGACGACGACCGCGACGATCCCGACCCGCGCCCGGGTGCCGACCGCGCGTTCGACGCCCAGGAAACCGAAGGCGAAGAAGCCCGCGGCGGCGATCACGCCGGTGGGATCATCGGACCCGGGGCTGCCCGCGGTCGCGGCGACGGCCTGCTGGACGGGCTCGATGGCCAGCCCCGTTGTCACGAACACGACCAGAGTGACGATCGTCACACCTGTGATTACCCACCGCGACGGAGCCGAGAAGGCCGCCCGGCCCAGCGCCGCTGCGGCCACCACCACGACCACGCCGACCGCGGCCACCTTCGGTTGCGACGGCGCCAGGTAGGCGCCCGCCGTCCCGGCGACCGCGGCGGCGCCGACCACCCGGCCGCCGATGTCGAGCACGCCCGCCATGCGTCCCGGTAGGACGCCCAGTCGGGTTCTGACATGCGCGGAAACCCCGGTGAGACAAGACTGGGCGGCAAGATCGGCGAGCGACACCGCGGTCAACAGGGCCACAAGCCCGGCCAGTGCCACCCCGGCCACCGACCACCACCCGGCGGCAGCGGCGGCGGGCGCGCAGACCAGCGGTACCCCCGCACCGAGGGCGGCCGCCGCGGCGGCGGGCACCCTAGTCCAGGCGGCACCGCGGACCTGTCCCATCGCTGTCACGGGCACAACCGTGCCAGACACGCGCCGCGATCTCCATCCGACCACTGGTTGAAAGCCGCGACCAACTCGTTAGCATGCGTCATTACCTGGCCGTAGGACCCCCCGGACCAGGGTCCGTGACAGTCCCACGAGGACTCCGGCCCGGTCCACCAGAGCGACATCCGAGGAGCACACCTGTGACCGCCCCCAAGCTGGCCCTGGCCACCACACCGGTAGCGCAGGCCCCCGTCGACGCCATCGTCGTCGGCACCGTCCAGAACGGCTCCGGTGCCGCGCTCGCCGCGGGCGCCGACGCGGTGGACGAGGCGTTCGAGGGAAACCTGGCCGAGGTGCTGGCCGCGCTGGGCGCCACCGGCAAGGCGGACGAGGTCGTGAAGGTCCCGACCCTGGGCAAGCTCAAGGCGCGCCTGGTCGTCGCCGCGGGCCTGGGCAAGCCCGCCGAGGACGGGTCGATCACCCCCGAGCAGGTGCGCCGCGCCTGCGGTGCCGCCGCCCGCGCGCTCGGCTCGAGCAAGCACGTGGTCAACACCCTGTCCACTGTGGACCTCCAGGCCGCCGTCGAGGGCACCGTCCTGGGCGCCTACGCCTTCTCCACCTACAAGTCCGACGCCGCGGGCGCGGAACTGGCGAAGGTCGACCTCGCCGCACCTGCCGAGGGCAGCACAAAGGAGCACCGGGCCACCCTCAAGGCCGCGACCGCGATCGCCGAGGCCGTCACCACCGCCCGCGACCTGGTCAACACCCCGCCCAACGACCTGTACCCGGCCTCGTTCGCCGAGCGCGCCACCACGCTGGCCAAGGAGGCGGGCCTCGAGGTCGAGGTGCTCGACGAGAAGGCGCTGCGCAAGGCGGGCTTCGGCGGCATCCTCGGCGTCGGCGGCGGCTCGACCCGGCAGCCGCGGCTGGTGCGCATCACCTACAAGGGCGCCAAGGCGCGCAAGCGGGTCGCCCTGGTCGGCAAGGGCATCACCTTCGACACCGGCGGCATCTCGATCAAGCCCGCGCCCAACATGGAGGTCATGAGCTCCGACATGGGCGGCGCGGCGGCGGTGATCGCCGCGGTCGTGCTGGCCGCGAAGCTCAAGTACCCGCTGCACGTCACCGCGACGGTGCCGATGGCGGAGAACATGCCCTCCGGTGACGCCTACCGCCCCGGCGACGTGCTGACCATGTACGGCGGCAAGACCGTCGAGGTCCTCAACACCGACGCCGAGGGCAGGCTGATCCTGTCCGACGCCATCGTGCGCGCCGCCGAGGACGCCCCGGACTACCTGATCGAGACCTCCACGCTGACCGGCGCGCAGCCGATCGCGCTGGGCAACCGCACCGCGGGCGTGATGGGCTCCGACGAGTTCCGCGACCGGGTCGCCGAGATCGCGCGCGCCACCGGCGAGGGCGGCTGGGCGATGCCGCTGCCGGAGGAGCTGCGGGCGGACCTGGACTCGCGGCTGGCCGACCTGGCCAACGTCACCGGGCACCGCTGGGGCGGCATGCTCGCGGCGGGCATCTTCCTGCGCGAGTTCGTCCCGGCGGGCCTGCCGTGGGCGCACATCGACATCGCGGGCCCGTCGTACAACGTCGGCGGCCCGTACGGCTACACCCACAAGGGCGGCACGGGCGTGCCGGTGCGCACGATCGCGGCCGTGCTGGCCGACATCGCCGAGAACGGCTGAGTCGGCAACGGCCGGACACCGGGCTGAGCGGGGGGCGGGTGCGGTCGCGCACCCGCCCCTCAGCCTTTGCCCTGCCGCTTCTGCCGCGCCATGTAGTCGCGCATCCGCTGCGGGTAGCCGACCCTGGCGACCTCGTAGACCGGGATGCCGCGCTTCTTGCCGAAGTCCAGCGCCGCGTCGAAGTCCGGGATGCGCCGCCTGGTCCACTCGCCGTCGTGCGCGACGAGCACCACAGTCGTGTCCGTCACGTTCGTGCGGGGTTCGACGTAGGCCTCCACGCCGTGCCTGCTGCCCGCCCACTCGTCCAGGTGAGCGGTGTCCTGCTTGGTCGCCGAGCGCAGCACGCCCGGCTTCTGCTTCCTGCGCAGCGAGTCGAACAGACCCACTTGTGCCACCTCCGCTATCCGTCTCCGCTACCACCATTGTCCCCGACCCCGATCGGGGTACCGGGGAGTAACCCGAACAGGGGTCTGGGACACCCCGGCCACCTCGCAGGCGTGGCCCGCGTAGTGACAAGATGTCTTGTGGTGGCTGGCGGGGTCCGCGACCACGCCACGCACCGGCACCACCGTCGCTGTCGTTCGTCGAGGAGATCCCGTGACTGACACCTCCGCTGACCTTGTGATCCTGGGTGGCGGGTCCGGTGGCTATGCCTGCGCCTTCCGCGCCGCAGAGCTCGGACTCTCGGTCATCCTGGTGGAGAAAGACAAGGTCGGGGGCACCTGCCTGCACCGCGGCTGCATCCCGACCAAGGCGCTGCTGCACGCCGCCGAGGTCGCCGACAACGCGCGCGAGGGCGACCGGTTCGGGGTGAAATCCTCCCTCGAGGGAATCGACATCCAGGGCGTCAACTCCTACAAGGACGGTGTCGTCTCCGGTCTCTACAAGGGGCTCCAGGGCCTCTTTAAAGCGAATAAGGTGACCGTCGTCGAGGGCACCGGCAGCTTCGTCGGCCCGAACACCGTCGAGGTGGACGGCACCCGCTACACCGGCAAGCACGTCGTGCTCGCCACCGGCTCGTACGCGCGCTCGCTGCCCGGCCTGGAGATCGGCGGCCGGATCATCACCAGCGACCAGGCGCTCAACCTCGACTACGTGCCGAGCAAGGTCGTCGTGCTCGGCGGCGGCGTCATCGGCGTCGAGTTCGCCAGCGTGTGGCGCTCCTTCGGCGCCGAGGTGACCATCGTCGAGGCGCTGCCCCGGCTGGTCCCGGCCGAGGACGAGTGGGCCTCCAAGCAGCTCGAGCGCGCCTTCCGCAAGCGCGGGATCAAGTTCAAGACCGGGGTCCGCTTCACCGGCGCCACCCAGGACGACACCGGCGTCGTGGTCAGCCTGGAGTCGGGCGAGAGCCTGGAGGCCGACCTGCTGCTGGTCGCGGTCGGCCGCGGCCCCAACAGCGCAGGGCACGGCTACGAGGAGGCCGGGCTCAAGCTCGACCGCGGCTTCGTGCTCACCGACGAGCGGCTGCGCACCAACCTGCCCGGCGTGTACGCCGTCGGCGACCTGGTGCCGGGCCTGCAGCTGGCGCACCGCGGCTTCCAGCAGGGCATCTTCATCGCCGAGGACATCGCGGGCCAGAACCCGAAGGTCATCGACGAGGCGGGCATCCCGCGGGTCACCTACTGCAACCCGGAGGTCGCCTCCGTCGGCCTGACCGAGGCGCAGGCCAAGGAGAAGTACGGCTCGGTGGAGACGCTGGTCTACGCGCTCTCCGGCAACGGCAAGAGCCAGATCCTCAAGACCAGCGGCGGTGTGAAGCTGGTCAAGTCCCCCGACGGCCCGGTGGTGGGCATCACCCTGGTCGGCGAGCGGGTCGGCGAGCTGATCGGCGAGGCGCAGCTGATCTACAGCTGGGAGGCCACCCCCGAGGACGTCGCCCCGCTGGTGCACGCCCACCCCACCCAGAACGAGTCCCTCGGCGAGGCGTTCCTCGCCCTCGCGGGCAAGCCCCTGCACGTGCACGGCTGACCGTGGACGGCTCAGCCCCAACCCGCCCGTCAGCCAAGCAGCAAGCACGAGGAGTCTGAACAACCATGGCGTTCTCCGTTGAGATGCCCGCCCTCGGTGAGAGCGTCACCGAGGGCACCGTCACCCGCTGGCTCAAGCAGGAGGGCGACACCGTCGAGCTCGACGAGCCGTTGGTCGAGGTGTCCACCGACAAGGTCGACACCGAGATCCCCTCGCCCGCCGCCGGTGTGCTGCAGAAGATCGTCGCCGCCGAGGACGAGACGGTGGCGGTCGGCGCGCAGCTGGCCATCATCGGCGACGGCTCGGACGCCGACCCGGGTGCCGGCTCCGACGCGAGCTCCGACTCCGGTGCCGAGCAGGCCGCCGAGCCCGAGGCGCAGCCGGAGCAGGCGCAGGCGCAGGCCGAGGCGCCCAAGCCGGAGCCCTCCGCCGACGCCCCCAAGGGCGGCGACGGCAAGGGCACCGACGTGACCATGCCCGCGCTCGGCGAGAGCGTCACCGAGGGCACCGTCACCCGCTGGCTCAAGCAGGTCGGCGACAGCGTCGAGGTCGACGAGCCGCTGGTCGAGGTGTCCACCGACAAGGTCGACACCGAGATCCCGTCGCCGGTCGCGGGCACCCTGCTGGAGATCAGCGCCGGTGAGGACGCCACGGTCGAGGTCGGCGGCAAGCTCGCGGTGATCGGCGAGGCTGGCAGCGCCCCCGCGGCGGAGCAGGCACCGGAGCCCGAGCAGGAAGCCCCCAAGGCCGAGCCGAGGCAGGAGGCCCCGAAGGCGGAGCCGAAGCCGGAGCCCAAGCAGGAAGCGCCCCAGCAGGCGGCGCCCAAGGCCGAGCCCGCGCCGGTCGCCAAGGCGGAGCCGTCGAGCAACGGCGGTGGCTCCCCGTACGTGACCCCGCTGGTGCGCAAGCTGGCCGCCGAGCACGGCGTCGACCTGTCCGGGCTCTCCGGCACCGGGGTCGGCGGCCGCATCCGCAAGCAGGACGTGCTCGCCGCCGCCGAGGCCAAGAAGGCCCCGGCCCCGCAGCAGAGCGCGCCCAGCACCCCGGCGCCCGCCGCGGCGGCCTCGCCGGCGCCGTCCGCGTCCACTTCGGACGCCTCGCTGCGCGGCACCACGCAGAAGCTGACCCGCCTGCGCCAGACGGTGTCGCGGCGCATGGTCGAGTCGCTGCAGACCGCGGCCCAGCTCACCCAGGTGATCGAGGTCGACGTGACCCGCATCGCCAAGCTGCGGGCCAAGTCCAAGACCGCGTTCGAGCAGCGCGAGGGCGTCAAGCTGACCTTCCTGCCGTTCTTCGCCAAGGCGGCGGTCGAGGCGCTCAAGCAGCACCCGAAGCTCAACGCCTCGATCAACGACGAGACCAACGAGGTCACCTACCACGGCGCCGAGCACCTGGGCATCGCGGTGGACACCGAGCGCGGCCTGCTCACCCCGGCCATCCGCGACGCCGGTGACCTGAGCATCAGCGGCCTCTCGCACAAGATCGCCGACCTCGCGGCGCGCACCAGGGCGAACAAGGTCACCCCGGACGAGCTGTTCGGCGCGACGTTCAACCTGACCAACCTGGGCAGCCAGGGCGCGCTGTTCGACACCCCGATCATCCAGCTGCCGCAGGTGGCGATCCTGGGTGTCGGCCTGGTCGTGAAGCGGCCGGTCGTGGTGACCGACTCCGGCGGCGACGACACCATCGCCATCCGGTCCATGGTGTACCTGGCGCTGACCTACGACCACCGCCTCGTCGACGGCGCGGACGCGGGCCGGTTCCTCACCGCGGTGAAGAACCGCCTGGAAGAGGGCGCGTTCGAGGGCGACCTCGGGCTGTAGTCGTACCTGAGCGCGAGGGCCGTCTCCCGGTGGGGGGCGGCCCTCGCCGCGTCCGGGGTTGATCGACCCGAACGTGCGGGGTGCCCGGCTGGTTGGGACGATCAGGACATGCGCGTACTCGTCGCCGGGTCATCCGGTCTCATCGGCACCGCTCTCGTGGCCAGGTTGCGCGCGGACGGCGACGAGGTGGTGCGGCTGGTGCGGCGCCGGGCGCAGGCTCCGGACGAGCGCACCTGGGACCCGCCTGCCGGGGTGATCGCCGCGGACGCGCTGTCCGGGGTGGACGCGGTGGTGAACCTGTGCGGCGCCGGGATCGGCGACCGGCGGTGGAGCCACGCGCGCAAGCAGGTGCTGCTGGACTCGCGGGTGGAGCCGACCGAGGTGCTGGCCGCCGCGGTCGCCGAGCACGGGATCCCGGTGCTGGTGAACGGGTCCGCGGTCGGGTACTACGGCGACACAGACGGTCCGGCCGACGAGAGCACGCCAGCGGGGTCGGGGTTCCTGGCCGAGCTGTGCGTGCGGTGGGAAGCGGCGACGGAGGCCGCTGCCGGTGCCCGGGTCGTGCTGGCGCGGTCGGGTCAGGTGCTGTCGCAGCGCGGTGGGCTGCTGGGGCGCCTGCGGCCGCTGTTCGCCCTCGGGCTCGGCGGGCGGCTGGGCGACGGCACCCAGTACCTGCCGTGGATCCACGTGGACGACGAGGTGGACGCGTTGGCGTTCGTGCTGCGCAACGACATCGCCGGGCCGGTGAACCTGGTCGGGCCCGCGCCCGCGACCAACGCCGAGTTCACCAAGGCCTTCGGCGCGGCCAAGTCCCGCCCCGCGGTCCTGCCGGTGCCCAGGGCGGCGCTGCGGCTGGCGACCGGCGACTTCGCCGACGAGATCCTGCGCAGCCAACTGGTGGCGCCGAAGGTGTTGCGGGACAACGGGTTCGTCTTCCGGTACGACACCGTCGAACGGGCCTTGGCCGCCACCGAGGCGCGGTGAGGCGGCTCGCGGCGATCGGAGTCCTGCTGCTCGGCGTGTTCTTCGTGCTGGGCAAGGTCGTCTCCGACGTGACACCGGGGCTGGACGTGGCGGTCGCCGACACCCTGGGCGCCGACTGGCAGGGCGGGGTCGGGCGGGTCGCGTACGCGGGCAGCCTGGTGCTCGGGCCGGTGCTGCCCGCGGTGGCGGCGCTCGGGCTGGTCGTGGCGGCGGTGGTGAACCGGGGCAGGCCGCGGCTGATGGGGCTGCTGCTGCGGTGCGTGCTGCTGCTGGCGGTGTGCCGGGCGGTGTCGCTGGTCAAGCCGCTGTTCGACCGGGCGCGGCCGCGCGACTACCCGGACCTCAGCTTCCCCAGCGGGCACGTGGTGTCGGTGGCGTCGGTCGGGTTCACCGCGGTCGTGCTGTGCGCGTGGCTGGCCAGACACCGGCTGCGGCTGGTGGTGGCGATCTCGTCGGTCGCGGTGGCCCTGGCCGCGCTGTGCCGGATCCTGCTCGACGTGCACTGGCTGACCGACGTGGTGGGCGCGACGCTGGGTGTGACGGCGGTCGGTCTGCTTGCCGGGGTCGCCCTCCGGCTGCTGCCCGCGCGTACGCTGGGGCCGTGAGCACCCTCTCCTGCCGCGCCGACACCCACCCGGTCTCGGTGCGCGAAGTCGGCACCATCGACTACCACGAGGCCTGGGCACTGCAGCGCGACCTGGTGGACGCGCGCGCCGACGGCACCGGCTCCGACACGCTGCTGCTGCTGGAGCACCCCTCGGTCTACACGGCGGGCAAGCGCACCACGCCCGAGGAGCGCCCGACCGACGGCACCGAGGTCGTCGACGTCGACCGCGGCGGGAAGATCACCTGGCACGGGCCGGGGCAACTGGTCGGCTACCCGATCATCAAGCTGTCCGACCCGGTCGACGTGGTGAACTACGTGCGCCGCGTCGAAGAGGGCCTGATCGCGATGTGCGCCCACCTCGGCCTCACCACCGGCCGCGTCGAGGGCCGCAGCGGCGTCTGGCTCCCCGCGGGCGGGGGTCGGCCCGAGCGCAAACTCGGCGCCATCGGCATCCGCGTCCAACGCGGCGTCACCCTGCACGGCTTCCAGATCAACTGCGACGCCGACCTCTCGGCGTTCGACACGATCGTCCCGTGCGGCATCAAGGACGCGGGCGTGACCTCCCTGACCGAGGAACTCGGCCGCCAGGTCACCGTCGCCGAGGTCCTCGACCTGGCCCGCACCGCAATCCCCGACGCCCTCGACGGCGCACTCCCGGTCGCAGAGCACTGGATCCCCCGCCCCACCGCCCCCGGCGTCACCTTCGCCCTGGCCTGACCCGCCACACCCACCGCCGCGGCAGAGCCGCCCCTGGGGGCGTCGGCTTTCTGGTGACGGCTTTCACCGGCACACCCCCGGGCGCCCTCGCCCCGGGGTGCTTCGCCATGCGCTGCCGGAGGCCCTCCCCGTCAACCCCAGCCCCCACCCTCTCCGGGGGGCGGCCCCGGCTCCATTTTATCGGGTGACGGTTGCGGGCCAAGCGGGTTGGCGGAAGCTGTGGACAGGTCGGGCGTTGTGGATGGACGCGAGCTGGGGAAAGAGGCTGGGGCGCGGGGAGGCATCACCCGGAAGTGGGTCCGGTGTGGACTGGAGTGCCGGATTGGGACGGGCTACGGCGGCCAGAGCACGGTCGGGTAGCCGAGCCGGCGTCAATCGGAAGTGGACGTGCCGGACTTGCGACGGGCTGCGGCGATCAAGGAATGGTCGGGGGAGCCGAAGGGGCGTCATCCGGAAATAGGTCAGATATGGACGCGCCGGATTCGAGACGGCCGCAGCGACCAAGGAGCGGTCCGGGGAGCCGAAGGGGCGTCACCGGGGAGTGGGTCAGGTGTGGGCTGGGGTGCCCGACCTGAGGCGGGCTACGGCGACCAGGGAGTGGTCGGGGTAGCCGAGGGCGGTGAGGGGGGCGGGAGGGCCTGCGAGCCAGATGTGGCCGGTGGTGGTCAGGTGGTCGACGAGCGGGGTGGGGACGGCGGTGAGGGTGGCGTGGAGGGTGGTGCCGTCGGGGAGGGTGAGGGTGGCCGCGGCGGTGGTGAGGTCGCCGGAGTCGGTGGGCCAGGGGTCGAGGGTGGCGGGGACCCGGCACCAGGGGCCGCGGCGGGTCAGCCACGGGAGGCGCCACTCGGCGACGCGGCCACCGAGGCGGGCGAGGCCGAAGCCGGTCAGGCAGAACACGGCCACCAGGAACCCGACCCCGGACGTCGTCGGCGCCTTGGCGAAGGTCACCACCGCGGCGGCGGGCCACACCAGCACCACGACCACCGCCGGGGTCATCGCCATCGCCGCCCGGACGCGGACCTCCCTGGCCAGGGTCGACCGCGGCACTGCGGACAGGTGCGGAGAGGCGAGCCCCAGGGCGAACGTGGCCACCGCGGCCCCGTACACCAGCCCACGCCCCAAGTCGTGGACGGCGTACAGCACAACACTGACCAACCCGATCACGGCTAACACCGCACGAACGACCATCACACCCCCTTAGCCCACCCGCGCGTAAGCGGCGTGGGGCAGCCCAGGGAATCCAACCGCCACCCGCCTGCCGTTCCCCGCGACCCACAGACTCGAACTGTCGCCCGCAGCCCCCACCAAATCCACCGACGCAGCAGGCAGCACCACCTCGCGACTGCCCCCATCGGCGAACCGCAACACCACCACCACACGAGCAGTACCGCCCCGACGCGTCTCACACACACCAAGCACAGCGTCCGCCCGCACCCACTCCCCCGAGCCGACTAACCCAGGCAGCACCAGGTCCCACCCCCGATGGCCGACAACAAGCGCCGTGAACACCCCGCTGACCACCACGAACACCAACCACATCACACCCACGTAATGCGCAGCGACCAAGGCCAAGCCCACCAACCCCACACCCCACACCAGAACGAGCTGCGCAAACACCAAGAGCACCCGATCACGCAGAGTCCTAGCCCACCGCTCAGTCACCCCTGCCGCCCCCGACACCGGCACTGCCACCGCTGTGGCGGACTCCGGCGCCGCGCCCGACACCTGCCCTGTCACGCCAGCCACCGATTCTGTCACCGCCGCCGGTTCGGCAACGCCCAGGAGCGGCCGGGATACCTTGGCTGGGAACAGTTCGCGTGACCCAGGCACCCGTAGCACCGCCCACTTCCCCCGCCCGCGCACCAGGTCCACCGAGTCGGTGATCATCGCCAGGTGGGCTGGGTCGATACGCACCTCGAACACCGTCAGGCCGTCGTCGGTCACCTCGATCAACGAAGACCAGCGGCCACGGCGCAGCACGCGGGCAGGCACCGTCTGCCACGGATGTGAGTGCAGGCAAGGAAGGCCGTGGTTCACCCACGTGGAGTTACTGCCCGGCAACGGAGCCCACAGCACGGTGAGCAACAACGGTGTAAGTGCCGTCAACCCCCCAGGCAGTCCAAAGTGGTCCACCACTGCGGCGAAAGCCCAGAACACCAAGCAAAAGGCGATACCCGCGACACCGAGGGCCCGGGAGCTCACCCCCGTCCGGTACCGCCGTTCCCACACGCGGACCAGGATCGCCGTGATCGGGTCGCGAGCAGCGGGTGTCATGGCCGGGTGATGGTGCCGACCGCGAGGAGCGGAAAGCCGGGGAAGCCTGCTGCGACCGTGCCTTCCGTGCCGGTGACCCACAGGGTGCCGCTGTCCACCACGGCTCCCAGCAGGTCCACGGAGGCGGCGGGCATGGTCACCACGCGTGTGGTGCCGTCGTCGAAGCGCAGGGTGGCTGTGGCGTTGGCGGTGCTGTCTCGGCGCGTGGTCCAGTTGCTGGGTGCCGCGGCCGCGCGGACCCACTCCCCCGAGGCGACCAGCGCGGGTAGCCGGATGTCCGCGAGGCGGTGGCGCATCACGAAAGCGGCGACGGCCAGCACGCACACGAAGACACCCGCGGCCAAGGCGATCGCGTAGGGCGAGCTCCAGATGAGCGCGCTGACGAGCGAGAGCACCCCCAGCACGAGGGCCAGCTGGGCGGCCACCCACAAGAGACGGTCACGGGCCAGGCCCGCCCACCGCTCGGTCACCGCAACCGCGGGCACCTCGGCGGGCTCGACCGGACCCCGGACCCTGGCCGGGAACATCTCGCGCGACCCCGGTACCCGCAGGACCGCGCGCTTGCCCCGTTCGCGGATCAGGTACGCGGTGTCGGTGATCATGGCCCGGTGCGCCGGGTCGATCCACACCTGGAACACGACCGGCGCGCCGTCGTCGGTCACCTCGACCACCGACGACCACCGACCGGCGCGCAGCACCCGTGCCCGGACCGCCCGCCACGGGTGGATGTTCAGCTGCCGGAGGGTCGAGCGCACCCAGCGGTAGTGCGAACCCGGCAGCCAGTAGCCGATCAGGATGAGGGCGTTGTTCACGACGAGGATGATCGGCAGCGGCGTGTTGATGCTCTCCGCCAGGAGGAACATGGCGATGGCGAACAGCAGGAGCACGCTGGAGACGACCGTGAGCGCGCGGGTGCTGGCCCCGGACCGGTACCGCAGGTGCCACACCCACATCAGGATCGACGTCGTCGGGTCGTGTGCGGCGATCACCCCCTCCCGCGGCGCGGCGACGGGCGAGTCATGAGTGCTGGTCATGCTGGGACGACCTCCCCTACAGCGAGCAACGGATAACCCGGGAACCCGACCGCCACCCGGCCTTCCGTGCCCGTAGTCCACAGTTCAGAACTGTCCGCGACAGCGCCCAACAGATCGACGGACGCGGCGGACATGGCCACCGCGCGCATCGCGCCGTCCTCGAAGCGCAAGAACACCTTCGCCTCGGCCGTGCCGTCCCGGCGGGCCTTCCACGGACCAAGAGCAGCGTCCGCCCGCGTCCACTGCGCCGAGTCGACCAGCGCGGGCAGCCGGAGATCCGCGAGGCGGTGGCTCACCGCGATCAACCCGACCACGGCGATGAGCAGGTAGCAGCCCGCCATCGCCACGACCAGGCGGGCGGGAGGGTCGGTGAGCCAGACGCCGAGCAGCAGTGCACCGACGAGCAGCGCGCCCTGGACCGGCAGGAGCAGGATCCGCTCGCGCAGCACCCTGGCCCACCGCTCGGTCACCCGGACCGCGGGTACCTCGACGGCCGCGACCGGTCCCCGTGCTCTGGCCAGGAACATGGCCCGCGACCCGGGAACCCGCAGCACCGCCTGCTCACCGTGGCGCACCAGGTACGCGGTGTCGGTGATCATCGCCAGGTGCGCCGGGTCGATCCAGACCGACAGCTCCACCGGCACCCGGTCGACCACCTCGACCACCGCCGACCACCGGCCACCGCGCAGCACCCGGGCGGGCACGACCCGCCACGGCTGGGCGCGCAGCAGGCCGAGCGCGGGATGCGCCCAGCGCAGGCTTGAGCCGGGGAACCAGTACCAGGCCTGGAATCCGAGGGCGAACACGATGAAGTAGACCGCGTACGTCGCGCTGGTCGGGCCCGCGAGCAGGGCCTGGAGCGCGCCGAGCAGCAGGAAGGCGCCGGTGGAGAGGGCGAACGTGCGGGGCGTTGCGCCGAACCGGTACCGCAGGTGCCACACCCGCATCAGCGTGGACGTCACCTGGTCCTGGGCGGCGACCACCTCTGGTCGGGGGGCGGCGACGGGCGGGGTGCCGGTACCGGTCATGCCGAGACGACCTCTCCTACCGCGAGCAACGGGTAGCCGGGGAAGCCGACCGCCACCCGGCCCTCGGTTCCGGTGATCCACAGCTCCGCGCTGTCGGCGATGGCGCCGATCAGGTCGACCGAGGCGGCGGGCAGGACGACTACGCGGACGGTGCCGTCGTCGAAGGTCAGGGTCGCGGTCGCGGGCACGGTGCCGTCGTGCTGGGCGAGCCACGGGCCGAGCTCGGCCTCGGCGGGCAGCCACTCGGCGGAGTCGACCAGCGCGGGCAACTGGAGGTCCAGGGCGCGGTGGCGCGTCGTGGTGGCCACGGCCAGCCCGACGACCAGGGTGAACCCGAGCCAGATCAGCGCCGTGACGAGCGATGGCGTGGTGATCTCGGCGATGACCAGCACGGCACCGAGCGCCACGGCCGCCTGCGCGTAGACCCGGCGGATCCGGTCGCGCAGCTCCTCGGCCCACCGCTGCGTCACAGGGACGGCGGGGATCTCGACGGTGGTCACCGGTCGCCGTGACACCTTGGCCGGGAACAGCTCGCGCGAACCGGGAACCCGCACGACCGCCCGGTCCCGCTTGCCGCGGACCAGGTACACGGTGTCGGTCACCATCGCCAGGTGCGCCGGGTCGATCCACACCGTGTACCGCACCGGGTCGCCGTCGTCGGTCACCTCGACCACCGCCGAGCGCCGACCCGCTCGCAGCACCCTGGCAGGCACCGCCCGCCACGGCTCGGTGCCCAACCGGCGCAGGGCGAGGGGGCGCCAGAACACGCGCGAGCCCGGCAGCAGGTTGCCGAGCAGGAACGCCACGACGGTCACGAGGTGGATCCGCGAGGGTGACCCGCCCGGGTCGCCCGCCAGGATCTGCACGACCGCGGAGAACGCCACGACCAGCAGGAGGAAGCCGGACATCGCCCGGTGGCCGATCCCGGGTCGGTACTGCTGGTCCCACACCCGCACGAGGACCGACGTCGTCCGGTCCCGGACGGCGATCACCCCGGCGGGCGGGGCGGCGACGGGCGGTTCGACGTCGGTGCGCACACCTGCGTGATCGTCGGCGACACGGGTTTCGTCACGTCGCGCCGACCACGTCCCGCTGCTCACGCCTGGCTCCCCGAAGCGTCACCCAGCGGCGCGGCAACACTGCCCGAAGAGGCCGAGCTGCCCGCGGCCACGTCACTGCCCACCGGCACGTGGCCGACCGTGGTGACGCGACCAACGGCGACCATCGGGTACCCCGGGTACCCGACCGCGACGAAGCGTCCTGGCTCGACCCGACCCGCCACCCACGCGCCGCCGGTGTCGTGGACGGCGCCGAGCAGGTCCGTCATCGCGTTGGGCAGGGCGACCTCGGCGGTGGTGCCATCGGCGTACCGCAGGGCCGCCGTGGTCTTGGCCGACGAGTCCCGCCGGGGCGACCACGGCGCGACCGAGGCACTCACGGGCAACCAGCCACCCGCCGCGACGAGCCCGGGCAACCGGCGGTCGACCACCCGGTACCAGGTCCGCGCCGCGACCGCGCCGATGAGAACGGCCATGACGAGCACCGTCACCAGGCCGGCCAACCCGTCGGAGTCCAGCACTCCGACGACGAACACGGAGGGCAGCACCACGACCGTCAACGGGAGCACGGGCTGCCAGGCGCGCGCGGCGAGCAACCGGGCCCAGATCGCGATCGGGTCGCCGGTCTCGGCCTTGGGCACCGGGCGCGCTGCCGGGGCCTTCGGCAGTCGGGTCGCCGGGTAGGCCTCGTGCGAGCCCTCCACCCGGATCGCCGCGACAGCACCGCCGTCGACCAGCCAGGCCCTACCGGTCCGCCGCACCACCACCCGGTGCGCGGCGACCAGCCCGACCACGCGGAACGGGACCGTGACCCCGTCGACCACGACGCCGAGATCGCTGCCGTACAACGATCGCCGCAGCACGGTGACCTCGACGGGACGCCAGTGCGCGCCGGGCAGCAGCGCGGCGCCCAGCCTGCCCAGCCGGACGACCCGCCCCACGTGCCAGGCGTTGCGGAGGGCCACCACGGCCACCACCCCGCACACCGCGGCCAGCAGCGGGTCGCCGAACGCGGCAACGAAAACGGCGATCAGGGTGAGGAACACGCCCTGGGCGAGCGACACCAGCAGCAGCGACCGCGTCGCGCCGGGCCGCAGGCGCACCAACAGCTCCGTGGTCGGATCGCTCAGCACAGGCCTGTCCAGGACAGGTTCGATCAACACGACTGACCCCCAGGTAGCCATCCCCGACCGAGGACGACTCTAGGCGATCACCCGCGGCGTCAGGCGGTGCCGTCGACCGAGGTGATCTTGGCGATGGTCAGCACCGGGTAGCCGGGGTACCCGAGTGCCACCCAACGGCCCCGCTTGACCTCGCCCGCCACCGACAGCCACCCGAGTTCGGTGAAGGTGCCCACCACGTCGAACAGCACGTAGGGCATGGCGGCGACGGCCGTGGTACCACCGGGAAGGGTCAGCCTCGCGGTCGCGCCCCGGCTGGATCGCGCTCCCGCGGGCAACGGCTCGGCGGCGACCTGGGCGGTCACCCAGCCGCCGCGGCGCACCAGGCGCGGCAGCCGCCAAGCGGGCCACAGGCACCACGCCGTGAAGTTCGACCAGGTCAGCGTCAGGCTGAACAGGCAGGAGACGATCAGGATCGCGGGCAACCCCAGGTCGGTGTCCCCGGTGAACACCGGGGTGGCGAACACCGCCGCCAGCACCAGCGTGGTCAGCGGCCTGCGCGCGAGGCGGCGCAGGTGCAGCGCCCAGGCCAGGGTCGGCTCGACCTGCTCGGCCTTGGGGATCGCGCGCCGCCCGGTCGGCGCGGGGACCGTGGTCGCCGGGTGGGCCTCGTGCGAGCCGTCGATCCGCAACGCGGCGACACCGTCGGCGTCCGGGCCGACCAGCCACGCCTGCTGCTGGCGCCGCAGCTGCGTCCGGTGCGCCCCGTACAGCGAGGGAACCCGCAGGACGACGGTCGCCCCGTCCACCAGGACCGCGAGGGTGGTCAGGTGTGCCACCCCGCCGAGCACGGTGACGCCGACGTGGCGCCAGGTCGCGTCCCGCACGAGGGCGGCGATGGGCTGGGCCGCGCGGGAATCACGGCGCCAGTACCAGAGGGACTTGAGATAAATCGCGAAGAACGAACCGGAGATCAATGCCAGGAGCGGCATTCCGTGCCAAAGGTGGAAAACGACCCAACCGATCAGCGCCAGTTGGACCGGATAAAGCCACCGCACGGCCCGGGTGAGCAAAGGGCGCAGGTCAAGCAGCCGAGCGGTGGTCGGATCACCCAGAACCGGCATTCCCGGCGCGGGTTCGGTCAATAAGGACATCTCGTTCACCCCAGTGAAAGATGCGATTCAGCGGGCGAACTGTAGTACCGCGCACCGGCGCGGCCGCGAGTGGATTAGCCGCGGAGTTTGCGCAGCAATGACGCCGCGGGCTGGGCCGGTTGCGCGTTCCCGGTCGGTGCGCCGCCGTCGTGGCCCGCGACCCGCATGCCCTCGAGCACCCGGATGATGGTGCGGGAGACGTCGGTCCCGGCCTTCCTCGGGTCGTCGGCGCCCGCGATGATCGCCGCGCCGGTCTGCAGCGCGCCGAACAGGATCCGCGCGGTGACCTCGACCGGCAGGTCGTCGATCTCGCCCGCCTCGACCAGCGCCTCGACGGCGCCCTTCACCAGCCCGAAGCTGAAGTGCTCCTCGGCCTCGCGCCAGCGCTCCCAGCCCATCACCACCGGGCCCTCGTGGATGGCGATGCGCTGGTAGGACGGTTCGAGGCAGACCTGCACGTAGGCCTGCAACCCGCTGACCGCCCGGTCCCACGGGGTGCCGGGGCCCGCGACGACCTGGCCGAGCTTGGCCAGCACGGCCCGCTCCACGGCGCCGAAGGCGGCCTCGAACACGGCCTGCTTGCCGCTGAAGTGGTGGTAGAGCGCGCCCTTGGTGACCCTGGCCCGGCGCGCGATGGCGTCGAGGCTGGTGGCGGCGTAACCCTGCTTGGTGAACAGCGCGACCGCGGAGTCGACCAGGGCCTGCCTGGTCGACTCGCTGTAGTCCTCCCGGCGGGGGCGGGCTGTCGGCACGCTCACAACCCTAGGACATCGGCACGACATACCGACGGTACGTACCGGTGGTACGTTGGCCGGGACCTGGTCCATACCGCTGGTATGCCGCAGACCCGTGGTATGCCACCTCCGGGGGAGGAAGCCATGAGCTGGTCCGACTACCACCGCAGGCGCGCCGCGCTCGACGACGTGCTGGCCCGGCTGCGGCCCGACCCCGGCGCCCCGGTCCCGTTCACCGACGAGGTGGCCGAGCTCTTCGACAGCCCGGCGCAGGTGCTGCTGGCCCTGCACTACCGGTGGACGCTCAAGCTGACCGGCCGGGTCGGGCTCGCCCAGTCCGACGCGGACCGCGACCCCGACGTCGACCTGGTCGACGCGGTCACCACGGCCTGGTTGGACACCGCCGCCGAGCACGGCCTGCTCCGGGCGGTCATCGACGCGCACGCCGCGGCCGACCCCGAGGTCCTGCGGCCGGGCCTGGAGAGCGAGCAGCGGATGCTGGCGCTCGCCGCGGGTCTGGTCGGGCCGGGCGAGCCGCGCACGGAGATCACCCGGGTCGGCGCCGCGTTCACCGCGCTGCTGCGCTCCGCCCCGCGCCGGACCCCACCGGTGCGGCACCTGTTCGGGCGATACGCCGCGAGCGCCTGAGCGGTTCCTCAGTCCGGACTTCCTACCCTCGGGTAGCACAAGATCCCGAGGAGGCACCTGATGGCCTGGTCCGCCGCTGACATCCCCGACCTGAGCGGGAAGACCGCGCTGGTCACCGGCGCGAACTCCGGGCTGGGGCTGCGCACCGCGCAGGTGCTCAGCGACCGGGGCGCGCACGTGCTGATGGCCTGCCGGTCGGTCGAGCGCGGCCGGGCGGCGCTGGCCACCGTGTCCGGCGCGGCCGAGCTGCTCGACCTGGACCTCGCCGACCTGGGGTCGGTGCGGGCGGCCGCGGCGCAGGTGCGGGAGCGCACCGGCGACCGGCTCGACCTGCTGGTCAACAACGCGGGCGTGATGGTGCCGCCGAGGTCGACCACCGCGGACGGCTTCGAGCTGCAATTCGGCACCAACCACCTCGGGCACGCCGCGCTGACCTGGCTGGTGATGCCCGCGTTGCGCGGGGTCCCCGGCGCGCGGGTGGTGACGCTGTCGAGCATCGCCCACCGCAACCAGGGCTTCGACCTCAACGACCTGGACTTCCAGCACCGCGGGTACCGGGCGACCGCCGCGTACGCGCAGTCCAAGACCGCGAACCTGCTGTTCACCGTCGAGCTGCACCGCCGCGCGCAGGCGGCCGGGCTGGACCTGGTGAGCGTCGCGGCACATCCCGGGCTGGCGAACACGGAACTGGCGAGCAACTCGGCCAGGGCCAGGGTGGCCGGTCCGGTCGGCCGCGGCGTGGCCGCCGTCGTGCGGGCGGGCACCCGCCTGGTCACCGCCCCCGTCGACCGCGCCGTGCTGCCCCAGCTCTACGCCGCCACCGCGCCGGGGGTCACCGGCGGGCAGTACTACGGCCCCACCGGACCGGGTGAGATGTTCGGCGCCGTGGGTCCGGCGAAACCGCGATCACTGGTGCTGGACCCCACCATCGGCCGGACATTGTGGGTGCGGACAGCGGAACTGACCGGCGTTTCCCCGGATCCGGCCTAGAGGCGTAACCTGGCGGGGTGACAGTCGCGCCTGAGGGTCGGAAGATGCTGCGCCTGGAAGTGCGCAACAGCCAGACGCCGATCGAGAAGAAGCCCTCGTGGATCAAGACCCGGGCCAAGATGGGCCCGGAGTACCGCGAGCTCAAGGGCCTGGTCAAGCGTGAGGGCCTGCACACGGTGTGCGAGGAAGCGGGCTGTCCCAACATCTACGAGTGCTGGGAAGACCGCGAGGCGACCTTCCTGATCGGCGGCGAGCAGTGCACCCGCCGCTGCGACTTCTGCCAGATCGACACCGGCAAGCCCGCGGACCTCGACCGCGACGAGCCGCGCCGGGTGGCCGAGTCGGTGCAGGCGATGGGCCTGCGCTACTCGACGATCACCGGCGTCGCCCGCGACGACCTCGAGGACGGCGGCGCCTGGCTCTACGCCGAGACCGTCCGCCAGATCCACGCGCTCAACCCGGGCACCGGCGTCGAGCTGCTCATCCCCGACTTCAACGCGGTGCCCGAGCAGCTGGCCGAGGTGTTCGGCTCCCGGCCGCAGGTGCTCGCGCACAACCTGGAGACGGTGCCGCGGATCTTCAAGCGGATCCGGCCCGCGTTCCGCTACGACCGGTCGCTCTCGGTCATCACCGCCGCCCGCGAGGACGGCCTGGTCACCAAGTCGAACCTGATCCTGGGCATGGGCGAGACCCCGGACGAGGTCACCGAGGCGCTGGCCGACCTGCACGGTGCGGGCTGCGACATCATCACCATCACCCAGTACCTGCGGCCCAGCGTGCGCCACCACCCGGTCGACCGGTGGGTCAAGCCCGAGGAGTTCCTCGCGCACAAGGAGACCGCCGAGGCGCTGGGCTTCGCCGGGGTGATGGCCGGGCCGCTGGTGCGCTCGTCCTACCGGGCCGGTCGGCTCTACACCCAGGCCGTGGAGCACCGGGGCCAGCAGGTCCCGGAGAACCTGCGCCACCTGGCCGAGGCGGGCGAGTCCAGCCAGGAGATCAGCGCCCTGCTCAAGCGGTAGGTCCACCCGGTCAACACCCGCCCTCCCCCCTTTCTCCCTCCCGCCCTCCCCCCGGGGGATGACCCGGCGGATCCACACCCGGGGCGATCTCGGGGGCATCCCGGTTATGTCACGCTGCTCGCGGACGAAAGACTGAGTGCGGGCGCGCGGCAACCGGGTGCGGGTGCGGCGCGTCCCATGTCCCGAGCGCGGCCGGTGGGGACCGGCGCGCGGGCAGATCGGCACCGGAGGGTCTGGTGCCCGCTGGTGGAGGGGAACCCGACCGTGGCCTTGCTGACCGACGTCCTGGAGTGGCTGCAGGCGCTGCCGCAGCCCGCCCTGGTGGCCGCGACCGGCGGCCTCGTGCTCGCCGAGTGCACCATCGGCCTCGGGTTCATCGCCCCCGGCGAGGGTGGCCTGCTGATCGCGGCCACCACCGTCAACAGCGTGCCCCGGTTCCTGCTGCTGTGGGCCGTGGTCACGGTCTGCGCGGGGATCGGCGACTCCATCGGCTACTTCATCGGCCGCAAGTACGGGGTGAAGCTGCGGGAGACCAAGCTGATCCAGAAGTACGGGGTGGACGGCTGGGACAAGGCCACCGACATCCTGCGGCGGCGCGGCGCGTGGGCGGTGTTCTTCGCCCGGTTCATGCCGGTGGTGCGGACGCTGACCCCGGCGGCCGCGGGCACCTCGAACCTGCCGTACCGCAAGTTCCTGCCCGCCGTGGTCGCGGGCGCGGCCTGCTGGTCGGCGGTGCACATCAGCATCGGCGCTGCCCTCGGCGAGGCGGCGCACCGGCTGGAGTCCTACCTCAGCGGCGGCGCGGCGATCCTGCTCGGCGCGGTCGTGCTGGTCGTGGTGGTCAAGATCCTGCTGAGCAAGCGCAAGAAGGCCAAGGCCGCGCAGGCCGAGCCGACCGCGATCACGCTGACCGTCCCCTCCGGCACCTCCGAGCGCAAGCCGGACGACGAGCCGGAGCTCGAGCGCGTCTGACCCGGTCGACGAACCCACCCCGGCGGCGGCCGATCTCCTCGTGAAGATCGGCCGCCGCCGGGCGTAATGCCGGTGATCGGCGAGCGATCTCACAGTGGGACGGGTCGCGGGAACCGGAGGGGGTTGGTGACCATCAGCCCGGGGGGTGTGGCCGAGCCGGAGTTCACCGTCGTCGAGCCACCGAGATCGATCTTCCGCCGCAAGCGCTTCCTCGGCGTGTTCCTGCCCGCCGGGCTGGTCGCCGTGGCCGGGGCCATCGCGCTGTTCGCGGGCGGGGTGCTGGCGCTGCCGCTGCGCGACGTGGTCGTGGTGAGCGGCCGGTTGGCGTCGAAGGCGGAGTTCTTCACCGACGCCGAGGTGCGCCGGATCCTGATGGCGCACGGCATCCAGGTGTCGCTGGACCGGGCGGGCTCGCGCGACATCGCGGTCAACTCGATCGACGGCTACGACTTCGTGTTCCCGTCCGGGCAGCCCGCGGCCCTGCTGATCAAGCAGCGGCTCGCGCAGTCCGGGCACCGGCCCGCGAAGACCTACAAGCCGTTCTTCTCGCCGATCGTCCTGGCGACCTACCGCGAGTACGCCGACGTGCTGGCCAAGCCCGCCGCCGAACCGGTGGCCACGGTGCAGAAGGCGGCTCGGCAGGACACCCCGCCGCTGTACTACGACATGCCGATGGACCGGTTCATCGGGGTGATCCAGCGGGGCACCACCTGGGACCGGCTCGCCGCGCCGGACCGGCGGCTGGACAACAGCAACCGGGTGCTCGCGCAGACCTCGGACCTGTGCTCGTCGAACTCCTCGGCCACCTACCTGGGACTGGTCGCGTTCGTGGCCAACGGCAACGTCATCCCGCAGACCGAGGCGGACGCGGTCGCGCTGGCCAGGAAGATCAAACCGCTGCTGACCGCGCAGGGCCTGCCCGGCGACGACCTGTCCCGCAGCTACCTCGCCCCGGACGGGCAGGGGCTGGCGCCGATCGCGGTGATCTACGAGCACCAGTTCCTCGCCCACCAGCTGCGCGCCCTCGGCCAGACCGGCAAGGTCGACGACCGCAGGGTGCTGCTCTACCCGGCCGCCCAGCTGCAGACCGTGCCGGAGTTCCTGGCGCTGACACCCGAGGGCGAGCGGCTCGGCGAGCTGATCACCACCGACCCGCACCTGCGCAGGCGGGCACTCGAGCTGGGCTTCCGGGTGTTCGAGGCGGACGACACGCTGACCACCGGCCAGTTCGCCGAGTTCCTCACCGAGCGGCACCTGCCGGTGCCCAGCTCCGGGATCGGCGACACCGAGACGTTCCTGCCGTCGCTGCCGCTGCTGGAGAAGATGATCACCGAGATCGGCGAGTGCTGATGCGGACCGCGGCCCTGCTGGTCCTGCTGGCGCTGCTGGCCGGGTGCGTGGCGAGCCCGCCGGAGCAGGTCCGGCTGACGGTGCTGGCCGACCGCGACCTGGCCGACCTGCGGCCGCTGCTCGACGACCTGCGGCGCGAGACCGGTGTCGAGCTGGCGATGGAGTACGTCGACGACCCCGACGTCGAACTGGCGTCTGGCCGCTACCGGCACGACCTCGCCTGGCCGGTCACCGACCGGTACCTGCACCTGCGGGAGAAGGCCGAAGGCCGGAGCAACGCGCTGCCGACGTCGACCACGGTGATGTCCTCGCCGCTGGTGGTCGGCGTGCGGCCCGCGGCGGCGGCGAGGCTCGGGGCGACGCCGTCCTGGGCCGACATCGCCGATCGCGCGGCGGCCGGTGAGCTGCGGTTCGGCATGACCGATCCGGCCGGGTCCGGGTCCGGGCTGGCGGCGCTGGTGGGGGTGGCGACCGCGGCGGCGGGCACCGGTGGCGCGCTGACCAGCGAGCAGGTGAGCTGCGTGGCACTCGGCGGGTTCCTCACCGGGCAGGTGCTGCGGCCGCGCACGAGCACCGAACTGCTGGCCCAGTTCATCGCGCGCCAGGACGAGGTGGACGCGGTCGTCGAGCACGAGTCGACGCTGCTGGCGCTCAACGCGAGCGGGAAGCTGCGCGCGCCGCTGGAGATCGTCTACCCGCGCGACGGGATGATGCTGTCCCGCTTCCCGCTGATCCTGCTCGACCCGGCCCGCCGCGACGGTTACCAGCGGGCCACCACGTGGTTGCAGGGCGAGCGGGCGCAGCGCTGGATCATGGAGCACACGTCGCGGCGGGCGGCGGACCCCGCGCTGGAGCGGCCGCAGCGGTTGCGCGCGCCGATCGGCAACGCCCTGTACTTCCCGGACCGCCAGGAGGTGTTGGACGCCCTGCTCGCCGCGTACCGGCGACTCACCTCGGGTGGCACGCACCAGGTCGTGTTCGTGCTGGACTACTCCGCGTCGATGGCCGGTCCGCGGGTGGAACGGCTGCGGGCGGCGTTCGCGGCGTTGAGCGGGACGGGCACCGGCGGGTTCGCCCGGTTCCACCTCGGCGAGACGATCACGGTGCTGCGCTTCGCGGGAACCGTTCTCCAGCAACAGGAAGTCACCATCACCGGACAGTCCGATGTGGACTCGCTGGCGCCGGTGGTCGCGGCCGCGGCGGACGGGCGGGGAACGGCGATCTGGTCGGCGCTGGACCAGGCGTACCGGTCGGTGCGCGGCGACGCGGTGGTGGTGCTGATGACCGATGGCGAGAACAACGCGGGCATCAGCGCGGCGGAGTTCCTCGGCGCGGGCAAGCGACCGGTGCCGACGTACGCGGTCGCGCTGGGCGAGGCAGACCCGGCGGAACTGGACGGGGTGGCGCGCTCGACCGGTGGTCGGGTGGTCGAGGCGACCGAGGCGTCGCTCGAGGCGGCGGTGAGGGAGATCCGTGGCTGTCGATAGGGCTCTGTGGTGGTCGGTGTGGTGGCCGTGGGCGCTCGTGTGGACCGCGACCGCGGTGGCGATCGTGGTCGCCCTGGCGGCGCTGGGCTGGGCCTGGCGGTCGCGGCGCCGCTTCGCCCCGGTCCGCGAGGTCCCCGGGCTGACGTTCTACCTGCACGAGAAGTCGGTGATGGACCTCTACCTCTCCGGCGGCTACGGCGACGCGATGCGCAGGGAGGTCGAGGAGCGCGTCGGCACCAACAGCGACCACAAGATCGCCCTGAAGGTCCACGACCTCGGCGTCGACGGCGGCCGCACCAGCGGGCGCGAGGTGGTCAGCCGCTACATCAGCAGCGCGGAACCGATCGCGGTGATCGGCATCCTGCTCGACGTGCTGGAGGCCGCGCACGGCGTGGTGCACGTCGACCTGCGCAAGCGCACCATCACCCGCACCCCCGCGGTCACCCGCGTCCACACCGACTCCCCCACCCTGCGCCTGCGCGCCGTCGACGACTACGTCTCCGTCCGCGGCCTGTTCCGGGTCTCCGAGCACACCGGCACCCGCACCGTCCTCCTGGCCCCCTTCGGCGACCCCGACGACCCGGAGGAAGGCCCCCAGGTCCGCGTCGAGTGCCACCAAGACGGTCTCCGCGACGACGAGATCCCCGACGGCCCCTTCCGCGCCCGCTGCCTCGGCAAGGTCCAGTCCTGGAAGTCCACCACCGGCGAACTGGTCATCCGCCCCATCGCCATCTTCCAGTAGCGCTACGACCGCTTGTCCTGCTCGGCCCCCAGCAGCCCACGGGCGATGTCCACCACGTCGGTGAGGCTCAACGACCCGCAGATCCGCGCGGGCCAGTCGTGGTCGTTGCGCACCCAGTACCCGGTTTCCCCGCGCGGCACGACCGGTACCGCGTAGTCGGGCGGCAACTCGCTCGGGTCTCGCGTCCAGTCCATCACTACCCCCGTGTCGACAGCGGATTCCTCGGCTCGGTCAGCCATGCGCCAGCACCTCGCCCTCACCCTGCGATCTCGTCGCGAGGTAGGAGTAGAACGCGGTCCTGCGCAGGTACAGCGCGGTCGTGACGAAGGCGTTGCCCAGTGCCAGCAGCACCACGACGAGCCACGAGACGTCCTTGATCCACAGCAGCGACCACCCGTCGGGCAGCAGGTACCAGTGGTGGGTCTCCTGCAGTCCCTTGTGGCCGAGGAACAGGCCGGTGCTGACGATCGAGAGCAGCACGGTCGCGGTGAGGCTGAGCCGCGCGGCGAGGGTGCCCTCCAGCAACCGGCGCCCGGCCGAGTCGAACCCGAGCCACGCCCCCACCACGGCTGGGAAGACGAGCAGGAACGCGGGCGCGTCGGTGTCGGCGTCCGGCACCCTGGTGTTGATGACCCCGACGATCCACACCAGGGCCAGGCAGGCCAGCGCGGACACCACGGCGCGCAGCAGCGAACCCGGCGGGGTCTCGAAGAACTTCAGCCGGATGCTCGGCCGCTCCAGCCGCTGCCGGTCGTCGACGCCGATGCGCGCGGGCTCGGGGAAGAACCGCGCGTACACGTGGGCGTGCGGCTGCCCCAACCGCTTGCGGAACCGGAAGTGCGGTGGGACCTGTTCGTGCTTGGCCAGGTGGGTGAGCGTCGCGGCGCTGTCGACCAGGTTCTGGTCGCCGAGGTAGAGCCCGTCGGTCCCGACGACCCTGAGGTGGTACGACTGGCAGGTGCTGGCCATCCTGATGCTGAAGGACATGTCTATCGGCCGCGCCCCCAGCAGCAGCGCCAAGCGCTTCTTCCTGACCAGCGTGAGCTCGGGGATCAGCGTCTGCTCGAACTTCACCAGCGCGCGGCCGTTCTCGTCGAGGCGCAGCGGGACGACGATCGCGTAGTGGTGGGACAGCATCTCGACGAACTCGCGCGCCTCGGTCAACGCCTTGTCCCGCGCCGGGTCGGCGTCGGCATCGATCTCGATCGCCTTGTGCCAGCCGGGGTTGAGCACGATGCCCGGTGCGTCGCCATCGGGTGTGCGGCGGGCGGCGATCAGCGCGATGGCCTCGCGCTCGGCCGACTTCGCCGCGGGCGAGTTGTCGAACGCGGTCGTCCCACCCATGGCCCGCACCAGCAGCACCCGCAAGACTCTGGCCGCCAACTGCAGGTACTGCCGGTAGGGCAAGACGTGCAGGGCCGCGCCGTCAGGACCGTGGACGCTGAAGTCGTCCTGGAACTTGGACTTCACCGGCATCAGCACCGGGAAGTAGATGGTCTGCTCGCGGTCGCGCTGCGCGAACAGCGGTCGTGGCACCTCGATGTCGATGGACACGTGCTGGCGCACCGCGCGCTGGTCCAACTGGTAGGTCTCCACCAGGCGCTGGCGGAGCTGGCGGCTGTGCAGGATCCCGAGGGAGAAGAGGATCGCCTGCTGGTTGCTGCACAACCGGGTGTCCGCCGCCTTCTCCCGCAGCGGGTCGACGGCCTCGATCGGGATCTGGCGCAGCGACAGGGAACTGTGCCCAGCCTTGAACCGCAGGCGGTGCCACCGCTGGTAGTACGCGTACACCTCGCGCAGGGCGAGGAACAGGAAGATGACCCTGGCCGCCACGAGCATGTTGCGGGAGGCGTCGGACTCGTGGCCAATGATGCCGGGCAGGTCAACGGCGGCCGCGGCGGCGTAGCCGAACACCGCCGCGAGGCTGGACAACGCGGGCAGCCCCCAGGTCCACTGCATGGCGATCTCGGTGTCCGGCCGCAGATCGGTGAGGCCGACGTGCCGGGTCTGCCGCCACCGGTGCCGGGAAAGGATCTCGGCGGGCACCTGCTTGCCCTCCACCACGAGTTTGCGCCGGGCGGTCCCGCTGCGGCGCAGGCTCACCTGGTCGGTCGACTCGCCGTCGAACTCGATGCGCGGGGTGTAGTCGAGCACGGCGTACTGGGTCCGCACCACGTCGCGCGCCCGCCAGTTCATCGGCGGGAGGTGGCCGGGGCGCGGCAGCACCTCGGCGAAGCCGAACTCGATCACCCGCCCGCCCGGCCGCGCGGGGACGGGTCGCAGCGCGAACACCGCCTCATCATCCTCCACCTCGATCGCCGCCACCTCGACGCCGACGAGGCCGTCGAGCCGGGTGCCCGCCGGGGCGCGGTAGCGCAGCACCGCACCCGGGGCAAGGGTGATCACGGTGAACCGGTGCCGCCTGCCGACCAGGCTCGCGTGCCGGTAGATGGCCGTCGACTCCTGGCGGCGGACCAGGACGTTCCCGGGGACCGCGCAGGGCCGGGACGCGCCGGGGTAGTGGCCCCCGAGCAGGCGCAGAGCCAGCTCATCGATCGCCCGCTCCTCGAGGTCGGGACAGCTCTCGACGGCGATGCCCGCCCGGAACAGGACGAACGCCTCCCGGCGTTCCCGCAACGTGTCGGCGCTGCCCAGGGCGGTTCCCATGGCCGCGCGCAGCGCCTCGCCCTCGATCCCGGCGACCTGGTCGAGCGAGCTGCGGAACTGCCGGTGCGCCTTGACCGGGTCCTGGTCCCACCCCGCCGCCTCGACGAGCCGGGAGCCCCGGTCGGCCAGTACCTCGGCGGTCACCGGCATCCCGTTGCGCAAGGCGGACAACATCCCCTCCAGCGGTGTGTCGCCCCTGGTTCGGCGGGTCCTCGGCCGCACGGTCGCGATCCCTCCTCGGCTGCGCTGTCCGGTCTGCCCCGATGAGTTCGTACGCCGTCCGGTGCGCGTTACCCCCGTTGGCCGGGGCCGACCGATTCCCTCGGGGCCGATAGCGACGCGGGGTGATCGCGGCTGCCATTCTGTTATGGGGATCTGAGATTACCCCGGACGTGTTGGCGGCAGTGCAGTCTTTTCTAGGAATTGACACCCTGCAGCCAGGAGCGAAAATGCTTCGACGTCTTATCCCGGCCGCCGTGCTGGTGGCGGCCGCGCTGGGTCCCGCACCGCCGGTCGGGGCCGCTGAGCTGGGCGGACCGACAGCGGCACCGGTCAGCGCCGAGTCGGTGGCCGGTACCCGGGTCACCAGGACCGGGGTCAGCGAGTCCGCGCAGACCGCGATCCGGTATGGCAATACTGGGAACTCGTGGCGCACCGAGATCAAGGCGGCGGGCGCGACTTATGTGAAGGTGCATTTCGCGCCGCTGAAACTCGTCGGCGGTGACTACGTGACCGTCGCGTCCCCCGACGGCCGCGAGGTCTACACCTACTACGCCGACCGGGCCAAGGGGTCGCCGTTCACCGAACACGGCGACCCGGGCTTCGCGGCCATGTCGATCGACGGCGACACCGCGGTGGTCACCCTGCACGCCACCGGCGCCCGCGACGGCGCGCGGCTGAGCGGGCAGGGCTACGGCACCCGGGTGACCAGCTACGACCGCGGCTACAGCGCCACCGAGTACGCCGCGCAGAACCCGACACCGTTCAGCGTGTGCGGCAACGACGCGCGCAAGGACGTGGTCTGCTACCAGAACAGCCACCCCACCGAGTACGCGCGCTCGCACGCGGTCGCCCGGCAGCTGGTGAACGGCCTCGGGTCGTGCACCGCGTGGCGGGTCGGCAACACCAACCGGATGCTGACCAACGCGCACTGCGTGGCCGACGCCGCCGAGCTGCGCTCCAGCGAGTTCCAGTTCGACTACCAGTGCGCCACCTGCGGCGGCAACAACCCGCGCACCGGCACCAAGGTCAGCGGCCAGGACCTGATCCGCACCAGTGCGCTGGCGCAGCTGGACTACACCCTGTTCAGCGTCACCAACTTCGAGAGCATCCGCCAGTACGGCACCCTCTACCTGGACGTGCGCGAACCCACCGCCAACGAGCGCATCTACATCGCGGGCCACGGCGACATCCTGCCCAAGCGCATGTCCCTGTTCGAGGAGTCCGACGGCGGCGCCACCTGCAAGATCGACGTGGCGTCCTCGGGCGTCAACACCGGCTACCGCTGCGACTCCTCAGGCGGCAACTCCGGTTCGCCGGTGCTGGCCGGGTCATCGCACAAGGTCATCGCGCTGCACCACCTCGGCGGCTGCCCGAACTGGGGCACGCGGATCACGCTGGTCTACAACGAGATCCGCAACGACATCGACAACACCTCCGGCGGCGGCAACACCCCGGTCCTGTCGCTGACCCCCGCCTCGGGCACCGCGGCCCCCGGCACCACGACGACGGCCACCCTCCAAACCCCCACGGTGACCGGCAACCCCACCCTGACCCTGTCCGCCAGCGGCGCCCCCGCGGGCACCACGGCCGTGTTCAGCCCGAGCGCGGTCACCGCGGGCCAGCAGAGCACCCTCACCATCACCGTCGGCAGCACAACGGCACCCGGCACGTACACCATCACGGCCTCGGCCACCGGTGCCACGACCGCGCCCGCCACCTACACCCTGACCGTCCCAGGTGGACAGACGCCGTGCCAGGGCATGAAGGTCACCAAAACCGGGACCCTGGCCGCGGGCGGCAGCCAATACCAACCCGACGGGTCGTTCTTCCAAACAACCGTTTCCGGAACCCACAAGGCCTGCCTCACCGGCCCCGCGTCGGCGAATTTCGACCTGTACCTGCAGAAGTGGAACGGGTCGACCTGGCCGACCGTCGCACAGGGCACCACATCGAGCTCCAGCGAGACCCTGTCCTACAACGGAACCGCGGGCTACTACCGCTACCAGGTCAAATCCGTGACCGGCAGCGGCGCGTACACCCTGGGCTACACCGCCCCATGACGCAGTAGCCTGCCCGGTCCGGCCACCGGGCAGGCATTCATGATCATTGTGCGGTGGGCGTCACAGTCGATTCGCCGGTCGCCGAAAAAGAGACGTGTCACCCGATCGGCTGTTTTCCGGCGCGGAACACAGTGTTCGCTTGCGCGGTTGTCCGCCGTCGTTACCCTCGCTGCGGTGGGGGTTCTCAAAAAGCGTTTCGCCGCCTGGTCACTGCTGTTCGTCGTGTGCTGGGTCAACCTCGTGTCGTACGTGCCGTGGCGCCGCGACGCCCACCTGGGCGCGGGCGGCGACGCCGTCGAGTACTTCCAGATGAGCCAGCGCACGTTCGCCCCGGTCGACAACCCGTTCGCGCTGCGCGTGCTGTCGCCCTGGCTGGTGCACACCGGCCACCGGCTGACCGGCCTGAGCCCGGACACGGTGTGGATCGCGCTCACCTTCACCGCGACCCTGGCGTCGGTGATCGTGCTGCACGAGCTGCTGCGCCGCCGGTTCGCGGTCAGCGGGTTCGTGGCGGTGGTGGTGGCGTCCATGCTGGCCTGCACGTTCTGGTACGCCCCGTACCTGTTCGGCAACCCGTGGCTGGTCGACCCGCTCAACAACCTGTTCATCGTGCTGGGCCTCTGGCTGGCCTTCAGCGGCAGGCTGGGGTGGTTCACCGCCGTGGTCGTGATCGGGTCGGTGAACAAGGAGACCATGCTCCTGCTGGCGCCGCTGTACCCGCTGCTCGCGCTGACCAGGTCCCGCCGCGTCACCCGCGAGGTGCTCCTCGGCACCGCCGCCGTCGCCTTCGCGGCCTGCGCCTACTTCGCCTTCCGCACCTGGGCCATCGCCCGCATCGGCGCCGACTACAACCTGGGCACCGGCCAGGCCAACCACTCGCTCGTCGACAACATCCGCTTCGCCATCTCCACCGCCCAGGGCCGAGACCACCTGGCCATCTGGAGCGTCCTGTCCTTCACCTGGCTCATCTGGCTGGTCGGCCTCCACCACCTGCGCCGCACCGGAGCAGGCCACCCCCTCATCCCCACCAGCGCCTGGACCCTCCTCACCTGCCTCCTGGGCCGCCTCATGGCCACAGACACCGAACGCGTCTTCACCATGATGGTCCCCATAGTCCTGATCGTGGTCGCCGTCACCCTGGACACCCTCCAGTCCCCCTGGCACCGCCCGTGGATCGTCCTCCTGGCCGCCCTCTACACCGCCATCCAACTGCGCTGGACCTCCGCCACCCTGCCCATGGAAGCCTTGGCCCTGCTCATCTTCACCGCCCTCTTCACCCCGTGGCACCGCCTCCGCCACTCGACCCCGCCCGGCGCCATCTCACCGCCTATCCCCACCCAAGACCGCGAACCCCAGCACGACCACGCCTAGCTCCACGGGCCCAGAAATCCATTTGCCCCACCGCAGTCCAGCATTCCGCAATACGGCGGAATTGCACGGGTGCTCACATCGCTTCTCATCAGCTGCCCATTCGCACCGCGAAGCCATCCGGTGCGCCGAACGGTTCCTTCGCGGCCGCTCGCCGTTCGGCTGGACCGAACTTGCGATACCGCCGAGAAACTACATCCAGTCACCATTCGATCGCGACTGGTCGATCTCGTCACTGATGTGTCCAGGGTTTGTCAGGCATTCGCACATCTGGTGCGAACCCAGCGCCAACCGTGGGTTGACCTGTCATTGTTCCCGTGGCCCAGATGGCACAATCGGGCTAACAACCACTCATCGGTTCGACTGAACTCATCAGCCACCCACCGTGAGATCACGGCCGCTCGGCGACACACCGCAGTTGCGAGAAGACAACTGTCGCCCGATTGGGGCATGCTTGCCCCGTTCTCGCTGCACTCGGTGACTTTCCCGTGCATGCGGACGGTTCGAATGGAACACGCCCACGGTCGATCGCACCCGCGACGGACCGTACACAGTGGACTTAACAAATGACGGCGACCGCGCACTCACCCGAGCCGCCCTCGCCCAATACAGGCAAGGACGGCATTTTCTTGACAGGCAAGACCCTTCCCACAGCGCCCGTGACGATCTACCGACTTCGGGCCGGACTCCCCCTTGTCGACTACCTCAAGCCCGCCGAGGACGCCGAGTACGACTTCGACGGCCCCGTGGAGATAGCGGGCTTGGCCGCGTACGTGTCAGCCGGGGTACGCATCGGCGACGAGGCCCACTGGGCCGGGCACCCCCGGCAGGTGACCGGCTTGGACCTGCCACTGGCGGTGGTGTCACCTTTCACCGTCCTGCTGGTCGAGGTGGATGAGAACTGGGTGTGCGCCGCCACCTGGGGCACGGCCGCGCGCCACCTGCTCGACGAAACACTGCTGAACGAGGGCTTCGGGCTGGCATACGCCATCCGCCGCCTTGATCCCACGACGCTGCGGACCGTGAACAGCGCCGCCCTGGACACGGCGTCGAGGCAGACGCAGACCTCGTACCCGCTCGGTGGCCCGCTGTCGGCTTTCCCGATCGAGCCTGCTGGGGAGATCGTGACGCGGCTGGCCGGGCCTGCCAGCCTGGCGGGTCTGACCTACGACCGGGCGACCGGCGGCAAGGCCTGGCAGATCAGGGCAGGCGACTCGCTGCACATCCAACTGGGCCGGTCTCCGGAGGACTTCGTGGCCGATCTGCGCGCCATCTGCCGCGTGGCCGACTCCAGTGACGAGACCTCGCCGTTGCGGTTCGTCAACGAGGTGCGGCCGGTCGGTGCGAGCCACCCCCTGGTGGCCCGGCTCGAGGCCAGGCTCGCGGTCGCCCTTGGGGGCGATGAGCGGTTCGGGCCGATCGGCATCTGCTGGCCGACCGCGGCGGCGCGCGCGGCGGAGGAGGCCGACTCCTTCACCTTCACGAGCTTCGGGAGCCTCGGGAGGTTGCGGCTCGACCCCGACCTCGACATCAGTGAGATCACCGAACGGTTCGCCCGTGTCCCCGAGAGCGCGCGCCTCGCGGAGCTGGCTGGGGCGCACCTGACGCCGTGCGCAGACGACCAAGGCGAGGAAGCGCTCACCCGGCCGATCACGATGCGCAGGTGGATCGCATTCGAGACCGCGATTGAGGGCACGACGTTCTGCCTGAACCAGGGCCGCTGGTACGAGATCGGCGAGACCGCGGTCAACCGGGTGCGGGAACTGGTGGCCGAACGCCTCGCCAGCACGAGCGACCTGCGGTTCTCCACCTGGCACCGAAGCGGCGCCCGCGACGACGAACACCGCTATTGCGAACTGGTGGCGGAGCAGCAACCCGGTTTCCTGTGCCTGGACAAGGACTTCGCCCGCACGCCCATGCACCCCAAGCTCGAACTGGCGGACCTCATCGGGCTTGGCGACGAACTGGTCCACGTGAAGTGGCCGAGTCGGGCCACCGAGATGGGCCACCTGTTCACCCAGGCCCGGGCCTCCGCGTGGGCGCAGCGCCTGGAGCCCGAGGCGTTGGTGCAGCTGCGGGACAAGGTATGGGCGCTCGACAGCACCCGAACGATCACCACTCGCCCGCGGACGGTGGTCCTGGCGATCGGCGGCCGCCGATGGGACGTGAACACGCTGTTCACCCTGTCCCAGGTGGGTCTGCTCCGACTGGTCCAAGACCTGTCGTACCTCGGCGTGACCCTCGAGTTCGCCAACATCCCGTTCGTCGCGAAGCCGAAACGCAAGGGGGCGGCCAATCAGGCCGCATGACCCCGGCAGCCGTGCGGTCGAACTCAATGCGAGACAGCTGTCTTCCCCAAACGCCAGAGTTCCTCGGAGGACAGCGCGGCCACGTCCGCGATACCCGCCCTGCGGATATCGCTGCACCGACTTGCAGACACAGCAGGCGGATTCGGGTGGGCGCAGCAGGATTCGAACCTGCGACCGCTCGGGTGTAAACCGAGTGCTCTCCCGCTGAGCTATGCGCCCGGGGCCCCGCGGCCGCGCGAGGCGCGGTCGCAGGGGTCAAACCTACAGCTCGGCGACGGCCTTCTTCCAGGCGTTCTGGTCGCGGGCTTCGCCGGGGGAGTTGATCTCGGCGAAGCGGACGGTGCCCGTGGTGTCGATGAGGAAGGTGCCCCGGTTGGCCAGGCCCGCGGCTTCGTTGAAGACGCCGTAGAGCTTGGCCACGTCGCCGTGGGGCCAGAAGTCGGACAGGAGGGGGAACTGGTAGCCCTGCTGGTCGGCCCAGGCCTTGAGGCTGAAGGGGGTGTCGACGGAGACGCCGATGACCTGGACGTTGTTGTCGGTGTAGCTGGCCAGTTCGTCGCGCACCTGGCAGAGCTCGCCCTGGCAGGTGCCGCTGAAGGCGAACGGGTAGAAGACCAGCAGGACGTTGCGGGCGGTGTACTGCTCGGAGAGCGTCACCGGCTGCTTGTTGTAGTCGTTGAGCGTGAAGTCCGGGGCCTTCGAACCGACCTCTACCGACATACCCGGCATCCTCCGTGGCTGAGGGCGCGCGGTCGCGCCCGTGACTGTTCCAGACCAGCCTAGGCCACCCGGGTGGATGACCACCCGGGTGACCGCGGACACGGTCTCAGCGCTTGGTCTTGGCCGACTTGGGCGCCACCAACCTGGTACCGGACCAGTCCGGCCCGACGCTGATGCTCGAGGTCTGGGCGAGCCCGGCGGTGGGCACCGCCTCGGCGATATCGCTCGGCTCGACGTGCCCCGGCCTGCCCGTCTTGGGGGTCAGTACCCAGATCACCCCGTTGTCTGCGAGCGGTCCGATCGCGTCCATGAGGGTGTCGACCAGGTCACCGTCGTCCTCGCGCCACCACAGCAGCACGATTTCGACGACCTCGTCGGCATCCTCGTCGAGCAGGTCTGAGCCGGTGCGCGCCTCTACGGCGGCACGCAGGTCGTCGTCGACGTCCTCGTCCCAGCCGAGCTCCTGGACTACGGCGCCTGCATCGATCCCCAGCTTGTCGGCGACGTCGGTACTCCCGGCGTCTCCCGCGGCCACCACGGTGTCACTCCTCCAGTTGTGCTCTCGCGACGGGTCAGGACCTGATCTGCCAGGGCCGTCTGCCGCGTTCTGCCTGTTCGGTTAGGCGATAGCGAACACTGACAGTGGCCACCTGCGCAACCGTCCGCTGTTCGACACGCCGCTCCGACACCCGCCGATCGGCTCAGACGGGTACCCACTACCGAACAGTAAGGACGACGCCACCGCCCGGCGAGCGGAACATGGCAGAGTGTCACTCAAGCGCGTGGTATCGCGCGCGCGAAATCTTGTCCTCTGATCAGGCTGGAGCTCCAAGTTGGCCACGCAGAAAAACCAGCCCGCCCCCGAGCGCGTTCGCGTCATCCGCGACGGCCTCGCCGCGCACCTGCCGGACATCGACCCGGAGGAGACCGCGGAATGGCTGGAGTCCTTCGACGCCGCGCTGGCGGGCGGCGGTCAGCAGCGCGCGCGCTACCTGATGCTGAGGCTGCTTGAGCGGGCCAGGGAGAGCCACGTCGGGGTCCCGGCGCTGACCAGCACCGACTACGTCAACACCATCCCCACCGAGAAGGAGCCCTGGTTCCCCGGTGACGAGGAGGTGGAGCGCCGCTACCGGGCGTGGATCCGCTGGAACGCGGCCATGACCGTGCACCGCGCGCAGCGCCCCGGCGTGGGCGTAGGCGGGCACATCTCGACCTACGCGTCGTCAGCAGCCCTCTATGAGGTGGGCTTCAACCACTTCTTCCGCGGCAAGAACCACGCGGGCGGTGGTGACCAGATCTACGTCCAGGGTCACGCCTCCCCCGGCATCTACGCCCGCGCGTTCCTCGAAGGCAGGCTCTCCACCTCGCAGCTCGACGGGTTCCGCCAGGAGCTCTCGCACGCCGGACCGGGCGGCGGCCTGCCGTCGTACCCGCACCCGCGGCTGATGCCGGACTTCTGGGAGTTCCCCACCGTCTCCATGGGCCTGGGCCCGATGAACGCGATCTACCAGGCCCGGTTCAACCGGTACCTGCGCGACCGGGGCATCAAGGACACCTCCGACCAGCGGGTGTGGGCGTTCCTCGGCGACGGCGAGATGGACGAGCCGGAGTCGCGCGGCCTGGTGCACGTCGCGGCCAACGAGCAGCTCGACAACCTCACCTTCGTGATCAACTGCAACCTGCAGCGGCTGGACGGCCCGGTCCGCGGCAACGGCAAGATCATCCAGGAGCTCGAGGCGTTCTTCCGCGGCGCGGGCTGGAACGTCATCAAGGTCATCTGGGGCCGCGAGTGGGACTCGCTGCTGCACGCCGACCGCGACGGCGCCCTGATCAACCTGATGAACACCACCCCCGACGGCGACTACCAGACCTACAAGGCCAACGACGGCGCCTTCGTCCGCGAGCACTTCTTCGGCCGCGACCCGCGGACCAAGGAGCTGGTCACGCCGATGACCGACCAGGAGATCTGGAACCTCAAGCGCGGCGGCCACGACTACCGCAAGGTGTACGCGGCCTACCAGGCGGCCACCGAGCACGTCGGCCAGCCCACGGTGATCCTGGCCAAGACGATCAAGGGCTACAACCTCGGCCCGCACTTCGAGGCCCGCAACGCCACGCACCAGATGAAGAAGATGACCCTGGACGACCTCAAGGCGTTCCGGGACACCCTGCGCATCCCGATCTCCGACGAGGACCTGGAGAAGAACCCGTACCTGCCGCCGTACTACCACCCGGGCCAGGACGCGCCGGAGATCCAGTACCTGCAGGAGCGGCGCCGCCAGCTCGGCGGATTCCTGCCGGAGCGGCGCACCAAGTCCAAGGCGCTGGTGCTGCCCGGCGACAAGGTCTACGACGTGCTCAAGCGCGGCTCCGGCAAGCAGGAGGTCGCCACCACGATGGCGTTCGTCCGGCTGGTGCGCGACCTGGCCAAGGAGAAGGACCTCGGGCCGCGGCTGGTGCCGATCATCCCGGACGAGGCACGCACGTTCGGCATGGACTCGATGTTCCCGACGCAGAAGATCTACAACCCGCAGGGCCAGCTCTACACCTCGGTCGACGCGTCGCTGATGCTGTCGTACAAGGAGAGCGAGCAGGGCCAGATCCTGCACGAGGGCATCAACGAGGCCGGGTCGACGGCGTCGTTCACCGCCGCGGGTACCTCGTACGCCACGCACGGCGAGCCGATGGTGCCGATCTACATCTTCTACTCGATGTTCGGCTTCCAGCGCACCGGTGACGGCCTCTGGGCCGCGGCCGACCAGATGGCCAGGGGCTTCGTCCTCGGTGCCACCGCGGGCCGCACCACGCTGACCGGCGAGGGCCTGCAGCACAACGACGGGCACTCGCTGCTGCTGGCGGCGACGAACCCGGCGGTGGTCTCCTACGACGCCGCGTGGTCCTTCGAGATCGCCCACATCGTGCGCGACGGTCTGCGCCGGATGTACGGCGAGCAGGCCGAGGACATCTTCTACTACCTGACGGTCTACAACGAGCCGTACCAGCAGCCCGCGGAGCCGGAGAACCTCGACGTCGAGGGCCTGCTGCGCGGCCTCTACCGCTACCAGGAGGCGCCGTCGACCGAGGGCCCGCGCGCGCGGATCCTGGTCTCGGGTGTCGCGATGCCCGCGGCGCTCAAGGCGCAGCGGCTGCTGGCCGAGGAGTGGGGCGTCGGCGCCGAGGTGTGGTCGGCGACGTCGTGGGCGGAGCTGCGCCGCGACGCGGTCGAGGTGGAGCGGCACAACCTGCTGCACCCGCAGGCCGAGCCGCGCGTGCCGTACGTCACCTCGGTGCTGTCCGAGGGCGTCGGCCCGGTCGTGGCCGTGTCGGACTGGATGAGCGCGGTCCCGGACCTGATCCGGCCGTGGGTGCCCACCGACATGCTCACCCTGGGCACCGACGGGTTCGGCTTCTCCGACACCCGGCCCGCGGCCCGCAGGCACTTCCTGGTCGACGCCGAGTCGGTGACGGTCGGCACGCTGGCCGCGCTGGCCCGCCGCGGCGAGGTGTCGCGCGACACGGTCGTCGAGGCCGCCCGCCGCTACCGCATCGACGACGTGGCCGCCGCCGGACCGCAGACCTCGGACCCCGGCTCGGCCTGATCCGCGCACGACGGCCGGGTCCCCTCGTCGGAGGGGACCCGGCCGTTCGCGTCTAGACGGTCGCGGGGACCTGGCGCTTGGCGGAGCGGTACCAGCTCACCCAGCCGTGGATCACCAACCCGGCGAACACGGTGTAGACGATCGCGCTGAACCACAGGCCACCGCGCAACTGCAGCGGCACCCCGATCGCGTCGACCACCAGCCACACCAACCAGAACTCCACCAACCCCCACGCCTGCAGCGCGAACGCCAGCACCGTCCCGACGAAGATCGCCGCGTCCGGCCACGGCGCCCACGACGCGTCCAGGGCGTCCAGCACGCTCGCGAACGCCGCCGTCCCCGCCGCGAAGGCCAGGGCCGTCACCGCCAACTCCCGGCCCGTGGCGCGCCGCACAGCCACCCCGAACACCGGGTCCCGGCGCCGCGCCCACGCCCACCACCCGTAGACCGCGATCACCCCGACCACGACCTGCCGCACCGCCAACCCACCCAGGTGCGCCGAGGCGTAGACGCTGAACAGCAGCACCACCGACGCCAACTGCACCGGCCAGGTGACCATCGACCGGCGCCGCGCCAGGAACACCACGGCCAACGCGAAGAACTGCCCGAACAACTCCGCCAACGCGATCCGCTGACCGAACACGGTCACCGAACTCTCCAGCAGAACCCCCACCACTCCCCCTCACCGCAGGCGACACCCAGTCCGAACACCCGGCCCACCCCCGATGTTCCCCCCGGCGATATGCCACGAAAGAGGGAACTCCCCCGCCTCGCCTGGCATCGGCCCCCGCCACGTTCCATAGTGGAACTACCGGTGGGGACCGGGGAGATGGGCCGCCCGGCATCGAGCGCACCGACATGCCGGGCGGCCCGCCCGATTCGCCTTGCGTGTTCGCGGAACGCGCTCAAGGGGGATCGGGCGTTTGTTGTATCTGGGGGGCGACCCCCCAGACCCCCACGGTGCGGGGGCGGGGGACGGCGGAACCAGCGAGAGGCGCTTGGCCTCCGGTTATCGCATCAAGGCCTGTGACCAATGGGGTTGTCGCCCGTGAGGGAACCGGTGGGGGCATTCGATTCTTGGTCGTGCTGTGGGTGTGTGGGGCGGGGGTTAGGCGGGGTGTAGCCAGGGGTGGAGGGTGATCAGGGCTAGGGGGAGGGTTGTGAAGCGGGCGGCTAGGTCGGGGGTTAGGACTACGAGGTCGACGGTGAGTTTGTCGGCGGTTGTGGTGGCGTAGATGCCGGTGGTGGGGTCGGCCATGAAGGGCTCGATCGCCTTCTCGGTGACGTCGCGGACGTGCTGTTGGTCGGCGATGGAGAGGGAGTCGGCTGCGGCGGGGATCACGCAGAGGTTGCCCTGGTAGAGGGGTTCGAGGGCTTTGCGGACGTCCGCGGGGTCGCCGTGGGCTACCTCGACGACCATCACCTGGGGGACGCGGGCGGCGGCCTCGGTGGTCGTGGTGGTGGGGAAGCCGTTGGGCCAGCCGACGCGGAGGGGGCGGAAGTCCTCGGGGTGGCTGTGGACGTAGTCGTGCAGCTGTTTGGTGTCGGCGTCGTTGCCGGGTTTCCAGCCGGCGGTGGGGGTGGGGCAGGGGACGGAGATGTCGGTGTCCGGCGCGGTAGGGGGATTGGGTTCCCGGGTCGACACCTCGAGGGTGTTGCCGCGCCAGGTGCCGCGGAGGGTCACGGGGGTGGGCAGGCCCTCGGGGTCGATGCCGGTGATGGGGACGCCGAAGCGGCAGGGGTTCGTGTCGGTGCCGAGGACCGGCGCCGGGGCGCAGAAGCGGGGTGGGCGGCCCGGTTCGGTGTGGACGGTGCCAGTGGCGACGGCCTGGTCGCCGTCGTGCAGGAGCGGGAGGTCGCCGAGGGCGACCGACATCGAGAGCGACCCCTGGTCGCCGGGTGTGGTCTGGGCGCGTGGCCGGTGATCCGCCGCGGCGCAGGACGTGAGTGTGGCGACCGCCAGTGCTGTCGCGGAAATCCTGGTCCGAGCCCCCATGGCGCCTCCCCTGCCGGTGATCGAGAAGTGTGGTGGGCGGTAGGGCCGGGGGACAAGGGCGGGGGGCGTGCGAGAGTGGTGGGATGAATGCGGGGTCGGCCGGGTTGTCGGCGGGGACGCTCGGGGCGGTCGAGCGGGCTTCGGGGAAGTTGGCCGCGGCGGCCGTCGCGGCGATGGACGAGCAGTTCGCGTGGTTCGGGCGGATGCCCGCCGACCAGCGGGCGTCGGTGCTGCTGGTGGCCCAGAACGGCGTCGCCGGGTTCACCGCGTGGTTGCGCGACCCGCGTGAGGCGCTGCGGCTGACCACCGACACCTTCCGCGGCGCGCCGAGGGACCTGTCGCGGTGGATAAGCCTCCGGCAGACGGTCGAGATGGTGCGGGTGTCGCTGCAGATCTTCGAGGACCTGGTGCCCGGCCTGGCCGCCGACGACGCCGAGCGGGCCGTGCTGTCCGAGGCGGTGCTGCGCTACGGCCGGGAGGTCGCGTTCGCCTCGGCGATGTCCTACGCCTCGGCCGCCGAGTCCCGCGGCGCCTGGGACGCGCGGCTGGAGGCGCTGGTCGTCGACGGGATCGTGCGCGGCGACGCCGAGGAGTCGCTGCTGTCGCGGGCCGCGGCGCTGGGCTGGGACCCGGCGGCGGAGGCGACCGTGCTGGTCGGCAACCCGCCGTCGGACGACCAGCCGACCGTGGTCTACGAGGTGCGCAGCCGGGCGGCCAGGGTCAGCAGGCCGGTGCTGCTGGGCGTGCAGGGCTCCCGGCTGGTGGTGGTGCTCGCCGGACCGGCCGAGGACACCGTCGACCAGGAGGTCCTGGTGAAGATGTCGGCCGCGTTCGGCGACGGCGCCGTCGTCGCCGGGCCGACCGTGGCGAGCATCGCCGACGCGCACCGCAGCTCGTCGGACGCGCTCTCGGGCCTGCGCGCGGTGGTCGCCTGGCCGGACGCGCCGCGGCCGGTGCGCTCGGCGGACCTGCTGCCGGAGCGGGCCCTGGCTGGCGACCCGGAGGCCGAGTGGCAGCTGATCGACCGGGTGGCGCGGCCGCTGGAGGAGGCGGGCGGGGCGCTGCAGGAGACCGTCGAGGCGTACCTGGCCACCGGCGGGGTCCTGGAGACCTGCGCGCGGCAGCTGTTCGTGCACCCGAACACGGTCCGCTACCGGTTGCGCAAGGCGGCCGAGCTCACGGGCCGCAACGCGGGCGACCCGCGCGACGCGCTCGTGCTGCGGGTCGCGCTGGCGGTCGGACGGCTGTCACGGTCGCGCGGTCTCTGGTAACGGACGGCAACGGCATGGTGTCGCGCGCGACAACTGACAACAAATGGCCGTCTCGGGTGGTAATAGCGTGGTGACATTTGGAGGGTCTCCACAAACACGGTGCCCCGACTTGGTGAGCAGCGGCATGCAGCCGAACGGCCGACGCAGTGTTGGCTGGACGACGTGATCGCACTACTCGCGCCAGGACAGGGTTCCCAGGCCCCTGGCATGCTCGCCCCGTGGTTGGAGCTGCCCGGTGCCGCCGAGCGGTTGGCCGCGTGGTCGGAGCTCGTCGGGCTCGACCTGGCCAGGCTGGGCACCACCGCCGACGCCGACGAGATCAAGGACACCGCGATCACCCAGCCGCTGATCGTCGCGGCCACGCTGCTGGCGGCCGAGGAGCTGGCCCGCCGGGTGCGGATCCCGGACGACGCGGTCATCGCGGGTCACTCGATCGGCGAGTTCGCCGCCGCGGCCATCGCCGGGGTGCTCACCGCCGAGGACGCGGTCGCGCTCGCCGCGGTGCGGGGCCGGGAGATGGCCGCCGCCTGCGAGCTGGAGCCGACCGGGATGGCGGCGCTGGTGCGCGGCACCGAGGAGGGCATCCTGGCCCGCCTCGACGAGCTGGGCCTGATCGCGGCCAACCGCAACGGCGCCGGTCAGATCGTGGCCGCGGGCAGCAAGTCCGCGTTGGAGAAGCTGGCCGCCGAGCCGCCGGAGGGCGCCAAGGCGATCACGCTGAAGGTCGCGGGCGCCTTCCACACCCACTACATGGCCCCGGCGCAGGACGCGCTGCGCGCGCACGCGGCGACCCTGTCGGCCCCGGCCGACGCGACCCGCACCCTGCTGTCCAACGCCGACGGCGCCGTGGTCGGCTCGGGCACCGAGGTGCTCGAGCGGCTGGTCGCGCAGGTCACCAGCCCGGTGCGGTGGGACCGCTGCCAGGCCACCCTGGCCGAGCGCGGAGTCGGCGCGATCGTGGAGTTCCCACCCGCCGGTGCCCTGGTGGGACTGGCCAAGCGCGAGCTGAAGGGGGTGCCGACCGTGGCGCTCAAGACCCCGGACGACCTGGACGCGGTCGTCGAGCTGGTCGGGGGTGCGGCATGACGGCGCTGCGCCTGGCCCAGACCGCCACGGCCACCCGCATCCTCGGGGTCGGCTCGTTCCAGCCGGAGCGGATCGTCACCAACGACGAGCTCTCCCAGCACATGGACACCAGCGACACCTGGATCCGCGAGCGGGTCGGCATCGCCGAGCGCCGCTTCGCCGGGCCCGACCTCAAGCTGGTCGACATGGCGGTGGCCGCCGGGTCCAAGGCGCTGGCCAACGCGGGCCTGGCGCCGACCGATGTGGACACGGTGATCCTGGCCAACTGCACCATGCCCACCCCGATCCCCAACGGCGCCGCCCAGGTCGCCGACCGGATCGGGGTCAAGGCCGCAGGCGCGTTCGACCTCAACGCCGCCTGCGCGGGCTTCTGCTACGCGCTGGGCACCGCCTCCGACCTGGTCCGGGCCGGGTCGGCGAAGCGGGTGCTGGTGATCGGCGCGGAGAAGCTGACCGACTGGGTCGACCCGACCGACCGGGCCAACGCGATCATCTTCGCCGACGGCGCCGGTGCCGCGGTGGTGGGCCCGTCGACCGAGCCCGGCATCGGGCCGGTGGTGTGGGGCAGCGCGGGCGACCTGGTCGACATGATCGGCATGCGCGACGACCGGTGGATCTTCCAGGAGGGCCAGTCGGTGTTCCGCTGGGCCACCACCAAGATCGCGCCGATCGCGCTGCGCGCCCTGGAGGCGGCCGGGGTCGGCCCCGAGCAGGTGGACGTGCTGATCCCGCACCAGGCGAACCTGCGCATCGTCGAGGCGATCGCCAAGAAGCTGCGCGCCGTGGGCGCCAGGGAGGACATGGTCGTCGCCGACGACATCGTGCACTCCGGCAACACCTCGTCCGCCTCGATCCCGATGGCCATGGACCACATGCGCGCCGCAGGCCGGATCAAGCCGGGCGACGTGGCGCTGCTGGTCGGGTTCGGCGCGGGCCTGTCCTACGCGGGACAGGTCGTGATCTGCCCCTGATCCGGGGGCACCGCAACTCCCCGCCGGGTGTCGTACCCGGCGGGTTCGAACACTAGGAAGGACACCTCGCATGTCGGAGAAGCCGAGCGACGCCCAGATCCTCGATGGCCTTGCCGAGATCGTCGAAGAGGTCGCCGGTGTCGCGACCGACGACGTGACCGCGGACAAGTCCTTCGTGGACGACCTGGACATCGACTCGCTGTCGATGGTCGAGATCGCCGTGCAGGCCGAGGACCGGTTCGGCGTGAAGATCCCGGACGACGAGCTGGCGAACCTCAAGACCGTCGGCGACGCCGTCAACTACGTCTCCAAGCACGTCTGAGACGCGGGCACCCCCAGCACGACTCCCCGGCTCCACCCGCTCCCCCTCCGTGCCGGCCAAGGGCCGGCGAGTTCCCCCATCCCGCTCGCGAAGGAAACCCGATGAGCAACGTCGATGTCGTCGTCACCGGGCTGGGCGCCACCACGCCGCTCGGCGGTGACGTCTCGTCCACCTGGGATGCCCTGCTCGCCGGAAACAACGGCGTCAGGGTCAACACGGCACCGTGGGTCGAGCGGTTCGACCTGCCTGCCAAGCTCGCCGCCACGCTGGCCGTCGAGCCGACCGCGGTCCTGCCCAGGGTGCAGGCCCGCAGGCTCGACCGGTGCGAGCAGATCGCGGTCATCGCCGCCAGGGAGGCCTGGGCGGACGCCGGGTTCGCCATCCCGACCGACGAGCACGAACCGGTCGACCCGGATCGGCTCGCGATCAGCATCGGCACCGGCATCGGCGGCCCGGTGACCCTGCTCGACCAGGACGACATCCTGGAGGAGCACGGTCTGCGCAAGGTCTCGCCGCTGACGGTGCCGATGCTGATGCCCAACGGCCCGGCCGCGCACGTCGGCATCGAGCTGCGCGCCAGGGCCGGGGTGCACACGGTGGCCTCGGCCTGCGCCTCGGGCGCGGAGGGCATCGCCAACGCCTGGCAGATGATCCAGAACGGCCGGGCCGACGTGGTGGTCGCCGGTGGCGCCGAGGCGTGCATCCACCCGATCACCGTGGCGGGCTTCTGCCAGTCGCGGACGCTGAGCACCCGCAACGACGCGCCGGAGCGGGCCTCGCGGCCCTTCGACGTCGACCGGGACGGGTTCGTGCTCGGCGAGGGCGCCGGTGTGGTGGTGCTCGAGCGCGCCGACCACGCCGCCGCCCGCGGTGCCCGGGTGTACGCGAAGGTGTCCGGCTACGGCATGACCTCCGACGCGCACCACATCACCGGCAACCACCCGGAGGGCATCGGCCAGATCGCGGCCATGACCAACGCGGTGCGCATGGCCGGGCTGACCCCCGGCGACATCGCCCACGTGAACGCGCACGCCACCTCCACGGTGGTGGGCGACATCGGCGAGGCGGCCGCGATCCGCAAGGCGCTCGGCGAGCACGTCGTGGTGACCGCGCCGAAGGCCTCGATCGGCCACCTGGTCGGCGGGGCGGGCGCGGTGGAGAGCATCGTGACGCTGCTGTCGATCTACTACGGCACGATCCCGGCCACCAGGAACCTGGAGAACCTCGACCCGAAGGTCGGCCTGGACGTGGTCACCGGTCAGCCGCGCAAGGTCGAGCTCGCCGCGGCGATCAACAACTCGTTCGGCTTCGGCGGCCACAACGTGGCCGTGCTGTTCACCGCCGCCTGACCGCGGGTCTTCGGCGGGTCTCCAGCCAGAGGGGGCTAGGGACAAGAGGAGTTCGGATCGGATGACCGCCGTGGTCACGCTGACGCCATGCCCCGACAGCGAGCGCGAGGTGGACCCGCGGACCCCGCGGGTGCGCCTCGCGGCCCTGCTCGACGAGGACTCGCTGTCGCCGTTGCGGCCCGAGGACGCCAGTGGCGTGTTCGCCGTCCGCGGTCGCATCGATGGTGTGCGAGTGGTCGCCTTCTGCACCGACGCGACCCGGATGGGCGGGGCGATGGGCGCGGCCGGTTGCGCCACCATCGTTGCCGCGATCGACACGGCGTTGCGCGAACGCTGCCCGGTGCTCGGCATCTGGCACTGCGGTGGCGCGCGCCTCGCCGAGGGGGTCGAGTCGCTCGACGCGGTGGGCGCGGTGTTCGCCGCGATGGTCCGCGCGTCCGGGCGGGTGCCGCAGATCAGCGTGGTGGTCGGTCCGGCCGCCGGGGGCGCCGCGTACGGGCCCGCGCTGACCGACGTGGTGGTCATGTCGCCCGCAGGCCGGGTGTTCGTGACCGGGCCGGACGTGGTGCGCAGCGTCACCGGCGAGCAGATCGACCAGGAGGGCCTCGGCGGGGTCGAGGCCCACGGGCGCAGGTCCGGCGTGGTGCACGTGGTCGCCGCCGACGAGCCCGACGCGTACGTCCGAGCGCGGCGGATCACCTGCCTGTTCGCCAAGCCGGGCCTGTTCGACCTGCACGCGGTGCGCGACGAGCAACCGTTGCGCGATCTGCTGCCCGAGCGGCGCAACCGCGCGTACGACGTGAAGCCGTTGCTGCGCGGCATCCTCGACCGCGACGCGGCCGGGGTGGCCGAGTTCGAGGAGCTCCAGGCCCGCTGGGCGCCCAACATCGTGATCGGCCTCGGCAGGCTGGGCGGCCGCACGGTGGGGGTGGTGGCCAACAACCCGCTGCGCAAGGGCGGCTGCCTGGACTCCCTGTCGGCGGAGAAGGCCGCGCGGTTCGTCCGGCTGTGCGACAGCTTCGGGGTGCCGCTGCTGGTGGTCGTGGACGTGCCCGGGTACCTGCCCGGGGTCGCGCAGGAGTGGGACGGCGTGGTGCGGCGGGGCGCGAAGCTGCTGCACGCGTTCGCCGAGGCCGTCGTCCCCCGGGTGACCCTGGTGACCCGCAAGTCCTACGGCGGCGCCTACGTGGCGATGAACTCGCGGTCCCTGGGCGCCACGGCGGTGTTCGCCTGGCCGGACGCCGAGGTCGCCGTCATGGGCGCGCGGGCCGCGGTCGGCATCCTGAACCGCAAACAACTCGCCGCCGCCCCCGACGACGAGCGCGAGGCCCTGCACGACCACCTGGCCGCCACCCACGAACGCGTCGCGGGCGGGGTGGACCGAGCGGTGGCCATCGGCGTCGTCGACGAGGTCATCGATCCCCGCCACACCCGCCGCACACTGGCCGAGGCCCTGGCCGCCGCCCCCGCGGGCCGCGGCGCCCACGGCAACATCCCGCTGTAGACCCGCTGCTCAGCAGCGGTCGTGTTGAGGTGAGGCGCCGGTGGGACCCGCGTCGATCCGCCATTCGCCCTCAACCTCGGTGAGGGGGAAGATGACGTTCCAGCGGATGCACTCGGCGGGCAGTTCCAGCGGTGCGTCGGCGGGGTCCTGCTTGCTGACGAAGGTGAGCAGGACCCTGGCGTTGCTGACGGGGCCGGTCTCGATGCGGTAGACGACGACGCTGCCGTCCTGGGTGGTGCGGTAGGCGGCGCGCCAGGTGTCCTCGGGCATGTCCTTGACGCGGGCCTCGGTGACGGTGGTCTTCCAGCGGGCGTAGTTCTTGCCGTTGATGGCGTCGAAGTACGTCTGCAGGAGCTGGCGGACCGTCTCGTAGAGCGGGTGGCCGGTGGCGTCCTGGGTGGCGCGGACGTCGCGGGGGCCCGGCTGGGCGCTGATCGGGATCGCGCCCGCGCTGGGCAGGATCGGGGCCGACTGGGACTGCCGCTCGACCGCGCCGGTCGCGTACAGCTCCCTGGCGACCATGGCGGCCGCGGCGGCGGCGACCACAGCGACGAGGATCACCGGGAGCAGCCACCGCTGGCGCTCCTGGTCGGGGGCCGGGTGCACGCCGCCAGCCTGCCACAGGCGGCCCCCGGGACTCAGCCCGACAGGGTGAGGCGCATGGCCCGGCCCACGATCTCGCGCAGCACCGGGTCGTCCTGGGTGGAGGGTTGGTCCAGCCACACGACCTGGACCAGTTTGACGCTGTTGCCCTCGCGGCCCGAGGCGCGCAGCGCGGTCTGGAACGGCGGCACCGCCCCGCCCGGCCAGGCGACGCCCTCGGCGGCCTGGTCCAGCACGGTCCCGGCGCCGGGGCGGTCGAGGACGGCCTTGAGCTCGGCGGCCGAGGTGCTGCCGGTGAAGCGCAGGACGCCGACGAGGACGGCGGCGCGGTGGCCGGTGGTGGTGGCCTCGAAGCGGCCGCGCAGCAGGCGGGCGCAGCCGTTGCGCTCCAGCCAGGTCCGGACCTCGCCGTCGGTGTGGGCGGCGCAGTCGGTGGCCGAGGCGGTGCCGACGCCCGCGAACTCCACCGCCTCCGGTGCCGGGGCCCCGGTGCCGCGCGCGGGCCCGGTCGAGGAGTTGTCGGCGCTGACCGCCACGGCGATGCCGACCACGAGCACCAGCGCGACGACCACCGCCGCGACCACCGGCCACCAGCGCACGCGCTTGGGCTTGGCGGGCGGCGCGGGTCGGCGCAGCGCGGTCAGCGGCAGGATCGTGGTGCGCTCGGCGGCGGCCTCGGCGGAAAGGCCGTCCGGGAATCCCTCGGCGGCCAGGTCGTCGTCGGTGAGCGTCGAACCCGGTTCCAGAACGGCGAGCACCCGGCGGAGTTCGTCAATGGGGCACGGCCGGGTGTGCACGGCGAGTTCCCTGGCGACCGCGAGCAGTGTCATCGGTTCCGGGTGCAGAATCCGAACACCCCGGTCTTTATCCGCGGCGGGCTGGTCGACCTGCGAGACATAGGGACCGACCGCGACAACGGTGCACACCGGGAGCGGGCGCGGTTGTTTCTCGCGGACCAGGGCCGCGACCGCCGCGGTGGCGCCCAGCGCGTTGGCCGCCGGGTTCACCGGCCCGTCCGGCCTGCTGATCGGCCAGCCGTCGACCTTCCAGCGGTCCTCCAGCGGGGCCTCCAGCCGCAGCGCCGGGTCCGGCAGGTCGACACCGAGCACCACGAGCACGCCGCGGGGCAGCAGGACCACCGCCTCCACCGCGGAGCCGAACCCCGGTACCCGCACGCCGAGCAGGGCGATCCCGCCCGCCACCGCGTCGCCGCGGCCCCACGAGGTCAGCGCGGCCCGCACGTGCGCGCCCACCTCGGACGTCGTCTCACCGACGCGGACCAAGCGCACGGGCGTCACCTCCGGCAGCGAGTTGGTGGGATTCCCACCATGGCATGACACGCTAGCGGGAGCACCACACGACCGAGTGACGAGATGGCCGCACGTGCCGGAGACCCGCCCGCGACTCACCGGGTCGGGGTAGCCCGATCGCGGAAAGATCACAACTTCACGCAACGCCGCCCCGTCCCGCGCGTCTTCTGGGGAAGATCAACCGGGGCGGTCGGGGGGGAAATCCACCGCCCCGGCCGCGCCGTGCCCGCATTCCGGGCGCAATTGCTGGGGCGTGGGGTGATTTCGGGGTTCGTGTGGCCAAAGTGTCCGGTGGCAGGGCACAATGGCGCCGGGAATACCGCGTGTGGTCAGCAGACACCCGTTCCGGCGCAGGACGTAGGGGAAGACGATCCTCGTCGAGCAGCGGAGGTCAGCAGTGAGCACCCGTGGCAACACCCAAGGTGTGGTGTACGTCCACTCGTCGCCGGCTGCGGTCTGTCCGCATGTCGAGTGGGCGATCTCGGGCACCCTCGGGGTGCGCGCCGAGTTGCGCTGGACAGCGCAACCGGCCGCCCCCGGTCTGCTGCGCGCGGAATGCGCGTGGACCGGCGAACAGGGCACCGGGTCGAAGCTGGCCGCCGCCCTGCGCGCGTGGCCGATGACCCGGTTCGAGGTCACCGAGGAACCCAGCCACGGCATGGACGGCGAGCGCTACTGCTACGCCCCCACGCTGGGCCTGTGGCGGGCGCGCACCAGCGCCAGCGGCGACATCGTGGTGGACGAGAACCAGTTGCGCGCCATCGCCGCCTCCGCCCGCGGTGGTGAGTCCTTCGCGTTCAAGGTCGACGAACTGCTCGGCGCCTCGTGGGACGAGGCGCTGGAGCCGTACCGGCGCGCCGGTGACGGCGCGCCGGTGACCTGGCTGCACCGGGTCGGCTAGCCGCCGAACTCCTGCGCCACCTCCGGCGCGTAGGCGAACAGGCCGGGCAGTCCGCCGGTGTGCAGGAAGACGACGGTCTCCGCCTGCCCGATCTCCCCCGACCGCGCGGCCGCCACCAGGTAGGCGGCCGCCTTGCCGGTGTAGACGGGGTCGAGCGCGATGCCCTCCGTGCGGGCGAACAGGGCCAGCGCGGCCCACACCTGCGGGGTCGGGATGCCGTAGCCGGGGCCGACCGCGCGGTCGTCGGTGTGCAGGGTCGCCAGCGCGGGCTCGGGGGCGCCGAGCAGTGCGGCGGCCTCGGTGGCGAGGCGGGTGATGTCGGCGCGGGACTCGTCGGCGGTGTGCGACACGCAGGCGGCGTCGAGGCGGATCGAGCGGCCCTCCAGCCCGAGCGCGACGCCCGCGGCGGTGCCCGCGCTGCCGACCGGCACGACGACCCGGTCCGGGGTGGTGCCCGCCGCGTCGAGTTGGGTGAGCAGTTCCGCGGTCGCGGACACGTACCCGAGGACCCCGGTGGCGTTCGAGCCGCCGACCGGGATGGTGACGGCGGTCCGGTCGTGCTCGGCGGCGTCGGCGGTCAACTCGCGCAGCTTTTCGGCCACCTCGTGTTCATCGGCGCAGAGGTGGATGTTCGCGCCGAAGACACGGTGCAACGCCATGTTCCCGGACCGCTCATAAGCCTCACCCGATCGCGGGACGGCGCGGGTCAGCACAAGATCACACCGCAGACCCAGGCGCGCGCACGCGGCCGCGGTCTGCCTGCCGTGGTTGGTCTGCAAGGCGCCGAATGTGATCACCTGCTCGACCCCGGCCGCCACCGCGGAACCGAGCAGGAACTCCAGTTTTCGCAGCTTGTTGCCACCCACCCCCAAACCACTGACGTCATCGCGCTTCACCAGCAGGCGACCGACGCCGAGTGCGGCGGCGAGCCGGGGGCAGTCGTCGAGCGGGGTCGGCCAATGACCGAGCGGGAGCCGGGGGAACACGGTCAGCTGGTGCGTCATGGGCGAACTGTAACGCCGGCGGGCCGCCAAGCGAGAAGGCCCGGATTGGACCGCCGGAAATACCTGACCGACCCCCATGTTGCCTGGTAGGCAATTACCGCCGAACGGGTGGCGGTTTACGACCCCCGATTCCACTTACGGGCCTGAGCTGGGAGAACGCCGGATCGGAAGTGGGCCATACGGCCCGGTTCGGACCAACCGGGCACGTCGCTTTCTCGCTAGTGGACCGGCTACCCCCGATGGGGTACTAATAAAGGGACCGCCGCCCCGGGGCGCTGGCTGGTTCCGCGACCGGGCTACCGATACGCTTCCCCCGATCGGTTCAGCAATACCCGGACCGCGGCCGGGACCGGCGATGGAATTAGCCGCCGGACCGGGCCGGGAAACGAACTCTCATCACGCGGAGGAAACCGTGGCGCAGAAGACAGTTGTGGAACTCGTCGACGACATCGACGGTGGCCGGGCGGACGAGACCGTCGCCTTCGCCATCGACGGCGTGGAGTTCCTGATCGACCTCTCGAGAGAGAACGCCGCACGACTGCGAGATTCCCTCGCCCAGTACGTCGGGCACGCCAGGCGCACCGACGGCAGGAAAGCCCGCAACGGCGCCCTGCGCCGCTTCGGCCCGACCCGGCTGGACAACCAGGCCATTCGGGAATGGGCGCGCTCCCAGGGGGAGAACATCGCCGAGCGCGGCCGCATCCCGCAGGCGCTGGTGACCAAGTTCCAGGAAGCCCACGGCACCTCCTGAGGGTGACCGCGGTCCCGGCGCCGCCGCCTGCCCGACACCCGCCACGGGCAGGCAGGCCGCCGAGGGCCGGGTTCGCTAGGCGGGCAGCCGGTGCGGCGAGGGGGCGGACCACGCACCGAGCCTGCGCACGGCGGCGACGACGGCGGGCTCGGGGGCTCCCAGGGCCCGGATGACCCCGCGCAGGTGCGGCGCGGCGGAGCGCAAGGACCTGGCCAGCGCCGTGGTCATCCCCCTGGGGTACGGGGAGCGGCCGTAGTGGTGGTGCGCCCAGGTGGGCAGCAGCGAGTAGCTCAGGTGCCCGATGGTGGGCTCGTAGAGCGGGACACCGAGCGCGAGCCGCCCGCGCAGCGGTGGGCGGTGCAGGAAGGCGTAGATCACGTCCGCGTCGGGGGTGCGGCGCAGCAGCGGGCGGATCTCGCGCAGGTAGCCGCGCATGGCGTCGGTCGAGCCGGGCACCTCGTCCGGGTCGAGACCGACGAGCGCGGCGGTGGCGCGCTGCTCGTGCAGGTAGCGGTCGGCGTGGGCCTTGGTCAGGGGGTAGCCCGCGCGGCGGACCACGGCCAGGAACGACGACACCTCGGCGCAGTGCACCCACAGCAGCAGTTCCGGGTCGTCGATCCGGTAGGTCTCCCCGGTGTCGGGGTCGGTCGCGCGCAACGCGCGGTGCACAGCGCGGACCCTCGCGGAGGCGGCGTGTGCCTCTTGCACCGTGCCGTAGGTGGTGACGCCGACGAAGTCCGCCGTGCGCTTGAGCCTGCCGAGCGGGTCGGTGCGGAAGTCGGAGTTCTGCACGATGGCCGCGACCGCCCTCGGGTGCAGCGCTTGCAGGTAGAGGCTCCGGACGCCGCCGAGCCACATCGCCGGGTCGGCGTGCAGTTGCCAGGTCACCGAGTCCGGTCCGAACAGCCCGCGTTCGCCCATGCCCCGAGTGTGCCACGAAAGCGGCGCATCGTATCGGGGCGCGCACCCCCGCGCCCAGCGGCGGCTAGTGCGACGAACCCTCGTATTCCACATTTCAGAATCATCCGAAAGTAGGGAAGCGGTCGAATCAGGCAGTCCGCTGCCGGTTCGCCGACAAGGCCACCACCAGCGGGAACGGGGTAAAAACACCAGGTTGCACCGTGTGAGGGAATTCACCGATTTCGCGATTAACCAGCGCTATCGCCCGCCGTTGTCGAGCGCCCTTAACAAAGGGTTCACCCGGCCCGGTTTCGATTCACTCGAAGGTGGCATATGGTCGCGACCGGCGAATCGCGTTGCATCCCAGATCCCAGGGGGACCCGTTCGTGACCCAGGCACAACTCACCCCGACCACCCCCGCGTCCCCGACCAGGCAAGCTAGGCGCGACCCGGTCGACGTCGAGGTGGTCATCCCGGCGTTCAACGAGGCGCGGCGGCTGCGCGAGTCGCTGGCGGCGACCTCGCGGTACCTGGCGACCCGGTCGTGGTCGTCGCGGATCGTGGTGGTGGACAACGGCAGCGCGGACACGACCTCCCGGGTGGCCAGACGCGCGGTGACCGGTGTGCCGGTGCAGGTCATCGGCTGCGCGATCGCGGGCAAGGGCGCCGCGGTGCGCCGGGGCATGATGACCAGCACCGCCCGCTACGTGGGGTTCGTCGACGCGGACCTGGCGACGCCGATCGACGCGCTCGGCGAGGCGCTGGCCGCGCTGGAGGCGGGCGCGACGGCGGTGATCGGCTCCCGGTACGCCGGTGGCGCCGCGATCCTGCGCAGGCAGCCGGTGGCCAGGCGGGTCGGCGGTGCGGCGTTCCGGGCGCTGGCCAGGCGGATGGTGCCCGGGGTCGCCGACACCCAGTGCGGCTTCAAGTTCTTCGAGCGGACCGCGGTGCAGCGCGCCCTCGCCGGGTGCGCGGTCACCGGGTTCGCCTTCGACGTCGAACTCCTGCGCGGTGTGCGGGCCCAGGGCGGCACGGTGGTCGAGCTGCCGGTCGCCTGGAGCGACGACGCCAGGTCCACCCTCCGCCCGCTGCGCGACGGCCTGCCCGCCTTCCGCGCCGCGCTGACCCTGCTGGGAGCCCGCCCGTGACCGCACTCGAGGCGTTGCGCGGCCGTTCGGTGCTGCTGCTGAACTGGCGCGACATCCACCACCCCCGCGCCGGGGGCGCCGAGCTGTACGCCCACCAGGTGGCCCGCCGCTGGGTGGCGGCCGGGGTGAAGGTCACCTGGCTGACCGCGCGCCCGCCGGGGTCGCCGGGCCGGGACGTGGTCGACGGCGTGCAGGTGCTGCGGCGCGGCGGCGAGTTCACCCTCTACCCGGCGGCGGCCGCGTCGATGCTGCGCTACGGCGGGTTGTTCGACGCGGTGCTGGACTGCCAGAACGGGATCCCGTTCTTCGCCCCCGCGTTCGTGCCGAGGTCGACGGCGGTGGTGCAGGTGGTGCACCACGTCCACCAGGAGCAGTTCGGCGCGCACTTCGGCAAGCCGGTCGCCGCGGTCGGTCGGCTGCTGGAGGGGCCGGTCAGCAGGCGGGTCTACCGCGACCGGGCGATGGTGGCGGTGTCGCCGTCGACCCGCCGGGAGATGCGGTCGGCGCTGGGCGTGCGCGGGCCGGTGTTCGTGGTGCCCAACGGAAACGAGCCGCCCGCGCACCGGGCCGGTCCCCGCGACCCGGAGCCGACGGTCGTGCTGGTGAGCCGCCTGGTCGCGCACAAGCGGGTGGACCGGTTGCTGCGCGCGCTGCCGGAGGTGGTCGCGGCGGTGCCGAACCTGCGGGTCGAGGTGATCGGCGACGGCAAGCAGCGGCGCGCGCTCGAACTGCTCGCGGGCGAGCTGGGCCTGCGCGGCACGGTCCGCTTCCGCGGCAGGCTCTCCGACGAGCGGCGCGACGAGCTGATGCAGCGCGCCTGGCTGACGACGTCGACCTCCCAGGGCGAGGGGTGGGGCTGCACGGTGCTGGAGGCGGCCCGGTTCGGCGTGCCGTGCCTGGCGCTGGCGGCGGCGGGGATCGACGACTCGGTGCGGCACGGCAGGACCGGGTGGCTGGTGTCCGACGTGGACGGGTTCGGTGTCGCGCTGGTGCACGCGCTGGCCGAGTTGGCCGACGACGGCACGGCGGCGCGGATGTCGGACGACTGCCGGGACTGGGCGTCGGCGTTCACCTGGGACCGCAGCGCGGAACTGCTGGCCGGGGTGGTGCTGGGCGAGATCAGTCGGCGGGCGGGCACCGGCGCCACGCGGGTCAAGGAGCGCAGGTCGGCGCGGTCGGACATGGTCACGGCGGTGCGGTTCCGGGTGCCGCTGGACGTGGAACCGCCGCGGGGCAGGCGGACCGACCAGGTGCGGATCGTCGGCGACCTGGGCAGCGCGCTGCTGCACGGGTGCGACGAACTCGACGCGGAGGCCGTGCTGGCGCGGTGGAACGTCGAGCCGGTGAGCATCGAGTTGGCGACCGAGGAGCACCTGCTGACCGGGGTCGCGGTACCGACCACGGCGAAAGCGTGACCCAGGCGGCGGACGAACCGGCGCTGGCCCGCGCCGGGCTGCTGGTCGCCGGTGCGACGGTCGTGGTGAGCCTCGTCAGCTACGCGTACGGGATCGTGTTGGCGCACGGGCTGCCCAGCGCCGAGTACGCCGTGTTCGCCTCCGGTCAGACGTTGTTGCTGCTGGCCGGGACGGCCGCGTCGGCCGCGGTGCCGTGGGCGTTGGCGAGGGCGGTGAAGGCGCACCCGGCTGGGACACCCCAGCGGCGCGCGGCGATGGCGCACGCGTTGGCGGTCGGTGTGCTCGGGTCTGTTCCCGCGGCGCTGGTCGTCGCCGCGGTGACCGCGGTGTACGCGCCGTTCCCCGCTGTCGCCGCAGTCGCCGCCGCGGTCGTCGCGATCGTGCTGTCCGGGTGCGCGGTCGGCTGGTTGCAGGGTGAGCAAAGGTTTGCGCGGCTGGCGGCGCTGCGGGTCGCGGAGGTCGTGACCAGGGTCGGTGCCGGGGCTGCCGCGATCGCGCTGGGGTTCGGCGCGGCCGGGGCGCTGGGGGCGTTCGTCGTGGGGTCGGTGGTGTTGTCGGTCGGCGGTCTCGTGGCGCGGGCGGGCGGGGCGCGGGCCTGGGCGGACCTGTCGTGGCGGCGCGGTGTGGTGCGGGACCGGGCTCAGTGGGCCGAGACGGCCGGGTTGAGCGCTGTGCAGGCGTTGCTGGGTGTGGTCACGGCGGCGGACATCGCGTTGGCGCCGGTCGTCGCCGGGACCGGCCCGGACACGGCCGCGTACCAGTTGGCGGCGGCGCTGGGTCGGGTCCCGTTGTTCGTCGCGGCGGCGTTGGCGGTGGTCGCCTTCCCCCGGCTGCCGAACCGTGCTGTGACGAAGGAGGCTGTGACAAAGGAGATGGTGTCCACCTACGGATGGCTGGCGCTTCCGGCGACGGCCGTCCTGGTGACCGCTCCCCCGCAGGTCGTGTCGTGGCTGGTGCCCGCGCACCTGGCAGGCGCGACCTCGCTGTTGCCGTTGACGGCCGTGACCGGACTCGGACTCGGCCTGATGACCCTGGCCGCGACTGTCCTCCAGGCACAGGGTGCTTACCGCAAAACCGTTGCGGCACTGGCTGTCGCGGCCGTGCTCATGGCTGCCGGGACGGCCGTCGGGTGGCATTCCTGGGGGATCGCCACGGGTGTGTGCCTTGCGGCTCTCGTGGCCGCGGGTGTGCTGATCACGGCGGCTCGCCTGCCACTCCCCTGGGCGTCGCTGGTCGTTGCGTTGGTGGCAGGCGTGGTGCTGTGGCAGGCGGCGCGCTGGGCTCCCGCGTGGATGGTCGCCACCGTGCTCGTGGGAGTCGTTGTGCTGCGCGGTGTTCGCAAGCCGAGGCAAGCGAGCGCGGGACCACGGCTGCGGGTGCTGCACCTGGGGTTCGAGGACCCCGCCCTGCCGGGGTCCGGTGGCGGCGCGGTGCGGACGCACGAGATGAACCGCAGGCTGGCCCGCAACCACGACATCACGGTCCTGACCACCCGCTGGCCGGGGTGCGTCGACCGGGTCCAGGACGGGGTCCGCTACGAGCACGTCGGCATCGGCAGTGGCCGCACCCACCTCGGGCGGATCGCGGGCTACGCCGTCGCGCTGCCGTTCGTGTCCCGCCGCCACGCCGCCGACCTGGTGGTGGAGGACTTCTTCGCGCCGGTGTCGAGCATCGGCGCTCCACTATGGACCGGTCGGCCGACGCTCGGGGTGGTGCAGTGGCTCAACGCCGGGGAGAAGTCGCGCCAGTACCGGCTGCCGTTCTTCCTGGTCGAGCGGGCCGGGGTGCGCACGCACCGCAGGCTGGTGGCGGTGTCGGAGGGCATCGCGCGGCGGCTGCGCGCGATGAACGCCTCGGCCGAGGTGGAGGTCGTCGCCAACGGGGTGGACGCCGCGGCGTTCGAGGTCACCGCGCCCCGGGGTGACGACGTCGTGTTCGTCGGCAGGCTGGAGATCGCGCAGAAGGGCCTCGACCTGCTGCTCGCCGCCTTCGCCGGGCAGGCGGACCGGCTGCCGGGCGACTTGGTGCTCGCCGGGACCGGCCCGGACGAACGGCGTCTGCGGGCGGCGGCGGCCGAGCACGGGATCGAGCGGCGGGTGCGGTTCGCAGGCTGGGTCAGCGGCGCGGCCAAGTACCGGCTGTACGCGGGCGCTCGGGTGGTCGCGGTGCCGTCGCGGTTCGAGACCTTCGGCATGGTGGCGCTGGAGGCCGCCGCGTGCGGGAGCCCGGTGGTGGCCTTCGACATCGACTGCCTGCGCGAGGTCGTGCCGGAGTCGGCCGGGGTGCTGGTGCCCGCGTTCGACACCGCGGCGTACGGCCGCGCGCTGGCCGACCTGGCCACCGACCAGGCGCGGGTGGAGCGGCTGGGCAGCGGCGGGCGCCACCTCGCCCGCGCGTACTCGTGGGACCGGCTGGCCATGGACCAGGACCGGGTGTATCGGGCCGCGGTCCGGGATTGGCAGGAGAGGTGAGGCGTGCGGGTCATCGGTGAGCACGAGCGGGACGCGTTGGCGGCGGAGGGCTACCTGGGGGTGGCGGACCTGTTCGACCAGGACGAGATCGCGGAGGTGGCCGGGCACCTGGACGGCCTGTTCGACCGCTTCGGCGACCTGCCCCCGGCGAGTGTCCTCGACCTCGGCGCGAGCGACGGCGAGTTCGGCTCGCAGGTACCGGAGATCCTGTACCCCTCGGTGTTGTCGCCTGGGTTGCGGCGCACGGCGGTGTTCCAGCGCGCCAAGGCCCTGGCCAGGCAGGTGCTCGGCGCGGGAACGTGGTTCCGCTTCGACCACAGCATCCGCAAACCGCCCGGCTGCGGCTTCGAGACCGTGTGGCACCAGGACCGCGTCCACAAGCGGTCCGGGTTGCCGGAGCAGCGCCTCAACATCTGGATCCCGACCGGACCGGTCACCGCCTCGGACGGCTGCATGCGCTACGTCCCGCGCAGCCACCTCAACGGGGTCCTCCCGCACGAACCGGTCCCCGGCCGCCGCGGCGCCCTGCGCACGGTCGGCGCCACCGACGCGGACGCCGTCGACGTCCCCTTACCGGTCGGCGGGGCCGCCCTGCACCTGTTCGAGACCGTCCACAGCGCCCACCCGAACCAGGGGAAGTCGACCCGCACCGCATGGATACTCCAGTTCACCCACCCCAGGACCGTGCTCCCCACCGCGACGCTGCTGCACCGAGCCGTCTACTTCGGACAGACCAGGACCTGGCGCGGGAAGGCGGTGGCCCGGTGACGGTCGAGCTCGGCGGCGCGCGCAAGGTCCTGGTGGTGGGCAACTTCGGCAACGGCAACACCGGCGACGAGGCGTTGCTGGCCAGGGCGCTCGCGGAGCTCGAGCCCGGCACCGAGGTCAGCGTGCTGTCCCGCAACCCCAGGCTGGTCGAGTGGACCCACGGGGTGGCGGCGCGCCCCGTGGCGGCGGTGTCGTTCGCGGCCGGGCTGCGGTGGTGCGACGCGGTGCTGGTGGTCGGCGGCGGGATGTTCGGGTCCGGGTTGCCGCCGCTGGTCCGGTTGCTGCCCACGGTGGTCGAGGCGACGCACCGGGCGGGGCGGGCGACGTTCTACCTGGCGATCGGGGTGTACCCGGGTACACCGAGACCGGTCCTGCGCAGACTCCGGTCGGCCGCGATGTTCGGCAGGCTCACCGTCCGCGACGACCTGTCCGCCCGGACGTTGGGCGTCCCGGTGCCCGTGGTCGGTGACCTCGCGCTCGACCTGCCACCCGCCCCGCCCGAAGCGGCGGACCTGGCACTCGCCGGAGCAGGTGTGGACGCCACCAAGCCGCTGCTCCTGTTGTCCCTCAAGGCACTTCCCGACAGCACCAGGATGGCCGCGCTGCACCGCACCTGCCTCGAAGCCGCCGTCCGGTGGCGGGAACGCGGTGGCGAGGTAGCCGCGCTCGCGCTGTCGACCCATGCCGACTACGGGCTGGGCCTGGCGCAACGTGACGCCGCGCTCGCCGCGGAACTGGGCATCGGGTTGCCCGTGATCGGACCCCAACTCCCCCCGGCGTTGGCCAAGGCCGTCGTCGGCCGCGCGGCGGGTGTCCTCGGCCTGCGCCTGCACGCGCTGGTGTTCGCGGCGGGCACGGGCGTGCCGTTCGCCGGGTTCGACTGGGAGGAGAAGTCCAAGGCGTTCCTCACCGAACACGGCGGCACGGTGATTGCCCCAGGCGGAGCGGGTCGCTGGGTGGACGAGACCTTGGCCGGGGTGGTCACCCGGTGACGCGCGCCAAGCTGGTCCTCGCCGGAGCGGCGGTCGTCTCGCTGGCGCTGCTGCTGCGGCTGTGGGGCCTCACCACGGCGAACGAGCTGTTCATCGACGAGGTCACCTACTCCCGCCTCGCGCTCTCCGTCAGCCGCGGCGAGTGGCCCAACCTCGCCGGTGAGGCGTTCTACCTGCACCCGCCGCTCACCTTCTGGCTCAACGGGACCATCACCGGCCTCTTCGGACTGTCCCCCGACCCGACCGCGCTCGTCTTCCAGCTGCGGTGGGTGAACGCGCTGCTCGGCGCCGTGGTCGTGGCCTTGGCCTACGTCCTGCTGCTGCGCACCACCAGGCCCGCGATCGCGGTCGTCGGCGCCGTCGTGCTGGCCGCCGACCCGTTCGTGCTGCGCAACGACAGCCGCGTGATGCTGGAGACGCCCGCGTTCGCGCTGATCCTCGCCGGCTGGCTGTGCCTGCTGGTGGGGTTGGAGAAACGCCGGTGGCTGGTCTACGTCGGCGGCCTCCTGCTCGGGCTCGCGGTCCTGGCCAAGGACGTCTCCGCCATCCCCGCGCTGCTCCCGGTCATCCTCGCGATGGTCTGGAAGAAGACCCTCCCGCGCGCCACAGCGCTCGAGGTCCTCGGCACCACGCTGGTCCCCTACCTCGGTTACGCCATCGCGCTCGCGTTCGCCGGGCGGCTGCCGGACTGGTGGTCGCACAAGATCGGTGGGCTGCGGCGGATGGCGGGCCTGGACCAGATCAGCGGCTTCAACTCCCCCACCGCGCCCAGCCTGCTGGAGACCCTGCTCGGGCAACTCGGCCGGTTCGGCACGTCGTACCTGCTGCTCGGCCTGGCCGTGCCCGCAGGGGTGCTGGCGCTGCGCTCGGCCCGCGCCGACCGCAGGCTGGTCGGCCTGGTCGCGTCCGTGATGGGGCTGCTCGGCCTGTTCTCGCTGGCCTTCGGGACCCTCGAGGAGCAGATGGGCTACTTCGTCGTCGTGCCGGGCGTGCTCGCGCTGGGGATCGTCGCCGTGGAACTGCCCGTGCGGCTGCGGCCCGTGCTGGTGACCGCCGGGGCCGCGCTGGTCGTCACCGGTCTCGCCTTCGCCACCCACGCGCGCGGGGTCACCGACAACGGCTACCAGCAGGCCCGCGCCTACCTCGACACCCAGGTCCCGCCCGGGTCCCGGGTCGGGCTGACCACCCCGACCGCGCAGTTCGCGCTGCACTCCGGCGAGGGCAGGAACCTGCGCGTCGGCACCTGGACGTCGCTGGGCGCCCTGCACCGCTTCCGCGCCGACTACGTCCTCACCCAGAGCCGCCCGCTCGGCCTCGGGTACGGCTACGCCTCCCCCGACCTGCTGCCCTGGCTGGCGGCCCACGCCGAGCCGGTGTTCCGCACGACCGGCCCCAGCGGCGGCAACACGGTCGTGTGGCGGCTCGACCCGACCGCGCTGGAGCGGGCCGTGCGGTCCGGTCAGCTGATCCCGGAGGTGGTGGCGCCCTGAGGCTCGACCTGGCTGAGGAACTCCTCGATCCGCCGCTGCCTGCGGTACCCGGGGCGGTAGTGGGCGCGGTCGAGCGGGACGACCTTGTCGCCCACGGTGATGGCCGGGTACCGGTAGACCCCACGGCCGAACGGGGCCCGCGCGTCGCGCGCCCACACGCCGCTGATCTGCGACAGCTCCACCGTGCGCAGACCGCGGACGGTCCGGATGCCGAGCTTGCCGTCGCGGACGAAGCAGTACGGGAACAGCGCCTGGTACCCGGTCGCGATGGCCGTGATGGCGGCCGCGGCGACGAACATGGCCTTGTCGAGCAGGCTCTCCGGCGTCCACAGCAGCACGGCGAGCCCGACGCCGAGCAGGCACGCCGCGGACGTCCACAGCAGACCGACCCGCTCGACCGGGTGCCGGTACAGGGCAGGCGGTCTCACGGCCGCGCGGTGATCTGCTGCACTGCCCAGCCGTTGCCATCCGGATCGCTGAAGAAGAGGAAACCCGAGTTGTTCAGGTCGTCGTCGTCGGTCGCGGGCCGGAAACCACCCTCGCGGGAGGCGTACTGCACCTCGCCGACCTCGACCCCGCGCGCGACGAGCTCCGCATGAGCCGCGCGGATGTCATTGACCACCAGCTGCAGGCCCTGCAGCGAACCGGGCGCCATCGAACCCATGCCGATGACGATCGAGCAGCCCGAGCCGGGCGGGGTCAGCTGCGCGAACCGCACCGACCCGGCCTGGGTGTCGTGGTCGACGTGGAAACCGAGCCGGTCGGCGTAGAACGCCTTCGCCCGCTCCACGTCGCTGACCGGCACGACGACGACTTCCAGGGTCCACCGCATGAGGTCCTCCAACCAGCCCGGCCGAACGGCCCAAGCATGGCAGAAGGGTCTCAGAGCGCCTTCAGTTCCTCCGTGACATCGGCGACCGACGCCTTCGCGTCACCGAAAAGCATGGTGGTCTTCGGGTCGAAGTAGAGCGCGTTGTCCACCCCGGCGAACCCCGGCGCCATGCCGCGCTTGAGCACGATCACCGAGCGGCTCTCGTCGACGTTGAGGATCGGCATGCCGTAGATCGGCGAGTCCTGGTCGGTGCGCGCGGCCGGGTTGGTGACGTCGTTGGCGCCGATGACCATGGCCACGTCGGTGCGGGCGAACTCGCGGTTGATGTCGTCCATCTCCTTGAGCCGCTCGTAGGGCACGTCCGCCTCGGCCAGCAGCACGTTCATGTGGCCGGGCATCCGGCCCGCGACCGGGTGGATGGCGTAGTACACCGACACCCCGCGCGACTCCAGCAGCTCGGCCATCTCCCGCACCGCGTGCTGGGCCTGCGCCACGGCCATGCCGTAGCCGGGGACGATGATCACCTGGTTGGCGAAGGCCATCTGGATCGCGGCGTCGGAGGCGCTGGTGCGCCGGACCGTCTGGTCGCCGGTGGCCTGGGTCGTGCCGCTCCCCCCGCCGCCGAACCCGCCCGCGACGATCGCCGGGATGGACCGGTTCATCGCCTTGGCCATCAGGTTGGTCAGGATCGTGCCGGAGGCGCCGACGATCATGCCTGCCACGATGAGCGCGGTGTTGTCCAGGGCCAGGCCCATCGCCGCGGCGCTGAGGCCGGTCAGGGCGTTGAGCAGCGAGATGACCACCGGCATGTCCGCGCCGCCGATCGGCAGCACCACCATCACGCCGAGCACGGCGGAGGCCACCAGCAGCCCGATGATCAGCAGCTGCGCGTCGCCGCCACCGATGATCACCACCGCGAAGGCGATCGAGGCCAGCAGCAGCACCAGGTTCAGCGGCTGCTGGAGCCTGCCGATGCCGACCGGGCGACCGGTGATCACCTCTTGCAGCTTGCCGTAAGCCACCAGCGAGCCCCAGAACGAGATCGAGCCGACGATCGCGGAGAACAGGCTGGCCACCGCGACGTGCGCGGGCGAGCCGTCGAACCCGTGGCTCTCCCGGAACTCCACCCACGCGATGAGCGCGACCGCGCCGCCACCGACCCCGTTGAACAGGGCCACCATCTGCGGCATCGCGGTCATCTTCACCTGCTTGGCCGACGGCACGCCGACCGCGGTGCCGATCGCGACCCCGAGCAGGATCAACCACCAGTTGCCCATGCCGGGCGTCAGCAGGGTCGCCACGACCGCGACCCCCATGCCCGCGGCGGCGATCCAGTTGCCGCGCACCGCGGTCCGGGGACCGGTCAGGCCCATCAAGCCGTAGATGAACAGGGCGAAGGCCACGATGTAGAGCAGCTGGATGACGACATCGCGGCTCATCGCTGCTCCTTCTTCTGGTTGGTCTTGCTCCCACCCGCCCGCCCTGGCGCCTTGAACATCGACAACATCCGGTCGGTGACCAAGAAGCCGCCGATGACGTTGATGGTGCCGAAGGCGATGGCGATGACCAGCAGGATCTTGTCGAGCACACCCTCGGCACCGAGCCCGGCGACGATCAGCCCGCCCAGCAGGACGATGCCGTGGATGGCGTTGGTGCCGGACATCAGCGGGGTGTGCAGGGTGTTGGGGACCTTCGAGATCACCGCGAAACCCACGAAACCCGCGAGCACCAGGATGGCGAGGTTCTGCACGAGCATCTAGACCTCCTGCCCGGTGACGCAGGCACCCGCGACCACCTCGTCGGTGAAGTCGAGCGCGAGCGCCCCGTCCTTGGCCACCAGCAGGTCCAGCAGCGCGGCGACGTTGCGGGCGTAGAGCTCGCTGGCGTGCTCGGGCATGGTGGCGGGCAGGTTCAGCGGCGCGGCGATGGTCACCGCGTGCTCGACGACGACCGCGCCGGGACTGGTGAGCTCGCAGTTGCCGCCGGACTCCCCGGCCAGGTCGACCACCACGCTGCCCGCGCGCATCCCCTGCACCGCCTCGGCGGTGACCAGCGTCGGCGCGGTGCGGCCGGGCACCTGGGCGGTGGTGATCACCGCGTCGAACCCGGTGATCGCCTTGGCCAGTTGCCGTTGCTGCTCGGCGCGTTCGTCGTCGGTCAGCGCGCGGGCGTACCCGCCGCTGCCGGTCGCCTCGATGCCCAGGTCCAACCACTGCGCGCCGACCGAGCGGACCTGGTCGGCGACCTCGGGCCGCACGTCGTAGCCGGTGGTGTGCGCGCCGAGCCTGCGCGCGGTCGCCAGCGCCTGCAAGCCCGCGACGCCGACGCCGAGCACGAGGACTTTCGCGGGCGGGACCGTTCCCGCGGCGGTGGTCAGCATCGGGAAAAACCGGGTCAGGTGCTCCGCGGCCACCAACGCGGCTCGATATCCGCCGACATTGGCCTGCGAGGACAGCGCGTCCATCGACTGGGCGCGGGAAATGCGCGGGATCGACTCCATCGCGAACGCCGTCACGCCCGCCGCGCGCAGCGCTTGCGCCTTTTCCGGCTGGGTCAACGGGGCGAGGAAGCCGATGAACACCGCACCGGCGCGGAGTCTGGCGATCTCGTCGTCGGTCGGCACCGCGACCTTGACCACCACGTCGGCCGACCACGGGTCGCCCAGCGTCGCTCCCGAGTGGACATACGCGTCGTCGGGGATGAGCGCCGCCGAGCCTGCGCCTGGCTCGACGACCACGGAGATGTTCCTGGCGGCCAGCCGCTCGACCACCTTCGGCACGAGCGCGACCCGCCGCTCGCCCCCGGCGGTCTCAGCGGGCACGCCCACCACTGTGTTGGCGGTCACAGTACAGTTGTACCATTTGCGGCCGCCGACCGCTGGTCATCACCAGTTGCCACTCGGCATCCGCGGGCGGCGGCCCGGTCCACTCCGCGGGCCGCCGGGAAATGTCGCCGATAGTAGGCCGGAAATCCGCACCGCCGATTTACCCGGGGAATACCCACGGTGGGTCCGGACGTCATGACCATCGCGCACCACGTACCGCCGAAAAGACGCGAAAAGAACCCTTTGATGGTGTTCCGAGCGGCGCAGTTGCCCGCACTGCTCCACTCGATGGGCAATGCGTGTGAAGCAGATCACAGCCGGTTGTCCCGGATCGCGCACACCGATAGCTTTCAGAGGGTAATGGGGGCTCACCATCGCGAATGACCCGGAGCGCACGGCTTCGGGAACTGGGGAACGCGAGAGGCTGATCTAAGGTCACGCAGTCGGTCGTGGCCTGCGCCCGCGCAGCGCGTTCTGGGGTGAACACAGCGTCTGCGCGGCAAGCGGTCCACTCGCGTCGATCGCACCGCCACCGAGCGTGGCCGACCTTGTGAGGTTTGACGACCATGCACACAGCACGATCAACCGGGGCACTGCGGGCGGAACGCCCGGCCACCGAGCTCGGCGAGTTCCTGCTGGCGACCCGGCTGCGCCGCGGGATGACGCAGTCGCGCCTCGCGGTGCGCTCGGGGGTCAGCGAGCGCACCATCCGCGACCTCGAACTCGGCAAGGTCGAGCGGCCGCGCAAGCAAACCCTGCTGCTGCTCGCCCGCGCGTTGCACATGAGCCCGTCGGACCACCTGCGGTTGCAGTCCGGCGGCGGCGTACCCGCCACGGCCTCACAGCTGCCGCCCACCGCCGCCGCGCCGCTGGTCGGCCGGGACCGGGTGGTCACCGGGGTGGTCGAGCTGCTCACCACCGGCGGGCACCGCTGGGTGTCCCTGGTCGGCGTCGCCGGTGTCGGCAAGAGCAGGGTCGCGGCCGAGGTGGCCAGGGCGCTGCACGACGCGGTGCCCGACCCGGTGTGGTGGGTCGACCCGGGCGCGAGCCCGGCGCCGCTGCCCGGCACCGTCGCCGACCTGCTGCTCGGCGGCGCGAGCCCGCGGCTGGCCGAGCTGGCCGGACTGGTCGGCGACACCCCGGCGTACCTGATGGTCGACGACCGGGTGCCCGGCCGGGTGCCCGAGTCGGGCCTGGCCGAGCTGCTGAGCCGATGCCCCCGGCTGCGGCTGCTCACCACCGCGCGCGTGCCCTCGGCCCGGCCGGAGGCGCACACCGTCGCGCTGCGGCCGCTGGCCGCGCGCGGTGACGGGCCGGACTCGCCCGCGACCAGGCTGCTGGTCTCGCGGTTGCGCGCCCAGGGCCAGGACCGCTCGTTCCCGGCCGCCGAGCTGCGCGAGCTGTGCGACGCGCTCGACGGCGTCCCGGCCGCGCTGATCGCCGCGGCCAGCTGGTTCCCGCTCTACCCGCTGCCGCGGCTGGTCGAGGCGGCCCGCCGCGACCCGTTCCAGCTCACCACCCCGGCCGGGCCCGCCACCCGGCGCGTGGTCGGCGACCTGCGCGCGGCGGTGACCGCGACGCTCGACGGGCTGCGCGGGTCCGACACCGCGCTGCTGGCCGCGCTCGTCGGCCCCGGCCGGTCGGTGCGCGACGTGGCCCGCGAGCGCGGCGTCCCGGAGCAGGTGGCCGCGGCGGCGTTGCACCGGTTGCTCCAGGCCGGTCTGATCCGGCCGACCGGGGTGCCCGGGGAGTTCCGCGCGCTGAACATGGTCCGGTCGCTGCTGGCCCCGCGCCGGGTGGGACCGCCCCGGCGGTGACCCGGCGGCAGCCCCGACCCCGGGCGCCGGGCGTCGGGGCTGCCCCGCGAGCGTCTCCGACTGGAGATGATCCGTGCCTGGTATCGGCCTACAGCCCGGCCGGGCCACTTCGCCGGTGCGCACCGGTGTCGCGGTCCGGTTGGTCAGCCCCGCACCGGACCGCGGTCAGGGTGGGATTCCCCCCTCGACCGGCGGTACCGTCGGTCGACGGCCGCGGCGAACGCGGGCGCGAGCGGGACGGGGGCAGGCCCATGGCAGGCGAGTTCGACAGCACCAGGGAGACCATCGCGGAGGTGGCCGAGTCGGCCGCGGCGCACGCGGGCAAGATCGCGGTGATCATCGCGGACGCGGTGCGCGACATCGCCAAGGAGGTCGGCGCCTGGGTCACCGAGGTGGTCGACGCGGGCGCGGCGGCCAGGGACTCGGCGGGTGGGCACGGGGACGTCGTCGACACCCCGGTCGCCCCCGAGCCGGTCGTCGACACCGAGCCGGTCGTCACGCCGGAGCCGGTGGTCGACACCGGGGCGGGTGTCGGCGCCGAGCAGGCCGGTGACGCCGGGGCGGCCGGTGGCGGGGCGGCGCGGGAGCGGTAGCCAGTCGATCGGGTGATCACTCTACTGTGGACTCGCCGCGGGTCGCGGGTTCTGCCAGGCTGCTAGCCGCTGTCAATCCCCTGCTGGACTAGGAGCAGAAAACCGCATGCGCACAACAGTTCTGCGCCTCGGAACCGCACTCGGTTTCGTCGCGTTCACCCTCGGCCTGGCGACCGCGACCGCGACGAGCGCGGCGGCCGAGACCACCGACGGCGGTGTCGCGGGCGAGTCGATCGTGCCGGACCTGACCATCAACGTGATCAACGCCGACTCGGTGAACGTGGCCAGCCCACTGATCGACCTCACCGGGACCAACCCCTGATCGGAGCAGTGCGAGCACGCCGGGCCGGGGCTTTCGCTCCGGCCCGGCGTTTTTGTGATCACGCCACCCACGAAAGGGTGTCCTCCTATCGTGGGCGCGGCGATCAGTGAGTTCCGCTCACCGCAGCCGGCTTCTTCCCCCGAAGGTGTACCAATCGCAGCACAAGGGCCATCCGGGCGCGAAATTCGATCACGAACGTGGCCACCCCAATGTGGACTCGCCAGGGCCATTGTCCCTCTGGAACGCTCATGAGTGTCCAATTCGGCCAGTCACTAGGAGCTCTTCCCCATGCGCAAAGCCGCACTCCGCCTCGGTTTCCTGGCAACTGCCACGGCTCTCGCCGTCGGCTTCGCGGCCCCGACGGCCTCCGCTGAGGCGACGGACATCCCGGTGTCCGCGGTCGTCACCCTCCTCGCGAACGCGAACATCGACATCGCGGGTCTCGACGACGACCTGCTCGAGGACCTCGCCGACCACGACTCGATCTACGAGCTGGAGCACCTGCTCGACTGGGCCAACGACCTCGCGGCCGACCTGGACATCGACGTCGAGGACGCGCTCTGGATCCTCAACGAGGAGCTGGACGGCGACGGCCTGCTCGGCGACCTGCTCGACGGTCTGGACATCGACCTGGACCTCGACCTGGACCTGCTCGACGACCTCGACCTCGATGACATCCTCGACCTCGACGGCGACCTGCTGGGCAACCACGGCCTGCTCGGCGACCTGCTCGACGGCGACCTGCTCAACATCGACGCCGACATCGACCTCGACCTCGACCTGCGCGGCACCCACAGCCACACCGCGGGCACGGGCAACACCAACACCACCAGCCCGGTCGCCCCGGTCACCGACGTCGTCGCCGACGTGACCGACACCGTCACCGACGTGACCGCCCCGGTCACCGACGCGGTCAGCGACCTGACCAACAACCTGACCGACACCACGACCACCGGTGCGGACAGCGGCGTGGACACCGAGTCCAAGTAACGCCACCCACCCGGCGAAAGGGCCACCAACCACCACGGTTGGTGGCCCTTTCCCTTGCCCGACACCCCCACCGCGACCGCACCACACGGCCGCGGCGGATCAGATCAGCGACGGCACCATGGCGCCGATCAACTGCGCACGGCTCGGCGACAGCCCGACCAGACCGCTCAACCGACCCCCAACGGCAGTGGCCCTGGTCGACCTATGGCCGCCGGGGTTCACCCACGCCGGGAAGACCGCGCGACGTCAGTGGCGGAGGATCAGATCAGCGATGGCACGATGGCGTCGATCAGGTGTGGGCCGGGTTCGGCGATGGCTCGGCTGAACTGCTCGGCCAGTTCCTCGGCGGTGGCGGCCCTGGTCGCGGGGACGCCCATGCCCTCGGCGATGCGGACGAAGTCGAGGTCGGGGGCGGCGAGGTCGAGCAGGGCTTTCGCCTTGGGGCCTGCCGCCTCGGCGCCGACCCTGGTGAGTTCCATCCGCAGGATGGCGTAGGCGCGGTTGTTGAGGATCACCGTGGTCACGTCCAGGTTCTCCCTGGCCATGGTCCACAGCGCGGAGATCGTGTACATCGCGCTGCCGTCGGCCTGCAGGCAGATCACCGGTCGGTCCGGGCAGGCGACCGCGGCACCCACCGCGACCGGCAGGCCCTGGCCGATGGCGCCGCCGGTGAGGGTGAGCACGTCGTGGCGGGGGGCTCCGGCGGTGGTCATCGGGATCATCAGGCCGGAGGTGTTGGCCTCGTCGGAGATGATGGCGCCCTCGGGCAGCAGCGCGCCGATGACCTCGGTCCAGTTCTGCGGGGTGAGCGGCCCCGCGGGCAGCTCGGGCCGGGAAGCGTTCTGCAGCACCGGTTCCACACCCTCGGCGACCAGGTCGGCCAGCCGTTCCAGGGCGTCGACGACATCGTCGGCGTGGTCGGCGAGCAGGTGGGTCGCGCAGCCGTCCGGCGTCAGCTCGCTCGCCTTGCCCGGGTAGGCGAAGAACGACACCGGCGCCTTGGCCCCCGCCAACACGAGGTGGCGGACGTCGGTGAGCTGCCACTGCACCTGCTCGGCCAGGTAACCCAGCCGATCGACGGCAGGCAGGCCCGCGCCGCGTTCGATCCGCGCGGGGAAGGTCTCGACGAACAACTTCACCCCGGTCGCGGCGGCGATCCGACTGGCTGCCCGCAACCCGCGCTCGCGCGTCGACGCCCCACCCAGCAGGATCACCGTCGACTCACCGGACCGCACCACTTCGGCGACCGCCGCGAGCGTCGAATCCTCCACAGTGGACTTGCTCGTCGGCGGGACGGGATTCGCCGCGACGCCGCCATCACCCCACGACACGTCGGCAGGCAGCACCAGGTTCGCGATCCGCCCCTCAGCGGCGGCGGCCACGGCCTCGGCGGCGTCGGCGCCGATCCTCGCCGGGTCGACGCAGGTCCGACTCCACCCACCGGTCCACCCGGTCAGCGCGTCGATGTCGGACTCCAGCGGGGCGTCCACGGCCTTGTGGTGCCGCGCGTGGTCGCCGATCACGTTCACCACCGGGGTCCGGCCCCGCCGCGCGTTGTGCAGGTTCGCCAACCCGTTGACCAGACCCGGCCCCAAGTGCAGCAACGTCGCCGCGGGTCGCCCCGCCATCCGCGCGTACCCGTCCGCGGCACCGGTGACCACACCCTCGAACAACGCCAGCACCCCGCGCATCTGCGGCACGGAGTCCAACGCGGCCACGAAGTGCATCTCCGAGGTGCCCGGATTGGCGAAGCACACCTCGACACCGGAGTCGGCGAGAGTGCGGATCAGAGCCTGCGCGCCGTTCATACCTGTCCTTCGTGGTGGTCGCCGCCGTCCTGGGCAGCGCTGCCGTCAGGGGTGCTGTCGAGGAGGACGCCGGGGTTGAGGATGCCCGCCGGGTCGAAGGCGTGCTTGATGCGGTGCAGGAGAGCGAGTTTGGCGGGGTCTTCCAGGTCCAGGAAGTACCGCCGCTTGGTGCGCCCGAGGCCGTGTTCGCCGGAGATCGCGCCGCCGAGGGCCATGGCGGCGGCGAAGAGGGCCTTGAGCACGGTGGCGCGCTTGTCCGGGTCCTTCTGGAACAGCGCGAGGTGCACGTTGCCGTCACCCGCGTGCCCGCAGCCGACGATGAAGGTCTCGTTGGCCTGGGCGATCGTGGTCACCTCGGCCATGAACGCGGGCAGCGCCGCGCGCGGGACGACGGTGTCGATCACGTCGTCGGCGCCCGCGGCCTTCGCGGTGTGGAAGGCCCGTTCGCGGGCCTCGACGAGCTTGCGCGCCGCGCCACCGGGCAGGACGTAGACGTCGATGGCGCCGAGGTCGGACAGGAGTTGGCCCGCGGCCTCCACATCGGCGTCGAGCCGGTCCTGCTCGCGGTTCTCCAGCATGACCACCAGGTAGGCCTGCGCGGTGTCGCGGACCTCGTCGGGCACGCCGAGGTGGAGGTCGGCGGTGTAGGTGATGGCCCCCATGGTCAGGCCGTCGATGTACTCCAGGATCAGCGGCGCGAGCCCGGACGCGACGACCTTGGGCACGGCGGCGGTGACCCCGGCGAGGTCCCGGAACGGGGCGAGGACGGTCGCGTTGTGCCGGATCCGGGGCTGGAGCTTGAGGGTGGCCTCGGTGACCAGGGCGAGGGTGCCCTCGGAGCCGACGATCAGCTGGGTCAGGTCGTAGCCGGTGCTGGACTTGACGAACTTCCCGCCGGTGCGCAGGACTTCCCCGGTGGGCAGCACGGCCTCGAGGCCGAGCACGTGGTGGCGGGTGACCCCGTACTTGACCGCCCGCATGCCGCCCGCGTTGGTGGCGACGTTGCCGCCGAGGCTCGCGCTCAGCTCACCGGGGTACACGGGGTAGACCAACCCGGCCCCGGCGGTCCTCTCGTCGAGCTCGCGCAGCGTCACGCCCGGCTGGACGACGGCGACGTGGTTGTCGGTGTCGATCTCCAGGACGGCGTTCATCCGCTCGAACGACACCACGATCCCGTCCGCGCTCGGGATGGCACCGCCGGACAGTCCCGTCCCGCACCCGCGCGCCGTGACCGGCACCCGCTCCTCGGTGGCCACCCGCAACACCGCGGCGACCTCCTCGGCTGTACGCGGCCGGACCACGTAGGCGGGCCGCACCAGGGCCGTGCTCAACGCCTCGTCGTGCCCGTACTCCTCGGCCGCGTCGGCACCCGACCGCACATCCTCGACGACTCCCGCGAGCCTGGCCCCGACATCCGCCATGACAGTTCCCTCCGCCGCCGACGCCCCCACGATAGTGCGAATCGGGCAGTCAGGGGATCAACGAGGACCTACCCGAGCAGGAGCCTCGTCGGAGACAACAGCTCGGGTGCGGTGTCGACGGTCTGGCCCAGGATGAGCCGGGCCGCGGTCACGGCGAGGGCTGGGGCCATCTGGATGCCGTAGCCGCCTTGGCCCGCGAGGAAGGTGAAGCCGGGGTGGCCGGGGAGCTCACCGACGACAGGCTCACGGTCGGGGGCAAACGTGCGCAGGCCCGCCCACGCCGTGCGGACAGACCGCAAACCCAGGGTGGTCACCTCGTTGACCCGGTCGACCGCGAGCGCGATGTCGAGGTCATCCGGCTTGGCGTCGCCCGGGTCGACCGGCGTCTCGTCGGCAGGGGACACCAGCACGCCAGGGCCTTCGGGGCGGAAGTAGAAGGTGTCGCCGACGTCGGCGACCAACGGCCACCCCTGACCCACCGGCGTCGGACCGGTCGCGATGGCGATGGTGCGGCGCATCGGCCGCACCCCGAGCGCGGGCACCCCGGCCAGCCCGGCGATCCGGTCGACCCAGGCCCCGGCCGCGTTGACGACGGTGCCCGCGACGATCTCCTCGGTGCCCGCCGTGACCCGCCACCCCTGCCCGTCGCGGCGCAGCGCGGTCACCGGCGCGCCCCTGCGGATCTCCCCGCCCGCCGCCCTCAAGCGCTGGACGTACCGCTGGTGCAGCCCCATGACGTCGATGTCCATCGTCCCCAGGTCGACCGCGAACCGGTCGAACCGCCCCGGCCGCAACACCGGACACAGGTCCCGCGCCGCGCCCTCGGTGAGCTCCTCGACCCCATCGAGCCCGCCGACGTCCCCGACCCACAACATCGGCCGGGGACTCAGCACCCCATCCCCGAACAACGGCCCACTGGCAGCGGTAAGAGCCCGCACGACCGGCCCGCCATAGCTAGGCGCATAGAGCGCCGCCGACCGCCCCGTCGAGTGCCGAGCCAATTCCGCCTCGGCCTCGACCACCACCACCGACCGGTGCGCGGCCAACTCCGCCGCCACCGAGATCCCAGCCATCCCCCCGCCGACAACCACCACGTCGTAACCCATACCGGCCACAGTACGGCCGCCAAGCACAACTCCACGAGCGTCGAGAACCCTGCCTCAGCTGCGTGACTCACACTCAAGGCGCACAGGCACGCAGTCCGTGAGAGCCAGAACCCGAGGCGGTGTCAGGGACGGAACTCCGGGTCCCTGCCGCTGACGCCGAGGGCCTGCGACAGCGCCGGGGCGTCCGCCGGGACGGGCACCTCGGGGCCGAAGACGCCGTACTCGCGCCCCTGCTCGGCCATGGCGGCGGTGCTGTCGCGGGCCACGGCGGCGACCTCGGGGTCGACGTCGAAGGGCAGGCCGGTGGCGGTGGCCAGGTCCCAGCCGTGCAGGACCAGTTCGGCGAGCAGCATGTCGTGGAAGAACCGGGCGGGCCGCGGGCCCGACATCATCGAGGTCTCGCCCTCCAGCGCACCGGGCTCGTCCCAGGCCTCGGCGGCCCGGGTGGCGCCGTCGACGAACCGGGCGGGCCACTGGGCGGCGAAGTCGATGGCCTCGTCCTCGGACCCGTCGGCAGGCGCCGGGAGCTTGCGGGCGACGCGCTCGGCGACGACCCCGCTCCACAGCGTGAGGTGGTTGACGAGGTCCCGCACCGTCCACTCGGGACAGGGCGTCGGCCGGTCGAACTGGTCGGGGGTGACGGACGCGGCGAGCGCGACCACACCCGAGGTGGCACGCGACATCAAGCTCGGACTCATGGGCGGCACCCTGCCACGCCCCGGCCGACCCCGCTTGAACAAACACGACCGATGTCGGTGCCCGGAGTTACCGTGTCGGTGTGGACACCAGGGGCGTGCTCGACGAGCGGACCGGCCGGACCAAGTTCCGGCTGCGCACCGTCGACCCCTCCCCCGCGCTGGCTCCTTTCGTGCACTACCACTGGATCGTGTCGTGGGACCTCACCGAACCGTTCACCCAGCAGGTCATCCCCCACCCGAACGTCCACGTGGTGTTCAGCGCGGCGGACGCCCTGGTGCACGGCGTGCTGCGCGGCCGCTTCTCCCGCCGCCTGACCGGCCGCGGCCAGGTGCTCGGCGTGCGCTTCCACCCCGGCGGCTTCCGCCCCTGGCTGGGCCGCCGCGTCGCCGACCTCACCGACCGCACCCTCCCGGTGGCGGACTGGCTGGGCGTTGCGGACACCCAGAAGCCCATCGCCTGCGCACCGGACGACGACGCCATGGTGGCCGCCGCCGAGGCGCTCCTGCTCCCCCGGCTCCCCGCCCCGGACCCCGCGGTCACCCAGGTGCGCGACCTGGTCGGCCTGATCCTCGACGACCTCGCCCTCACCAGGGTCGACCTGCTCTCGGCGGCATCGGGCCTGTCCGTGCGCGCCCTGCAACGGCTGTTCAACGAGTACGTCGGCGTCGGCCCGAAGTGGGTCATCCGACGGCACCGCATGCACGAGGCCGCGGCCAGGGCGGACGCGGGCGGCCCGGTCGACTGGGCCGCCCTCGCCGCCGAACTCGGCTACAGCGACCAAGCCCACTTCACCCGCGAGTTCACCGCCGCGATCGGCACCTCCCCCGCCCGCTATAGGTTGCGGGCGTGAGCGACTACGAGATCGACGACAACCCCGGTCGCGTCGACATGGACGTCGTCTGGACGTACCTGTCGACCGATGCCTACTGGGGCACCTGGCGCACGCGCGAACAGATCACCACCCAGGTAGCCGTGTCCTGGCGGGTGGTGGGCGCCTACCACCGCGCCACCGGCGCCCAGGTCGGCTTCGCCCGAGCCCTCTCCGACGGCATCGCCATCGCCTACCTGGCCGACGTGTTCGTCCTGGAGTCGGCCCGCGGCCAGGGCCTGGGCAAGGCCCTGGTCCGCACCATGATCGACGACGGCCCCGGCGCCCGGTTCCGCTGGATGCTGCACACCAGGGACGCCCACACCCTCTACCAGTCCTTCGGCTTCGCGGCCCCCGACGAGACGTACATGGACCGCCCCAGCAAGTTCTGACCCCGACGGTCCCGCGGTCACCGACCACGGCCGGGCTCGGGTGTGAGCCGGGCAACGGAAGGTGCCGGGGCCCGGTGGCGTTGTAGTGGGCATGGACGTGGTGGTGATCGGGGCGGGGCAGGCGGGGTTGTCGGCCGCGTACTTCCTGCGGCGGTCGGGGCTCGAGTTCGTGGTGCTGGACGCGAACCCGGGGCCGGGTGGGGCGTGGCAACACCGGTGGCCGAGCCTGCGGTTGGGGAAGGTGCACGGCATCCACGACCTCCCCGGCCTGCCCCTCCCGCACGCGGACGCGTCGCGGCCCGCGTCCGAGGTGGTGGCGGAGTACTTCGGGGCGTACGAGCGCGAGTTCGACCTGCCGGTGGTGCGCCCGGTGGCGGTGCGGGCCGTGCGCGAGACCACCGGTGGCCTGTCGGTCGAGTCCGACGCGGGCACGTGGACCACCCGCGCCGTCATCAACGCGACCGGCACCTGGGACAAGCCGTTCTGGCCCCGCTACCCCGGCCGGTTCGACGGTCGGCAGCTGCACACCGCCGACTACGACGGCCCGGCGGAGTTCGCGGGCAAGCGCGTCATCGTCGTCGGTGGCGGCGCGTCGGGTGTCCAGGCGCTGATGGAGATCGCGGACGTCGCGGCCGAGACCACCTGGGTCACCCGACGCGAGCCGGTCTGGCGTGACGAGCCGTTCACGCCGGAGTACGGCCGCGAGGTGGTGGCGAGGGTGGCCGAGGCGGTGGAGTCGGGCAGGGTCCCCGAGAGCGTCGTCAGCGTCACGGGTCTGATGCTGACCCCGGAGGTCGCGGCGGCCCGAGCACGCGGTGTGCTCACCCGGCACCCCATGTTCGACCACCTCACCCCGACCGGTGCCGCGTGGCCGGACGGCCACGAGGTGCGGGCCGACACCCTCCTCTGGGCCACCGGCTTCCGGCACGCTCTCGACCACCTGAGCCCGCTCCGCCTCCGCAACCCCGGAGGCGGGATCACGATGACGGGCACGCAGGTGACCGCGGACCCGCGCGTCCACCTGGTCGGCTACGGCCCCTCTGCCAGCACGATCGGCGCCAACCGCGCAGGCAGAGCGGCTGTCACCGCACTGCGCCACTACCTCGCCACACCCGTCCCCGCCTGACCCAGGCGACCCGACTCCACGGCACGCGACTCGCGGGCCGTGCCCTGGGAACGCGGGCCCACGCTCCCCGAGCACACCCGCTCGCCACGCCCGACGGAAGCGCCCGCCCAGCACCGACCGCCCACGGCGGCGGCCTGTCCTCACCGCGGCCAGCTGGCCCGCGATTCCGACTCACCGCCCCGCACGCCGCCGGTGCCGAGCCCGTCCCCGGAAGTCACCCACGGGCACCGGTTCCCGCGAACGAACTCCCAGCGACTCGCCACGCCCCGTCGCCCGCTTGTCATGTGTCCATCTCGACCTCCCTGCGTCGGATCCCCACTCGGCCCGCACAGCAAGCATCGACCCGGAGCGCAAGCGCCCTCAACACTTCGTCGGGAGCTGGGGACAACTCAGGTGGTTGTGGACAAACTCAGGGGGTGAACGGGTCGAGTTCCGGGCGTTTGGGGAGTTGGCCGTCGCCGGAGGAGCGGCCGGTGAGGCGGCGGGCGATCCAGGGTCCCGCGTGGGCGCGGGCCCAGCGCAGGTCGGAGGTCGCGCGGTCGCGCCACGGGGTGGGGTCGACGGGAACCGGGGTGTCCCAGTCGAAGGTGGGCGCGATCCCCAGGGTGCGCAGGGTCGCCTCGGCGACGCGGCGGTGACCCTCGGTGTTGAGGTGGATGCGGTCCGGCGCCCACAGCCCCGGCGAGTCGAACACCCGCGAGGAGAACAGGTCGACCACCACCGCGTCGTGCTCGGCGGCGAGTGTGTCCACCAAGGACAGCAGCCGGGAGATGCGGGGCAGCAGCCGAGAACTCCCCCGCATCCGCCGGGTCGGGTCGATCACCCGGAACAGCACGACCTGGCGCGAACTGGCGGCGAGGGTGCGGACGGCGTACCGGACCCGGGCGGCGAGGGCGTCCATGTCGCAGGCGGGCCGCAGGACGTCGTTCATGCCGCCCGCGAAGGTGACCAGGTCGGGGCGCATGGCCGCGGCGTGGTCGACCTGCTCGTCGACGATCTGGCGGACGAGTTTGCCGCGGATGGCGAGGTTGGCGTAGCGGAAGCCGGGGCTGTCCTGGGCGAGCCGGGCGGCGACGAGGTCGGCCCAGCCGCGGCACTCGCCGTCGGGGCCGAAGTCCGACATGCCCTCGGTGAAGGAGTCGCCGATAGCGACCATGCTGGTGTGCGCGTTCATGGTGCGGCCATGCTAACCAGCAACTTTCGTTGCGGCAGCTACCACCCGAATGGTGGCGATCGGCCTCGGTAGCCCTACCTGGTGCGTACCGTGCCAGGGGTGCGAGAGCCACTATGGCGTACTAAGCGCGAGGCGTTCTTCTACCTGATGCCCGCGGGCATCGTGTTGGCGTTGCAGGTAGGGGCGATGTTCTTCGAGGGAGCCCCGGACCGCCTGGTCGGTTTCGTGGACGGCCTGGTCGCGCTGGCCATGATCGGGTTGCTGGTGGTGCGCAAGTGGTACCCGGTGACGTTGATGGTGACCACGCTGGCGATCTGCACGACCTACCTGCTGTTGCAGGCATACGCGCCAACCGACTGGAAGCCGGACTTCGCGGCGACCGACCCGTGGATGCCCGCGTCCGCGCCGATCTATGCCTATACCGCGATGGTCTACGCAGGGGCGCTAGTTGGCCCCGCGCTGGTTCTAGCGCTGTTCAGCCTCGTAGTCCGACCGTGGGACACCTCGACCGAGCTGATTCTGGGCACGGTGCTGCTGGTACTGCTACCCGCTTTGGTGGGCCTATACGTGCGCGCCCATCGGATCTTGGTACAAGCGTTGATTGACCGCGCCGAACGTGCTGAACGCGAGCAACACCTCTTGGCCGAGCAAGCACGAGCGGACGAACGCGTGCGGCTGGCAGAGGAGATGCACGACGTGGTCACGCACCGGGTCAGCCTCATGGTCCTGCACGCAGGCGCGTTAGCGGTAACCGGACCGGACGACCACACTCGCTCGGCGGCCGAGGGATTGCGCGTGGCGGGGTGCGAGGCACTCAACGAGTTGCGCGAGCTGGTCGGTGTGCTGCGCAACGAGACAACCGAGCACCACCCCCGGGAAACACGCGACGAGCCGACCGAGGTACCTGACCTGTCTACCTTGGTAGCCGAGTCGGAGTCCGTGGGTGTGCCGGTAGAGCTGAAGCGCGACGGTGACCCTGCCCGCATCTCGGCCGCCGTTGGCCGTACCGCGTATCGGGTAGTGCAAGAGTCCCTGACCAATATCCGCAAGCACGCTCCGGGAGCACCGACCAGCGTGCACGTGCGCTACGGCGGTGACCGGGTCCGGTTGACGATCCGCAACGCGGTCGCGACCCGGTCCGTCGACAGTGGACTTTCCGGTTCCGGTTCCGGGGCAGGTCTGACAGGCTTGCGGCAGCGGGTCGAGCTCGTCGGGGGCACCTTGACCTCGGGCCCGCTGCCCAGCGGGGGTTTCGAGGTCGACGCGGTGCTCCCCGCGTTCGTGCCTGCCCCGGAGAGCGCGTAGATGATCCGAGTAGTCGTCGTGGACGACGAGCCGATGGTGTGCGCCCACCTGCGCACGATCCTCGGGTCGGCGCCGGACATCGACGTGGTCGACACCGCCGAGGACGGCGCGGCGGCGGTGGAGGCCGTGATCCGGCACGAGCCGCACGTGGTCTTGATGGACCTGCGGATGCCGGGGGTGGACGGGCTGACCGCGATCGAGCGGATCGTGCGGCTGCCCGGCGCGCCCGCGGTGGTAGCGCTGACGACGTTCGACGCGGACCAGTACGTGATCAGGGCGTTGCGCGCGGGGGCATCGGGCTTCCTGGTGAAGACGACACCGCCAGAGGACCTGATCAGCCTCGTCAGGGTTGCCGCTGACGGGCACACGGTCCTGTCCCCGGCCGCGACCCGCAGGCTGGTAGCGGCAAGAGTCGGCGAGCAGGCCGCACGGGACCGCGCGTTGCGGCGGGTGCGGGAGTTGACCGAGCGGGAGACCGAGGTCTTGGCCGGGCTCGGCGCGGGGCTGTCGAACGCGCAGATCGCGGGCAGCCTGTCGCTGAGCGAGGCCACGGTGAAGAGCTACGTGTCGCGGATGCTGGTCAAGCTGGAGTGCGCCAACCGGACGCAAGCGGGCCTCTTGGCCTACGACGCGGGGCTGGTCACGCGCTGACGGGTACGGCGTTTGGACCTGTCTGGGGGCGCCGCGGCTGGTCTAGGTTCCGCGACATGAAGCGACCCCTCATCATCGGCGTGCTGGCCGTCGCGGCGGCAAGCACGCTGGCCGTGCCCGCCTCGGCGACCCCCGACGCCGGGGCAGCGGGCCACGGTCCCACCCTGACCTGGCGGTTGTCCCCCACCGGATCCGACGCGCGGCTGCGCGGGCTGTCGGCGGTCAGCGCGAAGGTCGCGTGGGCCAGCGGCAGCGGCGGCACGGTCCTGCGCACCACCGACGGCGGCCGCACCTGGTCGCGCACCTCCCCGCCCGGCACCGAGACCCTGGAACTGCGCGACATCGAGGCGTTCGACGCGCGCACGGCGGTCGCGTTGAGCATCGGCCCCGGTGACCAGTCGCGGATCGTCCGCACCACCGATGGCGGCGCGACCTGGACCGAGTCGTTCCGCAACGCCGAGCCCACCGCGTTCTACGACTGCCTGGCGTTCTTCGACCGGCGGCACGGCCTGGCGCTCAGCGACCCGGTCGACGGCAAGTTCCGGTTGCTCTCGACCGACGACGGTGGCCGTACCTGGTCGGTCGTGCCCAGCGACGGCGTGCCGCCCGCGCTGGACGGTGAGTTCGCGTTCGCCGCGAGCGGGCAGTGCGTGAGCGTCGCGGGTGCTCGGGACGCGTGGATCGCGACCGGCGGCGGGTCGAAGGCGCGGGTCTTGCACTCGTCGGACCGCGGCCGGACGTGGGCGGTCAGCGACACCGTCCTGGCCAGCAACGCGAGCGCCGGGGTGTTCGCGACCGCGTTCCGCGACCGGTCCCGCGGGATCGCTGTCGGCGGTGACTACGCCAAGCCTGACGGCGCCGTCGACGCGCTCGGCACTACCCGCGACGGTGGCCGTACCTGGCAGAAGCCGTCGTCCGCGCCCAAGGGGTACCGCTCAGGCGTCACCTGGCACCCGTTCCTGCACACGGTCGCGATCGCCGTTGGACCTACCGGCAGCGACATCACCCTGGACGAGGGTCGCAACTGGCGTCCGTTCGACGCCGGTAGCTTCGACACCGTCGACTGCGCTGCCGATGGCTCTTGCTGGGCCGCAGGTGAGAAGGGCCGTGTGGCGACTTTGCGCCTAGGGTTCTGACATGCCTTCTAGCGTGGTGAACATCGCCTTCGACTCCAACGACAACTACGCCTTGGCCCAGTGGTGGTCCCAGGTGGTCGGTCACCCGGTCGACCCGGAGTGCGTCGATGGCGAGGAAGAGGCCTGGATCCCGGTCCCGGGCAGTCCGACGCTGTTCTTCAACCGGGTCCCCGAGCCCAAGGCGGTCAAGAACCGGGTGCACCTGTGCCTGACCCCGGACGTCCCCCGCGACGAGGAGGTCGAGCGGCTGCTGGCGGCGGGCGCCCAGCTCGTCGATGACCGGCGTCAGCCCGACGGCACCGGGTGGGCGGTGCTCGCCGACCCGGAGGGCAATGAGTTCTGCGTGCTGCGCAGCGCGGCCGAGCGGGCCGCCACCTCCTGACCCGACACCCCCGGCGCCCCGATGGTCCAGACCATCGGGGCGCCGCTTTGTCAAGACCCGGAAACGGTGCCGATAACCGGGCGAATCGGCCCGGCATCGGTTCACGAACGCTAACTTCGATGTGGTCTGGACCACTATTCCCCGACATTCGCCCGACCCGCTCGGCGGCCGTCCACAGCGCACGTCGAGGCGGCGAAGTTGTAGCCAGCGCACAAGAACCAGGGTCGAAGTATGTGGTCTGGACCACTTCTCCCCGCAGGAAGTCGTGGTCGACCTGTGTGAACCCCGGGATTGTCGAACCCGGGGCATTACAAATCGGCGGCCAGGCCGGATGATGGCGCGGTGACCGTTTCCTCGCCACAGCGCGGTTTGCTGGAGATCATCGCCTTGACCGTCGCCGACGCGGTGGCCGCCCAACAGGGTGGCGCCGACCGGATCGAAGTCGTCGCCCAGATGGACCGGGACGGGCTGACCCCCGATCCCGACCTGGTCGCCGAGATGCGCGCGGCGGTGGACATCCCGCTGCGGGTGATGGTGCGCGGCACGGACGGCTTCACCGCGGACGAGGCCGAGCTGACGCGACTGGTCGCCACGGTCGGCGAGTTGCGTGAGGCGGGGGCCCAGGAGTTCGTGCTCGGCTTCCTGACCGAGAAGGGCGAGGTAGACCTAGAGGCAACCCACGCCGTCGTTGACGCTATCGGCGGCTCCCCGTGGACCTTCCACCGTGCGGTCGACCACGCTGCCGACGCCCGACAGGCCTGGGCGGCACTGCGCGGCCTCCCCGGCCTGGACACGGTCCTCACCGCCGGTTCCGCTCGCGGCTTAGAGGATGGCCTCCCCCGCCTCGCCGCCCGTGAGGATTGGCGTGAGGCGGGCGTACGGCTCCTCGCAGGCGGTGGCCTCAAGCACGCTCACGTCCCCGGCCTGCGCTCGATCGGCGTCAACGCCATCCACGCGGGCGGCTTGGTGCGAGACGGCTGGACAGCCCCGGTGGAGATCGACCGCGTCCGCGCCCTCCGCGCCCTGCTCGACAGCTGACCCCTCTCGCCGCCGGGGCCTCCCCCGGTCACTCCATCCACATCCCCCCGATCTGTCCACAACCCCGGTCCCGTCCTTGTTTGCCCAGGTCACCCCGCCATACTGTGATCTCAAGGGGCCAATGGACGATCTTGGCCCGGCATGGGGAAGGGGAGCTGTGACCACGATCCGGACCAAGCGCACCGGGGAGCACGTCTTCACGGCCGTCAACGACCGCGGGGCGTCGGTCGAAGTGGGGCGGGCAGGCCAGGACGGCGTGTTCAGCCCGGTCGAGCTGCTCCTCGCGGCCGCGGCGGCCTGCGTGGGCATCACGGCGGAGGAGCTGGTGCTGCGGCGGACCGGCACCGCTCCCCTGGTCGACGCCACGGACGTCCGGCCGCCGGGCGCGCACGAGCTGGACGGCGTCCGGATCGACGTGGGCATCGACATGAGCGCGTTGGACGACACGGCGCGCCAGGAGTTGCTCGACGTGGTCGACCGGGCGGTCACCGCGCTGTGCACGGTGACGCGGACGTTGAAGCGGTCCACCGCGATCGACATGGTGGTGGCCCCGTGACCAGGAACTCGCACTGCTCCTTCTGCGGCACCCGCTACCCCGATGGACTTCCCTGGCCCAGGCAGTGCGCACACTGCGGACAGACCTCGTACCTGAATCCGGTTCCGGTTGCCGTGCTGCTGCTGCCGGTCAACGGCGGCCTCTTAGTCGTACGGCGCGACATCGAGCCGAAGGAGTTGGCGCTGCCTGGTGGGTTCGTGGACCACGGCGAGTCGTGGCAGGCAGCGGCAGCGCGAGAGCTGCACGAAGAGGCCGGTGTCACTGTCGACGCTGACCAGATCACCCTGTTCGACGCTGTAAGCGCTCCAGACGGCACGCTCCTGGTCTTCGGGTTAGCCCCCGCGACGACGGAGTCAGCCCTACCGCCGTCTGTCTCCACCAACGAGACCACAGGCTGGGAGTTGATCCAAGGACCGGTCACGTTGGCGTTCCCTCTGCACACCAGGGTGGTCGAGGCCTACTTCAACCGGTAAGCCCAACGTCGGACCCCACCTCATCCCCAAGCGTGACGCCTCCGGGTGAGCGGCTGCTTACCGTTGGTCTGGGGGCAAGAGGGGGATCCGGGGGTGATAGCCCCCGCCGGGCGCGACTCGGCGGGGGCTACCCTCGCCGGGTGGACATCCCGGTACTGGTGGTCGCGGGCTTCCTCGGTGCGGGCAAGACCACCCTGCTCAACCACCTCCTGCACACCGCGTCAGACCTGCGGGTCGGCGTCATCGTCAACGACTTCGGCAAGGTCAACATCGACGCGTTGACAGTGGCCGCGCAGGTCGACTCCATGGTGTCGCTCGGCAACGGCTGCCTGTGCTGCGCGGTCGACCCGGAGGAGCTGGACGCGATGCTGGAGCGGCTGGCGCACCCCGACGGGCCGGTCGATGTCATCGTCATCGAAGCGAGCGGCCTCGCGGAGCCGCCCGCGATGGTCAAGATGGTGCTGGCCAGCGCGAACCCGCACATCCGCTACGGCGGCCTGGTCGAGGTGGTCGACGCCGCCGAGTTCACCGAGAGCAGGCGCGCACCCCCGACTGGACCTGCACCTGCGCCAAGCCGACCTGGTGCTGCTCAACAAGGCCGACCGCGCCGAGCCTGGTGTGCTGGAACTGGTGCGCGAACTGGCCGAGGGGACGCCGGTAGTGCCAACCGAGTACGGCAGGGTTGACCCGGCTCTGTTGTTCGACCCGGTCGACCGGCCGGATCCGGTAGAGCGGCAACTGTCCTTCGAGGACCTGGTCGAGCACGAGGAGCACCTGCACGCGGGCTACGCGAGCGTCGAGTTCGGCCACGACACGCCACTGCATCCGTTGCGGTTCGCGAGGTTCCTCACCGAGCGGCCCGCCGGGCTCTACCGGATGAAGGGCTTCGCGTGGTTCGCGGGCACCGATGAGCCGCTGGGTGTGCAGACCGTGGGGTCCTCGGTGTGGGTGACGCAGGCGCCGGACGCCGCTCGGCGCACGGACCTGGTGATGATCGGCGCCAACCTGGACGCGGACGCGATCACCGCCGAGCTGCGCGATTGCGTGGCCACCGACGACGACACCATCGACCCACTGGACCTGTTGTCGATCACGCGCTACCAGCAGTCCTAAATAGACGCGGCGGGCACTCGGAAGTGCCCGCCGCGTAACACCTATCGACTAGCGCTTGCTGATAGCCCTAGCAACGCTGCCCGCGGTAACGGTGACGTCGTCGGCGAAGACAGTGCCGAGGCCGTACCAACCGTGGACGTAGACGGTCACGGCACCGCTGGCGCCAGTGGTGAACGGCAGCGACACCTCCTGCCAGTCAGCCGGGGAGGCCCAAGTGCTGGCGGTAGCGCCACCGCGAACGCCGATGAACGCGTAGGTGCCCTTGACCCAAGCCCGCAGGGTGTAAGCGGTGTTGGGCTGCAGGGTCAGCGCCTGCGACGCCTCACCGGTGCTGGAGTTGGTCGCGGCGACCGAGAGCGCGTAGGTGCCACCGTGGGCGCCGGAGCCGACGACCGAGGTCCCCGACTGGGCGGTCCAAGGAGCCAGCGAACCGGTCTCGAAGTCACCGTTGACGACAGGGCCAGTACCCGGGTTACCCGCGTTGACAGTCACGGTGAAGCTGGTGCTGTGCTTGCCCGACGGCGCCGAACCACCGATGTAGAAGTCGTAGGTGCCGGGGGTAGCGGTGGGGGTAGCGGTAACCGTGATGGTCGCGTTGCCGCCCGCGGTGACAGAAGTCGGGTTGATGGCAACGCTGACACCACTCTGCGGCTTCGTGGCGCTCAACGTGATGGTCTGCGGGGTGCCGATGGCCGTGGTGTTCAACGTGGTCGTCGCGTTCTTACCGCGGTCGAGGGTCACCGAGGCCGGGTTGACCGCGAGTCCGAAGTCGTTGGCCGGCTGGGTTCCGTTGACCGTGACGGCGACAGTCGCAGTGTGGCTGCCAGAAGCGGCGGATCCGGTAACCGTGAACTGGTAGGTACCGGGGGTCGCGCTGGCGTTGGCGGTGAAGGTAACCGTCGCCGAGTTTCCTGCGGTGACGCTACCGGGGTTGACGGCAGCGGTGACTCCACCTTGTGCAGGACCGGCAGAGAGGGTGACGGTCTGCGCCGCGCCAGAGGTGACGGCAGTGCTGACGGTCGAGGTGGCGGTCTTACCCGGGTCGAGGCTGACCGCGGCCGGGTTCACCGACAGCGAGTAGTCATCGGACGGGTTCTGGCTGCCACCGGTGAACGGCGCGAAGGTCTTGCTGAAGTAGTAGAGCTCCTGCGCGATGCCAGAGCAGTCGTCACGAGCGGCACCGCCGGGGCAGTTGCCGTTGTCGCGCTGCAGGGCCCAGAACGACAGCGTGTTGATGCCCTTCTGCAGGGCCCAGTTGTAGACGGTGACCGCGTCGGCCTTGGTGAAGGTCTCGGCCGGGCCGAAGTCGTCGACACCGATCATCTCGGTCACGCCGACCATGCCCCACAGCTGCGCCTGGGTCTTGGCCGGGTACAGCTGCGCGAGGGTGTTGACCAGGCCCTGGGACGCGGTCTTGGTGTCCTCGGCCATGTTGTGCGTGCCCGCGTTGTCGTAGTAGTCGAACGTCATGATGTTGACGACGTCGACCTCGGCGTTGTTCTGCACGGCGTTGCGCAGCAGTGCGACGCCGTTCTGCGCAAGACCGGTCGTGGTGGTCGGCAGGGTGTAGGAGAACTGGATCTGCCTGCCGTTGGCCTTCGCCCAGTCCTTGGTGAGCTTGACGGCCTTGTTGCGCCGGTCGACACCCGCGGTGTTGTCCAGCGCGTCGATCTCGATGTCGAGGTCGATGCGGCTGATGTCGTAGGTGGTGATCAGGCGCTGGTACTCGGCGGCGATCTTGTTGACGTCGGTGCAGCTGTCGGCCAGCTCCGTGCCGGTGGTGTCGGCGGTGTAGCCGCCGAAGGACGGGATGACGTCACCGCCCGCGGCCTGGATCTGCTTGATCTGCGCGCCGAAGGTCGCCTGACCGATCGGCATGCTGGTGTCGCCGTTCCACAGCGCGGTGCACGAGCCGGGGCTGGCGGTCTGCAGGAAGGCCATGGTGAGGTACTTGGCGCCGGAGGCGGCCGAGAGGGTGGCCGGGTTCTCGCCGGTCCACGCCTCGAAGTAGGGCGCGAAGACCCTGGTGGGAAGGGGTTTGGCCGCCACGGTGGTGGCGGGGGCCGCCTGCGCCGAGTTGGTCACCATCGTGATGCCGACGACGGAGGCCGCCGCGGCCGCGGTGGCGAGCAGTGCGGTGAGTGGTCTGGACAGCCGCATGGTTTGCGCTCCAGTGCAGGGTGGGGGACGCGGACCGGGTGGACAGCCCCGACCGCGTTCGGTGCCTACCAAAATTGGACTAGACCAAACCCGATGTCAAGAGCGCTGCGGCAGGTGGTCGAACCATTTCGGCACATCCGGTGGAAATGCCCATCAAGCGGGCATTTCTCCTGGTCAGCCACTGGGAATTCACAGTCTCAAGTAGACGTCGAAACGGGCGGTCACGGCCACGCCATTGCCATTCCTGTGTGGAGCGACGGGTCGGGTTGTCCGATTCAGGCCTCGGTTGCGTGAACGACCCGGCCGCCGCGTTGTCGCACCCGCGCTGATCTGCGAGGATCCGGCTGACCTGTAGTCCGAATGGAGGACAGCGATGAGTTCTCGGCTCAACCCGTACCTGAACTTCCCCGGCACCGCCCGCGAGGCGCTCGAGTTCTACCAGGGTGTGCTCGGTGGCGAGCTGAAGGTGAACACCTTCGGCGATTTCGGCGCCCCCGACCCGGCCCTGGCCACCAAGATCATGCACGGCCAGTTGGAGACCGACCAGGGCTACACCCTGATGGCCGCCGACTTCCCGCCCGGCCTGGAGAACAACCCGGGCAACAACATCACCCTGAGCCTCAGCGGCGACGACGCGGACCTGCTGCGCGGCTACTGGGCCAAGCTCACCGAGGGCGGCTCCGTCGACACACCCCTGGAGAAGCAGATGTGGGGCGACGAGTTCGGTTCCTTCACCGACCGCTTCGGCATCAGCTGGCTGATCAACATCACCCAGCAGCAGGCCTGACCCCCGACCCCCAAGCCCTCCACCCCACCGTGGCGGGCATGGGGCCCGGCCCCAACGCGACACGAGCGGACCCGAGGTCAGCATCCGAACCTAGCCACAACGCGATGGGGGTCCGGGGGCACGCCCCCGGCTGGGGTGTGGGGCTCGGCCCACATAAAGGGACGATGATCTCGCGTGGGGAAGGCGTGCCCGCCGAACATGCGCCCCCGAGGTCGAGTGGGGCGGGTGGGGCTCGAACCCACGGCCAAGGGATTATGAGTCCCCTGCTCTGACCAACTGAGCTACCGCCCCCAGCGCGTTGGATCTTACCCACCGTGTCCGTGCAGCGGACACTCCAGGGATTCTCTTGATCAACTTTGGTCGGGAAGCCGCCAAGGGGATCGCGGGGAGAGGGCGAATGTGCGCAGTTCCCGCACACTTGCCCCAGACAGCAAAGAAGCCCCGGGCGCGTGGCCTGGGGCTTTGCTCCTCCAGCTGGACTCGAACCAGCAACCCTTCGATTAACAGTCGAATGCTCTGCCAATTGAGCTATGGAGGATCGCCGTCGGACCGGGGTCCAACGAGGGGTAACTCTAGCGCATCTCCGCCACCGGTTTCAGCGGGGGTACCCCGGTGGCGGCGCGGCGCGGGTGGGCGCGGTGGGGCAGGATGGGCGGACGACGACATCCTCGGGAGGCGTGGTGGTGAGGTTCCTCGTTGGCGCCGCGGTTGGGTACGTGTTGGGCGCCAAGGCGGGGCGTGGTCGGTACGAGCAGATCGTGCGCGCGTACCGGCGGATCGCGGACCACCCGGCGGTGCAGGGCGCGGCGGGGATCGCGCGGGCGAAGCTGGAGGATCTCCGGCGCTAGGACCACCCGGTCCAGCGACACCCGCGCGAGTGACTACCTGACCCTGGCGACGAAGAAGACGCGGCGGAACGGGAACCAGGTCGTGCCGTCGGCCCGCCGCGGGTACGCCTCGGCCAGGCGCGGGGCCAGTTCGGCGCGGAACTCCTGCCACTGCTCGTCCGACAGCGCCGCGCGGATCGGGCGCAGCGCGGTGCCGCTGATCCACTCCAGCACCGCGTTCTCGCCGTCGAGCCGCTGCAAGTAGGTCGTCTCCCAGGCGTCCACCTCGCACCCCGCGGCGGTGAGCAGTTCGGCGTACCCGTCAGGGTTGAGGGTGGCGTCCTCCTCGCGCAGGCGCACGGGTTCGAGGCGTTCGACCCACGTGGGTTCGGCGACCAGCCCGCGGATCAGCTCGTGCGACGGCGCGGCGAAGTTGCCCGGCACCTGCACCCCCAGCCACGCCCCCGGCGTCAGCGCGGAAGCCCACTTGGCCAACAGGTCCGGGTGGTCGGGCACCCACTGGAGCGCGGCGTTGCTGATGACGACGTCGGTCGCCTCGTCCGGGCTCCAGTCCCGCAGGTCGGCCTGGCTCGCCGACACACCGCGGGTTCGGGCGGCGGCGACCATCTCGGCGGAGGTGTCGATGGCGGTCAGCCGGGCGTTGGGCCAGCGCTGCGCCATGGTGACGGTCAGGTTGCCCGGGCCGCAGCCGAGGTCGACGACCGCGCGCGGGCTCTCGGCGCGCACCCTGCCCAGTAGGTCGAAGAAGGGGCGGGCCCGGTGGTCGCTGAAACTGAGGTACTTCGCGGGGTCCCACATGACGCCTCCCAAATAAACCGTACGTACGTACTGTTTACCAGAGTAGCGCGTCGATCAGTCGTCCGCGAGCCCTTCACCCATCCGCTGGGCGACCTCTTCGGCGATCTCGCGCACGAGCGCCAGATCGGTACCCGGGTCCGGGCGGACCTGCAGCACGGTCCCGTCGCGGCCGGGGACCTTGCGCTGGACGAACCACGCTCCCCCGCCGGGCAGGTCACGGCGGTGCCGGGATCGGATCGAGCCGGTGACCCGGCGCTGCACGGCCTGCGGCAGCTTCCCTGGCCGCTCCACCACGAACCGCCGGGGTGCCCGGTCGGCGAGCACGATGGCCTCACCCGCGGGCTCGACCTCGTCGGCCTCGGTGATCACGAAGACGCCGCTGGCCCAGCTCGCCTTGGACACCAGGTGCCAGCCGATCCGGCGCGGGCCGTCCTCGGTGGGCACCCACAGCCCCAGTGAGGTCGCCACCAGGTGCCCGCCGTCGCGCACCGGCGCCCACGCGGCCACGGCCTCCTCGCGGTCGAGGGTGCCGGTGAAGTCCCGGGGGACGCCGCCGAGGAGCCTGCCCAGCAGTCCGCTCACCGGCTCATCCCAGGCCGCCCTGCGCCTGCGCGCCCAATGCCTTGTGCCACTCCTCCATTGCTACCAGATCCCCCCACAGCTCCCGGAACTCCTCGGCGTGTTCGAGCGGGGACAGCCGCTGCAACCGGGACTTGATCTCGGCGATCTGGCGGCCGACCTGCTCTTTCTGCAACGCGTTGAGGTAGGCCGACGCGTGCCGCTCCACGGAGGCGTTCTTCCTCGGCAGCGGCATGGGCTCCACGCCGAGCTCGCTGACCAGCCTGCGCACGGTCGGCGCGCAGTTCTTGCCGACCACTTCCAATAACTCGGCCCCGGTGAGGCCGCTGGCCGTGCCGCCCGCCTCGAGGACCGCGGTGTGCACGGCGATGTAGGCGGGGTGGGTGAACGCGCTGAGCGGCATCGAGTCGTACACCGGGCCCGCCAGCGCGGGCTCCTGGAGGGCGACCTTGAGCACCTCGCGCTGGGCGAGCAGCTCGGGATCGGCCGGGTTGGGCCGCGGCGGGCCCTCGGCCTCGACCGGGAGCGCGCCCTGGTTCGGGTTGACCGCGCGGGCGCGGCGGGCGGGGGCGATCCCGGCGGTCTCGCGGACCCGGCGCACCACGGTCTGCGGGTCGTCCCAGCCGACCCAGCCGGAGAGCTGGCGGGCGTAGTCGTCGCGCAGCGAGTGGTCCTTGATCCTGGCCACCAGCGGCACGGTGCGGCGCAGCGCCTCGACCCGGCCCTCGGCGGTGTCGAGGTCGAACTCGGCGAGCTCGGCGTGGATGGCGAAGGTGAACAGCGGCCTGCGCCTGGCCACCAGGTCCTTGACCGCGACGTCACCCTTGGCCTGGCGCAGGTCGCAGGGGTCCATGCCGTCGGGGGCGACGGCGATGAAGGTCTGCGCGGTGAACTCCTGGTCGCCGTCGTCGAAGGCCTTGCGGGCCGCCTTCTGCCCCGCCTCGTCGCCGTCGAAGGTGAAGATCACCTCACCGCGGAAGGACGCGTCGTCCATCAGCAGCCTGCGCAGGACCTTGATGTGCTCGATGCCGAACGCCGTGCCGCACGAGGCGACCGCGGTCGGCACCCCGGCGGCGTGCATGGCCATCACGTCGGTGTAGCCCTCGACCACGACGACCTGGTGCCGCTTGGCGATCTCCCGCTTGGCGGTGTCGAGGCCGAAGAGCACCTGGGTCTTCTTGTAGATCGGGGTTTCCCTGGTGTTGAGGTACTTCGCCTGGATCTGGTCGTCGTCGAAGATCCGGCGGGCGCCGAAGCCGACCACGTCGCCGCCGATGTCCTTGATCGGCCACAGCAGCCTGCGGTGGAACTGGTCGATCGGGCCCTGCCTGCCCTCCTTGACCAGGCCGCCCTTGATCAGCTCGGCCACCTCGAAGCCGCGGCCGAGCAGGTACTTGGTCAGCCGGTCCCACCCGGCGGGGGCGAACCCGCAGCCGAAGGTGGTCGCCGACGCCTCGTCGAACCCGCGCTCGGTGAGGAACTCGCGCGCCTTGAGCGCCTCGGGGGTGCGCAGTTGCTCGGCGTAGAACTCCTGCGCGGCCTTGTGCGCGTCGACGAGCCGGGAGCGGGTGCCCCGGTCGCGCTGGACGCTGGTGCCGCCGCCCTCGTAGGTCAGCTGCAGGCCCACCCGCTCGGCGAGCCGCTCGACGGACTCGACGAAGGTCAGGTGGTCGATCTTCATCACGAAGGCGATCACGTCGCCGCCCTCGCCGCAGCCGAAGCAGTGGAAGGTGCCGTGCGTCGAGCGGACGTTGAACGAGGGGGTCTTCTCGTCGTGGAACGGGCACAGGCCCTTCAGCGCGCCGCCACCGGCGCGGCGGAGCTGGACGTACTCGCCCACCACTTCGTCGATCTGGCTGCGCTCGCGGACCTGCGCGATGTCACTCTCCCGGATGCGTCCAGCCACGGTCGTCGAGTCTAGGCGCGCCCCACCCGTGCGTCGCAGGTCACCCTGGAGTGTGAGCCCACGTCATTACGATGACCGGGTGAACGTCAGCGACGACGCCCTGGCCCAGCGGTTCGCCACGCACCGAGACCACCTCATGGGCGTGGCGTACCGGCTGACCGGCACCCGCGCCGACGCCGAGGACGCGCTGCAGGACGCCTGGCTGCGACTGTCCGCTGTGGACGAGTCGGAGATCCGCGACCTGCGCGCCTGGCTGACCACCGTCGTCGGCAGGCTCTGCCTGGACCGGCTGCGCTCAGCCACCGCGCGGCGGGAGAGCTACGTCGGCCCCTGGCTGCCGGAGCCGGTTGTCACCCCGCTCGGGGCGCCGACCAGCGAGGACCCGCTTGAGGTCGCCGTCCGCGACGACGGCGTGCGGCTGGCCGCGCTGCTGGTGCTCGACCGGCTCAGCCCGGAGCAACGCGTCGCCCTGGTGCTGCACGACGCGTTCGACCTGCCCTTCGCCGACATCGCGGCCACCCTCGGCTGCACCGAGGCCACCGCCCGCCAGCACGCCACCCGGGCCCGCCGCGCGGTCGCCAAGGCCGACCCGCCGCCACGGGCCACCCTGGACGAACAACGCGCCATCATCGAGCGGTTCACCGCCGCGCTGGCCGCCGGTGACCTGTCCGAGGTGGTCAGCCTGCTGCACCCGACCGCGGTGCTGGTCGGCGACGGCGGCGGCAAGGCGCGCACGTCCCGGCAGCTCATCCTCGGCCCGGACAAGATCGGCCGGTTCTTCCTCGGCCTGCTCCGCCAGTACGGCCCGCTGGTGCTCACCGGCGCCCCGGTCCTGGTCAACGGCGATCTCGGGATGCTGCTCCCCGACGTCGCCGCCTCCGACCTCACCCGCGGCCGGGCCCGCCGGGTGACCACGTTCTCCGTCCGCGACGGCCGCATCGCCGCCGTCTACGACATCGTCAACCCCGACAAGCTCATCGCCGTCCCGGACTTCCCCCAGCCACAGCCGCACGACCCGGCCGGACTCCCCCAGCGCTAGCCACGAGGAGTTCCACGCCCAGCCGGGACGGTGCGGACCTCAGGCCTGGGGGACGCGGCAGGCGTCGCCGGAGGTGAACCCCTGGTCGGTGATGCCCAGGGCGTGGTTCATCCGCGCCCGCTGGTTCTCCAGCGCGACCTGGTAGGTCAGTTCCACCACTCCTTTCTCGCCGAAGGTCACGCGCAGTTCGTCGACCTGGGCGTCCGTCACCGTCATCGGGTTGGCCGTCATCGCGTCCGCGTAGGCGATGGCCAGCCGCTCTTGCGCGGTGTACGAGTCCGAGGTCGCGTATTCGTCGATGTGCTTGAGACGGTCGATGTCGAGCCCGTCGAGCCGCTGCAGCATGGTGCCGAAGTCGACGCACCACGAGCAGCCCACCTGCTGCGCCACGCGGAAGACCGCGAGCTCGCGGACGCCCGCGGGCAGCTCGTTCGACGCCCGTTGCACGCCGAGCTCGTGCTTGGCCGAGGCCAGCATGAGCTTGCGGTGGTGCGCCAGCACGGTGAACGGCTCGGGGACCGCGCCGAAGCGCCGCTTGGCGAACCAGTACAGGGCGCGCAGGGTCGGGCCTGCCGCACGGGCATCGACACCGGGGATCCGGGGCATGACTGCCTCCTCCGTTCACCGCCCCCGGTCTGGGGGCGCTTCACGGGGAGGACGAGACACCCAGGCCCGGCGTGACAGCTCAGGACGGGTCGGTGACGCGCGCCACGAAGTACACCACCCCCGAGTCCTGGTGCCGGACCAGCAACAGGAACGGCCGGTCGACGGTGATGTCGACGCGCTCGGTCGGCAGCGCGGCCAGGGCCATCGCGACCGCGGTCGCCGCCGCGCCCTCCAGCCCCTGCTCGTCGACGCGCAGCACGGCCTCGTGCAGCACCGACTGGGCGTAGAGCGGGTCGGGGCTGATGCCGGACAGGTCGGCGCGGTCGGAGAACACCGTGGTGACACCGAGGTCGTTGAGCGCCTTGGTGAGGTCGGACTGGGTCGAGACGTCCAGCTTCGGCACCCGCAGCCCGACCTGGATCCAGTTCAGGTCGGCCAGCAGCGCGCCGAGCGACTCCTCGGTGAGCGCGGCCTCCGCTGGGCCGAGATCGCCATCGGGGAGCAGGACCACGGCCTGGACCCCGCCCAGCGCGGGGAGGGCCACGGCCTGCCACCCGTCGCGCGCGGTGTGCATCAGCTGCTTGTCGAGGTACATCGTCGGCACCTCGACCGTCCCGCGCGCGCCGGTGAACGCGTTCGGGCTCTCGTCCGGGGTGAACTGGCTGTCCCACGAGGTCTTCAGGTACAGCGCGTTGACCACAATGGACACTGTGTCGGCGGTGATCGCCTCCGGCGGCAGCAGCTCGGGGATGAGGCCCCTGGTCGTCTCGGCGATGTCGGCGTTGATCTGGTCGCGGGCCTTGGTCGGCTCCGCCTGGAACGGGGCGTTGCGCACACCGCCGCTGCCGGTGAACAGCTCGGCGAAGCCCGGCTCGATGTCGATCACCGCGTCCGCCCACAGCGTGTTCGCCACCGCGAGGGCCGGTTCCGGCTGGCCGTCGCGCACCGCGGCCAGCGTGCCCGCGGCCCGCAGCGCCGCCTCCAATTCGTCGAGGTCGCCGAGCAGGGTGAGCAGCTCGGCCTGGGTCTCGCCCCGCGCGCCCCTGGTCAGCAGCGCTAACGCGCTGGCGGCCGAGTACGGCGACCAGCAGACCTGCTCGGTGGGGTCCGGGGCGATGGCCCGGTGCATGGCGAGGGTGAAGTCCAAGTGCGACACTGCGTTCTCCCGACTCGGTGCGTGCGTTGCTCCAGGTTCCGTGTCCTGTTCTCGCACCGAGTGTGCCGGCTCAGCGGGGGTCGGCTCGGAAGTTGTGCACAGGGCCGCCGCCGACCAGCGCGGCGTGCCAGCCCTGGGCCTGGGCGTCGGTCAGCGAGGCGACCTGGTCGACGACCACCCGCAGCAGCCCGGCGTCGTCCGCGGCGGCGTGCCAGGCAGGCTGGAAGGCCGGTTCGAGGGCGGCCGCGCCGCGGTCGGCCACCGCGGCGACGAGCTCGGTGATCAGTTCGCGTTGCCTGGCCTGCAGTTCCAGCCGCCGCGGGTCGCTCATCACGTAGTGCACCGCCATGGCCTTGAGCAGGGCGACCTCGGCGGCGACCAGCGGCGGGACGACCAGGTCGGCGGCATACCTGGTCAGCGGGCCGTGGCCGTGCGCGGCGCGGGTTCCGGTGACCGCGGCGGAGGCGAACCGGCCGACCAGTTCGCTGGTCAACCGCTTCAGCGCTACCTGCGCGGTGAGAGTGCCGTCGTAGTCGTGGCCGACAAGGTCAGCGACGACGGGCAGTGCCAGCAGCCCGGCTGCGGCCTCTTCCACTACCGACAGCGGTTCAGGTGAGAAGTGCTTGGCAGCGAGTTCGGCTACCGCTGTGCGTTCGATCGGATCCGCTAGTGCTGACAGGGAAATCCGACCAGAACGCACCCCGTCCTCGACGTCGTGCACGGAGTAGGCGACGTCGTCAGCCCAGTCCATCACTTGCGCCTCTAGGCACTGTCGATCGCCCGGTGCGCCTACGCGTACCCAGAGGAAGACGGGGAGGTCATCGTCGTAGGCACCGAACTTCACCTGGCCCGGGCGTCGGGGCCACGGGTACTTCGTCGCGGCGTCGAGGGACGCGCGCGCGAGGTTCAGCCCGTGTGGGATGTCGTCGGTGCCGAGGACCTTGGGTTCGAGCCTGGTCAGGATCCGCAGCGTCTGCGCGTTGCCCTCGAAGCCACCGCACGGTTGGGCGACGAGGTCCAGTGCCCGCTCGCCGTTGTGCCCGAACGGCGGGTGGCCGATGTCGTGGGCCAGGCCCGCGGTGTCGACGATGTCGGGGTCGCAACCAAGCTCGTCGGCGATACCGCGCCCGATCTGGGCTACCTCCAGCGAGTGGGTCAACCTCGTGCGAGGGATCCCGTGAACCTCGGATCCCTCGTTAGGTCCAACGACCTGGGTCTTACCCGCGAGCCTGCGCAGCGCCGCGGAGTGCAGCACGCGCGCTCGGTCTCGGCTGAACGGACTTCTAGCCGCGGGCAGGGCGCCACCCAACACCGCGCCCTTGGGCCGTTCGGCGAAGAGGCGTTCACTGTCCTGTTCGGTGTAGCCCACGAGGAGAGACTACGTCCCGTCAGCCCACTTCCTGGTCGATGGCGATACCGTCGGCGGACGCGTTGGTAGCGCGGTAGTAGAGCAACGCCGCAGTCTCACGCAGGATGTACTTGGCCTGGGTTTCCCGGGTCTGCACGATCGGGCCGGAGTGCGTCGGTGACGTCCACGCGTCCAGGCCCGCGTCCTTGGCCATCGTGCGGGAGCGCAGCGAGTGCCACGGGTCGCTGACGATCACGGCGCTCTCCCAACCGCGCTCCTTGACCTCGATGGCGACGGCCTTGAGCGTGCCGAGGGTGTCGTTGCCCTCCCCGACGGTGATCACCCGGTCAGCGGGCACGCCCCGGTCGACCAGCCAGCGGCGACCGGCCTCGGCCTCGGTGAACCGGTCGCCCGCGCGGCGGCCGCCACCGGTGACGATGTGCCCGGCGACGCCCTGCTCGTAGAGCGCCTTGGCCTGGCGCAGGCGGGCCTCGAGGACCTTGGACGGCTTGCCCGCGTACTGGGCGGCGCCGAGCACGACCACGACGTCGGCCTTGTCGCGGTCGTCGATCCTGGCGACCTGCCAGACGCGGAAGGCGGTACCGCCGACCACGAGGAACCCCATGAGCACGAAGCCGACGAGCAGCCTGCGCAGGAAACGGCGGACTGGATGGGGGTGGGGAGGCACGCGCAGCATCCTTCCAGAACGGGTGTACGGCGCACCGGTACGGGCTCGGCTGCCACCTGGCCAGACGTCCACGCAGGTCACCGGGTTGCTCGCGGGTCGTCACCAGGTCGGCGAGTTGTCCACATCCTTCGAGCTGTCCACAGATCCCGATTTCCGGCTTCCACGGCCTTGCCATCCACGGTTACCTCGAAAACATGCGAATGAACCGCTCCACCCCCGAGGTCACCCAGCTCGCCGAGTCCGGCCCCAGCCGCCTGCGGCGTCTCCGCGCGGCGATGCGGATCGCGCATCCCGATGCCGTGGTCACCGGCAGGGAAGCACTGTGGCTCAACGGAATCCCGGTGCCCCCGTTGGGTGTGGTGCACCTGCTGGTACCGCTGAAACGGCCAGGGCGGGCCGACGGGTCGGTCACCGTGGAACGCACGACGCGCATGCCGGATCCCCTGTGGCGCCGGGGGTTTCCGACCGCGCCGAGTCCGCGGGCGGCGGTGGACGCGTGCAGGCGGGCGGCGACGGTGGACCACGTCCGGGAACTGATCACCGCGGCGGTGCGCGTGGGCGGTGTCGAGGTGGGCGACCTGCACGTGGAGCTGGGTCTCGCGCCTGAACAGGGGACGACGCTGCTGCGCCGGGTGCTCGGCGAGATCGACCGGGACCTGCGGTGGCGGTCCGCTCGGGCGGCGCAGGACCTCGTCGACCGGGCGGGCCTGCCACCGCCGATCTGGACGGCGCGGCTGAGCACGAGCAGGGACGTGCACCTGGCGGTGGTGGACGCGTGGTGGGACGAGGTCGCCTTCGCCTGGGACTGCGACCTGCACCGGCCCTGGGCACCCCGCGTCGGGCTGCCCGCGCTGGCCAGGGCGGCCCGGCTCACCGCAGCGGGGATCGTCCCCCTGCACACCGACCCGCTCCGCGTCCGCGCCGACCCGGACTCCGTCGCCGACGAACTGCGCGGCGCCTACCGGCTGGCCGCCGGTCGCCCCCGACCGGAGGTGATCATGACCTGACCCCCGCGTCCGCCGCCCCGCGGACCTCCCCGAGCCCTCGCAGGCGCGGTCGCCCGCGCGCCGCCTGCACGGGCGAGCACCACCGGGGTACGCAAGCGGAACACCACGTGGAGAGGAGCAGATCGGACAGCAGAAGTGGGAAGGGGTATCAGCAGCCGATGAGGTGGGAGGCGAGGTAGGACTCGAGGTTGTCGATGGAGACGCGGTTCTGCGACATGGTGTCGCGTTCGCGGATGGTGACGGCCTGGTCGTTGAGGGAGTCGAAGTCGACGGTGACGCAGAAGGGCGTGCCGATCTCGTCCTGCCTGCGGTAGCGGCGGCCGATGGCACCCGCGTCGTCGAAGTCGACGTTCCAGTGCTTGCGCAGGGCAGTGGCGACGTCGCGGGCCTTCGGTGAGAGGTCGGCGTTGCGCGAGAGCGGGAGGACGGCGACCTTGACCGGGGCGAGCCTGCGGTCGAGGCGGAGCACCACGCGCTTGTCGACACCGCCCTTGGCGTTGGGGGCCTCGTCCTCGACGTAGGCGTCCAGCAGGAACGCCATCATCGGGCGGCCGACACCGGCGGCGGGTTCGATGACGAACGGGCGATAGCGGGAGTTGGTGGCCTGGTCGAAGTAGGACAGGTCCACACCGGAGTGGTTGGAGTGCGTCGTCAGGTCGAAGTCGGTCCGGTTGGCGATGCCCTCGAGCTCACCCCACTCCTGACCACCGAAGCCGAACCGGTACTCGATGTCGACGGTCCGCTTCGAGTAGTGCGACAGCTTCTCGGCCGGGTGCTCGTAGACCCGCAGGTTGTCCTTGGCGATGCCCAGGTCGGTGTACCAGCGGGTCCGCTCGTCGATCCAGTACTGGTGCCACTCGTCGTCGGTGCCCGGCTCGACGAAGAACTCCAGCTCCATCTGCTCGAACTCGCGGGTGCGGAAGATGAAGTTGCCCGGGGTGATCTCGTTGCGGAACGACTTGCCGATCTGGCCGATGCCGAACGGCGGTTTGCGGCGGGAGGTCGTCTGCACGTTGAGGAAGTTCACGAAGATGCCCTGCGCGGTCTCGGGGCGCAGGTAGTGCATGCCCTCGTCGGTCTCCACCGGACCGAGGTGGGTCTTGAGCATCATGTTGAACTCGCGCGGCTCGGTGTACTGGCCGCGGTTGCCGCAGTTCGGGCAGGGCACGTCGGACAGGTCGTTCTCGGCGACCTCCTTGCCCGAGCGCGCGGCGTACTCCTCGACGAGTTGATCGGAGCGGAAGCGCTTGTGGCAGGAGGTGCACTCGACGAGCGGGTCGTGGAAGGCGTTGACGTGGCCCGAGGCCGCCCAGACCTGTCGGGGCAGGATCACCGACGAGTCGAGGCCGACGACGTCATCGCGGCCCTGGACGACGCTGCGCCACCACGCGCGCTTGATGTTGTCCTTGAGTTCGACGCCGAGGGGTCCGTAGTCCCAGGCTGAGCGCGTACCGCCGTAGATCTCCCCGGACGGGTAGACGAAACCACGGCGCTTGCACAGGCTGACGACGGTCTCGATCCGGTCGGCTGCCACGACCCCTCCTGTCGGGAACTCAAAGGCTGTCGGGAACTCAAGGGCGAGGCGACCAGCGTAGTCCGCACCCCGGCCTGGTCCGTCCGGGGGACGGGTGATCAGCGGGCGGTGGTCAGGCCGGACGCCTCCCCGAGGCGCACGGTGTCGGCGTCGGCGGCCAGCAGGCTCACGTGGTGGCGGACCTCGCCGGGCTGGCCCTCCAGCACCACCTCGTAGGCGGCAGGCTCGGTGGTGTCGGCCTCGGCCAACAGCGGGATGACGTGCGTCCGCACGTCGAATGGCGACAACGCCCTGCGGTAGGCCGACACCGACGCGAACTCGACGGTCAGCACCCACCGGTCAGCGGCCTCGGTCGACCGCGCGAGCAACGCCCGCTGACACCCCGGCTGCGCCAACAACAACTCCAGGGCCACCCGCACCCGCTCCACGAACGGCTCCACCTCGGCGGCGGTGAACCTGGCGATCAGCAGCACGGGCACGAACCTTCCGAGAGGAGAACATCGAGGACGAGCATCAGAGCACAGACCACAACCCGACACCACGAGCACCCCACGGCCAGGAGATCCCCGGTCAGGTCGCGGCCACGGCAGACCACGAGGCGTGGCGCACCCGAACGCGGGTGCGGCGGACGCCCCAGGGCTGGCCGCTCCGGAGGGCTGGGGTGGGTGCGGGGAGCAGATGGGTGCGAGTCGCCACCCGGTGTGGGAGCGAGCGGTTCGCTGAGGGCTGGGTACGGGCCAGTGCAGGGTTGGGTGGTCCGGCGCGGCTAGGGGCGGGAGCGCGCGCGGGGTGGGGGGCGGTGCGAGGATGCGGGGCCTGGTGGCTAGTGGTGGGAGGGCGTTGTGCGGGGTAGGCGGTCGATGAGGGCTCCGTTGCTGGGTGGGGCGGGGCCGTTGGCGAAGGTTCCGCCGGTGGTGGTGTTCGGGGTTGTGGTGGGGGTGTTCGTGGCGGGGGTGGTGGTGCGCGGGGTTGTGGGGGCGTTGCTGCTCGGGGTGCTCGCGGTGGGGGTGGGGGTGTTGTTGGCCGCCACCTGGCGGGTGTTGGCGCCCGCGCAGCGGTTCGGGCGGGTGTTGGTGCTCGGGTTGGTGGTGGGGATCGCGGTCTCGGTGCTGTGAGGTCGCCGCTATCAGGGCCGGGAGCGCCTAAGATGAACACGGTAACCATCACCCCGTCGGGCCGCCTGCCTCCGGGACGAGGAGAGGACCGATGTCGACCGTGACTTCGGAAACCGCGTCGCACGAGCTCCAGGTCGCCGCCGAGCAGCACGACCACTCACCCGGGCGTCCGGCGCCGGACCCCGCGCACCGCAGGCCCGCGGTGACCCTCGGGGCCGCCGGGGACCTGCTGCGCGCGCTGGCCGCGCCGGTGCGGATCGCCATCGTGCTGGAGTTGCGGGCCGCGGACCGGTGCGTGCACGAGCTGGTGGACTCGCTCGGGGTGGCGCAGCCGCTGATCAGCCAGCACCTGCGGGTGCTCAAGTCCGCCGGGGTGGTCTACGGCGAGCGGCACGGTCGGGAGGTGGTCTACCGCCTCGTGGACGAGCACCTGTCGCATATCGTCGTCGACGCAGTTGCCCACGTGGAGGAAGGCGACCGGTGACGACGGATCGAACATCGGCGACGGTGCCCGGCAGGCGGTCGACCCGCCAGCGGACCGCCGTCGCCCAGCTGCTCGACCAGCTCGACGAGTTCCGCTCCGCGCAGGAGCTGCACGAGGAGCTGCGCAAACGCGGCGAGGGCATCGGGTTGACCACCGTCTACCGGACCCTGCAGTCGCTGGCCGACGCCGGCGAGATCGACGTGCTGCGCACCGACAGCGGCGAGGCCATCTACCGGCGCTGCTCCAGCCACCACCACCATCACCTCGTGTGCCGCACCTGCGGGCACACCGTCGAGGTCGAGGGGCCCGCGGTGGAGCGGTGGGCGGAGAAGGTGGCGGCCGAGAACGGGTTCGCGCAGGTCAGCCACACCGTGGAGATCTTCGGGACCTGCGCGGCCTGCTCCGGCTAGCCCTCGTACGGGTTCTCCGGCTGCGGGATCTCGGTGATCGAGGACACGGTCAGGGTGGGGACGTAGTCGTTCTCCTTCGTCGCGGTGCCGGGCTGGACGCGGCCGACCACTTGCAGCCACGTGTCGTTGGTCAGACCCGCGACGCCGTCGCCGGTGAGCCGGACCTTGACCGGGAACGCGTCGGCGGCGCAGCAGGCGATGGACAGGCGGGCCAGGTAGACCTCGGTGTCCTGGGCGACGACGAACCCGGCGAGCTGGACGTCGCGGTTGTCCAGCGAGTTGCCCGAGTCCCAGGCGGCGCGGGCGGCGAACTCGCTCATCGGCACCGGCACCGAGCTGCCCGCGGGCAGCGGCGAGAAGGCGACCATCCCGTCTGAGCCCGCGGCGCGGCTGGCGGCGGCCCGGTTGTCGCCGCGCATGACCGAGTCGGCGCCGAGCGCGGGCGGGGCGATCAGGAAGATCGCCAGCACCGGCAGGAGCAGCAGCCACGCGCTGCGGGCCGGGTGGTTGTGCGTCCCGTCCGCGTCGTCGTGGTCATGCCCCGCGGCGTCGTGGTCGTGATCCGAGGAGCCCGCGTGAGCCTCATCCGAGCCCACCACCGCGTCCACTCGATCGTCCGCGTCCACAGAAGCCGCCGGGACAACCCGGCGGGGAGCGAGCAGGTCGCGGCCGATGGAGATCACCGCGAGCGCGACCATCACCGCGCCGCCGCCGATGAGCCAGAACTGGTGCGCGGGCTTGACGTACTGCAGGTAGGCGCCGGTGAAACTGATCTTGAGCAGCGCGCCGCCGACCAGGACGAGCAGGATGTTCTGCGTCTCGCGCCGCATCACGCACCCCCGAGGAAGATCAGACCGGACAGCACCGCGCAGGCCATCGCCACCACCAGGGTTGCCGGGGCGAACCGGACCGCGAACGCCCGGCCGAAGGTGCCCGCCTGCAGCGCGAACAGCTTCACGTCGATGGCCGGGCCGACCACCAGGAACACCAGCTTGGGCAGCAGCGGCATGCCCGAGATGGAGGCCGCGACGAACGCGTCCGCCTCGCTGCACAGGGCCAGGACCACCGCGAGCGCGGCCATCACCAGCACCCCGACCACGACCTGCTCGCCCAGGGTGTCGACCCAGGAGCGCGGGATGACCACGTTGAGCACCGCGGCGGTGAGGCCGCCCAGCACCAGGAACCCACCCGCGTCGACCAGGTCGGCCCGGGAGGTCTCGAAGAACAGCCGCCAGCGGGAGCGCCCGTCCGGCTCCGGCAGCCTGCGCAGCGCCCGCTCGATGATCCACTCGGCCTTGCCGAACCTGGCCCACAGCCAGCCCATGACCACCGCGGTGGCCAGCGACCCGACCAGCCGGGCGGCGACCATGCCGGGGTTGTTCGGGAAGGCGACGTTGGTGGCGACCAGCACGACCGGGTTCACCGCGGGCGCGGCCAGCAGGAACGCCAGCGCGACCGAGGTGGGCACGCCCTGCTGCATCAGCCGCCTGGCCACCGGGACCGCCGCGCACTCGCAGGTCGGCAGCGCCACCCCGGCCACCCCGGCGATCGGGACGGCGATGGACTCGCGCTTGGGCAGCAGCCGGTTGAGCACCGAGGCGGGGACGAAGGCCGCGATGGCGCCGCTGATCAGCACGCCGAGCACCAGGAACGGCAGCGCCTGCACGCACACCGCGACGAAGATCGTGGCGCCGGTCTGGATGGCGGGGACGTCGAGCCAGTCGACCAGCCGACCCTGGGCCAGCAGGGCGACGACCAGCACGACGCAGAGCACCTCCAGCGAGGTGACCCGCCGCTTGGGCTCGGGCGCCGTGCCGCCCGGCTCCGGCTCGACCGCGGTCCGCGTGCTCATCGGGCTCCTCCCGCGGTGGCCGGTGGGAGGTCCATCAACCCACACAAACCGGCGCGGGTGGTGCGCGCGGCGCGGGAATCAACCCACTGGGCGACAACGGCCAGTGGTGACCGTGCGCGCACGGGGCTCGGCTGCGGCGGGTGGCTCACCCGGCAGATGATGCCAGGAAGACGATCAGTTGCCAGCGGCCGGGGTTGAACTGTGTTCAGCGGCTTTTCCCAGCAGTTCACCGCGCAACTGGGAAGCGGTGGAGACCACCAGCATGAGCAGGGTGCCGAGCGCGGGCAGGGCGAGGCCCTCGGCCGGGGCGGCGTAACGCAGCGTCACGTCCATCCCCCGCTCGGTGTGCACGACGCCCAGGGTGCCGAACAGGCCCTGGCCCGCGCGCTCGGCGGCGGACACCGCGAGGTCGCGGTCGTCGGGCAGGTCCCAGGCGACCACGCAGGTCAGGCTGAGCACGGTCAGCCCCTCGGCCAGCTCCATCGCCTGGACCGCGCACGGGACGTCGCCGTGCCGGAAGGTCAGCGCGCCGTCGGGGTCCACCTCGACGTCGTGGTAGCTCTCCAGCGCCCGGCGGGCGCGGTCGACCAGCTCGGCGACCTCGGTGCTCATGCGGTTCCCTTCTCGTCGGCGAGCCTGGCGGCGACCTCGGCGGAGTCGGCGGCCGCGCCGAAGCGGCGGTCCCGGCGCGCGTAGGTCTCGACCGCCTCCCACAGGTGGATCCGGTCGAAGTCGGGCCACAGGTGGTCCTGGAAGACCAGCTCGGCGTAGGCGGACTGCCAGAGCATGAAGTTCGAGGTGCGCTGCTCGCCGGAGGGCCGGATGAACAGGTCCACGTCGGGCATCTGCGGCTGGTAGAGGTACTTGGCGACGGTGCGCTCGTCGACCTTGTCCGGGTTGATCTTGCCTGCCGCGGCGAGCCTGGCGATCTCGCGGGCGGCGTCGCCGATCTCGGCGCGGCCGCCGTAGTTGATGCACATGGCGAGGTTGAGCACCGTGTTGCCCGCGGTGCGCTCCTCGGCGACCTCGAGCTCCTTGATGACGCTCTGCCACAGCCGCGGCCTGCGCCCGGCCCAGCGGACCCGCACGCCCATGTCGTCGAGCTCGTCGGTGCGGCCGCGGATGACCTCGCGGGTGAAGCCCATCAGGAAGCGGACCTCCTCGGGGCTGCGCCGCCAGTTCTCCGTGGAGAACGCGTAGAGCGAGAGCCACCGCACGCCGAGGTCGATGCAGCCGCGGGCCACCTCGACGACCTGGGCCTCGCCGCGCTTGTGGCCCTCGACCCGGGTCAGCCCGCGCTGGTTGGCCCACCGCCCGTTGCCGTCCATCACGATCGCCACGTGCTTGGGCACGAACTCCAGCGGGATCGCGGGCGGGCGCGCGCCGGAGGGGTGCGGCTCGGGTGGGGCGACCGGTCGCCCCGCATCGGACCTGCTGGTCCGCCGCCGCCGCAACATCGCCACACACACCTCCACCGGGATCGGCCAAGCCGGTCGGAAATGCTACCGGCGCCCCCCGCCGGGCACGGGGCGCCCCAGTTCGTCCACCGCTCACCTCCGGGTGCGCTCCGGTACACCTCGCCCGCGACGTCCCCGGTGAGAGCGGCACGAAGGGGCGACGGGGCATGCGGGTTCGGCACATCTTGTTGGCGTTGGCGGTACTCGTGGCCGGGATGGTCGTCACGGGCACCGCGGCGGCCGCGCCCACGGGGCCGCCGGTGGTGGGGACCCTGCGGGACTTCCCGACGTCGGGCACCGCCGACGCGGCGCCGTGGTACCGGACCTCGGGGCCGTGCCCGGTCGGCACGATGAGTTCCGACATCGTCATCGACGGCCACGGGCTGACCAGCGCGGTCGCCAAACCGCTCAACGACGTGGAGGTGTCGACCTCGGCACCGTTCTTCATCGCGCAGAACGACACGTTCCGCTACATCGCCACCGCGCACGGCACCACCCTGCAAGGCAAGTACACCGTGTCCGCGCGGTGCGTCGACCCGTTCTCGGGCGAGGTGCTTGGCGTGTTCCGGGTCGACATCGTCTTCCTCAACCCGAACAGCTGGGTACGGTCTCCAACCGCGCCCACCATCGCTATGGCGATCGCGCCAGGTGACGTTGTCGCGGAAGGCAGCCCGGTGACGCTGTCTGCGCAGGTTGGACCTGCCGACATCAGTGGGACCGTGCAGTTCTTCGACGGCGCCACACCGATCAGCTCGCAGATGCCGTACCCGGGTGGGCCCTACGCGGTCACCACCAGCGCGCTCATCCCCGGCGTGCACACCCTGACCACCCGGTTCGCCCCGTACGACCTGATCGATGGCCCCAGTGCGTCGACCTCGCTGGTCCTGCAGGTCACCTCGGGCGCGGTGGCGACGGCGAGGCAGAACATCAGCACCGAGGTGCTCGCGGGCGAACTGCTGGTCAGCGTGCCGAACCAGGGCGTCGTCCTGCCCGCGCCGGTGATGTTGCCGGACGGGTCGATGCTGACGACGTCCGGTCAGCTCAACCCGATCACCGTCATCGACACCCGCGCGGGCAACCCGGGGTGGACCCTCTCCGGTCAGGTCGGCGACTTCACCGCGGGCCCGAACCGGATCAACGGCGCCAACCTCGGGTGGGTACCGGGGCTGGTGAGCTCGGCCGCGGCCCAGTCCGTCCGGGTCGGCAACGCCGTTCCCCCGGCAGAGGCCATCGAACCCGGCGCTGTCCCCCCAGCGGACCGAGGGCTCGCCGCCGCCCGCACCTTGGCGGACGCCTCGGCCGCGCACGGCAACGGAACAGCGACCATGACGGCCCTCTTGGCGCTCAAGGTCCCCACGTCCACCGTCGCGGGCACCTACACCGCGATCCTCACCCTCACCGCGATCTAGGGGCTCCACCCCCGAACCCTGCGCCTTCGGTCCTTGCTCGATCTCAACGATGAGAACGAAAGAAGGGGCTCAACGAAATGCGCGTTCGCACTATCCTTGCCGCCGCGGTGATCGCGGTGGCGACAGTGGGCGTGGTGGGCACCGCGTCGGCACAGGCGGAACGGCCCAGCGGAACGCTCGGTGGCCTGTCCGTCAACCGGTCCAGCGGCACCGACACCACGACCCAGGTCTACCAAACGCAGTCCGGGTGTCCCCAGGGAACCGATGTCTGGGACCTGACCGTGTACGGGCCGGGTGGGTTCAGCAACGGCCTGCGCGCCACGGACCCGACGAACGTCGGCCTCTCGACGCTGGGCGGGTTCTTCGCCCCGCAGGACCGGTCGTTCCGGGAGATCGCGGCGGCGAACGGCACAACGATCACGGCGGGCGGCTACACCGTCGTGCTCACCTGCCGCGAGTCGTTCACCGCCACGGTCCTGGGCACGTTCACCGTGGACGTCGAGTTCGCCTCGCCCATCGAGTACATCGTCCAGGTGGCGGAGCAGACGTACACGGCCGTGTCCGCCTACCCGGCGGCCAGGAGCGCGCGGGGCACGTCGATCGCCCTGTCCGCGTACGTGTACCCGGTGAACGCGACCGGGCTCGTCACCTTCCGCAGCAACGGCGCGGTGGTGGGGACCGCCCGGGTCTCCGGCGGTCGCGCGGACCTGACCACGACCGCGTTGCCGGTGGGGGTGTTGGCGCTGACCGCGACCTTCACCGGTGACCGACCGCTGTTCTCCGGTTCCACGTCGTCACCGGTCGGGCATCAGGTCTATCCCGTACCGGGAATCGCGTTCTCCGTGTCCCCTGGGAACCGGGTCACGCCAGGGAGTCCCGTCACGCTCACCGCGACGACGGCACCGCTCGACATCACCGGCAGCGTGCAGTTCTTCGACGGCAACACCTCCATCACCGATCCGCGACCGGTGACCAACGGCGTCGTCACCGGAGTCACCGACCGCCTCACTCTCGGGAGGCACACGCTCACCGCGCGGCTTCATCCCAACGACACCATCTTCTCCACTCAGGTGTCCCCGCCTATCGCCGTCGATGTGGTGGGGATCGCCGATAGTGCAACCGAGAACATCTCCACGACAGTGCTACCCGGTGCGTTGCTGATCAGTGTGGACAACCGGGAGGTGGTGTTGCCGTCGCCGGTGATGACTCCGGATGGTGGGCGGTTGGTGACGAGCGGGGTGCTCAACCCGGTGACGGTCATCGACACCCGTGCGGGCAACCCGGGGTGGAACGTCTCCGGGCAGGTGAGCGATTTCGCGTCGGGTCCGAATCGGATCAACGGCGCCAATCTCGGGTGGTCGCCCCGGTTGCTCGACAAGTCCCCGGTGCAGGCCGTGTTCCCCGGGTCCGCCGTGCCGACTGCGAACGCCATCGCGCCTGGGGCCACGCCGGGGTCGGGGCAGGGGCTCGTGTCGGCGCGGAGCATGGCGCTGGCGGCGCCGCTGGGCGGTAACGGGACGGCGCGGCTGACCGCTGACCTCTCCCTCGCCGTGCCGACGTCCACCGTGGCGGGGACCTACTCCGCGACGTTGACGCTCACCGCGATCTAGGGCTGGAAGGGGCGGCGCTCGACCAGCGGCAGGGAGCGCAACTGGCGTTCCAGGTGCCACTGCAACAGCGCCGCCACCAGCCCGCTGACCTCCCGGCGGGTCGACTCGCCGGTGCCTTCCGCGCTGTCCCACCTGCCGTTGGCGAGGGAGTCCATCAGCCGCAGCACCTCGATCGGCGGGCTGACCGACCCCGGTGGCTTGCACCGGGGGCAGACCGACCCTCCCGCGTGGACGCTGAACGCGCGGTGCGGGCCCGGGTCGCCGCAGCGGGCGCACTCGGTGATGGCAGGCGACCAACCCGCGAAGGCCATGGCGCGCAACAAGAACGCGTCGAGCACCAGGGACGCGTCACGCTCCCCATCGGCCAGTGCGCGCAGTGCGCCCGCGACGAGCAGGTAGAGGCGGAGCACCGGCTCGCCCTCTTCGGCCGACATCCGGTCCGCGGTCTCTAGCACCGCGCAGGCGGCGGTATAGCGCTGGTAGTCGCCGACGATGCCCGCGCCGAACGCGTCGAGCGTCTGCACCTGGGTGATCACGTCGAGCGTGCGGCCGGTGTAGAACTGCACGTCGACGTGCGCGAACGGCTCGACCCGGGCGCCGAGTCGGGAGGTGGTGCGGCGCACACCCTTGGCCACGGCGCGGACCTTGCCGTGCTTCTGGGTGATCAGCGTGATGATCCGGTCCGCCTCGCCGAGCTTCTGCACGCGCAGCACTACACCGGTGTCGCGGTACAGGCTCACCGGCACATTCTCACACGTACAGCCCGGTGCCCGGCACGTTGCGCGCCACCGACCACAGCACCAGCACCGCCACCGCGGCCACCCGCGCCCACGGCCGGTCCAGCCAGGTCGTCACCGCGCGGCCGCGGACCCGCCGCAGCACCCACGCGACGGCCACCCACGCGTACAGCGCGACGAACACCAGGGCCACGGCGTTGTACCGGACCGCGTCGGCGAACCGGCCGTCGAGCAGGGCCAGCGCCATCCGGGAGCCACCGCAGCCGGGGCAGCACAGGCCGGTCAGCGCCTTGATCGGGCAGACCGGCCAGTCCACGTCAGAACCCGAGGCGGCGCAACTGCTTGGGGTCGCGCTGCCAGTCCTTGGCGACCTTGACGTGCAGGTCCAGGTACACCCGGGTGCCGAGCAGGACCTCGATCTGGCGGCGCGCGGTCGACCCGACGTGCTTGAGCCGCTCGCCGCGGTGCCCGAGCACGATGCCCTTCTGGCTGGAGCGCTCCACGTACAGCAGCGCGTGCACGTCGATCATGTCGTCGCGGCCCTCGCGCGGGACCATCTCCTCGATGGTGACGGCGATGGAGTGCGGCAGCTCGTCGCGCACGCCCTCCAGCGCGGCCTCCCGGATCAGCTCGGCGACCAGCGTGGTCTCCGGCTCGTCGGTCAGCTCGCCGCCCGGGTAGAGCTGCGGGCCCTCCGGCATCCTGGCCACCAGCAGGTCGGTCAGGGTGGCCACCTGGAACCCGTCCACCGCCGACACCGGGACCAGCTCGGCGAACTCCATGACCTCCTGCAGCGCCAGCAGCTGCTCGCCGACCTGGTCGGCGGACACCAGGTCGGTCTTGGTGACGATGCCGATGACCGGGGTGCGCTTGGCGACCTTGGTCAGCTCGGCGGCGATGAACCGGTCCCCCGGTCCCACCTTCTGGTCGGCAGGCACGCAGAAGCCGACCACGTCGACCTCCGACCAGGTCTCCCGGACGATGTCGTTGAGCCGCTGGCCGAGCAGGGTGCGCGGCCGGTGCAGGCCGGGGGTGTCGACGATCACGAGTTGGGCGTCGTCGCGGTGCACGATGCCGCGGATGGCGTGGCGGGTGGTCTGCGGCTTGCTCGAGGTGATGGCGACCTTGCTGCCGACCAACGCGTTGGTCAGCGTCGACTTCCCCGCGTTGGGCCTGCCGACGAAGCAGGCGAATCCGGAACGATGGCCCTGCGCGGTGCTTGTCACCAAGTCATTGTGCCCTTGCGCTCCCCGGCGGGCTGACGCGGTTCAGCTCCAGGGCGGCAGGCAGGTCGGCGACACCGGGTCCGCCGGCGTCCAGCCAGGCCTCGATGTCGTCGAGGACGCCGTCGTCGAGGACGAACCCGAGCCAGACCGGTTTGCCGCCCTTGGCCTGCACGACGACCACGTTGGAGGTCTCGCAGGTGTCCAGGCACTCGGAGACGCGGACCTTGCCGCCGTGCCTGGCCGCGATGGCGCGCAGGCGGCTGACCTGGGCGCCGTGGTTGACGGTGGGGTGCTTCTTGACCGTCCCGCAGCAGCAGTCCCGGCAGACGGTGACGAGGACGCTCACCGCAGCACGTCGACGACGGTGCCCGAGGCGTCGGCGCGCAGCACCGGCACGCCCGCGGTGAGGTCGCGGGCGGCGGCGAGCGAGTCGGCGTCGACCTCGCCGGAGTCGGTGACCACGGCGGCGGCCTCCAGGCCCTCGGCGCCGCTGGAGACGGCGGCGGCCACGGCGGCCTGCAGCGCGGTGAGCCGCAGCGAGGGCAGGGCGACGGTGGCCGCGGCGTAGGTGCGGCCGTCGGTGTCGCGGACCGCGGCGCCCTCGGCGGCACCGGTGCGCGCCCGGCTGGACCGCGCGAGGGTGACGATCTTGGCGTCCTCCTGGTCGAGCTCAGCCACGCTCACCGCTCCTCTCCCACTCCTGTTCGTCGACCGGGGTGGTGTCGACGTCCGCGGGCTCCGGCCGTTCGATCGGGCGCACCACCACGGAGGTGATCCGCACCCGGCCCCGGTTGTCCTTGCCGCCCTCGGCTCGGAACCGTAGCCCGGTGATCTCCGCCTCGGCGCCGGGAAGTGGCACACGTCCCAGCCGCTGGGCGAGCAGGCCGCCGACGGTCTCCACGTCCTGGCCCTCCAGCCGCAGCCCGAACAGCGCGCCGAGGTCCTCCACCGGCAGCCGGGAGCTGACCCGGACCGCGCCGTCGTCGAGGTGCTCGACCGGCGGCCGGTCGTCGGTGTCGGACTCGTCGGTGATCTCGCCGACGATCTCCTCCAGGATGTCCTCGATGGTCAGCAGGCCCGCGGTGCCGCCGTACTCGTCGACGGCGATGGCGATGTGGTTCTTGGACACCTGCATCTCGCGCAGCAGGTCGTCGAGCCGCTTGGTGTCGGGCACGAACACCGCCGCGCCCATCACCTCGACCAGCGGGACCGGCCGGTCGCCCGCCTCGAGCCCGGCGCGCACCAGGTCCTTGAGGTTGACCACGCCGACCACGTCGTCGACGCTCTCGCCGATCACCGGGATGCGGGTGTAGCCGGTGCGCAGCGACAGCGCGAGGGCCTGGCGGCCGGACTTGGCCTGCTCGATCCACACCATCTCGGTGCGCGGGACCATCACCTCGCGGGCGATCGTGCCGCGCAGCTCGAACACCGAGTGGATCATCTCGCGCTCGTCGGCGTCGACGACGCCGCGCTCCTCGGCCATGTCGACCAGCTCGCGCAGCTCCACCTCGGACGAGAACGGCCCTTCCCGGAAGCCCTTACCGGGGGTGATGGCGTTACCGACGAGGATCAGGAAACGAGAGAGAGGGCCCAGGATCGAGCCTAGGACCCGCACGGGCGCGGCGGCGAGGAGACCGACGCCGTAGGGGTGCTGGCGGCCGATGGTGCGCGGCCCGACCCCGACGAGCACGTACGACACGACGATCATGCCGAGCGCGGCGACCAGGCCGGACACCCAGGCGGGGCTGATCGAGCGGGCGCAGACGAAGGTGACCAGCACCGTGGCGGCGAGCTCGCAGCCCAGCCGCAGCAGGAGCAGCAGGTTGATGTGCCTGGGCCGCTCGGCGACCACGGCGAGCAGCTGCTTGGCGCCCGCGCGCCCGGAGCGCAGCAGGCCCTCGACCCTGGCCTTGGACACCGCCGACAGGGAGGCGTCGGCGGCGGCGAAGCACCCCGCGGCGAGGATGAGCAGGACGGCGATGACCAGCAGACCGGCCGAATCGGCGGACACCTCGGGTCAGTCCTCCGGTTCGGTGAGGCCGACCGCGCCGAGCAGCTTGTCGTCCTCGACGCGTTGGGCGGCGCGCCGCTTGGCGTCGGCGGCGGCGGTGCGGAAGTCGGCCAGGATGCGCTTCTGCAGGGTGAACATCTCGCGTTCCTCGGCGGGCTCGGCGTGGTCGTAGCCGAGCAGGTGCAGCACGCCGTGCACGGTCAGCAGGTGCAGCTCGTCGATGAGGCTGTGGCCCGCGGTGCGCGCCTGGTCCTTGGCGAAGGCCGGGCACAGCACGATGTCGCCGAGCAGCGCGGGGCCGGACTCGGAGGCGTCGGGGCGACGCGCCGAGTCCAGCTCGTCCATCGGGAAGGCCATCACGTCGGTGGGGCCGGGCAGGTCCATCCAGCGCTCGTGCAGGTCGGCCATGACGTCGAGCTCGACGAGCAGGACGGACAGCTCGGCGAGCTTGCTGACGTTCATCCGGTCAAGCGCGAAGCGGGCCGCGGAGACGATGGACGCCTCGTCGACCGCCACCCCGGACTCGTTGGCGATCTCGATACTCACCGCGCCATTGTCCCCGCAGGCCTCAGCGGCCGCCGCGCCTGCCCCCGGCACGGACCGGGCCGCGCTGGGTGGCGACGTCGTTCTCGGCCGCGTCCTGCACGACCTGCCAGCGCTCGTAGGCGTCGACGATGTCGCCGACGAGCCGGTGGCGGACCACGTCGGCGCTGCTGAGCTGCGCGAAGTGCACGTCGTCGACGCCGTCGAGGATCTCCCGGACCACCTTGAGCCCGGAGCGCTGCCCGCCGGGCAGGTCGATCTGGGTGGTGTCGCCGGTGACCACGATCTTGGAGCCGAAACCGAGCCGGGTGAGGAACATCTTCATCTGCTCCGGCGTGGTGTTCTGCGCCTCGTCGAGGATGATGAACGCGTCGTTGAGGGTGCGGCCGCGCATGTAGGCCAGCGGGGCGACCTCGATGGTGCCCGCCTGCATCAGCCGCGGGATCGACTCGGGGTCGATCATGTCGTGCAGCGCGTCGTAGAGCGGGCGCAGGTACGGGTCGATCTTGTCGAACAGGGTGCCCGGCAGGAAGCCGAGCCGCTCGCCCGCCTCGACCGCGGGCCGGGTCAGGATGATGCGGCTGACGTGCTTGGCCTGCAGCGACTGGACGGCCTTGGCCATCGCCAGGTACGTCTTGCCGGTACCGGCGGGGCCGATGCCGAAGACGATGGTGTTGGCGTCGATGGCGTCGACGTAGTGCTTCTGGTTGAGCGTCTTGGGCCGGATCGTGCGGCCGCGCCTGGAGAGGATGTCGAGGCTGAGCACCTCGGCGGGCGATTCGGCGGAGTTGGCCGAGAGCATCGCCACGGTGCGGCGGACGGTGTCCGGGCCGACCTGCTGGCCGCGGGCGGCCAGGGTGGTGAGCTCGGTGAACACGCGCTCGGCGAAGGCGACGTCGGCGGGGTCGCCGGACAGGGTCACCTCGTTGCCGCGCACGTGGACGTCGGCGTCGAGCAGTTCCTCGGCGAGGCGCAGGTTCTCGTCGCGGGAGCCCAGCAGGGCCAGCACGGCGCCCTCCGGGATCGCGAACCTCGACTGCGCGTCGCGGATCGGCTCAGCAGAAGAAGGACGGGGGTCTCCCCCAGGTGCGGTACCCGTCACGTGCTCTCTGGCCCACCTTCTGCGCTCGCGCGCCTCACCATCCGACCTCCCCGATGCTAGCCCTCCCCCCACCCCCACCGCACCGAAGAAACCATCACGGCCTGGCTAGGGTTCGCCCCATGAGCGGCTGCCTCTTCTGCAAGATCATCGCCGGCGAGATCCCGTCCACGAAGGTGTACGAGGACCCGCACGTCTACGCCTTCCGCGACATCAGCCCCCAGTCGCGGGTGCACGTGCTGGTGGTCCCCCGTGCCCACCACGAGGACGCCGAAGAACTGACGGCCGACCCCGGACTACTGGCGGCGGTGCTCGCAGCGGGCGTTGAAGTGGCCAAGGTCGAAGGAATCCACGACTCCGGCTACCGCTTCGTCTTCAACACCGGCGACGACGCCTGCCGAACCGTCTTCCACGCCCACCTCCACGTCCTAGGCGGCGAACAACTCTCCACCTTCGGCCGCTAACCAAGAACAAGAGAAAATCGGAAAAGTCTCGCACCAAAGGCTTCTACGCCGATTCCGCCCCGCCACGCGCTCGTCCCTCGCACCACGCACACCTCGCGCTCGTCCTCGCACTACGCACACCCGCCCCGCCACCACCGCACCGTGGGGGCTCCGGGGGCTCGGGCCCCCGGAAGACATCGGCGGCGCAAGGGGGAAGAAGCCCAAAGGGCTTCGAACATGGTGGAGGAAGCCGCGCGGGCGGTGAGGCCTGGGGGTCGCCCCACCGGGCCCGCGCGGCGCCGCCGGACCGAGGGGGGAGGTGTCCGGCGGTAGTCGGGTGAACGCGCTTCGGAATATCTGAAACGCTTTGCGGATAAAGGGTAAACCTTGGGGTGACCTAACGCCAGCGGGCGGTAAGGGCGCCGAGTGCGCCGAGGGCGACGGCGGCGGCGGTGGAAGTCCGCAGCACTGCGGGTCCGAGTCGGACGGCGGTGGCCCCGGCCTGTTCAAGGGTGGTCTGTTCCTCGGGCGTGATGCCGCCTTCGGGGCCGACGACCAGGACAAGATCACCCGATTCGGGTAGCCGGACTTCGACCAACCGGGTGGCGAGGTGGGCTTCGAGGACGAGTGCCCCCGCGCTCGCCCGGACCAGGTCGAACAGTCCGGTCTGGTTGACGGGGTCGCGGACTTCCGGGATCCAGGACCGCCTGGCCTGTTTGGCGGCTTCGCGGGCGGTGGATCGCCAGCGGGCCAGGGCTTTCTCGCCGCGGGGGCCGTCCTCCCACTTCGCGACGCAGCGGCTCGCGCGCCACGGCACGATCGCGTCGACGCCCGCCTCCGTGGCCAGTTCGACCGCCAGTTCGCCCCGGTCGCCCTTGACCAACGCCTGCACCAGCACGACGCGCAGGTCCGGTCGCGGCTCGGTCCACCGGCGTTCGACGGCCACGTCGAGGCTGTCCTTCGCCGCGGCCGTGACCACGCACTCGGCGACCGAGCCCGCGCCGTCGCCGACGAGCAGCCGCTCGCCCGCGCGCAACCGGCGCACGGCCGCCGCGTGCCTGCCCTCCGGGCCGTCCAGGGTGAACGACCCGGCGGCGGGCAGCGCGTCGACCAGGAACTGCGCCAGGGTCATCGGCGGGAGCGCAGGCGGGAGAACAGGCCACCGGTGCGGCTGTTGGCCGAGGCCAGCGTGTGCTCCTCCTCGCCGCGCAGGGTGGCCAGCTCGCGCAGCAGTTCGTTCTGCCTGGCGTCGAGGCGGGTGGGGATCTCCACCTCGATGTGCACGTGCAGGTCGCCGCGGCCGTCGACGCGGCCGGTGGAGCGCAGCCTCGGCAGGCCGCGGCCCGGCATGACCAGCTCGGCGCCGGGCTGGGTGCCCGGTTCCAGGTCGAGCTCGATGCGACCGTCGATGGCCTCCAGCGGCAGCACCGCGCCGAGCACCGCGGTCGTCATCGGGACCCGCAACGTGCAGTGCAGGTCGGCGCCCTCGCGCTCGAAGGTGGCGTGCGGCAGCTCCTCGACCTCGATGTAGAGGTCGCCCGCGGGGCCGCCGCCGGGGCCGACCTCGCCCTGGCCGGACAACCGGACGCGCATGCCGTCAGCCACACCGGGCGGGATCTTGGCGGTGATGTTGCGCCGCGCCCGGACCCGGCCCTCGCCCGCGCACTGGCGGCACGGGTCGGGGATGACCTCGCCAAGACCGCGGCAGGTAGGGCAAGCGCGCGCGGTGACTACCTGGCCGAGGAACGACCTCTGCACCGACTGCACCTCACCCCGTCCGCCGCAGGTGTCGCAGGCGATCGGGCTGCTGCCGTCGGTGCACCCCGAGCCGCGGCACAGGTCGCACAGGATCGCGGTCTCCACCGCGATCTCGCGGCTGATCCCGGTCGCGCACTCCTCCAGCGTCATCTGGATGCGCAGCAGCGCGTCCGAGCCCGGCTGCACCCGGCTGCGCGGGCCGCGACCTCCGCCGCCGCCACCCGCCGCGCCGAAGAAGGCGTCCATGATGTCGCCGAGCCCGAACCCGCCGAACGGGTCGCGGCCACCGCCCCCGCCGCCGCCCCCGTTGCCGAGCGGGTCGCCGCCCATGTCGACGATCTTGCGCTTCTGCGGGTCGGAGAGGACCTCGTAGGCCGCGGTGACCTCGCGGAAGCGGGTCTGCGCCGCCTCGTCCGGGTTGACGTCGGGGTGCAGCTCGCGCGCCAGCTTGCGGTAGGCCCGCTTGATCTCCTCGGAGGTCGCGTCCTGACGCACCCCGAGAGTGCCGTAGTAGTCCCTCGCCACCTGTCCAGTCCTCCTGCCCCGGGCGTGCCGGGGCGCTTCGATACCTGTTCGACCGACCCTCTACCGACCGAGGATCTTCCCGACGTAGTTCGCCACCGCCCGTACCGCGGCGATGTTGGTGGGGTAGTCCATCCGCGTCGGACCGACCACGCCCATGCCGCCCAACAGGGTGGCACGGGTGCCGTAGCCGATGGACACCACCGAGGTGGAACGCATCTCCTCGGCCTCGTTCTCCTCGCCGATGCGCACCGTGATGGTGCCGGGGTCGGCGGTCGCGGCCAGCAGCTTGAGCACGACGACCTGCTCCTCCAGCGCCTCGAGCACCTGGCGCAGCGAGTGGGGGAAGTCGGCGACGTTGCGGGTGAGGTTGGCGGTGCCGCCGAGCACCAGCCGCTCCTCGGGGTGCTCAACGAGCGACTCGACCAGCACCGTGGCCAGCCTGGTGACGACCTCGCGCAGCTCGCCGGGCGCGGTGTCCGGCAGTTCGGCGACGCTGGCCGCGGCGTCGGCGAGGCGCTTGCCTGCCAGGGTGGTGTTGACCATGGAGCGCAGCCTGGCCACGGTCTCGTCGGTGACCACGTCGCCGAGGTCGACCACCCGCTGGTCGACCCGGCCGGTGTCGGTGATCAGCACCAGCATCAACCTGGCCGGGGTGATGCTGACCAGCTCGACGTGGCGCACCGTGGAGGTGGTCAGCGTCGGGTACTGGATCACCGCGACCTGGCGGGTCAGCTGGGCGAGCAGCCGGACGCTGCGGCGCATGACGTCGTCGAGGTCGATGGCGCCCTCCAGGAAGCTCTGGATGGCCTTGCGCTCGGCGGTGGACAGCGGTTTCACGTCGCTGAGCCGGTCGACGAAGAGCCGGTAGCCCTTGTCGGTGGGGATGCGGCCCGCGCTGGTGTGCGGCTGGGTGATGTACCCGTCCTCCTCCAGCGACGCCATGTCGTTGCGGACGGTCGCGCTGGACACGCCGAGGTTGTGCCGGTCCACGATCGCCTTGGACGCGACGGGCTCGTGGTCGCGCACGTAGTCGGCGACGATCGCCCGCAGCACCTCGAACCGGCGCTCGTCGGAACTGACCACGGGCCACCTCCCTCATCCGTGTGCGCGGGGTCTCGACGCAAGTTTACGGAGAGCGGGGCGGCGGGTGGCGCCTAACGGGTCCGGTCCGCCTGCCGCAGGTTGCGCAGGGCGGCCGACGCCGCGATCCGGATGATCGGATCCGCGTGGTCGGCGGCACCGGCGATGATCTCCGTCGACCGCGGCCCCCCGATGAGACTGGCCAGGTAGAGCGCCTTGCAGGCGAGCACCGTGTCCTCCCGCGCGGCGAGCTCCTCCAGGTGCGGCAAGGCGTCATCACCCAACTCGGCCGCGGTGGAGTAGTCCACCTCTTGGACGGATAACTGCTGCCGGACGTGCTGCATCGTGACCGCCATCGCATGACCCCTCACTTGTGGCGTTGCGCTGCCGACAAGAGGCCGCGACCTCGTACCAGATACGCCCCGACCCCAAGTCGGGCCGAAAGTCCCGAACCAGACCCGGAACGCTCGGGCAGCGGCTCAGGTCAGCCGCCGAACGACGGCGTCGGCCAGGAGGCGGCCGCGGGAGGTGAGGACGCAGCGGCCGGAGGTGAGGGCGGTGGGGTCGAGTAGGCCGTCGTGCGCGGCGGACTCAGCCTCGGTCAGGGCGGCGGGGGTGAGGGCGTCGGTGGGGAGGCCTTCGGCGAGGCGGAGTTCCAGGAGGACGCGTTCGAGGCGCTGGTCGGCCTGGGTGAGGTGTTCGCGGGCGGCGGCCGGGGAGGAGCCCTCGGCGAGCAGGGCGGTGTAGCGGGCCGGGTGCTTGACGTTCCACCAGCGGATGCCGCCGACGTGGCTGTGGGCGCCGGGGCCCGCGCCCCACCAGTCGCCGCCGAGCCAGTAGCCGAGGTTGTGCCTGCACCGGGCGGCGTCGGTCGCGGCCCAGTTGGACACCTCGTACCAGTGCAGACCGGCCGCCGCCATGGCCGCGTCCACCTGCTCGTAGCGGTCGGCGAGCACGTCGTCGTCCGGCATCGGCAGCTCGCCCCGGCGCACGCGCCTGGCCAGCGCGGTCCCGTCCTCGACGATCAGCGAGTACGCCGACACGTGGTCGACGCCCGCCGCCAGCACCGCGTCCAGCGAGGCGGCCAGGTCGTCCGGCCGCTCCCCCGGTGTCCCGTAGATCAGGTCCAGGTTGACGTGCTCGATGCCCGCCGCGGTGGCCTCGCGCGCGGCGGCGACGGCCCGGCCCGGGGTGTGGGTCCGGTCCAGGATCGCGAGTACGTGCCGGGCCGCGGACTGCATGCCGAGCGACACCCGGGTGTAGCCGGCGTCGGCGATCCCGGCGAAGAACTCCGGCGAGGTCGACTCGGGGTTGGACTCCGTGGTGACCTCGGCCCCGGGCGCGAGGCCGAACACCGACCGCACCGCGTCCAGCACCTGGGTCAGCCCCGCCGCTCCGAGCAGTGACGGAGTGCCACCGCCGACGAACACGGTGTCAGCGGGCGGCGGTGCTCCCAGGACGTGGGCGGCGAGGTCGAGTTCCTGTCGCAGACCCGCCAGCCACGACTCCGGTGACGCGGAGCTGCCCAGCTCACCGGCGGTGTAGGTGTTGAAATCGCAGTAGCCGCACCGGGTGGCGCAGAACGGGACGTGCACGTACACGCCGAACGGCCGGTCCCCGAGGCCCGCGAGGGCGGACTCCGGCAGGGAACCGTCGACGGGCGCGGGGTCACCCTGCGCGGGAGCTGCGGCCATGTCGGACATCCTCCCAGGTCCGACCACCCGCCCTGGCGTCGGCGGCGCAAGACCCGTGACCTGCGTCCCAGCATTCGGATGGTGGTAGACCACACCGTGGACGCGTGGCACGCTGACTCCCATGTCCGCGACTGAGGTCTTCCTGGTGGCCCGCCGCCACGTCGACTTCCAGCGCGTGTCCAGCGCGATGTGCCGTCAGCACCGCTGACGTCCACGCCTATTCGCATTCAGCAGGCGTCGGGTGCGCCGCTGAGTGATCCCCCGCACCGCCGCCTGGGGTCGTCGTGGCGCGCACGAGCGCCCCGATCCCGGAGGAACCACCGGTGTCCCCCACCACACCCCCCACCCCGGTTTCCCCCACCAAGCCCCCGGCCCGCACGCCGCGGGGCGAGGGTCAGTGGGCGCTCGGCTACCGCGAGCCGCTGAATCCCAACGAACGGTCCAAGAAGGACGACAACCCGCTCAACGTGCGGGCCAGGATCGAGAACATCTACGCCAAGGGCGGGTTCGACAGCATCGACCCCGGTGACCTGCGCGGGCGTTTCCGCTGGTACGGCCTCTACACCCAGCGCAAGCCGGGGATCGACGGCGGCCGCACCGCGACGCTGGAGCCCGAGGAGCTCGACGACTCCTACTTCATGCTGCGGGTGCGCACCGACGGCGGCGCGGTGACCACCGAGCAGCTCACCGTGCTCGGCGAGGTGTCGCAGACCTACGCGCGCGACACCGCCGACATCACCGACCGGCAGAACATCCAGTACCACTGGATCCGGGTCGAGGACATGCCCACGATCTGGCAGAAGCTCGAGGGCGCGGGCATGACCACGATGGAGGCCTGCGGCGACAGCCCCCGGGTCATCCTCGGTTCGCCGGTGGCGGGCATCGCCCAGGACGAGGTCATCGACGGCACCCAGGCGATCGAGGACATCAAGCGCCGGTTCATCGGCGACCCGGCGTACTCGAACCTGCCGCGCAAGTTCAAGTCCGCGGTGTCCGGTCTGCCCGACATCGCCCACGAGATCCACGACATCGCCTTCGTCGGCGTGGTGCACCCCGAGCACGGCCCCGGGTTCGACGTGTGGGTCGGCGGCGGCCTGTCCACCAACCCGATGATCGGTCAGCGGCTGGGCGCGTGGGTGCCGCTCGACGAGGTCGCCGACGTCTACGGCGCGGTGATCAGCGTGTTCCGCGACTACGGCTACCGCCGCCTGCGGCACCGGGCCAGGATCAAGTTCCTGGTCAAGGACTGGGGCGCGGCCAAGTTCCGCCAGGTGGTCGAGGACGAGTACCTGCACCGCAAGCTGATCGACGGCCCGGCGCCCGAGGTGCCCGCGGTGCCGATCGACCACATCGGCGTGCACAAGCAGAAGGACGGCCTCTACTACGTCGGCGCGGCCCCGATCGCGGGCCGGGTGTCCGGGTCGGCGCTGGTGGAGATCGCCAAGGCCGCCGAGCGGGCCGGGTCGAACCGGGTGCGGTTCACCCCGCAGCAGAAGCTGGTCGTGCTCGACGTGCCCGAGGCCGAGGTGGCCGGGTTGCAGGCGGACCTGGCGAAGCTGGGCCTGCAGACCACGCCGTCGCCGTGGCGGCGGGGCGTGATGGCCTGCACCGGCATCGAGTTCTGCAAGCTGGCCATCGTCGAGACCAAGGCTCGCGCGCACGACCTGGTGTCGGCGCTGGAGGCCAGGCTCACCGACGTCACCGACGGGATCACCGCGCCGATCTCGGTGCACATCAACGGTTGCCCGAACTCGTGCGCCCGGATCCAGACCGCCGACATCGGCCTCAAGGGCCAGATCGTCACCGACGACGACGGCAACCAGGTCGAGGGCTTCCAGGTGCACCTCGGCGGCGGGCTCGGCTTGGACGCCGGGTTCGGCCGCAAGCTGCGCGGGCACAAGGTGACCGGCGCTGAGCTGCCGGACTACGTCGAGCGCGTGGTGCGCAACTTCGTCGCCAAGCGCGAGGGCGACGAGCGGTTCGCGCAGTGGGTCGTGCGCGCCGACGAGGGCGACCTGCGATGAGCGAGCGGGCGACGCCCTTCTACTGCCCGTACTGCGGTGACGAGGACCTGCGGCCGCAGGAGGAGCCGCACACGGCCTGGCTGTGCACCGGGTGCAGGCGGGTCTTCACGGTCAAGTTCGTCGGACTGAATCTGTCGGGGGAGGCAGCGAAGTGACCACCACCCACCAGGACCTGGCAGCTCGGGCGGAACGCGAGCTGGCGGGGGCGAGCGCGGCGCAGGCGCTGGCCTGGACGGCCGAGACCTTCGGCGACGAGTTCATCGTCGCCTCCAACATGCAGGACGCGGTGCTGATCGACCTGGCCTACCGGGCCAAGCGCGATATCGACGTGCTGTTCCTGGAGACCGGCTACCACTTCGCGGAGACCATCGGCACCCGCGACGCGGTGGCCGTGGTCTACCCCGAGGTGCGGATCGTCAACGCCGAGGCCACGCAGTCGGTGGCCGACCAGGAGGCCGAGTTCGGGCTGCTGAACCAGACGAACCCGACGCAGTGCTGCTTCCTGCGCAAGGTGGTGCCGCTGCGCGAGACCCTGTCCGGGTACCGCGCGTGGGTCACCGGGGTGCGCCGGGTGGACGCGCCGACGCGGGCGAACACGCCGATCGTGCAGTGGGACGAGCGCAACGGCCTGGTGAAGGTGAACCCGATCGCGCCGTGGAGCGACGACGAGTTCACCCGCTACATCGCCGACCACGGGATCCTGGAGAACCCGTTGGTGCAGGAGGGCTACCCGTCGATCGGCTGCAAGCCGTGCACGGCCAAGCCGCTGCCGGGGCAGGACGCCCGCAGCGGCCGCTGGGCGGGCACGGGCAAGACCGAGTGCGGACTGCATGGCTGAGGACGACGGGGACATGAGTACACAACAGACACAGCCGGGGCCGACCCGCGCGCCGCTGGACGCCCTTGCCCGGCTGGAGTCCGAGGCCATCCACATCTTTCGGGAGGTGGCGGGCGAGTTCGACCGACCGGTGATCCTGTTCTCCGGCGGGAAGGACTCCACCGTACTGCTTCACTTGGCGGTCAAGGCGTTCTGGCCCGCACCCGTCCCATTCCCGCTACTGCACGTGGACACCGGGCACAATCTGGACGAGGTCATCGAGTTCCGCGACCGGACCGTCGAGCGCTACGGCTTACGGCTCGTGGTGGCCAACGTGCAGGACTACATCGACGACGGTCGGCTCGAGGAGCGGCCGGACGGAACGCGAAATCCTTTGCAGACGGTGCCGCTGCTCGACGCCATCACCACCGGCAAGTTCGACGCCGTGTTCGGCGGTGGCCGCCGCGACGAGGAACGCGCCCGCGCGAAAGAAAGAATCTTCAGCCTACGGAATTCCTTTGGCCAGTGGGAGCCGCGGCGCCAGCGTCCCGAACTGTGGAACCTCTATAACGGCAGGCACCGCGCGGGCGAACACGTTCGTGTGTTCCCGCTCTCCAACTGGACCGAACTCGACGTCTGGCGCTACATCAAGCGCGAGGCGATCGTGCTGCCGTCCATCTACTTCGCGCACACCCGAGAGGTGTTCCAGCGCGACGGGATGTGGCTGACGGCCGGTCCGTGGTTCGGCCCGCGCGCCGACGAGCCCGTCGAGGAGTTGACCGTGCGGTACCGGACGGTCGGCGACGGGTCGTGCACCGGTGCCGTGCTGTCCGAGGCGGCCGACCTCGACGAGGTGATCGCCGAGGTCTCGGCGAGCCGGTTGACCGAGCGCGGGGCGACCCGCGCCGATGACCGACTGTCCGAGGCCGCCATGGAGGACCGCAAGCGGGAGGGCTACTTCTAATGGCTACCACCACCCAGGACCTGCTGCGGCTGGCCACGGCGGGCAGTGTCGACGACGGGAAGTCCACCCTGGTCGGGCGGCTGCTCTACGACACCAAGTCCGTGCTGGCCGACACCCTCGACGCGGTGCACCGCGCCAGCGTGGACAAGGGACTGTCCACTCCGGACCTGTCGCTGCTGGTCGACGGGCTGCGCTCCGAGCGCGAGCAGGGCATCACCATCGACGTGGCCTACCGCTACTTCGCCACGCCCAGGCGCTCGTTCGTGCTCGCCGACACCCCCGGCCACGTGCAGTACACCCGCAACACCGTCACCGGCGCGTCCACCGCGCAGCTGGCCGTGCTGCTGGTCGACGCGCGCAAGGGGGTGCTGGAGCAGACCCGCCGCCACGCCGCGGTGCTGGCGCTGCTCGGCGTGCCCCGGCTGGTGCTGGCGGTCAACAAGATCGACCTCGTGTCCTACGACGAGGCGACCTTCGAGGTGATCGCCAAGGAGTTCACCGACCACGCCACCGCGCTGGGCTACCCGATCGGCTCGGTGCTGTCCATCCCGGTGTCGGCGCTGGTCGGCGACAACGTGGTGGAGCGCTCCGGGCACACGCCCTGGTACGTCGGCCCGACGCTGCTCGAGCACCTGGAGACCGTCCCGGTCGAGCCGGACCCGCACGACGCGCCGCTGCGCTTCCCGGTGCAGTACGTGATCCGCACCAACACCGCGGAGCACACCGACTACCGCGGCTACGCGGGGCAGGTCGCGGCGGGCACGGTCCGCCCGGGTGACGAGGTGGTCGTGCTGCCCTCGGGGCTGCGCACCACCGTCGCCAGGGTCGACACCCCGGACGGCGAGCTGGCCGAGGCCGAGGCGGGCCAGTCGGTGACGCTGGTGCTGGCCGACGACATCGACATCTCCCGCGGCGACCTGATCGCCGCGGCCGTCGAGCCGCCGCTCGCGGTGGACGAGTTCGAGGCGACGCTGGCGTGGCTGTCGGACAAGCCGCTGCGGGCGGGGGCCAGGGTGCTGGTCAAGCACGGCGCGCGCACGGTGCGGGCCGTCGTCGGCGAGCTCAACGCCCGGTTCGACGAGCAGAAGCTCACCTCCGTGCCCGACCCGACATCCCTCGAGCTCAACGAGATCGGCCGGGTGCTGGTGCGCACGGCCGAACCGCTGCCGGTCGACGACTACGCGGTCAACCGGCGCACCGGCGCGTTCCTGGTGATCGACGCCGCCGACGGCTCGACGTTGGCGGCCGGTCTGGTCGGCGCCGGTCTGCAAGCCCTGTCCACCACCGGATCCGCGTCCGGTGCGAGCACGGCGGGAGACCTCGTCTCCCCCGGTCCGTAGTACAACCCACCCCGGAAAGGCCCCACCGAAGTGAAGCGATCCCGCGTCTTAGCCGCAGCCGCTGTTGCCCTGTCCCTCGCCAGTGCCCTGGCGGGCTGCTCCCGCGCGGACTCGGGCGACTCCGGCTCCGCCCCCGCGAGCAGCGGCGCCCCGAGCGCGGGCAAGGGTCCCGCCGCCGAGCTGCGGCTGGGGTACTTCCCCAACGTGACGCACACCCCGGCGCTGGTCGGCTTGGAGAAGGGCCTGTTCACCAAGGAGCTGGGCAGCACCAAGCTGGTGCCGACCAAGTTCAACGCCGGTGGCGAGGCGGTCAACGCGCTCTACGGCGGCTCGCTGGACGCGACCTTCATCGGCTCGGGCCCCTCGCTCAACGCCTACGGCAAGTCCGACGGCAAGGCGGTGCGGCTGGTGGCGGGCACCGCCTCGCGCGGCGCGCAGCTGGTGGTCAAGCCGGAGATCAACTCCGAGCAGGACCTGGTCGGCAAGACGGTGGTGACCCCGCAGCTGGGCAACACCCAGGACATCGCGCTGAAGAAGTGGCTGGCCGACAAGCAGCTCACCGACAAGGTGAAGGTGCAGAACACCGAGAACGCGCTGGCGCTGGAGGAGTTCAAGAAGGGCAGCGTGCAGGCGGCGTGGCTGCCCGAGCCGTGGTCGTCGCGGCTGGTGCTGGAGGCGGGCGCCAAGGTGCTGCTCGACGAGAAGGACCTGTGGCCCGGCGGCGAGTTCCCGACCACCGTGCTGATCGTGTCCACCACCTTCCTCAACGACCACCCGGAGACGGTCAAGGGCCTGCTCAAGGGCCTGGTCGCCAGCGTCGACTACACCAAGAAGGACACCGCGGGCGCCAAGACCGCGGTCAACGCCCAGCTCAAGGCGCTGACCGGCAAGGAGCTCAACGCCGCGACCATCGACCGCGCGTTCACCAACCTCAGCTTCACCCTCGACCCGTACGCCGCGCTGCTGCCGCAGCTGAGCAAGGACGCGGTCACCGCGAAGGTCGCGCAGAAGGAGACCGACGTGAAGGGCTTCCTCGACCTGAGGCTGCTCAACGAGGTGCTCACCGGGGCCGGTCAGTCCGCTGTGGACGCCGCGGGCCTGGACAAGAAGTAGGACGCGGGCAGTAGGAGAGAGGGGCGCGAGATGGCAATCGCACTGGAGAACGCGGTGCAGACCGAGGTCGCCGTCCGGTTGGAGGACCTGCACAAGGTCTTCGGCACCGGCAGGCAGGCGGTCACCGCGCTGGACGGCATCGACCTGGCGGTCCGACCAGGGGAGTTCGTGTGTCTGGTCGGCGCCTCCGGGTGCGGCAAGACCACGCTGCTCAACCTGATCGCGGGGCTGGAGCAGCCCTCGTCCGGCCGGATCACGCTCACCACCTCGCGCCCCGCGGTGATGTTCCAGGAGCACGCGCTGATGCCCTGGCTCACCGTGCACCGCAACATCGAACTGCCGCTGCGGCTGGCCGGGGTGGGGCGCGCCGAGCGCGCCGCCAAGGTCGAGGAGCTGCTGAGCCTGGTGCGGCTGGAGGGCACGGGCCGCAAGCGCCCGCACGAGCTCTCCGGCGGCATGCGCCAGCGGGTGGCGCTGGCCCGCTCGCTGGCCTCGGCGGTCCAGGGCTCCGCCGACGGCAAGCACGCGCTGATGCTGATGGACGAGCCGTTCTCCGCGCTCGACGCGATCACCCGCGACCTGCTGCAAGCGGAGCTGCTGCGGGTGTGGCGGGCGACCGGGACCGCGGTCGTCTTCGTCACCCACGACGTGCGCGAGGCGGTCCGGCTGGGCCAGCGGGTCGTGCTGCTCTCGTCGCGGCCGGGCCGGGTCGTGGACGAGTGGGACGTCGACGGGCTCACCGGGTCCGACGAGTCGGCGGCCGTGGACACCATCGGCGCGAAGTTGCGGGAGGTGATCAGCACCCATGCCGCAGCTTGACCAGGACACCGCTGAGCACAAGACCGCGCACGGCGACGGGCCCAGCGGCGCGGAGGTCGACGGCGCGATCGGCGGCCTCGACGCGCTGGACGCGCCCGACGCGGGCCCGCAGCGCTCGCGGGGGCGCCGGATCGCCGCCGCGGTGCTGCCGCCGATCGGGGCGGCGGTGCTGTTCATCGCGATCTGGCAGGCGGTGTGGGCGGCCGCGTGGGTGCCCGAACACCGGCTGCCCTCGCCGCTGACCATCGGCGAGGTGTTCTGGGGCCTGGTCGAGACCGGCCAGGTGTGGGAACTGCTGTGGACCTCGGTGCACCGGGCGGTGATCGGGTTCATCATCGCGCTGGCCATCGCGACCCCGCTGGGGCTGCTGCTGGCCAGGGTCCGGATCGTCCGCGCGGCGATCGGGCCGCTGGTGTCGGGCCTGCAGAGCCTGCCGTCGGTGGCCTGGGTGCCCGCCGCGGTGATCTGGTTCGGCCTCACCGACGCCTCGATCTACATGGTCGTGCTGCTGGGCGCGGTGCCCTCGATCGCCAACGGGCTGGTGGCGGGCATCGACCAGATCCCGCCGATCCTGCCCAGGGTGGGCAAGGTGATGGGCGCGGGCTCGCTGGCCAACGCCCGGCACATCCTGCTTCCCGCGGCGCTGCCCGGCTACCTGGCCGGGATGAAGCAGGGCTGGGCGTTCTCGTGGCGGTCGCTGATGGCCGCGGAGCTGATCGCCTCGTCGCCGGAGCTCGGCGACGGCCTCGGCCAGTTCCTGCACAACGGGATGTCGCTGTTCGACATGCCGATGGTGATCACCGGCATCCTGCTGATCCTGGTGGTCGGGGTCGGCATCGAGCTGCTGGTGTTCGCCCCGCTCGAGAAGGTCACGCTCAACGCCCGCGGGCTCCGGAAGAGCTAGGTACCCGTGCACTCGATCCCCCTAGTCGGTGTCGCCCACGGCAGCCGCGATCCCAGATCCGCGGCTGCCGTGGGTGATCTGCTCGACGCCGTCCGGGCACTGCGCCCGGGGTTGGACGTGCGTGGGGCGTTCCTCGACCTGTCAACGCCACCTCTGCTGGAGGTGCTGACCGGGCTCTACGCCGAAGGGCACCGGCAGGTCGTTGTTGTGCCACTTCTACTCGGGCGGGCCTATCACGCCCGGGTAGACCTACCGGGCCTGCTTGAAGAGGCCCGGTCTCGGATGCCTCAGCTGTCCACGACGGTCGGCGACGTGCTGGGTCCGGACCCGAAGCTGGAGTCGGCGCTGCTCGGCCGGTTGGCCGAGGTCGGCGCCACGGCGGGCGACCCGGACCTCGGCGTCGTGCTCGCCGCCACCGGGTCGTCGCACGCGCCCGCGAACGCGCGGGTCACCGACATCGCGGAGCGGTGGGCGCACACCCAGGGGTGGTCGGGGGTGCGGGCGGCGTTCGCCTCGACCTCGACGCCGGACGTCGCCGCCGCGGTGGCCGCGCTGCGGGCCAGGGGTGCCCGCCGGATCGCGGTCGCGTCGTACTTCCTCGCGCCCGGGCTGCTGCCGGACCGGGTGCGCTCGTCGGCCGGGGACGCTCTAGTGGCCGAACCCCTCGGCGCGTCGGTCGCCGACGTGGTGCTGGACCGGTACGACGAGGTCACCACCTCCGCCGCGCGCACCGCCTGACTCACCGCTGCCTTACCGAAACGCGAACTCCACTCGTGTGGCCGCCTCGGTCGCTGACGGGCAGCGGGCGCTGGGCCTTGTGGGTGCGCGCCGGATCGATGTGTCGAGTCGGGGGTCGCCCGCGTGGGCGGGTCCGGCCTCCGAAGAGTCGCTGTGCACAAGGTGCCCACAGCCGACTACGTGACCGGGCGTTTGCCGGTTCCGCCGAACAGCGCAACCATGATTGCGCCGCGCGGCCGAATCCGAAGTCCGACCCATCGAAGTCGAGGTGCTCTGATGAAGCCGACACCGCGTCGCGCCCTGTCCATCGCCGCTCTCGTCGCACTGCCGCTGGTGTTGCTCGCCCCGCCCGCGTCCGCTGTCCCGGTGACCGTCAACTACGCCTGCCAGGCCACCGCGCTCGGTACGACCTACCCGGCCACTCTTACCCAGCCGCTGGACGTGAGCGCGCCCGCGAGCGTTGCCGCCGGTGGCGCGTTGAGCGTGGTGATCGACCCGCAGGCCGCGAGCATCCCGGCGACCGTCGGGACCTACACGCTCAAGCGGGTGCAGAACCTGACCTTCAAGGTGCCGATCCCGGCGAACTCGACCTACGTGTCCAGCTCGCTGTCCGGCGGGTCCGGGGTCGGTGCCACCACCCTCTCCGTCACCGGCGGCGTCGCGACGCTCACCGCGGCCGGACCGGTCAACAGCGGGTCGACCTTCGAGCTGCCGACGATCACGCTCAACCTCACCGCGAACGCCCCGGGCACCATCGAGACCTCGCTGTACGGCACGAGCTTCAGCGACCCGGGGCTGACCGCGACCGGGGTGGTGCGCGTGCTGTTCGTGGACGTGAACGTGCCCGCCGCGTGCTACCCGAGCCCGAACCCGGCGATCACCACCACGATCGTCACCTGAGGCCCTGACCTGGTGATGTGACCGAGACCGCAGGGCGCCCCTCCCGCGCCCTGCGGTTCTCATACCCCCCAGGGGTATAGTTGGCCGCATGGAACACCACGGACACACCCAGGCGAACCCCTGGCGGCAGGCGATGAGCGCGACGCTGCACTGCCTGACCGGCTGCGCCATCGGCGAGGTGCTGGGGATGGTGATCGGCACCGCTCTCGGCTGGTCGAACCTGGCCACGGTGGTGCTATCGATCGCGCTGGCCTTCGTTTTCGGCTACTCGCTGACCATCGGCCCGGTGCTGCGCGCGGGTGTGCCCGCCGCGAGGGCGCTGCGGATCGCGTTGGCGGCCGACACGGTGTCGATCACGGTGATGGAGATCGTCGACAACGGCGTGATGCTCGTCGTGCCCGGTGCGATGGACGCGGGCCTTGCCAGCGCGCTGTTCTGGCTGGCGCTGGCGTTCTCGCTGGTGGTGGCGTTCGCGCTAACCGTTCCGGTGAACAAGTGGCTCATCGGGAGGGGCAAGGGTCACGCCGTCGTGCACTCCTATCACCACCACTAGCGCTACTAGGGTGAGCGGCATGGCTGATGAGCTTGTGCACTACGTGGTCGAGGCGGGCATCGCACGGATCACCCTGGACTCGCCTGGCAACCGCAATGCGCTCTCCGCGCAACTGCGGAGCGAACTGCGGGCCCACCTGAGCACCGCGACCGACGACGACACCGTCCGGGTCATCGTGCTCGACCACACCGGACCGGTGTTCTGCGCGGGCATGGACCTCAAGGAGGCGGGCGGCGCTTCCGCGGCGGCGCAGGGGGTCCAGGAGTTCCCGGCCATCCTGCAGCAGATCTGGACGAGCCCGAAGCCGGTCGTGGCGAAGCTGGCCGGTCCGGCGCGCGCGGGCGGGGTCGGCATCGTCGCCGCCGCGGACATCGCCGTGGCGGCCACCACCGCGACCTTCGCGCTCACCGAGGTCCGCATCGGCGTGGTCCCGGCGATCATCTCGGTCACCCTGCTGCCCCGCCTGCTGCCCCGCGCCGCGCACGAGCTGTTCCTCACCGGCGAGCAGTTCGACGCCGCCCGCGCGGTGCAGATCGGCCTGCTGAACTCCGCGGTGCCCAGCACCGACCTCGACGACGAGGTCGCCCGCTACACCTCGATGCTCGCCCTCGGCGGCCCGAAGGCGCTCGCGGGCACCAAGGCGATGCTGCGCCGCGAGCGCCCCGCCGACATGACCACCGACTTCGCCGAGATGCTGGCGCTGTCGGCGGGGTTCTTCGCGAGCGAGGAAGGGCAGGAGGGCATCTCGGCCTTCGCGCAGAAGCGCAAGGCGAACTGGGTGCCCTGAGGTCAGGAGATCACGACCGCCAACGACCGGCCGGGGGTCGCGAACCCCTCCACGGCGTCGTCGAGCACCTCGCGGATGCCCGCGTACCCGGCCGGGTCGGCGGCGGCCAGCACGGTCGAGTCGGTCCACACCACCGTGATCACGCCCTCCGGCAGCCACGACAGGTCGGTCAGGCAGTCGTAGAGGCCGTCGAGGTTGTGCCCGAACCAGTCCGGGAAGGACAGTGCGCCTGCCAGGCTGGTGAACATGGCGCGCTTGCTGCGGATGCCGGTGCCGTCGACCGCGTAGTCGGTCATCGGGTCGGGTCCACGGCGACGAAGCTGGCGTAGTGGTCGCCGGTGTAGAACAGCTCACCGGCGCTGCCGGTGATCAAGCGTCGGGCGCCGCGGTCGCGGCTGCCTGGGGTGGGCACGGTGTACTCCCGGTAGTGGTCGGGGGCTTGCTGCGGCAGCCTGCGCTCGCGGTTGGCGAAGGTCTTGCCGTCGTGGGCAGGGTAGGGGAACGGTCCCCCGCTCTCGACGAGGCGCCAGGTGGCGGCGGCCTCCCCCGGCAGGGCGGAGAGCGGGGTCGGGCCGGGCGCGGGGTCACCGGCGTCCTTGATCAGCCAGCCGGCGAGGACCAACAGGACCAGACCGACCAGCGCCACCGTGATGCGTCTGCGCGAAGCCACCGGGGCAGCCTACGAATCGGTGTCCTGGCGCGATCCGAGGGGCGCCTCGTCGCGGGAGGAGCCGAACCGGGCCGACGCGTAGTCCACGACCCGGTCGATGAACCAGGCCAGCACCACGCACAGCGGCAGCAGGATCGCCATGACCAGGGCGAACTGCAGCGGGAACGACAGCTGGATCAGCCACAGCTCCACGTCGTTCCACCAGTCGGACAGCCCTCGCAGCACGACCCGAGGGTAGACCTAGGCCACTTCAGCGGGGCGCCGGGCGTGCGGGGTGGTTATGTTCGGTCCATGTTCGCCGTCTACGCCGCCGCCCCCAGTTCGGACGACCCGCTGGCCGCGCTCACCCTCGGGGAGCGCCCGGAGCCCGAGGTCCCGGCCGGGTTCGTCGCGGTGACGGTCAAGGCGGCCAGCCTGAACATGCACGACCTGTGGACCCTGCGCGGGGTGGGCATCAAGGCCGAGCAGTTCCCGATGACGCTGGGCTGCGACGGCGCGGGCGTGCTGGCCGACGGGACCGAGGTGGTGCTGCACTCGGTGATCGGCGACCCGGCGTGGTCCGGCGACGAGACCCTCGACCCGAGGCGCACGCTGCTGACCGAGAAGCACCAGGGCACCTTCGCCGACACCGTGGTCGTGCCCGCCCGCAACGCGCTGCCCAAGCCCGCGGGGCTGACCTTCGGCGAGGCGGCGTGCATGGGCACGGCGTGGCTCACCGCGTACCGGATGCTGTTCGTGAAGTCGGGGTTGCGGCCGGGGCAGACGATGCTGGTGCAGGGCGCCTCCGGTGGCGTGTCGACGGCGTTGATCGAGCTGGGGCGGGCCGCGGGCATGCGGGTGTGGGTCACCGGCCGCACCGAGCAGAAGCGGGCGCTGGCGGCGGAACTGGGCGCGCACCAGACCTTCGAGTCCGGCGCCCGGCTGCCCGAGCGGGTCGACGCGGTGTTCGAGACGGTCGGCAAGGCGACCTGGCAGCACTCGATGCGCGCGCTCAAGCCGGGCGGGGTGATCGTGGTGTCCGGCTCGACCAGCGGCCCCGATCCCAGCGCCGACCTGCAGCGCCTGTTCTTCCTGCAACTGCGGGTGGTCGGCTCCACGATGGGCACCCGCGAGGAGCTGGCCGACCTGCTGCGCTTCTGCGACCTGGCGGGCATCCGGCCGCGCATCGGCGCCGAACTGCCGCTGGAGCGGGCCCGCGAGGGCTTCGAGCAGATGCTGGCAGGCGACACCGCCGGGAAGATCGTCTTTACCCGCTGAGCCCCGCGTGGAACCGGTCGACCAGCGGCCAGGTCGAGTCCCTGGCCGCGCGGCCGGTGAGGACGCCGAGGTGGCCGCCGGGTGCGGTGCTGAAGGTGGCGTTCGGGATCAGGTCGACCAGCGCGCGGGCGGCCCGGGGCGGGGCGATGACGTCCTCGCGCCCGGCGATCACCAGGGTCGGCTGGGTGACGCCGGTGAGGTCGATGCGGGTGCCGCCGAGGGTGACGGAGCCGGTGGCGAGGGCGTTGGCGCGGAAGAACCGGTGGTAGATCTGGGCGACGGCGCGGCCCGGGTAGGCGACCATCGTGGCGGTGAACCGGTCGACGGCCTCGATCTGGGCCAGGTAGTCGCGATCGGCGAGGTTGGCGGCGATCGCGAACGGCTTGGTGAGGTGCTTGTCCAGCGCGCTGACCTGGAACGCCCGGCGGACCAGCGGCGCGGGAACGCCACCGAGCGCGCGGTAGAGCGCCGGGAACGCGGCCTGCCCGGTGAGCGTGTCGAGTGGGCGCACCGGCCACAGCAGCGGGATCGCCGAGAAGTCGAACGGACTGGCCACCACGGTCAACGACGCGATGGGACCCGCCCCCATGCGGGCCGCGGCGAGCACCGCCAGGATGCCGCCGAGACACCAGCCGACCAGGTGCACGGGCTTGCCCCCGGAGTGCTCGTGCACCGTCCGCACCGCACTGGGCAGGACGTCCTCGACCCAGTGCTCCAGCCCGAGGTCGCGGTCACCGAACCCGATCTCCCCGTACTCGACGCCGTACGTCGGCCTCCCCGAGGTGACGAGATGCTCGACGACACTGCACCCCCGGCGCAGGTCGAAGCACGAATCCGGCACAGCAAGCGGCGGCACGAGCAACACCGGTTCCCCAAGCCGCCCCACCCCCACCACCCGGTGATACCCGAACACCGACCGCGCCCGCCCCTGCCCCAACAACGTCCGCGGCACCGGCCGATGATCAGCAAGCCCCCCGAACAACACCCGCCGCGCCACATTCCCCGCAGCAGCCCGCACCACGCCCGAGGTGATCACCTGACGACCTCCCGATTAGCTACTTCGGAGTAAAGTAAGCCCCCTCAGTCGACAACTGGCCCCGCTCTGTGGCCAACCGCACACGCTCCTTAACGGCAATCCAGACACACGTCTGAGGCCACGTCTCTTGATCCGCGACCGAGGCCGCTCTGGTTCGCGGTTGATCGCGTGGGTGTTAGTCGGTGATGCCGAGTCTGCGGGTCAGGGCGGTTGCGGCGGTGTGGGTTTCGGTGGTGAGGGTGCGGATCAGGTCGCCGACGGGGGTTTCGCGGGCTAGGGGGTAGGCCTGGCCTGCCCACAGGGACATTCCCTCGGCGTCGCCCGCCTTGGCCGCGGCGGCGCGGACTGGGCGGGTCAGGTTGTGGAGGTTGGGGTAGGCACTGGGGGCGTTGGGGTGGTCGGTGATGAAGCGGTTGACGAGGCCGCGGGCGGGGCGGCCGGTGAAGGCGCGGGTCAGGGTTGTCTCCCGGCCGCCCTCGGCGAGAGCCGCGCGCTGGGGGGCGGCCGTGCCTGCTTCCGGGCAGCGCAAGAAGACCGTGCCCAGCTGCGCGGCGACGGCACCCGCGGCGAGGACGGCGGCGATGTCGGCGCCATGCGTGAGGCCACCGGCGGCGATCAGCGGCAGGTCGACCTCGGTGGAGATCAACCGGAGGGCGGGCAGCAGGTCGTAGAGCGGGCCGCCACCCGGGTAGGCGGGGTCGTCGACGAACACGCCTCGGTGTCCGCCCGCCGCGGAACCCTGCACGCACAGGACATCCGCGCCCCGCTCGGCAGCCGCGACGGCCTCGGCGGGTGTGGTGACGGTGACCACGACAACCGAGTCGATCTCCTTGAGCCGTGCGACGTCCTCGGCGCGGGGCAGCGCGAAGGTGAACGACACCACCGGGATCCGCGCCTCGACCACGGCGTCGACCTTGGCCGCGTAGTGGTCGTCGTCCCACTGCTCGACGCCCGCGTCGGCCCCGTACCTGGCGGCCGCCTCGGCGCGCACGGCGTCCCCGTACGCCGAGAGGTCCTGTGTGGACTGTGCACTGGGCGCGAAGATGTTGACCCCGAACGGTTTCCCGGTCAACTCCCGCGTCTGCCGGATCTGCTCACGCACCACGTCCGCGGTGAGGTAACCGGAGGCGAGGAACGCGAAGGCCCCCGCCTCCACCGCCCCGGCGACCAGTGCGGGCGCGCTGACCCCGCCCGCCATCGGAGCCACGACAATCGGCACAGCCAGCTCGGTGATCACCGCTCGACCGTACCGCGCACCCCGGCCACCGCCCCGGCTCGCCGCGGACATCACACCCGCGGCGACCCCCGACCGGCGTCAGCCGCCGCAGCCACCGCCACCGCAGCCGCCCCCGCCGCAGCTGCTCCCGCTGCTGCAACTGCTGCCGCTGCTGCACGAGCTGGAGCCGGAGTCCCCGCTGCTGCTGCTCGCGGCCGCGTGGTGCTGGTGCAGGATGTCGCCGATCTCCTCGTCCGGGTACGCGGCCCAGCCGTAGAGGGCGACCGGGGCCAGCAAGCCGACCCCGAGCATCCCGGCGCCCGCGCCCGCCCCGCTGATCCTCGGGTTCGAGACCGACTGCCTGGCCCGGTTGAGCACGGCCCGGCCGGGCCGGGTGGCGTGCCGCGACTTCGAGCCGACCAGCAGCCTGGCGACGACCCACAGCACCAGGGTGGCGGGCAGCGACAGCGCGAGGTAGGTGACCGGGCGCTCCAGCGCGATGCCGTTGACCATCCGGACCACGGCGACCACGAAGAGCACGCCGAAGAGCAGGTGCACCCGCCGCACCCAGCGCTTGTCCCTGGTCAGGTAACCGCGCCCGGACAGGCCGTCCGCTAATCGCTTGGCGAGGTCGGTGTTGCCGAGGCCGAGGCCGCGACGCCCCTTGAGTGCGTGCGACGACCCGATCAGCCGCAGCACCTGGTCCTGCACCGCGTCGGCGGGCCTGCCCGCCCCGGTCGGGCTGACGACGCCGTCCCGGTTCACCCGCACGGCGTTGCGGCTCAGCAGGCCCGCGAGCGCGGTCTGCTCGACCCGCCCAGGGCCTTGCGCGAGCATGGCCAGCTCGTAGTGGTCGAGCTGCCCGTTGTCCCGGGCGGCGGCGTTGGTCGCGCGCACGACCGACACCACCCGCACCAGGATCGCCAGCCCGAGCAACACCGCGATCGCGGTCCAGTACGCGGCCAGGAACTCCTGCCCGGACAGACCCCACGGTTCGTCCATCACCCCTCCTCAGCCGCGCCCGACGCGGATAGTGTGCAACACGATCGAGTGATCGACGTGCGTTTCACCGACCACCGGTTAGATTCCCGGCATGTTCTCCCTGGACGACGCCGTCCGCATCGCCCGCGCGGCGCACGGTGAGCAGCTCGACAAGTCCGGCCTGCCCTACATCGAGCACCCGCTGCGGGTCATGGCCAACGTGGCCACCGACCACGAACGGATGACCGCCGTCCTGCACGACGTGGTGGAGGACACCGAGGTGACCCTCGCCGACCTGGCCGAGGCCGGGTGCCCACCCGAGGTCGTCGCCGCGGTCGACGCGATCAGCAAGCGCCCCGGTGAGTCCCAACCGGACTACCTGACCCGGGTCGCCGCCAACCCCATCGCCCTCGCCGTCAAGCACGCCGACATCGCCGACAACTCCTCCCCCGCCCGGCTGGCCAAGCTCGACCAGGCGACCCGCGACCGCCTCCGCGAGAAGTACGCCAACGCCCTCGACTTCCTCTCCGTGCACTGACCCCCCGCTCCCTCCCCCACAGCAGGACGCGGTGGGACGGCCCGGGTTGTCCGCCTCAGGCCCTGGCGTCCAGCTCGGCGATCGACCGCTTGGCGGCCACCACCCGGAACGCCTGGTCGACGATCTCGGCGATCTCCGCCCAGTCGTTCTCCCGGTCGAGGTACACGCCGAGCCAGCCGCGGTGGCCGACGTACGGCGGCCGGAAGAACCGGTCGGGGTCCTCGGCCACCATCTCCTCCTGCGCGCCCGGCGGCGCCGCGCACCAGAACGCCAGGCGCCCGCCGTGGTGCTCGCCGACGAACGACACGAACATGGCCTTGTCCCCGCGCGCGAACCAGGACGGCGACCCGTGGCTGACCTTCTCGGTCACCCCGGGCAGCGCCAGGCACGTCTTCCGCAGCCGCGGTAATGGGGTGGAGCGGGTCATCGGGTCTCCCTTTCGCGTCGGGGCGTCAGGGACCAGAATCGCGCACGGAGCCGACGACCGTCGGAAGTTGTCCACAGGCGAGGAGCAGGCACTTGCGGGCGAGTGGGACGTTCACAGTGGACGCGTGGGAGCCGGAAACCCCGTACGACCAGCGCGACGGCGTCGACCTGGGGCACACGACCCTGCGCAAGACGTTCGCGGGCGACATGACCGCCACCAGCGAGGTGCACATGACCAGCGTGGTGGTCCCGGCGACCCAGTCGGCTGCCTACGTGGCGATCGAGCGGGTCGAGGGCACGCTGGCAGGGCGCGGCGGCAGCTTCGTGCTCCAGCACTCGGCCACCGCCGACAGCTCCGGCCAGTCGCTGCTGGTCACCGTCGTCCCGGACACCGGAACGGGTGAACTCACCGGGCTGGTGGGCTCGTTGCTGATCACCAAGGACGGTGACCAGCACACCTGGAGCCTCGACTACACCCTGGGCTAGCGGCTACTTCTTGCCCTTGCCCTTGTCGGCGGACTCGTCTGTGGACAGTGCCGCGACGAAGGCCTCCTGCGGGACCTCGACCCTGCCGACCATCTTCATCCGCTTCTTGCCCTCCTTCTGCTTCTCCAGCAGCTTGCGCTTGCGGCTGATGTCGCCGCCGTAGCACTTGGAGAGGACGTCCTTGCGCATGGCGCGGATGGTCTCGCGGGCGATCACCCTGGCGCCGATGGCGGCCTGGATGGGCACCTCGAACTGCTGGCGCGGGATCAGCTCGCGCAGCTTGGTGGTCATCCTGGTGCCGTAGCCGTAGGCCGAGTCGCGGTGCACGATCGCGCTGAACGCGTCGACCGGCTCGCCCTGCAGCAGGATGTCGACCTTGACCAGCTCGGCGGCCTGCTCACCGGCCTCCTCGTAGTCCAGCGAGGCGTAGCCGCGGGTGCGCGACTTCAGCGAGTCGAAGAAGTCGAAGATGATCTCGCCGAGCGGGATGGTGTAGCGCAGCTCCACCCGGTCCTCGGACAGGTAGTCCATGCCGCCGAGCTGGCCGCGCTTGCCCTGGCACAGCTCCATGATCGTGCCGACGAAGTCGCTGGGGGCGATGACCGTGCACTTGGCGACCGGCTCGAAGACCTCGCCGATCTTGCCGACCGGCCAGTCCGAGGGGTTGGTGACGACGAGTTCCTTGCCGTCGTCGAGCACCACCCGGTAGACCACGTTGGGGGCGGTGGAGATCAGGTCGAGGCCGAACTCGCGCTCGAGCCGGTCGCGGGTGATCTCCAGGTGCAGCAGGCCGAGGAAACCGCAGCGGAAGCCGAAGCCCAGCGCCGCGGAGGTCTCCGGCTCGTAGGTGAGCGCGGCGTCGTTGAGCTGGAGCTTGTCGAGCGCCTCGCGCAGGTCGGGGTAGTCGGACCCGTCGACGGGGTAGAGACCGGAGTAGACCATCGGGCGCGGCTCGCGGTAGCCGGCCAGGGCCTCGGTGGCGCCCTTGCGCTCGGAGGTGACCGTGTCGCCGACCCTGGACTGGCGGACGTCCTTCACGCCGGTGATCAGGTAGCCCACCTCGCCGACGCCCAGGCCCGCGCTGGGCTTGGGCTCCGGGGAGATGATGCCGACTTCCAGCAGCTCGTGGGTGGCGCCGGTGGACATCATCTTGATCCGCTCGCGCGGGGTGATCTTGCCGTCCACCACGCGGATGTAGGTCACCACGCCGCGGTAGGTGTCGTAGACCGAGTCGAAGATCATCGCGCGGGCGGGCGCGTCGGCCTGGCCGACCGGGGCCGGTACGACGCGCACGACCTCGTCGAGCAGCTCGCCGACGCCGTGACCGGTCTTGGCGGACACGCGCAGCACGTCGTCGGGCTCGCAGCCGATGATGTGCGCGATCTCGGCGGCGTACTTGTCCGGGTCGGCGGCGGGCAGGTCGATCTTGTTGAGCACCGGGATGATGTGCAGGTCGCGGTCGAGGGCCATGTAGAGGTTGGCCAGCGTCTGCGCCTCGATCCCCTGCGCGGCGTCGACCAGCAGGACCGCGCCCTCGCAGGCGTCGAGGGCGCGCGAGACCTCGTAGGTGAAGTCGACGTGCCCGGGGGTGTCGATCATGTGCAGCACGTGGTCGGACCCGTCGACCGTCCACGGCAGGCGCACGTTCTGCGCCTTGATGGTGATGCCGCGCTCGCGCTCGATGTCCATCCGGTCGAGGTACTGAGCGCGCATCGCCCGCGCATCGACGACACCGGTGATCTGCAGCATCCGGTCGGCCAGGGTCGACTTGCCGTGGTCGATGTGCGCGATGATGCAGAAGTTGCGGATCTGCTCCGGCGCCGTGAAGGTCGTGTCAGCGAACGTTGCCACTCGAGGTCCTCGCATGGTCAGGGGTACGCCCATCGTCCCATGCCCAGGCGGCGACCGGGCTGCTCGGGTGGCCGGGCGGGCTGCACGATCCGTGCGATTCGCCCGATGCCCGCCTGGTCGCGCCGACCACCGCCAGCCCGGACGCGGTCGGCTAGGGCTCCCGGGAGTCCAACCGCATCGGGTGATCCGGCGGCACCTCGACCAGCACGATCCGCACCCCGTCCGGGTCGGCCAGCCACGCCTCGCGCAGCCCCCACGGCTGTAGCCGCGGCTCCTGGGTGAACACGACGCCGTGCCGCCTCAACTCGGCCGCCGCGTCGGCGAGGTCGCGGACCTGCACCCACAGCGCGAGGTCCGGGCTCGCCTCGTGCCCGCCCTGACCGGAGATCTCCAGGTGGCCGTTGCCGAGGAAGAAGACCGTGCCGCCGGGGAACTCGCGGAACACCGCCAACCCCAGGGTGTCGCGGTAGAAGGCGAGGGACCGGTCCCGGTCGCGGGGGTGGATGATCACGCGGCTGCTGAGGAACTCCACGGCTCAAGTCCTACCCGCAGCGGCCGGTGGCCGCAGGACGTCCCACTATCACCGCACCCGTCCGCCGCCCCGGCATTACGCTCCGCCTGTGCAGACCGACGACGACCCGCGTCCCGCCCACGGCGCCGTGTGGGAGGTGCCCACCGGCGACCGCCCGGAGAGCCTCACCTACGCCCCCGACCTCGACGGCGACGCCGATCCCGGCGAGATCGTCTGGGCCTGGGTCCCGTACGAGGACGACCCGGGGCGCGGCAAGGACCGCCCCCTGCTGGTGGTCGGCCGCACCGGCTCCGACCTGCGGGCGCTGATGCTGACCAGCAGGCCGCCGCGGCACCCGGGCGACCCCGACTGGCTCGAACTGGGCACCGGCGGCTGGGACCGCGACGGCCGGGTCTCCTACCTCCGCCTCGACCGGCTCTTCGGCCTGGGCGAGCACGACCTGCGCCGCGAGGGCTCCGTCCTCGAATCCGACCGCTTCGACCTGGTCGCCGACACCCTCCGCACCCGGTTCGGCTGGAGCTAGCCAGTCCCACCCCCGCCCCGGCGCGTGATCGACAGCGCCGGGCCAGAGGTATGCCTCCGGCTCGACGTGCTGGCGTTCTCCGCGGAAAAGTGATATCACTTTGCTAGAGCTGAGCTAGCCCCTGGAGGACCTGTGAACAGCACGATCGAGGACTTCGACCGACCGTTGTTGCCCGCGCCGCACGTGCGGGAGAAGCCCGCGTTCGGCGCGGCGGGGTTGCCGATCGCCGCGGGGGCGCTGGTGATCGCGCTCGGCGGACTCGCCCTGGTCGGGGTGGGGGTGGTGGCACTGGGCGGTGAGATCGAGCTGAGCACCGGTGCCGCCGTGGCCGCGCTGGTGTTCGGGGCGTTGATCACGGTGGCGGCCGTGGTCACCACGGGCGGGCTGACGATGGTCGCGCCCGGGGAGGCCAGGGTCGTGCAGTTCCTGGGGCGCTACACGGGGACCGTGCGGCTCGACGGGCTGCGGTGGGTCAACCCGTTCACCACGCGGCGCAAGGTGTCCACCCGGATCCGCAACCACGAGACCGCGGTGATGAAGGTCAACGACGCCGACGGCAGCCCGATCGAGATCGCCGCGGTCGTGGTGTGGCAGGTGCAGGACACCGCGCGGGCGGTGTTCGAGGTGGACGACTTCATCGCCTTCGTCGCGATCCAGACCGAGACCGCGGTCCGGCACATCGCCACCACCTACCCGTACGACGCGCACGACGACGAGCCCGGCCTGTCGCTGCGCGACAACGCCGACGAGATCACCCAGCGGCTCTCGGCGGAGATCGCGGCCAGGGTGGAGGCGGCCGGGGTCGGCGTCATCGAGTCGCGGATCACCCACCTGGCTTACGCGCCGGAGATCGCGGGCGCCATGCTGCGCAGGCAGCAGGCAGGCGCGGTGGTCGCGGCCCGCAAGCGGATCGTGGAGGGGGCGGTGGGGATGGTGGAGCTGGCGCTCGACCGGCTCGCCGCGCGCGAGGTGGTCGACCTGGACGAGGAGCGCAAGGCGGCGATGGTGAGCAACCTGCTGGTGGTGCTGTGCAGCGACCACGAGGCGCACCCGGTGGTCAACGCGGGCTCGCTCTACCACTGATGGCCGAACGCAAGAAGGTCCTCCTGCGGCTGGACCCCGCCGTGCACGACGCGGTGGCCCGGTGGGCGAACGACGAGCTGCGCAGCACCAACGCGCAGATCGAGTTCATGCTCCGCCGCGCCCTCGCCGAGGCCGGGCGGTTGCCGGACGCCGCGGGAGGCCTGCCCAGGCGGGGGCGGCCACCCAAGGCCCCCGACGCGGACGAGCCGCAGGGGTGACTGTTAACCTGGCTCGTCGCGCCGTGCGGCACTCCGCCATGGAGGAGACCTGCCCCGGCAGGGCCACCCCGATCGCTCACCGCGGTCGACCAGCGGCGCGCGATCCGGACTAGACCTCGAGGAGCACCACTATGGCGAACATCAAGTCCCAGCTGAAGCGGATCAAGACGAACGAGAAGGCGCGGCTGCGCAACAAGTCCGTCAAGTCCTCGGTCAAGACCGCGATCCGCAAGTTCCGCGAGGCCGCCGAGGCCGGTGACCAGGCCAAGGCCCAGGAGCTGCTCGCCGTCGCCAGCCGCAAGCTGGACAAGGCCGCCGGCAAGGGCGTCATCCACCCCAACCAGGCCGCCAACAAGAAGTCGGCGATGGCCCAGCGGGTGAACAAGCTCGGCTGAGCCCAGGCTCACACGCGGCGCCGTCCCCTCCCGGGGGCGGCGCCGCTGTCGTATGAGCGAGACTGCTGGACATGGACCCCAAACCCGCTCCACCGAATCCCGCCCACCCGAAACCCACCTCGGCCGCGAGGACCTCGCTGTCGCACATCATGACCGTGGTGGACACCAACCTCCTCGGCACAGTCCACGGTGGAGTCATCATGAAGCTGGTCGACGACGTGGCGGGCGCCGTGGCCCAGCGCCACTCCGGCGGCCCGGCGGTGACCGCGGCCATGGACGGCATGACCTTCCTGCACCCGGTCCGCGTCGGCGACCTGGTGCACGCGCACGCCCAGGTCAACTGGGCGGGCAAGTCCTCCATGGAGGTCGGCGTCCGCGTCCTGGCCGAGCCCTGGGACCGCGCCGACGTCCCGCAGACCAAGGTCGCCACCGCCTACCTGGTCTTCGTGGCCGTCAACGAGGACGGCAGCCCCCGCGCCGTACCCCCCGTCACCCCCGAAACCGAGGAAGACGACCGCCGCCTGCGCGAAGCCGAGATCCGCCGCCAACACCGCCTAGCCCGCCGCGACGAGATCCTCGCCAGCCGAGTCCCCAAGCTCTGACAGCTATCCACAACCCCCCGCACCATCCACAGCCGCCACCGCGCACTTCCACCCACCACCACGCCCCCCATACCCTGGATCTTCGGGGGGTGCTCAGGACGGGGCATGCCCTACTTGGGCTGTCCACTGCGGACAACGGGGGTGCCGGGGTCTGTTGTGGACGGTGGTCAGTCCTGGCGGTGGGCCTCGGCCAGGCGCAGGACGGCGCGTTCCAGGGCGTAGCCCGCGTCGGCGGCGACGCCCTTCACGTCGGCGTTGACGTCGGCTACGGCGCGCATGGCGGCCGCGAGTCCCGCCGGTTTCCAGCCGCGGGACTGGGCCAGGGCCTTCTTGACCTTCCAGGCGGGCATGCCGAGTTCACCGGCGAGCTTGAACGGGTCGGCCCGGCCCGCGCCCGCCACCCTGGCCACGGTGCGGACGGCGTCGGCGAGCGCGTCGGCGACCAGCACGTGCGGGACGCCCAGCTGCATCGCCCAGCGCAGGGCCTCCATGGCGCCCGCGACGTCCCCGGTGACGGCCTTCTCCGCGACGGCGAAGCCGCTCACGTCGGCGCGGCCCCGGTGGTACCGGCGCACGGCCTCCTCGCTGACGTCCCCCGCCGCGTCGGCCACCAGCTGGGCCGAGGCCGCCGCCAGCTCGCGCAGGTCGGACCCCACGGAGTCGATCAGCGCGGCGACCGCCCTCGGGTCGGTCTTGCCCCCGGCGCGGCGGATCTCGTTGCGCACGAAGGCCTCGCGCTCGGCGGCCTTGGTGATCTTGGCGCACTCGGTGACCACGGCGCCGGACTTCTTCATCGCCGCGACGATGTCCTTGCCCGCCTTGCGCCCGCCGCCGTTGTGCACCACGGCGAGCACGATCCCCTCGGCAGGCGACTTGGTGTAGTTGACCACCAGCGCGGCGATGTCCTGGGTGGCCTCGTGCGCGGCGTCGAGGACGATCACCCTGCCCTCGGCGAACAGCGACGGGCTGACCATCTCCACCAGCTCCGGGCCTGTGAGATCAGCCACCTTGAGCCTGGTCAGGTCGGCCGAGGCGTCGGCGAGCCGCGCGGTCTCCAGGATGGCCCGGACGGCGCGTTCGATGAGCAGTTCCTCTTCTCCCAGCACCAGTTGCAACGGCGGCGGGAGTACCGAGGGCGAGTTCACGCCCGCGATCCTGCCACGCCCCGCCGACAGGGCCCGCCCTGGCGCGCCACGACGACGGGCTGGCCGAGGTGCCGGGCGGTGCCGTACCGTTGCCGTCACGCCCCGGCTCGGCCCGGGCGACAACTGAATACCGCTCATCCAGAGGGGCAGAGGGAAACGGCCCGATGAAGCCCCGGCAACCGGCGTACGCGTCACTTCCTCATCGCGAGGAGGCGGACGACCACGGTGCCAATTCCGACCCGCAGCCGCGGGATAGATGAGGAGACACCTCGCGATGACCTCTGTCGACGTCCAGACCAGCACCCTCGACCTCGGCCCCGCCCGGGCCCTGTCCTGTCGTGAGTGCGGCCACCAGATCCCCCTCGCCGCCGAGTTCGCCTGCGCCGAGTGCTTCGGCCCGCTCGAGGTCGCCTACGACTTCGGCACCGTGACCAGGGCGAGCATCGAGGCGGGGCCCAAGTCGATCTGGCGCTACAAGGGCCTGCTGCCCGTGCCCGCCGACGTGGAGCGCTTCCCGAACACCGACCCCGGCATGACCCGCCTGGTCAAGGCCGACCGGCTCGCCGCCGCACTCGGCGTCAAGTCGCTGTGGGTCAAGGACGACACCGGCAACCCGACGCACTCGTTCAAGGACCGCGTGGTCGCCGTCGCCCTCGCCGCGGCCCGGACGCTGGGCTTCAGCGTCCTGGCCTGCCCGTCGACCGGCAACCTCGCCAACGCCGTCGCCGCCGCCGCGGCCCGCGCGGGCTGGGACTCGGTGGTGCTGATCCCGTCGTCGCTGGAGCGCGCGAAGATCCTGACCACCGCGGTCTACGACGGCGCGCTGATCGCCGTCGACGGCAACTACGACGACGTCAACCGGCTGGCCACCGAGCTCGCGGGCGAGCACGAGGACTGGGCGTTCGTGAACGTCAACGTCCGCCCGTACTACGCCGAGGGCTCCAAGACGCTGGGCTACGAGGTCGCCGAGCAGCTCGGCTGGCGCCTGCCCGGACAGGTCGTGGTGCCGGTGGCCTCCGGCTCGCAGCTGACCAAGGTGGACAAGGCGTTCCGCGAGCTCGGTGAGCTCGGCCTGGTCGAGCCGACCCCGTACCGGGTGTTCGGCGCGCAGGCCACCGGCTGCTCCCCGGTGTCGACGGCGTTCAAGGCGGGCCAGGACGTGATCCGCCCGGTCAAGCCGGACACCATCGCCCGCTCGCTGGCCATCGGCGCCCCCGCCGACGGCCCGTACGTGCTCGACTCGGTCCGCCGCACCGGCGGCGCGGTCGAGGACGTCACCGACGCCGAGGTGGTCGAGGGCATCCGCCTGCTGGCCCGCACCGAGGGCATCTTCGCCGAGACCGCGGGCGGCGTCACCGTCGCCACCGCGAAGAAGCTCATCGAGACCGGCCAGCTCGACCCCGACGCCGACACCGTCCTGCTCATCACCGGCGACGGCCTCAAGACCCTCGACGCCGTCCAGGATCACATCGGCCCCCGCGCCACCATCCCCCCGACCGCCGCCGCCGTCCACGAGGTCCTCAACCGCGGCTGACCCAGCCAGGCCCACCCACGGGCCTGTCGCACGCACCGGCCTGCCTCGTCGCAGACGCCAGCCCGCTTTCCGTGGGTGAGGTGACGCACCCGCCTCACCCACGGAAATCGCACCCGTCCCACCCACCCCGCCACCGCGCTGCCGGGGTTGTCAGCGGCGGGACGGCGGTCTGGGGTCGCCTCGGACGACGAGTTCGGGGCCGTCCGGGGCGGGGACCACCGCCGTGTCGCCGGTGCGGTCGGTTCGGGCTATGCGGGTGCCTTGGCGGATGAGAGCGGCCAGGGTCTGCGGACTGGGATGGCCGTAGCGGTTTCCCCCGCCCACACTGACCAGGGCGAGTCTCGCGCCCACCGCGCTCAGGAAATCCGGTGCGGTGTAACGAGAGCCGTGGTGCGGGACCTTGATCACGTCAGCCGCCAGGTCGGCGCGCCCGGTGAGCAGTTCGGCTTGGGCGGCCAGTTCAACGTCGCCGGTGAGCAGTACCCGGCCCGCTCGGGTGGTCGCGCGCAGCACCACCGAGCGGTTGTTGATCGCCGTGCCGTCTGTCTCGGATCGTTCCTCCTTTCCCTGTGGGGCAAGCACTTCCATCACCAGCCCTGGCCACGCCAGCCGCTGTCCAGCGGTGACGCCGACCAAGGGCACCTTGGCGGCCGCGGTCTGTTCCCGGACCTGCCGCCACGCCCAGTCCGGCGCGCGGCCAGGGCCGACAGCGACCGCGCCCACCGACCGGTCGGCCAGGACCGAGGCCAGCCCGCCGACGTGGTCGGCGTGCAGGTGGCTGAGGACCACCAGCGCCACCTGGCGGACGCCGAGCCGGTCCAGGCACTCCCGCACCGGCGCGGGGTCCGGCCCGGTGTCGACCAGCACCACCCGCCCGCTGTCCTCAGTGGACAGGACGATGGCGTCGCCCTGCCCGACGTCGCACACGACGGCCGCCCACCCCGGTGGTGGCCATCCCGGCGCCAGTGCCCGCACCGGGAGCAGCACGACCACCGCCACCACGACGCCCACACCCAGCGCGACCCGCGCCGACCGCCACCGCAGGCCGACCACCAGGCCACCGGCCAGCAGGGCGAGTGCGACCCCGCCCCACCACCCGCTGGGCCAGTCGAGCGCGGCACCGGGCATCCGGGCCGCCCACCGCCCGACGACCACCAGCCAGTCCACCTCGGGTCCGGCCGCCCGCACGAGCCAGTCCGCCGCCCACGGGGCGACGGGCACGACCAGCGCGGCACCGAGCCCGAGCACCGTGGCGGGCGCCACGACCGGTGCCACGACCAGGTTGGCCACGACCGCGACCAGGCTGACCTGCCCGCTCATCCCGGCGACGACCGGCGCCGTCGCGAGGTGCGCCGCGGCGGGCACCGCGATCGCCTCGGCCAGCAGCCTGGGCACACGGCGCCGCTCCAGCCGGTCGACCCACCCCGGCACCACGAGCACCAGAGCGGCGGTGGCCAGCACCGACAGCACGAACCCGAAGCTGACCGCCATCGCCGGGTCGACGGTGACAAGCACGATCACCGCCACGGCCAACGCGGGCAACGCCGACCGCTCCCGCCCCAGCGCGAGCGCCACCAACCCGATCGCGCCCATGACCCCGGCCCGCAGGACACTCGGCTCCGGCCCGGCGAGCACGACGTACCCGACGAGGGCGAGCATGGCGGCCACCGCCGACGACCTGGGCCCAAGCCGGGCCAACCGCGCCAGGAACAGCACGGCGACGCAGACCACGGCCAGGTTCGCACCGCTGACGGCCAACAGGTGCGCCATCCCCGCGGCCTTGAAGTCGTCCTCGACCGAGGCGACCATCCCCTCGGTGTCGCCCACCACCAACGCGGGCAGCAACCCGGCGGACTCGTCGTCCAAGACCGAGGACGCGGCACGGAGGCCGTCGCGCAGCGCCTGCGCGGCCACCTGCCACGCGGGTGCCTCGGTGACCTGAGTCGGCGGTCCCCGAACCCGCAGCACCGCGACGGTCAGGCTGCCGGGTTCCGCGGTACCCAGCACGCCGTTGGCCACCAACCGCTGACCGGGTAACAACTCCGCCCACTGCTCCACCGGCGCGAACAGCAGCACCCGACTGCCCTCGGCGGTCACCGGGATGACCACCGACCGCACTCCCGACGGCATGGCCCCAAACCCACTCGACCGCACCTTCCTCGGTCGTTCAGCCACCTCCACTCGTAGTTCGACCACCGCCGCCCGCGCCGCATCACCTCGAAGCGGATCGTCCGCGGCCTCCCGAATCCTGGATGTCACCGGGAACAGGGCCAACAGCCCACACGCCACCAGCGGCCACCCAGCTCGGATCGCCCGCACCGGACGCGTGTGTCGCAGATGGACAATCCCCGCCACCACAGCGACCCCACCGACCGCCAGCGCCACGACCCAGTGCACCAGCAGCCCACCCAGCCCGGCCAACCACACGGCGACCGCCCCGGGAACCAACCGCCACTCCACCCGACCGACGTCGCCCGCCATCAGAACCCCCATCGACAATCAGCACTGCCTCAACAGCAAGAAGGACCTCACCAACCGCTTGGACCCACGATCTGAGATCACCCCTCTTCGGGTCCCAGTCCATCAACAACCACGGCCAAGCACGATTGCCGCAGTCCGGGCCTGCCGCCGGTGCCTGATTCGGCGTGGATGGATTGGGATGAGGAGTTTTCTGATGGCGGCCGCTGTAAGTAGGCCAGAGTCTGGAGTGTGCTGGTCATGGTCTGGTCCTGACGCCCAGGGATGCGACTGTGGTGCAGGCCAGGATGGCGAGGACGGCGGCCAGGGACCAGTGGACCACCAGACCCAGGAAGGTCGCGGTGCCGAGGAAGGCGAGGGTCGTGGTGGTGCTGACTTGGGTCATCGGATGACCACCAGGTCGCGGAGGGTTTCGTAGCGGGCGGGGCCGATGCCGTCCACCTCGCGCAGTTGGTCGACCTTGGTGAAGCGGCCGTGTTTCGCGCGCCAGTCCAGGATGCGTTGGGCGGTGACCGTTCCGACGCCGGGGAGGGTGTCGAGGCGGGCGAGGGTGGCGGTGTTGAGGTTGACCTTGCCGCCCGGTTCCGGGACGTCCTCCGGCACCGGTGGGGCGGGGGCGCCGACGTGGATCTGTTCGCCGTCGACCAGTTTGCGGGCCAGGTTGAGCGAGGTCAGGTCGGTCCCGGGCAGCGCTCCCCCGCCAGCGCGCAGGGCATCGTCGACGCGGGCGCCATCGGGAAGGGTGCGGAGGCCGGGTTCCCGTACCTTCCCGACCACGTCGACGACGATCGTGGCCACCGGCGGCTGTTCGACCGCAGCAGCGGCCAGGGCGGGTGCCGGCTCCCCGGTCGGCGGCGAGCCGGAGAAGGCGAGCACCCCGACGACGGCCACCGCCGCGACGGCGAGGCCGATGGCCACCGACACCGGGAACCGCCTGCGGCGCGGTTGTTCGGTGTCGGACTCGCCCCGGTCCCAGGGTCGCCCGGCGATCGCGGCGAGTCGGGCGAGTACGGAGTCGATCTGCTTGACGCGCTGTTCGTCTGCCATGAGATCGAAGGTAGGAACTCCGCAAGGGCGCAGGGAAGGCGCGCCCGTCTTCTGTGGACAGTTCGGGGGGTTGTGGACAACTCCGGCGTCAGCGCGGGTCGACGACCACGCCCAGCACGCCCGGCCCGGTGTGTGCGCCGATCACCGCGCCCAGCTCGGAGATCACGCAGGTCGCGGCGGGCAGCCGGGCGCTGAGGCGATCCGCGAGGTCCGCCGCCCGGTCCGGGTCGGCGAGGTGGTGCACGGCGATCCGCACCGACGACTCCCCCGCGGCGTCCACGGCGAGGTCGACCAGGCGTCCGACCGCGCGGCTGGTGGTGCGCACCTTCTCCAGCGGCACGATCTGGCCGTCGACGACGTGCAGGATCGGCTTGACCGCCAGCGCCGTCCCCAGCAGTGCCGCCGCCGCGCCGATCCGCCCGCCGCGCCGCAAGTACTCCAGGGTCTCGACGACGAAGAAGCACCTCGTCGCGGCTGCCGCCTCGACGGCAGCGGCCTCCACCGCCTCGCCCCCTGCTCCCGTGGCAGCCACCTCAGCGGCCCGCAGCACGGCGAACCCCAGCCCCATGGCCGTGGTCCTGGAGTCGACGACCCGCACGGCCGCGCCGAACTCCTCGGCGGCCAGCCGGGCGGACTCCCAGGTCCCCGACAACTCGCGCGATAGATGCACCGAGAGCACGCCCTCGGCTCCGGCATCGAGCATCGCGCGGTAGTTCTCGGCGAACTCGGCCGGGTTCGGCCGGGAGGTCGTGACCATCCGCCGGTCGCGAAGAGCGGTCGCGAGCTGCGTGGGACCTATGTCGATGCCGTCGCGGCCCTCACGACCGTCCACACGCACCAGCAGTGGGACGACCCGCACCCCGTGCCGGTCTGCCGAGCCCTCCGGCAGGTAGGCGGTGGAGTCGGTGAGGACGGCGAAGGGCACGTGTTGGGAGCCTAGTTGTCCGGGGGCGTGTCCAACAGCGGCGCGAGGTGCTCGGCGAGCGCGGAGGCCACCATCCGGTGCCCGTCCCAGCCCCAGTGGATGCCGTCTGGATTGCCGTGACCACGGAGAACGTGCTCCCCGACGACCTCGGCGACGTCGAACGGCACAACGTTGTTCCGATCTGCCCAGTCACGCATAAGAGCCAGCGTTCGTGACCGGCCAGCGTGCATGTAACCGTACGCAGGCGCTCGGTGGACCGAGGGCAACATCGCCACTACAGGCAGGTCCGGTCGCAGTGCCCGAACGGCGACCACGATGTCGTTGAGGTAGCGGACGGTCAGTTCCGCCGGTAGCGCCACCGGCCATCCGCCTGTCGCACGTGACGCCCACGGCTGCACAGCCAGGTAGGCCTTACGGACGTGTCGGCGCAACCAGTCCGGGCGCAGGTAGCGGATGCCCTGGCGAAGGTAGGTCGGTAGCGGCGAGGGAAGCGTGTCCATCCCGCCGACCGCTAGCACCAACACGTCGATGTCGGGCATGTGCGTCCACACGCGAGGGTCGCCGACCAGGGACCAATAGGCGTCACGCGCGGTCCAGCCGAAGCTCGCGAACAGCTCCGCGCGTCCGTTGACGGCGGTAGCGGCAAGGTTGGGCCAGAGACGGGCATCGTTCGCCGGGTGGGGGCCATCGGGACCGTGGAAGCTCAGCGAGTCGCCGAACACCATGACGGTCCGGGGCGCGCTACCCGGTGATGCCAACGTTGTACGCGATCAGGCGCCACGCGAGGCCGCTGGTCTCACGGCGGGCCAGGACCGTCCAGTGGCAGTTGGAGATGCCGCCGAGCTGCCACCAGTTGCCTACCGGGAGCTCGAGCAGGCTGCCTGCCAACGCCGTGATGAGGCCACCGTGCGCGCACAGCACCGCGGTCTCGTCAGTGCCCTCGTCGAGCCCCGCGACCACCTCGGTCGCCCTAGCGGCCACCTCGACCCGGGACTCGCCACCGGGTGGGGTCCAGGTGGCGTCGGTCTGCCACTCCGCGCGACCGCCCGGCCACTCCTGGTCGATCTCGGCGCCGGTCTTGCCCTGCCAGAGGCCCAGGTTGGTCTCGCGCAAACGCTTGTCCACCCGCAGCGGGACCCCGATCGCCTCGCTGAACACGGTGGCGGTGTCGGTGGCCCTGCGCAGGTCGGAGGCCACGACGACGTCCGGTGAGAACCGGGCGAGCGCGGGAACCGCGAAGCGGGCCTGGTTGCGGCCCACCTCGGTGAGGTTCGAGTCGATGTGGCCCTGCATCCGGCCCGAGGCGTTGTAGTCCGTCTCGCCGTGGCGCCAGAGCACGAGCCTGCGCAGGGTCACTCGACGTCCGCGCTGGTCTTGTCGCCGTCCTCGATCACACCCGCGGGCGCGGTCGCGGCCGACTCCTCGGTCACGTCCGAGGGGCCCGCCTCGAACTCGACGCGCGGGCAGTCCTTCCACAGCCGCTCCAGGCCGTAGAACGAGCGCTCCTCGTCGTGCTGGACGTGCACCACGACGTCGACGAAGTCGAGCAGCACCCAGCGGCCCTCGCGGGCGCCCTCGCGGCGGACCGGCTTGGAGCCCGCCTGGCGCAGCCGCTCCTCGACCTCCTCGACGATCGCGCCGACCTGCCGTTCGTTGGCGGCCGAGGCGATCACGAAGCAGTCGGTGATGACGAGCTGGTCGGAGACGTCCAGCACGATCACGTCGGTGGCCTTCTTGTCGGCCGCCGCTCCAGCCGCGACCAGTGCCAGTTCGCGTGCCTCGTGCGTCGCTGCCACGTCACTCCTCGTTCAGATATCCCAGGGGCTAACCCGTCGAGGATACCGGGTGAGGTACCGGTCAGTTCTCGGCGGCGTAGAGGCGGCGCTTGGAGATGTACTGGACCACCCCGTCTGGCACCAGGTACCAGACCGGGAGACCCGATCCGACCCGCGTGCGGCAGTCGGTGGAGGAGATGGCCAGGGCCGGGACCTCGACCAGGCTCACGGTCCCGGACGGGAGGTGCGCGTCGGCCAGGCTGTAACCGGGGCGGGTGACGCCAACGAAGTGCGCCAGGGTGAACAGCTCCTCGGCGCGGTGCCACGACAGGATCTGTTCGAGCGCGTCGGCGCCGGTGATGAAGAACAGGTCGGCGTCGGGGTGCTGCGCGCGGAGGTCACGGAGAGTGTCGACGGTGTAGGTCACGCCGGTGCGGTCGATGTCGACCCGGCTCACCGAGAACCTGGGGTTGGACGCCGTTGCCACTACCGTCATCAGGTAGCGGTCCTCGGCGGCACTGACCTCTTTGCCGTCCTTCTGCCAGGGCACCCCGGTCGGGACGAACACGACCTCGTCGAGGTCGAACCGGGCCTGCACCTCACTCGCCGCCACCAGGTGACCGTGGTGCACGGGGTCGAAGGTGCCGCCCATGATGCCAATCCGGCGCGCCATGCCCGGAGCCTACGGCCGCGCCCGGCCACCGTCCTGACATGCGGCGACGGGTATGAGCAACATCATGCGCACCCCGCGTGGCGGTCGACTTCCGAACGCCACCGTTCGGGTCATGACATGGACCCTATGACCGGATCGGTATGACCGTGTGTGGCCACCGGACCGGGAGACTGCCGAGCATGGCTTGGATACCGATCCACGATCAGCCGTACGACCCCGTGCCTTACCGGCCGGCCAAGGTCAGTGCGGCGGAGTCGCTGCAGGCGGCTGCTGATCTACGCGCGAAGATGGACCAACGCAGGACCGTGCGCGCGTTCTCCACGGAGCCGGTGCCCGAGCAGGTCGTTGTGGACGCTATAGCCGTTGCGGCTACCGCGCCCTCTGGTGCCCACCAGCAGCCGTGGACCTTCGTCCTGGTCACCGATCCCGAGGTCCGCGCGCGGATCCGGGAGGCGGCGGAGACCGAGGAGCAGATCTCCTACGCGGGCAGGCTCGGCGAGGAGTGGCTCTCGGCGTTACGTCCACTGGGGACCGACCAGAACAAGCCGCACCTGACGGACGCGCCGTTCCTGATCGTGGTCTTCGAGCAGCGGTACTACCTCGACGAGGACGGCGAGCAGCACAAGCACTACTACGTCGACGAGTCGGTGGGCATCGCCGTCGGCATGCTGCTGACCGCGTTGCACCTGTCGGGGCTGGCCGCGCTGACACACACACCGAGCCCGATGAAGTTCCTGTCCGAGGTGCTGGGCAGGCCCAAGAACGAGAAGGCGTTCGCGGTGATCCCGGTCGGCTACCCGGCCGACGACGCCACGGTCCCCAGGCTGATCCGCAAGGACCTCGACCAGGTCATGGTCAAGATCTGAGGTCCCCGGGTCCGACAGCTCCGGCGGAAAGCTGCCGCTTCGCCCGCCGGGGACTCCGGTCAGGATGACCGGGGACCCGCCTCGCGCGGATGGTGCGCGTCCGCGCGCGGCGGGTCCATCCCCAACCCCCCGAGTTGTCCACAGCTCACCGGCACCGGCTCGACGCCCGTTGACGAGGCGCTGTATCCATGTGATGTGGACGACAACGCATTGCGGCAATCGGCGGAAGAACGGCTGCGCGCCCTGGCAGGGCCCGGGGCGAGCCTGCGCGACGACCAGTGGACGGCCATCGAGGCACTGGTCGCGAGGCGCCGCCGCGCGTTAGTGGTGCAGCGCACCGGCTGGGGCAAGTCCGCTGTGTACTTCGTCGCGACCGCGCTGCTGCGCGAGCTCGGCGAGGGCCCCACGGTGATCGTGTCCCCGCTGCTGGCCCTGATGCGCAACCAGGTCGAGGCGGCGGCGCGGGCCGGTGTCCGCGCGGCGACGATCAACTCGTCGAACGCCGAGGACTGGGACCAGGTGCACGAGGCGGTCGCCCAGGGCGATGTCGACGTGCTGCTGGTCAGCCCGGAGCGGTTGAACAACCCCGACTTCCGCGACTCGGTGCTGCCCAGGCTGACCGCGTCGGCCGGGATGCTGGTCGTCGACGAGGCGCACTGCATCTCGGACTGGGGGCACGACTTCCGGCCGGACTACCGTCGCCTTCGGACACTCCTGGGTGAACTCCGCCCCGGGGTGCCGGTCCTGGCGACGACGGCGACCGCCAACGACCGGGTGGTGCGCGATGTGGCGCACCAGCTGGGGCTCGGCGCGGAGGACGCGCTCGTGCTGCGTGGCGCCCTGGACCGGGAAAGCCTGCGGTTGGGGGTGTTGCGGCTGCCGACGCCGCAGGCCCGGTGGGCGTGGCTGGCGGAGAACCTGGGCAAGCTGACCGGATCCGGCATCATCTACACGCTGACCGTGGCCGCGGCGGAGGAGTTGGCGTCGTTCCTACGGGAACGCGGGTACGAGGTGGCCTCTTACACCGGCCGCACGGACACCGCGGACCGGCTGCGCGCCGAGGACGACCTGCTCGGGAACCGGGTCAAGGCGCTGGTCGCGACCTCCGCGCTCGGCATGGGGTTCGACAAACCGGACCTGGGGTTCGTGGTGCACGTCGGGGCGCCGCAGTCACCCATCGCCTACTACCAGCAGATCGGGCGTGCCGGTCGTGGCGTGCGGCGGGCGGACGTGGTGCTGTTGCCGGGCACCGAGGACAAGGACATCTGGTCGTACTTCGCCTCGCTGGCCTTCCCGCCGGAGCACTTCGTCCGGCAGGTGCTCGCGGCGCTGGCCGAGGCCGGGCGGCCGCTGTCGACGATGGCGCTGGAGCCGAGGGTCGACCTGTCGCGCGGGCGGCTGGAGATGGTGCTGAAGGTCCTCGACGTCGACGGCGCGGTCCGGCGGGTCCGCGGCGGGTGGGAGCACACCGGCGAGGCGTGGGAGTACGACGCCGAGCGGTACGAGCGGATCGCGGGCGCGCGCAAGGCCGAGCAGGACGCGATCCTGGCCTACCAGGAGACGACCGGCTGCCGGATGGAGTTCCTGCTCCGCCAACTCGACGACCCGCACGCCGCGCCCTGCGGCCGGTGCGACAACTGCGCGGGCGCGCAGTGGTCCGCCGCGGTGTCGGCCGAGGAGATGGCCGTGGCACAGGAGAAATTACGTCGGCCCGGGGTCGAGGTCACGCCCAAGAAGGCCTGGCCGACCGCGATGGCAACCCTCGGCGTCGCGCTCACGGGGAAGATACCGGCGAGCAGGCTAGCCGAGCCCGGCCGCGCGCTGGGGCGGTTGACCGACATCGGGTGGGGCAACCGGCTGCGGGACCTGTTCGCGTCCACAGAGGACGGAGAGGTGCCCGGGGACCTGGTCGACGCCTGCGTGAAGGTGTTGACGGCGTGGGGATGGGCGCAGCGACCGGCGGGCGTGGTCACCGTGGGCTCGACCCGCCACCCCCGGTTGGTGTCCAGCTTCGGCGCGGCCATCGCCTCGATCGGGCGACTGCCGGTGCTCGGTGAGGTGACCGTGGGGGCCTCGGCTCCCCGGGCCAACAGCGCGCACCGGTTGGCGTGGCTGTGGAACTCGATGTCGGTGGGAGCGGAGCTGGCAGAACGGATCCGTGAGACCCCGGGCCCACTCCTGCTGATCGACGACCGCATCGACACCGGCTGGACCATGACCGTCGGTAGTGCCCTGCTCCGCGACGCGGGCGCCACCGCGGTCCTGCCGTTCGCCTTGGCCACCACCAGCTGAGGTCGACTCTCACCATCACAGCCGGCTGCACGAGAAAGGAGAGTTCACCCGACCGGAGTCGGAGACAACTGAATCGCCTGACGCCCTCGGTCGATGCGGCCGCTGGCGAACCGGGCCATGCCGACCCGCTGTCGGCCGATCCAGATGCCCGTGACCACCTCTCCGGAGGGAGATCAGCTCCGCCGGTCAGGTGGTACGGGTGAGGGGCACCAGGTCGTCGGCGTGGACTACCTCGCGGCGGCGGTCGGCGGGGAGGGGCTGGGGCGGGTGGCCGATGAGGGCGGGGAGTTCGGCGGCGTCGAAGTTGGTGATGCCCCGGGCGATCACCTTGCCGGTGAGGGTGGCCAGTTCGACCACGTCGCCTGCCTGGAAGTCGCCCTTGACGGTGGTGATTCCGGGGGCCAGGAGGGAGCGGCGGCGGTCGACGACGGCGGCAACGGCGCCGTCGTCGAGGGTGAGGGTGCCGGTGGCGTCAGCGGCGTAGGCGAGCCAGAAGCGGCGGGAGGTGAGGCGGCGGCCGGTGGGGGCGAAGGCGGTACCCACGTCGGCGGGGCCCAGGGCCTGCGGTGCGTCGGAGGCGGCGGCCAGCAGGACAGGGACGCCCGCGGCGGCGGCCAGGCGGGCGGCGGCCAGTTTCGAGGCCATACCACCGGTTCCGAGACCGGAAGCGCCGACCGCGCCCGCGCGCACACCCTCCACATCGGACTCGCCTGCCACCTCGGCGATCCGGCGGGCCGCGCCGAGCCGGGGGTCGCCGTCGTACAGGGCGTCCACATCGGACAGAAGAACCAGGGCGTCCGCGCCGATGAGGTGGGCCACCAACGCGGCGAGGCGGTCGTTGTCGCCGAAGCGGATCTCCTCGGTGGCAACGGTGTCGTTCTCGTTGACCACCGGAACAGCGCCCAGGGCCAGCAGGCGGGTCAGCGTGCGCTGCGCGTTGCGGTAGTGCGAGCGGCGCACGATGTCGTCCGCGGTCAGCAAGACCTGGCCCACACGCAGCGAGTACCGACCGAACGAGGCCACATACGCGTGACCCAGGGCGATCTGCCCCACGCTGGCCGCGGCCTGCTGCGTCGCCAGGTCACGCGGGCGCCGGGCCAGCCCCAACGGGGCCAACCCGGCCGCGATGGCACCGGAGGACACCAGGACGACCTGGCTCCCGGCGGCCCGGCGGGCGGCGACCGCGTCGACCAGGGCGTCGAGCCTGGCCGGGTCGAGGCCGCCCTCGGCCGTGGTCAGCGACGACGAGCCGACCTTCACCACGACCAGCCGGGCACCGGCGACCGCGGCGCGGGTGCTCACTCCTCGTCCTCGTCGAGCAACTCCTCGAACGGCGTGCGGCGCAGGACCTTCTGGGCCTTGCGCTCGGGGGCGCCCACGCGGGTCGGGCGGTCCAGGCGCGGGTCGTCGCCCCGGTTGTGCATCATCACCGCGACACCGGCCGGGGTGGACGGCTCCCAGTCGAACGTGACACCGCCGACGGTGACCGGGCAACCGGGCACCGCGCCCGCCTTCGCCAGCGCTTCCTCGACGCCCAGGCGGGCCAGCCGGTCGGCGAGGTAGCCGACGGCCTCGGTGTTGTTGAAGTCGGTCTGCCGGACCCAGCGGTCGGGCCGGTCGCCGCGGACGATGAACCCGGTGTCGTCGGTGGGGTCCTGGACGATGGTGAAGCCCGCGTCGTCGACGGCGGTGGGCCGCAGCACGATCCGGGTGGCCTCCGGCGCGGGCTTGCTCGCCCGGTCCTCCTCGATGACCTTGGCCAGCGCGAAGCTCAGCTCGCGCAGCCCGGCCCGGCTCACCGTGGAGATCTCGAACACCGGCAGCCCGCGCGCCTCGATCTCCGGGCGCACCAACTCGGCCAACTCGCGCGCCTCGGGCACGTCGATCTTGTTCAGCACGACCAGCCGGGGCCGGTCGGCGAGCGTGCCGCCCAGCGCGGGCGTGTAGCGGGCCAGTTCCTCTTCCAGCGCGTCGATGTCCGAGAGCGGGTCGCGGTCGGCCTCGTAGGTGGCGCAGTCGACGACGTGCACCAGCACGGCGCAGCGCTCGATGTGGCGCAGGAAGTCCAGCCCCAGCCCCTTGCCCTGGCTGGCGCCCGGGATCAGGCCGGGCACGTCGGCGATCGTGTAGACCGAGTCCCCCGCGGTGACCACGCCCAGGTTCGGCACGAGCGTGGTGAACGGGTAGTCGGCGATCTTCGGCTTGGCCGAGGACAGCACGGCGATCAGCGACGACTTGCCTGCCGAGGGGAAGCCGAGCAGCCCGGCGTCGGCGACCGAGCGCAGTTCGAGCACCAGGTCGCGGGTCTCCCCCGGCTCGCCGAGCAGCGCGAACCCGGGCGCCCGCCTGGCCTTGGACGCCAGCGCGGCATTGCCGAGCCCGCCGCGGCCACCTCGAGCGGCGATGAACCGGGTGCCGTGGCCGACGAGGTCGACCACGATCTCGCCCGCCTCGTCGAGCACCACGGTGCCGTCCGGGACGCGCAGCTCCAGGTCCTCGCCGGTCGCGCCGTCGCGGTTGGCGCCCTGCCCCTGCTTGCCGCTGGCCGCGTCCGCGTGCGGGCGGAAGTGGAAGTCGAGCAGGGTGTGCACGTTGCTGTCGACGACCAGCACGACGTCGCCGCCGTTGCCGCCGTCACCGCCGTCCGGGCCGCCGAGCGGCTTGAACTTCTCGCGGTGCACCGAGGCGCAGCCGTTGCCGCCACTGCCAGCGGCGACGTGGATGACGACCCGGTCGACGAAACGGGACACCTGGGGGTACTTCCTCTCACAAACGGACGAGGGGCGAGCCGGAGTGTGTCCAGCCCGCCCCTCGTCTCAAGGGTCTTGCGTCGTCCGCGGGGCTCAGGCCTCGACCGGGACGATGTTGACGGTCTTGCGGCCACGCTTGCTGCCGAACTGGACCGAACCGGCGGCGAGCGCGAAGAGGGTGTCGTCCTTGCCGCGGCCCACGTTCACACCGGGGTGGAACTTGGTGCCGCGCTGGCGGATCAGGATCTCGCCGGACTTGACGACCTGGCCGCCGTAGCGCTTCACGCCGAGGTACTGGGCGTTCGAGTCGCGTCCGTTGCGGGAGCTGGACGCGCCTTTCTTGTGTGCCATGGCTGCTCAGGTCCTCTACTTGGTGATGCCGGTGACCTCGACGCGGGTCAACTTCTGGCGGTGACCCTGTCGCTTGTGGTACCCGGTCTTGTTCTTGAACTTGTGGATCCGGATCTTGGGGCCCTTGGTCTGCTCGACGACCTTGCCGGTCACCGAGACCTTCGCCAGGGCGTCCAGATCCGTGGTGACGTCGGTGCCGTCGACGACGAGCACCGCGGCGAGGTTGAGCTCGGTGCCCGGCGCGCCCTCGAGCTTCTCGACCTCGACGACGTCGCCGACAGCCACCTTGTACTGCTTGCCGCCGGTCTTGACGATCGCGTACATCGGGACGGAAGTCTCCTGCTACTAGACGGTGGGGGTCCTACGCGCCCTTATCCACCGCAGACCGGATCGGGCTTCGCACGACACAGCCCACCGAGCGGCGGGCCATGAGACAGGTTACGTGCCTGCTGGAAGAGGGGTCAAACCGGGGTGGGTTTACCCCCGGTTCGACCCCCCGTCATCAGCTCTCCTGCGCCACGTCGACCGGGGGTCCGGCCGGGCGGGACGCTGCCCTGCGGGCGACCCGGCGCCGCGGCGGGACCACGGCGGCGACCGGCTCGGCCACCTGCGGTTCCGGCTGGGTCTCGCGGGGCTGCGAGGCCGAACGCACCTCGGCGGCGGACGCGGACACCACGGGCTCCGGCTCGGCGCGCACCGGCTCCGGCGGCGACCAGGGCGCGGCCGACGCGACGGGAGCGGCGACGGGCTCGGACTCGGTGACCGGAGCCGCCGCGCCCTGCGCCCTGCTGGCCGACCGGCGCCTGCGCCTGCTGGTCGGGGCTTCTTCCACCGGAGCAGCCGGAGCGACCGGGGCGGCGGGCTCCACGACCGGCGTGGGCTCCTCGACCTGGGCGTGCGGGCGGGACCCGTTGGAGGTGTGCTCGACCGGGTGCTCGTCGTGCTTGGTGGTGGCCTTGGCGATGTCGCGCACGGCCACCTTGGCGGCCTCGTCGCGGGACTGCTCGCCGCCACCGCCGCGGTTGCGGTTGCGCCTGCCGCCGCCCTGGGACTTCTCGGCGACCGGGGCGGGCGCGGGCGGCTGCGGCTGCTGCTGGCCACTCGGGTTGGCCGGGGCCCGCACCGTCGGCTCCGTGGTCACGACCACACCGCGGCCCTTGCAGTGCTCGCAGGTGGTGCTGAACGCCTCCAGCAGACCGGTGCCGACCCGCTTGCGGGTCATCTGCACCAGGCCGAGCGAGGTGACCTCGGCGACCTGGTGGCGGGTCCGGTCGCGGCCGAGGCACTCGGTGAGCCTGCGCAGCACCAGGTCGCGGTTGGACTCCAGCACCATGTCGATGAAGTCGATCACGATGATGCCGCCGATGTCGCGCAGCCGCAGCTGGCGGACGATCTCCTCGGCCGACTCCAGGTTGTTGCGGGTGACCGTCTCCTCGAGGTTGCCGCCGGAGCCGGTGAACTTGCCGGTGTTGACGTCGATGACGGTCATCGCCTCGGTGCGGTCGATCACCAGGTAGCCGCCGGACGGCAGCCAGACCTTGCGGTCGAGCGCCTTGAGCAGCTGCTCGTCGACCCGGTGGGTGGCGAAGACGTCGGCGACGCCGACGTGCTTGCGGACCCGGTCGAGCAGCTCGGGGGCGACGTGGCGGACGTAGGCGTCGATGGTCTCCCAGGCGGTGTCGCCCTGCACGACCAGCGAGGTGAAGTCCTCGGTGAACAGGTCGCGCACGACCTTGACCAGCAGGTCGGGCTCCTCGTAGAGCAGCACGGGGGCGCTGCTGCGCTTGCCGCCGCCGCCGGACTTCTCCTTGATGACCTGCCACTGGGCCTGCAGCCGGCGCACGTCGCGGCCGAGCTCCTCCTCGCTGATGCCCTCCGAGGCGGTGCGGATGATCACACCGGCGTCCTCGGGGACGATCCGCTTGAGCAGGTCCTTGAGCCTGCGCCGCTCGTTCTCGGGCAGCTTGCGGGAGATGCCGGTCGCGCCGCCGCCCGGCACGTACACCAGGAAGCGGCCGGGCAGGCTGATCTGGGTGGTCAGCCGGGCGCCCTTGTGCCCGACCGGGTCCTTGGTGACCTGGACCAGCACACTGTCGCCGGTGGACAGCGCCTGCTCGATCTTGCGGGCCTTGCCCTCGAGCCCGGCGGCGTCCCAGTCGACCTCACCGGCGTAGAGCACGGCGTTGCGGCCGCGGCCGATGTCGACGAAGGCGGCCTCCATGCTGGGCAGCACGTTCTGCACGCGGCCCAGGTAGACGTTGCCGACCAGCGAGCCGGTGCCGAACGAGGTGACGAAGTGCTCGACGAGCACGCCGTCCTCGAGGACGCCGATCTGGGTGCGGTCGCCGTGCTCGCGCACGACCATGGCGCGGTCGACGGCCTCGCGGCGGGCCAGGAACTCGGCCTCGGACAGGATCGGGGCGCGCCTGCGGCCCGCCTCCCTGCCGTCCCTGCGGCGCTGCCGCTTGGCCTCGAGCCTGGTCGAGCCGCGCACGCTGCGCACCTCGTCGCGGGCGATCTCGCCGCGGTTGTCGTCGCGGGCGTCGCGGGTGTCCCTGGGGTCGCGCGCCTCACGGGTCTCGCGGACGTGGACGACCGTGTTGGGCGGGTCGTCACCGGCGTCGGCGCTGTCGTCGTCGCCACCCTTGCGGCGACGGCGCCTGCGCCTGCGGCGGTTGCCACCGTCACCGGCCTCGGACTGGTCCTCGTCGGCCTCGGGCTCCTCCTGGGGCTCCTCGGCGGCGGGGGTCTCTTCCTCGTTCTGCTCGCCCGCCTCGTCAGCGGCGCCCTTGCCCCGGCCGCGACCACGGCGACCACGGCGGCGGCGACGGCCGGAGCCGCCGTCCTCGTCGTCGTCGTCGTTCAGGTCGAGGTCGGGCTGCTCGGGCTCGACGACCTCGGCCTCGACCGGCTCGGGCTCCGCGACCACCGGCTGGGCGGGGGCGGGCCGGGCGACGGGGGGCTCCGGCGGCAGGAACAACGGCGACGCGGAGGCGAACACCGGCGTGGGGGGGATGCGGCGGCGCTTGGGCTCGACCGGCTCGTCAGCGACGACCGGCTCAGGCTCGGGTTCGGGCTCCCGCGGCTCGTCAGCGGCTTGCTCCGGCGCCAGCAGCGCCCTGGCGACCCGCGCCGCGGTGTCCTTGGACACGCTCGACTGCGCGCCCCGCACCGCCTCGCCGAGCCCCTCCAGGGCCGCGATGACGTCCTTGCTGCTCACCTCGAGCAGCTTGGCCAGCGCGTGCACGCGGACCTTGGCTGGTACCTGGGCCAGCAACTCGGCCAGGGCCTGGTCGCTGGGTGTGGTGGTAGCCCCGCCGGCACTTCCGGCAGGGGTGGACATATCCGACATGTAGCTCCTCCGCCCCCGGGCGCGTCGTCCAGACGCGAGCCGCTCAGGGGCCTAGTTGTCATTCCACCGCGCTGGGGCGGCGGGAATCCTCGCCTGTACACCGCCGCGGCGTGGTCGTCACCGACCACGGCCCGCCTGCGGCAGGTCGTTCGACGGCGGTAGAGGCGCTCCGATTCCCCGATGGACTACCCGAGGCCCGCCTGCCTGTCGAGGGCCAGCGGGTCGGACAGGCCGCCATCGTCGTCAAGCCGCCCCTGGGCCAACCGGGTCGCCTTCGCGGGGACCGGTGGTTCCAGAGCGGCGACGACACGCAGCGCGCTCAGTACGTCGTCGGGTCGAACGGCAGGTGTTGTTTGCCGGACGACCACACGCAGTATCCCACACGAACGCTCCGGGTAGGACATGTCGACGCCCACACGGCTCGGCGCGTCGTCATCAATAGGGGTGTCCTCGGTCTCGGGCGAGCCGGACCCGTCCTCGGCCGAGGACCCCACCGGGCCCTCCAGCACCACGGCCCTGACGACGGCGGGCCGCGCGTCGATGAGCCGCCTGCCGTCCTTGGTCAGCCGCTCGACCTCGACGTGCTCGGTGGCCAGCAGCTGCTCGACCGCGCCGCGCAGGTCCGCCGGGGCGACACCGGGCAGCTCGATGTGCCAGTCGCTGGCCTCCATCCGCTCGGCGAGCCCGCCGGGGCCCGCCTCGACGGCCTCCAGCACGTCGAGCCCGGGGGCGAGGGCCGCGTCGAGCACCTGGGCGAGCCTGGCCGGGTCGACCCGCTCGACGAGCGAGACCTCGACGTACTCCGCCTCGCTGGCCACCCCGGTCGGCGCGGCGCCGATCCAGGAGATCTTCGGGTGCGGGTTGAAACCCTGCGAGTAGGCCATCGGCACGCCCGCGCGGCGCAGCGCCCGCTCGAAGGCCCTGGCCACGTCTCGGTGGGAGGTGAAGCGGAGCCTGCCCCGCTTGGCGTAGCGGAGCCGGATCTTCTGCACCGGCGGCGCCGAGGGGTTGGGCTGGTCCTGGCGGCTCAGGATTACTCCTTCTGGTGGTCTGGTCGTGCTCCGGTGGTGAGCCCACCACCGTTGGTGGCACCGTACCGGGAGCGCCAATTCGGCTCGCGAGCTTGTTTCCCACTCGGGGGCCGGCTAGCGTCCGCACGGAGTGGTCAACCCGCGCCGAGGGAATGCACTGGAGGTCGCCCGTGCCTCTGCTCCGCCTGACCAAGGCGGCAGCGGTCAGCGCCGTGATGGTCGCGGCAGCACTCGCCGTCCCCCTCATCGCCGACGGGGAACCCCTGGAGGACGGCTCGCTGCCCTGCCACCCGACGGGCGCGCAGTCGCGCTACCTGGTCCTGTTCACCGAGGTCACCAGCCCCGAGGGCGCCTCCCACGAGATGACGTTGGCTTGCGGGTCGACGGTTGCCTACTACCCGGAAATCGCCGTCGGGGTGGCCACGTCGGGCGACCCGAGGTTCGCCGAGCGGATCGGCCGGGACCGGGCGTTCAGCACCGAGGCGGTGGAGGCGGCGTCCGGGCGGCACGGCAGGCAGGCGGCCCCGGTCACGACCGGTGGCGGGGACGACACGGCCGTCGACCGCTCCGGCGAGCAGTGGGACATGGACCTCATCAAGGCGGGCGCGGCGCACGCGGTGTCGACGGGCAGCAAGGGCGTGCTGGTCGGCGTGCTCGACTCGGGCATCGACGCGACGCACCCGGACCTGGCGCACGCGGTCGACCCGAGCAAGTCGGCCGGGTGCGTGAGCGGCAAGGCGGACCAGAGCCCGCAGGCGTGGGCGCCGACGACGTCGGTGCACGGCACGCACGTGGCGGGGATCATCGCGGCGGCCGACGACGGCCTGGGGATCACCGGCGTGGCCCCCGGGGTGCGGTTGGCCTCGGTGAAGGTGGTCGACGACGACGGGACGGTGCGGCCGGAGTCGGTGGTGTGCGGGCTGATGTGGGCCGCGGCCAACGGCATGGCGGTCGCCAACAACAGCTACTTCGTGGACCCGTGGCCGCTGACCTGCGACCGGGGCGAGGAGCACGTGGTCTTCGAGGCGGTCCGGCGGGCGGCCGACCACGCCACCAGCCGGGGTGTGCTCACCGTGGCCGCGGCGTCGAACGAGGAGCGTGACCTGGCGTCGCCGAGCGGGCAGACGGCCGGGCCAGGCGGGCAGTGGCGGACGCTGGACAGCAGCTGCCGGGTGTTGCCCGCGGGGCTGCGCGGCGTGGTCGCGGTGTCGGCGGTCGGCCCTGATCGGGTGAAGGCCGGGTACAGCGCGTACGGGCTCGGGGTGATCGACGTGACCGCACCGGGTGGTGAGCAGTCCTCCGGTCGGTGCGTCCTGTCGACGGTGCCCGGTGGGTACGCGCAGGTGTGCGGGACGTCCATGGCGGCGCCGCACGTGTCCGGGGTGGCCGCGTTGCTGGCCTCCACGCACCCCGGTGCGTCACCACAGCAGCTGATGCGGCTGCTGACCTCGCAGGCGACCAGCATCGCCTGTCCGACGGACTACGACCTCGACGGCACGGGCGGGCAGGACGCGTACTGCTCGGGGTACGCGCCGTTCAACAGCTTCTACGGGCACGGCATGGTCGACGCGCTCGCCGCCGTCACTCCGTAGCGAACACGCGCAGCATCAACGCGTCCGCGGGGCTCAACCCGGCGCGCTCGTAGAACGGGATCGCGCGCTCGGACGGGGTCAGCACCACGCGGGGGTATCCGAGGTCCTCGGCGTGCCGCAGCAGCGCGGCGATCAACGCGGCCCCTACGCCGGCGTTGCGGTGCTCGGGTAAGACGAAGAAGTTGCTCAGGTAACCCCAGGCGCCGCCTCTTATGCCTGGCTTGGGCATGCGGGTGACCTCGACCAGACAGCAGAACCCGACCGGCTTGTCGTCGACCTCGGCGAGCCAGAACTCGCGGTAGGACCGCTCCCGCTCCCACCACCGGGCGAACTCGGCCTCGAACCCCGGATCGGGTACCGGCCCGTCCTCCTCGCCTGCCTGGCGGCGCAAGAAAGCCACCGACGCCATGTCGGCGTCGGTGGCCTTGCGGACGATCACGGGGCCGACAGGACCGGGTTGCGCACCGGGGAGCCGACGCCGACCGGGCTGATCGGCAGCAGCTTGCGCCCGGTGGGGCCGATCTCGATGTCGGTGCCCATCGCGGGGCAGACACCGCAGTCGAAGCACGGGGTCCACCGGCAGTCGTCCTGCTCGCGCTCGTCGAGGGCGTCCTGCCAGTCGTCCCACAGCCAGTTCTTCTCCAGGCCGGAGTCGAGGTGGTCCCAGGGCAGGACCTCTTCCTCGGTCCGCTCCCGGGTGGTGAACCAGTCCAGGGACACCCCGAGCGGCTCCAGTTCGGCGGCCGCGGCGGTGGTCCAGCGCTCGTAGGAGAAGTGCTCGCTCCAGCCGTCGAACCGGCCGCCCGCGCGCCACACGGCCTCGATGACCCGGCCGACGCGCCGGTCGCCGCGCGAGAGCAGGCCTTCGATGATGCTGGGCTTGCCGTCGTGGTAGCGCATGCCGATGTTGCGGCCGATGCTGCGGTCGCGGTCGGAGTTGACCGCCTCGCGCAGCTTGCGCAGCCGGGAGTCGACGGTGTCGGGGTCGCACTGCGCGGCCCACTGGAACGGGGTGTGCGGCTTGGGCACGAACCCGCCGATGGAGACGGTGCAGCGGATGTCCTTGCGGCCGCTGGCGACCCGACCGGCGCGGATGACGTTCTTGGCCATCTCGGCGATCTGCAGCACGTCGTCGTCGGTCTCGGTGGGCAGCCCGCACATGAAGTAGAGCTTCACCTGCCGCCAGCCCTGCGCGTACGCGGCGCTGACGGTCTTGATGAGGTCCTCCTCGGACACCATCTTGTTGATGACCTTGCGGATGCGCTCGCTGCCGCCCTCGGGGGCGAAGGTCAGCCCGGAGCGGCGGCCGTTGCGGGAGAGCTCGTTGGCCAGGTCGATGTTGAACGCGTCGACCCGGGTGCTGGGCAGCGACAGGCCGGTGTTGGTGCCCTCGTAGCGGTCGGCGAGCTGCTTGGTGATCTCGCCGATCTCGGAGTGGTCGGCGCTGGAGAGGCTGAGCAGGCCGACCTCCTCGAAGCCGCTGGCCTCCAGGCCGGTCTGGATCATCGCGCCGATGCCCTCGATGGACCGCTCGCGCACCGGGCGGGTGATCATGCCCGCCTGGCAGAACCGGCAGCCCCGGGTGCAGCCGCGGAAGATCTCGACGCTCATCCGCTCGTGCACGCTCTCCGCGAGCGGCACCAGCGGCTTCTTCGGGTAGGGCCAGGCGTCGAGGTCCATGGTGGTGCGCTTGGCGATGGTCTCGGGCACACGGGGCCGGTTAGGGCCAACGGTGTCGATGTGGCCATCGGGGCGGTAGGTGAAGTCGTAGAAGCGCGGGACGTAGACGCCGCCGGTCTCGGCCATGCGGGTCAGCAGCTCGTCGCGCCCGCCGGGGCGGCCTTCGGCCTTCCAGGCGCGGATGATGTCCGAGATCTCGATGACGGCTTCCTCGCCGTCACCGAGCACCGCGGCGTCGATGTAGTCGGCGATGGGCTCCGGGTTGAACGCGGAGTGGCCACCGGCGAGCACGACCGGGTGGTCCTCGGTGCGGTCGGCGGCCAGCAGCGGGATGCCTGCCAGGTCGAGCGCGGTGAGCATGTTCGTGTAGCCCAGCTCGGTGGAGAAGCTGACGCCGAGCATGTCGAAGGCGCCGAGCGGGCGGTGGCCGTCCACGGTGAACTGCGGGACGCCGTGCTCCCGCATGAGCTTCTCCAGGTCCGGCCACACCGCGTAGGTGCGCTCGGCGAGCACGTCGGCGATCTCGTTGAGCACCTCGTAGAGGATCATGACGCCCTGGTTGGGCAGCCCGACCTCGTAGGCGTCCGGGTACATCAGCGCCCACCGCACGGTGGTGCTGTCCCACTCCTTGACGGTGGCGTTCAGCTCCCCGCCGACGTACTGGACCGGCTTGGACACCCTGGGCAGCAGCGGCTCGAGTTGGGGGAAGACCGATTGGACGCTCACAGCGAACCAGGGTAACCCGGTGCGCGCGGCGCCCTTCGCTCAGGCGAGCAGCAGCTTGCCCAGCCGCCGGGACGCCACGACGACCCCGACGAGCGCCATCACCACGAAGTAGGCGAGGTGGCCCACGATCGAGGCGTCCACGTACCCGGTGCACAGGGCCCGCATGACCTCGATGGCGTGGTAGAGCGGGAAGCACTTGACCGCGAACTGGACGGCCCCGGGGTACACCGTGATCGGGTAGAAGGTCGTCGAGAACAGGAACATCGGGACCAGCGCGAGCTGCACCAGGTCGAAGTCGTGCCAGGACCGCATGAAGGTGGTGCAGGCCATCCCCAGCGCACCGAAGGCGAACGCGATCAGAATGGCCGCCGGTAACGCGAACACCGCCCACGGCGAGGTCAGCAGCCCCATGCCGAGCATGACGGTCAGGAAGCCGGTGCCGTAGAGCGCGCCGCGGATCAGCGCCCAGGTGATCTCGCCGATGGCGATGTCGAGCGGGCCGAGCGGGGTGGCCAGCACGGCGTCGTAGAGCTTGGCGTACTTGAGCTTGAAGAACAGGTTGAACGTCGCGTCGTAGACGGCGCCGTTCATCGCGGAGGCGGCGAGCAGCGCGGGGGCGACGTAGGCGACGTAGCTGATCGTCTCGCCGCCGGGGCCGACGACGTCGCCGATGAGCTTGCCGAAGCCGAACCCGAGGCCGAACAGGAAGAACAGCGGCTCGAAGAAGCCGGACACCACCTGCAGCCAGGTCCGGCGGTTGACCAGGAACGAGCGCTCCACGAGCGCGCGCGAGCGGCCCGCGTACATGCCGACCGGCAGCACGCGCAGCAGCAGACCGGTGCGGGTGGTCTCGGGGGCCTGCGTGGTCGTGGACACCTAGACCTCCAGCCTGCGGGTGAAGGTGCGCACGGCGAGGCGCGCACCGATGACGACAAGCGCGGTCAGGTACACCAAGTGGCCGAGCACGGGTAAGAGCTCGCCGGTGCCGAACGCGGAGGCGCGGGAGAGCTCGGTGCCGTGCCACAGCGGGGTCAGCCAGACGATGGGCCGCACCCAGGCGGGCAGCTGGTCGACCGGGAAGAAGGTGCCCGCGAACACCGTCATCGGGACGACGATGAACCGGAAGATGGCGCTGAACTGCTGGCCCTCGGTGTCCAGGCTCGCCGAGTAGGCGACCAGCGGGGCGGCGAGGGCCATCGCGGTGAGCAGGGCGGCGAACAGCGACCCGATGACACCGACGCTGGTGACCGCGCCGAGCAGGGCGGCGACCACCAGGAACGCCGCCGACGAGACCGACAGCCGCAAGAAGATCCAGAGCAGCTGGCCCATGGCGAGCTGCCTGGAGGTGATCGGGGTCGAGGCGATGCCCAGGAACGTGCGGTTCCACTTGAACGCCGCGAGCACCGGGTAGGTCGACTCGAACGCCGCGGTCTGCAACGCGGACGCCACGACCAACGCGGGCGCGAGGTACTGCACGTAGGGCAGCCCGCCGGTCGCGGCGCTGGGCTGGATCTGCGAGCCGAACCCGAGGCCGAGGGCCAGCAGGAACAGCACGGGCTCGACGACGCTGGACACCGCCGAGGAGCGCCAGTTGCGCCGGTACCAGGTCCACAGGCCCTCGACGACCAGCCAGACGGCGGTCGGGGTGGGGCAGACGCGTGCCCGTTCGCGGGTGGTGGTCGTCATCAGTCCACCAGCGTCCGGCCGGTGAGGCGCAGGAAGACGTCCTCGAGGGTGCCGCGGCGGACCAGGCTCGACGCCGGGGCCAGGCCGCGCTGGTGGGCGGCGGCCAGGGACGCCTCGCCGTCCGAGGTGTAGAGCAGCAGCCGGTCGGGCAGCACCTCGATGCGGTCCGCGAGCCCCTCGGCGGCCGCGGCGTCCGGCTTGTCGGTGACGAACCGCAGCTCCAGCACCTCGCGGCTGCAGTAGCGGGCGATCAGCTCCCCCGGGCTGCCCTCGGCGACGATCTTGCCGCCGTCCATGACCACGAGCCGGTCGCAGAGCTGCTCGGCCTCGTCCATGTAGTGGGTGGTGATGATCAGCGTGACGCCCTGCTGGCGGAGCCGGAACAGCCGGTCCCAGAGCAGGTGGCGGGCCTGCGGGTCGAGGCCGGTGGTCGGTTCGTCGAGCAGCAGCAGCTCGGGGTCGTTGATCAGCGAGCGGGCGATGGTGAGCCTGCGCTTCATGCCACCGGAGAGCGGCTCGACCTCGGCGTCGGCGCGGTCGGTGAGCTGGGCGAAGTCGAGCAGCTCGACGGCCTTGGCCCGGACGTGCGCTTTGGACAGTCCGAAGTAGCGGCCGTAGATGTGCAGGTTCTGCCGGACGGTCAGCTCGTTGTCCAGGTTGTCCTGCTGGGGCACCACGCCGAGCCGGGCGCGGATGTCGGGGCCCTGGGTCCTGGGGTCCATGCCGAGCACGGTCAGGTCGCCGCCGGTGCGCGGGGACACGCAGGACACCATGCGCATGGTCGAGGACTTGCCCGCGCCGTTGGGCCCGAGGAACCCGAACGCCTCCCCCGGCTCGACGTCGAGGTCGATCCCCCTGACCGCCTCGAAGTCCCCGAACTGCTTGGTCAGGCCCCTGGCCCTGACCAGCCCGCCGTCTCGTACCGCCGTTTCCGCCACCACGTCGGGCACGATAGCCGGGCGCACCGACAATTCCCGCCGGGTTTTCGGGCCGCCCGGTGTTCGCCCGGGCGGCCCGGGTGCCTCAGAGGTTCGGGAACCAGATCTTGATCTCGCGCTCGGCGGAGTCGGTGGAGTCGGACCCGTGCACCAGGTTGTACTGGACCTCCAGGCCGAAGTCGCCGCGGATGGTGCCCGGGGTGGCCTTGTCGACCGGGTCGGTCCCACCGGCGAGCTGCCGGAACGCGGAGATCGCGCGCGGCCCCTCGACGACCAGCGCCACGACCGGGCCGCCGGTGATGAAGTCGAGCAGGTCGCCGAAGAACCCCTTCTCGGCGTGCTCGGCGTAGTGCTGCTCGGCGACCGAGCGCTCCACGGTGCGCAGCTCGAGTGCGGCCAGGGACAGGCCCTTGCGCTCGATGCGGGAGATGACCTCACCGACCAGCCCACGACTCACGCCGTCGGGCTTGACCAGGACCAGGGTGCGCTCACTCACGGCTCTCGGTACTCCATTTCACGGTTTCCAGCGTCGTGTGGACCACACGAGCGTGTGAGCAGGGTAACCCGGTGCGGTGGCACCGTTTGTCCGGCTCCTCTTTAGCTGACCACCGTTGGCCTCATGTTCAAGTCGACAGCTCTAGCAGCGGTCGTGGTTCTAGCCACCGCCACACCCGCTTGTGCCGATCTCTCGTACTCCTACCGCTACACCCTTCGCCTAGAGACCGACGCCAGCCCGGCAGTCCTAACGACCGCCATCACCGCCGACTTCGGCCGCCTCTTCCCCTTCGACTCCAACTGCCCCACGCTCCCCCCAGTGGGCGGCCACTGCGACCTCTACTCGGCCGGGCAGAGCTACCCGGTGCAGATCATCGACAGAACTACCAACTCGTGGACGTTCCTCTCCCTCCCCACAGGCAGAAGCATCGTCTTCTCCCTAGAGAACGGCCCCAACGGCGTGGAACTCCGAACCCGCTCAGGAGGCCTCTCCACCCCAACCACCGCGGCGACCATCCACTCAGGTACCGCCTACGCCCTCTGGTCCCTCTTCGCCAACAACATCTCGGCCGCGTACTGACCTGGGTCAATCCAGCTGCCGACGCTGACAGGCAAGCGGCAGCTCACATCCCGTGTGCCAACGGATCAGCTGCCGAGCCATTCCACGAAGTCGATCTCGCCGATCATCTCTATCTTGTGCCCTCGGCCGAGCAGTTCCTGGGCCTTGCGGTGCTTGCCGCTCACCTCCATCCCCACGGCGAACCGGGCCGGGTCGGCCATACCCACCACGAGCAAGTCAGTTCTCTTGGACACTCCGGACACGGCCTGCCCGCCCCGTTCGGCGAGGCGCTGCTGGGCTTCCGCGCGAGTCATGGTCGTCAAGGTGCCGGTGAAACACACGTTGAGGCCGTAGAGCATGGTGCTGGGGTCGGCGTCGAGGTTGGCCGCGGGGATCTCGCGGCGCGTGGTGGACGAACCGCGTTGTCGAAAGCCCGTCCAAGAGTCCCTGGTCAACCGCCCGTAGGGGATGCGCAAGGTATCGAGCAAGTCGTCGACCGTGTCGACGTGGTGAAACCGCATCGCCGCGAGCATGACCTGGGCGGCCGTGTCGGCGTCGGCCTGGGCTTCGTGGTGCCCGCTCATCGCGATACCCGCGGCGGCCGCTACGAACGGCAGGCGGTATGTCAGCAGTTGCCAGGTCAACCGGGAAATGACCAGGGTGCAGACATAACTCAGTTCTGGCCACGGCAGGGAGCTCGCCGTGCAGGCACCGCGGATCACACCGACGTCGAAGGCGGCGTTGTGGGTGACCAGCGGGCGACCGGCTGCGAAGTCCACGATCTGTGCGAGCGCGCGCGGCCAGGTCGGGGCGGAGCGAACCGCCTCGGCCGTGATGCCGTGCAGCGCTGTGTTGAACGAGTCGAAACCGCCGTCGCCCGGGGGCTGGATGTAGGTGGACCACCGGTCGACGACAACTCCGTCTCGCACCAAGCACATGCCGACCGCGCAAGCGCTTCCCCGCGACGAGTTGGCGGTCTCGAAGTCGATCGCAACCCATTCCCTGCTCATGATCTCCTCACCCGCGGCCAGGACGGGACGAGTGGGCGTCCAGGCGCGTAGGCAGTGCGTCGAGATAAGTCGATCAAGAGTTACGCGCAGGCAGTGAGGTGGCGGAAACGCGTCGGACAGGGCACCCGACCGAGATCACCGCGTGCGGTGAAACGAACGGCGCGCACCAGCGATGGACTGTCGCGAGCGAAGATCGTCAGCAGCGGCGCAGGAGGGGTGATGACCACCGATCAGCTCAAGCCCGGTTCACTCGGCTTGCTGTCCACTCGGGCGGGCGATGGCCGGACCATGATCGGCCACGTTGTCGTCTGCCGGGCCGGATCCGGTCAGGAAGAGTCGATCGCCATCTGGCACCTCGACACCGAAGGCGCGCGGACCGGGGCGTGGGTGACCCCCGCTGCGGAGGCAATGACCGAGCCGGAGACCTCCCTGCGCATGCTCAGCCTGTGCAAGCGCAAGGCGGTACTCGCGTGGGACTTGGCCGAAGCCATCGAGACTCTGCGCGCGCTCGAACAGGTGGCGGACGTCGCTCCGACGAACTGGAACGACTGCGGTGTCACCCTGCCCGAACTGCTCAGCGAGGTAGCCGACACCCGGACCTCCTATGCCAAGCGTGTCGCCGAGGAGAAGGCGTCCAAGAAGAGCATCGCTGACCTGGAGTGGTCGATCGATCTGCCCGACCCGCTACCGGCGACGGTCGAACAACTGGAGCACCTCGCACGTGTCGGGAACCTCGTCGCTCCCACCGAGTCGGCGACCGAAGCGCTTCGCATCAGCAGGCTGGGCGGCTGGATTGTGCAGCGCTGGCGTGAGACCACCGTTGCGCTCGGACGCCCCTACCTCCGGGACACCTTCGGGCAACCCACCGTCCTGGCACCCACGTGGGAGGCGCGTCTAGCCGACGCCTATGCCTACCAGCGATGAGCACCGGACCAGCGGAGTCGACGCGATAGCGCCGACTCCGCCGTCAGGTCAAGCCTTCAAGGTCTTGGACCAGAGCGAGGTCCCCTTACCGTCGCGCAAGTACACGGTGAGGTCGCCTGAGCGGCCGTCCACTTGGACCTCTCCGAAGTGCTGGAAACCCTCCAGCGGCGACGTGTTCGCGACCGGTGGTGCGTGTACGAACACCGCCTCTGGCCCGAACGTCGGGTCCAGCACGTTGGGACCGAATGCGCCCGCGTGCAGTGGGCCGGACACGAACTCCCAGAACGGGTCGAAGTCGCCCACGGCCGCACGGTCTGGGGAGTAGTGGTGGGCGGCGGTGTAGTGCACGTCCGCCGTCAGCCAGACAACGTTGCGGATGTTGCGGCGGGCGAGCGTGCGCAGCACCCAGGCGAGTTCGAACTCGCGGCCTGCGGGGGCGCCGGGTAGGCCGTTTGCAACCCCCTCGATGTCCTTGCCGTCCGGGACGATCAGGCCGATGGGGAGGTCGGCGGCGACGATCTTCCACGTCGCGCGGCTGCGGGTGAGGCCGTCGACGAGCCAGCGGGCCTGGCGCTCGCCGAGGACGTGGCCCTGGCCGTTCTTGTCGGCGGTGTTGGCGTCCTTGTAGGTGCGCATGTCCAGCACGAACACCTCGACGTGCTTGCCGTAGGCGAAGCTGCGGTAGACGCGGCCGTCCGCGGCGCGGCGCTGGTCGATGGGCTGCCACTCGTGGAAGGCCTGCGAGGCGCGGGCCGCGAGGACGTCGACCCGCTTCTCGGTGTACTGCGGCAGGTCCAGGATCTCGCCGGGGTACCAGTTGTTGGTGACCTCGTGGTCGTCCCACTGCACGATCGACGGCACCCGGGCGGCGAACGCGCGGACGTTCTCGTCGAGCAGGTTGTAGGCGAACTGGCCGCGGTACTCGGCGAGGGTCTCGGCGACCTTCAGCTTCTCCGGGGTCACAACGTTGCGCCAGACGCGACCATCGGGCAGCGTCACCGACTCCTTGAGCGGGCCGTCCGCGTAGACGGTGTCGCCGCTGTGCAGGAAGAAGTCGGGCCGCCGGGCGAGCATGGCGGCGTACGCGGTCATGCCGCCGATGTCGGGGTTGATGCCCCAGCCCTGACCCGCGACGTCCCCGGACCAGGTGAACCGGACGTCGGCGCGGCCGACCGGGGCGGTGCGGAAGGAGCCGACCAGCGGCGCGCTGGCGGTGCGGCCGTCGAGGTCTTCGGCGCGGACCCGGTAGTGGATCTCGTCGCCCGCGGGCAGGCCGGTGAGCCGGAGCCTGCCGGTGCCGTCGGTGGTGGGGGTGAGGACGGGGCCGCGCAGGCACCGGGCGTGCCGGAACGACGGGTCGCGGGAAACCTCGACCAGCATCCGCGACGGCCGGTCGGCCCGCGTCCACAGGATCGCGCCGTCGCTGGTCACGTCCCCGGTCTGCACGCCGTGCGTCAACACCGGCCGCGCCTTCGGCGTCGCGTACGCGACCCCGGGCAGCACGACCCCAGCGGCAACCACACCAGCGCCGATCCCGCCTGCGCGCAACAGAGCCCTACGGTTCAGTTCGGTCATGCGCCGGTTTGTAATCGCCCACCGCAGCCCTCGGGCCAACCCGAGTTGACCAGTGGATGACGGTTCCGGGCAGGCGGCGGGCTGGGGTCATCCGGCCGAGACATCGACCGGGTGACCCCAGCCCGCCCACGTCACCACGCTGGTCGGAGAGCGGCAGTCGGAAGCCTCCTGCGGGGCTGGTATCAGAAGGAGCGGTCTCCCGTACCGCCGCCGCCGTTGCCGCCAGAACCAGTGCTGACGGCACTGTTGACTTCGTCGTCGTAGCCGTGCCTGCTGGTCGAACTGGATTTCATCTGTACACCTCTGCGCGCGCCTTGCGCACCGCGCGGCGCCGATCCACGCCCTGCTCAACGATCTCGAGGCGAACCTGTCCCAGTCGGTCTGACCGCCGGGTGGTCGATTCGGATCCCACCTCGGTCCGGATCGACCACCCGGCGTCGCCTTTCAGGTCAGCTCGGCGCCGAGGAACTCGCCCTGGAGGGCGGTCGCGTTGAAGCTGACCGAGGTGGTTCGGGTGGCCAGGCCGAGCGCGGTGAGGAACGGGTCCGGTTCGTCTCCGGGAGGCGGCAGGTGTTCGAGCAGCTCGTCGGGGGCGGTGCCGGTTCGGCGGTCGGGGTGGCCGAGGGGAAACGCGGTTCGGATGGATCCGTTGTGCGCGTGGGTGAATGAGCCCGCGCCGTTGATGGTGCGCGCGACCGAGGACGCGGTGGTACCCGCGGAGAGCGCGATGAGTACCGCGGGTTCCTCGCCGTGGAACTGGTTGTACTCGACCACGAGCGTGCCGCCGTCGACAGCGACCGCCAGCGCGAGAGCCGCGCTGCCACCGGATGCCATCACCTCGGCGGCCGCGTCCTGGAAGGTCATCAGCCGTGCGGTGGCGACATCGGCCCCGAACCTCAGGAGTGCCTCTCGTTCGTCGAGTGCCTTCACCAGTGTGAGGCAGCCCGACTCAGCCAACCACTGGTAGTCCGCACCGAACCACTCGTAGGTTTGTTCCGACATCCGATCCCCTCGCACATCAATGGTTGTCTCGGCCAGTGCGCGCACCAGGGTACGCCCACCACTCACCGGTCTCCGCTGACGAGCAGTATGACTTGCGGCATTTACCGCGCGCGGTGACTAAATTTAGCACGACCGACCGGAAGTTGAATTCCTGCCGGTTGCGAGTGAGCTTCACAGGGGGCTAGCGTGCGTCGGCGAACACCAGCAGACCCATCCGGAATGAAAAATCCTCAAGGAATCTGAGGACCGGAGGAATTTCTTTGCGAATCGCCCAAGCACGTACACACAGAAGAAGTCTCCTGACGTTCCTGGCCGTTCTGATAGCCAGCTCGTCACTGGCCGGCATCCCGGCGACGGCCGCCGCGGAACCCGCGGCACCTGCTACCGAGCCTGGCCATCTCGGCCACGCGTACCAACCGAGCGGTGGCTCGTTGACTGGTTTCGGCCTGCCGCCGAAGCCGCCCGCCAAACTGGATGCCCGACTGGACCCGGCGCAGGCGCGGAAGCGGTCACGGGATCGCGCGCTCGCGACCAAGCAGTTCTCGTACCGGGACACCTCGGCCGTACCGCTCGACCAGTCCGGCGCGTTGGTCCCGTCGAGCCAAACCGATGCCGTCCCCATCACCGCGGCGACCCCGCCGCAGGTGGGCAGGGAGTGCCTGCAGCAGCCTGGGGTTTTCGGGGAAGCGGGGCGTGTCCACAACCGGTTCGTCTGGTGCCAGCGCTACATCACCGGCAACATCTACGAGCGGCTGGTCGAGGGGCGGCCCGTGGAAGTCGGTCGGAGCTATTTCACCTTCGAGGCGGTGGGTATCGGGAGTCCGAACTCCCGCGATATCAAGGTCTACTTCCGCAATGTGCCGGGATCGGTCCGGTACACCGGCTGGTCGCTGATCGAGCGGTACACCGTGGCGCCGTACCTGAACTGGGCGGTGCTGCCGGACTGCACGCAGACCGACCAATACTGCTTCGCCAGTGACGGGGCGACCGCGCACAGCTTCCAGACGTGGGACTCGAACAACCCGTGGGTGGACTGGACTATCTCGTCGAACGCCAAGGGCGCCGACCCGGCTGATCCCGACAAGGTGCTCTACCACGACTGGCACTGGCACGGGGAGGGCTCGGGCGGGGATTTCGTCTACACCCCGGCGTTGTCCCAGGACTACGGGCTGCGTTGTGACTCGGCGGACTACTTCTCGTTGTTCGGCTTCCGGTACCCGGCAGCCTGCATCTTCAACGACGTCGTCCCGCACCTGCAGTACGACGTCGGCGACAGCCGGGTCACGACGGTCGCGCAGCACATCCGGGACGCCCAGGACCGGCCGGACACCACGTACCCGACCGAGGACCACGCCAAGCTCATCCCCGGGAAGTTCACCGGGAACCGCGAGGCTCCTGGTCTGCACCGGGTGCCGGGTGACGGTTCGATCAAGGCCGACAACACCCGGCTCAAGGATGCCGCCTGCCTGCGGACTCCCCCGTACGAGAACACCGGGCTGCCGGTGCCGCCGGTGTCGGGTGTGGAGGACTGCGACGAGTACCCGTTCGCCACCACCGAGGAAGGTGCGGCGAACTACTTCTACGACTTCTCGGTCCGTGCCCTGCCCCGCGCGCAGAACCGCTCCGCCGGCGGCTTGCTGAACTGGTACTACTTCCGCGACAGGGTCCTCTACTACCAGAACGACGAATTCTACACCGAGATCCGCCCATGACCGATCCGTCACGACCGTGACCGACTGACTCATCCGCGGCTCAACCGCCGTGGATGAGTCAGTTCGTGTGAGCCTGGTCAGGCGGGGGTTGTTGGCTGGCGAGGCGGCCTTCGGTGAGGCGTTTGAGGACGTCGTGGCGGGCCCAGAGCATCCAGGTCCAGCCTAGGGCGAAGACGACGGCGACTATGCCTAGGGCGGAGTCGATGAAGAAGCCGCCGAGCATGACGATCTGTAGGCCCGCGGCCAGATAGAGGCCCCAGGGGCGGCCTACGAAGGCGCAGGCCAGGATCAGGACTAGAGCCATGATGCCGACTGACCAGCCCTGCCAGGTGGCTAGGCCGCCGTCTGACTTGGCGACTACGAGTAGGGCCAGGAGTACTACGAGGGCTTCCAGGATGAGGACCGCGGACATGACGCCGCGGAAGCCCTTCATGGGGTCGGGGGGTGTCATGCGGGGTCCTTGCCGAAGAGGGCTCGGACCTCGCCTGCGGTGACGACCGAGCCGGTGACGATGACGCCGGTGCCGGAGAGGGGTTCGTCGGGGTCTTCGGTCTCTTCGGCGAGTTCGATGGCAGCGTTGACGGCGCTCGTCAGGTGTGAGTACACGCTGACGCGTTCGTCGCCGTAGATGTCGGTGGCGATGTTGGCGAGGTGGTCCGGGTCCATCGCGCGGGTCGACGAGTTGGTGGTGATGACTACCTCGGTGAGCACGGGCTCTAGCGCGGAGAGGATGCCTGCGGCGTCCTTGTCGGCCATCACGCTGACTACGCCGACGAGCTTGCGGAAGCCGAACTCGGCGTCGAGGGCCTTGGCCAGGGCGGCCGCCCCGTGGGGGTTGTGGGCCGCGTCCACGAAGACGCTCGGGGCCGTGCGGACACGCTCTAGGCGGCCCGGGCTGACTACGGACGCGAAGCCCTCGCGGATGGCCTCGACGTCCAGCTGCCGTTGAGCTCCAGCACCGAAGAAGGCCTCGACAGCGGCTAGAGCGAGAGCGGCGTTGGTGGCCTGGTGCTCGCCGTGCAGCGGTAGGAAGATCTCGTCGTAGACGCCGCCGAGGCCCTGTAGGCGTAGGACCTGCCCGCCGACTGCTACGTCGTGGTTGAGGACGCCGAACTCCAGGCCCTGCCGGGCGACGGTGGCGTCAACCTTCGTCGCTTGCTCGATCAGCACCCGGGCGACCTCGGGGGTCTGCTCGGCGAGCAGCGCGATGGAGTCGGGCTTGATGATCCCGGCCTTCTCCCCCGCGATGCCCAGGATGTCCGGCCCCAGGTAGTCGACGTGGTCGATGCCGATCGGGGTGATCACCGCGACCTTGCCGTCAGCGACGTTGGTGGCGTCCCACGCGCCGCCGAGGCCGGTCTCGACCACGGCGACGTCGACGGGGGCGTCGGCGAAGGCGGCGTACGCCATCGCGGTGAGGATCTCGAACTTGCTCAGCCGGATGTCCGAGCCCGCGTCGACCATCGCGATGTACGGCTCGATGTCGCGGAACACCTCGACGTAGCGCTCGGGGTCGATCGGCGCGTTGTCCAGGCTGATGCGCTCGGTGACCGACTGTAGGTGCGGGCTGGTGAACCGACCGGTGCGCACCCCCAGCCGGGTGAGCAGTGCGTCAATCATCCGGGTGACCGAGGTCTTGCCGTTGGTCCCCGCGATGTGCACCACCGGGTACGCCCGCTGCGGAGACCCGAGCAGGTCGACCAGCGCGGCGATGCGCGCCAGCGACGGCTCGATCTTGGTCTCCGGCCAGCGGGTGTCCAGCTCCGACTCGACCTGACGCAGTTCTTCCAGACTCACGCCTAGAGCGTACGGAGGGCCCGCACGAACGAGGCGACGGGGAAGGCCAGGGCGGGGCCGTCGGGGTTCTTGGAGTCCCGCACAGCGGTCACGGCCGGGCTCTGCGCAACCTCGACGCAGTTGGCGTTGGTGCCACTACGGCTGGACTTGCGCCAGACGAAGCCCACCTCGACGCAGTCAGCGTTCGAGCCGCTCCGGCTGGACTTGCGCCACACGATCGAAGCCCGGTCCACCGCGTTCATCAAGATCCTCACTCTCGGTCGTGCTCCCGTGCGATGGTCGCAACGAGTTCCGCCGACTTGGCGGGGCTCAGAGCCAACCCGCTCAGGGTATCGGCCTCAGTCCGAAAGAACTCGACCTGTTCGGGTTCTTCCAGGAAGAGACCGGAAATCTTGTGATCCAAGTAGACCACCGGCTTGTTGCGCTCGAAGTCCAACAGCGTGAATGAACCGTCAAGACCGGAGTGGCCACGTAGCGATGCGGGCAACACTTGGAGAGACGTCGTCGCCTGTTCTGCCACTTCCAGAAGTCGTCGCAACTGCCGCGCCATGACCTTGGGGCTGCCCAGCACGCGTCGCAGGACCAACTCGTCAACGATCATGTGCAGCGTGGGTGGCTCGTCCTTGGTGAGGATGACTTGGCGAGCAAGCCGTGCAGCCACACGAGAGTCGATGTCCACATCCGACACGTTGCATACCCGCATGAGGGCTCGGATGTAGTCACCAGTTTGGACCAGGCCCGGGATCAACAACGGCTGAGAAGTCGTGATCGAGGTGGCCTCACGCTCGATGCGCATGAGGGTTTTGGACTCCGCCGACAGGGCTGCCTGGTTCTCCCAGTAGCCTATGTCATCGGAACGTTCGGCCAACTTGACCAGACGGTCTCGATCCCTTCCGATCACTCGGTAGATCACGAGTAGGGACGCGACGTCGGCGGGCCTGATTCCCTGTTTGCCGGTCTCCATCCGGGAGATCTTGGACGCCTGCCACCCCAGCAGGTCGGCCACCTCCTTGCAGCTCATCTTCCGGCCCTCGCGCAGCACCCGCAGTTCGCCGCCGAGGCCCCTGCCGATGACAGTGGGTTGCTTCGAAGTAGCCATGTCCATCCCTCCTGATCTTGGGCCAACGGCGACAGTCTCTCGCATCTGAAGAGCAAAATCATTCACTCGATGGCGTCATTGTGATCCGACCCATCGTGATGCGATGCTGCCTAGGGTCGCATCGCAACGTTGCTATCGTGGAGGTACAAGTGCAGACGATCATTCCCGAGGACGAGCTCAAGCAGCAGATCGCCCAGGTCACGGCCGAGTGCGCGCCGCGCCGGTTCGCCGTCTACCAGGTGCAACGGGACGCGGACGGGCAGGCGCTGGACTTCGCCGTGCTCGGCTGGGGCATGGAGATCGCGGACGGGTTCGGCGAGGACTACGTCGAGCTGTTCGGCATGCCCGACCACAAGGGCGCGCGGCTGCGCGGGCAGTTCCAGTCCGCCGAGTCGGCGACGCGGGTGTTGGCGGGCAGCAGGCCGGTCGAGGTCCGGTGGGTCGACGAGGACCCCGACCAGCTCGCTAAGTCCGCGTAGGGATCAACCGAGCGGGGTCAGCCCGCGGGCAGGGCGGCGAGCCTGGCCTGCACGCGGGCGATCTCGGCCTGGGCGGCGTCGCGCCGGGTCTGGATCTTGGCGACGACGTCGGCCGGGGCCTTGTCGGTGAACTTGGAGTTGCCCAGCTTGGCCTCGCACTGCGCGAGTTCCTTCTCGGCGACCGTCAGGTCCTTGGTGAGCCGCTTGCGTTCCGCCGCAACGTCAATCGCGCCGGACAGGTCCAGCTCGACGGTGACGCTACCACCCGCGAGAGACACTTCCAGCGAAGCGCTCGCGGTGAAGTCCTCGCCGGGAACGTCCAACCGTGCCAGCGACGTGACAGCGCCAACGAGCGCCGTCAGGCCTGCCTCGTCCACACCGGACAACCGGGTCGCGACGCGCTGACTAGGCTTGACGCCCTGGTCGGCGCGGAAGCGGCGGATCTCGGTGATGAGCTTCTGCACGCCTTCGACCCGGCGGGTGGCGTCGGCGTCGGCAGCACTACCGGAGGCGGTAGGCCACTCGGTGACGACGATGGACTCCTTGCCCGTCAACGCCTTCCACAGCACCTCGGTGATGAACGGCGTGATCGGGTGCAAGAGGCGCAGCACGGTGTCGAGCACGTGACCGAGCACCGCGCGGGTGGCCTCGGCGCGCGCGCCACCCTCGGCGATCTGCACCTTCGTCAGTTCGAGGTACCAGTCGCAGTAGAGGTCCCACGTGAAGTGGTAGAGCGCGTCGCAGATCTTCGCGAACTCGAACTTCTCGAACAGGGCATCCACTTCGGACACCAGCGCGTCGGCCTTGTCCAGGATCCACAGGTCCGCGTCCGTCAGCTGGTCGCGGGCGGGCACCGGGATGGCGGTGGTGGCGCCGTTCATCAAGGCGAAGCGGCTGGCGTTCCACAGCTTCGTGCCGAAGTTGCGCGACCCGGCGGCCCACTCTTCCGCCAGCGCCATGTCGCTACCGGGGTTCGCGCCGCGCGCGAGGGTGAAACGAGTGGCGTCGGCGCCGAAGCGGTCGAGCCAGTCCAGGGGGTCGAGCACGTTGCCGCGCGACTTGGACATCTTCTTACCCTGTGCGTCGCGGATAAGGCCGTGCAAGTACACGTGGTCGAACGGCTGCTTGCCGTCCATCGCGTAGAGGCCGAACATCATCATCCGGGCGACCCAGAAGAAGAGGATGTCGTAGCCGGTCGACAGGACGCTCGTCGGATAGAACTTGGCGAGGTCATCGGTGCTGGCAGGCCAGCCGAGCGTCGACACGGGCCAGAGGCCCGAGGAGAACCACGTGTCGAGGACGTCCGGGTCCTGCGTCCAGCCGTCGCCGGTGGGGGGCTCCTCGTCGGGACCCACACACACGACCTCGTCGTTGGGCCCGTACCAAACCGGGATGCGGTGGCCCCACCACAGCTGCCGCGAGATGGTCCAGTCGTGCATGTTGTCGACCCAGTCGAAGTAGCGCTTGGCCAACTCCGGCGGGTGCACTTGGGTCCTACCGTCGCGGACAGCGTCACCTGCGGCGCGGGCCAGCGGCTCGACGTTGACCCACCACTGCAACGACAGGCGCGGCTCGACAACGGTGTCGCAGCGCGAGCAGTGCCCGACCGAGTGCAGGTACGGGCGCTTCTCCGCGACAATGCGGCCCTCTTCGCGCAACGCGGCCACCACGGCGGGGCGCGCCTCGAAGCGGTCCAGGCCCTCGAACGGGCCCTTGACCGTGATCACGCCGGTCAGGTCCATGACCGTCAGCGACGGCAGGTCGTGGCGGCGGCCGATCTCGAAGTCGTTGGGGTCGTGCGCGGGGGTGACCTTGACGGCGCCGGTACCGAACTCGGGGTCCACGTGCTCGTCCGCGACGATCGGGATACGCCTACCGGTCAGCGGCAGTGCGACCTCGGTGCCGATGAGGTGGCGGTAACGCTCGTCGTCCGGATGCACGGCGACGGCGGTGTCACCGAGCATGGTCTCCGCGCGTGTGGTGGCGACCACGATGGCGTTGTCACCGTCGCCGTAGCGGATGGAGACGAGCTCGCCCTCGTCCTCGGAGTGCTCCACCTCGATGTCGGACAGCGCGGTGCGGCAGCGCGGGCACCAGTTGATGATGCGCTCGGCGCGGTAGATCAGCTTGTCGTCATAGAGGCGCTTGAACACGGTCTGCACGGCGCGGGAAAGGCCCTCGTCCATCGTGAAGCGCTCACGCGACCAGTCGACGCCGTCGCCGAGGCGCCGCATCTGGTCGAGGATCTTGCCGCCGTACTCGGCCTTCCACTCCCAGACCCGCTCGACGAACTTCTCCCGCCCCAGGTCGTGCCGCGACAGCCCCTGGCTCGCCAGCTGCCGCTCCACGACGTTCTGGGTCGCGATCCCCGCGTGGTCCATGCCGGGCAGCCACAGCACCTCGTAGCCCTGCATCCGCCGCCGCCGGGACAGCGCGTCCATCACCGTGTGGTTGAGCGCGTGCCCCATGTGGAGACTGCCCGTGACGTTAGGCGGCGGCAGCACGATCGTGAACGGCGGCTTCTCACTCGCGGCGTCCGCGGTGAAGTACCCAGCCGCTACCCAGCCCTCGTACAGCTCCGCCTCTACCGCTGCCGGCTCCCAGGCCGGGGGAAGGTCAGAGCTGGGCAAGGTGGGGTTATCAGTCACGGCACGAGTCTACGAAGGCCAGCGAAAACAAGTCGAACCGGGCGCTCGGTGGTGACTACCCTCCGCGCATGGCGCATACACCGGAACTCCCTGAGCGCCCGTCGTTGAACGGGCTGGAAGCGACCTGGGCGGCTCGGTGGGACGAGGTAGGCGTCTACGCGTTCCGGGGAGACGGGGATCGGGAGTCGGTCTTCTCCATCGACACACCACCGCCATCGGTGAGTGGGAGCTTGCACATCGGGCACGTGTTCTCGTACACGCACACGGATGTGATCGCCCGGTACCAGCGGATGCGCGGTAAGGACGTGCTGTATCCGATGGGGTGGGACGACAACGGTCTGCCTACCGAGCGGCGCGTGCAGTTGGTGCACAAGGTGCGGTGTGACCCTTCGCTGCCCTACGAGCCTGGCTTTGTGCCTACGGGCAAGCCGACTGCGGTGTCGCGGCGGAACTTCGTGGAGTTGTGCGCGCAGCAGACCGCGCTGGATGAGCAGGCCTACGAAGCCTTGTGGCGGCGCCTCGGGCTGTCCGTCGACTGGTCACGGACCTATACGACCATCGGTGCGCGGGCGCAGCGGTTGTCGCAACGGTCGTTCCTGGGACTACTCGCGGCGGGTCAGGCCTACCAGGCTGAGGCGCCGACGTTGTGGGATGTCGGGTTTGGGACGGCGGTGGCCCAGGCAGACGTCGAGCACCGGCCGTTCAAGGGTGCCTGGCACACGCTGCGGTTCGGCGATGGCATCGAGGTGGAGACAACGCGGCCGGAGTTGCTACCTGCGTGCGTGGCGCTCATCGCTCACCCTGACGACGACAGGCATAGAGCGCTGATCGGGACAACCGTGCGCACGCCGCTGTTTGACGTGCCTGTGCCTGTGTTGGCCCACCACGAGGCGGATCCGGAGCGCGGTAGCGGGCTGGTGATGTGCTGCACCTTCGGTGACCTCACCGATGTGCGGTGGTGGCGCGAACTGAGCCTGCCGGTGCGGGCGGCGATCGGCCGCGATGGGCGTTTCCTGCCCGATGCTCCCGAAGGTGTGCCGCAAGAGCCGTACTCGGCGCTCGTGGGCGCGACCGTCCACACGGCACGTGAGCGGGTGGTGTCGCTGCTGCGCGCGGACGGGTCTCTCGTGGGTGAGCCGCGGCCGGTGGAGCGGCCGGTGGCGTTCTACGAGCGCGGTGACAAGCCGTTGGAGATCGTGTCCGGGCGGCAGTGGTTCGTCCGATCAGCCGGACATCGGGAAGTCCTGCGGGAGCGCGGCCGCGAACTCGACTGGCAGCCCGCGCGGATGCACGCGCGCTACGAGAGCTGGGTGGACGGCCTCGCGGGCGACTGGTTGGTGAGCCGTCAGCGGTTCTTCGGCGTGCCGTTCCCGCTGTGGTACCCGCTGGACTCGGACGGGGAACCGGACCACGGCAGCCCGATCCTGCCTACAGCGCTTCCGGTCGATCCGGCGTCCGAGACCCCACCCGGCTACACGGCCGATCAGCGCGATGTGCCCGGTGGGTTCACCGCCGATCCGGACGTGATGGACACCTGGGCGACGTCATCGCTAACGCCGCTGCTTGTGTGTGGGGCTGACGATGATCCTGACTTGTTCGCCAAGACCTATCCGATGGATCTGCGGCCACAGGCTCACGAGATCATCCGCACCTGGTTGTTCAGCACCGTCCTGCGCGCCCACACCGAGACGGGTGTGCTGCCGTGGCGGCGGGCGGCGATCTCTGGCTGGGTGGTGACTCCTGACCGGCACAAGCTGAGCAAGAAGTCCGGTAGCGCTACCTCACCGGATGACCTTCTCGACCGATACGGCGCTGACGCAGTGCGGTACTGGGCAGCGTCAGCGCGGCCAGGCGTGGACACCGTGTTCGACGAGGCCAAGATGCGCGTGGGGCGCAGGCTGGCGACCAAGCTGCTCAACGCCAGCCGGTTCGCGCTGGGCATGGGTGCGGGCGGCCAGCCGACCGCCCCGCTGGATCTAGCACTGCTCGCCGAATTGGACGAGGTGGTGGCGGGCGCGACGGCGGCTCTAGAGGCGTCCGACTACGCCGAGGCGTTGGAACTGGTGGAGCGGTTCTTCTGGTTCTGGTGTGACGACTACATCGAACTGGTCAAGGACAGGGCCTACGGCGAAGACGACTCCGCGAGAGCAACTCTCCGTATAGCTCTGTCGGCGGTGCAGCGCCTCTTGGCCCCGTTCCTGCCGTTCGCGACCGAGGAATCGTGGTCGTGGTGGCAAGAGGGTTCGGTGCACACCGCGCCCTGGCCTGTGGTGACCGGCAGTAGCGGGGACATCGGTCTTCTCCGAACCACGGTGACGGTGCTCGCCGCGGTTCGGCGGGTCAAGTCCGAGGCCCGGAGATCACTGCGGTGGCGGGTCGACGAAGTGATCGTGACCTGCTCGGACGCTCGCGTGACGGCGCTCACGGCTGCGGAGGGTGACCTACGAGCGGCCGGGGCCATCCAGACGATCAAATACGCCCGTTCGGATGATGATCGGGTGGAGGTCCAGGCCACGCTGGCGGCCGAGTAGCGCTGTGACCTGGACCACGTCCACCCCTGGTGATCCACTCCGGGGCGGGTGTGCACCTACGCGCTGTGTACCCGCCACGGAGGCGTGGCGGCGGTCTGCGCCGTTCGGGTGACACTGCGCGACGGCTGAGCGGCGATCGTGACCGTTGGTCCGGCCTCGGCCGCCGCTCACCGCAGCACGAGCGGTCCGCGCGGGCATCCTGTTAACACGGGCTGTGGCCATATCGATGAGGAGTTCACCAGGCAGTCGACACCTCAACCAGCCCGGCACGCCGGGTTGGATCGCCCTTGGGGGCCGGTGGACCAACGTGAGTACGGCGATCACGCGGCGTTACAAGATGCCGCGTGGCGCCGCCGAGTGCGCGCGTCGGCGCAAGCCGACGTGAAGGCGATGCTGCGCAGGACGCGACGTCGCCGTCTTGAGCGTTGGCTCGTGACGTCGATGCTGCTGGTCGCCGTGGTGGCCGTGGTGATGCTGCTGGCCGGGGTCGGGGTGTTCGACCGGTCCGGCCACCCCGGGCAGCCGGGCGGCGCCGGGGAGGAACCGGGCGCCGAGAACGTGGTCGACCTCAACCGCCCGTTCGCGCTGACACCCGCCGCGCACTGGGCCGACGGCGAGGCCGGGATCACGACCCCGCCCGCGATGCAGGTCGGCGAGTTCAGCGCCGAGGAGGTCGCCGACGCCACCCGCCAGGTCAAGGACGTGCTGGTGGCCAGCAGGCTCGACCCGGCGATGCTGCGCGACCACAACCCCGACCGCTACCTCGGCATGCTCGCCCCCGACGTGGCCAGGCAGCTGCGGCCGCTGTTCGGCTCCGGCAACGAGCGCCAGGTCCAGGCCCTGGTCAGCATGATCGACAACGGCTCCCGGCTGCTGCCCGCGGCGCCGAAGGTCAAGGGCTCGATGCGGGTCGAGGCGGGCAAGGCGGGCGAGCTGGTGGTGCACACCAACTACGTGTTCGCCTACGCCTTCACCGCCGACGACGTCGCCCTCCCGCTGGACCCGATGAGCGTGATCGTCGTGGTCCGCGCCGACATCGAGTACGTGATGCGCAAGGGCGCGCGGTGGGCGCCGGGCAGCCTGGGGCTGTGGTACGAGAAGGTCGACGGCTTCTACTACTCGATCTCCTGCGACGCCTACGCCAAGGGCTTCATCGCCTCGGACTACCACGACCGCACGCCGACGCGGACGAAGGCCAAGCACGACAAGGTCACGTACTTCGACCCGGAAGCCGACATCCCGCTGGAAAGCGGCTGCCCCAGCTAGGCACCTGTGGACAACTTTTTGCAGGGTTGACACAGATAGCCGACGATGAGTCGCATGGTCAGCACACCGCCAGAACGCGACGTCGACGAAGCCGAGCTGGATGTCACCGAGCGCAAGACGTGGGCCGCCGGGATCCCGGGGGTCGCCACATCGCTGCGCCGGGGCGTGGAGCAGATGGGCGCCCTGCGCACGGGCGCCACGCTGCGGTTACTGAACCAGCGCGAGGGGTTCGACTGCCCCGGCTGCGCCTGGCCGGAGCCGCGCGGGCACCGCGCGGCGGCCGAGTTCTGCGAGAACGGCGCCAAGGCGGTGGCCGAGGAGGCGACCCGGCGGCGGGTGGGGCCGGAGTTCTTCGCCGAGCACCCGGTGGCCGAGCTGGCCGAGCGCACGGACTACTGGCTGGGCCAACAGGGCCGGATCACCCAGCCGGTGGTGCTGCGCCCGGGGGCGACGCACTACACGCCGATCGACTGGTCGGAGGCCTTCGAGCTGATCGCCGGGCAGCTGCGCGCACTGTCCACACCGGACGAGGCGCTGTTCTACACCTCGGGGCGCACCAGCAACGAGGCCGCGTTCCTCTACCAGCTGCTGGTGCGGTCGTTCGGTACCAACAACCTGCCGGACTGCTCGAACATGTGCCACGAGTCCTCCGGTGCCGCGCTCGCCGAGACCACCGGCGTCGGCAAGGGATCGGTGACGCTGGAGGACATCACCCGGGCGGACCTGCTGGTGGTGGTCGGGCAGAACCCGGGGACCAACCACCCCCGGATGCTGACCGCGCTGGAGAAGGCGAAGGCGAACGGGGCGCGGATCATCGCGGTCAACCCGCTGCCGGAGGCGGGGCTGCTGCGGTTCAAGAACCCGCAGAAGGTGCGGGGGCTGCTGGGCAAGGGCACGGCGCTGGCGGACGTGTTCTGCCAGATCCGGCTCGGCGGCGACCAGGCGCTGTTCCAGGCCATCGGGCACCTGCTGCTGAAGTGGGAGCGGGAGCGGCCCGGTCAGGTGGTGGACCAGGACTTCGTGAGCGGGCGGACCGAGGGGTTCGAGGAGTACGCCGCGCACGTCGCCGACCTGGACTGGGCCGAGGTGGACGCGGCCACCGGGCTCGACCGGGCCGAGGTCGAGCAGGTCGCGCGGATGTTCGCCGAGTCGGAGCGGACGATCGTGTGCTGGGCGATGGGGCTGACCCAGCACAAGCACTCCGTGCCGACGATCCGGGAGATCGCCAACGTGGTGCTGCTGCGCGGGATGATCGGGAAGCCGGGGGCCGGGCTGTGCCCGGTGCGGGGGCACTCGAACGTGCAGGGCGACCGCACCATGGGCATCTGGGAGAAGATGCCGGAGAAGTTCCTGGCCGCGCTGGACACCGAGTTCGGCATCACCTCGCCGCGCTCGCACGGGCTGGACACGGTCGGCGCGATCCGGGCGATGCGCGACGGCAAGGCGAAGGTGTTCATGGCGGTCGGCGGGAACTTCGCCTCCGCCAGCCCGGACACCGCGGTGACCGAGGCGGCGCTGCGGGCGTGCGACTTAACAGTGCACGTGTCGACGAAGCTGAACCGGTCGCACGTGGTCCACGGGCGCACCGCGTTGATCCTGCCGACCCGGGGGCGCACCGAACGCGATACCCAGGCGTCCGGCGAGCAGTTCGTGACGGTCGAGGACTCGATGTCGGTGGTGCACCGGTCCCGTGGGCGGCTGGAGCCCGCGTCGCCGGACCTGATGTCGGAGGTCGGGATCGTGTGCGGGCTGGCGCAGGCGCTGTTCGGGGCCTCGCACTCGGTGCCGTGGGCGTCGCTGTCGGGCGACTACGACCTGATCCGCGATCGGATCTCGCGCGTGGTGCCGGGGTGCTCCGACTACAACGCGCGGGTGCGGGAGCCGGACGGGTTCGTGCTGCCGCACGCGCCGCGGGACTCGCGGGAGTTCACGGGTACGCGCACGGGGAAGGCAGTGTTCACGGCGAACCCGTTGACAGTGCTGCGCGTACCGCCCGGTCGACTGCTGCTGCAAACCCTGCGCAGCCACGACCAGTACAACACCACGATCTACGGCCTCGACGACCGCTACCGCGGCATCAAGGACGGGCGCCGCGTGGTGCTGGTCAACCCCGCCGACATCACGGCACTGGGGTTGGCCGACGGTCAACTGGTCACCCTCATCAGCGAGTGGCCGGACGACCCGACAGGGGTGACGGAACGGCACGCCCACCGCTTCCGCGTGGTCGCCTACGACACGGCCCGGGGCTGCGCCGCCGCCTACTTCCCCGAGGCGAACTCCCTGATCCCGCTCGACTCGACCGCCGACACGTCGAACACCCCCACGTCGAAGTCGGTCGTCGTGCGCCTGGAAGCGGAGGTGGTGTGACAACGGCCCGGGTACCGGTCGCGGTGTGACGTGCGCCTCATGGTTGGGTGGCATCGGAGTGACGGTCCTGGCGTTGATGCTGGTGACCGACCGACTCGCCGATGAGGGAGCCCTCGATGTCCGCGCCCGAGACGCTGACCATGTACTCCACCACCTGGTGCGGCTACTGCCGCAGGCTCAAGACGCAACTGGACGCCGAGGGCATCGAGTACGTCGAGGTCGACATCGAGGAGACCCCGGGCGCCGCCGAGTACGTCATGTCCGTCAACGGCGGCAACCAGACCGTCCCGACCCTGCACTTCCCCAACGGCGCCGCGCTGACCAACCCGTCACTGGCGCAGGTGAAGGCAGAGCTGGGCTGAGCCGGGCTCAGTCAACGCGGACCGCTGCGGGGTGGTGGGACAACCACCATCCCGCGTGATCGGCGCACCGACGCGAGTGGTCGGGTTGCCCGGGCGGTAGTTCGGACGTCAGGCGGTCCGGACGTCAGGCGGTCCGGTGGCCTCGGAAGAGGAGCCAGAGCAGCCAGGCCTGGAAGAGGGCCGCGCCGACGAGGGTGGCGCTCGCGGTGATGCCGTCCCAGGGGTGGGGTAGTTCGGGCACCAGGATGATCAGCAGCGACGCGGGCAGGGTCACCGCCACAGCAAGCACCGGCGCGAACGAGGCGTCGGCGGACTCGTTGACCGCCAGCACCACGGCCACGACGGCGAACACCACGGTGATGACGGCGATGTACCCCAGCACCACCTTGCGCGCCGCCCGTCGATTGCTCCACCTGGTGGCCCGGCCGCTTGTCGTCACCCCGACAAGCCTGCCGGTTCCCCAGCACGCCCGCACGAGGACCATCTCCGCACCGCAGACCCGCTCACCCACCCGTGCTGGGCCGAGAAGGGGCCTCGGGACTAGGCGCGGAGGAGGGCCATGGCGGCGTTGTGGCCGCCCAGGCCACTCACGCCGCCGCCGCGTTGGGTGGCGCTGGCGCAGAGGTGGAGGTTGGGGGTGTCGGTTTCCACGCCCCAGCCGGTGCCGTGGGGCCAGGTCAGGGGGCCGTGGAAGATGTTGCCGCGGGGCATGGCGAGTTCGGCTTCCAGGTCTTGCGGGGTGCGGGCTTCCAGGCAGGGGACGCCGTTGGTGGTGGAGAGGCAGGATTCGACGGGGTCCAGGAGGTAGCGGTTGAGGCCGGCGAGGTAGCGGTTCACCAGTTCGTCGCGGGCGTTCGGGTCGGCGAACAGGGTGTCGGGGGTGTGCAGGCCGAACAGGGTCAGGGTGTGGGCGGTTGGGGAGTCCACAATGGACCTGTCGGTGAGGGTGTGGCAGTACATCTCGCCCGGTGGGCGGGTTGGCAGTCGACCGGACGCGCTCTCGCGGTAGGCGGTTTCCAGGTCGTCGTAGGTCTCGTCCAGGTGGAAGGTGCCCGCGAAGGCGTCCTCCGGGCGGACGCCGGACTTCAAGCGGGGCAGGCGGTCCAGCAGGAGGTTGACCTTCAGCTGGGCACCGGGCGCGGCCGGGCGGGCGGGTCGACCCAGCAGTCGGTCGAGCACCGAGGGGGCGACGCCCGCGAGGACGTGGCGGGCGCCGACGGTGATCTCCTCGTCGGCGTGCCGGCAGACGACCTCGGCGGTGACTCCGTCCGCGGCAACGGAAACGACCTCGGCGTCGGTCAGCAGCCGGGCGCCGGACTCGCGGGCGACGCGGGCCAGTTCGCTGGTCACCGCGCCCATGCCGCCGACCGGGACGCGCCAGTCGCCCGTGCCGTTGCCGATGACGTGGTACAGGAAGCAGCGGTTCGCGGCGAGGTCCGGGTCGGCCAGCGAGGTGTGGGTGCCGATCAGGCCGTCAGTGGCGACGACGCCCCGGACGACGTCGTTGGTGAAGACCTCTTCCAACGTCTCGGCCAAGGGCTGCTCGAACACCCACCGCCAAGCGTCTGAGCCCGCGGCGGAGATCACGAGCTCGCGGAGAGCCTCACGACTGGGCAACGGTTCCAGCATCGTCGGCGCGACAGCCTCCGCCAGCCGTGCCATAGCACCGTAGAACTCGCGCCAGCGGTCGTACTCAGCGTCAGAGCCGGTAAGAGCGCGGAACGACTCCGCCGTGTCAGCACCACCCACCAGCAGACCGGTATGCACGCCGTCGCGTTCAACTGGGGTGTAAGAGGAAACCGACCGAGAGCGCAGTGTCAGCCGTAGGCCAAGGTCGGACACGATCTGATCCGGAAGCAAGCTGACAAGGTAGGAGTACCGCGACAAGCGCACCCCAGGGAACGGGCTAGCGCTAACAGCGGCACCGCCGACATGACCGAGCCGTTCCACTACGAGTACCGAGCGTCCGGCGCGGGCGAGGTAGGCGGCGGCGACTAGAGCGTTGTGCCCGCCGCCCACCACGACAACGTCATATGCGTCCACCCAGCCGACCGTACTGGCCCGCGGGCGAACAGCCTATGTGCGCAGGTAAGAGGCCCCATTGAGGTCAAGGATCGTCCCCGACGCCCACAGCGCCTCCGCCGACGCCAGGTAGACCACCGCCCCGGCGATCTCCTCCGGCGTCGCGACCCGGTCGAACGGGCTCTGCGCGCGGATCGCCTCCCCCGCCGACCCCGCCAGCCGCTCGGACACCCGCTCGGTGTTGACGAACCCCGGCGCCACCGACGTGACCGCGATCCCGTGCGGGGCCAGCGCGACCGCCAGGGACTGCCCCAGCGCGTGCAGACCGGCCTTGCTCGCGCCGTACGCCGGGTGCTGCGGCTCGCCGCGGAAGGCACCCCGCGAACCGACGTTGACGATCCGGCCGCCGCCGCCCTGCTCGATCATCCGCACCGCGACCTGGTGGGTCAGGTTGGCCGCGCCGAGCAGGTTGACCGCGAGCACGTCCTGCCAGGCTTTGGTCCATTCCTCATACGACGTGGTCACCGGCGGGTGCGCCGGGGTGAGCACCGCGGCGTTGTTCACCAGCACGTCCACGCCACCAAGACCGTCCACGACGGCTTCGACGAACGGCGGGATGGCGGCCGGGTCCGACAGGTCGGCGCCGACGACCAGATGACCATCGCCGGGCAACTCGGCGACGAGCCGCTCGGCCCGATCCACCCGACTGGAGTAGTGCACCGCGATCCGGTCACCCAGCGCGGCGAAAGCGCGGGCCACGGCGGCGCCTATACCACCGGACGCGCCGGTAACCAGTACGCGGCGTGGTGGCCGGGTGCCCTCGGCGCCGGAGTTGTTCCCAGTATTCATGTTCCCACCTTCCCAGTAGCGGTCGAAATGGGAGGTATGACCTCATTGGTATGTACCAATATGGGTGATCCCCCTCCTACCGTCGGGACTTACCCTGCACAACTCGCCCTCAATTGGAGAGCGTGATGAATCGCAAGTTCACCGCTGCCGCACTGGCAGCACTCACGGCGGCAGGCCTGTCCACGGCCATCGCCATGACCCCGGCGGCGACCGCGGGCCAGGCCGCCCCCGCTGTCACCGCCGCCGACTCGACCTCGCCCGAGGTCCTCAGCGCCATGTCCCGGGACCTGAAGATCACCACGGAGCAGGCCAAGCAGCGCCTGAACCGCGAGTACAAGGCGACCAAGACCGAGAGCGCCCTGCGCGGCACCCTCGGCGCGAACTTCGGCGGTGCCTGGCTGGACGCGGGCGCCACCACGCTGACCGTCGCGGTCACCGACGCCGCCAAGGCGGACCAGGTGCGCGGCCTCGGCGCGGTGCCGAAGGTCGTCAGCCGCAGCCAGGCGCAGTTGGACTCGGCCAAGTCCCGGCTCGACGACAACGCGCGCAAGGTGCCCAAGTCCGTCCCGGGCTGGTACGTCGACGTGACCACCAACGCGGTGGTCGTGCTGACCAAGGCGGGCGGACAGGACGCCGCCGCCGCGTGGGTCAAGGCCAGCGGCCTCGACACCGCCGCCGTGCGCTTCGAGACCTCGGCCGAGGAGCCACGGCCGTTCATCGACGTCATCGGTGGCAACGCCTACAGCTTCGGCGGCAGCCGCTGCTCGATCGGGTTCTCGGTCGAGGGCGGGTTCGTCACCGCGGGCCACTGCGGCACGGCGGGCACCCAGACCACCAACCCCAGCGGGTCGGTCGTCGCGTCGAGCTTCCCCGGCAACGACTACGGCTGGGTCCGCGTCGCCGCGGGCAACACCCCCCGGCCGCTGGTCAACCGCTACTCCGGCGGCCAGAACGTGGCCGTCGCGGGCAGCACCGAGGCCGCCGTCGGCGCGTCGGTCTGCCGCTCCGGCTCCACCACGGGCTGGCGCTGCGGCACCATCCAGCAGAAGAACTCCTCGGTGACCTACCCCCAGGGCACCGTGACCGGCCTGACCCGGACCAGCGCGTGCGCCGAGCCGGGCGACTCGGGCGGTTCGTGGCTGGCGGGCGACCAGGCGCAGGGCGTCACCTCCGGTGGCTCGGGCAACTGCAGCCAGGGCGGCACCTTCTACTTCCAGCCGGTCAACGAGATCCTGCAGGTCTACAGCCTGCGCCTGCTGACCCAGGGTGGTCCGAACCCGACCACCAACCCCACCACGACCACCTCCGGTAACCCCGGTGGCGGTACCTGGGCCGCTTACACCAACTACGCGGTTGGCGCGACTGTCACCTACGGCGGCGCCAGCTACCGGGCCATCCAGGGTCACTACTCCCTGCCTGGCTGGGAGCCGCCGAACGTGCCGTCGCTGTGGGCACGGTCCTGACCCAGGACTGACGCGGTAACCCCCTGAGCGGGCCGCTCCCGACGAACGCAGGCGTCGGGAGCGGCCCACCTTTCATTTCCGGGCCTAGGCTTGGGCGCATGGGACGGGTGACGGTGCGCAGGCCGGTGGTCCGGGTCGGTCCGGACGGGCGGCGGAGCAGGCCGGACGCGCTGGCGGCCGAGGAGCCGCTGGAGATCCGGGTCGGCGGGCGGGCCCTGGCGGTCACCATGCGCACCCCGGGGCACGACGTGGAACTGGCGCACGGGTTCCTGCTGACCGAGGGGGTCATCGGGGACCGGGCCGACATCGCGGTCGCCCGCTACTGCGACGGCGTCGACGACCAGGGGCGCAACACCTACAACGTGCTCGACATCGCCCTCGCCGACGGTGTCCCGCCGCCGGATGTAGGGGTGGAACGGAACTTCTACACGACCTCGTCCTGCGGGGTCTGCGGCAAGGCGGCGCTGGACGCGGTCCGGCTCAAGACGCGGTACTCCCCCGCCGCCGACCCGGTGCGGGTATCGGTGGACGTGCTGGCCGGGCTGCCGGACGTGCTGCGCGAGAAGCAGAAGGTGTTCGGCAGCACCGGGGGCCTGCACGCGGCCGGACTGTTCACCCCGGACGGTCGGGCACTGGTGGTCCGGGAGGACGTCGGGCGGCACAACGCGGTCGACAAGGTGCTGGGCTGGGCGCTGCAGCAGGGACTGGTGCCGCTCGCCGGGACGGTGCTGCTGGTGTCGGGGCGGGCGTCGTTCGAACTGGTGCAGAAGGCCGCGATGGCGGGCGTGCCGGTGCTGGCGGCGGTGTCGGCGCCGTCGTCGCTGGCGGTGGAACTGGCGGACGAGCAGGGGATGACGCTGGTCGGGTTCCTGCGCGGCGAGACGATGAACCTCTACACCGGCGACACACGAGTCGAGTGACCTCGCCGCCGTCCGACACGCCCACCCTCGCCCGCTCGGCGCGCACGGTCGGCACAGACCTCGCGACAGGCCTCGCGACGGGCCTCGCGACGGGCCTCGCGACGGGCCTCGCGACGGGCCTCGCGACGGGCCTCGCGACGGGCCTCGCGACGGGCCTCGACTGCCGTGCCGGCGTCGATCCATCCACATGCCCCCGAACCATCCACAGCCCTTCCGCGCTCCCTATTGACAAACCACCGGGTTCGATAGGTTCAGAGATGGGCCCCCGGGCCCCGGGAGGGAGGGCCCCGGGAGCGGAGTTGATCATGGTGGGCGGCGGCCGCCGGGGTGTAGGGAGCGGGGTGGTGGGCGTGACTCCGGCCGTACTCCGATCGATTGACCGCCGACGAGGTGGTGTCCAGGGCGCGGGCCAGTTTCCACGCGAGGTTCGGGCTGGCAGTGCAGGGTGTGGCGGTCGGGGGCGGGTCGCTGACCTGCGTGTCTGGGGGGTGATGTCGGCAACATCGCGCGACCCGCTCGGCTGGTCGGGGGGTCATTTTCGGGGGGTGCGCACAGTCTGTGTCTGAACCGAGAAACGTCGGCGGCGCCGGACACGATTGAGTGGGGTGACGAACCCGGGCGCGGCTGGGGTCCGTCAAAGGTTCGGGGAGGGACCATGGCGGGATTCGGGTCGGTGCGGGTGAGCAGGCGGACGCTGCTCGTCGCGGGGGCCGCTGCTGCCACGACCGGGGGGATCGCGCTCGGGGCGGCGACCGGTGCGTTGCCGGTGCTCACCGCGCTCGCCGAGGCCGTCGGTGGGGTCGACCCGGTGATCCGGACCGAGCGGGTGCGGTCGACGGCGCGGGGGACCGATGTCGACCTGGTCACCATGCTGCCCACGGAACTGCCCGCGCGGAACCTGCCCGTCTGCCTGTTCCTGCACGGCCTGCGCGGCAACGCCCGCCGCGCCGCCCCCACCGGGCTGGCCCGCACGCTGGCCAAGCGCGTCGCCGACGGCACGCTGCCGCCGTTCGCCTTCGTCGCCATCGACGGCGGCGACAACTACTGGCACGAGAACCACGTCGGCGACAACTCCATGGCCATGCTGCTCGACGAGATCCCCCGCTGGCTGGCCCAGCGCGGCCTCTCGACCGACCCGTTCGCCTGCGCGGGCGTCTCCATGGGCGGCTTCGGCGCCCTGCTCTACGCCCGCCGCCGCGCCGAACTGGGCAGGCCGCTCAACGCCGTGGCCGCCATCTCCCCCGGTCTGCTGATGTCCTGGCGCGAGATGAGCACCCGCCGCGCCTTCAAGAACAACACCGAGTGGACCGCGCTCGACCCGCTGCGCAACATCGACAAGCTCGGCCGCACCCCGGTCGGCATCTGGTGCGGCACCGAGGACCACTTCATCGAGGGCACCCGCAAGTTCATCCGCCTGGCCAAGCCCGAGGTCGCCTACACCGGCCCCGGCGGCCACGGCGACTCCTTCTACCGCGGCGTGGTCCCCTCGGTGCTCGACTTCCTCGGCAAGCACGCCCCCAACGCCGCCGCCCAGGGGTAATCGGCGGGCGTCCGGGGCGCGTGCGGCTCGTTGAGCAGAACAGTGACACCCGATTCCCGCAGCTCAGCCACGCTCCGGTGGAACACCCGGTTCCCGGCCAGCGCCGAGTTCACGTACGGCATGGCCACGATGGGCACGCCGAGGCCGGTGAGTTCGGCGAGCTGGATCAGGACGTAGGTGTCCGCGATCCCGGCGGCCCACTTGTTGATCGTGTTGTAGGTCGCGGGGGCGACCACCACGGCGTCGGCCTGGGGAAGTGCCTGCTGCCGTGGCCCCTGGTGCGTGGTGCGGACCGGGTGCCCCGTGCGGCGTTCGAGATCGTCGAGGTCGAGGAAGTGCTCAACGGCGGACGGGGTGGCCAGGCACCAGACGTCCCACTCGGGCAATGCCAGGTCGACCATGGCGGCAACGCTCTTGGCCGGACCGGCACCGCAGACCACCAGGTAGAGAACCGGCTTGCTCACGCGGCGACCCCCGCGCGCTCAGCGATCCCGGCGACAAGACCGGCTGGCGCACCCGTGGTGTGGCGCAACAACGTGCGAACCAGACCATGCGCGACCGGCCGACACCTGACCTCCTCCGGTGCGACCCGCTCAGCCTGGGCGAGCACGTGCGCGGCCCTGTGGTGCTCGGCGACGGCGATGTGGGCCTCGGTGAGGTCGAGCAGGAGGTTCGCCTTCCGCTCGGGAGTGAGGCCAGTGGGATCGATGGTCCTGGCAGTCTCGATGGCCTTCCCGGGCTCCCCCAGCCTGACCAGCGCGGCGACGCGGTGCACGCGCACATTGGCCACCCCGAAACAGGTCTGGTGGTCGGCGAAGTGCGGCTCGAACCGACCCGCCACCGCGGACGCCTGCTCGTGCATCTCCCCTGCGAACCCCGCGTCGCCCAGATCAGCCGCGGTGATCGAGGCGGCGAGGAACAACATCCCGTACACCGCCAGCAAATCCGCCTCGTCCGCCACGACCTGCCCGCGCACCCGATCCGCCACCCCCGTCAGCACCGCGACAGCCTGCTGCGTCCGCCCCATCGCCCGCGCCACACTCCTGGTCGCCCTCGCCAGTGACCAGGGATCGTCAACCCCCTGCGCGGCGTGCATGGCCCGGTCGGCGGCGAGCCACGCGAGATCGGTGGAGTCGAACTTCACCAGCACCGACGAGGCCAGCCGGTAGGTCGACACCTTCACCCGGTGCGCTGACAACTGGTCCGGCGCAGCCACGACCGCACGCCGCGCGTCGGCCATCAAGCTGGGCAGGTGGCGGGCCACAACGGTGAAACGCGAGGACAACCAGGCGTGGTCGAGGTAGGTCGCCTGACGCGTCACCGCGGCCAAGTCGACTGGGCGATCGTCATCGACGTACTGGCCGAGAGCGGCGCGGATCGCGGCGACCTCGGTGGGATCGACGCACTGCTGCGCGCGGTCGGCTGCGCGGCGATCGGTGAGGACACCCGGCTCGATCCCCAGGACCTCCGCGACGCGCTCGATCAGGGGAAGGCGTTCGAGTGCCCGCTCACCGGACTCGACCTTGTCGAGCCAGGAGGTGGACCGGCCGACGAGGTCGGCGAACTGCTTGCGGCCGAGCCGCCTGCGATCGCGCCAGTACCGCACCCGCGCACCGACCTCGAACGAGTCCTCCACGCCCCAAGACTAACCGCCACCAGGTCACACATTTTGTCCGAACCATCACCGTCAGTCGCCACTAGCGTGACGGCCGCACCCACGGCCGTGGGAATCGCACGACGACGACGAAAGGTCACCATGCACACGGCGCTAGACGTCAACACCTGGGCGATAGTCGGCCCAGGCTGCCGGATCACGCACGTGGTGAACAGCCACGAAGACGTCTCGCTGCACTTCGGCAGCGAGATGGACGATGCCGTCGAGTTCGTCCTGACCGAGGACGGTCTCGACCGGTTGGTGTCGGTCGCGGCCACGGCGTTGGCCGACTTGCGGGCTGCGAGGGTGCTCGCGGGCGTCGTCGGCCAGAAGTCCTGACACCGCAGGCGGCAGACATGCCCCTGTGATCTACGGCCGGAGCGGAGGTTCACCCGGTCGAGGGCATGCGGGTGGAGTCGCCCGATGGGGGAATGGCTGAGGCCGCCTGCCCCGGGCGGGGAGGCGGCCTCAGTCTGCTTGCTGGGGTCTCAGGCCGACTTCTCGCGGCGTTCGCGGCGGGAGGGTTGGCGGGAGACGATGGTGGGGTTGACGTTCTCGCGGACGGTCTGCTCGGTGATGACGACCTTGGCCACGTCGGTGCGGCTGGGGATGTCGTACATGACCGACTGGAGGACTTCCTCCATGATGGCGCGCAGGCCGCGGGCGCCGGTGCCGCGCAGGATCGCCTGGTCGGCGACGGCCTCGAGGGCGGTGTCGGTGAACTCGAGTTCGACGCCGTCCATCTCGAAGAGCTTCTGGTACTGCTTGACCAGGGCGTTGCGCGGCTCGGTGAGGATCTGCACGAGCGAGCGCTTGTCGAGGTTGGTGACGCTGGCCAGCACCGGCAGGCGGCCGATGAACTCCGGGATCAGGCCGAACTTGATCAGGTCCTCCGGCATGGTGTCGGAGAAGACCTCGGCGGCGTCGATGTCGGCCTTGGAGCGGATCTCGGCGCCGAAGCCCAGGCCGCGCTTGCCGATGCGGTCCTGGATGATCTTCTCCAGGCCCGCGAACGCACCGGCCACGATGAACAGCACGTTCGTCGTGTCGATCTGGATGAACTCCTGGTGCGGGTGCTTGCGGCCGCCCTGCGGGGGCACGCTGGCGGTGGTGCCCTCGAGGATCTTGAGCAGGGCCTGCTGCACGCCCTCGCCGGAGACGTCGCGGGTGATCGACGGGTTCTCGCTCTTGCGGGCGATCTTGTCGACCTCGTCGATGTAGATGATGCCGGTCTCGGCGCGCTTGACGTCGTAGTCGGCGGCCTGGATCAGCTTGAGCAGGATGTTCTCGACGTCCTCGCCGACGTAGCCCGCCTCGGTGAGGGCGGTGGCGTCGGCGATGGCGAACGGCACGTTGAGGAGCTTGGCGAGGGTCTGCGCGAGGTAGGTCTTGCCGCAGCCGGTCGGGCCCAACATGAGGATGTTGGACTTGGCCAGCTCGACGGTCTCCTCGCGGGACTCGCGGCCCTCTGGCCGGGCGCGGTCACCGGCCTGGATGCGCTTGTAGTGGTTGTAGACCGCCACGGCCAGCGAGCGCTTGGCGTCGTCCTGGCCGATGACGTACTGGTCGAGGAACTCGTGGATCTCGGCGGGCTTGGGCAGCTCGTCGAGCTTCACGTCGCCCGCCTCCGCGAGCTCCTCCTCGATGATCTCGTTGCAGAGGTCGATGCACTCATCGCAGATGTACACGCCTGGTCCGGCGATGAGCTTCTTCACCTGCTTCTGGCTCTTCCCGCAGAAAGAGCACTTGAGCAGGTCTCCGCCGTCACCGATACGTGCCATGACCGCTGACCTCTGTCCCCTCCGGCGCGCCCGGGGCGGCACGCCTGGCTGTGTGTCCGGCTCGTCCGGTCCCGGTCACGCGCGGCACGAGGAGAACCGCGGCGTGACCGGGCCGGTCGCGACCGTTGCCCTCGACGGTACCCGCCCACCCCCGCCGAGCGGGAGAAGCAAGGACCGACGCGAGCCGATCTGCTGCACTGCGCATGTCGAGCAGGTGTCGAACCTTAGTCGACCACGGTAGGCCGCTGACGGCCCGCGTGTCGGGTCTTTTCGACCGCTCACCGCCTCAGGCGAGGGATTTCGCCCACTCAGCCCTGGGTGGAGAGCTTGCGGTAGGGCAGCACCTCGTCGATGATGCCGTACTCCTTGGCCTCGGCGGCGGTGAGGATCTTGTCGCGCTCGATGTCGCGGCGGACCTGGTCGACGTCCTTGCCGGTGTGCCTGGCCAGGGTGGTCTCCAGCGCGCCGCGGACCCGCTGGATCTCGGCGGCCTGGATCTCGAGGTCCGACACCTGGCCGTAGACGCCCTCGGTGGAGGGCTGGTGGATGAGCACGCGCACGTTGGGCAGCGCGAACCGCTTGCCCTTGGTGCCCGCGGCCAGCAGCACGGCGGCGGCGGAGGCGGCCTGGCCCAGGCAGAACGTCTGGATGTCGGGCCGGACGTACTGCATCGTGTCGTAGATGGCCATCAACGAGGTGAACGAACCACCCGGGGAGTTGATGTACATGGTGATGTCGCGGTCGGGGTCGGTCGACTCCAGGTAGATCAGCTGCGCCATCACGTCGTTGGCGGAGGCGTCGTCGATCTGGACGCCGAGGAAGATGACCCGCTCCTCGAACAGCTTGTTGTACGGGTTGGACTCCTTGGGCCCGTAGCTCGTGCGCTCCACGAAGGACGGCAGCACGTAGCGGGACTGCGGGAGGTGCGGGACGTGGATCTCACTCACGAGGTGCTCCTGTTTTCTCTGCGTCCGCGGCCGGGATCAGTTCGCCGAGCCCACGCGGGCCGCGCGGCTCACCACGTGGTCGATGAAGCCGTACTCCTTGGCCTCCTCCGCGGTGAACCAGCGGTCGCGGTCCGCGTCGAGGGTGACCTTCTCCACCGTCTGGCCGGTCTGCTCCGCGGTGATCAGCGCCATCTCGTACTTCCACTTCGCGTACACCTGCGCGCGGATGGCGATGTCGGACGCGGTGCCGCCGACGCCCGCCGAGGGCTGGTGCATCATGATCCGGGCGTGCGGGAGCGCGTAGCGCTTGCCCGGGGTGCCGGAGGCGAGCAGGAACTGGCCCATCGACGCCGCCAGGCCCATCCCCCAGGTGGCCACGTCCGGCTCGATCAGCTGCATGGTGTCGTAGATCGCCATGCCCGCGGTGACGGAGCCACCAGGGGAGTTGATGTAGAAGGTGATGTCGCGCTCGGGGTCTTCCGCGGCGAGCAGCAGCAGCTGCGCGGTGATGCGGTTGGCGATCTCGTCGTCGACCTCGGAACCGAGGAAGACGATGCGCTCACGGAGCAGCCGCTCGTACACCGAGTCGTTCAGGGTTAGCCCCGCGGTGGACCGCATGTGGGGCGAGAGGTGCTGCGTCACGTCTGCCTGCCTTCTCCAAGTCTGCCTGGGTACAACTAGATCTCTAGACCGACAGTAACGAAGGCGGGCGGCGCCGACTTCCCGACACCGCCCACTTTCGCTCAGAGCGTCAAACCGACTTCAGCCTTCCGGGTGGCTACCGCGCCGCCGCTTCCTCGGCCGGGGCCTCGGTGGTGGCCTCGGGGGCCGGGGCGGGCGCGTCGTCCTCGGCGGCACCGAACAGCTCGGTGAGGTCGACCTTGTTGCCGGAGGCGTCCACCACGTCGGCCTGGCGGACGACCGAGGCGAGCGCCTTGCCGCGGCGCACGTCGGCGAAGATCGCGCCGAGCTGGCCGGACTGCTGGGCGCGCTGCACGTACTCGTCCGGGCTGATGCCGAAGCGCTGGGCCTGGTAGATGATCCGCTCGGTCAGCTCGGCGTCGGACACCGAGACCTGCTCGGACTCGGCGATGGCGTCGAGGATGAGCTGGGTCTTGACCGACTTCTCCGACTCGGCGAGCACCTCGGCGTCGAAGTCTTCGCGGGTCTTGTCCTGGGTGGCGAGGTGGGCGTTGAGCTTCTCCTCGTCGTGGTCGAACGGGTGCACCGCGTCGTGCTGGCGGGAGGACACCTCGGCCTCGACGACCTTGTCCGGCAGCGGCACCTCGACGACGTCGAGCAGCGCGTCGAGGACCTTGTCGCGGGCCTGGACGCCCTGCTGCATGCGCTTGACCCGCTCCAGCCGCTCGCGCAGGTCGGCGCGCAGCTCCTCGACGGTGTCGAACTCGCTGGCGAGCTGGGCGAACTCGTCGTCCACCTCGGGCAGCTCGCGGACCTTGACCGACTGGACGGTGACCGACACGTCGGCGTCGCGGCCCGCGAACTCACCGGCGACGAGCGCGGTGGTGAAGGTCTTGGTGTCCCCGGCGGAGGCGCCGAGCAGGGCCTCGTCGATGCCGTCGATCAGCTCGCCGGAGCCGACCTGGTAGGACAGGCCGCTGGTCTTGGCGTCCTCGACCTCCTCGCCGTCCACCGTGGCGGAGAGGTCGATGGAGACGAAGTCGCCGTCCTCGACCGGGCGGGTGGCACCGGTGAGGGTGCCGAAGCGGGCGCGCAGCTCGTCGAGCTGCTCCTCGACCTCGGTGTCGGCGAGCTCGACGTCGTCGACGGTCACGGTGAACTCGCCGAAGGCGGGCACGGTGATGTCGGGGCGGATGTCGACCTCGGCGGTGAACGCCAGGTGGTCGCCGTCCTCGAGCTTGGTGACCTCGATGTCGGGCTGGCCGAGGGCCTTGATCTCGCCCGCGGTCACCGCCTCCATGTACTTGGCCGGGATGGCCTCGTTGACCACCTCGTCGAGCACCGGCGCGCGGCCGATGCGGGACTCGATGACCCTCGCTGGCGCCTTGCCCGGGCGGAACCCGGGGATGCGGACCTGGCTGGCGAGCTTGCGGTACGCGCGGTCGAAGTTCGGCTTGAGCTCGTCGAACGGCACCTCGACGTTGATCCGGACCCGCGTCGGGCTCAGCTGCTCGACGGTGCTTTTCAACGTGTTCTCCTCGTGCGACTGTCTACGACAACTGCGGTTGCTGTGGTGACGGAGCACCCTCTCGGGACCCCTGGGTCCAGCCCGGTCGGACACGCGTGGCCTGGATCAGCCCCCGAGTCTAGGCGAGCTTGCCCAGGTCGGGACCGGGTGGGGTCGGCTGCGCCGCCGCGAGGGCGCCGATGGTGCGCAGTGCGTGGTCAGGGGAGCCGGTGAGCTCGACCATCGCGATGACGTGGTCGATCCCGGAGACGGCCGCGGCGTCCCGCAGACCGCGCGCGCAGTGGGCGGGATCGCCGACTGGGTGAAGGTCGCACAGGTGCCTCGCGTACGCCACTGGATCTCGGTCGGGACCAGGGCCGCCGTCGACCCTGATGTAGGCGGCGAGGCCGTCCGCGAGCCAGCCGGGGGCGGTGGCCATGACCTCGGCGACGGCCTCTTCGCGCGAGTCGGAGACGTGGACGGAGATTGCGGAGACGTGCTCGGCGTCGGTAGGGCCACCTTGGGCGCGGTAGTGGTCTACGAACGCGCGCTTCTCCTCGTTGGTCATGTGCATGCCGAGCAACATGGGCAGGCCGCGAGCCGCTGCCAGCTCGACCGTCGCGTGAGAGGTGCAAGCGACGTGGACGGTCGGTGGGGTTAGCGGTGTCGGTACGAGTGGGACTGACCGAAATGGATAGTCGGCATCACCTTCGACGGTTGGGTCTTTCAGTGCTCGGAGGAGAAGGTCGAGGGCGCCGGGCATGCCGTTCTGATAGCGCTCTAGAGACGAACCGAAGACCTCTAGGTCCATCCACGGGCCACCACGCCCAACGCCTAGCCGGAAGCGGTTGTCGCTGATGACGCTGAGCAGCCGTGCGCGCTCTGCCAACGCGACGGGGTGCGCTGTCGTGAGAACGCTTACCGCTGTCCCGATCTCGATGCGGTTAGTGCGACCCAGGAGGTGCGCGGCAAGAGTCGTGGCGTCCGGGCAGGTGCCGTAGGGCATGAAGTGGTGCTCGGCGACCCAGGCACTGGCCAGGCCCGCCCGGTCGGCGGCGACAGCGACCTCGACGGTGCGCTTGAGGGCATCGGCGTCGCTCTGCCCGGGGAAGCGGGCGGCGAGGAGGAACACTCCGAGTTTCACCCTTCCTGCTCGTACCGGGCCGGGTGGCGGCCGGGCAAGCGGCAGCCGGGTGATCGCGACTGGGCCGAACCGGTGGCGGGTCTTGTCCGGTGTTCAACGAACGCGGTACGCAGTACCAGCGGCCCTCCCGCCGCCCATGACCTGGAGGTGCGGATGTCTCTCGATGTGCCTGCCGACCTGTTGGCACGCGCCGAAGCGGGCCCCGTTGACGACGCCGACTTCGTCGCCGTGGTCCGCGACTCGCTGCCTTACGCCTGGGAGGTGATCTCGTCGGTGGCGACCTCGGTCGACGCCTCCGGGTTCGCCGATAACGAGATCCCCCCGCCGAGCGAGGCCGAGCGCGGCCAACTGCTGCGCGCGCTCGCCTCCGACGCGATCCGGGGCGGCCTGGAGCGCCACTTCGGCGTCAAGCTCGCCTTCCAGAACTGCCACCGCGTCGCCGCCTTCACCCCGTCGGCGGTGGACGGCGACCGCTACCGCGCGTTCATCTCCCCGCGCGGCCAACTCCTCAACCAGTCCCCCGAGCTCCGCGACTGCTAGGCCAGGCAGGGGGCGGGCGGACCAGGCGGGAAGCGACCTCCCGCCCCGCCGCCCCCTGCCGTCCCGTGGCACAGGACCACCGTCGCCAGTCCTGGTGACGTGCTGGTCACCCGCGACGCCACGCCCTCGCCAAGGCGACGAGCACGCACCGTGGGGGCGCCGGGGGCTCGGCCCCCGGGAATGAAAAACGGGCGACCCGGTCCACGCTGTTCCGTGGACACGGGTCGCCCGTCGCCTGTCGGGCTGACAGGATTTGAACCTGCGACCCTCCGCTCCCAAAGCGGATGCGCTACCAAGCTGCGCCACAGCCCGGGGTGTGTGTCACCCAGCCTAGCGGCACGCGCTAGGCTTATTCACGCGTGGTACCCCAAGACACGTACGCGGGCGTAGCTCAATGGTAGAGCCCTAGTCTTCCAAACTAGCTACGCGGGTTCGATTCCCGTCGCCCGCTCGATCGGGGTCGGCATGCGCCCGCGGAATGCGCGGGCCTGCCGATCTCGCACCTCATTTCCGGGAGCGACCCCCGGACCCCACGGCGCGGGACGTCCCGATGTGGATCCGGCGACTCAGCCCGGTCGTCCCGGCAGGCCATTATCAGGTCTCATCGGCTTTCGTCACTTGGGAACGTTCCCAGCCCATGTTTCCCTGGGAAGGGGCGACCGTCGCCGTTGAATCGTCGGGGGGTGTGGTGTGAGCCACAGCCAGGCGGGTGATTTTCGGTCACGGGCGTGAAGAACGGGTCAACGGCCGTGGTGCCGGTGACCGCTTGTTCGGTAGGCAGGGACCATGTCGCAATCCGGCTATTTCGACCTAGCGAAGTCCTTGTCCGTTCGGAGAACCGTGGTCGGGGCGGGGGTGGTGGTGCTCGACGACGCCGGGCTGGTGTTGCTGGTCCGCGCGGACGGCGGGTACCGGCTGCCCGGCAAGCCGCAACCGGCCACCGAGGCGCTCCCGGTGGCGGCCGTGCGGGCCGTCGAGGCGCTGACCGGGGTGTGGGTGGAGATCACCGGCCTGGTCGGGGTGTTCACCGATCCCGGCGAGCCGTGGAGCGCGGAGCTGGCGATCTGCTTCCGCGGCCGCCCGGTCGGCGGTCGGCTGTCGTCCGCGCGGGCGGCCTGGCTCGAGCCCGAGCGGCTGCACGAGCTGCCGGTGTCCGAGGCCACCCGCACCGTCATCGAGCACAGCCTCGACGGCGAGACCTACTTCACGTGATCAACACTCGCCCGGCCGGGTGACGCGCGTACGCCACACCGTGGACCGAGTCCCCGTCCCGGTAGTCGCGTACGCCCATCCCGGCCCCGGGGCGGAAATCCCTGGCGGGCTCCGGGGATCTGCCGTAAACACCCGGTCGTGGACACCTACACCGTGCGGCAGCAGACCACCGACGAGGCGGCGACGACACCAGCGGTGCTGGCGGCGGCGTTCCTGGCCAACCACAGCATCGAGGAGATCCGGGCCAAGGAGGTCGGGCTCACCGAGCACTCGGTGAACCTGGGCGCCTACGCGGGCGACCGCCAGGTCGGCGCGGCCCAGGTGCAGGACCGCGGCCTCCGGGTCCCGGGCGGGGCACTGGTGCGGGTCGCCGGGCTCACCTCGGTGGCGGTCGCACCGGACCACCGCAGGCGCGGCGTGCTGACGAAGATCATGCGCGCCGTCCTGCCCCGGTCCGGCCAGGCGGTGTCGGCGCTGTGGGCTTCGGAATCGGCCATCTACGGGCGGTACGGGTACGGGGTGGCCAGCGAGATCACCCACTTCACGGTGCCGACGAAGGTGCCGTTCCGAGTCGGAGTCGACGCCGACCCGACCGTGGTGCGCGAGCTACCGCGGGAGGAGGCCATGCCGGTGGTCCGCGGGCTCTACGAGCGGTTCGCCGAGACCACGGTGGGGCCGCTGACGCGCATCGATGGCAACTGGGACTACCACTTCTACGACTCCGCCCGAGTGCAGGCGGGGCGCACGCCGCTCCGCTTCGCCGTGCACCCGGACGGGTACGCCGTCTACCGGGCGCAACCGAAGTGGACTGACAACGGGCCGGGCGGGACCCTGTTCGTGCACGAGTTCATCGCCAACACGCCCCAAGCGGTCACCGGCCTATGGCGCTACCTGCTCGACATCGACCTCGTGACTACGGTCGAGTACGAGGGCAGTGGAGACGACCCGCTGACGTTGCTGCTACCTGACTCCCGGATCGCACTACGGAAGCGATTTCACGCGCTGCACATCCGCCTGACCGACCTGGAACGCGCGTTGCCTCTACGCGGATATCTGGCGCCGGTGGACGTCGTGGTCGAGGTGGCTGACGCGTTCTGCCCGTGGAACACGGGTCGGTGGCACCTAGTCGCCAACGGTGGTCAGATGACCGTGGCGAGCACCGAAGCGGCACCGGACCTAGAGCTGGATGTTCGGGATCTAGGCGCGGCCTACCTAGGCGGTATCCGATTGAGCACTCTTGCCGCCGCAGGCCTGGTGCGCGAACACACGGTGGGAGCGGCGGCGGCGCTGTCGAACGCGATGCTCGCCGAGCGCGAGCCGTCCTGCCGCGAGGTGTTCTGAGCGATACCCGGGAACCCTCGCGGAGGCGTTCCACGTTGTCCCGGGTAAGCGGACGAAGGAGGCGCCATGGGCGGGGCGATCGTGGTGGTCATCATCCTCGCGGTGGTGGTCCTGGGAGTCGTGTGGTCGCGCAACCGCGCCGCCCGGGCGCTCGACGACGCGAAGGCCGACGCGCGGCGCTGGGTCGAGCGGCTGGGCGGGCAGGTGATGAACCTGACCGGCACCGACGAGCCGTCCAAGCAGGCGATCGCCGACGCGGCCGAGCGCTACACCGCCGCCGGGTCGCAGATGGAGCAGGCGAGCACCGTGGAGCAGGCCAGGCTGGTCACCAAGACGGCGATGGAGGGCCTGTACTACGTGCGCGCCGCCCGGCTGGCGATGGGCCTGGACCCCGGTCCCGAACTGCCCGCCGACCCCGAGCAGCAGCGCGCGGGCAAGGTCGAGCAGGACCGCAGGGTGACCGTCGAGGGTCACTCGTACGAGGCGTCGCCGATGCCCGGACGGGGGACGCCGCACTACTACCCGGGTGGCCGCGTGGCGGGCAGGCCGGTGCCGCAGGGCTGGTACAGCGAGCCGTGGTGGAAGCCCGCGCTGGTGGCGGGCGCCTGGGGCATCGGGACCGTGCTGCTGTTCGACGCGATGTTCACCGGCATGGCGGGCATCCCGGACGCGGCGGCGTGGGAGTCGGGCTACGACGCGGGCCAGGCTGACGCGATCGCCGACTCGGGCGGTGACTACGGCGGTGACACTGGTGGTGACTACGGCGGCGATTATGGCGGCGGGGACTACGGCGGCGGCGATTTCGGTGGTGGCAGCGACTTCGGCGGCGGGGACTTCTTCTAAACCGCGGGCTGACAGGTCGGGCACCAGTAGTTGTTGCGCGCTGCTAGAACCTCGGTGCGGATAGGGGTTCCACAGACCAGGCAGGGCATCCCGGTGCGGCGGTAGACGTAGACCTCGCCGCCGTGCCGGTCCTGCCGGGGCGCGCGCCCGGTCGCCTCGGGCAGGTGCTCGTCGCGGACCGTGTCGATTCGTCCTCTGTGGACGCCCAACTCCATGAGCGCGACCAGGTCCGGCCACATCTCGTCCCACAGCGCCCGGTCGAGGTCGCGGCCGAGCACGGACGGGTGGATGCCGTGGCGGAACAGCAACTCCGCCCGGTACACGTTCCCGACGCCGGCGATCACGGACTGGTCCATCAGCAGCACCGCCACCGCGGCCCGCGAGCGGGAGACCCGCGCCCACACCCGCTCCGGGTCGGCGTCGTCGCGCAGCGGGTCGGGGCCGAGGCGGGCGCGCAGGGCGTCGACCTCGACGTCGGTCAGCAGTTCGCAGCGGGTCGGGCCGCGCAGGTCCGTCCACTGTGTCCCGCCGACCAGCCGCATGCGGATCTGGCCCACAGGGTCGGGGGCGGGCGGCTCGCCGTCGGTGAACGTGCCGTAGAGGCCCAGGTGCACGTGGACGACACGGTCAGGCCCGTACACGTGGAACAGGTGCTTCCCGTGCGCCTCGGCCAGCTCAAGCACCGAACCGTCCACAAGCGACGCGTCAGCCGAGAACCGCCCCTGCGGACTGCTCACCCGAACCGGCGTACCCGCATAAGCCTTGTGATGCTGGAGGGCCAAGCGATGCAGCGTATGCCCTTCGGGCACGCGAGATTCACCCCATCGAGCGGAAGGTGGTGCGGTGGGCTCGATGGGGCGAACTTGTTTTGCGCGGGGCCCCTGCGGCGTCCTGGGAAGAGCACAAAGGCGGGGCCTGAAAAGCGGCCCTCCCCGCGCGGCGAGCTTACGGACGCCGCCACCCCGCGCAAACAAGTCCGCCCCATCGAGCATTGCAAGTCGAGTCAGGCAGGCAGGGCGGGCGGTTCGCCGGTGCGCTCGTACTCGGTGAGCAGGTCGATGCGGCGCTGGTGGCGCTCGTCGCCGGAGAAGGGGGTGGCGAGGAAGGCGTCCACGATGGCGGTGGCCTCCTCGGTGCTGTGCTGGCGGGCGCCGACACCGATGAGTTGGGCGTCGTTGTGCTCGCGGCTCAGTTGCGCGGTGGACACGCTCCAGGCGAGGGCGGCCCTGGCGCCGGGCACCTTGTTGGCCGCGATCTGCTCTCCGTTGCCGGAGCCGCCGAGCACCACGCCGAGGCTGCCCGGGTCGGCCACCACGCGGCGCGCGGTCTCCACGCAGAACGGCGGGTAGTCGTCGAGGGCGTCGTAGGCGTGCGGGCCGACGTCGACGACGTCGTGGCCCGCGGCGGTGAGGTGCTCGACGAGGTGGGTCTTCAGTTCGAAGCCCGCGTGGTCGGATCCCAGGTATACGCGCACGGCGCTGAGTGTGCCATCAGCGGCCCGTCGAGCCCCAACCGGGCGCGGGCGGCGTGGTCGGGGTTACAGGCGGATTGCCCCGGATCGTGTAGAAACCCGGGATGCGATGGATCGAACTTGCTGACCGGGTGTTCGCCTGCCGCTACACCGAACTGGACCAGACGCTGGGGTTGGTCGTCGGCGACACCGGGTGTCTGGTGATCGACACCGGGACCGACGAGGCGCACGGCGCGCAGTGGGCCGCCGCGGTCCGCGAGGTCACCGATCTGCCGTGGACGGTCGCGATCACCCACGCGCACTGGGACCACTTCCTCGGCACGACGGCGTTCCCCGGCGCCGACGTCTGGGCGCACCCCCGGTGCACCGCGGAGATCGTCGACGGCGCCCGCGCGCAGGCCGAGTCCTGGGCCGCGCGATATCGGGAATCCGGCCGCGACGACCTCGCCGAGCGCCTGCTGGCCGCGCGGGTCGTCCTGCCCACGCACGAGGTCGCCGACCGCGTCGACCTCGACCTCGGCGGCCGCGCGGTGACGCTGCTGCACCCCGGGTACGGCCACACCGACAACGACATCGTGGTGCACGTGCCCGACGAGGGCGTGCTGTTCGCGGGCGACACCGTCGAACAGGGCGCCCCGCCGTCGATCGGCGGGGACGGCTACCCGCTCAAGTGGCCGTCCGCGCTGGACGCCTTGCTGGACCTGGGACCGCGGGTCATCGTGCCCGGTCACGGCGAGCCAGTGGACCCGGGTTTCGTTCGCGGGCAACGGGCCGAGCTGGCGGTGATCGCGAGCCTGTTCGACGGCGTGCGCAGCGGGACCCTCACCGTGGACGAAGCCGTTGCGCAGAGCCCTTATCCGGAGGAGGCGACCCGTCCCGCGCTGGAACGGGGACGGGTCGCGTAGCCGCTAGCGCTGGATGGACTTGACCTCCAGGAACTCCTCCAGCCCGAAGCGGCCCAGTTCGCGGCCGTTGCCCGACTGCTTGTAGCCGCCGAAGGGCGCGACCGGGTTGAAGGCGCCCCCGTTGACGTCGACCTGGCCGGTGCGCAAGCGCTTGGCGACCGCGACCGCCCGGTCCTGGTCGGCGCCGAACACCGCGCCCGCCAGGCCGTAGACGGTGGAGTTGGCGATCGCCACGGCCTCGTCCTCGTCGGCGTAGGGCAGGATCGACAGCACCGGGCCGAAGATCTCCTCCTGGGCGATCCGCATGTCCGAGCGGACCCCGGCGAAGATCGTGGCGGGCACGTAGGCGCCGCGCTCGGGTAGGTCGTCGGTCTTGCCGCCGTGGGCGAGGGTCGCGCCTTCCTCGACGCCGACGCGGATGTAGTCGAGCACGCGGTCGCGCTGGGCGGCCGAGGCCATCGGGCCGATCCGGGTGGACTCGTCGAGCGGGTCGCCGACGGTGTACTTCGCGGCGGCGGCCACGGCCAGGTCGACGGCCTCGTCGTGCCGGTCGGCGGGCACCAGCATGCGGGTCCACGCGGTGCAGGTCTGGCCGCCGTTGATGTAGGTGTTCGCCAGGCCGATCTTGACGGCCCTGGCCAGGTCGGCGTCGTCGAGGACCACGTTGGCCGACTTGCCGCCCAGTTCCAGCGCGACCCGCTTGACCGTCTGCGCGGCCACCGCGGACACGGCCTTGCCCGCGGCGGTGGAGCCGGTGAAGGAGACCATGTCGACCCGGGGGTGCGCGGCGATCGCGGCGCCGACGACGGGACCGGTGCCGTGCACCAGGTTCACCACGCCGTCCGGCACGCCCGCCGCGGCGAGGATCTCCAGGAACAGGTTGGCGTTGAGCGGGGCGACCTCGCTCGGCTTGAGCACCACGGTGTTGCCCGCGGCCAGCGCCGGGGCGACCTTCGCGGCGATCTGGTGCAGCGGGTAGTTCCACGGGGTGATCGCGCCGACCACGCCGATCGGCTCGCGCACCACCAGGGAGTTGCCGATCTCCTCGGTGAAGGCGTAGCCGCCGTCGAGCAGGTCGGCGATGCCCGCGGTGGTCGCGGCGGGCAGGGACGCCTGGACCTTGGTGGCGAACCCGATCGGCGAGCCCATCTCGGCGGTGATCAGCGCGGCGATCTCGGCGCGGCGGGCGACGAGGCCCTCGGCGACCTTGCGGACGACGGCGGCGCGCTCGCGCGGGTCGCGGGCGGCCCAGGCGGGGAACGCCTCCGCCGCGGCGACCACGGCGGTGTCCACGTCGGCCGGGGTGCCCGCGGGGACGGTGGCGATGACCTCCTCGGTGGCCGGGTTCACCACCTCGATCCGCTCCCCTGCGGACTCGACCAGCGTGCCGCCGAGCACGTGACCTGCGCGGACGGTGACGGGGGCAGCCATGACGACCTCCACTTGTGACACCTGACGACCGTTTCGGGGTCAGAGTGTCACATCGAGGCCGCCGCGCGCACGGCCGGGGCGCCCCACCCGGGTGGACGTGACCCGGGTGGGTGGGCCGGGGCCTGGTCGAACCCCCGGGACCTAGTCGAACTTGAGGTCGCCGGTGCGGGTGCGCTTGAGCTCGAAGAAGTTCGGGTAGCTCGCCAGCGCCACCGCGCCGTCGAACACCCGCAGGGCGTCGTCCCCGCGCGGGATCTCGGTGAGGACCGGGCCGAAGAACGCGACCCCGTCGATGTGGATGGTCGGGGTGCCGACCTCCTGGCCGACCGGGTCCATGCCCTCGTGGTGCGACTTGCGCAGCGCCTCGTCGTACTCGGTGCTGGTCGCGGCCTCGGCGAGCTCGGCGGGCAGGCCCACCTCGGCCAGCGCGGCGGCGATCGCCTCGGAGTAGTCCTTGACGCCCTTGTTGTGGATCTGGGTGCCCAGCGCGGTGTACAGGTCGCGCAGGACCTCCTCGCCGTGGTGCTGCGCGGCGGCGATCGCGACCCGGACCGGACCCCAGCCGCGCGAGAGCAGCTCGCGGTACTGCTCGGGCAGGTCGGGCTTGTCGGCGTTGAGCACCGAGAGGCTCATCACGCGGAACCGGAGGTCGAGTTCGCGGTGCTTCTCGACCTCGAGGATCCAGCGCGAGGTGATCCAGGCGAACGGGCAGATCGGGTCGAAGTAGAAGTCGACCCTGGTCTTGTTCCCAGTGTCGGCGTGCTGTGCTGCGGTCATGAAACGTCTCCAGAGTTGGATCTTCGCCGCGTGCGTCGGGTGCGCGCGGCCTCCCCCGCCGGTGCAACGCGGCCCGCTTGGGAATGCTTCCCCGAGGATGGGGGCACCGCCGGGCACCGGAGCGTGATTGGATGCGATTGTCAGCACCGAGTCGCCAGTCAGCTCCAGCCAGTTTCCACCCAGTGCCAAGTCAGCAACGGGCCACGACGGGGAGATCACCCGCCCGTGGCCCGGCAGTGCCCGCAGTCCCCCCGCCCCAGTCCGACCGACGAGTTCGCCGAGGTGTTCGCCGTGGCCGCCCCCAACCTGACCCGAGACCAAGCCCAACAGCGCGCCGCGCTGCTGGAGGTGGAGTCCTACGAAGTCGAGTTGGACCTCACCGACGGCGTCGGCCAGCCAGGCGAGACGACCTTCGCCTCGACCGCCACCATCCGGTTCGCCAGCCGTGAGGTGGGCGCAAGCACGTTCATCGACATCGTGGCCGACAACGTGGTGTCCGCCGAGCTCAACGGCGTCGCGCTCGACGTCTCCGGCTACACCCCCGAGCAGGGGGTCGAGCTGACCGGGCTCGCCGAGGACAACGTCCTCACCGTCGTCGCCACCTGCCTCTACACCAACACCGGTGAGGGCCTGCACCGCTTCGTCGACCCGGTCGACAAGGGCGTCTACCTGTACTCGCAGTTCGAGACGGCCGACGCCAAGCGGATGTTCGCCTGCTTCGACCAGCCCGACCTCAAGGCGACCTACGCGATCACGGTCACCGCGCCGCGCTCGTGGAAGGTCGTCTCCAACGCCGCCGCCGAGTCGATCAGCGACGTCGAGGGCGTCGAGGGCACCGCGCGGCACGTGTTCGAGACCACCAAGCCGATCTCCACCTACCTGGTGGCGCTCGTGGCCGGTCCGTACGCCGAGTGGCGCGACGAGTTCAGCGACGAGCACGGCACGATCCCGCTGGGCATCTACTGCCGCGCCTCGCTGGCCGAGCACATGGACGCCGAGCGGCTGTTCACCGAGACCAAGCAGGGCTTCGCGTTCTTCCACGACAACTTCGGCGTGGCCTACCCGTTCGGCAAGTACGACCAGTGCTTCGTGCCGGAGTTCAACGCGGGCGCCATGGAGAACGCGGGCTGCGTGACCTTCCTGGAGGACTACGTCTTCCGCAGCCGGGTCACCCGCTACGCCTACGAGCGCCGGTGCGAGACCGTGCTGCACGAGATGGCGCACATGTGGTTCGGCGACCTGGTCACCATGCGCTGGTGGGACGACCTGTGGCTCAACGAGTCGTTCGCGACCTGGGCCAGCGTCCTGGCGCAGGCCAGCGCCACCGAGTACGAGCACGCGTGGACCAGCTTCGCCAACATCGAGAAGTCCTGGGCCTACCGGCAGGACCAGCTGCCCTCGACGCACCCGGTCGCCGCCGACATCCCGGACGTGCAGGCGGTCGAGGTCAACTTCGACGGCATCACCTACGCCAAGGGCGCCGCGGTCCTCAAGCAGCTGGTCGCCTACGTCGGCCTGGACAACTTCCTGTCCGGACTGCGGGTGTACTTCGGCAAGCACGCGTGGGGCAACGCGACCCTGTCGGACCTGCTGGCCGCGCTGGAAGAGGCCTCCGGCCGGGACCTGTCCTGGTGGAGCGCGCAGTGGCTGGAGACCACGGGTCTCACCTCGCTGCGCGCGCGGTTCGAGGTCGACGCCGAGGGCAGGTTCACCGAGTTCGCGGTCCTGCAGGGCGGGGCGAAGCCGGGCAAGGGCGAGCTGCGCACGCACCGGGTCGCCATCGGCGTGTACGACGACGCCACCGACACCGTCGGCAAGCTGGTCCGCACCCACCGGGTGGAGATCGACGTCGACGGCGACCGCACCGACGTGCCCGAGCTCGTCGGCATCGAGGCGGGCAAGCTCGTCCTGGTCAACGACGACGACCTGACCTACTGCACGATGCGGCTCGACCCCGGCTCGCTGACCACGCTGATCGACCGCATCGGGGACATCACCGAGCCGCTGCCGCGCACCCTGTGCTGGTCGGCGGCCTGGGAGATGACCCGCGAGGCCGAGCTGAAGGCCCGCGACTTCGTCACCCTGGTCTGCCACGGCCTCGACGCCGAGACCGAGGTCGGCGTGGTCCAGCGGCTGCTGCTGCAGGCCCAGACCGCGCTGAACTCCTACGCCGACCCGGCCTTCGCGCCGACCGGCTGGCAGCAGTTCACCGACCGGGTGCTGGAGCTGGCCCTGGCCGCGCAGCCCGGGTCGGACCACCAGCTGGCGCTGGTGAACTCGCTGACCGGCGCGGTGCTCGACGAGACCAAGCTGGGCGTGCTGCGCGGCTGGCTGGACGGCTCCGCCGAACTGGAGGGCCTGGTCGTCGACACGGACCTGCGCTGGCGGCTGCTGCACGCCCTCGTGGCGCACGGGGCGGCCGGGGACGAGGAGATCGACGCCGAGCTCAAGCGCGACTCCACAGCGGCCGGACAGCGGCAGGCGGAGCGGTCCCGGTCGCTGCGCCCCACCGAGGCGGGCAAGGCCGAGGCCTGGCGCCGCGCCATCCACGACGACGACCTGCCCAACGCCATCAACGAGGCCATCATCGGCGGCTTCTCGCACCCGACCCAGCGCTCCCTGCTGAAGTCGTACGCCCCCCAGTACTTCGCCGACGTGGCAGGCGTCTGGGCCCGCCGCTCCAGCGAACGCGCCCAGTCGGTCGCCCTCGGCCTGTTCCCCGCCTGGGCAGTCCACCCGGACACGGTGACCGCCGCCGACCAGTGGCTCGCAGGCGAACACCCCCCAGCCCTGCGCCGCCTGGTCTCGGAAGGCCGAGCAGGCATCGTCCGCGCCCTCGCCGCCCGCGAGTTCGACGGCTCATGACCGGCTAGACAGTGACAACGACAGCGGCCCCGGACCAACGCGGTCCGGGGCCGCTGTTCGTCGGTACGGACTCTGCGACGCTGGCCCTCACGCGCTCCTCGGAGTCGCTGGTGCCAACCGCTCGATGGGGCGGACTTGTTTTCCGCGGGGGGACGACACCCGTAGCGTCGTTCGCGGACAGGGCCACGCTTTTCGGCCCCTGCTTTGCGGTCCTGCCACGGGTGTCGTAGGGGCCCCGCGGAAACAAGTCCGCCCCATCGAGCCCGACTCCCAGATCGCGCTTGGGCCAGCAGCCCTGACCAGCACGGGTCCGGCGCCGTCGCCCCTCGGCTACGAGAAACGGCCCCGGACCTAGTGGTCCGGGGCCGTCGTCGTGGGTGGGGCTCAGTGCTTGGGGGCGTGGCCCGCCTGGTCGGCGAGCATGCGCAGGGCGCTGACGAGGCCGCCGACGAGGTCGCCTTCCTTGAAGGAGGCGACCATGCTCATGACGGCGAGGTTGCAGCCGCGGTCGGTGAGGCGGCGGGCGGACTCGGTGCCGGTGACGATCTCCACGCGGCGCTGGCCAGGGGAGACGGCGATGAGGACCGAGTCGGTGGAGTGCGTGCCGATGGCGGCGTGCAGCTCCTCGGCGCGGGCCCTGGTGTCGGCGCCGAGGTCGCCCAGGTAGACGCTGAAGCCGATGCCGGTGGCCCGCGACGACAGGGTCAGCGCCTCGTCCAGGCGGGTCAGGGCGACCGTGGAGAACGGGAGGCCCGGGGCGGCGGGGCGGTACTGCTTGGCCACCGACACGCGCCCGCTGATCGTGCGGACGGCGCCGTAGCCGTGCTCGGGGTCTTCGACGAGGACGTCCGGATCGTGCCGGACCAGGTCACCAGCCACCGCGGGCTCCTCCCTTGGCTGTGTGCACGGGGGTCGCGCCGGACTCGGCGGCACCGTGGTGGGCGGACCCAAGACCGGCCGGGTTCGCCGTCCACCACACCGGGTCGTGCTCCCACTCCTGGCCGGGGCGGTACCGGGGTGCCTTGGCGAACTTCTCCCGCAGGGTCAGAAGGGCGATCGCGCCGTAGATGGCCAGCGGGATCGCCGCGAAGACGAGCAGGGTCTCGACGAGCGTCACAGCGGATACGGTAGCCGACACGGCCCTGACCGGCCGAGACGGGGACCGGGTGCGCGCACTGCTCCGGGAGCACCCCGCGCCGGTCGCGCCGAGTGAGCGGTTGGTGCTCTCCTGGTAAGGCTGCTGGGCCGAGCGTCGGCCGGAGTCGTAGCTCTTTGGGCGTATCGGCAAGGGGCGAATGGCCTCAAACGCACAGGTGGCGGCCCTTGGGGGGCACCGACGTCTTGTCGGTTACCGATCCGAGTCATAGCTTTCACCTGTACGGCCCTTGCGAAACCACCCCTCCGCTTCTCTCGACGCGCAACCGCCCTCAGGAGGCCACGCCATGTACACCATCGCTTCCCACGACGCGGCAATGATCATCACCCAAATGGCTGACGACACGCAACTGGGCGGCGGTACCCACCGGGGCACCCGGGTGACGCGGGGAACCCGGGTCACCGCTCGGGGGACCCGGGTGACCCGCGCGACGTGGGTCACCACCTCCCAGGGTGACACGGAGGTGACCCTGCACACCAGGGGGATTTCGGACGGTAGGGGGACCCGGGTCACCCGCGGCACCCGCGTGACCCGCGGCACCAGGGTCACGCTGCAGGAGCGCGGAACCCGGGTGACCAGGGGAACCCGGGTCACCCGGGGCACCAGGGTCACGGCGCTGCAGTGCGGCACGCGAGTCACCAGGGGCACCCGGGTCACCTCGCTGTTCGACCGCGGCACCCGGGTGACGTCCCTGCTGGAGAACGGCACCCGCGTCACACGCGACACCAGGGTCACCCGCGGCACTCGCGTCACCTCGCTCGACCGCGGCACCCGCGTCACCAGGGGGACCCGAGTCACGCGGGGAACCCGGGTGACAGCGCTGGAGTGCGGCACGCGAGTCACCCGCGGCACTCGGGTGACCGCCCGGCTCGAGCGCGGGACCCGAGTCACGTCCGTGTTGGAGAACGGCACCCGCGTCACCCGAGGGACCAGGGTCACCCGCGGCACCCGGGTCACGGCGCTGGAGTGCGGCACCCGCGTCACCGGGGGCACCCGAGTCACGCGCGGTACCCGGGTCACCGCTCTGCTGGAGAACGGCACGCGCGGCACCAGGGTCACCGCGCTGGACTGCGGCACGCGCGTCACCCGCGGCACCAGGGTCACCCGCGGCACCCGGGTCACGGCGCTCGACTGCGGCACCCGCGTCACCAGGGGCACGCGCGTCACCCGCGGCACCCGGGTGACCAGGGGAACCCGGGTCACCTCGGGCACGCGCGTCACCGCCGCCTGAGCAAAGCCCGCTCCAACCGCAGGCAAGCCAGTACAGCCTCTAATCAATACAGCCAGTACAAGCAGTACAGCCTCAGTCAGCTCTACCTCACGCGGCGGGTTCGCCCAGGTACGGCAGCCAGAGGGGGTCAGCGTCGACCACCCCGGCCAGTAACCGCCAGTGGGGGCCGCGCGGTGCGGTGGGGACCACGCGCAGGCGCCAGCCCAGTTCGGACAGCATCTTGTCGGCCTTGCGGTGGTTGCACTTGGCGCAGCAGGCCACGCAGTTGTGCCAGGTGTGGGTCCCGCCCCGACTCCGCGGGATGACGTGATCTATGGTCTCCGCGCGGCCGCCGCAATAAGCGCAGCGGTGCCGGTCGCGGTGCATCAACCCGGCCCTGGTCAGGGGGACGCGGCCGCGGTAGGGGACCCGGACGTGCTTGCTGAGCCGGATCACCGAGGGGATCACCACGCTCGACGTCGCGGAGTGCACGGCCATGCCCGCCGGGTCACCGTGGACGACCTCGGCCTTGCCGCAGACGATGAGCACCACGGCGCGGCGCAGCGACAGCGCTGTCAGCGGCTCGAAGGTGGTGTTGAGCAAGAGCACCCGGCGCCTGCCCCACGACGGTGCGGGCGGGTTCGGGACGGGGACACAGGGCGGGGCTGCCCGGGCGCGTGGCGGCACATCGGGCGCCGGGGCGTCCGGATCCGGGCATAGCGTCGGCCCCGGCGCGTGCCCCGAGGGCGCGCCGGAGCGGGTCGGTTGTCGGTCTGGCACTCGACCACCTCCACCGGTGCTGCCTAAGTCGACCACACACCAGGCCCGGAGTGCACGTGTGTTCTGTGACGTGTCCCGGATCACCGAGCCAAATAGCGGTGAACGCCGCTTGTGGACACCCGCTTCGACCGTTTCGCCGCGGCCGGCTATCGTCGGCGCCGATGACTGCCACGACCACTCTCCTGCCCCAGGGGTCCCTGGCCCCCACCCAGCTCCCGTTCATGACGGAGCCGCCCAAGTGCCTCACCGAGGACGGCTCGTGGTGCGCCGAGGTGTGGCGGCTGACCGGCAACGAGTGGCTCGCCGCCTCGGCCGGGTGGCTGGTCGCCAAGCCGCTGAAGATCCTGCTGATCTTCGTGGTGGCGTTCGTGATCCGGCTGCTGGTGCGCCGGTTGATCGACCGGTTGACCTCGGGTGAGGGCAAGACGCCCGCGTTGCTGCGACCGCTCAAGGAGCGCGCGCCGCAGGCGTTGGGCGCGTTGGTGTCCGAGCGGCGCCAGCAGCGGGCCAAGACGATCGGCTCGGTGCTCAAGTCCCTGGTGACGTTCATCGTCTACGGGCTCGCGTTCATCATGGCGCTGGGCGAGCTCGGGGTGAACCTGGGGCCGGTGATCGCCTCGGCGGGCATCGTCGGCGTGGCGCTCGGGTTCGGCGCGCAGAACCTGGTCAAGGACTTCCTGTCCGGCATCTTCATGATGCTGGAGGACCAGTACGGGGTCGGTGACGTCGTCGACGTCGGCGAGGCCAGCGGCACCATCGAGGCGGTCGGGCTGCGGGTGACGACGCTGCGCGACGTCAACGGCACCGTCTGGTACGTGCGCAACGGCGAGATCCTGCGGGTCGGCAACTCCAGCCAGGGCTTCGCGGTGGCGGTGGTGGACATCCCGGTCGGCTACGGCGCGGACGTGGACGCGGTGATCGCGCTGCTCGGCCAGGTGATGACCGACGTGGCGGCCGAGGAGCCGTTCTCCTCCGACGTGATCGAGCCGCCGGAGGTGCTCGGCGTGGAGAAGGTGACCCCGGAGAGCGTGACCATCCGGATGACGGTGAAGGTGCGCCCCGGCAGGCAGTGGGCGGTGCAGCGGGCGCTGCGCGCGCGGGCGATGGGCGCGGTCGAGGAAGCCGGGATCCAGCCGCCGATGGGCAGGCTCTTCCCCCCGACCGCCCCGGCCTAGCGACCGGTGCGCGAGGATGGGTGTCGTGGGCACACCGTTTGACTCCGACTCCCCCACCGAGAACTTCTACGACGCGGTCGGGGGGGAGGACACCTTCCGCCGGGTCGTGGCCCGGTTCTACGTCGAGGTGGCGGCCGATGAGCTGCTGCGACCGATGTACCCGGAGGAGGACCTCGGTCCGGCCGAGGACCGGCTGCGGCTGTTCCTGATGCAGTACTGGGGCGGGCCGCACACCTACTCCGACCAGCGCGGGCACCCGCGGCTGCGGATGCGGCACCAGCCGTTCACCATCGGCCCCAACGAGCGCGACGCGTGGCTGCGCTGCATGCGGGTCGCGGTGGACTCGGCGGGCCTGTCGGACGCGCACCGGGCGCGGTTGTGGCAGTACCTGGAGATGGCCGCGAACAGCATGCTCAACAGCTGGGTCTGACAGGGTCAAGATCACAGGTGCTGGGCGAGCCAGCGGCACCGCGGGCAGGATGGACAACCGTGCGACGATCCGCCGAGCCAGACCCCTCGGGTGAGCAAACCCCACACTGGTGGCAGCGGGCGGTGTTCTACCAGGTCTACGTGCGCTCGTTCGCCGATTCCGACGGCGACGGGGTGGGCGACCTGGAGGGCATCCGGTCCCGCTTGGGGTACCTGGAGCTGCTGGGGGTCGACGCGCTGTGGTTGACCCCGTTCTTCCGCTCCCCCATGGCCGACCACGGCTACGACGTGGCCGACCCGCGCGCGGTCGACCCGCTCTTCGGCGACCTGGCCGCGTTCGACCGGTTGGTGACCGACGCGCACGCGCACGGCATCAAGGTGACCATCGACGTGGTGCCGAACCACACGAGCGACCAGCACGCGTGGTTCCAAGAGGCACTGGCGGCGCCACCGGGGTCGCGGGAGCGTCAGCGCTACCTGTTCCGGGACGGCCGGGGTGACGGGTCGCAGCCGCCGAACAACTGGGTGAGCGTGTTCGGCGGCCCGGCGTGGACGCGGGTGCCGGACGGGCAGTGGTACCTGCACCTGTTCACGCCGCAGCAGCCGGACCTGAACTGGGACGACTCCGAGGTCCGCGCCGACCTGGTCGCGACGCTGCGGTTCTGGCTCGACCGCGGGGTGGACGGGTTCCGCATCGATGTGGCGCACGGGATGGCCAAGCCCGCCGGGCTGCCGGACATGCCGGAGTACCTTCGGGCGGTGACCGGGGCGCAGGCGCACGGCGTGGACGACCCCCGGTTCGACAACGACGAGGTGCACGAGGTGCACCGGCTGATACGCAAGGTGGCCGACGAGTACCCGGACAGCATGGCGGTCGGCGAGATCTGGGTGCAGACCGATGCCCAGTTCGCCAAGTACGTGCGGCAGGACGAGCTGCACCTGGGCTTCAACTTCGCCCTGGTGGGCGCGGACTTCGACGCCGACGCGGTGCGCCGGGCGATCGACCTGTCCCTGGAGGCCGTGTCGCGCTCGGCCGCGCCGCCGACGTGGACGCTGTCGAACCACGACGTCGCCCGGCATGTGACCCGTTACGGCGGGGGCGAGATCGGGGCTAAGCGCGCGCGGGCGATGGCTCTTGTCGAGTTAGCGCTGCCTGGCGTGGTTTATCTCTACAACGGCGAAGAACTTGGTCTGCCCAATGTGGACCTACCGGACTGGGCTTTGCAGGATCCGTTGTGGGAGCGGTCTGGGCACACCGACCGTGGCCGTGACGGCGCGCGGGTTCCGGTGCCGTGGGAGGGGTCAGAGCCGCCGTTCGCGTTCTCCGAGGGGACGAACACGTGGCTGCCGATTCCCGCGGAGTGGGCAGGATTGACTGTGGAGAGACAGCTTGAGGACCCCGCGTCCATGCTGTCGCTCTACCGGCAGGCGTTAGAACTTCGCAAGACGCACGCGGGCTTCACCGGCACCGACATCGAGTGGTACGGCGCGCCCCCCGGCTGTTTCGCTTACCGGCGCAAGGGCGGTGGCCTCATCTGCGCCCTCAACACCTCCGGCGCCCCGGTTCCCCTACCCCCGGGCGAGATCCTGTTGGCCTCGGGTCCCATCGACGGCACCGACCTACCTCCGGAAACCGCCGTCTGGTTGGTCTGACACTCCACAGAGGACTAGACGAGCAGCGGCAGGAGAGCGTGACGGCGTCGGACCACGGCGCCGTACCGGGCGTCTAGGCGCATCCAGGCGTCGGTAGCGGTGACGCGGATCTGGTCGTCCTCGTCGTCGGTGAGGAAACCCATGCCGGACAGGGCGAAGAGGCATCGCAGGGGGATCTTCACCTCAAGGCCGTCACCGGAGACCGTCAGCACTGTCTGGTCCAGGAGAGAAGCGGGCGGCGTGCCCTGGGGGCCCACGTTGTCCCGTGCGACGGCGATGCCCTTGTCCGCCAGCTCTGACACCGTCCGCGCGGGCAGTAGGTCAACGACCTGCCAGTGACGCGTCGGAGGCAGCGCGGACCGCCACAACATGTCGCGCGACAAGCCCGGGTCCAAGTGGTCGCCGCGGACCACGGCGAGGGCGGCGAGCAGCTCGTTGCCCGACACCGTCATGTCCGAGGGGTTGATGGTGCCGCGCGCGGTCCGGGTGGCGAGCACGTCGAACGGGGTCGCGACCCAGGCGTCGACCAGGTCGCCCTCACGGGCGCGCAGCCGCACCACGGCCTGCTGGTCGAGGCGGACCGCCCTGGCGACGAACGCGCCGAGGTCGTCGCGGTCGGAGCGGTCGGTGAAGCTCAGGTCAGGCACCATTGCCCCCGCTGTGCCAGGCGGCGAGGAAATCCCGCTCGGTGTCGGTGATGCGACGTGGTTTGCCGCTTGTCAGGTCGTACGGCGCAAGCGTCGTCGACGCCGTTACCGCTACCGGGTCGGCCTCGGTCGGGCCGCCGCGGACGGCGTAGTCGAGGACGAAGTACGCGGCCCGGATCTCGCGAACGGACATCTCTATGCGTAAGACACCACCGTTGGCATAGAGCGGCGCCCGGTAGTCCACGACCAACTTGGCCACGACCACGCCGCGGGCGAGGTCATCGGCCCCGCGCAGCGAGGCCTCGTGGAAGAGCAGGTCGACCCTGGCCTCTTCCAGCAACGTCACCGTGTTGGCGTGGTTGACGTGCCCGAACACGTCCATGTCCGACCAGCGCGGCCGCACCTCGGCGACGAAGACACCCAACGACTGTCCCTCCAAAGCTGCCCGATCCAGCGCGTCCTCGGACAACCCTATCTGCCCCCGGTCGCGGACCGGTTCGGCCCGCGACCAGGGGACAGGGACTAGCGGACCATGCTGCGCACCTGGCGCGCGGCCACCGACAGGGTGGCCAGGTCGAGCCTGCCGGAGGCGTGGATCTCCTCCAGCGCCGTCCGCGACCGCGACAGGCGGGACGCGTTCGCCCGCTCCCACGTCGCGATCTTGTCCTCGGCGGGCTCGCCCGGATCGCTCTGGCGCAGCACGTCGAGGGTGATCGCGCGCAACGACGAGTACAGGTCGTCACGCAGGGCGAGCCTGGCCAGGGCGTGCCACCGGTTCCCGCGCTCCAGCGCGCTGACCGAGGTCAGCATCTGGTCGACGCTGAGGTGGTCCGACAGCGCGTAGTACAGCTGCGCGGTCTCCAGCGGGCTGCGCTCGGACTCCAGCCCGGCGTCCCGCTCGGCCAGCTCCGACACCTCGGTGATGTCGAGCAGGCCGTACTCGTCGAGCAGGCCCGAGACCCGCTTGGCCAGCGGCTCCGGCACCCCGGCGGCGACCATCCGCTCGGCGTCCACATCGGCCTCCTCGCGGGCCCGGCCGCGCAGCAGGTCGTGCACCTTCGGCGCCAGCTCGCCGACCACCCGGTGGAAGCGGCTGATCTCCGCGCCCACCGCCAGCGGCTGCGGCCGGTTCGACAGCAGCCACCGCGACGCGCGGTCGAGCAGCCGCCGCGACTCCAGCACCATGGCGTCGGTGATGTCGGTCGGCACCGCGTTGTCCAGCGCGTGGATCTCCGCCCACAGCGACCGCAGGTCGTAGACCCTGGTCGCCACCGCGAACGCGCGCACCGCGTCGGTCGCGCTGGCGCTCATCTCCTCGGTCAGCCGGAACGGGTACGAGATGCCCGCGCCGTCGACGACCTCGTTGACCAGCAGTGTCGTGGTCACCTGCCTGCGCAGCGGGTGGGCGACGATGGCCGCGCCGAAGCGCTGCCGCAGCTGGCTCGGGAAGTACTCCGCGAGCCTGCGGGCGAACACGTCCTGGTCGGGCAGGTCGCTGGCGAGCACGTCCTCCTTGAGCGCCAGCTTCACGTGCGCCAGCAGCGTCGCCAGCTCCGGGGAGGTCAGGCCGTCGCCCGCCTTCTCCAGGGCCCTGAACTGCTCGCGTGAGGGCAGTGCCTCCAGCCGCCGGTCGAAGCCCTCCTGGTCCTGCTGCAGGTGGTCGACGAGCCTGGCGTGCACCGACAGCATCGGGCCCGCGTGCGCCCGGCTGACGCCGAGCACCGCGTTCTGCGCGTAGTTGTCGGCGAGTACCAGGTGGCCGACCTCGTCGGTCATCTCGGCCAGCACCGCGTCGCGGCTCGCCCGATCCAGCTCGCCGTCGCGGACCAGGTGGTCGAGCAGGATCTTGATGTTGACCTCGTGGTCGGAGCAGTCGACGCCCGCGCTGTTGTCCAGCGCGTCGGTGTTGACCTTGCCGCCGGTGCGGGCGAACTCGATGCGGCCGCGCTGGGTCAGACCCAGGTTGCCGCCCTCACCGACGACCTTGACCCGCAGCGCGGCACCGTCGACCCGGAGCGCGTCGTTGGCCTTGTCGCCGACGTCCGCGTGGTTCTCCGTGCTCGCCTTGACGTAGGTGCCGATGCCGCCGTTCCACAGCAGGTCGACCTCGGCGAGCAGGATGGCCTTCATCAGCTCCTGCGGGGACAGCTTGCCGGTGTCCTCGGGCAGGCTCAACGACCGCGCCACCTCCGGGGTGACCGGGATGGCCTTGAGCGTGCGCGGGTAGACACCGCCACCCTCGCTGATCAAAGACCGCTCGTAGTCGTCCCAAGAGGAGCGGGGCAGCTCGAACAGCCGCTTGCGCTCGTTGAAGCCAACGGCCGGGTTCGGGTTGGGGTCGAGGAAGATGTGCCGGTGGTCGAAGGCGGCCACGAGGCGGATGTGCTCGGACAGCAGCATCCCGTTGCCGAACACGTCACCGGACATGTCGCCGACACCGACCACGGTGAACGCCTCGGACTGGGTGTCGACACCCAACTCGCGGAAGTGCCGCTTCACCGCCTCCCACGCGCCCTTGGCGGTGATGCCCATGGCCTTGTGGTCGTAGCCGACCGAGCCACCGCTGGCGAACGCGTCGCCGAGCCAGAAGCCGCGGCTGACCGCGACCTCGTTGGCGATGTCGGAGAACGTCGCGGTGCCCTTGTCGGCCGCCACCACCAGGTAGGTGTCGTCGGCGTCGTAGCGCACCACGTCCCGCGCGGGCACGACCTCGCCCGCGTCGAGGTTGTCGGTCAGGTCGAGCAGGCCGGAGATGAACATCCGGTAGCAGGCGATGCCCTCGGCCAGGTACGCCTCGCGGTCCAGGCTCGGGTCCCCGGTCGGGGCGGGCGGGCGCTTCACCACGAAGCCGCCCTTCGCGCCGACCGGCACGATCACCGCGTTCTTCACCGCCTGCGCCTTGACCAGGCCGAGCACCTCGGTGCGGAAGTCCTCCCTGCGGTCCGACCAGCGCAGACCGCCGCGGGCGACCGCGCCGAAGCGCAGGTGCACGCCCTCGACCCTGGGCGAATAGACGAAGATCTCGAACCGCGGCCGCGGCTCGGGCAGGTCCGGCACCGAGCGCGGCTCCAGCTTCACCGCCAGGTACGACCGGGGGGCGCCGTCGGCGTCGCGGACGTAGTAGGTGGTGCGCAGGGTCGCCTTGATCACCGTCAGCAGGCTGCGCAGGATCCGGTCCTCGTCGAGGCTGGTGACCCCGTCGATCATCTCCGAGATCTCGGCGGTCCTGGTGCCCGCCTGCGCGTGGCGGGACTCCTCCGACAGGGCCGGGTCATAACCGACCTCGAACAGCCGCACGAGCGCGGTAGCGATACCGGTGTGCGCGAGCACCGCGTCCTCGATGTACTCCTGCGAGTATGGCGTGCCTGCCTGGCGCAGGTAGCGCGAGTAGGCGCGGAGCACCACCGCCTGCCGCCAGGTGAGACCGCCGCGCAGCACCAAAGCGTTGAAGCGGTCCGGTTCGGCGTCACCGCGCCAGATCGCCGCGAACGCCTCCTGGAAGTCGACCCTGAGGCGGTCCAACTCGTCGGCGTCGCGGCCGTCGAGCACCGTCGGCTCGATGCGCAGGCCGAAGTCGTAGATCCACCAGCGGCTGCCGTCCTCGCGGCGCAGCTCGTACGGGCGCTCGTCGACCACCTCGACGCCCATGTTCTGCAGCACCGGCAGCACCTGCGACAGGGTGATCCCCTCGCCGGTCAGGTACAGCTTGAACCGGCGCTCCCCCGGCGCGGCGTCCTGCGGCACGTAGAACGACATCCGCAGGTCGGACTCGCCGTCGAGGCTGCGCAGCCGGTGCAGGTCGGCCAACGCCTCCGCGGCGCCGAAGTCCTCCTTGTAGGCCTCCGGGAACACGCTGGCGAAGCGCTGCCCCAGCTCGGTCGCCGACTCGGACCCGACCTGCGACCCGGCCCTGGCCTGCTCGCGCTGCTCGGCGAACACGGCCTCGACCAGCCGGTCGTCCCAGCCGCGCACGGCCTCGGTCAGCCGCTCCTGGATGCGCTGCACGTCCGGGTCCACGTGCCGACCCGGGTCGGTGTGCACGATGAAGTACACCTGCGCCAACGGCGACTCCCCCAGCCGCGTGCTGAACTCCAGGTTCGTGCCGCCCAGTTCGTCGAGCAGCACCTCCTGCATCGCGATGCGCGAGGTCGTGGTGTAGCGGTCGCGGGGGAGGAAGATCAAGCACGAGAAGAACCGGTTGTACGGGTCGCGGCGCAGGAACAGCCGCAGCCTGCGCCGGTCGGCCAGGGCGAGCACCCCGGTCGCGGTCGCGTAGAGGGCGTCCTCGGTGGTGGAGAACAGCTCGGCGCGCGGCCAGTTCTGGATGACCTCGAGCATTCGCTGCCCCGAGTAGGACTCCAGCGGGAACCCGGCCTGGTGGATCACCTCGCGCACCCGGCGGGCCACCACCGGGATGTCCAGGACGTCCTCGTGCAGGGCGTTGCCGGTGAACACGCCGAGGAAGCGGTGCTCGCCGGTGACCTTGCCGTCCTCGCCGAAGGTCTTCACGCCGACGTAGTACGGGTAGGTCGAGCGGTGCACCGTCGACGGCGCGCTGGCCTCGGTGAGGACCAGCAGCCGCGGGGCGAGCGCGTAGGCGACCGAGTCGGGGCCCGCGGTGAGGCTGCGGGCGGCGAGGCTGTCCTGGCGCAGGACGCCCAGACCCGAGGCCAGCACGGCGCGCAGGGCGGGCTCACCGTCGTCGGTGACCAGCTCGTTGCGGCGGTAGCCGAGGAAGGTGAAGTGCCCGTCGGCGAGCCAGCGCAGCAGCGCGGCCCCGTCGCGGACCTCCTCGCCGTCCAGCGGCGGCGGGGTGGCCTCCAGCTCGTCGGCGAGCGCCTTCGCGGCGCTGGTCATCTTGGCGGTGTCCTCGACGACCTCGCGCACGTCGTTGAGGACGCTGAGCAGGCCGTTCTCGATCTCCCTCGCCCGGTCGACATCGGTGATCAGGTCGACCTCGATGTACATCCAGGACTCGGCGAACGCGTCGGTCGGCGGCGCGGCCGCGTCGCAGGTCGGCAGCACCTCCTTGAGGCCACCGGCCAGGTCGCGGCGCACCACCACGATGGGGTGCACGACGCGCTGCACCTGGACGCCGCGGCGCACCAGCTCGGCGCTGACCGACTCGACCAGGTAGGGCATGTCATCGGTGACGATCTGGACAACGGAGCCGTGGGAGGTCCAGCCGTCGGTGGCCGCGGCCGGGTTGAGCATCCGCACCGCGGGCCTGCCCTTGATCCGGGCCTCGCCCAGCTGCAGGTGCGAGCGGACCGCCCCGACGAGGTCGACCGGGTCGTCCCCGATGACCTCCTCCGGCGGGATGTAGCGGAAGTACAGGCGAATCAGGTCCGCGATGTCGGGCGCCTGCGTGGCCGCCCGCTCGATGAGGTCGTCTCTTGTCTGTTCCGGGCTGGTGCTGACCGGCCGCCCCACCGACGTCGAGCCGTCGCCGTTGACGGCTCCATCGATGCGGGGCGGTGTACCAGTCGAGGTCATGGTGTTCCTTGGCTCCACGCTTGGCGGCACGCCGCTGTGCCGCATGCATCCCCCACATTAGTGCCGCCCAACCCCGCTTCCGCACGTCGGGACCACCGGCCGGTCGCGCGTGACGTGGTGTTTCGCGAGGTGGGAACGCCGCGTTCCCACCACCGTGGCACACCGTCCACCTGCCGGTGACCCGGTGTCGCGGACCCGCCACCACCCCGCTCCGACATCGCCCGCCGCCGTCCACCCACTGGGACGGAAATCCCGCCCACTGCCACGCGCCGGTGGATACGCCTCGGACCGCGTGGCGGAGGAACACCCGGGGATCACTGGGTGGCTGTGCGCCTCGCGTGCGGTGCTCGCGGGGGCGCGGGGTCTGGGGTCAGCCGCTTTCGAAGTCGGCGGGGGCCCATTCGGAGGAGCGGTGGCGGCCGCGGGGGTCGGTGGGGTTGGGGGTGCGGTCGGCGCGGCGGGACCTGGGGCGGTCGCCGGGTTCGGCGGCCCGGGCGTCGGCGGCCCAGGTGGTGCCGTCGGCGGGGTCGGGCCAGTCGGTCTGGTCGGGCCAGTGCGACTCGGTGGACAGGCGGGACCAGCGGGGCAGCTCGCCGGTGGGGTGGGTCTTGGCCGGGTCGGCGCGGGGTTTGCGCAGCTCGGCGGAGTAGTGGACCTGGGTGCCGATCGTGCGGTCGGACTCGGGCAGGGGACCGGTCGGCTCGTCGTCGACGGCGGCCGGGGCCTCCGGCTGGGCCGGGGGCCAGGCGGCGGGCTCGGGCGCCTGCTCCGGTTCACCGATGGTGGGGGCCTTGGGCCAGTCGTCGGTCCAGGCGGAGTTGCGGTCGTCGCCGGGCTGGTCGGGCTGGGTGGCCTTGAACGCGACCAGCGCCTCGGCCAGCAGGTCCGCCAACCCGCTCGGGTTGGTGCGCTCCCGGCGCCCGCTGGGTGTCCGCCGCCGCCGGGTCGGCAGGTCGACCAGCTCGGGCTGGTCGTCGTCCTCGTCCTTGGCGGTCTCGGTGGCCGCGGAGGTGGTGCGGGGTAAGCCCCGCAGCCGGGCGGCGAAGTCGATGGCCCGGCGCTCGTCCGCCGACGCGGCGGGCTCGACCGTCACCTGCCCGGCCGCCCGCACCCCGCTCTCCTGCCCGACCTGCCGCGGCCGACCCGACTCGCCCCCGCTGGGCGGCTCGTCCTGGCCGGAGCCCGGGACCTCGGCCGCCCTGGCGACCGGAATGACTGCTGCCGGGCTCGACGGCTCAACCCGCTCCCACGGCTCGACTCCACTCGACTCGGCCTGCTTCGCCGCATCAGGTGCCGTGACCTCGGCGGCCTGCGTGGTGAGGCTGGGCGGCGGCTCGACCTCCGGCGCCGTGGGATTGGGGTCCGCCGGTGGGATCTCATCTGGAGTGGCGGGCTCGGGGATGTCCGGGGTCTTCGGCGGCTGCGGGATCTGCTCCGGTTCCCTCGGCTCGGTCCCGGGGACCGAGGCGTGCGCCCAGCGCGGGTCGTCAGGGTCGGGTTCCAGCGAGGACGGCAGCATCGGCGGAGTGGGCAGATCGGTACCGACGAGCGCGTTGGGGTCGTAGTAGTAATCGTCCCCCTCCGGCGCCCTGCGCCGCCCGCCGCCCTCGACGGTGACGCCGAACCGGCTCAGCACCGAGTTGACCCCGGCGTCAGCGTCCACAGTGGACTTTGTGGGGGTGTCGTCCGCCTTGGCCCGGCGAGCCGCCCGACGCCCGATCGCGCCAGCCTGGGCCGCGGGTTCGTCCGCGGCGGGCTCCTCGGGATCAGTGGTCCGCACGGTGTCGACGGACCAGCGCCCCTCGGTCGGCTCCGGCTCGGTGGACGCGTCGGCCGCCGTCCGCGGACTGGTCGGCGCGGGGATCACCGGAGCGGGCGGGGTGGCGGGGACGGTCGGGTTGTCATCGGCCAACGACAGGTCGGGGGCCCGCGCGTCGTCGATCACGCCGGAGTCGTGGCGTGCCCGGTCGGGGCGGATCGCGCGCACCGCCTTGTCGGTCAGCGGGACCGTCTTGGCGGTGGTCGGCGACCTGCGCAGCCGATCGGTCCGCCGCAGCACCGCGGGCGCCGGACTCGCGGGCTCCGGCACCGTCAACGCGGACCTGGCGGCGAGCAGCAGCGCCTCGATGCCCTCGTGCGGGCCGTCGACCGTGCCGGGCAGCGCCGCGACACCGGTACTGATGGTGAGTTCGTGCCCCTGGTCATCGATCAGCCACTGGGCGTCCGGCGCGGTCTCCCGGATGGCGGCGGCCAACGCGGCCGCCTCGGCGAGGGTGGTCGACGGCAGCAACACCGCGAACTCCCCGCGATCCGACCGGAGCAACTCGGCGTCGGACGGCGCCAGGTCCCGCACGTGGATCGCCAGCGCGTTGAGGGTGACCTCTCCCCCTACCGGCAACGGCGGCTCCTCGGGCTCGACCGGTTCGGCGGTCCCCTTGGGCCACACCCGAACCAGCGTCACCGCGAACATCTCGACGGGCGCTGCCTCGTACCGCGTCGGCGGTGTCACTTGCCGCGTCGGCGTCGCGTCCTTGCGCCCCTCGGCCTCTCGCCGCTTCTCCCGCCGCGACCCGGCTCCACGCAACACACCGTCCTGCGGCACTTCCGCGCTCGACGAGTCGGGCGCGGCCTTCTCGGACGAACCCGCGGCGAGCGATCGCCCCTTCGAGCCCTTGTCACCGGACGCCCTGCGCGAACCACTGCCCAGCCCGGCGGCGTCACTCCGCTTGCCCTGATCAGCCGCAGGGCGACCTTGCCGTACCACGGCCGACTCTTCTTGCCCTGCCTGACCAGGAACGGATGGTGTCCGGCCCGCGACCGCGCCACCCTCAGCCACACCGTGCTCGTGCGCCAGCTCAGCCACCACGGGCTGAACCGCACTGTGCCCCAGCACGCCGTGCTCGATCACCTCGTGCCTGGCATGCCCCGGAGCGTCCGTTTCGTGGGCCACGGCCTCGTTCGGCACGTCACCACCCGGTGCCCCACCACTCGGCACGACACTGCTGGACACAGCACTGCCCGGCACAACACCGCTCGGCACCACACCGCTTGGCACCACACCGCTTGGCACAACGCCACTCAGCACAACACCACTCGGCACAACACCACTCGGCACAGCACTGCCCGACACAGCACTGCCCTGCACAACACCGCCAGGCATGGCACTGCCCGGCACGGCGCTGCCCGGCATGGCACTGCTCGCGACGTCCTCGGTCAGTACCACGCTGCTCGGCGCGACATCACTCGCCGCGGTGCTGCGCGGTGCGGCACCGCGCGACGCGGCACCAGGTGACGCGGCGTCGTGTGCCCCGGTGTCGAGAGCCGCCGCGGTGTCGACGACCGCACCGTCCCGCGGCGCGGCCTCGTGCCTGGCCCCCGCCGAGGACGACTCCCCCGGCATCGGACTCCCGTGCGAGGCCAACTCCCGCAGCGAGGCCCAACGCCGCGATGCCCCGAGCGGAGTTCCCCCGCCCTGCCCCGCCCCGTGCCTCGCACCCTCGCGGCGAGACTGCTCCTGCCGTGCGCCGTCTTGCCGGTTCGCCTCGCGCTGAGCCCGATCCTCGTAGCTCTTGCGACCGCCCCGCTCGACGGACTTGGTCTCCGCGGACTCGGTCTTGACCTCGGGCGACGCGGTCGGGCGGACGGTGGCGCGCAGCAGCGAGACCACGCTCTCCGGGTCGACCACCGCACCCACCTCGGCGACCAGCAGGCCCCGGGCGGTGGACGCGGCGCGCAGGTACCGGTACTCGGCGGCCCGCGCCGAGCGCAGCGCGTGGAGCGCCTCGCCGGGGTGGCCCGCCTCCTCCTCGGCGTGCGCCAGGAAGGTCCACGCGTCGGCGGCCAGGGAGTCGAGCCCGTGCCGGTCGGCGAGGCGGACCACGTCGACCAAGGTGGCGCGGCCCAGTTCGGCCCGCCCCGAGGGCAGGTAGACCCGGCTCGCCATGGCCAACCGGAGCCTGCCCAGCGCCAACGCGGAGGTGGCGCGGACCGGCTCACCGAGCACCGTCGCGGCCACCAGGGTGGCCTCGTCGATGTCGCCGTCGTCGAGCAGCGCGCAGACCATCTCCAGGACGAGCCTGGCCTTGGCGAGCCCGCCCTCGACGCCGACGGCGCTGAGCCGGTTGAGCAACGCGAGGCCCTCGCGGGCGACCTCGGTCGCGGCCTCGGTGTCGCCGTGGCGGCGGTGGTACGAGGCGGCCCGGACGCAGAGCAGGGCCCGTTCCAGCTTGCGCGCGTCCTGGCTGAGCGCGTCGTCGGCGGCCAGCAGCCGATCGGCCTCGGCGAGCGCGTCCTCCAGGTCGTCGCGCCGCCCGACGTGCCCGGCGCAGGCGACGAACTGGCCGAGCGCCAGCGCCCTGGTGGCCGGGGCCGCCGTGGTGGCGCGCAGCACCGGCCGCAGCAGCTCGCTGCCCGCGAGGGGCTCGCCGAGCACGCGAGCGCACGCGGCGAGCGCCACCCGCACGGCGGCGGCCCGTTCGACCAGGCCACCGCTCGTGACCGCGCGCAACGCGGCGAGCGCGGGCTCGACCGCCTCCGCGTGCCTGCCCAACCGGACCAGGCCGGTGCCCAGCAGCACCTGCGCCGTGGTCGTGGTCGCGGCGTCGGCGGCGCCGGAGCGCAACGAACGGTCGGCGAACTGGACCGCCAGTTCCGGCGCGCTCCACCGCAGCCGGTCGGCCGCGGCCACGAGTGCCGCGCACTCGGCCGCGTCCGCCGCCGGTAACTCGTTCCAGGCCGCCACGTCGCCGCTCCCCGTCTAGTCCCGGGTGAGCTTGCGGTAGGTCACCCTGTGCGGTCGAGCGGCGTCGGCGCCGAGCCGGTCGACCTTGTTGCGCTCGTAGCCCTCGAAGTTGCCCTCGAACCAGAACCACTTCGACGGGTTCTCCGGGGTGCCCTCCCAGGCCAGGATGTGCGTGCAGGTGCGGTCCAGGAACCACCGGTCGTGGGAGATCACCACCGCGCAGCCGGGGAACTGCTCCAGGGCGTTCTCCAGCGACCCGAGGGTCTCGACGTCCAGGTCGTTGGTCGGCTCGTCGAGCAGGATCAGGTTCCCGCCCTGCTTGAGCGTCAGCGCCAGGTTCAGCCGGTTGCGCTCACCGCCGGAAAGCACGCCCGCGGGCTTCTGCTGGTCGGGACCCTTGAACCCGAACGCGCTGACGTAGGCGCGCGAGGGCATCTCGACCTGGCCGACCTGGATGTAGTCGAGACCGCCGGAGACGGTCTCGAACACGGTCTTGGCCGGGTCGATGTTCGCCCTGCCCTGGTCGACGTAGGAGAGGCTGACCGTCTCGCCGATCTTGACCACGCCGTCGTCCGCCTTCTCCAGGCCGACGATGGTCTTGAACAGCGTGGTCTTGCCGACGCCGTTGGGGCCGATCACGCCGATGATGCCGTTGCGCGGCAGGTCGAAGCTGAGGCCGTCGATGAGCACCCGGTCGCCGAAGCCCTTGCGCAGCTTCTCGACCTCGACGACCACGTTGCCCAGGCGCGGGCCCGGCGGGATCTGGATCTCCTCGAAGTCGAGCTTGCGGGTCTGCTCGGCCTCGGCGGCCATCTCCTCGTAGCGGTCGAGGCGGGCCCGGGACTTGGTCTGCCTGGCCTTGGCGTTGGAGCGGACCCAGGCCAGCTCGTCGCGCAGCCGCTTCTGCAGCTTCTGGTCCTTCTTGCCCTGGACAGCCAGCCGCTCGGCCTTCTTCTCCAGGTAGGTGGAGTAGTTGCCCTCGTAGGGGTAGAGCCTGCCGCGGTCGATCTCCAGGATCCACTCGGCGAGGTTGTCCAGGAAGTACCGGTCGTGGGTGACGGCGAGGACGGCACCGGCGTACTGCGCGAGGTGCTGCTCGAGCCACAGCACGCTCTCGGCGTCGAGGTGGTTGGTGGGTTCGTCGAGCAGCAGCAGGTCGGGCTTGGACAGCAGCAGCTTGCACAGCGCGACCCGGCGGCGCTCACCACCGGAGAGCACGGTCACGTCGGCGTCCGGCGGCGGGCACCGCAGCGCGTCCATGGCCTGCTCCAGCTGGGAGTCGAGGTCCCAGGCGTCGGCGTGGTCGAGCTCCTCCTGGAGCCTGCCCATCTCCTCCATCAGCTCGTCGGAGTAGTCGGTCGCCATCAGCTCGGCGATCTCGTTGAACCGGTCGAGCTTGCCCTTGATCTCACCGAAGGCCTCCTGGACGTTGCCCAGGACGGTCTTCTCCTCGTTGAGCGGGGGCTCCTGCTGCAGGATGCCGACGGAGTAGCCGGGGGTGATGAAGGCTTCCCCGTTGTTCGGCTGGTCGAGGCCGGCCATGATCTTGAGCACGCTGGACTTGCCCGCGCCGTTGGGACCGACCACCCCGATCTTCGCCCCGGGGAAAAACTGGAGGGTCACGTCATCAAGGATGACCTTGTCCCCGTGCGCCTTGCGCACCTTCTTCATGGTGTAGATGAACTCGGCCATGTTCGCGATCGTAGAGGCGTCGGCCCGGGCGGTTGAGCGCGACCGGGGGGACGGGGCGCCCGGCGGGGCGCTCCCGTGGTGGTCAGTGGTCTCGCAGAGACTGGATGAGCTCGCTCTTGGACATGCTCGAGCGGCCGTCGATGTCGAGTTCGGCGGCGCGCTTGCGCAGGTCGTCGACGGTCCAGTCGTCGTAGGAACCGGCTCGGCCGCCCCTGGCGCCGACGGTGTCCCTGCCCTCGGCGGCCGCGGCGTTGGCGATGCGCGCGGCCTTCTCCTTGGAGTCACCCTGCTCGCGCAGCTCCCGGTAGAGCTCTTCGTCCTTGATGCTGGGGTTGGGCATCGCTGGCCTCCGTCCTGGTTCAGCGGCAGAGGTGCCCTGGTCGCGACCGCGGTAAACACCTCAGGCCGCCAACGCCGCTGGTGCGGGCCGGTCGAGCTGGGTGAGCGGCTCGGCCGGCCCGGTCCACTCCTCGTGCTCGATGGCGACCTCCTGGAACACGAGGTCGGCGCCGATGGAGCGCGCGTCGACCTTGGCGTCGAACCGCTGCTTGTCGCCGTTGTCGTACTGGCGCAGCGAGAGCTTGCCGTGCACGACCACCCGGGCGCCGGGGCGCAGCGTCTTGCGGACCGCCGCGCCGAGGGTGTCCCAGCAGTTGACGGTGAAGTACATCGGGTTGGCGTTGACCCAGGTGCGTTGGTCCGGGTCGTACCGGCGTTCCTTGGTGAACAGCCGGAACCGCACGAGGTCCTTGTCGTCGCCGTAGCGGCGGTGGGTGACCTCGCCGGTGACCCGCCCGACCAACGTGATCATGGTCTCGTTCATCTCGCCCTCCTGGTCCGTCGTGGTGACAGGTCCAGCTTCGGGCGGGCGGCGGGTGGTCGTCGAGAGCGCCGGTCGATCTGTGGATGGGTCGGGGGGTTGTGGACAACCCGGGGTCAGTGCGGGTTCTTGCCGTCGGCCAACTGGCGCAGCATGGCGTTGTAGGCGTCGAGGTCGTCGGAGGTGCCCTCGTCGACCCGGCGGTCGGAGCGGCGGGCCTCCCGGTCGTCGGCGCGGGACCACTGCACGAGCAGGGCGATGAGCACCAGCAGCAGCGGGATCTCCCCCGACGCCCAGGCGATGCCGCCGCCGAGCCGCTGGTCGGCGAGCAGGTCGGTGTTCCACGGCAGGCCGAGGCCCTGGTAGAAGCGCTCGCCGACGACGGTCTGCATGCTCATCAGGATGACCCCGAAGAACGCGTGGAACGGCATGGAGGCGAAGACCAGCCCCAGCTTGCCGAGGTGGGGCAACTGGCGCGGCGCGGGATCGATTCCGATCACGGGCCAGTAGAAGATGTAGCCCACGAGAAGGAAGTGGGCGTTCATGACCAGGTGCGCCCAGTGTTCCTCTAGCGCCGAGTCGAACAAGCCCGTCAGGTAGAGGCCGTAGAACGATCCGACGAACAGCACCAACGCGACGATCGGGTGCGTGAGGAACCTGGACACCGGTGAGTGCACGAAAGCCAGCAGCCACTCACGAGCACCTGGCGTTCCGTCTTTACCCGCGCGCGGTAGCGCCCTCAGCGCCAAGGTCATCGGTGCGCCTAGAACAAGCAGCACCGGCGCCAGCATGGACAGCATCATGTGCGCTTCCATGTGGATGCTGAACATGGCGGGCGAGTACTTGCCGAAGCCGGACGAGGTCGCGAAGAGGACGACCAGGCACCCGGCGAGCCACGCCACGAGCCTGCCCACGGGCCACGCGATGCCCTTGGCGCGCAGCCGCAGGAACCAGCGCACGTAGGTCACGGCGAGGGCGATCGCGAGCGTGCCGAAGACGAGGTCGAACCGCCACGCGAACAGCAGGTTCCCCAGCGAGGGCGCCTCGGTGAGCGGGTATCCCAGCGCGAGTTCGACCCGGCCCGGTTCGGCGGCGCCGGTCTCCGGGGGCGGGGTCCTGGCGAGGGCGGCGGCGATGCCGATCGTCAGGAGCATGATCAGCACCTCGACCGCGGCGAGTCTCGCGAGTGCGCCACCACTGCCGGTCTCCACTACCGCGCGCACTCCGCGTTCTCGTTGCAGGTAACCGAAAACGCCCAAGATGAGCAGTGCGGCGGTCTTTGCCAGAACCAGGCCGCCATACCAAGAGGCGAACAGGGCGTCCAACGGCAACCGCACTAGCGCGTTGACGACACCCGAGACCGCCATGACGATCCAGCACGCCAACGCGACCCGCGAGAACCGAGTAGCCGCTAGACCAAGGTGCTCCGCGCGCCGACGCCCGTGAGCGAGCAGTGCGACAAGACCGCCGACCCACAGAGCGGCGGCGACAAGGTGGAACAAGAGGCTGTTGGTGGCCATGTCGTGCTGACCGCCGCTAGAGGAATGCCCGGTGACCGCGACGGGCACGATGCCTACGACAGCAATGACAAACAGTGCCGCGGTCCAGTTCCAGGTGAGCACGAACCGTGTCGCGATCAGCACTACGAGTGCGATGCCCGCCGTGAGCAGCCAGGCCTGTGCTTGCGAGAGAGATCCAACGAGGGTGAACAAGACGTCGCCGCGTAGGACAGTCGTGATGGACCTACCGACAGCGTCAGCGGCGGTGAACGGCGCTGACACGAGCGCACCGATGAACCACACCACCGCGCCCCAAGTGGCCATGCGCAAGGCGGCGTAACCGCCGACGTCGAGGACACCGGACCGTTGCGGCGGGACGAGGAAGGCCGCGAACAGCAGGCTCCCGACGGTGACGACACAGCCGATCTCGGTCAGGACCCGCACGACCGTCAACGCGTGCTCGGTGAACGCGTCCGGCGTGGGCAGGCCCTGCAAGACATACCGGTCACTACCGGACGCGGCGACGAGCGCGGCACCCACGAGGGCGGCCAGCAGCCCACCGACCACGAGCAGCGGGGCCAGGCCCGATCCCGGTCGACGGGTCTCGGTGGAGCTGTCAGCAGACACGGGTCGAGGGTAGTAGCCCGGTCCGGGCAGACCGAGGAGCGCTGATTCACAACCCGCCGTGCTTGGGTAATCACACACCGGCGGCGAGGTATTACCGTATGCGTCGTGAGGCGGACTCTTGTCGCGGTCGTCGGCATCGGCCTGCTGGCGGCGTGCGGTGCCCCGGTGGCGGGCCGCCCCGTACCCGCCGCGGGCTTCGGCGCGGTGACCCCACCCGCCACGTCGATCAGCGTTCCGTCACCGCTATCCCTCGACGGTGTGAACCTGTGCGGGCTACTGACCGCGGACGACCTCGCCCCGGCGGGCGGCCTCGTCGGCGAACCCCGCACCCGCACGGAGACGTTCCCCGAATCCTGCGGCTTCCCCCTCGGCAACGGCGCCGCCAGCGACCTCGCCCTGGTGGCCCTGCACAAACCCCTCACCCAGGTCCGCCACGACCAACCGGACGGACACGCCGAGTCCACCCTCGGCTACCCGACGTGGCTCCACTGCACCGTCACCGACGGTTACCGCACCTGCACCGCGACGGTCGAGGTCCGCCCCGACCGATCTCTCCTGGTGGCAGTCGACAAACGCGATGTGTCCGAGGCCGCACTCGTGCGTATCCTTCAGCCGCTGACCGAACACGCGGTAACCAGACTCCCGCGCGCTTAGCGCAACGGCCCTACCCCGAACGGACGCATCAGAGCGGCGTTCGTCACCCGATCAGTTCCAAGCGGAAACGGTGAGCCGCCCTCGAACGATCAGACCCGTGAGCGGACTACTGTGCGGCCTCGGCCGCACGCCCCAGCCCCCGTAGCTCAGCGGATAGAGCAGGAGCCTTCTAAGCTCTTGGCCGCAGGTTCGAGTCCTGCCGGGGGCACTCGCTCTGGGCGACCCGTGTTCGCGGAGAGCGCGAACCTTGTCACTCGTCGTTCCTTCTGGGGTGCGACCCCAGACCCGCCCGGCGGGCTTCGCCCCCGGACCCCCATTCGGTGGCCGCATGG
>NZ_FOGI01000004.1:592146-610390 GCF_900111175.1 Actinokineospora terrae
CTTCTGGGGTGCGACCCCAGACCCGCCCGGCGGGCTTCGCCCCCGGACCCCCATTCGGTGGCCGCATGGATGCTGCACGAGGCTGCCTGGGGGCACGGGCTTCGGCGTCCCCTGTTCGCGGAGTGCGCGAACCTGCCGGGAGGGCGAATGTTGTTCGGTTGTTGGGGTGTTGGGGCGCGGATGTGGCGTGGTGCGGGGGTGTGCGCGTGCCCGGGAGGGGGTGCCGGAGGGTTGTCCGTGTAGCCTCGGGGCGCTCGTATGTCAAGGCTCGGGGGCACGAGCGGTCACCGAGGACACCCACCTGTGGAGTTCTGAGTTGATCGCGACTGGCGAGATGGCGTTGCTGTTCCTGACCACCGTCCTGGTCGCGGGGGTGCCCGGGGCGCTGGTGGGGTTTGCCTCCGGGTTGCGCGGGTGGGTGCTGGTGGGGACCGCGCCGGTGGTGACGTTCGGGGTCGTGGGTGTCGCGGCGCCGGTGTTGCCGAAGTTGGGGATCGCGTGGAACGCGTTGACGTTGCTCGGGGTCGCGGTGTTGTTGGCGTTGGTGGGGTTCGGGGTCAGCAGGCTCGCGCGGCGGTGGGACGGGCGTTGGGCCGAAGAGGAGCCGGTCAAGCCGACCTGGACGCGTACGCACCACTTGGTCGTAGGCGGCAGTGTGTTGTTGGGTGCGGGCATCGGGCTCTTCGCCTCTTACCGGGCTTCCCGGGGGTTCTCCGCGGTGCCACAGTGGTTTGACGCGGCCTACCACGCCAACGCGATCCGGTTCATCGCCGACACCGGGGACTCGGCGCCGTCCGCGTTGAAGATCCTGACTGACCCGGACGCGGCCTCTTACTTCTATCCGAACGCCTTCCACGCCTTGATCGCCGTCGTCCGGCAGATCGGCGGGTTCGGCGTGGTGCCCGCGCTGGACATGGCCAACGGCGCGGTGATCGCGGTGTTCGTGCTGAGCATGGCGATCCTGGTCAAGGTCTGCACCAACAGCCCGGCGCTGACCGCGGTGACGGCGGTCCTGTCCGCGACGGTCACCACCTTCCCCTACGACATCCAGGTGTGGGGCCCGCTGTTCCCGCTGGCCGCCGGGATCGCGCTCGTGCCCGCGTTCCTCGCCCTGCTGCACCGCGCGCTGATCGAGCGCACCTTCGGGCTCCTGCTCACCACCGCGCTCGCCGGGATCGGGTTGCTCGCGATCCACTCCAGCGTCGCCGTGGCCGCGATCCTGCTCGGTGGCGTCCTGCTGTTGCAGCACTGGATCACGAACCGGCGGCGGATCCTGCCCGACCTCGCCGCGGGCGCGGTGATCGCCGTGCTCGCGGTCGTCATCGGATTCGGCCAGATCTCGGCGTTCCTGGGGATCACGGTCTCCAGTGAGGACGTGGCGTGGCCGCCTACGGCGCTGCCCTCCGACGGGTTCGGCAGGCTCTTGGGCGCCTCGCGCGCAGTGGGCTACCCGGCCTGGGCGGCGCCCTATAGCGCTACCTACCCGGCTTGGTGGTTCACGGTCGCGCTGATCGTCGGGCTTATCGGCGTGCGGAAGGCGAAGTTCCGGCCGCTGTACTGGTGGCTGCTGGGTGGGTTGGCGTTCACCGTCCTCTACATCGGGGTGGCCGGGTACTCGGCGCCGCTGGTGCGCGCGCTGAGCAGGCCGTGGTGGAACGACCCGTGGCGGATCGCGGCCCTGGCCACGCCGGGCTTGATCGTGCTGGCGGCCATCGGTGTCATCACCTTCCGGGACAGCCTGGTGACGCTGTACCAGAAGGTCACGGCCAAGAGGGAATCCACGGAACGCCAACGCGTTCTCCTCCCGGTCATCGCGCTCGGCGTGGTCGTTGTCCTCTTCGGTGCGCTGACCCGTGGCTTCTACCTGCCGCGTAACACCGACCGTCTGCGTTGGCTCTACCTCGACGGACCGGTCGTGTCGCACACCAAGCTGGAAGCGATGGACTGGCTGGAGAAGAACGTGCCGAAGGGCACGGTCGTGGCCAACGACCCGCACGACGGCTCGCCGTGGATGTGGGCGATCGACGGGGTGCAGCCGCTGTTCAAGGTGTCGGTGATCGGGCCGGTCCCGCCGCGCAAGGACGGCAGCAACGACGCCGGGGTCATCCTGAACCGGCTCAACGACCTGGACACCGACAGCACGGTCCGCCGCGCGGTGGACAACCTGAAGGTCAGCTACGTGTTCGTCAGCAAGGGCTCGGTCAAGGCGGACCCGATGGCGCCGGTCGCCGCGGGGTTGCAGGACCTCGACGAGGTCAGCGGGTTGCGCGAGGTCTACCGGAACGCGGACTCGACGATCTACGAGGTCGTCAGGTAGCGGCTGGTCGAGGAGGGGCACCGGTGACCGGTCTGGTGCGGCTGCGCTGCCGCGGGCACCACGACATCCGCGCGACCCACGGCAAGACCCTGGAGTTCACCGCGGACACCGCGATCACCGGCCGCGCCACTTGCGTGGTCGGGGTCGCGGGCGAGGTGGTCGGCCTGGCGCCGCCCGCGATCGCCGGGCCGGTGCTGATCACCCTCAGCGCCGGTGGCGAGAGCGCAACGGTGCGAGCGGTGGCGAACTCGCGGTGGCGCCCGGGCGGGAACGCGGTGGTCCGGCGCAGCGGTCAACGGCTGCCGAACACGCTCGCCACCGATGCTGATCTGTCCTCGGCGGATCTCCCCCGCTCCCTGGTGGCGGCACTGTCCGATCCGGACACCGTGGTGGACGTTGTGGTGACTAGAGCGGAGACGTCCCGCACTCACCTCGTGCGCTACCGGGCCACAGTCGGGCCTGACGACCGACTGAGCGCGGAGTGCGCTGCCGCCGACGTGATCCTTGCGGAGGATGCCGGTGCACGGGCGCTGGTTGGTTCTCTGGGCTTCACGGCTTCTAGAGAGGCCGATCCGGCGGGCCGCGTGTTGGTCGTATCCACTGTGGACGGTGTAAGCGCGGTGGTGTCGACGTTGTTGGCGGATAGTCCCACGGTGGAGGTGTTGGGCCTACCGCCCGAGTTGGCTGTGACGGGCGCGGCACCGCAAGGGGCGCCGGTACTCGTAGCCACCGGGTTGTCCCGCCGGGACGCGATCAAGTTGGCTGCCGCGACCAGTTCGGCGCGGGTGGTGTTCACGTGCCCCGCGAGCGACCTGTCCCGTTGGCTCGCCGATGCCCAACGGCTCGCAGGTAGCACTCACGCGAGCGTTATGGCCCTGGACGAACGCCCCACCTGGGGGCCGGTCTCGGCCGTCGCCGAGCTCAGCGGCTCGGCGGACGTGTGGTGCGCCCTGGATCCGACGTCGGGACCCGTCACCGTGGACGTCGACGTGACCGGGCTGCTCACGGCGCTGCTCGGGCAGGACGTGTCGTCCACGACCCTGGTCCGGGCGTTGGCGGGGCAGCCGGGCTGGTCGCGCAGGCAGGCGTACGACTACGTGCTGGGGCTCAGTCCGCGCTCGGGTTGATCCGGCCGGTGAGGGCCAGGACGTCGAGCTGGTCGCGGGACGAGTTGAGCCTGCGGGTCCACGAGGTGGCCAGGGCGGCGATCGCGTCGGCGTCGAGGTAGGCCGCCGAGTCGAGGTGCCAGCCCGCGGCCTTGAGCGCGGGGCCCAGGTCCTCGACGGCGGACTCCGGCGTCGGCTCGGCGTGCGCGCCGACCTCGGGCACCGGTGGGCGCCAGGCGTGCAGGTTCAGCGAGATCAGGAACGTGGCGTCCGGCGCGCAGACCCCCGCGAGCCCGGCCAGCATCGCCGGGTCCGACCCCAGGACGCCGCGCAGCAGGCTGCCCCACGGCATGAGCACGTGCAGCTCGGTGATCCCGCCCAGCCCGCTGGGCAGCTGCTCGGCGGCGGCCCACAGGTACAGCAGGTTCGGCAGGCCGCCCTTCTTCGGCGCGGCGCTGGCCCTGGTCGCGGCCTTGCGCATGTTGTCCTTGGCCGCGTCCAACCCGATCACCAGCAGCTCGGGGTGCGCCTTGGCCAGGTGCAGCGGGTGCTTGCCGTCGCCGGTGCCCACGTCGAGCACCGCCCCCGAGTAGCGGCCCCGCAGGTCGGCGAACGCCCCCTCGTCGACCTCCACGACCTGCTTTCCGGTGACACGACGCATGGCGGCGGGCGTGGAACTGGGCATGGCGGCGAGCCTAGGACAGGGTCGAGCCCCGGGGCCTTGTGGGCCACCGGGGCTCGGCGATCACGCACACCACCACCCGATCACGGGCGGGCGGCCTGCTCGGCGGGGCAGATAGCCCTACCGCACACTTGTCGACTCGTCCGGGAGGACGGGTCGGGCTCTCCCGACAAGCCCGATCCGGTCAGCCCTAGGTCAGGCCGTCTCCGGGCCGCCGGGCAGGGTCGGCAGGGCGCCGCCGAGGTCCGGGAGGGACGGGACGCTGCCGGACAGGTCCGGGGTGAGCAGGGCGTCGCCGACGACGGGCAGGTCCGGCAGGTCGGGGATGACCGGGAGGTCGGTGCCATCCGTGACGTCGGTCAGGTCGGTGACGTCCGGCAGACCGGTCAGATCGGTCAGGTCCGGGAGGTCGGTCAGGTCCGGGAGGTCTGGCAGGGTGCCGGGGGTGGGCAGGCCACCCGGGATCGGCAGGGTGCCCGGGTTGGGCAGGCCACCGGGGATGGGCAGCGCGCCGGGGTCGGGCAAGCCGCCGGGGATCGGCAGGCTGCCGGGGATCAAGGTGCCGGGGATGGGCAGACCACCCGGGATGGGCAGGCCACCGGGAATCGGCAGAGTGCCGGGAATCGGCAGGCCACCCGGGATCGGCAGGCCGCCGGGTACCGGCAGGGCGGCGGTCAGCTGGTTGATCAGGGTGGTGACCAGGTTGAGCAGGCTGGCGACCAGGGTCGGGTTGATCGGGCCGGGGATCGGCAGGATCCGCTGGACCTCGGCGGCCTTGGCGTCGGCCGGGGTGGCCAGGTCGGTGCCGCCGCAGCCGCGGATGTGGTTGAGGGTGGCCCGCAGTGCGCTGACGGCCGTGCCGAGGGTCGCGTCGTCGGTGGCGGCGGCCAGGTCGTTGTACGCGACGGTCAGCTCTTGCAGCTGAGCTGCTCTGTTGTCGTGGTCGGCCGGTGTCGTGGCGGAGGCAAGACCCGCTCCGGTCGCTGTCAGCACGCTCGCGGCCGCGATGGCGGTCACGAACCGCGCGAGGTGGCGATTCATCGGGGATTCCTCTCGGGCTGGGCTTTTTCCGTTCCGTCCAACGGCTACCAGCTCGGGGTGGGGGTGACCGGATGATCAGGGGTGGCCCGCGCGGTGGTGGACTCCGCTGCGGGGTCGGCACGCTCGGTCGGAGCGCGCTCACCGAGTGCGCATGCCCCGCCCGGGTGGGTGTTCGAATAACGGACGGCAACCGTGACTCGCTCGTTCGAGCTAATACCGGACGCGGAGGAGCAAATACCGCCGGGGAATGCGCACGGCCTATCTCGGTCCGATCACCAGCGAGCGCCGGAGCGCGGTTCCAGCGCGGAGTCGAGGGTCGGGTAGACCGCGACGAGGTCGCGCACGCCGGTCACGTGCATGGTGTGCAGCGCGGGGCCCATCGGGGCGGCGACGCGCAGCAGCTTGCCCCGGTGCAGGCAGTGGTAGTGGGCGCGGACGATGAGCGGGGCGGCGCCGACGCTGAGGTAGGTGACCTCGCACAGGTCGACGATCACGAAGCGCTTGACGGTGTTCTCGGCGCAGGCGTCCTCGACCTGTTCGCGCCACGGGCGCTCGGTCACCATGTCGATCCGGCCCGCCGCGCTGACCACGACGGCCGAGCGGGTGCCCCTGATGGTCACCGCCAACGGCTCGCGCGGGTTCACCGGGGACCTCCCTCGGGGCGCGGACGGACGGGAACGATCACCGACGCGGAGCACCGCTCGAGTTCGCCGGACTATATCCCGATTGTTGCCGGCCACCCGCGCACGACGCGACCCCGTGCGCAAGACCACAGGAAAAATGCGTCTGATTCAGTGAATTGTGCGTTGATTCCGCTGTCGCTTTCCCGCTATGTCAACGCTCAGTGGTCCTCGGCGCCCGGGCCACCCGCGCGGCCCTGACCCGACTCGGCTCCCCCGTCGCGGGCCGCTCCCCCGCCACACGGGCAGCTTCCCCCGCGGCAGGCCCCTCGGCGGCCTTGGCCCAGACCAGATCCCTCAGTTCCACCGACATACCCGGTCGATCGGCCGAATGGAGCACTTCGTTACCGCACGCAACTGTGCATCACCCGATAGAATGAGTAACTGCGTGATCAGTGGAGTGATCACGCCGCCATGACGTAGTCGCCCGAGCGGGGTCGCTACGGCGCCAGACCAGGCGGGAAGCCGCCGGTGGCGATGGGGCCCCAGGTGGTGATGGTGAGGCGGAGGAGGCACTTGCCCTGTCGGACCATGGCGGCGCGGTAGTCGTCCCAGTCGGGGTGTTCACCGGAGATGGAGCGGTAGTAGGCGACTAGGGGGTCCAGCGCCTTAGGTAGGTCTAGGACCTCGGCCTGGGCGTCGACTTGGACGTAGGGGCCGTTCCAGTCGTCGGAGAGGGCGCATAGTGACGCCGTGGGGGTACGGCGGAGGTTGATCGCCTTGGCGCGCGAGGGGTAGGTCGAGATGACCACGCGCCCGTCGTCGTCCACGCCGTAGGTGACCGGGGACATCTGTGGGGCGCCGGAGGCGCGGTAGGTGACTAGGACGCAGCGGTTGCGTGCGCGCAAGAACGCCACGAGCGCGTCACGGTCGGGCGTGTGCGCCGTGGCTGTCTTCGGCACCTACTTCGCCAGCTTCGCGAGGCGCTCGCGAGTGGGCCAGCGGACCTCGGTGGCCCACCCGAGCTTCTCGAACACCCAGATGACCCTGGCCGAGATGTCGACCTGGCCGCGCTGGACGCCGTGGCGGGCCGAGGTCGGGTCGGCGTGGTGCAGGTTGTGCCAGGCCTCGCCCATGGACAGCACGGCGAGCGGCCAGAAGTTGGTGGCCTTGTCCCGGGAGCGGAACGGGCGGTCGCCGATCATGTGGCAGATCGAGTTGACCGACCAGGTCACGTGGTGCAGCAGCGACACCCGCACCAGCCCGGCCCAGAAGAACGCGGTCACCGCGCCCCACCAGGACCAGGTGATCAGGCCGCCGAGCAGCGCGGGCGCCAGCAGGGTGACGGCGGTCCACAGGCCGAACTGGCGGTGCACCCGGCGCATGTCGGGGTCGGCGAGCATGTCCGGGGCGAACCGCTCGGCGTTGGTGAGGTTGCGGTCGAACACCCAGCCCATGTGCGCGTGCCAGAAGCCGCGGGCCAGCGCGGCCGGGGAGGTGCCGAACAGCCACGGGGAGTGCGGGTCGCCCTCGCGGTCGGAGAACGCGTGGTGGCGGCGGTGGTCGGCGACCCAGTGCAGGATCGGGCCCTGCAGCGCCATGCTGCCCACGATGGCCAGGCCGACGCGCACCGCGCGGCCCGCCTTGAAGGAGCCGTGGGTGAAGTAGCGGTGGAAACCGACGGTGACCCCGAGGCAGGTGAAGGTGTAGAAGAACGCGGCGAGCGCCACGTCGACCCAGCCGAGGCCCCAGCCCCAGGCCAGCGGGACTGCGGTGACCAGCGCGGCGAACGGGACCAGGATGAACAGGTAGGTGCCGATCTGCGGCCAGTGCGCCCGCGGCGCCCCGAACATCGGTTTCGGCCCCGCGCTGCCCTCGACGGTCGCGGTCATCTCTCCGTGCCTCCAGCCTGGACGCCGGTACCCACACGGGTACTCGCTCGGCGGTAAGCAAACCAGGCACCGGTCGGGACACCAAGGGGTTGCTTGCCGGTGGGCTGTCCGGTATGTCGGCTAACCCGGGCGGTGAGCGATGCGTCACAGCTGGTGGGGCCCGCGAACGCGAGCCTGGTGCGTCCGCGGGCCGTCACAGGGTTTCATCCCGGCGTAGCCGGGTGGACGAACGGTCGTCAGGCGAGCGCCGTGATCGCCGCGGTTATCGTGGGTAGGTAGGCGGAGACCTCGGTGTAGATGCCGGGGAACTGCGGGCGCGCGCACCCGATCCCCCAACTGACGATGCCAACCTGGCGCAGCACGCCGCTAGAGTCCTTCGCGACCATAGGGCCTCCCGAGTCGCCCTGGCAGGTATCGACTCCACCGGCGCCGACCACTCCCGCGCACAGCATTCCGGCCGCGACGAACGAGTAGCCGTAGCGGGTGTAGAGACCGCCGCAGGTGGCGTCATCGACGTAGGGGACGTCAGCGTGCAGTAGGTAGCGCTGCTGCTCGCCGCCCTCTAGCGCCGCACCCCAGCCCATAATGCGGAAGGGGCCGCTAGTCACGAGCGTCGATTGCAGCTTGATGACCGGGTACGGCGCTTTGCGTGCCAGCTTGATGAGCGCCCAGTCGGAGCCGCGGCCCGCGGACGTGTAGTCCGGAGAGCGGTAGATGTAGGCAGAGTCGATGATGTCGGCCTTGGGGCTCTCCAGGTCCACGACGCCGAAAGTCGCCTCTATGCGGGTGTCCGGCCCGGTCTGGCTGACGCAGTGGGCGGCGGTCAGCACGATGGTGGGCGTGACGAGCGAGCCGCCGCAGCCCATGGACAGCCGGGTGAGCCAGGGGTAGGCGCCCTGCGGGGCAGGAACACCCCCGACGACCTTGTCGGGGACCTCGCCCCGCGCGGGCGCGGTGAGGGCTGCGACCAGGGCGAAGCCGAGGGCCGCGGCTCGCAGGAGCTTGCGCATGGGGTCTCCCCAACTCGGTGGATCACGGAACGCCACGGCTCGGTAGCGCTGCGTCGATCGTGCCGCGCGGGTCGGTGCGTCGCCCGGTAGCCACCGGTGTGGGGGACGTCCGGTCCCCGATCGTGCGGCCGTCAGGGGAGGTCGAACGAGGCGACCGCGCGGCCCTCCAGGCTGCCGAGGTGGACCCGGCCGTCGTGCTCGCGGACGCCGGTGACCATGTGGAACTCGGGCGCGGTGCCGAAGAAGTCGTGCGCGAGGGCGCCGGTGGCGAAGTCGACCGCGCGGGCCCAGACGACGCGCTTCTCCTTGTGGTGCAGGCGTTCCGGGACGCGCCAGACCAGCTTGCGCAGCACCGGCGGGGTCCGCAGGAGCAGGTCGACCACGGGGTCGCGGGGGCTGGCCATCGCGATCCACAGCAGACCGTCCGACCCGGTGGAGATGTTGTCCGGGAAGGCGGGCAGGTTGTCGGCGAGCACGTCCGAGTGACCCTGGCGGTCACCGGTGAGCCAGACCCGGCGCAGGCAGTACTCCCCCGTCTCGGCGACGACCACACTGGACTCGTCCGGGGCGAGGGCGACGCCGTTGGCGAAGTGCAGGCCGCGCAGCAGGGTGTGGACGGTGCCGTCGGGGTCGCGGCGGAGCAGTTGGCCGGTGCCCGCGTGCTCCAGGAGGTCTGCCTTCCAGAACTCCAGGTCGAACCGGTCGGTGGAGTTCGTGAAGTAGATGGTGCCGTCAGCGGTAACGGCGGCGTTGTTGCAGACCCGCAGGTTGGGCCCGGCGGGGACAAGAACCTCGACGTCACCGGCGGAGACCAGCAGCAGGCCGCGATCGGCGTCGCACACCAGCAACCGTCCGTCCGGGAACCACTCGATGCCTAGAGGCCGACCGCCGGTGTCCGCGACCACGTCGACCCGACCGTCCGCGATGCGGAGGACGCGGCCGTCCTCGACACCGGTAATAACGCGGCCCTCAGTGTCGACCAAGACGTCCTCGGTGCCCTTGCCGTCGACAGGACGCACGGCGAGCGGCGGCAGGTTGGGCGTACGCGGGGGCTTACTCGCACGCGGCGCGCGCCAGACGACGGGCTCTATGTTCGGCCGGGCCATGGGGCGACTCCTTAGCTGTTAGCGAATGATCTCGCGGCAGCGCCATTCGAGGTAAGAGACGAACGTCCAGAAGTCCTGGAAGGCCGGGTTGTGGGTCTGGCCGTGGTGGAAGCGGTAGTAGATCTGCTGCATGATCACCGCCAGCCGGAACAGGCCGAACACCTCGTGGAACGCGACCGGCCGCAGACCGGTCCGCTCGGCGTAGTGGTCGGCGAGTTCGGCGCGGGTCGGCATGCCGGGCAGGTGCGTCGGCTGCCTGCGGGCGCGCTGGAAGAACTCGTCGTCGTCGGCCTGGATCCAGTACGCGAGGGCGCCGCCGAGGTCCATCAGCGGGTCGCCGAGGGTGGCCATCTCCCAGTCGAGGACAGCGGCGACGGCGAGGTCGGCGTCGAGCACGACGTTGTCGAACCGCCAGTCGTTGTGGATGACCACGGTGGCGACGTCGTCGGGCCGCTCGCGCGCCAGCCAGTCGGTGACCGCGGCGAAGTCCGGCACGTTCGGGGTCCGCGCGGCGGCGAACCGCTCGGTCCAGCCGCGGACCTGCCTGGCCACGTACCCGGCGCCCTTGCCGAGATCGGCGAGCCCGGCGGCGTCGGGGTCGACGCGGTGCAGGTCGACGAGGCGGTCGACCAGGGTGGTGGCGAGGGCGCGGGCCTGGGGCGGGGTGAGGGTCATGCCCCGGGGGAGGTCGCCGCGCAAGATGGTGCCGGGGACGCGTTCCATGAGGTAGAAGTCGCTGCCGAGCACGCCGTGGTCCTGGCAGAGGGCGATGACCTCGGGGACGTAGGGGTAGACGGGTTTGAGTTGGCGTTGGACCCGGTACTCGCGGCGCATGTCGTGCGCGGAGGCGGCTTTGCGTCCTAGCGGCGGGCGGCGTAGGACCAGTTCACGGTGGGGGTAGCGCAAGAGGTAGGTCAGGTTCGAGGCACCGCCGGGGAATTGGGTCACCTCGGGCTCGGTCGCCGGTAGGTCTACCGTGCCGCGCAGCCAGGCGTGCACGGCCGTTGCGTCGAAAGCGTCCTCGGGTCGCACCGGCACGGTCATGACAGCCTCGCCACCACCCCGAGCGGCAACGCGCGCATCGCAACCGCCAAGACCGCCCACGGCCAGGCCGGAACGCACGCCGTTGCGGACTCCCGCTCGATAGCGCGCACCATTGCTCGCACGCCGGTGGCGGTGTCCGAGATCAGGGGCGTGTTGCGAACCTTCTCGTTCATCTCGGAACGGATGTACCCGGGGAACAACGTTGTTACCTTGATCGGCGTCCGCAAGGTGTCGGCCCGAATGCCCTCGGCCAGTGTGGCGACACCGGCTTTGCTTGCGGCGTAGGTGGAAAGATTGCGCGGGAGGCCCCGCATCGCGCTCATGGAGGAGACCACGACCAGGTGCCCCGCGTCCTGCTCGCGGAACGCGGTCATGGCGGCCTCGCACTGGGCCAGCGCCGCGACGAAGTTGGTCTCGGCGGTCTGCTTGTTGGCGTGGAAATACCCGGTCCCCAGCGGCTGCCCCTTGCCGAGCCCCGCGTTCACGATCACCCGGTCGAGGGACCCCAACTCGGCCCTGGCCTCGGCGAAAACCCGGAAAACGGCATCGTGATCGGTGACGTCGAGCGCCTTGACCAGCACGGTGATGCCGGGATTGGCGGTGAGCAACTGCTGCCGAACCCGCGCCAGCCGATCCGTGCGCCGGGCAGCGAGGACAAGATCGCGCCCCATGGCGGCGAACTGCTTCGCCATCTCGGCGCCCAGGCCGGAACTGGCACCGGTGATGAGGATGTTCTTCCTGGACAAGACATCTCCCTCGCAACATGGTTTCCGCTCCGCGGGGCCAACCCCGGGGAGGTTTGTCCACAAGGCACTGAACTGTCCACAGCCCGCGCCTGACCCTATTGACAGACCACGGATCCGGATATTCTCAGAGATGGGGCCCCGGGCCCCGGGAGGGTGGGCCCCGGGAGCCGAGTTGATCTTGATTGGCGGCGGGGTCGGCGCTGGGGTGGGGTCATGGGCGGTACTTCTGGAGTTCCAGGCGGGCGATGAGGGATTGGTGGACTTCGGTGGGGCCGTCGGCGAGGTGGAGGGCGCGGGCGGTGGTGTAGGCGGCGGCCAGGGGGTAGTCGTCGGTCAGGCCTGCGGCGCCGTGGAGTTGGATGGACATGTCGATGACCGCGGTGGCCATGGTGGGGACGGCGACCTTGATCTGGGAGATCTCGGAGCGGGCGGCGGCCGGGCCCAGGGTGTCGAGTTTCCAGGCGGCGTGCAGGACGAGCAGGCGGGCCTGGTCGATGGCGATGCGGGCGTTGGCGATGCGTTCGCGGTTGCCGCCCAGGTCGGACAACGGCTTGCCGAAGGCGACGCGGCTGGTCGCGCGGGTGCAGGCCAGTTCCAGGGCGCGTTCGGCCAGGCCGACCAGGCGCATGCAGTGGTGCACGCGGCCCGGCCCCAACCGGTCCTGGGCGATCTCGAAGCCACGGCCCAAACCCGCGATCACGGAGTCCAGCGGCACGCGCACATCGGCGAAGCTGACCTCACCGTGGCCGTAAGGCTCATCGTGGCGTCCCAGCACGGGCAGCATGCGCTCGATCTTGACGCCAGGGGTGTCGAGCGGGACTAGGACCATGGAGTGCTGCGCGTGCCTAGGTGCAGCAGGATCGGTCAGGCCCATGAAGATGATCACCGAGCAGTTAGGGTGCCCCAGCCCGGTGGTGAACCACTTCGTGCCGTTGAGCACGACCTCGTCGCCGTCCGGCACGGCAGTCGCCGCCATGTTGGTCGCGTCAGAAGAGGCCACATTGGGCTCGGTCATGCAGAACGCCGAGCGGATACGGCCGTCGAGCAGCGGTACGAGCCAGCGGTCCCGTTGCGCCCGACTCCCATAGAGGTGCAAGACCTCCATGTTGCCCGTGTCAGGCGCGTTGCAGTTGAACACCTCTGGCGCCAACGGCGACCGGCCCATCACCTCGGCCAGCGGTGCGTACTCCACTGTGGACAACCCGGACACACTGGACAGGAACAGGTTCCACAATCCCTGCTCCCGAGCCTTGGCCTTCAGGTCGGCGACAAGAGGCGGCACGACCCACGGATCAGCTGCGAGCGCGCGGTGGTACTCGGCCTCCACCGGCTCGATCTCGTCGCGGACGAAGGCGGCGACCCGGTCCCGGTAGTCGGCCGCTCTCGCCGAGTGTGCGAAGTCCACGCCGCGCCCCCTTGCCGAGCACAAGTTACCGATGGGTCAACTTAGCCGGAAAGGGCGGTGGCCCGCACCCCCGGAAGGAGTGCGGGCCACCGGGTCGGAGGTCAGGAACCCACGTGGAGCAGCTTGTTCGGCGTCCCGGAGCTCGGGTTGGTGATCTTGCCGGACGAGGCGGCCCCGACCAGGGCCGAGGCGACCTCGGCCGGGCTCGCCGACGGGTTCTCCGCCAGGTACAGCGCGGCGGCGCCGGTCACGTGCGGGGTGGCCATCGAGGTGCCGCTGATCTTGTTGGTCGCGGTCGTGCTGCCGATCCAGGACGAGGTGATGCCCACGCCGGGGGCGTAGATGTCGACGACCGAGCCGTAGCTGGAGAACTGGGCCTGGCTGTCGTCCTCACCGGAGGCGGCGACGGTGATCGCCTCGGCGACCCGCGCGGGCGAGTAGCCGCCGGCGTTGTCGCTGGAGTTGCCCGCCGCGACCGCGAAGGTCACGCCCGCGGACACGGCACCCTTGACGGCCTGGTCGAGCGCGTCGTCACCGGGGCCGCCGAGGCTCATGTTGGCGACCGAGGCGCCGCTGTGGTTCTCCGCGACCCACTCGATGCCCGCGACGACGCCCTCCGTGCTGCCGCTGCCGTTGGCGTCGAGCACCCGGACCGGGACGATCTTGACCCCCTTGGCGACCCCGTACTCCTTGCCGCCGATGGTGCCCGCGACGTGCGTGCCGTGGCCGTTGCCGTCGTCGGGGTCGTCGTCGTTGTCGATCGCGTCGAAGCCGCCGGAGGCGCGGCCGCCGAAGGTCTGGTGGGCGGTGTTGACGCCGGTGTCGATCACGTACGCGGTGACGTCGGACGCCTCACCCGGGTAGGTGTAACTGTCGTCCAGCGGCAGGTCGGCCTGGTCGATGCGGTCCAGGCCCCACGACGGCGGGTTCTCCTGGGTGCCGGTCGCGTGGAAGCGCTGATTGGCCTGCACGTAGGCGACCTTGGGGTCCGCGGCGACCTCGGCGGCCTGCTCGGCGGACATGGTCGCGGAGAAGCCGGTCAGCACCGTGTCGTACTCGCGGTGGACGGTCGCGCCGTACTGGCTCGCAAGGGTGCTCGCCTGGGCGCTGACACCGCCGCCCTTCAGGCCGGTGTCCTTGAGCACGACGATGTAGCTGTCGGCCACGGCCTCGGCGGACCCGGCGAACCGGACCTGGCCCTGCGCGGCTTGCGCGGTGGGGGTGATGGCGACAGCGGCGACCGCCGCAGCGCCGACGAGTGCGAAACCAGCAGCGAGCCGGCCCCGACGACCTTCGCGCCTCGTAGTCATGGAAGACCTTTCGATAGCCCCGACAGATCACTTCCGACACCAACTCGGTGCCGTTGTGTGAGTGATATGCAACGCCCAGTCGCGAATTGCCTCAACAGTTGCCACTTGCCACATGTACGCCGATCGGATTAAGTGGAATAGCCCGTTGAGAGCAGCACTCAATACATCGAATACCCAGCAGTAACGTAGCGATCGAGCATCGAAACAGCAGCTCACAGCCCATGTTGTGTTGCCAGTTCACCAGGTTGGCAATCATTGCGTGAACGTGAACCAAATCTGGGGAAATCGCCGACAGTTCGACCATCGAACAAGTGGCGAGGCGGTGATTGTCCCGACCGCGGGGGGTTGTGGCACCGGAATGGGCCGTGATATCAGCCGAGTTCTTTGCGGAGGAGTTTGCCGGTCGCGTTGCGCGGCAACTCGTCGAGGAACACGACATCCCTGGGCACCTTGAACCGGGCGAGGGTGGTCCGGACGTGCTCGCGCAGCCGCTCCCCGGTGACCGTCGAGCCCGGCTCCAGCACCACGTACGCCCTGAGCCGCTGCCCGAACTCAGCGTCGGGCACGCCGACGACCGCCGCCTCGACCACGCCGGGGTGGGCGACGAGCAGGTTCTCGATCTCGCCGGGGAAGACGTTCTCGCCGCCGGAGACGATCATGTCGTCGTCCCGGCCGTCGATGAACAGCCTGCCCCCGGCGTCGAAGTGCCCGACGTCCCCGGTGGACAGCAGGCCGCCGATGACCTCCTTGTGCCTGCCGTCGGTGTAGCCGCCGAAGGCCAGGCCGCTGCCCGCGAACACGCGCCCGGTGACCTCCGGCTCGGTGACGGCGTTGCCCTCGGCGTCGTAGAGGGCGACCTTGCAGCCGACCGGCGGCTTGCCGACCGTGCCCGGCGCGTCCCGCCAGTCCTGGGGCGTGGCGACCGAGGCGACCGACACCTCCGTCGAGCCGTAGAGGTTGTGCACGACGTCGCCGAACACCCGGGTGGCGCGGTTGCCCAGCTCCGGCGACAGCGCGGACCCGGCGGTGAACACGATGCGCAGGCTGGAGGTGTCGTAGCGGCCGAGCACGTCGTCGCCGAGGTCGAGGACGCGCTGGAGCATGGTCGGCACCAGCACGAGCGCGGTGGCCCGGTGCTCGGCGATGGCGGCGAGGGTGGCCTCGGGGTCGAACCTGCGGCGCAGCACGACCCGGGACCCGAGCGCGAACGAGATGATGAACTGGGAGAAGCCGGTCGCGTGGAACAGCGGCGCGGCCAGGACGGTCGCCTCGCCGGTGCGCAGCGGGATGCGGTCGAGGAACTGGGCGGCGGCCAGCGGGGAGCGGACCTGGCGGGGCGCGCCCTTGGGGGTACCGGTGGTGCCGCTGGTCAGCAGCACCATGCCGCCGGGGTGGCGGGGCATCGGGACGGCGCGGTCGTCGGTCTGGGCGATGAGGTCGTCGAGGGTGGTGCTATCGGTGGGGCCGTCGACCCAGGCCAGGTAGCTGGGCAGGGTCCGGGGCAGGGCGTCGACGAGCGGGGCGAACTCCTGGTCGTGGACGAACACCGTCACACCCTCGCGCTCGGCGACGTCGACCAGCTGCGGGCGGGCGAAGCCGGTGTTCATCAGCAGCAGCCGGGCGCCGAGCTTGCTGGCGGCGAGCATCGTCTCCACCGCGCCCCGGTGGTCGCGGGCCAGCAGCGCCACGACCGAGTCGGCGGTGACCCCGCGGTCGGCGAACGCCCTGGCCAGCGCGTTGGACCGGCGGTCGAGCTGGGCGAAGGTCAGGCTGCCGCGCTCGTCGACCAGCCCGACCGCGGCCTGGTCCCTGGTGGCGGCGATCCGGGCGGCACCGGCGATCGGGCCGAGCCTGCGCATCGCGACCATCGACCCGAGCACGTGGTCCGGGCGGCCCAGCGGCACCAGCCCGGCGCGGCGCATGACATCGACGCTGCGGACGGCGGTCGGGACCTTCGCGAGCAGGTCGCGGACTCGGGTCAGGTACTCGGTCACCGACGCCTCCCAACAGGTGTTACTCAGAGGTAACACCGTGCCGCACTACCTACTGGCGAGTCAACTGCCTGCGGTTGTCGGTGCCGTGGCCGAGAATGCCGGACGTGCGGGTGGTGGTGGTACCGGGAGCCGAGGGGGCGGGGCGCGCGCAGCTGCCCGGGCAGGACCCGGTCGACGTGCCCGACCTCGCCGGGTGGATGGCCGACCTGGAACGGCGGCACGCCCCGCGCTGGGTGCTGCCGTCGTTGGACGAGGCGTACCCGGCGCTGCTGCGCGCAGGCGTCCGGCTCGGGCGCTGCCACGACCTCGCGCTCGTCGAGGCCATCCTGCTCGGCTTCGAGGAGCGGCCCGGGCGACCGCGCAACCTGGCGGCGGCGTTCGGGCGCTTGCGGGGGACGGCCGAGCCCGCGGACCCGCGACCGTTGGCGCGAGGTGAGCAGCCGACGCTGTTCGAGGCCGACCGGGGGACGACGCCGGTGGGTGCCGATCCGGTGCTCGCGGCGGCGGAGGTCCTGGCCGACCAGGAACGCAGGCTCGCGGCCACCGCGCACCCGGACCGGCTGCGGCTACTGGCGGCGGCCGAGTCGGCGGGCGGCCTGGCGGCGGGCGAGATGACCCACCACGGGTTGCCGTGGCGGGTGGACGTCCACATGGAACTGCTCGCGGACATGATCGGCCCTCGGCAGGCGCCCGGGGTGCGACCGGCGAAGCTCGCGGCGCTCGCGGAACGGATCAGCGCCGCGTTCGGGGGTCGCCCGATCAACCCGGACAGCCCGCCGAGCATCGTGAAGGCGTTCGCGCGCGAGGGGATCGAGGTGTCGTCGGCGCGGGCCTGGGTGCTGCGCGAGGTCGAGCACCCGGCCGTGGCGCCGCTGCTGGAGTACCGCGAACTGGCGCGGCTGTGGGTGGCGCACGGGTGGTCCTGGCTGGACTCGTGGGTGGCGGACGGGCGATTCCGACCGGAGTACGTCGTCGGCGGGGTCGTCTCGGGGCGGTGGGCGACCCGGGGCGGGGCGGCGTTGCAACTGCCGAAGTCGCTCCGGACGGCGGTGCGGGCGGACCCCGGTTGGGCGCTGGTGGTCGCCGACGCCTCGCAACTGGAGCCGCGGGTACTGGGGGCACTGTCGGGCGACCAGCGGTTCGCGGAGGTGTCGAGCACCGACGACCTCTACACGAGCCTCGCGGCGGACGCGTTCGACGGGGACCGGGACCGGGCGAAGATCGCGATGCTGTCGGCGATGTACGGGGGGACCAGCGGGGAGGCGGGGCCGCTGCTCGCGGTGCTGCGCAAACGTTTTCCGGTGGCGGTGGAGTATGTGGAGCAGGCCGCGCGTGCGGGCGAGAGTGGCCGTGTGGTGCGGTCGCGGCTTGGTCGGACGAGCCCGCCGCCTAGTGAGGCGTGGCACGAGCGGACCGCTGCGTCGGGTGACGAGGAGGCCGACCGCGCCGGGCGACAAGCGGCCCGGGACTGGGGGCGGTTCACGCGCAACTTCGTGGTGCAGGCCAGCGCTGCCGACTGGGCGCTGACGATGCTGGCCACTTTGCGCAGGCGGCTGGTCGGGGTGGCGCCTGAGGCTGGGATCGTGTTCTTCCAGCATGACGAGGTGATGGTGCACTGCCCGGCTGAGGTGGCCGCGGGGGTGATCGCGGAGGTCGCTTCAGCGGCGGAGGAAGCCAGTGGGTTGGTGTTTCCGGGGAGCGCGGTGCGGTTTCCGTTGCTGGCGCGGGCGGTGGAGAGTTACGCGGACGCGAAGTAGGGCGTTCTTGTTGTGGGGCGTTCTTGTTGTGGGGCGTTCTTGTTGTGGGGCGTTCTTGTTGTGGGGCGTTCTTGTTGTGGGCTGTTGTCGTTGCGGGGCTTGGGGTTGTGGGCCGTTGCTGTTGTGGGGCTCGGGTTGTGGCTTGGGGTCGTCGGGGCTTGAGGTTCACCCGGTTCAGGGACAGAAGTTATCCACATGTGGATCTTGGGTGGGG
>NZ_FOGI01000002.1:0-43559 GCF_900111175.1 Actinokineospora terrae
ACGCCATCAAGACTTGCTTGAGCCGGATGCGGTGAAAGTCGCAAGTCCGGTTCTGAGGGGGCGGGGACGCAGTAATGCGTCCCCGCTACCCGGCGACCGGGGACCCTGGTCCTGCGACCGAATGCTGCCCGCCATCCTGCCCCGCGGCTACACTCTCACCGTTCACGGCGCCGGAGGCTTCCACAAGACCTACCGGGGAAAGGCGAGCCCATGACGCTGCTGGCGCACTACTCCCCCGACGACGCCGACGGGGTCGTGCTGGCCACCGAGCGCGACGTGGACGCCTTCATCGAACGACTCCACCGCGACTCGCTCCGGTACCGGGCGCGTCTGCTGGCCCAGCTCTACGTCGAGGACGACGACAGCGACACCGCGCCCGAGATCGGCCTGGGCATCGACCACCACCAAGCGCTGCTCTCCTACAGCGGGCACGGGTTCGACGGCATCTGGGTCAGCACCGACGGCAACGGCCGGCCCGCCGACGAGCACGAACTCACCTTCGACTTCATGGGCAACCTCACCGAGTTCCCCGCCCACGCCCTCCTCCCCCTCGACCGCATCCGCATAGCCCTGTACGACCTGCTTGCCACCAACGGACAACGACCCACCACCCTCGACTGGGCACCACTGGCCTGACCCTCGTCTACGACGCAGCAGGGCCCGGCCGCCAGCGGTAGGCAAATCCTCATTCACTCACCCCGCCGCACCCGGGCTGGACGCACGGCCTCATCGACCGCCGCCGTCAACGACGCCCGCACAGCAGGAACTTTGACTGAGGTCGGGCCTCGGTCATCTGGCGCTCCTAGTATGTGGTGGTGATGCCACCGCAGCCCTTCGGCGAGGTCGAGCTGATGGATGTCCGCGCGCTTCGGCTGGTCGAGACGACCGCCCCGCCGGTACCGCCGGCCCACCAGGTGACGCAGGACGCGGTGTGGGAGGCGGCGGTCCTGCAGAACCCGACCGGTCTGTTCGACGGGCCGGTGGTGGCGTGTGCGGGCCTGCGGCGCGACGACGCCGGGACGGTGGTCCTGTCCTGGGCGCGGGTCACCTACCGGCACTTCGCTTTGCGCCGAGTGCCGGGGGCTGCGGTGCTGCCGAGTGTTTTCGTCGCTGTCGCCCAACCGACCGGCCGGGGTGGGCTGCTGGTGGGGCGTATGTCGGCGACCACCGCGGCCCCTGGCCGGCTTCAGTTGCCGGGAGGCTCGGTGGAGCCCCCGGAGGCGAGGGCCGGTCTGGACGGGTCGGCGTTGGCGCGGCATGCGGCACGCGAACTGCGTGAGGAGACCGGGATCGCCGTAGCGCACGAGGACTTGACGCTGTGGGCTCTGAGCAGGGGCGAGCACGGCAACATCGGGGTGTTCTTCCGGGCGCCGTCCCTGCCCGAGGCGCTGATACGGGAGCGGTTCCGGGCCGTGCTGGCGGCCGAGCGTGCCGCGGGCCGCGACGCCGAACTGCGAGAGATCGTCCTGCCCCGTTCGGTGCGGGAGCTGTCCGGCGTGACCGGCCCGCGGGTCGACTACCTGCACCCGATTCTGGACCTGCACGCCCGCACCCCTGTACGCGTCTCACGCTGACCGCGCCCACGGTGTACGAGCAGCGGCGGAATGTCGGTCCGATGGGACCGTGGGATTCAGGCGGAGGTGAGCAATTCGCGGGCGCGTTCGTCGAGGTCGACAGCGCAGCGCAGACCGCGGGCGCGGAACCCGGCGATGTCACCACGCATCCGGATGACTGCCTTGCGGGCGCGGGCGGAGTGAACGCCATTCATGCGGTCCAGCGCGCGCATCCACGTCGCGCAGGCCTGTTCGACCCCGCCGTGCTTGAGGTGTATCTCCGCGGCGGAGGCCAGGTCGAGGGCGACAACGCGGGCGTAGCCGGAGCCGGTGCGGGCGGTAGCGGCGCGTGCGTACTCCTGGGCAGCGCGGTGATCGCCCAAGGTCTCGTGGACGCGGGCGGTCCGCGAATACACCGAGGCACGGGCAGGTCCCCAGGTCAACGCCCAGAACGTCGGCTCGTCCCCGGGGTCGGCGGCGAGCAGGGAGCGGGCGTTTCCGGCCTCGGTCAGCGCAGCGCGGCGGTCGCCCGCCTTGGCCAAGGTGTGAGCGTGCACGACACGGAACAGCGCCTCAGTGGAAGCTGACCTTGCCCCGCACCGGCCGTTACAGTGGTGGCCATTCCTTGCTAGTGCTGCGTGTCCTTCTCCCGCGACCATCGACGCTCATGCCCGCACCCACTCCACTCGGCGCATCACCACTCCATGCGCGACCAACGCGACTGCCCCGTCCACCCGTCACTAAGCCGCAGCAGCGCTGCACATCATCCACGGTGGCCCGATTATCCCACCGACGCACCCGCTCCCCACAGCAGCCTCTGCCCGGCACACCAATACTTCACCGGCACCACGACGACGACACATCCACTCACCGGCGCACCAATCAGGGAGTCTGTCCCGCCAACGTGCCCTGCCAACAACATCTACTGCCAGCCACCGCCGCGCCCCATCCCGACAGAGATTCGGCTGGAATCGTCGCAGTCAACTGGGAATCATCCAGGCTGCATCGCTATTCCACACAGACCCGGACATCATTAGCGAACTACTGCCTGATGTAGCGTGGAGCAACGAAGGACTGTTCGCCATGCTCCAGGGCCCGCGGCGCCTCGTTGAACTCGACCCCACCCGGGTCACCCTGCCACCCCTCGACTGGGAGATCACCGAGTGACCACCGCTTGGTCCAGCGGCAACGCCGCCGACGACACCACCAACACCCGCGGCTGGCTGGTCGGCCACTTCATCGACCCGTCCGAGGGCATCCGCTCCTCCAAGGACGTTGAGGTCAAGTGGGGCACCCACCCCGAGGGCGACAAGCGCCCCGAGTGGACCTCTGATGATCAGCGCACCACCCTGGTCGTACTGGTCAGCGGCCACTTCCGCGTTGACCTCACCGAAGGCGGCCACACCATGACCCGCCCCGGCGACTACGTCATGTGGGGACCCGGCATCGACCACTCCTGGGAGGCCCTGGCCGCCTCCGTGGTCATGACTGTGCGCTGGCCGTCCGCCGCCTAACCCACCCGCCACTCGATCGGCGCACGCTCACCCGCTCGCCGCCGATCTCCCGCAACCGGCGCAGCCCCTGCAACATCGTGAACAGCTCTTCATTACCCTACGAATCATTCACGATCAGCATTTCATGGAATTCCCGTCGCGGGACGAACACTGCCACAACCGATCAGATTTCCATTCGCCTTTACTCAACCACCGCACCGCAGTTGAGAAGTTGGGCAATCACGCGGTCGTCCAATCCGTTGAGTTAGTCGGCCGAATCCGGCGTGGCGAGCCGAAGCCCTGCGAATGGCGCCACTCCTCGCCGGCACCGATGCCGTCCAAGCCGGAAGTTTGGGTATGGAGAGGGCCGGCGAGCTGAACCAACTCGCTGCTCACCCAAGCAGAGCAGATTCGCGTCGCCCTGGTTAGCACCGTAAGGAGAGGATGCTGCCCCTTAGGCGGCTACTCGTGCGGATCGCGCCCTGCAGTGGGCTGGTGCTGGATCCGTTCGCCGGTCGAGGACGATCAGGGTGCCACGCTCATCGAGGGTCGCCGGTTTGTGGGGGATCGAGATGGTGCCGCACCACCACGCCGTCATGGGCCACCGCCTGACCGTCACCACCGCAGCCCTGGCCCGCAGGGTCGACCCGGGCGACCCACGCACCCGGGACGAGCTCGACGCCTGCAGGCCTCGCTCGACGCTGGTGTAGCGTCCTGATCCCCGGCGCCCGCCTGCCACCGCAAGCCGTTTGCGCTGGTGGCAGCCAAGTGTGGGTCGGGCGTGGCATTCTGGGCTGTAGGCGCGGCTCCGTCCCTCCCCGGTAGGCGGGCCCGACGTCGACCCCAGCACCGCGAACGTGCGGTCTGGTCGACGGCGTGGCTGACCCACAGGGGAACCACACGTGAGCACCGTCGAGACGGCCGTCGCCGTCGAGCACCAGGACCACGAGCTTGACCCGGCACCCACTCCCCCGCCTGAGGTCGGGGTGTTGCCGGTCGTCGGGGTCGACCCGGGCCAGACCTGGACCGCCGCCGTCCTGCGTGTCGGGGACGCCGCGGTGCATGGCTGGACCATGGGTCCGACCGGCGCGCGCGGCGAGCTCGACCGCGCGGCGCTCAACGACGAGGACGACTGGGTCGCGTTCGCCCGCTATGTGGCCAAGCTGGTCGAGGGCTTGGACGCGCTGGTCGACTACGCGGCCGGGCGGTGGGGCCGGGTCCGGGTCGGGGTAGAGGTCCCCCGCGTGCCGGTCGGGCTGCTGCCGGGGGCACCGGCCAAGTACAACCGGATCCCGTTGCGGGACTGGGTGATGCCCCGGCAGGTGGCCGCCGTGATCCTGGGCCGCTACCCCACCGCCGTCCCGGTCTATCCCGACGGACACGGCCGCCACCCCACCGCCGGATACCCCGCCGAGCTGCGCGGCACCCGGCCCCCGTCATGGGGGATCAACGAGGCGCGGCGTGGGGAACGCGATCACGAACGGGCGGCCTACGACGTCGCGGGCAAGGCCGCCCGGATGCCGCTATGACCACTACCGAACACCCGCTCGAGCACGACCACCCCGCACCCCCTCCCCCACCGCCAGCGGAGCCGACGTCGAACGCGGGCGAACCGGACCCTGGCGACGGTGCCGGGCCTGTCCCCCATCGACGGCCGCGCCGTCGGCGTCGGTGGGTGCCGTGGTGGCTGCGCTCGCGCACCGTGGCGCGTCAGGCCGCGGCGATGTGGTGGGCCTCGATCGGCGCCGACGAGGTCCGGCTGGCCTGGCACGACAGCCGCCGCGCTCCCGGCTGGCTGACCGTCGGCGCGATCGCGGTGTTCTGGCCGGTCAGCGGGTTCTCGCTGCTGCCGGTCACGGTGGCGGTCGGGGCGTGGGTGGCGCTGATGATGTCCACCCGCGGGATCTGGCGGTGGCGGACCCGGCGCGCGGTCCGGCGGCTGGGCCGCCGCGCGATCGGCGTCCTGGCCCTGGCCGTGCTGGCCTGGGAGGCCGGGCTGTGGGGCTGGCTGTTGGCGGTCGGTTTGTGGTTGATCGGCGCGGGGTTGACCGATCAGTGGCGAGCCCGGGAGCGGCTGCTGTCCTGGCTGGTCGACCGGGTTGCGGCCACCGTGCGGGAGGACCCCGAGCGGTTCGACGTCGTGGCCGCGGACTGGGCGGGCACCAGGTTGGTCGCGGCCGAGGTGGAGTACGGGACCGGCATCAGGGCCGAGGAACCCGCGGTGCGCGACAAGGTCGCCGCGGCGATCTCCTGGGCGCTGCGGCACGAGGGCCGCTACAGGGTGAACTGGCCCGCCGGGACCACCCGGCTGGAGATCAGCGCCGACCCGCCGCTGCCCCGCTCCGTGGACGAGCAGGACTTCGGGGACGTCCCCGGGATCCCGATCGGCGTCACCGACGAGGAGCACGCGCACGGGTTCGTCGACTCCATCGACCCCGACAGCGGCGACCTGGTCACCTCGCTGCCCATCGCGATGGTCAACCCCGCCGACGCGCAAAAGCACTACATGGTGATCGGCGGCACCGGCGCCGGCAAATCGGTGTGGATGCGGGGGTTCATCGCCCGCGCGTTGCGCATGAAGTTCTTCCCTGGCGGGGTGTTCATCCTGGACGGCAAGTCCGGGTCCGATTTCGTGGTGTTCGAGGGCCGCGAAGGTGTTCATTGCGTAGCGCGCGATCCGGAGGAATGGTCGAAGGCCATCCGGGAAATCGTGTCGCTGATGCGGTCACGCTACGACGAGGACGCCGAATACCAACGCGGCAACCGGTCGAAGCCGGCCATGCCGCGCTACCTGGTGGTCATCGACGAGATCCAGGTGATCCGCGAAATACTCGGCAAGGCGGACTTCGACCCGTTCCTCCAACAGATCTCCCGGCAGATGCGCGCCAGCGAGGGACGACTCATGATCGCCACCCAACGCCCCGACACCGACGACTCCATGCCCGGCCCGGTCCGCGACATGCTCGAGGAACGCATCGTGCTCGGCTTCGTCTCCCCCGAGGGCGCCCGGATGGCCTTCGGCAAGGACTGGCGCGTGCTCGTGGACGACTACGGGGCGTCCAGCGTCCCCGGCCGCGGCATGGCCCGCGTCGGTGGCACGATCCTGCGCCTCCAGGGATTCCACCTGCGCAGCATCCGGGAACACCCGGAAGTGGAGAGGTACTACCCGCCCAAGGTCGGCCAGGACGCCGCCGACGCGGCCGAGCGAGCCGGGACACCCCGGGCCCGGTGGGCACCGCCGACGGCGACACCCGATCCCCCGCCGGGTGTCCCGGCCGGGGTGGGCGAGAGCCAACCGGACGCGGCGAACGGGGAGACCGAGAAGGCGGACCGGACGACCACCGACGGAGCCGACACCCCACCCCGTGGAGACCAAGGTGGGGCAGCGCCGCGGCGGCCCCGGACGACCGTGTAGCCCCCTTTGCGCGTCGTGCGCGGCTCCCTTTCCCTGATCGGGAAGGGGGGCCGTTTCATGATCCGGGAACAGGACCGGGGAAAGGGACTGGCAGTGTCGGGGACTGGCGAAAGGGACGGGCGCGAGGGACCGGCGCGGCAGGCCGGGGATTGTGTGGGACGCCTCGTGCGACTCCGTCCGTATATTCTGGACGGCTCCGCCGTCAGTATATCCAACGAATCGCGCGGGGCGGTGAGCGAGCAGCGAGCGCGTCGGCGCTCGCCCGCGATGTCGAGGGCGATCTCAGGCGGTGGGGGAGGGGTTCGGAACGGCCCCCCTCTTCGGTGGGGGAGGGCAGCGGTCGCCCCGCGGACCACCACGGGCCCACCCCCAACCCGCGCGTGGGCCGGAGTCGGTCGGCTGCGGCGCGAGATGAGGGTGGGCCCGTGGTGGCGGTGGTGGCCCTACTCCCCCGGCGGGGGAGCACTCAGGTCCCGTCCGCTCCCCTCCCCCGGGTCCGAGGCGGCGGGCTCGGGAAGGGTGGTGGGCGGCTTGACCATGGCTCTGTCACCGAGCACGGCACCGGCGGGCGTGTCCGGTGACGGGGTCGGGGGGACGGGCGACGACGTTTCCCGCCCGGGTTCGGGCTGGTCCCCGGACGCGTTCTGCGGGGGGACCGGCGCGGCGTCCTCGGGGTCCACTCCCCCACTCTCGTTCGGGGGACTGGCGTCGGTGTGGGGTCCGGTCCATCCGGCGGCCCGGTACCGGTCGGTGATCCCCTGCGCGTAGCCGGCCGCCCACATCTGACGGCGCGCTCTCGCCTTGGCGTCGTCGGCCGTGCCCCAGGGGTGCGCGGTGACCGGTGCTCCGTCCAGCGCGGCGCGGCGTCCGGCGTCCTGGGCCTCGATGACTTCTCCGGGTCCCAGGATGTCGGCGGCAGTGGGGGTCATGCTCCCGATGTCGGCTCTGATTGTGCTCACGCTGCTTCTCCGTATTCCTGTGCGCGTACGCGGTCGTACTGGCTGGCGTTCCCTCGGCGCAGCGATTCCCACAGCGAGAACGGCACTCGACCGCCGTTGTTGTCCCACCAGTCGACAAGGTCTTTGCTGGCGTACAGTTTGGCGCGGTCGGCACGGCCGCTGAACAGCTCCATGGCGTCAACGCCCTTGGCTTGCCCTTCTTTGTTGAGAAGGTTTCCCCGAGTGTCTAACTCGGCCTGTAACCACTGCGTGTAGATGTAGGCACGGTGTTCTTCCCGGCTGCGCTCGCGTGCGGTGAGACGGCGGTTTCCCCGCACGGCCGGATTGGTGAGCGGGCTCCGATCCAGGCGGCGCGCCCGATCGGCCACCACATCCGCCACGATCTCCCCCGCCTCGTGCGAGTCGCGGTAGTCCATCGTGGCGATGATCTGTTCGGCGGCGGCGGTGTCCCCGGACTCGTACGCCCACGCCAGTCCGTCGCTCAGTTCGTCGTCGCTGAGCTGGACAGCGGCCCACGGGGTGAAATCGGCGGCCCGGGTCTCCAGATCCCGGGGGACGGGCACCGGCGCCGCGTCCCGCACATCCCCATACACCTCCAAATCCCGCTCAACGGTCCAGGCGTACCCGGCCGCGCGCTCGGCCAACTCCTCGGCCCGGGCCTCGGCGGCGCCGGCCGCCCGCTCCCGGCTGAGGTCGATCGGCCGTCCCGCGTCCTCGGCGCGCTCGATCGCGGCACGCAACCTGTTCGCCTCCACGCGTGCGGCGTCGGCCTCCTCGGCGGCGTGGCGCGTCTTGCGGTCATTGCGACCCATCCGCTGCCGAATCCGCCGCGCTTCCGCGCGGCGCTCACGTTCCCGTGAGTCCTTGGGCCCAGGGCACCGTTTCCCGTGCCTGGGCCTTTCCCTCTTGCTACGGCACATACCCGTGCCCTCCAAGGATGCTCGCTCCCTTGGCCCCCACTTACCTGTGTACCAGAGGGACAGGCCCAACCACGCAAAACACCGGTATACCAGGGAATGCGATCCCCTGGTGTACCGGCGTGGCCTGGTCGGGACCACTTCCGCGTGGCTCCGGGAGGCCCCGGGGCACGTGGGGGTGATCAGTCCATCTCGACCCAGGTCGCGCGGTCCCCCACCGCGTAGTGGCCGGTCCGGGACGGGCGAACCATCTCGGGCACGTAGCCGCGAACGTCTGCGCACTGACGATCCACGATGACGACGTGCTCGCCGATCCACAGACCGTAGTTGTCGGACTCGACACTGCGGTACACCTGATTCATGGCGGCCACGGCCACCCGGGCCGCCCACGGGCGGAACAGGTACCCGGTGGGGGTCGCCACGGCGGGCACCCGTGGCTCGTCCGGGCCATACCAGAGCGTGACCAGGACTTCACCGGGTTCCGGCCGCAGCGGCGCGGCGGCCAGGGCCGCGGTGTCGGACCCCGACCTGGTCGTCCAGCACCCGACCCACCTGGTCTACCAAGGCTCCGGCCAGGTAGTCGGCGTCGGCAAGGGTGACAGGGTCGGGTGCCGAGTCGTGGTGCGGCATGTTGGTCCTTCAAGGATGTGGGTGGGTCGGGGGTGGCGGGGAAGGCAGAACAAGGCGGGGAACCGGGTGCGACGCCCCGGAGACGAACCGGCAACCGCAGCACGGAAACGGCGCCCCACACGCGCCCCGGCGCGGCGCGAGTAGCCGCTGCGGGGGCGCGGATGGGTCGTTCGGGCCGCCGGTCAGCGGTCGACGGGCATCCATTCCCAGGTCGTGGAGTCTCCCAGTGTGTAGCGGCCTTCGGCGTCGCGGACGACGAACGTGTCTTGAGTCCATTCGGGCAGGACCTCGGTCCACATCACGGTGTCGCCGACCCACTCGGCGGAGTCGTCGTCATCCGCGTGGTGAGCGCGGGCGATCATGGCGACCGCGATCTCGGTGACCTCAAAACGAAAGCTGTACCCCTCGGTGCAGGGGCGACCGGGCAACGCCGGATCCCCGGGCAACCCTGCCCGCAGCCTGACCAGCACCTCCCCCGGCTGCGGCGTCAAATGCCACTCCAGTTCGGCGACCAAACGGGCCACCTCGCCATCGTCGACCAACCCGGTGGGCGCGGCCTGGGCGGTCGGCTCGGGCCCTGCCTGGGTCGGCTCGGCCAGCGCGGCGGCGGCCGACTCCACGAACGCGCGCAGCTCGTCGCGGGTGCCGGTCACGGCCAGCGCGCCACAGTCGCGCGGCCGCCCGATCAGCAGGGCGTAACCGTCGCCGGCGCTCTCGCTGCCGTCGTCGTCAAGGACGGTTCTCGGCTCGACCAGCTCAATCGGAACACGGGCGGGAACGGAGCTGTAGACGTACATGGGTGATCTCTCCTCAGGGGTAGTGAAAAAGGGCGCGTCCCGCGCGGACCCGACACGACCCGCGCGGAGCGGGGGTCTCAGAACAAGGTCAGAAGTTCGGACTCGGACTCGGCGGCGTCCGGGACGAGCGCGGGCCGCTGCTCGTCGGCCTGGTGCTCTCCGCCGTCGACCGCGCCGGGCGCTGGTGTGGCCTCGGCGGGCTTGGCCAACCACGTCCCGCGCTCGCCAAGCCGGTAGGTGCCGCGCGCGTCGGGGTGCATCCGCTCGGGGCGTCGGGACCATGTCCACACCACCGTGTTCCCGGCCCACCGGGCATAGATCTCGGTCAGGTCGTCGTGGTGGGCGCGGTTGAGCAGGGCGACCGCGACGCGGGCTACCTCGCCCCGGAACACCCAGCCCCGGGGCACCTCGCGGGCGGGCACGTAGTAGGCGGTCGCGGGGTCGTAGCACCACAGCGACACCAGCGCTTCGCCCGGCCGCGGATCCAGGTGCGGGCCTGCGACGCGGGCGGCGGCCTCGACGTCGTGCGGGTCGTGGATCAAGTCGAGTACGTCCACCTGGTGTCCCTCGTCCGGCGCGGTGGTCTGGTGCTGCTGGTCGTGCCAGTGCCGCACCAGCGCGCGCACCAACGCGGAGGCGCGCTCGCGCGTGGCCCCGGGGGCGGCGCCGTGCCGGTCGTGGTCGATGTAGCGGCCGAACCGGTAGCGGGGCGGGTTGCCGTCCTGCCCTGCCTGGGCCACCGACTCGGCGGACACCTCGGACAAGATCCCGACCAGCTCGATTCCGTGCACGATCAGGGCCGCGCCGTCGGCGCGGCAGTCCTCGGGCAGGTCGAACCGTCCTCGGGTCGCGTCACCGAGAACAACAGCGACCAGGGGCGGGCCCGACGTCGTGGCGGCGCGGACGGACACCGGTCGCAGGGTCACGCACCCGGACATGGCGCGGGCGCGAACCACGGTGTAGACCGTCGCGCCGGTGGCGGCGTCGGTCCGCGCGTCCACTGTGGCGCGGCCGTGGCCCTGCCCCAGCTCCAGCGTCACCCGCCGCGCTCCGGCGGCGGGCGCGCCGTCAGTGTCGGTTCGGTGCTGCTCGGCCTGGTGGTCATCGACCTCGGGGGCCTCGGGAGCGCTCGTCTCTCCCGCTGACTCGGCGACAGGCCCGGTAGCAGGGTCGAGCGCTTGTGCTGCCAGATCGGGGAACAGCTTGCGGGCGTGCGTGACGAACTTGTGGTCGTCGGCGTATTGGGCCTTCTTGACCTCGCCACGCAGGAACCCCGTCAACATCGGCGTGTGCCGCTCGTGACCAGCGGGAACGTGTGCTTGGACTTCCTGCCACGGACTGGTGTCCGTGCACGAGAGCCCCAGCCAATTGGGCACCGACACCGTTTTCTTGTTGGCGCGCACCACGTAGTGCCACTGGCCGCGCACCCGCACGAAGTCGCCCGGTTTCACCTCCTGGCTGTAGTCGACGGCCTCCCCGGTGGACAGCTGGGCCTGCCGGAACTCGGTCCAGTAGGCGATCTGTCCCTGGTTGTGCGCGTACAGCTCGGCAATGTCCTCCCGGTAGTCGTCGCTGAGCAGGCGCAGACCCAGCCGGATGCGGGCCTCCTCGGGGAGCTTGCGTGCCGCGTCGTCGCGCTTGATGGTCCGCAGCAGCCCGCGTCCCTCCGCCTCAAAGCGGTCAATCCGGTTGGCCACGGTGACGGGGTTGTGGCGATGCGTCATGCGCTTCCCGGCGGTTTCGGCCGCTGCCTGGGTTTGCTCGGCCTCGCGCCCCAGCTCGTAGGAGCGGCCCAACTGCGCCCACGCCCGATCCCGGCGCCGCCTGTCGGCCTTGTAGGAGTGGTGACCCGGCAATGCCGGCTGTCCGAACGGGATGGCATCGAACACCCGGACCGCCGCGTCGTGGGCGGCCTTGGACAGCGTGTCCAGCCGGACGGCGCGGCGCTCCAACCGGCTCGCGCGCAACTCGGCGGCGGCGGCGAGGTCGTACTCGGCTTCCTCGGGAGCGGTGAAACCCCGCTCCAGCTCCACACGCACCGCGACCCCGTACTGCTCCCGAAGAGCCTCGGCGGTCTCCTTGATCCGGTACCGCTTCGCAGGCTTGTGCTTGCTGGCTTGCAGGACGTAGCTGCCGTCCTTGCGCGCAAGCCATCCCAGCCCACGCAACATGTCGTAGGCGTCATCCGCCCGGGTGATCCCCTCCAACACCGTTCCGTCCTCAGGGGTGTGGGTGATCTCCAACTCGCGCACCGGGGCCGGGTCCTGCACAGCAGGGGCCGGGATACCGGGCGCGGTGGCGTTCGGCGTGGGCGTGGCGGTGGTCGTGAACATGACAGCCTTTCGACGAGGTGTGCGAATGCGAATCAGGGTGGGTGTTGATGGCTGCGGCGGACCTCGCCGGAGCGGCGGCAGGTCAGGTGGCGGCGGTGACGATCAGCGGAAGCGACGCAGGCAACCGGGGCAGGCGTCGACAGGCGACCCGGTGTGGACGGCGCCGGCCTCACCGGGTGTGGGGCCCGCCAGGGCGGGTCAGTCGGTGGTGGTCCAGTCCGGACAGTCGTGGGACACCCCGGCCGTCTCGGCTCTGAAGTCCACCCCGTCGATGGCGTCGGCGATGGCCTCGTGGGTCGGCGAGTCCAGCGAACGGAAGACGGTGCCGTCGAACACGACCCCGGCCGGAAGTGCGGCGTTGATCGCGTCGCGATGGACGCACTTGCCGCGCTCGATCTCGTGTGGGGTCCCTGCTTGCTCGGTCAGCACGGCGGACACGTCGGTGTCGTAGTCGCCCGGCAGGCCGGGCGAATCCGAGAACTCGCCCCATTCGGCCACCACCGGCAGAACCCAGGTCACCACGGCCAGGTTCCCTGACAACTCGACGTCGGCCACCAGGTCATACCCGTGCAGAATCCGGATGATCTCCGTCGCGCTCCCCGGCGCGATGGCGATCCGGGTCCGCAACACGTGACCGACCCGGCGAGACCGCGACCCGGTGGCCCAGGTGCCGACCACCCGCCCGGCCAAGCGGGTCGCCGCTTCCGGGGTGGCGGGCGCGGTCGGGGGGTTGTCGAGGTGACGACGCAACAACCGCACCGCGTCGGCCACACCCGCGCGGCGACCGATGCCCTCCCTGTTGGGCCACCCCTCCGGCACCACCACGAACTCATCCGAATCGATCACCACGTGACCGACCACGACGCCGGCGCGGCGCACCTCCCATACCCCCCATCGGTCGTGCAGGGTGGCGGCCAAGCCACCGGCGAAAGTTCGGGTATTGGCGTCGGCGGCCTTGCGGAAACCGGTGCGGCGGGTGGTGGTACTCGACATGGCGGAACCTCTCGACGTGCGATGTGTGTGCGAATGCGAACGTGCGTGGGTGTGGCGTCTCGGGTCGCACCCACGCCCGGGCAGGCGTCAGGTGACGATCAGCGCAAGCGGCGCAGGTATCGAGGCAGGCACCGGCGGGCGGCCCGTGCTGCGCCCCAGATGGCCGCGAACGTGAGCAGCGGACCGGATCCGACGGGGCCGCCCTGGGCGCCGTAGCACGCGGCGGTGATCGCGGTCGCCACGGCGGGCGCGACGTAGGCGGCCAGGAAGACGGCCAGCCCCCGCCACGCGGCGCGGGCATCCATGAGTCGCCACACCATGCGCCGCGCGGCGACCAGGGCGCGGCCGACCAGCGCGGGTACCAGGGCGCCGGTGACGACCAGGGCGGCGGCCACAGCGACGGCGGGGAGGGAGGTCACGGGGTCGAATCCTTTTCCGTGTGGGGCGCCGCGTTGTTTTCGCGGCCTTGCGTGAAAAAGTTCCCACGCCCGGCAATGTAGGGCCAAACATTCGGCACCATCAATTCCGTTTGGCCAGGTAAATACGGGGACAGGCGTCGCCGAAATAGGCGACCACTGCCGGGGACAGGCGCAAGCCACCCCGACTCCCACCAGCAACTTCGCTGGCGAGCCGCCGTGATTAAGCGACACAGGACACCACTCAGGCATCTCGGCTACGCGAACTGTCGCCCATTCATTGCGTACTCGGCCATGTCACGTGAAATGGACAGGGGGACGGGCGTGGGAATAGCGTTCGCCTTTCGAGAGCCGTTGTCGTCTGCGACCTGGTGATCACTGCGGGCGACCCGGATGAGGGTGCGAACTGTGGGGCCGACGGGTGCCGGGCGGCGGCGTGGTATTCGATGGCGGTGGCGCTTGATGTGGGTGGCCACGCGCAGTCGCGAGCTTGTGCCCGGCGCCGATCCAGGGGGTCGGTGCGGCAGGGGCGAAGGGGACGGGCGGGCGGCCGCCGCGGGGCCCGTTCCTCCGGGCCCCGCGGCGAACAGTCAGGACAGGGTCAGCGGCTCATCCCCTGCCATGGCCCGGTCTCGCCTGACAGGCGCGGGTGCGGGTGCGGGGTGGACGTCGGCGGTTCGGTGTGCAGTGGGGCCCTGGGGTTCGACGGCGGCCCGGGGCCGGGGAATACGCCCCGACTCGGGGGCGGGACCGACCGGCACGGCATCCGGCGTCACGGTGGCGGCGACCACCACGGCGTTACGGGGCGCTTGGCCAGACAAAACGAGGGATCATCACCGTTCTTCGGAGCGACCAGGTCCGCCACGAACCGGATTCGCCGGTCCACCAGGTCGCAAAGCGGAGCGTCGCCCAGGGCACGGGGAAGGGTCATCCACACGGTGAAACCGCTATCGGCGATCACGCGTGCCTTGTATAGCGCCCCTCCTCGCGGGTTGTAGGGGTTGTCATCGATGCGGGTGGAGGCGACCACGCCGGTCACCTCCACGGCGGACCCCAGCGGCGCGGGCACATCACGACGCAGGGCCTCCCGCTCACGGCGGGCGCGCTGCTCCGCGCAGATGCGGTATACGGCCGCCAGTTGCCCCTGCGAACCGGGTCGTCCCTCGTCTACTGCGGCTGGTCGTCGTCGGGGATGGTGGCGCGCACGACCGTGACCAGGGCGTCAAGATCGACCGGGCCTGCGTCGGTGGCGGTGAAGTAGCGGCCGTCGAATCCGGTGACTCCGAAGGCGATGACGGCGCGGGCGATGGTCTCGACGTGCGCGCGCCACGTCGCGTCCATGACCTCGGGGTCCTCGCTCTGCCCGGTGGCGTTCAGGTACCACGTCTGGCAGGCGGCGATGTGCTCGTGCGGCGGGTAGGTCGGGCAGTCGCAGCACTGTTCCCACTCGGCCACCAGGTACGTGGGAGGTGCGGTGCGCCCGTGGTCGATCGGGCACGGCTCGTCGTCGCCGCGGCAGTTGTCGACGTCGCAGACGTGGACCGGGCACACGTCGAACGCGGCGCACAACTCCCACCGCTCGGCCGGGGTCAGCTTGCGGACCCATGGCATGATCGCCTGCCCAACCTCGCTTTGCACGTCGGTGTCGGCGTCACCGGCGATGATCAGGAAGAGATCGCCTCGCCCTTCGGCGGTGTCGTCGTGCTGGATCAGGTCCGCGATCTGGTCAAGGTTCATCGTGGTGTCCTCTCGTTGTCGTTGTCGTTGTCGTGGTGTGGTTGAGCAAGGGCGCGGCCGGCACGGCGTAGGGTGGCGGTCAGCGGGCGCCGGGGCGCGCGGTGTGGTGGCGCGGCCCTACGAGATGAGGAGGAACTGCCCTGCGGGATCGGCCCGGAACTCGACCGGGGACGTGGCGGGCGCGGCGTCGGCGCGCGCGGCCACGAACTCGGGCCACACCTTGGCGTGCCAGTCCTCGGCGGCGATCAGGCACGAGGAGCACACCCGGTGGAACTGGGTGCACCGGGCGGACTTGATCCGGCGTTTCCACGCGGCGTAGCTCCAGGCCATGCTGTCGCAGGAGTGCAGTTCGGCCCCGTACCGCGCCAGCCCGCCGGTTTTCACCCCGAACCCGTGCAACCGGATGCCGGGCACCTCGGCGCGCACGGTCGCGACCACCTCGGCGATCTCCTCGGTGTCCTCCCGCTTGCACACCGATCCCAGCCCCACCACCGGCGCGGCGGCCAGGTCCACCCCGGCTGCCTGGTACATGCGCACGCACCGCACGTAGTCGGCCGGTGTCCATCCCTGCAACCCCGGCATGAACGGGCTGTCCGGGCGGTGGGTGCTCATCGCCTCCCACGCGGCGGTCAGGTCCAGGTAGGACGCGACCGTGCGTCGTTGGTGCTCGGCGACGCTCAAGCCGGTGACCGCGAGGGAGTCTGGCTCGCACATCCAGTCCTGGATGGCGGCCCACTCCAACCCGCCGATCACGGCGTCGTAGAGCCGTACCCGTCGCGCGTAGTCGCGTGGGTCATCCGGGAAGGCCCCGAACCAGGTGATGAACGAGAACGCGCCGGAATCGAGCACCCACCGGTTGCGGTCGGCCCTGGGCAGCCCTTCGGGGGTGCGCCCCCTGAGTCGGGAGTGGGAGACGAACAGCGGGGTGTCGGTTGCCTGAATCCACATGGGATCGGGGGCACCAGCCCACACCGTGGGGGCGAAAGCCATTGCGGCACACCGAATCTACGCGACGGAGCAGGGACAACGGGCAGGGAGTGGGCCCGGCTGTGCGGGCCCACCCCCGGGCGGTCAGCCGCCCATCCGCGCGCTCCACTCCTCGTCCAGCCACCTCAGGGCCCCGACCAGGTCCAGCACCGTGCGCACCGTGTCGCCGTCGGTGGCCTGGTTCGGCGTGCCGTGGAAGGCGCCTCCGTCGAACGCGATCCCCAGCACGCAGCGGGTGAGTCGGTCGATGCGCAGGACCCAGGGGGCGGCGTCGCCGTACGCCTGCTCGATCAGGGGTTCGTCCGACTCGCGCTCGAAGTCCAGGCCCCGGGCGCGAGCCAGGCAGAACCCGACCCGGTGCCCTCCCCCGCCGTTGCTGCACGGGCACAGATCGCCCCAGATGACCACCGTGTCGACCGGGTGCCACGTGAGCGTGAGCGAGGCCTCCCCGTCGCCCATGGTGAAGGCGGCGACGCCGTCCCACTGGGTGATCTGACCGGCCAGCACCTCGGCGACCGACCGCGCGTGCTCGGCGTCGGGCGCGAACCCGCTCACGATCGTCACGGCGCGGACACCGCCGTACTTGAGCAAGGAACTGCTGATGGCGACCGTCGCCGGGTCGAACCCGGCGTGCAGATGCGGGACCAGGGTGCGCAGCGCGGCGCGGACCCGGGCAGTGGCTACGCCCGCCGACGCGGCAGGGGTGCGGTTCGCGTCACCGGTCAGGTACAGGTTGATCTCAGACATGGGTATCCCGTTCTCCGAAGTGGGCTTTGATTGCCGCGCTGCGGCGGCGGCACTCGGTGGTGCGTCGCCAAAGTTGCCACTAGCGGAGAAAAGCGGTCAAGGATCAGCGGCGAGCTTTTCTGTTCTGGCTGATCAAACCGGGGACGGGCACCGAACAATGCGTCCACCACAGCGGGGACAGGCACCGAGAACACGTCATCCATCCGGCATCTCGCCAGGTAGATCCGGGATGTGGCCGTCCGGCGTCGCCAGGTGTCGGCGCGTCACGCGCGCGTGCGCGCGTGACGCGCCGTTCTTGTTGCGGCAGCGGCGGGCAGGCGAAAGAGCGATGATCCAGCCGTGGGTACATTCCCGTCGGACCACGAACGGACACGCCCTGAATGTCGAATACCGAAACGGCGGCGTTGCGGGAGCCGCCATTGAAAAAGGGCAGAGAAAGGGGGACCGGCTTGGCCAGGGGACCGGCGTTGACGGTCCCCTGGCCAAGCCGGTCGAAGGTCGAAAGGGGGACGGGCGCGCCGCGGCGGGGCGCCGGGCTCGAGCCAGCGTGGCAGCGGGGGCCTGGCGCTCGGCCGGCACGAGAGGGCGGGCAAGGCCCGGACGAGGCTGAGTCGGGCAGGGGGCGCCCGGCGCGTGGGTGCGCGACCGCGTCGGAGTGGACCAGTCGTAGTGGTGGGCACGTGGGTGGGAGCAGGCGCAGGTGTCGGCGAGCGCGGTAGGTGCCCGTGCCCCGATCCGGTCGAGGCGGCGGACTGGGCATGGGGCTCGATCGGCCTGGCCACGTCGGCAGGCGAGGAGGTCGAGCGCGTGGGGCTGTGTCGCCGTCACCCCGGTGCCGGTTGGTCGACGGTCAGGGGGTGTGGGTGTGTACCGATGTCCGACCCTTATGGTCCCGGATTCGGGGATGCTGGAGTCGGGGCCAGGCGAACCGGGGTGGGGAGGAACCTGGGGTGCGCGGTGCAGGTGAAGATCGTGGCGGCGGGCCTCGTGCTCGTCGCCGGAGCGGGCGCGGGGATCGCCCGGGACACGCTGCTCCACCAGGGCGCGGAGGCCGCGGCTGAGGCATCCGCGCACGAGTTCGCCGTGGGGCGGGTACTGCCGTACCCGGACCAGTTCCTGCGCGTCGCGCACTCCAGCGTGGCCCAGGCCGGCGGTGAGACGGTGGTGTGCGGGCTGATGGACGCTTCGACCCGGGCCGTGTTCGCCGCGGCGCACGGCGCCGGTGACTGCCCTGGCGCCGTGCGCGTCCTGCGGGCCCGGATCGCGGCGGGGACGCACTCGATCTACGTCGAGTTCAGCTACCGCGATCGGCGGTCGGCCATCGTCACCGGCGGTCCGGACGCCACCGTGGACGGCTGCGCGATCGACTGGCGTCCCGGCCTGCTCGACCGCGCGCCGATCCCACCCGGTGGTCCAGGCCCTCGCCTCGGTTGGTTCCAGCTCCGCCAAGTCGGCGGCGGTGGATACCTCGCCGTCGGCTACCGACCATGCCCACTCGAACCCGGTGCGGGCCCCGCCACTGCCCCGCCGGGTGGCACGAGCCCGACCGCGGCGTCCTCGTCGACCAGCACGAGGGCACCGGTGCCGCGGCTGCTGCCCGGCTATGCCCCCGGATACGGCGGAACGTTGGCCGCGCGCCTGGCCCGCGACGACGGCAGCAGCGCGTGCGATCTGTTCAGCGCCGACGCCGCGCGCGCGTTCGCCCAGGCCCACGGTGCCGCCGACTGCGCCGCGGCGGCCACGGCCCTGGCCGGGCGGATCACCGACGCGCGGCGCTACCGCTCCCCCACCAGTGCGGCGACCACCCAGGGGCCGCGCGGACCCGTCGTCGACGCCTGCCGACTCCGGTGGCCCGCCCTGGGCGGCCCCGTTTCCGCGCCCGGCCCGCAGATCGGGCTACTGGAGCTGGAAACACCGCCTGGCGCGACCGGGTACTGGGTCGCCGGATACCGCCGCTGCTGACCCGCCAAGATCCATCCACGAACAGTCGCGTCAAGCCCGGCACGGCAGGCCAAGCGAAGTACGGGCGGCTGATCGCGCAGCGCGGTGAGCCGGGTCGGCCATGATCAGCCCCGCGGTCCCGGTTCCGAACGTCCCTGACCGACGGTCGGTTCCTGGGCGCTGGACCGTGGGCGTGAGCAGCATCACCAGGCCGACGGTCGGCGGCAGCGGGGTCGGTCGTGCTCGCGCGCTCGCGCCACGACTAGCGGAAACGCGCGTGTCCACCGGCGTCCGAACCCCGGCACCCCCGGTGCCGGCACGGGTACCCACGTGGTTCCCCGGGGACGCGGCGGACAAGGAGCGGGGTTTCCCCGGTGTGGCGGTGGTGGGAGGGCTAGCAGGGTGCACCGCATGATCACCGAATCCGACGATCCGGAGGCGACACGGGTGGCCGACGTCGATCCGCTCGACCCCGGGGAGGCGGGCACGATCCACGAGCGGTGGGGGGCGGTGCGCCGCGGCGGTTGCCCGGTGCGCCACAGTGCCCGGCAAGGCGGGTTCTGGTTGGTGACCCGGTATGCCGATGTCGCCGCGGTGGCTCGTGACGGTGACAGGTTCTCGGCCGCGGTGCCGGGGTTGGGCGCGGCGCTGGTGAGCCCGGAGTCGGAGTCCGGGTCCGTGGCGCCGGTGTTCGAGCAGGACGGCCCGACACACACGCGGTGGCGGCGGGCCCTGGCACCGTTCCTGTCGCCCGCCGCGGCGCGGGCCCGGGGGCCGTGGGTGCGGGGCGTGGTGCGGTCCGTGCTCGGACAGATGCGGCCCGCCGGTCGGGCCGATCTCGTGGCGGACCTGGCGTGGCGGGTGGGGCCGGTGGTGACCGCCGACCTCCTGGGGATCCCCGACGGCGACCGGGACGAGTTCCGGCGCCTGCTGCGGGCCTCGACCACAGGACCGGGCACGGAGGACGCCGCGGCCTACCGCCGGTTCCTGGCCGCACAGGCGCGGGCGCGGGTCGGGGGCAGCGGGCACGACCTGTTGACGGTGGTGGTCAACACCGAGATCGACGGCAGGAGACTCGCCGACGGCGAGGTGGTGAGGTTCGCGTCGTTGATGGTGGCCGCGGCGACGCTGACCACGATCGACGCGATCGGCTCCACCTTGCTGCTGCTGTGTGAGGACCCGGGGTTGCGGGCGCTGGTGCTGGCCGATCCCGCGCTGGTGTCGGCGCTGGTGGAGGAATCGGTGCGGTGGGAGTCGCCGGTGGCCACGACCGCGCGCGTCGCGACCACCGACGTGCGGGTGGGCGGGGTCGACCTGGTGGCCGGGGACCGGGTGCTGCTGGCGTGGGGGTCGGCGAATCGGGACGAGGCCGTGTTCACCGAGGGCGAGGTGGCGCGGGTGGACCGTGCGCCGTGGCATCTCGGGTGGGGCACGGGCGCGCACCAATGCCCGGGGCGGCATCTGGCCCGGGAGGTGCTGGCCGTGGTGGTGCGGGAGGTTCTGGACGCCGTCCCGGACTTCCGGCTCCAGGACGGTGTCGTGCCGCGGTGGACCTACGGCCCGCTGCGGGGCCCGGAGGCGTTGCCGGTGGTGTGGTCGTCGGAGTGAGCGAGTTGGTCGAGCCGATGCCTGATCGCGGCGCGGCGCTCGACGCCGAGCTTGGCCAGGATGCGGGTGACGTGCCCCTCGACCGTGCGAGAGCTGACGGTCAGCCTCTCGGCGATCTCGCGATTGGTCGCGCCCTCGATGAGCAGCGCGACGATCCGGTCCTCCGTGGGGGTGAACAGGGCCCGACCCGGGTCCGGGGCGCGGGTGCCGTCTGGCCAGGGCCGCATCGCCAACTCGTAGACCTGGTGGTTGGTCAGGGCGCGGCCCGCGCGGCTGTGCTGGTCGAATCGGGCGGCGCCGACCCGGTCGGTGACCAGGCGCACCGCGGCCTCGGTCTGGCCGCGGAACGGGTGCAGGCCCACGACACGGCTTCCCGCGTCCTCTTGCAGACGGACCGATCCTCCGTGGACCCGGGCGGCGTGGTCGGGGTCGGTGCCGCGTGCCAGGGCCCAGAAAACGGCGAGGATGGTCCAGGCGCTGCCCCACCGGTCCCCCAGCGCGACCTGGGAACGCAGGCATGCCTGGAACTGTGCGAGCGCGGCGCGGGGGTCATCGTCGATCAGGGGGACGAGTCCCTGGACCCACTGGCCCCAACTCAGGGCCCACTCGGCGCGGCCCTGGCGTGCCTCGTCGAGCACGCGCGCGGCGATCTGCCTGACCTCAGTCGAGTCGGTGCCGAGCAGTCCCGTCGCGAGACCGGAGATCAGGTCCACTTGGTGTCGGTCGCCGCGTAGCGGTTCACCCGCGCGCGCACCGGCGTCGAAGCCCGCTCGCGCGCGGCGAAACAGCTCCAGGCAGGCGGGGTCGCCGTCGGCCAGGAGCAGGTAGGCGGCGTCGAGGAAGTCCACCGGCGGGGGCGGGTGCTCGGTCAGGCCCAGTTCGGTCACCATCCGATGGACGTCGTGCCGGACGGTGGCCGCCGTGGCGGGGTCGCCCTGGCACAGCAGCATCCACCCGAGCATCGAGCCCGCGGCCACCGACAGTGGGGTCGGGTCCGGGGAGCAGGCGCGCATCGCGCGGTCGATCCAGGAGGAGCCCTCGGGCAGCAGACCGGAGTGCCACCAGTAGCGCAGGCGCGCGAGGTCGAGCGCGATCTCCAGCCCGACCTCGGGCGTGCCCTGGGTGCGGGCCCAGCTCATCGCGGCGCGGAGGTTGTCGATCTCCTTGCCGGTCCGCTCCAACCACGCCACCTCGGTCGGGGAGTCCGCGGTGGGGACCAGCCAGGTCTCGGCGGCGGTCTTGATCCAGGCGCGGTACTGCTCGACGTGGGCGTTGCGTATCCGGCGTTCCTCGCCGCGCTCACGGAGTTTGACCAGGGCGAACTCGCGGATGGGGTTGTAGATCTGGTAGCGGCCGGTGCCGTCGGCGGCCAGCAGGGCGACGTTCACCAGACCGGCCAGGAGGTTGACGATGTCGCAAGTGTCGATATCGCCGCCGCCGCACACGTTCTCGACCATGTCCAACCCGGCGCCGCCCGCGAACACCGCGAACCTCTCCAGGAGTCTGCGCTCGCCGAGGGAGCACAGGTCGTAGGACATGGTCAGTGCCTGCTGCAGGGTTTGGTGGTGTCGCTGAAGGCGGCGGGTGTTCTTGCTGGTGAGCAACCTGCCGCCGTCGAGGCGGTCCAGGACTCCGGTCGGCGACATGCCTCCCTTGATCCGTCCGGCGACCATGCCCAGCACCAGGGGCAGCCCGCCGGACCATCGGGCCAGCTCCAGTGTGGCCTCCCACTGGTCGTCCGGGATGTCCAGGCCGCCGGCGCGGACATGGTGCAGCAGCAGGGCCAGGGCCTCGGAGGTGTCGGTCCGGTCGGCCCCCTCGGCCGGGATGGACAGTGGTTCGAGGACGGTGAACTGTTCCCCGGGGATGCCCAGTTCGCCGCGGGAGGTGGCCACCACCTGCACGTCGGGCAACTCCGCGAGCAGGATGGCCACGAGATCGCCGACCGGCTCCAGCAGTTGCTCGCAGTTGTCGATGATCAGCAACGGCCCTGTCGGTGCCGGTGGCTGGCGCGGGTTGGCCGGGTCGAGGTCGCCGCGGGGCTTGAGGTGGTGGATGAGCACCTCGACCGCGTCCGCGGTCGAGATGTCGGTGATGCCGAACGCTTCCTGCACCGCGCGGGCGATGGTGTCGAGATTCGGCGTCTCGGAGCGGGCCGCGGTGTCGGGGGTGATCTCCCCCAGGTAGGCGAATCCCGTGTGGCGGCCTTGCTCGGCCGCCGGGGTGAGCAGGGCGAGGGCAGTGTGGGTCTTGCCGATCCCGGGGGCTCCGCCCAACGTGATCAGTCGATGGACAGGCAGGCCGGTCGCGTCGTCGATCTGGCCGAGCTTTCCCAGCAGGCTCGCCACCAACCGGGTGCGCGTCACTCCGACCGTCGGCGTCAACAGCGCGCCCGGCAGTTGCCTCCTGGGACGTCTGCTCGCCATCACCACTGACCCCGAATCCTCTTCACCTACGTGTCCCGCTCGCACCCCGCGTGTGCATTCAACCGTGCGGGTTCTCCCCTGTCTTGGTTTGTGGGCCAGTCGAGTACCCCCGGGTCGCCATGAGGGGGTTTCCCGGGGGTGCGTGGTGACCAGGGGAATCACCCCCCGTGCCTGGCCACGAACCGAAAGTCGGAGAACCCGCATCCGTGCGGGATTCGATCTCGCTAGCGTCGGGCCGGACGACCCTGGGGAGGCGTGGTGAGTGGACTGTCGGCGGCGGTGACGGGTGTTCCGGCCGGGGTGACCGTGCTCATCGGTCGCCGGGAGTTGCTGGTCGAGGGCCTGGATCGGCTGCGGGAGACGCGGTGGGTGACGGTGACCGGCGCGGCGGGGGTGGGCAAGACCCAGTTCGCCTATCGGCTCGGTGAGCTGGCCGGGACCGATCTGGGTGACCTGTGCCCGGACGGCGTGGTCCTGGCCGACCTCGTCTCGGTCGCCGATGGGGATCGGGACGGTTTGTGCGCCACCCTCTCACGCGCGGTCGGCCTCGACGACCGCTCTGCAGGCGATCCTGAGACGGAGCTGGTGCGGTACCTGCGGGACCGGCGGCTGCTGCTGGTGCTCGATGGCTGCGAGCACGTGGCCACCGAGGTCGCCGCGCTGCTGGACACCGTGCTGGCCGCGGCGCCCGGCGTACGGGTGCTGGCCACCAGCCACGTCGTCCTCGACGGCGCCGGGGAGTACCGGCTGGAGGTGCCCCCGCTGGGGCTGCGCCCGATGGCCGGCGGGCTTGCCGACGCCGTGCGGTTGCTGGTCGATCGGGCAGCGGCCCGATCGGTTCGCCTGGACCCCGCGTGCCCCGCCGTGCTGCGGCTGGTCGAGCTCCTCGACGGGCACCCCGCCGCGATCGAGCACGCCGCGGCCCTGCTGGACCTGCGCGGCCTGCACGACGTGCTCGACGACCTCGCCGGCCCGACGACGTTGCCGGGTGCGCTGCGCGCGGCGTTCGACCGGTCGTATCGACTGCTCCCGGATCCCGTGCGTCGCATGTGGTCGATCGTGTCCCGTTTCCGCGGCGCGGTCACCATGGGCTCGGCGCGGGAGGTCGGTGCCCTGCTGGGCATCGACCCCGGTGAGGTGGACTCGCTGATGACGAGGCTGGTCCACGCCAGCGTCCTGACCCGTGTCGAGGTCGACGGCCGGGCCCGGTTCCAGCTGCTGGAGCCGCTGCGCCGCTACGGCGCCGGTCTCACCCCGCCCGACATCGACCAGGACGCGATCGGGCACGCCCACGCCACCGAGTGCGCCCGCAGGGTGCACCGAGCGGCCGAGGCCTGGTTCAGCCCCGGCGAGACCGAGGTGCTCGGGAGCCTGGTCGACGAGCTGCCCGACGTCGACGCCGCGCTCGGGTTCCTCCTCGACCGGCCCGCGCTCGCCGCCCGGGGCCTGGACCTGGTCGCGGACCTGTGCCGCGTCCCGGTCCACGCCCTCGGCGCGGCGCCGGCGGACTATGTGCCGGTGGTGGTCGAGACGCTGCGACGGCAACCACCCGGCCCGCCCACGCGGGCGTGGCTGCGGGCCGCGGCACACGGGGCGTGCCTGGCGCACCTGAGTGGACACCCCGCCGCCGCGGACCTGCACCGGCAGGCGGAGGAGCTCGCCGCGGCCCTGGACAGGGTCGAGGCGCCGGAGATGTTGCTGGTCCGCGGCGCCGCGCGGCTGTGCGCCGGCACCCAGCTCGACGCGCGCGCCGCCGTGGCCATGCTCAGTGCCGCCGCCCGCGGCGCGGCGGACGAGGGGGACAGGGGCGGCCAGGCGCGGGCCATGTCGCTCGCCGTCGAGGCGGCAGCGTTCGGTGATCACGGCGACGCGATCCGACTCGCGCGCGGACACCTCGACGCCGCGGGGCGGGCCGGGGCGTCGAGGTCGATGTCGTGGGCGTCGTGGGCGCTGGCGCTGGCCGAACACCGGGCCGGGCACCGCGACCGGGCCGAGGCCGCCCTGCGCGAGGCGTTGCGGCTCCAGCGCGCGGCCGGTGGCGGGCGTGCACTGACGTGGTCGCTGTGGCTGGTCGCGGTGATCGCCGCGGACCTCGGCGCGCACGAGCGCGCCGCGCGGCTGCTCGGCGCGGTGCGCGGCCGGCTCGCGGTGACCGACGGGGTCGGGCGCGCGGCGCTGCCGGCGCGGGTCCAGCACACCGCCCAGGGCGCGTGTCTGCGTGCCCTGGGCGAGCGGCGGATGGTCGAGCTCGTGGCCGACGGTGAACGCCTCGACGTCGACACCGCCCTCGGCGTGGCGGTGTCGACCCTGGACATGATCACCACGCGGGAGCATCCGGCCGGGCTGACCGATCGCGAGTGGCGGGTGGCGGGGCTGGTCGCGCAGGGGATGACCAACGCGGTGATCGGCGAGACGCTGGGGATCTCCTCGCGCACCGTCGATCGCCATGTCAGCGCCATCCTGGCCAAGGTCGGGGTACCGAACCGGATCGTCCTGGGCAGTTGGTACCTGGGGCTGGCCGTCGGCGCGCGGTGACCCCTGCCCCGCCGGCGGCGGGGCAGGGCACCGGCGGCGGGGGCACGGGCGGGTCAGGGCCTCAGCAGGACGGGGATCTCCCGGTAGCCGAGCATCATCGGGCTCGCGGTGCGGCGCAGCTCGGTGGCGGCGACCGCCAGGCGGGCGCGCGGGTAGCGGGCGGTGAGCAGGCGTAGGGCTTCCTGGATCTCCAGGCGCCCGAGGTGCGCGCCGACGCAGGCGTGGATGCCGTGTCCGAACGCCAGGTGTGACCGGATCCGCGGGCGCCCCGGCCGGTAGTCGGCGGGAGCGTCGAACACGGCCGGGTCGCGGTTGGCCTCGGCCAGGCCGATCAGCACGATCTCCCCGGCGGGGATCGTGGTGGTGCCGTAGGTGACCGGTTCGCCCGTGTAGCGGTAGGTCGTGTGTCGCAGCGCGCCACCGAGTCGCAGCAGTTCCTCGACCGCGTCGGGCAGCAGGTCGGGGTCGCGGCCCAGCTCGCGCCACCGGTGCGGCCGCTCCAGCAGGGTCACCGCGGCGTTGCCGATGGCGTTGGCGGTGGTCTCGTGCCCGGCGACGATGAGCAGCACCACCATCGCCACCAGTTCGGCCGGATCGAGTCGATCCCCGTCGTCGTGGGCGGTCACCAGCGCCGAGACCAGGTCATCACCCGGCCGCGATCGCTTGGCCTCGACCAGGTCCGCCACGTAGCCGCCCATCGCCGTCGACGCCGCCCCCACCTGGGCGGGGTCCTCCTCCATCAGCACCGCCGTCCACCGGTGCAGGCGGTCGTGGTCGACCGCGGGGATCCCGAGCAGGTCGCCGATCACGGCCATCGGCAGCGGCGCGGCCAACCGGCCCACCAGGTCCACCGGGCCGGCGACGGTGTCCATCGAGTCGAGCAGGTCGGTCGTGATCGCCTCGACGCGCGGGAGCAGCGCGCGCATCCGGTGGCGGGTGAACACCCCGCCCACCAGCCGCCGCAGGCGGGTGTGATCCGGCGGGTCGGCGAAGGCCATGTGGTCGGAGAACATGACGTGCAGCGCGTCCGCGGGGTGCCCGAGCCCGGCGAGCACGGCGCCGATGATCTCCCGCAGCGATCGCGCCGACTTGCGCAGCCGCGCATCGGTCAGCGCCGCCCGCGCCTGGGCGTGGTCGGCGATCACCCACGCTCGCACACCGGTGGGCAACCGGATCACCCTCACGTCTGCGTGTCGCTCCACCGACCACGGTGAATCAATCATGTCCGTCCCGCCTCTCGTCCACGTTCACGCGTTTCTCGCGGTTATGCCGTGGGCCGCCTTGTCGCGGCGAGACCAGAATCGGGGGACGCGAACATCGACTCCATAGGCGGAACCACCCACACACCTGCCGGCACACCCATGGAGTCCGTGAAACCTACCCACGTCGGCGTGGATTCCCGCTCATCACGCGTGCCGCCGGTGTCCTGCCGTCGCAGGCAGCGGCACGATGAACCGCTCGTCGCTCCCGGGTGTTCGGCGGCCATGGGGCGCGCGCGACCAGGACGCCGCGCTCCGCGCCCATCACATTGTTCCATTTCCGATGGGTGGCTTTACGGCTTTCCGTGGGTGGTGCCACCCAGGGGTCGGGAAATCGTGCGGGAAATAGGCGGACATCGCTCATGCGCGATGGGCTACCCGCTGATTACATTCGGTTTCGAGGGCGGGTGGCGAGAAGCGCGAACGCCCTCGACCACACCCGCCACGTGAGTGCGCGTCCGGTGAATCACGCCGCGCCGGTCCGCCGCACCCCGTGGTCTTGAGGACCCGGTGACCGCGGGGAGGCGGACGCCGGGACCGATCGGTCGACCCCGGTCGACCCGATGGGGACCGCGACCGGGCGCGAACGCAGGCGCGCCCGGTCCAGGTCCCCGCCCCGGCCGGGTGGCACGTGCCCGGCCGGACCACCACCGAGGGGGAACACCATGGGCCGTATCCGACTCGGCGCCGCCGCGCTGCTGCTCGCCGCCGCGCTCACCACCGGCGTCGCCGCCCCGGCCACCGCCACCTCCACCGCACCCACCGGGTCCGCGGGGATCGAGTCGGTCCGGTCCGCGGCCCACCGTGCCGCGATCGCCGTGCAGCGCGGCGCCGCCGCGAGCCTTCCCGGGACCGCCGCCACGCCCCCAGGGGCGGGTGCCGCGATCGGGACCGGTGTCTCGCGCGGCTCGGGAGTGCGGGTCCGGTCCACCCCGATCACCGGCGCCGTCCGCGCGCACCTGGGCCGCGGGGAGAGCACGCGTGTGCTGTGCCGCACCCGGTTCGCGTTGCGCGACGGCTGGTTCTGGGCGCGGGTGCGCCGCGCGGACGGGGTGACCGGCTGGGTCCGCACGGACCTGCTCGCCTACCCCACCGCCACCCCGTTGTGCCCCTGACCCACCCGCGCGGGCACGGTCCCGCGCCCCGTTCCCGCGGCCGGATGCTCCCCGGCCGCGCACCAACGCCGGTCACGCCGTGACCGGTGGCCCCCGAGGAGAGCGGCCGACGCCCCGCACACACCCCCCCACCCCGGGAGCGTGGCGTCGGCCGCCGGGTCGGGGACCGACACCACCGTCTCCCAGGGGGATTCTCTCGTGCGAACCACGTTCCCGGCCGTCGCGTGTGCCGCGCTGGCTGCCACCGCCATCGCGTCCTGCCCGGCCACCGCCACCGCCGTTCCCGCCCGGGCCGCCGCTCTCGCCGCCGGTCCGGTGGGTGGTGTGGTGACCGGCAGCGGTGTGCGGGTGCGGACCAGGCCGGTGGACGGCTGGGTGAACCACCTGCTGTGGCCGGGCCAGCGGGTCACCGTGCACTGCCGCCAGAACGCCCGCGACGGCTGGGACTGGTATTGGCTGGCCGGACCCCACGGCTACGGCTGGTCGCGCTCGGACATGGTCCGCGCCGGGTACCAGGGCACCGGCGGGGGCGGCAACGTGCTCGTCCGCGTCTGCTGACCCGCTCGACCGGCCCGCGCACCGGGTCACCACCTCCCGCGCGCCTCGCACGTCGAGCCCGCGTCACCCCTGAATGTCCCGTGTGGAGCATCCCGCACGGCGAACCCTTTGTCTCACAACCGGAACGCGGCCGCCGCCCAGGGTGGCGGCCGCGGCCCTGCGCACTGGGAGGACAGTTGAACGACGACGACGCCGGATGGCACCACGGCCCGAACGGGCCCGCGTTGCGCCTGGGCGAGCGGATCTCGCCGGTGCCCGCCACCCTCGCGCTGTTGCTGACCGGCAGCGACGGCGTGGGGTTGTCGACGGTGCCGGCCGTGGACATCCTGGCCCTGGAGACCCGGCTGCGGCGGGTGGTCGCGGCACTGTCGTTCGAGCTCGGCCAGGCGCAGCTGCGACTGCGCGCCGTGCGCGGGGAACCCGGCGCCCTGCCGGCTGGGGCAGCGCGTGATCGCCGCGGCCACCTCGACGACGTTGTGGCCGCGGCGATCGAGCACCACGGGGCCACCGGTCGACGCGTGGCCAACGCCCGGCACATGCTGTCCACCCTGCGTGCCTGGGTGATCGACCTGGCCCCCACCGGCGGATGGCTCCACGAGGCGGTCCACGGGTGGCGGCGCGGCCCCGAACCGCCCGCCGGGGTGGTCTGCTTCGCGGGCGAGTCCGCCTATCTCGACGCCGACCCGCGCCGCGCGACCGCCACCGACTGGGGCGGGCGCAGGATCGACGGCGTCGAGTGGTGGGGACTGGCGTGGCGCCGTGACGGCGACGACGACGACCCCGCCGCGTTCGCCCCCCACAGCGGGGTCGACCGCACCGGGCCCTGGGCGATCGGCTGGGTGGCCCGCACCGGGGAGCTGTACGCGATCCGCCGCAGCGGCCACCTGCCCCGCATCGTCTGGGTCCTGGGCACCGGGGTGGCCGGCCCGGAGGCGGCGCGCGACCTGCTCGACCCGTTGATGCCCGGCATGCGCGCGCCCAACAGCGTGGTCCTGGCCGCCGACGTCATCGCCCGCGCCGCGCGAGCGGGGGCGGTGTGAGCACCGGCCGCGACGGCGACCTCGTACTCGTCGACACGCCGCTGCCCGCCGCGTCCTGGGCCGCGGCCCTGCCCGGCGCGCCCCGCGACCCCGAGCCGCACGCCCTGCCGCACCCCGCGCGGCTGACGCCGCTGGTGCCGGTGCCGGTGCACCGCGTGCCCGAGGGCGACCCGTTCGCCGAACTGCCGGTCGAGGTGCTCGCCGGTCTGCCCACGTGGTTGCCGGTGGTGGGAGCTTGTCCGGGGTGGGCGCGGGTGCTGCTGCCCACCCACCCCGACGGGGCGGTCGGCTGGGTCGCGCTCGACGAGCGCGTGGTGGTGGTGCCCCACCACAACCACCTGGTGGTCGACACCCGCGCCCGCGCCGTGACCCTGCACTGCGGCCCGAACCGGGTGACCTGGCCCGCCGGGGTCGGCACACCCGCCCACCCCACCCCGCGCGGGCGCACGGTCGTCCTCGGCGCGATCGAGATCCCGCGCGGCCTGGTGAACCTCGCCCTGGTGCTGGCCGCCCACCACCCCACGCACCTGGCCCACGGCGCCGGGATCGCCGCGGTCGGGGTGCATACCTGGCCCACCACCGGGTTCGGGCTGGCCGGCAGCGACGGCTCGGTGCTGGTGCCGCCGGAGGCGATGCCGGTGCTCATCGAGTGCGCCCCCGCCGGAACCGCCGTCCTCGTCCGCTGATCCACACCGCGCCACCACCGACTTCCCCAGGGGGACAACCTTGCTCACGTTCCGAGGCAGTGCGCTCGCCGCCGGTGCCGTGCTGCTCGCCGCCGCCGTGGCGGCCTGCTCCACCCCGATCCCCGGCACCGCCCTGCCACAACCCCCACCCGACGCCGCCGCCACCGGGGCGGTGCCGTCCGGGCGGACCCCGGTCACCGCCCCCTCCCGGCCCGGGTCCCGGACACCGGAACCACAAGTGGCGCCCGGGATCGCGGCCATGCCCGGGCAGGCCGACAAGGTCGCCGCCTACCCGCTCATGCGCCGCATCGACCCCTGCGCCCTGCACGACCCCGCCGCCGCGGCCCGGGTCACCGGCGCCCGACCCGACGAACTCGTCCCCGGCCGCCACCTCAACGCCTGCGAGCTGGTCCTGTCCGCCGGGGACACCGCGGTGCGGCTGCCGACGTGGCGGCTCACGGCCACCGTCGGCGCCGACCGCGGCCAACGGGTCGCGCCCGAGGTGATCGCCGGGATCGAGTTCACCGAGATCCCGCCCGCCTCCACCGCGGAACAGGGCCGGTCCTGCCGCATGGTGCGCGGGTTCGGCCCCACCACCGCGCTGGAACTGCTGGTGCGCCACGAGGCCACCGCACCGGCGCCCCAGACGCCGTGCGCGGTGGCCCGCGCCTACCTCGCGGAGGCCGGGAAGTGGTGGGACGCCCCGGCGTTGCGGGCCGACAAGCTCACCACCCCCACCCTGCGGATCGCCGACCTCGACCCGTGCGCGGGCCTGACCTCGGTCGCCTCCGAGCTGGGGCAGGGGGTGCGGGCGTCGCTGCCCCACCCGCACGGCTGCTCCCTGCTGGCCACCAAGGGCGAACCCGGGCAGCCCGGGGCGGGCAAGGGCGCCCGACTCACCGTGGAGCTGGGGATGGCGATCGACCCGCGCGCCCTGCTCGACAACGCCACCCCCGGCTACGTGGCCGTCACCGTCGCCGGGCGCCCCGGCGTCAGCACCCGGCGACCCGCCGCCGCCGGATCCACCTGCGAGCTCGCCGTGGTGGCCGACGACACGGTCACCGTCCGCGCCGACCAGACCCGCGACGGGGCGCGCGCCGCGGTGCAGGTCGTCACCGTCTCCGCCGCCGAGTGCCCACTGGCCGTCCGCGCCGCCGACGGCGTCCTGGCCCTCATCCGCTGACACCCGACCAACCCCCAGGGGACACCCATGGCACCACGCACCACGCTGGCCGCGATCATCTCCGGCACGCTGATCCTCACCGCCACCACCGCCTGCACCGACACCTCCACGGCCGACCGGGTCGGTGGCCCGGTCGGGTCCGGCGTCACCGGCCCACCACACACCAGCCCCGGCCGACAAGTCCGGGACCAGGACGGGGCGCGCGACGGGGTCGAGCAGCGGCGCGGCGGGCGGGCACCCGGGGCGATCGTGCTCGGCGACCTCGACCGGCCCCGCGACGCCCGCCAGGTCGGTGCCCCGTTCGACCCGTGCTCGGTGACCTGGCAGGACTTCCCACCAGCGGTGCGGCCCACCGACGGCAAACCCCACCCGCCCGCGCTGCGCTCCCCGGGCAAGGACGACCCATTCGACGTGCGGTGCGCCTTCGACGGCGTCGGCACGATCCGGATCCCCACCGACGGCGCCGCCGGGGGCCCGGTCGGCGGGTACTTCCTCACCAGCGTGGTCTGGGGCACCCGGCTCAACGCCGACCCCGCCGCGCGAGCCGGGTCGGTGGCCAAGACCTGGTCGGGCAAACCCGGGCTGCAGGCCCGCGTCGACGACGCCAAGTCCGGGCCGGGATGCGTCGGGCTGGCCCGCCTCGCCCACGGCGTGGCGGGAGTGTCGGTCACCAACGGCCTGTTCCCGGGCGTGGACCCGTGCGCGGTCGTGGACTCGGTGCTCACCGCGATCACCGCCCGCACCCCATGACCACCGTGATCGACAAGCCGCACGCCCCACCCGACACGACCACCCGATCCCCGCGGCCGCTCACCCCGACACGGCGCGGCGGGGCGGCGGGACTGGCGTTGGGGACCCTCGCCGTCGGCACCAGCGGCCACGCGGTCGCCGGGCTGCTGCCCATCATGTCCGCCGAACTGCACACCCCCATCGTCCTGATAGGACAACTCGCGACCGTGTTCGCGTTGGTGTGCGCGGTGTCGGCGCCCGTGCTGGCCGTGGCCACCGGCCGGTGGGAACGGCGCCGACTGCTGGTGGCGTGCCTGACGGTCACCGCCGCGGGCAACGCCCTGGCCGCCGCCGCGCCCACCTACCCGGTCCTGCTGGCCGGGCGGGTGCTCACCGCGCTGGGCGCGGCCATGACCACCGCCATCGCCGTCGGCCTGGCCGCCGCCACCAGCACCCCGGCCCGGCGCGCCCGGGCGATGGCGATCGTGCTGTCCGGGCTCACCGGCGCCCTGCTGATCGGCGTCCCCGGCGTCGCCATCCTCGCCCACGCCACCGGCTACCGCCCCGCCCTCTGGACCGTCACCGCCCTGTGCGCGGCCGCGGCCCTCGTCATTGCCGCCACCGCACCCCGCCTCCCCGCCCCACCCGCCGCAGGGATACGTGACCGGGTCGCGGCCGCGACCCGCCCCGGCGTCGGCGGCGTCCTGGGCGGCGCCCTGCTGGCCTGGACGAGCACCGGCACCGTCTACCCCTACCTCGCCGTGCTCCTCGACGGCCCCACCAGCGCCTACCTCACCGCCTACGGACTCGGCGCCGCCACCGGCACCCTCACCGCCGGACACCTCGCCGACCGCCTCGGCCCCCGCCCCGTCCTGATCACCGCCACCGCCACCAGCCTCGCCGCGCTGCTGCTGCTCCCCCACTGCCACCACCCCGCCGCCGCCATGACCGCCGTGACCGTGTGGGGCGCCGCGGCCTGGTCGACCACACCCCCGCTCAACGCCCGGCTCGACACCCTCGCCGACCGCGGCACCCAACCGCTGCTGCTCGCCCTGGCGGGCAGCGTCATCTACCTCGGCATGGGCCTCGGCGGGCTGCTCGGCGGCGCCGTGATCACCTGGGCCGGACCGGACCGACTACCCACCACCGCCGCGCTCGCCACCGCCGCGGCCCTCCACCTGTTCGCCACAACCGGCCGCCACCACCGCCCACGAGGCGGCCGCCCACCGCGACAACCGCACGAACCGTTCGCGCCGACACCGTCCTGGCCGCTGCGATGAGCACACACCCCGGCGGCCGAGCACGGCGCGCGTCCACCCGCCCGAGCGGCCGGGCCGCGACAAGCCCACCCCGCACCCGCCCACGCCGCGCCGTCAGACAGCGGCTGCGGTTGGGCAGCCTGTGCACCAGCTACGGCGGCCTGGACATGGCCACCGCCGCCGTGCTGCCCACCGAACTGCGCTGGTACGCCGAACACAACCCACCCACCCCGCGACGACCACGCCCACGCCAACCCGCCGCGCGCGTCCTCGCCCACCACCACCCCACCCTGCCCAACCACGGCGACATCACCACCATCGACTGGACCCGGGTGGAGCCGGTCGACGTGCTCACCGCCGGATGGCCCTGCACCGGCCTGTCCCTGGCCGGGACACGCCTCGGCCTGGAACCCGGCACCCCGAGCGGGCTGTGGACCGAGGTCGCCCGCGCCATCACCGCCCTGCACCCCGGACTGGTCGTGCTGGAGAACGTGAGAGGAGTCCTCAGTGGACGAACACCCCCTGGCCCGGTGGAACGGTGCCCGACGTGTCTGGGAGACACCCCACCGGACCGTGCCCTGCGGGCACTGGGCGCCGTACTCGGCGACCTGGCCGACATCGGGTATGACGCGGCGTGGTGTGGCCTGGCCGCTGCCGACATCGGCGCCCCCCCACCAGCGCTACCGCGTCATCATCGCCGCCACCCCCACCGACCCGACGACCCCGCCGCGCTGGACCGACTTCGTCCACCCGCCCACCCGGCACACCCCTGATGCCCACATCCACCACGACCCGGGCCGGGTCGAACCGCTCCCCCTCGACCGGGGCGACCCGACGACCCAGCCTCGACGGACTCGGACACCTGCTGCCGACCCCACGCGCCTCCGACGGCGCCAAGGGCAGCCCCCGCCAACGCGGCAGCAGCGGGGACCCGATGCTCCCCTCCGCGGTGACAGCCCTGCTCCCCACACCGACCGTCGCCGACAGCCGCGGCCTGTTCAACACCAGCCGAGGTTGGCCACGCCACGAGGGACAGACCCTGACCGGCGTGATCCGCGCTGGGGTCGATACGCCCCCGCCATCCAGCACTGGGAACGCGTCCTCGGACGTGCCGCCCCCTTCCCCACCATCACCGGACGCACCGGATCACCAGTGCTCAACCCCGCCCTCTCCGAGTGGATGATGGGACTCCCGGAAGGCCACGTCACCGATGTCCCCGGACTGTCCTGCGTGGACCAACTCCAGGTCATCGGCGGCGGCGTGGTGCCCAACAAGGCGCCGCAGCGCTCGTCTACCTCCTCTCACGGCTCGCGCCGCTGGCACCGGACCCAGGTCTGCGCTGCCGTTGACCAGCACTTCAACACGGACGGGGCGTTCATGCCGCAAAGTTTCGATCTTGGTCGGCCACTTCCCGCGGCGTCGTTGGTTCAGAGGGGTCATGACATGGAGAAGCCTCGAGCGAACTCGCCGACGGACGTGAGACGGCCGGTCGGTGCTCGCCGATTCGGACTGCAGCGCGGACCGCGCCCGCCTTTGTGTGATTTCGCGCGGAGGACGGGGGAACGGCGAGGACGCCGTCCGACGAGATCCGTGCGAAACCGGGACTCTCCACCCACCAGAGAAGTCACCGTGCCCCGAACCAACCACACGCCGAATGTGACGTTGCTGCGCCTTGGACGTCCTGCCGAACCACGGTAGCGGGGGCCACTGACCACGCATGCACCATGGCGGCGATCCGCGTTGCCTGCTGGTCTCATGATGGAGTTTGAGGACCGATGACAACGGTAGTCAGGGGCACTACTTCACCGACCATGCGGTCAGTGAAGCGACCCCACGCCCCAGTTGGACTGCTGAGACGCGAGCACAACCACCGGCGTCGTCGCGGGATCTGCGGAGGCCGCGCGGCATGAGCTTTCTCGTCTCCGAATGGGCCAGTGAGTCGGCGCCGGTGGCCGACGCCTACGAGCGGCTGATCTTGATGAAGCTGGCCAACCACGCGCACAGCGATGGCCGGGCGGCATATCCGTCCAAGCCGACGATTGCCCGAACGGCGATGTGCGATACCGAGACAGTGAAGCGGCGGCTGCGATCACTGGAGTCCCGAGGACTCATCCAGCGAGGTGACCAACGTTTGGTCGCCCACATCCGGGCGGACAGACGACCTGTGGTCTGGGATCTGATGGTCCCGTTCTCGTGGTACTCCCCCGAGCAATTGGGCTCGGTCAACCGGGAGGCAGTCGACGCGGGCCGTCCGGCGCTGACAGCCGAGTCGCGCCCGGACCTACGCTCGGCACCTGAGCGCGCGCCCAGGGCGGACAAAGGAGTACCCAATCCAAAGCGCCGGACGAGGTCCGTTCGCCACACGGTGGTTCCCGCTGTCCCCGAGCCGGGGCTCGACCACGGAGGCTCTGAGAGAGACCTCGCAGTAGGTGACGGGGGAACTGAAAGAGCCGTCAGCGGGGGCTCTGCAAGTCTCGACACGGGGGCTCTACGAGAGTCCCAAACCAGTCCTTCGGGAACCCGTCCTCCCTCACTCCGTCCGCCGGCACTCGATGTGTCACTCGGGGATCAACAGGGGACAGGCACGACGACGGACGGACCGAACGAGTTCCTCGACGAACAGGCAGAACCGGCCGAGTGGGCCACGGCCCTGGTCGTCGAGTTGAACTTCGGCCGCCACAAGAGACCCAGCCTTGGGCAGGTACGCCAATTGGCAGCGGCGGTCCAAGCCGCCCATGAGCGCCACTCCCTCAGCGAGACCGAGGTCAAACGCCATTGCCGCCTGACCATCGAGGCAGCCACCAAGTCGGCCGTGCCCTACCTGCTCCGCGGCCTGCAACCCGATCTGCTGCCCGCTCCAACACCGCGATCGCACAAGCCCGACCTGGGCTCAAACCGCACGACCGGACCGTCGCCTTCCAGAGCCGATGAGCAGGACGGCGCAAGGATCACGCTGGTCGATCTGTCTGATCCTGCAGCGAAGGTGGCTTCCGCGCTGGCAGAGGTCCTTGTGTCCGTCCGCGGGCTCGCCGCCAGCCGCGCACAGACACTTGCTGACGAAGCGATCCGAAGTCGTGTTGAGGCCGACCAGCCGATTACTCGCGAGACCTTCGTACAGGCGGCAATCGCGGCTTGTCATCAGCGCCCGGGCAAGGACTCAGCACACCTTCGTGGACGAATCGAACGGACCGCCAAGTTCGTCGTGACCTCGTGATGGCGACGCCATCACGAGACCAGACGCAACGGCCACACTTCGAACGGGTCCACACTGGGGCCTTGACTTTCGAGTTCACCACCGGGAGTAGCACCAAGCAGGCCGCAGCAGTCCGTTCGACAGCTCCTCCAACCCAGCGGCCGTTGCCGGCTGATCAACAGGACCCTGAACCGCGCCCCATGCTCCCAGTGCTGTGGCCAGCGGTAGCCGATTCGAGCCCTGGACCGCCGGAGCCACCTGCGCGGAGGAAGCCTGCCTGAGTGCTCGATGGACGCCCCGTCACCGGTCCCGGTGGGCGGTGATCTCCGATATCATAAAAGAGAACGCGGCTGTGCGCCGCAGTCGTCTGCGGTCTTGGCTACCAGACGTGGCCTCACCGTAGGCGGCCCATTCGGTCGCACGAGGTTCTCCCACTGCGCCAGACCAAGCGGCGGTCGGCTGTGCTCGTACCTTAGATGACCGACCACATCGAACAATCCGGGTAGCGCCGCCCATTGCTTGCGTGGAAGGCTAACAGGTGGCGAAGAGCGAGATCGGGGCAACGCAGATCGCGGCCGAGGTGTCGTTGGCCGTGTTGGGATCCAGCAGTGTCCGGCTACCCGCGCGGCGGGGGTAGCTGACCGAGCGACAGCAGTCCGAGGGTGGCGCGGATGGTGCGCTGTATGGACTCGCTCGAGGCGGGAGGCCCGACGACGCAGGTCGCCTGGGTGACCGCAGCGGCGCAGTTCGTGGGCAGGGATGCTTAGGTGAAGCCCGGGGGCCAGGGCACGGACGATCGTGGCCGAGGTCAGGGTGGCCGGGCCGCTGTGTGACCTGGACCGACAGGGGGTGGTCAGTCCAGGACGGTGAAGCGTCCTGCCTTCATGTCCTTGGTCAGCGCGGCGAATCGGTCCGGGGTGATGATGAGTATCGGGCTGTCGTCGCTCAGTTTGCTGTCGCGGACGCCGATCATGGGTGTGTCGCGGTGTGTGCCGATCTCGACGCAGGCGCCGTTGCCCGCGGACCGGGTGGACGTGCGCCAGGTCCAGGTCTCGCTCATGCCGACATGTCCTCTCGGATGCGGTCGATCATCGCCGCCGACTGATCGGCTGGGAGCGCCAGTTTCGTCAGGCGGCGTTCGACCTCGGTGTATCGGTCGATTTCGTCAGTATCATCGCGCAGTCGTCCGCTGCACAGGTCTTCGAGGTAGACCACGCCCGGGTCGTGGTCGATGGGGAACTCCAGGCGGATGTGGGCGCCGTGGAAGCCTGGGTGCGCGCCCGCGTGGGCGGGCAGGACCAGGATGGTCACGTTGTCGCGTTCCGCGAGTTCGCGCAGGTGCCCGAGTTGTTCTGCGGCGACGGCCCGACCGCCGACGTGTTTGCGCAGCACGCCCTCGTCGATGACCGCGACCACCTTTGGCGCCATGGTGTCGCGGTCGAGCGCGTCCTGTCGCCGCAGGCGCAGTTTCACCACCGCCTCCACCTCGTCGGCGGGCATGTCGGGGGTGTGGGCGCGTACTGCCGCGGTGGCATAGGCGCGGCATTGCAGCAGGCCCATGATCACCACGGCGTCGTAGGTGAACACGCGGCTGGCTCCCTGCTCGAGGGCGACGTACATGTCGAACCCGGGTGGCAGTGGCATCGAGGCGGTGTCCAACTCGACGACCGGCCCCGCGGTGCGCAGGCCGACGACGAGGGCGCGGAGGTGATCGACCAGATCGGGTGCCCCGTAGTACGGCAGCAGGACCTCGATGTCGGGTGGGCGGGGCACGTTGCGTCCGGATTCGAAGTGCGCGATCCGGCTCTGGGCCGTGCCCAGCCGTCGACCCGCGTCGGTCTGGCTGAGCCCGGCGGCTCCACGCAGACGCCGCAGCTCGAAAGCCAGGTACCTCCTGATGACGGTGGGAGTGGTCGAGAGCGCCATGTCACCTCCTGTCGCGGCGCGGTTCACCCGGTCGGCGGGCACCACTGCCCTGGCCAGGAATACCGCTCGGCCGTAATCTATTACTGACCGGGTCGATCTCGGCTCACCGCAGTGTCCCCCACCTGTCCCCCGACGTGGTCGGCGGCCGTGACCACCGGGGGGTGTCTGACCGAAGGAGGTGTGGCCAACCCATGAGAGTGCGCCTCTACCAGGACGTGCCGTCGGTCGCCGCCGCAGGAGACGTGGTGGAGGTCCCCAACGACGCGCGAGGCTACGGCTTGCTCGACCGGCACCTCGCCGTGCAGTTGACGCCGTTCACACCGGTCACTGTGGAGCTCGACGAGGATCAGGTGACCACGCTGCTGGCATCGACCGGGCCATGACCACGTGCTGGCGGCAAAAGGTGGCACGCCCGCGCTCGCAGGACCCCGAGGTGTGGTGAGGAGAATGTCCCGGTTCATCGACCGTGGAAGGATCCCATGCCGCACGCGACGCTCATGCTCGATCATCCCGCCTGGACCACGACCCCGGACGGGCGCTGCGTACGAGCGTGCCGGACGGGCGAGACGGTGGCGACGGTCATCGGCGTGCCGACCGAGACCGGTCACGGCCACACCGTGGACCTGGTCGCGCCCGGAGGCGCCCCGACGCCGGTGATCGACATCGTCGACCCGGCCGGGGCCAGCGGACCGGAGGAGATCGTCGCTCCGTTGCGAGCCGACGGTCCGGTCGGGCGGGTGCGGAACCCGGACCTGTGGGACGCGCTGACGACCTCGGCGATCCGCCAGGTCATCCGCGCGGACCAGGCCCGCAAACTGCACCGCGGTTTCCGCGAAGCCCATGGCCTGGCAGTGGACACCGCCGCCGGTCGGGTCTTCCTCATGCCCGATCCCGACACGGTCTCCGCGCTGTCCGACGCCGAGTTCGCGCGCGTGGGCCTGAAGTTCTTCCGCCGGGTGTTGCGGGCCTGTGCCGACTGGTACCGCAAATGCGCCGACGACTGGGCTCAGATGACCGCGCCGGAACTGGTCACCGCGCTGCAGGCCGTGCCACGGATCGGGCCGTGGTCGGCCGGGGCCACCGTCGCGGACCACACCGGCGACTTCACCTACTACCCGCACTCCGACCTCGCCGTCCGCACCTGGGCCGCGCACCTGGCGCCCACCCATGCCTGGCCCGATGACGACCGCGGTTTCGCCGCGCACTGGCGCGACATCACCGGGGACCACCTGTCCGACCTGACCCTGCTCACCCTCGCCTGGGGAGTCCGCCATGCCCGAGGAGCCACCGCCTAGCCCCATCGTCGGGGCCGACCCCACCCGCGAACTGGACGCGCTGTTCGTCAACGCGCCCCTGCGCGACTACGACATCCGCCCACGCGTCAACGACTTCACCCTGCCGGTGCTGGGAATGGCCTACAACGCCACCTACGCCGCCACGCACGGCTTCAACGTCGGTGTCCTTGACGCCGAGGCCCACGGCCTGGGTATCGGCGCCACCATCGACATCATCAACGCCCTGGCCCCACGCTGGGTCGGGCTGAACCTGCTCGCCCCGACCTACCCGATCAGCGCCGCCATCGCCGCCGGGCTCGACCCGGCGATCAAACTCATGGTCGGCGGCCACCACGCCAAGGCGATGCCCACCCAGATCCTCACCGACCCGCGCATGGCCCGCTGCGCCGCGCTGGTGATCGGCGAGGCCGAGACCCGCGTCGCCCGACTGCTCGACGACCACCACGCCCGCGCGGAACTGCCAGGCGTGATGTGGCTCGACCCGATCCTGCGCACCCCGGTCACCGGAGGACGACCCGGCAACGGCCACCACCTGTCCCCCGACATCGACCGGCTGCCCTTCGTCGACCGCCGCTACCTCGTCCAGGACCCGCACCCTGACCGGGGACGGTGGGAAGCCGCCATGGTCGGCGCCCGCGGCTGCCCCTACCAGTGCAGCTTCTGCGGCGCCGCCGCGGCCGCCAACCCCGACGTCCGCATCCGCGTGCGCGACCCACACAACATCATCGACGAACTGCAGCAGCTACGCGGGACCGGGGTCACGGCGTTCCGGTTCGTCGACGATCTGTTCCTGGGCGCACGCCGGGTCATCCACCCCATGATGGGCACCTTCACCACCGAGCGCGTCGGCGACTGGGCACAGTGGGACGCCACCGGCCGCATCAACGTCCTGCACCGCGAACCCGACACCACCCTCGACCTGCTCGCCCGCAACGGGTTGCGCGAAGTGGCCCTGGGCATCGAGTCCGGCAGCGACCGCGTACTGACCATGATCGACAAACGCGTCACCCCAGACTCCGCCCGCTCGGTCGTGCGGCGACTCACCGAACGCGGCATCGACGTCAAGGGCTACTTCATCCTCGGGTTCCCCACCGAGACCAGCGCCGAGATCGACACGACCGTGCGCCTGGTCCACGACCTGTGGGACCTCACCGACCCCCTGCCCGGCCGGTTCCGCGCCTCGGTCTTCGAGTACCGCCCCTACCCCGGCACCCTCGACTGGACCCGCCTCATGGCCACCGGCGCCTACACCGCCGACCAACTCCTCGACTACCAGCCCGTCGACCTCACCGCCGACGGCGTCGAGGAATCCATGCGCGAACGCGACGAGTTCAACTTCAGCATCAACCTGCAACTCAGCGACGCCCCGATCGAACACGTCCGCACCGCGCTGATCACCCTCACCCGCGGCCAACACGACCGAAGAACAGTGGCATGACCCCGACCCACCGCGGTCTGCTGATCACCGTCGACGGACCCGCAGGCGCAGGCAAGACCACCACCGTGCGCCTACTCGAGCGCATCCTCGGCAACCACGGCCACCACACCCACGCCACCACCCAGCCCTCCCACGACGCCATCGGCGCACTCGCCCGCCACAACACCGACACCTACCGCGGCCACACCCTCGCCTGCCTGGTCGCCGCCGACCGCCACCACCACCTCCACACCGTCATCCGACCCCACCGCGACAACGGCGTCATCGTGCTCTGCGACCGCTACGTGCCCTCCTCCTACGTCCTGCAACGCATCGACGGCGTCCCCCTCGACTACATCGCCGCCCTCAACGCCCCCGCCGACCGCCCCGACCTCGCCGTGCTGCTCACCGCCGAGCCGGACATCGCCGCCGCCCGCGTCGCCCGCCGCGGCGCCCACGACCGCTTCCACCAAGGCCGTGACACCACCCGCCGCGAACTCGCGCTCTACCGCGACACCACCGACCGACTCCTCGCCCAGGGCTGGCCCATCGCCACGCTCGACACCAGCGCACTGACACCGCTGGCCGTCGCACAACGAATCACCACCTGGGTGACATACCTCATCGCGCACCCGCATAGCGCCACGCCGACCGCGTAACCTCCCGGTGTCCCACGCCACCGACACTGCTCGGAGAACCACCCCGAATGCCCGGCCACACCATCATCGACGTCCACGTCCTGCTCCTACGCGACGACAAGGTGCTCCTCACCCAACGCCGCGGCAACTACGGCGCGGGCCTGTGGCACCTGCCCTCCGGCAAGCTCGAACCCGGCGAATCACTACCCGCCGCCGGCGCACGCGAAGCACACGAAGAAGTCGGCGTCATCATCAACCCAGACCACCTACACCTCATACACACCGCCCACGTCGCCGACTCCGGCCCCACCCCCCGCCTCGGCCTCTTCTTCACCACCCACCACTGGCTCGGTGAACCCTACAACCGCGAACCCGACAAATGCTCCGACATCGCCTGGTTCCCCCTCACCGCACTCCCCGACGTGATCCCCTACCCCCTCACCGGAATCCACGCCTACCTCCACGGCAGACCCCTGACCACCACAGGCTGGAATACCCCAGCCCTGACACAACCGGCCTGAACGGCGAGAAGATCCCCAGGCCCGCGTTCCAACGCCTGTGCGAGAAGGCGCGCGCGACCACACCGACCACGGCGCGCCGGGTTCTTCGCTGACGGGCCGGAACTCGTAACGGCCCTATTCCCAGCGTGGAGGCGGCTGTCAGGAGTCCTCGGGTTGTCGGTCATCGACCAATTCGGCGTGAGGCGTCAGCGGCGTGCGGCAGCCGGGCATCGGAAGCGGGGATGATGGCGATGGCGCGGACGTCGTCTGGATCGCGGAGCCGCGCGCGGCTGACGACTACGTGCATGGGTCGGCCGGAATGGTGACCCCGGCGACCGTGACGGTCAGACCGGTGAGCGAAGATCACTGCGCTCGCCGTGCTCGCTGAGGCGTACCAGCACGTCGACTTCGACGGCCTCCCGCAGCCCGACCCCCTTCCCGGAATAGAACCTGGCCATAGCCCGCCCGCGCTGACCACGGTGCCATCGGCCGGTTGTATGCAGTCGTAGTTGATCCCACCGGCACCCGAGCGGTGGCAGCAGGCCACCATAGGACGGCTTTCTGATCCGAAGGAACAAGGCGTGGTGCGCGGTCCGCGGACACCGTTCGCCAGACTTCCAGGAACCGATAATGGAGTGATCCACATCAGCGGCTCAGCGAGCCTTTCGTTGGCCGCGGGCCGAATCTCCGCTTACGCGGGATCGCGTTGGCGGCCGTGTGGGTCCCGGTGCCGAAGTCGGGAAGATCCCCGCTTGCGTGGGGTTGAAGGTGGCGTGGCGGCGGGCACCGTCAAGGATGGCGGAAGAACCTCGCTTGCGCGGGGTCGAGAGACCACCAACAGATGCCCCCTGCGTGCCCAGCGGAGGATCCCGCACTTGCGCGGGGTCGAGGACACGTAGGCGTCCGGGCCGCCGAGCAGGCCCGGAAGATCCCCGCTTGCGCGGGGACGAGTTCTCTCGCGTCAGCGCGGTACCGGCGGTGTACGGAAGATCCCCGCTTGCGCGGGGTCGAGCTGGCCTCCAGTCGCGCTTGGTCCACACCGTGCGGAAGATCCCCGCTTGCGCGGGGTCGAGGACACCACGGCGGACTACTACCGGGCGTGCGACGGAAGATCCCCGCTTGCGCGGGGTCGAGCATCTCCTCGCGCGACAGGTCAGCGTCCAGGCAGGAAGATTCCCGCTTGCGCGGGGTCGAGGAGTCGGTGACCAAGCCCTGGGACTCGGCGTACGGAAGATCCCCGCTTGCGCGGGGTCGACCTGGGCCCTCATCCAAGC
>NZ_FOGI01000002.1:43710-45033 GCF_900111175.1 Actinokineospora terrae
GTTCGTGGCCGGGAAGATCCCCGCTTGCGCGGGGGCGAGGTGGAGGTCTGCGCCGGGATGGGGATGAGGCCCGGAAGATCCCCGCTTGCGCGGGGTCGAGGCACGAGACTCCGTCGTACGCCACCGACGCCGAGGAAGATCCCGCTTGCGCGGGGTCGAGTGCGCGCGGCGCCCAGAGACCTTCGCGGTGAGCGGAAGATCCTCGCTTGCGCGGGGTCGAGCCGTCGAGGATCGACGACCACGACGAGTCCCCGGGAAGATCCCCGCTTGCGCGGGGTCGAGCAGCCGCGGGTGGCTGACCTTGCTGATGCGGCCGGAAGATCCCCGCTTGCGCGGGGTCGAGCCCATCGCGGACGTCGCCGCGGTGGTCGCGGTGGGAAGATCCCCGCTTGCGCGGGGTCGAGCACAGCCCAGCTGTGGGGCAGTTCTCGATCGACGGAAGATCCCCGCTTACGCGGGGTCGAGTACTGCACGGCCGACTCGCGGTGGCTGGTCAGCGGAAGATCCCCGCTTGCGCGGGGTCGAGGACATCATCGCCCGCACGCTCGACAACGCCATCGGAAGATCCCCGCTTGCGCGGGGTCGAGCGGGCAAGGCCGACGCCTCGCACACGCACAGCAGGAAGATCCCCGCTTGCGCGGGGTCGAGCGCAGGATCGGCCACGCGTCGGTGCTGCCGCTGGGAAGATCCCCGCTTGCGCGGGGTCGAGTCCTCCTCGGTGAGCCCGAGCTGTGCGGACAACGGAAGATCCCCGCTTGCGCGGGGTCGAGCAAGGAGCTGGGGTGATGCTCACCTACCAACGGGGAAGATCCCCGCTTGCGCGGGGTCGAGGCGTAGGACGTGGCCACCACTCACCCCTTGCCGGGAAGATCCCCGCTTGCGCGGGGTCGAGTTCCTGTTCGACGAGGGCAACCCCATCGTGCACGGAAGATCCCCGCTTGCGCGGGGTCGAGGCCTCGCCAGCCTGTGACAGGAGCTCGAACAGGGGAAGATCCCCGCTTGCGCGGGGTCGAGTGGACCTTCCGCTTGTCCTCGGCGAGAAACGCGGGAAGATCCCCGCTTGCGCGGGGTCGAGACCCGATCACCTCCCGTCACGGCAGGGCCGGACGGAAGATCCCCGCTTGCGCGGGGTCGAGCTGATCCAGGCGTCGCAGTCGAACCCGAGGTTCGGAAGATCCCCGCTTGCGCGGGGTCGAGGGCGTGGTCCAGCGCCCACAGCAGGCGGGTCGCGGAAGATCCCCGCTTGCGCGGGGTCGAGCTGGACGGGATCGTGCTGGCCTACCACGGCCGGGGAAGATCCCCGCTTGTGCGGGGTCGAGTGCG
>NZ_FOGI01000002.1:46021-631707 GCF_900111175.1 Actinokineospora terrae
CGGGAGCGGAAGATCCCCGCTTGCGCGGGGTCGAGCTACTCGACACCGTTGACGAGTACTCCACCCAGGGAAGATCCCCGCTTGCGCGGGGTCGAGGCTTCGTGACCTGCGGGTTTACGAAGCGAAACGGCGTTTTCGATTCAGTGTTGTTGTCATGGTGTCGTTGGTGGGGTGTGGCGGCGGAGGCGGGCGGAGAGGACGAGGCCGTCGTAGTCGACGGGGTACCAGCGGTCGTGGCCTGCGGTGCGGACGGTCCAGCCTTGTTCGTTGTCTGCGGGTTCGGTCATGACGGCTTGTCCGTCGCGGATGCGGTCGGAGAGCAGTTCCCAGAGTCGTTCTCGGACGCGGCGGCTGGGGGTGCCGACGAAGACGCCTGCGGAGACTTCGACCATCCAGCGTGTGAGGTGGCCGCGGAGTCCTTCGGGGGCAGCGATGAGGATGATGACGGTCAAAAGTCCACCTTCGCGGGTGGGGGGTCGTCGAACTCCGGGCCGATGACGACCACGTGTTCGCCTGATGGCGTGTCGTGGGCGGGTGACCAGTTGATTCCGCTCGGCACGGCACCGAGTTCCTCGTCCCAGAGTTGGTGGGGGTCGCGGCCGGGTGGTTCCTCGCCTTCAGGCAGCAGGAGGTGTTTGATGTCGCGCACGATCCGTTGCAGTAGCCGGGTTTCGACGATGCGGTCGCGGAGGGCGGTACGGGCGTCGCGTTCCTCGGTGAGTCCTTGGGCGGTGAGGTCGAAGGCCAGGGGGATGGTGAGTTCGGCCTTGTAGAGGTCGGCGATGTCCATCACGAACGAAGTTGCGGAGCCGGTGTGGACGAAGCCGAGTCCGGGACTGGCGCCGAGGCCGACGATGACAGCGTGGCAGATGCCGTAGAGGGCGGAGTGGGCTGCGGACAGGACGCGGTTGATGTCGTCTCCGGCGGCGAAGGCGTCGCCTGCTATGTATTCGCGGCGGGTCCAGGGGACTGCGGTGCGTTGGGAGTGGTGTTGGTAGAGCTTCTTGACTCGGGTTCCTTCTCTACCGCGGAGTTGTTGCATGGTGAGGGTGGCGGTGTCCTCGCCGGGGAAGCGCATGTCGTACATGCGTCGGGCGACTCCGAGGCGTTCGGTGGTGCGGGTGACCAGCCAGGCTTGGCGCATGAGCAGGTGTGTGCCGCGGCTGGCGCCTTGTCCGCTGGCGTACATGCGCACACCGTGTTGACCGACCCAGCACACCGCGGTGCCGGAGTCGCCGAGCAGGCGCATGGCGGCGTGGGTGACGCGGGTGCCGGGGCCGAGCAAAAGGACGGCGATCATGGCGGCGGGGACGCGGACGGTGCGTTCCTTGTTGATCAGGATGATGGCGTTGTCGTCGCGGTCCACGTGGGTGCGTTCGGCGTAGACGCTGGACACGCGGTCGACGACGCGGTGCAGGTCGTGCGGGTGGGCCTGCCACCACATGTCACCCACCGACAGTGCCTGGCAGGGATGCGAGGGTGAGCAGGCCGCACCCGTACGCCTTGCTGGGGCCGATGCCGGTGAGCATCGCGGTGCGCAGCCTGTCCGGGTCGGTGACGGCCAGGCGGCCTTCGAACGAGACGGCCTGGATGGTGACGGGCTTGGTCATGCCCTTCTTGGGGATGCTGTGCCGGGTGGTGGAGACGATGCGCACCTCGTGCGAGGTCGGGCCGTCGAGGGTGGGGGCCATGCCGGGGGCAGGCGGGTCGGTGCGGGAGGCGGGGATGGTGATGCCCCAGTGCTCGGTGCGGCGCAGCAGCCAGTCGATCTGGTGGGCCGGAGTGCGGTGCCCGACCCGGAAACCTCGGGTGGGCCGGTCCTCGCCGTGGCGTGCGCGTTGGGAGTCGGTGCGTTTGTCGGGGGCCATGGTGGATTGCACGGGGTTGGCGGTGAGCCGGAAGGCGAACTCACGGCCGTGCGCCACGTGGCCCAGTGCGGGGGTGTAGTCGCGGAGCAGGACGTGCTCGCCGTCGGCCTGGGGCCACCCGGCCTGTTCGACGATGTGGGTCCAGTCCGGTCGGGTCGGGGTGAGCACGAGCAGGTCGACTCGGTGTTCGCGGGTGTCCAGGCGCCATAGGACACGGTCGCCAGCGCCGTGTTCGGGCAGGCCGCCGAGGATTGCGGCGTGCATGGTGCGGGGGTTGCGCAGGAACTCGCGTCCCCGCGCGCGCAGCGGGTTGAGTCGGATTCGGGACAGGTAGGTCAATTGGTCACCATCCCAGGAGCGCGAACGGATCGTGGTCGGTGTGGTCGGACCCGGGGGTGTCCTCGGGGTCGGCCAACCCGGTGGGTATCCGCACCCAGCCGTGGCGCACCGTGCGGGTGGCGCGGCCTCGGCGCAGCGGGTCGAACGACAGGGGTTGGTCGTGTGCGATGTCGAGGTCACCGGTCGCGTCGTCGCCAGCGGTGCCCGCCGCTTCGGCCGTGTCGGGCCGGTGCGCGTCGATGGTGGTGGCGAGGTGGACGAACGCGGGAGCATCGCCGTCGCGTGTCACCTGTTGCCGGGCGTGGTCCGAGGCCAGCCAGGCGGTGGTCGTCAACGCCGCGGTGATCGTGGGTTGGGTGTCGTCGTCAAGCAGCAGTGGTTGGGTTGGGACGCAGGAGCGGCGGCCCAACGCCAGCGGGAAGGCCGGGTGCGCCAGGGCGTGGCGCAGGGTGCCGACGAGGTCGCGCGGGCCGTGCACGGCGACGAGGAACACGGCGTCCTGCAGGTAGAAGCGGTGGGTGATGTGGGTGTGTTTGGCGGGCCCGGTGGATTTCTGGGCCCCATTGGTGGTCAGTGACGCCGAGAGCAGCGGGGTGCCGCGGTAGTCGCTGACGGTGTGGTAGTCGCGCAGCAGGGTGCCGGGCTGGTCGACGCGGACGCCCAGCGAGAGTTCTCCGAGGTCGGTGATGCTGTCGGTGCGGGCGCGGCCCTGGGCGGCGGCGAGCAAACCGATGACCCCGGACTTGGTGGGGCGCCCGGCGGTGTCGCGGCGGTTGAACGCGCTGCTGTCGCCCCAGGATTGCAGGGGGGCGGCCAGTCGCAGCAGCAGGACCGCGGTCCCGGCGGCCGCGGGAGGCTCGGCGCTCATCGGGTGGCGTCCCCGGTCAGCCAGTCGGCGGTGAACCGCTTGAGGTCGGCGAGCAGAGCAGGGAATGGCCGCGAGGAGCCGAAGGCGAGACGCAGATCCTCGTGGTCGGCGTTGTAGCAGGCCAGGGTCTGGGTCGGCCGCTGGCCCCAGTTGATGGCGGCGTTGGTCAGCTCGTCGGCCAGACGTCTCGCGGACTCGTCGAGCACACCCGCCCGGGAGATCACCGGCTTCTCGAAGGCGGAGACCAGGTTGACGGGTTGGTCCTCCCGGGCGATGACCGCGACGAGGCTTGGCAGGGTGCGGTGGGCGAAGGAGTTGGCGTGACCAGAGGGTATGGAGCGGGCGAAGCTGTCGACGAACAGCTCGACCGCGTCCGGGACGGCCTCGATGCCACCGAGGTTGGTCTCCAGTTGCGACAGGCCCAGGGTGGCGTAGCGGTAGAGGGTCGCGGAGTTGAACTCGATGGTGCCGATCATCCCGGCGCCGGTGTTCTCGCGGGTGTTCTCGTCGTCGACCGCGGTGTAGTAGTCGAACTCGATCTCCACCGGGTGGGTGGACAGGGCGTGGGCCACCTGGCAGGCGGCGTCGACGTTGAGGTTGGGAATGTCGGCGACCATGCGCCCGAACAGCGCCACGTCGACCGGGTGGCCGCTGCCGAGGATCTTCTTGACATCCACCTCCTCCACAGCCTTGCCCAGCGCGTCGTCGTCGAGCGCGGTCCACGCGCCGGCCCGGGCCCCAACCGCCTCGGCGATGGCGTCGAGTTGCGAGTAGCCGAAGAACAGCAGGTAAGAGGTCTTCTCGGCGTTGTTCTTGCTGGGTTTGATGCCCAACTGCTTGAGCAGAGCGTTGCTGATCCTGACCGCGTCCTGCTCCGAAACGCCATGGGCGGTGGCCAGTCTCCTGGTCAGCAGGTCGGAGATCCGCTGCGTGCGGGTGGCGAGGTCTGCCTTGGGGGCGCGTTCGGCGAACGCGGTGCGGGTGGCTCGCTTCCACGCCTGCGAGGACACCCTGGCCCGGCGGGCCCCGCCGTAGATGGCCTGCTTGGGGCTGCCCGCGTCGTCTCTGTTCACATTGGACGGTGGGACGGTCTGCAGCACGTGGACGTCGAGGTAGCGGCGTACGGACACAGTGATACTCCAACAGGGGTGAGGTAGGTGGTAAACGGGGTCAGTCAGGTAGCGGGGGTGTCGACGGTCGTGGCATGCCAGGCGTGGTATTGCATCCCCCACCGCCGACGTGCTCGTGCCTGCCCGTCGGGTGTTGACCAAGCGAGCAGGTCGCGATGAAGCCGGGTGTAGTCCAGCGGGATCGCTTTCGACCGCAACTGGGTAACGAGTCGACGCAGGTGCTCGACTAGTTCGTCGAAGCTGGTGGCGGTCGCCGCGGCGTTGAACCGTCGCGTCACGGCCTCCTCGCTGACGTTGTCCAGCCTGCTCAACCGGCGCAGTGCCGCACCCAACCCGACGCCCGGCGTGTGCATGGGGGTGCGTTGCGACTGCTGGTGCAACCCGAACAGGCACAACGCAGCGTGCTCGGCAGCCAGCCTGGGCGATCCCTCGTGGGAGACGACGGCCTCATACAACGGCCACATCTGCGGTACCGACCCTGGTGGCTTGCCCAGTCCGCGTCGCATCGCGGCCAGGTGCTGCCCGGACGGTGACTTGTTCGCCTCGACCCACCGACCTTCATCGTCGATGTACTTCTCCCAGTACCACTTGCCCCGCCTGCCGGGGTCAGGCATGGTCATACCTCCTGATCAGGATCACGACGGTTGATTGCCGCGGCCAGCGGCAGGGCGTCCCGGATGCGCTTGTGGAACGACAACTCGGCTCTGGGTGAGCAGTGCGTGATCTTCTTCTTGTTGTGCTCGGTTTCCACGCCGGCGAACTGGCGGGGGGACGCGTCGCACAACAGCGGTTCGGCGATCTCGAACGCGGTCCGCCGGGCCACCTGCTCCCATGCCGTGTGCACAGCGGTCACGGCGTCGGGGTCGCTGCGGGTCCGCAGTTTCCCCAGCACACGGCGCGTGCTGGGGTCCAGTGCGTGCAGTAGGCGGTCGCCAGGGCGCTGTCCCTTGTCCCAGGGCAGCGGCTCGCATCCCGCGGCACGCCTCAGGTCGGCGGAGAGCAGGTTGACGGCTTTGGCGACATCGTCGGCCTGTTCGGCGATCTGGATCAACGCGTCGCGGACGGCCACCTCGCGCAGGGCGGCGACGGGCAGCGGGAGGGAGTCGGCGATGACGTTCTCCACCACCGCCGACTGGTTGCCGTACTCGACACCGACGGTGAAGACCTGCAACGGGAAGTCCTGGTCGAGCACCTCCGCCAGATCCTCGAGTTGGCGGCTGGTCCGCACCTTGCCGGTGCCCTCGCCCAAGGCCAGCAGCGCGTCCAAGCCGCGCCAGGCAGCACGTCCGGAGGAGTGGCGACGGGGTCGTACCGGGGGCACACCGGCTTTGGGTTTGGGGTCGACGTTCCACACCGTGTGCGGCTCGTGCAGCGGTGTCTCGATCAGCCGGTCCCCCGCCGAGAGCACCACTGACGTCACCCGCACCCCGTCCGGCGTGCCAGCGGTGTGCAACCGGATCCGCCGGGATTGCCAGGTCAGCAACTCCAGACGGCCCATCGCCCGGCCGGGAGCCCAGACCGGGGTCCACGGGCCGCGACGCCACTGAGGTCTGTCCGACTCAGGCAGCCCATCAGCGACGATCGGCAGGTTGAGCACCAAGGTCTCGGCCAGGGTCCGGCCGACCGGGATGACCATCCCCAACTGCCCCAGCGGACCGGTCGGATTCCCTGTCGTCTTGCCGTTCTTGGCCTGCTTGTCCCCCACGACTCCGGTCTTGATCGCCGCGGTGTCCCAGCACTGCGCGTGCAGCAGCCACCGTGCCGCCTCCGCCGGTGTCAGCGGCCACGGCGCGTCACCCAGGCGAGTGGAGAACAACGGCACGTTGTTGCCCGACGCGACCGACGGGATCAGCAACGACGTCGACTTGGTGTCGTTGTTGGTCGTCCGCAGGTCGGCGACCTGGGCGAAGGGACGCTCGGGGTGGAACAGCTCGAAAGAGTCGTGATGTTCGGCGAAGTAGTCCGCCAACTCCTGGCGCTTCCGCGCGCTCCACTCATTCCCGTCCGTTCGCCCGGAGATACCGTCCTGTGAAGACAGCGAGCCGTCGGTGAACAACCGCATCCAGCGCGGCCATTCGCGCGCCGACTGCGGCACTCCCAGCGCGTCCATGACCACCGGCAGCAGGAACTGCCGAAGGATCACCGCCATCATGGTCGGCGCCGTCACGGTCAGCTGCGCGATCTCGTTCGAACGCAGGATCGCGTCCCGCCCCGAGACCTCGATGTGAGAATCACCCAACTGAACCGGGATCCACGGGTCATCCAGAAGGTTCATCGTCACCATTCTCTCCATCGTCCAACGCTTCATGCCGTCCAGCACCGCGCCGTCCTCGGCGACGTTCGAGCTGGCACGGTTGTCCCTGACACCAGGGGGGACCCGTTGTTCCTGCTCGTCCTGTAGTCGTCCCCGCGCGAGCGGGGTTCACCCGTGCCAGCCTCCCTTTTCCGATCGCCGCACCACCAAACCGAGGTCACGGCGGTAGGAGACGAGCCGATCCCCAAGGCTCACCGGGTCCCCACCGTCGGGCAGGAGCAGGACGAGGGTGTGTTTGAGCCAGGGGTGACGGCTCCACTCCGGCAACGGCCTCAGCTCGCGCAACGCCGCGCTGGTCAGGCTCGCGGGCAGTCGCACGGTCCCGGCGAGAACGTCCTCGAGCAGGTCGGGGCCGAGTTCACCGTGGGAACCGAGTCGTTTGCCGCGGTAGGTGCTGTATCCGCGTGTGCCGTGCCGTAGAAGGACGACCTCGATGGACTCCTCGCCGTCGCGCACGAGGGCATCAAGTTCCGTCTGTTCCTGGGTTCCGCGCACGGGGGCGTAGTGCAGTCCGGCCAGTGTGGGGACGCTCCACTGTCCGGGTGCGGAGAGCAGGTAGTTCGCGGCGGTCTCGGCGCGGGTGGTTTCGCGGTCTTCCCAGATCGTCTTGGCGGCCAGTTCGTCCTTCGGCCACGGGGTGCGGGTTTCGTCGGTGCCGGAGTACACCTTGTCGACCAGTGTGGGGACGTCGGCGGGCACCGACCAGCCGTCGACTTCGGCGCGCAGGACGAGGTCCGCGGTGCGCAGCAGCAGGTGGCGACCGTAGATGAACTCACTGCTGCCGAGGAACTCCGGGGCCGCTCCGTCCGCGACGGTGAACCCGGTGATCACGGCGGTCGGGGTTCGCAGCGACAGTGGCCGCCGGCCGCGGTCGTGTCGGTGGAGTCGGCCGATCCGCTGCAGCAGCAGGTCGATGGGAGCGAGGTCGGATACCAGCAGGTCGGCATCGACGTCGAAGGACTGCTCGGCGAGTTGGGTGGCGACCAGGATCATCCGATGTGGTCTTGGCGGCCGGTCGCGATGCGGTGCACCCAGCAGTTGCAGGCACTGCTGGGTGCGGGTCGCGCGTGGTTCGACGGCGAGCCTGCCGTGCAGCAGTCGGACATCGACGTTGGCGATGTGCTCTGTGAGCCACTGGTAGGTGTCCTGGGCGCGTTGCACGTCGTTGCGGATGACGAGCGCGCAGCCTCCGTCGGAGAGTCGTTGCCGCAACAACGCGGTGAGTTCGTCGAAATGACCGTTGTCGGCTTCTGGTTCGCCCAGCGTCTCGATGTGGACAGGGCGGGATGCGCGCCAGCCCTGCGATGGCGTGTTCTGGAGGTGTGGTTTCCCATCGGACACGTAGGCCGTGGCGATGTTGGGGTAGCCGTCCGCTCCGGGCGACCCGACTGGCTCGATACCCTGTCCGCCACCGGCGCCGGTCAGGTAGGCCCGCGCCAACTCCTGTCGTTGGTGTTGGGGCAGGGTGGCCGACAGTAGGATGACGGGCACCCGCGCCTGACCCAGCCAGCGCAGAGCCTCGTGGAGGAACTGGGACATGTAGACGTCGGCGGCGTGGACCTCGTCCAGGATCACCACCTTGCCGACCAGACCGGCCATCCGCAGCATCACGTGTCGGGTACGGGTGGCGGCGTGCAGCAGTTGATCTATGGTGCCGACAACCACCGGCGCCAGCAGACCACGCAGCCTGCCCAGCAACCACTCCGACGGGCCAGCGCCGTCGATGTCCTCACCGGCGCAACCGCACCCGTCATGCGATATCCCGTACTGATCCTCCCCGACACCACCGAACCAGTCGCCGTCCTCGTTCTCGGCGGGGCTGATCATCTTCTTCCACTCGGGGTTGAAGTCGCGCTTGCCGTGCAGCAACATGACATGGTCCTGCAGCCCGGGCGCGACCTTCGCCACCCACTCACGGACCCGGGAGAACATCGGGTCGCAGGTGGCCTGCGTCGGCATACCCACGAACACCCCGTCGGCACCGAACCGCGCGGCCAGGATCTCCGCCGCCGTCAGCGCCGCCTCCGTCTTGCCCTCCCCCATCGGTGCCTCGATGATGAGCAAACCGGGTGCGGCCATCCTGCGGGCCTGCTCGATGACATCGGTCTGGAACGGTCTGGCCGGTCGCCCGAACCGGGCATGGACAAGATCACCGTCGCCGACGGTCAACGTGCCCCAGCCGCCACGCACCCGCAGTTCGCTCCACGCCTTGGCCGCACGGCCCCTGGCGTCGTCCATCGTGACGGCGTCGAGATCGTCGACACCAGTGAAGAACCGCTCATCGCTGGCGATCCAGTCCGCCATCACGATCAACCCGCTCAAGTGCAGTTGCTCGGCCCGGGTCATCGTGCCTACAGGTTCCACCGTTGCCACATCGGCGAATCCGAGAGCGCGGGAGAACACCGCCACCACCGCGCGTTGGACCGCGACCCATTCCGGGCCGCGCCCTTGTCCTTCCCCCCGTGAACTCCGGCCGCTGATGTCACGGTGACTGGGGAACATGCCGTGATGACCTCCGACCAGCGGCCAGATCCAGTCGATGCTGCCTTGCGACCAGCCAGCTTCGGTCAACCTGTCGATCAGCAGCCGCGCGCCCGCCTTGTCATGACGCCACCCCATACGGGGTTTCACCGCCGCCGACCAGGACAACCCCGATGCCCGCATCCGGAGCGCGCCTTCGGGGTCGAGGACCTGGAAGGCGGGGGTCGCCTTCCCGCAGTCGTGGATGCCACACAACCAAGCGAAGAACACGCGCCCACGCCCACCGGCGACCTGATCCACCAGGCTCTTCGTCGACGAGGCCAGGAAGTGGTCCCAGATCAACTCTGCCACCGCCGCGGTGTCGAACAGGTGCGACACCACAAGATTCATGGTGCCGCCCGCGTTCTTACGGGACTTCCCCCACAGGACACCCAGCCGGGCACAGGTGGCTGAATCGATACCCAACCCCCGCGCGATCTCTCCGGCACTACGCACCCGTCCCCCTCTCCGCGACGTCGCGCCGAGCATCGACATCGCACCACCACAGTCCACCCCACAAGCACACCCAAGGCGGCAAGCCATCGTGGCCGCAGCCGAACCCGCAGGTGAGCAGTCCCTGGTGGTGATCACCCCATCGAGTGATCACCACCAAGCGTTACCGAACCAACCACGGCACACCGTGTTGAAAGCCCACAGGTCCACCCCGACCGCATGCCATAACGCGACCAACACGGTCAGCACACCGCCGAAGTACGCCAACATGGCGGCCGACTCCCCAACTGCGACCACCTCGTGCCCGTACACTTCGAGCGGGCAGGACGGCGTCGTGGATCGGCTGCGGGGCCATGCCCGCCGACAGTCTGGCAAACAGCCCCCAAGGAGCTGTCTGGGTCGACGCGTCATGGCGCGTCTGTATACTGCAGGCGCCGGGCCGGGCAGGGGTCACGGACCTCTGCTGCTTAACGACAACATCGACACCCGCGGCCTGCGCACGACCGCAGGATCCAGGCGCTGGCGGGCTGCGCGCCCGCCGACGCCACTCTGGTGAACGGCCAAGCGACGCGGGTGCCGTGTTGCTGGATATGGCCAACCTGTCCGAGTGAAACAACCTCCACTGCACGCACTGCGCGTAGAGCCGGTCCGGCGTCGTCGGCCAGACCAACAACCCCCATGTGTTCGACCGCAACCGTGCGGGTCGTCGGGATCGGGCGCGGCTGTGACGGCTTCGCTGGCATAAGTAGCGATCAGCATCGAGACTCACGGCTCGATCGTCTACCCGGCCGCAGCCAGCAGGGGAGCGGGCACATGTCCGGCCTGGTGACCCCAAGCAGTGTGGCGCCGCTGTCGCTGGAGCAGGACAAGGCGGGCCCGCTGACGCGCTCTGTCGAATACGTGGCGATCACACTGTCGGCATTGCAGAGCCGCGACCGCTCGGACCGGGAGCTCCTCGACCACCCCACCTGCCTGCCTGTCGACCACATGCCCCAGCTGCACCGGGGCATGCTGCGCGGCGGGCGACTAGGGCTACGGAGCCAGCGCGGAACCAATCCGGACACGCACTCTCGCGCCATCCCATCACGGCCCCTTCCACCGCCAGCGAACACAAGGCGGTGCGATAGCATGAACTCTACCCACTCCGCACCACCACCTGAAAAGGCGGCAGTTCGCGGGCGTCACCGAGTAGGACTGGTCGCACCCCTGACAAGCCACTGCACCACCTACAACCAAGACGGGGAATGTACGCACACGAATCGGGCGCTTGCAAGCAAGAGTCAAGAGCACCCCAGCCTTCGCGACACTTAATCCACCGGCGGTCGATGTGCGGCAAGTCTCAGGCTCGTTTACAGTAACCCGTAAGGCTAGTCGAGCCAATTAAACCAATTGCAAAGCCACCTATTCAGTTAGACACGACCATTTCTCTAAAGTAAGAAGTTCAATGCACTGGCCACTTGTTCCCACAAAAACCTTTCTTCTTTGCCCTCCGGCCGCACCAACTCGTTCGCCAGTACCGTCACACCCCAACGCTCCAACTTGCCCAGGCTCTCCTCGAAGGCTGGATGAGCAGCCAGGGTCGGCTTGACGTAAGGCGCAACGTAGGTGGAGAGCCGGAGTCCAATGGCCTCGTTGAGCACTCCCAGCGCGAAGTTGTCCGAGATGCCTGCCGCCCACTTGTTCACGGTGTTGAAGGTCGCAGGGCAGACCAGAAGGGCGTCGGCCTTTGGGAGAGAGCGGGAGTCATCAGGGTGGCGTGGGGTGCTTTGCACAGGGAAGCCGGTTTGTGCAGTTAGGGCTGTCAGGTCGATCCATTTGGATGCCGTTGGTGTGGGGATGACGCAGATTTGCCAGCCACGAGGCTGAACGACTGCAACGAGGCTGCTCAGGTCGCGGACCGGCGGTGCGGCGCAGCCGATCAGGTACAGCACCGGGTCAGACATGGATGCCAGCCCGCTGGGCCAGTGCCCGCAGGCCCGGAGTGCTGTGGCGCTGTTCCCGCCCGAGTAGCGTTCGGATGACCTCGTGGGCGCCTACGTTACGGGAGACGGCTTGCTTCGCGACCCGTTCCGCTTCGAGCAGGTGGAGTACGGCCACGCTGTCGTCCTGTCTGTCGGTAGCGGCCCGGCTGAGATCCAGGTGTACCTGGGAGCGGCGGCCGATGAGAACCACGGGCAAGCGGTCGGTGTCCAGTGCTGCGCCGAGCTGCTGAGCTTGGTCGTTGTCCCTGAGTTGCACGGCCACGGACAGCTCGTGGATGGCCACGTTGGTGTGGCCGAAGCCCGTCCATAGCCAGTTGCCTTCACCGCCGAGATCGTCCGCCAGCTGGTGGGCCTGACTGAGAAGCTGCCGAGCGCTGTGGTGTTCGTTGCTGCGGGCGGCCATGACCGCTGACAGCAGCAGAAGCGCACCGCGAGCCGAGAGGATCAGCCGACCGTCTTCTTTTTGCACTGCGGTAGCCAATTCGTCCAAAGCGGCAGCGGCTGTGTCCTGGGCATCGGTGAGATGACCGCTCCGCAGGTGGGCACAGGCCACCTGGTAGCGAGCCGCGGCGATCAGGGCCGGGGCTTCGGCTTCCCGGGCAGCACGCTGTGCTCGATCGGCCGTTACCCATGCCGCCTGGACATCCCCGAGCTTGGTGGCCAGCTTGGCAGCCGCGATGTAGCCGCTGGCGGTCCATACGGCCGCGGTACGACTGGGAGCCTGGTTGTCGAGCTGGAGCAGGAGCTGGGGCAAGAGCCGGGCGCTGGCCTCATAGTCGGCGTGCTGGTAGAGCTGATGAACCCTTTTGACCAGCGGCGTCACGGCCACCCCAGGCGAGATGGTGTCGGCCTGGCCGCCTGCCAGCATCCGGCGCAGCGCTGATAGGACCAGAGGTGCCTGGGATGGCAGAGTCTCAAGCGGCGGAGCGCTGCTGGTTGGAGACGACGGGAACAGCCCTTGCAGCTCGCTCCGGTTGATACCGAGGAGCATGGCCAGCTTCGGCCACAAGTACGGCTGCGGCTCGTTTCGTCCGGCTTCCCAGCGGTAGACGGTCATGCGGTCAACGTGGAGTTGCGCGGCCAAGCTCTCCTGGGTGTAACCCGCTGCCTTACGCAGCCGGGCCAGAGGGGAACGGGGCGGTGCCATATGCCCAGTGTCCCACACGGTCAGTGGCCAGTCGTTCACGCAGGTCATGAGCGGCTGTGCATAGCGCGTGTCGCAGGAGTGCTGCTGAAGTGCGCTGTACCTCGCCCACGCAACCAGCAATGGTCAGAACGAAGACACCCGACACCAGCCAGCCCTTGCCGCAGGAGCGCCCGAGCCACCGCCCCGGAGCCTGTGTTTGGGACCTGATGCCGGATTTCGTCCACCTGCCACCCGACCTTGCAGGAGCCACCCCATGTCCGGACTGGGCATCACCGTTGCAGATGGACTGCTGAGATATCCCGAGCTGTACTACCTGGCACTTGCCCGGCCGACCGAGTGGGGCTTCCGACCAATGGTGGACCAAGCCGGAGCGCTGGTTGGCCTGGTGGGCACCCGCCACCTTCAGCGCTACACGGATGCCCTGTGGATCTACAGCCGCACGGAAGTGCCAGCGCTCGCATCCTGGCCGAGAAGTTCGGCGGAGGCACCGTTTGGAGCACGACCGAGGCGGCCTGGCCGTCATCGTCCAAGAGCTCCTGGCGCTGCCGGAGCCCGGAGAACGCTTCGCTCCCGCGCTCGTGCGGGTGTCCTCCGGTCTATGGACTCCCTAGGCCATGACCACAGGCACGAAAGTCACATGACCACCCTGAACACCGTCCTCCTGGTGCTGCTGCCTCTGGCCGTGTTCGCAGGACTGCTGGCCTGGACAACCCACAAGGACCAATGAATGCGCTCACTGCTCCCTGCCCGTGTCCACCGCGGCCCAGGCCATGGGGATCCTCTCGGGCGCCGAGATCACCACAGTGGTCGGGGACCAACCGGGTGAGCAGTGGCGGCTGCTGGACGGCCAGGCCGGGGTCACCGCGCGCCTCGGCAGACTCGATGAGGCTCTCGGCCTGTGGAGCCGGGGATCGAGCTGGCCCGCGCCGTGGGCGACGCGTTGGCCGAGGCGGAGCTCGCCGGGTCATTGGCTCGCCTGCACCACGATGCGAGGCACATGGCCGACGCGATTGCGGCGACAGGGGCGGCCGTCGGGCTGTTGGCGCCGCTGGGCACCAGCGCCGCTCTGCTGGTGCGCACCAGCTACTGGTGCGGATCTCGGTCCGCGCGCGGCACCGGCTCGCCGAGGCGCTCGTCACCGCTCCGACCCACAGGAGCGCGGCAGCCCAGCGGAGTGACCGCGCCCGTTCCCCATGCCCCACGCGGTCGCGGGACAGGTTCTGCACCAGCATCCGTGTGGATTCCGAAGGCACACCTAACAGAAGGAAAGGCACCCTTGATACCCCTCCGACGAGCGGCCCGAGCCGCCGCCGTCCTTATCGCCCCGGCCCTGGTCGCGGGCCCGGGCGCGTCTCCCGCAGCGGCGCAGAGCACCTCGCCCGATGGTGACGTGAGCATCCAGGTGGTCGGTGGCCACCCGGCTTCCCAGGTCTACGAGGGCATCGCCTCGCTGCAGTACGACGCCCCCGCCTATGGGCGGTTGGGGTGGACCACTTGTACCGCGTCGATGATCGAGCGTGGGTGGGTGGTGCTCGCCGCGCACTGCGCGACCAACATCCCCGCTCTCGCCCCGGCCGCGACGGGGTCGATGTTCGGCACGCTGGACGAGCGGGCGGCGCCGATCCCGACCGCGGCCAAGCAGTTCTCGGTCCGGGTGGGGTCCCATGACCGCACTCGCGGCGTGGTGCTGCCGGTGAGGCGTTTCGTCGTGCACCCGGGTTGGGATTGGGCTTCCGGTGACGGTCCCGCCGAGGACGTGCTGCTCGCGCAGGTCGAGCAGCAGGAGTTCGCGCCGTTCGAGATCGCGGCCAAGGTCCCTGCGGTGGGCGAGAGGGTGAGGTTGCTCGGGTTCGGGCTCACGAGCCCGGACGCGTCGGGCACGTTGCCTCGTTTCGTGCAGGAGCTCGACAGCACGGTGGTCGCCGCGAGGCGGTGCCGCGACTCTGCGATCACCGCGCTGGACCTGTGCGTACTCAATCCGCATGGCACGGCGGGGGTGTGCAACGGCGACAGCGGCGGCCCGCTGCTGACCAAGATCGCGGGCACCCGCAGGTGGGCCGTGGTCGGCGTGAGCAGCCGGACGGCGGGCGACTGCGGGCAGTACCCGGCCGTCTACACCTCCATCGCCGACCCGCAGCACCGTCGGTGGATCTACGACGTGATGGCCGGACGGCTCGACACCACGCTCCCGCTGACCCCGGCCCAGGGCGGGGCGATCACCTCCCCGTACGCGCCGATCACCACCACCGGGCCGCTGCCCAAGCCCACCCACCGCGCCGACGTCGGCTTGGCGGGCTGATCACCCTCTGACCGTCCCGCCGCGCACCGTGCCCCCGACCGGGGCGCGGCGGGGCACCCAGATCCGCGCGCACCACAGCGATTCCTGTCCTTGATCGACTGTCGACTGTCCTGTGTGGAGGCAACCCGATGTTCGGACACCCACCGCCCCGCCGTGTACGCGGCGGGAACCTGTTGGTGGCGGCCGTGGTGCTGGCGACGCTCGCCGGTGTGGTGCTGGTGACGACCGCGACCGGCCCGCCCCCCGAGCCCGCCGTCAACGTGGGCGTCAATCCCGCCTGCCCGTCGACCCCCGCACCGGCCGGGTCGGTGGCGCGGTGGTGCGCGCGCGGTTCCCTGGTCCACGACGACGCGCTGCTGGTCGCGGCCGCGCGGGCCTGGTGGGCCACCGGTGACAGCAGAGACCAGCCCCCGCCCGGTGCGCCGCTGACCGGCGTGTTCGCCGCTACCGGCCCACCCGGGCAGGTGGGGCTCACCGTGGTGGTGCTGGTCGCCCCGAGGGTCGGCGGCGGCGAGACGGTCGCCTACCTGACCTCGACCGTCGCCGCCATGCCCGCCGCACCGGACACCCGCCTGCATCTGCGCGCTCTGCAGCAGTTCCCCGCGGGCAGCGCTCCGGAGGCGATCGGGTTCGTCGACGCGCGTCCCGATACCGGCGACCCCGTCCTGTCCGCGCCGCTGGTCCCCGCGTTCGCCCTCGCCGCACCCGGGGGCACGGCCCGGTTGGCGAGTCCGTTGATCGACATGTCGCTGACCGGCGGCGCCGTCGGTGACCCGGTGGCCTGGGTGCCGCAGCCCGCGGGCGCCGGCGCGGCCACGACCTTCGCCGCGACCGCCGATGGATCTCTGCTGCCTGTGGCGGCGGGACTCGACGACCCTGTCGTGCGCCCCGTCCGCCCGGCCGGCGACGACCCCGCTCGGGTGCTCGACGACCGGGTCGGGGACGTGGTGACCAGCAGAGGGTGGTGGGCCGGAGTCGTCGGTGCGGGTGGCGTCCTGGCCGCGGACACGGTGCCCGACGGGTGGAGCGCGGTCACCGCCCTCGGGCAACCGCTGCCGGTGGTCACCGACGCGAGCGGTGGGCTGGTCGTGGACGGCGTCCCACCCGACGGCACCGGGGAGCACACCCGGGTGGACCTGCTCGCGCCCGACCGCGCCACCCGGATCCCGCTGGGACACCTGGCCCGCGGCACCGTCCGGTTCCTCGACCGCGACCGCACCCAGGTGTCGAAGTGGTCGGTCGTCGCGGTCGTCGACGCGCGCACCGCCCCGGCCGAGCCGCTGCTGGCCACCACCTTCTGACCATCCCCCGTTCTCCCCGGAAGGCCATCGACATGACGGACACCCGCCTGCCCACCGGCGAGCCACCCGCCCACGCCGTGCCCGCCGACGACCTGCTGATCGACGACCTCATCCGTGCCGAGTGGGTGTTGGCGCCCACGGCGGTACGGGTGCATCCCCGCTACGCGAGGCTGCGCGGCGAGGCGCCGCGGCGGTTCGCCACCCACCGCGGGGCCTGTGCGTGGGTGCGCGCCCACCGCGACGAGCTGGGGTGCGCGGTCGAGCGGTGGGCGCGGGCGGGCGACGCCGAGCGGCTGCTGGTGGTCGCGGAGGCCGGGACGGCGCTGCTGCACCTGGGCGATACCGGCCTGTGTCGACGCGTGCACGACCTGGCCGTGCCGCTGCTGCCCGACGACGAGGACGGCCGGCAGCGGGCGATGGTCCTGGGCAGGCGGTTGACCCACGCGCTGATCGAGTTCGGCGAGCCCGGGTCCGCGCTCGTGGTGTGCGCCGACACCCTGCGGCGCGCCCGGGCGCTGCGCGAGGACACGACCCAGGTCGAGGCACTGACACACAGCGCGGCCGCGCACCTCGACTTGGGCGACCCGGCCGCGGCACGCGCCGACCTCGGCGAGGCGTTGTCCGCGCAGGACCGCGACGAGGCCAGCCCGGCCCGGGGGCGCACCGGCGGCGCCCACCACAAGAACCGCGCCGCCCGGCGGACGAGGGTGCTGTGCCTGATGGCCCAGGCCTGCGCCCGTGGCGGCGACCTCGATGACGCGGTCACCTGGCTCGACGCCGCCACAGCGATAGCGGCGGTCGGCAAGCGGCAGCCGCGGACGCTGTTCCCCGTGCACGTGAGCACCGCGATCGTGCGGCTGGCCCGCGGCGAACCGGACATCGCGGCGGCCGCCGCCGGAGCGGCGATCACCGTGCTGCGCGCACGCGACTGCGCCGACATCCACACCGACCCCCAGCACCACCACGCGCACACCGTCGCCGCCGACATCCACACCGCCCTGGCCCGACAAGCCGACCCCGGCGGACACCACGCTCGACTCGCCGAGCGGCACCGCTGTGCCGCCGCCACCGGCACCCCCTACCTGCCCGCACCGGCCGCGGCCGAGCCGGTGGTCCCGGCATGAGCCGCCCCCGACACACGCCTGCGTCCCACATGGTGGGGGTGGCCTGATGTACGTCTCCGGACGGTTGGCCAGCTCCCGCAACGGCTCGACAGCGCTGGGACCGGGGGATATCGACCGCGCGTCTGATGATCAGGCGCCGCGCCGTGACCACGAGTTCTTGTGCCCGCTGGGTCATTCCTTCACCCGGCCCCTGGCCGCGGACCTATCCGTCGGCGAACTCCCCGCGCGGTGGCGATGCCCCCAGCATGGCGCGGACGCGGCCCGGGCCGGGATCGGCACCCCCGCGCCCGCACCGCTCGAACAGGGCAGACCGCGCATCGACAAGACCCCGTGGCAGATGCTGCTGGAGCGCCGCACCATCGCCGACCTCGACGCACTTCTCGACCGCAAGCTGCGAGAGCTGCACCGCCGGCGCGGCGGTGGCCCCTCCGGCGGCGTCGAGGCGGTGACGCGGTGACCGGGCACGGGACGGGCAACGCCGTCTCCGGGCGGGTGGGCGGGCATCTGGTGCAGGCCGGACAGATCCACGGCGATGTGACCCTGCACCTGCCCGGATCGACCGGGTTGCCTGTGCGGCCCCGGCAGATCCCCCCGGCCGGTCTGGTGGTCGACCGCGACGAGGTCCTGGCCGACATCGCCGATCGGCTCAACGCCGGCACCACCGGGTCGACGGTGCTGGTGCTGCACGGGCCCGGCGGGATCGGCAAGACCACGGTCGCGGTCACCGCGCTGCACCACCACGAGCACCGGCTCCCGGACGGGCTGTTGTGGGCCGATCTCACCCATCCCCTCGTCGCCGACCCGGTCGAGGTACTCGGTTCGTTCCTGCGCGCGCTCGGCGTCGCACCCGATCTGGTTCCCGACGACGGGCGGGAGCGGCTCGCGTTGTGGCGGTCGATGACCGCGCCACGCCAACTGGGGCTGTTGCTGGAGTCCCCCGCCACCGCGGCCCAGGTGGTGCCGCTGCTGCCCACCGGGCCGGGCAGCGTCGTGCTGATCACCAGCCGGACACCCCATGTCGAGTTGGTCGCCCGTGTCGGCGCGCGCGCACTCGTCGTGCCGCCCTTCGGCTTGCCCGCCACCGCGCAACTACTGGCCCACCACCTGCACGCACCCTCGCCAAACCTGGCGGCGCGGCTGCACGCCCACTGCGCGGGGATCCCGCTCGCCGTGGCCGTGACCGCCGCGCGCGCCGCCACCGGCGTGACCGCCGTTCCCGACACCACCGGTGATCCCGCCATCCGTCGCCACTCCCAGGAGGACCCGATGCCCGACACCCCGCCCGCCCTGGTCCCGACCCGGGAGGCGGTGCGCGAGGCCATCGACGCGCTCAACCCGGTGGCCCGCGCCGTCGTGGTCGACCTCGCGCGCGTCCCGGGACCGATCTCCCCCGACCTCGCCCGCGCCGTGACCCGACTCGCCCCCCAAGCCCTCGACCTGGCCGTGGAGATGGTGGTGCAGGCCAACCTCCTGGCGCCCGCCGACGACCACGGCCACCTCCGGTTCCATGACGTGGTCACCGAGGTCGCCGTGGGGATCGGCAGCCCGGACGCCGACGGTGTCGACGACCGCGTCGCGGCACACCGACTCGCGCGATTGCGCGCGCTCGCGGCCCTGCTGATGCCCGCCCGGACGTTGCCCCCGCTCGGCGACACCGACCTTCCCGCCCCGGACGAGTCGGCCACCGGGGCCTTGGTTCCCGGGGACCGGGCCGAAGCGCTGCTCTGGTTCGACGTCGAGAAGCCCGGCCTGGTGGCCACCGTGCGCGCCACCGCCGCCCGCGGGCGCCACCGGGCGGTGGTGTTGATGGTCCACGCGCTGCGCACTGCCCTGCTCCTGCACAAGGACCACACCGCCGCGGCCGAGGTGAGCGCGCTGGCGCTATCGGCCGCGCGCGAACTCGGTGATCGCGACCTGCTGGCGGGCACGCTCGCCGACGCGGTCCGCACCGCCATCAAGTCCGATGCCCTCCCCGGCGCCCAGGGCCTGTGCGACGAACTGGCCGCCCTGGCCGATATCGACGGGGGCGACCTGATGCGGGCGAAAGCGCTCAAGGCCCGCGCGCACCTGCACCTCGCCCGGCGCCGGACCGCCGAGGCCGACGCCCTGTTCATCCAGGTCGCCGATCTGCACCGCGGCCTCGGGCGGCCCCGCGCCCGCGCGTTGGCGCTCACCGAGCTCGGGACCCTGCGCCTGGACAGCGGGCACGCCGCCGAGGCCATCCCCCCGCTCACCGAGGCGCACACCCTGCTCTCCGAGCACCCGAGCGACGAGACCTACAACCGGGGCCGCGCCGGGCTCGCCCTCGCTCGCGCCCATCAGGCCACCGGCTCCCTCCGGGACGCGCTCGTGCTGGCCCGCGCCGCCCTGAGCGACATGTCCGCGGCCGGATCCCCCTCCGGGGCGCGACTGGCCCAGGACCTGATCGACACACTCGACACCCACCGCAAGTCCACACAGGACTAGAGGGATTCCCGATCGCCATGACCACACAGTCGCCCGTGCGCGCCCACGACACCACAACCACGCCCGTGCCCACGGCGTGCGGTACCGATCCCGACGCGGGCGTCAACACCGCCGTGGTGGCGGCGGTGGTGGACCTGCAGGTCGCCCTCCGGCAGTTCGACGAGTGGTACGCCGCGGCCCGCGACCTGCACCCGATCGACCTGCGCGCGGTGATCGTCGTGGGCTGCCACCACCGCACCGAGAACCGGTACCCGACGCCGAGCCTGGTGGCCGCCAGGCTGTGCCTGACCACGTCCTCGGCCACCTCCCTGATCGCCCGTCTCACCGCGACCGGTCTCCTCCAGCGGGTCCGCGACGACCGTGATCGCCGACTCGTCCGGGTCGAACTCACCGACACGGGGTGGGCGTTGCTGGCCGATCACCACGTTCGCCTCGGCGGCTTTCTCCCGCGCGGCGGCCTGTCGGGGCCGTTCGCGGAGTGGTTGGCGGCGGTGACCGCGGGCATTCGCGGTGATCACCGTCCCGACACACTCGCCCCGACCGGTCCGACCACCGGCCACGACGACACGGGACCGGGAGCGGGTCGATGACGCCACCCCGAGCCCCCTCCAGCCCACCCGTCCTCACCGTCCACTATGGACACGACCCGGCCGTGTGCGAGGGTCGCCGGAGTGGTGTGATGTCGGGGGGATCCGTCGAGCGCGCGTCGCTGGACGGGACCCGGTCGGCGACCCGGCTGCTGCCCGCCGACACCCGCGCGCTGCTCGCGGCGGTCACCGGTGCCCTCGCGGACGCGGGCGACCACGCGGCGGCGAACACCGAACCCCCGCAACGCCAGCACGTTCTGCTCACCGCGGCCAGGGCGCGGCTGCGAGCCACCCTGCGGGCCGAACCGGCCGTCGCGGCGCTGCTGCGCCACGCCCGTCTGCTGGGTGTGGACCTCCCCGCGCTCGTGGGTGATCTCGCCGTCCCCGTCCAGGACATCGGCGACGGCGACCGTGCCGCGTTGGCCGGGGTCGCCGTCGCTGGTCGTGCGCGGGCGGCGTGGGTGGTGGGTGATCTGCTCGCGGCGTTGCGGAACGGTCGGGAGTGGACCCGGCCGCGGCTGGCAGCCCGCGTCGATTCCCCGGTATTGCCCGCTGGGCGGATCGGTGACCTGGAGTCGGGTGTGGTGACCCTCTACCTCGGGGACCTGCACCTGCTCTGCCGAGCCCTCGATGTGCCGCCCGCGGCGGTCCTGGCCGCCGCCGAGACCCTGCTGCCCTCCCGCGCCGGTCTCCTCCCGGTCCACGCCCACCCCGACAGCGAACGCCCGCGGCCACCCGCCTGACCGCACACGCCCCACGCAAACAGCGCCCGATCCCGCCCCGCGCGTGACCCGGCCCGCCCCCACGCCACGTTGGACCTGGAGAACACCGTGCCCGAACCACTGCCCGCCCTGCAGCGCCCCGTCCCCGAGATCCTCGCCGGACTCGACACCGACGCCCGGGAGGGCCTGCGTGCCCTGAGTCGGGTGCCGGGCCCGGTCGACGACATCACCGCCCGCGCCGTGACAGGACTGTCCCCCGCGACCGCGGACCACGTGCTGCGGCGGTTGACGATGGCACGCCTGCTCGAACGCGACAGTGTCGACGGAGACATCGTCGACGGAGACATCGTGGTGCCCGATCACGTGATCACCGCGGCCACGCGCGGCGACACCCCCCGCGTTCTCGACCATCTCGACGACCTGGTCCTCGACCGGCTCGTCACCACCGCCCGCCACGCCGCGACCCTCGCCTGGCCCGCCCGCGACCTCCTCCCACCGGCCACGCCCGACACGGGCGTGCCGTACACCCAGGCCTGGACGCTCGAGGAACCGGAGCACGCCCGCCTGTGGCTCGACCGCGCCCAGCCCACCCTGATGACCGTCCTGCGGCGTGGCGCCGCCCGGAGCCGCCACCGTGCCGTCGTGCTGCTGGCCGACGCGCTGCACACCCCGGCCATCCTCAACGCCGACACCGCGACCGAGGCCGACCTGGTCGAGTTGTGCCTGCCCGCCGCCCGCGCCCTGGGCGACCCCGCCCTGCTCACGTCGATCGCGACCCGCGCCACCCGCCGCTGGATCGCCGACGGCGACCTCGACCGAGCCCGTGCCCTGCTCGTCGAGCTGACGCGGTGGGCCGAGCGGGACGGCGACGCGAACCCCGAGATCCTGGTGACCCAGGCGTCGCTGCTTGCCGCCGACGGCGAGCACGACACCGCCCTGGCACTACTCGATGCCGTGGTCGAGGCGCACGATCAATCCGGTGACGCGCGCGGTGAGGCGCAGGCGCTGATCCAGACAGGACTGCTGCTGCTCGCCCTCGACCGGCACGGCAGCGCCGTGGGGCCGTTGGCCCGGGCGGTCAGCTTGTTCCACGGGATCCTCGACGGCGACCACTACCACCGCGGCCGCGCGGCCCTCGCCCTCGCCCAGGCGCAGCTGGGCTGCGGGTTCATCACCGCGGCCAAGTCGACGGCGATTCTGGCGCTGGAGGCCATGACCGCCGCCGGATCCGCCCCCGGCGTCGACGCCGCGCGGACGCTGATCACCACGATCACCACCCCGCAGTCCACACCGGACATCCCGTGACCGCCGCCCCCGCGCGCGACACACCGATCGTCGACGGTGAACACACGGAGATCCCCGCGCGGGATCCCTACGGTCGCCCCGCCCAGCTCACCGTCACCGGCGGCGTGGCCTCGGCCAGGGCCTCGGTGGTGGTCACCATCGTGGTGTCCGCGGTGAGCACCATCGCCCTCGACCACGACGTCGTCGACACGCTGCGCGCGGTCCTGGCACACCACGGCAGCACCGACACCGATCCGAGCAGGGTGCTCTGGTCGATCGCCGACGGGCACGCCACCATCCCCTGCCGGGACATGGCAGGCAGGGACAGCGCGCTGCTGCTCATTCCCGACACCGACACGGTCCTGCTGGCCCCACCCGCCGGACAGTCGGCGGCACTGGGCCGCGACAGCGTGGGAATCCTGCTTCGCGCCCTGCACGAGGCCCACCACCACCGCACCACCGGCCCAGCCGACACGACAGCGTGAACGCCATCCCTGTCCGCGCCGGGGAACCGATCCCGCCCGGCCGCCATGTCGGCCGCCGAGGCGGTGGCCCCGCCCGGTCCACGGGTGGTGCCGCACACGGACACCGCGCCCCCGCGCTCCCTGCACAGACCAGTGGCCCACCGAGCCCGGACTCGGTCGTGGCGCGCCTCGGGTACCCGCCCGCCGGCCGCCACGGCCGAGGACACACGACAACCGCATCACCGCACCAGAAGGGTTGACCCGAATCCCGTGACCACCAGCCCCACACCACCAGTACCGCCGGATCTCGAGCGCTACCCATCGCGGCCACCCTCGGTGGCATGCGCCCGGTGGCACGAACAGCAGTTCCTGCCCAGCGACAGCGGGCGCTCCCGCCGACAATGGGTGGCCTCGGCCCTGCTGCTGACCGCGGTCGTGTTCGGCAGCGGCACGCTCACCAGCGTGCGGATCCTGAGCGGGACCCCCCGCGACCGATCGGGTTCGTCGGTGTGGCGGTGATCTCCGCCGCGGTGCTGTCACCGCGGCTACGGGGACACCGCCGCTGGACTTCTCGCTGCGCGTGGTCGCGGCGATCACCTTGCGGGCACTGACCGACGACTGCGCGCTCACCACCGCCACCGGGTCCAGGATCTGCGGCGCCGTGATCGGGGCCATCGATCCGTGACCTCCGTCCACACCGGACCCCACCGCGGGCCCGAGATCGGCAGAACCGCGCAGCACCCGCGCGGCGATGGACCGTTCCCGCGCCGACGCACGAACCGACCCCGACAGGACGAAGGACACACTCGATGGCCGAGGACCCGACACCGACCACAGCACCGACCATCCCCCACCGGCTGGCGGACCCGTTCATCCTGCGCCCCGCGCGGCACCACGAGACCCGGCTCGGTCTGTGGGGTGCGGCCGCCGCGGTCGTGGTGATCACCACCGGACCCGCCATCGCCAACGCCGCGCAACTGGCCTCCGGGATCGCCCTGCAGCTGCGGGAACACCGCACGCCGCTCACCGCCACCCTCGTCGCGGTCCTCGTCTGCGTGACCGCCGTGGCGGCGGCGTGGCTGAGCACCGGGTTGCGCCCGGTGGGACTGATCCCGCCCCCTCTCAGCGACACCGGACGCTGGCAACAGCTCGCCCTGGTCGGCCTGTACGCGTTCGTCACGCTGCGCGGCTGCGCGCTGCTCGCCTCCTGGCTGATCCAGGCGGGAGCATCCGGCCCGGTGGGGCTCGACACGGGTTTCGTCCTGTGGCCGGTGTTGCTGGCCGGGTTCGCCGAGGAGTTGGCCGCCGCGACCGTCATCGCGTTGCTCTCCGCCGCCCGCACCCCCACCTGGGTCCTGGTCACCCTGGTGGCCTGCTACCGCGGGCTCGCGGGCCTGCACCTGGGGATCACCGCCGCCGCGGTGACCGCGGTGTGGTCGGCGGTGATGGCGGTGCTGATGCTGCGCTACCGCTGCGTTCTGCCGCTGATAGCCGGGCACACCCTCCACAACGCCCTGACCCTGCCGGCCTGAAAGGACAGTCCGCCATGCCCGCCCCCCACACACCGACACCGGCACCCGACCGCCCGGCAGACGGCCCGTTCCTTGCGGCGCCCGCACCCGCCGGGCAGACCCGCGAGGACACCCGGCCCCCTGCCGGCACGACGATGTGCCTCGGGTGTGGCGGGAGCAGTCCACTCGGGAACCTGGGGACCGCGCGAGCGGGGTCGTGCCCGTGGGACGGTCCGGTGCTCATCGCCCGGGCCGCGGTCGGGGCGTTCGCCCCCGAACACGCCCTGCTGCCCTGGAGTGAGCCGGTCGCCGTTCGCGCCCCGGGTGGGCGGGTCTCGGGGCGTGTGTGGTTTGACCGCCAGCACCGCGCCGTGATCGAGGTGGCGACGGACGCGGTGGACCGGGGGCATCCCGGGGCGGCGGTCGCGCTGGCCGACGCCCTCTACCCGTGGCTGACGGTCCGGGCCGATCCCGACCGCGGTGTCGCCGTGCACGCGCTCGCGCTGCGAGCGGCGCGCGCGCTGGGCGACCCGGCGGTGATCGCGATCATGCTGCGCAGGCTCGCCGCCAGCCATCTCGCCGCCGGGGCGCACCGGCGGGCGGCGCCGCTGGTCGCCGAGGCGCTGCTGCTGGCCGGGTCGCGCCCCGGGGACCGCGCCGGGGCGCTTGTCCTGCGGGGCCGCCTCGCCGGGGCTCGCGGTGATCACGCCGAGGCCCTCGCCCACCTGGCCGACGCCCGAGACCTGCACCTGCTCGCGAGTCGGCCCCGGGGGGTGGCGCTGGCGCTGGCGGCGACCGCGCAGAGCCTGCTCTGTCTCGGCCGGGTCGACGACGCCCTCGACGCGCTGCACACTGCCCGCCACACAGTCGTGTGTGTGGCGGTGCCGCACTGGGAACACGCCGCCGTCCTGGTGGTCCTGGTCCGGGCGTGGGTCGCGGCCGGGCGTGTCACCGACGCGGTCGACCTGGCACGACAACTGGTGGACCATCTCACCACGCTGGGCTACGGCACCACGGGCGCGTTGGCCGAGGCCCGCGCGGTGCTCGACCGCCCGCGCGCTCATCGGCCGGAGTCGCAGGCCACCACCACATCCACCGTTGGCAAGTCCGGTGAGGACACTCGGGTACAGGGCGCCGAGGCAGGGGCGGGCGTGATCACGCCGCCACCCATCGGGGCGCCGGACGATCAACCACTTTCTCCCGAGCCCGAGCCCGAGCCCGAGCCCGAGCCTGAGTCCCGGGCCGGTGGGGCCGCTCGGTGCCGGTCGTGGGTGGGATCGGCGTGACGGCACGGCAGACCGGTTCCGCGCACCCTCCCAGCCACGCCTGGCGATCAAGCGCGGCCGCGCTCGGTCCCCAGATCGAGCCGGGCCGCGCCGGGTCACCCGGGCACGGGTACCTCCACGACGCGGCCACGCGCGCGACGCTGGCCAGGGTGGCCGCGGCTTTGGGGCGTGTCCACCGCGGCGCCGCCGACCGCGAGACCTCACTGGTGTCCCGTATCGCCGGTACTCGGGCGAGCACGCCGAGGTGGACGGTGCAGGGCGGCGAGTCCTCGGTGGCGGGGTTGCTGGAGTGCTGCCGGTCGCTGGGGGTGTCGGCCGCCGACCTGCTCGGCGGTGTCGACCGCCCCGCGCGCGAGGCTACCCGCGCCGACCGCGCCGTCCTGGTCACCGCCGCCGCCACCGCCGGTGTTCGGACAGCGGCGCCCCTCGGGGCGCTGCTGCGCGCGCTGCGGCGCGCGCGCGGGGCTGGAGCGAGCAGCGGTGCGCCGCGATGACCGAGGACCCGGCGATGCCCGCGACGCGGATCGGGGCGCTGGAGCGCGGGGACGAGATTTTGCGTCTCGGGGACCTGGTGGTGTTGTGTCGGGCGTTCGCCGTGCCCGCCGCGACCGTGCTGGCGGTCGCCGAGGCCCCGACCAGACCACGGTGGCAGGTCGCCGACCTCCGCCCCCTCACCCCGCGCCTCCACTCGGCGCCCACGCCGCCGCCCACCCCTGTTCGGCCCGTGCCGCCACGACCGATCCCGGATCGACGCGTGGCCGGGCCGGCACAGGGTCAGGATGTCGATCGCGACCCCGAGGAGTCGTTCGGGATCTCGACGGCCGCCGCGATGATCACCGCCCTGGTGGCGGTGGTGGCGCGGCGGGCGGGCAAACCGGCACCGGCCCATACCGGCGGCGGGAGCGTGGCCGCTCTCGATGTGGTGTGCCGGCGGTATGGGATGAGCGCGGCGGGAGTGCTCGCCGCGCTCGAGGGCGCCACACCGGAGGCGTTGCGGGACGCGATGACCCCCGCCGCCCGCTCACGCACGCGCCGCTCGTCCGGGCCGCCCCCGCTCGTTGGCGGGGAGGGCGGGGCGTGGGCGGATGAACTCCTGCACCAGGCCCCTGTGCTCACGATGCCCGCCGCGGTGGTCGCCTCGAACCTCGCTGGGGTGCCCGTCGAGCAGGTCGTGGCCGACGCCGGGGTCGCCGCCCGGGCCCTCGGCGAGGCCGCCGCCGCGGGCGCGCTGCCCGTTCCCCTGGCGCTGCTGCGGGGGCGCGCCATCCCCGACGCGGCGGTCCTGCCCGACGGGTATGGGCAGGTGCCGTCCTGCCCGGACACCGTGGGCGCCGCTCTCGCGGCCCTGCTGCGCCAGGCCCGCGACCGCGCGGGGGTCTCGCTCGACGCCGCCGCCGCAACCACCGACCTCGACCCGGACACGCTGCGGCTGTGGGAGAGCGCGCGGGTGGACCCGCCGCTGCCGGAACTGGTCGAGTATTGCGCCCGCCTCGATATCGATCCCGTCGCGTTCGTCGCGCGGATCGACCAGCGCGATACCCGCCGCTGCCAGGCCATCGCGACGTGGGATCCTGCCACGCGGGACCCGGGTGCGGTCGCGGGCGAGATCCTGGCCCACCTGCGGCGCCGTCGCCGCCTCGGTGTCGCCTCCGCGGCCGCGCTGCACGGCCCCACCCTGGGCGCGCGGACCCTGGCGCGTCACGAGAGTGGGCGGCGGCCGGTGCCCACCGGGCTCTGGATCCTGCTGGTGCGGCGCCTGGGCGGGTGCCCGGTCGCGGCCACCGACGCCCTGCTCGATCGCCTCGCCCACCTGCCCGGACCCCACCGCCGCACCCGCGCACCCGCCCGGGTGCTCCTGGCCCCCGGGGCCCGGCTGGTCGACCTCGACACCCTCGCCACCGACCCCCGCCCCGACGCCGCCCTGCTGGCCGGATGGGCCAACCATGTCCGCGCCGACACCCGCGCCCGCGTCGCGGTCCTCGACCCGGTCTCCGCGACTACCCTCGCCGCCCTCCTCGACCAGCCCCCGAGCACCCAGACCGCCGTTCTCGACCGCCATCCCGCCGCAGCGCCCACGCTCATGCCCAGTCCGTGGCGGCACCAACCCGGCCACGGCACCGGCCGCATCACGGCGGCGTTCGGCACCCACGGCCACCCCCTCGACCTGGCCCCGCCCCCGGCCGTCGCACGCCCCTACCGGCGTCGACCGAACGAGGCCACCGTCGCCACCGCCCTCGGCGCCCTGCTCGCCGCCATCCGACACCACACCCCCACTCCCGCCACCGCGGCGCCGAACGCGGGTCGGCGTCTGGGGTGGGAAGCCGGGGCGGCACCCATGACCGTGACCGAGTTCCTGCGCCACTGCGCCCACCTCGGGGTCAGCGGCGCCGCCGTCATCGCCGCCCTGGACGGCACCACCGCCACCGACCTGCACCGCCACGCCCGCCACCACGACACCGGCCGCCGACCCACCGTGGGCGCCCTGGTCACCCAGGCCCTGCGCCGCACCGGCCTCGACGCCGAACAGCTGCGGGCGCTCACCCCCGGACCCGGCACCGCCATCACCCCCCACCAGGGGCAGGCGCTGCGCGTCACCCGCCTCTACCTCACCGCCGGAGTCCTGCGCGCCAGCGCCGCCGGATGGCTCGCCGCCCTCGACCCCCACCCCCACACCCGATGGCGCACCGAACTCCCCCTCCTCACCGCCCTCGTCGACGACCTCGCCCACCGCGGCGTCCTCGACCCGCCCCTGCTGCGCGCCGACCCCCGACTACCCCAGACCCACCTGCCCACCGCGGTGGAGCCGACATGACATCGACCCCAGCGGTGTCCCGATCACAGACAACGGCCCACCCCACCGGCGGGGTGCCCGACCACGAGAGTCGAACACCCTCACCGGCCCACCCGGACGCACCCCGCGCCGGCGCTGTCAGGACCGACAACCACGACTCCGGGTTCGCCCGGGCGATCGGGCGCGTCCTGCGCGCACGCCGCGAAGCACTCGACCTCTCGCCCTCCGACCTCGCCGCACGCCTCGGATCCGTCAAGGCGAGCACCATCGGCTCCTACGAACGCGGGGACCGCCACCTCACCGCCTACCGGGCCGCGCACCTCTGCCACGCCCTGCGCATCTCCCCCGAACACCTACTCACCGCCGCCGCCACCGGCACCACCGCGCTACGCGACCCCCTGCCCCCACTACTGCTCATCGACCCCGAACCGCTGCGCGGCCCCGACATCCCACCCGCCCTGCGCCGCTTCGCCACCCACAGCCTCGCCCCGGCATGGATCCCCGCCGCCACCGTTCGCCACCTCGCCGCCCTCGACGGCCGCGACGACCTCGAGGTGCTGCGCCACTGCCACCACGCCCGCATCACCCCGACCCCACCACGCACGCCACCCCCAGCACCCACCACACCCCGGTTCCACCGCCTACTCGGCGGCTGGATCCGCCGTCTGCGCGCCCTGCACGGCTGGTCCCGGCAGCAGCTCGCCGACCGCGTCACCCACCACAGCGGCGCCGCCATCGCGCCGGTCACCGTGCACACCTACGAGACCGGCACCCGCCACATCGCCCTGCACCGACTCCACGACATCGCCTGCGCCCTCGACGCCTCAGCCGCGCACGCCCTCACCCACGCCACCGACTCTCACCACCCCGTCCGCAACCGACCACCCGGCACCGCGACACCAACAACGATCCCCGTTCCCGACCCATCGCCCCGCACGGAGGACGATTTGTCCACATCGGACATAGCCAGGTTTCCTGAGCGCACCGACTGGCCCGAGCACACACTCCTCGGCGCACTGACCACCGAGACCAGGATCACCCTGCTCGACGCCGGTCACACAACAACACGGCCGGCAGGCGCGGTGCTCATGCGTGAAGGCGACACCGACACCCAGGCCATCCTCATCCTCGACGGCACCGTCAAGATCACCGCCCGCTCCCCCATCGGCACCGAGGTCCTGCTCGACCTACGCTCGGCCGGGGACATCGTCGGCGAAACCGGCGCCCTCACCCCCGACACCCCGCACCCCACCACCATCCGAGCCGCCACCACACTCGCGGCGCGGATCATGCACAGCGACACCCTCGCCACGCTGCTCGCGACACACCCGGACCTCTCGATCCAGATGAGTCGCTCGATCCAGTCACGACTGCGGTGGGCCGAACGCCGCCGCCTCGACACCGCCATCAAAGACGGCTCGGTCCGACTGGCCACACTGCTCATCGAACTCACCGACCACCACGGCGAACTCACCGACGGCCACTGGAGCTTCCCCCAACTCACCCGACACGACCTCGGCTGCCTCACCGGAATGGCCCCCCGCACCGTCGAACAGGCGATCGCCGCACTCAAACCACACGGCCTCACCGCCGGCTACCGCACACTCCACGTCACCAGCCTCGACGGCCTCCGCCGATACGCACGGGAAAGCCTCGAGTGCCACTAGACAATGGCGCTACCCCACCGACACCCGCTCGGCGGCCCCAGGGCGCACGCGGGGGTCGTGAGGTTGGCCGCTATCACCGTGGTGTCCTCGCCGCTCTGGGCGGACTCCTGCGCGACACCCGTGCACGGTGGGGGCTCTCGCGTGCGGCGGTCGCGGCGAGGGTCGATGGTCTGACCATCGAGGCGCTACGCCGCTACGAGACCGGCAGACGGGTCCCCGACGCCGCGACACTGCTGGTGGTGCTGGACGTGTTGGGGGCCTGCCCCCGCGGTCTGGTGCCGCGCCCCGGGGACATCGTGATCTCCACTCAGGCGTTGCTCGCCGACCCCGACACGCCGCCGAACCTCGCCGCCTGGGCGCGGCTACGAGCACACAGCGGGCACATCGTGGTGCACCTGCGCCATTCCCTAGGCGTGTGGGCTGCGTTGGATGTCCTCGCCGGTCCCGACTATCGAGCCGCGGTGACCACCGACACCGGCTCGGTGATCGAACCCGATCAGGTGAGACCGCGACACCGGCCCCGCCGCTAGGCTCCATTCCCTGATTCCGCACACAGAAGTCGTCGCACCGCGCGAGGACGGGAAAAGGGGGCCTGGTGTCCGAGCTGCGCGGCCCGCTGATGGTCTCCGTGGTCACCGGGCTCTCCTGCGACGCGGTCGTCGACCGGTTCGGCCGCGCCCCCACCGGACTGCCGGCGCGCTCGTGGCCGCGACTGCTCGACGATCTCGCCCGCGGCCGCGTCGCCCCCGCTGTGGGGCGAGCCCTGTTGGCCGTGGCCGGCCTGGACGATGGGTCGGTACTGGTGTGGGAACCGTTCTCGGCCGAGGGCGTGCGGCCCGAGGTGCTCGGCGCGGTCACCGCGCACGGGGCACGAATGGTGGCCGTCTGCGACAACGACCGCGACACCGCGATCGCCTGGGCCGCCGACGGAACCGTCACCGCCGCCCTGCACCGCCTGGCCCCCGGCGAGATCACCGGCACCGACCCCGCGCGGGCCCGCGCGGTTTTTGCCCACGCCGGACTCGACCCCAGGCGCCCCGACCTCGCCGCCTGCCTGCGCGCCGCCCGCGACCTCACCGGGATCGACCTCGTCGCGCCCGGCGAGCACGAGACCCTGCTGATCGCAGAGATCACCCCCCACCCACTCCCCCACACCGCGGCACGGGCCACACCCCTGCCGGGTGCGGTCGCGGTCGTGCCCAGCGCCGAACACCACGGCGCCGCGCCGCCGGTCTCCGGCGGCGCGGCACTGGTGCACCTCGACGCGCGAGGTGAGACCGAGCAGTGACCCGGTCCACCCCGTCGTGCGGCTAGGTGGTGATCACCAACTGGTAGGGGTCGTTGTCCAGGACTCGCTGGGAGATCGCCATGTTCGCCAACCTCGCCCCCACGTTCGAGTTGACCGTGGACTGCACATGCGCACGCACGCACCGCGACGACGCGCCGCCGCTGATCACCTGCGCGTACCACGACCCGTTGACCTGGAACGGGTAGATCTCCGCGCACGCCGACCCGGCCAACCCCAACTGTGCCCCCGACTGCTTGGTCGAGGCGAAAGCGAACTCGTCGCACGAATCCGGGGTGTTGTAACTGGTGCTGCGCACGAACGTGGCGTCACAGACGATGCCGCGGTTGGACGCCTGCACCGTCGGGTCCGCCTCCCGGCGCAACGAGTTCCCGCCGGTGCCCCAGTGATCGGTGAGGGTCTGCTGCGCCCACGCGTACCCCGCGGCCGCCTGGGCGACCGCCGGATCCGACAGCGACAGCACCACCTGCGGCAGCGCCTGGGTGAACACACACCCGGCTGACTGGCCCACCTCCGAGTCGCAGCGCAACCCCGACGCCGAGACGATCGAGGCGGGCTGGGTCGGCACCGCACCAGGCTGGGTGAAGGTGATGCTCGTGGTGAACCTCGGCGACACCCTCCCGCCCCCGGGAATCGTCGCGCTCACATCGGTACCCGCCTCCAACGTCGACCCGGTGCTCATCGGCTCCGAGTGCAACGCCCCCGAGTCGACCACACACCCGGTCCCACAGGACACCGTCACCGTCGCGGTCAACCCCAGCAACACCCCGGTGCCACCGGTCATCACCAGCTCCACATCCGAGGAGATCCCCGCCGAACTGGCCGACAACTCGATCTCCTGCGAGTAGCGGAACGACGCCACCCCCACCACCGCCCCACTGGTCGGGTGCACCAGCGTGTAGGTCATCGCCACCCCGTGCACGCACCCGCTCGAGCGCGCCAACCACCACTGCCCCCCGGTCAGCCCGTCACACCACGTCGACCCCACTCGCGACACCCCACGCGAGGACCCGACAGCCGCCGACGACACCGACCCGACATCCAGACACGTCCTCGCCTGCCCGGCCGATACACACCCCGCCTCACCGACCTCCACCACACCACCATCCACAGCGGACACAGCAGGGACCGAGGAGGGGCGCACCACCACCGCACTCGACGACACCACCGCCGCAGCGGTCGCCGGGCTCACCCCCCACAGCAGCGTCGCGACCACCGACACCACCACGGCACGCCATCGTCTGCTCACCATCACCATCACCGTCACTCCCCTCACCGAACCGACAACACTTTCCGATCCAGCGGGAGATCATCACCAGCACACGGGTAGGCCGTGAAGACCCGGGGCAGGCCACAAGCCGAACGCCATGGCCCTGTCACCCCGACCGGGTATCCGGGTGTACCGCGCCGGCACACCCACAGGCCCGACAAACCACGACGTTCGTCGAGGGCATCACGGCCTGCAGGCCGATCCCCATAGGTCGACATCGACACACGGATCCTCGGTACGCCACCGACGTCGCCCGCAGCGGTACGGGCTGGCCGCAGTGGTGGTGGAGTGCTTCGTCGACGACGGCGGTCCCGGTGAGCAGATTGAGCAGGCCGGTGATCTCCAGGACGCGGTGCGTCGAGCCGACGGTATCGGCGACGACAATCACCGGTATCCCGGCGATGTGTCCATGGGTCGAGACCAGTGCGGGAGCCGGGCCGGGAAACCGCCGACCGTCGCCAACTCTTGGGCGACGACACCACCGCGCACGCGGTCGAAACCCGCCCGCTCCAGCACGGGGTGGACCTGCTCGACCTTCACCGGGAACGCTGACCTGCTGGCGGCTGTGCGCCGTGGTCGCCCACCCGCCAGCCGACGCCGCCGTCTGGCGAGCCCACCAACCGGATGGTGGCTACACCCGCGGCGAACTCCTGCTCGCCGCCGTGGAGCGACGCGTCACCGTGCTGTGGGCCACCGTCGTCGCCGCCGTGGGACACCGGGTGCCCGACGATCACCTCACCGGCCTCTGGACCTGGTTCACCAGATGACCGACAATCAGTCGGAGGAATTGCGTTCGTTGCGGGATATCGTCTCTTGAATGCGCACCCAGAACGCCTATCTGGCAAATTGCGCGCCCCGATGAACATTGCCGTTCACCGGGGCGTGTATAGTCTACTTTTGACACAAAATTTCGGTTTGCCGATGTTGCAGATGTCAAGGAAATCGACCGGCCTCTTTGGGTCACACCCCGCACGGGATCGGCCGCCGTCTGCTACGCAAAGCTCCTGCCAGGGGTTACATCCCCAGGTGGACCCCTGGCAGGGCTCCTGACTGGATCAGCAACAGCGTCACCAGCATCATTAGATGGCGCCGCGTAACCCGGCACTGGGCACAGCCCTTCTGCATAGTAAACTCCTCTCGTGGACGCGACGAGGATCCGCCGCGCCGAGAGGCTATCGCGCGCCCGGTACGTGCCGTGAATCGCACTCCCTGCCGCAGAAAATGCGCACCGATGCAGTCAACGCATTTTCTGCCACAACCGGGAGCGCACATGAGGTGATGTGCAGGTGGAACTCGACGCGGCTGTGGAGTCCGCCGTTGGTGACGTGGTGCGGATTGGAGCCCTTGCTCGTCGTCCACGACGCCTGCAGGGCGTCGAAGAAGTCGGAGTCGGCGGTACTGCAGCCCCGGGACTCACCGAGGCAGAGCAACAGTTCGCCGCGGCAGGCGCACAGAGCGTCGACGGCGAGCGGGTCCTCGGGGTGGGGGCCAGCACAGCATCACCGCTCGGTCCCGGGTGCGCCGCAGCGACTTCGTGCTCGCCGAGGTGGTAGCGCGGCCCGGTTCGGTCGCGTGGGTGGCGCCGTAGGGTCGCGGCCGTAGGCCACCCCGTCCACCCGGCCGTGCTCAGCTGCCGGGCCCAGTAGCCTTTGCCCGCCCCGACTTCGACCACGCCTCTGTCGCCGAGGATGGCCGCGATCCAGGTCGGTGTCGGAGCATCGAGGGGCACCGGCGGCTTCTGGTCAGCGAACTGCCCCCGGAGTGCGGACCACGCGCTGATCGGATCTCCCACCCTGCCCATGCGGAGGGCGATGTCGTTGTACCCGGCAGGGCGGTGCCCGGGTTCATGTCGGCCAGCAGGGCGGCAGGTCCTCCCCCGAACCCGCTATGTCCCCTGCATGGCCGTGGATGTCGGCGAGATGGCACCGGATGTGCCAGAGATCGGTACCGGCCAATCCGAGGCGACGGGTGCCGTAGTCGAGCAGGGCGGTGAAGTGGTCACGGGCGGCGGTGAGGTGTCCGGCGTCCATCAAGCTGCGTCCGGCGCGAATCAGGACGGGGTGCGGATTCGGTGTCCACAGAGGATTCGGATGTTGCGATTCGGCGTACCTGCCGAGCGCGGTCGCGCTCTGGCGCAACGCGTCTGCGAGAGCGGCGTCGGTCTCCACCTCGGGCCAGATGTCGCACAGCGCCTGGGCGGCGGTCTCGATCTCGGTGTCCGGTGGGCTGGCTTCGCGGGTGGCGCGTTGCACGAGGGCGTGCAGGCAGATGGCGACGCCCGCAGCGGCGGGGTGGTCGTCGATCGAGATGAGGTGCAGTTGGGCCAAGAGGCTCGCGGCGTCGTTGACCTGGTTCTCGTCCGCGTTCAGGAACTTGTGGAGTGCGGGTGCGCGAAGGATCTGGAGGGGAATGCCGGCGGGGTCGAGGAACGAGAGCAGCCTCATGAGCGGTCGGGCCAAGCCGACCGGTCTGCGTTCGTCGGCGCGGGCGATGGACAGAGTCCAGGTAGTGGCGACGATGCGGTCGTGGTTGTCGGGGAACAGGTCGGACAGGCGGTAGTGGTGGGCGCGGAACCGGTCGAGGTAGTCGGCGCAGGTGATGCCGAGGTCGGAGAGGTAGGCGCCCGCGTGCGCGACGGCCAGTGGGAGGTGGCCGAGTTCTTTGATCAGGTCGTCAGCGTCATCGAGGAGGTGGGGGCGGCGGCGGACGAGCCAGGAGGCGAGGCAGTCGCGGGCTTGGGCGTCGGTGAAGAGGCCGACCTCCTCCATCTTCCTGCCGTCGGCGCGCCATGCCGCGCTGCGGTCCTGGGTGGTGATGATGACGTGACCGGCGGGGATGAGCCCGTGCACGTCGGCAGGTGAGGGGACACCGTCGAGGACGACGAGGTGGGGGTGGGTCTCGAGCCAACCGAGAAACGACCGGACGGCGGCGTCGGTGTCCCGTTGGACGCCGCTGACGTGCTTGTCGAGATCGGCGTAGGCGCCTTTCACCTGCGCACGGGAGCCCGCGACGATCCAGATGACTTCGCGACCCGCCGCCCGTTCCCGATGCGCGAAGTCGGCCGCGAGTTGGGTCTTGCCCGCCCCGGCCATGCCGTACAGGACTGTGCAGCCGTCACCGAGGATCACTCCGCGACTCTGGAAGCCGTCGACGCGCACCGGGAGCTGGTCGAACCGGAGCGAGTCCGTTGGTGTCGCCGCGCTCACGTTGACGTCGCCGTAGATGTCGCGCGCCTGGAAGACTTGTTTCGCGTCGCCCATGTGATGGTTGTGGTTTTCCACTCCGACATGATCCTCCTGACGCCAAGCAAGCCGGTTCCTCCTCGCCGACACGAACGAAAAATCCCCCATTCGGCCTAGTCGCAACCGAGGGACGCAGCACGGTGGTCAACGGGACCAGGGCGGGGCTGATCAACGACCACCCCCTAGGGCAGGCATGGAGGTCAGGCGGGTCGGACCCGATCGAGTGTTGGCGACGCGGTGGCCGAGCAGCGGCTCGGCCGTCCCGGTAGGACGGTGGTGTCCGAGTTCCCGAGTCGGGGGTGTTGTGGTGCGTGCGATGGTGATGGTCGCGGCGGCAGTGGTGGCGGTGATCGCGGTGCCCGGCGTCGCGCACGCCCAGCAGGTGGTCGACCCCGTACCGGAGCAGGTGCGGGTGCCGCTGCGGGAGGCGATCGCCGCGTTGCCGGTGGCCACGGAAGTCCGGGATGGCTACGTGCGGACGAAGTTCCGTCACTGGGTCGACTCCGACAGCAATGGCTGCAACACCCGCGCCGAGGTGTTGCTGGCCGAGGCGACCATCGCGCCGGAGACCACCGGCCGCTGCACCATCGTCGGGGGCCGGTGGCACTCCTACTACGACAACGTGGACGTCGACAAGGCCGGTGGCCTCGACATCGACCACATGGTCCCGCTGGCCGAGGCGTGGGACAGCGGGGCGATCGACTGGACACCGCAACGGCGCCAGGACTATGCCAACGACTTGGGTGAGTCCCGCGCGCTGGTCGCCGTGACCGCCAAGACCAACCGCTCCAAAGCCGACCAGGACCCCGCCACCTGGCTACCCCCGGACCCCGACGCGGTCTGCACCTACCTGGCGGACTGGGCGACGGTCAAGACCCGCTGGCACCTGTCGGTGGACGAGCCCGAGCAGCGGACGCTGACCGCCCGCGCGCAGCAGTGCCCCAACGACCCGATCACCACCACCCTCGTCCCCTGACCGGGCGCAGGGACGTTCAGGGCGTCGTGGCCGGTGGTCGACCATGACCGCGCGGGTCGACCATGACCGGCACCACGTCCCGGTACGGCTCGTCGTCCAACTCCGCGGATTCCGGTGGCGACCCGTGCATGGTCAACACCCAGAAGTGGTCCACGTCGACGTTCTCGTTGCAGGCGTTACACGAGATCCGCACGACACCCTCGGCTTCGCCGACACGGGCGAGGTAGCCGACTTTGTGCAGCGAGTGGACGCCGACCTTGCACGACGCGGGCAGGACCGCGACCCGCCATTCCGCGTTGGTGCGTCGGTACCACCGACAGTTGGTTGGGTGTCACGACCCCATCTGACACAGACCCGCGAAGTTGGCACCAGTGCTACGTGTGGGGGTTCAGGTCCCCCTTCGGACACGGACACTATTCACCCGCGGAGCGGCCGTCATCTCGACGGCTGTTTCATCGTTGAAGTACCTGATCTCCAACCCCATCGCGTCGTACAGGGCGGCCAGGTTGGCCGGGTCGGCGTTGTCCACCATGGCCTGCACGTCGCCGAGCGAGTCGATCATGGCGTAGATCTCAGCCGCACTGACCATGTGCCCGGCTCTGGCGCTTCCCCTAGTTCTGCCTGTGCGGCGAACTTCTCTACCGGTGCGTGACCATCGCGTCAACCAAGGCGGCTGGGTCGTTTCGGCGCCGATGGCCTACTGGTAGCGCCGCAAGCGTCCCTCGGCGTCCTTGAGCCGCTTCCGGTGGATGATCGAGCGGTGTTCACCGCGATCGTGTTCGTGTTGACCATTGGGTGTGCGTGGCGGATGCTGCCACGCTCGTTCGGGGTCGCGGTGCCCACGGCGCATCGGCGGTTCGCCGACTGGACCAAGGCCGGGCTCTGGACCCGGATCCATCATGCCGTCCTCGACCGTCTCGGCGAACAAGGCCTGGTGGACTGGTCGCGACTCACCACACGCTGGGAACGCCACGCCCGCCACTACCTCGCCTTTGCCACCCTCGCCACCGCCCTGACCTGCTGCAAGAAGCTCCCCACATGAGACACGGTCTTACTGCGGGTACAACACCGATTCGCCACGCGAAAGGGTCTTCGCGCCCGGCGTTTTCACCTCCGGAATGCCGGCGGCAGACACAGCGGCCACGCCATCGCGACGTCTAGGACTGGCCGACCCCGTGCCTGCCCGAGGGATTTCGCGTGCGCTGGATCCACTTCTCCAGGGTATTGCGCAGGACGACCGGGTCGACGGGCTTGGTCACGTAGTCGTCCATGCCCGCGTCCAGGCAGGCTTGCTTGTCCTCGGCCAAGGCGCCCGCGGTCATGGCGATGATCGGGGGCACCTCGGTCGCCTCGCCGCGGCGGCGCAGTTCGACCGTGGCGGTGAGACCGTCCATCTCCGGCATCTGGCAGTCCATCAGGATCGCCGCGTAGGGCTTGCTCCCGACCAGGCGGAGCACTTCGAGGCCGTTGTCGGCGACGTCGACCTGGTAGCCGAGCTTGGTCAGGATGCCGACCGCGACCATCTGGTTGATCTCGTTGTCCTCGGCGAGCAGGATCATCTCCCCGTCCACCTCGGAGCGGCCGCGCTGGACGGGGAAGGGCGTGGCCCCGGTGGCAGGCCCCGCGGGTGGGTCGAGCAATCCGACCAGGCAGTTGTAGAGCTGGGAGGGGTTGATCGGCTTGGGCAGCACCGCGCTGGCACCCGCCTCGATGGCCCGCTGGTCGTCCTGGTATGACCCGGAGGTCAGCAGCACGGTGCTGATGTGTGCCAGGTCGGTGTCGGCCGCGATCGTGGCGACCAGGTCGAGCCCGCGGCGGTTCGCCACGTGCTGGTTGATCACGACCACGTCGAACGGCTCGAGCGGCTCGGCGGCGCGGAGCCGCTCGAGCATGGTGGTCAGGTCGGTCTCCGAGGTCAGGACCATGCCCCAGGCCCAGCCGTGCCGGGTGATCAGGTCGCGGGTCGTGGGGTTGTCGTCGAGCAGCAGCAACCGGCGTCCCGCCAAGTGCCGGGACACGGACGCGTCCGTCTCGGGCGCGCGGTCGAACGGCATCGTGAAGCTGAACCGGCTGCCGCGGCCCGGTTCGCTGGCCACCTCCAGTTCGCCCCCCATGAGCCCGACGAGCTCCCGGGTGATGGCCAGGCCGAGTCCCGTCCCGCCGAAGCGGCGGTTCGCGGCGGTTTCCACCTGGGAGAACGGCTCGCACAGCGACGGCAGCTCCGCCACGGCGATGCCGATCCCGGTGTCCTCGACGGCGAAGCAGATGCGGACCCTGCCGTCCTCGTCGACCCCCTGGAGTTCCGCGCGCAGCACCACCGATCCCCGCTCGGTGAACTTGACCGCGTTGCCCAGCAGGTTGAGCAGCACCTGCCGCAGCCTGCCCGCGTCGCCGCGCAGCCTGATGGGCAGCTCCGGCGGGTAGTGGCCGACCACCTCGATGTCCTTGTCGCGCGCGGCCTCCACCGCGGCGTGCACGACCTCGCCGAGCACCTGGTCCATGGCGAACTCGGTCTCCACCAGCTCGACCTTGCCCGCCTCCGCCTTGGAGAAGTCCAGGATGTCGTTGATGATCGTCAGCAGCGCTCGGCCCGAGGCGCGGATCGACTGGGCGTAGCGCTGCTGCGATGCGTCCAGCGGGGTGTCCAGCAGCAGGTCGGTCAAGCCGATGACGCCGTTCATCGGGGTGCGGATCTCGTGGCTGACCATCGCGACGAACTGCGACTTCACCCGCACCGCCGCCAGCGCTTCGTCGCGCGCGGCCGCCAGCGCCTGTTCGGCCTCACGGCGCTCGCTGGTGTCGCGGATGGCCGCCGAGACCAGCACCCCCTGGTCTGTCGCCAGGGGGGCCAGGCTGATCTCGACCGGGAACTGGCTGCCGTCACTGCGCTGGCCGACCAGTTCCAGGCCCACGCCCATTCCCCGGTGCGACGGCGAGGTGAGGTACTCGTGCCGGTTGCGCACGTGGTCCCGGCGGAACTGCTCCGGGATCAGCACCTCAACGGGTTTGCCGACCAGCTCGTCGGCCCGGTAGCGGAACAGCCGTTCCGTCTGCTGGTTGACCAGCGTGATGAGGCCGCGCTCGTCGACGATGACCATCGCGTCCGGCGCGCCGAGCACCAGGCGGTGGAACCGCTGCTCGCCCTCGAATGGGGCCGCCTCGGCGGTGGGCCGCGACCTCCCGTTCGCGTGGGCGAGTGTCGCGAGCAGCACCGCCACCAGCAGCACGGCAGCGGGGGTCGCGGCATCGACCACGCCGACCGCCGCCAGCAGCGGGCCCGCCAGGAGCACCACCGCGGCAGCCACCGAGCCGAACCTGTCCGCTGCCACCCGGTTCGGACCCGCGGGGTTGCGGACCGCGGACAGGACGGACCGAGCCGCCAGGACGGCTGCCCAGACCGCGACGACACCCACTCCCGCCGGCAGCGACATCGCGTGGCCGGCCACGGGGTCGTGGCCGCCTGCGACCACTGCCACCGCCGCCACCACGGCGGCGGCGGTCGAGAGCGCGGTGTCGACGTCCAGGGCGATCACACCGCAGGCGGCCAGCGTGAGCGCCGCGGCCGCCACCGCGGGGGGAGCGCCGGTGCCCGCCGCCCAAGCCTGGACCCGGTCCGGGAACAGCAAGGCGTCGCCGGTGGGGAGTTGACCGGCGACGGCCGCCACGAAGGCCACGGCGCAGGCAACGGCCACGACCGCCGCGATCGCCCGTCCTGTCCGCCGCCGGGCGGGCGGACCGCCCGCGGGCGCGACCAAGCACAGGGCGATCCCCAGGAGAACCAGGGATATCGCCGATATCGGGTCCACGGCGACCCCATCGGGATCCAGTGCGGCGAGGGCCCTGGAATCCACCGCATATCCCACCAGAGTGATCGCACCGACCGCGATCAGCGCAGCCGTCGCGACGGTGCCCATCCGCGGGAGACGGCGGTGAACCGAGCTACGACCGCAATCATCCATGGGGTGAGTCTGGACCTCATTCCGTTGCCACACCATCACCGTATCGGGGCATTGACCAGCGCGCGGGCCTCGGGCAGGGGCGATGAGCCCGCCGCAGTGAGCGGACATCCAGGAACCGGCCACAGCGTCCGGTGCGAAGTGGAGTCCGGTCCTGGCGAGTCCTGATAGGACCAAAGTCCGCCGTTGGCGCCTCGCTTTCGCTTATCCGCTGGCGCGTCCACCGCACTGAACCGGACATCGGCTGGGGAAAGCGGCGGCCGGCACGCCGGTCGGGTGCGCCGAGCCGGAGGTCGTGCACAAGCCCTCGCCACCGGAAATCCACCCTCCCGGCGCCCTCTTCACGACGCTCCGCTTCCGCCACGCTGCGCAACAGAAATGCAACGGTTTCGACGAAAGTACACGCCGGAGTGTCATCAGAACGCGTGTATTGCCGAGCGGGCCCGGCAGCCGGGGACTAGAACAATCCGTGTCAGGAGTTCACAGCGGGAACGATCGGGGAGCGCAATGGATGCTGGACTGCTTGGCATCGTGATCACTCTTCTCCAGCAGGTCCTGGGGGCGGTTGTCGGTTCCTAACCCAGGGCTCGGTGGAGGCTCTGCGATGTGGCCGAACGTCGCAGAGCCTCCACGCCGCTCAAGCCCACCGGGCAGGCGTCAACCGCACTCCGATTCCGCTCGGGTGTCCGTTGCCGCCGCGCACATGTCGAGTCGAAGCTGGAGAGATGATCCGTAGCTTTTCCGCGCCAGGTACCCCGCACACCCTGGGACGCCCACCTCGATGAACATCGAACACGAGGAGCCAGACTCCCTTTTCGCCCAGGGAGAGGACCGGCGACCGACGTGGACGGCGGGGCAGGTCGCCAGTCGTCTCGGAGTCTCCGAGTCCACGCTCCGCTCCTGGCACCGCCGCTACGGCATGGAACCGTACTCGGCGCGGCAGGGTGGGCAACGACGCTACAACCCCGAGGACCTGGTCCGGTTGACCCGGATGCGCGAACTCATCGACAGAGGCGTGCGCCCCTCGGCCGCCGCGAACCTGCTCCACGGAGCGGTAGCGCTCAGAGATGTTCACACCGCGGTGGTCGTGGCCGCCAAACGGTTGGACACCGCGACATGTGCGGACCTGCTGACCCAGACGATCCACCGATGGGGGGTCATGCGGACGTGGGACCGGGTCTGCAGGCCCTCGCTGACCTCGGTGGAACGGGACCAACGCAGCGATCCGGACTGCGTGGACGACGAACACGCCTTGTCCTGGTCCATGACGGTGGCACTGCACCGGGTCCACCGACCACTGCGACCAGCCACCGTCATGCTCGCCTGCGCCCCGGGGGAACAGCACGCCCTGCCCGTCGAGGCCCTGGCGGCCGCATTGGCGGAGAACGACGTGTCCGCTCGAGTCCTGGGAGCGGCCATGCCCACACCGGCACTGGTGCGAGCGGTCACCTCGACCACACCGGAAGCCGTCGTGCTGTGGTCGCACCGCCGGGATCCCGAACACCACAACGCCGCCTCGGCGATCGCCGCTCTGGGTACGCGGCTGATCGTCGCGGGACCCGGCTGGCGGACCGCGGTCGGCGGGTGGGACCAGCCGAAGTCGCTGTCGAACGCGGTGACGATGTTGTGCAAACCCGACACAGCCGAGGAGTAGCGACGCGCACCGCCGATCCCGTCCCATGCGACTGGACATTCACCCACCAAGGCGTGCGCGACCTCGCCCCGGCGCAGGGCGACCACCACCGGGATGTTGCTGTGCTGGTCCGGATGACCACCGCCGACGCGACTCGCTCCCCCAAGCAACCTCGTCCCCGCCCCTCAGTCGGCGCCCGGACGGCCAGGTTCGACAGCCTCGCCAGCGCTTCCCGGTTGCGCGGCACAAGCACCGAGTCCAGCACGCGATCGCGCAACACCGACAACAGTCTGCGGCGCACCTGCTCGACCATGGCGACCGCCTACGACCTGCGTACCGGGGCCAAGCGGTGGCGGGCCACGGTGCCCGGCGTCACCAGGTCCCAGGTGACCCAGCTCGACCAGGAGACCGCGGTCATCTCGGCCATCTCGGGGGCAGGCCCGTTCCACGTGGTCGACCTGCGCTCCGGCGCCCTGCTCTGGTCGGGCACCGGCATCCCCACCAGCGTGCGCCTGGAGGGTGCGTCCAGGCTGCTGGTCACCTCGGGGGCGAAGGTGAGCGTGCACGAACCGCGCTCGCAGACCCCGATCACCCCGCCGACCAAGGTCCCGTCGACGAAGTACGTCACCCGGGCAGGCGGTGCCGACTACCAGTTCCCCGACCCCTCCGTCACCGCGGTTCGGCTGCCGGATCTCGGTGTCCAGTGGAAGGTCCCGATCCTCGGCGACGACCTCAGGATCACGGCGATCCCGAACGGCTTCCTCACCGACAGCCTCGATGGCCACGAACTGGTGGCCTACCTGGGCTGACCTGGGTCACACCGGTCGCGTCGGTCACACCGTGCCCGTCGTCTCCCGACCCGCTGCGACTCACGATCACCTGCACCCACACCGGTCACCCGCCGTGGGCACCACGTGAGGACGACAGACCCAACCAACTCCCCCACCTCGGTCTGGTTGCCCCGCAACGGGTCCCAGGCGCCGCCTGCGAGTGAGATGTGGGACGCGGAGCGCGCGAGTGGGTGACGCAGCCGAGGGGCCGGAGCGGTGATAGCACCGGACAACGAGACCAGCGGCGAGTTCCACGTCATCGATCTCCGCGATGGGTCCGTGCTCTGGAACGGGAGCGGGACCTGCGCGGCCGTACGCCTCAACAGCGAGGCGCGCCTGCTGGTCACCCAGGGCAACTCGGCCGCCCTGCACTCCCCCGCGACTCCACGATCACCGAGATCCGCCACGACGACCTGCGCACCCAGCGGGAGAACCCGGCACCTGACTACTACGGCGTCTTCGCCCCGTGACGGGCGGCTACCTCGCGCGACCACTGGGCCGGAAGACCTCCGTCACAGGCCGGAGGGCATGAGCCCGCGCACGGTCGTAGGGACCGTGACTTCACCGTCGCGCACAGCACCCGCGTGCCCCCTGGACGTGACAGAGGACGTTCCCGCCGAACACCAAGATCACCTGCTGCGACCGCTCGAGCCCTGCCTGCTGGAAATCGCCGTGCGGGGGCCTCGCGGAAACCGTGACTGATGGCCGCGTGGTAGACATCGGACTTGGATGCTAACGTGCCGGAATGTCTGATGGTCGTGTGAATCAGAAGACTGGGTCCTTGATTCTGGCGATCGGGATCGTCTCGCTTGAATTCGCTGCCGCGGTGACCAGTTTCGTCGCCGCCACGCTGTTGCCCGTCATCGCCCCTGATTTGGGTGCGCGCAACGACCTGGCACTGCTGATCGCCGGGTCGACGTTGGGGTTGTTCGTGGCGCTGCCTCTGGCGAGCCGGGTTCTGCGCGTGCTGGGCACCCGGGGCGCGCTCGGGGTCGGGATCGTCATCTACATCGGCGGGCTCGTCCTGGCCGCGACTTCCCAGGCAGCGTGGGTGTTCGCCGCGGGGCAGTTCGCCAACGGGCTCGCGAGTGGGCTCCTGGCGGTCTTCGGCATCAGTTCCGCGATCCGCCACCTGGACGAGCAACTGCGCATCCAGGTGGTGGCGGCCTCATCGGCGATGTGGATCCTGCCCGCCTTGGTCGGACCAGCCGCGACCCTGGGTCTGCAACACCTCGTGGGGTGGCGCTGGACCCTGCTCGTCCCGCTACCATTCGTCCTCTTCGGACGGTTGCTCGTGGTGCGCACCGTTCGCGGTGACCCCCCGGAGGAGTCCGCCCACCGCCCGCTGGTTCGAACGCTGTTGATCCCGTTGGGCGCCGCGGGTGTGGTGCTGAGCGTGCAGTGGTGGCCGTTGGCCATCATCGGCGCCGCGGTGGCGCTGGCGGGGATGGTCAGCCTCCTGCCGGAGGGGACCGCGCGGTTCAGCCCGGGAACCCCTGCCGCTCTCGGCACGATGGTGTTGTTCGCGGTCGGCTACTTCGGCGCGGACAGCCTGATCACCGTGTTGCTGACCTCCGGATTGCGGATGAGCCTCGGGCAGGCAGCGATCGTCCTGAGCGCGGCGCCGCTGTGCTGGGGGTTGACGAGCCTGCTCGCAACCCGGTTCACCTCGTCGCGGAACACACGGAGCCTTCCCTCCATCGGCCTTGGTCTGGCCGCCCTCGGAACCGCCGTGCTGACCGCGGGGCTGGTCGTCAGCATGCCCTTCGCGGTGGCAGTCGTCGCCTGGGCAGCGGGCGGGATCGGGGTGGGACTTTCCTATCCCGGCTTGTACATCAGGTCGACGACTTCGAGTTCGGGTGCGTTCACCGCGACGGACCTCGCTGCCGCGGTCATCACGGCCGAGTGCACCGGACAACTGCTGGGACGCGCCATCGGCGGCACACTCAGCTCGTCGGAGAGCTCCGGCGGGTTGCTGGCCTCCTACGTGTTGTTCGCGGCTGTACTGGTTGTCGCCGCCGGGACAGCGCGTCGGGCCCTGGCCCAAGCACCCTAGTGGAGCGATGCACCCACAGAATGCCGTCAGGATCCCGAGGGGTCACCGCCAGGAACCGTTCCACAATCCCGCCGCCTATCCCACCAGTTCGTCGTCCAGTCGCGTGTTCCGCGTCTGCGCGCAGGTCAACACCTCGACCATCTCGTGCTCGGGCTGGCGGTAGGCCGGCACTGAATCCGGCGGGTCGCGGCCCCCGGCGGTGCGCGATAGAGATCCTGTCGACCACGCGACGCTCGAGCGCACACCGTTGACACCGGACGGGTGCCGACAGGTCGACCAACGGGCGGCGCCGTCGCCGAGCGGGCCTGCGGGGACGAGTACCCGCTCTCGCGGACACTTGGTCGTCGGCGGGTGAGAGCGCGGTGGAGTGGCCCCCGCCCCCCGGACAAGGGGCGGGGGCCACAGTTCACTGCTGGCGGCGGCTGAGGGTGGCGAAGTCGGGGTTGGTGCCCAGGACGCCGCCTTCGGCCCAGCGGTCGGGGGCGATTTCGTGGACGTGGACGGTGATCTTGTCCAGGGGGGCGCCGGTGACGCGGTGCATGGTGGTGGTGAGGGCTTCCACGAGTTCGCGGACCTTGTCGTCCGGGGTCGGCCAGGTGGTGACGGACAGGATGGGCATCAGGGCTCCTGGGTGGTGGCGTACTCGTGGAAGGACGGGACGGTCAGCTTGAGCTGGGCGTGGATGTCGCCGCCCAGGCCGTACTGGCCGATGGCGCCGCCGTAGCTGCGCTGGTAGCTCATCCACAGCACGATGACGTTGATGATCCGGTTGCGGCCCGGCCGATCCGTGGTCGGGAACGGGTCGGGCAGGGTGGCCGAGTACCGGGCCGCGCCGCAGCGGTCGGTGACGAACACGTTGGGCACGCCGAGCGGTCCCGGCCTGGTCGGCCCCGCGACCGGGTCGAGGTCCAGCTCGCGCAGCGACATCACCGTGTAGAGGCTGTTCGGGATGAGGTCGGCGAACTCGAAGTCGAACTCGGCGTGGTGGCCGTCCGGGCAGACCCGCACCGACACCTCGCCCTTGGCCCGCAGCCAGCGGCCGAGGGTGATCGGCTCGGTGACCTTGCGCCCGTCCTCGGCGCGCAGGTCCGGGATGGGCACCTGGTGCAGCGGGTAGCTGGGCAGGATCCTGGCCGCGGGTGGCTGGTCCGGCGCGAACACCATCTCGTAGTTGTTGCACGGCAGCGGGGTGGGCAACGTGTACAGCACCATGTCGTCGTCGGCCCGGGTGACCTCGCGCAGGACCTCGTGCGGCAGGTGCCTGCCGAACTCGGGCACCGGGCTCTTCGCGCTGACGATGGCCGACCCCCACGGTGCGACCACGCCGCCGTCGGGCGCGGGCCGGTTGACCCGTCCCACCACGACGAAGTCGCCGTCGGCGTTCATGATCTCGCTGGGCGGGTACAGCGGTCCCTGGGTGGTGGGTGTCAAGGCGACCATCAGCCCGTGACGCGCTCGTAGATCGTGGTGAACAGCCCGCGCTCGCCACCGGCGATGTAGGCCGACCCGGCCTGCCGGACGATCTCCTGGTACTCGGCGCTGGCGAACACGGCCCCGTACCGCTCGGGGGTGGTGTCGAAGCCGGAGACGAACATGACGCCGGGCTCGGTGCTCAGCAGCGAGTGGTAGGCCAGGAACACCTCGACCTCCTCGGCGCGGCGCACCACGTCGAAGATGGTGCCCTCGCGCCACTTCCGGTAGTCGGCGAACACGCCGGGCGGCACCTCGATGTGCCGCAGCTGCACGTACCTGGTCAGCGGCACCGCGTCCTCAGTGGACTTGGCGGCCTCGACGAACGTCAACACCTGGCGGCGGAAGTCACCGGCGACGTACGGGGCCAGCTCGGCGAACTCGCGCTCGAACAGCTCGGTCTCGCCCGCCAGCGCCTCGACGCCTGCGAGCGGGGTGAGCCGCAGCAGCGTCGAGCCCTCCAGCGAGCGGAACAGGTGGCCTTCGGGGCGGATCTCGGCCCACTGCTTCGCGGCGGCATCCAGCGCGTCGGCGGCGGTGGTGACCTCGGTGACCAACAGCGTGGTCGCGGCCATGGGACTTTCCTTTCGTCGGAGGGGGTTCACCAGCGGATGAGGGACATGCCCATGGCCATGCCGCCGCCGAAGGCGGTGAGCAGGACCAGGTCGCCCTCGGCGATCTCGTGCTGGGCGGCGGCCAGCGTGATGGGCACCGAGGCGGCGCCGGTGTTGCCGTAGCGCTCGAAGGTGACGTGGGTGCGGGCGGTCGGGAAGGCCAGGGTGCGCTCGAGCTCGGCCACCATGTGGCCGTTGGCCTGGTGCGGCACGAAGTGCGCGACGGCGTCGTCGGCGTGCCCGGTGTCCGCGAGGAACCCGCGCACCGCGACGGGGACCTCGCGGTCGACGAACTCGCGCACCGCGCGGCCGTCCATCTTGAAGTAGTGCGCGCCCGCGGCCAGCGACTCCTTGGTCGGCGGGACGCGGCTGCCGCCACCGGGCACCTCGATCAGACCCGCGTGCTGCCCGTAGCTCGACAGCGACGAGGCGACGATGCCGCGGCCGGGCCGGGTCGGGCCGACCACCACCGCGCCCGCGCCGTCGCCGAAGAGCACGGCGGTGCGCCGGTCGGTGTGGTCGAGGATCCGCGAGTACACGTCCACCCCGACCACGAGCGCGTGCCCGCCGTCGGCGACGAGCCTGCGCGCGGTCTCCAGGGCGAACACGAAACCGCTGCACACGGCGTTGACGTCGAACGCGGCCGCGTTGACCGCGCCCAGCTTGTCCTGCACCACGCACGCCGTGGCGGGCTGCGGCGAGTCCGGTGTGGACGTGGCGATGATGATCACCGACAGGTCGGCCGCGGTCAGCCCGGCCCGCTCGAGCGCCGCCTCGGCGGCGGGCACCGCCAGGTCCGACGCCGCCTGCCACGGCGCGGCCCGGCGCCGGGCCAGGATGCCGGTCTTGCGCTCGATCCACGACTCCTCGACGCCGACCTCGGCGGCGACGACGTCGTTGCCGACCTCCTCGTCGGGCAGGTAGGCCCCGCAGCCGAGGATGCCGATGCCCGAGGTGGGCATGGGCGCCCGGTGCACGGCGGGGCCGTCGGCCGCCTCCGCCAGCGCGCACCCGCAGAAGCAGTCCTGGCTCACGCCGCCACCCCCGCGAGCCGCGGCCACCGGTTGTCCTCGGCGTGCCTGGCCAGTTCCGGGTCGGCACCCACCACGACCGGGTTGCCGACCTCGCGCAGCAGCGGCAGGTCGCTGACGTGGTCGCCGTAGCCGAAGCTCAGCGGCAGCGAGAGGTCGAACCGCTCGGCCGCCTCGCGCATCGCGGTCGCCTTGACCGGGCCGATCACCGACCGGTCGACCGCGCCGGTGAGCAGGCCGTCCGCGCCGACCTCGGGCCGGGTGCACAGCAGGTGGTGGGCGCCGAGGGCGTCGGCGAGCGGTTGGACGCAGGCCGGGAACGACCCGCTCACCAGGACCACCCGGTGGCCCGCGAGCCGGTGCCGGACCAGCGCGCCGACCACCCGGGGGTTGATGAACCCCGGCGTGCGGCGGCGCCGCTCGAACCACTCCCGGCCCTGCACGTCCACCAGGTCGGCGGGCACGCCGCGGTAGATCCGGTAGTACTCGCGGTTGGCCTCGGCGCGGGGCAGCCCGCCCCCGGCCGCGGCCTGCTCGAACGCGGCGAACCGCTCGGCCTGACCGAGCCGGGGGCTGCGGTCGTCGGCGAGGTGGAATCGCAGGAAGTCGAACATGCTCTTAACGGTGATCAACGTTTCGTCGACGTCGAAGAACGCGGCGACTCTCATCGGTTCAGCACCCCCTCGCCGGTGGTGCGACCGACCAGCGATTCGACCGCGCTCGTCGCCCGGCGCAGTTCCGAGCGCTTGATCCGGTGATCGTCGAAAGCGGCGAAACGGATATCGGCGTGCGCGGCGACCGCGCCGGACTGGGCGAGGTCCATCCGCGCCCGGAATGTCATCCGCTCCGGGTCCTCCACAGAGGACTCCACGATCTCGCAGGTGAGCCGCGCGGGCAGCGGGAACAGGAACGACTCGAAGGTCAGGTCGATCGAGTTCCACACCACGTAGTAGTGCCGCTCGGGGTAGCGCACGCCGTGCTCGGCCTCGAACACCGCGATGAACATCTGCCGCATCGCCTCGGTGACGACCATGCCCTGCACGTGCTGGCCGGTCTGGTGGTCGAGCAGCAGCTCGTTCTCCCCGTGCACCACCAGACCCGCTTCCCAGCGCCCGGCGGCGACGGGGCGCAGGTCCGACAGCAGCACGTTCTGCTCGCGGTGCTTGTGCACCAGCGACCTGGCCACCGGCGCGCCGTCGATGCCGAGCACCACGGTCTCGTTGGCGTTGCCGCGCTTGGCGAGCACGCTGTGCAGGTAGTCGAGTTCGTACTCGCCGACGCCCTGGCCGACCACGATCGCGGCGGGCACCGGCCCGCCGCGGCGCAGGTCGCCGACCAGCTCGCTCAGGGTGTGCACCCCCGGCACGGCCCGCATCCCGGCGAACCGGTCCCCCACCAGGCAGACCACCGTGGCGCCGACCTGGTCCTCACGGCTGGCTAAGTCGATCCCGCTGCTCGCGCTGGACATGACAAATACCCCCTCAGGTATCACGTGCGTTTTCGTCGATGATTTCGATACCCGCGCCGGAACAGATCCGTCCGACGCTGGAACAATTCCCCGGCGGGACGCGTCAACGCATCCCCTACGAGTTCGAACGTAACACGTACTTCGTGACACGAGTTGTGAAGCGCGTCAGGATGCTGCCAGGTTCAGCCTTCGTTCTGCTGGGTTTTCCGGGATACCAGCAGGACGATCAGCGCGGCGGCGACGAGAACCGCGCCCACCGCCGTGACGGAGCCGACTCCGGCGGATTCCACGGCGATACCGCCGCCGAGCGCGCCGAGGGCGATCGAGGCGTTGAACACCGCGACGTAGAGCGAGGACGCCGCGTCGGTGGCGTTCGGCGCCGACCGCAGCACCAAGGTCTGCAGGCACACCGGCAGCGCCGCGTACGACAGCCCCCAGGTCACCAGCAGGACGATCGCCGCGATGGTCGACGCGCCACCGGTCAGCGAGATCACCAGCAGCGACGCGGCCAGCAGGGCCACCGCGCTCACCAGCGCCCGGCGCAGCCCCCTGGCGACGGCGCCGCCTGCGAGGAAGTTGCCCGCGATGCCCGCCGCGCCGAACACCAGCAGCAGCACGCTGACCATGCCGGGCGAGATGCCCACCACGTCCTCGAGGTAGGGCGTGACGTAGGTGTAGGCGAGGTAGTGGCCGATCATGGTGAGTGCCGCCACCGAGATGGCCACCAGGAACGGGCCGTTGCGCAGCAGCTGCGGGATCGCGGCCAGACCGCCGCTGTTGCGGGCCTTCATCGACGGCAGCAGGACCAGCACCGCCACCAGGACCAGCAGACCGGCCCCGGCGGCCGCCAGGAACGCGACCCGCCAGTTCGCCGCCTGACCGATGGCCGTGCCCAACGGCACCCCGACCACCGAGGCGACCGAGATCCCGCCCAGCACGACGGACAGGGCGCGCACCGCGTTCTTCGGCTCGACCAGGCGCGTGCCGACCGCCGGTGTGGTGGACCAGAACACGCCGTGCGCGAAGGCGATCACGACCCGGCCCAGCATCAGCACCAGGTAGTTCGGCGCGACCGCGGAGATGACGTTGCCCACGACCAGCAACCCCAGCAGCGACACCAGCAGCGTGCGCCGGTCCATCCGCCGCACCCACGAGGTCAGCGGCGCCGCGGTCAGCGCCGCGATACCGCCGTAGACGGACACGACGAGCCCGGCGATGCCGACGGGGACACCCACGCCCGCGCCGATGGACGGGAGCAGGCCGACGGGCAGCAGTTCGGTGGTGACGAACAGGAACGTGCCGAGCCCCAGGACCCAGACCGCGGGCCAGGAGCGGGGGTCGGTGTCCTCGACCGCGTCGGGCGGGAGGGTCGTGTCGGGTTGGGCGGTCATGGTGTTCCCTCCTGGGAGTCGGCCGCCGCGAACAGCTCCTTCGCCTGGTACAGCGCGTTGAGCGAACGGGGGATCCCGACGTACGGGGTGAGGTGGACGAACAGCGCGACGATCTCCGCGCGGGTGGCGCCCGCCCGCAGGGTCGCGGGGATGTGCGTGTCCAGCTGCGGCCCGCAGCCGCCCTGCGCGGCCAGCAGCGCCAGGGTGACGAGCTGGCGGGTGCGCAGGTCGAGGCCGGGCCTGCTGACGATGTCGCCGAAGGCGTACTCGACGATCGTGGTGCCGAAGCGGTCGTCGAGCGGGGCGACCGACGCGATCACCGCGTCCGGGTCGATGCCCAGGCCCAGCATGACCTCCCGGCCCACCTGCTCGCGCTCGCTCATGCCCTGGCCTCCTCGGTGCGTGCCGGGCCGGTGACCGGCAGGGTGGCGGACGGGTAGCGCTGCCCGTGCACCTTGTCCGGGGCGAAGGCGGCGTCGAGCGCGGCCACCTCGGCGTCGGTGAGGGTGATCGCGGCGGCGGCCAGGTTCTCCCGCAGGTGGTCGAGGCGGCGGGTGCCCGGGATCGGGATGACGTCCTCGCCCTGCGCCAGCACCCAGGCGAGCGCGATCTGCGCGTGGCTCGCGCCGTGGCGCTCGACGACCTGGTCCACCGCGCTGAGCAGCGGCAGGTTCGCGGCCAGGTTGGTCTCGGTGAAGCGCGGGTTGGTGAAGCGGAAGTCGTCCTCGGCGAGGCTCGCGCGGTCGCGCAGGGCGCCGGTGAGGAAACCGCGGCCCAGCGGGGAGTACGCGACCAGGGCGGTGCCCAGCTCGCGGGCGGCGGCGAGGACACCGTCGGTCACCACGTCCCGGGTCCACAGCGACAACTCGCTCTGCACCGCCGCGATGGGGTGCACGGCGTGCGCGCGGCGCAGCGTGGCGGCGTCGACCTCGGACAGGCCGATGTGGCGCACCTTGCCCGCCTGGACGAGCTCGGCGAGCGCGCCGACGGTGTCCTCCACCGGAGTGGTGCCGTCGAGGCGGTGCGCGTAGTACAGGTCGATGGTGTCGACGCCGAGCCTGCGCAGGCTCGCGTCGCAGGCGGTGCGCAGGTAGCCGGGGCTGGAGTCGTTCCACCGGCGCTCGCCGTCGCGGCGGATGCCGAACTTGGTGGCCACGAACGCGTTCCGGGTGCGCAGGACCGCGCCGACGAGCCGCTCGTTGTGCCCGCCGCCGTACATGTCGGCGGTGTCGAGCAGGGTCACGCCCGCGTCGATGGCGGCGTGCAGCACCTCGGTCGACCGCGCGTCGTCGTGCGCGCCGTAGAACTCGCTCATGCCCATGCAACCGAGGCCGAACAGGCCGACCGGGTCCCCTCCGAGGAGCCTGGTCCGCCCGGCCTCTGGGGGTTGTGCTGTCTCGCTCATGCCACCAACCCTGCTGGCCCGCGCGGCCCGGCGGCAGGACGCGATCCACCCTGGGAGTCGGCTGCCCGGGTGCGCCGTCACCAGGTGTGCGCTACCTGGGTGCCGCACACCCAGGCGGCGGCCGGGCGCCCGTGGCAGCATGGGTCCATGGCGCAGCAGACGGACCTCAGCACCTTCCTGCGGTCGCGCCGGGCGAAGGTCCGGCCCGCCGACATCGGGTTGAACAACGGGCACACCGTCCGCCGCACGCAGGGCCTGCGGCGCGAGGAGGTCGCCGCGTCCGCCGGGGTCAGCGTGGACTACTACACGCGGCTGGAGCAGGGGCGCGAGCGCAACCCGAGCATCGCGGTGCTGGAGTCGCTGGCCACGACCCTGCTGCTGGAGGGCGAGGAACGCGACCACCTGTTCCGGCTGGCCGCGCACACGGGCAACCGCGCCCAGGCCACGCCGCCCGCCCCGCGCGCCGTGCGGCCCGCCGTTCGCCAGCTGCTGGACACCGTGACCCCGTCCCCGGCGTACGTGCTGAACCGGTGGAACGACATGCTCGCCGCCAACCCGGCCGGGCTGGCGCTGCTGGCGGGCTTGGACGAGTGGCCGCCCGCGCGCCGCAACACGGTCCGCTACATCTTCCTGCACCCGGTGGCGCCGACGCTGTTCGAGGACTGGGGTTCGATCGCCCACAACGCCGTGGCGCACCTGCACGCGATGGAGGGCCTGCTGCCGGGCGCCCCCGCGCTGCAGACCCTCGTCGACGAGCTCAGCGAGCAGAGCCAGGAGTTCCGCGCCCTCTGGCAGCAGCACGACGTCCGCAGCCTATCCACCGGCCGCAAACTGCTCAACCACCCCAACGTCGGCCGGATGGCGCTGACCTACGAGGTCCTCGACATCACCATCGACCACCAGCGCCTGGTCATCTACCAGGCCCCCGCGGGCACGGTCGACCACGACTCGATGATGCTGCTCAACCTGGTCAACCCCAGCGCGGAGACCACCACCGAACGCCCCCGGCGCCGGTCGGACCAGCGCTGATCGTCCACTGTGGAGCGTCGCCGCGGGTGGTCCGCCGCGGTGCACCAGGTCGCCTGCCCTGATCACCGCGATCCGGCATCATGTTCGGATGAAGCCGAGCAACGAGGACAGCCCGATCTCGCCGGACATCGAAGAGCATCCTCGGTTGGTGAACTTCGCTTCCCACGCGAGTGGCATCACCGTACAGGCCAGAAACATCGACAACTTGAGTTTCGGGGGCCGATCCACAAGCGTGGACTGGTCGGCGGCGAAGGGCGTGCACAACCTCCCGGTGCGCAATCCGGAGTTCACCGGCCAGCACAAGTGGTTCGCCGAACTCGAGGCACGGCTTCCCGTAGCGGCGATCCGCGGATTGGGCGGAGTCGGCAAGAGCCAACTGGCCTTGGAGTACGCACACCGCGGCCGCGAGAAGTATGCGGTGCGGTGGTGGTTGCGCGCCGAGGATGACCAGACCTTGATGTCGGACCTGATGTCGTTGGCCTTCGCGCTCGGCTTGGACACCTCCCTTGAGCAACAGCAGGTGCTCGCCTCGCTGTCGGCGGAACTGAGCAGGCACCACGACTGGTTGCTCGTGCTGGACAACGCGACGGGACCGGAGGCGTTGGCCAGGATCCCGAGTTCGGAACGAGGTCACGTCCTCGTCACGACCAGGTACCGGAACTGGGCCGGGGTCGCCCGTCCGATCGACGTCACGGAGATGAGCACGGAGGACGCCGTGGCGTTCTTCGCCACGACGCCTGACAACGCCACGGTAGAGCTGGTCCACCTCTTGGGGCGGCTCCCGCTGGCGCTGGCGCAGGCTCGCTCGTACACCGAGGTCCACTCCTGCTCGGTCACGCGATACCTGGAGCTGTACCGCAACGCCGCCCAAGAACTGTTGCGTCTCGGTCCGAGACCCGCGGGATACCCGGACACCGTTGCCACCACTTGGCTGCTGCACTTCCAGGTCTTGTCCCCGGTCGCGAAGGCGCTGCTGGACTTCATCGCGTTCTTGGCGCCCGACTCGATACCCCTCGACCTGTTGTTCAGTGCGAGTGACCACCTCCCGCGCACACTGCGCGAGGTGGCGGCCGACCCGTTGAACCGCGAGAACGCGCTTGGTGAACTGATAGCGACCTCGCTGCTGAGCCGTACCCGTGACGACGTCGTCCGCGTCCACCGACTGGTGCAGCAGGTCACTCGGGACAGGCTGACCCCGAAAGAGCAGGCGACGTGGCGGTCTTCAGCCGTCAGCGCGCTCGCGGGCCTCGTGCCGCACGGCCCCGGCCATCCGGAGTCGTGGCCCGAGATGGAGCGGCTGGATCCGCATATTCGCACCGTCGCCTCGGACGTGAAACCGACCCAGCGAATCGCCCCGCACGTGGGGCAACTGCTCTTCGCGATAGGCCTTTCCCTGAGCCGCCGCGGAGAACGCACAACGGCCATCCAGATCTTCACGCAAGCCCTGCCGATGTTTCAGCGAGCAGGTTCGGGGCCCGAGCGGTTGATGCAAGCACAACTGTGGAACCACATCGGTTCCGCCCAGATGGCCGACAATCCGGCTGATGGCATCGCATCGTTCACCCTCGCGATCGAGCTCATCCAGAGAACACTCGGGGCCGAACACCCGGAACTGATCAAGTCGTTGGTCATGCCGTCCAGCCGCCTCATCAGCCTCGGCCTGCACGACGAGGCTCTTTCCCGACTGCGACTCGCGATGAAGATATGGTCCAGGAGCGGCGAGAAGAAAGACATCGACCTTCTCGAAATCCAGTCCTGCCTCGCCTTCGTCATGCACGAGAAAGAAGATTACGAGACAGCGTTCGAGTTCCACCGCCACGCCATCTCGCTCTCCGCGGCAGTGCACGGTTCCGAGCATTCCGCGACGATTACCTATACAGTCAGATATGCCAGCACCGCACTCGCCGCCGGACACATCGACCTGGCGCGGTCGCTGCTCGCGAAAGCCTTGCCCATCCTTCGATCAACATTGGGCGTCGACCACGAGCACACCCTGGATGCCGAGGAGTTGGCGGCACGAGCAGAGCTGGGTCGATCGTGAAGGCCTTCTCCGCAGAAGCCGGTGAGGACGCGGAGAACCGCGACGGTGCCGATTCCTGGCCGCCCGCTCCGGGGTGTGCGGTGTGCACCGGGGCAGCGACCGGTGGGTGTGCCGGGTGGTCCAGTCGGCGCGGAGGAGGAACTCCCCGCTCGGCCACCGGAACCGAGTGGCGACGGCGGTCGCGCCACGCATGCCTGGGTCTCGCACTGACTTTCCAGCCGGGTGCAGACGAGCAACGACCTCGGGCAGCAGTTGATCACCGTGCCCCAGGAGCAGGTCAGCCGCAGGAACCGGAGATCCACTTGTGGGAGCGGAGCTTGTAGGTGCCCGCGAGGTTGCCGCTCTGGCCCTGTCGAGTACACCCGGCCCGGTTGACGTAGTCGACGTTGCGGTAGTACGCGACACCGCTGGCACTGCTGGTGCCGCGGTTCCACACCGACTTGACGTTGGTGGTCAACGCCCAGGAGCAGACGGTGCCGCCGGTGGCCCAGTCGGGGTCGGCGACGTCCCACATGCACCGCGATCCGGTGCCGTCCGGGCCGGTGTAGAAGCAGATGTTGCCCGTGTTGCATTCCCAGGCCACGGGCGCGGCAGCGGCGACCTGTGGTACCGCCAGGGCTGCGACTGCGGCGATGGCCATCGCGGCGACGACTCTCCGACTGGTGCGCATGTCCAGATCCCTTCACGCGAGCGAACGTCCTGGCATCCGGTGTACTCCAGATCACCGGCATGCGGACACCAGCAGGAAGAGTGGTTGAGCCTGGCTCGGCTTGATCTCACCCAGATGCCTGCGTGGCAGGTTTCGCTTGACCCGGGCACCCCGCGTTCGCCCGTCCGGGTCGGAGAGCGGTGGTCGCCGAAATCCATCGTTCGAGGAGAAGTTGCCGCTTTCATCGACTCGAGCGTGAAAGCACCGGCCCGCGTTCGGCGCAACCTGATTGCCGGTGATCAGCAGTGCCCCTACCATTCCGACACCGAGTGGTCCCGGCCGAACGGATGTCCCATGCGCGTACGACACGTGATCGCCGCTGTGCTCGTCGTCGCGGGTGGTGTGCTCGCGGCAGGGGGTGTTGCGGGTGCGGCGGAGCGGTCGGTCGCGGTGGCGCGGACGTGCGATTCGCCGGTGGTCGCCCACGCGGACCTCGTGCTCACCACCAACGCCGAGGACCCGATCTACGGGTGGCTGGGCCCGGAGCCCCGTGCGGTGCGCGGCACGCTGACCATTCCCGCCGCGGGCTTGGCGGCGGCCGGTGCGGTGGGGGTCGAGGGCACCGTGGCGGTCCGGCTGGAGTCCCGCAACGCCCTGGGCAGCACGACCGCGGTGCGGACCCTGGACCTGCGTCCGACCCCGGTCACCGGCCAGGACGTGGTGGTTCCGGTGTTCGGGTACGCGACCGCCGCACTGGTCGGGAACGCCTGGGGATCCACGGCGGTCGAGGTGGACAGCGTCCGGATCAGCCTGACCGGCAAGCGGGCGGACCAGTCGGACATCCCTCCCGTCAGCACCCTGTGCACGCGCGGGGAGCAGCCAACCACCCGGTGGTACTCGGTGACCACAATGGACATGCGGGTCGACTACGCACCCGCGCCAACACCCTTCACGGCCACGTCCACCGCCGACACGATCACCGCCCGGTGGGGTCCGTCGGACGCGGCGACGACCGGCTACCAGGTGCTGCTCGACGACTCGGTCGTCGCCGCGACCGGCGCTGACGGCCGGTCGGCGGTGATCACCGGTCTGATGCCGGAAACCGGGTACTACGTCCAGGTCCGTCCGATCACCCGACCCGATCGCCTGGTGCGCTCGACCACACCGATCAAACTCCGCACGCCCCCGCGAACGGCGACCTTCCACTACGCGATCACCGGATCCGCCACGGTCAAGAACTCGGTCGTGCCCCTGAGCGGGTCCCTGCACGCGGTCGTGGAGGCGGCCTCGGGCAAACACACCTCGGAACTGGCGCTCAACGCGACCGACGTGTCTGGGCGGGAGGTGTCCGCGCACGTGCAGTTCGAGCAGACGGCACCCACCACCGGTTCCCTGTCGTCGACCGTGTTCACCGCGAACGCGCGGGTGGCTGTCGTGGTGAAGTCGGTGACGGTGCGCGGCAAGAGGTTCCCCGTGTCCGGGGACTGCCGCACCGCGCCCATTGACCTGCCGCTGCGCTCGCGCCCCGGTTTCGACCCGCGGCTGGGCGGGGAACTCACCGCCGCGTTCACCGTGCCGCCGCTGACCGGGTGTGGTCCGCTGACCGCCGCGGCCAACATCCTGCTCTCCGGGAGCGACAACCGCGCCGCCCTGGTGCTGACCCCGTGAGCAACGGGCGCTCCCGCCCCAACACCCGCTCCGCTCACCACGGCGTTCGACGAGAGCACGCTGGAAGCGGTGCGATTCCCGTTGCGCGAGCTGGGTAGCAGGACAGCGCCACCGACTGCCCGCGACCGGCGTGGTGGCCGTGGATCCGCGGCGTCACCGACTCGGAGGTCAGCAGGTGGATGGCCTGTCGCGCAGGCGGAGAACGGGCACCTCGGTGGACCCTCCCGCCAGGGCCGCGGCGTGGTCGCGGGCCCACCGCAGCAGCGCCGTGACGTCGACGCCGTGGGCGGGCCCGCCTTCATAGGGCTCGATGGTGCCCGCGCCGCGGGCGAGCAGGGCACCGGCGCCGGAAGCGTTGCCGCGGGCCGCGTGCGTGACACCCACGGCCAACTGCGCCAGGCCCTTCCACAGCGCTCGCGACGCCTCGGGGGCCGTCTTCCAGGCGTCCTCCAGCACTTCGTGCGCGTGGAAGGGCATGCCACTGTCAAGCAGCCGCTGCGCTTCCAGGAGCGTCTCCTCCGGTGTCCGGGTGACGCCTTCCACCAGGCGCGGAACTCCGGGCACCCCGCGCGGCAGCGGCCTGCCCAGTCTGTCCCGCGGGCGCTCGTTGCGGGCGTGGCCTGACTCGTCGCGGTCGCGATCGGCGCGCGCGCCGGTGTCGTCCGAATCCACCGCTGCGACCCCCACCTTCCGGACACGCCGACCGCCGTCCACTGGACCGTCGCACATCGCCGTCCGACCGGCAACCGGCCTCGATTCAGCCGCCCGGCTCGGGAGCGGCCCGTCGCGTTCAGCAGATCCGGTCGAGGAAGTGCGCGATCACCGCCACGGACTGCTCCGGGTTGAGCCTCGGGTCGCAGGCGGACCGGTAGTCGGGGAAGAGCGGCTCGCTCCCCTGGGGCGAGACGCACTCGGTCACCGGGTCCGGGGTGAGCTCCAGGTGCAGACCGGAGGGGCGCAGCCGGAGTTCGGTGAGGACGCGTACGAACGAGGAGACCTCGGTCAGCATGTCCTCGACCAGGCGCGTCTTCACGCCTGCGACCTTGATGCCGTTGCCGTGCATGGGATCGCACACCCATATCGCGGGTGCTCCGCGTCTGGCCACGGCCCTGGCCACCTCGGGCAGCGCCCGGTCGATGTCGGCGCGGCCGTAGCGGGTGATCAGGCACAGTTTGCCGGGTACGCCGTCCGGGTTGAGCGCCAGGGTGAGCGCGACGACGTCGTCGGGGGTGGCCGTGGGGCCGATCTTGACGCCGACGGGGTTGTGCACCGCGGCCGCCAGCGCCACGTGCGCGCCCCTCAGGTCGCGGGTTCGTTCCCCGATCCAGCCGAAGTGGGTCGACGTGCTGAAGGGGCCGCGTACGCCCGCACGCACCAGCGGCCGCTCGTAGGGCATCAGCAGCAGTTCGTGGGCGACGTGGACGCGTTCCACCAAGGGCTTGCCCCTCGACGCCCGGCGAACCTCCCGCAGCACCGCTCGAGCGCGGTCGTAGGCGGTGCGGAGCCTGCGCGGGTCCGGCACCCGCCGGACCGGTTCGGGTTCGGGGGCGTTGACCGCGTCGCCGCAGTAGGCGGCCATCAGGCCCCCGGTCGGCGCCGGTTCGTACGGCGAGGAGCGCGGTTTGCCGTACTGCCCGGCGAGCCTGCCCACGGCCACGCTGGGCAGCCCGGTGGCCGCGCGCATCATGGCGGCCAGCCCCTGCAGGTAGTCCACCTTCCGCCGGACGAGGTCGGGCACCGCTTCGTGGAACCGCTCGGCGCAGTCCCCGCCCTGCAGCACCAGCGCGTCACCACCGGCCACCAGCGCCATCGCACTGGCCAGGTCGTCCACCTCGTCCTCGGTGGTCAACCCGGGCAGCTCGGCCAGCTCGGCCTCCACCGCGTCGACCGCGAACGGGTGCGGCCACGGCGGCTGCTGCGCGGCCGGGCGCGCGGTGACCCCGGTCAGCGCCGCGACCACCGCGGCGTCGCGGTGCACCGCGGAGTCGAGGACTTCCGGTGGATCGCAGCAGCAGAGGACCTCGTCGAGGGTCGCGCTGTCGTCTTGGGTCATCGTCGTGCTCCTTTGCGTGGTCTGGGCGGTCGCCGGTCCACCCGTCGAGCCGGTCGGGCAAGCGGACCGGGCCGGTCTCGCTGTCGTGGGCGCGGTAGGCGGGTGGCCGCCACCGCGGCCAGGACCGTCGAGGCGAGCACCCACCAGAAGGCGTCGGCGAACGCCGCGGCGGCGTCGGGTCCGCGGGCGGCGAACCGGGTCCGCAGGACGACGGCGAGGACCGCGGTGCCCACGGAGCCACCGAGGGTGTTGAGCAGGCTCAGGGCTCCCGCGGCGCGCGGCAGGCCGTTCGGCGCGACGGCGCGGTAGGCCAGGGTCATGACCGGGGCGCCGATCATCGCCGCGCCCACGCCCCGGACCAGCAGCGACGCGGCGATGAGCGCGTCGGGCACGCCGCGGGCGAGTTGGGTGAACACGACCGTTCCCGCCGCCACCAGGACGATGCCGCTCAGCACCAGCGTGCGAGCCGCGACGCGGTGCACGACCCGGCTGACCCACAGCGAACCGGCGGCGGCGCCGACGCCCTGGGGCGCGAGCAGGAGACCGGTCTCCCACGCCGTCAGCCCGGCCGCCCGCTGCAGGTACAGCGGGAGCAGGAACATGGTGCCGAACACCGACGCGCCCAGGACCACCAGCGCCACCGCGGCCACCCCGAACGGCGGGCGGGTGAACAGGCGCGGGTCGATCAGGGGCACGCCCCTGGTGCGCAGGCCGTGCCCGACGAAGGCCACGAGCATCGACGCGCCCAGTGCGATCGCGGCCGCGCTCAGCGGGGCCGACCCGGTGTGGCCCAGCTCGGTGAGCCCGCAGACGAGCGCGGCCAGTCCGGGTGCGAGCAGCGCGGCGCCGCGCAGGTCGAACGGCGCGCCGCGCTCGCCCCGCGCACCCTCGGGGACGCACCGGCGCACGAGCACCAGGGCGACCGCGCCCACCGGGATGTTGACGCAGAACAACCACGGCCACGAGGCCGCGCCGAGGATGGCCCCACCCGCGAGCGGCCCCAGGACCGGGGACAGCAGGGGGACCACGGCGACCACGCTGATCACCCGGCCGACGCGGTCCGGTCCCGCGGCGCGGGCCAGCAGGGCCTGGCCCAGCGGCGGCAGCAGCCCGCCCGCCGCGCCCTGCAGCACGCGGAAGGCGATGAGGCTGGGCAGCGACCACGCCAGCGCGCAGAGCAGGGAGGCCAGCAGGAACACCGCGATCGCGGCCGCCCAGGCGCGCCTGCCCCCGAACCGGTCGGCCAGCCAGCCCGATGCCGGGACCGCGGTGACGACGGCCAGCAGGTAGGCGGTGCTGACCCAGTGGATGTCGGTGACCGCGACGGCGAACCGGTCGGCCAGCACGTCCAGGGCCACCGAGACGATGGTGGTGTCGATGGTGGCCATGAAGGTGCCGAGCACCAGGACGAAGGCGGTCCGCCACAGGGCCGGGTCGACGGCGGGGCGCGCCGCGTCGGTGCTCACGCGAGCTCGTCGAGCAGCCGGTCGACGTCCTGGTCGAGCAGGGCGGGCAGGGCGCGCAGCGCGCGCAGGAGATCTGCTGCGACGGCCTCGACCTCACCGGGGTCGAAGATCCCGGCCTGGGGCGAGAGCACACCCGTCCAGCCCGCGTCGGTGGGGACGACGGTGAGGGTGAGCGGGTGGTGGGTGCGTTCGCGGAACCGGGTGCCGGTGACGACGAGCCCGGGAGCGGGCTCGCGCAGCCGGGTGGGGTCGACCGGGTAGTTCTCGAACACGAGGAGGGTGTCGAACAACCGCTCCCGACCCGTGGTGGCGGCGAGTTCGGCGACACCGATGTGCTGGTGCTCCACCATGGCGTGCTGGCGCGACTGCGCGTCGGCCAGCGCCTCGGCGAGGGTCCCGGTCAGCCGGGCGCGGACCGCGACGGTGTTGGCCAGCAGACCGAGGATGTCCTCCACCCCCGCCACCTCGGGTGTGCGGCAGGCGACCATGGTGCCGAAGGCGACGTCGCGGCGGCCCGAACGCGTGGCGAGGACCGCCGCCCAGCCGCCCTGCAGCATGGTGTTGGGGGTGAGCCCGCGGTCGGCGCCCGCGGCGGAGAGCGCCGCGACGACCGGGCCGGGCACGGTGAACAGGACCGGATCGGCCGCGGCGACGACGGCGCGCCTGCCGTGCAGCACGTGGTCGCCCTCGGGCAGGTCGAGCAGTTCGCGCCGCCAGGCGCGCAGGTCCGCGGCGTGGTCACGGGCCGCGAGCCACCGGGTGTGGTGGGCGAACGGGGTGGGCTCGGGCGGTTCGGTCCCGCTGTAGAGGGCGAACAGCTCGGTGAGGATCCGCGGGGCGGACCAGCCGTCGGACAGCAGGTGGTGGCTGGTCAGCACGAGGTCGTGGTGACCGGGTCCGCGCCGCAGCACGGTGAGCCGGAACAGCGGGCCGGTGGCCAGGTCGAACGGTTCGGCCAGGTCCTCGGCGAGCACGCGCTCCCGGTCGGCGTCCTCGACCTCGCCGGTGGCGAAGCCGGGTTCGGGTCGGGCGGGGATGACCTGGACGGCGTGGCCGGACGGGAACACCGCGCCCAGGTTGGGGTTGCGGGCGAGCAGGCGGGTGGCCGCGGCGCGCAGGGACGCCGGGTCGAGGTCGCCGTCGAGGGTGAAGACGGCCTGGACGGTGTAGGGGTCCTCGCCCGTCCGGGCCTGGTCGAGCATGAGCTCTTGCAGGGGTGTCAGCGGGAGCAGGTCGCCGCCGGGCACGTCGGCGGTGAGCTCGGCGAGCTCACGGGTGAAGCGCTGCCCCAGCTCGGCGATCTCCTCGGGGGTGAACAGCGCCGCGGGCCAGGTGAAGCGGACACCCAGGCACTCGCCGTGCCCGTCGTCGCGGAGCAGGGCGTTCACCATGAGTGGGTGCGGCAGCGGCAGGTCCTCGCCGCCGGAGCCGAGTGGGTCCGCGTCCGGCGGGGACTGCCAGGCGGTCTCCTCCTCGGGCGCGGCGGGGAAGCGCCCGAGGTAGTTCCAGCCGACCTCGGGCGGGCGCACCAGGTCGCCACCGAGGATCCCGTGGCCGAGGCCGTCGCCTGCGGCGCGCAGGTGTTCGCGGACAGCGCGCAGGGCGGATGCGGTCTGGGCGGGCGGGGTGATCCGGGCTGGGTGCACGGCCGTGAACCAGCCCACCGCCTGGGACAGGTCCACCGGTCCGGAGAAGTCCGGGAGGTGCGCCGGGCGGCCATGGCCCTCGAGCGCGACGAGCAGGTCGGGCGCGGTACCGCGCCAGGCGCCCACCGCGCGGGCGAGGGCGGTGAGCAGCACCGTGTCCGGGGTCGTGCGGTACGCGGCGGGCAGGGTGGTGATCGCCGCGCGGGTGGTGGTCGGGTCGACGCGGATGTGGTGGTGGCGAGCAGTCGCGGCGGTGTCGCGGATCGGGTCGAGGGCGGGCAGCGGGGCGGGCGGGGCCGCGGCGACGCGGTGCCAGTGCGCGAGTTCGTCCTGTCGCGCGGGTGCGGCGGCGCGCAGTGCCCGCGCCCAGCCCAGCAGGGACATGCCGTGGCGGGCGAGGGCGGCGCCCGCGTGGGCTTGGGCGATGTCGTCGAGCAGGACGCGCCACGACACGGCGTCGACCACGAGGTGGTGGGCGATGAGGACGAGCCTGCCCAGTCGGGTGGGTCCCGCGTCGATCCACACCGCGCGCAGCAGCGGCCCGGTGCGCGGGTCCATCGCGGCGCGCACCCGGTCGATGTGCTCCAAGGCGAGCGCACTCGGGTCGCCGGTGGCGGTCACCGCCGTGAGGACGTCCGCTCCGGTCACCGCACCCACCTCGGGGATGCGCAGCACGGGCCCGTCCGGGGTGTCGGCCAGGCGGGCGCGCAGCGCGTCGTGCCTGGCGAGGACGGCATCGAGGACCCGGCCCCACCCGGCGGTATCGCCGGGTGGCACGCACACCTGCACCCACTGGCAGAACGAGTCCGCGGGTCCACGCCGCAGCAGGTCGCGCATGATCGGGGTCAGCGGGGCATCACCCACCGCCGGGCTGTCCTGTGTGGACTCCGGGATCCCGCACCGGGCGGCGATCCCGGCGATCGTGCCGCCCTCGAACACGTCGCGGGCGGTGAGCACGAGCCCGGCGCGGCGCGCCCGCGACACCACCCGCAGGGAGACGATGCTGTCGCCGCCCGCGTCGAGGAAGGAGTCGTCGAGGCGCACGTCGCCGAGCACCTCGCGCAACACCGCCAGCAGGGCGGCCTCGGCCGGGGTGGCCGGCTCCCGGTCCTCGGCCGCGGTGTGCGGGGCGGGGTCGGGCAGGGCGGCGCGGTCGAGTTTGCCGGTGGGGCCCAGGGGCAGGTGGTCGACGACGACGACGGACGTGGGCACCATGTAGTCGGGCAGGTCGGTGGCCAGGTGCTCGCGCAGCGAGGCCGGGTCGGGGTGGGTGCCTCCGGTGGGCAGGACGTAGCCGACCAGCCTGCCCTCCCGGAGGACCACCGCGCAGGCCAGCACCTGCGCGTGCCTGCTGAGCACGTTCTCGATCTCGGCGAGCTCGATGCGGAAGCCGCGAACCTTGACCTGGTGGTCAATGCGGCCCAGGAACACCAGGTGCCCGTCGGGGCGCCAGCGCACCAGGTCGCCGGTGCGGTACATGCGCTCGCCCGCCGGTCCGAAGGGGTCGGCGACGAACCGCTCCGCGGTCAGCCCGGGGCGGTTGACGTAGCCCCGGGCGAGCTTGGGTCCGGCCAGGTACAGCTCGCCCGCCACCCCGATGCCGACCGGGAGCAGTCCCGCGTCGAGGACGTAGGCGCGCACCTGCGGGTCGGGCCTGCCGATCGGCAGCGGCCCCGGGTCGTCGCGCCGGTAGCGCCACGTGACGGAGTTGATGGTGACCTCGGTGGGGCCGTACGCGTTGAACAGCGCGCGCCGGTCGCCCCAGCGGTGGGCCAGCTCGGGGTCGAGCCGCTCGGCACCGAGCATGACGAACAGCTCGCGGTCGACCGCACCGGCGTCGGGCATCGCCGCGACGAACGAGGGCAGCAGGTTCACCCCCGTCACCCGGTGCTCGGCGATGTAGTCGAGCAGCTCGTCGCCGGGCACCCGCGCTTCCTCGGGGGCGATGACGCAGGTGCCGCCGGAGAGCAGCGGCAGCACGAACTGGAAGAACGCGACGTCGAAGCTGGTCGAGGCGAAGTGCAGGAAGCGCTCGCGCTCACCGATCCCGACGATGTCCTCCTGCAGGGTCACCAGGCTGGGCAGGCCGCGGTGCGGGATGGCGACGCCCTTGGGCCTGCCCGTGGTGCCGGAGGTGTAGATGACGTAGGCGATCGAGTCGTCGGTGACGCGGCTGCGGGCCTCGACCGGATCGGCGTCCCAGGTGGACGGTCCGATGTGGGCGGTGGGATCGACCACCGGGGCGGCGACCGGGACGGCCCGCGGGCCGGGGGTGGCGATCACCGCGGTGGGGGCGATGTCCTCGACCATGAACCGCAGGCGCTCGACCGGGTAGGTGGGGTCCATCGGGACGTGCACCGCGCCCGCCTTGAGCACGCCGAACAGCGCCACCACCATCTCCACGTCCCGGTCGAGCAGCACCGCCACCGGGTCCTGCGGGCGCACGCCCCGCGCGCGCAGGGCGTGGGCGAGGCGGTTGGCGCGGCGGTCGAGCTCGGCGTAGGACAGGACGCGGTCGCGGCACACGACGGCCTCGGCGTCGGGCCTCTCGCGCACCCACCGGCCGAACTCCTCCAGGCAGCCGCCCACCGGCCTGCTCGGCTCGGGCCCCTCCCCCAGCGCCAGCATCGCCCGGTGCTCGGCGGCGTCGAGGGTGCGCAGCCGGGCGACGGGGCGGTCCGGGTCGGTGATGATCTCCTCGAGCAGGGTGCGCAGCCAGCGGCCGTAGCGCCGCACGGTGTCCTCGTCGAAGACGGCGGGCTGGTAGCCGAGACCGACGACGATGCCCTCCCCGGGGATGACGACCACGGTCAGCGGGTAGTGCGTCGCGTCGGTGATGTCGACGCCCACCAGGTCGAGGCCGGGGGCGAGTGTGGTGCGGTGCCTGCTGGAGAGGGGGAAGTTCTCCATCACCAGCATGGTGTCGAACAGCTCGCCCAGTCCTGCCGCGCGCTGCACCTGCGGGAGCCCGACGTGGTGGTGCTCGGCCAAGGCGGCGCTCTCGGCCTGCACCCGCGCGAGGACGGCCGCGGCGGTCTCGGCCGCTCCGGCGCGCACGCGCACCGCGATGGTGTTGCCGAGTTGGCCGATGACGCGTTCGACCCCGTCGAGTTCGGCGGGCCTGCCGGAGACGGGGCAGCCGAACACCACGTCGTCGCGGCCGGTGAGCCTGCCGAGCAGCACTCCCCAGGCGGTCTGGAACAGCGTGGTGGCGGTGACGCCGTGCTCCCGGCCGAACGCGCGCACCCGCTCGCTGAACTCCACGCCCAGCTCGACGGTCACCCGCCCCGGACGGGCCACAGTGGACACCGCGGTGGCCGGTGCCAGCCGGGTGCCCGCGTCGAGGCCCGCCAGCGCCGCCTGCCAGGCCGCCAGACCGGCGGCGTGGTCGCGACCGGCCAGGAGGCGGTGGTACTCGCTCGGGGACGGGCTGGTCGGCGCCGCGGGTCCGCCGCCGAGTTCGGCGTAGGTCGCCAGCAGGGTGCGGCCGACCAGCGGCATCGACCAGCCGTCGAGCAGCGCGTGGTGGTTGGTGATGACCAGGCGGTGCTCGTCGGGACCGAGCGTGCACAGCAGGAAGCGCACCAGCGGCGCGACCGCCGGGTCAAGGGGCCGCTCCAGGTCCGCGCGGCAGTGCTGGGCGACGAGTCGGGCGCGCTCGTCGGGTGTGTGTCCGGACAGGTCGACCCGCCGCCAGTCGAGCGTGACCTCGGCGGGGACGACCTGCACGACGTCCCCGCCCGCGGTGGTGTGCAGGTGGACGCGCAGCGCGGGGTGCCTGCGCAGCAGCTCGGCGGTCGCCGCGCGCATCCGGTCGGGGTCGAGGGCGCCGCGCAACAGGGTCACCGCCTGCACGACGTAGACGTCGGTGTCGTGTTCGGCACGCACCTGGGTGTGGAAGGCAAGGCCGATCTGCAGGGGCGTGGCGGGCAGGACGTCGAGTACCCGGCCGCGCCGCTCCAGCTCGTCGATGGCGTCCTGGTCGAGGTCGACCAGCGGCAGGTCGGACGGGGTGAGCCCGCCACCGTCGTTGCCGAGGCGCTCGGCGTGCGCGGCGAGGGCCTCGAGGGCCCGAGCCCAAGCGGCGCGCAGCCCGGTGAGCTCGTGCGGGGTGAGGACCAGTCCGGCCGCGGTCCACTCCACGGCGACGCGCGGCCGGGTGCCCTCCCGGACGAAGCAGTTGAGCGCGAGCACCTGTTCCAGCGCCTTGGCCGGGGGCTCGATCACGGCGAACGGGTCGTCGTCGGGCAACCGCCACCCGTCCCCGGTCACCGGGGCGAACCGGCCGAGGTAGTTGAGCACCACGTCCGGCGGCGGGGTCGCGGCGAACTCGGCCCTGGTCGCGGGGTCGAGGTGGCGCAGCACGCCGTAGCCGACGCCGTTGTCGGGGACCGCGCGCTTGGCCTCCTTGACCGCGCGCACCAACCGCCCGGCGGCCGCACCACCGGCGAGCGCGTCGGCCAGGTCCGCCGACGAGCGCACGGCGTCGGCGGGCAGGCGCAAGGGGTGTTCGGCGGTGAACCAGCCGACCGTGCGCGCGAGGTCGAACCCGTCCTGGTCGCGGCCGTGGCCTTCCACGGTGACGGTCACCGCGTCGCGCTCGTCGCCGCTCCAGAGCCGCAGCGCGAGGACGAGCGCGGCCAGCAGCACCTCGTCGGAACCCGCGCGGTAGGCGGCGGTCAGCCCGGTGAGGACGGCGGCGCTCGCCTCGGGCGAGGCGACGGTGGTGACGCGGTGGGCGGTGGCGGTCGTGTCGACGGACCGGTCCAGCGGGCGGGCACCGAGGCGGAAGTCGTCGCGGGCGGCGCGCCAGTGGTCGACCTCGGCCCCGCGGGCGCCGGTGGTGCCCTGCTCGGCGAGCCGCAGCGCGTGACCGCGCCACGAGGCACCGACCGGCGCGAGGGGCTTTCCGGTGCACGCTGCGTGCAGGTCGTTGAGCAGCACCCGCCAGGACACGCCGTCGACGGCGAGGTGGTGGACCACGACCACCACCTCGTCGGGGACGTCCGGCGGTGTGCGCAGCAGCGCGACCCTCGCCATCTCGCCCGCGGTCGGGTCGAGCTCGGCGGCCAGCGAAGCGGCCACCGCGGCCGAACCGTCTCCTGTGGACTCGACGACCACGTGGCAGGCGAGCGCGGCCCCCGGTGGGGCGATGACCAGCTCACCGGGGGGTGTCACCCGCAGGCGCAGGGCGTCGTGGTGGTCGACCAGCGCGCGGACACCGCGGGTGAGGGCCGCGAGGGTCAAGGCCCCGTCGACGCGCACCGCGGTCCACTGCGCGTACCCCGCGACCGGGGTGAGGTCGGGGTGCGCGTCGAGCAGGGCGCGCACGATGGGCGGCGCGGGCACCGGCCCGGTCGGCTCGTCGGGTGCCAGCACCTCCCCCTCGCCGAGGTCGCGGCTCGCGGCGGCCAGCGAGGCGAGGCTCCCGCGCCCGAGCAAGTCCCGGGGACGCAGGTCAACGCCGTGCGCGCGCAGCCTGCTGCTGACACCGATCGCGGTGATGCTGTCGCCGCCGACGGCGAAGAAGTCGTCGTCCGGACCGACCTGGTCCACCCCGACCGCCTCGGCCACGGCGGCGCAGAGCAGCCGCTCCCGCTCCGTGCCCGGGCCGCGGCCACCCCCGGCGGACCGGGGGGCGGGCAGGGCGGCGCGATCGAGCTTCCCGTTGGAGGTCATGGGGAGCGCGTCCAGGACGACCACGGACGTGGGCACCAGGTGATCCGGCACCCGTAGCGCCAACGCCGAGCGGATCTCGTCCTGGCTGAGCGCGCCCGCCGGGTCGAGGGCGGTCCGCGCGGCGGGGACGACGTAGCCCACGAGGCGGGGCGCGCCGGTGTCGGTGCGCACGGCGGCGGCCGCGGCACCCACCCCCGGCAGCGCGCCCAGCGCGGCCTCGACCTCGCCGAGCTCGACGCGGTGCCCCCGGACCTTGACCTGCCCGTCGCGGCGACCCAGGTACGCCAGCCCCCGGCCCGGCACCCAGCGGGCCAGGTCCCCGGTGCGGTACATCCGGTCGCCGGGAGCGCCGAACGGGTCGGCGAGGAACCGCTCTGCGGTGGCCCCCGGCCGGTCGAGGTAGCCGCGCGCCAGGTGCGGACCCGCCAGGTACAACTCCCCCGCGCCACCGGCTGGTACCACGCGCAGCGCGTTGTCCAGCAGGTAGACCCGAGTCCCCGGGACCGGGAACCCGATCACCGGGTCACCGCCGTCGACCCGCGCCGCCGTACTGTCCACTGTGGCCTCTGTCGGGCCGTAGAGGTTGCGCGCGGGGACGCCGGACTCCGCGACCCGGCGCCACAGCGCCGGTGGCGCGGCCTCCCCGCCGAGGACGAGCAACGCCGGTGGGTGCGGCCCGTCGAGCAGACCCGCGTCCACCAGGTGGGCGGCCATCGACGGCGTGGTGTCGACGACGTCGATGCCGTCGCGCGCGAACGCGGCGACCAGCGCGGACGCGTCGCGCGCCGACTCATTGTCGTAGAGGTGCAGTTCGTGCCCGCACACCAGCCACAGCAGCTGGTCGAGCGCGGAGTCGAAGGCGAAGGAGTACGTGTGCGCGGCGCGCAGCCGCCGACCGGCCGCGCGCGCGGTCTCGGCCACCGTGGTGGCCCGGTGGTGGTGCACGAGCGAGGCCAGGCCGCCGACGCGCCCCAGCACACCCTTGGGGGTACCGGTGGACCCGGAGGTGAAGATGACGTAGGCGAGGTGATCGGGGTGCCTTGGCGCCGACAGTTCCTCAATGGACAGTGGAAGATCCGACAGCCCGGCCAGTTCCGCGCGGGTCTCCGGTGCGTCGAGCACCAGGTGCGGCACCCCCGGTGGCACCGCGTCGGCGGTGGCCGTCTCGGTGAGCGCGAGCACCGCGCCCGACTCGGCGATCGTCGCGCGCAGCCGCGGCCGCGGGTGCTCGACGTCGAGCGGGAGGAAGGCGGCGCCCGCCTCGAGCACCGCCAGCAGGGCGATGACCAGGTCGGTCGAGCGGCTCATCGGCAGCGCGACCACGTCGTCCGCGCCGACACCGCGCGCCAGCAGGGCGCGGGCCAGCCTGCGCACCCCGGCGACCAACTCCTGCACGGTCAGCCGCCGCTGCCCGCACACCAACGCCGTCTGCCCGCGGTGCTCGGCCAGGAGTTCGGCCAGCAGACCGGGCACGTCGCGCGGCACACCCGGCGCGGCCTCGGCGCGCCAGGCCGCCAGCAGCGCCGCGCGGTCATCGGGCCCGACCAGCTCGACCCGGCCGACCGCGGGCGCGGTCGGGCCCGCCAGGCCGGAGACCAGCGCGCGCAGCGCGTCGAGCCTGCGCTCGACCCCCGCCTGGTCGTGGCCGCGGGCGTCCACCTCGAAGCCCAGCAGCAGCCCGCCGTCGGCGGTGGGCAGCACGCTGAGCCCCATGTCCTCCGGCGGACCGCCCGCGACGTTGCGCATGGTCCCGGTCGACCCGGCGAAGTCGATCGCGAGGTCGAACGCCTTGAGGTTGACCCCCCGCCCGTGCAGCAGCGCGCCCGCGCCGGGCACGGCCAGGTCGCGGGGCAGGTCCTCGCCCCGGTAGCGCTGGTGCGCGCGCATCTCCCGCATCGCCGCGGCCACCCGCGCGGTCAGCTGGGCCAACCCGTCGCCGCCGGACACCGCGACCCGCAGGGGCAGCACGTTGACCGCCATCGCCGGGGTGCGCAGCGCGGAACCGAACCGGCACATCAAGGGCAGCGCGAACACCACGTCGTCGTGGCCGAGCACCCGGTGCAGGAACGCGGCGTAGCAGGCGATGAGCGCCTCGCCCCACGTCGCGCCCACGCCCTCGGCGACGTCCCGCAGCCGATCGAGGTCGCTCGCGGGCAGCACGGCACGAGCGGTGACCGTGCGTTCGGGCAGCCCGGTCGCGCCGGTGTCGTGGTCGAGGTCGGGCAGCGGGGTGAACCGCGCGCGCCAGTACGCCCGGTCCTGCTCGGCCCGCCCGCCCGCGAGGTAGGCGCGGTCGGCGGCGACCACGTCGGCGAACCGGCCGAACGGCGAGGGAGCGGGCTGGATCCCGCGCACCAGGGCCGTGTAGTGGGCCGCGGTCCGGCGGGCCAGCATGGCCGCGGAGTAGCCGTCGAACACCAGGTGGTGGCCCAACTGCGTGAACCACACCTCCCGGTCCGCCAGGCGCAGCACCGTGTGCGAGAACAGCGGGCGGTCCACCATCTCCCGGCAGGCGCCCGCGACCCGGCGGCGTTCGCGGTCGACCAGCGCGTGCGCGGCGGCCACCGGGTCCGGCGCGGCGCGCAGGTCGACCACATCGGGGAGCGGCACCGGCTCGGCGGACAGCACCTGGCGCGGCCCGTCCGCGGTCGCGAACACGCGCAACCGCAGGCTGTCCGCCTCCTCCGTGGTCGCGCGGATCGCCGCGCGCAACGCCTCGACGTCCACCGGGTCGCCGCCGCTGATCTCCAGCACGTCGCCGACGACGTAGTACGGCGAGTCCGGCTCCAGGCGCTGCGCGTCCCAGATACCGCGCTGGGCACGGGTCAGCTCCCAGGTGGTCTCGGGAGACCCTGCCGCGTCGGGGACGAACTGGCTCCCGGGGTGGGCCTGGGTTGTGCTCAACGCGTACTCCTGGAGGTCGGGTGGCGAGGTCAGGGGCGGCGAGCGACCGGATCACTCGTGGTCGTGTTCGTCGAAGTCGGCGACGCCTCGTTTCCAGTAGCCGGTGATGTCGTGGTCGGTCCGGTCCAGGCCCAGTTCGTCGCGGACCCAGCGGCGCAGCGGCCTGATCGCACCCGCCTCGCCCGCGATCCAGGCGTAGAGCCGCTCACCGCCGGGCACGCGGACCTCCCGCACGGCGCGGGCGAGCGGACCCGGGCCGCCGGGCTCGGCGCCGTCGCGGTGCAGCCAGCGCACCCGCACGCCCTCGGGGTTGCGCAGGTCGATGTGCTCGCCCGCGTCCGCGACCTCGATGAACGCCCAGCCGCGCGCGGTGCGGGGCAGTTCCTCGAGCCTGCGGGCGATGGCGGGCAGCGCGGTCAGGTCGCCCGCGATCAGGTAGCGGTCGTAGCGGTGCGGGACGATCACCCCGCCGGGCGGGCCCACCACGTGCACCACCGCGCCGGGTTCGACCGCGCGCGCCCAGTCGCTGCCGAGCCCGCCCGCGTGCAGGGCGACGTCGAGGTCGAGTTCGCCGGTGGCCGGGTCGTAGCGGCGCACCGTGTACTCGCGGGAAGTCGGCGACGGATCGGGCCACCGCAGCACGTCCCCGGCGGGCTCCGGCAGGCGCAGCGCGCCGTCCGGGTCCGGGAACAGCACCTTCACGTGCTCATCGGGCGCGTGCGCTTCGAACCCGGCGGTCCCGGCGCCGCCGAGGGTGACCCGCAGCAGACCGGACCCGACCATGGCCTTGCGCACCACCAGCGCGGCGCGCACGCGGATCGGGTAGCCCACCTTCTCCGCCGTGGTGCCCGCCAGGACCTCGGCGATCCGCTCGCGGTGGCGGTGGCGGTGGTCGACCCGGGTCACGAGTCCACCCCGGCGACGAGGCGGGTCCAGCGGTCCAGCCGGGGCTCCTCGGCCAGGTCGGCGAACTCCACCCCGGGCGCGCCCGCCGCCCGCCAGCGCTCGACCAGGGCCATGGTGCGCATGGAGTCCAGGCCCAGGTCGAGCAGGTCGGCGTCCGGGGTCACCTCGTGCGGCGCGCAGCCGAGGACCTCGGCGATGTCGGCCCGCAGGCGGTCCGCGGTCAGCGCGTGGCCCGGCTCCGGGGCGGTCATCGCCGGACCCCCGCCGAGACCAGGGCGGCCAGCGCGTCGGCGGTGGTGGTCACGGTGCCGCAGCACTGCGCGACGTAGGCGCACGCCCGGTCGTGGTGCTCGCGGGAGAAGTCGGCCACGGCGTCGCAGACCAGCAACGGCCGCACGTCGGCCATGAACGCCTCCACCGCGGTGGCCTGGCAGCCGATGTGGGCGTAGACCCCGGTGATCAGCAACTGGTCGCGGCGCGCGGCGGCGAGCAGGTCGATCAGCGGGGTGCGCTGGAACGCACTGTAGCGCCACTTGTCCAGCACCGTGTCGCCGGGCCTCGGGGCGAGTTCGGCGACGACGTCCGCGGCGCGCGGGTCGTCATCGATGACCGCGCCGATGCCCTGGCCCCAGAACTCGGTGAGCAGGCCGCGGTCCTCGGCGCTCTGGCGGCCCGGCTGGGCTGTGTAGAACACCGGCACCCCCGCCTCCCGCGCCGCGTCGAGCAGCGCCGCGATGTTGGCGACCACCCGCGGGATGGGCGCACCCGCGAACGGAGCGAGGAAGTAGCGCTGCGCGTCGTGCACCAACAGCGCCGCCCGGGCCGGGTCAGGCCGCCAGTCGACCCGGCCCGCGGGCAGGTCGGCCGCCGTGGGCAGCCGGTAGGGGGCGATCTTGGGTAGGGACACGGTCACGCCTTCCTCACGAGGGCGGCCAGGGCCGCCCGCAGTTCGCGTTTGCTGGTCTTGCCGACACCGGTCACCGGGAACTCCGCGACGACCTGCACCAGGTCGGGCACCTTGAACGCGGCGACGCCGCGCTCGCGGACGAACCGGCGCAGCGCGGGTCCGGTTGGCGCGGAGCCCGCCACGGGCACGACGTAGGCGCAGGTCCGCTCACCGAGGTACTCGTCGGGCACCGCGACCACCGCGGCGTCGAGCACGTCGGGGTGGGCCATCAGGTGGTCCTCGACCTCCTCCGCGGCGACCTTCTCCCCGCCCCGGTTGATCTGCTCCTTGGCCCGGCCGACGACCTCCAGGTGCCCGGTGGGGCCGCGCCGCACCAGGTCCCCGGTGCGGTAGAAGCCGTCCGGGGTGAACGCCAGGGCGTTGTGCTCGGGCGCGCGGTGGTAGCCGCGGATCGTGTAGGGGCCGCGGGTCAGCAGCGCCCCGGTCTCCCCCGGCGGCACCAGGTCGTCCGAGCCCGCCAACGGGTTCTCCGGGTCGACCACGCGCACCTCGTCGTCCGGGGAGATCGGGCGTCCCTGGGTGCCCAGCACGAGGTCGTCCAGGTCGTCGAGGCGGGTGTAGCAGACCAGCCCCTCGGCCATGCCGAACACCTGCTGCAACCGCACACCCAGCGCGGGCCCGATCCGCTCGGCCAGCTCGCGGCCGCACTTGGCCCCGCCGACGAGCAGGACCTCGAGGGTGGACAGGTCGTGCTCGGTGCGGGCGGCCGCCTGCACCCACGAGGCGGCCAGCGGCGGTACGACCCCGGTGATCGTCACGCCCTCGCGGTCGATGAGCCGGAACGCGGTGTCGGCGTCCGGGCGCGGGCAGAGCACGACCTTGGCCCCCACGTGCAGGGCGCCGAGGACACCGGGCGAGCTCAACGGGTAGTTGTGCGCGGCGGGCAGGGCGGCCAGGTACACGCTGTCCGGGCGCAGCGCGCAGATGCGGGCACTCTCGCGGACGCTGTAGAGGTAGTCGTCGTGGGTGCGCGGGATCAGCTTCGGCAGCCCGGTGCTGCCGCCGGAGAGCTGCAGGAACGCCACACCGGACGGGTCGGGGTCGGGCAGCTCGCGCGGCGCCGTCGCGGACAGCTCGTCGAACTCGCTCGACCCGACCACGTGCACCTGGCGCACCGAGGGCACGTCCGCGGCCACGGCGCGCGCGAGGGCCGCGTGGTCGTGGCGCTCGTGGGTGTCGACGGTGAGGATCGCGGTGGCCCCGCTCTGCTCGGCGAAGTGCCGCAGCTCGGTGCGCCGGTGGGCGGGCAGTGCGAACACCGGCCAGGCGCCGAGGCGCCACAGCCCGAACAGCACCGGGACGAACTCGGGCACGTTCGGCACCTGCACGACCACCCGCTCGCCCGCGCGGATCCCGGACTCGGCCAGGCCTGCCGCGATCCGGTGGGCGCGCTGGTCGAGCTCGGCGTAGTCCCAGCGGCTGGTGACCCCGTCGCGCTCCCCCACCACGGCGGTGCGGGTCGCGTGCGCCTCGGCCAGCGCGGTGAGCAGCGCGCCGAGGCTCTGCCCGCGCCAGTGGCCCGCGGCGCGGTAGCGGGCCGCGACGTCCCGGGGCCACGGGGTGTGCTCGAGGGCCATCACCGCTCCCGCGCGCCGAGCGCCCGCAGCAGGGTGCGGAACTTCGCCCCGGTCTCGGCCAACTCCGCGTCCGGGTCCGAGCCCGCGACGATCCCGGCGCCCGCGAACAGGCGCACCGCCGCGTCGCAGACCTCCGCGCAGCGGATGGTGACCACCCACTCACCGTCGCCGTGCCGGTCGGTCCACCCCACCAGCCCGGTGAAGTAGCCGCGGTCGAGCGGCTCCAGGTCGGCGATCGCGTCGCGCGCGCGGTCCACGGGCACCCCGCACACCGCGGGCGTGGGGTGCAGCGCCTCCGCCAGCGCCAGCGCCGAGGTGGCGGGGTCGGCGATCCGGCCGGTGATCCGGGTCGAGAGGTGCCACATGGTCGGCGTGCCGATCACGGTGGGCTCGGCGGGCACGTGCAGCTCTCGGCAGAACCGGCCGAGCACCCGCGCGACCTCGGCCGCGACGTGCGCGTGCTCGGCCCGGTCCTTGGCCGAGGCCAGCAGCGCGGCCCGGCGACCGCGGTCGCGCGCCTCGTCGGCCACCCGCGGCGCCGACCCGGCCAGCGGGTTGGCGACCACCTCGGTGCCGCGCCGCGAGACCAGCAGCTCGGGGCTGGCGCCGACCAGGGTGCGCGGGGCCGGATCGCCGGGCGCGCTGACGTCGACGGCGAAGGCGTGCGCGGCGGGGTCGGCGCGCACCAGCCTGGCGAGCAGCGCGGGCACCGCGACGGGGCTGCCGGAGAGCAGGTCGAGGCACCGCCCCAGCACGACCTTGTCCAGCTCGGCACCGTCGATCAGCTCCAGCGCGCGGCGCACGGCGTCGGCGTAGCGCGCCGGTTCCGGTCGGGGCACGACCGTCCACGCGGGTACCGCCGCCGGTGCGGTGGGACCGTCGCCCGCGGGGGCGCAGGCCCGGCGCACGACAGCGGGCACGACCAGGCTGGCCGGGCCGTCCTGGCGGAAGCCGATGGCACCCACCACCACGGGGTCGTCGTGACCCGCCCGGACCGCTGCCGCCAGCGCCGCCGCCGCGGCCCGGGCGCGGTCACCGCCATCAGCCTCGACACAGGCGTGCACGCCATCGGCGAGCAGCGAGCCGTGCGCCGAGGTGTAGTAGAACGACCCGGGCAGGTAGGCGGCCAGAAGATCCGCGCCTCGGTGGACAGGGCGGGGACGCACGAGAACTGCTGGGGACACGCCGGGATTCCTTTCACGCGTGCGGTTCGAGCCAGGCCGGGCGCCTCGGGGAGACGCCCGTTCGCCGGTTTCGTTCGGCAGGCGGCCGGACCGCCGAACGGTCAGGCGATCAGGCGCACAGGGTTGCGCCGCCGTCCACGTAGAGGTTCTGCATGGTGATGTGCCGCGCGCGGTCGGACACCAGGAAGACCACGGCGTCGGCCACGTCGGCGGGATCGGCGATGCGCTTGAGCGGAATGCCGACGCGGAATTGCGCCGGGTCGCCCGCGATGACGCGCTCCGGGCCGTTGCCGTCGGTCCAGAGCGCGCGCTGCATCTCGGTGTCGGTCGAGCCGGGGGACACGATATTGCAGCGAACACCGGATCCGGCGAGTTCGAGACCCAGGCACCGGGTGAGCATCGTGGCGGCCGCCTTGGAGGCCGCGTAGGCGGCCATCCCCGTGCGCGGCACACCCGCCGCGTTCGAGCCGATGGTGATCAGTACACCACGCCCGCGCGGCACCATGCGGTGGGAAATTTCCCGCAGCACGAAGAACACCCCGGTCGAATTGACCTCGAATGTCCGCGCCCAGTCCTCGGCCCGGGTGGAACCGACGGAAGACGCGCACAGCACGCCTGCCGCGGACACGCCGATGTCGAGCGGACCGAGGTCGCGCTCGACCTCGTCCACCACGCGGGCCAACGAGTCCTGGTCGGTGACATCGGCCGGGAACGGCACCGCCGCCCCACCGGTGCGGTCCGCGACCGCCTTGAGCCCATCGACATCGATGTCAACCACCGCAACGGAAACCCCTTCGCGGACCAGCGCTTCCGCGATGGCGGCGCCGATCCCGCGCGCCGCACCGGTGACCAACGCGACACGGCCGGACAACCCGGTCACCGGCGTCTCCCTTCTACACGCTTGTGGAAGTTCCAAGCTAGCTATTCACACCACGATCCCGCGATAGCCGCACCTGTTCTCTCATCCACATTTTTGCCGGTTTCACACCATCCGGCACGAAGCCGACGGATTCCTCGTCCGTCTAACAACTCGTCGGACGATGTGATAATCGAGGCGAATTCCCGCCGAGCACGGCAAGGCGAACAGAATTCGCATGATGCGCAAATCGAAGACTTGACGAGAATTCAATGGTCCACTGTAGACAGGCGAGTCGGATGAATCCCAGGGCATGTCGGATTTCTCTTCCGACCAGCGGCCGCGGTCCGCCCCACCACGGCACCCGACCAACCCGGGCGACCGTCGCGGACCTCCATCAGCGGCGAGGGGGGAAGCACGCGGTCGGCTCGCGGAAGTCCTCGAGCCGAACAGTCAGGTGGTGCTGGGTTTGGTCGCGAACACCCAGCGGTTGCCTGCCAGGGCGTCGTCGGGTTCGGGGTGGGGGCCGCGGCCGTGGTGGTGGGTGAAGTCGAAGGGGGTGCGGGTGGTGGTGGACCAGCCGCGGGTGTGGAGGTGGGCGGCGGAGTCGGGGCGGGGGTCGGGGTTGAAGAGGGCGAGCAGGTCGATGCCGGTCTGGTCGCGGGTGGCGGTGTAGACCGGGTTGGCGCGGGCTCGCGGCGAGCCGAGGCCCAGCTTGATCTCGTAGGCGAGGTCGCTGCCCGGCGCGGCGAGTGAGTCTACTGTGGACATCAGGTGCCGCTCGGCGGCGGCCGGGAGGTAGAGCAGGATGCCCTCGGCCAGCCAGGTGCTCGGGGCGGTGGGGCGGTAGCCGCCTGCCAGCAGGGCGGAGGCCCAGTCGCCGCGCAGGTCGGCGGGGACGGATCGGCGGGTGGCGGGGGCCGCGCCGAGGACGGTGTCCTTGAAGGCGAGCACTTCCGCGCGGTCGATCTCGTAGACGACGCAGCCCTGGGGCCAGTCCAGGCGCAGGGCGCGGGAGTCCAGGCCCGCGCCCAGCAGGACGACCTGGCGGCTGCCCGCGCGGGTGGACTCGAGCAGGAAGTCGTCGAGGACCCTGGTGCGCAACCCGAAGTAGCGGCACAGGCGGCCCCACAACGGGTTCGAGTCGCCGTCGGGGACGTCGTCGATGGAGGTCGGCCACCCAGCTGACGCGCTCGCGGCGCGGACGAAGCGCTCGGCGTACTCGTCGCGGGCGAGGGAGTCGGGGCGGTGGGTCTCGATGGCCCGGCCCGCCGCGACCATCAGCGCGGTCAGGCCGACACCGTGCTCGACGCCCGCCACAGCTCCTCCTCCTCGGCCAGGGTGGTGATACGCGCGCCGTACAGAGCGGCCATGAACCCCAGGATCGTGTCGTTCGGCAGGCGCAGGGCGGTGGTGCAGTCCGCCAGGACCGTGATGTGCAAGCCCTTCTGGAACGCCGTTCGCGCGGTGGAGTCGACGCAGACGTCGGTGTAGAGGCCTGCGAACACGAGCTGGTCGAAGGCATCGATGGAGGCCGCGAACTCCGGGTTGAGGAACGCGTCGAAGCAGGCCCGCTTGGTGAAGACGCGTTCGCCGGGGGCGGGGGTGAGGTTGTGGAACTCCGCGCCCCACGAGCCGGTGACGCACTTGGGCCGCTTCCCCGACGCCGCGTCACGCTGCCGCCAGCTCGGGCCCTGGTACGCGGCGTCGCCCTCGAAGCGGACGAAGACCACCTCGACGTCGTGGGCCCGTGCCGCGTCGACGGCCCGTGCCGCGCCCGCCGCGGCGGACTCCACCGCCGTGGTGTCGCCGTCGAACTTGGCCGCGACCGCCGGGCCGGTGCAGAAGTCGTTCTGCACGTCGATCACCACCAGCGCCGTGCTCATCGGGCGGACTCGACGCACTTGAGCAGCGCGTCCAGCACCGACGTGGTCGAGTCGGCGCCGCCGAGGTCCGGTGTGGACACTCCTTGCGCCACGGTGGCGGTGATCGCGTCCTCCATGGCCCCGATCGCACCCGCGCAGCCGCCGTGGCGTTCCGCGATCGCCGCTGTCGCGCGCACGGTCGCCACGGGGTTGACGATGTCGCGGCCCTCGATGTCGTCGGCCGAGCCGTGGACGGTCTGGTACTCCAGCAGTCCACGCACGGCGGGGTCGAGGTGCGCGTTCTCGGTGAAGCGGTTCTCCTGCCGTTCACGGCCGAAGCGGTCGAGCAGGAACGGGTGCATGACATCGGCCCACTCGTTGCCGCCGATGATCATCATGCGCGGGGAGAGGCCGCGTTCGATCAGGTTGCGGTTGACCGTGTCCGGCTGCGCGAGGGCGATGTCCACGCCGTGGCGGGCCGCGCTCTCGGCCACCCACTCGCCGAGGGCGCCGTCGAGCAGGTGGAACTTGTAGGCCATGACGATCTGGTCGGCCCCGGTGTCCGGCCACTGCCGCCGCGCCCGGTCCACGGCGAAGGCGATGACCTCGTCGGTGATGTCCCGGCTGAACTCCGTCGTGCGCGACACCGCGCCGGGCGAGTGCGTGTTCTCCCCGGTGTAGAACCCCTGCGCCTCGTCGCGCACCAGCAGCAGCGTCGCACCGGTCGACTCGATGACGTCGACCTTCACCGCCCGCAGCCGCTGCCGGACCAGGTACAGCGACTGGGCGTTGATAGCGGTCCGGAATACCGCCTGGATCCCGGCCGACGCTTGGGTCCGGCAGAACTGCTCGTACTGTGCGGCGTCGCCCTCGGTTGACTCCCTGATCTGCTCAGGGCCTAATCCCTTGAGTGAGAAATAGGAATGGTAGAGCCGGGGCGAGCGGCTCACGGAGAACCGGGTTCCCCACACCTCGCCTAAAGTGTCGAGCGTCCGCTCGAACACGCGCGCCAACTCCGGACCGGTGCCCCGGCCCACGGCGAGTCCGACTACCGAGTCCACCGCACTCCCCCACATCGGATCAGCATCGGACTGCGGGCCAGGGGCTGGTCAGGCGGACGGCGAGACCAACTGGTCGCCCGCGATCCCCGCCTTCTCCGGCTGGTAGTAGTCCTTGATGCCCTCGACCCAGGTGGCCACCCGGATCCGGTCGGCCTCCGACGGGCCGAACGCGTCGAACAGCGCGTGGATGTTCTCGGTGCGGAACCCGATGGCCGACATCAGCTCGGCGAACACCGGCCGCTCGATCAGGCCGTCCCCGTCCGGGTCGCCCAAGGCCCCCAACGCCTCGGCGAACTCCGCCACCGTCGCGTCGAACCGCTCCGGCGACAGCGTGCACGCGGAGAACTCCTCAAGCGAGACCAGCCCGTCGCGGTCGGCGTCCAGCTCAGCCTCCAGCGTTTCCCAGTACTTCCGGAAAGCGCCGGCCATCCGCTCCTTGTCGGCCTCCGCCGACTCGCTCGCCGCCGCGACGACCCGCCGCGCCATGAGGTCGAAGTCCCCGGAGTCGAGTTGACCGCTGCCGTTCGCGTCGAAGAGCCGGAAGATGAGTTCGACCCGCTCGACTGCCTCGCTGCGCATGAAACCTCCGAATGCCCTGTTCTCCACCTCATTCCACTATGTCAGAGCCGCCACCCATTTCTCGATCGCGAGTCGATGTTCATCAAATAGGATGAGATCGTCGGCGTGTGATCGCGGACAGTGGCGTCTGCTGGGCCGGTCGGGGCCGGCACCAGGCCATGCCGTCAGTCCTTGAGTGCGTCCAGGCGAGCTTGGAACAGCGCGCGGTCGGGCTCGGTGGCCGCGTGGTCAAGGGCGAGTCGGTAGGCGGCGATGGCCTCGGGGGTGCGTCCCAGGCGGGCCAGGAGGTCGGCCCGCGCGGCCAGGTAGGGGTGGTGGCGGCGTAGGCGGGGGTCGTCGGCGAGGTCGTCGAGGAGTGCCAGACCGGCGGCGGGGCCGTCGCGCATGGCTATGGCGGCGGCGCGGTTCACGGCGATGACCGGTGACGGCACGAGGACGTGGAGGACGTCGTAGAGGGCGACGACCTGGGGCCAGTCGGTGGTGGTGATGTCGGCCGCCTCGTCGTGCAGGGCGGCGATGGCGGCTTGGACGCCGTAAGGGCCGGGCGGGCCTGCCAGGGCCTGGGGCAGCAGTGCGAGTCCTTCCTCGATCATGGCGCGGTCCCAGGCGCCGCGGTCTTGGTGCTCGAGCAGCACCGGCAGGCCGTCGGGGGTGGTCCGTGCCGCTCGCCTGGCGTGGACCAGCAGCATCAGCGCGCGCAGACCGATGACCTCCCGATCGGAGAGCAGGCCTGCCAGGACGGTGATCAGCCGGATGGCCTCCTCGGCCAGGTCGAGGCGTTGCAGGTGCGGACCGGAGCTGGCGGCGTAGCCCTCGGTGAAGATCGAGTACAGCACCTGCAGGACCCCGGGCAGCCGCGCGGGCAGCTCGTCCGCGTCGGGCACCCGGAACGGGATGCGGGCGTCGCGGATCTTGCGCTTGGCCCGGGTGATCCGCTTCGCCATCGTCTCCACCGGCACCAGGTACGCGCGCGCCACCTCGGGCGTGGTCAACCCGGCCAGGCAGCGCAGCGTCAACGCGCCGCGGTCCTCCTCCGCCAGCGCCGGGTGCGCGCAGGTGAAGAACAGCTGGAGCCGGTCGTCGGGCAGCCCGCCCTCGGGCGCGGGCGGCTCCGCGCGCTCGGCCTCGACCCGCAACTGCGCGAGCCGGGCGGTGTGGGTCCGGTCGCGGCGCAGCCGGTCGACCGCCTTGCGCCTGGCCGTGGTCATCAGCCACGCGCCCGGGTTGGGCGGCACCCCGTGCGCGGGCCAGTGCGCGAGCGCGGCCTCGACGGCCTCGGACGCGGCTTCCTCGGCCAGGTCCAGGTCGCCGAACCGGCGGGCGAGCGCGGCGAGCAGGCGGCCGTGCTCCTCGCGGAACACGGCCGCCACGGTGGCCCGTTCGTCGGCCACCTCAGAACTCGGCGATCGGCCGGACCACCACCGAACCGCTGCCGAGCGCCCCGGGGCAGCGCGCGGCCCAGTCCAGCGCCACGTCCAGGTCCGGCACGTCGATGACGTAGAACCCGCCCAGCACCTCCCGCGTCTCCGCGAACGGCCCGTCGGTCACCACCCGCGTCCCGTCCGCGGCGACCCGCACGGCGGTCGCGGTGACCAGGTCGGCCAACGACTCCCCCGACACGAAGATCCCCGCGTCCTTGACCGCCTTGTCGTAGACCACCCAGTCCTCGACCGTGCACTCCGCGGCCCCACCGCCCGCGTCGACCGAACCCGCGTTGATCAGCAGCATGTACTTCACCAGAGCACTCCTCATCCGACCGTCCTGTCCCACCCGGCAGTATCACCGGACGACCCCACTACGAACGGGACCCCGCCGGATGGACACCCGGCCCGGAACTTCCGCCGAGTCGGCGGGATCGGCCTGCCGGGGGTCAGCCGGTTCCAGGTGAGGAGCGGCGAGCGCCGGGGCCGGGGAGGACGTCGACGTCGGTGGCGTGCATCGGGCTCCCGCAGTGGTCGCACCGCAGGTCGACGCGGCTGATCTCCCCGCAGGCGTGGTGGCGGTAGAGGGTCGGGGGGCCCGCCTCGTCGGCGCGCCACCGGTCCCCCCACCCCGCCATGACCATGAGCAGGTCGACCAGCTCGGCGCCCTTGCTGGTCAGGACGTACTCGTAGCGGGGCCTGCGGTCGTAGGGCCTGCGCTCGACGACGCCGTGTTCGACCAGGTGGTTGAGGCGTTCGGTGAGGACCTTGCGGGAGATGCCCAGGTCGGCCTGGATCTGCTCGAACCGGGAGAGCCCGACCCACACGTCCCGCAGGACCAGCGGTGACCAGGGCTCTCCGATGACGTCGAGGGTGCGCGCGATCGAGCAGGCCATCGCGCTGAAGTCGGTGCGCTGCACCCGACCAGCCTACCCCTCGGGGTTCCCTCAGGGAACTCGGCCTGCTACCGTTTTCGAGTCTCCTCAAGGAACCCCGAAAGGACAGTCATGGGCAAGGTCATCAGCAGCCACTCCGTCTCCGTCGACGGCTACATCACCGGACGCGGTCCAGGCGCCGGGCGCGGCCTCGGCGACGGGACCGCGCTGTTCGACTGGTACTTCGACGGCGACACCCCCAGCGGGGTGTTCGACGGGTTCCGGCTGAGCGCGGCCAGTGCGCCGCTGTTCGACGCCCTTGCCGACCGGGTGGGGGCGGTCGTGGCGGGTCGGCACACCTACGACGACTCCGACGGTTTCGGCGGGGGCAGTCCGCACCCGACCGCACCGCTGTTCGTCCTGAGCCACCGGCCCGTACCCGGGATCAGCGACCGGCAGACCCTCGTGACCACCGGCGTCGATGACGCGATCGCCGCGGCCAGGGCGGCCGCGGGCACCAGGGACGTCGGCCTCATGGGCGGCGGCGTGCTCGCCGCGGCGCTGCGGGCCGGACTGGTCGACGAGATCGTGCTGCACCAGGTGCCGGTGCTGCTGGGCGGAGGCAGGCCGTTCTTCCAGGACCTGCCCGAGCACGTGCGACTCCGCCTCGTCGAGACCATCGCCGCCCCCGGCGTCACCCACCTGCACTACACCGTCGAGCGTTGAGGAGACCACCACCGTGCTCACCCCCGAAGTGCGCCGCGTCCTCGACGGCACCCCGACCGCCCACCTGGCCACCGTCCTGCCCGACGGCGCCCCGCACTCCACACCGGTCTGGATCGGCACCCACGGCGACCTGGTCGCGATCTTCACCGGCCCGGGCACCCGCAAGGCCCGCAACCTGCGCCGCGATCCCCGCCTCGCGCTGTCGCTGACCCCGGCCGACAACCCGTACCAGCCGATCACCCTCCGCGGCCGGGTGGTCGAGTGGCTCGACGGCGACGCGGGCTGGGCGGTCATCGACCGGATCTCACGCAAGTACACCGGCACCCCGTACAGCCGCGACGAGGCACGGGCGGTCGCGCTCATCGAACCCCTCCGGCAGACGACGGGCTGATCCACGACGGTCCCGCCACTGGTGCGGCCGGCGCCGGATCGGTGCGGTGGCGCGCGGTCGTCCACAACACCCGGCCCCGGATGGATGACCGATAGGTGGGGTGATCAGGTCGCCCGATCAGCTGATGGCTGGGGCTCTTGGCGTCGGTAGCGTTCGGGGCTCCCCGGCACACTCGTACCTCACAGGATGGTCAGAATGAGCCGCACCCCGTTAGCCCGCGCGCTGGCGCTCGTCACCGCTGCCGCCGCGGTCACCCTGTTCACCGCCCCCAGCGCGAGCGCCGCTTCCGGCGCGTCGGCGACGTGCTGGGTCTACCCAGGCGCCACTTTCCTCTGCAACTCCGACATCCAGTCCTGGGACCCGGAGCTGGGCAGCGTCACCTGGTACATCAATGGCGTCCCGAGCAGCTACCCCCGCAACCGGCAGTCCACCGGTGTCCGGTCGTGCGTCCCGGGCACGGTGCTCAACGGCGTCGTCAAGTACTGGGACCAGGGGGGCGGCGCCAACGGCTACGCCACCGCGACCTGCCTGGCGTAGTCCTCACGTTTCCGGCCTCGGTGGGTGCTCGCACCCACCGAGGCCGGTCTCGTCGGACGGCGGCTGCTGCACGACACCGCCGGCCGGGCGTCGGGCCGGGTAGCTATCGCGCGGGTTTGGCGTCGAGCAGGGCGTTGACCCAGCGGGCGCGCGGGTCGACGTCGACCAGGAGGGCCTTTGCCAGCAGGGTGAGCGGGATGGCCAGGACGGCGCCCAGTGGGCCCAGTACCCAGCCCCAGAGGATGAGGGAGAGGAAGGTGGCGGTCACCGACAGGCCGACCGCGTCGCCGACGAAGCGGGGTTGGATCACCGACTGGAGCAGGAAGTTCATCACGCAGTAGAGGACGACGACCCAGGTCATCAGCGGCCAGCCGCCCTGCAGCAGGCCGAGGACCGCGGGTGGGGCGACGCCGAGGACGAAGCCGATGGTGGGGACGTAGTTCGTGATGAAGGACAGGACTCCCCACAGCAACGGCAGGGGGATGCCGAGCAGCGCGAGCCCGACCACGTCGAGCACCGCGACCAGGAACCCGAACACGGTCGTCACCCACAGGTAGCGGCGGACGGCGCCCGCGAAGGACACCAGCGCGGCGGCGACCCGCGGCCGGTCGGCGGCGACGATGTCGTGCCTGGCCCTGGCGGTGGCGGCGTCGATGCCGAGGAAGAGCAGGACCGAGAGCAGGAAGACGATCCCGCTCAGCACGTCGAGCGCCGAGCCGAGCCAGCCGAGCAGCTTGCCGGGGTCCTTGATGTCCACTGTGGACAACAGGGTGCCGACCCGGTCGAGCAGCGCCTGCGCCCGGTCGGCGTAGCCGGGCACCAGGTCGGCCACCCCGGCCGCGGACACCACCAGCACCGCCACCATCGCGGCGAACCCGAGGTAGATGATCAGCACCAGCACGCTGGTCGCCGCCCACGACGGCCAGCCCCGCGCGCGCAGCCACTCCGACACCGGCCGCACCGCGACCACGATCATCATCGCCAGCAGCAGCGGTCCGACCAACCACGCGGCCAGCGACATCCCGGCCACCACAACGATCCCAGCCGCACCGGCGACCAGGATCACCACCGCCCGGGGCAGTCCCCGCTCCGCGTCATCCACCCGGCTGAAGGTAGGGACCACCCGCTCCCGCCACCTCCCCCGCGGCGCATGAGCGTCGCGGGTTCGACGTCGAGGACGCCGAGACGCGCATGGTCGAGATGACCGGGATCGTGCCACCGGCAACCGGGTTCGACCCGCTCGGTGCGGGGCGTGGGCGGCGTCACCGAGCAGTGCGGCGGTCCCCTCCCGCGGTTCCGGCCGGTCGGCCTGCGGGGCCTGACGCGCTCAAGCCTTGTCCTCGAGTTCCGAGCGGACCGATTCGGTGAGCTGGTCCCAGGAGTCGACGAACTTCTGGATGGCCTCGTCCTCGAGGACCGCGAAGACGTCGTCGAGGTCGACACCGGCCCTCGCCACGGCCGTCATGACCCGCGTCGCCTCGTCGTAGGTCTTCTGGATCGGCTCGCCGGGGCTGCCGTGGTCGGCGTAAGCCTCCAGGGTGTTCCTCGGCATGGTGTTCACGGTGTCCGGCGCGATGAGGCCGCTGACGTAGGCGGTGTCGGGGTAGTCCTGGTTCTTCACGCCGGTCGAGGCCCACAGCGGGCGTTGCGTCGCGGCACCCCGCGCTTGCAGCGCTCGCCACCGCTCGGAGGAGAACACCTGCTCGTAAGCCTGGTAGGCCAGCCGTGCGTTCGCCAGCGCGGCCTTGCCCTTCAGGGAGGGGTCCGCTCCGGTCCCGTCCAGGCGCCTGTCGATCTCGGTGTCCACACGGGAGATGAAGAACGACGCCACCGACTCGATCCCGGCGAGCGATCCCCCGTCCCGCACGCGCTGCTCCAAGCCGGACAGGTAGGCGTCCATGACGGCCCGGTACCGCTCAAGGCTGAAGACGAGCGTGACGTTGACGCTGATTCCCCGTGCGGTGGACGTGGTGATCGCGGCCAGGCCCTCCTGCGTCGCCGGGATCTTGATGAACAGGTTGGGCCGGTCGACCAGCCACCACAGGTGAGCCGCCTCCGCGGCGGTGGCGTCGGTGTCGTGCGCCACCCCGGGCGAGACCTCCAACGACACCCGGCCGTCGCGGCCGGTGCGCCGCGCCACCGGGGCGAGCACGTCGCAGGCGTCGCGGACGTCGGCGGCGGTGATGGTGCGCAGTGCCTCCCCGACGCTGATCGAGCGCACGGCCATCGCGTGCACCTGGTCGTCGTAGGAGTCCGAGGCGCTGATCGCGGCCGCGAAGATGGTCGGGTTCGTGGTGACGCCCACGACGGAGTGGTCCTCGACCAACGACTGGAGTTCGCCGCTGCGGAGGAGATCGCGGGACAGGTCGTCGAGCCAGACCGCGACTCCTGATGCTGACAGTTCGGCCAAGTTGTCGTTCTGTGCCATGGCAGTGCCTTCCGAGTTCGAGGGTGGGGAGGGCGGCGGATCAGCGGTCGCCGGTGGGGGTGTGCAGTACGCCGACGCTGTCGGGGCCGATGGGGGCGACCGGCGGTGCCGCGGCGGCGGTGAGGCTGTCCCGCGCGGCGGCGACGACCGCGTCGGTGGTGAGCCCGAACTGCTCGTACAGCACGGTGTGGGCCGCGCTGGCGCCGTAGTGGTCCAGGCTGACGATCCTGCCCGCGTCGCCGACGAACTCACGCCAACCAAGGGACACGCCTGCCTCGACGCTGACCCGAGCGCGCACCGTGGGCGGCAGCACCTGCTCCCGGTAGGCCCGGTCCTGGGCAGCGAACCACTCCCAGCACGGCAGTGACACCACTCTCGTCGCGACGCCGTCGGCCTCCAGCACCTCGCGGGCGGCGATGGCGATCCGCACCTCGGAACCGGTACCCACCAGGATGACTTCGGGCGTGCCGCTGGAGGCTTCGGCGAGCACGTACCCGCCTTTGGCCACTCCCTCGGCGGAAGCGAACTCCGCGCGGTCGAAGACGGGCAAGTTCTGCCGGGACAGCGAGAGCCCGGCTGGACGGTCGTTGTGCTCGAGAATGGTGCGCCAGGCGACCGCGGTCTCGTTGGCGTCGGCCGGGCGGACGAAGTCCAGACCGGGGATGGCCCGCAGTGCCGCGTAGTGCTCGACCGGTTGATGGGTCGGGCCGTCCTCGCCCAGTCCGATGGAGTCGTGCGTCCACACGTAGGTGACCGGGAGCTGCATGAGCGCGGCCAGCCTGACCGCACCGCGCATGTAGTCGGAGAAGGTGAGGAACGTGCCGCCGTACACCCGGGTTCCGCCGTGCACCGCGATGCCGTTCATGATCGCGCCCATGGCGTGCTCGCGGACGCCGAAGTGCAGCGTGCGCCCGTACGGGCCGCCCGACCACATCGTGGTCTGCCGGGAGACGGGCAGGAACGAGGCTGTCCCCTTGACCGCGGTGTTGTTGCTCTCCGCGAGGTCGGCCGAACCACCCCAGAGCTCCGGCAGGAGCGGGTAGAGGGCTGCGAGGACCTCGCCGGACGCCTTCCGCGTGGCCACGCCCTCCGGGTCGGCGTCCCACACCGGGAGGCCGTGCGCCCAGCCGTCCGGCAGCGTCCGGGTGGACATCCGCTCCAGCAGCGCGGCGCCACCGGGATTGCCCGCCCGCCACACGTCGAAGCGCTGCTGCCACCGGGCGCGCGCCTGCTCGCCGCGCCCGGCGACTCGTCGGACGTGCTCGAGCACCTCCGGGGCGACCTCGAAGGTCTTGTCGGGGTCGACACCGAGGATCTGCTTGGTCGCCCGGACCTCGTCCTCGCCCAGCGCCGATCCGTGCGCGGCGCCGGTGTTCTGCTTGGTCGGCGCGGGCCAGCCGATGATCGTCCGCAGCACGACGAGCGAGGGTCGTCCCACCTCGGCCTTGGCGGCGGCCAGCGCGCGGTCGAGCGCCGCCAGGTCCTCTCCGTCGTCGACGTGCTGCACGTGCCAGCCGTAGGCCCGGTACCGCGCCCCCACATCCTCGGTGAACGCGATGTCGGTGTCGTCCTCGATCGAGATCCGGTTGGCGTCGTAGACCAGGACCAGGTTCCCCAACTCCTGGGTGCCCGCCAGCGACGACGCCTCGCCGCTGACGCCCTCCTGGAGGTCGCCGTCGGAGGCGAACACCCAGATCGTGTGGTCGAACACGCTCTCACCCCCGGCGGCGTCGGGGTCGAGCAGGCCGCGCTCGCGGCGAGCGGCCATCGCCATGCCGACGGCGTTGCCGACGCCCTGGCCGAGCGGGCCGGTCGTGGTCTCCACACCGGGTGTGTGGTTGACCTCCGGGTGCCCTGGTGTCCGGGAACCCCAGCTGCGCAGCGCCTTCAGATCGGGCAGTTCCAGACCGTAGCCGGAGAAGAACAGCTGGATGTAGAGGGTGAGGCTGGAATGCCCCATCGACAGGACGAAGCGGTCGCGACCGACCCAGTTCGGGTCGGCCGGGTCGTGGCGCAGCCACTTCTGGAACAGCAGGTAGGCGGCGGGGCTCATGCTCATCGCGGTGCCGGGGTGGCCGTTGCCCGCCTTCTGCACCGCGTCCATCGCCAGCGCACGACCGGTGTCGATCGCCCTGCGGTCGAGATCTCCCATCCCCTCGGGCAGTCCGGGGCGGGGCTGGGCGGGGTTGCCGGTGGGCGCGTCGCTCGCGGCCTCGGCGGGCGCCTCGGGCCGAGTGCTCCTCGTCCCCGCGGCGCCATCGGTCTCATCGGCGGTCATCAGTTGCGGTACCCCATCGGGCTGTGGGCAGTCCGGCAGCGATCCCTGTCAGGCGAGCGCGTGCTGGTCGGAGCCGACCGGCGTCCCGTCGCTGTGCGGCTTGGCCGTGCCGGGGCCGGTCGTCTTCGACGGCTACCCACCGCCGCCGGATCCAGTCGCGCCGTCCTCACCGGGAAACCGGAAGCGACGCCTGCGGAAGTGGTGTCAGTGCGAGATGCGGCACCTGGCCCGCCTGACCGTGCCCGATCACCCGGCCACGAACCGTGCGGCGAGCTCGTGCAGGTCGATGCCCTCGCTTCGCGACCGCTCGGTCAGGTGAACGAGTGCTTCGTCGGCGCCCAGCCGCCGGGTAGCCATGACGATCCCGGTGGCCCGGTCCACCACCCCTTGGGAGGCGAGTTCGGTGCCCAGGCGCGCGATGGTGGCCAGGGCGTCGGCGTGGCGGTGGTGCACTCGGAGCACCGCCTCGGCCGCCGTCGCGTAGAGGTCGAGGCGGCGTTCGTCGAACGCGGTGAAACCGCGTCCGTCCGCGCGGTAGCAGTTGATCCCGCCGGACCGCCCGCCACCGACGACGATCGGCGCGGACAGGAACCCGCTGACCCCCGCCCCCACCGCCGCCCTGCCCAGCTCCGGCCACAGCGTCGCGGCCTCGGACGAGCAATAGCGGGCCAGTACCCCCTCTTCCGCGGCCTGGAGGCAAGGACCGCTCCCGACCCGGTACTGCACCGCGTCGAGTCGGGCCGCGACGTCGCCGGTGGACGCGGCGGTGCGGTGGGAACCCCCCTGACCGAGGGTGATGCTCGCGGCGTCCACATCGGGCAGGGCAGTGAGCACCTGTTCGCACACGTGCAGGACGAACACGTCGACGCCGTCCTCGTCGTCGAGCATGGCCGACAGCGAGGCCAGGGCTCCGGTGACCTCGTCGAGCACACGCGAGGTGCCACCGGACTCGTTCCGGATACCTGTCATGGTCTCCTCCCCCGGCGCCGACACCGGTCATCGCTTGTTCCGACAGGACGGTCGCCTGCTGAGCACGCGTCGACTACCCGCACGACCGCGGGTCGAACCGCCTGCCGTGGTTGGCGCCCGCGGCCAGGGGGTAGGGCTGCGGGGACGACAGGAGCACACGATGACCAGCCACGAGTACGAAACGCCGGTGGACCTTCCAGCCGAGCAGCTGTTCCGGTACGTCGCGAACCCCGCGAACCTGCCCGCCTTCCTGACAGCGGTGTCCGAGGCCCACCCGACAGACCGCGAGCACGTCGAGGTCACCGCGGACGTCGGCGGCCACCACGTCCAGGGCGAGGCGCGGTTCAGCACCGACGAGGCCACCCGCACCATCCGCTGGAGCAGCCCGGGTGACCACGACCTCGGCGGCGAGTTCGTCGTGCACGAGATCGCCGTGGACAGCAGCCGCGTCGCCGTCCGCCTGCACGCCCCCCAGGGCGCCACCGACGACGTCCAACGCGAACTCGCCGAAGCGGTCGCCGCGTTGACGCAGGGAGCAGCCGCGCAAACCGACGCCGAACGCGCGGACCGGCAAGACGGCTGGGCAGGCTGACACCGCGCAACCCGAGCAGCGGCTGATGTCCGCGGGCGCGGCCCGAACCACCCCTGACCTTCCGGTCACGGCCCCGCCGCCGGGGCTGTGGTCGAGACGACGACGACGGCGGGACGGGGCATGCCGCCCAGCGCGCGACGACCTGCGGTGCCACCTCGTCGGTCAGGTCCCGTCGCGCCGGGAGGGACAGCGCGGCGATCAGGAGTCCTCTATGGACACTTGGGGCGATGATCGCCAGCCTGCCGCCGGTGTGTGTCGCGGCGAGGTCGGCGACGGCCCTGGGCAGGTCGGCGCGGGTCGTGCGGACACGCCACGGCACCTCGCCGGTCGAGCGGACCGACCGGGGCGGCGGTGCCGCGGGGTGGTGGGCGGCGAGCAGGTCGGCGGTGGCGGCCATGACCTCGGCCGGTGTGCGGTGGTTGACGGTGAGCCGGGCGAGCTGCCTGCGGTCCCAGGAGGAGGTGCCTGCCGGGTCTCCGGTCTGGGTGAGGTCCCCGACGATGGTCATCGACCTGGTGGGGCACCGGCGCATCAGCATCCGCCAGGCCATCTCCGACAGTTCCTGTGCCTCGTCGACGACCACGTGCCCGAACACCGCGGCGGCCTCGCCCCGGCCGACCAGCGCGGCGGCCTCGTCCAGCAACAGGACGTCCGCGGCGCTCCAGCCACCGGCAGGCTCGCCGACGAGGTCCGACACCACCTGCGCCGCGGTCAGCGGCGGCCACACCCCGTCGAGTGCGGCCTGGAGGCCGGTGTCGGCGAGCAGCGAGTCCCGCAGCCCGGTCAGGTCGGTCTCGTCCAGCAGTGTCCTCGGCCCATCGTGGTCGTCCTGACCGAGCACGACACCCGCGGCGGCCGGCGCACGCAGGTCCGACTCGCCGAGGCGGCCGTCCTGGCTGCCGCCGTCGATCGCCTCGCCGGAGTCGGTGAGCACGACCGCCTCCATGTCCTCGACCAGGCGCCGGGCGAGCACGTCCACGATCTCCCGCTGGAAGGCCTGCCTGGCCTGGTTGTGCGGCAGCCCGGTCCGCCTGGCCTCGCGCACGGCACGGCCGCACGTGCGCTGGTCGAGCCGCAGCACCTGCCGCTCGAACTCGACCTCGACGGGGTCGTGCGGTATCCGGACCCGCGACCGCACCGCGGCCGCCAGCCGGTCGGCCATGACCGCCCGGCCCTTGAACGCCTCGGCTTCGGACCGCCGCGCCCGGCGGGCCGCGGCGCCCGGCCACAGGTCGGCGACGGCGGCCGTCACCACGCTGTTCTCGCCGAGACCCGGCAGGACCTGTCCGATGTGGTCGAGGAAGATCCGGCAGGGCCCCACGACCAGGACCCGGCGGGTGCGCAGGTGCGGACGGGTGTGCAGCAGGTACGCGACCCGGTGCAGCGCGACGGCCGTCTTGCCCGTGCCAGGACCACCCTGCACCACCAGGACCCCGCTGGAACCGTGCCGGATGATCCGGTCCTGCTCGGCCTGCAGGGTGGCCACGACGTCGTGCATGCGCCCGGTCCGCTCCGCGGTGACCGCCGCCTGCAACGCCGCCTCCCCGACCAGACCGCGGTCACCGGCACCGTCGAGGTCCAGCAGCTCGTCGTTCAGCGCGACGACCGTCCGGCCTCGCGTGGTGGTGTGCCGCCGTCGCCGCACACCGTGCGGAGCGGCCGCCGTCGCGGCGTAGAACGCCCGGGCCACCGGGACGCGCCAGTCCACCAGCAGCGGCTCCGCGTCCTCGTCCCGGAACAGACCCAGTCTGCCGACGTAGACGCGCGTGCCGTCGCTCATGTCCAGCCGCCCGAAGCACAAGCCCTGCTCCACCGAGTCCAGCCGGGCCACTTCCGCCTGCCAGAGGGCCACCGCCTCCCCGGGCAGGCCGAGTGCGCTCAGGCGCAGGACAGGGCGGTGACCCGGTCGCCGCCTACGTGGGCGCGTACCGGGATCCTGAGCACCAGGATCCCGTCGCCGCAGGTTGCTTCGATGGCGTCGATGTCGGCGCCGTTCGGCAGCGTGATGGAGCGCGCCGACAGCCCGTAGTGGAAGTCGCTGCGCACCCCTGCGCGTCCGGCGACCACCCGCTCGGCGGCCACGGTGAGCACGCCCGCGCGAACGGACACCTTGATGTGCCTGCCGGGGTCGACGCCGGGGACCTCGGCGCGCAGCACGTACACGCCGTCGGCCAGGTAGTCCTCGACGGCCAGCAGGTGCCGGTCGAGGAACGGGAACGCCTCGAACAGGGCGACGAGGTCCGGGACGAACGCGGACCCGGGCAGGGTGCTGGTCATGGCGTGGCTCCCTCGGCGGTGCTGGACTCCGCTCCCGAGGGTCCCGCGCGCACCGGCCGCCCGACACCACCCAGCGGCACCGTCGCCGCGGGACCTTGGTCCCGGCACCGCGCCCCCGGTCGTCGACGCCACCGCCAGTGCACCGGGGGGCAGCCACCACTCGACCTCCGGGCGGCACGTCACGCACCGGCCAGGTGGGTAGCGACGGCAGGACGCGGTGTCACCGACCGTCGGGAGCGTGCTCCGCGGCGGGGAGGGTGAAGGCGAAGCGCGTGCCGCCGCCCGGGTTGTCGGTGGCGGTGATGACGCCGCCGTGGCGCTCGACGACGCGCTTGCAGATCGCCAGGCCCAGTCCGGTCCCGGAGTACCCGCTCTCGCGGTGCGCGCGGTGGAAGTTGTCGAAGACGGCCTCGTGCTGCCCCAGCGGGATGCCGATGCCGTTGTCGGCGATCGTCACCCGGACGCGGTCCCCGTGCTGGGCCGCGCTGATGTCCAGGTCCGGGACGGTGCCCGGCGCGGTGTACTTGACGGCGTTGCCGATGAGGTTGTCCAGCAGTTGGCGGACCAGGACGAGGTCGGCGCGCACCGGGGGCAGCGCGCCGACGTGGAACCGGGGTACGGCGTTGCCCGCGGCCGCGGCGGCGTCGACCCGCGCCGTCACGACCTCCTCGACCAGGCTCGCGAGATCGACCGCGATGGGCGCGATGGCGGCGTCGCGGGCGGTGGTGTAGGCGAGCAGGTCGTTGATCAGGTTCCGCATCCGCGCGCTCGAGCGCCTGGTCCGCTCGTGGGCTTGGCGGACCTGGGCGAGCAGGGGGAGGTCGGGAGCACCGCGCAGCGCCTCGTCGGCGATGTCGGTCCAGCCCTGCACCGAGGCGAGCGGGTTGAGCAGGTCGTGTGCGACGACCCCGGCGAAGGAGGCCAACTCGTCGTGGTGGCGGCGCTCCGCGGTGACGTCCTGGTAGACGAGCACGGCGTTGAAACCGCCCTGGCGGTCGGGGACCACGGTGGTCCTGACGTTGAGGAGGCGTCCGCGTGGCGCACCCTCGCTGCGGACCAGGACGTCCATCGGCTCGACCGCCTCGCCCGCGGCGGCCCGGACGTAGGGCAGCTCCGAGGTGGTGAAGGGGGTGCCGTCGGGGTGGAAGATCCCGTAGTGGGCGGGGTCGGCCACGATGTCGTCGGGGCTGAGCCGCCCGCCGAGCAACCGCTCCGCGGCGGGGTTGCGCAACGTCACCCGGCCCTCGGCGTTGATCACGGCGAGGCCGTCGCCCATCGAGTCGATGATCGCCCGCTTCACCGCGGCCCGGCCCGTGGCCTCGTCGCGCTGCTCGGCCAGTTCCCGCATCAGGGCGGCCCGCTCGTCACGCCCCAGCGCGAGCGCCAGGCCGACGACGGCCAGCACGACGACGAACAGCTGCACCACCATGGCCCGCTCCGGGTACGAGACCACCTGGGCGAACGGTCCGTACCCGCGCAGGGTGTAGAAGACCACCAGGGTGGCGGTCCCCGCGGTGTGCGCGGCCACGAAGTCGGTGGACAGCCGGGCCGCCGCCCACACCGTCGGGGCGACCAGGAGCGCGGCGATCGGCGGGCTGTGCTCCATGCCGAACCCGACGACGTAGGCGACGACCGTGCACAGGACCACGGCGACCTTCTCGACCAGCCGGGAGGTGGCGGGCGTGCGGGGGTTCGGCTCGCCGCGGGCGAACAGCCGCCTGCCCGCGCAGAGACCGACCGCGCCAACCACGAGCACGCCCGCGAAGTTGCGCGACGACCACACGGCCATCATCACCCACGAGAAGTTCCCCGTGAGCGACCACATCCCGATCGACCCGGTCACCGCGCCCGCGGCGGCGGCCAGGTACGCCGCGCGCACCATCGCCCACAGGTCGCCGGGAGTCCGCAGACCGCCGTCGGGCCCCCAGCCCCACAGCGTCGGGCGCCAGCGGTGGACCAGGGCGAGGAACACCCACACCTGCAGCAGGTTCGACACGATGAACACCGCGGTCTGGGCGGCGGTGGCCCCGGTGGCGAGGTTGACCACGGAGGTGACCAGCGCCAGCGCCGCGATGTCCGGCCACCTGCTCCGGGTGGTGCGCGGGGCGCAGAACCAGGTCACCGCGACACCGGCCGCGGGCCACACCAGGCTCAGGCTCGTGTCGTCCAGCACCGAGAGCCTGCCCACGACCATGGCCCCGGCGAACAGGACCGCGAAGGCCGCGGTCCGCAGCAGGGAAGCGCCGGAGACCGCCATCACGCCGCACCGCCCGTTCCGGGGGCGGTCACCCCCGCGCGCGGGGGACCTGCGCTCCGCGCCGGCCCGGTTGGTCCACTCCCGACAGCAGCCGAGCCGTCGCCGACCACGAGTCCCCGAGCCACAACACCTCCAGATGCCCGTGGCCTACCAGCGCCCTACCGTCTCCGGAGGACCTGCCCCCGCGCTCCGAGCAGGCTCCAGTGGTGCCACCATGCCCCGCTGCGCCACCTCGCGCGATCCGAACCACCCCACCACCAGCGCCCGGACACGCAGCGTGTCAACCACCGGTCGACGCTCGCCTTGGGGGTGACACCCGATCAGCGACAACTCCGGACAAGACACCAGCGCTGGACCCGGGGTTCAGGTTGGGTCCTGGTCGATCTGTTCGCGGAGGATGTCGCCGTGGCCCGCGTGGCGGGCGAACTCCTCGATCATGGCGAGGAGGGTCCAGCGCATGCTGACGGTTCCTTCGCGGGGGTTGTGCTTGGTGTCGTCGAGGGTGAAGCGGGCGGCGATCTCGCGGGATCGTCGGCCTGCGCGTTCGAACTCGGCGATCACGTCGGGCAGGGACTCTTCGGGGCCGACGGTGAAGGTTTGCTCGTCTCGGTCGGAGTAGCCGTCGCAGTCGGCGGGGGTGAGGTCGGCCCAGAAGCGTTGGAACCAGATGCGTTCGGCGGCCGCGGCGTGTTTGAGCAGGGTGATGGGCGTTGTCAGTGATGGGACGAGTCGGCGGCGGGCGTTGGGCTCGGAGAGGCCTTGGGCGGTGTCGATCAGGGCCTGGCGGTTGTGGTCGAGCATGTTCTCGAGGATGTCCCGCTCGGGGCCGTTGGTGATCCTGTGGGTGCGGATGGCGTTCACTCCGTTCGGGGAGGCGCGCCCGGAAGCAAGATGGCTGGGCGCGTGGAGGGGGTGCGGCGTGTCGACGCGGGTGGAACCACCGCGATCGAGGCAGGGTCACCGGGTGGATCCGGTGACGGCAGCACCTCCACCTTAACGCTCGTCCGGTAGAAAGGCGCCCATGACCGTCATCTACGCCGTCCGGGTCCAGTTCACCGACGAGGCTGTTCGCGACAGCTACCTGGAGTGGGTCACCGATGGCCACGCGGCGGCCGTGGTGGCGGCGGGGGCGCGGTCGGCCGAGGTGTTGTCGCTCGCGGACGGGGGCCTGGAGATGCGGTACACCTTCACCGACCGGGCCGCCCTCGCCGCGTACGAGTCGGGGCCCGCGGTCGCGCTGCGGGCGGAGGCGGCCGAGTTGTTCCCGGCGGGCTCGTTGACGGCGACGCGCAGCACCGGCGAGATCGTCGCCAGGTTCGGCTGATCACGAACCCCGGGGCAACGTCCGGCGGCGTGGGACGTCCCAGGGGATGACCCCGGTTCCGGGGGCCGGGTGGGAATCGGTGATCATGGGGTGGGCGCCGCGCGGCGCCCGCGGGTGGAGGGGTAGCGAGATGGCAGTGGCCGACCTGACGGTGAGTGCGGGCAACGACGGGCCGTGGGTGGCTGGGGGCACGGGGTCCTACACCCTGTCCGTCAGCGCTGACCTGGCCCACGAGCGGTCCGACAAGCTGGTCACCCTCACCCACACGCTGCCGATGGGGCTCACCCCGACCGACGCGGAGGGTGACGACTGGAGCTGCGCCATCTCCGGGCACCGGGTCGTCTGCCTGTCCAGCCGGACCGTGGCCCCCGGTGAGTCCTACCCGCCGGTCACCGTGGCGGTGCGGGTCGGCAGGCACGTGACGGGCAGTGTCGAGTCGATCACCGGGCTGTCGGTCGCGGGGAGCGAGGCCAACACCACCAACAACACCGCGGCCTCCGTGGTCCACATCGAGCCCGCGACCGCCTGACCCCGGGTCAGCGGCTCCTCAGCAGGACCTCGCCCTCCGCCCACTCGACGGCGCGGTGTTCGAAGGCGCGCAAGAGGGTGGCCAGGTCGGCGCGCGGGAGGATGGCCGTGTCGGCCATGGCGCCCAGGCGGACCCGCGTCGGAGTTCCCCGGACGTCGAGGTAGAGGGCCATGGTCTCGGCGGTGGACGTGGCGGGCCAGGTCAGGGTGGTCGCGGACGGCGTCGCGGCCTGCGGTCCTCTGGGGAGGGTCGACCACATGTCGTTGAACTGGACGCCCGGCGGTAGTTCGCGGGCGCGGAGGACCTCGCGGGCGGCTCGGTTGTCGTAGCGGGAGTGCGCCCTGGCCACCGCCATTGTGCGGGTGGCGGTGTCGAGCAGGTCGGTCAGCGACTCGCCGCCGAGGTCGGTGATGGTGTGGACGACCTGGTTGAGGGTCGTGATGCTGGCGGCGACGTCCGGGGTGGTGCGGTTGCCCTGCATGATGTCCAGGCGCAGGCGGGGTTCCGGCCAGAACGAGCGGACCAGGGCCGTGGTGAGCGCCAGCAGGACCACCGACGTGCTGGTCCGGCACCGGCGCGCGGTTCGGCGGACGGCGATCGCCAGCACGTCCGACTCCAGGTCCGCGCCGACGAACCGCGGCGACTCCGGGACGGCCTGGTGCGGGATCGGCGCGGGCGCGCGGTCCAGGACCGAGCGCAGGTGCCGGAGCGCGTCGATGTTGCGGCGCTGGCCGTCGGGTGAGCGTTCGGCCAGGGCGAGGTCCAGCGGTTGCGCGGCGGGTCGGGCCGGGGGCAGGGGCGTGCCCGCGGCCTTGGCGTCGAGCATGGCGGTCAGCTCGCGGACCAGCGCGTCGGTCGCGGTGTAGTCCGCGGCCAGGTGCGACAGGGTGAACGCGATGACCACCGGGATGCCCTCGTGCAGCGCGATCGACAGCCGCAGCGGCAGCTCACGTGAGTGGTCGAGCGGCCGCGCGGTCCCCCGCTCCCAGCAGGTCGCCACGATGTCCTCGAACTGGACCGGGTCGTCGGCGGGACGGTCGTAGACGTCGACCGGCAGCGTGCCCGACGCCAGCACCCGCTGGGTCGGTTCGCCGCCGGGCGGCTGTGACACGTGCGTGCGCAGCGACTCGTGCCGCACGAGCAGTTCACCGACCACCGCCAGCACGTCGCCCACCTCCAGCAGCAGCGGCACCGGCAGCCAGCGGGTCAGGAAGAAGAACGGCTTCACCTCGGGGTACCACTGGGCGAGGCTGTCCCAGGTGCCCCGCTGCCCCCAGCAGAGCGGGCCGGTGCGCGCGGTGCCGCCGTGGAACTCCACGACGGCCCGGCTCTCGGTGATCACGACGGCACGACCTCCCTGTGGGCGAGTGGACCGAACAGCACGCGGCGCAGGCACAGCACCGAGTAGGTCAGCCCCGCGGTCCACCCGACGACCACCGCCCACATCACCGCCTCGACGCCGAACACGCCGTGGAACAGGTACGCGAACGGGATCTGCACCAGCAGGAACGCGATCACCGTGCAGATCAGCGGCGCGGTGGTGCGGCGGGCGCCGTTGAGGTAGCCGTGCAGCACCACCATCAGCGTGTAGAGCGCCAGGAACGGATAGATGATCAGCAGGTACCGCTCGGTCAGCGCCCGCGTCGCCGGGTCGTCGGTGAACAGCGCGGCGATGGGGCCGCGGGCCACCAGCACCACCGCGGAGGCGACCACGGTGAGCACCGCGGTCAGGCCGAGGGTCCTGACCAGCCCGGTCCGCGCCCGCGGTGGGTCGTCCGCGCCGAGGTTCTGCGCGGTGAACGCGGTGATCGCGCCGGAGAAGTCCAGGAACAGCATGGCGGTGACCTGCTCGACCCTGGCCACGATGCTGAACGCGGCCAGCACCACCGGCCCGAACGCCTGCAGGATCCAGACCAGCACCATGATCCCCAGCGCCAGGATGATGTGCTGGCTCGCCAAGGGGAAACCCAGCCGCACGGCGTCCACGAACTCGCGCCGCACCGCGGGCCGCTCGCCGGTCCTGGCCACCGGGTACTTGCGCGCGGCCACCACCAGTCCGACGACCAACGCCGCCGTGGACGAGATCGCCGTCGCCAGCGCGGCCCCGGCGATCCCCAGGTCCCAGACCGCGACCAGCAGCAGCACCAGCGCGGCGTTGGTGACGCTGCCGAAGCCCGCGACCCACAGCGCCGTCCGCGAGTCGCCGAGGCCGCGCAGGTACGCGCTCACCGCCGCCGTGCCGAAGATGCCGGGGAAGCCGAGCGACAGGGTGCTGAGGAACACCGACGCGTCGTGCGCGAGCCGTCCACGCAGGCCCATCACCGCCAACGCCGGGTCCACCAGGGCCGTCGCGACGAGCACGCAGCCCACCGACCAGACCGCCGTGACCAGGGCCAGCGACAGCACCACCCCGCGCCGGGCGTCGGCGTCCCCGGCGCCGCGCAGGTGCGCCAGCCGGATCGTGAACGCCGTGCCCAGCCCGATGAACATCGCGTTGAGCAGGTAGAACAGCGGGCCCGCCGCCCCGATCGCGGCGAGTCCGTCGACGCCCGTCCAGTGGCCGACGACCACGCCGTCGACCAGCAGGTACCCCTGCTGCAACAGGTTCGCGGCGGTCAGCGGCAGCGCGAACCCGAGCACCTTGCGCAGCGGCGGCCCGGTGGTCATGTCCGTGGCGTCGGCGCCCATCAGACGGCCTCGGGGTTCATGTCGGCGAAGGTGACCAGGTCCTCGATGTGGTAGGCGATCTCGCTCACCGTGCGGTCGGCGAGCAGGTCGGCCACGTCGTAGCCGACCCCGTGCACGGTGGCGATCGTGCTCGCGACGGTGGCCGCCATGATCGAGTCGCCGCCCAGGTCGAAGAAGTCGCCCTCCACGTCGAGTTCGTCGTAGCCGAACGCGAGCGCGAGGCACTGCGCGACGGTCCGCTCGACGTCGGTGAACTCGTCGCGGCCGGTCAGCTCGACCTCGACCGCGGCCACGGTGGCCTTCGTCTTGTCGGCCGCGGCGCGCAGCCGCTCCCGCAGCGCCAGCATCTCGTGCTCCACCTTGGCCTCGATGTCGGCGGACAACGCGACGTCGTAGGAGCGCAGCAGGTGGATCAGCTCGCCGCGGTAGTTCAGCTCACCGGCGAACAGCCGCGACCTGCCCGACCGCAGGCCCGCGTCGAGGACGTCGAGGCCGGTGGCGGTGGGCAGGGCCTTGAACATGGTGTCGCCGTTGGTGCCGAAGTCGACCGCCATGCCGATCTCCTTCCACGCCACCCAGTCCAGGGCGATGACGTGGCAGGGGCCGCCCGCCCTGGACCGCGCCAGGTTGTCCAGGTAGTAGTTGGCGGCGGCGTAGTCGGCCTGGCCCGGGGCCGGGAACACCGAGGCCACGGACGAGAAGTGCGCGATGAAGTCCGGCCGGTCGGTCTCGGTCAGCCGGTCGAGCACGACGGCCGCGTGCAGCTTCGCCCGGACGACCGCGTCGAAGTCGGCGCGTTCGCGGAACATCACGGTGCTGCCGCCGGGCAGGCCCGCCGCGTGCACGACACCGTCGATGCGGCTGTGTTCGCGCTGGATCCCGGTGATGGCGGCACCGAAGGCGACCGGGTCACCCGCGTCCGCCGCGACGACGCCGACCCGCGCGCCGGTCTGCTCGATCTCCCGCACCGCGGCGACGCGCCGGGCAACCGGTGACCCGCTCGGCACCACCGACACGTCGTCCCACTGCTCGCGCGGCGGCAGCCCGGATCGGCTCACCAGCACGAGGTCGATGTCCGGCTGGGTGGCGGCGAACCGGGCCGCGACGGCGAGGCCGAGCGCCCCGGTGCCACCGGTGATCAGGTAGGTGCCGCCCGCGCGCAGGTGCTCGGCGGGCCCGTCGGTGTCGACCTCGGGCACCTCGACGAACACCTCGCGCAGCCGCCTGTCGCCGCGCAGCACGGACAGTCCGCGGTCCTCGGACAGCACCTCGGCGCGCAGCGCGGCCGGGGACACCGCCGGGTCGAGGTCGACGTGGCTGACCTTGATGTACGGGTACTCGCGCTCGACGACCTTGCCGAACCCGACCAGCGCCGCGTTCTCCGGCACCACCTGCTCCCCCGGCGCCGCGCACACCGCGGTCCTGGTGAGCACCACCAGGCGCGTCTTCACCCCGGCCGCCATCAGCGACTTGGTCAGCTGGAACAGGCCGTCGAGGTTCTTCGTCACCCGATCGTCCACAACAGACACGTCGAGCACGGCCTTGTCCTCGAAGGCGGTGGCGTGCACCACGTGCGTGACGCCCTCGTCGACGAGCCGCGCCACCTCGGCGCAGGCGGCCGGGTCGGTGGGCTGGAACGGGGCGCCGCCGGGTAACACGGGCTCGCCGATCCGGACGAAGCGCACGTCACCGAGTCCGGCGGCGGTCAGGACGTCCTCGGCGTCGGTGTCCGGGTCCACGATCGCGAGCGCCCGCACGGGATCCGCGGCGACGATGGACAGCGGGACCTCGCGCAGCTCCACGTCGTGGGTCACCGGGTGCCGCACGTCGTGGGTGGTGAGGTTCATCGTGTCGCGCCAGGTGTCCGGGAACCGCACCCACGCCAGGGTCTCGTCGAACGCGTAGCCGGGCAGTCGGACGATCCGCGGCTGCCGATCGGTCGGCTCCAGGTCGACCCTGCCCTCGCGCAGGAACGCGGCCGCGGCCGCGCCCAACGGGCCTTCCGGCAGCGGATCGCGCTGCTCGACCAGCAGGCCAGCCAGTTGGCGGCGCAGGTCGGCGGCGTTGGCGACGACCACCGCGATCCGGTGCCGGTGCCCGCTGCGGGAGACCCGGGTGGTGTGGCAGACGTCGGCGATGTCCACGCCGTCGAGCCCGCCCGCGTCGATGAACGCGACGTGCCGCTCCACCGTCCAGGTCAGTGACTTGATCGTCGCCGCGGTGAGCACGAACAGCTGCGGACCGGTCGACGCGGGCCGCTCGTCGACCGCGATGTGCTCCTGCAGCACGGCGTGCGCGTTGGTGCCGCCGAGACCGAACGCGCTGACCCCGGCGCGACGCGGTCCCTCCGGCTGCCACGGCCGCGGCTCGGTGGGCAGGTACAGCGGGCCGGAGGTGAAGTCCAGCTTGGGGTTGGGCGTGCGGTAGTTGGCCTGCGGCGGGATGACCCCGTGGCGCAGCACCGCGATCGCCTTGATCAGACCGACCACACCGGACCCCTCGAACAGGTGCCCGACGTTGGCCTTCACCGTGCCCACCGCGCAGAACTGCCGGTCGGTGGTGTGCCGGGCGAACGCCCGCTTGATGCCCTCGTGCTCGATCGGGTCGCCGACCCGGGTGGCCGTGCCGTGCGCCTCGAAGTAGCCGATGGTGCGCGGGTCGACCTCGGCGTCGCGCCAGGCGCTGAGCAGCAGGTCGGCCTGCGAGTCGCTGTCGGGGTTGGTGATGCCCTCGGTGTTGCCGTCGTGGTTGACCGCGCTGCCCTTGAGCACCGCGTACACCTGGTCGCCATCGGCCAGCGCCTGATCGAGCCGCTTGAGCACCACCGCGCCGGAGCCCTCGCCGAACCCGGTGCCGTCCGCCGCCTCGTCGAAGGTGCGGGTGACGCCGTCCGATGACTCGATGCCGATGTTGGAGTGCTGGTGCTTGACCGGCGCGAACACGATCCGCGCGCCGCCGACCACGGCCAGGTCGCAGTCGCCGAGCAGCAGCGCGTTCTTGGCCTGGTGCACCGCGACCAGGGTCGCCGAGCACGCGGTGTCCACCACCATGCTGGGGCCGCGCAGGTCGAGCAGGTGCGAGAGCCGGTTGGCCAGCATCGCCGGGATGTTGCCGGTGATCGCCTGCTGGCCGACCGACGGGTCGACCCGGCTGATGTAGTCCAGGTAGGTCGAGCCGGGGTTGACCGCGAAGCCGACGAACACCCCGGTCCGGCTGCCGCGCAACCGCTCCAGCGAGTAGCCGGCGTCCTCGAAGGCCAGGTACATCGCGCGCAGGACCATGCGGTGGTGCGGGTCGGTCAGCGTCGCCTGCCGCGGGTTCATGCCGAACGCGGTGTGGTCGAAGTGGTCGACGGTGTCGAGGAAGTAGCCGTTGTGGTACTCGACGTCCGGCTCGTCCAGCGGGTCGATGCTGGTCGCGCGCAGGTAGGAGATGTACTCGGCGAGCTTGGCCGCCCGGTCGGCCGGGAACGGCCGCGCGGTGCCCGACCCGGTGCTGACCAGCCGCCACAGCTCGTCGAACCCGGACGCGCCGGGCAAGTCGACCGACAACCCGACGACGGCGATGTCCTTCTCGTGCCCCATGATTCCCCGCTCAGTGGATCCGGGTGACCAGCGCGGTCACCGTCCGGCCGTTGACCTCGTCGAACTCCGTGACCCCCAGCGCGCGCAGGGTGTGCACGACCCGCACCCACTCGACCGGCTCGGCCAGCTGGCGGGCCAGCAGGTCCGCGCCGTCAGCGGGGTCGAACAGCTCGCCGGTGACGCTGGAGACCACCGGGACGGCGGCGGGCGCGAAGGCCTGCTCGGCGAGCACCCCGCGCAACCGGGCCGCGGCGGGCGCCATCAGCGGGGTGTGGAACGGGCCGCTCACGTTCAGCGGCACCACCCGCGCGCCGGGCAGCGCGGCGATCGCCTTGCCCGCCACGGCGAGTTCCGCGCGGTCACCGGCGATGGTGGTCTGGGTGTCGGCGTTGAGGTTCGCCAGGAAGACGTTCGGCAGGCCGGTCTCGGTGAGCGCACGGCGCACGAACGCGGCGGGCACACCCTGCACGGCGGACATACCGCCGCCGGTGACCTCGGCCATCAACCCGGCCCGCCTGGCCACCAGTGCCAATCCGTCCGCCAGGGTGAGCACGCCCGCGGCGACCAGCGCGTTGTACTCCCCCAGGCTGTGGCCTGCCACGAAGTCGGGCTGGGGCTTTTCCCTCGCCAGGAGCGCGTTGACGAAGAACACCGCGGGCTGGGCGAAACGGGTGTCACGCAGCCGCCGCAGCGGGTCGCGGGCGCACAGCTCCTCGATCGAGTAGCCCAGCACGTCGTCGGCCAGCGCGGTCGCCTCGGGGTACCGGGCGAACAGGTCCGACCCCATCCCGCGCTTCTGCACGCCTTGACCCGGGAACAGCAGACAACGCACGGATCGCTCCTTCTCAGTGGGCTCGACTTCGGGTGAACTCGTCCTCGGCGGGCCTGTCCTCGGTGGGCCTGTCTCGGTGGGAGTTGGCTCAGTGGGCTTGTCGCAGTGGGTGGAAGCGGGTGGTGGGGGCGCACTCGCGGGCGAACCGGCGGGCGCCTGGGCCCGGGCCCGCGTCGAGTACGCGGTCGGCGGCCGAGTCGGTGAGCGCGTGCTCGACGGCGGTGGTCCAGTCGTTCGGGTGGGTGAAGACCTGCCGCAGGTACTCGTCGGCGAGGTCGTCGGCGGTCCGCAGGTCTCGACCGGCGTCGGCCGCGTAGACGGGCAGCACCAGGTCGTGCGGCGCGGGCAGCGGGCCGATCGCGGGCAGGTCGGCGCGTACCCGCTCGGGCAGGTCGGCCAGCAGGGGGCTGTGGAACGGGATCGTCGTGGGCAGGTCGGTCCAGGTGCCCGGCTGGGTGCCGCGCAGCGCGCGCAGGTCGGCGGGCGGTCCGGTGAGGACGTGCGCGGTGGGGGTGTTGACCAGGCCGATGGCCACGGTGGGGTGATCGGCGATCATGGCGCGCAACTCCGCCGTGGTCAGGCCGGCGACCGCGACCATCGGGGTGCCGCCGGGGGTGACCAGGTGGTGGGCGCGGGCCAGGCTGACCAGCACCAGCTTGACCGAGGCCGACGCCAGCGCGAGGAAGTCGTCCACCCGCCGCGGGCGCGCACCGGCGACGATCGCGGCCTGCAGCCCGATGCTGTGCCCGAGCGCGCCGACCACATCGTCGGGCAGGGTCCCCCGTTGCAGCAGGCAGAGTTGGTGCACGTGGACCAGCACGCCGGTCGCCACGGAGTCCAGCACGGGCGGCTCCACACCGTCGAGCCACTTCGCCAGCGGCAGCCCGTCGGGCAGCGCGGCGGGCCCCAGGTGGTCGACCACCTCGTCGAGCGCGCGGTGCACCGACTCGAAGAACGCGGCATTCCCCTGGTGGCGAGCCGCTTGCCGCACCACCGGGATCAACGACTCGGTGCGCGCGCCGAGACCGTCGAACAGGACAAGCGACCGCATCACACCTCGACCTTTTCCGACAACCGGGACACGGGGGCGAACATCGCATTTCGGGTGACCGCAATCACCAACAGGCAGCCATTTCCGGCCGTACACCGTCCCTTTATGACCTGCACGATCCGGCGGAGTTCTCCCAGGTCCGACCAACACTCCGCCGCTCACGCTAATACCGCGCCCGGCCGATAGACAATTACCAACCTCCGCCCTCCACCCGATCGGCCCAGTTCTTCACCGATAGTCACCACCACACAATTCACCTCTCCGCTGTCCGAGATCTTCCGGCGACCCGCACTTCCGTTACCCGCGACTGCGCGCTGACGAGAAGAGCCATTCACGGTGCGATACGAGGGGGATTGAAGAAGATGTGTACGGGGTTTAGGGGTTGACAGCTCGCCTACCCGACAGCCTGTGGCGGCGGGAGGAGATGTCGTGGTAATGCGGGACCACGGCGGCGCAGCCCGGAGGCCGGAGGGCCGATCGCGCGGGTGCGGCCGCGGCCCACACCGGCGCGACACCCGGACTCCAGCAGCGAGGGGATCGCGGTCGCACTGGCCGGTGGCGACCTCCCATCGATGTCCGGGTCCGGCGATCACGGCGGGGTAGGCCCCAGCGGCCCGTAGGACCACAATCCACAATGGTCGAACGGACGAGCGCGTTCGATCAACCGGTGGGCGATTGTCCACTTGTGACTTCTGGCGGAATGGCCAATTGCCGGGGACCCGGTTCGGGAAACGCACGCGACCGATGCACGTGCATGTCACCACTATCGCGTCCTTACGTCACGGACAGTAGATCGAGCGCTTCTGCTGAATTCCGCCGCGGGCAGACGAACCCGCCAGGGTGAACGGGTCCGGATGGGCCAACAGCAAAGGGAGTGGCGGGCGGTTGCCTGTATTCCGAGTGGACGTTTATTGCCGGTTTGTTGCGTGTCGCCAGCCGGGCGGACTCCGTCGACAGGTAGCGTGACCTGCGGTTATGGCGCAGAAGCCACCATCGAGGGCGGTCCGCGAGGTGGCGCGGTAACGAAATCGGACAGGAAGGCGTGGGAGTCGTTGCGGTGCGGCTGGTTCCTGTGCCAGCATCAATCTCACGCGCATCGTCGCGTTTCGATGACGAGACCCAGGGGGGTAGCGCCATGACCACTACTTTCTTGCGCGGAGTCCGGGTGGCCCAACCGATCCGGTTGGTCGGCTAGTCCTTTCCTCCGCACGCAGGCACCCGGCCGGAAGGCCGCGCCGACACCCGTGGACTCATTGACGGGTCCCTTCACCCTGCCCGGTCGAGCGGAACACGCATTCCGCTTGCCACTGGTGGGGCCATTCGCGAAACGCTACACCGAGGGGTTTCATGCTGGGCGGAATCAACCCGGCGGCGCCGCAGCGCCGCGGGGAAGCGGATCTGTACGCGTTGATAGAACAGAACCTGTTGTCGCACAACGACCGCGTCGCCGTTTCCGATGATCGCGGTGACCACGACTACGCCTGGCTGGGGCGCCGGGTCGACGAGATCGCCGGTGCCTTGCACGGGCGCGGTTGCCGACCGGGAAGCCGGGTCTGCCTCGCCGTGCGCCACGGGGTCGACCTGGTCGCGTCGGTGCTCGCCGTGCTCAAACTCGGGGCGACCTACATCCCCGTCGACACCAGGAACCCGGTCGACCGGGTCGGTCACATCGTGGCCGACAGCGGGGCGACGGCGATCGTCCACTCGGGCGAGCACACCGAGTTGGCCGACCGGTTCGGGTTGGTCGACGTGGTCCTGCGCGGGCTGGGTCGACCGGCCCACCCGATCCCGACGGCCGTGGTCCAACCATCCGACCTGGCCTACATCCTCTACACCTCGGGGTCGACGGGGAATCCGAAGGGTGTCGGCATCACGCACGCGAACCTGGCGAGCTACGTCCGGTGGGCGGCCCAACGCTACATAGACTCACCCGACGACCGGGTCGCGCTCTACACGACCCTCGCGTTCGACTTCACCGTCACGTGCCTGTTCCCGCCCCTGCTCGCGGGCGCGTCGATCGCCGTCTACGACGGTGTGCGCGATCCGATGGTGATCCAGCGGATCCTGGCCGACAGGGCCGTGACCGTCATCAAGATCACCCCGTCGTACCTGCACCTGGTGTCCCAACTGCACAGCGGCAGCACGCACCTGCGGCGCCTCGTCGTCGGCGGCGAGGACCTGCCCGCGGAACTCGCGGCGCGCGTGCACCGCCTGCTGGGACCGGTGGAGATCATCAACGAGTACGGCCCGACCGAGGCCACCGTCGGGTGCGTCGTGCACACCTTCGACCCCGAGACCGACCGGGACGGATCCGTGCCGATCGGCGCGCCGATCCCGGGAACGCGGGTGTACCTGGTGGACGAGGACGACTCCCCCGCGCTCGAGCAGGGCGAACTCTGCCTCGCGGGCGCGGGCGTGGCCCCCGGCTACCTCAACCGCGAGTCGACCGCCTTCACCGACAACCCGTTCGAGCCGGGAACGACCCTGTACCGCACCGGCGACATCGTTCGGCGCGACCCGCGGGGCGACCTGGTCTTCGTCGGCAGGAAGGACGACCAGGTCAAGATCCGCGGCAACCGGGTCGAGTTGGCTGAGGTGTCGGCCGCGATCCTGAACCACCCCATGGTGGCCGCGGCGTACGTGACGACCGTCCGCGAGCACGGCACTCGCACGCTCGTCGCCGTGGCCACCAGCACCGAGGGGCTCACCGAGTCCCTGCTGCGCAAGCACCTCGAGCAACAGCTACCGGGCTACGCCGTGCCGAGCAGCCTGGGGGTCGTCGACGACCTCCCGCTGACGCTCAACCAGAAAGTCGACCGAGCCGCCGTGCTCACCGTTCTCGGAAAACTGGGAGGCTGACCGATGACCGCATCGACCACCGACGAGTACCAGCGCGCCGCCGACGCGATCGCGCCGATCTGGGCCGAACTGCTCGGCACCGGCGACGACCGGATCACCCCGTCGACCGACTTCTTCGCCGCGGGCGGGCACTCGCTCACCGCCATGCTGCTGGTCACCAGGGTCGCCAACGACCTGGGCAAGTCCGTCCCGCTGTTCGCGCTGGTGGAGAACCCGACGCTGGCCGCGTTCGTGGCGTACGTGCTGCGCGCCGAGGACGCCACCGCGGTCGTGGAGGAGCGGGCGCCGGACGGGTCGACGACCCAGACCGAGCGGCTGCTGGGCTACAACGAGCCCACGCGCCGCGAGAACCGCAACCAGCGGTTCGAGTACTACTACGCCAACGCCATCGGCAGCGCCGCGCACGCGGAGTTCTGCGAGCAGGTCTACGGCCGCAACCTCGGCCAGCACGGCATGGCCGACTTCGGCCAGATCGACCGGATGCTGGAGCTGCTGGGGGCCAAGGAGGGCGACACCATCCTCGACCTCGGCTGCGGCTACGGGCTGATCTCGCAGTACATCGCCGAGAAGACCGGCGCGAACGTGGTCGGCGTCGACCTCTCCGCCAGCGCCATCGCCTACGCCACGGGGTTGGCCGAGTCCGACGACCGGCTCAGCTTCCAGGTGCAGGACGCCAACGACCTGACCTTCCCGGCGGGCACGTTCACCCACATCGTCTCCATCGACACCATCTACTACGCCCCGTCGCTGCGGGACCTGCTGCGCCGGTTCCAGGAGATCGGCACCGCGGACCTGCGGGTCGGCATCGTCCGCACGTTCCCGATCCGCACGTTCACCGCGGACACCTGGAGCCCGGACCGCACCGAGTTGGCGACGCTGCTGCGCGAGCTGTTCGGCGGCTACGACACCGTCGACCTGTCGCGCGAGGAGAACGCGCACTGGAAGAAGAAGGTCGAGGTGCTCGACTCGCTGCGGGACAGGTTCGCCGCGGAGGGCAACGAGGAGCTGTTCGAGTTCCGCTACGCCGAGGCCGCGTACGAGGCCGGGATCGAGCAGTACCGCTACATGTTCGTGTCGAGGACCGCGTGACCGCCGTCCGCACCCGACCGCGGATCTCCGAGTTGCCGCCCGCTCCCGGTGTGTCCTTCAACCAGGAGCAGATCTGCCTGCTGGAGGCGTTCTACCCGCGCAACAAGGCGTACAACGCCCAGGCGGAGATCCGCGTGCGGGGCGCGCTCGATCTGTCCACTCTGGAGCGGGCGGTGTCGCACGTGGTCGAGCGGCACGAGATGCTGCGCACCACGATCAGCCTCGGCGCCACCGGGTACCTGGCGACGGTGCACCCGCCGTTCCCGTTCACGATCAGGCGGCACGACCTGACCGGACTCCCCGACGGGGCGGCCGAGCGGGAGTTGGCGGCGATCCGGTCGCGATTGCAGGACCAGGTCTTCGACACCACCGTGCTGCCGCTGCTCACCCTCGACGCGGTCCGGCTGGCCGAGGACGAGTGGGCACTGCTGCAGGTCGAGCACCACGCGGTGCACGACGGCTGGTCGTTCGGCAGGCTCTGGGCGGAGATCCAGGACTGCTACGACGCACTGGCCAGTGGCCGGGCGCCCGGGTTGGCGGCGTTGCCCGCGCAGTACCAGCAGTTCGTCCGCTGGCAGCGCGACCGGATGGCGGGCGAGTACGGCGAGCGGGCGGTCGAGTTCTGGTCCGACTACCTCGACGGCGCCGGGGAGGTGGTGCTCGGCGGCGAACCGGCCGGGGCGGACAACCTCGACGGCCACAACCTGGAGCTCACCGTCACGGCGGAGACCTTCGCCCGTGTCCGGGAACGGGCCGGGGAGCTCGCGGTGTCGCCGTTCGTGGTGATGTTCAGCGCCTACGCGTTGCTGCTGGCGGGCAAGACCGGCGCGACCGACTTCTGCGTCGGGACCGCGGTGAACGCCAGGACCGAGGCCGAGTTGGAGCCGCTGGTCGGCATGGTGGTCAACACGGTCCCGGTGCGGGTCGTGGTCGGCGCGGGGGACGGGCTGCCCGGGGTGGCCCGCGGCGTGCAGGGGTCGCTGTTCCGGGCGCTGCGCTACAACGACGTGCCGCTGTCGCTGATCGTGCGCAGGCTGGGGCTGGCGCAGCGGCGCGGCCGCAACCCGGTCTTCCAGCACTGCTTCAGCTTCCACGACTCGGACGTGCCGCGGCTGCGGTTCGGCACCGCGACCGCCGAGATCCGCGAGGCGCAGAACCAGTCGGCGAAGTTCGACATGAACGTGGTGGTGATCCCGCCGAGCCCGACGCGCGACGCCGGGCACGCGCGGATGTTCTGGCAGTTCTCCCGCGCGGTGTTCTCCCGTGCGCAGGCCGTGGCCCTGGCCGCGGAGTACGAGCGGTTGCTGGTAAGGGTTCTCCATGAGCCATGAGACGACCAAGGCCGGGTACGTGCCCGCCGTGGTGATGGGCCTCGGCGGGTTCATCGCCACCTTCGACGTGACCGCCGTGTCGCTGGTGCTCTCCGACATCGGGGCGCGCTTCGAGGTCGACCTCGCGGGGTCGGTCTGGGTGATGAACGGCTACAGCCTGGCCCTGACGATCATGCTGATCACCGCGGGTGTCCTCGCCGACCGGCACGGCCACCGGCGCTCGGTGGTGCTCGGGGCCGCGTTGTTCGGCGTGGCGTCGGTGGCGTGCGCGTACGCCCCGGTGTACGCGGTGCTCGTCGGCGGCCGCGTCCTGCAGGGTGTCGGCGGGTCGTTCATCGTCTGCGGCGGGCTCGCGCTGGTCGGCAGGCTATACACGGAGAAGGCCGAGCGGGTGCGCGCGTTCGCCCTCATCGGCACCATCCAGGGGTCGGCGCTGGTGGTCGGCCCCGGCCTCGGCGGGCTCATCGCGAGCGCGCTGGGCTGGGAGTGGATCTTCCTGGTCAACGTCCCGGTGTGCGCGGTGATCATCGCGGGCTGCCTCACCGCGCGGGACCAGCCGGGCGATCGCAAGGACAAGCCGCTCGACGTGCTCGGGCTGGCCACGTTCAGCGCGTTCCTGTTCGTGGCGACCTGGCTGCTGCTCTACGGCCCGGTCGTCGGCTCGACCCGGCTGAGCGCGCCGCTGGTCGGCGCGGTGCTGGTGGCCCTGTTCGCGGCGTTCGTGCTGGTCGAGCGCCGGGTCCGGTACCCGGCCGTCGACCTGGGGCTGTTCCGGGTGCGGGGTGTGGTCGGCCTGGCGCTGGTCCCGCTGTGCCTGGCGGTCGGGTACTGGTCGCTGATGGTGTACCTGCCGCTGTTCCTGGAGTCCTCGCTCGGCCTGGGGCTGGCGACCACGTCGTACCTGATGCTGTTCTTCACCGTGCCGCTGTTCGCCGTGCCGTACCTGGTCACGGGGGTGGCCACGCGCGCCAGGCAGAGCACGTTCTTCGGCGGTGGCCTCGCCGTGGTCGCGGCGGGGTGCCTGCTCATCGCCGTGGGAGCACAACTGCGCACGTTGGCCGTGGTGATCGCCGGGATGACCATCGCCGGGATCGGCGCGGCGACGGTGCAGAACCAGGTGACCGGGGCGCTCATCGCGAGCGCGCCACCGGAACGGGCCGGGTCGATCGCGGCGGTGATGACCATCCTGCGCCAGGGCGGGTTCGCCGTGGGCAGCGCCCTGCTGGCCAACGCCACCAACGGCTACCCGACCCTGTTCGCGATCTGCGTGCTGGTGACCGGGGTCGGCGCGCTCGGCACGTTCCTGCTGATCCGTTCGGATGAGACGAGAGGGGTGACCAGTGCGGTGGGAACCGGCTGACCGCGCCGCGGCGGTGGCGGCGATCTGGCGGGAGGTCCTCAACCGGGAGGCGGTCGACCCCGACGACGACTTCTTCGCCGTCGGGGGGACTTCCCTGGCCGCGGTGAAGTTCCTGGCCGAGGTCGAGGAGGTGTTCGGCATCGACGTGCTGACGCCGGAGGACCTGTACCGGGGCTCGACGTTCACCGAGGTACTGGCGGTGATCGAGGCCAACTCCGGCGCCGCGGTCGAGCCCTCCGCCGCACTCGGGCCTTCCGCGGCGACCGGCCCGACACCGTGACCGAGTCAGCGGGCGTCACCGAATCGCCAGGCGCTGCCGAGCCGTTGAGCACGGCCCAGCCGAACACCGTGGTCACGCAGGCGGACCTGGCCCAGCCAAGCGGCGCGGTCGAGCCGGGCAGCGTGGGCAGGGCGGGCGGGGTGGGGTTTCCGGAACTGTCTGTTGGTGAGTTGGTCGCGCGGCAGGCGGGGCGGGTGCCGGGGGCGGTGGCCGTGCGGTTCCGCGATCGCGCGGTGACGTACCGAGAGCTCGACCGCGCCGCCAATGGTGTTGCTTGGCGGTTGCGTGAGGCGGGTGTGCGGCAAGGGGCTGTCGTCGGGGTGGCGATGGGGCGGACGCCTGAGTTCGTGGTGGTTCTGTTGGGGGTCCTCAAGGCGGGCGGCGCGTACCTGCCGATCGATGCCGGGTGGCCCGCGGCGAGGTTGGCGACGATGGTCGGGTTGGCGTCCGTGCGGGTTGTCATCACCGACGCGGCCACCGAGGTGGTGCTGCCCGAGCACGTCACCCACCTGCGGTTCCACGCGTCGAGCCGTGACGACGGCCCGGAGGTGGCCGTGGACCCCGGGGGCGCCGCGGTCGTGAACTTCACGTCCGGGTCGACCGGGGAGCCGAAGGGCGTGCTGATCACGCATCGCGGTATCACCAGCCTGCTGTTCCCCGGAGACTTCCTCGACCTGTCCGCGGACACCGTGCTGCTGGCGCACATGTCACCCAGTTTCGACGGGATGACGGTCGAGCTGTGGGGTCCGCTGCTGCACGGCGGCACCTGCGTGCTGTTCGACGGCGCGTTCCCGAGCGCCGCGCGGCTGCGGGCGGCCATCCGGGACAACAAGGTGAACACGCTGACGCTGACCGCCGCGCTGTTCAACGTGGTCGTCGACAGTGCCCCGGATCTGCTGGACCCGTTGTCGGCGTTGGTGATCGCGGGCGAGCCGCAGTCACCGAGGCACGTTCGGGCGGCGCACGCGCGGGTGCCGGGCCTGCCGATCATCAACGCGTACGGGCCGACGGAGACGACCGTGATCGCGACGACGTTCCCGATCGCAGAGCTGGCACCGGAGGCGACCTCGGTGCCCATCGGACGGGCACTCCCCCACCGCGAGGTGGCCATCCTCGGACCGGACCTGCGCCGGGTCGCGCGGGGCGAGGTGGGCGAGATCTGCGTGTCCGGGCCGGGGGTGGCGCTCGGGTACGTCGGTCGGCCGGATCTGACGGCGGACCGGTTCGTCACGGTCGAGGGCAGGCGGGTCTACCGCACCGGCGACCTCGGCAGGCTCACCGCGTCCGGCGACATCGAGTTCCTCGGGCGGGCTGACCGGCAGGTGAAGCTCAACGGTCAGCGCATCGAGCTCGAGGAGGTCGAGCACGCCCTGGTCGCGCACCCGGACGTGTGGCAGGCCGTCGCGCTGGTGCACGGCGAGGGTGTCACCCGGGCGTTGAAGGCGGTGCTGGTCACCGCGGGTGGGGTTCCGGATGACCTGCGCGGTGCCGTGGGCGCCGTCCTGCCCGCGTACATGATCCCGGGGGACGTGCGGGCGGTCGACGCGCTTCCCCTCAACCAGAACGGCAAGGTCGACCGGGCCGCGCTCGCCGCCCTGTTCGACTGATCGTCCTTTTCGAACTCCCCGACCGCGAAAGAGGTTCAGGTGCCAGCGAAGTCCTTGCAGGTGCTGGTCGACTACGCCCGCCGCAACTCCCCCTTCTACGCCGAGCTCTACCACGACCTGCCCGCGGTGATCACGGATCTGAGCCAACTCCCGGTCGTCGACCAGGAGGCGTTCTGGGCCGCGAACACGTTCCCGGACAACAGGGTGCTCACCAGGCCGCTGACCAACGGGATCGTCTACAAGTCCGGCGGCACGACCGGTGCGCCGAAGTTCTCGCCGTGGGACGAGGAGGAGAACAACGACGCCGCCGTCGCGTTCGGCACCGGGTTGGTCCGCGCGGGGCTGCGGCCCGGCCACCGGGTGGCGAACCTGTTCGTGGCGGGCGAGCTCTACAGCGGGTTCCTGTTCACCAACGACGTGCTGGCCAAGGCGTCGGTGGAGAACCTGCGGCTGCCGATCGCCGGCACCGCCCCGGTCGAGTTCGTCGCCGAGACGATCAGGGAGTTCGGCGTCAACGTCACCTGCGGCATGGCCTCCACCCTGGTCAAGGTCGCCGACCTGCTGCTGGAGCGGGGCGAGGTGGCCGAGTCGGTCGAACTGCTGCTGTTCGCGGGCGAACCCCTCTTCGACGACGTCCGCTCGGTGCTCGCCAAGGCGTTCCCGCGGGCGAGCATCGGTTCCCTCGGGTACGCCGCGGTCGACGGCGGCCCGCTCGGCGCTCCCGTGCCCGGCGACGACGTCCGCGTGCACGAGACCCTCGCCCCGTACAGCCTCATCGAGATCCACGACGAGACCACCGGCGAACCCATCACCGCCGTCGGTGTCCCGGGCAGGCTGGTGGCCACCAACACGTCCCGGACCCTGATGCCGGTCATCCGCTACCCGGTCGGCGACCGTGCCGAGTGGACAGACCCCGAGCTCGGGCGGTTCCGCCTGCTCGGCCGGTCCGAGGACTCGGTCAAGGTCGGCCCGGACGTCCTGCGCCCCGGCGAGATCCGCACCGTCATCACCCGCGCCGACGTGCACGGCGCCATCACCGGCATGCAACTCGTGGCCCGCCGCTGGGAGGCCAAGGACGGCCTCATCCTGCGCCTGGCTACCCACACGCCCCCACCCGGCCTCGACCACACCATCATCGAAGCGGTCTACGCCGCCAGCCCGCCCTACCCCACCGCCGTCCGCCGGGGCCTCATCCACCCGATCACCGTGGAATGGGTCCGCCCCTCGGAACTGGCCACGAACGCCCGGACCGGCAAGCTGATCGAGGTCGTGGACGAACGACCCACGTCCTGAACGGTCCGAGCGCCCGAACCGGCCTTGATGGACACTCCCCTGCCCGCCAAGGCCGCGCGTGGCCCTGGTGGGCGGAGGGGCTTCCACCGGGGCAGGGGATCCGCCGATGCCGTGCGTTCGGAGCGGGAAGCCGACATCGGCGAGGAAGGTGTCAGCGTGTCGCGTTGGCGCACGAGGCTGACTTGCGGGTCGTGGAGAACTCCACTGGCCAGTGGTCGGAGGACCTCCCGTTGCACACGTACACGTGATACACCGCGCGACCGAGAACGCCGGACATCATCCCGCCGAGTGGGTGACGGGTTCAGTGGCCGACAGCCCCAGGACGGGGCAGCCGCCCCGGGCGGCCCTGGTGGACGGGGCGTTGTCCACCAGGGCCGGGGGTCAGCGGCCGGTGGTGATGGTGGCTTCGAGGCGGGCGAGGGCTTGGTCGATGGTGAAGGAGGCGGCTCGTTGGCGGGGTGGGAACTCGGTGAAGGTGGCCAGGAAGCGGGTGACCAGCGCCTGGGCGGCCAGCACCAGGAACGCCTCGTTGAGGAACCAGTCGTAGTAGGTGTTCGAGGTTGTGTCGGCTCGTTCGAAGGGGTCGGTGCGGAGGTTGAAGAGCTTGGGGAGGCGGAGCGCGACGAAGGGTTCGGCCCAGAGTTGGAGGGTGCCGGTGGCCCGTTGCTCCATGAAGACCATCTTGAGGTTGTCGAAGCGCAGCGCCAGCAGGTCGCCGTCGTCGGAGAAGTAGAAGAAGCCGGGGCGGGGGGTGGAGTCGGCCGCGCCGGTGAGGTACGGGAGGATGTTGTAGCCGTCGAGGTGGACGCGGAAGGTCTTGTCGCCCGCGCGGTGGCCGTCGAGGAGTTTGGCGACGATGTCGGGCTCGCCCGCCGCGGCGACGAAGGTGGGCAGCCAGTCGTGGTGGCTGATGATCTCGTTGCTCACCGTTCCCGGCGCGATCCGGCCGGGCCAGCGGATCACCTGGGGGACGCGGAAAGCGCCCTCCCAGTTGGTGTTCTTCTCCGAGCGGAACGGCGTCGTGCCGCCGTCCGGCCAGGTGTTGGTGTGCGGGCCGTTGTCCGTGGAGTACACGACGATCGTGTCGTCGGCGATGCCCAGGTCGTCGAGCAGGTCGAGCAGCGACCCGACGACGGCGTCGTGGTCGATCATGGTGTCGTGGTACGGGGACTGCCAGCGCCCGGCCTGGCCGACGCTGTCGGGCTTGGGGTGGGTGCGCAGGTGCATGTGGGTCGTGTTGACCCACGCGAAGAACGGGGTCCCCTCGGCGTGCTTGCGCTGGATGAAGTCGCAGGCGTGGTCCAGGATCTCGTCGTCGATGGTCTCCATCCGCTTCTTGTTCAACGGGCCGGTGTCCTCGACGCGCTGCCTGCCTACCCTGCCGTAGCGGGGTTCCTCGGTCGGGTCATCGTCCTCGGTGGCCCAGCAGTGCAGGACCCCGCGCGGCCCGAAGCGCTCCCGGAACTCGGGGAAGTCGGCGGTGGGCGGGTAGTCCGGCAGCTCGGGCTCCTCCTCGGCGTTGAGGTGGTAGAGGTTGCCGAAGAACTCGTCGAAGCCGTGCACGGTCGGGAGGAACTCGTTGCGGTCGCCGAGGTGGTTCTTGCCGAACTGGCCGGTGGCGTAGCCGAGCGGTTTGAGCAGTTCGGCGATCGTCGGGTCCTCGGCCCGCAACCCCGTGTCGGCGCCCGGTATGCCCACTTTGGACAGACCGGTGCGGTACGCGCTCTGGCCGGTGATGAACGACGACCGGCCCGCGGTACAGCTCTGCTCGCCGTAGGCGTCGGTGAACCGCATGCCCTCGGTGGCGATGCGGTCGATGTTCGGGGTGCGGTAGCCCATCACGCCGTCGCCGTAGCAGCTGAGGTTGGTGATGCCGATGTCGTCACCCCAGATGACCAGGATGTTGGGCTTGTTCGAAGGGTCCATGGTGTCACTGTCCGATCCGGAGTCGGCGCGCCGCCTCACCTGTGGCGGAGCATGTTCGGTCACGGCCGGGCCACCAGGCGCAGGCCGAGGTGGCAGGTCGAGGTGTCGACGGGCTGCCCCATGCGGGCGGCGGGGCGGTAGCGGCGGCAGTAGTCGGGTGCGCACAGGAAGGACCCGCCTTTGACCACGCGCCGGGGTACGTCCGATGTGGACGCAGAGCAGCACGAGCGGACCGGCGCGGAGTGCGGCGCGTACCAGTCCGAGGTCCACTCCCACACGTTGCCGATCATGTCGTGCAGGCCGTAGTCGTTGGCCGGGAACGAACCCACGGGCGCGGTCCCCGTGAAGCGGTCCTCCACGGTGTTGCGATAGGGAAAGGGCCCCTGCCAGGTGTTGGCCATGTGCGCCCCGCCGGGGGTCAGTTCGTCGCCCCAGGAATAGGGCTTGCGGTCCAGTCCCCCGCGGGCGGCGTACTCCCACTCCGCCTCCGTGGGGATGTCCTTGCCCGCCCACGCCGCGTACGCCACAGCGTCGTCCCAGGCGAGGTGGACCACCGGGTGGTCCAGGAGCCGCCGGATCGAGCTGCCCAGGCCTGCCGGGCGCCGCCAGTTCGCGCCCGGGACGTAGTGCCACCAGTTGTGGTTGTCCCGCATGTCAACCGGCCCGGGTGGCGGCACGAACACCACCGACGCGGGCACCAGTGAGCACGGGTCGACATCGGGGTAGTCGCTCGGGTCGGGTGCGCGTTCGGCGACCGTGACGTGCCCGGTGTCGGTGACGAAGCGGGCGAAGTCGCGGTTGGTGACCGTGGTCCGGTCGATCCAGAACCCGGCCACGGCGACCTCGTGGACCGGCGCTTCCTCGGGGTAGTGCTCGTCGGAGCCCATCGCGAACGTCCCGGCCCCGATCCACACCATGCCCTCGCGGCGGGCGATCATCGCCCGGTCGGGCGGGTGCGGACGGCCTCGACGGCGGTGACGGCCCCGAGGACGATCAGGCCGACGCCGAGCGCGACCTCCAGTGCTGCGAGCGAGATCCCGGGCTGTACCAGGACGTAGACGCCCGCGATCGCGCTCAGCACGCCCAGGGCGACCGACCAGCCCCCTCCCCCGCCGTCACCGAGTGCGGCCACCACCGCCAGGACGCCGCTGACGAGCCACCACGAGCCGATCAGCACGGCGAGCAGTGCCAGGGTCTGCAACGGCGCCCGCAGGCACAGCACGCCCACCAGCAGCGACAGCGCGCCGAGCAGGCCGAGCAGCACCCGGCTCCCGCCGGACCCGGAGTCGGCGATGGCCTGCACGACGCGCACGACCCCGTTGGCCATCAACGTGATCCCGAACAGGACCGCCAACAGGACCAGCGAGGCGCCCGGCCAGACCAGGGCGGCCACCCCGACCCCGACCATCAGCACCCCGTTGAGCACGCCCCAGTGCCCGCTCGCGCGTCCCCGGGTCGGGTTCACCCGCGCGTCGGGCCCACCTCGCTGTCGCGTCATGCGTCTCGACCTCTCCTCGACGAATGCCGCCAGGGTCGTTCAGCCGACCGGCGCACCGCATCACCCCCGGCGGGCGGACCGAGCACATCGCCGGGTCGACTCCACCTGTCACAGGTGAAGCCCCTGCCCGGCCGCGACCCGACACTGACGGCCGACCGTCGACAAAGGAGGGTGCATGGCCGCACTGGCCAAGCTGGTACCGATAGTCGGATGGCTACCCGGGTACCGGCGGGCGTGGCTTTCCGTCGACCTGCTCGCCGGGCTGAGCGTCGCCGCGCTCGTCGTCCCGGAAGGCATGGCGTACGCGCAGTTGGCGGGGATGCCGCCGCAGACCGCGTTCTCCATCACCCCGGTCGCCCTGCTGCTGTACGCCGTCTTCGGGACTTCCAGGCAGCTGGTGATCGCCGACTCCGCCACGGTCGCGGTGCTGTCGGCGGCCGCGGTCGGCGCTCTCGCGGCGACGGGATCGGCGGAGTTCATCGCGCTCACCGGCGCGTTGGCGATCGTCACCGGCCTGGTCATGGCGCTGGCGGGCGTGTTGCGGCTCGGGCGGTTCTCGCAGTTCTTCTCCGAGTCCGTGCTGACCGGGTTCGTCACCGGGTTGGCACTGGTCATCGCCGTGAAGCAGGTGCCGAAGGTGCTGGGCATCGAGGGCGGCGGCCAGGGGTTCTTCGACCGGGTCTGGCTGATCGTGCGGCACCTGGGCGACACCCACCTCGCCACGCTGGCGGTCGGGGCGGGCTGCGTGGCGCTGATGCTCGTCGTGGAACGGTTCCTGCCTCGGGTGCCCGTGGCGCTGATCGCGGTGGTCGCCGGGATCGCGGTCTCGGCGCTGCTCGGCCTCGACGGCAACGGTGTGGATGTCGTGGGCGAGCTGCCCAGCGGCTTGACAACTCCTGCCGTGCCCGATGTGTCCTTCGAGGACCTGGTGACGCTGGCGGGTAGCGCGGCGGGTCTGGCCCTGGTCACCTTCGCCGAGGCGATCGGTCCGGCTCGGTCCCTGGCTCGCAAGCACGGCAACACGATCGACCCCGACGCCGAGCTGCGGGCGTTGGGCGCGGCCAACATCGGCGCGGGCTTCTTCCGCGGGTACCCGGTCGGCGCGAGCCTGTCGAAGTCGGCGGCGAACGACCTGGCGGGTGCCCGGTCCGCTGTCTCGCTGCTCACCGCGGCCGTGGTCACAGCCGTGGTCGCGTTGGTGTTGACCGGGTTGTTCGCCCCGTTGCCGGAGGCGGTATTGGGCGGGATCGTGCTGGTTGCCGTGTCGCGGATGGTCAAGGTCAGGCAACTGCGCCGGTTGTGGCGACTGCGCCGGACCGACTTCGTGCTGGCCGCCGTCGCGTTGCTGGGTGTGCTGGTACTGGACGTGTTGCCCGGCTTGGCGGTGGCGGTCCTGGTGTCCGTGGTGGCGGTCATCTACCGGGCGGCCCGCGCGGGGATCTCGACGCTGGGACGGGGCTCGGACGGCACCGGGTTGGTCGCCGACGGCTCGCCGGTGCCGGGCGTGCTCGTGGTTCGTCCGGATGGTCCGGTCTTCTTCGCCAACGCCGTCGCTGTGCACGAGGCCGTCATCGCGCTGTTGGGCGGGGCGCGCACCGTGGTGATCGACCTGGAGTCCACAACGGACCTCGACGTTCCCGCGGCGGACATGCTGTCCGACCTCCACGCCGACCTGTCGGGCCGCGGGGTCGAGCTACGCCTGGCCAGGGCTCACCGCGAGGTCCGAGCGCTGCTCGCCGAGACCGGCTTCACCGATCGGATCGGCGCCGACCACCTGCACACCACGACGGAGGCCGCCCTGATCCGCTAGTCGGGCCAGGTGTCGAGCGGCCGCAGGGTGACGGTGACGAACGGGGGTTCGTCCGCGTAGACCTCGCTGATCATGGTGGGGCCGACCTCGATGGCCCTGGCCCGCGCGCCGGAGTCGAATTGGCGGCTCAGCCTGCGCTGCTCGCCCACGTAGCGACCGGCGCGGTAGCCGAGGTAGGGGAAGGCGAAGATCTCGGCGATGAACAGGTACATGTAGGTCTCCTCGAACGCGAGCAAGGCGACGAAGACCGCCGTCACCCCGATCCCGATGAGGAAGCCGATCGCCTTGCCCACCTTCCCGGCGAAGGTGACATCGCGGTCGAGCGGCGTGCTGGCGGCCACGTCCGAGCTGAGGTGACCACCCAGGTGGATCATGGCGTCGGACATCGCCCTGGCCAGCCGCTCGGCCGCGACGGCGTCGGTGAGCCCCGGGTCCGCGCGCCGGGCCCGGTCGATCCCCTTGAGGAGCCCGCCCAGGTGCAGCGTGATCACGCGGTCGGGCACGCGGTGGTCGTGGATGTCGTCGCGCACCGTGCCCACCACGCGGACCCGGGTGGCCTCGGCCAGGATCCGGTGGACACCGAGCCTGGTCAGGAACCCCCGGAACGCCGCCATGTCCACCCGCACCGACTCGACGTAGCGCGGCAGTTCCACCAGGTCGTCCCAGAGCGGCCTGCGGTCCTCGGCCACCTCGGTCAGGTAGAGCTCGACAACATCGTCCTGCTGCGCCATGTCCGGACCTCCTCCGCTCACTGGAGGAAGTGATAGCAGCACCGGCGCGGCACCGTGGCGGGTTTGATCAAGACCGCGGCCGAGCACCGCTGGTTGGACGCGCCTGGCACAACCTCCGGCCGCCGCACCCCGTCGCCTGACCCGGCCTGCCGACACCTGGGCCTGATCATCGTCCGCAGTGGACTTCCTACGCCCGGGTTGGTCAGCGGCGTACCTGGTAGCGCAGGTGGAGTACTCGGTTGCCCTGGAGCACCTCGGGATCCTCCAGCAGGTGCCGCGCGTCGACCGGGCCGAAGTAGCGCTTGCCGGAGCCGAGCACCACGGGGACGACGTCCATGCGCACCTCGTCGACCAGGCCGATCCGGTCCCAGTACGCCCGGGTGTGGTCGTACGGCGTCTGCGACACCTTGAGCGCGCCGGTCTCGTCCAGCGGGACGTCGCCGCTGGTCAGCCAGTCGAACAGGGGTCCGGGCTGGTCGGTGTCGTCCGCGATGGAGCCGTCGACCGGCACCGACCCGTACATGACCACCTTGCCCACGGCGCCCTCCTCTGCTTCGGGGTGCCCCGAGCAGGCGGGTCAGTTCAGCGGTCGGGTGCCCTCGGGGACGCCGCCGCCCTGGTGGACGGATTCGACGAGTTCCGCCAGGGCGGTGAGCGCGACTCGCTGGGACAGCGGGCCGTAGGACACCCGGGCCACACCGAGGCGCTCCAGGTCGGCCAGCGGGGGCGTGCCGGGGAGGCCGATCAGGGTCAGGCGCTGCGGGCCGACCGCGTCCACCAGCGCGGTGACCTGGTCGAGGTCGAGCTTGCCGGGGACGAACACCACCGGCGCGCCCGCGTCGAGGTAGGCGCGGCTGCGCTCGATGGCGTCGGCCAGCACCTCGGCGGGGTCGCGGTCGCCCGCCTTGACGAACACGTCGGTGCGGGCGTTGAGCACGAAGTCCGCGACACCCTCCGCCTCAGCCGCCGCGATCACCGCCGCCACCTGCGCCGCGGCCTCGGCGATCGGCTTGACCTGGTCCTCCAGGTTCGCGCCGACCACACCGACCGCGATCGCCCTGCGGATCGTGTCGGCCGCGTCGCCGTACCCGCCCTCGAGGTCGGCGGTGACGGGCAGGTCGGTCGCGTCGACGATGTTCTTGACCTCGGCGATCATCTCCGCCACCGGGATCTTCTCGCCGTCCGGGTAACCGCGACTGGCGGCGATCGAGTGGCTCGCGGTGGCCAGCGCCTTGGTGCCCGGGATGTCGGCGACCACCTTGGCGGTGATGGCGTCCCACACGTTCACCACGGTGAGCAGGGCTGGGTCGCGGTGCAGGCGCAGCAACTCCCGCGCGCGGTCAGACTGGCTGCTGGACATCTGCTCTCCCCTGGTGGGCCTGGATGGATCACTGAGCGCGATACTGGCCGACTTCCCCCGGCCGCGCCACGTGGGCTGTGTTACGGCTCAGGTGATGGGAGATCCGCCGGTGACGGCGATGACCTCGCCGGTGGTGTAGCTGGATTCCTGGGAGGCGAGGAAGACGTAGGTGGGGGCGAGTTCGGCTGGTTGGGCGGGCCTGCCGAGGGGTGCCTGGGCGCCGAAGGACTCGACCTTGTCGGGCGGCATGGTGGCGGGGATGAGCGGTGTCCAGACGGGGCCGGGCGCGACGGAGTTGACCCGGATGCCGCGGTCGATGAGGTTGAGCGCCAGGCCCTTGGTGAAGTTGACGATCGCGGCCTTGGAGGTGGCGTAGTCGAGCAGGTGCGGCGAGGGCTGGAAGGCCTGGACGGAGGAGGTCGTGATGATCGACGATCCCGGTGCCAGGTGCGGGAGCGCGGCCTTGCAGAGCCAGAACAGGGCGTAGACGTTGGTCTTGAGGACGCGGTCGAACTGCTCGGTGTCGATCTCCGGCAGCCCGCCGTCGCGCGACATCTGGTAGGCGGCGTTGATGACGAGGACGTCGATGCGGCCGAACGCGGCCACCGCCTGCTCGACCACGCGCGCGTTCTCGGCCTCGATACTCAGGTCGCAGACGACGACCTCCGCGCGCCTGCCCGCGTCGGTCACCAGCTCGACGGTGGCCCGCGCGTCGTCTTCCTCGTCGGGCAGGCAGGTGATCAGGACATCCGCGCCTTCCCGGGCGAACGCGATCGCCACCGCGCGGCCGATACCCGAGTCCCCACCGGTGATCACCGCGACGGTGTCGGTCAACCTGCTCGACCCGCGGTAGGTGCGCTCCCCGTGATCGGGCTCGCTGTCCATCTGGTTGGTGGGGCCGGGGTGGTCGATGTCCTCCCCCGCGGCCACCGGACCCGGGTACTGCGTGCGCGGATCACGGCGAGTGGACTGGTCGGCCATCTGACTCTCCCCGAGGTCGTTTCGCGAGGATGCCCCGGCAGCGGGCCGCCAAACCGCCCCTAACGGAGGAAAGCAGTCCGGCGGCGCGGTCGGTCTCCTCGTGGACGCGGTCGATGGTCAGGCCCGCTCGGTAGTCCTCCAGCATGGCCCGGACCACGTCGGGGTGGTCGAGGACCAGGACGCAACGCGACCGCGCTCCCCCGGTCATGACCCGCTACGGCGAACCGGTCGTGGCCCAGGGCGCGCATCAGCGACCTCGCGTCGCCTGCTACTGCCCGCTTGGAGTGTGCCGAGTGGTCCGGTCCCCGCGATCTGCCGTAACCGCGCAGGTCGGGGCACACCACGGTGAACCCCTGCTCGACCAACACCGGCGCGACCCGATGCCACGTCGGCGCACAAACACCCGCGCCGCGCCCACGTCGATCGTCGACTCGGAGAAGTTCTCGAACATCGTGGCCACGTGCGGCGAATACCCATCTCATCGGCCATCCGGACTGCGGCTTGCGAGAAGAGCCGGCGGGAGCTTTCCGCGAGCAGGGCAGGCGCCCCTATCCGCTCGGCACAAAACGTGAATACTTGCACTTTTCAGGCAAAAGCCGCTATTTTCGCCCCACCGTTTAACTCTATCCGTGTCGAGGGTGAATCATGCACATCGCGCTCTGGGTCATTGCCGTGCTCCTGGCGGCCGCGTTCGTGTACCCGGGGACGACAAAACTGCGGTACGACCGGGAGCAGCTCGTCGAGGCGGGTCTCGGCTGGTACCGGGGCTGGCCGCCGGTGGCGATCAAGGTGCTCGGCGTCCTCGAGCTGCTGGCCGTGGTCGGGCTCGTGCTGCCCGCTGTGATCGACATCGCTCCGATCCTCGTGCCGATCGCCGCCACCGGTTTGGCGGTGACGATGGCGGGCGCGATGGTGGTGCACGCCCGGCGTGGCGAATTCCGCTACCTGGCACTGAATCTGGCGCTGCTGGTCCTCGCCGCGGTGGTGGCATGGGGACGGTTCGGCCCGTACGCCTTCTGACCACTATGTGAGTCAACCGGCGTAGGCCTTCGGGTAGTGGCGGCGGAGGTTGGTGGCGGTGATGCGGTCGAGGGCCCGGTCAGGCAGTACGCGAGCCAGGCGGGTGATCAGGGCGGCGTCTCGGCCGATGGTGTAGCGGGTGCGGGGTCTGCGGGTCGTCACGGCATTGGCGATGACCTTGGCCGCGGCGTCGGCGGTCACGCCCGAGATGGCGACCGTGCCGCCGGTCGAGCTGATGTTGACCACGCGCCCCCCGCCGCGCAGCAACGCGGGCAGCAGCGCCTGGGTCACGGCGATGTGGCCGAACAGATCCACCTCGAACACCCGCCGCCACCGCGCCATCGGCAGGGCCTCGACCGGTCCGTTCACCTGGATGCCCGCGTTGTTGACCAGCGCGTGCAGCACCCGCGCGTCACCGCCCGGATGGCGTCGGCGTCGCGGTCTCGTCGTACGCCCGCCAGGACGCGCAACCCCCGGCGGGCCAGTTCACGGGCCGTTGCCGCGCCCATGCCGGTGGATGCCCCGGTCACGACGACCAGCTTTTCAGATGACGTTGTCATCCCACCGGCGCTACCAATTCAGATGACACCGTCAACTGTATGCTGGGCGCCATGGTCACCCGCGCGGAATCCGCCGCCGCCACCCGCCGCGCGCTGCTCGACGCGGCGACCGAACTCCTCGACCACGGCGGCCCCGAGGCGGTCACCGTCCGCGAGGTGGGCGCGCGGGCGGGCGTGACCCGGGGAGCGCCGTACCGGCACTTCGCCGACAAGGACAGCCTGCTCACCGCCATCGCCGCCGAGGCGTGGACCCGCATCGGCGACCGGGTGCACGCCCTGCGCACCGACCCGGCCCTCCCGGCCGCCGACGCGCTGCGCGGCGCCCTCCACACCCTCATCGACGTCGGCAGGCAGCAGCCGCACCTGTACCAGTTGCTGTTCCGGCCACCCGGCTACCGCATCGCGCGACTCGATCAGGTCCACCGCAAGCTCTGCGGACCCGCGGGCGACCCCGCCGCCGCCGATCGCGCTGCCGAACGCTTCCAAGACGAGTTCCTGGCCGTCGTCGCCGCCCTCGTCGGCCCGGGACCCGCACGGCACTACGGCGCACTCCTGCTGACCAGCGCCCACGGCATGGCCGGAATGGAACTCAGCGGCCACCTCGACCCCGAGAAGTGGCACACCACCAGCGACGACCTCGTCGACACCCTCGTCACGATGGTCACCGGCAAAGCGACACAAGGACAGGTTCCCGTCAACACCAAGGCGCACAGGAACATCGCATGACCTTGCTGGACAATGGGGATCATGTCCGAGTACAGCCCGTTGCGGTTGCCCGGTGCCGTTCGGTCGCCCTGGATGTGGTTCGGGGTGGTGTGCGGCGCGGTGTTCGGCTTGCTGGGTGTGGCGATGCTGACCTACGCGGACGGAGATGTCAGCGTGCTGGGCCTTGGGGTGGCGGCGCTCGTCCTCGGGGTGGGGATGGCGGGTGCGGCGGCGCGCGCCGGGGTTTGGCTGGACGGCACGGGAGTTCGGGAGCGGCCGCTGTTCGGGGCGGGCGGGTTGTGCCGTGGGGCGAGGTGAGCGGGCTCGGCAGTGCCGAGAACAAGGCGAGCACGGTGCCGTCCAGACTGCCCGTGCTGCTCGTTCGGTCCGGTGAGGACATCCCGCTCACCACGCTCGCCTACTACGGCCGCGAACCGCGCAGGGTCCACCGACTCCGGGTGACCGTCGAGCAGCGCGCCGGGACCTGGGGGACGGTCAGCAGGTGGGCCACTCGCCGACCGGGAAGGTGCGGCCGACCGAGCCGCCGTAGCCGGAGAGGCGGAGGGTGAGCCTGCTCTTGTTGGTCAGCGAGTAACCGTGCGGTTCCAGCACGACGCGGGTGCCCGCGGCGATCGGCGCCGGGTTGGTGAGGGTGACCAGGTGGGCGTTGACCGGGGTCGAGGTGATCACGCCGGGGTAGGACACGACGTCGTACTCGGCCGGGACCTGGGTGGCGGCCACCCACTGCGAGGTCCACTGGCTGCCCGCGGGGATGTCACCCGCGGTGGCGGTCACGGTGAACGCGTACCACCCGTTGAGGCATGTGCTGCCAAGCACCGCGTTGTCGGCGGCCGCGGTCGGCGCGGTCACGCCGACCAGCCCGGCGCACGCTGCCAAGACCACTGCGGTTCTTCTGCCAGTAACCATTTCTCGTCCTCCCCGACGCGATTTCCCCGAGCCTAGGCAGCAACCCCGACCACCCGAATCAGCCGACCGGGTGACACGCGGATTCCCTTGGCAGACAAGGAAAGTCCGCGCCGACCGATCAGCGGAGCCCGCTGGTTCCGACGGTCGTCCACACGCCCGCCCGGGACGTCTACGGTGGACCTGACGCCGGGTGCGGCGACAATCACCAGACATCGGCCGCTCAGTCCTGTAGGGTTCGGGGTGCGGCCTCGCCCTGCACCGCTGCGGGCTGCCTTCGCATCGTGTCTGCGACGCGCGCTTGGTTCTGGCGGCGCACGTCTGCTAGAGACGTCCCTCAACGTTCCGGAGTACCGTATGGCGGCTCGCCGCCCCAGCAAGACCAGCCCGTCCACGACCGGGGTCACCCCGGCCGAGAGCCCGACCTTCGCGGAGCTGGGAGTGCCCGCCGCGCTGGTCGACGTGCTCGCCGCGCGCGGCATCGACAGTCCCTTCCCGATCCAGGCCGCCACGCTGCCGGACTCGCTGTCCGGCCGTGACGTGCTCGGCCGCGGCCGGACCGGGTCGGGCAAGACCTACGCGTTCGCCCTGCCCCTGCTCGCCCGGCTCGCGGGCAGCACCAAGGCGCGGCGCCCCGGCAGACCGCGGGCGCTGATCCTGGCCCCCACCCGGGAGCTGGCCGACCAGATCGCGGCGTCCGTGGCCCCACTGGCCGAGGCCCTGTCGCTGACCACGCTGACCGTCTACGGCGGTGTGCGGCCGGGGCCCCAGGTGTCGGCGCTGCGCGCGGGCGTCGACGTGCTGATCGCCTGCCCCGGCAGGCTCGCCGACCACATCGCCACCGGGCACGCCCACCTCGACGCCGTCGAGATCACCGTGCTCGACGAGGCCGACCACATGGCCGACCTCGGCTTCCTCCCGGTCGTCACCAGGCTGCTGGACAAGACCCCGCGCGGCGGCCAGCGGCTGCTGTTCTCCGCCACCCTCGACGCCGGGGTCGACGTGCTGGTGCGCCGGTTCCTGTCCAACCCGGCCACGCACAGCACCGACCCGCCGTCCTCCCCGGTCACGGCCATGACCCACCACGTGCTGCACGTGCAGCCCGCGGCCCGGCTCCCGGTCCTGGTCGACCTGACCGCCGCGCCCGGCCGCGCGGTGGTGTTCACCCGGACCAAGCGCGGCGCGACGCGGCTCACCCGCCAGCTCGTGGCGGAGGGCGTCCCCGCGGTGGAACTGCACGGTGACCTGGGGCAGACGGCGCGCACCAGGAACCTGCTCGCGTTCACCGAGGGCCGGGCGAGCACCCTGGTGGCCACCGACATCGCCGCCCGCGGCATCCACGTCGACGACGTCGCACTCGTGATCCACGCCGACCCGCCGGTCGAGCACAAGGCGTACCTGCACCGCTCGGGCCGCACGGCCCGCGCCGGGGCGTCCGGCACCGTCATCACCCTGATGACCGACGCCCAGGTCGCCGACGTCCGCGACCTCACCCGCAAGGCAGGCGTCGCCGCCACGATCACCCGGCTGCGGCCCGGCCACCCGCTGCTCGCCGAACTCGCTCCCGGCGAGCGCACCTTCGTCGCGCCGACCGCGAAACCGGTCACGGAGCGGTCGCCGCGCACCCCCCGCAAGCCCGCGATCGCCAAACGCCGCCAGGTCCCGTCGACTCCCAAGCAGAACCGCTCAGCACCCGCGGCTGCGCCGGAAGTCGCGACCAAGACCACCAGCGCGGCCGCTTTCTCCGCAGGCATCCGCGCCGGTCGACGCCGCGCCCGGTAGCGCCTCGGCTCAGCGAGTCAGCCCGCGTACCGTCACACCCTTCGGCGGAAAGAGCGCTGGAGGGTGGGGCGCGCAGCCGGTAGGTTGATCTTTGGTTTGGACCTCTACTCGGCTTCGGGGGGCGCACCGGTGAAGAGAATCGTCGTGCTGGGGTTGGCTTTCACGGCTGGGATGGCGCTGGTTGCGCCGCCTGCTGGGGCGGAGTCGGGGCTTGGGTGGGCGGCGACTTGGGCGACGTCGGTGCAGGAGCCGCATGTCCTGGTGAGCCCGGTGTTGGCGGTCGAGGGGTTCGACAACGACACCGTTCGGCAGGTCGTGCGGGTCAGCGCGGGTGGGCCCGCGGTCCGGGTGCGGCTGTCCAACGCCCACAGCGGCACCGCGCTGAAGGTGGGCGGGGCGACTGTCGCGGTGGCCGCGGAAGGCGCGGCGCTGCGGCGTGACACGGTGCGGCACCTGACTTTCGGCGGTAAGCGGACCGTGGTCGTCCCGGCGGGTGGGGAGATCGTCACGGATCTCGTTCTGCTGCCGGTCGCCCCGTTGCAGCGGTTGAGCGTGACGCTCTACTTCCCCACCAAGACCGGGAAGGTCACCGGGCACACCTTCGCCGACGCGACGAGCTACCACGCTGTCGGTGATCATCGGGCCGACGTCGCGGCGGGCGCGTTCGGCGAGACGACGCAGTCCTTCTACTACGTCAGCGGCGTCGAGGTGGTCGACCTGTCGCCGCGGCGGAACGTGGTGGTGGCCTTCGGTGACTCGATCACCGAGGGGGCGGGGTCCACACCGGACGCGGACAACCGCTACCCGGACGAGCTGGCGGAGCGCCTCAGGGGTCGGGTTCCCGTGGTGAACGCGGGCATCGGCGGCAACCGGGTGCTCAACGACTCCCCCTGCTTCGGCGACAGGGCCGTCGACCGGTTCGCCAGGGACGCGCTCGGGCAGCCCGACGTGCGGACGGTGATCCTGCTGGAGGGCATCAACGACATCGGGTTCAGCGAGATCGACTTCGAGTGCGCCGTGCCCAACCCGCGCGTCACCGCCGCGGACGTGATCGCGGGCTACCGCCAGCTGATCCGGCAAGCGCACGCCAAGGGTGTGCGGGTCGTCGGCGGGACCCTGATGCCGTACAAGGGTTCGGACTACTACCGCCCCCAGGGTGAGTCGGTGCGCGATGAGGTCAACGCCTGGATCCGCACCTCGGGCGAGTTCGACGGCGTGGCCGACTTCGACCGCGCCGTCGTCTCCCCCACCGACCCGGACGCCCTCGACCCCGCGTACGACAGCGGCGACCACCTGCACCCCAACGACGCGGGCCACCGCGCCATGGCGAACGCCGTCGACCTCGCCTCGCTGTAGCGGCTAACGCCGCTCGATCCTCGGGGTGCCGACGCAGAGGACGAGGTCGGATCCCGCCGATCCCTGGATCCTCAGCGGCGTGCCCGACCGGACGGCGACGGCGAGCTCCACGGGTCGGCCGTAGGACACCCTGGTGTCGGGCAGGACCTTCGGGGAGAGCCCGGTCCGCTGGTCGGTGCCGCCGTCCTGGACGAAGACCGTGGCCCCCGCCGTGGTCCCGCCCGGCACGTCGACCAGCCCGATCGTGGCGACGAGTCGCGTGGCGTCGGGCAGGTGGTAGTCGAGCCGCGCGGCCTCGGACGCGGTCAGGGAGAACAGGATGGAGTTCGGGTAAGGGCGGCCGTTGATCACGCAGGTGTGCGGATAGCCGGCACGCGGGCTCGCCACCGGCGCGATGCCGACCAGCAACTCCCCCTGCGCGGCAACGGGAAGTGCGAGCGCGGGCGGTGGTGCCTGGACGCTCGTGACGGTCGCCGTCTCGACGCTCGCCCTGGGAGGTGGCTCGTTCGCCTGCGGGGGAACGGGAACGACGTGGTTCACCGGCGTGGACGTCGTCGTCGCCGGTGCCGTGGTGGTTGGGGCGCTGGTGGTGGCCACGCCCGCGGCGGGGGCCGATCGATCGGATGCCGTCGCGGCCAACACGACGCACATCGCCATCGCCGCCCCGATCGCCGCAGTCGAGTACCACACCCGACCCCGGGGACGTGACCGTTCCACGGGGTTGTCGCGCTGGGGCGGATAGAGGTGCACCCCGCCGGTGATCTCGCCCGCCTGCGTGAGGTGGCCGACGGCGGTGTCGGTGACCTCGTTGCGCACCAGACCATCGAGGACTCGCGTCGTGGTCATCTGAGCCCGTCCGATGGGCGCGTGTCAGAAGTCGGACGAAGTGGCGCGGACTCTTGCGTGCGTGCCGCGCGCGGGTCGATCATGGCGTGTCCTTCCAGGTGGCGTACGACGGCCGTTCGTGCCGACGCAGGCAGTCTGTCCTGGATGCCCGTGGGATCGACATAGGAAGAAAACCCCATTCGCGGCGGGCGCGGGAGGAGGTACCGGTGCGCGAGGTGACGAACGCGGATTTCCTTCTGGTGCGGGAGATCGCTGCTACTATCGACCACTCCCGGCTCGACACCGTCGTCCCGTCGGTCCTCGCCGCACTCACGAAGGCGGTGGGCGCGGAGATCGCCACCAGCAACATCTTCGAGGCACGGCGGATGCGCAACGAGTTCCGCACCTGGCCGCCCGGCGCGATGGACGCCGCGGACCGCGACGCCTACCAGGCGTACATCGGCCAACAACCGCTGCTGAGGTGGTACGCGCGGACCCGGCAGGTCTCCCCCACGCGCTGGTCGGACATCGTCGCGCTGCGGGAACTGCGCACTCGCGAGCTGTACGAGTACTTCTACCGGCCCATCGGCGTCGACCGACAACTCGCGCTCGCCCTGCCGCTCTCGAGTGGTGAGGTGCACGCCGTCGCGCTCAGCCGCGGTGGTGCGGACTTCTCGGACCGCGACGTGGCACTGATGGCGCACCTGCAACCACACCTGCTCGACGCGCTGAACAAGGCCGCCGAGACAGCGCTGATCTGCCGACTGGTGGGTCACCTGGAGGTCACGGCCTGCCTTGGGAGAAGCGTGTTCCTCGCCTACGTCAACCACACCGAGGTCGTCGTGATGACCTCGGGCGATCCCGGCGCGGTGCCCGCGGGACACCGGTTCGCGCCCGGATCGCCGCTGTCCTCAACGACTTCCCAGCTCGTGGTGGCCGCGCGCCGAGCCGACATCCGCCTCGGCGCGTCCACCGTGCGCGCCCGACGATCCCACTCGGGCACTCTCGTCATGTTCCGCGCCGAACCCCCGGAACGCGAACAGATCCGTCGACTACCCCCGGGCGAACGAGCTGTCCTGGAGGCGGTGGCCCGGGGAGCGACCACCCGCCAGGCGGCGAGGCGACTGGGCATCAGCCCGCACACCGCGAAGAACCAGTTGGCCAGTGCCCACCAGAGGCTGGGGGCGCGGAACCGGGCGGAGGCAGTGGGCGTGCTCTACCGGAGTGGATGGCTTCGCTAGCGCGAGAGGGACCTCTCACGCCGTGAGCGTGGCGATCGCGGTCGTGGCGATCTGGTCGAACGCGGCAACGTCGTCGTAGGCCCTGGCGACGAAGATGGCGCCTTCCAGGGTGGCGAGCAGGGTCGCGGCGTGGTCGGCGGGAGTCCGTTGGGGGTGCAGGACTCCTGAGTGCGCGCCGGTCTCGATGAGGGTGGTCAGCCAGGTTCGGTTGACGCGGAAGAAGTCGGCGACGCCCGCGGCGACGGCCGGGGGCACGGCGGCGATCTCGGCGGCGATCACGCCGCACAGGCAGGCCTCGCCGTCCGACAGGCCTTCGCGGTACAGGGCGGCGTAGCGCTCGAGGGCGTCGACCGGGCCGGTGGCGTGCTGGTCGATGTCGGCCAGTCGGGCCTGGAAGCGCTCGGTGTAGCGGGCCACGAGCCGGACGCCGAGTTCTTCCTTGGTGGCGAAGTGGTGGTGGACGCTGGCCTTGCGGATCCCGACCGCGGCCGCGAGGTCGGCGTAGCTGAACGCGGAGTAGCCCCGGGTGCGGACCAGCCGCGTCGCGTGGTCCAGCAGGGCGCCTCGGGTGTCGACTCGGTCCATACCGGAAAGCCTACCTGTTGATAGGTAGGCGTGAGCACTCTCTCACCCGCTTGACGGCCGCGCGTCCCGACCGAGAGGCTCTCCCTATCTACTAGTAGGTAGAGACCCGAAGGAGCACACCATGTCCCGACCGCGGCGGATCCTCGTCACCATGTCCTCGCACGCCGACCTCGGCGTGAGCGGCAAGAAGACCGGCACCTGGTTCGAAGAGGTCGCCACCCCGTACTACGTGTTCACCGAGGCCGGCTACCAGGTCGTCTTCGCCTCGCCGCTCGGCGGGGAGGCACCCATCGACCACCTCAGCCAGCAGGCCCCGTTCACCACGGCGAACACCGAGCGGTTCGCCCAGGACCCGGCCGGGATGCTGGCCATCCGGGAGACCGCCGCGCTGGCCGCGGTCGACCACCGCGACTTCGACGCGTTGTTCTTCCCCGGCGGCTACGGCCTGCTGTGGGACCTGGCCGTCGACTCCCGGGTGATCCGGATGGTCGAGCAGGCCCTCGCCGCCGACACCCCGGTGGCCATGGTCTGCCACGCCCCCGGCATCCTGCGCGACGTGAGGTCCCCGGACGGCGACCCGTACGTGGCCGGGCGCACCGTCACCGGGTTCTCCAACACCGAGGACGACGAACTCGACCTGGCCCGCCACCTGCTGTTCTCGCTGGAGGACGACCTCACCCTGCGCGGCGCGAACTTCACCAGGTCCGCCGCGAACTGGCAGCCCACCGTCGTGCAGGACGGCCCGCTGATCACCGGCCAGAACCCGGCCAGCGCCCCGGTGATCGCCAAGACCCTCGTCGACCACCTCGCCTAGCGGGAACCGCGACCACCGCCCGGACATCGCCGGGCAGTGGTCGTGGTCCGGTCAGTCGCCGAGGACCTCGATGGGGGCGGCGGTCGTCGGCAGGGACTGGCCGTACTCGTAGTTCGCCGCGATGACCCGCCACTGCTGGTCCCGTTGCAGGTGCGCCGAGTACGGGTCGAAGTCGCGCTGCTCGGAGCCGAGTTCGTAGACCTGGCCGCTGACCAGTTCGACCAGCAGGTAGGAGTCCACACCGGACTGGTTCGCGGTGGGCGCGGGCTGCGTCCAGGTGATCGGGTTGACGCCGGTGAACACGGGCGCGGGCGGTACCTTGGCCGCGACGGAGTAGTCGCCGGGGGTGCCGATCTGGACCGACAGGGTGATCGGCTTGCCGTCGCCCCAGTTCCAGCTGTGCGGGGTCAGGGTGAAGTCGTAGCGGCCCGGGGTGATCCGGGAGGTCACGGGGTTCACGTCGAAGGTGGGCTGGGTCGCGGGGTTGACCGCGGGGAGGGTGCGCTTGCGGCCCTGCAGGTCGATGAACGACACCAGGTAGATGTCGGCAGGGGCGTGCTGGCGGTAGCGGCCGAGCGGGACCAGGGTGACCGGGTCGTCGCCGCGGGAGTCGTAGCCGAAGGTGATCTTCGTGTCGGTCACGTGGGCGGACAGCGAGCGGGCCGCGGTCGGCGGCAGCAGCGGCAGGTGGGTCACCGGCACGACGACCTGTGCCGCCGTCCCGGCCGGGTTGTGGTCGGTCAGCGCCAGGATGAACCGGTCGCCGTAGGCCACGCCGGGAACGGTGATGCCCACCCCGGGCTGCTCGGAGTTCACCCGGACAATGGCGCGCCCGCACAGGATGTCGCTGGACGCGCAGACACGGACCTCGGTGTCGTTCACGTCCGGCAGCGCCTCGGGACCGCGCTCCCAGACGACGGTGAACCCGGTCGAGGTCGATTCGACGGTGACGCCACGGACCGGCGAAGGCGGCGGGCCCGCGGCGACGTAGCGGAAGTACTTGTAGGTGATCGTCGACCCCATGGTGTCCATCCCGGCGGGCACCAGGGCCTGTCCGTTCGCGGTCTCCGGGAGCACGAACGCGCCCCACCGCACGCCCGCGGTGACGGCGAAGGTGGCCGTGGTGGCGGTGGTGCGCACCAGTGTGCGGTCGGCCGGGTTGTCCGGGTTGATCAGCACCGCGGTGTACGCCGTCACCGCGGGGACCGGCTTCCAGTCCATCCGGATCGAGTTCTGCGTCGCGGATGCGGTGAAGTCGGTGATCGCGGCGGGCAGTTGCGGCCGCGGGCCGAGCTGGTCGAAGGTCGTCCACCGGACCGCGGTCCCCACGACACCGCTGATGAAGGTCTTGGCCTCGGCGGAGAACTGCGGCACCCCGCTGATCACGCCGGTCGAGGCGTAGGTCATCAGCCCGAACAGGTGCCCGCTGGTGTCGCCCGGCCGGTGGTAGAACACGGGACCGCCGCTGTCGCCGGGGATCGCCGTCGGCGGGTTGACCAAAGTGGACAGCATCAGCCCACCGGTCGGCGACGTCCAGCCCGCCGTGAGCTTCCCGCCGCCCATGCCGACCGCGAGCACCGAGCCTGCGAGGGTGTTGTCCGCCCGCGGGATCCCGTTGTCCACCAGGTCGACGAACGCGGGCGCGGGCAGCGCCACGGCGAGGTGGGACAGGCTGAGGTCGCAGTTCGCCCCCGGGCACGAGGTCACCGAGTCGATCCTCGCGGTCCCGTAGGCGTTGGTGAACGACCCGCCGACCGACCCCGGCGCGTGCCTGGTGGTCAGCACCCACTGCGGCGCGACCTGCACCCCCGACGCGCTCGCGCGCCCGGCGAGCTTCCAGTCGTCGACCGCGCGCCCGCTCACCGGCTCGCGGATCACCGTCGTCCCCGGGTCCACCCCGTTGCCCACCGCCCCGGCCGGTCCGACCGCCACGAGCAGGCACACCACACACATCGCGCAGGCCAGCGCGATCCGACGCACACCGATCATGTCCCGGACGCTAGAGCGCGCGGGGCCCGGGCGTCACGAACGCGAAGCCGCTTTCATCCGCTGTTCGTCGGAGGTTCTCCGCGCCCGGCCCGACTGTCCACGGCGGAGCGTCCCGGTCAGCAGGAGGTCACGACGGCGATGCCGGTGACGTCGGTGAACTCGATGTCGGAGAAGACATTGGTGCCCGGCAGCGTGATGCGGACGCGCCCGCCGTCCGCGGACTGGAGCGGGCCACAGGTCGTGGTGTTGCCGTGCGTGACCTTGAGCAGCCTGGGGGCGGGCGGCGCCCACCAGGTCGCCACGGTGCCCGCGAACAGCAGGCACAGGGCGACGGCGACAAGAGCGCGGGCCTGGCGCAACTGCTTGCCCGCCTTGACCGCCAGGGCGGCCTGGTAGGCGGCGACCGAGCCGTGGCGGGCGTGGATGTCGGCGAGGGTGAGGGTGGTGGTGCGGGAACCGGCCTCGGCCGCGAGCACCCGCCACAGGCCCGCCGCGCAGCAGGCCAGGCCGCCGCCGATGAGGACGGTGACGGCGAGCAGCCACGACGGGGTGAGGTCCGCGGTGGCGCGCCTGCCCTGCAGCACGATGGCGGCGGTGATGAGGGTGACCAGGGCGGTCAGTCCGGTGCGCCACGCCGCCGCGCTCGCCCGGACGGCGGGCAGCGACTCGGCGACCAGGGCGGCGAAGGCGGCGTGCTCCGCCCGGCTCACGGGCTCCGGCGGCGACGCGGGGCGGCGGAACCCGCTCATCCGAGCACCAACTCGACACGGAAGCTGACGCCGCAACCCGCGACGCCTTCCGGTGCCTGCGGATGGGGGTGGCCGCACTGGCAGGCGATGTCCACGGCCAACGCGGGCGGCTCGTCCGCCACGTCGGTTTCCCGGCTCGGACCGGTGATCACGGCGGTGTGGACCTGCCGGTCGTCGAGGGTGTGGGCGCAGCGCGGGCACTGGCCCCACACGTGGGTGGACACGACGCCGTCCGCGGTGAACACCCTGCCGCGCAGGCGACCGCTCTCCAGCGCCTCGAATGCCCGGACTGTCCACTCGAAGTCCGCTGTGTCCTCGAAGTCGACCTCGCCGTCCAACCGCCCACCCTCCCCGGGACAGATCCGCCGCGTTCGGCTCTAGCCTGGCACAGCCCGGTCCGCCATGATCACCGAGTCATGGGGGTGTTCCGGCGGCGTGCCGAGGCCAAGGACGTCATGACCGCGCTGGTCGAGGCCGGGAGCGCGGCGGACCTGGTCGCCCTGTACGACGCGAACCCCGTCCTGGCCACCCCGGCGGCGTTGCGGCGGCTGACCGAGCTCATCCGCTCCGCCCGTGACCGGGGTTCGCCGGGACTCGCGCTGGCCTACTGGTGGCGCAGGGAGTTCGTGTACCAGGCGCACCACGTCGGCGTATCGGCGGCCGCGCAGGAGCTGGTCAGTCGCATCGGGTGGTACTCGCGGGTCTCCCGGCTCGTCCTGCTGGCGACCGAGTCCCGGGCCGTCGAGCACCTCGTCCTGGTCACCGCGCGAGCGAGCGCCAAGGACGTGCCGTTCCTCGACGACCGGGGACGCGTGCTGCCGGGTGAGGCTCGGTGGCGGACCGCGGGCACCCTCGCCTGGCAGATGAGCCGGGCGACCGACAGCGAGATCGACGACTACGGCGCCCTCGTGATGAGCACCATCGGCCTCGCGCTCGCCCCGGACGACGAACCGCTGGTCAGCACCCTCATCGCCGTCCGCGCCGGTGCGGCCCGCCGGTGCGCGGACCGGGACGGGGCGGCGCTGGACTGGGCCGTCCTCGCCGCTGAACAGCACCTGGCCGACACGATGCCCGGTGTGGCGGGCGGTGAGGTCCTCGACGATCTCCTGGCGTTGCTGGAACGCAGGGCCCGTCCCGGCGACGCTGCCAGGGCCGAGCAGGTCACGCGGTCGACGGTGAGCCGGTTCGTCGACGCGGGCAACCACTTCCTCGGCGAGTTCCGCAGGACCCGCGAGATGATCGACGCCGACCTCGGGCTCAAGTACTACGACGCCGCGCTGCGAGACGGCCACGACCCGCGGGTGCTGCTGAACATCGGGAACGGCCGACGCGAGCGCTACCTGCTGACGCGCGATCCCGACGACATCACCCGGGCCATCGAGGCGGGCTTCGCGGCGGTGGAAGGGCTCTCCCGCGATGACGACGCCTGGCCCGCGGCGTTGAGCAACCTCGGCCTCGCCCACCGGGAGCGCTTCGTCCACGAGGGGCGGCGCGCGGACATCGACACCGCGATCGACTGGGGTCAGGCGGCGGTGGACGCCGCGCCGGACGACGAGGACCGGCCCAAGTACCTGTGCAACCTGGCCGACGCGTACTCCGCACGCCTGAACGCGGACCCCGCCGACACCGGGAGCGCGCGGACGGTCTCGGACGGCCAGGTCAAGGCGCACGGGCGGCGGTACCTGACGTCGAGCCCGAGTCGGCTGAGGGACCTGAACCTGGCGATCGGCCACTACGCGGAGGCCATCGCCCTCGCCGGACCGAGCCACCCGGACCTCGTCGCCTACGTGACCAACCACGGCAGCGCCATCGCGACGCGCGCGGCCCTGCTCGGCGTGGACGACGGCGCCGCACACCTCGACACCAGCCAGCGCGAGGGCCTGCGGCTGGTGGCGCCGGACGACCCCCGCCGCGCGGGCATCGCGTTCAACCTGGGCTCGCGCACCGGTGACGCCGACCTGCTCGCGGAGGCCGCGACCCAGGACAACGCGCCACCGGACGTGCGGCTCAACGCGGCGCTGTGGTGGGCCGACACCACCACCGACCTGACGGCGAGGGTCGCCGCCCACCGGATCGCGGTGGACATGCTGGCCCGGCTCGCCTGGCGGGGGCGGGATCGGGACCACCAGCAGGCGCAGATCATGACCCGGCCGGGGGTGGCGTGCGACGCGGCGGCGCTGGAGGTGGCGGCCGGGTCCGCGAAGCGCGCGATCGAGGTGCTCGAGCAGGGGCGTGCGCTGATGTGGGGTCAGCTGCTGCACCTGCGCTCCAACCTGACCCGGCTGGCCGAGAGCGCCCCGTCGATCGCCGAGGGGCTCGACCGGCTGCGCGGCAGGCTGGACGACCCGACCGGCGAGGTCCCGCGCCCCGGCATGCGGCTGCGGCTGCTGGACGCCTGGGCCGACCTGCTGGCCCAGGCCCGCGCCCTGCCGGAGTTCGAGGGCTTCCTGGCGCCTGCGGTGTTCGACGACCTGGACCTGGGGGTTCCCGGTCCGGTGGTCGTGGTCGACGTCAGCCGGTTCGGCTGCTCCGCGCTGATCGTGACGCCCGGGCCCGCGGTTCGGGCGCTACCGCTGGCCGTCACCGCGGTCGAGGTCACCGCGCGGGCCCGGCGGCTGCGCGTGCTCGTGTCCGACCGGCGGCGGACGGCGCTGGAACGGGAGACCGAGCGCCGGGAGCTGCTGGACATCCTGGAGTGGCTGTGGACGGAGATCGCCGAGCCGGTGCTGGAGGACCTCGGCCACCGCGGGGTCCCCGAGGGTGAGCCGCCCCGGATCTGGTGGTGTCCGACCGGGCCGCTGACCGCGCTCCCCCTGCACGCGGCGGGCAGGCACTCGCGGACCAACACCCAGCCGACGGACCTCGCGCAGACGGTGGCGGGTCGGGTCGTCAGCTCGTACACGCCGACCCTGGCCGCGCTGACCGGACCGGAGCCCGCTTCCGGTGACTGCCTGCTCGTCGGCGTCGGCGCCCCTCCCGGTCGCCCGCCCCTGCCCGCGGTACCGGCGGAGCTGGACCTGCTGGGCACCCGACTCCCGTCCGCCACCATCCTGTCCGAGGCCGCGGCGACCACCGACGCCGTGCGGCGGGCGCTCGTCGACCACAGCTGGGTCCACCTGGCCTGTCACGCCCAGCAGGACGAACGCGACGCGGTGGCGAGCGGGGTCGAGCTGTGGGACCGGCGGTTGACCGTCGCGGAGCTGATGGGGACGCGGACCGCGGGCGCGTTCGCGTACCTGTCGGCGTGCGAGACGGCGACGGGCGCCATCGACCTGGCCGACGAGGCGCTGCATCTGGCCGGGACCTTGCAGGTGGTCGGGTACCGCCAGGTCGTGGCGACTCTGTGGTCGGTGCGTGACGCCGTCGCCGCGGAGGTCAGTGATGTCGTGTACGGTGGGCTCGTGCCGGGTGAGCCGAGGCCCGCGGCCGCCCGGGCGCTGCACGCCGCCGTGGAACGCGTGCGATCGCGCCACCCGGCGGACCCGCTGCTCTGGGCGCCGTTCCTGCACACGGGCATCTAGTGCTTTCGATATGTCCAGCGCTCTCGATATGACTGGTGTTTTCGATATGACGGCGATATGCGGCTGCTCGTAGCATCGGGCCATGCGTGTGCTGGTCGTCGAGGACGAGCTCTACCTGGCGGAGGCCATCCGCGACGGACTACGCCTGGAGGCGATCGCCGCCGACATCGCCGGAGACGGCGACACCGCGCTGGAACTGTTGAGCGTCAACGCCTACGACATCGTCGTCCTCGACCGCGACATCCCCGGGCCCTCCGGTGACGAGATCGCCAAGAGCGTCGTCGCGTCCGGAAGCGGCATGCCGATCCTGATGCTCACCGCGGCCGACCGCCTCGACGACAAGGCCAGCGGGTTCGAACTCGGCGCCGACGACTACCTCACCAAGCCGTTCGCCCTGCGGGAGTTGGTGCTGCGGCTCCGGGCGCTCGACCGCAGGCGCGCGCACAACCGGCCACCCGTGCGGGAGATCGCCGGTCTGCGGGTGGACCCGTTCCGCCGCGAGGTGTACCGGGACGGCCGCTACGTCGCGTTGACCCGCAAGCAGTTCGCCGTGCTGGAGGTGTTGGTGGCCGCCGAGGGGGGCGTCCTGAGCGCCGAGGAACTCCTGGAGCGGGCGTGGGACGAGAACGCGGACCCGTTCACCAACGCCGTGCGCATCACCGTGTCGGCGCTGCGCAAACGCCTCGGGGAGCCGTGGATCATCGCGACCGTGGCGGGGGCGGGTTACCGCATCGACACGGCGCCCGACCGCGTTGACGGGGACCGTGGGTAGGGCTCCGGGGCTGAGCGTCCGCCTCAAGCTCACCCTCAGCTACGCCGGGTTCATCATGCTGGCCGGGGTCCTGCTGCTGGCCGTGGTGTGGGTGTTCCTGCTGCGCTACGTGCCGGAGGTGATCTACACCGCGCCGCGCGACGCGCCGGAGTGGCCGGGTCCGCTGATCGTGCCCAACCGGTCGGACCTGTTGCGGGCCTTCGTCCCCAAAGCGGCGCTGATGCTGGCGTTCCTGCTGCTGTTCGGCCTGGCGGGCGGGTGGGTCCTGGCGGGCAGCATGCTGGCGCCGTTGACCCGCATCAAGAACGCCACCCGGCTGGCCGCCGACGGGTCGCTGTCGCACCGGATCCAGTTGGAGGGCCGCGGTGACGAGTTCCGCGAACTCGCCGACGCGTTCGACACCATGCTCGCCCGCCTGGAGGCGCACGACGCCGAGCAGCAGCGGTTCGCGGCCAACGCCTCCCACGAACTGCGCACCCCGCTGGCCATCACGCAGGCGCTGCTCGACGTCGCCCGCACCGACCTGGAGCGGGACACCGGTGAACTCGTCGAGCGGCTGCACTTCGTGAACTCGCGGGCCATCGACCTCACCGAGGCGCTGCTCCTGCTCAGCCGCGCCAACCAGCGCTCCTTCGCCCGCGAACCCGTCGACCTGTCCCTGGCGGCGGAGGAAGCCACCGAGACGCTGCTCCCCCTGGCCGAGAAACGCGGCGTGACCCTGGAAACCTCCGGCGACATGGCCACGGCCGACGGCTCGCACGCGCTCCTGCTGCAGATGACCACGAACCTCGTGCACAACGCGATCGTCCACAACCTCCCGGCCCAGGGCACCGTCTGGGTCACCACCACCACGTCCCCCGACTCCGTCACCCTCACCGTCGAGAACACCGGCACCCCCCTCAACCCCCGCCTGGTGACGACCCTGACCGAACCCTTCCAACGCGCCACCAGCCGCCTCCACACCGACCACGCGGGCGTGGGGCTGGGCCTGGCCATCGTCAAGAGCATCGCCCACGCGCACGACGGAACCCTCACGCTCACCCCCCGCACAGCGGGCGGCCTCCGCGCCACCGTCCGGCTTCCCGCCGCACGACCACATCCCGGCACGTGAGTTCGGCGGGAACCGCGTGAGGTGGGTGGCGCGCGGACCGCGCGCCACCCAGTCCTCACCGCCGCATCAGGGCGAAGGCGCCCCAGCCCAGGTATTCACGCTGGTACCGCACGTGGTCGCGTGGTGCCGTGCGCGACTCCGCCCGCACCTGGGGAACCAGGTCGTCCTCCGGGTTGGCGTCCGCCCACCGGCGGAGGTTCAGCCACTGCGCCGCCGCGTAGCGGTCCCAGCTGTCCTTGTCGGCCAAGACCATCTCGACCAGGTCGTAGCCGAGCTCGTCGTAGCGGTCGACCAGGTCCGGCAGCGATCCGAACTCGTCCTTGCGCGTGAGGTGGCACGCGGCGACGGCCTCGTCGGGGGGATCGCTCAGCCAGTAGGGCTCACCGATCACCATGAGCCCGCCTGGCTTGAGACTGCGATCCAGCAGGGCGATGGTGCCTTCGAGGCCACCACCGATCCAGGTGGCCCCGAGGCAGGAGACGAGATCGACCCGTTCCCGGGCGACGTACTGGGACGCGTCCCCGTGCTGGAAGGTGACGGCGACGCCCAGTTCGGTGGCCCGCGCCCGTGCCCTCTCGATGAACACGCTGCTCAGGTCGACCCCGGTGCCGATCACACCGTGGTCACGGGCCCAGGTGCACAGCATCTCGCCGGTCCCGCAGGCCAGGTCCAGGGCGGTGGCACCCGGCCCGATGCCCAGCGCGCGACCCAGCGTGGCCAACTTGGTGGCGTCGATCGGGTTGTGGATGCGGTGGCTGCTCTCACGGATGGTGTGAATACGCGGAATGTCCACTTGGGTAGGTCCTGTCGTCGGAAGGAACGATGGCAACTGGTACCGCCGACAAGACCGCCACAGGTCACTCCTCACCGCGACACAGGAATCTCGCACGTTAGCCGCGATCCGGCCCGGCCGTCCAGCGACTTACTCCTGCCTCCGAGGCCGCGTCCGAGTCGGTCTTCACGTGATGGGGAAGTCGAAGTAGGTGTTGGGGTGGGGTTCGCTGGTGAGGGTGTAGTGCCACCACTCATAGGGGTAGGGGGTGAAGCCGGTGGAGTGCATGATGGTGTGGAGGTGGTGGCGGTTCGTTGCCTCAAGGTGCGTGATGCCGGGGGCGGCGTGGTGGGAGATGGGGTCCATCAGGTCGTGGTGGCCGCCCATCGCCGCGAGTTCGCCCGTGTGCAGGTGGTAGAGGGTCAGGTCGACGGTGCTGCCCCGGGTGTGGGCGGATTTGGTTGCCACGTAACCGTTCTCGAACATGTCGGAGCGGTCGATGTTCGGGTAGTGGCGTGGTTTGGTTCGGCCGTCCTCGGGCAGGGTCGACCAGAGCAGGAAGTTGTCCACGGCGCGTTGCGGGCGGTAGCCGTCCCAGAGCACCAAGCCGAAGCCGAGGGACGCGGCCTTGTCCCGCGCGCGTTGCAGGGCCGCGCACAGGGCCATCGTGCCGACGATCCGGTTGGCCAGGTAGCCGTCGACGGGTTTGCCGGTGAAGTTGTCCCAGGTGGCGTACTTGGCGTCCCAGCGAAGGCCGGGGACGAGGTCGTCCACGTAGGCGAAGCCGTCCCTCACTGGACCTTGCCCGTCAACGCCAGCGCCACGACCCGGTCGATCACCTCGGCGAGCGACAGCCCCGCGGCGGCCATCATCCTCGGGTACCGGCTGTACGAGGTCAGTCCGGGCAACGTGTTGACCTCGTTGAGGACCACGCTGCCATCGCCGGTCAGGAACATGTCCACTCGCGACAGTCCACGGCATCCCAGAGCGCGGTACACGGTCTTCGCGGTCGCGTGGACGAGTGAGCGCGCCTCGGCCGGGATGTCCGCGGGGACGGTGATGGTCGAGTTCTCGGAACCGCTCTCCGGGTCGGCCTCTTGGTGGATCTTGAAGAAGCCGTGGGACAGGGCGATCTGGTCCACCTCGCCCGCTACCAGGTCCAGGTCGCTGCCCAGGATCGCGCACCCGACCTCGCTGCCGACGACCGCCTCTTCGATCAGCACCTTCGAGTCGTACAGCCGCGCGACCGCCACCGCGTCCGCCAGCCCGTCCGCGCCGGAAACCTTGGTGACGCCGAAGGACGACCCCGAGCGGGCGGGCTTCACGAACACGGGATAGGCGAGCCGGGCGGGGTCGAGGTCCTCGTTCGCCGTGAGGGTCCAGAAGGTCGGCGTGGCGATTCCCGCGTTCCTGGCGACGGCGTAGGTGAGGGACTTGTCCATGCACAGCGCGGAACTCTGGATGTCGCACCCCACGTACGGGATGCCGGAGAGTTCCAGCAGGCCTTGGATCGCACCGTCCTCGCCGAGTTTGCCGTGCAGGACGGGCAGCACGACGTCCAGACCGACCGCCTCGTGCCTGCCCTGGTCGAGGACGAGCAGGCCGTGGACGCTGCGGTCCGGGGAGAGCACCGCCGGTCGACCGCTGTCCTCCCACCCCGTTTCGGGGCCTGCGCAGAGTTTCCAGGCGCCGCGCTCGGTGATCCCGATCCAGAACGGCTCGTACCGGTCGGTGTCGAGGTTGGCGGCGACCTCGCGCGCGGACTTGACGGAGACGGGGTGCTCCTCGCCTGCGCCCCCGAAGATGATCCCGATCCTCACCCTAGCCATGCTGGTTCTCGCTTTCGAAGGTCACGCAGTTGCGGAGGCTGTTCTCGACCATGTCGCCCAGGGTGCGGTCGGTGTAGTAGGCGGTGTGCGGGCTGATCAGCACGTTCGGCAGCCCGTGCAGCCGCAGGAGCGACTTGTTCCCGATGGGCCGGGTTCGGCGGTCGGCGTAGAAGATCCCTTCCTCGCCTTCCACGACGTCCAACGCCGCGCCACCCAGCCGCCCGCTTTCCAGCGCCGCGATGAGGGCCTCTGTGTCCACAAGCGAGCCGCGCCCGGTGTTGACGAGGAACGCGCCCGGCTTCATCCGCGCGACACGGCGCTGGTCAAGGAGGTGGTGGGTGTCCGAGGTGAGCGGGGTGTGGAGCGTGACGATGTCGCTCAGCCGCAGCAGGTCGTCCAACGGAACGTGGTCGGCCTTGGGGAATCGGTCGTGGGTCACCACGCGGCAGCCGAAGCCGCGCAACCGGTCCACGACCGCCGCGCCGATGCGGCCGGTGCCGACCACGCCAATGGTCAGGTCGCGCAGTTCCTTTCCCCGCACGCCGGTCAGCCGGTAGTCGTGGACGTCCACGCGCCTGATGGACGCCCGCGCGTTCCGCACGGCCATCAACATCAACATCACCGTGTAGTCGGCCACGCCGTCCGGTGAATAGGCGACGTTCTGCACCGTGATGCCGACGCTCGCGGCGTACTCCACGTCGATGTGGTCGTACCCGATGCTGCGCGTGGAGACATACACCACGCCCGCGCGGCTGAGGGCAAGAACAGTGGAATTGGCGATTCGGGTCTTGTGGTCGACACTGACGCACCGATTTCCGGTCGCCAGTTCGACGGACGCCTCGGACACCGCCATCTCGGTGATGGTCGGCTCGACACCCAGGCGGGGCGCCAACCGGCGGAACAGGTCGGCCTCGTCCTGCTCACAGCCGTAGACGGTGATTCCCGGCGTCGGCGGACCCGGTGTTCGTGCTGGGTCGCTGTAGCTCATGCCCCCAGTCAAGGCGGACCAGCGTTGCAGGCTCGTATACGATTCCCGATATACGGGCGACACACGGATGTCCCGGCGCGGATGTCTCGACGCACGAGCGATACTTGATCCGCGGCAAACACTGTCGACGGTGGAGATAACTCCTCGCGGTCACCAGCGGTCGGAATTCTGACCGGCGCGAGTGGTCGTACTTCCTTGAGAAGATCAGGTGCGCCCGGAAAGAGTAGAGACGGTCCCCGATCGCGGGGATACGCTCATCGGGGCGCCGAATTCGGCGCGAGGCGGGTTGGGGATTCCGGTTGGGCGTTCGACGCGTCCGGCCGCCCCGCATCGAAAGGCGTGGAATCGTGTCCATTATGCGAAAGATCGCGGCGAGCGCGTGCGCCGTGTTGTCCGTGGCGGCGATCTCGGTCATCGGCGCGCCGAACGCGAGCGCCACCACCACCGAGCGGACGAACCGCTGCGTGAAGGTGTCGGTCGACTACACCCGCACGGGCCCGGTCAGCTGGTACGTGAACTCGGCCACCGTGGGCAACAACTGCACCCCGTTCTACGGCCACTTCCAGCTGTCCGGCCCCACCTTCAACAGCACCAACCAGGACGCCCCCGCCGCCGTCGGCTTCACGGTGACCCTCAACCAGAACTGGGGCAGCAACACTCCCCCATCGGTCTGCGGCATAGCCTGGCACAAGATCACCCCCACCTACTGGGCCGACTACGGCTACGTCTGCGTCCCCCTCGACTGACCCCGACGTGGGCCGGGTGCGAACCCGGCCCACCAGCGGGTGTTCCTCAGTCGAGCAACACCGAGTGGAACAGCGTCGTGCCGGTGACCGTGTAGCGCGCCGTCTTGCCGTTCTTGCAGTAGCGCACCTTCGGACCGCTCTTGCGCAGCCCGGCCAGCGCCTGCACCCTGGGCCAGATCTTGTGCCCCGTGCCCACCTTGTACTTGGCGAAGTCAGTGGTGTGCGACCCGAACAGGTACGCGCCGCTGGAGTTGGTGGTCCCCGCGTGGGTCGTCTGCCCGTACCGGCCTTCGAAGAACATGAAGAACGACGCGCTGTTGTAGACCTGGATCTTCTGAAAGCACTCGTAGCGCTCGCCCGTGGCCTCGACCGCTGACCCTGTCACCAGCACGCAGACGAGCGCCACGACGCCGACTGCCTTCCTCGCGAGCAGCACGAGACAACTTCCAGGACCGGGAACATCCACAGTGGTCCGTGCGCCACGCTAGTGCGGCAGCCCCCACCACCGAGCGAAAGTCCACCGTCAGGGTGACCGGTGCTCGGCGTGTGCGGTCTACGGGCCGGTGTAGCGGAGTACGGGTCGGCCGTCTGCTTTGGCTGGGGTGAAGTGGTGGGGGATGTCGATGAGGTCGGTCAGGTGGTGGTGGGCTTGGTCCGGGGTCATCTCGGCGGGGTAGGTGATGTGGGTGGGGGCGCAGTCGTGGAGTTCGGCTCGGAAGGCGTGCAGGTACTCGGTCTCGCCCGCGTAGGCCAGGGCTATGCGGGCGGTCCAGTCGATGCGGTGGTGGCCGTCGGGTTGGCGGGTGATGACGAAGGTGTGGTCGGCGCAGGTGTCGTGGCCGAGGAGTTGGAGTTGGAAGGCGTGGCGGGTGTCGGGGGGTTCGGGGAGGGGGTCGAGGGTCAGGGTTCGCGGTTCGGTGGCGGTGAAGCTGAACGGCGAGCCGGGGGTCGCGGCGAGGAAGGCGTGGTAGTCGAGGGGTTCGATCAGGCAGCCCTCGTAGTTGGTCCACAGCTCCGGCGAGTCCCATTCCCTGGTGCGGTCCGGCGGTTCCTCCGGCATCCGCTCCGCGTCGTAGTCCTCGGTGATGAGGACCGGGTCGAACCACAGGTGGCCGTTGTCGTCCAGGCCCGCGGTCCACTCGAAGGTCGCGATGGCGTGGCCCTCGGGCCATGGGTTGTCCTGGAACCAGATTCGTCCGCGCACCCGGTCACCCTAGCGACGCGACCGCCGCCGGGAGACCGGTTCAGCCGACGTAGCCCAGGATTCTCGCGCCCTTGTCGTCGTCGACGTACGCGACGAAGCCGTTGTCGATGGGGTGCAGGTAGGCCATGGTCAGGTCGCGGTCGCTGATCGTCCACTGCACCTTGAGGTCCTGCACCCGCACCGCGGTGACGTCCATGAAGTCGCGCATGTACATCAGGCCGCTCGCGGTCACGGCGCGATCCGCCGTCGGCACGGTCGTCGCGGGGACGACCGGTGTGCCGGTGCGGGCGTCGTAGACGATCATCTCCTGCTCGCGCGGTGACACGGACCTGCGCACGACCACGCGCGGCACGCCGTCGACGTGCTCGACCACGGCGAGGCCCGGCGCCTCCCACAGCCGCTTGCCGGTGGCCTTGTCGACCGCGACGGTCTGCCTGTTGGTGGAGATCACGGAGGTGGTGTCGTCCACCGGGGAGATCCAGGGCTCGGACATCCCGGGCAGGGCGATCCGCCACCGCTCGTCGCCGGTGGCCAGGTCGTGGACGACACCGCCGCCGTTGCCGGTCAGGAAAACCAGGTCGTCCATGACGTTCACCGCGGCGGGGCCGGACGCGGGCGCGGACCACCGGGGCTTGCCGGTCACGCGGTCCAGGAACGACACGGTGCTCGCGTCGTAGACCTGCACCGCTTCCTCGTAGGCGAAAGTCGCCAGGGAACTCCTCCAGCGCTGGACGCCGGTGGCCCGGTCGAGGGCGCGGATCTCGTGGGCGAACTCGACCATCAGCAGGTCGCCGCGCGCCGTGACACCGCGGATCTCCTCGGTGCCCTGGTTTCGCCACACCTCGTGCCCGTCAGCGGGATCGAGGACGACGGCGAACGGACTGTCGCCCGAGCTGTCACCGCGCAGGACGAAGAGCCCGCCGCCGCCGGACACGCTGGTCTTCGGCGGCGCTCCCGGGACGGTGACCTCCCACATCGCCTTCCCGGTGGCCGGGTCGATCCGCCGCACCTGTCCACCAGCGGAGACGACGATGACCCCGCCCTCGACCGAGTAGCTGTCGCCGTTGATCTCCCACCGCCTGCTCGGAGCCGTGCGGGCAGGCGCGGTCGACCGCGTCCACCCGGTCTCCTGCGCCCACTCGTCGGTCGCCACCAAGGCGGGCAGGTCCTTCGCGGACGGTGGCGCCCCGGTCGACGAACACCCGGTCACGATGAAGGCCACCACTAGCACCAGCGGAAGTCGACGCATACCTACTGCGACGACCCTCCCTCCCGGCTCGTTCCACCGGGTGCGGATGATCACCAACTCGGCCGAACAGCACACGCGGGGGTCAGTCCTTGGACGCTACCGCGCAGGGAGACCGAACCGGCAATTCCCTTGTGCGCCAACCGGGGGCATTGCTCGACAGGGCGACGAGCTCAATCAGGGCGGTCTGGGGATCGGCGTTCGAGGAGAGCTGTGTTGCGCCAGGTGCCGTGGTGTTGGGCTATGCGTTCGCGGACGCCCACGGTGCGGAAGCCCGCGGCGTGGTGCAGGGCGATGCTGGCGCGGTTCTCGGGGAAGATGGCGGTTTGCAGGGTCCACAGGCCCGCGGCGTCGGCGGCGGTGGTCTGGTGGTGGAGGAGTGTCTTGCCGACGCCCCGGCCGCGGTGGAGTTCGCTCACGTAGACAGAGGTCTCGGCGACTCCGGAGTAGCAGGCGCGGGTGGAGACGAGGGTGGCGGCGGCCCAGCCTGCGACGGCGCCGTCGATCTCGGCTATCCAGCGGTGGTCGGGGAGCCACTTGGTGTCGAGGGTGCGGCGGGTGGGGGTCTCGGTTTCGAAGGTGGCGTTGCCGGTGGCGATGCCCTCGGCGTAGACACGGCGGACGTCGCGCCAGTCGGCGTCGGTCATCGGGCGGACGGTGACGTCGGCGGGCAGGTCCGGCGGGCAGCAGGCGCTGGTGACGATGGTGCCCATGACGGCGTCGGCGGCGTGCGGGAGGCCGGTGCAGCAGGCTGGGTTGATCGACACCAGCGTGGCGGTGCCTTCCCGGCGGAGACGGAGGAAGCCCGCGTCGGCGAGCTTGCGTACGTGGTGGGAACAGGTGGGCTGGGTGACCCCGACCACCTCCGCGAGCGCGCCGACGGTGATCTCACCAGGCGCACCGACGGCGACAGTGCCAGCGGCGACGGCGTGCAGGAGTCGGACCCGGGTCGGGTCGGCGAGGCAGGCGAACCAGCTGGCGTAGGTGTCGGCGTCCTGCTCGGGGAGGAGGGTCACCAGCTCAGTGTATAGACACCCATCGATGGTTGCCTTCATCGACCAGTGTCTATACAGTCCGGTGCACAGGATAGACAATCGTCGATGAAAGAGGTGGCCATGTCCGAATTGCCGGTAGTGGTGGTGGGCGCGGGCCCGGTGGGCCTGGCCGCGGCGGCGCGCCTCGTGGAGCGCGGACTGCCGACCGTCGTGCTGGAGGCGGGCGAGGGAGCGGGCGCGGCGGTGGCGCAGTGGCGTCACGTGCGGTTGTTCTCGCGGTGGTCGGAACTGGTGGACCCCGCCGCGCGCCGTCTCCTGGCAGGTCACGGGTGGCGGCAGCCGGAGGGGTACCCGACCGGGGCGGAGTGGGCGGCGGAGTACCTGGTCCCGCTGGCTGCCGCGCTCGGGGACAGGGTGCGGTTCGGCGCGCGGGTGGTCGGGATCGCGCGGCGAGGACGGGATCGGGTCGTTGATGCTGGCCGGGACAGTGAGCCGTTGACGGTGCACGTTAGCCCTAGCGAGCGGATCACCGCCCGCGCCGTCATCGATGCCTCAGGCACATGGGGCACGCCGAACCCTCTAGGTGGCGACGGTCTCCCGGCGATCGGCGAGCACGCGGCGAGTGACCGGATCATCTACCGGGTCCCGGATCTGGCGGCCGAGCCCGAGCGGTACGCGGGCAAGCGGATCGCGGTCGCGGGCAGTGGGCACTCCGCGTTGACCGCCCTGATAGCGCTCACCGAGCTGCACCCGAGCACGCACGTCACGTGGTTGTTGCGTCGCGGTACGACCGGCGTGGTGTTCGGAGGTGGCGCTGCCGACCAGCTTCCGGCTCGCGGCGCGCTTGGGCTAAAGGCGCAAGAGGCGGTTCGCGCGGGACGTGTCGAGGTGGTGACGGGGTTCCGCACGGAGGCCGTGGAGCGGGACGGGGACCGCGTGGTGCTGGTGTCACAGCGGCGACTGGATCCGGTGGACGAGGTGGTAGCCCTGACCGGGTTCCGACCGGATCTGTCGTGGCTCTCGGAGGTACGCCTAGAGCTGGACCCGGTGTTGCAGGCGCCGTCAAGGCTAGCCCCGCTCATCAACCCCAACGTCCACTCGTGCGGCACCGTCTACCCTCACGGCGCCGCCGAGCTGCGGCACCCGGAGCCGGACGTCTACCTCGTCGGGATGAAGAGCTACGGCCGCGCGCCGACGTTCCTGGCGATGACCGGCTACGAGCAGGTCCGCAGTGTCGTCGCCGAGATCGCTGGGGACCACGAAGCCGCCGCCAGGGTCGAGCTGACCCTGCCGGAGACAGGTGTGTGTGGTGGCTCGGGCGTGTTCGACTCCCCCGACACGGCCCAGAGCGGCGGTTGCTGCGCAGATCAACAGATGGTGCTGGGCTAACCGGCGAGGTCAGCGATAAGGGCTTCAACCAGCGCCCTGATCTCATCACGGATCGGGCGGACGGCGGCGATGCCCTGGCCTGCGGGATCGGGAAGCGCCCAGTCCAGGTAGCGCTTACCGGGGAAGATAGGGCAGGCGTCGCCGCAGCCCATGGTGACGCAGACGTCGGCGGCTTCGACGGCGTCGTGGGTGAGGAGTTTGGGGGTCTCGGCGGAGAGGTCGATGCCGACCTCGCGCATGGCCTCGACCACGGCGGGGTTGACCTGGTCGGCGGGGGTGGAGCCCGCCGAGCGGACCTCGACCCGGTCGCCCGCGAGGTGGGACAGCCAGGCGGCGGCCATCTGGGAGCGGCCCGCGTTGTGCACGCACACGAACAACACCGAGGGCTTCATGCGGTCCTCTCCTCGTGGAGCACGGCTGGGTAGAGCAGGCGGATCAGCGGCAGGGCGAGGGCCGCGGCGGCGAGTTGCGCGAGGACGTAGAGCGGCGCGGCGGACGGGGCGACGCCCGCGAAGCTGTCGCTGAACACGCGGCCGATCGTGATGGCGGGGTTGGCGAAGCTGGTCGAACTGGTGAACCAGTACGCGGCACCGATGTACGCGCCGACGGCGGCCGCGGCCTTCTCACCGCGGCCGGTGCGGGCCAGGGAGAAGATCACCAGCAGCAGGCCGAGGGTCGCGACGACCTCGGAGAGCCCATGCGGCCAGGTGGCGCGGTCGGTGGTGGAGATGCTGATCGGCGCGGAGTCGAACAGGACGTTGGCCACGATCGCGCCGGTCACACATCCGACCACTTGGGTGGGTACATAGAGCGCGAAGTGGCGCCAGGTAATCCCTCCGAGTGCAGCATCCACAAGGGACACAATCGGATTGAAGTGCGCGCCACTGACCGGACTGAAGACCAGGATCAGTGCGTACAACCCCACTGCGGTCGCGGCGGCGTTCTCCAGCAACTGCAAGCCGACGTCGTCGGGCGAGAGCCGCTGGGCGGCGATACCCGAACCGACGACCAGCGCGGCGAGCAGCAGGCTGCCCAGGAACTCCGCGACCAACGCCCTTCTCATCGCGGTCCTGTGTGGACGGCTGGGGCGAGGCGGGAGATGCGGTCGGAGAGGTCTTGGTAGGTGGTGGTGAAGGCTTCCGGGGTGTTCACGGCGGCCGGATCGGGGATGGACCAATGGAGCCGGTCGGTGGCGGGCAGCTCTTCGTGGGCGTTGTCGCACACCGCCACCACGAGATCATCCGGCTGCACGACGTCGTCGAGGTGGTGCGGGCGGGCTCGACCCAGGGACAAGCCGTGGGCCTTGGCCGCCGCGACCGCCAAGGGGTGCACCTCGTCCGCCGGGTGGGTGCCCGCCGACGCCGCGGGCAGGCTGCTGCGCTTGCTCCACAACGCCGCCGCCAGCTGCGACCGGGCCGAGTTGTGCGTACACACAAACACCACCCGCCGCGCCTGCCGCGTCCCGGATGGCACCAGCCCCGCCAAGGCCGCAGGACGAAGCCGCAGGTACAGGCGCCTCGCATCCCCCTCCGACCGCGCCCGCTCGACAAGACCCGCTTGGACGAGCAGCTTCACGTGGTGGGCCACCAGATTGCTCGCCATCCCCACCCCCCGCCCCACCTCACCCGGCGACGCGTCCCCCAACAGCAACCGATCCACGATCGCCAACCGCGCCGGCTCCCCCAACGCGGCGTGCACGGTCGCCCGCGCCACCAGCTCCGAAGACCACTCAGCGTCCATTGACTCAATGTTCGTTGAGCTACTGCCAGCTGTCAAGTGCGGTCGACACCTGGACTCCCGGACAACACGGCAGCCCGACCCCGACCAGCGCGATCGGGGCCCCACTCGACCTCCGGGCCGGCAGGATAGGGCGATGACGCAGGTCTTCCTCGTGGTGTCGGCATTCGAGCAGAAGTACTGGCTCAACGAGTTCATCGGGCACGTGCTCGACGCCTTCGACCACGCGCAGACCGACGTCGTGCTCAAGCGGCCCCGGCGGGACTACGACCGACGTGGGGTCGTGCACCACCTGCGCAGGCTCGTGGCACGCGGGTCGGACTACGCGGGCGGGCTCATCATGCCGATCGATCCCGCACGGCTGCGGGAAGATCTCGTCGAGTTCTGCGCCGAGATCTCCGGGCCAGTGGTGTTCCTGGACCTCGAACCGTTCGAGAGCGAGGCCGACTACCCGCCGAACACGGCCTTCGTCGGCTACCCGTCCCGGCAGATCGGCGAGGCGGCCGCCCGCTGGCTGGCGGGTGCCCTGGCCAGGCGGGATCCGGCGGTGTTCGTCGCGGCGAGCCGCGAGCACTCCGGCAGGCAGGAGGGGTTCGTGGAGGCGCTGCGGGCCGTGTTGCCCGAGGCGAGCGTGGTGGTGGATGACTCATGCGGGTTCGCTTGGGTGGCCGCCCTTGACGCGGTCCGGGCCCGGCTGCTCGGCGGTCACCGCCTGGACGCGGTGTTCTGCACCAACGACGAGATGGCCCTGGGCGCGGTCGAGGCACTGCGCTGGCAGGGCGTGACCGACACGGTGGTGGTCGGGGTGGACGGGGCAGCCGAGGCGCGGGCGCACATCGACACCGGGACCGGACCGCTGCGGGCGACCGTGGTCCAGGACGGCTACGAGATCGCCGCGGGGGCGGTCGACCTCCTGCACCGGCTGCGCACCGGTCGACCGGTCCCGAAGCGGACACTGCTCGTTCCGCGGATGTACGCCAACCGCACTCGTGAGTCGGCCCACCCCTTCCCCGGCCCGCAGATCCACAACGAGATGCGCGACGTCGGCGCGGGCGCCACCCTCGGCTACGCCCAGAACGTCTGGATCACCAACCAAGTCTCGGAATGAGCGTCGTGGATCGGTAGTGCTTGACAGGTCCACAGGGGTTGGTCATGGTCGGGGTGTGGAATCCTCGGGTGGGCGGTCCATTGTGGGCGGTGGGTTGGGGTCGTGGCTTCGCGAGTCGGATGTGGCGTTGCGGTGGCAGGTGGAGCGGGACCTGCTGGGCGAGCCGTGGGAGGGGACTCGGGGGCGGGTTGGGGTGGAGGGGTTCGGGGCGCGGTTGTTGGCGCTTCAAGGGGTTGATGGGCAGTGGGCTGGTGGGGCGTACTTTCCGGCGGACTTCCGGGGTGGGGAAGAGGGGCAGCCGTGGACGGCTACTACGTGGGCGTTGCGGGAGTTGCGGGAGTGGGGGCTCGATCCGGCGGTGCTGCGGGAGCGGCGGACGGGTGAGTTGCTTGCCGAGCACTGCCGGTGGGAGTACGACGATCTGCCGTACTGGGGTGGGGAGGTCGACTGCTGCGTCAACGCCATGACGGTCGCCAGTGGGGTGTGGCTCGGGGTTGACGTCAGCGGGATCGTCGAGTGGTTCCTGGCGCACCGGATGGCGGACGGCGGGTGGAACTGCGAGTGGGTCGCGGGGTCGACGCGGTCGTCGTACCACTCGACGGTGAACTCGCTGAGCGGGTTGCTCGCCTACGACGTCGCGACCGGCGGCACGGACGCGACCCGGGCGGCGCGGCGCTCGGGCGAGGAGTACCTGCTGGAGCGCGGACTGTTCCGGCGGCTGTCCACGGGTGACCCGGTGGCGCCGTGGGTGGACCGCTTCGCCTACCCGTTCCGGTGGTCGTACGACGTCCTGCGCGCGGCCGACTACTTCCGCCAGGCCTCCCACCACGACGGCACCCCACCGGATCCCCGCATGGCCGGCGCGATCGACCTGATCCGCGCTGCCCGGCAACCGGACGGGACGTGGCTCCAGGCGGGCCGCCACCCGGGGCGGGTGTGGTTCGAGGTCGACGTCCCGGCTGGGGAGCCGTCGAAGTGGCTGACGCTGTTCGGGACGCGGGTGCTGCACTGGTGGGACAGCGCGCACCAGGCCTGAAGCGTCACGGCGAGGAGACCGTCAGGCCCCGGTGTCACTGGCCGAGTTGGTCGCGGCGGTGGATCAAGTGGGCGGTTTCGGCGGTGTTGCCTGGGAGGGCGATGGCCTTGTCGTACGCGGCGCGGGACTCGTGGAGGCGGCCGGAGCGGCGGAGGAGGTCGGCTTGGGTTGCGTGGTAGGGGCGGTAGTGGGACAGGGCGGGGGCCAGGGGGGCGATGGCGTCCAGGGCGGGTTCGGGGCCGTGGAGTTCGGCGATGGCTATGGCGCGGTTGAGGGTGACGATGGGTGATGGGTCAACGCGCATCACTTGGTCGTAGAGGGCGATGACCTGGGGCCAGTCGGTGGTGGTGAAGGTCGGCGCGGAGGTGTGGACGGCGTTGATGGCGGCGAGGAGTTGGTAGCGGCCGGGAGGGGCGCCGGAGGCCAGGCGTTCGCGGACCAGGCCGTGGCCTTCGGCGATCAAGGTGGGGTCCCAGGTGCGCCGGTCTTGCTGGTCCAGTGGCACGAGGTCACCAGAAGAGGAGACCCGGGCGGGGCGGCGGGCCTCGATCAGCAGCATCAACGCGAGCAGCCCGGCCACCTCACCGTCATCCGGCAGTAGCGCCCGAACCAGCCGGGTCAGCCGGATCGCCTCGGCGGTCAGGTCTTCGCGCAGGGGACTTGATCCGCGTGCCAGGTAGCCCTCGTTGAACACCAGGTACAGCACGGCAAGCACACCAGACACCCGCGCAGGCAGGTCCTCTGTAGACGGCACCCGGTAGGGGATGCGCGCCGCCTTGATCTTGGACTTGGCGCGGGTGATCCGCCTGCCCATGGCGGTCTCCTGCACCAGGAAGGCGCGGGCGATCTCGGGCACGGTCAGGCCGCCGACCATGCGCAGCGTCAGTGCCACGCGGGCCTCCACGGCGAGCGCCGGGTGGCAGCAGGTGAACACCAGCCGGAGCCGGTCGTCGTCGATGGCGCCGAGGGGCGGCGAGGGGTCGTGCACCAGCACCGCCTCCCCCTCCTTGTCGTCGCGCTTGCTCTCGCGGCGGATCCGGTCGATGGCCTTGCGGTTGGCCGTGGTCGTCAGCCAGGCGCCGGGGTTGGGTGGCACGCCGTCCACCGGCCACCGCGCCACGGCGGTCGCGAACGCCTCGGCTGCGGCTTCCTCGGCGGTGTCGAGGTCGCCGAACCGCCTGGTCAGCGCTGCGACCACCCGTGCCCACTCGGCGCTGTGGGCCTGGGCGATCGCCTCCCGCGCCCCGCTCACCGGAACGGCCGGACCTCGACCTTGCGGTTGCAGTGCCTGGACCCCTCGGCCGCGATCCCGAGCGCGACGTCGAGATCGGCCGCCTCGATGACCCAGAAGCCGATGAGGAACTCCTTGGACTCCAGGAACGGCCCGTCGGTGAACAGCGGCTCGCCGCCGCGGTTGTCCACGACCGTCGACGCGCTCGGCTCCGCCAGGCCACCGGCGAACACCCAGCTCCCCTGCGCCTGGAGCCCGCGGTTGAACGCGCTGATGGCGGCCATCTCCTCGGGCGTGCTGGGTTCGGCACTGTCGGTGATCACCGATACCAGGTACTGCATCTCAGGTCCCGTCCGTCCACGATCGACACTCGCCGTCGAAGCCTGCCACGCGCCTCAGCCGATCGCATAGCTCGGGCGACCGGCGAGTCGGTAGACCTGGGCCATGGCACCGGTCGAGAAGACCCGCGAATCCACCAGCTCCAGCGCGATGTCGCGACCGGCGGCGGGGAACAGCCGGGTGCCCTCCCCCACGACGACCGGCATGACGATCAGGGACAGCTCGTCGACGAGGTCGTTCTCCAGCAGCCACCGGGCCAGGACGCCGCTGCCGTGCACCTGCAGCTCGCCCGTGCCCCGGTCCTTGAGCTCCCTGATGGCTGTAGCGAGGTCACCGGAGAGCACGGTCGTGTCGGCCCATCCCGGCTCGGTGACCGTGGTGGACGCGAGGTACTTGGGTCGGGTGTTGAACGCGTCCGCGATCGGACCACTGCCCGGCGCCATCGTGCCCCAGTAGCCCGCGAACAGCTCGAAGGTGCGCCTGCCGAACAGGAACGCGTCGGCGCGCCGGCAGATCGACGCGACGTACGCCGAGCCCTCGGGGCTGAACAGCGGCCTGGCCCAGCCGCCGCGCTCGAACCCGGGGTCGAGGTCCGGGTGCCGCCCGCCGTTGCCCTGCATCACACCGTCGACGGAGACCTGGGTGGCGATCGTCAGCTTCATGCTCGGGGTTCCCTACTCCCGTGAGCCGCCCTCTCGGCAGCCCCTCACCCCTGCTACGAACGGGTCCGGCCCGATCCGACACCCCCGTCGAAACTTTTTCTACCCGAGCGCGTGCTCGACGGAATCGGTGACGGTCAGCACCTCGTGCAGGCCGGTGACGGTGAGCGCGCGCATGACCAGCGAGTTCGCCTCGGCGACGACCACCGACTCGACCGACGACCGGCTGGTCTGCCGGTGGGCCCGCACCAGCGCGGCGAGGCCTGCCGAGCCGAGGAACCTGGTGCCGGTGAGGTCGATGACCAGGGTGGTCAGGCCACGGGCGTGGACGTCGTCAAGAGCGGCGGTCAGGGCCTCGTGGAACGCGTCGGCCGTGGCGAGGTCGATCTCCCCCACGACCCGCAGCACGACCCCCCGCCCGGCCCCGGCCAGCTCCTGGGTGGTGGCGATCTCGGTTCCACGTACGGTCACGCCCCAAGACAAGCACGCGGGTCACGCGCTCGCTTGACGAAATGTGAATAGATGACCTCGGGTCTGCATAACCGCTGGTGGGAGCCTTGATCAGCTCGGGGTCAGCCGCACGACGAGCAGGGCCACGTCATCGCGGGCGGGCGCGGTGCCCAGGAGCGTCTCGGTGACCTGGGTGCAGATCGAGTTGGGGTCGTCGTGGGTGATGGCGTCGAGGAACCGCCGCAGGTACGGGTCGAGGGAATGGCCGGGGCGTTCGACCAGCCCGTCCGTGTAGAGGGCCAGGACCGACCCGGCCGGGAGGTCGATGACGGTGTCGCGGCGCGGCCAGGGCGGGGTGAGCCCGAGGCCGATGGGGATGCCGGGGCGCGCGGTGAGCAGCGTGGCGGCTTGCCCGGGCAGGGCGAGCGCGGGCGGCAAGTGCCCGGCCAGCGACAGGGTGAGCCGCGAGGTGGCGAGGTCGATGACCCCGTACGCGACGGTGGCCATGCTGCGCTGCTCGAAGTGGGACACCTTGGCGTGCAGGTTGGTGAGGACCTCGGCGGGGCTTCCGTAGATCAGGGCGTACGCGCGCAGGGCGCTGCGGAGGCGGCCCATGACGACCGCGGCGGCCAGGCCGTGGCCCGCGACGTCGCCGATGACCACGCCGAGGCGGTCGCCGGGGAGGGTGAACACGTCGTACCAGTCGCCGCCCACGGTCATGCCGGTGCCGGGGATGTAGCGGGCGGCGAAGCTCAGACCGTCGATCGCGGGGAACCGGGTCGGCAGCAGGCTGCGCTGCAGCGCGGTGGCCGCGGCGCGTTCGGCACCGCTGACCTCGGCCTGGATGGTGAGCGCGACCCGATCGGCGACCAGGTGCAGCAGCTGGGTGTCCTCGTCGGTGAACCGCCGCGGCGTCACCGAGCCGACGTGCAGCACGCCGACCAGGTCACCGCCGACGAGCATCGGGACGCCCAGCAGCGCGCGCAGGCCGCGCCGCCACAGCAGCGGGCTCATGACGGTGGTGTGGTCGACGCGGTCGAGGATCACCGGGGCCCTGGTCGCGGCGACCCTGCCGGTGAACCCGACCCCCAGCGGCACGGTCACACCGTGGCCGACCTCGTCCATGCCGACCGAGGCCTCCACGGTCAGCACCTCGGCCGCGGTGTCGTAGAGCAGCACGGAGGTGGTGTCGACCTCGAACAGCTGCTGGATCCGGGCCAGCACGGCCCGCAGGAACTCGTCGAGCTTCATGTGCCGCAGCCCCACGTCGGTGACCGCTTCCAGCACGCTCACCCGGTCAACGGGCTCGGAGATCCCCGACACGGCAGGCAGCATACTTCGCCCGGCCACCAGCACGCGGCAAGCGGCCGGGGGGCGCGACCGGCATGATGTGCACCGTGTCGTTGCGGATAGAGGCCACCGCCTGCGCCCAGGCCGTGTCCGAGATCCGGTCCGAGGTCCGCGCGTGGCTCACCGCCCGGCAGGTCGCGCGCGGTCCAGCCGAGGAGATCCTGCTCGCGGTCAGCGAGGCGGTCACCAACAGCGTCGAGCACGCCTACCCGACCGGCCCGCCCGGCCTGGTGATCGTGACGGCCGAGGTCGCCGACCGCGCGGTGTCGGTGGTGGTCACCGACCACGGCCACTGGCGCGAACCGACCCCGCCGCAGGGCGCCGCGATCGCCATCCGCGGCCGGGGGCTCGGCATCCTGCGGGCACTCGCGGCGCGGCTGCGCATCGACCACGGGACCCGCGCCGCGCCGGGCACGACGGTGGCGGCGGAGTTCCTCATCCCCGGCTGATCCCGGTGGGCCGACCGGACGGGTGTGCGTGACGGGGGTGCGGACTGGGTACCACTGCTGACAATGGATACCGCCATGCTCCGGATCGAGATCCTGGCCCGCGCCGAGGACGTGGCCGTCGTCCGCGCGGCCCTGCGCGCCTGGCTGACCGTGCGCCGGGTCGCCGCCGAGGTCGTGGACGCGATCCTGATCGGCGTCGGCGAGGCGGTGGCCAACGCGGTGGAACACGCCTACCTGGGCACCGCGCCCGGCCCGGTGATCGTCTGCGCCCACGAGCTCAACACCGTGGCAGGCACCCGGAACCTCCGCTTCACCGTCACCGACCACGGCCGCTGGCGCGAACCCACGGACCACCCCACCGAACGCCTCTCCGTCCGCGGCCGCGGCTTGGTCTTGCTGCGTGCGCTGTCGGACGCGGTGCGGGTGGACCGCTCCGCCTGCACAACCGGCACGACGGTGGTGGCCGACTTCCGGACACCTGCCGCCCAGGACCAGGTCGTCGACCACGCCTGATCGGCCTGGCAACGCGATTTCCGCCCTGGAGAAGGGTTTCCACAACGCTCGGATGCGCTCTCCCGCCTGGGGGCCTGCCGTCGCGTTCTAGGTGGTGGCGGACTTCCAGACGCCCTGCTGAGCAGGACCCGGTCGACCACGCTTGATTCCGGCCTGGCGGTCGGGATCCTGCCAAGGAGACTGCTACTCCGCCTGGTCCTGGCTCGCAGTCGGCAGTTCCAGGTAGGCGCGGATGGTGGTGCCCTGTTCGGTGGTGTGGACCCGGACGAGGTGGGCGAGGTGGTGGACGAGCCACAGGCCGCGGCCGGAGGGTTGGCCCGCGGTGAGGGGGGTGGTTCCGGCCAGGGGGTTGGTGAAGCGGCCGGCGTCGCTGACGGAGCAGAGGAGTAGGGCGTTCTCGGTCCAGAGGGCTATCTCGCAGTGGCCGCCGCCGTGGGTGAGGCTGTTGGTGGCCAGTTCGGTGACGATGATCTCCAGGTCGGCGCGCCCGGCGGTGTCGAGGCCCGCGGCGGCGGCGGCGCGGGTGATGGCCGTGCGGGCGGCGCGGACCCCGGCCGGGGTGGTGACCGTGAAGGTGGTGGCGTGCGCGGGGTGCGGGATCGGCAGGTTGTACTTGCTGATCGCCTGGTCCGGGGCGTAGTGGTCGCTGGCGTCGCGGCCCGCGGTGGACCAGATCTCCGGGTGGGTGACGCGGGCGTCGGCCAGGACGTGCGGGGGGAGCACCGCGACGTCGTAGGGGCACAGGATGGTGGCGTGCCGGTCGGCGAAGGCGAGGTTGGTCAGTGCCTCGTGCCGGACGCACGCGGGGTAGTCGGCGCTGTCGCGGGCGCCCCAGACCGGTTCGCCGACGATGCGGACGTGCCGGTCGGGGTGGCGGTCGGCGAACTCGGTGAGGACGCTGGACAGGATGCGCCCGGGGTTGGCGCCCACGACCGCCATGTCCTGCAGGTACACCTCGCGGGCGGTGCCGCCGAGGGCGTCGCGCAGCAGGTCGAGCCTGGGGGTGGGGACGGCGGCGGCGACCGGGTCGCCCGCGGCGAGGCCATCGGTGATGAACGGCACCAGAGCGGCGAGGTAGTCCTCGTCGGAGGTGTAGAACCAGGCGGGGTGGGCGAACCGGGTCATGCGGGCCGCTCCACGCGCACCGAGCGCAGCCCGAGCAGGTCGACGACGCGGGCGGGCCCCGACCTGGGGGTCAGCAGCACGAGCGTGGCGTCACCGGCGCGCTCGGCGAGGGTCATCAGCGCGCGGTGGTCGATGAACTCGAGGCCGGTGCAGTCGAGGGTGATGGTCCCGTCGACGACCGGGAGCTCGGTCCGGTCGAGGGCCGCGGCGAACAGGTCGGCGTTGGCGAGGTCGAGTTCCCCGCCGAGGGCCACCGAGCAGCCCGGCAGCGACGACCCGCACAGCCGGAACCCCGGGCGGTCGAGGTTGGTGAACGGGTGCATGACCGCGATCTGCGCGACGGCCGGTTCGCCGAGGACGGTGAGGTCGTAGCCGCACAGCGCGGCGAACGGCACCCCGGGCATCCGGCGGTCCATGAGGTGCTCGTAGCGGGCGAACGCGTCGAACTGGCCCGCGGTGCCCACCAGCGGCGTCGCCTCCCCCACCACGCGCAGCCCGGCGAAACCGGCCTCGACGGCGTCCCGCGTGGCGGCGACGTACCAGTCGACCTGGGCGTCGGGGTCCACGGCCGCCTCGCCCGCGTAGGCGGAGTCGATGGCGGTGACCCGCAGGACCCCGTCGCGCACGGCCCGGTCCAGCCGCGGGTCGCGCCGCAGCCGGGCGAGGGCACTGGGGGCGTCCTGGCTGGTGACGACGTACTGGGGGCGCTGCCCGAGCGCCAGGCCGTCCACGAGGAACTCACCGGCGTGGTCGCGGAAGTCGTCCGGGTCGCGGTAGCCCCAGCAGACGTGGTCGTGCACCCCGAGTCCACGCACGTGGTCCAGGACCCCAGATGACCTCACCCGGGCAGAATACGCGGGCGGGGGCCGCGGGTCAGGACGGGAGGCGGACGGTGGCGCTGAAGAACTCGTCGACCTTGCCGACCGCGGCCATGAACGCGTCGAAGTCGACCGGTTTGGTCACATAGGCGTTGGCGTGCAAAGAGTAGCTGCCGACGACGTCGTCGTGCGCGGCGGAGGTGGTCAGGACGACCACGGGGATGGCGGCCAGCGCGGGGTCGGCCTTGACCTGGGCCAGCACCTCGCGGCCGTCCATCCGCGGCATGTTGAGGTCGAGCAGGACCAGCCGGGGTCTCGGCGCGTCCTGGAACCGGCCCTCGCGGCGCAGGAACGCGATCGCGTCGGCGCCGTCGTTGACCACGTGCAGCCTGGTGCGCTGCGCGTGCTGCTCGAACGCCTCGCGGATCATCAGCACGTCGCCCTCGTCGTCCTCCACCACCAGCACGTCGATCGGGGCGGGCGGCAGGTCGGTCGACTCGCCCCGCGCGGTGTTCTGGTCGCTCATGTGCACTCCCGGATCAGGACTCAGGACGACGAGTGGGGCGAATCGTGCCACGTCGGGTGATCACGTGGGCCGACCGCCGAGCCCGCGGGTCGCCGGTGGTGCCCGGATCGAGACCAAGCGCACGGGGTGTTCGGGGCTCGGCTCACCTATCGTGACGGTCCGGCGGTCTTCTGGAGGGCATGCGTGGGTCAGGTCGCGGGGTTGTTCCCGGGCGGGGTGCGGGCGGACGGCTTGCCCGCCGCGCTGTCGGATCCGGGGCGGTTGGCCGCGGTCGCGGCCACCGGGTTGGCGGAGACCGCCGCCGAGGACGTGTTCGACGACCTCGCGCGGCTGGCCGCCGCGCTCACCGGGGTCGGGCGGGCCTTCGTGACCCTGGTCGACGACAAGCGGTCGTACTGGAAGTCGTGCGTCGGGGTCGACCTGGACCCGAGCGACACGGCGGCGCGGCAGAGCCCGGTGCGGGAGAGCTTCTGCTACTTCCTGGTCGGGCTGGAGGGCGATCCGTTCGTGGTGAGCGACGCCGCCGCCGACCCGCGCACCCGTGACCACCCCTCGGTGGCGCCGATGCGCATCGGCGCCTGGGCCGGGTACCCGATCCTCGCGCCCGGCGGTGAGGTGCTGGGCAGCATGTGCGTCATCGACGACGTCCCGCGTGAGTGGGGGCGGGCGGAGTTGGCCGGTCTGGCGACGCTGGCCCGGTCGGTCGGCAACGAGATGCACCTGCGGCAGTCGCTCGCCGCCACGCGGAGCGCGTTGGCCACGTCCGCCGCCCTGGCCCGCAGCCTCCAGGAGAGCCTGCTGCCGCCGGTGTTGGCCTCCGTGCCCGGTGTCGACGCGGCGGCGTCCTACCTACCCGCCACCGGTGACACGGTGCTGGGTGACTTCTACGACTTGTTCCCGGCGCACGGACCGTGGTGGTGCGCCGTGCTCGGCGACGTGTGCGGTCACGGCACCGAGGCCGCCAAGATCACCGCGCTCGCCCGCTACACCGTGCGCGCCGAGGCGACCAGGCACCTGTCCCCCGCCGCCGTGCTGTCCCGGCTCAACACCGCCATGATCACCCAGCGCGGCTACGACCGGTTCCTCACCGCGGCCTACCTGACCTTCCGCACCACCGCCGACGGCGTCAGCGGCCACCTCTGCACCGCGGGTCACCCGCCCGCCCTCATCCGCCGAGCAGACGGATCCGTCCGACCACTGGGACTCCCCGGGACTCTCCTCGGCATGCTCGACGACGTCACCCTCACGGACGTCCAGTTCGACCTGGCCCCAGGCGACGCCTTGCTCCTCTACACCGATGGCGCTACCGAGGCCCGCGACGCCGATGGGGCGTTCTTCGGCGAAGAGGGCTTGATGCGCGCGCTCGACGGCGTTGACGCCACCGACATGACCGACCGGATCACTCGAGCCCTCACCCGACACCGCGGCGACCACGCCACGGACGACACGGCCTTGCTCGTCTTACGCGTCCCTGGGTGAGATCACCTGACCGGGACGCGACGCTCGCGGGCGGAGGCGAGGACGGGGCCGCTGGTGAACAGGACGGTCGTTCGCGCGCCCGAGCCCGCGACCAGTACCGGGCTGTCCCGGTAGGGGATGGGGATCTTCAGGTTCACCGGGCGGGTGAGGGTCAGTATCGAGGTGGTGCCGTCCTCGAAGAGGACGGCGATGGCGTGCCGCTCCCCGATGACTGGGTGACCGCGGCCGCGACGCCACCCGGCCTTGGCCGGGCCGAGGCGGATCGACCAGCGGATGCCGCCGACAACGGCGCCGAAGCCGAGGGTGGCGAACGCCAGGAACAGCACGACGGCGAACCAGAGGTACCACCTGGGGCCCTCGTAGGCCTCCCCGGCCAAGGCGGAGTCCCCCGGGTCGGCAGGGTCGTACACGAGTGGGATCGTGCTGTCCTTGACGGCGAACCGGGTGTTCGGGGTGGTGTAGGTCTCGGTGAAGGTCTCGCCGCCGACCGAGTAGCGGACCTCGATGGTCGGATCTGATGACCACCTGGTCTTGCGGACCACATCGTTGACCGCGACCACGGTGCCCTCGACCCGCGCCCCCTCGCGTTGCAGCGTGTCGTGGTGGGACCGGAGCCACCACGAGACCACCACGATGAGACCGGCGCACACCAGCGCGGCCACCCCGCAGAGCACCGCGCGCCGGAGCAGCCGGGCCACGCCTCGGGTCGCGGTGTCGTCGTCGACGGTCACGTCCTTCTTCGGCAGGCCCAGGTCGTCCTGCCCGCGCACCACCACCGACCGCAACGACAGCCGACGAATCCGCTCTGCCACGACGATTCCCCTCCCCGGCAACGATTGCGCGCACCGTGCCACAGGCGCGGGCCGCCCACCAGGTGATCATCAGCAGGTTCCACCACGCGCACACCCGGATACGCCGATCGCCCGGCACACCACGCCCGAATGGTCCGGACCACTGCGGACCCGGCTAGCGCCACGGGCGTTCGCGGGCGGCCGCGAGGACGGGGCCGCGGACGAACAGGACCGTGATCCGGGTTCCTGTGCCCGCGACGAGCACGGGGCCGCCCAGGTGGAACGACGGGATGGAGCGGCAGACCGGGCGGGTGAGGCTCAGGGTGGTGCGGTTGCCGTCGTCGAAGGTGATGACGACAACCCTTCGGTGACCTGGCACTGTCGTGCTCTCGCCGGGGCGCCAGTCGCCGGGCCCCGCGCGGCCGACGCGCCTGGCCCAGCGGGGGATGCCGACGAGTGCGCCGAAACCGAAGCCGCAGAACGTCAGCAGCAGGAGCACGATCAGGAAGAGGCCCAGCACCGGGGTTTCGTGGGGCATCCCGGTGATCTGGAAGTCGGTGGGGTCGTCCGGGTCGTACACGATGTCGACCCTGGCCCCGTCTTCGATCAGCTTGTCGTCCGGTCCGCGATAAGACCGGGTCAGCTCCCTGCCTCCCGCCGAGTACTCGACGTCGTAAACCGCGTCGCGTGGCTTGGGCCCCTTGCGGGGAACGTGCACGAACACGGTGCCCTCGGTGTGCGTCCCGTCGCGCAGCAGCGACTCGGCGTGGGCACTGGGCGCCTGGTAGAGCACCACGGAGAGGACCACGCAGACCACGGCGACCAGGCCGATGATCAGCGCGCGCCACAGCAAGCGGCGCACCGCCTTGGACGCGATCCCGCCGTCCGGCGGGGGCCCGGTCCAGCGCTCGTCGATGTCGTCCAGCTTTCGGTGCAACAGCGAGGTCAACGACAGCCGCCGGACCTTGTCGACCATGGTGCTCCCCTCCCCCGGATGAGGCGCACCTTGCCACAACGGAGAACCGCGCATCCGGCGATGATCAGCAGGTTCCGCTGTTCGCGTGCCGTGGGGTACTCCGAACGCCAGAGGCGCCCGGGTCGGGGCGCCTCTGGCGTTCGGTGGGGTCAGCAGTTCGGGATGGTGGCGGTGGTGCTGATCAGGGAGGCGGCGACGTAGTCGGTGTCGGTGAGGCGGTACCAGGTGGTGTTGTTGTTGACCGCGCTGCCGGTGGTCTTGCAGCTGAGGGCGAGGGCGCGGCCGTTGGGGGCGGTGTACATGGTGGAACTGGCGGAGGTGTTGGTGTTGTAGCGGACGTTGGCGCCGTTGGAGGAGCTCACGGTGGCGGCGTAGGGGCCGTTGCCGGTGTAGCGGCCGTAGTTGTAGAGGGTGCCGCCGTCCTGGACCTTGGTGTTGCCGTGGGTGGCGTAGCCGTCGTAGTTGGAGCCGTTGGTGTGGAAGGTCCAGCCGCCGATGGTCTTGCCGATGACCGACTCGAAGGCGAGGTTGTTGCGGTCGCCGGAGCGGAGGGTGAAGTGGACGTGCGCGCCGTTGGCGCTACCGCCGCAGACGGTGTTGGTGCCAGCGGTGCCCAGGGAGTAGCCGAGGTCGACCGAGGTGCCGTCCGCGGGGAAGTTGCTGCGCTGGTTGAGGTGGTAGTAGCCGGTGGTGTAACCGTTGGCGTGCACGATGAGGATCAAAGCGGTCTGGTTCGAACCAGCGTCGACGCACGCGCGGTAGATCTTGCCTGCCGCCGCGGCGCGGACCTCGGTGCCGCTGCCGCCGAAGTCCAGCGAGCTGTAGAGCGAGCCCGAGCCGTCGTTGGCGTGCGGGCCGCCGCCCCAGCCGACGTTGCTGGACGCGTTGACCGGCAACGCGAGCCCGGTCTCGACGGAGCGAGCCGCGGCACCCGGTCCCGCCGCGGCGTGGTTCTGCTTGAACAGGCCCTTCTCGTCCGCGCTGACAACGGAATCCGGCGCCTGCCGGGTCAGCGCGACGAAGGTGTCACTGCCCAGGACACCCACCTGCCAACGCCCGGCGACCCGGTGCGCGACGTACAGACTGGCGTCGGGCGCGTGGACGGCGGCATCGCCCGGGATCGTGGCCGCGCCGAACGACCAGTCGGACGCCTCGCGCCGCGGCTCGACGACGGCGTGCCGGGCCAGCGCGGCCACACCGCGTTGTGCGGCAACGGCGGGACCGCGCTCGGCGAGGAGGGTGTCGGTGACGCTGTCGGCGAGCCCGGCCTGCTGGCCGGCCTCGGCGGAGAAGGGGACGAACGCCACGGCGGCCGCGGCGGCCGCCAGGGCGATCGCGGTGGCACGGCGACGATGGGGACGTGTCATGTGGTGGTCTCCGGACGCAGGGTGGACACCGAACCCCGGGCACGGGCCGGTGATCGCCACCCGCACCGCGGCTCGTTCCCGCGGGGACTCGCGGGAGCCCGAAAGCTAGCCGGCGACCTCGGGCGACCTCAATGGTTTGGTTACGCGTCGGCGGTGGTCGTTGTTACCAACCGAAACCGCAGGTCAGCGGGCATGTTGGGAAACAGTTGTTCACTTTGCGCGCGCCCCAGTGCCCCCGGCTAAGCGGTCAGCCGGGGGCACTACGGTGTGGCGAGCGGGACTGGGTGGAGTTCCGTGTCCGACTAGCGGGGTGGGATGGGGCGGAGCCAGCCCTCGGGGGCGGGGGTGCGGCCGTGTTGGACGTCGACCAGGGCCTTGCGGAGGGCGGTGGTGACCGGGCCGGGGGTGCCGTTGCCGATGAGCCAGTGGCCGTCGGTGTCGTGGACGCGGCCGACCGGGGTGACGACGGCGGCGGTGCCGCAGGCGAAGGTCTCGGTGATGCGGCCGGACAGCGACTCCTCGCGCCACTGGTCGACGGAGACGCGTTCCTCGCTGACCGGGTAGCCGAGGCCCGCGGCGAGGGTCAGGAGCGAGTCGCGGGTGACGCCGGGCAGCAGGGTGCCGGTGAGGGCGGGGGTGACGACCTCCGGGCCCGAGGCGCCCTGGCGGACGAAGAACATGTTCATGCCGCCCATCTCCTCGATCCACCTGCGCTCGAGCGCGTCGAGCCAGACGACCTGCTGGCAGCCCGCTTCCCGGGCGAGCCGCTGGGCGACGAACGACGGCCCGTAGTTGGCCGCGCACTTCACATCGCCCGTGCCGCCGGGGACCGCCCTGGTGTGGGTGCGGCCGACGAGGACCGAGACGGGGGCGAACGGGTCGGTGCCGAAGAAGCCGCCCGCGACGAAGGCCATGAGCAGGAACAGGTACTCCCCGGACGGCCGCAGCATCAGGTTGGGCTCGGTGGCGAACATCAGCGGCCGCAGGTAGATGCTCAGGTCGGGGTCGTCGGAGAGCAGGTGCTGGTCGAGGCCGACCAGGTCGTCGACCGCCGCCAGGAACAGCTCCTCCGGCAGTTCCGGCATCTCCAGCCGCCTGGCCGAGGCGCGGAAGCGGGTGGCGTTGCGGTCGGGGCGGAACACCGCGACCGATCCGTCGACCTGGCGGTGCGCCTTGAGGCCCTCGAAGATCACCTGGGCGTAGTGCAGGCCGATGGTGGCCGGGTGCAGCGGCAGCGCGGTGAGCGGGCCGACCCGCCGGTCGTGCCAGCCGTCGACGGGGTTCCAGGCCAGGGTGACCATGTGGTCGGTGAACGCGTCCCCGTGGCCGGGCCGGGTGGGTGCCTGGGTCGGCAGGGGCGTGGGGGTCAGCTCCAGCGTCATCTGCGGGCTCCTTGTCGGGTCTACGCCAGCGGCGCGAAGTAGTAGGTGATGCGGCGGGCGACGCGGCCGTCGGCGGCGAGTTCGAGGAACTCGGCGAACCGCAGGTGGACCTCGTCGCCGGTGCGCAGCAGGCCGTGGAACTCGCCGTGCACGGCGACGTCGCGGCCGGTGGCGAGGACGGCGGTGAGGGTGTGCGCGCCGGAGCGGATCGAGCGGACCTCCCGGTAGAAGGTGGCGAGCCCGGCGTGGCCGACCCACGGCTGGTAGCCGGGCCGGGTGTAGACGCAGTCCTCGGTGAACAGGGCGAGCAGGCCCTCGACGTCGTCGGCGTCCACGCGGTCGTACACGGCCCTGGCGAGCGCGGCGCCGTCGACGGCCTGGTCGGTGGTGGTCATGGTCTTGCTCCATTCGACGCGGGGTTCGTCGGCGAGGGCGTAGGTGGCGCAGACGACGGCGGCGCGCGCGGCGGCCAGCGACCGGGCCATCGCCGCGCGGCGGGCCGAGGAGCCGGGGGGTTCGCTGCGCGCGCTTTCGACGGACGCGGCGGCGATCGCGGCCGACTCGGCCAGGCACAGCACGGTCTCGTCGAGCGGGTCGGCGCGGTCGCTCACCGCGCGGACGGCCTCGATCAAGCCGTCGAGCAGCCACAGCCTCGGGGGCCCGTCCAGTCGCGGGTGCGTGGTCGACATCAGTCGTCCCTGCCGGTGACGCACCACTCCAGGACGGCCATGGCGATGGTCATCTTGTGGTGGGCCTGGCGCCAGGCGCGGCTGCGCTTGCCGTCGAGCACCCCGTCGGTGACCTCCTGGCCGCGGACGGCGGGCAGGTCGTGCAGGAAGATCGTCCCGTCGTGCGAGACCCGCTCCAGCAGCGCTTCGTCCACTTGGTACGGCGTGAACACGGTGAGCCAGTCCGGGTCCGCTTTGGACACTCCCATCGTCTGCCACCGGCTGGTGTAGACGGCGTCCACGGCCTCGGGGAGCGCGTCGAGGTCGTGGTGCTGGGTGATGCCCGACGGCTTGTCCGCCAGCACGTCGTCGGGCACGCCGTAGCCGGGCGGGGTCACGACGGTGAAGGTCAGGCCGGGGGTCAGTTCGGCGGCGCGCACGAGGGCGGCGGCGGTGCTGTTGCCCTCGCCGATGTAGAGCAGGTGCCTGCCGGAGAGGTCGCCGAACTCCTCGCGGAGGGTGGCGATGTCGGCCAGGGCCTGGGTCGGGTGTTCGAACCGGGTGAGCGCGTTGACGACGGCGATGTCGGCCTTGGCCAGCTCGCGCAGTTCGGCGATGTCGCCGTTGGTGCGCACGACCAACGCGTCGAGGTAGCCGGACAGGACCCTGGCCGTGTCCGCCAGCGTCTCGCCGGTGGTGAGTTGGAGGTCGTCGGGCCCGTAGGTGATGACCTGGGCGCCGAGCCTGGTCGCCGCGCGCCAGAACGAGGTCCTGGTCCGCGTGGACGACTTCCGGAAGTAGACGCCGACCGCGCGCCCGGCCAGGGCCGAGGAGCGCTCGCCCGCGCCGAACGCGACGGCCCGGCCGGTCAGCGCGTCGACGTCGGCGGTCGTGAGGTCGTCGAGCGAAATCACACTCCGCATGTCTGTCCCACCCCTGCGTTGGAGGTCACCTGTGCCCGCTCAGTGTCGGTCGGCCGGGGGCGCCCGGGAGGCGCCCCCGGCGGCAGGTCATGGGCAGTTCGCCGCGGCGGTGCTGCCGTCGAGGCGCAGGTCGCGCACGTGCGGGCGGGACAGGGCGAAGCAGAGCAGCGCGGCGAAGCAGAGGCCGAACGCGGTGGTGGCCGTCGCCAGGCTGGTCACCTTGGCGAGGAACCCGAAGGCGGCCATGGCGACCGGGGCGAGTCCGTCGTCGGTGACGCTGAGGATCGCGCTGGCCCGGCCGACGTACTCCTCGTCCACCGTGGCCTGGAAAGCTCCGGACAGCAGCGGGGAGGCCAGACCCGCGACGACGCCGACGACGACCATCGCGCCCATGGTGACCGCGTACGACGCGAAGCCGACGAGTACCAGTGCCGCCGCTTGGGCCAGCAGCAACAGCAGTGCCGCGCGGAGTGGGCGGGCGGGGCGCCACTTCATGGCCACCGCCGTGCCCGCGGCGGCGCCGACGCCGATGGCGCCGGAGAGCCAGCCGAGGCCCGCCGCGCCCCAGCTGTTGGCGCTGACGTGCAGTGCCAGGCCGATGGACAGGACCGGGGAGACGAACACGTTCAGGCCGGACAGGGTGATCACCAGGTCGCGCACCCTGGGTGTGCGGCGCAGGTAGTCCAGGCCGTCGCGGACGTCGGCGCGGACGGAGACGCCGGTCGACTTCGCCCTGGGCCAGCGGGGGCGGACCAGGACGAGCACGACCAGGATCACCGCGAACGACAGCGCGTCGGTGAGCATCGCCCCGCCGAGCCCGTACCCGGCGACGAGCAGCCCGCCGATCGGGGCGCCGAGCACGCCCGCGAACCGGCTGATGAGCTGGCGGAGCGCGGAGAGCCGGACGAGCTGGTCCTTGGGCACCAGCTGCCGGGGGAACGAGCTGCACGCGGGCCCGTAGAAGGCGTCCGCGACCCCGAAGAGGAACCCGACGGTGATCAGCAGCCCCGCGGACACCCCTTGCGCGGCCAGGACGGCCAGGGCACCCGCGAGCACCACGATCCTGGCGACATCACTGGTGATCATCATCCGCCGGGCGTCGAGCCGGTCGGTGAGCGCGCCACCGAGCAGCATCAGCAGCGCCCGGGGCAGGGTGGCGCAGGCGAGGACGAGCCCAGCCAGCCCCGCGTCCCCGAGCTGGGCGGCGGTGTAGGCGAGGGCGACGAACCAGATCTCATCCCCGATCTGCGACACCCCGTTGGCGAACGCATACCCCAGCGTGGCGGTGTCCCGCCACAACGGCGGAGCACTCCGCCCGGTCGACGATACCGGCGTGGACGTGGTCACGTGCGCACCTCTTCCGAGAAAGGAGCCCCGATACGGGACTGGAGCACCGCACCGAGCGGCGCTGGACCAGCCGACCGCGGGCACCCCGCGGTGGCCTCGTGCGGTCGAATCGAGCTGTGGTGGTGAGGCGACGGGTTCCGGTGTTCGGCGGCGATCTCGGGGGAGCCGGCCAGGTGGACGACCAAGGAGATCACGGTCATGTCCGCACCTGCTCCGGGACAGGTGCGCCGAGGTGGGGCCGGAGCGCCGCGGCGATTGCCGCGAGGGGGGCGGGGTCGGTCATTCGCAGGTGTCCGGTGGCGATCTCGTGGGTGTGGAGCGCGCCGGTGATGTGTGGGTGCCAGCGGTTGAGGGGTGGGCCTTGGGGGTGGTTCTCGGTGGCGACGAACAGGTGTAGGTCGCCGGTGAAGCGGGAGGGGGTGAAGGTGTCCATGAGGTGGGCGTGGTTGGTGGCGGCGGTGGCCAGGGCGGTGACCTCGGCGGGGGTGAGCATGGCGAGGACGGGGTTGGCGCGGCGGGCTTCGGTGGTCAGGTCATAAGGGGTGGTGGGCCAGGTGTGGTCGGTGGGGGGTTCGCCGATGAGGATGGCGAGGGTTTCGTCCGGGGTGACGGGGGCGGTGATGCCCGGAGGGACGGGGTAGGCGTCGAGGGCGGCCAGGAGGGCGACGTCCTCGCCGGTTGCTTGTAGGTGGGTTGCCATGGCGTGGGCTACCAGGCCGCCGAAGGACCAGCCGAGGAGGTGGTAGGGGCCGTGGGGTTGGACGGTGCGGATGGCGCGGAGGTAGCGGTCGGCGACCTCGTCGATGGAGCCGGGCAGGCCGGGTTCGGTGGGGACCGAGGTCTGGAGGCCGTACAGCGGGCTGTCGAGGTGCCGCAGCAGACCCGAGTACGACCAGCTGATGCCCGTGGCGGGATGCACGCAGAACAGCGGCGCGCCCACTCCCCCGGTCCGCAGCGGCAGCAGCACGCCAAGGCCGCCGTCGAGGCCGGAAGCGTCGTCCCGCTCGGCGCACAGGGCGGCGACGGTGGGGCGGCGGAACATCGTGCGGACGGTCAGCGGCATGTCCAGCACCTGCCTGGCCCGGCTGACGAGCCGGGTGGCGAGCAGCGAGTGGCCGCCCAGTTCGAAGAAGTTGTCGTCCACACCAACCCCTTCGACCCCGATCACTTCCTCGAACAGTCCACACAGGACCGACTCGCGCGGCGTACGGGCGGTGCGACCCACCGACACCCGGTTCACGTCCGGCGCAGGCAGCGCGGCCCGATCGAGCTTGCCGTTCGCGGTGACCGGCAACGCGTCGAGCGAGACGTAGGCGGACGGCAGCATGTAGTCCGGCAGCTGAGCCACCGCGGCTTCCCGCAGCTCGGCCTCCGAGGCAGCACCCACCACATAGGACACCAAACGCGGCTCTCCCGGCCGGTCCTCGCGCACCACCACGGCAACCTGCGCGACCTCGGCACAAGCACCGAGCACCCGCTCCACCTCGCCGAGTTCGATCCGGAACCCGCGCAGCTTCACCTGGTCATCGACCCGACCGAGGAACTCGACGTGCCCGGCGATGGTCCAGCGGGCCCGGTCGCCCGTGCGGTACATCCGGTTCCCGTGCGCGTCGGCGACGAACCGGCTCGCGGTCAGACCGGGGTTGCCGAGGTACCCGCGCGCCAACTGGACGCCCGCCAGGTACAACTCACCCGGCGCTCCCGGCGGGACCGGTCGGAGCGCGTCGTCGAGCACGTGGGCCCGCAGGTTGGGCAGCGGTCGACCGATCGACGGCGTCGAGCCCTGGACCCGACGAGCGAACGCGTCGACCGTGCATTCCGTCGGCCCGTAGAGGTTGTACGTCGTCGTACTGGACGAAGCCAAGTCCTGCCACAGGACCGCGGGCACCGCCTCACCGCCGAGGACCAGCAACGGCAACCCGGTGTCGAGCAGCCCAGCGGCGACGAGGTGCGTGGCGAACGACGGCGTCACGTCCAGCAGGTCGATCCGGTGTAGCCGCACGTAGTCGACGACCGCGTCGGCATCGCGCCGGACCTCATCAGTCAGCAGGTGCAGCTCACCACCCTGCGCCAACCGCAGCGGGCCTTCCAGCCAGCTGTCGAACGAGGCGGGCGCGGTGACCGCCACCCGCACCGGTGCCCCGCCGGTGTCGACCAGCGCGTCGCCCTGCTGTGTCGTCATCAGGTTCGCCAACGCACGGTGACTGACGACCACACCCTTGGGCGTGCCAGTCGATCCGGAGGTGTAGATGATGTAAGCGGCACTGTCCGGGTTTATGTCCACACCGGACACAAGGGGACCGTCGAGAACCGGCATCGGGTCGGTGAGCACGACCACCGGTGCCGTCTCCCGCACCACGTGCTCCCGGCGGACGGCGGGCAGGTCCGGGTCGATCGGCAGGAACACCGCGCCCGCTTTGAAGACCGCGAGCATGGCGACCACCAGCTCGGCCGAGCGCGGCAGCAGCACCGCGACCACCCGCTCCGGCCCCGCGCCGTGGTCCACCAGGTAGCGAGCCAGCCGACCAGCCCGTACGTCGAGTTCGGCGTAGGTGTACCGATCATCGCCACAGACCACCGCCAACCGGTCCGGCGTGCGCCGAGCCTGGGCCTCGAAGGCGGTCACGAACACAGTCTCGGACACGGCGGAGACCGGGCCGCTCCACGCGTCCAGCAGATCGCGCTCGGCAGCTGTGGTGATCTCCAGTCTGCTCAGCGGGACGGTCGGGTCCTTGAGCAGTTGGCCGAGCAGCAGGGTGAACCGGTCGAGCAGGCCGACGACACTCGCCCGGTCGAACAGCTCCGTCGCGTACTCCAGGCCGCCGAGGATGCCCGCGGGTGTCCCGTCCGGCGCGGTGGTCTCCACGAAGGTGAACGACAGGTCGAACTTCGCCACCCGGACCGGTACGGCGATCGGTTCGGCGTCAGTCCCGGCGAACCGCACGACCCCGTCGCCGCTGGTGTTCTGCAGCGCCACCATGGTCTGGAACAGCGGCTGCCTGGCCGTGGACCGGACCGGGTTGATCGCCTCCACCAGGCGCTCGAACGGGACGTCCTGGTGCGAGTACGCGGCCAGGTCGGCGGCCCGGACCCGACCGAGCAGGTCGGCGAAGGTGAGGTCGCCGGAGGTGTCGGTGCGCAGGACGAGGGTGTTGACGAAGAACCCGACCAGGTCGTCGAGCGCGTCGTCGGTGCGGCCCGCGATCGGGGTGCCCAGCGGGATGTCGGTGCCCGCGCCGAGCGCGGTCAGCAGGACCGCGACCGCGGCTTGCAGGACCATGAACGGCGTGGCGCCCTGGGCCCTGGCCAGCGCGACGAGTGCGGCGTGCGTGCCCGCGTCGAGGTCGATGTCGACCAGGTCACCGGCCGCCGAGGCCACGGCGGGGCGCGGCCGGTCGGTGGGCAGCGCGATCTCCTCCGGCAGCCCGGCCAGGGTCTCGCGCCAGAAGGCGAGCTGGCGGGCGAGCGTGCTGTCCCCGGTCCCGCTGCCGAGCAGCTTGTCCTGCCACAGCGTGTAGTCCCCGTACTGGACTGGCAACGGAGTCCACTGTGGAGCGGCACCTGCCATTCGAGCCGCGTAGGCGGCGGCGAGGTCGCGGGTCAGCGGCGTGAGCGACCACCCGTCGGAGGCGATGTGGTGCACGGCGAGGACGAACACGTGCTCGTCCGGCCTCACGGTGATCAACGTCGCCCGCACCGGTGGGCCGTCAGCGAGCCGGAAGGGGTGTTCCGCTGCGGCGAGCATGAGCCGCTCGACCTCGTCCGGGGCGGCCGTGACCAGGTCCAGGTCGGCGGGCAGCGGAGCGAGGACCTGCTGCCAGGGGACGCCATCGGCCACCGGGTACACCGTGCGGAGCACCTCGTGCCGGTCGAGCAGGTCGCCGAGCGCGGCCCGGAGCGCGTCCGTGTCGACCGGGCCTGCCAGGCGCAGCGCGAGCCAGGAGTTGTAGGTGGCGCCCGCGCCTTCGAGTTCGGTGAGGAACCACAGCCTGCGCTGGGCGTAGGACAGCGGGAGACGCTCGGGCCGTTCCTGGACCGTCAACGCGGGTCGGGCGCCGGTGAGCGGGTCGAGCCTGTGGTCCACCCCGGCGACGGTCGGCTCGGCGAACAGGTCGCGGATGCCGAGTTCGGCGCCCAGGACCGTCCTGATGCGACTGATCAGCCGGGTGGCCAGCAGCGAGTGGCCGCCGAGGGCGAAGAAGTCGTCGTCCACGCCCACCGAGGGCAGGCCGAGGACCTCGGCGAACAGCCCGGCGAGGATCTGCTCACGCGGGGTGCCCGCCATCCGGCCCGCCGGGTCGGCGGTGTACTCGGGGGCGGGCAGTGCGCGGCGGTCGAGCTTCCCGTTGGTGGTCAACGGAAGCGCGTCGAGGACGACGAAGGCCGCGGGCACCATGTACTCGGGCAACACGGCGGCCGCCTTGGCACGTAACGTGTCCACGCCGATGTCGCCGACCAGGTACGCGACAAGCCGCTGGTCCTCCGGCCGGTCCTCGCGGGCGATGACGGCCACCTGCGCGACGCCGGGGCAGCCTGCGAGCACCTTCTCCACCTCCCCCGGCTCGATCCGGAAGCCGCGGATCTTGACCTGGTCGTCCGCCCGGCCCAGGTACTCCAGGACACCGGCCGGGGTCCACCTGGCGATGTCACCGGTGCGGTACATCCGGCCGCCGAACGGGCAGGCGACGAACCGGGCCGCGGTCAGCTCGGGGCGGCCGAGGTAGCCGCGGGCGAGCTGGACACCGCCGATGTAGAGCTCGCCGCGCACCCCGGGCGGCACCGGCCGCAGGTCGTCGTCGAGCAGGTACAGCGTGCTGCCCCGCCCGGGCAGGCCGATCGGGACCGGCCCGGGAGCGAGGTCGGCACCGGCCTCGACGCGGTACTCGGCACACCCGACGGTCGCCTCGGTCGGGCCGTACTCGTTGATCACGGTGGCCCCCGGGTTGCGGCGCCGCCACTCGCGGAGCTGGTCCCCGGTCAACGCCTCGCCCCCGAGCACCAACTCACCCGAGGGCGACCAGTCGGCGGGCCCGGCGAGCAGCAACGCCAAGTGGCTGGGTGTGGCCTTGAGGAACGTCGTCGGCACCCGCCCCGGCGCGGTGGCCGCGTCGAGATCGGCGAGCCGGACCCGCCCCCCGCTGATCAGCGGCCCGAGCAACCCCGTGACCGACAGGTCGAACGACGACGACGAGTGCATCAGCGCCGAGCCGGTGAGCCCCGGGTAGTGCTCCACGGACCACCGCAGGTACCGGGTCACACTGTCGTGCTGCACGGCGACACCCTTGGGCTTCCCGGTGGACCCGGAGGTGTGGATGACATACGCCAAAGCGCTCGGGTGCAGCGGTATGCCCAGGTCGTGGCCCGGGCGTCCCACCTCGTCCGGCTCGTCGAGCACCAGGACGGGATAGTCCGGCACGGCGGTGTCCCCCACGGTCAGGACCGCGACCGGTCGCGTGCCGTCGAGGATCTGTCGAACGCGGGTCTCGGGGTAGGCCGGGTCGATGGGGACGTAGGCGGCGCCGGACTTGAGTACGGCGAGGATCGCTGTCAGGGACTCCGGCACCCGCGGCAGGAGCAGCGCCACGAACCGCTCCGGGCCCGCGCCGAGGGTCCGCAGGCGGCGGGCCAGGCGGTTGGCCGCGGTGTTGAGGTCACGGTAGGTGAGTTCCGTGCCCGCGTGCTCGACGGCGATGGCATTCGGGGTGGTGGCCGCGTGGTGTTCGAAGAGTTCGTGCACCCCGGCGTGCGGGAGGGTGCACAGGGGCTCGCCGGTTCCCTCGACCAACCGCTGGTGCTCCTGCGGGGTGATCACGTCCAAGTCCCGCAGGCGGACGGTCGGGTCGAGGCTCACCTGCGCCAGGATCCGGACGAGGCGGGCGAGGACGGATTCCACCGTGGAGCCGTCGAAGAGGTCGGTGGCATACTCGACGCCGCCCTCCAGGCCCGCGGGCGCGCCATCGGCGTGGGTCTCGGCGAAGGCGAAGGACAGGTCGAACTTGGCCGCCGCCGAGCGGACCGACATCGGTGTCACCGTGAGGTCGCCCTCGACGGTGACCGCTCGTTCGTCGCGGTTCTGCAGGGTCAGCGAGGTCTGGAACAGCGGGTGCCTGCTGCTCGACCGCTCCGGGTTCAACACCTCCACCAGCCGCTCGAACGGCACGTCCTGGTGAGCGAACGCCGCCAGGTCGGTCTCCCGGACGCGCCCGAGCAGCGCGGCGAACGTGGGGTCGCCCGAGGTGTCGGTGCGCAGCACCAGCGTGTTGAGGAAGACCCCGATCAGCTCGTTCAGCGCCTCGTCACCGCGCCCGGCCACCGGGGTGCCGAAGGCGATGTCGGTGCCCGCGCCGAGCTTGGTGTAGAGCGCGGCCAACGCGGCCTGCAGGACCATGAACAGCGTGGTGCCGTTCGCCCTGGCCAGTCGCAGCAGTGCGGCGTGCAGGTCGGCGTCGACCGTGATCGGGATGACCTCGCCGCGGTGTGAGGCGATCGGTGGGCGCGGCCGGTCGGTGGGCAGGACGAGTTCGGCGGGCAGTGCGGCCAGGCGCGTGCGCCAGTAGGCGAGTTGGGTGGCCGCTGGGCTGTCCAGGTCGTCTTCGGTGCCGAGCAGGTCGCGCAGCCAGAGGGTGTAGTCGGCGTACTGCACCGGCAACGGGGTCCACTGTGGAGAGCCACCGGCGGCTCGGGCGGTGTACGCCGTGCCGAGGTCGCGGGCGAGCGGGCCGAGTGACCAGCCGTCGCAGGCGATGTGGTGGATCACCAGCAGCAGGACGTGGTCCTGCTCGTCGACGGTGAACAGCGTGGCCAGCACCGGCGGCTCGACGGCCAGATCGAACGCGTGCTCGGCGGCCTCGGCGAGGTCGTCGGAGAGCCGGTCGGGATCCGTCGAGCGGGTGTCGAGCCGCATGCCCAGGTCGGTGACGTGCTGCCACGGCTCGCCGTCCTCGGCGGGCAGCACGGTCCGCAGGCTCTCGTGCCGCGCGGCGATGTCGTCCAGCGCGCAAGCCAGCGCGCCGACATCGAGCGGGCCGGTCATCCGCAACGCGACGGTGACGTTGTAGACCGACCGCCTGCCCTCCCAGCCCTCCAGGAACCACAGGCGGCGCTGCGCCGGTGACAACGGCAACCGCTCCGGGCGCACGGCGGGGCGCAGGGCAGGCCGTGGCGCGGCCTCCAGACGCCCCACCAGCCCCGCGACCGTGGGCGCGGTGAACAGGTCCCGGATGCCCAACTCGGCGCCCAGAACGGTCCGAACACGACTGATCAACCGGGTGGCCAGCAACGAGTGCCCACCCAGGTCGAAGAACCCGTCGTCGACCCCCACCGACGACACGCCCAGCACCTCGGCGAAAAGTCCGCACAGGATCTCCTCCTGCGCGGTCCTCGGCGCTCCCACGACCGACACGGACAGCTCCGGCGCGGGCAGCGCCTGTCGGTCGAGCTTGCCGTTCCCGTTACGCGGCAACGACTCCAGCCACACCACCGCCGAGGGCAGCACGTACTCCGGCAGCGTCTCGGCCAGCGCGCTCAGCACACGAGCCGTGTCGCCATCGCCAGTCAGGTAGGCGACGAGCCGCTTGTCCCCCGGCCGGTCCTCCCGGATCACCGCCGCTGCCTGCTCGACACCCGCGACGGCGGTGGCCGCGCGCTCGACCTCACCCAGCTCGACCCGGAACCCGCGCAGCTTCACCTGCCCGTCGACCCGACCGAGGAACTCCATCACCCCCGCCGAACGCCATCGGGCCAGGTCACCGGTGCGGTACATCCGACCGCCGAACGGGCACGCCACGAACCGGGAGGCCGTAGTCCCCGGCCGCCCGATGTAGCCACGGGCGACGTGGTCGCCGGAGACGTACAACTCCCCCACGCCGCCAACCGGAACCGGCCGCAGGTCGGCGTCGAGCAGGTACATCGCGGTGCCGTCCATCGGCTTACCGAGCGACAACGCCCCACTCAACGGCCTCCCAGGACCGAACACCTCGTAGCTGCAGAACACCGTGGTCTCGGTCGGCCCGTAGACGTGCACGACGGTGAGCCCCGGGCACTGGTCGAGCACCCGCCGCAGCACGGTGGGTGAGAGCACGTCACCACCGGTCCACACCACGTCCAGCGCGCGCAGTGCGGCGATCTCGTGCTCGGCCATCGCCGCGAACAACGCCGTGGTCATGTACGTCGCGTCGACCGCGCCCGCGCTCAGCACGGCCGCCAGCACGTCGGTGTCGATCCGCCCCTCGGGCACCACGACCACCCGGCCGCCCTGCGCGAGCGGGACCCAGATCTCGTAGACCGAGGCGTCGAACGCGGGCACCGAGTACGACAGCACCCGCTGCGGACCGCCCGCGTAGGCCGAGTCGCGGACGAGGGACGCCACGTTGTGGTGGGTCACGCCAACGCCCTTGGGGCGCCCGGTCGACCCGGAGGTGAACATGACGTACAGCAGTGCGTCCGGGTCGACCACGGCGTCCGAGGCAGGCTCGGACCCGGCCGCGTCTGCGGCGACGACCACCGGCAGCGCCATCTCCTGCCCTCGCGACGGCCGGTCGACCAGGAGCACGACCGGCTCGGTGTCGGCCACGATCGACCGGACCCGCTCCAGCGGGTAGCTCTCGACCAGCGGCACGTACACCGCGCCGAGCCGGGCCAGCGCGACCACGGCCGCCACGGCGTCGACCGAGCGGTCCATCAGCACCGCGACCGCGTCACCCGGGCGCACACCGTGCCACCGCAGCAGCCCCGCGATCCGGGCAGACCGGTCCGCCAGTTCCGCGTACGACAGCCGGGAATCGCCGCACTCCACCGCGACGGAGTCCGGAGTGGACTCGGCCTGCCTGCCGAACAACTCGCCGACCGACAGCATCGGCGCCGGTGTCGCGGGTACGTCGTTGTACGCGGTGACCAGGGCGTGCCGTTCGGCCGCGGCCAGCACGTCCAGCTCGCTGAGCCGGGCGGACGGGTTCGCCACGACCAGCCCCAGCAGGCGCCGCACCCGCTGGGCCAGCGTCTCGACGGTCTCCCGGTCGTAGAGGTCGGTGGCGTACTCGATGGTGCAGGCCAGCCCCTCGGCGGACTCGGCGAACGCGAAGGTCAGGTCGAACTTCGCGACCCGGGTGGTCACCTGGCGCCCGGCGGCGGGCAGGCCCGCGAACTCGGCCGGTCCCGCGCCGGAGGTGGCGTTCTGCACGGTGAGCATCACCTGGAACAGCGGGTGCCTGGCCGGTGAGCGCTGCGGGTTCAGCTCCTCCACCAGCCGCTCGAACGGCACGTCCTGGTGGGCGAAGGCGGCCAGGTCGGTCTCGCGGACCCGGGTGAGCAGGTCGGCGAAGGTGGGGTCGCCCGCGGTGTCGGTGCGCAGCACGAGGGTGTTGACGAAGAAGCCGACCAGGTCGTCGAGGGACTCGTCGGTGCGGCCCGCGACCACGGTGCCGAGCACGACGTCGGTGCCCGCGCCCAGCTTGGTGCACACGGTGGCGATGGCGGCCTGCAGGACCATGAACAGTGTGACGCCGTGTGAGCCTGCCAGCCGCAGCACGGACTCGCGCAGGTCCGCGTCCACGGTGAAGGGCAGGATCTCGCCCGCGTGCGAGGCGACGGCGGGCCGGGGCCGGTCGGTCGGCAGGGTCACCTCGGCGGGGGCGCCCGCCAGCGACTTGGCCCAGAAGCCGAGCTGGCGGGTGAGCAGGCTGTCCGGGTCGGTGCCGGTGCCGAGCAGGTCCTGTTGCCAGAGCGTGTAGTCGACGTACTGGACGGGCAGTTCGGTCCACTGTGGAGCCTGGCAGGCTGTCCGCGCGGTGTAGGCGGTGGCGAGGTCGTCGAGCAGCGGGCCCAGCGACCAGCCGTCGGCGGCGATGTGGTGCGCCACGACCGACAGCGCGTGGTCGTCCGGCCCCAGGACGTGCAGCGTGGCGCGCAGGGAGGTCTCGGTGGCGAGGTCGAACGGCAGCGCGGCGTCGGCCTCGATGGCGGCGTCGAGGCTGGCGGGGTCGGTGTGCACGACGCGCAGCGCGTCGCCCTCGGGCAGGACCAGCTGGCAGGGAACGCCGTCGTAGGTGGGGAAGATCGTGCGCAGCGTCTCGTGCCGGTCCACGACGTCGGCCAGGGCTGCGGCGAGCGCGTCGTGGTCGAGCGGTCCGGTGAGCCGCAGTGTCACCGGCACGGTGTAGGTGGCGTTGACGCCTTCCAGTTCGCCGAGGAACCACAGCCGCTGCTGGGCGTGCGACAGCGGCGGGCGCTCCGGCCGGTCGTACCGGCGAGGCGCTGGACGGGTGTCGGCGGCCGCTCGGAGACGTTCCCCCAGACCCGCGACGGTCGGGGCCTGGAACAGGTCGCGGATCGTCAGCTCGGCGCCCAGGACCGTCCGAACGCGACTGATCAACCGGGTGGCCAGCAGCGAGTGCCCGCCCAGGTCGAAGAACCCGTCGTCCACGCCGACCTCGGGCAGGCCCAGGACCTCGGCGAAGAGTCCGCACAGGATCTGCTCCTGCGGCGAGCGGGCGGCGCGACCCCGGACCTGCTCGTAGTCCGGGGCGGGCAGCGCCGAGCGGTCGAGTTTGCCGGTGAAGCTGTACGGCAGCGACTCCAGCCGCACGAACGCCACCGGCAGCATGTAGTCGGGCAGCGTCGCGGACAGGCCCCGGCGCACCGCGTCGGGCTCGGCGGTGCCGGTCAGGTAGGCCACCAGCCGCCGGTCGCCCGGCCGGTCCTCGCGCACGACCACCACCGAGTGGCCCGCGTCGGGCAGCAGGTCCAGCGCGTGCTCGATCTCCGCGAGTTCGATGCGGAACCCGCGCAGCTTCACCTGCCCATCAACGCGGCCGACGAACTCCAATACCCCGCCGGGACGCCATCGCACCAGGTCACCCGTGCGGTACATGCGCTCGCCCGGCTCGCCGAACGGGCACGCGACGAACCTCGACGCGCTGAGGCCCGGCAGACCCAGGTAGCCGCGGGACACCTGCGTGCCGAAGATGTAGAGCTCCCCGGTGCCGCCGGTCGGGACGGGCCGAAGGTTCTCGTCCAGCACGTACTCGTGCGCACCCGGCAACGGCCGCCCCAGCGGCACGGCGGACGGCAGCGGTCGCGGCAACAGCCCGTGGATGCTGAACACAGTGGTCTCGGTCGGGCCGTAGGCGTGCATCAGCCTCAGGTCGGGGCACTCCTGGAACACCTTGTCGACCGCGGCCCGGGACAGGATGTCGCCGCCGGTGGACACCTCGCGCAGCAGGCCGAGCGCGTCGATCTCGGTGTCGACCATGGCGGCGAACAGCGCCGTGGTCATGAACACCGCGGTGACGCCCCGGGCCTTGATCACCCCGGCGAGCACGTCCGAGTCGACCGGTCCGTCCGGCACCACGACGACCTCGTTGCCCGCGAACCACGGTGCCCAGGTCTCGAAGACGGTGCCGTCGAACGAGAGCACCGAGTAGCAGAGAACCCGCGCGTGGGTCTCGTTGCCCCAGTACGACGACGCGGCGTAGGCGGCGACGTTGGCGTGGCTGACGGCGACGCCCTTGGGCTTGCCGGTCGACCCGCTGGTGAACATCACGTACGCCAGCGCGTCCGGCTCACCCGCGACGCCGGGGTTCTCGGCGGGGTAGGACTCGAGGTCGGCGGGCATGTCCGTGAGCACGAGCACCGGCGCCGTCGTGGCCAGCAGGTGGTCGCGGCGGGCTTCCGGCAGGTCGCGGGCCAGCGGGACGTAGGCGCCGCCGGTCTTGGCCACGGCGATCGTGGCGATCAGCGCCTCCGGGGAGCGCGGCAGCGACAGCGCGACGAACTTCTCCGGCTCGACGCCGCGGTCGATCAGCCACGCGGCGAGCCGGTTGGCCGTGGCGTTGACCTCGGCGTAGGTGAGCCGCCGGTCACCGCACGAGATGGCGACGGCGTCGGGGGTGCGCGCGACCTGCGCCTCGAACAGCGTGCCGAGGCAGCCGCGCGCGGGAACGGGGTCGATGTCGGTGGTGTCGTTGAACTCCGTGGTCTGGAGCCGGAACTCGTCGGGCGCGTGCACGTCGAGCCGGTCGAGCCCGCGGGTCGGATCCTCGGCCGCGGCGGCGAGCAGTCGGACGAGCTGGTCGAGCAGCGTGGTCACCGTGATCCGGTCGAACAGGTCGACGGCGTACTCGACGGCGCCGTGCAGCCCGGCGGGCGCGCCGGTGGCGTCGAAGTCCTCGGTGATGGCGATGACCAGGTCGAACTTGGCGGCGTCGAGGGCGACCGGCAGCTCGGTCAGCTCCAGGCCGGGGAAGCCCGCCTCGCCCCTGGCGTTGTTCTGGATCGACAGCATCGTCTGGAACAGCGGGTGCCGCGCGGTGCCGCGGCTGGGGTTGAGCAGCTCCACGAGCCGTTCGAAGGGCACGTCCTGGTTGCCGAACGCGGCGAGGTCGTCCTCCCGGACCCGGCGCAGCAGCTCGGCGAAGGTCGGGTTGCCCGAGGTGTCGGTGCGCAGCACTACCGTGGTGACGAAGAAGCCCACGAGGTCGTCGAGCGCGTCGTCGGTCCGCCCGGCCAGCGCGGTGCCGAACGGGACGTCGGTGCCCGCGCCGAGCTTGGTGTAGAGCGCGGCCAATGCCGCCTGCACGACCATGAACAGCGTGGCGCCGTGCGCGGCGGCCAGGTCGCGCAGAGCGCTGTGCAGCGCGGCGTCGAGCCGGGTGGAGACGACCTCGCCGCGGTACGACGCGACGGCGGGGCGGGACCGGTCCCAGGGCAGGGTGATCTCGTCCGGCAGGTCGGCGAGTCGGTGGCGCCAGTAGTCGAGCTGCGCGGAGAGCAGGCTGTCCGGGTCGTCCTCGGTGCCGAGCAGGTCGCGCTGCCAGAGCGTGTAGTCGGCGTACTGGACCGGCAGCTCGTCCCAGCCGGGTGCCGCGCCGTCGAGACGGGCGGTGTAGGCGGCGCCGAGGTCGCGCATCAGCGGTGCCAGCGACCAGCCGTCGCAGGCGATGTGGTGCGCGGCGAGCACCAGCACGTGCTCGTCGGGGGCCAGTGCCAGCAGCGACACCCGGACCGGCGGCTCGACCGAGAGGTCGAACCGGTGCGCGCGGGTCGCGGCGAGGGCCGCGTCGAGACCGCCCTCGGGGACCTCGACCAGGTGCGGGGTGATGCCCGCCTCGGCCACGGGGAGGACCCGCTGGCAGGGGACGCCGTTCTCGGCCGGGAAGACGGTGCGCAGGGCCTCGTGCCTGCCGACCACGTCGGTGACCGCCTGGGTGAGCGCGGCGCGGTCGAGGGAGCCGGCCATCCGGTGGGCGACGACCACGGTGTAGGTGGAGCTGGGGCCCTCCAGCTCGTTGAGGAACCAGAGCCGCTGCTGGGCGAACGACAAGGGGATCATGACAACCCATTCGTGGTCGGGGTCAGCGAGGTCATCAGGGATTCAGGACCGGCCGAGCGGCGGCGCAGGGCCGGGCGGGCCTTGCGCAGCCCGCCGAGCAGCGGCACGAGCCCGGCTACGGTGGGGTTGCCGAACACCTCGCGGATGCCCAGCTCCACGCCCAGTTCCGTGCGCACCCGGCTGACCAGCCTGGTCGCCAGCAGCGAGTGCCCACCCAGGTGGAAGAAGTGGCCGTCGACCGACACGGACGCCAGCCCGAGCACCTCGGCGAAGAGTCCACAGAGGACCTTCTCCTGCGGCGTCTCCGGCGCGCGGCCGCCGGTGTCCACGCGGACCGGCTCGGGCAGGGCCTTGCGGTCGAGCTTCCCGTTGGGGGTCATCGGCAGCGCGTCGAGCACGACGAACGCGGCGGGCACCAGGTAGTCCGGCAGCCGGTCGGCCACGACGGCCCGCACCCGGTCGACGTCGAGCGGCCCGTCGGGTACCAGGTAGGCCACCAGGCGCTTGTCCCCCGGCGTGTCCTGCCGGACGACGACCGCGACCCTGGCCACCCCGGGCAGTCCGCCGATCACGTGCTCGACCTCGGCGGGCTCGACCCGGAAGCCGCGGATCTTGACCTGGTCGTCGACCCGGCCGAGGAACTCCAGCAGGCCCGCCGACGTCCAGCGCACCAGGTCGCCTGTGCGGTACATCCGCTCCCCCGCGGCGCCGAACGGGCACGCCACGAACCGGCCCGCGGTGAGCGCGGGCTGCGCGGCGTAGCCACGGGCCAGACCTCGTCCCGCCATGTAGAGCTCACCGGCCACGCCTGGCGCTACCGGCCGCAGGTGCTCGTCGAGGACGAAGGTGGTCTTGTTCGCGATCGGCTTGCCGACCGGGATCGTGGCCGCCTCGGTGTCCTCGGGGCGCACGGTGTGGCAGACGGTGAAGATCGTGTTCTCCAGCGGGCTGTACCCGTTGACGATCCGCAGCCGCGGGTACTCGGCCCGCGCCCTGGCCACGTGCGCCACCGACAGCGGCTCGCCGCCGGTCATCACCTGGTGCAGGTCGGCGTAGACGCCGGGGTACTCGTCGAGCAGGAAGTTGAACAGGCTCGACGACAGGTAGGCGGTGGTGATCCCCTTGTCGCGCAACAGGTCGCGCACCGCGGTCGGGTCGGTGCGCTCCCCTGGCAGCAGCACGCAGGTGCGGCCGTGGAACAGCGCGCCGAACAGCTCCAGCGCGAAGGCGTCCCACGGGACCGGCGAGCACTGGAGGAAGACCTCGCCGGGGCCGAAGTCGATGAAGTCCTGGTTCACCAGCGTGGACACCAGCGCCCGGTGTGGGGTCATCACGCCCTTGGGGGTGCCGGTCGAGCCGGAGGTGAACATCACGCACGCAAGCCCGGACGGGTCCACCGGCACGGACGGGCCGTCACCCCCGCTGTCCGGTGCGGTGGCGACGTCCACCAGGCGGGTGCCCGGATCGGCGAGCCGCTCGCCGAGCCCGGCCCGGGTGAGCACCACCGCGGAGCCGACCCCGCGCAGGACGGACCGCAGCCGCTCGACGGGGTGTTCGAGGTCGAGCAGCGTGTACGCCCCACCTGCCTTGAGCACCGCCAGCAGCGCGACGATCAGGTCGACGCCGCGTTCGAGGTAGACCCCGACCACCGCGTCCGGCCCCACACCCAGGTCCGCCAGGTGGCGGGCGAGCCGGTCGGCGCGGGCGTCAAGGCCGCCGTAGGTCGCCTGCTCGGCGCCGGAGACGATCGCGACCGCGTCCGGTGTCGCCGCGGCCTGCTGCTCGAAGCGGCCGGTGACGGTCGTGTCGGGGACCTCGACGGCGGTGTCGTTCCAGGCCCGCACGACCAGGTCGCGCTCGGTGTCCGACAGCACCTCCAGCGCGGACAGCGGCGAGAGCGGGCGGGCGACTGCGGCGGCGAGCAGCCGGACGAACCGCTCGACCAGCGTCTGGACGGTCTGCCCGGCGAACCGGTCGTCGCCGTACTCGACGGCCAGCGAGATCCCGGCGGGCAGGCCGTCGTCGGTGTGCCGCTCGGTGGCGGCGACGGTCAGGTCGAACTTGGCCCCGCCCATGCCGCCGAAGTCGGCCTCGACGGCCAGCCCTGGCAGGTCAGGGGCGACGTCGCCGGTGCTCTGCAGGGTGAGCATGGTCTGGAACAGCGGGTGGCGGGCGCTGGAGCGGTCGGGGTTGAGCACCTCGACCAGCCGCTCGAACGGCACGTCCTGGTGGGCGAGCGCGGCCAGGTCGGTGTCGCGGACCCGGCGCAGCAGTTCGGCGAAGGTCGGGTCGCCCGCGGTGTCGGCGCGCAGGACCAGGGTGTTGACGAAGAACCCGACCAGGTCGTCGAGGGACTCGTCGCCCCGGGCCGCGACCGGCGACCCGAGGGGGATGTCGGTGCCCGCGCCGAGGGCGGTGTAGAGGGCGGCGAGCGCCGACTGGAGGACCATGAACACGGTCGCGTGCTCGGCCCTGGCCAGGACCGCGAGGCCGCGGTGCAGGTCGGCGTCGAGCGCCGCGGTGACGACCCCGCCGGTGTGGCTGAGGACCGCCGGCCGTGGGCGGGTGTCGGGCAGGTCCAGTTCGACGGGCAGGTCGGCGAGGGCGCGGGTCCAGAACTCGGTCTGCGCGGCGAGCGAGCCGTCGTCGAGCAGCCCGCGTTGCCAGAGCGTGTAGTCGGCGTACTGGACGGGCAGTTCTGACCACTGTGGACTTTCCCCTGCCAGTCGCGCGGCGTAGGCCACACCCAGGTCGCGGGTCAGCGGGGCGAGCGAGGAGCCGTCGCAGGCGATGTGGTGCAGGACGAGCAGCAGCACGTGCCGGTCCGGCGCGGTGGTGTAGAGGCCGAACCGCAGCGGGGCCTCGGTGGCGAGGTCGAACTCGTGGTGCGCGTACTCGGTCACAAGCCCGGCGATCCGCGACTCCGGCACCTCGGCCACAGTCAGAGCTGTTGTCGGCCGGTCGAGGACCCGCTGGTACGGCACGCCATCCACGGCCGGGAAGACCGTGCGCAGCGGTTCGTGGCGGCCGATGACGTCGGCGAACGCGAGCGCGAGGGCGGCGCGGTCGACCGCGCCGGTCAAGCGCAGTGTGAGCGGGATGTTGTAGGCCGCTCCCGCGCCGCCCACCGCCGCGGCGAACCAGAGCCGTTGCTGCGCGTAGGACAGCGGCAGCCTGTCGGGCCTCGGCACCGGTCGCGGGCCGGGGCGGTGTTCGCTCTCCCGCAGCCGTTCGAGCAGGCCCGCGACGGTCGGGGTGAGGAACAGGTCGCGCAGCGCCAGATCGGCGCCCAGGACCGTCCGAACGCGACTGACCAGGCGAGTGGCCAGCAGGGAATGGCCTCCGAGAGCGAAGAAGTCGTCGTCCACGCCGACTGATGCCACACCCAGGACTTCGGCGAACAGGCCGCAGAGGGCCACCGCGCGTGGTGAACGGGCCGAGGCGTCGCTCGCTTCGTGTCGCGGTGCGGGCAGTGCCTGCCGGTCGAGTTTGCCGTTGCCGGTGCGCGGCAGTGACTCCAGCACCACGAACGCGGACGGGAGCGTGTACTCGGGCAGGGTCGCGGCGAGCCCGCGGCGCAGGGCGGCCGGGTCGGCGTGCCCGGTGACGTAGGCGACGAGCCGCTTGTCCCCCGGCCGGTCCTCCCGCACGACCACGGCGACCTGCCCGACGCCGGGCAGCGCGGCGATGGCGTGCTCGACCTCACCCAGTTCGATGCGGAAGCCGCGGACCTTGACCAGGCTGTCGACCCGGCCGACGAACTCCAAGACCCCTTCGGCCCGCCAGCGCGCGAGGTCGCCGGTGCGGTACATCCGCCCGCCGAACGGGCACGCCACGAACCTCGTCGCCGTGACCCCGGGCTGGCCCAGGTAGCCGCGGGCCACGTGGGTTCCGGCGACGTACAACTCACCGGTGCCGCCGACCGGAACCGGCTGGAGGTCGGCGTCGAGCAGGTACATGGCGGTGCCGTCCATCGGCGTGCCCAGCGACAACGCGCCGGTCAGCGGCTTGCCCGGGCCGAAGGTCTCGTGGCTGCAGAACACCGTGGTCTCGGTGGGGCCGTAGACGTGCACGACCGAGGTGTCCGGGCAGTGGTCGAGCACCTTGGCCGCGGCGGCGCGGGAGAGCACGTCGCCGCCGGTCCACACCACCGACAGCGCGGCGAGGGCGTCGAGTTCCGCGTCGGCCATGGCCGAGAACAGGGCGGTGGTCATGTAGGCCGCCGACACCGCGCCGGAGCGGATCACCCGGGCCAGGACCTGGGTGTCGACCGGGCCGTCGGGCACCACGACCACGCGGCCGCCCGAGCACAGCGGCACCCAGGTTTCGAACACGGCCGCGTCGAACGCCGACACCGAGTAGGACAGGACCCGGTCGTACGCACCGGTCCACGCGCTGTCGCGGACGAAGTCGGCCACGTTGGCGTGGGTCACCGCGACGCCCTTGGGTCGACCCGTGGACCCCGAGGTGAACATGACGTAGAGCAGCGACTCCGGCGACGGCTCGGGTGGCGAGACCTCCACGACGGCCTCGGCGACCGACAGCACGGGCGCTCCGAGGTCACGCACAGTGGACGCCGTGACGTCGTCGGCCACCAGCACCACCGGCCGGGTGTCGGCCACGATCGACCGGACCCGTTCCAGGGGGTAGTGCTCGGTCAGGGGCACGTAGACCGCGCCGAGGCGGGCGAGCGCCACGACCACCGCGACGGCGTCGATCGAGCGGGCCATCAGCACCGCGACCGCGTCGCCGGGCCGGACCCCGTTGCCGCACAACAGGCCCACGATCTGGCCGGACCGCTCCTCCAGCTCGCGGTAGGTGACCTCGCGCTCGCCGCAGCCGACGGCGACCGCGTCCGGTGTCGCGACGGCCTGCCGGGCGAACAACCCGGCCACGGTCGCCGGGGCGGGTGCGGGCGGCACCTCGTTGTAGGCGTGGACGAGCGCGGTCCGCTCGTCGGCGTCGAACACGTCCACAGCGGACAGCCGTACCGCGGGGTCGGCGCACACCGCGACCAGGACCCGGACCAGCCGGGCGGCCAGCGATTCCACGGTGGACCGGTCGAACAGGTCCACGGCGTACTCGACATCGACGCCGATGCCCTCCGGGCGGCCATCGGGCGCGCGCCGATCGGTGAAGGCGAAGGTCAGGTCGAACTTGGCCGCTCCCGCCGCCCGCGAGTCGAGGGTCGCCGCCAGCCCGGGGAACTCGACCTCGGCGGCGCCATGGACGGTGATCATGGTCTGGAACAGCGGGTGCCTGGCCGCCGTGCGCACCGGGTTGACCGCCTCCACGACCTGCTCGAACGGCACGTCCTGGTGGGCGAGGGCGGCCAGGTCGGTCTCGCGGACCCGGTCGAGCAACTCGGCGAACGTCGGGTCGCCCGAGGTGGTGGTGCGCAGGAGCACGGTCGTGACGAAGAAGCCGACCAGGTCGTCGAGCGCCTCGTCCGACCGGCCCGCCACCGCGGCGCCCAGCGGGATGTCGGTGCCCGCGCCGAGTTTGGTGTAGACGGTGGCCAGCGCGGCCTGGAGCACCATGAACACGGTCACGCCGCTGCGCCGGGCCAGGTCGGCCACCGCGCGGTGCAGGTCGCCGTCGAGGGTCAGCGGCAGCACCTCGCCCGCGTGCGAGGCCACCGAGGGACGCGGGCGGTCGAACGGCAGGGGCAACTCGTCCGGGAGGTCCGCGAGCGCCTCGGTCCAGTAGGCGAGTTGCTCGTCGGCGATCCGGTCGAGCAGTTCGCGTTGCCAGAGCGTGTAGTCGGCGTACTGCACCGGGAGGTCGGGGCGAGGCGGGGTGTCGCCGGTGCGAGCGCCGTAGGCGGCGGCGAGGTCGGTGAGCAGCGGGGTGAGCGACCAGCCATCGGCGGCGATGTGGTGCAGCACCAGCAGCAGGACGTGCTCGTCGGCGGCGAGGGTGAGGAGCCAGGCGCGGATCGGTGGCGCGGTGGCGAGGTCGAACGAGTACCTGGCCGCGTGGTCGAGCAGGGTCTCCAGCTGGTCTGGGGTGGTGTCGACGCAGGTCAGGTCGATGTCGGCGTGGTCGAGGACGCGCTGGACCGGGGTGCCGTCAATCGCGGGGAACACCGTGCGCAGGGACTCGTGGCGCGTGGTGAGGTCGGTCAGAGCTCCTGCCAGCGCGGTGCGGTCGAGCGGGCCGGTGAGCCGCAGCGCGAGGGGGATGTTGTAGGTGGCCCCCGCGCCTTCGAGTTGGTGGTGGAACCACAGCCGGTGCTGCGCTGGGGAAAGCGGCATCGGGTCGGGGCGCTCGGCCGGGCGCGGTGGCTGCCGGTCGGCCACCCGCAGCCGCCCGGCGAGACCGGCGACGGTGGGCGCGGCGAACAGGTCGCGGATGCCCAGCTCGGCGCCCAGGACCGTCCGAACGCGACTGATCAGCCGGGTGGCCAGCAGCGAGTGGCCGCCCAGGTCGAAGAACCCGTCGTCGACCCCGACCGACGACACACCCAGCACCTCGGCGAACAGGCCGCAGAGGATCTCCTCGGTGCCGGTTCGGGGCGCTCGGCTGGTAGCGGCGGTGTCCGGCGCGGGCAGGGCAGCGCGGTCGAGCTTGCCGTTGGTGTTGCGCGGCAGGGACTCCAGCATGACGAACGCCGAGGGCACCATGTAGCCGGGCACGGCGTCGGCCACGGCTCGGCGCAGGGCGGCCGGATCGGCGGTGCCGGTCACGTACGCCACCAGGCGCTTGTCGCCCGGCCGGTCCTCCCTGACGATCACCGCGGCCTGGTCGACCTCGGGCACGGCGGTCAGCGCGCGCTCGACCTCGCCCAGCTCGATCCGGAACCCGCGCAGTTTCACCTGTCCGTCGACACGCCCGACGAACTCCAGCACCCCTTCGGCTCGCCAGCGCGCGAGGTCACCCGTGCGGTACATCCGGCCGCCGAACGGACAAGCCACGAACCGCGTCGCCGTGATCCCCGGCTGGCCCAGGTAGCCCCGGGCGACGTGCGACCCGGACACGTACAGCTCGCCGAGTCCGCCGACGGGGACCGGTTGGAGGTCGGCGTCGAGCAGGTACATGGCGGTGCCGTCCATCGGCACGCCGAGCGAGAGCCGGTCGACGTCGGTGTCCCGGAAGGACTCGTGGCTGCAGAACACCGTGGTCTCGGTGGGTCCGTAGACGTGGACGACGGCCGTGTCCGGGCACTGCCGGAGGACCCGGCGCAGGGCCTCGCGGGACAGCACGTCGCCGCCGGTCCACACCACGTCCAGGCCCGCCAGCGCCTCGACCTCGTCCTGCGCCATGGCGGCGAACAGCGCGGTGGTCATGTACGCCGCCGTCACCGCGCCGGAGCTGATCACGCCCGCGAGCACGTCGGTGTCGACCCGGCCGTCCGGGACCACGACCACCGAACCGCCCGCGCACAGCGGCACCCAGGTCTCGTAAACCGAGGCGTCGAACGCCTGCACCGAGTAGCACAGCACCCGCTCGTGACCGCGGCTCCACGCGTGGTCGCGGACCAGCGCCACCACGTTCGCCCTGGTCACGGCCACGCCCTTGGGCACACCGGTCGAGCCGGAGGTGAACATTGCGTAAGCGAGCGCGTCCGGGCCGACCGCGACGTCCAGGTCCGCGGCGGCGTACCCGGCGAGCACCGACGCCGGGGGTTCGGCGTCGAGCACCAGCACCGGGTCCACCGCGGCGAGGACCGCGGCGGCGCGGGCAGCGGGCTGGGCGCGGTCGATCGGCACGTAGGCCGAGCCGGACTTCGCCACGGCCAGCATGGCGACCACCGCGGCGGCCGAGCGCGGGATGGCCAGCCCGACGAACCGCTCCGGCCCGGCGCCCTGGGCCCGCAGGTGCCGCGCCCAGCGGTTGGCCTTGGCGTTGACCTCGGCGTAGGTCAAGACCTCCGCGCCGCAGCGGATCGCCACCGCGTCCGGCGTCACGGCTGCCCTGGCCTCGAACAGGCCGGTGAGCGAGCCGGACGCGGCGGCGGGGGTGTCGTTGTAGGCGACCGTCAGGGCGTGGCGTTCCGGCTGGTCGAGGACGTCGACCCCGGAGAGCGCGCGGCCGGGGTCGGTGGCGACCTGGTCGAGCACCCGCAGGTACCGGCGGGCCAGCAGTTGCGCGGTCGGGCGGTCGAACAGGTCCGTGGCGTACTCCAGGGCCAGGCGCAGCCCATCGGGGTGCTCGGTCAGCTCGAACTGCAGGTCGAACTTGGCGGTGCCGCCGGAGCGCACGTCGACCCGCACGTCGAGCCCGCCGAACCCGCGCTCCGCCTCGGCGTTGTTCTGCAGCGCGAACAGGGTCTGGAACAGCGGGTGCCTGCTGCTCGACCGCTCCGGGTTCAGCACCTCCACCAGCCGCTCGAACGGCACGTCCTGGTTGGCGAACGCCGCGAGGTCGGTCTCGCGGACCCGGTCGAGCAACTCGGTGAAGGTCGGGTCGCCGGAGGTGTCCGTGCGCAGGACGACCGTGTTGACGAAGAACCCGACGAGGTCTTCCAGGGCCTCGTCGGTCCGGCCCGCGATGGGTGAGCCGAACGGCAGGTCGGTCCCGGCGCCGAGCTTGGTGTAGAGCACGGCGAGGGCCGCGCGCAGCACCATGAACAGCGACGCGCCCCTGGTCTTGGCCAGGTTCGTCAGCGCGGCGGTGGTCGCCGGGTCGACCGTGGCGTGGACGACGTCGCCCTCGGCACTGGCCGTCGCGGGGCGGGGTCGGTCCAGCGGCAGGTCCAGTTCCTCGGGGAGGCCCGCGAGCTGCCCGGACCAGTAGCCGAGCTGGGTGGCCGCGACGCTGTCCGGGTCGTCCTGGGCGCCGAGCAGGTCGTGCTGCCAGAGCGTGTAGTCCTGGTAGGTGACGGGCAATTCGGGCCAGTCCGGTGTCGAGCCGGTGCGCCGCGCGGAGTAGGCCTCGCCGAGGTCGCGCACCAGCGGGGCCAGGGACCAGCCGTCGAAGGCGATGTGGTGCAGGACGAGCAGCAGCACGTGGTGCGGCTCCTCGGCGGGCACGGCGAACAGGGTCGCCCGGATGGGGATCTCCGTGGCCAGGTCGAACGCCTGCCGCGCGGTGTCGACGACCCGCTGCTCGTATTCGGCCGCCGTCACCTCCACAGTGGACATCTCGACGGCGGGCGCGGTCAGCACGTGCTGGCTGGGCACGCCCTCGGGGGCCGGGTACACGGTCCGCAGCACCTCGTGCCGGTCCACCACGTCGACCAGCGCGCCCGCCAGCGCGACCCGGTCCAGCGCGCCGCCCAGCCGCACGGTCACCGCGACCGTGTAGGCCGAGCCCCCTCCTCCCAACTCGTCCAGGAACCACAAGCGCGCCTGCGCGAACGACAACGGAACCACGGAGATCCACCCCTTATCCACTGGTGCGTTCGGGTATGCGTCAGTCGCCCATCGCGGCGATGAGGGAGGCCGGGCGCATGTCGGTCCAGGTGCGCTCCACGTAGTCCAGGCAGGCCTGCCGGGTGTCGCGCTCGTGCGCCACCGTCCAGCCCGTGGGCACGTCGACCGCCTCCGGCCACAGCGAGTGCTGGTTCTCCGCGTTCACCAGCACCAGGAACACGCCGTCCTCGTTGTCGAACGGGTTGCTGCTCATCGGGAACACTCCTCAGTCGGTCGGGTACTCGGATCTAGCGGTGGGCGGACAGCTCGCGGCGGCCCCAGGGCAGGTGGGACCAATGCTCGTCGAGGTCGGTCGGGTCGGTGACGGCCTTCGGCGCGGCGGGGGCGATCGCGTCGGCGAGGCCGTTGGCGCGCAACCAGCTCTCGTCGTAGACGCTGTCGAGGTAGCGGTAGCCGTCGTCGGGCATGAGGGCGACGGTGACCGCGTCCGGGTCCTGGGCGGCGTGCCAGCGGGCAGCCAGGAACGACGCGCCGCTGGTGGGGCCCGCGAAGATGCCGTGCGTGGCGTACAGCTCGCGGGTGGCGTGGAAGGCCGCGCCCGCGCCGACCCAGTGCACGTCGTCGTAGGCGGTGTGCCGCACGTTCGCGGCGTGGATGCTGCTGCCGAGACCGCGCAGCAGCCGGGGCCCGTTGCGGTCACCGAAGATCACACTGCCCGGGGTGTCCACACCGGACAGCCGGGTGTCGTGGCCCGCGAGCCGCAGCGCGGTGGCGAGGCCGCCGGTCGACCCGCCCGAGCCCACCGGGCCGACCAGGCGGTCGATCGGGCCGATGGTGTCGGCGAGCAGGTCGGCGACGATGTCGTAGGCGGCCGGGTTGTCCGGGTTGTCGTACTGGCCGGGCACGTAGCTGCCGGGGTTGCGCTCGCTGAGCTCCCGCACCCGCTCCAGCCGGGCGCCCTGGATGCCGCCGGGGGCGTCGAAGTCGTCGACGATCTCCACCCGGGCACCCAGCAGCTCCAGGCGGGTGCGCAGGTTGGCGTCGATGGCCGGGTCGCCGACCACCACCAGCGGGTGCCCGTGGCGGCGGCACACCAGCGCCAGGCCGAGGCCGAAGGTGCCCGAGGACGTCTCGATCACCATGCCGCCGGGCGCGAGCAGGCCGTCGCGGCGGGCGCGGTCGATGATGAACCGCGCGGGCAGCAGCTTCATCAGGGTGAAGGACGCGGCGTAGAAGTTGGTGCCCAGTTCGATGATCCTGGGCAACTCGGTGGCCTCGACGATCGAGGGGAAGGCCTTGGTCTGGGCACTCATGGTCACGGTCATGTCCTCATCCACCCGTCGTGAAGAGCCATACGTCGTCGACACCGATCCCGGCGAGCAGCCGCCTGGCCAGCTCGCAGCGCCGCCGGTGGTCCGGTTGGGCGGCGTCGAACAGCAGGCTGGCGATGTCGCCGCTGTGCGCGGTCTGCAGGCCGACCGCCCCCGTGCGCCGGACCAGCGCGGTGATCCGGTCGAAGCCGGGCACCGGGAGGTGCCGTTGGTTGATCTCGGCGCTGGCCGTGGCGACCGCGCCGAGCCCGGCGGCGTCTCCCGCGGCCAGCGCCGCGCGCAACTGGGCCCGCAGTTCGCGGAAGCGGGCGATCTCCCAGGGGCCGTAGTCGGCGGGCCGCAGCGCGAGGGTGTCCACTCCGGACCCGGTGCTGCTGGTGCCGAAGCCCACCGCGGCCAGGCGGGGCAACCGGCGGCCGAAGTCCTCCAGCACGATCCCCTCCCGCTGGGCGAACAGGACGGTGTTGTCGCCGAACATCAGCGAGTCCGACGCGGTCTCCGCGCGCACCGCCAGCTGCGCCACCAGCCAGTCGGGCAGCGCGCAGTCGAAGGCGTCCGCGACCGCGCGGATGGCGGCCAGCACGTCGCTGGTGGACGAACCGAACCCGCGCGAGGCGGGCACCTCGCCCCGCAGGTCCAGGTAGCCGCCGGTGCACGGCCAGCCGAGCACCGCCAACGTCTCCTCCGCCGCCCGCCGCGCCTTGACCTTGTCGGCCTGGCGCACCACGACCGAGGGCAGGTTCACCGGGGTGTAGGTGGCCCGGGTGCGGTAGAGGTCGCAGGGCATCGTCAGCAGACCGCGGTGCAGCCTGCCGTCCGCGTCCTCGAACATCCCCTGCAGGATCTCGCCGTGGTGGGTGCTCGCCGTCGCGACGCCCGTGCGGGCCGGTGGCGGTTCGACCACCCCGATCGCCGACTCGCCCGCGGCGGTCGGGTACCACTTCTCGCTCATCGTCATGTCCGCTCCGCAGCCCGTCTCGTCGCGCGGTCAGCTGGGTCTTCTCGTTCCCCTGGAAGGAAAACTAGCCATTCCCGGGTGTCGTCCCGGGCACCAGCGCGGGCAGCACGTCGGCAGTTGCCGGGGTGCCGGGCAGCCACAGGTCGGCGGCGTCGAGCGCGCCGGTGGTGTACTTGCCCAGCGCGCTCGCCAGCAGCCGCATCTCCAGCGCCAGCGCCGCCACCAGCCGCACGAGCCCGTGGTCGGGGTCCTCGTCCACCGCGACCAGCGCCGCGCGGCCGAGGCCGACCGCCCTGGCACCCAGCGCCAGGCACTTCACCGCCCGGGTGCCCTCCCACATCCGGCCGCTGGCCAGCAGGCAGCCGCCCGGGGAACCGATGCGCCGCAGGCACTCGGCGAGCGGCAGGCCGACGGTGTCCAGGAACGCCGTGGGCGCCCAGCCGCTGCCGCCCTCGGCGCCGTCCACGGTCACCGCGTCCGCGCCCGCCGCCCAGGCCACCGCCGCGGCAGCGGCGACGTCGCGAGCACCGGGCAGCTTCACCCACACCCTGGCGCGCGGGAAGTTGTTGCGCATCAGGCGGATCTGCTGCCGCAGGATCTCGTCGGTGAACGTCCCCGGACTGCTGGAGCGCAGCACGCGGTCGTCGGCGAAGATCGCGTCGATGGCGAACTGGTCACCGACCCGACGTGCCGCCTGCGCGCCGAGCACGGTCATCCCGCCGAGCCCGGGTTTGGCGCCCTGGCCGACTTTCAGCTCGAACGCGAGCCTGCCCTCGGCCAGCAGCGGCGCCACGGCGGGGTCGCTGTAGACCAGGTTCCACACCTCGGCGTCGGCGTCCTCGGTGCTCTGCTGCACCACCACGCCACCGACGTCGTCGGGTACGCGCTCCAGGTAGGCGCGCACCCTGGCCATCAGCATCGCCCCCGCGTCGGCGGCGCCCCGGCCGTACCCGTTGACCGGCACCACGTTCTCGCCGATGACCATCGGGATGCCCAGCTCGCCTGCCTGCCTGGCCGCTGCCACGCCGAGTCCGGTGCTGCCGAGCTGGGTGGAGCCGAATGCCGAGAGGTAGAGCGGGAGGGTGGCGGTGAACCCGCCCACCGAGGTTCGTGTGTCCACATCGGAGTACAGCGGTTCCCGGCCCAGCTCGATGAGCTTCTCCAGCCTGCGCGGCACGAACACCGGCGGGACCAACCTCGTCCGGTCCAGTTCGTCCGCGGTGGACCACCCGGGTGACTGCCCGTACACCTGCTCGCCGTAGCCCGCCAGCGCCGGGAACACCGCGGCGGCACCGGAGCGGGCCCGGTCCCGGATCGCGGCCTCCGGCAGGCCCTCCGCCCGGACGGTCATGGCGCCACCAGACCGGGGACCTTGGGGTAGGCGTTGACCTGCCACACCGAGTCGAGTCCGGTGAGGAACCGGGTGAGCCGCTCCAGGCCCATCCCGAACCCGGCGCTGGCCGGGATGCCGTCGCGGACCATGTCCAGGTACCACCTGTACTTCGCCGGGTTCTCCCCGGTCTCCCGCATCCGGGTGACGATCGTGGCGTAGTCGGACTCGCGCTCGCTGCCGCTCACCAGCTCCCCGTACCCGCCGGGCACGATGAGGTCGAAGTTGCGCAGCGTGCCGGGCGACTCGGGGTTCTCGCGGTCGTAGAACCCGCGCGAGCCCTTCGGGTAGTCGGTGACGAAGAACGGCCTGCGCGCCTTGTGCGAGAGCAGTTCCTCACCCTCCCACTCGATCTCGGCGTCGGTGCTCTGCGGGTACTGCAGGTCGTGCAGCGCGGCGACGGCCTCGGCGTGGGTGAGCACGTCGAACGGCTCGCGCAGCAGCTCGGCGAACACCACCGGGTCGCGGCCGAGCGCGGCGAGGTCGTCGCCCGCGGTGCGCAGCACGTGCCGCACGACGTGCACCAGCAGCCGCTCGGCCAGCCTGCGCGCGTCGGCCCGGGTGCCGCCGGAGATCTCGACGTCGATCTGGTGGAACTCCGCGAGGTGGCGGCGGGTGTTGCAGGTCTCGACCGGCTCGGCGCGCACGTTGGGGGCGATGAAGAACAGCTTGTCGAAGGCGAGCAGGGAGGCCTGCTTGTAGAGGATGCCGCTGGTCATCAGCTTGTAGCGGTGGCCGTAGTAGTCGACGTCGAGCTGCTTGGAGCCGCGCACCCCCGGGTCGGTGACCGGGCCGATCACCGGCGGCAGCAGCTCGATGAACCCGTCGCCTGCGAGGAAGGACCTGGCCGCGGTGAGCACCTGCTGCTGCACGCGCAGCGCGGCGCGGGTCACCGGCGACGCCAGGTGCTCCGGCGGCGACGGCGGCAGGTAGGTGCTGGTGGGACCCGGTGTCGTGATGGTCATCTGTGCTCCCAGGACGGGTCGGTCGGCCGCGCCCGCGGTGGCGGGCAGGCCGTCGAAACGGCGTTGCGTGTGCGAGAGCGCGGCCAGCAGGCCCGCGGAGGTCGGTCCCCGGCCCGCGGCGGCGGGCCTGGCGCGGAAGGGCAGCGACCCGGTGGCGGCCCAGCGCAGCCGCCCGGTCGGGTCGATCTCGCTGGTGGCCCGGCCCGCGTTGTCCGGGTGCAGGCAGTAGGGGACGTCGAGGTAGCCGAGGCGGAAGGCCGCGGGCAGCGCCTCGGCGACGGTGTGGGCCAGGCCGAGCACGGCCGTGACGATGGCGCGGGCCTCGGTGTGCACGGTGGTGTCGGCGGCGTCGGGTTCGTCGTCGGCCCAGCGGGTGGCGGCGGCGACCTCGGCGGCGAGGGTGAGCGCGTCGACGTTCTCGGCGATGGTGGGGATCCGCCTGGCCTCCGCGGCGGTCTTGACGATCAGCCGGGCCGCCCCGGAGCGCACCGCCAGCCGGGCACTGCTCTCCAGCAGCGCCGCCGCGCCGTGCGGGGTGGTCGGGTAGAGGCCCATGTAGGTGTAGACGACGACGTGCCAGTCCACCCCGGGCAGCAGGTCGGCGGCGAGCCTGCGCAGGGCGTGCACGGCTTCCTCGTCCTGCTCGGCGTCGACCTGCTGGGCGTAGCTCAACGAGACGCTGCGCAGTCCGTGCTGGACGAAGAACAGTCCTTCGAGGACACTGAGGGCGACGAGCATGCTGGGCGGGCAGAGCTGGCCGAGCATGCACCCGCCGAAGGTCTCCACGTGCGCGTTCGGCGCGGTGGCGAGGATGTCGGCCGTGTGCGACCAGTTCCGGACGGCGTCGGTGAGCGGCATCCTGCTGTAGGGCAGGCAGTACGAGACCGGCCCGCCCTCGGTGGCGTCGAGCCCGGCGGCCAGGGAGGCGCGCACGATGTCCTGCGGGCGTGCCGATCCGTGGCGCACCTGCACCGGGAAACCGGCGTCGCGGATGCCGTCGAGGACGGTCGCGGTCCGCTCGGGCCCGTAGGAGACGATGGGGTATCCGTTGAGGGGTATGCCTTCGGCGAGCGCGTGGTCGGCGGCGGCGATGTCGTTGACGCGGGTGTAGCTGTCGAGGGTCAGGGTGCCGACCGTGGTGGCGGGGACGCGTTTGGTGGCCAGGAGTCCGGCGCGCATGGTCGCGGTGTCGCTGAAGCCCATCCTCGGCTGCACCACCAGCCGCCCCGCCGCCCGCGCCCTGGCCACGAACCCGCCGAACCCCGCGGTCACGACGCCACCCCGACCCGCAGCCGGGCGAGGTCGTCGGCGAAGGCGGCCAGCTCGGTCTCCTCGTAGACGCGGTCGAACCCGGCCGCGACGAGCTGGTCGCGGCGCCGCGCGGCCGCCGCGCCGTGGATGCCGAGCTTGCCGCCGATCACCAGCCTGGTACCCGCCAGCTCCCGGCGGGCCCGCAGCCGGGGCGCCACCCGGACGGCGTCGGCGTACCCGTGCCCGTTGACGGTGCTGATCACCACCAGCCGCGGCCCGGTCCGCGCGCACTCGGCGACCAGCAGGTCGTCCGGGACGCACGGGCCCAGGTTGAGCACCGGGTGGCCCAGCTCCCGCACGAGCAACTGGAGGTAGACCAGGTTCCACGTGTGCGAGTCCGAGGAGGTGCCGCTGATCACGACCGGCTCCCCCGAAGGTGAGGACATCATCATCCACGCTCACAAGAGTCGTTGTCCGGCTTGGGTTCCCGGGGTTTCCGGTCCTGAAGAGAACGGTATGGCCCGGAGGTGGCGCCGAGCGGCAGTTAGCGCGGCAGCCGCAGGGCGTCTGCGTGCGTGGTGCGCGACACCGCGACACCGACTGCCGCGAGCGCCGCCTCGGCCCGCGCCGCGGCGGTCGGGGTCGCGCTCCCGGTGGTGATCACGTGGCCGACCCGGTCCTGGAACGACCCGGTCGGCTCCCCCAGCCGCGCGCCGACCGCGGTCGTGACCTTCGCGGCCGCCACCCCGGGCAGGGCGGCGGCCTCGCTCAGCCCGGTGACGGCGCTGACGACGCCCGGGCCGCGGGCGAGCACGAACCTGATCGCCGCCGCACCGGGGCCGCCGACCGCCGGGGGTGGCGGTTGCCCGCAGGCGTGCGCCACACAGGCGTCGACCAGGTCGAGCCCGGTCGCGGCCGCCACGACGGCGGGGATCATGCCGCCCGCAAGCCGCGGGTTGACCTCGATGAGCACCGGTCCGGCCGGGGTGAGGCGCAGTTCGGTGTGCGCCGCGCCCCAGCCGACACCGAGGGCTTCGAGGGCCTTGCGGGTGGTGTCGACCAGGTCGTCGCGTTCGGAGTCGCGCACCCGGGCGGGGAAGTCGTGCCCGGTCTCCACGAAGTACGGGGGCACACCGAGGTGCTTGCCGGTGACACCCGCGACCGTGTCGCCCACGGTCTCCACGGAGAACTCCCGGCCGCGCGCGAACCGCTCCACCAGCACCACCGGCTCACGCGGGGCGCCCCGCTCATCGGTCGTGTTGGCCAGCAGCAACCCGACCGCCCGCGCGACCTCGTCCTCGTCGGCGCACAGCCTGACCCCCAGCGACCCCGACCCGGTGGCAGGCTTGACCACGACCGGAAACCCCAACTCCCGCGCCGCGAGCACCCCGTCGACCGCGTCGGTGGTGATGACCCGGAACCCGGGCACCGCGATCCCGGCCTTCGCCAGGGTCCGCCGCTGCCACGCCTTGTCCCGGCACAACCGCACCGCCACCGGATCCGGCCCCGGCAACCCCAGCCTCGCGGCCACCTCGGCGGCGGTGGCGATGAAGTACTCGGAACTGGAGGTGACACCCGCGACCCGCGACAACGTCCGGCACGTGGCCAGGACTGCCTCGATGTCACCGGTGTCGACCACAAGCCTGTCGATGGCGTCCTCGTCGAGGTACGGGTAGCGCCCTGGGGAGCAGGTGAGCACGACCGGCCGCAGGCCTCTTGCCCTCGCCCTGGCGCAGAACACCTGCCCGGACCCGGTGGTGTTGCTCTCGACCAACACAAACCAGTCACTCATCGGGCACCGCCCGCGAGCGCGGCGACGGCGGCGGCGAGATGGGATTCCGCGGCCAGGAGGGTGGTGCGGTGGGTGCGGCAGAGGGTGGCGCGGGCGGCAGCTGACGTTGTCGCCGTGGTGAAGATGGAGTCGAAGGCGCCGGGTCCGCCGCCGTGGGAGGTCGTGGCTACTACGGCGGGCAGGGCGGTTGGGGGAAGGCCGAGAGCTCCCAGGTCGGTGGTGCCCGCGGCGATCGCGTCGCGGACAGCGGCCCCCACGGTGTGGTGGGCGGCGCGGAACGGGGTGCCGAACAGCACCAGGCGGTTCGCTGCTGTGGTGGCCATGGTGAAGCCCTGCTCGGCGCGCTCGGTCATCCGGGTCGCGACGGGGGTGGCGCCGCCCACCAGGACCTGGCTCAGCAGCACCGCGTCGGCCACCGCCGCCAGACCCGGACGAGCCGCGGCCACGGCCTCGGTGCCGACCTCGATGGTGTTGGTGAACGGGGTCGACTTGGTCATCGCCGCCGCGGCGGTCCACGCGCCGATCGCGGCGCCCGCCTTGGCCTTGACGTGCTCCAGCAGGAAGGCGTTGCGCTTCTGCGGCATCGCCGAGCTGCCGCCGACCAGCCGGTCGGGGAAGGCGACCAGGCCGAACTCGGCGCTGCTCCACAGTTGCAGGTCGGTGCCGAGTCTGCTCAGCGTGATCCCCAGCCCGGCCACCGCGGCCAGCACCCGCAGCAGGACGTCACGGCTGGCGACCGCGTCCACCGCGTGCCCCGGACCGGCGGCGAACCCGAGCAGGCGCGCGGTGAGCGCGGGGTCCAACGGCAGGTCGGTGCCCGCCACCGCGCACGCGCCCATCGGGCACCGGGACAAGCCCTCGGCAGCAGCCAACACCGCGTCGATGTCCCGGCCCAGCGCCACGGCGACGCCCAGCAGGTAGTGCCCGTAGGTGATCGGCATCGCGGCCTGGAAGTGCGTGTAGACCGGCATGACGACGCCCCGGTAGGCCCGCGCCCGGCCCAGCAGCACCGCCTCCAGTCGCAGCGCCTCGGTGAGGAAGTCGGCGAGCCAGGCGCGCAGACCCAGGATCGTCGTCGTCGCCTTGAGGTCGTTGCGGGACCGACCGGTGTGCAGCTTGCCGCCGATGTCCTCACCGAGGCGGGCGGCGAGTTGGTTCTCGTACATCAGGTACGCCCCGCGCGGGGCGGGCAACCCGTGCAGGGACGCGAAGTCCTCGGCGCGCAGCGACCGGATCTCCCGCAGCAGCGCCCCGGCGGTGTCGGCGTCGAGCAGGCCCTGACGGGCGAGCATGACCACGTGCGCCAGGTCGACGGTGGAGATCAGGCGCAGTTCCCCGGTCAGCTCCGCCGGGGTGGTCCCGAAGATCATCGCGGCGGTGCGGGCGCGCAGGCCCGTCGAGAGCCTGCCGGTGTCGAGCGTGGCGGTCACATCGCCTCCTTGGCGGTCAGGCGCGGGGCGCGGTGCAGCGCGGTCACCAGGCCCAGCACGGTGAACCGGGTCCGGTCGGTGTCGTCGGCGCAGCGCACCAGGCCGCGCACGAGCAGGGCGCGCACCAGCGGCGCGCACACCCCGGCGCGCAGCCCGCTGGCCCGCACGGCGTCGGTCATCGACCAGCCCCCGCGCAGCCCGACGAGCCGGGACAGCAGCGCGGCCACCGGCGGGTCGAGCGTGGCGACCGCGCGGCGCAGGTGCGTGTCGAGGTGCTCGCCCGCGATGTCGAACGGGTCGTCGGCCAGTTCCTCGGCCAGCTCAGCCAGGGGGTAGACCGTCAGCGCGGACGCGGCGGCCTCCAGCGCCGAGGGGATGCCGTCGAGCGCGCGGCACAGGGCGACCACGCCCGTCGCGGTGTGGGTGGACCCTGGCTGTAATCGGGCCAGGTGCGACAGCAGCAACCGGACGGACGGCACGGAGCCAGGGTCGGCGTCGGCCGCCGGAACGGCCAACGGTCCCAGGGGGAACACCCGCTCCCCCGCCAACCCCCACGGGACGCGGGTGGTGAGCACGATCCGCAGGCCGGGGCAGCGCTGGAGCAGCACGGGCAGCGCCTCGCGGTCGACGTCGTCGCGGTCGTACCCGTCGAGGACGAGCACCGCTGCGGCGTCACCGACCAGCTCGGCCAGGTGCGCGGCGGCCACGTCGGCCCCACGAGCCGAACCCGGCGACCCGAGCGCGGCGCGGACCAGCGCGGCCAGCGTGTCCGGCGCGGGCTCGGCGGCCGCGTCGCTCCACAGGACCGGCAGGTCACCGAGCGCGCCCGCCACCTCCAGCACCGCCCGCGACTTGCCCACGCCGGGCAGGCCGACCACGGTGACCAGCCGCTGACTGCCCGACCGGGCCAGCTCGGTCAGCACGGCGACCTCGGCGTCGCGGCCCACGACGGCGTCCAACGGCGCGGGCGGCGGGGCGGCGGTCAGGTCGTGGGCCGGGGTCGCCCAGCCGGGGGCGGCCGAGGCGGTCTCGAACTCCACCCGCTCCCGCCCGGTGAGCCCGAGGCCGTCGGCGAGCAGCCGCACGGTGTCGCGGCGCGGCCGGTGCGCCTTGCCGAGCTCCAGGTCGCGGATGGCCCGGACGCTCACCGTGGACAACCCGGCCAACTGGTGCTGGGTGGCGGCCCTGCGGATGCGGTGGATTCTGAGCAATTCGCCGAAATCCCGACGCGTGTGCGGTATGCGCATTTCACTTCCCATCACGTTCTCCCACGCCGAACGAGGTCGCGGCGTCCCGTGTCTCCAGCATCGGCACGCGCTTATCGCCCGGTTATCACGCGACCACGCGGCGCGCCCGGCACCGGCCGCGCGGGCGATAACCCCGCGATGCCGGGCGTTCCTACCGTTGGCACAGACGGTCGGACAGCGAATACCGACCCAGGGAAAAGGGGAATCAGATGACCCGCACCGCGACCACCGCCACCACCGCGATCACCGGCACCGCCCCCAGCGCCGCCGCGGCCACCCTCGGCGACACCCCCTGGGGCGGCTGAGCTCAGCCGGTCAGCCTGGCCAGCTCCTTGCGGATCTCGGCCGCGCCGCTCAGGTCCATCGTCCGCTCCCGCAGCGCCAACGCCTCGGTGAGCACGGCGACCGCCTCGTCGGTCCGCCCCAGCAACGCCTCGACCGTCCCCAGCCGGTGCAGCACCCGGCCCTCGCCGACCACGTCCCCGGTGGACCGCACGGCGACCAGCAGTTCGGCCAACTCGGCAGCGGCCTGCCGGAACTGGCCCTGCGCCACCAGCAACCCGCTCAACCGGAACCGCACCTGCACCTGCACGCGCCTGCTGCCGACCCGGCCGCAGATCTCCAGCGCGGCCATCAGGTTCGTCTCGGCGGCGGCCAACTGCTCGGCGTCGAGGTCGAGCTGCGCGATCTGGCACAGCACGTGCGCCTGCCCCACCGGGTCACCGGCGGTGCGGAACTGGGCCAACGCCACCCGGTAGCCCATCAGCGCCGGGTCGAGGTCGCCCCGCAGGTGGTCGACCAGGGCCAGGTTGCGGCGGGCCATCGCCTGGCCGTGGACGTCGCCGAGGTCGGTGAACTCCACCAGCACCGGCTCCAGCAGCTCCTGGGCCGCCGAGAGCCTGCCGCGGCTCAGGTGCAGCGACGCCAGCGAGCACCGCAGCACCGCCAGCGCGCGCCGGTTGCCCGCCGCCTCGGCCACCTCCAGCGCGCGCAGGTGCGTGTGCTCCCAGTCCTCGAAGTAGCACCCGGACTCGAACAGGGTCACCAACGTGATCGCCAGCTCGCAGCAGATCTCGTCCAGCCCGGCCGCGGCCGTCAGCTCGACCGCGGCGCACAGCGTGGCACGCTCGGATTCCAGCCACGCCAACGGATCCGCGCGCACGCGGTCGAGGTACTCCGCCCCCGGCACCCAGCGCGGTTCGACGCCGCGCAGGATCGCGTAGTCGCCGCCGTAGATGCGCCGGTGCGCCTCGCCCGCGAGGGTGAGCCAGCCGTCGGCGACCCGGCTCACCGACCGGCGGCGCTCCCCCGGGGTCTCGGCGGCCTCCAGGCGTTCCCTGGCGAAGAGCCGGATGAGGTTGTGGAAGCGGTAGCGCAGCCCGGACGCGTCCTCGGTCTCCTCCAGCATCTGCTCGTCCACCAGCAGTTCCAGCAGGTCCGCGGTGCGCTCGGAGTCGTCGTCGAGCAGCGCGTCCGCCACCCACACCGGCACGCTCGGCACGTCGAGCACGCTCAGCCGCCGCACCAGCCTGCGGGCGTCCGGGGGCAGGCTGTCGTAGCTCAGCGCGACGCTCGCGCGCACGGCCAGGTCGCCGTGCGCCAGTTCGTCGAGCCTGCGGTGCTCGTCGACCAGCCTGCGCACCATCCACGCCAGGGACCGACCGGGGCGCGCGGCCAGCCGGGCGGCGAGGATGCGCAGGGCCAACGGGAGTCCACTGGCCACCTCGATCAGCTCGGCGGCGGCGACCGGCTCGGCGTCGACCCGCTCCTGGCCGACGACCGTGGTCAGCAGCCGGTGGGCCTGGGTGTGGTCCATCACCTCCACGTCGACCAGCCTGGCGCCCGCGAGTCCGGTGAGCCGCGCGCGGCTGGTGATCAGCACGACGCAGCCGCTGGTGCCCGGCAACAGGTTCTGCACCTGGGTCTCGGCCGCGGCGTCGTCGAGCAGCACGACCATCCGGCGGCGGGCCAGCAGGCTGCGGTACATCTCGGCGCGCTCGGCCAGGACGTCCGGCACCGAGGACCCGGGCACGCCCAACGCGCGCAGGAACCGGCCGAGCGCCTCCGCGGCGCTGACCGCGCGGGCCCGGGTGCCGCCGAGGTCGCAGTAGAGCTGGCCGTCGGGGAAGTCGTCCGACGACAACCGGTGCGCCACGTGGACGGCGAGCGCGGTCTTGCCGATGCCCGGTTTGCCGAGCAGCACGACCACCCGGGTCGCCACCCGGCCCGCGCCTTCGAGCAGCAGGTTCTCGGTGCGGGCCACCAGGTCGGCGCGCCCGGCGAAGTCGGCGATGTCGCCGGGCAATTGCAGCGGTACCTCGGTCGGTCCCGCCGGTGGCGGCGTGGCCGGGCCGGTTCTGTCCTGAGTGGACACCAATTGGGCCGGGCCGCGGGGCGGGGTGACGCGCAGGGAGTCGTCGTCGGCGAGGATCGCCCGCTCCAGCCTGCGCAGCTCGTCGCCCGGTTCGAGGCCGAACTGCTCCACCAGCAGCTCGCGGCCCTCGCGGTAGACCCGCAGCGCCTCGCTCTGCCGCCCGGCGCGGTGCAGGGCGAGCATCAGCTGGCCGCGGGCCCGTTCCCGCAGGGGGTGCTCGTTGAGCAGGGTGGCGATCTCGCCGACGAGCTGGTGGTGGCGGCCCAGGCGCAGCTCCAGGTCGAAGCGCGACTCGACGGCGTTGAGCCTGCTCTCGTCGAGCTGGCCCGCGCGGACCTGCAGGATGCGGCTGGGGATCCCGGACAGCGCCGGGCCGCGCCACAGCGCGTCGGCGGCCCGCAGCAGGGTGGCGGCCTCCGCCCAGCGCACCGCGGCGGTCAGCGTCGTCGCCTCGGAGACCATGGCGGCGAAGCGGTGCCCGTCGATGGCGTCCTCGTCGACGCGCAGCAGGTACCCCGGCGGGCGGGTGACGATGGCGGCCCCGCTCGCGGCCTCGGCCAGCTTGGCGCGCAACGACGACACGCAGATCTGCACCTGGGTGCGCGCGGTCGCGGGCGGGTCCTCGTACCACACGGTGTCGACCAGTTGCGCGATGCTGACGACCCGGTTGGGCTCCAGCAGCAGCGCGCCGAGCACGACCTGCTGCCGCCCGGGCGCCACCCTGAGCCTGGTGCTCGCCCCGGTGCCGACCTCGAGCGGACCCAGGATCCGGTAGTCCGGCGCCGCGGCGGGCACCCCCTCGCTCGGGCTCACTCGCTTCCCCCCGTGGACGGCGGCGTCGGTTTCACTGTAAGGGAGTTGCCCGCCGCTAGGCCATCACCTGATAACCGCCGCCCGGTCCGATTCAGGGCGAATAGGAAATGATATCAACCCGCGCCCGGTCCCCCATGCTCCGAGCGAGTGACTGCTCTTCCGGACAATCGCCGCCCCTTGGTCCATTCGGCCGCCCCGAGCTGACCGGACGCCTGCCCCTCTCGTCCCCATTTGCCGGAACTCGGCGCCCTGGAATTGCACCGCGGGCGGCCCGGTTGTCGGAAAGCCCCACGGCGACCGGTGTCGATCTCGTAGGTTCGGGCGGTCCGTTCCGGATCGCGGTGAGGTGGCCTGGGTGTACCGACGTCTGGTCGTGGTGGCGATCGTCCTGGTCGCGGTGGTGGGCGGGGTGGCGTTGTGGGCTTGGCCGGACGACCCGCCTCAGGCGTGTGACGGCGATCCTCAGCAGTCTCTGCTGTCCGGGCTCTTCTCGGTGTCCGACGGCAGCTACCGGCTGGAACGGCGGACGGACCCGGTCGCCGCGGGTGAGGTCGACCCGGAGCGGGAGGTCGCGTCACTGCGGCTGGCGGGCGGCGTGGCGCGGGTCGACCACGGCCGGATCTGGCTCAGCGGCCCGGTGGTGGGCACCGAACCGGGCGACTGGCGCACGTCGGGCCTGGGCGCGGACACCCCGGCCGCCCTCGCGCTGGACACCGTGGAGCAGACGCGTTCCCTGCTCAACCGAGCCGAGTCCGTGACACACACCGCCTGCACGTTCACCGGCCGCGTCGACTCCGGAGCGTTCACCGCCACCATCGACGAACCCACCGGCGACCTCATGGAGCTCACGGCACCCACCCTGTCCGTGCGGCTGAGCCGCAACCGGGTCACCGTGCCGGGCGCCCCCTCCCCCAGCGAGGTCCCCGAGAACGACCTGCTCACCGGCCGCTGGCAACTGGACGACTCCTTCACCCTCACCGTCACCGAGGTCGGCCCCGCGTACTCGATCTCCCTGCACGCGGCCACCCACGAGCGCTGCCGCGCCCGAACCCAACCCCAAGCCCCCACAGCCACGATCAACTGCCCCGATTCCAGTGGAACCCCCACCCACCTAACCCTCACCGCCACCCCGGGCGACGCGATCGCCATCACCGGAGACCCCACCTACACCGGCACCTACTACCAAGTCCGCGCATCGTGGTAGCGGTCTTGGTCCACACAGGACTCGTTGGGCGCCGGGTTCTCAGGCCAGCAGATACACGGCAGCACTGCCGCCGGGTTTGCGGACGCCCCAATCGACCCGGGTGGCGGCCGCGCGGGACCGAGCAGGCCCAGACGCCACCACGGGGCTTCAGCAGGCTGTAGGTGGTCGCGGTACCCCGGGCGCACACCCCGAACTGACTGATCACCCCACCGGAGCTGAACTCACCAGGCCGCGTGGGCCCCGCCTCCAGCCTCCGACCTCGCCCCAGAACCCCACCCTCGAATGCGCCCTCAACGGCACCGCCCACGACCACCCGCCGGGATCCTGGGGCGGGGGTGGCCCTGGTCAGGCGGCGGGGACCTGCGGGACTCGTCCTGGTCGGGCACCGGAGGTCCGCTGCCGCCGAGTCCGATCGGGCATCGGGGATCGGAGCGGCCGATTCCGCTTGGGCGCCGGGGATCGGAGCGACTGATTCGGATCGGGCGTCGGGACACGTACCGGAGTCGATCTCGATCGGGCGGCGGGATTCCGGAGTTGGGCCGATTCTGATCGAGCGGGGAGATCCTGAGGCGCGGGCGATCCTGATCGGTTGGCGCGTGCCGAAGCGGGGGCGATCCCGGGTGTGCAGTGCGGTTCTGAAGCGGATCTCGATCGGGCGATGGGTCGCGGTTCTGCCTGTCAGGTCTGGGTGGACGCGCGGCGGGCGGCGATCGGGTCGGTCCTGTGCGGAGTCACGGCGCGGGGGGCTATTCGCGGACTCGGTTGAGGAAGCCCGCGAGGTTGGTGGTGGTGCGGTCGATCTTCTCGGCCAGGGTCAGGGTCTCGTGGACGCGGCCGCCGGGTTCGAGGGGTTTCTTGCCGCGCAGGTAGAGGGAGCAGGCCAGGTCGGTGCAGATGTAGGTGCCGACCGAGCTGGTGGACTCGCGGGGTTTGCGGGCGGTCATCAGGGAGACGCCGGTGCCGGGGTGGGTGGTGAGGCAGAGGGAGCACATGCCGCGGCGGACCTGGGTGGACTGCGGGGCGACGCGCAGGGCGACGCCGACGAGGCCGTCGGGGGTCTCGGCGACCAGGTAGGCGCGTTCGCGGGCGGCGGGGTCGCGCCAGCCGAGGAAGTCGAGGTGGGGCCAGGGGCGGTCGGCCAGGTCGCGGGGGACGGCCAGGCGTTTGGCCTCGCCCTTGGTGCAGTTGACCAGGCAGGCTCGGATGGCGGTCTCGGATACCGGCAACATAGGCACTATCCTAGTATCCCTAGGCAAGTGAATAACCGGCATAGGAGAGCGCGTGGCACGGGCCGGGGTGACGGTCGAGCGGCTGGCGGTGGCGGCGGCCGAGTTGGCGGACGAGGTCGGCTTCGAGAAGGTGACCGTCGCCATGCTCGCCCGGCGGTTCGGGGTCCGCGACGCGAGCCTGTACTCGCACGTCAGGAACGCCCACGACCTGCGGGTCCGGGTCGCGCTGCTGGCGTTGGCCGAGCTCGCCGACCACGTCGCCACCGCGTTGGCGGGCCGCGCGGGCAAGGACGCCCTGGTCGCCTTCGCCAACGCCCACCGCGACTACGCCCTGCGCCACCCCGGCCGCTACGCCGCCGCCCAATTCGACCTCGACGACGACACCATCGCCACCAGCGCCGCCATCCGGCACTCGGAGATGACCCGCGCCCTCCTGCGCGGCTACCACCTCCCCGAACCCGCCCAGACCGACGCCATCCGCCTGCTCCACAGCACCTTCCACGGCTACGTCACCCTGGAGTCGACCGGCCGCTTCCGCCACACCGCCCGCACCCCGGACGCCTCGTGGTCCGCGACCCTGGACGCCCTCGACGCACTGCTCACGCACTGGCCGCACGCCAACCAGCCGACATAGCCGGCTCTTGCGGTCACGCGGGGACCGACAGCGCGAACCAGCCAGCGCAGGAAGGGCCCTGATTCCGCGACCCGGACGCCCTACTGACGAAGGCCCACGCACCCGCAGACATGGCCGGCTCCGCACGCTAGCCAGCCGACAGGGCCGACTCGCGGCGGTCGCGGACGAGTGACAGTGCGAGCCAGACCAGGGTGGCGCCGCAGATGACGTGGAGTGAACTCGTCACCAAGGTGTCCGGCAGGGGTGCCGCCAATGCCAGCGCGGGCAGGGCGCCGATGTAGACCAGCGACGGGATTCGGGGGAAGACGCGGGCGCGGACCATGGCGATGCCGAACAGGATCGAGCCGGCGGTGAAGACCAAGGCGCTGCCCAGTAGGGCGACCTTGGGTGTGCCTTGCAGCAGCTCCTTCGCCGTTGCTTCCGGGAGGTAGAAGATGCCCATGTTGAGCATGAAGGCGGCGCCGCCGAAGAGGCCGAGGCCGAGGAGGTTGGCGACAGCGGCGACAGCGCCGAAAGGGCCGCTGGCGTCAGACTGGCGCAGGTGTAGGACGACGAGTAGGGGTACGGCGAGTGCGGGTGAGAGGCCGAGCAGGAAGCTGGTGGCCGCGGTCTCGCCGGTGACGGTCTCGACGGCCGCGGGGAGGGCGATCAGCGCGCCCGCGGCGAGGCCGCAGTAGGTGCCGAGCCGGGTCAGGGTGGGGTTCATGGCAGGAGTTCTCCTCGCTCAGTGGTCGAACCGAGGCTAGGAACGGGCACCGGCAGGCCGGAAGTGCCTGCGGGCACGCCCGGGTCACGACTCCCCCGGCCGGACGTCATGTGCCCTGTGGACAACCGGCGCGGCGGCGTACGCTCGGCTCGTGACTGAGCGGACGGCGCCCTGGGTGACCAGCGCGGTGTACGGGATCGTGCTGGCGGCCGGGTTGTACTACGCGGCAGCCGGTCTCGGCGATGTCCCTCCACTGAGGACAGCCGGGTTCGGCGTTTGCCTGGTCGCGCTGTTCGCGGTCGAGCGGCTGGCCGCGCGCCTGGACCGCGGCCGTCGCACGGCGGTGGCGTTCCTGGTGCTGCGGTTGGCGCTGTTCGCGTGCGCGGCGGCGTTGGACGGGTCCGGGTTGTCGCGGGCGCTGTTCGTGCTGGTGCCGTTCCTGGCGTACCTGAGCCTGGGGCGGTTGGTCGGGCTGGTGTCCGGCGGGGTGTGCCTCGCGGTGCTGGTCGCGGGTTTCGCGGTGTGGGTCCCCGGTTGGTACCGGGACGCGGTCTACGTGTCCGACCTGTTGATGTTCGGCATGGGGGTCGTGCTCGCGGTCGCGATGGCCGACGCGGTGCTGCGGGAGCGGGCCGCGGCGGCGCGGGTGGGCGAGCTGTCGGCGGCCACCGAGCGCAACCGGGTGGCCAGGGACATCCACGACAGCCTCGGCCACCACTTGACCGCGATCTCGGTGCAACTGGAGAAGGCGGCGGCGTTCCGCGAGCACGACGCCGGGACGGCCGATCGCGCGGTCGCCGACGCCCGCCGGTCGGCCCGGTTGGCGTTGGCCGACGTGCGGGCCTCGGTGGGGGCGTTGCGCACGCCGGTGTCCCTGACCGCGGCCCTGTCCGAACTGGTCGACGGCACCACCCCCGAGGTGACCCTGCGGGTCGACGGCGTCGAGCGCCCGATCGGCCAGGCGGCGGTCACCACGCTGTACCGGGCCGCGCAGGAAGCACTGACCAACGCCCGCAGGCACAGCGCGGCCACCCGGGTAGCGGTCACGGTGGCGTTCACCGCGCGGGAGGTGGGTCTCACCGTCCGTGACAACGGCGGCGGGTTCGACCTGCCGGCGCAGACCGAGGGGTTCGGCCTGATCGGATTGCGCGAGCGGGCGGCGCTGATCGGTGCCGAGGTACGGGTGGACAGCGCGCCGGGGGCGGGCACCACCGTGTCGCTGCGGGTCTCGGCGTGAGTATCCGGGTGCTGGTGGTCGACGACCAGCAGTTGATCCGCGAGGGCATTGCCTCGCTGCTGGGTCTGCAGGCCGACATCGAGGTCGTGGGTACCGCGGCGGACGGCAAGGAGGCCATCGACCGGGCCATCGCGCTGGCGCCGGACCTGGTGCTGATGGACGTGCGGATGCCCGAGTTGGACGGGGTGGCCGCGGTGGCGGTGCTGCGGACCAGGGCACCGGCCTGCCGGGTCGTCATGCTCACCACGTTCGACGACGAGGAGTACGTGGTGCAGGCGCTGCGCGCGGGTGCGACCGGGTACCTGCTCAAGGACCTGCCCGCGACCGAGCTGGCCGCCGCGGTCCGGTTGGCCAACGCGGGCGTCACCCAGCTCGACGCCGCGGCCGCCAGGCACGTCACCGCGGCCCTGCGCGCGGCACCCTCCTCCCCCGCCGACGCCCTGACCGCCCGGGAGACCGAGGTGCTCCGCCTGATCGCGGGCGGTGCCACGAACCGCGAGATCGCCGCCCGCCTCTACCTGAGCGAGGGCACGGTCAAGAACCACATCTCCCGCATCCTCAACCGACTCGGCCTGCGCGACCGCACCCAAGCCGCCCTCTACGCCCGCGACCACAACCTGCTCTAAACGGACTCACAGCCGCTCGTACGCGAGCCCAACCCCGAGCAGCACGCCCTCGGCGTACGGGCCGCCGATGAGCTGCATGCCGATCGGCAACCCATCGCTGTCGTGTCCTACTGGGACGTTCAGTGCGGGCAGCCCGGTGATGTTGGCCGGAGGCGAGAGCCGGGCGTACGCATGGGGGACGGATTCGGTGGTCCCATCCGGCCAGATCACTTCTTTCTGTCCGACAGGGACCGCCGTCAGCGCCGAGCTGGGAGCGGCGACAACGTCCACAGTGTCCAGAAGGCGCAGCCATTCCTGTCGCATGAGGGTGCGGGCGCGCTGTGCCCGCAGGTAGTCCTCCGCCGTCAGCACCTCCCCTGCCAGGAGAAGCGCTCGGACGTCCTCTGTGTACAGATCCGGGACCGTGCGCAGTGTCCGCTCGTGGTAGGCCGACGCCTCCGACATCATCAGGCCCCATTGGGTCGCCTGGATGTAGCGGGCCATCGGGACCTCGACCTCGACGAGCCGCGCGCCGAGTGACTCCAGCCGCGCGATGGCCGCGCGGACAGCGGAGTCGACCTCCGGGTTGACGTGCTCGAAGTAGAAGTTGCGCGGCACCCCGACTCGCAGGCCGACGATCTCAGCGCTGGGCGCGTACTCGCGGCCGGTCAACGCGGCCAGCACGAGCGCGGCGTCGGCCACCGTGCGGGTGATCGGGCCGACGTGGTCCAGCGACCACGACAGCGGCACCACCCCGTCCCTGGGCACGAGTTCGTGGGTCGGCTTCAACCCGACCACACCGTTGAGCGCCGCGGATACCCGGATCGACCCGCCTGTATCGGTGCCTAACGCGAACGTCGCCGTACCCGACGCCACCGCGACCGCCGAACCACCGCTGGAACCGCCCGCGACACGTCCCGGGTCGACCGCGTTCACCGTCTGCGGCGTGATGAGCCCGTACGCGAACTCGTGCGTGTGCGTCTTCCCCACAAGCGCCCCACCCGCAGCGGCCAACCGCGAGGCGACCGCGCTGTCGGTGTCGGCCCGATGCCCCGCCCGGACCCGGGAACTGGCGGTCGTGGGCAACCCGGCCACGTCCAGCAGGTCCTTCAACGCGTACGGGACCCCGTGCAACGGCCCGCGAAGCGCCCCAGCCGCGATCTCGCCCTCGGCCCGCACTGCCGCCGCGCGCGCCCGGTCAGCGGTCACCAGGGCGTAAGCGCCGAGACCGGAGTCGACTTCCGCGACGCGCTCCAGCACCGAGTCGATCAGCTCGACCGGGGACAGTTCGCGGTCGCCGATGGCGTGGGCGGCGGCGGTGAGGGTCAGCTCATACGGCCGCATCGGGCACCTCCGCGCGATACGGCTCGGTGTCGCCGAGGTCCAGCTCGCGCAGCACGGAGACCACGTCCTGGATGTGCCGGGCGAGATCGGCGAACGGCGGAAGGCCCGCACGCGCGGCCGGGTCCGGCACGGAATCGGACATGCACCCTCCAGCCCCCGCGGGTCACCTTGATCGAACCGTACGGCCCGGCATTCCCGGGGGCAACCGACCACTCATGAACGCCCGGTCTGCCCGGCGGCGTGCCGGGCCAACCCCGTCGCCACGGCGAGCATGTAGCGGCGCAGGTAGCGCTGCGTGAACCAGCGCATCCCCCAGCGCGCTGAGAACGTGCCGTGCCAGCGGATCCGGGTTCCGCCGCCGGGGAGTTCGCTCAGGTCGACGGCGGCCCGGTAGTCGGTCAGCTGCGGGTTCTCCAAGCCCTCGTAGGCGAACCGGCGTTCCGGCTCCAGTGCGGTGACGCGCTCCTTGGTGACGACCTTGCCGGTGCGGAACACCCAGATCGCGCCGACTCCCCCATCCGGCGACGACTGGTCGAGCGCCGCGGTGTCGACCCGTGACCAGGTCGGCCAGGTCAGCGGGTCGCGCAGCAGCGCCCACACGGCGGCGGGGGACGCGGCGGAATCGGCGGTGACGTCGTAGGACTGCGGTCCGGGCGTCGTGCGGTCGGCGGGCATGCGTGCACGCTAGGGCGGCGGCGGTCCTGGTCCAATGCCCTGGATTGCGGTGTAGCGGTCAGGAATTGCGGTACGCGGACGGGCGCGCGCCGACGTGCCGCAGGAACGCCGTCGAGAGGGCGCCGGGGCTCGCGAAGCCGCACCGGGTCGCGATCTGGGCGATCGCCAGGTCGGTGTCGCGCAGCAGCCCCTTCGCGCGCTCGATCCGCAGCCGGGTCAGGAACCGGTGCGGTGTCTCCCCCGTCGCCGCCTTGAACACGCGGACCAGGTGGTAGACCGACAGGTGCACCTCGCCCGCGATGTCGGCGAGGGTGATCGGGTCGGCCAGCCGCTCGCGCATGATGTCGACGGCGGTGCGCACGCGGGCGTCCTCCCGCGCCGGGGTCCGCTCCGCCGGGAGGCCGCCGTGGCGGGTGAGCAGGTGCGTGGTCAGGAAGGCGGCGGCGGACTCGGCGTACAGGTCACTCGTCGACGCCCGGGAACCGACCCCACCGACCGCGCGGATGGTCGCCTCGACCAGCGGGTCGGTCGTGACCCGGGACAGGGCCTCGAAGTCCACCCGGCCGCCCAGCCGCGCCGCCACCGAGTCGACGGTGTCGCGCGGGATGTGCACCTGGATGCTCCGCATCGCCGCGTCGCCCCGGTACCGGCGGACGGTGGCCTGCCCCGGGACGCCCACCTGCAACCGACCCGGCACCCACGGGTGGCGGGTCGCCCGACCACCCGCGCTCGTCTCCATCTCCGCCAGCCCGGACACCGGCAGCACCAGGTGCAGGTCCACCGCGGCGGGCAGCACCATCTCCTCGACGACCGCGACGTGTTCGAACCGCTGCACCAGCAACGACCGCAGGCCCGCGTCCGCCCAGCTGCAGAACGTGCGCCGGACGAACCGGTCCATGTCGAACCCGGCGTAGGGCCGCAGGTCGAACCGGGTCGAGTCGAACACCATGCCCCCAGGCTACCCGACTACCTCGACTGTCCACTTGAGACAGTCCACAGCGGCCGGAGGCGCACCGGGCTGGAGTGTGACAAGATCCGGGGGTGCGACCACGGGGTGCGACCATGGGGCGGGTGCTGGTGATCGGGCTCGATCCGGCCAGGTCGCGGGGGTGGGACCCGCGACCGATCCAGGCGGCCGTCGCGCGGGGGCAGGCGCGGTTCGCGGAGTTGGGGATCGAGTCGGACCTGTGCCTGGTGGCGGTGGACGACGACCCGGAGAAGGCGATCATCACCGCGCTCAGGGCCGAGGACTACGCGTGCGTGGTGGTCGGGGGCGGGATCCGCCGGGACGAGGGGCTGCTGGAGCTCTTCGAGGTCGTGATCAACCTCGTGCACCGGTACGCGCCGCGCGCGGCTGTCGCGTTCAACCGGGGGCCGGGCGACAGCGCGGACGCGGCGGCCCGGTGGTTGGGGTCAGACCGGTTTGGTGGCGGAGAGGATGGCCTGGACGGGGAGGGCGTAGCGGGGTAGGTCGGCGGGGTCCTTGGCGAGGGTCTGGGTGACGGTGAAGCCGGACTCCTCCAGCCACGCGCGGTAGACCGAGAGCTTCTGGGGGCCGCCGTAGCCCATCGAGCAGCCGAGGAAGAAGCTGGGGAAGAAGTCGATGGTGTAGTTGTCGGTGTCGTGCACGTCCTCCGGGTAGATCGGCACCAGGATGTGCACCTGGCCGCCGGGCTCCAGCGCGTCGCGGACGCCGGAGAGGATCCGCAGGACGTCGTCCTTGTCCCACATGTCGATGAAGTGCTTGACCAGCACCACGTCGAACCCGCCGGGGATGGACACGAACACGTCGCCGCCGATGAACGAGCAGTGCTCCTGCACGCCGTGCTCGCGGAAGTTGCGCAGGCAGTCCTCCTCCCGCTCGGGCAGGTCGAAGGTCGTCACGGTCAGCCCGGGCGACGCCTTGTGCCGGTAGGTGTGGATCGCGCCGAGGCCGGTGTTGCCCGCCAGGTCCAGCACCCGCGAGCCCGCCGGGACGTCGATGTTGGCGAAGAACCACGGGTCGATGCGGGCGGTGGTCGCGTTCATCACCCGCGACCACGGGTCGCCGATGTCCTTGTGCGTGGCGGCGGCCTCGTAGAGGGTGCCCTCGAACCCGTAGAACTCGCTCAGGCCCACGAGGGTGCCGCTGCGCACGCTCTCGGTGAGGTGGAACAATTGCCGCAGCGTGACGACCTTGATGAAGTGCATGAAGTCGACCACCCCGGCCAGTTCCGCCTCGGGCACGTCGGCGAGCGCGTCGAGGCGGTATCCGCCCGAAGTCTCGTCGTGCGCGACGAAGCCCTCCTTCACCGGCAGGAACAGCATCTGCTCGATGGCCGCGGCCTTGGCCCCGACCGCGGCGCCCAACTCGGCCGCGGTCAGCCCGGGTCGGGCCCGCAGTTCGTCGACGATGCCCAACTCGAAGCAGGACAACAGGTTCATGAACCGCGCGGGCCCCACCATGTATTCCCGGAAACGCGCGAGCGTGGCTTCCGCGGTCATGTGCTGATCCCTCCGCTATCGGTGAGTGAGATGGTCACGCGGTCTTCGTCGCGCTGAGGATCCCCTGCAACGGCAGGGCGTCCGGCGGCAGTTCGGCCGGGTGCTGGGCGAGGGTGTTGGTGATGGTGAACCCGCGTTCCCGCATCCAGGACCGGAAGGTGGACAGCTTCTGCGGGCCGCCCCGCCCGGTGGCGCAGCCGAGGAAGAAGCTCGGGTAGTAGTCGACGGTGCAGGAGTCCTTGATGTCCTCGGAGTAGATGGGCACCAGGACGTGCACCTGGCCGCCGGGCTCGAGCGCGTCCCGGACGCCGTCGAGGATGGCGAACACCTCGTCCTTGTCGAACATGTTGAGGAAGTGCTTGATCAGCACGACGTCGAAGCCGGTGGGCACCGAGACGAACACGTCGCCGCCGATGAACGAGCACTGGTCGGCCACCCCCTGCTCGCGGAAGTTGCGCAGGCACGCCTCTTCCCGGCCGGGCAGGTCGAAGGTGGTCACCCGCAGCCCGGGCGACGGCTTCATCTTGACGGTGTGGATCGCGCCGAGGCCGGTGTTGCCCGCCAGGTCCAGCACCCGCGAGCCCGCCGGGATGTCGACGTTGTCGAAGAACCAGGGGTCGATCCGCGCGGTCACGGAGTCCATCAGCCGCCCCCAGGACGCCCGCAGGTCGGCGTGCACGGTCATCGCCTCGTAGAGGTCGCCGTCGAACCCGTAGAGCTCGCGCAGGCCGACCGGCTTGCCCTCGCGGACGCTCTCGGTGAGGTAGAACAACTGCCGCAGGGTGGTGACCTTGATCTTGTCCATGAACTCCAGCGGCCTGCGCAGGTCGAGTTCGTCCACCTCGGCGAGCGCGTCGAGCGCGTACCCGCCGGTGGTGCCGTCGCGCGCGACGAACCCCTCTTTCACCAGCAGGAACAGCATCTGCTCGACCGCCGCCGCTTTCGCCCCGACCGCCGCGCCCAATTCCTCGGCCGTGCTGCCGGGTTTCGCGCGTAGGTGGTCGACGATGCCCAATTCGAAACAGGACAGCAGGTTCATGAATCGCGCGGGCCCTACCATGTATTCCCGGAAACGCGCGAGCGTGGCTTCCGCGGTCATCTGCTGATCCCCTCCGAGTCCGTCCGCCGCGACACGGCACGCCCACCGCCCCGCTGTGCGGTACGGCGGGTCCAGCGTTCGCGGCCACCCGTTCGCCAGCATCGACCCCGGGCCTTGGCGGGGAGTTGGCGATCGCTTGGGCCACGCGGGCACTACCCGTGGCGGCAACTATCAGGTTGCTTGACAACCGGCTTCCGGCGACCATAGCATCGGCCTCGATATCCGCGGTGCACGATTTGCGAGCGGGCTACTCGGGTGAACTCATCCTGGCCCGGCGCACGCGCGTGTCCGGAGAGGAGAATCGACATCTGGGTTCACCTTCTTGGGCCGCTGCGGATTCTCTGCGCCGAGGGCGACATGGCGCCGGTCGCGCGCAAACCCCGGCAGATCCTGGCGCTGCTGCTGCTCGACAGCCCGCGCGTCGTGCCGACGGCCACGCTGATCGACGAGCTGTGGACCCCGCCCGCGCCCAGGACGGCGCGCGCCGCGGTGCAGGTGTACGTCTTCGAACTGCGCAAGCGGCTGGCCGAGGCCACCGGGCTCGACATGGGCACCGTGGCCAACGAGGTGCTGTGCCGGGCGCGCAACGGGTACAAGTTCGTCGCCGAGCCGACCTGGTTCGACCTGCGCTCGTTCCGCGAGCGGGAGCGGGCGGGGTTGGCGGCGCTGGCCGAGGGCGACCTGGCCAAGGCCGCGTGGGACTTGCGGGCCGCGCTGTGGACGTGGAGCGGTCCGGCGCTGGCAGGTGTGGAGCCGGGTCCCGGGATCCGGGCCGAGGTGGCCGGTTTGGAGCAGTCCAGGGCGACGGTGCTCGACCAGCGCATCGAGGTGGAGCTGGTGCTGGGCAGGCACCGCGAGATCCTCGACGAGCTGGCGGGCCTGGCCGCGCGCGACCGGTTCAACGAGGACCTGCACGCCCAGTTCATGGTGGCGCTGTACCGCTGCGGGCACCGGACCCGCGCGCTGGAGGTGTTCCACCGGCTGCGCGAGGACATGGTCAGCCGGTTCGGCCTCGAACCGTCCCCGCGGCTGTACCGGTGCTACCAGGCGGCTCTCACCCGCGACCCGGCCCTGGGCGAGCTACCGGCCCTGTTGGCCTAGCGGGGTCTCGTAGCCGCCGGTCGCGTCGACGGCCTCGGTGTCGGCGACCCGCATGAGCTGCCAGAGCCGGGAGACCCGGGGCGACGGCGCTACCCCGAGTTCGTCGCGCAGGTCGCGCCGCAGCTCGTCGAACACCTCCAGTGCGCGGGTCCGGTAGCCCGAGCGGTACAGCGCGACCATGAACTGGGCGTGCAGCTCCTCGTGGTGCGGGTGCCGCACGACCAGCCTGGCCAGCTCGCTGAGCACCTCGCGGTGCGCGCCAAGGCGCAGCCGGGTGCCGAGCAGCAGCACCAGGGTGTCCACTCTGGACTTGTCCAGCTCGGCGACGCAGGCCCGCAGCAGCCTGCCGTGGTCGATGTCGAGCAGCGCGGGACCCTGCCACAGGTGCAGCGCGGCGCTGAGCACCCGGCCCGCGCCGAGCGCGTCACCCGCCGCGACCAGCGCCTGGCCGGAGGCGCGCAGCCGGTGGAACTCGGTGAGGTCGAACGACGCCCCGCCGAGGTCGAACCGGTAGCCGCCGTCCCTGGTCTGCAGCAGGTCCCTGGCCACCTGCTCGCGCGGCACGCCGAGGGTCCGGGCGAACTCGCCGCGCAGGGCGAACACGTGGGTCTGCAACGTGGTCGTGACGCTGCGCGGCGGCAGGTCGTCCCACAGCTCGGTGACCAGCGACCCGGTCGACACCCGGTGCGGCTCGTTGAGCAGCAGCAGGGCCAGCAGCTGCCGGGGTTTCCCGGCCACCCGCAGCAGGTCCTCGCCGTCGCGGCGCAGGGACAGCGGTCCCAGCACCCGCACGTCCAGCCGTCCACCGCGACACATCGGGCGACGATAACGGCCGGGGTCGCCGCGGCGCCGGGGAATCCGGAGAACGTGCCGGGGTACCGCTACCCGGTCACCGCGCGAGGACCAGCCCGGTCGGCGAGGACGTCGGGTGGAACGACACGTCGTCGAACCCGGCCGCGGTGAGCCAGTCCCGGTAGTCGGCCTGGCGCCACGTCCCGCCCTTCTTGCTCTTGAGCAGCATCTCGGAGGCGAACAGGAGCGGGAAGAACGGGCCGCCGCGGTCGTCGTCGACGACGTAGTCGCAGACCACGAACGTGCCACCGGGTTTGAGGGCCGCCTTCACCCTGGTGAAGGTCGCGATGTTGTCCTCGGGGCCTTCCTGGTGCGCGACGTGCGAGTACACGACGACGTCGTGGGCGGCCACGCCGAACCCGGTGGTGTGGAAGTCGCCGTCCACGCAGGTGAACCTGTCCGCGAGGTGCCGCTCCTTGAGCAGCCTGCGGGCGATGGCGTTGATCGGCGCCCAGTCGAGCTGGGTCGAGCGGGCGGCCGGGTTGAGCTCCAGCCAGATCGCGGAGAAGATGCCCGAGCCGCCGCCGAGGTCGAGGATGGAGATGTCGCCCGCCTCCGCCAGGCCCAGCAGCCCGGCCGCGACCTCGGCGACCGGCACCGACTGCGCGGCGATGGCCGGGACGACGACCTCCCAGTGCGGGTTGTCGGCCACCTCGGTCATCGCGGCCACCGGCCCACCGGTGCGGTACACGGCCAGCAGGTCGCCCATCTTGTCCATCTGGCCCAGCTTCAGCCCGGCGTACCCGCTCAGGCTCGCGGGCCTGCCCTCGACCAGGAAAGCCGAGGCCTCAGCGGTGTTGCGGTAACCCGCTGCGGTGCGCTCGACCAGGCCGAGGCCGACGAGCCCGTCGAGCAGCGTCTGCGCGCCGCGCTCGGCGATCCCGGCCGCGGCGGCCAGGCCGCTCGCGGTGTCGACGCCCGCCTCCAGGTGGGTGAACAGCGAGCACCTCGCCGCCGTGCCCAGGATGCCGGTGGCCCAGTAGCCGTTGGCGATCTCCATGATCCGGTCGGGTGTCGGTCGGTCGGTCACGCTGCCTCCTGCGGTCCGGTGGTGGTGCGGCCGCTCAGCGCGCGGCACCGATGGCCTCGGCGGCCCGGTCGAGCCCGGTCGGGGTGTCGTTCGACCAGCGGCCGACCGACATCTCGGCGGTGATGCCCGGGCCGAACCCGGCGATCACCCCGGTGGCGCCCGGTGTCATGCCGCCCTCGTCGAAGAGCCTGCGCAGCGCGTCGAACACCACGGCGCTGGCGATGTTGCCGTACTCGGTCAGCGTCGCCCAGCTGTGCCGGAACATGCGGTTGTCTACGCCGAGGAACCTGCTCAGGTCGGCCAGGATGCGCGGGCCGCCCGCGTGGATGATGTAGAAGTCGAGGTCGCCGACGTCCCACCCGTGGTCGAGGGCGAGCTCGCGCAGCACCGGGGCGAGCGGCTCCATAGTGCCGGGGACGCGGCGGTCGAGCTGGAAGTGGAACCCAGTGGAGCGCACGGCGTAAGAGATCCAGCTCTCCGTGTCCGGGATGATGTAAGAGGCATTGCGCTCCAAGGCAACCCCGAACCCGCCGTTGCCCCTGACGACGGCAGCCGCGACCGCGTCACCGAACAGGCCGTCGGATAAGAGGGAACCGATGCCGTCGTCGTCGGGTTGGTAGCACAGCGAGCAGAGTTCGCAGGACACGATCAGGACGTTGCTGTCGGGGTAGGCCTTGCAGAAGTCGTGCGCGCGGTTGATCGCCGCGCCACCGGCCGCGCACCCGAGCTGCGCGATCGGGATCTGCCGCGTGGTGTAGCGGAACCCGAGGTTGTTGATCAGCCAGGCGATCGGCGACGGCATGGTGAACCCGGTGCACGAGACGAAGATGATGGCGTCGATGTCCCGCGCCGCCAGCGCCGCGTTGGCCAGGGCCTCCTCGATGACCGCGGGGCAGCGCTTGCGGGCCTCGGCCTCGAAGAGCCGGTTGCGCTCCTCGAACCCGGGGTGCGCCAACGCCAACTCGACGGGCTGGATGAGGTGGCGCTTGCGCACCCCGGTGTTGCGGATCAACCGCAGCGCCAACGGCAACTGCGGCTTCCCGGCATGCGCCCGCTCCGCCAACTCCAGCGTCTCCTCCAGCGTGATGACGTACTCCGGCACCCGCACCGCCGGTTTGCACAACGTCGGCATGCTGACGTCCCCCCTCAAGTCCGCTCCCGCGCCAGACACCCCCTCAACCGCCTCGACGGGGCACCTCCCCCACCCTCACCCACCCCCCTTGCCCCACACTTGGCCACGACTTGGGCTTGCCCGCGCTTTCGCTTGGGCCGCGGGACTTGGGCCTGGGGTTGTGCCGGGTTCGAGCGGCGCGTGTTCGCGCTTGGCTCGCTGCTGCTTGCGTGCCGCTTGGCGCGGCTCACTGCCGCCTACGGTGCCCACTTGGCGCGGCCGGTGCCGCTCGCGGCGCGCGCTTCGGGCGTTCGCTCCGCTTGCGTGTAAATGCCTTCGGGCGGCTCGCCGCTGCTTGCGGTGCGCCTCAGGCGGCTCACCGCTGCTTGCGGCGCATACTTCGCGCGGTTCGCCGCCGCTCGCGTACCCGCTTGGCACGATTCGCCGCCGCTTGTGGTGTGCACGGGAGTGTGCCCGCCGCTAAGGCCATGCCCCGCGCCTCTTACCCCACCCCGACCGCTATGCCCCCACCGAACCTCTTGCCCCACCCAGACCGCTTCGCGCGCGCACGCCAGTCCGGCCCCAGCCCCCACCCTCTCCGGGGGGCGTCCCAGGTCCCAGCCTATCGGGAGCCGCCGACAGAGGATCTTGAAACAGAGGCGCGAAGATCCAGATGTGGATAACTTTTGTCGCTGGGACGGGTGAATTCCAAGTGGGTGCCGCCGAGAGAATGCCTGGTCAGATGGCATGTCGCAGGTGAGGAAGGGTCCGTCGGGCGCAAGTCGGCAGAAAGATGGATCAACTAGAGCGCACGCCGCCCTCGACTATCCACAGTGGACAAATCTACCAAGGCCGGATCACGCGAGCGGCGATTCTCCACTGTGGAGCGCGACGATGTCCTGAACCGTCGAGCGCAGCAAGGCGATCCGATCAGCGCCAAGGTGCTCCGACCACTGGCGTTCGATGTCCACGAGGATCCGCGCAGCGGCCGCCTGCCCCTCCGCCCCCCGCGCGGTCAACCGGATGATCTTCGCCCGGCGGTCCCCCGGGTCGGCGGCGCGCTCCACATAACCCAGGCGCTCCAACTCGTCCACCAACTCGCCGATGGCCTGCTTGGTCAAGCCGGAGCGCTCGGCCAGCACCGTCAGCCGGGAGCCGTCGTCGTCGATGTGGCGGAAGACGGAGCCGTGGCGGTAGCGGATGCCGGTGAAGCCCTGGTCCTCCAGGCGGTGGTGCAGCAGGTCGATGGTCAGGTCCTTGGCCCGGGTCAGCAGGGCGGGCAGGGGTGGTCGCTCGCCCGGTTCCGTCGGCATCGGGGCCGCCTCCCGCCAGTTTCGTCAGGTTGCTTGACAATCATCCGCACCGCGATAGTACTGTGGTCTCCCCAACCCTGACAACCAGGCGGCGACGGCGGGTGTCGTCGCGCGTACCCGCCTGGCCAGATCCCGTGGCGCACTCCCGATCACCGGCAGAGGTAGGAATCCCGATGACCCGTTCTGACCACGAACCACCCACGCCCCCCGTCGTCGACGCCGCGGCCGTCGAGGCACTGGCCAAGCTGGTCAAGGGGCCGGTGCACGTCCCGGGCGACGAGCAGTACGACGCCGAGCGCGCCGGGCACCAGACCACCCGGTGGCACCGGCCCGACGTGGTGGTCGGCGCGCTCGGGCCCGCCGACGTGCGGGCGGCGCTGGCGTTCGCGACCGAGCAGGGGCTGCCGGTCGCGGTGCAGGGCACCGGGCACGCGCTGTCCGCGGTCGCCGCGCAGGGCGGTGTGCTGATCACCACCTCCCGGATGACCGGCGTGTGGGTCAACGCGGAGGCGGGCACCGCGTGGGTCGGCGCGGGCATGACCTGGGAGCGGGTGATCGACGAGGCCGCCGCCGCCGGGCTCGCGCCGCTGTCGGGCTCGGCCCCCGGGGTCGGCGCGGTGTCCTACACCCTCGGCGGCGGGATCGGCCTGCTGTCGCGGCGGTACGGGTTCGCCGCCGACCACGTGCGCAGCCTCGACGTGGTCACCGCGGACGGCACGCTGCGCAACGTCACCGAGACCTCGAACCCCGACCTGTTCTGGGCGCTGCGCGGCGGCCGCGACAACTTCGGCATCGTCACCGGCATCGAGATCGACCTCATGCCGATCACCGCGCTCTACGGCGGCGGCCTGTTCTTCGACATCGGCTCCGCGGCCGAGGTCCTCACGACCTACGCGAACTGGACGGCCACCGTCCCCGACGAGCTAACCTCGTCGATCGCGCTGATCTCCTTCCCCGACGTCCCCGTGCTGCCCCCGCCGCTGCGCGGTCGGTACGTCGTGCACGTCCGCATCGCCTACGCCGCGGACAACCTGAGCGCGGGTGCGGACCTGGTGGCACCGCTGCGGGCGCTCAACCCGTTCATCGACACCGTCGCCGAGATCCCGTACACCCAGGCCGGGACGATCCACAACGACCCGCCGTTCCCGGGGACCTTCGAGTCCGGCACCGCGCTGCTCGGCACGTTCGACGCCGACGTGGTGACCGCCCTGCTCGAGCACGTCGGTCCGCACGCCCTGGTGCCGCACGTGGTCGAGGTGCGCCACCTCGGCGGCAGGCTCTCCCAGCCGCCCGCCGTCGCCAACGCGGTCGGCCACCGCGACGCCCAGTACGCGATCAATGTCGTGTCCCGGTTGGAGCGCGCCGAGATCGGCGACGTGCGGCCCGCGCACGAGCGGGTGTTCGCCGCGCTCGCGCCGTGGGCCACCGGCGGCCGGACGCTGACCTTCCTCAACGGGGAGAACGACGCCAAGGACGTGGCCTCGGCCTACGACGCCAAGGACTACCAGCGGCTGACCGAGATCAAGGCCGTGTACGACCCCGCGAACCTGTTCCGCCTCAACCACAACATCCCGCCCGCGAGCTGACCCCCATGAGGCGCGCGGGGCCCCGGCGGCCCCGCGCGCCGTGGTCACCCGCCCGGTCAGTCCGCTGTGGACAGCCGGGGCGCGCCGAGGCGGACCGGCAGGCTGGTCACGGAGTTGGAGAAGATCGACGGCACCGCGGTCAGCTCGGCCGGGTCGACGGCCAGGCCCAGGTCCGGGTAGCGCTCGAACAGCGCGGGCAGCGCGACCGCGGCCTCCATCCTGGCCAGCGCCGGGCCGATGCACACGTGCGGGCCGCCGCCGAAGGCCAGGTGCCGCTGGTCGGCGCGGGTGATGTCGAACCGGTCGGCGTCCCGGCCGTAGCGGGCCGGGTCGCGGTTGACCGCGCTCCACGGCGCGAGGATGGCCTCGCCCTCGGCGATGCGCACCCCGGCGACCTCGATGTCCTCGGTGGGGAACCGGGCCGGGAAGTTGCCGACCGGCGCGTCCCAGCGCAGCGTCTCCTCGATGACCCTCGACCAGGTCCCGGCGTCGCCGCCGCGCACCAGGGCCAGCTGGTCGGGGTGGGTGAGCAGGGCGCGGGTCGCGTTGACGATCAGGCTGATCGAGGTCTCGTGGCCCGCCCCGATGAGCATCCACAGGGTGTCCTCGAGCTCGTCGTCGGTGAGGGTGTCGCCGTCCTCGCCGTTGACCGCCATCATCGCGCTGGTCAGGTCGTCGGCTGGCGCGGCGCGCTTCATCGCGAACAGCTCCTGCCACCGCTCGTGCCGCTCCTGCTGGGTGGACAGGTACTCCTCGGCGGTGGTGTCGGCCCGGATGACGGTGTTGATCAGCTCCCGGAACCGCGGCCACCACGCCTCGGGGACGCCGATCAGCTCGCAGATCACCTGCATGGGGAACGGGTAGGCGTAGTGCAGGCGCAGGTCGACGACGCCGTCCGGTCCGGCGTGGCGCGGCAGGTCGGCCAGCATGCCGGTGACGATCTCCTCGATGCGCGGCCGCTGGCGCTCGACCCTGGCCCTGGTGAAGGTGCGGGTCAGCGGCTTGCGCAGCCGCCGGTGCTCGAGGCCGTCGCGGGCCATCGCGTTGTTGAGCCGGATCATGCTCAGCAGCGGCCAGTCCTCGGGGACCTCGCCGCGGCGCAGCGCGCCCCAGTTGCGCCAGTCGCGGCCCACCCTCGGGTCGGCGGCCAGGTCGGCGAGCAGCGCGTAGTCGGTGACCATCCACATCTCGACGTCACCGGGCAGCACGGCGCGCACGACCGGTCCCAGCTCGCGCAGCCGGGCCGCCTCGCCGTGCCGGTCCGCGCCTGAGGGGTCGATGTGGACTAACGGCGGGGTGGTGGCGGTCATGGCGGAATTCCTCCAGCTGGCGTGGTATCGGGAATGCGGGAATCGGACCATCGGCCGTCCGGAATGAGACCCGGGATCGTCTGTCGGCTTTTCGACATGCCCGACCGGCGTGGTCCTTTGTGGATGAACCAAGCCGATCGCCTTGGCGCGCAACGGACTCGACGCCTCGTGCGGAATGGCACCACGGCCCACTCGAAAAGCGGTTAAGCGCCGCCAAACCTGCCGGTCAATGGCCAGTGATCCACGTCACCACCAATCGCGTTGACAGTTGTTGCCCGGTTGCTAGCATCGGGCACATCTCCCCTTGTCGGCCATTTCCGGCCTATCCCCGGGCACAGCGCAGTGATTGGGACCAATTCGCATGAACACCCCGAGCGTGCAGCACCACGGCGCCGTCGACGCGCACCCGAGCCGGACCAGGGCGCTGAGCCCGGCCGAGCGCTGGTACTGGATCATCGACCAGCTGTCCACACTCACCGTCTGCGCCCGCGTCCGGATCGAGGGCGAGGTGTCCACCGCGGCGCTGGCGGCGGCGTTGCGCGCGCTGCAGGGCGGGCAACCGCTGCTGCGGCTGGCGATCGCCGAGGAGCCGGGCGGGGCGCGGTTCGTCCCGACCGACAACCCGATCCCGGTGCGGGAGGTGGTGCTGACCGAGGCCGAACCGTCGCGGTGGGAGCGCGAGGTGGACGAGCACGAGTTCGCCGAGTCCGTCGACTGGCGCACCGGCCCGCTCGCCCGCGCGGTCCACATCCGAGCGCCGGGGAACGTCCACGACCTGGTGCTGAGCCTGCCGCACTGCGTCGCCGACGGGACGACCGCGCTGGCGTTGCTGCGGCGGTGGGTGCGGCTGGCGGCTGGTCCCGGCTCGGCCGATCGCGACACGTCCACGCCGGATGTCCAGGGTGGACCGGTGCCCGCGGCGGTGGAGGACCTGTTCCCCGACCGGTACCGCAGCATGTCGGACCCGGTGCCCGAGCGCGCCGCCGGGGAGGACGTGGTGGTGGGCCGGGTGGTGCCGGACCGGTTCGTCCCGTTCCACGAGCGCAGGACCCGGCTGCTGCACCGGTCCATCGACGGCGACGCGCTGGCCCGGCTCACCGCGGCGTGCAAGCGGGAGGGCGTGACGCTGCACGGTGTCCTGGCCGCGGCGATGGCGGCGGCGGTGGCCCGCGACGCCCGGGCCCAGCCGGGCGCGCACTTCGCGGTCGGCTCGCCGGTGGCGTTCCGGGACGAGATGGCGCGGCCGGTCGGCGAGGACGAGGTGGGGTGCTTCGTCTCCGCGGTGCACTCGGTGGTGGCCTACGCCCCCGACGACCTGTGGCGGATGGCCCGGTTCGTCAACGACGACATCAGCGCCCGCCGCGCGCGGGGCGAGCAGTTCCCGGTGTTCAGCCTGCTGGCCGCGCAGGGGCCTGCCGGGGTGGCCGACAGCGGACCGCTGGTGCGGTACATCGAGGAGCACGGCTCGTTCAACTTCTTCGTCTCCAACGTGGGCCGCTTCGACTTCCCCGACACCCTGGGCGGCTGGCGCCTGTCCGGCGCCCAGTTCGTCGGCGGCATCTCGGTGGTCGGCTACCTCGCCTCCTCGGTGACCACCAGCCACAACACGCTGAACTGGAACTTCACCCACATCGACGACGCGGTCCCGCACGCCAGAGCCACCCGCCTGGCCGACGACTGCATCCGCACCGTCCTCGCCGCCGCGGGCTGACCCCACCCCGCCGCCCCTAGAACGACCCGGCCAGCGCCGGGAACTCCGGCAGGTCCACCACCGGCAACCGCGGCAACGGCACCACCTCCACCCGGTCCAACACCGGGTCCAACGTCAACACCGCCTGGTGCAACTCCTTGAGCCGCGGCGACGGCTCCAGGCCGAACTCGGCCAACATGTTGTGCCGCAACCGGTGGAAGGCCTCCAGGGCGCGGATGCGGTGGCCGGAGCGGTAGAGCGCGATGACGTACTGGGCGTGCAGGTTCTCGTGGAGGCGGTCGCGGAGGGTGAGGACGGCGAGTTCGCTGAGCAGTTCCCGGTGGGCGCCGAGGCGGAGGTCGAGTTCGACCCGGTAGTCGCGGGTGGTGAGGCGGGACTGTTCGAGGGCGGCGACCTCGGCGCGGATCCTGGTGCCCGGTCGGACGTCGGCGACCGCGGGGCCGCGCCAGAGGTCGAGGGCCGCGCGGAAGTGCTGGGCGGCCGCGCGGTGGTCGCCGGTCGTCATCGCGGTGTGGCCGCGGCGGTGCAGCCGGTGGTAGGTCTCCAGGTCGAACCGGCCGGGGGCGACGACCAGGCGGTACCCGTTGTGGACGGTCTGCAGGACATCGGCGCTCACCTCGGCGAGGCTGAGCCCGGTCGTCGTGGTCAGGGCCTTGCGCAGGTGGGAGACGTAGATCTGCAGCGCGGCCCTGGCGCTCTTGGGCGGGACGTCCTGCCACAGCTCGTCGATCAGGGCCGGGACCGGCACCACCCTGGTGTGGTTGAGCAGCAGCAGCGCCAGCACCGTGCACGGCTTCTGCGCGGTCGGCGTGACCTCGGCGCCGCCGTGGTGCACCGAGAGCGGGCCGAGGACCCGCACGTCCAGCTCCCCGGCCGAGGGCGCCCGGTGCGCGGGCGCCCCGGCCAGGGGTATGTCACCCGGGGGCACCCGCTCAGGCGAGCTTGAGGCACACCTGGACGCCCTGGTGCACCGGGAGCCGCAGGGTGAGCAAGCCGGTGGCCGGGTCCTTGAGGTGCGCCAGGAACGACTGGGCGAAGTCCAGGTCGGTGTGCAGGTCGATGTCGTCCACGACGACCAGCGCGCCCGGCCGCAACCGGGGCCACACCAGCTCCAGGATCGACTGCCGCAGGTGCAGCCACCCGTCGAGCAGCAGCAGGTCGACCGTCTCCGGCAGGTCCTTCAGCGTCTCGCGGGCGTCGCCGAGCCGCAGTTCGATGGTGTCGGACAGGCCCGCGGCGGCGAAGCTCTCCTGGGCGCCGCGGGCCTTGTCCGCCTGCAGTTCGGTGGTGATGACCCGGCCGCCGCCGTTGTCGCGCACGGCGGAGGCGAGGTAGAGGGTGGAGATCCCGAACGAGGTGCCGAACTCGACCACGGTCCGCGCCTGGATGGCCCTGGTGAGCAGGTAGAGCAGTTCCCCGCCCTCCCGCGACACCGACATGATGACGTCCTTGGTGCGCTCGGCCAGCTCGGCCGCGCCCAGGTCCGGGTACTCGCCGTGCACGTCGACGCCCGCGGCGGCGAACGCCCGCACCACGTCCTGCTGGTCCTCGGCGGACAGCAGCCTGGTCAAGGTGGCGACCACCGGGTCGGAATGCAAGGTCGTCAGCACGGGCAACCACTCCTCAGCTCACGTGTCGGCCCCTCGGGTGAGGGGTCGGGTCAGGGGACCAGGACCGTCTTGCCGGGCAGCGTCCCGGCGGCGGCCTGCTCGTGGACGGCGCGCAGCTCGGCCAGCGGCCTGCGCTGCGCGACGTGGATGGCCAGGTCACCGGCGTCGACGCGGCTGACCAGCTCGGCGAGCTGCTCGGCGTCGCTGCGGGCGAAGACCTGCAGCACCCGGACGCCGCGGTCGGCGCTCTCCGGGGCCGGGGGGACGGTGTTGGCGAAGGCGCCGCCGTCGACGACGAGGTCGAGCAGCCGCGCGATGCCATCCGGGGTGGGGTACCAGACCAGGTTGAGCACCACGTCGAACCGCTCCCCCGCGACCGCGTCGTGCAGCGGGGTCTCGGTGTGGTCGATGACCCGCTGGGCGCCGTAGGAGCGCAGGCGCTCGACGCTGCGGGAGCTGCCGGTCGCGGTCACGACGGCACCGGCGCGCACCGCGAGCTGCGTCGCGTAGGCGCCCACGGCACCGCCCGCGCCGTTGATCAGGATGGTCTGGTCGGGCTTGAGGCCGACGTGCTCGAACAGCGCCTGCCACGCGGTCAGGCCGACCGAGGGCAGGGCGGCGGCGTCGGCCAGGTCCCCGACGCGGGGCGCGGCGGCCAGCGTCTCGGCGGGGGCGATGGCGTACTCGGCGGCGGCGCCGCGGCCCGCGATCGGCAGGAACGCCACGACCGCGTCGCCCTCGGTCCAGCCGGTGACGCCCGCGCCGACCTCGGCGACGGTGCCGGAGACGTCGTAGGACGGGGTGTGCGGCAGGACCAGCGGGAACACCTGCGGGAAGAAGCCCGCGCGGATCGAGCCGTCGACCGGGTTGAACGCGGCGCCCGCCACCTTGACCAGGACCTCACCCGGCCCCGGTTGGGGCTTGTCGGCCTCCTCGTGCACGAGGACGTCGGTCTCGCCGTAGGAGTGGTACCGCACTGCCTTCATGGTCTTCCCTCCGGAATGCTTCGAAGTCGAAGCACCAATCTAGCCTACTGCGAACTCGAAGCACATCGGGTTCACCCACCGCGCAGGAGCCCGGGTTTCCGGATGGCGCCGGGTACTCTCGGCACATGGTCGGTACCCCTGCCGACGCCGACGCGGGCGGCGTCCCCGCGCTCGGTCCGCGGCAGCTGGGCGTCTACTTCGCGCTGATGGAGGCTGTCAGCCTGCTGCAGCACCAGGTCGAGCAGCAGCTGCGCGCCGAGGGCGACCTCAGCTACGTGCAGTTCCAGCTGCTGGCCCGGCTCGCGTCCGCGGGCGGCGACCTGACCATGACCCAGCTCGCCGACGGGGTCGTCTACAGCCGCAGCGGCCTGACCTACCAGGCCGGGCTGCTGGAGAAGGCGGAGCTGATCACCCGGCGGCCGAGCCCCGACGACGAGCGCTCCACCCTGGTGGCGATCACCGAGGCGGGCCTGGCCCTGGTCGGCCGGGTGCTGCCCGGGCACGTCGAGGTGACCCGCGGGCTGCTGTTCGACTCGCTGTCCGACGACGACCTCGACCACCTCGGCGCCATCATGACCAGGGTGCGCGACCACATGCGCGCCCAGCCGCCGCGCTCCGCGGTGCCCCGCAAGCGCAAGCCGAGCGGCTGACCCCGGCCCGTCAGCGCGCACGGGAGGTGAACCGAAGCGGGAGCTCGTTCGGGCCGTGGATGCCGGTCGGCGGCCGCCAGCTGACCGGGCCCGCGATGGTCGGCGGCGACAACCGCTCGGTGAGGGCGGTGACCGCCTCGGCCAGCTCGACCCTGGCCAGCGCCGCGCCGAGGCAGTAGTGCGGTCCGGCGCCGAACAGCAGGGGCGCGGGCGACCCGGCGCGGGTGATGTCGAAGGTGTCCCCGCCGTCGACGACCCTCGGGTCGCGCTGCGCGGTCTGCACGCACATCGTCAGGAACGTGCCCTTGGTGACCGCCAGGCCGCCGTACTCGAAGTCCTCGGCGGCGCAGCGGTAGATGATCGGCGTCGATGGCACCCAGCGCATCAGCTCCTCGACGGCCTTGGGCGCCAGGTCCGGTCGGCGCGCCAGCAGGTCCCACTGCCCTGGGTGCTCGGCGAAGGTGACCATGGCGCTGGAGAGCTGGTGGCAGGTGGTGTCGTGGGCGGCGAACACCAGCGTGACGATCAGGTTGCGCAGCTCCTCCTCGGAGACCACGCCATCGGAGCCCCCGGACCGGCGCGCGGCGACCAGGGTGGAGATGAGGTCGTCGCCCGGCCGCTTCGCCTTCTCCGCCATGAGCGAGGCCACGTAGCCGTTCAGGCCGACGACGGCCTTCTCGACGCGGGCGATGATGTCGCCGCCGTGGACCATGCTGAAGACCAGGCCGATGTCGTTGGTCCACCGGCGGAACGAGTCGAGGTCCGCGTTCGGCACGCCGAGCAGCTCGCACATCACCGCCAGCGGCAACGGGTCGGCGAAGCTCTCGACGAACTCGGACACCCCGGCGTCGGCGAGCCGGTCGGCCATGAGCGCGGCCTGCGCGCGGATGAACGGGCGCAGCGCGTCGATCACCCGCGGGGTGAACGCCTTGGTGACCAGGCCGCGCAGCCGCCGGTGGTCCTCGCCGTCGCGGTTGTTGATCATCGGGACGAACCAGTCGAAGATCGGGCCCCGCACCACGCCGCTCTGCTCCATGTAGCCGCGGCCGTTGTGGTCGAGCCGCCGGTCCCGCAACAGCTCCTGGGCCTCGGCGTAGCGCAGCACGAGCAGCCCGAGCGGGCTGTCGGCGTACCAACTGCCCGCCTGGGCCGATAAGGCCGCGGCCGACCCGAAGTCGAACTCGGGATCGATGACGTTGAGGAACGGGACGCCCGCGGGCGCGGAGTTCTCCGTCGACACCATGGTTTTCTCCTTCGAGGGCTTGTCCACCACCGGGTCCAGGTCAGCGGCCGCGCGAGGTCGAGTCCCTGGCGCGCCGCCGCGGGCTGCCCGCCACCGCGCCCAGTCGCCTGCGCAGCCGGGCCCTGCGCAGCCGCCCGTGGTTGTCGTGCAGCGCCTCGGCGACCACGGCGTGGGCGAAGCGGAACCAGCCGAGCCGGTGCTGGTCCTCGACCACCAGGCCCGCGGCGATGGCGGCGTCCAGGCTCTCCAGCGCCGCGTCGATGCCGACCGGGACGACCTCGGCGACGACCTCCACGTTGAAGCACCGGCCCGCGACGGCGGCCACCGACAGCAGTTCGACCGCGGGGCCGGGCAGGCGCGCGACGCGCCGCAGCGCCACCTCGCGGGCGGGCGGGGGCAGCGGGACCGCGCTGGGGTCGTCGACCTGTTGTCCCGTGGGCGGTTTGAGGAGTTCCACGAGGAAGAACGGGTTGCCGCCGGTCCTGGCGCGCAGTTGCTCGGCCGTGCTCTCGCAGACCTCGCGGCACAGCACGGCACTGGCCAGCGCCCTGGTCTCCGGGATGTCGAGCCCGCCGAGGTCGATCCGGGTCAGGTCGCCGCGGGAGAGCGCGGCCATCGTCTCGGCCAGCACCGGGGCCTCGTCCGACCGGTAGGCCACGACCAGCAGCACCCGCAGCGACCGCACCGACTCGGCGAGGTGCGCCAACAGCCGTAGAGAGCACGGGTCCGCGCGGTGGAACTGGTCGAGCAGCACCACGACGGGCGCGTTGCGGGACACGTCGGTCAGGTAGTGGACGATCGCCTCGAACCGGCGCAGCGCGACACCGCTCGCGTCCTCGTCGTCGGTGGGCGCCGGGGCCACGCCGCCGAGCAGCTCGGCCACGGGGCCCGGCGCCGGGCTGTCGGTGAAGCAGGTGCCCGCCGCGCGCAGCACCTGTTCCCAGGGCCACAACGGCGACGCGGCAACGTGTTCGGGGCAGGTGCCGCACAACACCGGGACCGCCGCCCGCGCGGCGAACCGGGTCAGCAGCGCGCTCTTGCCGCCACCGGGCTCGCCGGTCACCGCGACCACCTGGCCCCGGCCCGCCGTCGCCGCGGCCAGCGCCTCGGTGAGCACGGCCAGCGCGGGCTCGCGGCCGACGAAGACGGCCTTGTCGGTGTCCGGTTTCGGCTGCGGGACAAGGGACACGGTCGCCCGCGTGGTGGGCTGCCAGTCCAACGCGGGGGCCTGGTTGAGGATCTCCTGCTTGCGTTGCTGGAGCGCGGGTCCCGGGTCGATCCCCATCTCCTCCTTGAGCCGCAGCCCGATCGCCCGCAGCACCTCCAGCGCCTCGGTCTGGCGCCCGGCCCGGTACAGCGCCAGGCTCAGCAGCTCGTAGCCGTGCTCGCGCCACGGGTTCGCCTTGAGGAACGCGCCCAGTTCGGCGATGACCACCTCGTGCGCGCCCACCGCCAGCAGCGCGGCGCAGCGGATCTCGAAGACGGAGAGCCGCAACTCCTCTAATCGCGCCACTTCCGGCACCACGCACGGCGCGTCGGCGACCTCGGGGTAGGCCTGGCCGCGCCACAGCAGCAGGCCCGCGTCGAACTCGGCCAGCGCCCGCTCCGCGTCACCCTGGTCCCAGGCGCGCCACCCGGCGGCGGAGTGCTCGCCGAACCGGCGGACGTCGACGTCGACGACACCGCCGTCGAGCAGGTAGCCCCAGGGCGAGGTGCGCAGCACGGTCGCCGGTGCCCTCGGCGCGCGCTCGGGTTCGAGCAACCGGCGCAGGTTGGCCACGTACGACTGCAACGAGGTGATGGCCGAGGGCGGTGGGTGGCCCGCCCACAGGGTCTCCACCACGACGTCCACCGGCACCGGCTGGCCGACCTGGCTCACCAGCAGCGCGAGCAACGCGCGCTGCTTGGGGGCGCCGAGGTCGACCGGCTGCGCGCAGACCGTCGCCGCCACCGGGCCCAGCGCGCGGAACTCGACCAGGACCCGACCGGGGGCGGTCCGACCTGGCCCGCGGGCCTCCTGCGGTGTGCGGTGCGCGGTCCCGACGACGGGTGCGGTGGTCATGGGTGCCTTTCCGGGTCAATTCCTCGCGGGTCCGGGTGGACCGGGCCACGGGCACGGCCCGCGGAATCCGGTCGAATCTGCGACAACACCACCTGCCATATTCGCGGCACACAGTGTGCCGCATTCTCACGCGTGGCCCGGCGACCGGGCGGGAACTACCGGGAATCGGAAGCGACATACCGGACAGTACCGCCCGCTGCGGCCGGGTGACCAGCGCATCGACGCTCGTCACCGCAGTTCAGGGCGAAGTCCGCAGCGTGCCGCCACCACCCCCGGTCGCTGGAATACCAGTCGGCGTCGAGGCTAGGAAAGTCGACTCAAAAATCGCTAAAGATCTCCTAACCGCATTTCCGCGGTCCACCGATCTGCCGTTGGGCGTTACGGCGGCCGGACCAGGGGCGTCGTTTTTTTTCCGGCGGTTCGGCATCTTTCCCTGAGGTTTCGCCGGGGCGGTGTGGTAAACGCGGGGCGGCTCAGAGGGGTTCGACGAGCCTGGCCAGCGCCCGCTCCACCACGGCGGTCTGCGCGGCGGGCGGCGCCTGGGCCTGTTCGAGCCTGCCGATCTCGATCGAGCTCTCCACGACGAGCCTGCACCGCTGCGCGCGCCGAGCGGTGAACGCGGCGAACGTCTCGGCGACGGTGCCGTGCCGGGCCAGTTCCTCGGCGAGCACCAAGCCGTCCTCGACCGCGATCCCCGCGCCGGAGGCCAGTTGCGGGGTCGTGGGGTGGGCGGCGTCGCCGATGAGCAGGACCCGGCCGCGGTGCCAGGGGCTCGGGAGGTAGAAGGACTCCAGCGGCCGGAAGGTGATCTCGGTCTGGTCGTCGATCGACGCCCGCACCTCGCGGACGTAGCCCCCGTACGGCGCGAGGAGTTCCCTGAGGGCACCGGGCTGCTCGCGCGGTTCCCGGACCACGCGCGGGGTTCGCTCCACGACGAACAGGTACATCTCGGTCGCGGAGATCGGCGTCCACCCGACTTTCGCGGTGCCGCCGAGGAAGTAGTGCCTGCGGTCGACGCCGGGCGGGCGCGGCACGAAGATCCGCCACACGCTCTGCCCGGTGTACTCCGGCCCCGGCGCGTCGGGGAAGAGCTGGTCGCGGGTCCGGGAGTGGACGCCGTCCGCGCCGATGACCATGTCGTAGCGGCCCTCGCCGCCGTCGCTGAAGACCACGTCCACGCCGCTGCCGTCGTCGTGCATCCGGTCCACGGACACCTCAAGCCGAGGGCCCGGCCCGCCTTCGAGGACGAGCGCGGACAGGATGTCGTACAACACGGGCCGGGCGATCCCGCCCGATCCGCACACCCCGGACCCCTCCGGCATCGACGTCGGGATGTCGCGCACCGGCTCCCCGTCGATGGTGCAGACCCGGATCCCCTCCCCCACGTACCCGCGCTCGGCGATCTCCGGGTACACACCCAGCTGCCGGAACGCCCGCAGCGTGGGTCCGGTGATCGTCAACCCCGCGCCTGCCGCCTTCCACTCCGGCGCGATGTCCACCAGGTCGACCTCGGCCCCGACTCGCCGCAGCGAGATCCCCGCCGCCATCCCCGCGATCCCGGCCCCCACGACCAACACCCGCACCGACGCCATCGCGCTCCCCCTCGACCCCGTGAACCGACCGTCCGCGAACCAAGATCCACGCCAGCATAGCCAGGAACCACGGGCGTTCCCGGGCTCCGAATGGCCTCCGCACAAGCGAAGCGGGTTCCACCCGGCACGCGCTGCCAGGCGGAGTCGGTGCTCGGGTGCGATGCTGGGTGGATGACCGAGGTGGTCGGGCCGCGGCGCGAACTGGAGCGGACCCGCGATGGCGACGGCCCTGGCGCGGACCAGGCGCGGATCGCCCTGTCCGGCGGCGCGTCGGCCGACCGGGTGCGGGCCGCGATCCTCGCGCTCGCCACCGGCCGGGGCGCCTCCAGCAGCACCTGCCCGTCCGACGCCGCCAGGGCGGTGGCCGACGACTGGCGTCCGCTGCTGCCCCTCGCCCGGCAACTGACCCGCGACCTCGCCCGCACCGGAGCCGTGCGCGTCACCCAACGCGGCACCGCCCTCGACCCCGGGGCCGACTGGCGGGGCCCGATCAGGATCCACCTACCCGCGGCAGCCGATGGCTGATCCCGAACTCACCCCGGACGGCCACTTCGTCATCATCAAGGGCAGGCGCTGGCGGGCCACCGATCCCGAGATCCCGCCGGAGCAGGCCGCCCGGCTGCGCGCTCTGCTGATGGCCGCCCGCCGTGATGTCGGAGCGGCCCTGCGCGCCGAGGACGCCGACGCGCAACGAGCCGCCCGAGCGCGGGTCCACGCGGCGAAAGTGGCCTTGGGCGAGCGCGGAACCCCCTGGTGGGAGCAGAACCCAGCGGAACGCCGCGAGCGCTGGCAACGAGGACTGGACGCGCCTGCCTGAGTCCCGCGCGGTGATCGGTGGCGTCCACTGCGGACTGATAGCGTGGCCGGTACGGCTGGGGTGTGACGGAGGGTCATGACTTTCGCGGTACTCGCCTTGGTGGCGTTGGTGGTGTTCGGGTATCGCGTGTGGCGGGAGCCGCGGCGGATCGGGAACGCGGTGTGGCTGGGGGTCGCGGCGGTCCTTCTCGGGTTGTGGCTGGTGGTCGGGCTTTCCGACCGCGTGGTCGTCGTGGGGTTGCTGGCGTTCGGCGGGGTGGTGGCGTTGGTGCTGCCGGGAGCGCTGATCGCCAACGGGGTGCTGATGTGGCGGCGGGAAGGGCACACGCTGGGGAACCTGCTGTCGCTGCTGGCCGGGCTGGCGATGCTCGGACTGGCCGGGGCGGCGGCCGCCGTGGTCGGGTTCGGCGGGTCGCGTTGGCTGGTCGCCGCGGTCGCGTCGGTGGTGTTGGTGGCGGCTTATCTGGCGTTCCTGTTCGTGGCGCTGCTCGCGTACTCGGTGCTCTACAGCCGGATCGGGCGGAGCAAGCGGGCGGACGCGATCATCGTGCTCGGCGCCGGGCTCAACGGTTCCACGGTGCCACCCCTGCTCGCGAACCGCCTCGACCGGGCGGTGGAACGACTCGACGCCGACGCGGTGCTGGTCGTCTCCGGCGGCCAGGGCGCCGACGAACAGGTGTCCGAGGCCGAGGCGATGGCGGAGTACCTGCGCGGGCAGGGGGTGCAGGACGAGCGGATCCTGTTGGAGGACAGGGCGACCAGCACCGAGGAGAACCTGCGCAACAGCATGGCCCTGCTCACCGACGCCACCACGTCCACGGTCGTGGCCGTCACCAACAACTACCACGTGTTCCGCACCGCCGTGCTGGCCCGCCGCCTCCACCTCAAACTCCACGTCATCGGCGCACCCACCGCTACCTATTTCGTCCCCAGCGCATTCCTGCGCGAATTCGTCGCCCTGCTCGCGCAATACTGGCGCACCAATACGACAATCGCCGTCCTCATGGCTTCCCTCCCTCTGATCCTCACCGCATTGCGCTGACGAGGATCGCGGCGGAGTGATTACGCCGACCGGGAGGGTGTGGGCGGCCTGGGCCGGGTGGCCCGACCCGGTTGTTGCGGGCTGATCAGCGCTGGTGGGGCGGGGATCCCGGTGTCGATAATCGGGGAGTTGTCCGCCCGCGGGGTAGCGGACACCGATGCCTTCTGTGTCGATCGGTGAATTCTGGGAAGGAATCCCCTGTGAGACTGCGAAGAATCATGCCCGTGGCCGTTGTCGTGGTGGTATTGGGCGCCGGAGCGCCCGCCGTGGCCGCCGCGGCGCGGCCGGTGGTGTCCGATCCCGTGGTGGCGGCCATGGGGCGGGACCTGGGTTACGCCCCGGAGCAGGTGGCACCGCGGTTGGCCAAGGAAGCCGCCGGGGGCAGGCTGGAGCACCGCGTGCGGGTGGAGACGGGCACGGCGTTCGCCGGTGCCTGGCTCGACGCGGACGCGGAACTGGTGGTGGCGGTGACCGACGAGGCCGCGGCGCGGACAGCGCGGGCGGCCGGGGCGAAGGCCACGGTCGTGCGGTGGAGCGAGCAGCGCTTGGCCGAGGTCAAGCGCGGGCTGGACGCGAGGCGGACGGCACCCGACGCGGTCACCGGCTGGTACGTGGACGGCGCGAGCAACAGCGTCGTGGTGACCGCGACCACCCCCGACGCCGCCGACGTGCGGGCCTTCGCGGGGACGGCGCCGCAGGTCCGGATCACGCGGGCGGCGGCGAAACCCCGGGTGCTGCACGACGTGCGCGGCGGGGACGCCTACTACTTCAACGGCGGGTCGCGCTGTTCCATCGGCTTCGCGGTGCAGGGCGGGTTCGTGACCGCCGGGCACTGCGGGACGGCGGGGACGGCGACCTCCGGGTTCAACCAGGTCGCGCAGGGCGCCGTCGAGCGGTCGGACTTCCCCGGCGACGACATGGGCTGGGTGCGCACCAACGCGAACTGGACGCCCCGACCGCTGGTGAACAACTGGGCGGGCGGCACGGTCGCGGTCCGCGGGTCGGCCGAGGCCGCGGTCGGCGCCTCCGTGTGCCGCTCGGGGTCCACCACCGGCTGGCGGTGCGGCACCATCCTGGCCAAGAACGAGACGGTCAACTACCGCGAGGGGTCCGTCCAGGGCCTCACCAGGTCCAACGCCTGCGCCGAGCCGGGTGACTCCGGCGGCGCGTGGCTGACCGGCGACCAGGCCCAGGGCGTCACCTCCGGCGGGTCGGGCAACTGCACCTCCGGCGGCACCATGTACTTCCAGCCGGTCAACGAGATCCTGCAGCGCTACGGCCTGACCCTCGCCGTCGACACCCCGCCCCAGCCGCCCGTCACCCCCGAGAGCGGCAGCGTGACCGGGGACTTCACCGGCGACGGCAAGGCCGATGTGCTGTCCCTCTACGACTACGGCGACTCGACGACCGGCCTGTGGGTCTTCCCCGGTACCGCCGCGGGCGGCGACGCGGCGTCGGCTCCCTACCGCGCGTGGCTCAGCGCGCCGGGTGGCTGGACGGCCTCCCGCGCCAAGATCACCGCGGGTGACTTCACCGGCGACGGCAAGACCGACCTGCTCGCCCTCTACGACTACGGCGACTCCACCACCGGCCTGTGGGTCTTCCCCGGCGCCGCCGCGGGCGCCGCGAGTGCCCCGTACCGCGCGTGGCTCAGCGGCGTGGGCGGGTTCACCCTGGCCAACACCAAGATCTCGGCGGGTGACTACACCGGCGACGGCAAGGCAGACCTGACCGCGTTCTACGACTACGGCGACTCCACCAGCGGCTTGTGGATCTTCCCCGGCACCGCAGGCGGCAGCGCGACCGCCCCGTACCGCACCTGGCTCAGCGGCGCGGGTGGCTTCACCTGGGGCAACACCAAGATCGCGACCGGTGACTTCACCGGCGACGGCAAGGCGGACGTGGCCGCCCTGTACGACTACGGCGCCTCGACCTCGGGGATCTGGATCTTCCCCGGTACCGCCGGTGGTACGTCCCCGACCCCGTACCGCACCTGGCTCAGCGGGGCGGGCGGGTTCACCTGGTCGAACACGAAGGTCTCGGCGGGTGACTTCACCGGCGACGGGAAGGCGGACGTCGCGCTCTTCTACGACTACGGGGCGTCGACCTCGGGCTTGTGGATCGCCCAGGGGACGGGTGCGACCGGCGACGCGGCGAGTGTGCCGCGCCGCGTGTGGCTCAGTGGCCCCGGTGGGTTTACCTGGGCGAACTCGAAGATCACCGCAGGTGACTTCACCGGCGACCGCAAGGCCGATGTCCTTGCCCTGTACGACTACGGGACCGCCACGTCCGGGCTCTGGACCTTCCCCGGCACGGCCGCTTCCGGCGACTCGGCGAGCGCGCCGTACCGCGTGTGGCTCAGCGGCGCGGGCGGCTGGGACTGGAAACGGGGGGCGATAGCGTAGTGCCACAGGGGGCTGGGGTCCTGCGGGCCCCAGCCCCCTTCGTCCTGAGTAGACACCTTCAGCCGCAACCGGTTGCGGTGTTGGCGATATCGGCGGGCACGCGCCACACGACGCCGTGGTCCAAGAGGACGGTGACCGAGTCGGCGGAGCCCAGCAGGAGCAGGCAGTCGGCGCCGGGCGGACGGGCAGGACCGTCGATGCCGGTGAGGCGGACCCGGGTCGCGTGGATGGGGCTCAGGGGTACGCCCAAGAGGGTCACGGTGGTCGGGTTGCCCGCGGCGGCGGTGTCGGCCGCGGACGAGGCGGCGGTGAGGGCGAGGGTCGTGGCGGTCACGGCGAGCATGGCCATCACCAGGAGCCAGACGCGGTGGCCGAAGGTCTCCTCCAGGCCGCCCAGCACCGACAGCACGCCGATGGCCAGCAGGACCAGGGCGAGCAGGCCGAGGCCGCGCCAGGTGAACAGCGTCCCCTCCCTGGCGAAGTCGATGGTCAGGTAGACGCCGATGCCGCCGCCGATCGCCGCCGCCAACCGGCCGAGCAGGATCAGCAGCGCGCCGACGGCCGCGGTGGCGGTCATGACCAGCAGGGTGGGCGCGAGCAGCGAGTCGTAGCGCAGCCCCACCTCGGACGGCAGGACGTCGAAGCGGCTGTAGAAGGTCTCCACGACGACCCGGCCGAGCGCGTAGCCGACCGGGCCGGACAGCGCGGTCACCCAGGTCAACAGCGTCCACCGGGACAGTTCCCCGGTCACCGGCACTCCCCCGCCGCGCTCACCACGTTCTGCGTCGGCACCCGCACGACCCGGCCCGCGCGCAGGAACACGGTGATGCCGTACGCGTTGCCGAGCCGGTGCGCGCATCCGCCGGGCGGCAGGTCCGGGGGCAGGTGCTGACCCTCGATCGGCCACACCCGCACCGTCGGCGCCCACAGCGCGGCGATCTGGATGGTGCCCAGCTTCGGCGTCGCCGGTTCGACCGCGGCCAACCGCGGCCGCATCTCGTCGGCGAACCCGTACGCCAGCACCAGGAGCCCGACCAGCGCCAACCCGGTCACCGACAGGATCCAGCCCCGCGACCGCGGCCGCGCCTCGGGCACGAACTCCGAGGTGCCGATCGCGACGGCGCAGAACAGCACGCCGTAGATGATCACGGCCGACAGGTCGCCCAGCCCGCCCAGGGCCACCTCGAGCGCGGTGAACAGCGGGACCCGCAGCACCGGGTGCCGGACCTTGCGCCACAGGGTGTCCAGCACGAGGATGCCGACCGCGACGAGGACCCCGCCGACGCCCGCCGCCAGCAGCAGGTCGGCCGCGGTCAGGCCGACCTCCTCGGGGGACACGCCGAACGAGCCGTAGAACCACTGGGCGGCCAGCCAGGACATCCCGTACAGGGTGCCCGCGATGATCACCAGCACGACCTCGCCCTCGCGCAGCACCTGCCGCGCGTCGGCCAGCGGCAGCTCCGACACCTGGCCGGAGCGGTCGAACGAGCTGGTCACCGCGTACCGGATCGCCCGCCCGGACCGCCGCACCACGTCGCCGGTTCGCAGCGACGACACCAGCCGCACCCTGGACCGCATGGTCGCAAGGAGTCTCGGGCCGAACCGCTGCCACAGCTCCACGCCACCGGCGACCGCCGCCATGCCCACCGCGCCGAATAGCCGCTCCCGTGCCGGGTCGTCAAAGGTGATCAGGTATCCGAAAGCTCCGCCGAGGGCCAGCGCGGGCCACACCCTCGGCCACGCCAGCAGTGCGCCGACCGCGAAGACCAGGGCGAGGTCGAACCAGTCGTCGAGCCGCCACGCGTCGGGCAGGAAGAAGGTCCCCGCGGTCGCCACGACCCCGAGCACTGCCGCGACCCGCACTCGGGTGCCGCGCAACCAGTCCCAACGCATCCCGCTCCGCTCCAGGTGTGGACGTCAGGAAGATCGAAACAACCGCGCGCGCGTTACCCGCTCGCGGTCTGCGGTGAGATCACCCGTTCGACCGCATATCCTGGCCAGTGGTGGAACTCGGCGTAACGAGATCACTGCGCGGAGCGACGGTGCGGGGCGTGGGGTTCCTCGACATCTTCCGCCGCAAGAGCACTCCGGCACCGTCCGCGCAGGGGTTCGCCGTCATCGACGTGGAGACGACCGGGCTGTCGCCGCGACGGCACCGGGTCCTGGAGTTGGCGATCGTGCGCACCGATCCCGGCGGGCGGGTGCTCGACGAGTGGGTCTCGCGGTTCAACCCGGCCGGACCGGTCGGGGCCACGCACATCCACGGCATCACCGCCGCCGACGTCGCCGGTGAGCCGGGTTTCGCCGACGTGCTGCCCGCGATCACCGAGCGGCTGGCCGGGTGGGCGGTCGCCGGGCACAACGTCCGGTTCGACCTCGGGTTCCTGCGCGCGGAGTACGACCGGGCCGGGTGGGCGCTGCCGCTGCTGCCCGCGGCCTGCACGCTCGACCACAGCTGGGACCACCTCCCACACCTGGACCGGCGGCGCCTGGTCGACTGCTGCGCCGCCGCGGGTGTCCAGCACACCGGCGCGCACTCGGCCCTCGGCGACGCCAGGGCGACCGCCCGGTTGCTCGCCGGGTACCTCGACGCCCGGACCAGCCCGCGCCCGAGCACCGCCCTGCTCTCGTTGCCGCAGCAGGGATCCGCGGTGCCCTGGCCGTCCATGCCCAGCGGACCGGTCGCTCCCCCGTCACCCGCTCCCAGGCCCGTGCCGCGGGTCAAGCCACCGGCCCAATCGCTGCTCGACCTGCTGCGACGTGCCTCGCTGGCCGACGCACTGGACGACGGCGCGCCGGACGGGTCCTTGCCGTACCTCGAACTACTCGCCGAGGTACTTGAGGACGGCGTGGTCACCGACGACGAGCGGGCGGCGTTGACCGAACTCGCTCGGCTCTACGCACTCGACGACGCCGGCGTCGCGGCCGCGCACCGTGGGTTCCTGCTCAGCCTTGCCCACCTCGCGGTGGACGACGGGTGGGTCAGCCGGGTGGAGAAGGCGGAACTGACGTCCACCGCGGCGCTGCTGGGCGTCCCGGAGAAGGAACTGACGGCCGTACTGGACGCCGCGGAGGCCGCACGCCTGGCACGGCTGTCCGCCGGTCTGGAGCCGTTGCCGTCCGACTGGTCGCGCGGTGAGCCGCTGCGGGTCGGTGACAAGGTCGCGTTCACGGGATGCGACGCCGAGCAACGGGAGCTGTTGGAACAGCGCGCGGAGCGACTCGGAGTCCGCGTCCTGGGCTCGGTATCCCGGCGAACAGCCCTGCTGGTAACCGACGGCGGATTCTCCGGCGGCAAGGCGGAAAAAGCCGAACTGCACGGCACTCGACGCGTACACCCCGACGAGTTCGCCGTGCTCCTGGACCACTTGCAACCCGCCAACCAGCCGATCACCCAGATCCCACTCCGCGTCGACGTATCCCCGGCCGCGGTCCGGGCGTGGGGCCAGGCAAACGGATACAGGGTCAGCGACCGAGGCCGAATCCCCCTTGAGGTAACCAACGCCTACCAGCGCGCCCACGCCAGCTCTTGACAGCACACGCCGGTTCCCGATAGCGCGCGCTGGGACCTGGCAGCGAGCACCCCAGATCCCGGCTGCGCGCACCCTGGATCGCGATAGTGCGCACGCCAGCTCCTGACGACACGCGTGTTAGACCCCAACAGCATGCGCCAGGTCCCGCCAACGCGGGTCCTGATCCTGCGCACGCTGGATCGCGGCAGCGCACGTGCTGGGTCCTGACGGTGCACATGTCGGTTCGTGGCTGGGTGCGCCTGGGCGTGACTGGGAAATTCCGGATTCGCCGCCCGGGGTCGGGGCGCTTACGCTGGGTTTCCCCGGCGCTTGTCCACGTCTGTCCACCGGACGGACCAAGGATCCACGGGAGCCTTCAGTGAGAAGCACACGGATCGTGCTGTGCGCCTTCCTCGTCACCTGGGCTGTCAGCCTCACCCCCGCCACCGCGTCCCCGGCGGCGGCGTTCACCCTCTCCAGCACCGCTTTCGCCAACGGCGGTGTCATCCCCAAGGTCCACGAGTGCACCAGCGGCGGCGGCAACGACCCCGCCAAGAAGAACGAGTCCCCGCCGCTGACCTGGTCGGGTGCCCCGGCCGCGGCCAAGAGCTACGCGCTCATCATGCGCGACCTCGACAACGCGAACCTCATCCACTGGGTCATCTACGACATCCCGGTGAGCGCCACCTCCCTACCCCAGAACGTCGCACACGCCTACCGCCCGCCCGTCCCCGCAGGCGCCAGGCAGATCTACTACCGGGGAAGCGCGAGCCTCTACGGCTACCAGGGCCCCTGCTCCCCATCGACCATCAACACCTACGACTTCGTCCTCCACGCCCTCAACACAGCCTCGCTGACGAGCCTCAACACCAACTCCTCCACCCAAACCGCCGCCCGAGCGATCACCGCGGCCTCCCTCGGCTCAACCAAGATCACCGGCGAGTCGTGACTCACCGGAACTCGGCCAAGACGTAGGCCCGTACTTGATGACGGCGGGAATGGTCAGCCACCGACCCACATCAACTAGGCCAATCGGGTGAATGGCAGACATCGCCGTGGGATCCAAGCCGGAACGAGCGCATAGAAGGGGTGTAGGCGTCGACCGGGGAGGTGCGGGATGTTCGGTGAACACCGCACCGACCCGGTCGTGCGCGATCACCTCCGCCAGTGGAATCGCCCGCGCCCGGCAGAGGACGCTGCGGCCAGGAGGCGCGCCGACATCGCGCTGTGCGCCTACTTCCGCGAGCAGAAGTACCAAGGCCCCGACTGGGAATGCTTCGTCCACCACCTCCTCGCCTACGGCCTGGGCCGTACCCGAATGCGCCTGGCTGCCAGAGCGCTGCTGCCGGGCAGGTCGTACTCCGGACCGGCGGGCGCACCCGGTGACCTCGACGAACTGGCGAGCGACATCGTGTTGGCCGGGTTCGCCCTGTTCGTCAAGAAGGGCCTGGTCGAGTCTGGGTGGTCCCCGCACGGTGGCGCCTCGCTGGCGACCTACTTCGACGGTGCCTGCAAACTGGTGTTCAAGTCCCAGTACACCCGGTGGTGCGAACGCCACCGCCGTGACGCGACGGTCGACATCGCGGGTCTGGACGAGGTCTTGGCGGACACCTCGCCCCACGCCGACTCCAGCGACCTGCTCGACCGCCTGCTGGACATCCTCACCGAGGTCGAGACCACGATCTTCCTGCTGATCAGCGAAGGCTTCTCGCACACCGAGATCGCTGCCCACCTGGACCTGACCCCACGTGCCGTTGAAGGCCGTGTGACCCGCGCCAGGCAGAAGGTCGAACCGTTCCGAGACCGGCGGAGGAGGACACCATGACCAACCCCATTCGCCTCGATGACAACCTCGACGACTACATCTCAGGTGCAGTATCCCGAGACCAGCGGGCCGTCGAACACGTCCTCGCCGCCATCCGTCCGCTCGTCCTGCGGTACTGCCGAGCCCGAGTGGGCAGGCAGGAACGTGCCTTCGTCAGCGCCGACGATGTCGCGCAGGAAGTCTGCCTCGCGGTGCTCACCGCCCTACCCGGGTATCGAGACCAGGGACGACCATTCCTCGCGTTCGTCTACGGAATCGCGGCGCACAAGGTCGCGGACGCACACAGGACCGCTGCCAGGGACAACAAGTCGGCTCCGATAGCCGACATCCCGGACATCCCGGACCGCCTCGCGCCGGATCCAGAGCACCAAGCCGTGCTCACTGACGAACTGCGCCTTCTTGGACGCACCTTGGACGGACGGGCTAGCCGAATCGGCAGGTCCGGTGTTGGCGATCTGCTGGCACGCTCGTCTTTCGGCACCCGAGGTGCGGAGACAGCACGTGCCCACAGCGCGGGTCACAGCTTGGACGATCGGGCGGCAAAACTCGTGGCAGGCATCCTGCGGGAGCAGGACCTGGCAGCCGAGAGCGACAGGACGCGCACAGATCTGTCCACCAAGATGAACACCCTTCTGCGCATGCTTCCTGACAAGCAGCGCGAGATCGTGATCCTGCGAGTCATCGTCGGCTTTTCCGCTGAGGAGACAGCCCAAGCGATCGGGACGACTCCCGGCGAAGTACGCGTCACCCAGCATGACGCGCTGGCGCAGCTGCGGACTCTCTACGAAACTGAGGTGACGAATGCCCGCGCAGGCTGAGCGTCCGCCAGCGAATCGGGCCGACCCGCCGCAATGGCGGTTGGTGTTCGCGTTGGTGGCGACACTCACAGCTCGTGATTGGACGCCGTTTCTGCGGCTGTTGATCCTCACCGGCTCGGCGGCGGGGCTGCTGGTCGCGATCGTGGTCGCCGCGCCGAGTTGGGTTCTGGGGGTGGCGGGAATGGGGGCGATCAGCGCGGTCAGGCGTCGCCGTGGGTGACGCGAGGCGGTTTGCCTACCGGAGCTGGGTGGGAACGCTGAAGAGTGGGGCGGAGGAGGGCGGTGGTCGCCAGGGAGAGGGCGGCCAGGGTGGTCATGGTCCACTCCTCGGCGTGGGGGGTGGGGAGGAGTTGGGCGATGGTGCCCGCGGTCAGGGCGCCGAGGGCCTGGCCGGTCATGAGGCCGGTGGTGGCGAGGCCGAAGGCTTGGCCGCGGACGTCGGTGGGGGTGTGGTGGATCAGGCGTTCTTGCAGGGGGAGGGCGGCGGCGTAGCCGAAGGCGGAGAGGGTGATCAGGATGCCCGCGACCGGAAGCGGTGGTGACAGTGGGATGGCCAGGAATGGCAGGGCGAGCAGGACGCGCAAGGGCAGGATGAGTCGGTCGCGGAGCGATTCTGGGACGAAGCGGCCGATGACGATGTCGCCGGTGAGCATTCCAGCGGCGCCCGCAGCGAAGAGGTATCCGGCTTGGTCGGCGGCATAGGGGATGAAGAGGGCCTCGCAGCCGACGATGAGGCCGTTGGGAATCCACATCATCAGGTAGATCGGCCGGACGACCGGTGACCCGAGCAGCGCGCGGTTGACCTGACGGCTGCGCTCGACGACCTTGCCCTGGGCACGCGCGGGACGGTCCGTGAGACCGATCCACGCCAGCGCACCCGCCACCGCACCCACGACAGCCGCGATGCCGAACAGCCAGGTCGGCGAGAAAGCGGCGAGGAGCACGGCCCCGACCGCGTAGCCGAGGATCTGCATGCCACCCACGGTGATGTTCATCGTCGCGCGGGCCAACACAAAAGCCTTCTCCGGCACGATATCCGACAACAACGCCAGAACCGTCCCCGACGTCGCCCCCATCGCCACGTACCCCGCCGCCAGGATGACGAAGCGCGCCCACCAAGCCAGACCGGGCAACGCCTGCAGGCCCGCGGTCGTCGTCGCGATGGCCGCCATGGCGACCATCGCGGACCGGGGCCGCAACAGATCGGACGACGCCAGCAGGTAACGCGCGGTACCGAGCTGGACGAGCGGCCCGCCGAACAACGAGATCGCGGTCAGCAGCGGCGACCCGGTCTCGCCGTACATCACGGTACCCAGCGCCAGACTGCTCACGACCACACCGACCATGGTGAACAGCCGGACGACGAACAGCACCCGGAACTCACGGATCGCGAAGAGCGCGCGGTACGTGGTCACCGGCCCCACCCGAGGCGGTGGACGACCGGAACATCCACAAAGGACCACCCAGCCACGCCCACCCCCAGGAGATCGGAAGACCCACCCTACCCCGGCCCCGAGACCCACCGCCGCTCAATAACGCGAGCGTGGCCAGCGGAAACATACTTGACACCGTCGCGGAATTCGGTCGGGTCAAGTGGGTGGCCGCAACACCGCGGAGACGCGGGCGATCTGGTGGGCATGGACGAGCCGGATCGTCCCGGGGTGCGGAACAGCCTGACGAACTCCCAAGCCGAGACCGTCATCCAGACGGGCTCGTTCCGCGGTCGGGTAATCAGTCGTGTGCACCGGTACACCGTGGCCATGCCGCCCGCGGTGCGGAACTCGGTGGTGGCGGTGTTGGTGGTGGCGCTGCTGGGCGGGGTCACCTACGGGGTGCTGACCTGGGTGGTGCCGCAGTTCGCGCCGACCTACAAGACCGAGTTCCTGATCGACCTGTCCGGCGCCGACTCGGGGGACGAGGTCACCGCCGGCGTCGACTCGCTGCGCAAGGCGTTGGGCAACTCCGGCGAGGACGACGCGATCGCGTTGCGCGCCTTCGGCGGGGAGTGCGGCTCCGACGACAACACGACGCAACTGGTGGACTTCGGGACCGACAACCGCGCCGAGATCGGCGACGCCGCGCGCGGGGCCGCGACCGGGGGCGGTGCGACGTTGTTGCGCGGCATCATCGAGGCCACACAGGACTTCTCGACGCCGTTCAGCCAGAAGGCCAAGCAGGTCAACAGGATCATCGTGGTGACGCGCAACGGTGTCGACGCCTGCGACGACGACACCGGGTACGTGCGGGAGGAGATCCGGGACCGGGTCGCGGCGAGCGGGCTGGCACTGGACTTCCGGTTCGTCGGCTACCAACTGCCCGCCGGGCACGAGGGCGGGCTGGAGGCGCTCGCGGCCGGGGCCGAGGCGCCGCCGCCGGTGCTCGCGCGGGACCCGGACGAGCTCGAGGCCGCGTTGGACTGGATCACCAACGTCGAACCGGTGCTGCGGTCGGCGAAGCAGGTGGTCGACGTGTTCAACCCGACGGTGGACCAGCTCGACCGGGCGGTGCGGTCGATGCTCGACGGCAGGCTGGACACGGCACGCGAGCTGCTCGACGAGGTCGAACCGGTGACCGCGGACGCCGAGTTCGCGAACCTGGGCAGCAGGGCGAGAACACCGGAGGCCACCGCGTTGCACGTCCAAGCGGTCGACCTGCGTGAGCGCCATCGGCGCGTGGTCGAGGTCGCGCGGGAACTGCTGGAAACGGCCAGATCCGGGATACCGCTGGACCAGCACCTCAGCACGTACCAGCGTTCAGCCAAGGAATACAACGACAGCGTGAGCGCGGTCAACGCCACTCTGGCGCGGCTGCGCGCAAGCGGACCTGGAGCGCGGACATGACCACCTCGACCAAGAAGAGGCGGCTGCTCGTCATCGCGGTGGCGGCCGCGGCGGCGATCTCGGGCACCGTCGGCCTCGTCATCGTGTCGGCGATCCCCGACTACCGCACCACGGTGCTGGTCGACACGTCCGCCCCGGGCGCCGACTTCCCGGCCATCGCCGACGCCGTCGGCGCGACCCTGCACAACACCGGCTCCGGCGACGCCGTGTCCGTCCGGCGCTTCGGCGGCGACTGCGGCTCGGCCGACAACACCGCTGAACTCACCGACGACCCCACCGAGGCCAGGCCCGCCCTCCAGTCACTGCACCCGTCCGGCCGCGCGACCCTCCTCAGTGGAATCCTCGCCGCCGTCGACGACTTCACCGGCGTCTACCCCTTCCGCGGCAGCGAACGCAACCGCATCATCGTGATCACCACCACCGGCGCCGACGCCTGCACGGCGGACCAGGCGGAAGTCACCCGCACCATCCAGGACCACATCAGAACAGCGGGCCTCACCCTCGACCTCCGCGTGATCGGCCACAAGGTCCCCGAGGACCAACGGTCCGCCCTGAGCGCCCTCGCCCCGGACACGACCTTCACCGACGACCCCGCACAACTCGCGGTCACACTGGACGAACTGGCGATACCGCAGTCCCCTGAGGTGGCCCGGATCAAGGTCACCGCTCCCCCATCGAGGCCGCCTGCCGAGTCGCGCTTCGCGTTCACCACGGTCGACACACTGGGTGTGGTCGAAGACGGTCAGGTGACCGCGCAGGCGGATGTTCGAATGCGCGAGGAGTATCAGACACCGACACCCAATTTCACCCTCGACGGACGGTTCGCTTTCGCGGCGAACGCGCCTGGTGTGACGACGATCGACGTCGAGTCGGGAGCCGGTCGCACGATATCCTGCGACGGATGCGTGAAGGCGGTGCCAGTGGGCGGCAGTCGCATCGCCTGGGTCGACCAAGCGAACCGGCTGATGATCGCCGACCTCGCGGGAGGTCAAGCCCAGCAGTCGGTCGCGCCCGTGGCGCTGCCCACAGTGCCACCATCGAGCGACTACGCCGACCAACCAGCAAGGCTCCAGGCGGGAGCCGAGGGCAAGGTGCTCGTCACCTTGCCTGACGCGGCCGGGACAGCGGCATATGGCGGACCGGAAGACCTCTACCTGGTCAACCTGGACGGAGAAGTCCGGGGCCTCGGAACCACGGACAGCAATCTGGGAGTCGGCGCTGCCGCCATCGCTCCGGATGGCGAGACAGTGGCTTACGTGCGCGGAACACATGGCAGCTCCTGCGAGGAGCGTTATACGACAGCCATCGTGTCGACAAGCTCCGGCGAAACTCGCACTCCCGGCGCGGCTCCGCCGGATGTCGACTCGGACATCTACGGCGGCATGATCGCGGTGTGGTACGACGGCGGTGGAGTTCTGAACAGGATCAACAGCACTTGGCGGTGCTCACCACTCAACGAGCCGACCTACCTCCAGCGTGGGAGCCACGAACGACTGGTGGGTGATCAGTGGGCGGTCCAGTACGACAGCCCCGTGCTGGATTCCCGACTGATCGGGCCTGGGACCCGGGCGTCGATCACGGCGCCGACTCCTGACACCACCGACATCTCACCAGACGGTGGCACGCTGTACGTCGAGGTTGACGGCAAGCGGTCCGACATCGTCGTGGGGGCGTTGGCCATTGCCGTGGCGGGGATTGTTCGATAGGCGTGTTTGTGGACGGTGGTGGGTATTGGTGGGAGGCATTTCCAGGGGTGGGGATCTTCGGTAGTTTCAGCGGGTCGTCCCGATATCGGTTTTCTCACCCTGTTTCCTGAGAGGAACCCCGTGCGTCTCCTCGACCGCAGACATCTTCTTCCCGCCGCGTTGGCGTTGGCCGGTGTGTCCGTCCTCGGTGTACTCGTCCCGACCGCGATGGCGGCACCGCAGGCGGGCACCAACACCAGTACCGCCGTCGCGACCACTGTCACCACGACGCCGCCGAGTTCGCCGCCCACTCTGCCGACGTGGGACCCGTGCTACCAGGGGCCGCCGTCGAGCCCGCCGTCGGGCACCACCTACCTGGCGACGTCGACGACGCAGCCGAGCAGCACCATGCCGCCGGTGCCGACCACGCCCCGGCCGCCGTTGCCGGGGGAGAACTTCGCGCTGTCCGGGGTTGCCAGGGCGTCGTCGACGTTGACCAACTACTACTCGCCCGCGAAGGTCAACGACGGCAACATCGGGACCGCGTCGAACTGCCAGTACGCCTGGGTCAGCGCGAACCGGTCCATCGACAACCCGGAGTGGGTGTCGGTGACCTGGCCGGACCTGCGCAGCGTCGGCCACGTCGTCGTCTACAACAGTCTCCTGCTGGAGACGCGTGACTTCGACATCCAGGTGCTGAACGAGAGCGGCAAGTGGTGGGACACCGTCGCCACCTACAACAACAACACGAACACCGTGGTGAAGGCCTGGTTCGGCGCGCGCACCACCAGGGCCGTGCGGGTGCTGGTCAAGGTCGGCTCGACCAGCGCGCCGGGGATCGCCCGGGTGAACGAGATCCAGGCGTTCGCCTACTGAGGACAGCAATCCTGGGGGCCCGCCGACCGAGCGGGCCCTCAGGCCCGGTCGAGCAGGTGTCGCGACGGCAGGTAGTCGATCTTCCAGTCGGTGTAGACGCCGACGGTGTCGTCGGTCAGGCAGCGCAGGCCCAGGCTCACCCAGCCGACCTCGCCGTCGGCGTGCAGCGCGAACCCGACCGCCGCGGCGAAGGTCGCGCCGCCGCACGGGCACTCGCACTCCCCCGGTTCGGCATCGTCCCAGTGCTCCGCGCTGTCGGCGATGGCGGTGATCGACTCGCAGGCCACGCAGAACCGCTCCGCCCAGCCCTCGGTGTCGTCGACGGCGACCCGGAACTCGCGGCCGCCGCAGTCGCACACGGACTCGACCACGTGGGTCACCGGGTAGCCGCCCGCCGCGTGGTCGCGCAGGCAGTCGGCCAGCCGGGTGTCGCTCGTCATGGGTGCACTGTAGGCGGCGCGGGGGCACACTGGAGGTCGTGATCGGACGACTGCGCAGCATCGTGTTGGACACCAGGGACCCCCGGCGGCTGGCCGAGTTCTACGTCGGCCTGGTGGGCGGGGCGGTGACCACGGAGGAGCACGACTGGTACGTCGTCACCGACCCGACCGGGCTCCGGATCGCCTGCCAGCTGTCCCCCGGGCACGAGCCGCCGCGGTTCCCGGACCCGGCCGGGTCGCAGCAGGTGCACCTGGACCTGGTGGTCGACGACCCCGTCGAGGCGGAGCGGCTGGTGCTGGCGATCGGCGCCGAGCGGGTGACCGAGCCGCACCCGGAGAGCGACTTCCGCGTCTACCGCGACCCCGCCGGGCACCCGTTCTGCCTCATCGCGCGCGCCGCGATCACCGCGCCCGAGTGACCACGGCCGCGGCGGGGTACACCGGGACCATGTTCCCCGTGGAGAACCTGCGCGACTGGACCGGCCTCGACATCATCGACCCCGAGTCCAAGAAGATCGGCACCCTGGAGGCGGTGTACGTGGACACCCTCAGCGACGAGCCGCTCTTCGTCACCGTGCAGTTCGGCCTGCTCACCCGCCACCTGGCCTTCGTCCCGGTCGTCGGCGCCACCGTCACCCCCAAGGCCGTCCGCGTCCAGTACACCAAGGACCAGGTCAGGGACGCCCCCCAGATCCCCACCGACGGCGAACTCGCCGCCGCCGACGAACCCAAGGTCTTCGCCCACTACCACCTCGACTACGGCACCCGCCCCGAACGCCGCCTCGCCCGCCGCTGACCACCCTGTCGAATGGGCGGCGCTCCCCAGGGTCATCGCGACTCGGAGACCAGCGCCGTGCGGCGGACAGGCTCAAGGCGGGGCCGCTCCGAAGACTGGCAGCTCTACGCCGAGCGCCGTCTGGATGTCCCGCCGGAGGAGATCGCGCGAGTGGCCAGGGTCAACATCGGCACGCTCTGCAGCCACTTCCCGCGGATCGCGCCGAGACGGTCGCGCGGGTCGGCGAGCGCGCCCTGACCATGCCGGACGCGTGAGCGGGGCTGGTGCGCTTGCTGGAGTGCGTGAGCGAATTGCAGGCGACCGACCGGGGGTCCGACGAACTCGCGGCGCGGTCAGCAGCACGGGTTCGACCTGATGCGGGAGATCGTCGAGCGCGCGAAGCGGGCCGACTTCACCCTTTCCGACGTGGCGTTCCTGGCCTGAGGCGCCGCGCGCGTAGTCGATGCAGGCCTCTTGCGCAGGCACCTGGGCTGGCGCTCGACGGATGCGTGCCTCGGCGGCGTATCCGTTGCCCGTGCCGCCGCTCGACCCGGAGCGGTTGCGACTGACCGGGTTCAGCCGGGTGTTGCCGGATTGACTGCTAGGTACGTCCAGGCGCGGGTGCCGGAGCCCAGGTTGACGGGGACGCGGTGGTAGGCGGGGACTTCGTAGGTGTCGGCGGCGGCCAGGTCGGTGGTGGTGAGGGTGAGGAGCGTGCCGGGGACGGAGTCGGTGGGGTCGGTGGAGGGGTGGACGATGGGGTGCTGGTCGGTGCCGCTGTCGGCGATGACCGCGGGGTCGGTGATGGTGATCCAGTCGGCGCGGTGGGCCAGGAGGGTGTCCGGGGTGCCGTCGAGTTCGCGGCCGAAGTGGGCGACCTGGACCTGCGGGAAGCGCAGGGTGCCGTAGGAGAACAGCTGCACGGTGGCCGAGTGCGTGCCACCGATGCGGCGCAACACCGGCCCATCGTCGACCACGATGGTGGCGCGTTCGGCCGGGAGCTCGTCCAGGTACGGGTCGTGCCGGTCGGCGGTCACGAACACCACCTCGTCCCACACCTCGGCCAGGGGCTCGCGCTGCAGGAACGCGCCGTCGACCACCACCACGGCATCGGACGGCGCTCCCGGCTGGTGCACCACCGTCTCCACGAAGTCCGGCGAACCATCAGCGGTCAGGTGGATCGCGGCCCGCCCACGCCCCTCGACCGCCGCCACCAACTCCCGAGCCAGAACAGCCTGACCAGCCCCGGGAACCCCATCGACGGCAACCAACAACGGATGCCCCAACCGGTGCCCGAGAAGCTGGTCGACAACCCGGTTGACCACGTGCTCACCCAGCGGACGACTCGACTCACTCACGTGCCGAACCCTAACAAGCCACCCAGTCGCTAGTGGACGGTGGTCGAGCCCGGTATCCGGACAACGACCGCCAACCTGCGCTGGCAACCCGATGTCCTCACACCTGGCCCACAGCGCCGGTCCGGGGGCGGCGGTGGACGGTGGGGCGGATGCCGCGGAGGCGGGTGAAGGCGACGCTGAGGGCGAAGGCGTTGGCGTAGCCCACTTTTCGGGCGATGGTGGCTACCGTGTCGTTGGTCTGGTGCAGGAGGTCGGCGGCCAGGGTGAGGCGCCAGGTGGTGAGGTAGGTCATCGGGGGGTCGCCGACGAGGGTGGTGAAGCGGCGGGCGAGGGTAGCTCGGGAGACGCCCGATCTGGCGGCCAGGGTGGCGACGGTCCAGGGGTGGGCGGGGGTGTCGTGCAGCAGGCGCAGGGCGGTGCCGATGATCGGGTCGTCCAGGGCGCGGCACCAGGCGGGGGCGGTGGTGTCCGGGGTGGCCAGCCAGCCGCGCAGCGCGGAGACCAGCATCAGGTCCAGCAACCGGTCGAGCACCAACTGCTGCCCCGGGCGGTCCCTGGCGACCTCGTCGGCCAACACCCCGGTCAGCGGGCTCTGCGCGGCGGGCACGACCAGCACCGGCGGCAAGGCGTGCAGCAGTCTCTCGCTCAGATCACCCCGGCGTTCGAACGCGCCACTGAGCAACACGGGCGCGCCGCCGACAGGATCACCGCAGACACCAGGGCAGTAGTCGTCCCTGGTCACCACCCGGGACGGCGCGGTAGCGGGATCATCGGCCAGCACGTACGGGGCGTCGCCGCGGATGATGGCGACGTCGCCCGCGCCGAGGAGAACCGGTTCGCCCTGGTCGGGCACGATCCAGGCGTGGCCGTGCAGCATCGTGGCCAGGGCGAGCGGGGCGCCGCCTGCCATCCGCAGCGCCCACGGCGGGTCGATGACCGTCTGCCGGAACACCGCACCCCGCGCCCGGACGTCAGCCAGCAGGTCCGACACAGTGTCCACCCGGCCAGCGTAGACGACCAGACATCACCTCGAGCCGCTCAGCCATGGATCGTCTCAGCAACCGGCTGTTGGATCAGCCCATGTCACTTCTCGTCACCGGGGCGACCGGCAAATCGGGCAAGCGCGTCGTCCAGCACCTGCGGGCCAAGGGGATAGCGGTCAGGGCAGCCGCCCGGCCCGTGTTCGACTGGACCGACGAGGGAACGTGGGACGCCGCGCTGGAAGGCGTGCGAGCCGTCTACGTCGTACAACTCGACGGCACGATGCTGGTCCGCCCCTTCCTCGAACGGGCAGCCCAGCACGGCGTGCGGCGGATTGTGCTCGCGTCAGGCCGCGGGCTCGACGACCCGGACTACGCCGAGGACACCGCCGGTGTACGACCGGGACTCGTCGACAGCGAGGCGGCCACCCGCGCGAGCGGTCTGGAGTGGACGATCACCAGACCCGGCTGGTTCGCCCAGAACTTCAGCGAAGGGTTCTTCGCCGAGGGGATCCGCGCGGGCGAACTGCGGCTGCCCGGCGGGTCCGCCGCCGCGACCTTCGTCGACGCCGAGGACATCGCCGCGGTGGTGGCCGCCGCACTGACCGAGGACGGCCACTCCGGCCAGGTCTACGAATTGTCCGGCCCCCACCCGGTGACGCTCGCCGAGGCCGTCGCCACGATCTCCGAGGCCGCGGGCCGCGAGATCCGTTACGTGCCCCTGTCCCCCGAGCAGTACGTCGCCGAACTCGTCCAGCAAGGGACATCGCCGACAGACGCCCAGGCCTTCGCCGACCTCTTCGCGGCCATCCGCGAAGGCAAGGACGCGCACGTCTCCGACGGTGTCCGGCAAGCACTGGGTCGCCCGCCGCGCACCTTCGCCGAGTTCGCGCACGCCACCGCGGCCGAGGGCGGTTGGTCGACCGGCTGACCGCGATCGCCGCCCGCGCAAGGCTTCGGCGCGCACTGGGCCGAACGGGTAGCCCCGCGTAACGGAATTCCGATGGGTCGCGTATCAACGACCATGGACGAAGACGGTTTCACGGGTGTGCCACCGCGCGTGGTCGGGGAGATCCGGGTGGTCCGGGGGCGGGGTCCGGTGGTGGTGCCGATCCCCGTGGCGGTCAACGGCGAGGCCGGGACGCTGAACGTGCACGTCCCCGCGGACGTGCGGGACGGGGCCCTGCTGCCGATCGGGACGGCGCCGGACGGGCCGTACATGCTGGTCCGGGTCCTGGAAGTGCCGAAGATGAGCAACCGCAAGAAGATCTGGGCCGCGGTGGGCGGGGTGGTGCTGGTCGGGGCCATCGCGCTCGGCGTGGCGCGGGCCGGTTCCACCCTGAGCTCCGACGAGGCGGCCGCGCCCACCTCCTCCTACCTGCCGGTCAAGACCTACACCCTCGACCCGACCACGACCCGCTCGCCGGTACCGACCACCGCGCCACCGGCCACGACCACGTCCCTCCCGATCGCGACCACCCAGCCCCCGACAGTCGAACCCCGCCGCACGCTGCTGAGCGAGGACGCGCTCAAGGACGTGAAACCCGGTTCGTGCCTGGCCAACCAGGGCACCGACGAGGCACCCGCCATGGCCCCCGCCCCGCAGTGCCAAAGCGGGTCCTTCAAGGTGCTGAACAAGCTCGTGGCCACCACCGACGGCAAAGCCTGCGCGGGCAAGCGCGGCTACAGCCACGCGTTCATCGTCGAGCTCTACAACGTCGAGACCTACGGGGGCGTCGAGATCTCCCGGACCCTGTCGGTCAAGGACTCCTACGTCCTCTGCCTGTCCCAGCGGTGAGTTGTGGTTCAGTGAGCCCTGGTTCATCATGGGGTCCGCCAGCAGCCCCGGCCAGCCAGGAGACGACATGACGGCGGCGCCAGGGTCGCGCAAGCGGCAGGCCGAGCTGACCGAGATCGCGCTGAAGGCGGCGGCGCGGCAGGTGTTCGCGCGCAAGGGCTTCGTCGGCGCGAAGATCAGCGACATCACCACCGAGGCGGGCCGGGCGTCGGGGTCGTTCTACAACCACTTCGCGAGCAAGGAAGCGCTGCTGGAGTCGTTGCTGACGGACTGGATCGCCGCCGCGGGCGACGAACTCACCCAGCACGGCGACGACCACGACCTGTCCGACCCCGAACACCTGCACTGGCACGTGGCGGCGGTCTGGCGCACCTACCGCGAGCACGGCCCCGAGATCCGGGCCCTGCGCGAGGCCGCCATCGTCGACCCGGCCTTCGCCGCCAGGCTGAGCGCGTTGCGCTTCGCCGAGACGCACGTCCTGCGCGAGCACCTGCAGGCCATGCGCCACAGGGGTCACGTGCTCCCGGGCTCCAACGACCACGTCGCCTCGGCGATGCTCGCGACGCTGACCGAGTTCTGCCAGAACTGGATCCTCGACCAGCCGGACCCCGCCCAGCCCCCGCTGTCCGACGACGAGGCCATCGACACCCTCACCGCCTTCCTCCTGCACGGCATCTCCGGCCCGGCCTAGTCCCGAAGATCTCACACGCCCCGGCGCCCCGCCGCGGGCGGGTCCCGTGCCGCTGCTTGACAGCTCCTCTCGACCGAGCGGATAGTGAACCCAACGTCAGTGAATCACGATTCACCGACTCACTAGCCACCGATCGGGGACCGCCCTGTACGCGGCTGTCCAGCAGGCCTTCAGCGCGCCACTGCCCGACGAGGTCGGGGACGCCGAGGCGGCGGCGTTGATCAATCCCGGGATGGGGGCGTACCTGCCGCTGGCCTGGCGCGGGCGGCTGGTCGAGGGTGAGACGGTGTTGGTGGTGGGGGCCACCGGGGTCACGGGCAGGTTGGCGGTGCAGCTGGCGAGGGTGTTGGGCGCGGGCCAGGTCGTGGCCGCGGGGCGTGACCCGCGCGCGCTGGAGTCACTGGACGCGGACGCGGTGATCCGGCTCGACCAGCCGCGGGAGGCGCTCGTCGAGGCGTTCACCGCGGCGGCGGACCCTCCGCAGCGCCGCCATCACCCTCGCCGGGTCCGGCGGCTTCGCCCCGCCCGACATCCGCCGGAAGGCCTCCGGCACCCTTGTCGACCTCGCCGCCACCGGCACCCTGGAGGTCGCGACCGATCAGCACCCGCTCGCCGACGTCGAGGCCCTCTGGGCTCGCGGCGACCGGGACGGCAAGCGGATCGTGCTGCGGCCGATAGCCTGACCGCGTGACCACTTTCGGTGCCGTGCTGTGTGATGTCGACGGGGTGCTGCGGCTGTGGGACGCCGATGCGATGTCCACAGTGGATCGCGAGTTCGGCTTGGTCGGGGGAACCCTGGCCGGGGCGGCGTTCCGAGAGGCGAGGCTGGGGCCCGCGATCGTCGGGCAGGTGACGGACGCGGGGTGGCGGTCGGGTGTCGCCGAGGACCTGGCCGAGGTGTGCGGTTCCGTCGAGCGGGCGGGCGAGGTGGTCGCGGCCTGGACCCTCATCAGCGGCGAGGTCGACCAAGCCGTGAAGGAGATCCTGTCGGGGTTGCGGGGGAAGGTGCCGGTGGGTCTGGTGTCGAACGCGACCACCCGGCTTGAGGACGACCTCCGAGCGCTGGGTGTGATGGACGCCGTGGACTTCGTGGTCAGCAGCGCTCGGGTCGGGGTGGCGAAGCCGGACGCGGGGATCTACCTGGCAGCGGCCAGGGAAGCGGGCGTACCGCCGCAGGAGTGCCTGTTCATCGACGACACCGAGGCGAACATCGTCGGGGCGAGGGCCGTGGGGATGACCGGCGTGCATTACCGGCGGATCGCGGACCTCACCGCGGTAGGCCTGTGGTGACGAGGTCGATGAGGGTGCGGACGGCGAACCCGGTGGGGCCTTGGGGCCATTCGCCGTGGGTTCGGTCGGTGAGGGCGGTGCCCTGGATGTCCAGGTGCGCCCAGGGGGCGGTGACGAAGTGCTGGAGGAACAGTCCCGCCAACAACGCCGTGCCGTGGCGGACGCCGGTGGTGTAGTTGACCAGGTCGGCGATGGTCGAGGCCAATTGAGACCGGTAGCTCGGCGGAAGTGGCAGCTGCCACAGGGGTTCACCCGCGCGCTTGCCCGCGGCGAGGATGGCGTCGATCAGGGGCTGTTCGTTGCCCATGACCGCGGCGATGTCCCGGCCCAGGGCGATCGCGGCGGCATCGGTGAGGGTGGCGACGTCGATGATGGCGGATGGGTCAGTCTCGCCTGCCAGGACGAGGGCGTCGGCCAGGATGAGGCGCCCCTCGGCGTCGGCGTTGCGGATCTCGACGGTGGTGCCGTCGCGGACGCGCAGGACATCGCCGATGCGCATCGGGTCCACTGTGGCCATGTTCTCGGTGAGCGGCAGCCACGCGTCCACCGGGTGCGGGCACGACAGCGGTCCCAGCGCGGACATGGCGGCGAGGACGGTGGCCGCTCCCGCCATGTCCGCCTTCATGTCGATCATCTGCGGGGTCGGTTTCAGCGACAGCCCGCCCGCGTCGAACGTGACCCCCTTGCCCACCAACGCGATCGGCGCACCCTGGTCCGGCAAGTGTCGCAACCGGACCAGCCGAGGCGGCTGGCGAGATCCGCGCGCGACCCCCAGGAGCCCACCGAGCCGTTCCTCGGCGATCCGGTGCTCGTCCCAGACCTCGCAGCTCAAGCCGCAAGCACGGGCGACCTCCACGGCCCGATCGGCGAGGGCGCTCGGAGTGAGGACATCTCCCGGCTCACTCACCAGGTCACGTGCGAGGGTCACCGCCTCGGCCAGCACGAGCGCGGTCCGCAACTCGGCGGCGTCGGCGTCCGGCGCGATCAGGTCGATACGCGCAGGCGCAGTCAGCCTGGCGTCACTCCGGTAGCGGTCGAACCGGTACGCGCCAAGCACGAACCCCTCGACCAGCGGTCGCAAGAGCCCGGCGGGCACGGTGATCGACAGGTGCGAGTATCCCCGGACCTCCCGGGCGAGGCACCCCGCGGCGGCCCGAACAGCGTCCGCGCCCACCTCGCCCGAGTCGCCGAGTCCGAAAAGGACAACATCCGGCGCCCGGACGACCTGGCCGACCGACCCGTCAAACCCCACGGCGGCCAAGTACTCGGCCGACACCACATCAGGCAGCCGGTCCGAGTATGCCGGTAGCACGGACATGCCCGCACCAGCCGATGCCAATCGCCACTCGGTCATCGGCTCCGCCGCGCGGCGCCCCACGCCTCCAGGTCACGCGCGTACTCCGCCGCCACACCCGCCAACGCCCCCGACGCGACCCGAGCCCAGCCACGCGCCGCCGACACCGCGTGCGGATCGACCCGCAGCGCCTGCACGAAGCAGTCCTCGGCCAACACCGGCAATCCCGCCCGGTCGAAACACTCCCCCGCCAACGCGAATCCCCGCGCCGTCCCGATAGGACCGAGCCGGGCCGTCCGCAGGTACGACTCCCCCGCCTCCCGCTCACGACCCTCCGCGAGCAGCACCTCGGCCAACTCCATGTGCGTCTTCGGCTCGTACGGGTCGATGGTCAGCACTTCCTCGACCAGCCGCCTGCCCTTCTCGTGCTCGCCGAACCCGAACGCCTCCTTGGACCGGCTCTCCAGGCAGGCCCGCAGGTTCTCCCTGGCCAGGAACTCCTCGTACCGGGTGCTCGCGGGCACCGACCGGGCCAACTCCTCGGCGCGGTCCATCTCGCGGGCCAGCTGGTCGCGGTCGCGGCGCAGGAACGGCACGTAGGTGACGCTGCGGTAGAAGCGGCTCTCCATCATCGCCTTCTCGAACGGCGAGTGCTCCTCCCCCGCCAGCAGTTCATCGAGGCTCGCCTGCGCCTTGTCCCGCCACAGCGACGCGGCCTCCAGGGACTTGGTCTCCCTGGCGTGGAACACGACCGCGAACACGGCGATGACGAACCGCAGGTGCGTCGGGCACGCCGGGTGGTCGGCGATCTCGAACGACGCGGTCGGTTCCGCCACGCCCGCCGAACCGACCGAGCCGACGTAGCGCACGACATCGCGCCAGTGCCACAACCGCAACTGCGCGGGCGTGGTCAACTCGGCGACGGGTCGAGGCGGCAGCAGGTCGAGCACGAGCTTCCCGAACCCGAGCCGGAACAGCACGACCGCGGTGAGGTACTGCCGTTCGACGTCGGCGGTCGGGAACCGCGCCACCCACGCGCACAGCTGGTCCCACGCGGGCGTCCGCAGGTGGGCGGGCAGGTCGGCGGGGTGCGTGACGGCGAACTCGGAGAGGCCGGACTCGCGGACCAGGTTGGCGCGGAACGCGGGCGGCATCAACCGCTGCCAGTTGACCTCCGGCGGTGCCCCCGCCTCGGCGAACTCGTAGGCCAGGGTGGGTAGAGAGGCGTAGAGACCGGGAGAGCGGGACTCGCCGAGGTTGAAGTACGCCGCGTACATCCGGTAGTGCCAGTTGTGCTCGTACGGGTGCTCGGCGGGCAGCGAGATCATCTCGGCGAGCGGGCCGTCGGACAGCTCGGTCAGGGCTTCCCGGGTGCGGGCGGACCGGGGCGCGGTGCGGTAGGCGCGTTCGGCGAGCACCCGGGCGAACTCGTCGTGCCCGAGGGCCTTGGCGCAGCGCACGGCGGCCAGCAGCGCGAACGCGGTGCCGTACGGGCCGAGCCGGGCGGCGTCGAGGTATTCGGCCAGCGCCTTCTCGTTGTCCCCCAGGCGTTCCGTCGCCTGGGCGGCCTGCATGCGGATCTTGACGTCGTACGGGTCGAGCGCCAGTCCCTCGGCGATGGACGCGGACTCGCCCGCGCGATCACCCCGGCGCACGGCGATGTCGACGCGGCGGTCGATGATCCTGCGCCGCATCTCGACGGTCAGCGCTTCCCCATCGGCGTCGACCGGCGGTTCGAGCACGTCCGCGGCCTCGGCGAGCAGCTGCCACGCCTCGTCGAAGGCGCTCTGCCGTTCGGCGTGCATCACCCGGCGCAGCAGGAGTCTGGCGTGCAGCAGGGCGTGTTCGAAGTCGGTGAGGTCGAGTCCTTTTCGGACCTCCTCGGCCCGGGCGAACAGCTCCGGGGTGCCGGAGTCGTCGGCGGCGTGCCGGGTGACGAGGTAGCCCCACGCGGCGACCGCCTGGGCGTGCGCCACGGTCGGCGCGGGATTGTCGACCAACGGCGAATAGGCCGCTCTAGCACGGTCCGAAAGGCCTTCGATGGCGAATAGAGCACTAGCCCTTGACCATTGCGCAATGGCCAGGACCGGGTCCGCGCAGTCGCTTTCCGAAAGGTCCGCGGGGAGCACTTCCAGCACCGAATCCGGCAGGCACACGGCGATCAGCCACTGGGCAAGCCCGGCGCGGTCGACATCGTCGAGATCGGCCCGGTGCTCGTATGCCTCGGCCATCCGCCGCCACGTCGGCGACGCCAGGTCCGCGGCCAACCCGAGCGGGTCGCGCACCCGGTACCCGGCGAGCCGCGCCTCCCCGTCGAGCAGGCTCCGGTAGCTGCCCGGCATGGTCATCCCGAACCGCGGCGCGGTGGGCTGGCGGCGCTCGAAGCGGCGGGCGGCGAGCAGGGATCCCCTGGCGTGCACCGTGGTCAGCGCCGAGTCGGCGCCGTCCAGGTAGGGCCGGTGGACCTCGAAGGTGAGCCAACTCGGCGCGGCGGCCCCGATGTGGCCGTGCGCCCGTTCCCAGCGGTCCATCGCCTCGCGTTCTCGTCGTCGGATGGGGTGACCGGCCCCGTGGCGCGGGGCCGGTCCAGGTGGGTCAGGCGTCGACCAGGCACACCCAGCAGTCAGCGGCGCCGGTGCTGATCTCGACCTCGTCCGCGAGCGATTCCCAAGTCTCGTAGGCCATTTCCGACTCCTTGGTGCGAGGAACAGTGAATCGGAACATAGCAGCGGGTCCATGGCCTAACAAGACTGCTTTCAGCCGATGCCCGCCGGTGCACACCGAACATTTCCGGTCAATGAACACGAAGGGTGATGGCGGCCACGAGCGCGTCCACCTCGGCTTCCCCGGTCCAGTAGTGCGGCGCCGCGCGGACGAGTCCATCCGGGTGCGACACGTGGATGCCGGAGGCCACGAGTTCGGTTGCCAGCGCGACGGATTCCACCGCTGGGTGGCTGAACCCGACGATGCCGGACCACGCGTCGTCCTCGGTGCTCGCGGAAATGGCGCACCCGGCGTTGCGCAGTCCGGCGCAGAGCCGCTGTGTCAAACGGCGCACCCGGTCGGCGATCGCCGCGATGCCCACTTCGGACACTTCGGCCAGCGTCTCGGCGAGTCCCACCATGCCGAGCACGTCGTACATCCCACCCTCGGCGCGCGCGGCCGTGGGCAGTGGTGACAGGTCGTAGCGGAAGTGCCCGGCGCCCTTGGTGAGCATGTCGTTGGCGCCCTGGAAGCCGAACCACCCACCCGGCAGGCGCAGTCGCGGCAGGTGCTCGCGGCGGCAGAAGAAGATCCCGGTGCCGACCGGACCGCAGAGCCACTTGTGCGCGCCCGCGGCGAGGAAGTCGACCGGGGTGTCGGCCATCGACAGCGGCAGCACCCCGAGGCTCTGCACCGCGTCCACGCTGACCAGGGCGCCTGCCCGGTGGGCGAGCGCGCACACGGCGTCGAGGTCGATGCGGAAGCCGGTGGCGAAGTTGACGTGGCTGACCGCGACCAGCCGGGTGGCGGGGCCGATGGCGGCCTCGACGTCCTCCAACCGGTACCCGCCGTCGCGCATCGGCACCCAGACCAGCCGGGCACCGCGGGCCCGCCACGGGTGGACGTTGGCGGGGAAGTCCCGGTCGAACACCACGACCTCGTCGCCCGGCCGCCAGTCCAGGCCGTCGGCGACCAGGTGCAGGCCGGTCGAGGTGTTGGTGACGAGGGCGATCTCGTCGGTCGAGCAGGCCAGCAGGTCGGCGGCCAGTGCCCGGGCCCGGCGGCGCGCGGGGAAGATGCGGCCGATCTCGGCGCTGCCGTGCGGGAGGACGTCGACCAGCGCGTCGCGCATGGCGGTGACGGCCGGTTGGCGGAGCTTGCCGAGTCCCGCGTAGTCGAGGTAGGCGGTCACCGGACACGCAACCGGACAGCGGCGACGGCGGCGACCACGAGCGGGACGCCGTGCAGCAGCAACACCCACTGCGGCACGATGTCCGGGGTGAGCAGCAGGCTGGTCGCGAGCAGCCCGGCCATGAACCCGCTGTTCACGACGATCTGGGACAGGCCGAACACCGGTCCGCGCCGCTCGTCGGGCAGGCGTTGCACGGCCTGCTTGAACGCGACCTCGCTGAAGGCGTCCCCGATCCCGGCGAGCGCGGCGCAGGCCAGGCGCAGTCCCCAGTCGTCGAACCAGAAGATGCCGATGAACCCGAGCGACATGACGATCGTGGCGAGGCAGAACACCACCCCAGGCGCGCGGGCGATGAGGCTGGTCGCCAGCGGGCGCAAGACGAACCCGGCGAGCAGCAGCCCGGCCGCCCAGACACCCCAGATGAGGCCCGCGACCTGGGTGGGTGTCGCCGGGTTCAGCTCGCTGCCGAGGATGGGGATGCCGACGTGCTGCGACGAACTGCCGAACGCGTCGAGGCAGCGGACCACGAACAGCGGCACCAGCCCGGCGGCGACGACCGCGGGCCAGACGACCTTCTTGTCGGTTGTGTCCGCGGTGGGGCCGTTCTCCCGGAAGGGGACGCGGATCGCGACGAGCACGAGCGCGGAAAGGGCGTAGCTGGCGGCGTCGAGGGCGAAGACGCCTTGGAACCCGATGAGCGGCACGGCCAACGCGGACAGGCTCATGCCGAGCATGAACGCGACGCCCTTGAGCGCGGCGAGCACGCTGTTGACCAGCTGCGTCCTCTCGCCCGCCAGCACCGGTGTCGCCGCGCTCAACGTGCCCTCGAACACCGACCGCCCGATGCCGACCAGGAACACCGCGACGTAGAGCTGCGGCTGCCCGGGCAGCAGGGCGAGGGTGAGCAGCGCCGCCATCCGCACCAGGTCGGCGGTGATCATCACCGCCCGCCGGTCCCACCGCGCGCCGTGCGCGTGCCCGAGCCTGCCCCCCACGATCGCCCCCGCGTACAGGGACACGCTCACCAACCCCGTGGCCAACGCCGACCGGCTCGACTCCCACACGAAGATCGACAAACACACGAAGTCCAACGCGTACCCGACATCGGACACCACCTTGGCCCCCAGCAACAACCCCAGCTGCCGCCGCGCCACAACCCCACTGCTCTCCACCACCGCCCCATCTAAGCCCGGCGGTCAACCCGATCAGTCACAGAGCGGTGGCTAGTCGGCGGTCGGGTCGGGGACGACCTCGGTCAGCCCCGCCGACGGGCAGCCGGGAGCACCGCAGTCCTCATCAGGATCAGTGTCGACGTCGGCCAACTCGTGTTCGAACTCGTAGTGGAAGCACACGTAGTGCATCCGCTCGAACGTCTCGTAGCGATCCCGGTTGATCCGGACCGGCCGTCCACACCGACGACATCTCACGTCGTCTCCGTCATCGGACACCAGCGAATCATCGCAGGTCAGCACAAGTGCTCAGGGGGCACCGCTGAAGAGCTTGGTGAGGTTGTTCTCGGTGTCGGTGGCCAGCTTCTCGAAGGCGATCTTGGCGACCGGGGTGGCGAGTTTGGCCACGCCGTGGAAGTCGATGTGGGCGTGGTAGGTCAGTTCGGACTCGCCGGGGGATGAGCCTGGGGTCACTCGGATGTCGTCGGTGGATGTCGCTGTGTTGTTCTTGCCGATGAACTTCAGGTGCCCCGGCTCGGAGGTGACGAGTTCGTAGGTCAGTTCGGTTTCCGAGCCGAGGAACTTGGAGACGTTGTGCCAGGTGGAGCCGACGCGGATGGGGCCGTCGTCGAGGCGGCGGCAGGAGACTGTGCCGGGGTCCCACTCCTCGGTCCGCGCGAAGTCCTTGAGGTAGTCCACGACCGCCTCGGGGGTCGCGTGGACGGTGAAGGTGCGCTGGACGTCGACCATGGGGGTTCTCCTACGTCGGGCGGAAACGCTATGCCCGGGGATGCCTCAACGGTCGAAGCGGCAAACGCGACGAACCACACCCCCGGCGCTCAGACTTCGGGGCCCAGGGTGAACCACACCGTCGTGCCCTCGGCGGGGGTGGACTCCAGGCGCAGGTGGCCGTTGTGGCGTTCGACGATGCGGGACACGATCGCCAGGCCCGCGCCGTGGCCGCCGCCGTGGGAGTCGCGGGGGTGCAGGCGGCGGAACAGGCGGAAGACGTCCTCCTGGTGCGCCTGCGGGATCCCGATGCCGTTGTCGCGGACGAACAGGGTCGCGCCGACCGCGCCGACCGCCACCGTGCGCGGGGGCTCCGGGTTGGCGTACTTCGCGGCGTTGACCAGCAGGTTCACCAGGATCTCCTGGAGCCGCTCGGCGTCGGCGACCACCACGACCCCCGGCTCGGGCAGGATCACCTCGACCGCGCGCTCGGCGAGCCGGATGCCCGCGACCTCCATGGCCTGCTCGGTGGCGGCCCGCAGGTCGACCTCGACCGGGTGCAGCGCGCCCTGGCCGAGCTGGGCGAAGTGCAGCAGGCTGTTGATCAGCTCGTCCATCCGCTGGGCCAGCTTCTGGATGGTGCCCAGCCTGCGCGCGGTGGTGGTGTCGAGGTCGGGGGCGTCCTCGGTGATGAACGCCGCCGTGGTCGCGATGCCCCGCAGCGGTTCCTTCATCTCGTGCGCGGCGACGTGGGTGAAGGTGTCGAGGTCGTCGTTGGCGCGGCGCAGTTCGTCGTTGAGGGCGGACAGCTCGGACGCGCGGCGCAGGGCGGCGGTGCGCAGCGCGCTGCCGAACTCCTCCGCGACCGCCGCGTCACCCGCGGTCCACGGCAGACAACGCCCCCGCACCACGGCCTGGTAGACCGCCGACGACCCGCGCGGGGTGAGCCGCTGCCCGTGCGGTCCCAGACGGACAGGCTGGGCCGGGTCAGTCGCCCAGGTGCGGGACGCGCGCCGCTCACCGCGGGTCCAGACGACCAGGTCATCCCCACCGTCCAAAGACAGCACCAATACGCCGCTCAGCTCGGCAGCGCTACCGACGAACGCCGGGTCTAGCTCGGCGAGACTCTCGCAGCTCCACACCCGCCCTGCGGCCAACGGCGGCACATGACCCCACAGTGCCTCTATGACGCGTGGGTCCAGCGGCGCGCCCTCGGCGGCGGTCTGACCCGCGAACCGCACCAGCACGGCGTCGGCCTGGACGAGGGCGATCAGCTCGTCGCTGTTGGCCAGCAGCGACCCGGGCAGATCCGAGTACGGACCGGTGAGCAGGCTCAACAGCGCTGTGCGGGCGTGCTGGCGGGCGATGGTGGCCTCGGTGTCCTGCAGGGCCGCCAGCTGCAGCGACAGCGTGACGCCGAAGAACTCGCAGGCCGCCCTGACCTCGGCGCTGAGCTTGCGGGGCGCGAGGCCGTGGCAGGCGATGAGCCCCCACAGCCTGCCGTCGTTGAGCAGCGACACCGACATCGACGACCGCACGCCGATGTTGCGCAGGTACTCCAGGTGGAACCCGGACACCGTCCGCAGCGCCGAGTCCGACAGGTCCAGCGGCTCGCCCACCTGCGGGACCAGCAGCGCGGTGTCGTCGTCGACGTCGTGGATGACCCGGATCCAGTTGCGCTCGTAGAGCCTGCGGGCCTGCGGCGGGATGTCTGTGGCCGGGAACCAGAGCCCCAGCCACGGCTCCACCCCCTCGGCGCGCGACTCGGCGATCACCTCGCCCGGCCCGGCCTGGCCCTCGAACCGGTAGGCGACCACCCGGTCGTAGCCGGTCAGCGCCCGGATCTCGGCGACCGCGGCGGCGCACACGTCGACCACGGTGCGGCCGTGCTGGAGCTTGGCCAGCGCGGCGCGGACCGCGGGGTAGAAGTGCGAGAACACGAACGGGCGCTCGGCGGTGGCCGGTTCCAGCTCGACGACGAGCCGCCCGTCGGCGCGGTACACCGTGGCGTCGAACTCGCGCCCGGCCACGGTGAGGCTGAGCAGCCCGCGGTCGCCGGTGGGGGCGTCGAGCGTGCGGTGCACGGCGGCCAGCGCGTCCGCACCGAAAAGGGCCTCGGCGGACGACCCGAGCACCGCGTCCTGGCTGAGGCCGAGCAGCGACTCGCAGTTGGAGCTGACGACCTCGACCCGCCCGTCCGCGCCGATGGCCAGCAGGGCCCCGTAGGACTGGATGCCGCCGAGCCGGTGGATCGGCTCGTTCAGGCAGACCGACAGGTCGAACGAGGTCCCGGATTCCACCTCGGCGGCCCTGGCGCGGTCGTCCGGCTGCCAGACCGTGTCGTCGCCAGTGCCCACACCCACCCCGTTCACCGTCCCCGAGCCGCGCGGCCGGGCCCGGGGGCAGACCCTACAGTTGGACCGGCGTCCCCGAACGAGCGAAGTGGAAGTGTGCACCCCAACCGACAGGGCCACTGGCCGGACCGACTGCACAGGCTGTGGCGGTCCGCGTTCGCGGCCGTGAGCACCCGGCAGTTCGCGCACGAGCTCTACACCGGCCTGCTCGTGCTCCCCGGCGTCCGCGCCGTGCTCGGTGCCCGCCTCTCGCCCGCCGACGAGGTCCTCGTCACCCGCTGGGCGGACGAGTCCGGGCTGTCCAGCGGACCGAGGGGGCTCGCCGCCGACGCCACCGAGCTGCCCTCCGACCCCGGTGAGTACCTGCTGCCGTTGGCCGAGCTGACCCGGCGCTCCCCCGGTATGGCCGCCAGGGTGGCCGCGGTGGGGGGCGACGGGCTGCTGATGACGGTCTTCGGCGTCGCCGAGAGCGGGCGGGGGCTGATCGCGCTGGCCACCTCGGCCCGGGAGAGCGACGTCGACGAGCTCCGCACCGCGTTGACGCAGGTGGTCGAGCTGGTGGTCGCCGCGGACCACCGGATCAGCGAGCAGCGCGCCCTGGAGGACCACCAGGCGCTCGACGCGCTGCTGGCGGAGGCGTCGCTGCGGATGGACGCCTCGCTCGACATCGCCGACACGCTGCGCGCGGTGCTGCGGATGGTCGTCCCGGCGCTGGCCGACGGCGCGGCCATCCACATCCGGCGCGACGAGTTGATGGTGCAGATCGCCGCCGCCCACGTCGACGCGCGGCGGGAGCGGCTGCTGGCCGAGCACCTGCGGGGCGGGCGCTGGGCGGGTGAGCCGGTCGTCACGGGCACGGCCAGGGCGGTCGACGGCCCGTACCCGGCGGGGCTGCCGGTCGAGGTGGGCCTGGACACGATGACGATGGGGGTCCTGCGCGCGCGGGGGCGCGACGTCGGCCTGCTCACGTTCTTCCACCGCGGCCAGTCCGACCGGCGGGTGTCCACCCGGTTCCTGCACGACCTGGCCGGGCGCGCGGCGCTGGCGATCGACAACGCGACCCTCTACGAGCAGCGCCGCCACGACGTCACCTCGCTGCAGCAGCACCTGCTGCCCGCGGTCCTGCCGACCGTGCCGGGGCTGGAGTTCGCGGCCGGGTACAACGCGGCCGACCACGCGCTGGAGGTGGGCGGCGACTTCTACGGTGTCGTCGACCAGCCGGACGGCACGGTGGTGGCGCTGGTCGGCGACGTCTGCGGGCGCGGCGCGGCGGCCACGGCGGTCACCGGTCTGGCCCGGCACACCCTGGAGACGGTGCTCGCCCAGGGCGGACCGGCGCCACACGCGCTCGACATCCTCAACCGCAAGATGCTGCGCGAGCGGATCTCGCGGTTCCTGACGATCGCCACGGCGACGTTGTCGCAGCGTGAGCGGGGTGAGGTGCTGGTCGAGACCCAGTCGGCCGGGCACCCGCCGCCGCTGGTCGTGCGCCGGGACGGGTCCGTGGAGGAGTCGGGGTGCCGTGGGCGGCTCGTGGGGGTGCTGCCGCGGTTGGACCTGCGCCCCGGTGTGAGCACGCTGCTGCCCGGGGAGCTGTTGGTGCTGTTCTCCGATGGGCTGATCGAGGCGCGCGACGCCGATGGGGGCTTCTATGGCGACACCGAGCTGAACCTGACTCTGACCCGGTCGCGTGATCTACCGCTGCCCGCGATGGTTGACGCTCTCTTGGCCGGTTCTGACCGGTACCACGTGAACGACGACGTCGCGGTGCTCGTGGTCCGCAACCTGGGCGTCACCACTCTTGACCGCGAGCTGCCGCCGGACGAGATGCCGGGTGCTGTTACCGACGCACTGCGGCAGCTCGGCCACCCGGCGGCACTCCCCGACCACCTGCTCCAGTTCACCGCCCCCTGCGCGATCACCGCGAAGGTCTCGGGCGACGCGACGTGGGCGCGGATCGAGCTCACGAACCCCAACGGAGGAACCGCGTGGACCGAACTGACAGCGTGATCGACGACAACCTGGTCCTGGTCGTCGAGGACAGCGAGGTCGACCGCGAGGCCATCGACCGCGCCCTGTCGCGCTCCCACCCCGAGCTGGTCCTCGAGTTCCTCCCCGACGGCAACACCGTCCTCGACCGCCTCCGCGACCGGTCCCGCCCCCGCCCCTCCCTCATGTTCCTCGACCTCTCCATGCCCGGCGTCGACGGCTACGGCGTCCTGTCCTCCGTCCGCGCCGACCCGACCTTCGCCGACCTGACCATCATCGTGCTCACCTCCTCCACCACCTCAGCCGACATCGACCGCTGCTACGCGGCGGGCGCGGACAGCTACATCTACAAACCGGTCAACTTCGCCCTCTTCCGCACAGTCCTCCAAGGCGCCGTCGACTACTGGCACTCCCTACCCCCCAGCAACGCCCTACCACCCAACGCCCCGTGACACCTCGGTGACAGGGCGCGAGAGAGTCCACCGTGGACACCCGACCCCCGCTCAGCTCGCGGCCCGCCACGAGTCCGGGGTGAGCAGCGGCGGCGCGACCTGGACCACCTCGATCCGCGGATCCCAGTCGTCCGTCGGCTCCAGCAACCGGACGAGGAACTCGCGATCCGGGTACGCCTCCAGCAGCCTGGCCCGCCAGGCCCGCACCAGCACCTGCCCGAGCTCCCGGGACGTGTCCATGTGCCAGTCGCCCAGGTCGTACCACTGCCTGAACAGGTAGCACAGCTCGAACCAGTTGAAGCTGTCCACGGCGTCCGTCCACGACGACGAACTGTCGCCTCGTTGCGCCAACCGACCGATGACTTCGTCGTACACGTTCCCGTCCAGGACGATGATCACCGCACCCTCCACCTCGACGAGCTTCGGCCAGAACAGGTACGTGTACTTGAGTGCGGTGAGGAGATCGCCTTCCTCGCTCACGTAGGCGGCAGACGGCATCTTCCCGCCCTGGTGCGGGCGGAAGAGTGCCTCCGCCACCACGTCTCGCGCGTCGGGTTCGTCCATTCCGGAGATACTCCCGGCGGCCGAGCCCCGCTGTCACCGCCTTTTCAGCGGCCCCGGGTGTGCGGCGGTCTACCGCTCCCAGCGGACGCCCACGGTGCCGGGGCGGACGGCGGGGATGACCAGGGCGGTGGTGCCCGCGGCGCCTATCCACAGGTCTTCGACGTGTTGTTCCGGGCCGCGTAGTCCCACCCGGTCGTAGCGGCGCACTCGGGCTGGTGGTACGCCCAGGAAGCGCAGTTGCATCGTGTAGAGGCCCACCGGGCGTGGGAAGCGGCGGTAGATGTGGTCGATCGGCTGGCCCTGCGGCAGGCGCAGGTCGTACTCCACGACCGCGTCCTCGCCGCGGTTGAGGGGGCGGTCGAAGAGGAACTCGGCGACCAGGGAGCGGGTGGTGGGGTCGTGGCGGGCGCGGCCGAGGCGGGCGAAGGTGGCGCCGAGGAGGGTGGGGGCGGTGAAGTCGGGGTCGTCGGTCTCGTGGCAGACGACGCAGCGGTCGACGCGGTCGGCGGTGGCGCGGACGACGAGCCGGATGCGTTGCCTGCGTTCGCCGGTCCGGTCGTCGACCACCAGCAGGTCGTTGACGCCCAGGTAGTCCAGTTGCCCGTCCGGCGCGGCGTCCAGGCCGGTCAGCAGCCGCCCGCACGAGGGCCACAGCTCGCGCCGCGACAGCGTCCCCGGCGGTCGGCTCGTCGCCCCACCGCGCGGTCGGCGCCCACCCAGCAGGGCCACCAACGACGACGAGGGCAGCCCGAGGACCTCCTCCAGCACGCCCAGCGCCACCAGTGACTCGGCCCGTTCCGGTCGGCTGCGGCCGCTGCGCCAGTACGAGATCGCGGTGCGGCTCACCGTGATCCCGCGGTCGGACAGCCTGCGGCACAACCGGTCCAGGGTCAGCCCGGACGCCTCGATGGCCGTGTCGAGCGCGACCTCGAACGGCCCGGTGCGCAGCAGCCGCCGCGTCTGCGTGTTCATCGCCCACCTCCCGAGGGTGCTCCGGGGAAGGTAGACGGTCGCGGCCGCGCCGAGAAGGGCACGGCCGGCCAACGGCCAGATGTAGCCACGCAACGGCGTAACCACGCGAGAGCGGGCGGGCACCGTGTGGTGCCCGCCCGCCATTCCCCGGACCGGTGTGGCCGCCCGCGAGGTCCCTGCACCGGCAGGGCGGCCCTGTCGACGCCCTCAGGAGCCAGGGCGCGGCAGGCCGGTCCGATCGGAGACCGGGGCCCAGCCCGGTCGGATCATCAGTTCGGGAAGATGAACCAGTAGAACGTGGCGCTCGCCTTGGCGCCGGAGCTGTCGGTCACCGTCACCGTGGGGTGGTAGTTCGCCCACGTGGTCGGCGATCCGGAGATCAGCCCGGTGGTGGCGTCGATGCCCAGCCCCGCGGGCAGCCCGGTGGCGGTGAAGCGGTTGCCGCCCTTGCCGCCACTGGCGTTGATCTGCAGGCTGACCGGCTTCCCCTTGACGTTGGTCTGCGTGTTGGGGTTGGCCACCGTGAGCGGGGTGTTGCCGCCGCCGGTGACGGTCAGGGTGTAGACCGTGGTGCGGGTGACACCGGACCGCGTGCCGCTGACCGTGATCCGGTACTCACCGGCGGCCGTGGACGCGGACGTGCTGATCGTGAGGGTGGAGTTGCCACCCGCGCCGATCGCGGTGGGGCTGAACGCGGCCGTGGCGCCGGAGGGCAGACCGCTGGCCGAGAGGGTGATGTCGCCGGTCGGCGGCTGCGGGCCGGTGCCGACCTGCTGGTTGGCCCAGTCGCCCATGACGCCCCAGAGCTTGCCGTGGGCGTTGTAGGACGCGCAGTCGGTGCGCAGCCAGGAGAACACGCCCCAGATGGTGCCGTCGTAGTAGTACGGACCACCCGAGTCGCCCTGGCACAGGCCGGTGCTGCCGTTGCCGAACCCGTCGCAGAACATGTAGCGGGCGTCGAACTGCGAGTTGATGTTCGCGCAGTTCTGGTCCGCCACGGTCGGCAGCGTGGTCTCGCGCAGCAGGGCGTTCTTGTTGGCGTCGTTGGCGTCGGTCTTGCCGTAGCCGATCGCGGTTCCCTTGGTGCCCAACGGGAGGCTGTCACCCGACCTGGCGATCTTCGGGAACTGGAAGCCCGCCGGGACCGGGATGTCGGTCTTGGTGAAGATCACCGCGACGTCGAACCCGGTGCGCCAGCCGTCGTTGGCGTCGTAGTTGGGGTGGGTGCGGTACTCCTCGATCTCCACGCGGGTACCGGTGTTGGTGGCGTTGAGGTCGTCGCGGCCGTACACCAGGTACTTCGGGTCGCCCTGGGAGAACTTGCAGTGCGCGGCGATGAGCACGGCCCGCTTGGCCACGACCGACCCGGTGCAGGACTGCTCCTGCGGGCGGACGCCACCGGTGCGGTGCTGGGAGATGATGAACGGGTACTTCGCGACCGTCGTCGGCGACCCGTTGATCACACCCGGCCCGGACGCGGTGCCGGACGTGCCATCGGTGAGACCGTCGTCGCGGGCATTGCGCACAGCGCTCGCGCTGATGGTCGTCGACGCCGAGGAACCCGCCGCCACCGAGCCGCTGCTCGGGGAGGCGCTGAGGCTGAAGTCGTTGGGAACAGTCCCGTTGACCGTCAGGTTCACGTCCACGGTGTGCGTGGCGTCGGTGCTCTTACCGGTCACGGTGACGCGGTAGGAGCCCGGGGACGCGCTGGAGGAGACCGACAGCGTCAGCTTCGACGAGTTGCCCGCCGTCACCGAGGTCGGGTCGAACGCGGCGGTCACGCCCGAGGGCAGGCCACTGGCCGACAGCGCGACGCTCTGCGCCGAGCCGCGCACGACCGAGGTGGAGATCGTGCTGGTCGCCGCCGCGCCGGGGTCCGCGCTGACCGACGCCGGGCTCGCCGCGATGCCGAAGTCGTTGGTCGACGGCGGCGCGCTCGGGAGGTAGAGCAGCTTGTTCGGGGTCCCGGTGCGGATGTTGGTCATCTTGCCGGTGGTGGCGTTGTCGACGATCCACTTCTTCAGGTCCGCGGGCGTCGAGGACGGCGCCTCGGCCAACCTCAGTGCCAGCGCGCCGGTCACGTGCGGGGCGGCCATCGAGGTGCCGGACTTCTGCCCGTAGGCGGTGTCCGAGGAGTTGATCGACGAGTCGATGTTGCTGCCCGGCGCGAACACGTCCATGCACGGGCCGTCGTTGGAGTCACCGGCGCGCTGGTCCGACGAGGTCGAGTTGCCGGTGCGCACACCGGTGTCGACCCGGCTGCCGGGGCCGTAGTCGCAGGAGTTGCCCCCGTTGTTGCCGGTGATCAGTCCCCATTGGACACCGTTGGCGATCGAGCCCTTGATCGCGTCGACGCCGATGGTGGGGTCGTCGGCGTAGACGCTCATGTTGGCCACGGCGGGTTTCACCGCGTTCTTGGCCAGCCACTCGGCGGCCACCACGATGTCGGTGTCCTTGCCGGAGGACTGGCAGTTGAGGATGCGCACCGCCCAGAGGTTCACCTTCTTGGCCACGCCGCGGGTCTTGCCGCCGACGATGCCCGCCACGTGGGTGCCGTGGCCCGCCTTCGCCGAGTCGCAGTCGTTGCCGTTGGTGGAGGGCACGACGAAGTCCGCGGCGACCTTCGCCCGGCCCTCGAACTCCTGGTGGGTGAACCGGATCCCGGTGTCGACGATGTAGGCGTTGACGCCGGCGCCGCCGTTGGCCGGGTAGGTGTACTTCTTGTCCAGCGGCAGGTCCCGCTGGTCGACCCGGTCAAGACCCCAGTTCGCGGGGTTGTCCTGGACGTCGGCGGCGTGCGAGGTGCCGGACTGCGTGACCGACTCGACCTCGGGGTTGGCCGCGAGGCGCCGGGCACCCCGTTCGTCGAGGTTCTCGGCGACGTAGCCGCGCATGACCCGGTCGAGGACGTGCGCCGCGGTCCCGCCGTACTGCTCGGTCAACGCCTGCGCCCGGCTCGACGACGCCGCGGCACCCGCGTAGTCCTTGAGCTTGACCAGGTACACCCCCGGGACGGGGTTCTTGGCCGCCACCCGCACCGGCCCCTCCGCCTGACCGGCGAAGGCCACCGGGGTGACCACCACCGCACCGACCACCGCCACCAGGGCGGCGGCGGACGCCAGTAACGTTCGTGATTTGCAGGGCATTGCTGTACTCCTCATCCGCGTGGAGCTTGGACGGCGGAAGTCAACCCGCCTTCTCCACGCGGTTGAAGAGTTCTGTTCCCCATCACTACCCCGGCGTTTTCCCGCCGGGGAACCGCAGCTCAGGGCCTAGTTGCCGAAACAGTTGTCCACTGCCGCGAACACCATTTCCCGGTCACTGCGCTAAAGGACGGGCGGCCTGGCGCAGGTCTACTTCCTCGACCAACTCGCGGGCCACGTGCTCGGGCAGCCGTCGTTCGTGGACTGCCACGCCGAGGGCCAGGCGTTGGGCGTCGTAGGAGGCGTCGTCTTCGCCGGTGGCGGCTTCGGCGACCAGGCGGCGGCCCTCGGTCAGCAGGCGGTGGTTCTCGGCGCGTTCGGCGGTCAGGTCGAAGCGGAGCCTGCGGGCGAGCCACCCGATCGTGGTGCCCTGGATGAGCAGGGTGCCGAGGGTGACGATCAGGGCGATGGCCTGGATCTCGGAGCGGCCGGGGAAGGGGGCGCCCGCGGTGGTGGTCTCGGGGATGCCCGCGGCGGCGGCGAGGGTGAGGATGCCGCGCATGCCGGTCCAGCCGACCAGGGCGGTCTCCTTGGTGGTCGGCGGTGGCAGCGGCTCGCCGCCGCGGCGGCGCCTGGCCAGGGACGCGCGGAACCGGGGGTCCCGGTCGATCCGGCGCTGCACGCCGCGGTGGCGCAGGGTCCAGCGGCCGAACAGGCCGAACACCGCCGCGATCCGGAACACGATCGCCGCCACCAGCAGCACCCCGGCCGCGACCAGGGTCTTGACCACGCCGGTGTCCGGCGAGTCGGCGAGGTCCTCCAGGACGAAGCGCAGCTGCAGGCCGATGTAGGCGAACACGAAGGTCTCCAGCAGGAAGTCCACCACCCGCCAGACGCTCTCCTCCTGCAACCGGGTCAGGTGCCCGCCCGGGTACTGGTGCTTGGGGTCGAGCGCGAGGTTGATGCTGAGCGAGAACGCGGCGGCGACCACGGCGAGGATCCCCGAGGCGTGCGCGGCCTCGGCGGTGAGGAACGCGGTGAACGGCAGCAGCAGGACCAGCGCGGTCTCCAGCGTGGGGTTGCCCAGCTTCTTGCGGATCACCAGCGCGACCAGGGTGAACACCAGCCCGATGGCCAGCCCGACCAGGGCGTTGCGGAAGAACTCGCCGATGCCGCCGTACCAGGTGGCGTGCTGGCCGTTGACCGCGGCGACCGCGATGGTGAACAGGGTCAGCGCGGTCGCGTCGTTGACCAGGCTCTCCCCGGTGAGGATCGAGGTGACCCGCCGCGGCATGCCGATCTCGGCGCCGTGCGACACCGTGGTGATGGTGTCCGGCGGGGCCAGCACCGATCCCAGGACGAACGCCGCCGCCAGCCCGATCGAGGGCAGCAGCAGCGACGACAGCCAGCCGAGGACCCCGGCGGTGAGGACCACGGTGACGACACCCAGGTAGGTGATCGCCCGCAGGTTCGCGCCGAACCCGGCGAACGAGGCGCCGCGGGTGGCCGAGTACAGCAGCGGCGGGATGACGAGGGCGAGGATCAGCTCGCTGTCGAGCTCCAACCGGGGCACGCCGGGGATGAACGACGCCCCGGCGGCCAGCACCACGATCAACCACCCGGGTTCGACGCGGTGCCTGCGGGCCACGGAGGTCACCGCGATGCCGACGCCGACGATGAGCAAGAGCTGAACGCCGTTCATGCGCACGACTCTAGGTGACGGCCCTGCCGGACGAGCGGGTGACGTTGCCGGGCGACCGTGTCATGGGGATTGCCGCGGCAGGCGGCGGATCCCAGCATTGTCCCTACCGGCCCGACGGAGAGGACGACCATGGCACGCAGAACGGTGTACGCGGGGGTTGTCGCGCTCGTCATCGGATTCCTGGTACCCGCGGCGCCCGCCCAGGCCGCCCTCGTCGAGCTCACCTGCAACGTGAACGTCCAGTTGAGCTTCAGTCCCGCCCTCACCGCCACGCAGACCACGGCGGCGGTCACCGGCGTCGCGAACGTCGTCAACTGCCTGTCCCCCAGCGGGAACTACGGCCACTTGCAGGCGGGGACGGTCAGCGACGCCACCGGGACCGTCACCAGTCTCGGTGGAATCCCGTGCAACCTCTTGGCGACCATCACCGGCCGCGCCACCATCGACTGGGCACCCACCGGCGGTCACACCACGTTCGACTTCACCGTCAACACGAACCCGCTCAACGGGCTCGTCACGTTGCAGACCTGGCAGACCAGCGGGCCACTGGCGGGCACGACGTCACTGACCGTCGCCGCGGCGAACCCGAACCTGGGTTGCGCCCTGGGCGGCCTGTCCAGCATCACCGTCCCGATCGGACAGACGACCTTCCTCTGACCTCACCGGCCGGTGAACTCGGCGGTGGTCGTGGTGCCCGGCGCGGTGGGGGTGCCCCGGTCGATGCTGACGATGTCGGCCACCGCGCGGATGATGGACAGGCCCCGGCCCCGCAGCGGCACGGCGTTGTCGTCCGGGGTCGGGGTGAGCCACTGGCCGCGGTCGGCCACCGAGATCCGCACGGTGGCGGCGCCGAGGGTCAGGGCGGTCAGCACCACGGGACCGGGCGCGGTGCCGCGGTAGGCGTGCTCGACGCTGTTGGCCACGGCCTCGTCGACGGCGAGCAGGATGTCCTCGCCGCGGCGGTCGAGCAGGTGGCGGGCGGTGAGCCAGGCGCGCAGCGCGGCGCGGAACACCGGGACGTCCTCGGTCACCGCGGTGATCTCGACCCGCAGGGTCGACGAACCCGCCACCGCCACGTCGGCCGTCGCCACGTGGTCCTGTGCGGTCGAGTCGTCGAGCACGTCGTCCTCCCCGTGGGCCACCCTAGCGCTGTCGGCGACCCCGGGCATGACGACCGTCATCGCGGGCTCTCGCCCCGGGTGCCCGCGACGGCCTCGGCGCGCTCGTCGTCGTCGAGCGAGCGGGTGTCGCGCGGCGGCAGGAACGGCTCGACGTCGGCGGGCAGCCCCTCGGCGACCTCCTTCGCCCTGGCCAGCTCGGCGTCGAGTTCCGCGCCGAGCAGGACGGCGATGTTCGAGATCCACAGCCAGACCAGGAACGCGATGACGCCGCCGAGGGAGCCGTAGGTCTTGTTGTAGGAGCCGAAGTTGGCCACGTACAGCCCGAACGCGCCGGTGGCCAGGGCCCAGACCAGCACCGCCAGCAGGCCGCCGGGGCTGAGCCAGCGGAACCCGGGCTGCCGGACGTTGGGCGCGGCCCAGTAGAGCAGCGCGAACGCCAGCGCGACGAGCAGGGCGATCACGGGCCATTTGGCGATATCCCAGATCCGCACACCGGTGTCGCCGATCCCGATGGCGCCGCCGACCCGCCGCGCGATGGTGCCGGTCGCGACTATCCCCAAGGCGCTGACCGCGAGCAACACCACCACGGCGGCGGTGAGCGCCAACCGCAGCGGGATCGTTTTCCACACCGGGCGCCCCTCCGGCATCTCGTACATGGAGTTCGACGCCCGCATGAACGCCCCGACGTACCCGCTGGCCGACCACAGCGCCACCGCGACCCCGACGACGGCCAGCACCCCGGCCGCGCCGTTGGACCGCTGCAACTCCTCGATCGCGTCCACGATGATCTTCGCGGTCTCCCCCGGCGCGATGGCGCGGACGTTGTCCACCAGCGCCGCGGTCGCCGAGGGGCTGAGGAGCGCGAGCACCGAGGTCAGCACGATGATCGCCGGGAACAGCGACAGCACGCCGTAGTAGGTCAGCGCGGCCGCCCAGTCGAGCAGGTTGTCCCGCTGGAACTCCTTGGCGGTGTTCTTCAGCACGGCCCACCACGAGCGGCGGGGCAGGTCGGTCGGCGCCTCGGGTTCGTCGGTCACCCGCCACTGGTTCCCCGATCCCCACCTCGGAAAACCCGGGTTGGCCCGGAGATCCTCGGGGTATGCCGGGGTCGGTCCGAAACTGGGGAGGCACGGTGTTGAGCAGGGAACGGCCTGAGCGCCTCAAGGGGCCGCGGACGGCGGACAGTGTTGTGGCGGCCGTACGGGAGCGGCTTGGTTCCGGCGAGTTGGACATGCCGGTCGACACCGTGGGGCGGTGGGCGGCCTTGGCGGCGTTGGGCCGGACGGACCTGGCGCTGGCGCGGGTGGCCGAGGGGCACGTGGACGCGGTCGCGATCCTCGCCGAGGCCGGGCGGGGCGTCGCGCCGGGTGCGTTGTACGGGGTGTGGGCGTCGCGGTCGGGTGGGGCGAGCGTCCGTTTGGTGGACGGTCGGGTCAGCGGGACGATGCGGTACTGCTCGGGTGCGGGCGGCATCGACCGGGCGTTGGTGGTCGCTGGGGACTCGCTGGTGGAGGTCGACCTCGCGGACCCCGCGGTGGTGCCGGACCGGGCGAGCTGGCAGGCGATCGGGATGGACGCCTCCGCCAGTGCCGACGTGCGGTTCGAGGGGGTTGCGGGCACGGTGGTCGGGTCGCCCGGGTGGTACGCCTCGCGCGCGGGGTTCTTGGTGGGCGGCGGCGGGGTCGCGGCCGTGTGGCTGGGCGGCGCGGCCGGTGTCCTCGACGACGTGCTCGACCTGTTGGCCGAACGGGAACCGGACGAACACCAACTGGCGCACGTGGGGGCACTGCACGCGGCCGTGGAGGGCGCTGCCGGTTACCTGGAACGCGTTGCCCACTCGATCGACGACGGCGACGTGCGTCCCGTCCAGTTGGCGACCTGTCGCACGGTGGCCGAGCGGGCCGCGTGGGAGACCCTGGACCGTGTGCCGCGTGTGGTCGGACCGACGCCGCTGAGCCGGGACCGGGTCTTCGCCCAGCGCCTGGTGGACCTCCAGCTCTACGTCCGCCAACACCACGCCGAGCGCGACCTGGCCGCGCTCGGTCGCGCGGTCCTGGAGGCCCGGTGACCACCACCGAGGAAGCCGAGTGGGTGCCCTGGCTGGCCGGGTTGCGGGCGTTCCCGGACGACCGACCTGGCCGGGCCGTGGTGGTGGCCGCGCATCCGGATGACGAGACGCTGGGGGCGAGCGGGCTGATCCAGTCCTTGCACGAGCGCGGGACCGAGGTGCGGTTGGTGGTCGCCACCGATGGCGAGGCCGCGTTCCCGACGCTGTCCGCCGCGGACCGGGTCGAGCTGGGCAGGACGAGACGTCGGGAGCTGGTTGGGTCGTTGCGCGCGCAGGGTCTGTCCGCAGTGGACGTTCGGTGGCTGGGGCTGCCCGATTCGGGGTTGGCCGAGCACTCCGACGAACTCGCCGACGCGCTGCGGCCGTTGCTGGTCGACGCCGACCTGGTCCTGGCGCCGTGGTCGGGCGATCCGCACCCGGACCACCAGGCGGCGGGGACGGTGGCGGCGCGGGTCGCACCGGTCACCTCGCATCGCTGGTCGTACCCGATCTGGATGTGGCACTGGCTGCGTCCGGACGATCCCGGTATCCCGCAGTCGCGGGCGTTCATCCTGGGCCTCAGCGAGGAGCAGCGGGCGCGCAAGGCCGCGGGTATCGAGGCCTTCACCTCGCAACTGGCGCCAGGCCCAGAAGGCGCGCCCATCCTCGATGCCGCCATGCTGCGCCACTTCGACCGGGACGTCGAGGTCGTGTTCCGAGAGCCGCCGCGCGACAGTGCGCCGACGAGCAGGTTCGCCGAGCTCTACGCGGCGCAGGACGATCCGTGGTCAGTGCACAACAGTTGGTACGAACACCGCAAACGCGCGATCACACTGGCCTGCCTGCCCAATCAGAGGTACGGAACCGTCGTCGAACCCGCCTGTGGCATCGGCCGGCTCACGGCCGAGCTGGCCTCTCGATGCGACAAACTGACCGCCTTCGACCCTGTTCCGACTGCGGTCGCGCAAGCTACCACCCACACAGCGCACCTATCGAACGTCAATGTCCACATCGGATCACTGCCCGCCGACCTGCCTACCGGGCCCACAGACCTGATCGTGTTCAGCGAGATCCTCTACTACCTCAGCGACGCGGACCTGAGATCCACAGTGGACCGGTCGATCGCGGCACTGCGGTCAGGTGGCCACCTGCTCGCGGCGCACTGGTTGCCCTGGGCCGCCGAAGCACCACGCGACGGCATGGCAGCGCACCGCCACCTGCTCGCCCACCCCGACCTCGACCCGCTCGTCGAACACCTCGACCAGGAGTTCGCCGTGCACGTCCTGCGCCGCCGATGATCACAGCCGTCGCCATCGCCGTCCCAGCCCGCGACGAGCGCGACCGCATCCGGGCCTGCCTCCGCGCCATCGTCGCCGCCGCGCGCGCCCTACCCCCGACGACCGCCTGGGCCCTGTGCCTGGTCGCCGACCGGTGCAGCGACGACACGGCCCGCATCGCCGAGTCCGAACTGGACGGACTGCCCGCCCTGGTCGTCCACAACAGCGTCGACCATCCCCTGGGCACGATCCGAGACCTGGGCCTGCGCCACGCCCAAGCCCTGCTCGGCAACAACGACCCAGCGCGAACCTGGCTCCTGTCAACAGATGCCGACACCACCGTGCCCATCACTTGGCTGACCAGCCTCCTACGGCTGGCCGCCAAGGGAACGCACGCCATCGCGGGCACCACCCGACTGGACCACCCGGCTGCCCCGACCACAGCGGCCGCCCGGCGCTACGCCCGAGTCCTGGATCTGGCCCGAGTCCCAGAAGGACATGGGAACGTCTATGGCGCCAACCTGGCCATCCGCGCCGACACCTACCACGCGATCGGCGGCTTTCCCCCGCTGAACACCGGCGAGGACCACGGCCTCTGGAACCGCCTCACCCGAGCGGGCTACCGCCACACCTACGCCGAGGACAACGCGGTCACCACCAGCGCCCGCACCCGCGGTCGAGCCCGGGGCGGGCTGGCCGATCTCCTCGCCTCCCTGGACGGCCGCGCGGAAGCCCGCTGATTACCGCGCCATGCGGAATGTTCCGCATGGCCTCGGCGGAGTCTGGACGCGCGAGCGGTACCGCTGTGGTCAGCGCAGGACGTGAACGGCGGTTCACCGGATCGCGACAATCGTGAAACCGCAACGCCTTCGTCCGAAACTCGCGACGAACTTCCTCGCACTGGTGAACTACACCGCCGCGAGATCGCCTCGGATGTCACCCGCAGTCGACTCGTGCCCGCCGATCGAGTGAAGTTCGCCGGTACATGATCACCGAAGAGTCCTCTCCCCTCGAATCGCGCCCGGTCAGCGTTGATCTCAGATCGGCCTGTCACGCGGAAGCGTTGGCGCGGAACAGGTCAGAAGCGTGACAGCCGCCTTCGGGGAGGGCGCGGCCACGGCGTCGGGGACGCCGGGCCGTGGAATCGGGAGCGGGGTGGGGATTGGTGTCGTCGGACGACGCGGGGGCGTGACCGGTGTTGTTCCGCGGGCCGGAGCGGTTGGGGTGGCGCTTCAGTGACCGCACAGCGCACAAGCAGGTGTTCACCGAGCCGCAACCGGTCTGGCGCGGCGAGGCGGTGCGCACGCCGGGCAGCCTGGTGCCCTCGGTGTTGTTACCCGCCGCGTGCGGGTTCCTCGGCGGAGCAAGGGCCCAGGCGCGGGACAACGCCCTGGAGCGCCACTTGCGGCGGGTGGAGGTGGACGCGGAGAGGCGGAGCGGGGACGCCCGTCCGGTGGCGGTCGGTGTGCTGGTTCTCGTTCTGGCAGGCGGGTTCCTGTCGTGGCTGGTGTCCGGTGTGTACTCCTGGTTCCACGGGGCTGCGGCGCTGTCATTGGGTACGACGACGGTGTGGGCGGCGGCCGTGGCGGTTCCCGCCGCCGCGGTGGCGTGGTGGACGTGGTCGCGCGTGGTGCGCGGGCTGAAGAACGTGGTGTGCGACTCGTGGTCGTTGTCGCACCAGCGGCACGAGCAGCGCGTGGTCGAGTGGATGGCGAGGCGCGACCGGTTCGACGACGGCGAACGCGAGCGGCTGGCGACGATCTCCGACTGGACCGCCGCGCCGCTGTCCCCGTCGGTGACGCGGGTGAGTGTCATCGGGGACAACGCCTACGGCTCCGAGGCGCTGCTGACCGTGGCGGGCGCGTCGATCCTGGCCGACGGCGGGTCGGTGACCGTGCTGGACCTCACCGGCGACATCGTGGTCGGCGAGCTGGTGCGCGGCGCCCGGCAAACCGGTTACCCGGTGGCGTTCCGGTTGCTGCCGACCGAGTTGCCGGAGGTCGACCTGCTGGCCGGGATGAGCGGCGAGCAGGTGTCCAGGCTGCTGGTCGAGGCCAGGCACGATGGTCAGGCGCGGCTGGACCCGGGCGTGCGCGGCGTGGACGAGCGGATCATGACCCTGGTGCTCGACGTGCTCGCGGCGGGCGGGCTGTCGATGGGCCGGATCGCGGCGGCGCTGCGGGTGGCGATGCGGGCGCGGGTCCGCGACACCGACGAGTCGCTGCTCTCCCTCGACGAGCGCTCGGCGCTGCGCCGGGCCTTCTCCGACGAGTACCGCCGCCAGGTCCTGCCGAACCTGCGGGACCTGGAGGCGATGACCGGTCCGCTCGCGGCGATGGGCACCGGCGAGGTGTCCGCGCTGGTCGGCCGGTTGCGGGTGCTGTCGATGTCGAGCGAGTGGACCAGCGCGCAGGCCGACGTCCTCGGTGACCTGCTGGTCGGCTGGGCCGCGCGCCAGGTGATCGACCACCCCGGCGCGGTGCCCACGCTGGTGCTCACCGCCGCCGACCGGCTGGCCGTGCGGCACCTGGACCGGCTGACGGAGCTGTGCGAGCGGCGCGGGGTGCGGCTGGTCGCGCTGTTCCGCCGGTTCGAGGACGTGACGGCCAGGATGATCGGTCGCGGCGTTGTCACCTTCATGCGGCTCAACGACCCGCAGCAGGCCACCAGGGCGGCGGACTTCATCGGCCGCGAGTACACGTTCACGGTCTCCCAGCTGAGCACCACGCTCGGTGGCCAGGAGACCCACTCGGTCGCCAACAGCGTCAGCAACGCCAACAACTACGGCGAGTCGCACAACGAGAGCACCAACCGCTCCAAGAGCCGCAGCGCCAACCGCGGCGACTCCGCGAAGTCCCGGGTCCCCAAGACCACGAACCTCTCCCGCTCGAAGGGCTGGAGCGAGGCCGACACCCAGTCCTGGAGCCGCACCAGGACCTGGGGCACCACCGTCTCCGACGCCACCACCGAGAGCTGGTCCGACGGCGAGACCCGCCAACGAGTCCACGAACACCGCGTCGACCCCGAGGTCATCAAGAACCTCCCGGACTACGCCATGCTCGTCATCGACCCCTCCACCGACGGCACCCCACGGCAGGTACGCCCGGTCGAGCTGAACCCGGAGATCGCCCTCCTGGCCACCGGGAAGTCCCCTTGGCAACGCCCATGACGGGGTGGTCGGGGCCGGTGGGGACGTTGTGCCGGGTCGAGGAGGTGTACCGGGCGTCGGGCAGGAAACCGGTGGCGCACCCGCGGTATCCGGCGGTGGTGGCGGCGTACCACCAGCGGTTGGTCAGTGGGGAGCCGCTGCTGGTCGGGTGGTATCGGCAGCGGGCGGGTGCGCGGGTGACCGTGGCCGTGTCCACCACCGCCGCGTCGGACGACCACCCGTCGGCGCTGGTGTTCCCGCCCGGCACGCGGGGCAGCCCGATCGACGCGGACGGCCTGCGTGCCGACCTGGAGTCGATGCCCTGGTGGGTGCCCGTGGCAGGTGTCGTGGACGCCCTGGTGCCCGCGCTGCACCCCGATCACAGCGCGGAACCGCCGCCCGGGCTGGAACGGAGCCTGCTGGCCGCGTGGCACGGGCCGTTCGCGTGGTTGTTGCTCGCCGAGGCCGTGTCCGGGGAGGACATGGACCGTGAGGCCGCCTGGCTGGCCGATCAGGAGAGTACGGCCGCGATTACGCCTCCAACCCCGAAGACCTGGTGAACGCCGAGCGGCTCGCGCGCCGCTACCGGGAGGTCAGCGCGGGCAATTCCACCGGCCTGTGGCGAGTCAGGCTGCTCGCAGGCGGTGCCGACGAGTCGTCCGCCACCGCCGTGGCGGGGTTGCTCGTGGCGGGGCAGGACTTCCGGGGCACCCCGTACGCGCTCATCCCCACCAAACCGGTGCACGGGCTCGACGCCGCGACCCAGCACGAGCCGTTCCTGGCCGACCCGCGCCTGGTGACCAGCCTGGCGCAGGTCCCCACCGCGGAGATCCCGGGAATCCGGCTCGTCGAACGGTCCACTTTCGACGTCACGCCGGAGCACGTCGCCGACGCCGAGACCGTCCTCGTCGGACAGGTGCTCGACCACGACGGCCTACCCGCCGGGGCCTTGCGGGTCGGGTTCGACACCCTCAACCGGCACACCTTCGTCAGCGGTGCCACCGGTTCCGGCAAGTCCCAGACCGTCCGGGCGATCCTCGAGCAACTGGCGCGGGCACCGCGACCGGTCCCCTGGCTGGTGATCGAACCGGCGAAGGCCGAGTACGCGGGCATGGCCGGACGGCTGCGCGACCTCGACCCGCCGGTGCTGGCGATCCGCCCCGGCGACCCGCTGGCCGTCCCCGGCTGCCTCAACCCGCTCGAACCCGAGCCGGGTTTCCCGCTGCAGACCCACATCGACCTGGTCCGGGCCCTGTTCCTCGCCGCGTTCGACGCCTTCGAGCCGTTCCCCCAGGTGCTCAGCCACGCGCTCGACCGCGCCTACCGCGACCTGGGCTGGGACCTCGCGCTCGGCGAGCCGCGCACCGCGGGCGTCACGCCGCGCTACCCAACCCTCGGCGAGCCGCGGGACATCGCGCTGGACGTGGTGGAGGACATCGGGTACGGCCGGGAGATCACCGACAACGTGCGCGGGTTCATCGATGTGCGGCTGGGCAGCCTCACCCTCGGCACGCCGGGCCGGTTCTTCCACGGCGGCCACGCCCTCGACGTCGGTGGGCTGCTCGGTCGCAACACCGTGCTGGAACTGGAGGACGTCGGCAGCGACCAGGACCAGGCGTTCCTCATCGGCGCGGTCCTGATCCGGATCAACGAACACCTGCGGCAGCGCCACGCGGCCGCCCCGTCCGGCGAGCACCTGCGGCACGTCACCGTGATCGAGGAGGCGCACCGGCTGCTCAAGAAGGTCGAGCCGGGCAGCCCCGCCGCGCACGCGGTCGAGCTGTTCGCGACGCTGTTGGCCGAGGTCCGCGCCTACGGCGAGGGGATCATCGTCGCCGAGCAGATCCCGAGCAAGGTCACCCCGGACGTGGTCAAGAACTCTGCCCTCAAGATCGTGCACCGGCTGCCTGCCGCCGACGACCGCGCCCTGGTCGGCGCCACCATGAACCTCACCGACGAGCAGTCCCGCTACGTCGTCGCCCTGCCACCCGGCCAGGCGGCCCTCTTCGCGGGCGGCATGGACCACCCGATCCTCACCCGGGTCCCGCTCGGCAACGCCCGCGAGTCCGCCGACCACGTCGACCGCACCCCCGCCATCAGCGCTCCCCGCAGCCCGGCCTGCCCAGCGCGGTGCGCCGCCGAACCCTGCACCCGCAGACGCATCCGCGAGGCCGAGCGGCTCGCCGAGAGCACTCCCCGACTGGTGCTGTGGATCGAGCTGACCACCATCGCCCTGGTGACCGGGGTCGCCAGGCCCCGGCCCGAGCGCGAGTGGATCTCCCGGTTGAAGGCGGGCACCGACCGGCCCGTCCTCGACTGCGCTATCAGCGGCGTCATCCAGGACGCTGTCCACACGAGATACCCGGCACTGGTCGAGCACTACCAACCGGAGGGCCTCGCCCGCCACCTCCGGTCGGTGTGCGACGGGGTCCTCGCTGGTAGAACAGTCGACAGTGGACTCGATCCGCGGTGGCAAGCCGGGCAACACCGGTGGTCGGATGTACTGGTCGCGCTAGCCGAGACTGAGGACTCCCCCGATCCGCACCCGGACACCCGGCAGTGGCGCCTGCGGGGTCTCCGGCTGCCGGACGCGCCGTGCCGGGAGCAGTTGGACGCGCTGCTGGCGATGCCGGAGCTCCTGCTGGACACGCCGATCGTCCACCGTGGACGGGTCGAGCCCGCCTACTTCGAGCGGGCGGCCACCAGGATCAGCCCGACCGGCGATCCGGCCGACCGGGTGGTGAAGGCCGCGGATTTCCTCAACCTGGCATGGAATCCCGCGGAGTTGTTGTACGCCGGGGGTGAGCACCCATGAGCGAGATCACGTCGCGCCAGGCGGGGACGGCTCCGGGCGAACCTGCTCGATCCACCGATTCCGCGGCACGGACAACGACGGGCAACAGCGAATCGAAGAATGGCAGAACGGCGAAGGCGCCAGAGGTCGCTCAGAACCGGACGGATTCCCCTGGTACCCCGGCGAAGCCGGAGAAGGCGTCCGCCGAGCACCCGCTCCGACCCGCCCCGGCCGCGGGCGAACGGAGTAGCCCCCAGGGCAAAACCAAGCACGGCATACCCGATGTGGTTGTCCGCCTATCGGGTGACACCGGGGCAGACAGTCCGCCAGGCTCCCGAGGATATCCGCAGAGCAGCGCCCGTTTCGAGGCCTACAAGGCGGACAAGCGCAGGGAAATGTCACCACCGCTCGTGCAGGATCCGAACCTGGCCGAGACAGTGAGCGGGCTGTACCGTCACGGAGCGCGTATCGGCAGCGGCAGCAGCGCGGCGGCTGTTCGCCACGAACGACAGACGGGAGAGAAAGTAGGCGAGAAACTCCACTCCATCAAAGCGCAGAACGAGATCCGCAGCATCGAGAAGTGGTTGCGGAACAACCCCACCGCCTCGGCCAGCGATAGGGCGGCCGCCGTGAACGTTGTTCTGGACATGAAGAACGCCCTGAGGGACGTGTGATGATCGAGCACGCATGGTTGCGAGAGATCAGCGAGGACACCGAGTACACACCCAGTTACCTGACCGAGGAACTGCCGGTATCGCAGGCGGGTGAGGCGGGTAGGCACTTCATCAAGGTCTTCGACCGGCTCGACGACTCGGCGGTGCGCAAGGCCTTCCGCCTCGTCGAGCAGACGCTCAAGGACGGGGACGAGGAGGAGCGGAGCGCGGCGGCGACGGGCTTCCTCGAAGCGGTGTTGAACGCCTGGGACACCGGGTTCGACCTCAGGTCGATCTGGCCGTACGTGGGACCCGAGTCGCGCAAGTACTGCCTCTGGTGGAACGAGTTCACCGGGGTCCCCACGCCGGAGTGGATGCGGGCTGCCGACGTGGGGTCCGGGTGATCGGGTGGGTCGCGCAGGGGCTCACCACTCGCGGTCCTGGTCGACGTCGCGCACGATGACGGGCAAGGGCTTGTAGTTCAACGGATTCACCTTTTCTGTGTGTTGTGGTGGTGTGGCAGGGCATGGGGTGGCCACGCGTCGACCACCGGTCGATCGGCGCGGTGCAGGACTCGGCGATGTGGCCGAGGTGGGGTTTCAGGCGTGCGTTATCGCCGCGGAGGGCTCGGATCTCGGTGGTGTGCGACAGGAGCCGAGCGGAGTCCGATGTGGATGCCAGGCAAGGGTGAACGCACGGCTGCGCCGGGGGCTGGGGCGCGTTGTCCACTCCGGACCGATGCCGTCCGGGCAGTGGAGAGCGGGGGAAGCCTCGCGCGGGCGATGCCGCGCCGGGGAGGCTCAGCTAGCGAGGGCCGCACAGCCTTTACGCGTTGACATGCCGATAGCGTGCCAGGGTCGAACGGGCCGGTGCAAGGCAATTACCCGACGGACGCGGCACTCGACGACGGCGTGACCACGTCGTCGACCATTCGCGCCGCAACCGCGCAGGCGGTTGCCGCGGCGTCGTGGTCGCGACAGCGAGAACGGGGGCGCGCGAACCGCACCCCCGTCATCACCGGCGGACCTACTTGGCGGCCTGCTCCAGCGCCACCAGCGCCGCGGCGAGCGCGAAGAACTTGTTGCTCCCGAGGTCGCGGACCGTCTTGATGCCGAAAGCCGCCGCCAACTTCTCGGCGTCGCCCTCGCTCACCCCGGCCAGCGCGGCCACCGGCGCGTCGAGCACCTCGGACACACCCAGGCCCTCGTACGCCTTGTCGAGCTGCTTGTCCAGATCCACCGAGACAGCCATCGCGGAAACCCCTCCACACCGAGCGTCGAACATGACCCCGTCACCCTATCGGGCGGTACGGCGGGCCCGGCCCCCACCACGTTCGGTGTCCCCACCAGCGCCCGAACAGCACTATTCCACTGGGCGAACACGAGTCGAACACCGGCCGGACCGCCCGGGGTGGTGGGTCGCTTGTGGAGACTCCGAACGGGTGATCTCATGCCGTGAAACGGCGAACGGCGGCCGCGGTGGTGATTTTCCGGCAATGGTCGCGTCATAGCCGCAGACCACGCACCCCGGAAACTGTTACACAGTGGGAAATGGGAAAGCCGACCGGGAAAACGCGGGGAAAGTCCTGTCAGGCTTTTCCCGGTGGCCCCACTCGGGGGGCCGGAACCGGAGGGCGCCTCAATGTCTGCTCATTTCCGCGTGAAACTCGCCATTGCCGCGGTGGCCGCCGCGGCGACCGCCGGTGCACTCGCCTCGCCTGCCGCGGCGGCCGAGGGCCAGGTCAGGGCCGCGTCGGGGACCGCCGTGAGCGGGTCGTACGTGGTGGTGTTCAAGGACGGGACCGTGCACGCGGCGGCGGCGGAGCACGCCAAGCGCTACGGCGGGACGGTCAGCCACACCTATTCCACGGTGCTGTCCGGCTATTCCGCCACGTTGTCGGAGCGGGCGGCGCGGCGGATCGCGGCCGACCCGGCGGTGGCCTACGTCGCGCAGGACGAGGTCGTGTCCATCCAGGGCACCCAGTCCAACCCGCCGTGGGGGCTCGACCGGGTCGACCAGCGGAACCTGCCGCTGAGCAAGTCCTACACCTACCCGGACAACGGCGGCAGCGGCGTCACCGCGTACGTGGTGGACACCGGGGTGCGGATCAGCCACTCCGAGTTCGGCGGCCGCGCGCGCAACGGCTTCGACGCGGTGGACAACGACACCGTCGCGCAGGACGGACACGGCCACGGCACGCACGTCGCGGGCATCGTCGGCGGCCGCACCTACGGTGTCGCCAAGCAGGTCAGCATCGTCGCGGTCCGCGTGCTCGGCAACAACGGCAGCGGCAGCATCGCCGGTGTCGTGGCTGGCATCGACTGGGTCGCCAAGGACGCGGCGGGCAAGAAGGCCGTGGCGAACCTGAGCCTCGGCGGTGGCACCAACACCACTGTGGACACCGCGGTGCAGAAGGCGATCCGCGCGGGCGTCACCTTCGTGGTCGCGGCGGGCAACTCCAACGCGGACGCCTCCACGGCCTCCCCCGCTCGCGTCCCCGAGGCCATCACCGTGGCCGCGTCCGACAACACCGACCGCCGGGCCTCGTTCTCCAACTACGGCAACGGTGTCGACATCTTCGGCCCGGGTGTGGACATCCCGTCGGCGTGGCGCACCTCGGACAGCGCGACCAACACCGTGAGCGGCACCTCGCAGGCCACCCCGCACGTCGCGGGCGCGGCGGCGCTGTACCTGACCACCCGCACCGCCACCCCGGCCCAGGTCCGCGACGCCCTGGTCGCGGCCGCCACCAAGAACAAGATCACCGACCCGAAGAGCCCCAACAACCTCGTCTACACCGGAGCCTGACCTCTCCCGGTCGCGCCCGTTCCGGCCACGAGCCGGGGCGGGCGCGGTGCTCCGTCCGATGTGGACCTGGCGTCGATCCTGGCCAGGACGACACACGCGACCAACGCGCCGACCAGGAGTCCCGCGCACACCAATGACGCGTGGATGAACGCCGCCTCTGGCGTCTCAGCCCGCAGGTACACCCCGGAGATGGCGCTGAGGCAGACCGCCGCCGCGACGCGTTGGGACATCTGGAGGATCGCGCCCGCGACACCCGCGGCCTCGGCTGGCGCGTGCTGCAACACCCGGGCTTGGTTGGGCGACAAAGAAAGCCCGTTGGCCGCTCCCCAAGCCAGCTGCACGACCGCCAGCGCGACCGGTAACACCGGCACGGGTACCACAGCCACCACCAGGGCACCGGCCAGCAGCATCACGATCCCCAGTCCGGTCCCCAAGGTGACGGCGTGCGAACCGATCCGCCGCACCACCCGCCACGCGATCGCGGAGGACGCCACCATGGCCACAGCGGAGGGCAACGTCACCGCCGCCGCGGTCAGCGCGGACATCCCCAGTCCACTCTGGAGGAACAGCACCAGCACCAGGCTCGCCGCCATCGCGGACCCGAACTGGGCCATCGCGACCACGGTGCCCAGCACGAACGGCGCGGAGCGGGTCAACGCGGGGTGCACCAGCGGCACCTTCCCGGTCCGTACCCGCCTGCGGTGCAGGACCACCAGCGCCACCACCGACCCGACCACCCCGGCAACCCACCAGCCGACGTGCGTCCCGGTGATGAACGGCATCATCGACGACACGGTCAGCACTGCCACACACAGCAGCCCCCACCCGTCGAGCCGCCCCTCACTGACCCGCCGCGGCTGGGGCAGCCGTCGAGCCGCCAACACCAGCGTCACCACGCCGCACGGCACGCTGAGCAGCAGGCACCACCGCCACCCGGCGCCCGGTCCGGCCAGCGACACCAGCACCCCGCCCAACGCGGGCCCCAGCGCACTCGACACCCCGGCGACGACCGCGTACATCCCGAGCGCGCGGGTACGGCCGACCCCGTGGAAGACGTCCTGGATGGTCCCGATGACCTGCGAGTTCACCAGCCCCGCGCCCGCACCCTGAACCAGCCGCGCAACGATCACCACCCCCGCGTTCGCCCCAGTCGCGGCCACGACCGCGAACACCACGAACGTCACCAACCCGACCAGGAACAGCCCCTTGCGCCCCCGCGCGTCCCCCAGACTCCCACCCGGCACCAGCGCCAACCCGAACGCCAGCGAGTACCCGGACACGATCCACTGCACGTCCGTCGCCCCAGCGTGCAACGACTCCCGCAACGACGGCAACGCGATAGTCAACACCGACTGGTCCAGCAACGTGGTCACCCCCGCCGCCAGGCACACCACCAACACCCGCCAGGACGCCCGATCATCCGCTGTGCGCACGTACCCCATGCTCACAGAGCCCGGGCCGGGCGGACCGCGAGTTCGCATGCTGGACTCCCCGCCACAACGCTGCCCAGGCTCACTGATCCGGTGTCCGAATGGTGGAACCGGCGCGCCCGGGTGGTGGTACGCGGGCAGACTCGGCGGTACCGGGAGCGTGGGAGGGTCGCGTGGGTGCGTTGCGGAAACTGGGATTCCTGACGATCGGGCTGTTCGACGGGGCCGATCCGCGGGCGGGGCACGAGACGACGCTGGAGGTGATCGAGCTCGGGGAGCGGCTCGGGTTCGACAGCGCGTGGGTGCGGCACCGGCACCTGCAGTACGGCATCTCCTCGCCGGTCGCGGTGCTGGCGGCGGCGTCCCAGCGCACCAGCCGGATCCACCTCGGCACGGCCGTCATCCCGCTCGGCTGGGAGAACCCGCTGCGGCTGGCGGAGGACCTGGCCACTGTGGACGTCCTGTCCGGTGGGCGGCTGAACCCGGGCGTGAGCGTCGGCCCGCCGATCCACTACGACGCGGTGAAGGAAGCGTTGTACCCGGACACCGCCGAGGCGGAGGACTTCAGCTACACGCGCGTGCGCAGGCTGCTCGACCTGGTCCGCGGCGAGAGGGCGTCGACGTTCGGTGGCGACGAGGGCTTCGAGGTGTTCTCCGATCGCGTGCAACCGCACTCCCCCGGTCTCGGCAGCAGACTCTGGTACGGCGGTGGCAGCTTGGGTTCGGCGCGGTGGGCGGGCGAGAACGGGATGAACTTCCTGACCAGCAGCGTGGTCAAGGCCGAGCAGTCCGAGGACTTCGCCGAGGTCCAGCTGTCCCACATCCGCGAGTTCCGCGCCCACCACCCAGAAGGCGACAAAGCGCGCGTCTCCCAGGGCCTCGTCGTGATCCCCACCGACTCGGCCACCGCGGAGCAGCGGGCTAAGTACGAGGCGTACGCGGAAAGCCGCACCCCTCGAACCACGACGCCCCAGGGTCCACAACGGATGATGTTCGCCCCGGACATCGTAGGCACCTCAACGGAAATCGCCGACCGCCTGCACGCCCACGCCGCGTTCCGCGAGGTCTCGGAGGTGGCGTTCGCCCTCCCCTTCGCCTTCGACCCACCCGACTACACCCAGATCCTCACCGACATCGCCACCCACCTCGGGCCCGCCCTCGGCTGGCAACCGGGACAGTAGTCGGGCTCCGCCGGGAAGTTCGAGCACTTCCCGGCGGAGACACACTTCCCGGCGGAGGCACGGTGTTCGGTCAGGGGAGCAGGATCAGCTTGCCCCGCACGTGGCCTTCCGCGCTGACGCGGTGGGCTTCGGCGGCGTCGGTGAGGGGGTAGGTCGCGGCGATCGGAACTGAGAGTTTGTTCTTGGCGGCGAGGGTGGCGGCGGCGGTGAGGCGGTCGCTGACCTTCTCCTCGTCGATGCCGCGGATGAAGCGGACGCCGTATTCGGGGGCCTCGAAGTCGGCGATGGTCACGACGCGGTCGGTGTCGCCGACCAGGTCCACCAGGGACCGCGCGCCGCCGTGGCCGGAGACGTCGTAGGCCAGGTCCACGCCGTCCGGGGCCAGGGCGCGGACGCGGTCCACGACGCCGTCGCCGTAGGTGGTGGGTTCGGCGCCGAGACCGCGCAGGTAGTCGTGGTTGGCCTCGCTCGCCGTCGCGATCACCCGCAGGCCGAGGTCGACCGCGATCTGCACGGCCACCGTGCCGACCCCGCCCGCGGCACCGTGGATGACGATCGTCTCCCCCGCCACCGGCCGGATCTCGTCGAACACCGCGTACGTCGTGTTGGCCGCCACCGGCAGCGTCGCCGCCAGCTCCCACCCGACCTCGGCGGGCTTCGCCGCGACCGTGGCGACATCGGTGATCACGACCTCCGCGTAGCCACCCCGGCCGGTCGCGGCCAGCACCTCGTCGCCCACCGCGTACCCGGTCACGTCCGGCCCGACCGCCTCGACCACGCCCGCGACGTCACCGCCGACGACGTACGGGAACGGCGTCTCCCTGACCCCGGCCAGCAGCCCGGAGCGGATCTTCCAGTCGACCGGGTTGACCCCGGCGGCCCGGACCCTGATCCGCACCTGCCCCGGCCCCGGCTCGACCACGTCGCGCTCGACGACGTGCAGCACCTCCGGCGCGCCGAACTCGTCGAACTCCACCGCGCGAAATGTCCCCATCGCACTCCCCTTCTCGGTCTCCTCCCGATGCTAGGCAGGCCGGGACCGCCGTCTCACCAGCCGGGCGTGGGGAATAAACAACCGTTGGCGCACAACCACTACTGGGACGTCCGCACGAGCAGGCCGGTGAAGGTGATGGCCACCAGGCGATCCGCCTGTTCCGCGGTGGTGTGTTCGCGGGCCAGCGCGCAGGCCGTGGTGAGGGTGTTCAGGTCGGCGCTGGTGGTGGTGGGGTGGATCGTGCCCGCGTCGATGGCACGGCGCAGGAGCGTGTCGCCGATCTCGGTCATGCGGACGCACGAGGCATGCAGTTCCGAGGACGCGTCGTCGGTGCCGTCGGCCAGCAGGGCGGCCAGGCCGCTGTAGGTGGCGGCGTGGGTCACGGTGAGCTGGATCCAGGTGCGGAGTGCGCGGTCGGGCGGTTCGGCGGACAGGGCGTCCCCGGCGGCGAAGACGGCCTCGTTGCGCTCGGTCATCAACGCGCTGAGCAGGGCCCGGCGGGTCGGGAAGTGGCCGTAGAGGGTGCCGATCGCGACGCCCGCCCGCTTGGCGATGGCCTCCAGGGACGCGCCGGTGCCCTGCTCGCGGAACACGGCGTCGGCCTCGGTCAAGAGGCGCAGGCGGTTGGCGCGGGCGTCCGCGCGGGGGCGTCCGGAAGGGGGCACTGTCGGCTCCGGGCTAATTCGAGGTAGCCTCGACTTAGTAGTTCGAGGCACCCTCAGGTTAGTGGAGGAACGATGATCCTGGTAACCGGCGCGTCGGGTTCGGTCGGCCGCCGCCTGGTGCGGCGCCTGGCGGGCACCCCGACCACGGCGTTCGTGCGCGACCCGGCCAAGGGCGACGCCCTGGGCGGCCGGTACGCGGTCGGCGACTTCGACGACCCGGCGACCCTGTCCGCGGCGTTGAAGGGCGTCGACCGGGTGTTCCTCAACGCGGGCGGGGCCGTGCCCGCGGCCGGTGAGCAGCCGATGGTCCGCCAGCAGTTGGCCGTGATCGACGCGGCGGTGGCGGCGGGCGTGTCGCACGTGGTGAAGCTGTCGGTGTGGCACGCGCGGGTGGGCGGCAAGCTGGCCGAGGGCGCGCACGGGGTGATCGAGGAGTACCTGAAGGCCTCGGGCCTCGCGTGGACCATCCTGCAGCCCAACGGTTTCATGCAGAACTTCAGCACCGGCACCGCGGTCACCACCCACGACGGCCACCTGCTCGGCGCCTACGGCGACGCCGGAGTGTCCTATGTCGACTGCGAGGACATCGCCGCCGCGGCGGCCGCCACCCTGACCGACCCGCGCCCCGGCGAGACCTTCGTCCTCACCGGCCCGGAATCGCTGACCCACAGCGAGATCGCCGAGAAGCTGTCCGCCTTCGTCGGCCGGGGGATCCGCTACCTCGACCTCCCCGCCGCCGACTTCGCCACCCACCTCACCACACTCGGCCTCCCCGACTCCTTCGCCACCGACGTGGCCACCCTCTTCGCCGAAGTGGCGTCCGGCCGCCTCGCCCCCGTCAGCACCGACGTGGCAACCCTGACCTCCCGCTCCCCCAGCACCTTCGACACCTTCCTCCGCGAGAACGCCACCCAGATCCGCGCGGCCTGGTGAGCCGGTGAACCCGGTCGCTACCCCGTGAACCACTTCCACAGGTCGCCGACGAGCTCCCAGACGCTGAGGACGTCGGAGACCTGCTTGAGCGCGAGGAAGGCGAACAGGGCGATGCTCAGCTTGCGGGCGGTCCGCTTGAGCACGTACCGCACGCCTTCCTTGAGCTCGGGGTCCTCGCCGTCGCCCACCGAGGACATGGCCGCGCCGCTGACGCCGAGGACGGCGGCGGCGCTGCGCAGGAAGACGGCGGCGAAGTCGACCAGGACGACGGCGAGGGTCGTGCAGGTCAGCGCGAGCAGGACCGGCGTGAGACCCGCGGGTGGCACGAGACCGGGTGTGCCCGCCAGGGCGACCAGGGGCACGCCGGTGATCACGGCGGCGAGGGCGATCTCGCGCAGCCGGATCCGGCGGCGCAGCAGGCGCAGGCGGGTGTCGAGGGTGGGGGCGGCGCGGGTGGGCAGGTACTCCTGGTCGGCCGCGCGCATGCGGCGTTGCCAGTGCTCGAGGCCGGTGGCGGACTTGGCGACGGCCATCGCGAACACGACGAGCACCACGGCGTAGACCACGACCCGCACCGCGGCGGCCGCGGCGGGCTCCACCCCGTCGAACGCCCAGCCGGTCAGCCAGGCGGCGGCGAGGGCGGGCCCGTACGCCTGCCAGGTCAGCCGGATCGCGACCCGGCGCTCGGTGCGGACCACGTCGCCCTGCTCACCGTCGACCACGAGCGACTTCACCCGCACCCCGTCGCGCCGCACCCGGGTGGTGACGACCTGGAGCAGCACCGACACCGCGGTCACCGCGGGCACCACCAGGGCGCCGCCGGGTCCGGAGAGGTACGCCGGGACGGTGGTGGCGACGCAGATCGCGACGATGCCCGCGAGCACCCGCAACTGGATCATGTTCTCGGCGAGCCAGGCCAGGTTCCGCAGCGTCACCGCGGCGAACCCGGTGGCGAGCACCACGCCCACGGCGGACAACGGGCCGTCGACCCGCCAGAACGTCCACGCCTCGACGAGCACGAGCAGCACGATGAAGGTCGCGCGCTCGATGCCGTGCTGGCCGCGCAGGCTCTCGACCCCGTGCAAGGTCCACGGGAGGACCACGGCCAGCACCATCGGGATGATGGCGACACCGAGGGCGTTGCCTTCGGCGAGCAGCCCGCCGGTGAGGAGTCGGTCCAGCAGGTCCAGGCCCGCGGGCAACGCCACCGGTTCCGCGATGGTGAACGCGCTCAGCACGCCGGACAGGGCTAACACGCCGAAGGCCGCGGCCAACCCCATGACGCCCTTGGTGCTGGTGAAGCGGGAGGCGAACCTGCGCAGCGCCGCGGTCGCCGAGGCGCGCAACCCCCGTGGACGGCGCGCGGCGAGTCCCCGCTCGAAGAGGAAGTCCAGGAACTCGCGGACGCACCGGTCGAGCGCGCGCCTGCGCCAGGGGGCGAGCTTGCGGCGTTGCTCGCTGTGCACCCACCTGTCCACCGCGGTGCGGACCCTGGCCGGGTCGCCCAGCGTCTCCAGCGGGCACTCGTCGAGGATGGCGTCGAGCGCGGGCAGCAGCTGCTCGCGCGGCGGGACCCGGTCCCCCTCCCTGGCGACCAGCGCGTCCACGAAGTACAGGACCACCCCGGCCCGGTCGACCGGCACCGCGTCCGACCGCGGCGTCGTGGCCCCGGTCGGGGGTGGGGCCACCCGCCAGCCCGGGTCGGGACGTGGTGCCGGTGTGTCGACCGGGTGCTCCCGGCCAGCGAACAGGTCGTCCAGGCCGTCCGGGTCGCCCGCGCGCAGCAGGTTGCGGTACACCTGCTCGATCAGCCTGCCCTCGGCCTCGACCGCGGCGTCCTGGCGGGCCTCCCGGTAGGCGTACTCGTTCTTGGCCTGCGACAGGTGCCGGTTGCGCACCTGGTGGATCCGCCGCAGGGCGTCCGACAGGTAGGACTCGGGCACCGCGGCGATCGACTCGTACGCGATCGACCGCGTCGTGCGCCGGGGCGCGGCCGCGGTCGCCACCCGCGCCAGGAACTCCTCGGTGTCGGCCCAGTCGCCGACCGCCTGCTCGGGGGTGGCCGCCCGCATGGCGTTACCGGCCCGCACGAACAGCTCCCTGGTCTCAGCCAGCCACTCGTCGTAGGACTCGGCGGGAGGTAGAGGCTCGACGTCCTCGGTCCGGGCCGGTGCTTCCGGGTTGTCAGGTCCACCAGCGGGGTCCACGAGGACGGAGCACCCGGCGTCGGTTCCCTGTTCGGCGGCCGCGGGCTCGATCGCGGCGACCGCCGGGGAGTGGTCGAGCGGTAGCGGCCACTGCTCGTCGGCCTCGTGCCACCGCGGCGTCGCGGCCCGGATCACCGCGGACAGGTCCGGGCCGTCGAGATCGCGCAGGTACAGGAGGACGAAACGGAGGTAGAACTCCACGAACCAGGGGACCCACACGGCCGGGGCGTTCGCCGTGGTCCACTCCGTCCAGGCGTCGGCGGCGTCGCGCAGGAGCGACCACTCCACGGCTCGCGTCCCGAGTGGACCGAATCGGCTCTCGACAGCGGCCTCGCGCGAGGCGTAGTAGGCGAGCGCCTGTTCGCGGTAGACCTCGTGCGCCCGCGCCCTTCCCGGCTCGTCCCACCCCGCCGCGGGACGGGTGACGACGTCGGCCGGGATCCGAACGGGGTACCACCGGCGCAGGCGAGCCCAACCGTCCGGTGTGGGGTCGTCCAACGCGGAGTCGACCAGGCGGGCGGTCATCGCCACCAGCATCCGCCGCACGCGCGGTCCGATGACCCGCCTGACCTCACCTCCCTGGAACCGGTCCCGTTCCCGGCACACGGACTCGTTGCGCGCCAAAGGTTCCACGAGCAGATCCGCGAGCCCGCGTTCGACGCGGCGCAGGGCCTCGTCGCGTTCCTGGCCGGTGAGCGACACCTCGACCGCGGGCGCGGCGTCCGGCACCCCGGTGAGCGTCGCGACGAGCTGGGCGACGGACCTGGCCTGCTCGGCGCTCAGCACGCCGTCGCCGAACTGGGGCACCAGCCGCTCCGCGACGGCCGAGGTGAGCGCGGCGACGAAGTCCGTGCCCACCTGGGTGGGGGTGCCGCTGGATTGCAGGTTCCGGTACCAGCGGCTGATGAACAGGTGCCCGTCCGCGTCGGCGCGGCTGCGGTTGACCTTGAACGCGAACTCCTGCAGCCGGGCCCGGCGGCGCACCCGCTGCAGGGACGCGAGGCCCCTGGTGATGTGGGGCCCGGTCAGGCCGGTGTCGCCCGCGCCGTCCCACACCGAGCGCAGCGGGATCGACAGCGACCGCATCAGCGGGTCCTCGAGAGAGTTGACGAAGTACGCGCTGTACTCATCCCCGCTCCGCCCGACCCGACCCAGCATCTGCCGGTCGACGCGCCGCTCGACCGCGTGCCCGACCATGATCAGCAGCACCCCGCCGCCCCGGCGGGCCGCCTCGTCGAGCCGGATGTCCACGCCGCGGCCCGCGGCCCTGGTGGACACGACCGCGACCCCGGGGCGGCCCGCGTCGGCGAACATGCGCTCACCGGCCACGGTCTCCGCGGTGGCGTAGCGGACCTCGACCCCGGCGGGCGCGGTGGCGGCGAGCTCGGCGGCGATGAGGGCGGCGTCCTTGGTGGAGCCGGTCAGCACCAGGACGGGCCGGGTCGGCACGTGCTCCCGCGCCGTCCGCACGACGTGGGCGGCCGCGGTGGCCGCGGTCGGGAAGTACCGGTCGGGCAGGTCGCGCTGCCTGCGCGGCACCCTCGGCTCGATGGCGACCACCGGGATGGACAGCATCAGCAGGTACTCCAGCGCCTCGCCGATCAGCGTCCCGGACGCGCCCGCCACGTGCGGGCCGCGGGCGAGCACGTCGATGCCGTCGACGATGTGCATGGTCCTGGTCGTGGCCCGCGGCAGGACTCCGAGGTGCTTGGCCAGCGGCGCGGCCCAGCCGGGGGCGGAGAACAGCACCGGCCACCCGCTGCCCGCGTCCAGCGGTTCCAGCGCCCCGTCGTTGACCTGGTAGTCGTGCCCCTCGACGGCCAGGTGCAGCGCGGCGTAGGCGAGTTCGACATCGCGCAGCAGGACCAGCGGCCCCTCGTCGGCCGCTGACGGGCTGACCTGGCGGTCGACCTCGATCTCGCCCGCCGGGGTGAGCACCGCCTGCACCTCGCCGGGGGTGACCTCGACGTGCTCCGGGCGCAGCCGGGCGGCCACGTCGAGGGCGATCCGCCAGTCCTTCAGGTGCGGGGCGACGGTGCGGGTCTTGCTCGCCTGGCAGCTCGCCTTCTCCAGCAGGACCGAGTCGGCCTCGTCGAGCAGCACGGCCGCGTCGGTGGTGTCCCGGTCGCGGGAGAGCGCGGCCATGTCCGACTCCATGACCGTGAACAGGTACATCTCGGTGGTGGTGTAGACGACCGAGGCGTCCCAGCCCGGCCAGTCCTCGGTCGGGTAGCGCTCGGGCAGGACGAGGCCGGTGCTGACGCCGAGCGCGCCGAGGTAGCTGCCGCACGCCGCGGCGTCGCGGGCGGCCAGGTAGGGGTTGGCGGTGATGATCACGACCTGCCGGTGCTCGCGCAACAGCGCCACCGCGGCGAACATCAGCGCGAAGGTCTTGCCCTCGCCGGTGTCCATCTGCACCAGCGCGCCACCGACCAGGTACAGCGCGGCCAGCACCTGCTGCTCGTGCGGTTGCGCGCCGCGTTCCAGTGGGGCGGGCGGGAAGCGGGTGAAGCACTCGCACGCCAGCGCGACGGCCTCGACCTCCGCCTCGCCCACCTCGTAGCCCATCAGCCGGGTGACGTCGAGGTCGTCGGCGACCCCGCGGCCGACCTTCGGGGTGTCCAGCATCGCCCGGACCGCGCCGATCACCTTGTCGTCGGGCAGTTCCGCGTACCCCTCGCGCAGTTCCCGCACCCGGCGGACGGACGCGCCGATCTTCCGGTAGACGACCGAGGCCACCAGCCGGGTGACCAACCCCTCTGCCTTCACAACCAGGAACGTCGGCGCGCTCGCGCTCGCGTTACCCGGTGTCCGGTATCCGCGCGCGCGATTCCGCGACCATTCGGTCCGCCCGAAGTCCTTCTCGGATCGGGAATCGGAAGCACTTTTCGAATTCCGCTGTTTCCGGCGTCGGCGGATTCCGGTGGCGGTCGGGACACGCCTTCGGCGCTGCCGGGGATGGCACCCGTGCTGCCGTAGCATCCGGTCACCATGAGTGAGACCTCGGTGCGGAACCGGCAGTGGATCTTGCCTGCCGCGGTGGCGGTGGTGGTGGTCGCGGCCGTCGTGGTCGGGCGGCGGCGACCGGGTGGGTACGTCGTGCTGGGGTGGTTGGACCAGCCGGTGCTGTTCGGGACTATCGCGATCGCGATGGTGGCGTTCGTGTGCTGGTTGGTGGTCGACCACAACGCCTGGCGGCCGTTCCTGATCGGCGCGTTCTCGGCGCTCGCGCTCTGCTGGGCGGCCTTCGGCGCGCTCGTCGCCTCCATGACCGTCGCGCCCGTCGAACAGTCCCGGCACGCCTCTCCCAACGGCGAACGGGAAGTCGTCGTCTCCCAGGGCTACACCGGGATGACCCCGTCGTGGCAACTCCGCGTGACCACCGGGAGCTGGCCCACTGCCCGCTCGTGGGACCTCGGCTGCGTCAACTCCGACACCGCCACCCTCAACGGTGTGCGGTGGACCGGCGCCGACACCGTCCGCGTCCTCGTCTCCCGCCCCGACGACATCGACATCACCCTCGACCCCGCGACCGCCCGCCCCACCACCCCGCTCACCCTGGGCTGCTGACCGGTCAGGCGCCCAGGTACGCCGTGCGGATGGCGGGGTTGTCGATGAGGGCGGCGGCCGGGCCGGAGAGCGCGATGTGGCCGGTGTTGAGGACGTAGCCGCGGTGGGCGATGGAGAGGGCCAGCTCGGCGTTCTGCTCGACCATGAGCACGGCGAGGCCGCGGTCGCGGTTGAGGGCGGCGATGAGGTCGAGGACGCGGTCGACGAAGATCGGGGCCAGGCCCATGGTGGGCTCGTCCATGCAGATCAGCGTCGGGGCGCTCATCAGGGCGCGGCCGAAGGCCAGCATCTGCTGCTCGCCGCCGGAGAGCGTCCCCGCGGGTTGGCGGCGGCGTTCGGCCAGACGCGGGAACGACTCGTACACCGACGCCAGTTCGGCCCTGACCCCGCTGCGGCGGGTGAACGCGCCGGTCAGCAGGTTGTCCTCCACCGACATCTCCGGGAACACCCGCCGCGCCTCCGGGACCGAGGCCAGCCCGCGCCGGATCCGCCCGGCGGGCGCCAGCCTGCTCACCCGCTCCCCCGCCAGCCGCACCTCCCCGGTGCGCGGCGTGGTCAACCCCAGGATCGTCTTCATCGTCGTGGACTTCCCGGAGGCGTTCCCGCCGAGCAGGCACACGATCTCACCCGGCTCCACCACCAGGCTCACGTCGTACAGCGCCTGCGTCTGACCGTAGAACACCGACACCGAGTCCAGTTCCAGCAGGCTCATGGGCGCGCCACCGTTCGTCGTTTGCCGAGGTAGGCCTCGATGACCCGGGGGTCGGTGCGGACCTCGTCCGGCGTGCCCGCGGCGATCACCGCGCCCGCGTCGAGCACCAGCACCCGGTCCGAGAGCCGCATCACGAGGTCGATCTTGTGCTCCACCAGCAGGATCGTCTGCCCGGTCGCCTTCAGCGCCAGCAGCTGCTCCAGCACCTCCGCCGTCTCCGCCGGGTTCATCCCGGCCGTCGGCTCGTCGAGCACCAGCAGCGCCGGGCTCGCGGCCAGGGCGCGGGCGATCTCCGTCCGGCGCCGGTTCGCGTACGACAAGGTGTGTGCCGCGTCGGAGGCGCGTGGGGTCAGCCGGTCGCCGAACCGGTCGAGCTGCGCCGAGACCTCGGCCTGGCGCTCGGCCGACTCCCGTCGCACCGAGGGCGGCTCGACCAGTGCCACCGCCGTCTCGGCGAGCAACGACGCCCACCGCAAGACGGGCACGTTCCGCCACCGCGCCAACGGTCGGGCGGCCTCCAGCGTCGACGTCAGTCCAATCAGGACATTCTCCGCGACCGACAGGTTGCCGAACACCCGCCCGTTCTGGAACGTGCGGGACAACCCGGCCTCGGCCAGGCGCTCGGGTCGCCACCCGGTGACATCGCGTCCCAGGAACCCGACCCGACCGGAGTCGGGCCGCAGGACGCCACTGACCAGGTTGAGCGCGGTCGTCTTGCCGGACCCGTTCGGCCCGATGACGCTCACCACCTCGCCCTGCCCGACCGTGAACGACACCCCGTCGACCGCGCGCAGCCCGGCGAACGAGCGCCGCAGCCCGGTGACCTCCAGGACCGTCATCGCGCCACCTTCCCCATCAGGCCCTGCGGGCGGAACAGCACCACGGCGAGCAGCAGCAGGCCGTAGGTGAGCATCCGGGTCTCCTCCAGCATCCGCAGCGCCTCCGGCAGCCCGACCAGCACGATCGCGCCGACCACCGCCCCGAGCGGCGAGTTCAGCCCGCCGAGCACCACGATCGTCAGCGCCAGCAGCGACACCGAGATGCCGAACACGCTGGGGTCGATGTAGCCGTACTGCTGCGCGAACAACGCGCCACCGATCCCGGCGACGAACCCGCCGATGCCGAACGCGAGCGACTTGTAGTCCGCCGCCGCGATGCCGCTGGAGCGCGCCGCGACCTCGTCCTCGCGCACCGCCGACCAGATCCGGCCGAGGGTGGACCGCCGCAGCCGCACGACCAGCAGCAGCACCACCAGCAGGATGGTCAGGTCCAGGAAGTACACCGCTAGCGGCGCGCTCACCTCGGCCCCGAACAGCGACGGCGGCGGGATGGCCGACACCCCGGACGGCCCGTTGGTCAGCCAGTCGAAGTTCACCGCCGCCGCGGCCACCAGCAGCCCGGTCGCGAGGGTCGCGATGGACACGTAGTGCCCACGCAGCCGCCACGACGGTGACACCAACACCACGCTCAGCACCGCGGCCACCACACCCGCGACAGGCAGGCTCAACCAGAAGTCCATCCCGGTAGCGGTAGTCAGCAGCGCAGAGGTGTAAGCGCCGATGGCGAGCGGAGCGGCCTGTCCGAGCGAGATCTGCCCTGCCTGCCCGGACACCAGCGTCAGAGACAACGCCAGGATCGCGTAGACGACGACCTGTACGCCGATCTGCACCGTGTAGTCGTCCAACGCCACCGCGGGCACCACATACGCCGCCACAGCCGCCACCGCGACCTGCCACGGCTTGAGCCGGACGGTGCGCGCGGCACCGAAGAACGTCCCCGTCATCGGCTCCGCCGCCAGCGGTGTCCGCTTGCCGAACAGCCCGGACGGCCGCACCCACAGCACGAGCAGCAGCACGGCGAACGTGATCAGCGTCCGCGCGTTCCCGCCCCACCACGACACCCCGAACGCCTCCACGACGCCGAGCAACAATCCGCCCGCGACCGCGCCGGGAAGGCTGCCCAACCCGCCGAGGGTGGCGGCGGCGAACGCCGACATCCCCACCGTCGACCCGACCGTCGGCGAGATGTTGTTCAGGTACATCCCGCCCAGCACGCCCGCGACGCCGCCGAGCACGGAGGCGACCACGAACGCGAGGTTCTGCACGCGGGCCAGCGGGATGCCCATCTGCGCCGCCGCGTCCCGGTCCTGCGCCACCGCCCGGATCGCCCGACCGTAGCGGGTGGCGCGCAGGAACCAGCCGAGCAGCAGCATCAACCCGATCGCGACCACCAGGATCGTCACGTCGAGGGTGCCGAAGCGCAGTCCGCCCAGGCCGAGGTTGTCGGTGGCCAGCAGCGCCGGGAACCGCCGCGTCTCCGGGCCGAAGACCAGTTGCGCGCCGTTGTCCACCACGACCGACACCGCGAAGGTGGACAGCAGCGCCGCGATCGGCGGCGCCTTCGCCAGCGGGGTCACCGCGACCAGGTTGATCACCAACCCGAGCAGGCCGGTGACCGCCACGACCCCGAGCAGCACCGTCCACAACGGCCAGTCGAGGTCGACGGAGAACCACCAGCCGGACATGGCGCCGACCGCGAACACCGAGGCGTGCGCGAAGTTGATGACGTTCGCCACGCCGAAGATCAGCGACAGCCCGAGCGCCAGCAGCGCGTACGAACTGCCGTTGACCAGGCCTGCCAGGGCGGTGTCGAGCACTTACGCCCCCGCGAGCGTGAAGGCGCCACCCTTGACCACGAGCCGCGTCGACTTCGGCGTCGTCACCCGGCGGTCCTCGCGGAAGGCGAACGGCCCGTAGAGCAGGCTCGGGATGTCCTTGCCCTCGAGCAAGGCCTTGCGCACGCCCTCGCGGGTGCCGTCGCTGTGCTCGACCGCCCAGGCGAGGATCTTCAGCGCGTCGTACGCGCCCGCGCCGAAGTCGTCGGGCTGCTTGCCGTAGCGCTTCTGGTACTTGTCGACGAACTCGCGCACCTGCGGCCGGGGGTCACCGGGGTGGAAGCGGACGATCAGCTGGGCGCCCTCGGTCGCCTCCCCGCCGAGCGCGATGTACTGCGGGGAGTACGCCGAGCTGGGCAGGGCGATCTTGGCCTGGCCGAGTCCGACGTTCTTCGCCTGCTGCGTCAGCAGGGCGGCCGCCTGGTAGTAGGCGATGAACACGAGCACGTCGGCGCCCTTGTCCCGGCCGTTGATCAGGCTCGGGCGGAAGTCGGACCCGTCGGCCTGCACGGCCTCGCTGTGCACGATCTCGAAGCCGGACTTCTTGGCGTGCTCCTCGTAGAGCTTCCAGGTGGTCTTGCCCCAGTCGGTGTTGATGTAGTACACCGCCTGCTTGGTGCCCAACGACTTCGCCAGCTCGGCCAGCTCCGGCGCGTGGTCCTGCTGGGTGGTCGAGGTGCTCCACATGTACTCGCCGCCCTTGGTGAAGTCGGGGTGCGAGTTGGTGAAGCCGAACTGCACGAGGTGCGCCTTCTCGTACACCGGCGACGCGGCCATCGAGGCGGGGCTGGCGAAGTCGCCGAGCTCGGCGAGCACCCTGCTGTCCCCGGCGAACTTCTGCGCGACCGGCACGGACTGCTTCTGGTCGGACTGGGTGTCCTCCCAGAGCAGCTCGATCTTGCGGCCGTTGACCCCGCCCGCGCCGTTGATCTCGTCGAGGGCGAGGTCGAAGCCGGTGCGCCAGATCTTGCCGTACTCGGCGGAGGCGCCGGACAGCGGAGCCGACACCCCGAAGAAGATCGGGCCCGCCGCGGGGGCGGGCGCGGCGGCGGCCTGGTCGCCGGAGAGCCTGCCGCAACTGGCGAGCACCGCGGTGGCGCCCACTCCGGCGGCTGCGGTGAATAGACCACGTCTGCTGATCATCGTGCGCTTTCCTCACTTTGTGCGGGCACCCGCACCACCGTTCCGGTGATGGTCTGCGGGTTGGTCAACAGGTTCAAGATGGGGCAGGCCCGTTCGACGGCGGCGAACAGCGCGTCGATCTCCTCGTCGCTCGCGGGCGATCCGATCTGGACGGTGTAGGAGATGTCCTGCGGCGACGGCGGGACGTCCTCGAAACCGGGCGTGCCCGCCTTCGGGTCGATGGTGGCGGTGACCTCGACCTCGACGGAGTCCAGGACGAGGTCGGCGGCCGCTGCCTGGATCAGGAAGATGTGCGTGACGCAGCTGCCCAGGACGCCGAGCTGCAGCTCGGGCGAGCTGGGGCCGAGGTCGTAGCCCGCGTAGTCCGGGCCGCTGTCGCTGAGGACCTGGTGGTCGCGGATGCGGATCCGGCGGACACCGCTGCGCCCCTCGGCGCTGACCTTCGCGGTCGGGGTGATGACGTCGGCGGTGGCGATGGTGTCCTGTTTGGACAGCCAGGCGCGGCGTTTCTGGGCGAGGTACTCGCGCAGCGTGCTCAAGGTTCCTCCAGGTCAGTCGAACTCGTCGCGCGGTGCGGTTGCCGCGGCGCGGGCCACCAGGTCGGCCAGCTCGGCGACCCGCGGCGGGTCGTCGGGCAGGTGGCTGGTGGCGATCCGGATGTGGTGCTCGGCGGGCGGGTCGATGTAGCACCGGCTGCCCGGCGCGACGGCGACCCCGAACCCGGCCAGGGCGACCATCGCGCGCGTCTCATCGGGGACGGGCACCCAGAGCACGAGCCCGTCGCGGGAGTGGACGTCGAAACCCCTGTCGCGCAGGGCGTCCGCGAGCGTCGTGCGGCGGTGGGTGTAACGCTCCCTGGCCTGTCTGATCAGGACACCCGTCGCGGGGTCGTTGATGAGGTACGCCTGCGCGTCCTGGAGGATGCGGCTGGCCCACACCAGGCCGAACCCGCGCTTGTGCCGGACCTGCTCGACCAGGTGCTCGGCCCCGGCCACCACGCAGCTGCGCAGTTCCAGGCCGTAGGCCTTGCAGTAGGAGCGGACCAGCAGGAGCCGTTCCGGGATGTGCGCGCCGATGCTGGCGACGGGGGCCGACGCGAGCGGACCGAGGTTGTCGTCCTCCACAACGGACACATCGGGGTTGGTCTCGAGCACGTCGGCCAGTTGTGCGGCGCGGTCGGCGGAGACGGTGTGCCCGAAGGGGATGTGGGCGCGCGGTTGGTAGATGAACGCGACCGGATTGTGCGTCAGGGCCTCGGCGAGCGCCGCGGGTATCGGGCCTTCCTCGTCGCACCGCACGCCGATCACGCGGATGCCGGAGCGCCGCAACGTGTCCAGCACCCGCGGGGCGGTCGGTTCCTCCACGGCGACCAGCTCGCCGGGGGCGGCGACGGCCTGGCAAGCCAGCAGTGTGCCCTCGTAGCCGCCTGCCACGACCGTCCACGCCTCGGGTGCGAACGGCCAGGTGGTCGCGACCGCCGCTTGCAGGCGCGGGGTGATGTAGTCGTGCTCGAACCCGTTGAGCCGCTCCGTGCGCACCCCTGCCGCGACGGCATCTTCCAAGGGCGGCAACAACACCGGGTCGGGCAGGCCCTGTTCGAGGTCGATCGCCGACCACCCGGGGAAGCAGTCGCGCGGAGTGGAGTCCGGCGGCGCGAGCGTGGTCGTCCCACGACGTCGACCGGTGGAGATCAGCTGCTCGGCCCGCAACTGCCCCCACGAGTCCGCGACCGTCGCCGGACTCACCCCCAACCCGGCAGCCAGCGCCCGCACCGTCGGCAACCGGGTACCGGGCGGCAACTCCCCATCCCGGATCAGCTCCCCCACCGCCACCGCGATCCCCTTGGCCGTCCGATCCCGCACCCGGTTGACAAGCCAGTGCACCGGCGTCTGCGCGGTGTGGCCCATCCCTGCTCCCCTGCTTTGTGCGTCCCCGACGTGGTACGACAAGCACGAACCGTAGCCGGCCGGAACCGCCGGTCAAGAACGTTTCACCTGGTGGCCGAACTGAACAAAAACCGCACAAAACCCGGGCATCCGGGTGACACCCGTGACCGGCACCACTCGCCGGAGGGTTTGTTCAGGCCGCCGGGCTGGAGCGGTTACGGTGGGCTGACCTGGAACCTGCTGGAGGCGCTGTGAGCCATGTCGAGTTCGTCGTCCGCGGAGGTGTTGGGCGGATCACGTTGAACCGGCCGCAGGCGCTCAATGCCCTCGATCACGCGATGGTGCTGGCGGTCACCGAGCACCTGGAACTGTGGCGCGCCGACCCGGCCGTGCGGGTGGTGGTCGTCCTGGGCGCGGGCGAGCGGGGACTGTGCGCGGGCGGCGACATCCGGTTCATCCACGAGGACGCCCGCGCGGGTGGTGCGGCGTCGCTGGCGTTCTGGGCCGACGAGTACCGGATGAACGCCCTGATCGCGCGGTACCCGAAGCCGTACGTCGCGTTCATGGACGGCGTGGTGATGGGCGGCGGTGTCGGGATCTCCGCGCACGGCAGCCACCGGGTGGTGACGGAACGGTCCCGGATCGCGATGCCCGAGGTGGGCATCGGCCTGGCACCCGACGTGGGCGGCACGTACCTGCTGTCCCGCTCCCCCGGGGAGTTGGGCACGCACATCGCGTTGACGGGCACCTCGATGTCGGGTCCTGACGCGATCCACTGTGGACTCGCGGACCACTACGCACCCAGCGATCGGCTGCCGGACCTGCTGGAAGCACTCGAATCCCGCGACGACGCCATCGCCTCCGTCGCGACCACTCCCCCACCCAGCGCGCTGGCGGCGGAACGGGAATGGATCGACCACTGCTACGCGCCGGACACCGTCGAGGAAGTACTCGACCGGCTGCGCGACAACGGCGAGGCAGCGATCGCCGCGGCAAGGGAAATCGAGCGAAAGTCACCGTCAGCCCTGAAGGTGACCCTGCGAGCCCTGCGCAACGCGGCGCTGCTACCAGACCTGGAAGCCGTCCTGGCACAGGACTTCCACACCTCCAGCCGAGCCCTCCGATCCCCGGACCTCGTCGAAGGCATCCGCGCCCAGATCATCGACAAGGACCGCTCACCCCACTGGTCCCCCGCCACCCTGGCCGAAGTGGACGAACCCCTGGTCGCCGGCTACTTCACGCCTTGACCACTCGCTGCCTGCCGTGCTTCCCCGGGGCGCATTACCTGCGAGGTAATCGACCGCGGGGCAGCGCTTTGGTGAGACTTGAGGGGTCATGTCGGCCTTGACCCAAGGGGTTCGAGTGAGCGATCTCAGCAGCGTTGTGGACGCGTACCTGGCCGTGTGGAACCGGACGGACGCGACGGCTCGGCGGGAGATGGTGGAGGGGGTCTGGAGCGAGGAAGGGCGGTATGTGGATCCCCTGGTGGACGTCAGGGGGTGGGCGGGGGTTGATCGGGTGGTGGCGCAAGCGCAGGCGCGGTTCACCGGGATGCGGTTCGTGCGGGGGGAGGTTTTCGAGGAGCACCACAACGTCGCGCGGTTCAGCTGGGAACTGATCCCGGCGGCGGGGGCCGAGGCGATCGTGGTGGGGTTCGACGTCGCCGTGGTCGACGACGACGGGCGGCTCGCGGCGGTGTACGGGTTCCTGGACAGGTACTAACGGGAGCGCAGGTACCGCTCCGTCGCCTCGTCGGAGGGGTAGAAGTTCTCGACGTGGAGTTCCTCGACGGTGATGTCGCGGGGTGTGCCGAAGGTGGTGACCGTGCCGAACAGGGACAGGTCGTGGCCGTCGTGGCGCAGGCGCAGCGGGGTGACGACGTCGAAGGGGTCGGTCGGGGTGTCGCCGGGGTCGGCCAGGGAGTTGGTCGACGGGTACGCGAGCAGCTCCCGGTGCAGGTCGGTCAGCTGCACCAGGCCCGCGCGGAGCTGGCGTTCCAGGCGGGTCAGGACGTAGCGGCGCCACTGGGTCAGGTTGACGATGCGCGCGGCGAGCCCCCGCGGGTGCAGGCTGTAGCGCAGCACGTTGAACGGCGGCGCGAGCAGGTCCGGCGGGGCGCCCTCGGTGAGCAGGGTGACCGCGGCGTTCGCGTCGACCATGTCCCAGCCGCCGTCGACGACGAACGCCGGGAACGGGTTGTGGCTGGTGAGGACCCGGCGGACGGCGGCGCGGACGGACTCCAGCCGCGGGGTGTCCAGGGCGCTCTCGGGGTAGGCGGGGGCGTACCCCGCGGCCAGCAGCATCCGGTTGCGGTCGCGCAGCGGCACGTCGAGCTGCTCGGCCAGCCGCAACACCATCGCCCGGCTCGGCGCCGACCGCCCGGTCTCCACGAAGCTCAGGTGCCTGGTCGAGATCTCGGTGCGCGACGCGAGCGCGAGCTGGCTGACGTCGCGGATCCGGCGCCACTCCCGGAGCAACCCGCCGATCGACGCGGTCTGTGTCATCGCGGGCGATGCTACCGGGCCGAGCGCGGGGGCGGTCAGTCGAAGCTGCTGTCGTCGGAGTCCGAGTCCTCGAAGATCTCGGTGGACTGGCGGCGGCCCTTGATCACGCTGTGCAGGTCGCCCTGCTCCTGGGGCGCGTTCGGCCTGGGCGGCGGCGGCTCGCCGTCGAAACCGCCGAGCTCGTCGTCGACGAGGACGAAGGCGTGCTTGAAGGCGAAGGGGATCCCGGTGCGGAACTCGAACAGGGTGCCGGGCAACTCCTCTTCGGTGTAGGTGGGCGCCTTGGGGGTGTGGCCCGCCAGCGACCGGTGCTGGGTGATGTGGCTGACGGCGGCACTCCAGATCACCGGGTCGGTGACCCGGGACGGGCACTTCAGCAGGGTCGGCCGGATGCGCTCGCGGTCGCTCTTGGCCAGGAGTTCGATCGCCACCCAGGGGGAGGTCCTGGGCAGGACGCCCCACCGGTTCTTGATCGCGCTGTCGTAGAGGTTGCCCGTGAAGCCCTTGAGGTCGTACAGGTCGTGCACCGCCAGCGAGTAGTCGGAGGTCAGCCTGGCGAGCCGAGTCAGTACCGAGCGCAGGTAGTTGTAGACCCGCAGGGACCGGTCGCGGTCGACCCACGGGCTGCTGCCCTCGATCAGGTCGAACTCCTCGGACCAGTCCTCGTACCAGCCCGCCTTGCTGACCAGCGCCGCGTGCTCGGTGCCCAGGAGCGCGAAGGGCAGGCCGAAGGTGGCGTGCCTGCTGCTGCCGCTCACCCCGGTCGACAGGGTGTCCGCGCCGTAGACGACGTGGTCGCCGTTGTGCACGACCAGGTCGTACGCGCCCAACTTCCCCCCGGTGAACGAGCCGCCCTTGACCAGCACCATGTCGGCGATCGCGGCGATGACCTCCCGGATGGCGCCGCGGCGCAGCTCCCACCCCGCGACGTCGGTCACCTCGGTCGGGCTGGTCTTGATCTCCATGGTGTACCCGAGGTACCCGAACGGCGCGTCCCCACCACCACCGATGTCGGTCGTGATCTGCACCAACACCTGCCCACCGGACACCACGTCGGCGATCTCCGACCCCCCGGACGCCTTCCTGCCGATCCGCACCCCGAGCAGCTCCTGCTCCGTCCCCACCGAGGGCCCGGCGAACTCGCTGCGGTACGGCGACAGGTCGAGAGGCATCATGCGCGAACTCCGAGACTGGGACCGACAGGTGGACCACCCACCCGATCGCCCCCACCCGCCCCGGCATATCACCCCACCGGAGTTGATCACCCGAATGGACGTCCGGGTGTCCACCTCGGACCGGGTGTCCGGTGTCCTGGGCTGTGCTTCCGCGGCCTGACAGCCGAACGGGAGACGCCCCGGGTTGGGGTGTCTCCCGTTCTGGTGGTGGTCAGCTCGCGCCCTGGGGTGCGGCTCGGCGGACGCGGGTGGCGGGGGCGATCACCGTGTTGTCGCTCGGGAGGGCGTCGCGGGTGGTGGGTTCGGCGACGGCCTTGAAGACGATGGTGCCCTCGGTCAGGTCCGCGGCGGTGAAGGTGTAGGTGAAGGGGAAGCGGGTGGTGCGGTTGGGGCGGGCGGTCTTGGTCAGCGAGGTGACGGGTTGGAAACCCGCCGAGGTGCCGCGGTAGAGGGTGACCTTGACGGTCTCGGTGTAGCGGCCGTTGGCGAGTGTGACGTCGATCGGCTTGGTGACGTCGACCCTGGCGGCGGTGGGCACGTCGAAGCCGGTGATCGCGACGTCGTGGGTGCGGATGGGGATGGTCTTGGTGGTGGTCGCGGTGCGGCCGCCGAGGCTGGCGACGGTCAAGCGCGCGGTGTAGTCCCCGTCAGCGGCGTAGCGGTGGTAGACGTAACCGCGGTCGGGGGTGACAACGGTGCCGTCGCCGAAGTCGAGCCGCTCGATGCTCGTGCCGTAGCCCTCGGGGTCCTGGGAGGTGTTGTCGAACCGCACCTCGTCGTGGATCGAGGCGCCTTCGGGCGAGACCTGCAGCGCGGGCCGCAAGTCCGCCGCGGCCCGCAGGCCCAGCACCACGTCGTCGGCGCCCGCGCTCGCCGCGTTGAACTGGATGTGCAGCGTGCGGCCCGCCTCTGCGCGCACGACGGACGTGTGGCTGTGGACGCACGCCACCTCGGCCCGCTCGGACCCGGCGTACACGGCGGCGACGGCGTTGTGGTCGGCCCACGCGTCCGCGCTCAACACCAGCGCCCCGGTCACCGCGGGCGTGTACCGGTACCAGACCGACGGCGAGCCGGGGTTGTGGTCGCAGGTGGCCGTCGGCTCGCCCGCCTCGACCGTGGCCGCCGCCAGCTTGACCGTCCCGGTGAAGGGCAGCTCCGAGATGACCTCGGCGTTCGCGAAGTGGTCGTTCGCGGGCGGGGTCAGCGCCTCGGCGGTGAACTGGAACGGCGCCGTCCACGGGTAAGCGGCGACGCTGACGTAGTAGGTCACCCCCGCGCTTGCGTCCAGCTCGCGTATCTGACTCCCCCCGGAGCAGCTGCGCGGCACCAGCGACAGCGCGCCCCGGGTGCCGGTGAAGACGCGCGTGTAGGCCCAGCCGCCGTGGAAGTCCAGCGCCAGCGTGGTGTCCACAGGGGAGGTGAACGAGTACCAGACGGAGGCGGACACCTCTTGCGCGCAGGTCGCCGGGTCGTCCGGCGCGCGGGTGGCCTCGCGCGGGTCGACCTGCTCGGTAAAGGGCAGGGTGATCGCGATGGCATTGTCGAAGTCGTCGTTGGACGGCGGCGCGGCGTGCGCGGTGCCGGGCACCAGTGCGGCGGCGGCCAGGGCGACGGCGGCCGTCACGGCCAGGCGCAGGCGGGTTCCTCGCGTGGTCATGGCTCTCCAGGTGTCTCGTCGCACGGTCAGCCCAGGCCGTTCGGTCCGGTGCGGACCGTGGTCGCCGGGGCCACGGCCTCGTTGTCGACCGGCCGGACGTCGCGCACGCCCTGGTCGAGGGTCACCACGGCCCGGAAGGTCACCCGGCCGAGGGTGGCGTCGCCGGGGGTGAAGGTGTAGTTGAACGGGAACGTCACGGTGCGGTTCGGGCGCGCGGGCACGTACTGGGTGGCGCGCGCGATCTCCTGGAAGCCCGTGGACGTGCTGCGGAACAGCGTGACGGTGGCGTTCTCGGCGATCCGCGTGTTGCCCACGGTGACCTCGATCGGCTTGGTCTGCCCGGGGCGGCCCGCGGTGGGGACGGTGAACGCGGCGACGCGCACATCGTGGGTCCGGACGGCCACGGCGCGGGTGGCGGTGGCGACGCGGCCGCTGGCGGAGGTGGTCGTGACGCGGACCTGGTAGTCGCCGTCCGCGGCGAACTGGTGGGTCACCTCGCGGCCGGAGGCGGTGGTGCCGTCGCCGAATGTCCAGGTCGAGCCGGTGATGGCCTCGTTCTCGATGTCCCACGTGTACTGCGAGAAGGTGACGGTGTCGAGCACGGACGGGTCTAGAGGCTGCTGGCCGATCTCGGTGCGCAGTGCGGGGGCCACGGCCAGTTCGATCCGGGTCGGGATAGCGGCAGGGATCCGGTTACTCACCTGGACGCGGTAGGTCTGACCAGCCGTAACAGCCAACACGCGGCGGTTGTAGGCATCGCACAAGACCTCGGTGAGGCTGCCGAGAGAGTTACCGGTGTAGACAGCGAACACGGACTCGTAGTCGTCGCTGGTCTGGTCGAAGGTGATCCATTCCGTGCGCGGTGCGGTGAACGAGTACCAGGCAGACGGCGCGCCGGTTTGTTGCACGCACGACGGGTTGGGCTCGGTGGGCTCCGCGGTGGCCGCGCCCAGTGCTACCTCGGCGGCGGCGGGGACCGTGGTGATGGGAGCCGCGTTCGCGAAGTTGTCGTTGGCGGGCGGCTGGACGTTGTCGATGGTCAAGGCGAGGTTCGCGTTCGACCACAACGGGCTGATCACCATCACGTGGTAGGTGGTGCCACCTACGACCGGGACCAGGTTCGCGTCGTAGTTCGAGGTGCGGCAGGTGTTCGGCACCGCGGTCAACGCCCCGCGCGTGCCGGTGAACACGGTCAGCATCCCGTACCCGTAGCCCGTTAGGCCTATCTGCACTACGCCGTCCGCAGTGGGGGTGAAGTCGAACCACACGGAACGCTCGTTGTTGGAACTGCATATCCACGGGTCGTCCGGCGCGGTGGTGGCCTCGGTGAACGTCACCGGACCCGCGTACGGGAACGCCGTGATTGCCGTAGCACCACCAAAGTCATCATTCGACGGCGGCGCGGCCTCCGCCACCCCCGGCACGGCCAACGCAAGACCAACCGCGACCACAACCGCCTTGCACCACGACAGGCGCATCCCCAGCACTCCCCAGTGTCAGGCCCCTCCCCCATCCGGAAGGACCCCCGCCCCTGATTCGACCGAGCCGCCGCTTCCGTAACAAACACTCGGCAAAGGAAGCCCAAAGCTGCCGGTTGACATCCACGGACTGTCACCTGGGTGCGTGCGTCGGGCTCACCGGCACACGGCTCCCTGTTTGCACCAGGTCAGTACCTTGCCCAGTTGGGTTACCGCGCGCAGGTCGTTGTTGTTGTTCGCGAAGCGGATGCGGTCGCCGGGCGTGAGTTCTGGGGTGGTGCTTGCGGTGACGTCGGCGGTGGCTAGGTAGCCGATCACGGACAAGAGGCGGATGCGGGCCTCGCCGGTGGGGGTCTTCCAGACGGCTGTTCCATCGGCGGCGATGGTGATGGGGCCTGGGCCTTCCCAGGTTCCGACGAAGCCTGCCGCGGTGGGCGATTGGAGGCGGAGGCAGAGGTAGTTGGGGGTCCACTCGATGGCGGTGAGGTCGGCGCAGTAGTTGGTGGTGACGGCTGTGGTGCCGGTGGTGCGGAAGGGGCGGCCGTTGTCGTCGATGGTGGTCTCGCCGCGGCGGGTGCCGGAGGTCCAGGTGAGGTGGAGGCGCCACTCGACCTCGTCGGTGGCGACGGAGGGGGTGATGACGAACTGCTCGACCTCGGACTCGTTGACCTGGAACGGGAACCGCGGCGCGGGGATCGTCTGGCCGCCCTCGGTGCCCGGTAGACCTACCGCGGACGGGTTGTCCTTGTTCAGGTCGACGCCGAAGCTGCGCGGTGTGACGTCAGCACCGCACGGCGTGTCTAGTAGCACCCCGGACGCGGCGGGCTTGCGGGACACCACTTCCACGCGAAGCGACTGCAACACAACCGCCGCAGGAACAGAACCCTGCAACGTCAGCACTACCTGCCCTTGGTCCGCCTGAATCGCACCCTCCGGCCGGTCGGTCAGCGGTATCGGACCCGTGGGGGTGGGCACGACCCACCCACCCGCGCACTTGCCGGGACTCACGGTGACCACGGCCTGCAACTCCGCCTCGTCCGCGGGTGCCGTCACGACCACCACCGCCAACACCGCCACCCCCAGCACGACGACAGCCACGAGCCCCACCGCGCCCAGCACCCACCTCGGCAGCGGCGCGGTCACCGTCACCGCCCCGGTGATCGTGTGCGCCTGCACCACCGACCCGCCGACATGCCCGGACATCGTGTTGCCCAACGCAGCCCCGCTGCCCGGAGCCAGGCTGTCGCCCGACACCGTACGGCTGCCCGAGACGGCGTCGTTGCCCAAGACAGGGTCGTTGCCCAGGGCCGAGTCGCCCGGCACCGAATCTCCTACGGCACCCCCCGCGGTGGGATCGCCCGACACCAATCCGCTCGACCCAGCACCCGCACCGCCCGCCTGACCGACACTGGACGCACCGAGTACACCGGACCGATAGCCCGCCCGCTGCCCCCGTGTGGACACCGCCAACGCCGCGACCGACACCGCCAGCCCCAGCAGTCCCGCGACCCACGAGGCCGCCTCCAGGACCGGCCGCAGCGGGTGCCGCTCGTCCGACAGCCACCCCGGCACGCCGAACTGCACCACCGCCCACGCCGCGACCCCGAGCACCAACGCCCCCGCCGCGATCCGCCGGGCCCGCACACCCCTGTCCGCCACCTGCCCCCCTCAACCGGCGTCCATGGTCCCACCGCGAGTTGTCCACATCCCCGCGACCCATCCACAGCCCTCGATGTCACCCTGGCTCCCGACCCCGAACTCCGGAAGGCTGGAAACGGGGGCTGCTCAGCACGGCCCACGCCCCCGACCACGGCCCGCCGCACGGCAGGCTCTCCCGAGCGCGAAGCACCGTGTCCGGCCCCCTCGCGCAAGACCGCGTTGGTCAACCTGCCCAGCACCGCGTCTGCCCGAACCGGCAAACACCGGCCATCAACCCCACCCCCACCGCCGGTTCCCGCAGCAGCGCCCATCGCCGAAAGCGGATTTCCGCCGCAGCGCCTTTCCCACCCCGATCCGAATGTGTGATCGCCCGCGGTCGGGGGTACGTGAAGGGTGATCGTGTTCGACAAGCAGTCTCGACGCCACGAGACGCCACGGGTTGGGAGTAGATGATGCCTCGGGTTCAGCAGCACCGCCGCCGGTTGCCGGGTAGCTGGTTCCGCACGACCTCGGTGCAGAGCCACTACCGCCGCTCGCCCGCACTGATCCCCACCATCATCGCCGTCGCGCTCGGGCTGATCCTGCTGGCCGTGCTGGTCTTCTGAGGTAGCACCACACGGGACGGGGCCGCCGCGGGGCGGTCCCTTCTGTGTATTCAGAGTAGCCTCGGCTGTCTGTGAAAAACCGTTCCGCGACAGGTCTTGTCGGCGGCGCGGAACTAGTAGGAGAGTGCTTTTCCAGCGATCGGGCGTCCCCCCGATCGCCCGGGGATCACCACACTGGGAATGTGTGAAAGCAAGTCATTCGGACATTCCCTCCCCCCTGCGTGTGGTGAACCCGGTCAGGGAAGGCACGGTTTATGGCAATCACCCTCCGAAAGAGCCTGATCGCGGGTCTCGCGGTCAGCGCGGTCGTCCCGGCGGTGCTGTGGGCGGCCAGTTCCTCGGCGACGGCGGCGCAGCCCGCGCAGCAGCCGAAGTACCAGCCGGAGATGGTGTCGGTGCTGGCCAAGTCGCTGGGCATCGACGAGGGCGCGGCGGTGGCCCGGTTGGACCGGGAGGCCGCGCAGCAGCAGAAGCTCGCCGACCTCACCCGCGGTGGCCTGCGGATCGACGGCAGCTTCGTCGACGCCAACGGCACCCTCACCGTCAACACCACCGACGCCTCGTCGGCCGCCACGGCGCGCTCGGCCGGTCTCGCGACCCGGGCCCCGGCCCGCGGTGAGGCGGCGCTGAGCCGCGTGCAGGCGCAGCTCGACCAGGCCGCGACCCGGCAGGTCCCCGCCGGTGTGGCGTCGTGGAGCGTCGACGTGGCCGCGGACGTGGTCAAGGTCGAGGTGTCCGACGCGGCGAAGCCGCAGGCCAGGGCGTTCCTCGCCGAGGCGGCCAAGTTCGGCGCCGCGGTGCAGGTCGTCAGGACCGGCACCCCGCTGCAGACGCAGGCCGTGGTGTACCCGGGCAGCAAGATGAACATCAACGGCGGCAGCGGCTACTGCTCCGTCGGCTTCGGTGCCCGCAACTCCTCGGGCACGCAGTACCTGGTCAGCGCCGGGCACTGCATCGCGGGCCTGCCGTCGCTCTACAACAACGGCGCCGCGTTCGCCAAGGGCACCGCCACCCGGTTCGCGGTGGGCAGCAACAGCGTCGACATGGGCGTCGCCAAGATCAACTCGGGTAACTCGATCGCCACCACGGTCGGCACCTGGGGCGCCACCTCCAACGTCGCGGTGCGCGGCGGCACCAAGGCCTCGGTCGGCTCGTCGATCTGCAAGTCCGGCGCCACCAGCGGCTGGACCTGCGGCACCATCAAGGCCTACAACGTGACGGTCACCTACACCGACCAGAACGGCGGCCCGGACACCGTGGTCCGCGGCCTGGCCAGCTCGTCGGTCTGCACCATGGGCGGCGACAGCGGTGGCGCCTACATCTCCGGCAACCAGGCCCAGGGCATGACCTCCGGTGGCCCGACCGGCCAGCAGTGCACCTTCAACGGCGGCGTGCAGAGCGGGAAGTCCTCCTACTTCCAGCCGCTGAGCGACGCGCTGTCGTACTACGGCCTCACCCTCAACGTGGGCTGACCAGCACCGCTCACCCACCGTCGCCGTCACCCCGAGGGGGTGGCGGCGACGGTGCCATCAGGGTGATACTCCGTCCTCGCCCTAGGAGAGTGAGCGCCATGACCGGGTTCCGCCAGGAGAGCGAGGCAGGCGCGGTGCCGCGCGCGGAGAACTTCGGCGACGCGCTGCGCACCGCCATCCACCGGCGCGACCTCACCCTGGACCGGATCCGCAGCAGGCTCGCCGACCGCGGTGTCGACATCAGCCTGGCCACCCTCAGCTACTGGCAGCAGGGCCGCAGCAGGCCGGAGCGCGCCAAGTCGCTGCGGGCGCTGCGGGAGCTGGAGACGATCCTCAACCTGCCGTCGAACGCGCTGTTCGACCTGCTCGACCCGCCGAAACCCCGCGGTCGGCCACTGGCGCCCAGCGGGGTCACCGGGACCCGCCTCTACGGCGACGACTCCCCGATCCGCGGGGTGCTCGGCGGGTCGTTCGAGCGGTTCAACAACGGCATCGTGCCGATGAACCTCACCGAGTCGTGCACCGTGGACGCGAGCCGGTCGCTGCGGCTGATCAGGACCATGCAGGTGCTGCGCGCGGTGCGGGAGGACCAGGACCACTTCCTGGTCGTGCACGGCGTCGACGAGGGCGACGTCATGCCGACCGACATCCGGGTGCACTCCGGGCGGTTGGGCGAGGTGCGGGTCGACCACGAGAACGGCTTCCTGGCCGCCGAGATCCGCTTCGGCCGGGTGCTGGCGAAGAACGAGACGACCATCGTCGAGTACGACACCGTCCTCGGCGAGAGCGCGGTGCCGTCGCGGGTGCACGAGCACCGGTTCCGCAACGCGGTGCCGAGCGTGCTGCTGCGCGTCCGGTTCGACCCCGCCGCGCTGCCCACCCGCTGCCACGGCTATTTCCGGGACTCGGTCCCGGCCGCCCAGAAGAACCGGCGCAGGCTGCTGGCGGACGCGTCGAACACCATTCACACGTACTTCCCGAAATGCGTGCCCGGGGTGTACGGGTTGATGTGGCAGTGGAAGTAGCTCAGATGAACATGCCGGTGGGCCGGATGATGATGGTGTTCACGTCAACGCCCTCGGGTTGGGTCAACGCCCACACGATCGTCTCCCCCAGTTTCTCGGCGGAGAGGAAATCGCGGTCGGGCACGCCGCCGGGCGCCTTGTCGAAGAAGTCGGTGCGGGTGGCCCCCGGCGAGACCAGGGTGACGCCGATGCCGTCGTCGATGAGCATCCGCCGGGTGTTCTCGGCGAGCCCGGTGACGGCCCACTTGGTCACGCCGTAGAGGTTGCCCGGCGAGTGGACGTGCCCGGCGACGCTGCCGACCAGCACGATCCGCCCCTTGGTGGCGCGCAGCGCGGGCAGCGCGACGTTGATCAGCACCGCCGGGCCGAGCACGTTGGTCAGCACCATGTCGCGCCAGCCCGCGGGATCCCCGTCCCCGAGCCCGTCGAACACCGCGAACCCCGCGTTCGCCACCACGCAGTCCACCCGCCCGAACGCCGACACCGCCCGCTGCACCGCCGCCCGCACGGCCACGTGATCAGCGGCGTCGCCCGGCGCGGTCAGCAGCCCCTCCGGGTCCCCCAACCGCGCCGCGAAAGCCCGCAACTTCTCCCCGTCCCGACCGGTGATGACGACCCGGTACCCCCGCTGGAGCAACTGCTCCGCGGTCGCCGCGCCGATTCCACTTCCGCCACCGGTCACCAATGCCACTCGCGCGTCGGACATGATCTCCCCAGATTCCGAAGGTAATGCGGACTTTATACGCCCGCCCGTTTCGCGCCGCAAACTTCTGGAGTTGGAGCAAACTCCAGCGCTATTCGCGGAAATACCACACCGGCCGGACCGGAGTAGGCTGGCATCCGGCGACTCTGGAGGGGGCCTCGTGCGACCTTTGTGGACGGAGCGGTTGGACGGCGGTTTCGACCGGTACGCGCTGGAGCGCGCGGACGTCCTCGCCCCGCTGTTCGGCGAGATCAGCCCGGTCCCGTTCGCCTGCGCGGTGTGGCGGCTGGCCGGACCGCCCGCGGTGGACCCCGGCTACCTCCGGCGCCACCCGCGGGTGCTGTCGGCGGACCTCGACCCGAGCGGGTGGGACGGCACCCTGACCGCGTCGGTGAGCCTCGCCGCCCCCTGGCCCGCCGCGCTGGCGTGGCCCCGCGACTGGTCGGCCGACCGCGGCTGGCGCGACTGGCCCACCCTGTTCGGCCAGTACGTCGACCCCACGGCCCGCGACATCGCCACGGTCCCCCACCTGCGCTCGACGCTGCTGGTCCAGGCCCCCATCCCGTTCACCGACCTCCCCCCGGCCCCCAACTCCGCCGACGCCGTCCCCGAAGCCGCCCGCCTGATCCTGACGACCCTGGTGCGCGAGCTGAACGCCCTGCTGACTCCCCTGCTCACCCGCTTGGACACCGCCCCCAGGCCGACCTGATCAACACCCCCTATCGCGACCTACCGGGTGGGTGCGGCACACTCGCCCTGCCGCATCGGGGGTCGGCACTGGGGAAGGTCTGTGGGGGACATGTTCTTGTTCGCGCGCGCCGCGGTGGCGGTGGGGATGTTGGCCGGGTTCTACCTGGTGGCGTTCGGGCTGCTGGGTGGGTTGGTGGCGCTCGAGGTCGCGATGCTGCGGAGTTCGGTGCCGCGCGGACTGGAGGCCGCGGTCCTGGTGGTACCGGTGGTGTTCGCGATCCTGGCGGCGGTGTTCACCGTCGACCGGCGGGTGGACGAGCAGTTGGCCGGGATCCCGGTCACGCCCCGACAGCAGCCGCGGCTGTGGGAGCTGGTGCGGCGGCTCGCCGACGAGGTGGGGACCCGGGTGCCGGATGAGATCCGGGTGGTCGCCGAGGTCAACGCCAGGGTGGTGGAGACCACGAGGGTGCTCGGGCTGGTTGTGTTGCGGCGCCGGATGTACGTGGGCGCACCGTTGCTGGCGGCGATGACTGAGCGGCAGTTGGCGGCGGTCCTCGCGCACGAGCTGGGTCATTACGCCAACCGGGACACCCGGCTGTCCGGTGTGGTGCTGACCGGCCGGGACGCCCTGGTGCGGCTGCTCGACGGGATGACCACCGAGATCTGGCCGCAACGGCACCTGCGCAGGCTGTTCCTCGGCTACACCAAGCTGTACGCGCGGGTGTCCAGTGCGCTCTGCCGCCGCCAGGAACTCGCCGCCGACGCGGTGTCCGCGCGGATCACGGGTTCCGACGCGGCCGTCAGCGCGCTGCGGGAGCTGCACGTCGTCGACCACCTCTGGCGGATCTTCACGCACCGCCACCTCGCCGCGGGGTGGTCGGCCGGGTACCTGCCGCGGTCGATGTTCGACGGTTTCGCCCAGCTGCGCGCCACGCCGGAGGCGCACCCGGTGCTCGACCACGTCCGGCAGCAGGATCCGCAGGACGTCGACCGCGGGCCGTACGACTCGCACCCGCCGATGGCCGACCGGATCGCCGCGATCGGGGCGATGGCCGTGCCGGAGCGGGCCGGGTGGGCGGAGCGGCCCGCGATCGAGCTGCTCGACGACGCGGTGCCGCTGCTGGACCGGTCGCTGATGCTGACCATGGACGCCGACGCCGACCGCAAGCGGCGGGTCGACTGGGCCACTCTGGGGCACGTCGGGTTCCGCCACCGGTGGGTCAAGCAGATCACCAGGCTGGTGCGGGCCGCGGGCAAGCTGGTGCGCAGGCCGCCCAGCCTCGGAGCCGTGCTGGACGCACTCGACGCGGGCCGCCTCGCCGACCTCGTCCCCCACGACCGGAAGCCGGGCGATCCGGTCGTCACCCCGCAGGCGCGACGGGAGCGGGCGCGGGTCTTGCTGAGCCGCGAGCTGTACCAGCTGGTGCTGCTGGCGCTCATCGACGCGGGCCACGGCCGGTGGTCGGTCGACTGGACCTTCCTGCCCAGCCTCGACACCGGTGAGTTCGACCTGACCGTCCTGCCTGCCCTGGTCGAGGCGGCGCTCGCCGAGGAGCCGGACACCTCGGGCCTGCGGGCGCTGCTCGCCGAGTCCGGTGTGGAGTTGCCGTACCGCCCGTTGGTCCACTCTGGAGGGAAGCGTTGAGGAAGTTGTTCTCCCGCAAGAAGTCGGTGCCGGACCTTGTGCCGGATGAGGAAGTCAGCGACAACCGGATCCCGGACCACCCAGGGGTGCTGGCCGCCTACCGGGCCGCGCTCGGCGGCGACTGGGAGCCCGCCGCGGAGGTGGTCGCTTCCACCTGGGGCGACTGGGAAGCGCGCGCGGATGTCGTGTTCGAGCTCGCGGACGCGGCCGCGCAGGACGACGCGTGGCTGACCGCGTGGCGCGCCGCTCGACCGGACGACCCCGGGCACGCGGCGGTGCTGGCGCAGTCGTCCGTGTTGCGCGCCTGGGAGGTGCGCGGCGCGCAGAAGGCGGACCAGACGACCCCGGACCAGGTCGAGGGCTTCCAGCGGTTGCTCACCGAGGGGCGTGACGCCGCGCGGGTGGCCGCCGAGGCCGCGCCGGAGGACCCGACGCCGTGGTGGACGCAGGTCATGCTGGCGCGTGGCCTGCCCGTCGCGCACGCGGAGTTCGAGGCGGTGTGGGCCGAGCTGGTCGCCAGAGACCCGCTGCACCGCTACGGCCACATCCAGGCCCTGCAGTACTGGTGCGCCAAGTGGCACGGCTCCGACGAGCTGATGACCGACTTCGCCACCCGCGCCGCCGCCAAGTCCCCGCGCCTGGCCCTGATCGCCCTGCTCGGCGCCTTCGAGCACACCGAGGACCGCTGGCGCGCCCCCGACGTCGTCGCCGCCCTGGACGCCCTGATCGCCCGGCTGGCCACGGAGACCGTGGAGACCAACTTCACCCGCAAGGAACGCGGCTGGGCCATCCACGCCCTCATGTCCAACAACCGCCCCGCCGACGCCCTCACCCAGTTCCGCGCCCTCGGCGCCCGAGCCGACAACGAACCCTGGTCCCTCACCGGCCAGGCCCGCCGCGTCTTCCTGCACACCCGCGACCAGGCCCGCGCCGAGGCCGCCCGCCCCTAGACATTCGTCCGGGCCTGGGTCAAAGGACATCCCACTCCCACTCGCTCACGCTGGACGGGAGTCCTCAGCCGCGCCCACAGTCCGTGGGAAGACAACAAGATCACGCGCCACCAGGGCGCTCGGCAACCATTACCCAGGGGACGCGCCTGATGAAGGCTGCCCGCCAGTGGCGGTGGCTTTATGGGCGACCAGCGAACCATCCGACTCCACCGGCGAACGCCCCGTCTGGCAGGCGAGGCGTTCGTCCTGTGTGGACCTCAGCCCGCGTATGAGGTGTAGGTGATGTCGGCGGTGTTGCCCGGGCCCGCTACCAAGCGGTTGAGGATGCTGGTTGGCTGGCCGCAGTCGCGGAATGGGGGGATGGTGATGGTGCCGGTCATCGGGTTGGGGGTGCCGTCGGTCTTGAAGTCGGGGGCGGAGGTCAAGGGGAGGTCGACGGTGGTGGTGCAGTTCGGGGTGAGGTAGGTGCGGTTGCCGATGGTGATGCGGGGGACGGTCACCTTCTGCCGGGTGGTCACCGTGAACACGCCGCCGCGGAAGGTGCCGGTGGCCGGGGACACCGGGGTGAACTCGACGTTCGCGGTGCCGTAGGTGGCCAGGCGGACCTGGGTGGGGGCGAAGGCCGGGTTCGAGGTGTGGGTGCCGGTGGCGAGTTCGAGCGCGGTCGCCTGCTCGCCGACGAGTCGCAGGGCGGTGTCCTTGATCGCGATCGTCCCGCCGATGTCGAAGTAGTGGTGGGCGAGGAAGTCCTTGGTGCGGATGGGGAACACCTCGCTGCGGCGCTCGCCGCCCATGTCGACGGCCTTGACGCGGATGTAGTAGTCCGTGTTGGGCTTGAGGCCGGTGACGGTCCCGGTCGTGGTGCCCGCGCCGATCAGGCGGAGGGTGGGCACCTCGTCGACCAGGATGTCGTAGCCCAGGGGCGGGCCCATGAGTCCGCGGGTGGGGTCCCAGGACACGGTGATGCTGTCGGTGGTGATGTTGCCGAACCTCAGGTTCCGCGGCGCCGGGTGGTTCTCGGAGATGATGCTGTCGGTCCGGATCGTCATCCACCGCTTGGGCTCCGCGATGGTGCACGGGGTGTTGATCCCGCCCCGCACGGCGGGTGAGGTGTCGGCACGCCGGGGCAGCAGGCCGACACCGATGCCGGTGACGTCGACGTAGTTCGTGCCGGTGAGGTAGCTGGAGTAGACCGGCGCGGTGTAGCCGATCACCGGGACGACGAGCTCGCGGCCGGGGGTGATCGGGGTCGACGCGAGGGCCAGGGTGTTGTCGGCCCGGGCGGTGTAGGTCCCGCTGATCGCCAGCTGGAGGTTCACCTTCCCCTCGACCGTGGTGGCGCCCTTGGCCACCAGCGCGTCGACCGCCGCGGCGGGCAGGATGACGGTGCCGGTGATCCGCCGCGCCTCGGCGGCCGGGCTGAGGTACGCCGGGTTCTCCACGTCGGCCGAGACCGCCACCCGCACCGACCCCACCGCCGGGTCGGCGCACTGCCCGGTCACGTCGACCGACATCACCTGGGCCGCCGCGGGCACCGCGGTCAACCCGACAACGGCGACGGCGCCCACCACCGCGCCCGCGATTCTCCTTGTAAGCACAGGGTTTCCATTCGCAGGGGAACAGGGACGTCAGCATCGTATGACCGGCCACCCCCGCGAACCAACGATGTTGCGCCGAACGCAGGCCGAAGCCTCCGCGCCCGAAACACTTGCCCGGAAAGGCAATCCGGCTCTCACTGACCGGTGAGGCCGGTCTCCGCCACGCCGCGGACCAGGTAGCGCTGCAAGAGGGTGAAGACCCCGACGATCGGGAGGATGGACACGGTGGCGGCGGCGAACAGCAGGGTGGTCCGCGGGTTCTGCGCGGTGAGCAGGCTCGACAGGGCGACCTGCACGGTCCAGGTCGAGGAGTCCTGGGCGATGACCAGCGGCCAGAGGAACTGGTTCCAGCTGCCGATGAAGTCGATGACCGCGATGGCGGCGACGAAGCCCGTCGAGTTCGGCACCACGACCCGCCAGTAGACGCCCCACCGGGACAGCCCGTCCAGGCGCCCCGCCTCTTCGAGCGGGACCGGGAAGTCCAGGAAGTACTGGCGGAACAGGAAGACGTTCACCGCGCTGAACAGCCCGGGCACCACGAGGCCGCGCAGGTCCGACAGCCACCCCAGGCTCGACACCACGACGAAGCTGGGGACGAACGTGACGGCGGTCGGCACCATCAGCGTCGCCACGACCGCGTACAAGACCTTCGGGGCGTGGCGATACGGGATCCGCGCCAGGCCGTAACCCGCCAACGAGCACAGCACCACCTGGCCGACGGTCTGGAGCACCGCGACCACCGTCGAGTTCACCAGGCTCCGCGCGAAGGGGATCTCCTTGTAGGAGAACACATCCCCCAACGCGGGCCACGCCTGCACACCCAAGGCCACGAACGGCACCAGGAACAGCACCGTCGCGGGGATCAACGCCAGCCAACGCAGGAGTCGCATCATGTCGGCCTCCGCAGGACTCGGCCGGACAGCAACGTCACCAGCGCGATCACCAGCGCCAGCACGACCGCGCCCGCACTCCCCCGACCGAGGTCCTGACCGCCGGAGCCGAGGGAGGTGTAGTACAGGTACACCAACGGTGGGCGCGCGAACGGCGGGTAGCCGCGGGAGTCGCCGAGGATGTTGTAGAACTCGTCGAAGGCCTGGTAGGCGTTGATGAGGTTGAGGGTCAGCACCGCGACCAGTGCGCCGCGCAGGCCGGGCAGGGTGATGTGCCGGAACGTCTGCCAGCCGGGCGAGGCGCCGTCGATCCAGGCCGCCTCGTACAGGTGGGTGGGGATCCGCTGCAGCGCGGCGATGAACAGGATCATGTAGAAGCCCAGCTGCAACCACAGCCGGGCGGTGACGAGCACGACCCAGTACAGCGGCGGGTCCACGGTGCCGACCCAGGCCTGCGGGTCGGCACCGAACCAGCCGAGCACGGTGTTCGCCACCCCACTGTCCACTCCGGAGAACAGCGACATCTTCCACACCAGCGACGCCACCACGTACGAGCACGCGAACGGCAGGAAGAACACCGACCGGAAGAACGCCCGCGCGACCCGGATCCGGTTGACCAGCAACGCGAGCACCAGCGACAGCACGACGGTGGTCGGGACGATGAACGCGGCGAACACGGTGAACGTGCCGATGCTGTCGAGGAAGGCGCGGTCGGTGAGGATGTCCACGTAGTTGCCGAGGCCGACGAACTCGGTCGGGGTCACCGTGTTGCGCGCGTCGAAGAAGCTGAGGTACGAGCTCCAGGCGATCGGCAGGTACGTGAAGAGCAGCAACCCGACCGCGAACGGTCCGACGAACAGCCAGAACGTCCGCGTGGTCCGCGACCTCACCGGTCCAGCCGCGCGATCTCGTCCCTCGCCACGTCCAGGGCCGCGCGCAGTTCGGCCGCGGGATCGGCGCCCTGCCTGGCGATCCGGGCGACCGCGTCCGACAGGGCGGTGTTGGCGCGAGCGGACCAGCGGGCCGGGCTGGCGATGCGGCCGCCGCGGGTGACGAACCCGACGATGTCCTTGCCCGGCCCGTCCCGCAGCGGTCGGGCGCTCGCGGCGAGGCTCTCCCTGGCGGGCAGGTGCGCGCCGAACGCGGTGGCGAACTCGGTCTGGTACTCGGCCTTCTCGACCCACAGCCACCTGACGTACGCCTTGGCCGCCTCGACGTCGGCACCGCGGGCGTTCACCATCGCGCTGTACGCCCCCACCGGCACCGACTCCGCGCCCGCGGCGTCCAGGCGCGGGAACGGCAGGACACCGACGTCGTCACCGAGCGCGGCGGTGATCTTCGGCAGGTTCCACAGGCCGGTCCACTGCATCGCGACCCGCCCGTCGACGAGCGCGCCGGGATCGGACCAGTCGGTCGGGGATCCGAGGAGCAGGGCCTGGTTCAGGTCGCGCAACTTGCCGAACACGGTGGCGGCGCGCGGGTCGTCGAACCCGGGGGCCTTGCCGTCCTGGGAGAGGAAGTCCAGGCCTGCCGACCACAGCAGCGGCGCGGTGAGCACGCCGACCCCGCCGTCGTTACCCGCGAAGAGCCCGCGCACGGCACCGGTGTTGAGCCGTTTGGCGGCATCGATCAGCTCGTCCACGGTCCGGGGCGGGGTCACACCTGCCTTGTCGAGCAGGCTCTTGCGGTAGTAGAGGACCTGGGTGTCGATCGCCTGGGGAATGCCGTAGAGCCTCCCGTCGACCGTCTGGGACTCCAGGAGCGTCCGCACGAAGTCACCCCGGGTGTCACCGAGCAGGTCGTCGAGGGGCACCACCTGCCTCTGCCGCACCCAGTCGACCTTGACCTGCGCCTCGAACACATCCGGCACCCCACTGGTCTGCAACGCCGTCAACACCTTGGAGTCGTAGTCCCCCGGGTTCCACTGCACCTCGACCCTCGCCCCCGGGTACGCGGCCGCATACCTGCGCACCGCGTCCTGCACCCCGTCCTCGCCATAGGCGTGGTACCAGTGCCGCAACGCCCCCTCCGCGCTCCCACCCCGTCCCGTGTTCGCCCCACACGCCGCAAGCCCCAACAACCCCGCGACCACCCCGAACGACCGACGGCTCAGCTCGACACCCATCCGACCTCCCCACCTCGACGTGAGAGGAATTGTCGAACCCCCGTGATCATCTGTCGAATCCTCCCACCAGGAGGACACCGGCAATCGGCCGAACGAGCGAGCGCCACCGCACCGGCTACACCCTGTGATCACCGCGTGCGGCGACGCCTGTGGTAGTCCACAAGGGACTTTCCGGTCAATCCGGTTGTCGGCCGCAGTAGAGTGTCGCGCATGGACCGCGTCGGTGGATCGTTCTACGGGTTGGCCTTCGGTGACGCGCTGGCGCGTCCCACCGAGTTCCTCGACGTCGCCGAGATCGGGCGGCGGTTCGGGGACGGGCCGGACGAGTTGGTCGGCGATCCCGCGCTGGTGACCGACGACACGCAGATGGCGCTCGCGGTGGCGTGGGCGCTGCGGGATGTCGACCGGTACAGCGCGCAGGCACTGGAACCGAGGTTGCGGGAGCGGTTCGTGACCTGGCTGAACAGCCCCGACAACAACCGCGCGCCTGGGATGACCTGCCTGCGGGCGTGCGAGGCGCTGGAAGCGGGCAAGCTGTGGGTGGAGGCGACCGTCACGGGGTCCAAGGGGTGCGGGGCGAACATGCGCGTCACCCCGGTCGGGTTGCTGCCCGGGCTCGACCTCGACCTCCTCGCGGGCATCTCCCAACTCCAGGCGGCGATGACGCACGGGCACCCGACCGCGCTGGCCGCCTCCGAACTCACCGCCTACGCCACCCGACTGCTGGTGGACGGACTGCCGCTCGCCGAGGTCGCCGCAGCGTTGCGGGACAGGTGCGCGGAGCAGCGAACCGTGTACCGGGCCGACTGGCTGGGAACGCTGTGGGAGGGTCCTGGCGCGACCACGCCCGCGGCGTTCATCGCCCGTGGTTGGGACGAGTGCGCCGCCGCCGTGGACCTCGTGATCAGCGCGCTCGGGCGCCCGGACGACGGCGAGGACGCCTGCCTGGCCACCGGCGCGGGCTGGATCGCCGAGGAGGCGTTGGGGACGGGGCTCTACTGCGCTGTCCGGCACGCCGACGACCCGGTTCGCGCGCTCACCCGGGCGGCGCGGACCAGTGGCGACTCGGACTCGATCGCGGCGTTGACCGGGGCCTTCGTCGGGGCCGTGCACGGTCTCGCGGGGTGGCCGGGTGAGTGGGTCGACCGGATCGAGTACACCGACCAGATCGGGGCCCTGACCTGATCATGTCGCTAGTGGACGGCGGCCCCATCGCCGAAGGGTGTCTGGCCGCGTTGCCGTCAGGGTGGATCGCGCTGGTTGATGGGGAGTTGGTCAGCACAGGCGGTCTGCGCTGGAAGGTCGGGACCGCGGAGGGAACCAGGCTGCACACCTCGGTCGACGGGCGGTACGCGGCCGCGGTGGTCGATCGGGGGTCGCGCGGTGTCGTCGTGGATCTGGCCAGTGGGGCCGTCACCGCGGAACTCGACCGGGGCGACTACGGCTCGACGTCGACCGACTTCCCGGTGGCGTTCCTCGGCACCGGGGAGTTCGTCGCGGCGACCGACTGGAACCAGCTCGGCCTGTTCGACGCGGCGACCGGAGCGCGGCGCGCCACCCACGGCGACGACATCGACTTCTTCCACGGCGGCCTGACCGTGAGCCCGTCCGGGAAGTGGCTGGTCATCGACGGCTGGATCTGGCAGCCGGTGGGCGCGCAGCTGCTGGTCGACCTCGACGCGTGGCGGGCGGGCAAGCACGACGCCACCGACGTCGGCCCGTACCCCGATGACTGGAACCGCCCCACGGCCTGGCTCGACGACGAGACCATCGCCGTCCAGGGCGAGAACGGCATCACCCTGGTCGCCATCCCCAGCGGCGAGACCAAGCGAACCATCGCGGCGCCGCCAGGCAGGCTGTGGTCCCACGACGGCCGCTTGTACGTCGCCGCACAACACGGGCTGGAAGTCTGGTCCCCCACCGAACGCGTCAGCCTGGTCGACGGATTCCGCCCCATAGCGCAGAACCCGACCACCGGTGCCCTCGCGGACCGCGACCTCAACACCTGGCTGCCCTGACCACACACACGCGCGCCAGGAGAATCGCGGTCATGACAGTGCAAGAGTTCTGGGACCGGCAAGCGGCGACGTTCGACGAAGCGGCGGATCACGGCCTGCGGGATCCCAGCGTGCGAGCGGCGTGGGCGGAGCTGCTACTCCCGTTGCTGCCGCCCGCGCCCGCGTCGGTGGTCGACCTCGGGTGCGGGACGGGGACCCTCTCGGTGCTGCTCGCGGACGCCGGACACCAGGTGCGTGGGCTGGACCTGTCGCCGGGGATGCTCGCCGTCGCGGCGGCCAAGGCGAAGGGGCGCGTGGAGTTCACCCGCGGGGACGCCGCCGAACCGCCGTACGACCCGGCGTCGTGCGACGTGGTTCTGGTGCGGCACGTGCTGTGGGCGCTGCCCGATCCGGGTGCGGCGCTGGACCGGTGGGTACGGTTGCTGCGGCCCGGCGGGCGGTTGGTGCTCGTCGAGGGGCGCTGGTTCACCGGCGCCGGACTCACCGCGTCCGAGTGCCGCGCCCTGGTGCTGGGTAGGCGCCAAGAGGCCACCGTGCGCGGGCTCGACGACCTCGCGCTCTGGGGTCACCCGATCGAGGACGAACGGTACGTGCTGGTCAGCGACGCGTGATGGACACCACCGGCAAGCCCGACCCTTATTAGGTAAGCCTTACCTTAATCTAGGTGGGTACGCCGTTGTCGGGAATCAGGAGCGCGTGGTGGGCCGTCCGTTGCGAGTCGCCGTGGTGGGTGCCGGTCCGGCCGGGATCTACACCGTGGACGCGCTCATCAAGTCCGGCGCCGAGGTCAGCGTGGACCTCTTCGAGCGGATGCCCGCGCCGTTCGGGCTCATCCGGTACGGGGTCGCGCCGGACCACCCGCGGATCAAGGGCATCGTGGACGCGCTGCACCGGGTGCTGGACAAGCCGGGGGTGCGGCTGTTCGGCAACATCGACTACGGCGGCGACGTCAAGCTCGACGAGCTGCGCCAGTTCTACGACGCGGTCGTGTTCGCCACCGGCGCCGTCACCGACCGCCCGCTCGACATCCCCGGCGTCGACCTGGCGGGCAGCCACGGCGCGGCGGACTTCGTGTCCTGGTACGACGGGCACCCGGACGTGGCGCGCTCCTGGCCGTTGACCGCGCGGTCGGTGGCGGTGCTGGGCGCGGGGAACGTGGCGCTCGACGTGGCCAGGGTGCTGGCGAAGTCGGCCGAGGAGCTGCTGGTCACCGAGATCCCGGACAACGTGCACGCGGGGCTGGCCGCGAGCGCAGTCACCGACGTGCACGTGTTCGGCAGGCGTGGGCCCGCGCAGGCGAGGTTCACCCCGCTTGAGCTGCGGGAGCTGGACCACTCGCCGACCGTCGAGGTGATCGTCGACCCCGAGGACATCGAGTTCGACGAGGGCTCAATCGCCGCGATCCGGGCGTCCAAGCAGGTCGACATGGTGGTCAAGACCCTGCAGGAGTGGGCGATCCGCGATGTCGGCACCCGGCCGCGCAGGCTGCACCTGCACTTCTTCCACTCCCCCACCGCGATCCTCGGCGCAGGCGGCCACGTCACCGGCCTGCGCACCGAGCGCACCGAGCTGACCGGCGACGGCAGCGTCCGCGGCACCGGCGTCTTCCACGACTGGGACGTCCAGGCGGTCTACCGCGCGGTCGGGTACCTGTCGTCGCACCTGGCGGACCTGCCGTTCGACCACGTGTCCGGCACCGTCCCGCACGCCCAGGGCCGCGTCCTGGACATGGACGACGCGCTGGTCCCGGCGCGTACGTGTCGGGCTGGATCAAGCGCGGCCCGATCGGCCTCATCGGCCACACCAAGGGCTGCTCGTCGGAGACGGTCGCCTCGCTGCTCGCCGACGCCCCCACCCTGCGCCCCGCCGTCCACCCCGAGCCCACCGCCGTCGTCCGCTTCCTCAACGACCGCGGCATCGAGTTCACCACCTGGCAGGGCTGGAAGAACCTCGACGCGTACGAGCGGGCCCTGGGTGCCCCGCACGGCCGCGAGCGGATCAAGGTCGTCGACCGCACCGAGATGATCCGGGCCTCGCACCAGGGCTGACGCGCAGACCCGCGGACCGGCTCGCGCAGGGATCTGGCCCACACCCGACAGGCGGCGCCCTCTCGTCGTCGCGTCAGCCCGCGAGGATGACCTCCAGCGGCAGCCCCTGGTCGACTCCCCAGGCCTCGGCGAAGCGGCCGTCCTCGACGCGGAAGATCTCGATCAGCATCGGCGGCGTGCCGTCGGCCGGGGTCGGGATCCCCTCGATCGACGAGCGGACGGCGACCCGGTCGCGGTCGACCAGGACGTCCTGCGCCACGACGCGGTAGTCGGGGAAGTGGGCGACGAGGCGCCGCCAGGCCGCCTTGCCCGCCTCGAACCCGGCGCCGAGCGGGTGGCTGAAGAAGTCGGGGGTGTGCAGGTCGTCGGCCTGGTCGAACTGGCGGGTGTTGAAGCACTCCTGCATCCGTCGAACCAGGTCACCGGGGTCGGGTGTGGTCATCGGCGTGCGCTCCTCGTGGCCTAAACGGGTCGTCGCCCCGTTTGTGCCTCCGGACTATACGGTGCGCCGCCCCGGTTACACTAGGGTCGCCATGACCAGCACACCGCCCAAGCGCGCCCGTGACGGGGACCTGCGGGCCGACGCGCGCCGCAACCGCCAGCAGGTCTTGCGCACCGCGCAACGCCTGTTCGCGCGGGACGGCCTCGGGGTCCCGCTCGACGAGATCGCGCGCCGCGCGGGCGTCGGGCCCGGCACCGTCCACCGGCACTTCCCGACCAAGGAAGCCCTGTACCTGGCCGTGGCCATCGACGAGCTCGAACGGCTGGTGGCGGAGGCGAGGGCGCTCGCGGCGGGCGACGATCCCGCGGCCCTGTTCACCCAGCTGTCCCGGATGGTGGCCACGGGGGCGGAGAACGTGGCCGTGAAGAGCGCGCTGGTGGCGGCCGAGTTCGACCTGCGCACCGCGGCGCCGGAGGTCGCGGCGGACATCACCCGCGAGGTCGCGTCCTTGCTCGACCGCGCGCACGCGGCCGGTGTCGTGCGGCCTGATGTCACCGTGGACGAGGTCATGGCGCTGGTCGCGGGAGCCTTCGCCGCCATTCGGCACGCGGAGGCGGATCAGGAACGCTCAGCGCACCTCGCGGAGATCATCTTCGACGGGCTGCGCCGCCGCTGAGCTCCCCGTTGTCCACATGGCCTTGAGTTGTCCACAGATTCCGGTTGCCCCTCTGGGCAAGCCGCCAACGTCGATAGATTCGTCGGTGGGACCTCAAGCGGGGTCCGGACGCGGAATGGTTGAGGTGGTTCAGGTGGTGGCGAGCAGGGTGGTCGCATTCTCGCGGAGGGTGTCGCTGGGGTCGGTGGTGGCCACGGTGGCGAGTTCGGCGCGGAGGTCGTCCGACCAGGCGTCGGGAGGCCAAGTGGACACTGTGGACAGTGCGCCGGTGCGGTTGCCGACGACCGGGCTGCGCAGGGCGGTGATGAGAAGGTCGGTGCCGTGGCCGGGGTGGTCTTGAAGGGCCTGGATCGTCCACTGTAGAGCGTTGTGCGCACGCCACCGTTGTCCCAGGCCCGGTTCGTCGGCCGGGCCGGTTCCGATGTCGTCCAGTGGGAGGAGGTGTCCGGCGAGGGTGATCAGCTGTTCGGCGCGGGTGGGGTCGGCTTGGAGCCAGGCGGTGTACCACCAGGCGTCGAGGGGGTCGCGCTCGATCCAGGGCAGGTGCTGGGTGAAGGTGTCGGTTCCGCGGGCGCGGGCGGCTCGGTCGGCCAGGGTGAACTCGGCCGGGTCGAGGGAGTCGAGGCCGTCCTCGACGGGGCGGGTCCAGCGGGGGTCGGCGATGAGCGCGGTGGCGGTGTCCAGGCACGCCTGGTGGCGGTCCGGGGTCCAGCCGTTGGCGTGGGGGTCGTCCCACCAGTGGTCGTCGGTCAGGAAGGAGTGGATGTCGGCGAGGGCGACGAGGTCGGTGAGTGAGGTCGCCTGGCGTGTCATGTGGGTCAGGTACGCCTCGATCGCGTCGGCGGCGTCGGTGTAGTGGCTGATGTCCTGGGCCGGTCCACCGATGTCGAACAGGGCCTGGAAGATCGCGCCTGCCGCGGTCAACACCTCGCGGTCGACCCGCGGGGCGCGCAGCGCTTCCAGCAACCCGCCGGTCGTGGCGGCGATGTGGGCCAGGTACTGGTCCATCACGCTGGTGCGGAAGCCCTCCCGCAGGATCCAGCCGCGGATGGCCGGATCGGTGGTGTCCCGCAGCCGCTCCACGCAGTGGACGCGTCCCCAGCCGTCGACCGCCTTGGCCAGTGCCCAGAGCTCGCGCTCCGGATCGGGCAGGGAGTTCGACACGGCCACCGCGGCGTACAGCGTGAACTCGTCGTGGGCACCGAGCGTGCGCACCACGTCCAGGAGATCGTCCAGCCCGGTGGCGCCCAGCAGGGCGATGCCGACCTTGACCGGGCCCCGGTCAGCGGCCGTGGTGACCAGCCAGCGCGCCAACGCGTGGATCGCGCCCGGGTTCGCACCGGCGTCCTTCAGCCGGTCGATCACGTCGTCGATGGCGTCGAGCACCTCGACCTGCGCGGTGTGCTCGTACAGGTCGCGCAACCGCCGCGGGGACGGCTCGACACTGGCGGCGATCAAGAGCGCGGTGAGGTCTGCCGCGTGGTCCTCCCCGCCGGAGCCGCTGGCGTGGTGGACGAACACGCCGTCCTGCGCTCCCGGCGCCCAGGGCAGCCGGGAGCGGGCTCGCACCGCGGCGTCGTCGGGCAGGCTGAGATCGGTGAGCCTGCCCGAGTCGTCCAGGTTGCGCCGGAGGTGGTCGTGGATCGTCGGACCTGCTGCCACGGCGGGGAACTCGACTGGCATACCGCACTGTCCCACGGCCGGGCCAGTCACGTCATCGGGTGACGGCGCCCCCGAACAGCGCAACCCGGATCGCGCGCGGTGCGCACGTGAATCGGGCTCGGGTGAACGTCCGCCACTGTGGAGTGAGCGTCCCCGCCGACCGCAACCGGCGTCCGGCGCGGCGCGATGAAGCGAGGTGGATCGTGCCGACCCTGATGCCAGTGGAGGTTCTGTCGTGGACGTTTTCCCCGCAGCGCGCCGCCGTCCCCGATGGGGTGGTCCGGTCGCGGCAGTCCTGATGGCCGTACCCGCCGTCGTGGGCATCTCCGCGCCCGCCAGTGCCGCTCCGGTGGCGGCCGCGCCCGGCGAGCCCACCGCGCCGGTCGTGGTGTTCACCGAGGACTTCGAACGGGGCCAGGGCGCCGCCGTGACCTGGGTCGACGACTACGTGGGGCCGGGTCCGCTCGGTCAGACCTACACCGCGGACCCGGTCTGGCTGAGGTCGTGCAACGGCATCGTCGCCTCCGCGCTCAACCAGGCCGCCGACCCGCCCGGCGCGGGCTGCGGCGGGTGGTGGCCGCGGGTGAAGGACCTGGCCAGGGTGCTCGGCGACTGGTCGAACGGCACCGGTCCGACCAACCACGCCGTCACCGCCTACACGCACGCGGACCCCGGGGCGGGCCGGACGCAGCTGCAGAGCGTCACCCCGATCCCGCTGGCCGCGGTCAACCGCTTCGTGTCGTTCTCCGTCGACATCGCCGAGCAGAACTGCTACGCCCAGCACGCCCGCTACGCCTTCTACCTGCTCGACGGCGGCACCGCGGTCCCGACGTTCCAGCGGCCGATCACCCCGTGCGAGGACGCGACGACCGTCGTCAACGGGACCTCGGTCGGCACGTTCCACAGCGACGCGCCGGTGCTGTTCACCGGGACGTCGGTCGGCCTGCGGTTGGTGAACCAGCAGGCCAGCGGCAACGGCAACGACAGCGCGTTCGACAACATCCGGCTGCTGGACGTGACGCCGCGGCTGGACATCGGCTACGGGCCGGGCACGATCGAGGTCGGTCAGACCGCCGATCTGACCTTCACGGTCACCAACACCAGCGAGCTGAGCGCCAAGTCGGGGTGGTCGTTCCGGTTCGCCGTGCCGCCCGGTCTGACCGCCGTCAACCCGCCGCGCGCGACCACCTGCGCGGACATGGTCTTCTCGACGACCGGTGCCGCCGACTTCGCCGCCGCAGGCACCCTGCCCGCGGGCGCGGCGTCGTGCACCATCACCGTCCCGGTCCGCGCCTCGATCGTCGGCGCCCACCGCACCTGCGCGGACGACGTCACCCCGCTCGTCGGCCTCGACCCACCGGGCTGCACCACCCTGACCGTCGTCGGCCCGACCCTCGCCTTCGACGCCCACGCCCACGGCGCCCTGCTCTCCACCCCGCTCGCGCTCCTCCCGCCGCTGGCACCCGCCGACCTGACCTGCACCACGGCCCCCGGCACGGTCGGCTCGACCCTCGCCGACACCCCGATCCCCCTCGTCGGCAGCGCCGCCGTCATCGCGGACGAGGCCGCGGGCACCGTCGACGCCAACGGCCTGCGCACCGCCCGCGCCACCGCGCACACCTCGGCCCTCAACCTGCTCAACGGCCTCATCACCGCCGACGAACTCCGCGCCGAGTCGGTCGTGTCCAGCACCCCCAACGGCACCATCACCACCTCGGGCACCAGCACCCTGTCCAACCTCCGCGTCGCGGGCAGGCGGATCGTGCCCACCCCCAACCTGCGCATCACCATCCCCCTGGTCGGCACCATCACCACCGACGAACAACTCCCCCGCCCCAACGGAATCACCGTCAACGCCATCCACGTCAAACTCCTCCTCGGCACCGACATCGTGATCGGCCACACCCGAGCCTCGCTCAGCACCCCCGGCTCCCCCTGCACTCCCTGACCCACACCCCCAGGCGGCGCGCGCCCTTCCCCGACGCGCGCCGCCTTTCCCCTGCCCCAACCCGACTTTCACCCGTTCCAGCGACAGAAGTTATCCACATCTGGATCTTGTGCCGCCCTGTTCCAAGATCACCTGTCGGGGGGTACCGATAGACTGGCACTGGGACGCCCCCCGGAGAGGGTGGGGGCTGGGGCAGGACTGGCGTGCGCGCGCGAAGCCGGGTCCGGGGGCCGTAAGAGGGGCACGACGGGGGCACGGGTTGGCAAGTGCGGGGCGCACGAAGCTCTGGGTGGGGGCTGTTCTGGCGTTCGTCCTAGGGCTTCTCGCCTACGGGGCGGGGGTGTTCATGCTGTTGACCGGCGAGACCGAGGAATGGTGCGCCAAAGGCCTGGCCTCCTCCGACTCCCACCTCCAGAACATGCGAACCAGCCTGCTCCCCCTGGAAAACACCTGCGTCTTCGCCAACGGCACCACCTACGCCGAAATCCCAGCCTGGCTCAACCCCACCGTGTTCGCCTGCGCGGCCATAGCCCTGGTCTGCACCGCGGCCGCGATCCGGCTCGAGCGGCGCGCATGAGTCATCCGCAGTGAGGGGTCGGCTCGCGCACGTGTCGAGCGGCCCACCGTCATTCCCACCGCAGGCCCCTAGATGCCTTCGATCAGTGCAGCCAGGTGTTCACCGGGGCATCGTCGTACAAGCGCCACGCGGGAACCCTTGTCGCGGAGCGGTTCTCCGCAGGGCTGGCGAGGAGCTTGGTCTTCGCGAGCGCGAGGCGGAGGTGGCGGGCTCGCTCGTCGTCCGCCGCGAGGTCGAGGCGGACGGCGAGCTTTCGGGCGCCCGTGTCCAGCACACCGTCGGCGACGTAGCCGTCCAAGTGGGTGTTCAGCGAGACAGCACCGGTGCCCAGTGCGGACAGTGCTTCGTACAGGCGCGGCAAGAGGTCGTCAGCGGAGCCGTCCGGTGTCGGTTCTGGTGGCGCCTCAGCGGCGGCGACCAGCGCGGCGCCGACACCCCCGAGTGATGCCCACAGGTCCCTGTCGCCCACGACGACGAGGTGCGCCCTCGCCCTCGTGATGGCCACGTTCCACAAATAGGTCTGACGCTGCACCCACCCGACGGTCGAACGCGGCATGGTCGCGGACACGACGAGGGAGAACACGATCGCGTCGCACTCCCCGCCCTGGAAGGTGTGCACCGTACCGACCCTGACCCGCTCGACACCGGCGAACTTGCGCGCCAGCAGGTCCTTCTGCCCGGCGAACGGGGTGACAACACCGATCGTCGCGTCGGCGGGGAGCAGGCCGATCAGCTGGTCCACCCGCTGGACCACCTCGTCGACCTCGGCGTCGTTGCGCCACGACCCGCCGGGTGGTCGAACGGCCGCACCTGGGACGTCGGCCCACGAGACGGCGGGGAATGCGGCCCCGCGCTGCGCGTGGACGTCGGTGAGCACGGTCAACTCGCCACCGTAGAACCGCTGGTTCGGCAGCGCGATGATCTCGGGATGGCAGCGGAAGTGCTCGTCGAGCAGGAAACTGCGACCTGCCGCGGCTTCGAAGGCGTGGAAGGTGGAATGCCGGTGGTAGGTGGCGCGCAAGCCCTCCAGCCAGGCAGCACTCACCCCGATGCGAGACCTGACCCGCCGTTCGTCCTCGTGGCCGAGCTTGCGCACCGGCGGCAGCTGCATGGGGTCACCGATGATCAACGCCCGCCTCGCCCGGAACAGCAGCGGCAGGCTGTGCGGCACCAGGCATTGGCTGGCCTCGTCGATGATCACCAGGTCGAACAGCGCGGCAGCCGTGGGGAAGCGTCGAGCACTGAGGCTCGTGACCGCCCACCCGCGCACGTGCGGCAGCACGCGGCGGACCTCGTTCCAGTCACGACCATCCGCCTGGAGCAGTTCGTTCAGCGCGCGGATGCCCGAGCGCCCTCCCTCGGCGACCGCGACCCGCAAGCGCTCCGCTGCCGCGTCGCGCACCTGCCGGTCGGCGTCCGCGGCCCGGGTGTCGAGTTCGGCGTCGGTCGGCAGCGACTCGGCGCGGAGGTGCAACGTGCGCCACGCGCGCTCGGCCTCGAAGCGGTCGGCGACCAGTGCGCACGTCTGCGGCGCGTCTCCCTCCAGCCAGCCGAGCCCGCGCAGCAGCGCCCGGCGGCGGCGCCTGCCGAAGAACCACGCGGTGACCACCTTCCGCGAACGGGCCTCCCAAGCGGCCCACTCCCGCTCGTCGGGCAGCTGGTCGGGCCCGCCCGCCTGCTTCCACCGCGACCTCGCGCGGCTCCTGGTGCCGCTGGACTCCAGCAGCTCCGACTCGACCCCCGCCTTGGCCTCGAACTCCGCGGTGACGGCTGCCCGGAGCTCGATCGCGAGCCGCGCGCGCACCTGCGCGGTCGTGGAGTTGACCGCGGGCGGCGGTGACCCCATCAGAACTGCCAGGGTGTCGGCCTCCACCTGCCGCTTGCCCTTGCTGCCGGTGCGGACGACCGAGCCCGGCACGATCCGGTTGCAGCGGTCAGCGACCTCGTCGACGGCCTGGTTGTTGGTCGAGGCGACGAGCACGGTCTGGCCGTTGGCGACCGCGGTGGCGACCAGGTTGCCGACGAGCTGGCTCTTCCCGGTGCCCGGCGGGCCGGTGGCCACGGTGAGCACGGTCGTCATCGCGGCCGCGATCACCCGGTGTTGTGCCTCGTTGGCCTGCAGGGGGGTGACCGGTTGCCACTCCCGCGCACGCACGTCCCTGCGCGTGTGCGGGAGCAGGGCGCCGAGCGCGGTCTCGGCGATGGATCCGCGTTTGCCGTCGATGTAGGCCAAGTCCTTCAGCAGACCCTCGGTGGCCTTGACCTCGCGCGTGGTGGTGAAGAGCAGAGCCGTGTTCCTGGCGCCGCTGACGGGTGTGCTGAGGTCGAGGTCCGCTGCCATCGCCGAGGGGTCCAACCTCTGCACGTCACGCATGCCGAACAACTCACGCAAGTGGTGGTTGACGTCCTTGACGAGCTGGCTGTGCGATCCCGCGTGCCACGACGGCGTGTAGGTGTCCACGAACTCCGCCGCCTCCTCCTCGCTGAGGAAGGTGCTCGCGAACGCGCGGTGCGGTTCGACCGGTCCGAAGGGTTCGAGCACAACTCCTCCCGGCGTCCGCACGACGGCCACACGGCGGACGAACATCGGCGCGATCCTGGTGTTCCGGTTCGCCTTCCGGTTCCCGTCACTGAGGAACGCGACAGCCGGGTAGCCGTACCAGAGTTCCGCGTCCTCCTCGACAACCAGGTCGACCAGGTGCTCGGCCCCGGGCGGGACCTCGCACTGCCCGCTCGGCCCGAGGTCGCCGGACAGGACCCGTTCGTGCCCGCCGACGCAGACGAACGCGTCGCCTGCCTGGCCTGCGAACATGAGCTCGGGCCGGGCCTCGTCGGAACGCAGGCAGGCTTGGTAGTACTCGAGGAGGACCTGCCAAGGATCCCTGCCGGACACCGTGCCCTCGGCAACCGCGGTGGGCAGCGCGGGAGGTTGCCTGGACGCGGGCGTCACCGGGTCGAGTCGCAGCGCGGATCCGCGCCACGCCTTCGCCACGATGATCTCGTCGTTCACGCCCAACGACGACTTCTCCGGCGTCTGGCCCGCTTGTTGCCTGCGAACCCGCTCCGACACGTGCTGGAACAGCTCGTCCACACCGATGCGGCCATCCCCGTCGCGGTCCGCGACACCGGTCAGCAGCGCCCGCACGAGCTCACCGGTGAACAGCGACGGTGCCGGACTCCCGTCCTGGTCGACGCCGCCACCGAAGGACGCCTCGTCGGCGCTGGAAGAGGACAGCACGTACACCCCGCGGCTGCGCAGCAGGGGCCCAGCGTCCACGACCTCCTTGCGCGGCTTCTTGCTGGTGGCGAAACCCCGGGTGAACCCGCCGCTCTGGCAGCAGTCGAGCACAGCGATCTTCTGCGCGGCCGCGCACTGCTCCAGCCTCTCGTTCACGAAGTCCGCGCTGACCGCGGTGTCCTCGAACCGCTCGGCGGTGGTGTCGGCCGCGAGGAAGAAGAACCTGCCGTCGGCGGCGGCCGACGAGGTCCCGTGCCCGCTCAGGTACAGCACGACCTGCTCATCGTGCCGCGAGTCCGCGAGAAAGTCGGCGATGGTCGCGCGCACGGTGTTCGCGTCGGCGTCCTGCAGGACCTCGACGAGGTCGAACGCGCCGATCGACGGGTGGCGCAGCACCTGGGCGAACAACTCCGTGTCGGCGCGCGTGCAGGGTAGCGAACCGAATCGCTGCTCGGCGTAGTTCTCGGTGCCGATCAACAACGCACGCTTGGTCAACCGCGTCAAGTGCTGTCCCCCCTGGGAAATGGTGACACGAGGCTCCAGCCGAGCATCCTGGCGAAGGGCGCGCCCGCTGTCCGGGGATCGGCGGCTGATCACCCGAACGAACCAGCGATCACGTACTGTTGCTCGCGCCGAAGAGGACGGGAAGGGGTATCCGGTCATGGGAGTCCCACAGCAAGAGGGTGGCGGGTCGCTCGAGGAGAAGGGGATCGTGCTCGACGTGTCGCACCCCATGGGCCTGTCAGAGCCGGTGACGGCCTCGCCGCCGCCGGTGCCCGCCGCACCGCAGGAGCCGCAGGCGCCGTCCGAGGACTCCTAGAGCGCGATGCCCGCGACCCCGATCGCGGTGGCGATCTTCCTGCTCGTGGCGGTCCCCGGGGTCGTACTCGAACTGCTCCGCCAGCGGACACGCCCAGGTCGTCACGAGAGCGTCTTCGTCGAGACGAGCAGAGTGCTCCTGGGCGGTGTCGCGGTGAGCGGCGTCAGCCTTGTCGCGCTGGGTCTCCTGCGGACCGCGGCGGGCGCGCCACTGGTCGATCCGCGTGCACTGGTGCTTCGCCCGACCTATGTCGTCGACAACCTGTGGCTGGTGGGCGGGTCGACGGGGTTGTTCCTGACCGTCTCGACCACCCTCGCGGCGCTCTACCACTACTCGACCGCCTATCCCGGCCTGCACGCCGGAGTCGTCCCGGAGAGTGCCTGGGTCACCGTGTTCGCCCGATGGGCGAACCGGGTGGCGGTCGCGAACGCCGATCAGCTCGCGGGCAAGCGGCTGGTCACGCAGGTCCAGGTGGACCTGGAGGACGGAACCGCCTACATCGGCACGCGGGAGTCGTACTCGGCGGACGTGCAGCAGGACAACCGCGAGATCGTGTTGACCAGACCCCTGCTCCGCGTCGACGCCAAGGGTGACGCAGAGCCGTTGGACGCGAAGTGGCAGCACGTGATCATCAGCAACACCCGGGTGAGCGCGATTCGCGTGCTGTTCACCACCACGGCGAGTACCGGCGACCCTGGCGGTGGCGGCACCGTGCGCGGCACTTCGCGAGTGACCAAGGTGGCGAGGTTCCTGACCACGGACCGCCGCGGGCTCTGGCTGCTTCTGCTCGCGCAACTCGCGATTCCGGCGGTGATCGGGTTCGTGCGGTGAGATCGCGCGGCGAGTGTCAGTGGTTGGCGTGGTAGTGGCGGCGGATCTGGGCGTCGGTGAGTTGGGTTCCGTAGACGGCGAATTCGTCGAGGGTGCCTACGAGGTAGTCGCTGGAGGGGCGGTTGGGGTAGTTGGGGAGGCCGCCGCCGCCCCAGCGCCAGTAGCCGGTGAAGTTCTGGGCGGTTGTGGTGGTGGCGTCCTGGGCGACGAGGTTGCCGTCCACGTAGAGCTTCATGCCCGCGGCGCCGAGGCTGGCGGAGACGTGGTGCCAGGTGCCGTCGGTGTAGGTGGTGGCCGAGGTGATCGACTTGATGGTGGACGGGTTGACGGCGAAGACGAGTTTGCCGTTCTTGTCCAGGTAGATCACCCGGTCGCGGCTGGTGCTGCTGGCGCTGGTCGTGTTGTAGAAGCCCGCGATCAGTCCGCCCCAGGGGCTGGAGGTCTTGAACCAGGCCTCGATCGTGAACGTCGACGGGTTCGCGAAGCTGGTCAGGTTGCTCGCGTTGGCGGTGCCGTTGAACGCGACGGCGGTGGCCGCGGTCTGGCCCTGCTGAGCCCCTTGCAGCGCACCGACCTGCCCCGCGGTCATCGGCGATAGCGCGCCCGCGACCGGTAGCGCGGGCGGCGCAGGGGAACCCTCGTTGTAGAGGTCCTGAACCTGCGACGTGGACAGCGCGGCCTGGATGGTGCGTACCTTGTCGAGGTAGCCGTAGAAGTAGTCCATCTGGGACCCGCTGCGCAGGGCGCGTCCGACCTGGACGGTCCCGGTGGCGTTCCACGGCGTGCCACCGCGCGAAGCGGTGTCCTGAAGCACGCCGTTGACATAGAGGCGGATGACCTCGGTGCCCGACTGGTACACGCCGACGATGTGGTACCAGCCGTTCTGCTGCGCGATGGCGGAGCTGTAGACCGCGTCGTAGGTCGGCGAGTTGGCGTCGGTGCGCGGAATGCGGAAGCACCACCGCGTCGAGGCAATGTCAGCGCCCAGCAGGTAACCGCTACCGACGCTGCCTTGCTGCGCGACGATACTGCGGTCGCCGTTAGGAGTCGTCAGGTAGGCCCACCCGGACACGGTGAAACTCTCGTCGGTGCGCAGTGACGCGGCCTGGCTCACGGTCCAGCTGCTAGAGCCGTCGAAGTAGCCGGAGGTGCCCGCGACCGAGGTGTCCGACCACTGCACGTTGTTCATCGTGCCGTAGTTGCCGTTGCCGGAAGAGTCGGACACGGTCGTGGCCAGGTTGTCGTCGTACTGCCAGTCCATGCTCGGCCGGGTGAACGTGTCGTCGATCTCGGCTGCGGTCAGGACCCGGTTGTAGAGCTGCACCTCGTCGATGCGACCCGGCCAGTTCTGCACGCCAGCGCTGCCGTTGTAGCCACGGCCGATGGACAGGGCCCCCGTCGCGTTCCAGCCACCGCTGCGGCTGGTCGTGCCCTCCAGCACGCCGTTGAGGTAGATCTTCATCTGGTTGTTGACCGAGTCCCACACGCCGACCACGTACGTCCACGCGTTGGCGATGGCGCTCGAACTGGACGACACCCGCACCGTGGACGCGCCAGTGGTGTCGGACGCGGGCATGGTGAACGCGTACTTCGTCGTGGCGGGGATGTAGGACAGCGCGAACGAGTTGACGTTGACGCCGTCCTTGGCCAAGAACGTCCGGTCCACGCCACCGGCGCTGCTGATGTAGACCCACGCGGCCGCGGAGAAGCTGGTGTCGGTGCGCACGGCGAACGTGGAGGCGCTGATGTAGTCGTCGATGCCGTCGAAGGTCACCGAACGGCCGGTACGACCAGTGGTGTTCCACGCGGCGCCGTTCTGGAGAGTGCCGGTGTAGCCGTAAGGGCCGCTGTCTGTAGCCGACGTGCCGCTCTGCTCCAGGTTGTACTGGGCGTTCGGCGCGCTAGCAGCGTCATAGATGCCGCTGATCTCGCTCGCGCCGAGAACGCGTTGGTACACACGGGCATCGTCAAGCGAACCCGACCACGGGTAGAGCCAACTGCCGCCCCTTAGGATGCCTCCCGCGACCAGCGAGCCGGTCGCTTTCCACTCGTAGGCGTCCGCGCGGGCCTGGGAGGTCTCCAGGCTGCCGTTGACGTAGATCCGGATCACGTTGTTGGGGTCGTCATAGACGCCGACCAGGTGCACCCAGGTACTGGCGGCGGTAGAGGTAGTGGACTGCGCGTAATCCTCGGTGCCGCTGGACGTGTCCGCGCGGGGCATGCCGAAACGCCACTTGCCGCCCTGCTGGTAGAGGTACCAGGCGCCGGTGTTGGCACCTTGGTGCGTTATCGCTACCGCCGTACTGCTGGCCGAGGTGGTCTTGACCCAGATCGACACGCTGAAGCTGGTGTCGGTGGCGATCGGGTTGGTCGCGCTGATCACCCGGTCGTTCACCCCGTCGAACACCACGGCGCCGCCCAGCACCCCGGTCCCCCAGGTGGGGCCGTTGGTGAGGACGCCGGTGTCCACCGACCCCGAGTTGTCGCCGGTGTTGGTGCCGGTGCCCTCGTCGAAGCGCCAGTGCGTGTACGGGCCGTTCGTGGGCATGTTGTACTGCCCCGGCCTGCTGTTGGTCGAGGAGTCCGCCGCCGTGCTGGTCGCCGAGGACGACTGCGCCTCTTCCTGGCGGTGGTAGAACAGCGGGCTGTCGCCGGTGACCGACGCCGAGTACGTCGGGAACGTGGCCGACGAGCCGAGCGCGTTGCCCGCGTTCGCCGAGGTGGCCGTCCACGCCGCGAAACCGCCGTTCATCGAAGCGAACAGCAGAACGCCAACAACCGCGACGAGGAGGACTCGCCGCGTGGTCGTGGTGGGACGCCTGTGAGAGCGTCGAGGTGGGCCGATGCTCGGCGGCCCTTGCGATGGTCTCCTAGGTCGTCGCCACGCGAGTACGGCCAGCCCGGCCAACACGGCGATGGCCGCTAGGAGCGACATCCAGTCGCCTACGCGGACCCAGTGGGCAGGTAGGCCCACCCACGGCACACGGAGCCTGCCTTGGCCGTGCACCATCTGCTCGGTTATCGGGGTGCTGTCGGCGTCGGCGTTAGCGTCACCTTTCGTGACGAGGGTGGCGTCGTCGTTGACCTTGAGGACGCGGTGCATCAGGACGTGGTCAGGGCGCGTGGGGTCGTCGAAGGCGACTACGGCGCCCGGCACGGGGTGGTCGGTGAGAAGGCCACCGACGACGACCACGTCACCGGTGCGGATCGCCGGGCTCATGGAACCGGACAGGACGACGTAAGAGTGCCAGGACAGGACGATAGGAAGCACGCACCACACGACCAACCAGAACAGACCGGACAGCACGGAACCCGCGAGGTAGCTCAAGACCGACACGGCCCTGCTACCCCACGTCCTTCGCGTCCTCGTCACGGTCACCACCGCCGCGTCACTCAACTCCACACAGGCAGCCGCCCGTCAGGAGCTCAGCGCTCCACGACCGAGCCCCGCCCCGAGGACGGCCAGGCTCGCCCGAGTGCGTCGGGTAGTTGTCACGGGCATCAGGTCACCTCATCCAGTCGGGCTTATAACCCGGTGAATCGGACGTGACCGGGACTACAGGAGCAGGCACCCGGGTGTGGCACGGGAGCACCCCGGTTGTGGAGGGGTTCCCCTATTCGATCCAGGCGGTCGGGTGGGTCCTCGAAACGGTGATCGGCCGAGGGGTTCCTGGAGCGTTCACGCCGTGATCATGTGGTGGAGCTCGGGTGTTCGGGGTGGGTGGGGAGGGTCGGAACGGCCGGTTGGGCGATCATGAGGGTGGGCGTCGTGGGTGGATCGCGGGTTGGGTGGCGGGGTTGTCTGGTCGTGGCGTCCGCGGTGGTGTTGGGGGCGGTGGTGGTGCCGCGGGCCGCGGCGGCTCCTGCTGATGATGTGCGGATCAACGAGGTGGTGACGACGGGGGGCGTCAACGACTCGATCGAGCTCTACAACAAGGGCACCGTCGCCGTCGACATCTCGGGGTGGGTGCTCAAGGACGACAACAACAGCTCCTCGTACAAGATCGCCAACGGGACCACGTTGACCCCGGGGGCGGCGCGGGCGTTCGACGTGCACGACAAGTTCGGGCTCGGGTCCAGTGACGACGCGCGGCTCTACCTGGCCAACGGGACCACCCTGGTCGACAGCGTCAGCTGGGCCGAGCACTCGGACCCGTCCTGGTCGCGGTGCGCGGATGGGACGGGCGCCCTGCGCGCGGCCTCGGTGACCCTCGGGGGTCTCAACGACTGCGTGGCGGCGACCGCGTGGCCCGGTGGCAGCTCCGTGGCGAACGCCGACGCGGCCAACGTCTTCGGGTCCGACCTCAGCGGCCTCTACCAGGAGGGGAACGTGCTGTGGGGCGCGCAGAACTCCGGGAAGCTGTGGCGCTTGGTCCCCAACGGCACCGGCGGTTGGCAGCCGGACACGGGGTGGACCACGGGTAAGACCCTGCGGTTCCCGGGTGGGACCGGCGCCCCTGACAGTGAGGGTGTGACCGTCACCGGCGCTGGGTCCGCAGGTGGGGTGTTCGTCTCCAGTGAGCGCAACGGTTCGGGCAGCAGCCGCCTGTCGGTGCTGCGGTATGACGTAAGCGGGTCGGGTAGCACGCTCACCGCCACGAAGGAGTGGAACCTTACTGCCGGTTTGCCTTCGGTAGGGGCGAACCTGGGTCTGGAGGGGATCACCTGGGTCCCCGACTCGGCGTTGACCGCTGCGGGCTTCCGGGACGAGTCGACCGGCGTGGCGTACGTGCCCTCGCAGTACGGCGCGCACACCGGCGGCGTGTTCTTCGTCGGCGTGGAAGGCACCGCGGCGGTCTACGGCTACGTGCTCCTGGACTCCGGCTCGTTCACCCGCGTCGCCACCATCAGCAGCGGCCTGGCGGGCGTCATGGAACTGCAGTGGGACGCCCAGGCCACCCGCCTCTGGGTCGTGTGCGACGACACCTGCGACGGCGAGCACCGCACCTTCCGCGTCAACTCCTCCGGCGTCTTCGCCACCACCGCCGTGTACGACCGCCCGTCCGGCATGTCCAACCTCAACAACGAGGGCTTCGCGATCTCGGCGACCTGCACCGCGGGCAGCAAGCCGGTCTACTGGTCGGACGACAGCAACACCAGCAGCCACACCCTCCGCCGAGGCACCATCAACTGCTGACCGACCCCCACTTCCCCGGGCAGCCTCTATCGCCCGGGGGAGTCCATATCGAGGCTCTTCAGAAGACCTAGAGCGAAGGCCAGTACTAGCGCTGGCGCACCACCCCCCGAAGAACCGCCGGCTTTCCGGTGCGTGTCAGCCGATTTGCCGCCCCAGCGACCGAAATCCCGTGCCAGACTGGGACTCGTGCGTGACGAGCAGCGGGGTCACACCGGGTCCGACGTGCACAACGCGGTGGACGGGACTGTCGGTGGGGCTCTGGTGCAGGCGGGCACCGTCATTACCGGTGGGGTACACGTCCACAGGGTCGTCCGGCTGTGGGTCGTGGGCGTCGTCGTCGCGGTGGTGGCGGCGGGACTGGCCGTGTGGTCGCTCGTGCCGGAGTCCGGGCCCGCGCTGCTCGTTCGGGTCCGACCGGTGTCCGATCCGGTCTGGGCGTGGGTGTTGCCGGGCCCAGTCGCCGAGGACGAGCTGGCGCGGGTGGCGTTGACGAGCGTCACCGCGGACCGGGACGCCGGGTTCCTGGCGTTGGGCGGGGTGCCGGGCGGGTACGTGAGGACGGCGGTCGGCGGGGTGGAGAAGTCCGCCAACTCGCACCAGATCTCGCTGGTCGGCAACCGCGACGAGCCCGTCCGGTTGATCGGGATCCGCACCAGGGTGCTGCGCCGCACGCCGCCGTGGGACGGGACGCTGGTCGGGCACCCGCCGCAGGCCGAGCGCGACGTCCGGCTGGTCGTCACCGATCTGGACGACCCGGACGGGGCCGTGCGGGTGCAGCAGGGGCCGGGCGCTCCCGAGCGGCCCTACCTCGAGACCAAGGCGATCTCGCTGCCCAGGGGCGACGACATCGTCTTGCAGTTGACCGCCGCGGTCGGGGCGTCGCACTGCGAGTGGGAACTGGAGCTCACCGTCGCCTACGGCGAGGAACCCGGGCAGACGCTGCGGGTCCGCGCGGACGGCACCGAGACCGGACCCGCGTTCACCACCTCGGCCTGGGACCCCACCTGGCCGTACCGAGGCGGGTACTTCGTCGTCCTCCCGGTCGACGGTCCCGCCAGGATCGCACTGGAGAGGGTCAAGTGACGCGCACGTCCACCCTGCTCGTCCTGCTGGTGCTCGCGGGCTGCACCGCGGCTCCCGACGAGCCCGAGGTGCCACGCACCTGGCTGGTGTGGCAGGACAACAACGGCGTGTTCGCCCTCGACGGCGACAAACCGCACCGACTCGGCTCCTACCAGGTCGGCGGGGTCGCGATCGCCCCGGACGGCACAACCGGTGCGGCGGTGCTCAGCGACGACAGCCTGGGCACCGACGCCGAACTGGTCGTGTGGTCGCCGAACGGCACTGAGCGGCGGGTCCCGTGCGGTGCGTGCAAGGGCGCGGTCATCGCGGGCGACGAGGTGCGGACCGCGGATGTGGAAGGCGATTACATCCGGCGGTTCAACCGCTGGGACGGCAGCTTCCTCGGCACGGTCCTGGCTCCTCCGCCGCGACTCGAGCACGAGCCCGTCGTGGCACCGCGCGAGGTGATCGCGGCGACCGCCGAGGTGACCGTGCTCAGGTACACCGCCGCCGAACTCCCGGACAGCGACGCGCTCTACGCGATAGGCGTCGAGGGTTCCGTGCGCTGGGAACGCGTCCTCGACCTGCCCGCCGCGCAGTTCGTGGTCGACCCCACCGGGACGACGTTGGCGTTCACGGCGAGGACGGGCGACGCGTCCTGCGGTGGGATGCGGTCGAGGCCGGTGCTGCTGGACCTCGACTCCGGCAGGCTCCTCCCGTCGACTGACCCACCGGTCGACCCGGACCTGGCGGGCCTGATCGTCGACCTGTCGTGGAACGGGCCCAACCTGGTCGCGGTGACGACGGTGATCGCGCGCACCGACACGACGTGCGCCGAGGACCGCCCCAACACCATCGCCGAACGCCGAGGCGACCAGTGGGACCGCGCCGTCGACTCGATGGTCCACCAACACCACACCCTCCCCGGCGGCAGGCAGGTACGGGTAACAAGCCCAATGCTCGACCTGGAAATCACCGACGGTAGGACTACCCGTGCCCTCGCAGGCGACGCCATAGTCCTCGCCAACCTGCCCAGCCGCACGGCCGCGTCCCTGGAGTGGCCCGCATAGGCCGACACGGGTTCACCGCCGCAGCTGTGTGACCAATGCGCCCGCGGCCGACGCCTTCGGTGAGCCCAGCCGCAGGTACTCCGCCAGCGCCCACTGCGCCTCGGCGAGCGCCCCGGGATCCGCCTCGCGCGCGGCCGCCCTGGCGAATCCCAGCGCGGCATGGGCCAGGTTGATCTCGGAGCCGGAGTCGCGGGACTTCGCGCGGACGAAACCGAAGTGTGCCCGTGCCCGAGCCAGCTCGGACCTGGCGGGCACGAGGTCGTCGCGCGCCAGTGCGAGATCACCCAGGGCCAGGTGGGTGCGCACCATCCCGGCGTGGTTGTTGGTCATCGTGAACAGCCGCAGGGCCTCGGCGTAGGCGGGGGCCGCCTCGTCGGGCTTGCCCTGTTCGAAGCGCAGGACGCCCATCTGCAGCTGGATGTCGCCCTGGCCGACGGGGTCGTTGTGCGCCACGTAGACCGCGAGCGCCTCGGCGAGGGTGAGCTCGGCGGAGGCGAGGTCGCCGACCGCGATCTGGGCGGCGCCGAGGTGGTGCAGGACGTTGGCCCGGCCCGGCCGGTCGTCGTGCGCCACCATGATCCGCAACGACCGCTCGAAGAGGGCGATGGCCTCGGCGACCCGGCCGAGTTCGAGGGTCGTGTTGCCGAGCATCCGCAGTGCGGTGGCGACGCCGCGCTGGTCGTCGGCCTCGGCGTAGGCCAGCTGCGACCGGGTGAACCGCTCGGTGGCCGCGGCGTACCTGCCGCGCAGCAGCTCGACGATGCCCAGTCCCTTGAACGCGTTGGCCCGCCCGAGCTCGTCCCCCAGCTCGGTGCACAGCTGCAGCGCCTGGAACAGCGAGTCGGCCGCCGCGGCGTAGTCGCCGATCTGGTACTCGACGACGCCGAGGCTGTTCAACGCGTTCGCGCGCCCTTGCAGGACCCCGCAGGCGTTGTAGAGCTGCACGGCCTCGGCGAGGTGGTCGGCCGAGCGCTGGTAGTCGCCGACCAGGCCCTCGACCTTCGCCAGGTCCATCAGCGCGTCGGCCTTGCCGAGGTCGTCCCCCGCCGCGGTCGCCGCCCGGATCGCGGTCTGGTGGATGGGTTGCGCGTGCCCCCAGTAGCCGTAGGACCGCAGGAACGGGTGCAGGTAGGTGGAGAGCCGCACGACGTCGGGGTGGTCCGCGGCGCTGTCGACGACCGCGGCGATGGTGGGCAACTCGGCGGTCAACCACCGCAGCGCCTGCGCGGTGTCCAGGACCGGGTAGGCGTGCCGGGACGGCACGGGCGGCGTGGGGTCGGCCGGTGTGCGGCGCGCGGGCACGTGGGTCCCGGCGACGTACACGTTGTGCAGGTAGAAGCGGAGCAGCCGGGTGACCACCTCGGCGCGGACCGGGGCGGTCAGCACGTCGGCCTTGAGCCGCGCGTAGGAGCGCAGCAGGTCGTGGAACCGGTAGCGGCCGCCGATCCGCTCGTCGACGAGGTGGCGCTGGTGCAGGGCCTCCAGTTCCCGGCGGACGTCGCCGAGCGGCAGGTCGAGCATCTCGGCGACGGCGTGCACCTCGATGTCGGGTCCCGGGTGCGCGCCGAGGAGGCGGAAGAGGTCTTGCTGCGGCAGCGTCAGCCCGCGGAAGGAGGTGTCGAAGGCGAGCCGCACCGAGCGGTCGCCCTCCTGCAGGTCGGTCAGCTGGTTGTGGTCCTCGCTCCACTGCGCGATGACGTCCTCGGCCGTCCACCTGGGGTGGCCGTGCAGGTGCGAGGCGACGATGCCGATGGCGAGCGGCAGGCGGCCGCACAGCTCGACCAGCCTGCGCACCCCGGGGCTGTCGACGACGTCGGCGCGCCTGGCCAGCCGGACCAGCATGGTGATCGCGTCGCCGGTGGGCAGCGTGTCGATGGTCAGCGACACGCCGCCGTCGAGGTCGACCAGCCGGGTGCGGCTGGTGATGATCACCAGGCTGCCCGGGGTGGCGGGCAGCAGCGGCCGCAGCTGGTCGTGGTCGGCCACGTCGTCGAGCACCAGCAGGTACCGCTTGCCCGCCGTCCTGGCCCGCCACAGCCGGGCGCGGTCGTCGAGGTGGCCGGGGATGTCGTCGAGCGGGATGCCGGTCTCGCGCAGCAGCGACTGCAGCGCGTCGGTGGGCCGCACCGGGCTCTGGCCGGGCACGTGCCCGTGCAGCTCGAGGAACAGGGGCCCGTCGGAGAAGCGGTGGGCGATCCGGCGGGCCACGTGCAGCGCGAACGCGGTCTTGCCGACCCCGGGCATCCCGTCGATCGAGTACACCCAGCCGCCGTGGGTGGTGCCGGTACCCGCTCGCTCGACCGCGGCCACCAGCTTGGTGATCTCCGCGTGCCTGCCGGTGAAGTCCGCGGCCGCGCGGTGCAGGATGAACATCGCCGACGGCACGACGGGGGGCGCGGCGACCGGGTCCGGCGAGCGGGGCACCGGCCGGGCGGCGACCAGTTCCCGCACCCGCGCGACCGTCTCCGGAGCGGGCTCGGTGCCCACGATCTCGCGCATCCGCTCCACGACCTGGCCGCACCACGGGTCGATGTCGCCGCGCCGCCCCGCGCGGGCCAGCGCCTCGACCCCGAGCAGCAGCAGCCGGTCGTCGAGGCCGATCTGCCCGTCGACCGGGTCGAGCGCGGCCACCACCTCGTCGAAGCGGCGGTCGCGGGTCCAGATCACCAGCATGTCGTGCAGGGCGGCCCTGCGCTCGTCGTGCAGCCGCTGGCGGCGGCCCTCGGCCCAGTGCCCCCGCACGCCGGTGAGCGCGGGACCGCGCCACAGGTCGAGCGCGGAGCGCATCAGCGTCGTGTCCCCGGAGCGGCGGGCGATCGCCATGTCCGCGGCGAAGCGCTGGTAGTCGACCTGGTCGCGGGCGCAGCGCAGCGAGTAGGCCTGGGTGAACCGGTCGTAGTGGATCTCGTCGCCCGCGGTCCCGGCGGCGCGCAGCGCGGCGCGCAACCGGCGGGCGTAGCGGTCGAGGGTGTCCTGGGTGCGGTCGCTCTGCTCGGCCTCGGACCAGAGCCGGTCGATCAGCGCGGTGCGGGTGATCCGGCGTCCCAACGAGAACGCCAGCGCCGCGAGCAGGCCCCGTTCCGGCGACCGGTCCAGGGTGTCCGTCCCCGTGGGGCCCGCTATCCCGACCGCGCCGAGCAGTTGGATCTCCATGGTGCCCCCGAGAGCGTTCACCTTGGCGGAGTGGGTGACTCGTGTGGACAAGAGGGTTGCCGTGCGCGCGAGCGCACCACCCGGATCGCCAGGCGAGGCCACCAGGCGGTGGTGTGGACCTCACCGACCCGGTCGATCTCGGGCGAAAAGGATCTCAGCACGACCTGCCCGGCACAAGGGTGACGAGCCACACACGGCGGGTTGGTGAATGTCCGGGATCTTGTCCGGTTGGTGTCCGCCCCGCTGTCCGGGTGGGCGCGCGACCCTGGGTCCATGGAGTTCACCGAGCACGGTCCGCCCACCGGCCACCACCTGCCGGACAACGGGTGGACGGAGTCCGAACACTGCGTCGACGCGGGGTGCCCGCGGGCGGGGGAGGTGCGCTGAGATGGCGCGGATCATCGAGTTCCTGGCGGTCGACGTCGAGGCGGAGCTCTGCCGGGAGGACCGCGTTGGCAGCTGAACCGGCCGCGCGCCTGCGGGTCAAGGCGGCACACCACCCGGTCCGCGACGCGCGCGGCACCATCCGACTCGGCGGGTCCGTGCCCGGTCTCACGACCGGGATCAGCGACCCGGACGGGTGGATCTGGCATCTTCTGTCCGAACTGGACGGTCGACGGCCGGTGGCCGACGTGGTCGCCGCCGTCGCCGCCCGGTTCCCGGCTCGCGGCGCCGACGACGTCCTCGCGGCGGTGCTCGACCTCGCGGACGCGGGCTTCCTGGAGGCGGTGGCCGACCGTTCGCCGCTGTCGCCCGCCGAACGGGAGCGCCACGACCGGGGCATCGCCCTGCTGGCCTGGATGGACCGGACGTCGCGCGTGCCCGAGACGGTCCAGGTGCTCCTGCGGGACGCGCGGGTCACGGTCGTGGGAGTCGGCGGGGTCGGGTCCAGCGCGGCGTTGGCGTTGTGCGCGTCCGGGGTCGGGGCGGTGCACTGCGTGGACGGCGACGTGGTGGAGCTGTCGAACCTCAACCGCCAGGTCCTCTACACCGAGTCCGATCTGGGCCGCCCCAAGGTCGCTGCCGCCGTGGCGCGGTTGCGCGCGCACAACTCGGATGTCGAGGTCACCGGTGAGGTCTACCGGGTGCGGGACGCGGCCCAGGTGCGGCGGATCGCCGCCGACTGCGACGTCGTGGTCCTCGCCGCCGACGAGCCCGCGTCGATCCGGGAGTGGACCAACCGCGCCGGGCTGGCCACGGGCACCCCCTGGGTCCACGCCGGGTACCACGGGCCGATGGTGGTCGTCGGGGCGTACCGGCCGGGCTCCGGCCCTTGCTACGAATGCGGTCTTACCGCGAACGCGCCGCGGCGAGAGCCGCTGCCCGGTGTAAGCGCGCCGCCGAATCCGGCGAACGCCATCACCGCGGCGATGTCCGGGAACCTCGCCGCCCACCTGGCCATCAGCCTGCTGACAGGTGTACCCGCGGTTCCGCTCAACCGGGCGTACCACCTGAACCTGGTCACCCTGGTCGATCACGGTCTGGGTCAGGTGGTGGTTCCTCGGCCGGATTGCGCTGCCTGCGGGCGTTCCTAGACGCGGCGTACTCGGCCGCTGCGTATTCCGCCTCCGCGGTACGCAGCCGTGCCGCCTCGTCGGCCGCCCTGGGGTCACCGGTCTGGACCATGACCGCCACGGCCGCCCTGAGGGAGCGCAGCGCCCCGCCGCTGTCGCCGGTGGCCGCCTGGGACACCGCGAGGACCGAGTGGACGTCGACGAGCAGGTATGGGGGCACCGATCGCCCGAACCTGGCCAGCAGCTCGGTCCCGAGGCAGACGGCCCGGTCGTGCTCGCCCATCCGCTGCCACGCGAGCGCCGCGCCGAGCAGCGGGCTGGCCTGGCCGCCGGGGTGGCCGACCACGCCGCGCAACTGCTGTTCCCGGTCGAAGTGCGCCAGGGCCTGGCGGTGCCTGCCGAGCGCGACCAGGATCGCGCCCAGGTTGGACTCGACCACCGCCTCGGAGCGGACATCACCCAGGTACCTCGTCAGGGGTAGCGCGCGCCGGTAGTGGTCGATCGCCTCGCGGTACCTCTTATGCGCCCTGTGCGAGTAACCCAAGCCGCACAACGCCTCGTACACCCGCCTGAAGTCGCCTTGCTCCTGTCCCAAGAGCAACGCCCTGCCCAGGTCGCGATCCGCGTTGCCCCACTGCCCCAACTCCTGCCAGGTGTCAGCGCGTCGGACGAGCAGCACCGCCTCGGCGCGCTGGTCTCGCGCCGCCACGGCCGACCGTAGGCCCAGGCATTCCGCCTCTAGGCGCAAGCGCCACAGCGGCCGTGGGAGCAGCGTCAGGAATCGGCAGCCACCCGCGAGCCGCACCGCCTGCGTCCACATCCCCGACCGGTGCGCGAGGCGCTGGCACGCCAGCAGGTTGTGGGTCTCCACCCCGAGCCACGCCAACGCCGCCGATCGGTCCACGCCCGGCAGTGCTTGCGCGGGCAGGTGGTCCAATGCGGCGTTGCGCGGGAAGGCGGTCCGATCTGCGGCGTCGGCGGTCGCCGCGTACCACTCGACAAGGTGGGCCGTGGCCGCTCTAGTGTCGGATGCTGGTTCGTCGCGGGTAACGCGGTCCACCGCGTAGGCATGCACGAGGTCGTGCATCCGGTAGCGATCACGCGCTGCCGCATCGACGAGGTTCGCCGCCACGAGAGAGGCTAGAGCCGCTGCGACTGTGTGCCGGTCGAGTCGGGTGAGCGCAACTACGGCCGGGATCCCGAAGTCCACGCTGGGGTGTAGTCCTAGGCGGCGGAACACGAACCTCTCAATCGCGGCGAGTCGGCGGTAAGAGGCGTCGAAAACAGCCCGAATCGAGGTGACCCGGTCGCCTGGTGTGCTGAGGAAGGTCAACCTGTCGCTGTTCGCGAAGTCGGCCACCGCGCGGTCCAACTCGTGGTGGCCATGTCCCGCCGCCCACGTCGCGGCGATGCGCAGCGCCAACGGGAGCCCACCGCACAGCGACGCCAAGAGCGCGGTCGGCCGGGCCGCGGCCGCAGGGAGGGCTGAGCGGACCAGCGCGACCGCGTCGGACTGCGGGAGCGTGCCGAGCCGGATCGGGATCGCCCCGTCGACCGCGCACAGCCCACGCAGACCGACACGCCCGGTCACGATCGTCAAGCACCCGTCGGCCCCGGGCAGGAGTGGACGGACCTGCTCCGGCGAGTGGGCGTCGTCCAGGACGACCAGCACGCGCCGGGTCGCGCAGTGGGTGCGGAGCAGGTTGGTCTGGGCGCGCGTCGTCGTGGGGATGTCCTCGGTGGCGTAGCCGAGGCCGGTCAGCATGGTGGACAGCGCGATCGCGGGCGGGAGCGGGGGCGCCGGTCCGTGGCCGCGCAGGTCGACGAACAGCGTGCCATCGGGGAAGCGGTACTGGTTCCGGTGCGCCCAGGTCGTGACCAGGGCGGTCTTGCCCGCCCCGGCCAACCCCTCGACGACGACCAGGCCCGCGTCGGTCCTGTCCAGACTGGACAATTCCGGGACACGGCCGACGAAGCCGCGCACCGGTGGCGGGAGTTGGCGGGGCCGGTCCGGGTTCGCGGACCGCACGGTGAGGTGGCCGATGGTGTCGGCCTGGACGATCGTGCCCGCGGTGGCGTTGGTGATCGAGTTCCGCGACATGTGCCCTCCTGCACGCGGGCGGTTCACTGTCGCACCCGGTGGAGTGGCGAACTACCCACCGCGGCGGGATCTCACGCCCGGCCGGGGGCTGGGATGATGGCGGGATGCGGCATGTGTCGGATGAGGAGCGGCGGGCTCGGCTGGGGGTCCGGCACGGGATCGCGCCCGGGGCGCGGGTGGGGTCCGTGGAGGCGGCGGCCCGGGCGGTGGGGGTGTTGCACGCGACGGAGCCGGCGACGGTGTACCTGTCCTGTTGGGCGCGGGTGGGGTCGGTGGGGGTCGGCGATGTCGACCGGGCGCTCTACGAGGAGCGCGGGCTGGTGAAGCAGCTGGCGATGCGGCGGACGTTGTTCGTGTTCCCGAGGGACCTGTTGCCCGCGGTGTGGCCCAGCGCGTCGGCGCGGGTGGCGGGGACGGAACGCGCGCGGATGGCCAAGGACGTCGTGCGGACCGGGGTGGCCGAGGACGGGGACGCGTGGCTGGACCGGGCTCGTGCCGAGGTGCTGGCCGTGCTCGCCGACGCGCCGGAGGGGCGGACCGCGCTGGAGATCCGCGAGGCGGTGCCGATGATCGGGGTGAAGGTCGCGGGCGCGGCGGGTGAGACGTGGTCGGCGCCGCGGGTGCTCACCCACCTCGGCGCCACGGCCGACATCGTCCGCGGCGTGAACACCGGCCGCTGGAACACGTCCCGACCGCGGTGGACCCTGACGCGGCACTGGCTCGGCGGCGTCCCCGCGCCGTTGGGGGCCGCCGAGGGGTACCGGGAGCTGGTGCGCCGGTGGCTGCGCGCGTTCGGCCCCGGGACGGAGTCCGACATCGTCTGGTGGCTCGGCTCGACCAAGGCCGTCGTGCGGACCGCCCTCGCCGACCTCGCCGCCGTCCCCGTGTCCCTCGACGGCGGCGACACCGGCTGGCTGCTACCGGAGGATGTGGCCGAGGCCCCGGACCCCGGCCCGTGGGTGGCGCTGCTACCGGTCCTGGACCCGACCGTGATGGGCTGGAAGTCCCGCGACTTCTACCTCGCCCCGCACCGCGACCAGATCTTCGACACCCGCGGCAACGCGGGCACGACCGCCTGGGTGAACGGCCGGGTCGTCGGCTGCTGGCTCCAGGACGCCGCCGGGGTCGTGTCGGTCCTCCTGCTGGAGCCGGTCTCCCCCACTGCCCGACGCGCCCTGGACGACGAGGCCGCCCGACTCACGTCCTGGCTGAACGGCCGCGTCGAATCCGGCTACATCGCCCCAGCAGCCAAGGCGGCCCGGCAGTCCCAGTAGTCTTGCTGGTCCACTAAGGACGGAAGACGCACATCCAGCGGACCTCGATGCTGCGCCGCAGCGGGGTGCCGGGCGGTGCCGGGACCTCGATGGCGGAGTGCAGGCAGGTCGGGGTGCGGTGGGGCCGGGTTTCCAGCTGCTTGAAGAGGATGAGCTCGTCGGGGGCGAGGTCGGGGTAGTAGTAGAAGCGGTGGGCGGGGTTGTGCAGCGGGACGGTCTCCAGGTTCTGCTCACCCGCGCCGTCGTAGCTGTAGAGGCGGGTGTCGGCCGGGTCGGCGGTGCGGGCGTCCAGGAGTGCCAGGGGGTTGCGGGTGGCGGGGTGGTCGATCGGCTGCCAGGTGTTGTACCAGGCGAAGTCCCAGGGCCGATCGCGGTCGAGTGCCAGACCGAGCCGCGCGACGCGGTCCCAGGAGTAGCCGAGCGGGTCCGTCAACGGCTTGTCGCCGTGCAAGAAGCCTGCGTACCCCGCCTCGAAGTCACCCGGATCACCCCATCGGATGAAGTGGTGGGTCGCGACCACGTGATCCGCCCCGGTCACCCGCCGCACCAGGTCGGCCACTGCCCCCAGGTACTCGCCTTCCACCGCGACCGGATCCCGGAAGTCCGTCTCGGCCCCGTACCCGACCCGCTCGAACCCGGTCGTCTCAACCCCACAAGACATCCCCCGGGCGTCGTGCACCCGAACCTCGTGCTCCACGGTGTTCGCCACCATCGAACCCCACTCCGAGATGGTCGGCACCCGACCATCCCCGCGCCAGCGCGCCGCGAGATAACGGACCTTCGCCTCGACATACCCGACCATCCCCGAACCCCCGTCCTGCACGGCGGAGATGACGGCCCAAACCCCAACCCGACACCCCCCGGCTGTCGCCACCCCACTATACGGACTCCGCTCGCCCCCTCCCCCGGTTCACCGCCCCCTCCCGAACCACTGACGCGACAAACCCAGCGCACACAGGACATCTACTGGGCAGATCGCGATCTGTTCACCCATCCGTGTGGCGTCGCGCGGTAGTTTCGGGCTCCGCGCCGCGGGGGTGAGCGATGGAGGTGTCGAGCATGACCGATCCGCCCAGCACGCACTTCGACGGGGATTCCGCCTACCTGGCCAACACCCTCCGCCACGAGCCGACCGACCTGCTGCTCAACGACTCCACCGGGATCGATCTGGTGCGCCACGCGCAACGGCAGGCATGGCGGTTGGGGGTGGTGGCGTTCGCCTTCTGCCTGGTGATGGCCTACGTGAACAGCAGGGCGTTCGACAACGCGTACCACGGGGACGACGCGAGTTACTGGTTCGTGGCGGGAATCGTGGCCATGCCGCTCGTGGCGGTGCTGCGGTGGACAGTCTTCGCCCGGCGTACGAAGAAGGCGGAGGCCATCAGCGAGTGGTACACCCTGCTGCCCGACAGGGCCGAAGCGGCGGAATCGGTGTACAGCCACATCGCGGGGCGGTTGCGGGACCGGCAACTCCCCGTGCAGGACTACGTCGCCAAACGGGTGCCCACCCGGTACAACACGACCGGCAACCGGTTGGTCCTCGTCGACGGCAACCACGTCGTGTACGTGTCGGTGTTCCGGTACGGGACGAGCCTGTACCTCGGGTGGAGCATGTGGCGGATCCGCAGTGGCGCGGACCTGTACCAGATGTCGCAGAACGAGACGAGAGCGGACTACCGCGACTACATGGGCCGGATACTGAACCTGGACCGGCTCAAGGCGATGCGCGAGGCCGTGCACGCCGTGTGCCGGGAGGCGTTGCACACCGCGGTCCGGGACGTGAAGGTCGCCGAGGGGTACGGCTTCCCCGCGGGTATGCCCCCGATCGAGGGGTTGCCGTACGGGAGCGCGCCCGCTGTCGCACCCCCGCCCACGTGACGGGGATCGTGGTCGCGGGCCGGGGCGACCACTGGTGGGCATGGGCGGCGTCGCGGGTCATGCCTGCCGCCGCGCCGTTCGCGGAGACTGCGTCAGCCGCGGCACCGACGCACAACGAGCACGCCGGATCCGCGGGCACCGTGGTCCAAGTCGGCCACGTGGCGGGCGGGGTGCACCTGTACGCGGGCGAGGCTCTAGCGCCCGACCACTCCGAGTGGCTGCGGTCGGCATGGGCGTACGCGACGGGTGCGGTGATGGAGATGCGGTACATCACCCGCGCGGGGCGGGTAGAGGGCTTCCTGCTGGTGCGGGCCGAGGGAGCGGAGCGGGAGGAGGTCGAGCAGCAGGTCATCCGGTTGCGGTCCTGCCTGGGCGCCATGCCGGGACACTCGACCGCGGTGCCGGTCAGGGACAAGGCGGAGACGTGCGAGGTGTTGGCGCCGTTCGAGCCACGGGGTGGTGTGGTCGAGATCCGCAAGCGGCTGACGGCGCACCGGACCAGTCGGGACGACGCGTCGAGCCCCTGGTTGGCCGCTGTGACGCCGTTCGCGTACCGGCGGCAACCGTGGGAACCGCTGTGGTCCGCCATGGCGGGACTCCCGTTCCGCGCGATGCTGTCGGTCGGTCTCGCGCCCTTCACCATCGGTCCCGGATTGCGGTCACACCTCGCCGCCCGCGCCACCGAGTTCGGTCGACTCGCGCAGGTAGGCCCACCGCCCACCGGTGTGTGGAGCGCCTACCGACCGCCGGATGAGTTCGCTGTCGCCGCGCTGCCGCTGGTCGCTGACGCTGTCCGGCGCTACACCGACCAAGCCTTCCTGACTCGTGTATCGCTGGCGGGAGAACAACCTGTGCCTACCGTCCTGGCCGAACTCGCCGCCAACACCATCTCCCCACCCGAACCCATGCCGGATTCGTAGGCGCCTGCCCAAAGGTAGAGACGCTTGACCACGCGGATACCGCTACCGCGTGGCACAACCTCACCACGCTCACCTTCGCCCCATGGTCATCCGACATCCAAGAGCATCCCCCCGGCGCGATCGGCGAGGTAGAACGAGTCCTCGCCTCTATTACTGACATCGACGAAGCCGCTGCCGTCTTCCGACTCCCCTACCGAGGCGCGGCAACCGCGTCGCTGTTCGCGGAGCCGGCGTGACAGGGGCGGCCCGGGCGGGCCGCCCCCGCGGGGCTCAGTACGCGAACGCCTGGATCTCGTTGACGCGGACGTAGAGGGGTTGGTGGGAGGGGCCCACCTTGGCCAGGATGCGGACGCCGCGGGTGTTCTTGGCGCCGAACCAGACGTTGACCCTGGTGTTGGTGTTGTAGTTGTAGGTGGCGACGGTGTCCCACCAGCCCTCGTTGCCGTGCAGGACCTGGACGTCGAAGTCGCGCAGCTGGTAGCCCTCGCTGGTGAACACGACGATGTGGCTGACGCTGCGCAGGGTGGACCAGCGGACCTGGACCCACTCGGGGGTGATGGTCGGCGAGCGGTCCTTGGCGCTGGACCAGCTGTGGTCGCAGCCGACGTCGGCGCTGGTGTCGCCGTCGTTGACCCGGTGGGCATTGTAGCCCGCGAAGGTGGACGAGGCCGTCGCGGAGCCGGTGCGGGCGAAGTTCTCGCCCGGCAGCGGCGGGGTGGAGCTCGACGGCGGGAAGGTGGTCAGCCCCGCGGCGGCCGGGGCGGGGGTGTAGGTCGGGCGGGGGGTGGACGGCGTGGTGGTCGTCGTGGTCGGCGAGGTGTGCACGTCGCACGGGACGGGCTGGTTCGACGTCGACGGCACCGGCGACAGCTTGACCGACCCCGGCGCGGAGGTGAGCGGGGCCGCGGCACCCTCGGGATTCGGGGTGGCGGTGGCGGTCGGGACCACCACCCCCAGGACGGTGGCGGTGAGCAGCGCGAGCGCGGCCGGGATGTTCTTGCGGGCGATCAGGGGCACCGGCGTTTCCTCTCGGGGTGGGGAATCCCGCGGACCTCGGCGGTAGGACGGCCGCGGCGAGTCGCGGAGAGTATCGGGACTGCTCCCCCAAGTTAGCGAAAAGAATCAGCAAAGGGAACGGTCGTGGTACCGGTGCGACCATTCGCCGGTATTGCGGTGATCATCGAAAAACTCACCCGCGGAACTGTCACACCGTCCTGCTCGGACCATTCCGAAACGGCGGGCAACAGGTCGTCCCCCCGCTGGGGTATGTCATTCCCAGCGGCGCGCGGAAAGCGAACTCGATGCCGTTTCCCAACCGAGGAACAACAGCGGGGTCGCCAGCAGCAGCACGCCCGCGACCGCGATCGCCGCCCGGGGACCGGTGACGCCCGCCAGCACCCCCCACAGCGCGGTGAGGGCCGCCGTGCCCGCCTTGGTGGTGACCGACCAGGCCGCCAGCGCGCGGGTGAGCCGGTCGGTGGGGATGCGCTGGAGCCGGTAGGTCGCCGCCAGCGGGGTGAACACGCCGACGCAGGCGATCAGCCCGAACTCGACCACGACGACGAGCAGCAGTCCGGCGAGGCCAGGGCCGACGAACGCCAGCCCGATCGGCCAGCACACCCGCAGCACCCCGGCGGCGAGCAGGACCTCCCGCTGCCCGAACCGGTCGACGAGCCGCCCGACCACCCGCGCGCCGATGAGCCCGCCGAGGCAGGGCAGCGTGAAGACCAGGCCGTACTGCCACGGCTCGAACCCGAGGTCGACGAGCATCATGACCGTCAGCAGCGGCGCCGTGGCCATGATCAGCCCGTTCACCAGGACGGTGTTGGCCAACAACGGCCGCAGTTGCGGACTCGCGCGCAGATAACGCCATCCTTCGAGCACGCCACCGGTCTCCGCGCAACGCCGAGCGGGAGGTGGTTCGGTGCGGCCGATCGCGCGGATTCCGGACGCCGAGAACAGGTAGCTCACCGCGTCGGCGACAACGGTCACCACCGGGCCGAGGAATCCGATCGCCGCCGTGCCGATCGGCGGGCCGACCGCGGTGGCCAACCACGTGGTGGTCTCGAACCGGCTATTCGCGACAAGCAGGTCATCCGGACCCACCAGTGATTTCACGCACGCCCCCGCCGCGGCCCGGAAGACGATGTCGGCCGCGGCGACGACCACCGACACCACCAGCAGGTGCGCGAAGGTGAGCAGTCCGAGGGCGAACGCGGCGGGCACGCTCAGCAGCGCCGCGAACCGGGTGAGGTCCATGCCGACCATCACCGCCCGCTTGCGCCGGAACTCGACCCACGCCCCCAGCGGCACCGCGATCGCGGCCCCCACCGCCTGCCCCGCCGCCGCCAGCAGCGACACCGCCGCGGCCCCCGCCTGCAGCACCAGGATGGCGATCAGCGGGAACGCGTTGAACGCCAGCCAGGTGCCGAACGTGCTCACCGAGTACGCCGCCCACAGCCACCCGAACCCCCGACCCAACGACCGCGTGCCCACGGGGCGACAGTCAACCCCCCGGTCCGCCCCGGCCCGCGCGCGGCCCCCGGGTAATGGCAGGCCATTTCCGGCCGTGCGATTTCCGGAAAGCGTCAACCGGTATGTCCAGAATTCACCGACATCGCCGGATCAACGCGCGCGGGAGGCAATCGTACCCCCGTCCGGCCACCCCCGCAGAACGGAACAATGGGGTCACCCAGCGGAGTCGGCGCCGGTCGGACTGGGCCAACCGGGCTTCGATTGGTTTGGACCATTGACATGCGTCGTGGGTTTGGCACGATGAGGGAGATGGCCGTTGCGGCCAGTCCGGAATTGATCTGGGGCCGGGGAATCGCGTCAAGGCGAACGCGATCGGCAGTAAACCGCGGCGGGCCGACAACGGCCCGGCGGAACGCGACAACACCTTTTGGCGGGGGCTCAAGGGATGACGGTGAGCGAGAGCGCACGTGTGCCGGTCGAGGACCGCGCACCGGTCGGCGCCGAGGACAGACTCGTGGTGGCGGCGGCCGAGGCGAGCCACCAGCGGGCGGTGCAGGCGATGGAGCTGAACCGGGACGCGGTGGCGGCGTTGCAGTCGGACAACGGTGGGAGATCGGCGATCGCGCGGGTCGCGCAACGGTCCATCCCGCGATGGCACTTCGCGATGCTCAACGACGCCGAGCGCAACGATGCGCTGGCGGTGGCCGTGGAGCGGCAAGTGCGGCCGGGCATGCACGTGCTGGACATCGGGTCCGGCAGCGGGCTGCTCGCGCTGATGGCGGCCCAGGCCGGGGCCGCGCGGGTGACCTCGTGCGAGGCGAACCCGATCCTGGCCGAGATCGCCCGGCAGGTGGTGGCCGCGCACGGGATGGCGGACCGGGTCGAGGTGGTGACCGCGATGTCCACCGACCTCGTCGTCGGCAGGGACCTGCCGCGACCGGCCGACGTGATCGTCTCGGAGATCGTGGACTGCGGCCTGATCGGCGAGGGCCTGCTGCCCACGATGCGCCACGCGAGAACGCACCTGCTGGCCCCCGGCGGCCGCGTGCTCCCGCCCTCGGGCAGGCTGCACGGCGCGTTGCTGGAGAGCGAGGTGGTGGCCGGGTTCAACCGGGTCACCGAGGCGGCGGGCTTCGACGTCAGCGCGTTCAACGTCACCGCGACGATCGGGCACTTCCCGGTGCGGCTCAACACCTGGCCGCACCGCGTGCTCGGCGGCTACGAGCCGCTGGTGGACTTCGACGTCCAGCACGGCGACCTGGACGACGGCACGCGGCGCACGGCGCTACGCCCGGAGACCGACGGCACCGCGCACGGGGTCGTGGCCTGGTTCGAGATGGACCTCGGCGGCGGGGTCGTGCTGCGCAACTCGCCGGACAACGTGGGGTCGCACTGGATGCAGGCGTTCCTCCCGTTCGACGAACCCGTCGCGGTGCGCGCGGGACACACCATCGATGTCGAGATCCGTTGGCAGGAAACACAACTGTTCGCAGCAGTGCACTGAGACCGCAGTGGCTCAACGATTCGACGGGGAGAACGCATGAGCGACGTCGGACCACACCGCCCGTTCGAGCTGGGCGGCGCCGACCTGAGGGACGCGATCAAGCGCTACACCAGCAACCCCCTCTACCTCGACAACGAGGAGTGGGAGAACGACGACAACCCGTACCGCAGGCAGCTGCGCCCGCAGGTCGTGGACCACCTGGACTTCGACCGCGTGCTCGGCCGCGCCGAGGTCCTCGACTACGAGAACCTCGCCGCGCACCGGATCCTGACCACGATCTACGAGAACGACCTGGTGTTCTTCCCCAAGTCCGGTCTCGCCGACGAGCGGAAGTGGTCGGACTTCAACGCCTTCTACAGCTCGTCCAACCGGGTGCTCGGCGAGACGATCCGGCCCGCGCTGGAACGCCACTCCTTCGGCTTCCTCGACGACGAGGTCGAGGTCGCGGGCGACTGGACCCGCGACTCGCTGGAGGCCTACCTGCGGGCCGTGGAGGACACACCGCAGGAACCGTCGCTGTCGGAGCAGGCGATCAGCAACTCCAGCGACCCCGAGCGGGCCGCGCGCATGTGGCTGATCCAGTACGCCCCGGACTTCCTGTCCGAGGCCTCGCCGATGATCCGCAACGTGCTGGGCTACTACGGCCCGGCGCAGTCGGAGTGGTTCAAGGTGGTGATCGACGAGTACGGCTACGGGGTGCACGAGACCAAGCACAGCAAGCTGTTCGAGGACACCCTGACCTCCGTGGGCCTGCGCACCGACCTGCACCACTACTGGCAGTACTACCTGTCCAGCAGCCTGATGGCCAACAACTACTTCCACTACCTCGGCAAGAACCACGAGCTGTTCTTCCGCTACCTCGGCGCCCTCTACTACACCGAGACGACCCTGGTGGACTTCTGCCGCCGCGCCGACGCGCTGCTGCGGTCGGTGTTCGGGGACACAGTGGACACCCGGTACTTCACCGAACACGTGCACATCGATACCCACCACGGCCGGATGGCGTTGGAGAAGATCATCCTGCCGGTGGTGGACGCCTGCGGGCCGCGGGTGATCCCGGAGATCGTGCGCGGGTTCGAGGAGTTCCAGGTCGTCGCCGGGATCGCCGACGAGGACTTCGCGCGGCAGATCGCCTGGATGGACGCCGGGCCGCGCAACAAGCAGCTGCACGCGCCGGTGTGGGACGCGATCCGCGCGGGCCGGGTGACCGCGCCGGTCGCGCACATCGTGGAACCCAGGGGCGAGCTGTCGAACACCCACTGCCACAACGGCGACGAGCTGTGCCACATCGTGTCCGGCACGATGAGGTTCGTCAGCGGCTTCGACTCGTACCAGATCCTGGAGGCGGGCGAGGGCACGGTGATCAACGGCAACCGGTTGCACGGGGCCATCATCGAGTCCGAGGAGTGCGTCTACGAGATCCACTCCGTGGGGGACTACGAGAAATGCTTGTCCTGACCTTCGCGGTCAGCGGCGCGGGCAACTGCGTGCGCGTCGCGGGCGCCCCGTACGTCTACGCCCGGTCCCGGTTCGGCTCCTTCGTGCTGCCCGCGCGGTGCCCGCACCGCGGCGGTCCGCTGCACCTGGGGGTGTTCGAACCGGACCGGCCGCGCCTGGTGTGCCCGTGGCACGAGCGGGCCAGCTCGGTGACCAGGGCGATCACCGCGGGCGTGCCCGTGGTGCGCAACGGGAACCGGGCGACCGCGGTGTTCCCGCACCCGCCGGGGACCCCGCACGAGCTGACCCACCTTCCGCTGTCCCCCGACCTCGGGGGCACCCACTCGCAGGAGCGGCCATGCGCCCAGCGGTGATCGTCGACCCGTACACCTCGGGCGCGTTGTTCGCGCCCGCCTTCCACGAGGCCGGGGTGCCCGTGGTCGCCCTGCTCTCGAGCCCGGCGCCGCCCGAGGTGTACGCGGCGTCGTTCCGGCAGGAGGACTACGCCGAGATCATCGTCCACAGTGGTCACACCCAGCGGCGGCTGCGCGAGCTGGACCCGGTGTGCCTGCTGCCCGGCTGCGAGTCCGGGGTCGAGCTGGCCGACGCGCTCACCGCCGAGGTGTTCCCCGAGTGGGCCAACGTGCCCGAGCTGACCCCGGCGCGCAGGCACAAGGGCGCGATGGCCGAGGCGGTGGCGCTGGCCGGGTTGCCGATCATCCCGCAGGTCTGCACGGCCGACCCGGACGAGGTGACCGCGTGGATCGCCAAGTACGGGCTGGCGGGCAAGGACCTGGTGGTCAAGCCGCCCAAGAGCGCGGGCACCGACGGGGTGAGCAGGGTCGCGGGCGGGCACGGGTGGCGTGAGGTGTTCGACGCGCGACTGGGGCGGCGCAACCGGCTCGGGCTGGTGAACGACCAGGTGCTGGTGCAGCAGCACGCGGTCGGCACGGAGTACGTGGTCGACCTGTTCAGCCACGGCGGCGACCACACCGTCGCCGACGTGTGCCGCTACGGCAAGGTCGACAACGGGCCCCACATGGCGGTGTACGAGAGCTTGGAGTGGCTGGCGCCGGACGACCCGGTGGTGCCGGTGCTCACCGAGCACGCCAAGCACGTGCTCGACGCGGTGGGCCTGCGCTACGGCACCGCGCACGTCGAACTGATCCTCACCGACCACGGGCCGCGGCTGGTCGAGGTCGGGATCCGGCCGCACGGCGGCGGGCACCCCCGGTTCTGCCGGGTCGCCACCGGGGACAGCCAGGTCGACCGCGCGGTCCGGCACTTCACCGGTCGGGGCGAGGTGCCGGAGGGGTACGCGCTGCGCAAGCACATGCGGGTGGTGTTCCTGATGAGCCGCACCGCGGGGGTCGTGCGCGGGACCGACTCGCTCGCGGTCATCCCGGAGTTGGCCTCGCACCACGAGTCGGTGATCACCGTGCGCGCCGGGGACCGGATCGAGGTGACGGACGATCTGTTCGCCACCTTCGACGTGGGGTTCGTGGTGCTGGCGCACGATGACCGGCAACAGGTGCTGGCGGATGAGGCGGCGGTGCGGAAGGCGGAGGCGGGGCTGGAGGTCGTGGCTGATCGGGGGTGATGTCGGTCCACTGTGGAGTTGTCGGGTCCTCGTGGGGGTGGGTGCTCGATGGGGCGGACTTGTTTTGCGCGGGGCTCCTGCACCCTCCTGGGAAGAGCACAAAGGCGGGGCCTGAAGAGACGGCCCTCCCCCGCGCGGAGAGCTTACGGAGGGTGCCACCCCGCGCAAAACAAGTCCGCCCCATCGAGCAGTGTTCGTGTGGAGGGGCAGCTGTCCTCCACGCGGAAACCGCAGGCCCACGCGGGAGGAGTTCGGTCGTCGAGCACGTGGGCGTGGAACTAGGCGGGTGTCAGGGAACGAGCGCGGAAGTGGTTAGGGCACGGCGATAGCACGGCGATCGAGGTTTCACCCGATTGAGAAGGGGCAGTTCGACAACGGGCTGCAACGCGACGGGGATGGGCGGTGTTCTGGAAGGTATGGACAACTTCAGCCACCTGTCGGCCACTCGGCTGGCGGACATGATCAGGCGCCGGGAAGTGTCGCCGGTGGAAGTGGTCAGGGGCAGTCTGGAGCGGATCGAGCGGGTGGACCCGGAGGTCAACGCGTTCGTCACGCTGTGCCAGGAGGCGGCGCTCGACGCGGCGCGGGAGGCTGAGCGGGTGGTGGTGTCCGGGGCGCCGTTGCCGCCGTTGCACGGGGTGCCGATCGGGGTGAAGGACCTCGACCCGGTGGCCGGGGTGCGGATGACCCGGGGGTCGGCGGTGTACGCGGACCTGGTGCCGACCGAGACGGTGGAGTGCGTGGCGCGGCTGGTGCGGGCCGGGGCGATCGTGGTGGGCAAGACCAACACCCCGGAGTTCGGGCACAAGGCGACCACGGACAGCAGCCTGTTCGGGCCCGCCAGCACGCCGTTCAACCCGGCGATGAACGCGGGTGGGTCCTCCGGTGGCAGCGCGGCGGCGGTCGCGGCCGGGATGGTGCCCATCGCGCAGGGGTCGGACGCGGGTGGGTCGCTGCGGGTGCCCGCCTCGTTCTGCGGGGTCTACACGCTGATGAGCACGTTCGGGCGGGTCGCGGTTCCCGCGCGGCCCAACGCGTTCCGCAGGCTCAACCCGATGGTGTGCTTCGGCGCGCTGACCCGCACCGTCGAGGACTCGGCGCTGGTGCTGGACCTGATGTCCGGGCCGCACCCGCGCGACCCGTACTCGTTCCCGGTGCCGGACCGGGTGGGCGAGCACCTGCACCGCTCGCTCGACGGCGTGCGCGTGGCGTACCTGCCGACGCTCGGCGGCTACCCCGTCGAGCCGGAGGTGGACGCGGTGGTGCGCGCGGCGGTGCCCGCGTTCAAGGAGGCGGGCGCGCAGGTCGACGAGGTCGAGTTCAGCCTGCCGCTGCCGCACGACGAGTTGACCGCGGTGTGGCGCCGGTACCTGAAGGTGGCGCACGCGGAGTCCGTCGAGTACTCGCGGCGCCTCGGGCTCGACCTGCTGGGCGAGTGGCGGGACCGGATCTCGCCGGAGTTCGTCGAGAGCGCGGAACTGGGCGCGCTGCCCTCGGCGGTGGACGCGAAGATGGACGACATCGTGCGCACCCAGGTCCTCGACGCCTTCGAGGACCTGTTCGACCGCTACGACCTCATCGTCAGCCCGGTCAACTGCGTGACCGGCATCGCCAACGACGCGACCCGCACCACCAAGGGTCCGTCCACTGTGGCCGGTCAGGCGGTGGACGCGCAGGTGGGGTGGTCGATGACCAGCCCGTACAACTTCATCGGCAGCCCGGCGGCCAGCGTGCCCGCCGGTGTCGCGGCCAACGGGGTGCCGGTCGGGCTGCAGATCGCGGCCAGGCGCGGCAACGACGTCGCGGTGGCCGCGGCGAGCGCCGCGTTCGAGCGGGTCGCACCCTGGCAGGACCTGTACCTCGCATTGGAGAACCGCGGATGACCCTCGCGTTCAAGGCCGCCCTGTTCGACATGGACGGCACGCTCGCCGACAGCGAGCCGCGCAGCAGGTGGGCGTGGCGCACGCTGTTCCGGACCTACGGGCTGGCGCTCGACGACGTGGAGCTCAAGACGTTCTCCGGTCGGCGCGGCCAGGACGTGCTGGCCGAGCGGACGCACCTGTTCCCGGCCGACACCACGGTCGACGGGCTGTTCGACGAGGCCATGGGGTACTGGGCCGTCGCGGACGTGCCGAGCGCGGTGGCGGTCCCGGGGGCGCCGGAGCTGGTCCGGGCGGTGCACGCGGCCGGGGTGCCCGCGGCGATCGTGTCGTCGGGTCGGCGCGCGGACGTGCACGGGCTGTTGGACGAGCTCGGGCTGGGCGAGTTCTTCGCGGTGGTGGTCGCGGCCGAGGACGTGACCGAGGGCAAGCCGCACCCCGAGGGCTTCCTGACCGCGTGCACCCGGCTCGGGGTCTCGGCGGAGGACGTGGTGGTGTTCGAGGACGCGCCAGCCGGGGTGGCCGCGGCGAAGGCGGCGGGCGCGGTGTGCGTCGCGGTGACCACGACCCGGCCGCACGAGCAGTTGGCAGCCGCGGACCTGGTCGTGGCGGACTTCGTGGGGATGACCTGGCCGCCGTCGGTGGGCGCGCGTCCGTGAGCGGTCTGCCCGATGGCACGCGGTGGCCGCTGGCGGTGCTGCTCAGCGGCCAGCTGATGGTCAACGTGGACCTGGCGATCGTCAACACGGCCGCGCCGTCGATCCAGCACACCCTGCACGCGGGCGACGGCGAGCTGGAACTGGTGGTGTCCGGCTACATCCTGGCGTACGCGGTGCTGCTGATCACCGGCGCGCGGCTGGGCGCGATCCACGGCTACCGGCGGTTGTTCCTCTGCGGACTGGTCGGGTTCGTGCTGGCGTCGCTGGCGTGCGGGCTGGCGCCCGGGACCGGGTGGCTGATCGCGGCCAGGGTCGCCCAGGGCGCGGCGGCGGCGCTGATGGTCCCGCAGGTGCTCAGCGGCATCCAGCTGACCTTCTCCGGCGCGGCCCGCACGGCGGCGATCGGGTACTACAGCCTGGCTCTGTCCGGTGGCGCGGTGTTGGGGCAGCTGCTGGGCGGGGTGTTGGTGTCGGCGGACCTGTTCGGCACGGGGTGGCGGCCGATCTTCCTGATCAACGTGCCCCTCGGCGCCGCGCTGCTGGCGGCGGGCCTCCGGTACCTGCCGCGCGACGACGGGGCTCGGCACCGCGACCCGCTCGACCTGCGGGGGGTGGCGGTGCTGTCCCTGGCCTTGCTGCTGGCGGTGGTACCGCTGGTGTTCGGGCGCGAGGCGGGGTGGCCATTGTGGACATGGGCGTCCCTGGCGGCGAGCGTGCCCGCGCTGGGGTGGTTCGTGGCGACGCAGCGGCGGACGGCGCACCCGCTGGTCAACCTGTCACTGGTCCGGCGGCCCGCGCTCCGGTGGGGACTGATCGCGCACGGGGCCAGCACGTTGACGTACCTGGCGCTGTTGTTCGTGCTGGCGGTGTACCTGCAGCGGGGGCTCGGGTTGAGCCCCGCGTACTCGGGCTTCGCCTTGGTGACCTGGGTAGCCGCCTTCGGCATCGCAGGCCCTCTCCTGCCGCGGCTGCCCTCCCGGTGGTCCCACCTGATGCCCGCCCTGGGCTGCACGATCCTCGCCCTGGGCTACCTGGCCACCACCCTCACCGCGGCCACCGGCCACGCGTCCGGCCCCGTCCTGCTGGCCGTCCTGGCCATCGGCGGCTTCGGCCTGGGCTTGAGCTCCGCCGCCCTCATCACCCACCTGACCACCGCCACCCCCACCGAACACGCCCCCGACCTCAGCGGCCTCATCAGCACCAACGCCCAACTCTGGGGCGCCATCGGCGTAGCCGCCGCCGGGACCGCGTACCTGTCCCTGGCCCGAACCCCGTCCCAGGCCACCACCGCCTTCACAGTGATCACCGCGGCCTTCAGCGCCCTGGCCTTGGCCGCGGCAGGAGCATCACTCCTGGCGACCCGCGCTCGTGCCGGTCACCCTGCCGTCAGCGGGTCCGTCGGCTGAGGGTTACTGGTCGCGGGGTTGTTCGGCGAGGAAGCGTTCCAGTTCGGCGCCGAGTTCGTCGGCGCTGGGGAGGGGGTCGCCGTCGGGGACGAGGAGGCTCTGGGTGCTCTCGGCGTAGGCGTCGTACTGGCGTTCGAGGGCGGCGACGACCTCGCTGACCTCGGTGGACTCGGCTACCTGGCGGGCGATCTCGGTGTCGGCGCGGCGGGCGGTCTCGCGCAGGCCGTCGGTGCGGATGACCAGGTCGGTGGCGGAGATGACCGACTCGAGCAGGCTCAGCGCGGCGGTCGGGTAGGTGCTCTGCGCGAGGTAGTGCGGGACGTAGGCGGCGAAGCCCATGGCGTCGTGGCCCGCCTGGCCCAGCCGGAACTCCAGCAGCGCCGAGAGGTTGCCCGGGACCTGGACGCGGTTGAACGGGGACTTGTCGGTCACCAGTTCCGGCCTGGTCGCGTGCGAGATGACGGTCAGGTCGCGGGTGTGCGGGACGCCCATCGGGATGCCGTGCGCGCCCACGGCCAGCCGCACGCCCCACCGCTCGATCAGCGCCTGGACCGCGGCGACCACGGCCTCCCAGCGCCGGTCCGGCTCGGGCCCGGTGAGCAGCAGGAACGGCGTGCCGGCGGCGTCGTGCAGCAGGTGGACGACCAGTTCGGGGGTGTCGTAGTCCTCCCAGCGGTCGGTGTCGTAGGTCATCACCGGGCGCCGGGCGCGGTAGTCGATCAGGTCGTCGATGTCGAAGCGGGCGATCACCCGGTGCTCGTGCAGCTCCAGCAGGTGCTCGACCAGGGTCGACCCGGCCGCGCCCGCGTCGACGAACCCGCTGAAGTGGTGCAGCAGCACGCTCCCGGCCAGGTCCGGGACGTCCGAGTCGACCTCGAACAGCTCCTCCGGGTCCACCGCCACCGCGTACCTCCCAGTCGATCCACCGTTTCCCCCGTTCAGCGCCCGCGGACCACCGGGTATTCCCGGTGAGGGGCAGGACACAGCGATCAGCGGCGGTCGACCAGCACCGCGATGCCGTCGAGCAGCCGGTCCAGCCCGAACCGCAGGATGTGCTCGGGGCTGTACGCCGCGCGGTGCTCGGTCCCGGCGGCGGTCCCGACCCGGCTGGCGGTGGGGTGCTCGTCCGGCGTGGTGTACCTGGCCAGCCACGGCGCCTGGATCCGCCACCACTGCTCGTCGGTCAGCCCGGTGCCGCGGCGCAGGTCCTCGGCCTCGACCGAGGCGCGGGCGGCGGTGCGGACGTGCCCGAGGACCAGCGCGAGCACCGAGTCCAGCGCGATGTCGTCGAGGCCGGTGCCCTCGAGCGCGGTCAGCTCGCGCTCGTACTTGGCGATGGCGTTGGGCCCGAGCACCGGCCTGCTGGTCTCGACGTGCGCGAGCCACGGGTGCGCCAGGTACAGCGCCCAGTTGGCCATCGCCACCCGGTCCAGCCGGTCGCGCCAGGTGCCTGCCGGGTCGAGCGCGGCCAGTTCGCCGTAGGCGGTGTCGACCATGAGGTCGAGCAGTTCCGGCTTGCCCCGCACGTAGGTGTAGGTCGACATCGTGCCCACGCCGAGCGCCTCGCTCACCCGGCGCATGGTCAGCGCCGCGACGCCCTCGGTGTCGGCGACCCCCATCGCCACCCGGACGATCTTGTCGACGCTCAGGTCGGTCCGCCCGTCGCGGGACGCGGGTTCCCTGGTCCGCCACAGCAGCGCGAGGCTGCGGGTGGGGTCGGCGGGCTTGCCGCGGTCTCTGGCCATGCTGCGCACACCCTACTGTCGTACTGGATACGATGCCGCTGCCGTGAACTCGTCCGGCCTGCCCGAAGCCGCCGCCGCGGACTCGACCACGACAGCGGCGGCCGCCTCGTCGAGCACGTCCTGGGCCCTGATGGCGAGCCGGACCGCGTCCGACCACTGATCGGCCACCACCCATCCGCCACCCGCGAGCAGGTCCGCCGCGCGGCTGGCGGCGTCCGCGGCGAGCACCACCAGAGCGTCGTCGACGACCGGCGACACCATCTCGACGTCGGCCAACAACGGCGCCAACGGTCGAGCGGGGACGAGCAACGGACCCGGCGGTTCGGGCAACGGTGCTGGTTCAGCGGCCCACGCCTCGACCGCGGAGACCCCGACCCGCACCGTTGCCGCCCGCGTCGCGCCCGCCCGGGAGTTGCGCCGGTGCAGTTCCGCCATGAGGTCGGTCTCGTCCCGGCCGCGCACGAGCAGCAGCACGAACGGGTCGCGGTCGAGCAGCCAGGACACCTGGTAGGCCAACGCGGCGGCGTGCGCGCACGGGCTGTTCCACTCGGGACAGGTGCACTCCGGCTCCAGGTCGTCGAAGTCGGGCAGCAGCCGCACCCCCGCGTCGGCCGCCGCGCTGACCAGCTCACGCGGCATGTCGCGGTCGAGCAGGGCGGCGACGTGCCCGGCGCGGCGCGCGGCCTGGTCCAGGAAGCGGTCCCAGCCCGCGTCGGTCAGCTCGCTCACCCGGACCACGGTGGTGAACGGGTGCGTGTGGTCGCCGTCGTGCACGGTCGCCGAGACGCGCCCCTGGCTGACGGTGATGGGGCCGACGTACCCGGCGAAGGCGTGCGCGCGGCCCCGGCGCAGCTGTTCGCGGTCGAGGGCGGTGTCCTCCATGGACTCCGTCCAGGCGTTGCCCCACCAGGTGTCGGCGAACTTCTTGCCGTAGCGCCGATGCGGCTCGAACGCGGGGAAGGTGACCGCGTGCACCGGGGACTCGTCCGCGTCGACCTCGTCGTCGTCCTCGTCGGCGAACAGGGCGGCGAGGTACTCGTCGTCGTCGTTCATCGCCTGCTCCCCAGGGAGACGAGGCGGAGCAGCTCGGCGTCGCTCAGTTCGCTGAGCGCGGCCTCCCCGCCGCCCAGCACCGCGTCCGCGAGCTCCTTTTTGGACTCCAACAGGGTGGCTACGCGCTCTTCCAACGTCCCCACGGCCGTGAACCGGTGGACCTGCACGGACTTCGTCTGGCCGATGCGGTGCGCTCGGTCGGTGGCCTGGGCCTCCACGGCGGGGTTCCACCACCGGTCGAAGTGCACGACGTGGTCGGCCCTGGTCAGCGTCAGGCCGGTGCCCGCGGCCTTGAGCGAGAGCAGGAACACCGGTGCGTCCCCGGCTTGGAACCGGCGCACCATCTCCTCTCTCGCGCGCACCGGTGTTCCGCCGTGCAGCAGCAAGGTCGGCACGCCGGTGGCCGCGAAGTGCAGTTCGAGCAGTCGCGCCATCCTCACGTACTGGGTGAACACCAGCACCGCGCCGCCCTCTGCCGCAATGGTGCTGACCAACTCGTCGAGCAGTTGCAGTTTCTCGGAGCGGGACCGGGCCGGGGTGCCGGTCTCCCTGAGGTAGTGCGCGGGGTGGTTGCAGACCTGCTTGAGCGCGACGAGCAGCTTGAGCACCAGACCCCGCCGGGCGATGGGGGTCTCGCTGGCCCGGATCTCGGCCATCACCTCGTCGACGACGCGCTGGTAGAGCACCGCTTGCTCGTCGGTCAGCGCCACCGGGTGGTCGGTCTCGATCTTGGGTGGCAGTTCGGCGGCGATGCCGGGGTCGCTCTTGCGCCTGCGCAGCACGAACGGGCGGACCAGCGCGCCGAACCGGCCCGCCACGCGGTTGTCCCGGTCGACCTCGATGGCGCGACCCCAGGTGGAGCGGAACGCGCTCGCGGTCCCGAGCAGGCCGGGAGTCGTCCAGTCGAGCAGCGTCCACAGGTCGATGAGGCTGTTCTCCACGGGGGTGCCGGTGAGGGCGACCCTGGCCGCGGCGGGGATGGCGCGCAACGCCTTGGCGGTGTCGCTGAGCCGGTTCTTCACGTTCTGCGCCTCGTCGGCCACCACCAGCCCCCAGCGCACCCCGGCCAACGCGGCGGCGTCGAGGCGCATCGTCGCGTAGGTGGTGAGCACGAAGCCCTCGACATCGACAAGGGAGCGGGACTCGCCGTGGAAGCGGCGCACCGGTGTTCCCGGCGCGAACCTGGTGATCTCGTTCTCCCAGTTGCCGAGCACCGATGCGGGGCAGACCACCAGCGTCGGCTCGGTCGCGGCGCGCGCCAGGTGCAGGGCGATCAGCGTGACGGTCTTGCCCAGGCCCATGTCGTCGGCCAGGCAGCCGCCGAACCCGAGCGCGGTCATCCGGTTCAGCCAGCGGACGCCGCGGGACTGGTAGTCGCGCAGGGACGCCTTGAGCCCAGGTGGGCTGACCAGCGGTTCCGGGCCGCCCTCGGGGTCGGCGACAAGGTCGACGACCCCGCCGAGCCAGCCGTCGGCGACGGTCTCGACCAGCGTGTCGGCGATCTCGGAACTGCCGACCACGGCGGCGGTGAACCCGGCGAAGGCGGGGAACGGGGGCAGGTCGGGTTCGCGGGCCTTGCGCCCGAGGTCGGGCGGGACCAGCACCGACTGGCCACGCAGCGCAACGATGGGCCGCAACGATGCGACGGCGGCTGTCTCGGTGTCCGTCAACGGCAGGCCCGCGAGCAGCAGCTGCCAGCGCGTCGGCAACGGTGGTGAGTCGCGGAGGTGCGTGGCAACGTTGTCCGGGCGGGCGCCCGGGGCGTGGACGACAACCCTGGCCCCGAGGTCGCGGGACATCTCGTCCGGCCACTCGATCGCCACCCCGGCCTCGGCGAGCCGCGTCTCGGCGCCGTCGAGGAGGTCGGCCACGTCGGCGTCGACGAGGTCCAACCCGGTCGGTTCGGCGTCGGCCAGCAGGCTCTCCAGCGGGGACCAGACCGCGGCCGCCCGCCGCACGGCGACCATGGCCTCGAAGGTGGCGCGCTCGCCGAACCCGGTCTCCGCGCCGGTCCACAGGGCCTCGGCGTCGGTGATCCTGATCGGGTCGGCCAGGTCCCGCAGCCGCACGACGGCGGTGAGCCTGGTCGGGTCGCCCCTGCTCTCCAGGCGCAACGCCACCCGCAGCCCGACGTCGACCCCGGCCGCGACCTGCCTGGCCCACTCCCCCAGATCGATGGCGTCCTGGGTGTGGTCGGCCGTGGTCTCCAGGTCGGCGAACCGGGGGTCACCGGTCAGCCAGGACGCCCCCGGTGTGCGGGGCATCGTGTCCGCGACGGCGTCGTACAACGCCCGCACCAACTCCCGCGCGTCCGGCAGCCTGCCGTCTGCCACCGGGACCGCCCTGGCGGCAGCGGGCATCGCCGATGCCAAGGCGCGCAACCGTTCGACGTCAGCCACGTCGTACGGCCCGACCCGCCACGCGTCGACACCACCGGGCGAGACACCGGGCAACAACCGCCCGCGTGCGATCAGGTGCAACGCGTTGCGCACGACCGCGCCATAGAACGCAACGGAAGCCGAGACTCCGGTCTGGTCGCCCAACAGAACCGGCACCATCGCACCAACGGGCACCCGCCGCACCGGCACGGGCCGGGCGACAACGGCGCCCGTCTCGTCCGGCAGCGCCATGACGACCTCGGCGGGTACACCGGGTTCGGGCAGGTGCCCGCTCCCGTAGATCAGGAACGCCCCTGCTCGCGCCGGGTCGCCCCGTTCGAACACCAACTCCACGGCCACGCCTCCCCAGTCGTACGATACAACATACCGTACAACGTTCCAGCCTGCCACGACCCCGGCTCGCACCGGCGCGGCCCGCCTGCCGCGATCGGTCCACTGTGGACGTTACGGGCCAGTGAGCATCCCCACACCCGGCCGATGATCTTCACCGAAACCGCCCGCCACCGGGTTTCCCGGCCACTACCATCGCGGCCTGATTGGGGGCGACAACCGTGGACCAGGCCAGGTACGACGAGACACTGCGGCACTTCGCCGAGCAGGCGGCGAACGCGGCACGGCTCAAGGACAGCATCGCGCAGCTCAAGGGCAGCGCCCGCAGCACGGACGGTTCGGTGACCGTCACCGTCGCCCCGTCCGGCGCCGTCCTCGGGCTCCAGCTGGCGCCCGCGGCGATGAACCGGTCGCACACCCAGCTCACCCAGGACATCCTCGCCACCATCCGCGCCGCCCAGCAGGAAGCCGCCGCGCGGATGGAGGACACCGTCCGCCCCCTGGTCGGCGACGCCCAGTACGACCGCTTCCAAGCCGCCTTCCGCGCCCAGTCCCCCGCCGTGGAACCCCTCGGCCCCACCGCACCGCCGCCCCCTTCGGCCCTCCCGACGCCATCGTCCGCCATCCCGGCTGCGCACACCCGCAGGCCGCGCACCCCAGCCCCGCCGGATGACGACGGCGACTTCACCGACGAGAGCATCTACCGGGACCGCTCATGACCGGCATGAACATCGCGGGCGACACCCTCCGCGCGCACGCGGTCGGTTCGCGCGGCCAGGCGGAGAACTTCACCGGGCTCGCCCGGCTGCTGGAACAGGCGCGGGTGCACGACGAGTGCTTCGGCCCGCTGGGCAGGCCGATGGCGGCCACCTACTTCACGTCGCTGCGCGAGTGCCAGGACATGGCGGGCAAGGCGTCGGCCTACCTCACGCAGATCGCGGAAGCGCTCGACGAGTCCGCGGCGGCCTACGGGGCGACCGACACCGACAACGCGTCCGGCCTCAGGTCAGCGGGGCAAGGCGTCGGCTCCTTCGGCGATCTCAACAGCGCCGGCGACGCCAACCGGGACGACTACCTCGACCAGGTCGGCAACCGCGGCAGCACGTGGGCCGACGCTGGCGACAAGCTCCAGGACGCGGGCAGCCCGGCCGAGGCGGGCTTCGCGCTGGTCAACGCGCGCATGGAGCAGTTGGCCGCGATCGCGAGCCCCGGTCAGGCCCTCGTCGACAACGGCCTGGGGTTCCTGATCTCGCTGGCGATCAGCCCGTTGATCGAGTTCGTGCTGGAGCCCGCGGTCGGCGATCCGGAGCAGATGCGCAGCACCGCCAAGGGCTGGGAGAAGGTCAGCAACTGGCTGGAGCAGGTCGCGGTGCGCGAGCAGGAGCGCGCGGCGGCCACGTCGTCGGGTTGGCAGGGCGAGGCCGGTGACGCGTTCCGCGCCGAGATGGCCGAGTTCGCCGACGGTGCCCGTGCGCTCGGCGGTGACATCGCCACGCTGACGACCGTGCTGGAGACCGCGGCCGACATCTTCGACACCTTCGTCCAGGTCGTCATCGACATCATCCAGGAGTTCGTGCTCGGGCTGATCGTCGAGTGGCTGGCCGCGCTGGCGGCGTCCTGGATCACCGCGGGCACCTCGATCGCCGCGGAGACCGGGCTGACCGCCGCGCAGGTCGCCGTCACCAAGACCCGGCTCGGCACCGAGGTCGCCAAACTCCTGCACCGGCTCAAGCCGCTGATCACCCACCTCGAGGACGCCCTCGTGCGGATCAGGTCGAACAAGATCGTCGAAGCCGCGCTCAAGAAGGTCGGCAAGGTCACCGACATCCCCTGGGCCGGTGGCGTCATCGGCCGCAAGCTGGACCGGGCGAACCCCGCGCTCGGCTACATCCGCAACCACACCGACGACCTCGCGACGACGACACCGAACAACATCATCGGCAAGCGCACCTTCACCAAGGATCGCGAAGTCATCCTCGGCGAGGACGGCAAGCCCGTCGCGCTCTCCGGCGAGAAGGCACTCGCGCAGCGCGTGGTCACCACGAGCCTCGGCTACCTCGGGCTCAGCGGCACCACCGACATCGGCAGGGTCACGATGCACGGCGTCCTGGAGAACCTCCCCGGCGCAGCCGTGGAATGGGGCCTCAAACGCGCGGAAGACCACGTCGACGATCCGTCCACATCGGACGAGCGCAGGGCCGCCGAGGACCGCGGCTTCACGGTCGACTAGCGGTCGCGGAGAGGACTGCCCATGACCCACCGGAGAACCGCGGGGTTCGCCATCCACGCCCGGGTCTGGCTCCCGGACGAGCACCTGCTCTGGGCAGGCACCACCATCAGGCGCGGGTACGACGCGAAAGCGCGCAACCCCAACCCCCGCAGTCCGGGCCGGTGGCTTGCCGATGTGGTCGACGACGTGATCGACGGGGTGATCGACTCCTTTGACGAGGGCACTGGCGGCGGGTCCAGCGACGGCCCCGTCAAGCTGGCGGCGGGACTCATCATGCGCAGCGAGCCGGGCCGGGGCCGGGCGTGGTCGTTGTTCGAGGCCGTGCCGGACGACAGGGTGTTCTGGGCGTTGACCGGCACGGGATTGCACGCGGGGAAAGTGGTCACGCCGGAACCGGAACCCGAACCGCCACCGGTCGGGTTCCTCACCGCTGTCAAACAGGTCATCACGGGGCCGCAGCCGAGGCGGCCCCAGACCTTTGTGGACCGGATCGACCCGCTGTTCACCGTTCCCCGCGCGCACATCCGGGGTTTCGAGGCGGCCAGGACGTCGGCGGGGGTGATCGCCAGCATGCCGTGCCTGCGCATGACACTCGACGACGGATCCCAGTTGGACTTCCGGTTCACAAGCGACGACGACGAAGCCCCCTACCGGCGACTGGCCGCGCTGACGAACGGCGTGGTCGGATGAGCGTGCGCAAGGACCTGGAGCGGGACTGGTGCCTGCCGGGGGAACGCCTGCTGGTGGGGATATCCCCCAAGGGCCTCGACATCGGGTCCCGCGTCGGCGATCAGGTGCGGGTGCCGCACCCGCCCGCCCCCGGCGGTCCGGAGCCGGTGCCGATCGCGATCGACTACCCGACGCTGTCGGTGCACGCGCCCGATCTGCAGGGCGACGACTGGATCGAGGAGCCCGGCCTCGGGTGGTGGGCGGAGGCGGAGCAGGACGGCGACGACGCGGTGGTGGCCGCCGACCACCTCGCGGCCTGCTCCGGTCAGGCCAGCATCGCCATCACCGACCGGCGGTTCGCCGTGGTGTTCCCCGACCGGCTCCTCGCCGCCACCCGCGCGCGCCGGGCAGCGCTGACCCGGGAGAAGAGCGTGCTGAAGCGGGTCACCACGGCGCTGGACGACTGGACCACCCAGGACAAGTGGGTGTTCCGGGACGTGGTGGTGTCCCTGTGGGAGATCGACCGCGGCCGGGTCGTGCGGTGGTGGAAGGCGACCACCGGGCGAAGTGTGCCGTTCCACACGGTGGTACGAGTCGAGTTCGGGGACGGCTCCGTCTTGTCGACGCCTTGGGTTCCGCACACGTTCATAAGGGACAGTTGATCCTTCCCCCACCCGGTCCCCCGGTGTTGGCAGAAGAGGAGTCGTTGGTGCACACTCCTCGTGCCGCATCGGGGGATCGGCTACTGGGGAAGGTTCGGGAACGATGTTCGTGGGGTTGCGCGCTGCCCTGGCGGTGGCGATGTTAGCCGGTTTCTCCCTGCTCGCGCTCGGGGTCGCGGGTGGACTGGTCGTGCTGGAAGTGGTGGCGCTGCGGGAGTCGCCGGTCGTCGGGCTGAAGCTGGCGTTCTTCGTCGTGCCCGCGGTGTTCGCCATCCTGATGGCACTGGTGTCCATCGAGCGGCGCCGCGACGACATTGTGGACGGGGTCGCGGTCACGCCGAGCCAGCAGCCGCGGCTGTGGGCGCTGGTCACCGAGCCGGCGAGCCGGGTCGGCACGCGGCCGCCGGACGAGATCCGGGTGATCGCGGCGGTGAACGCGGCGGTGGTGGAGAACACGCGGCTGCTCGGGCTGGTCGTGACCTCCCGCAGGCTGTACGTGGGCGCGCCGCTGCTGGCGGGGCTGAGCGAACAGCAGATGGCCTCGGTGCTCGCGCACGAGTTGGGGCACTACGCCAACCGCGACACCCGGCTGTCCGGAGTGGTCGTCACCGGCCGGGACGCGCTCAGGCGCGTGGTGACCGGGATGACCGGCGCGAGCGGCCTGCAGGGTGCACTCGCCGGCGTGTTCGCGAGCTACGCCAAGGTCTACATGCGACTGTCTAATGCGATCTGCCGCCGCCAGGAACTGGCCGCGGACGCGGTGTCGGCCAGGATCGCGGGCTCCGCGGCCGCGGCGAGCGCGCTGCGCGAGCTGCACGCGGTGGACTTCAGCTAGACCTTGTTCCTCAAGCGCGCCCGTGCTGGCGGACCTGCGGGCGCAGGACCCGCCCGGCGGCGACGCCGACCCGTACGACTCGCACCCGCCCACGACGACCCGGATCGCGGCCATCGAGGCGATCGCCGCGCCCGTGCTGGCGGACCGGCCGGACCGGTCCGCGCTGGCCCTGGTCGACGACCCGGTGCCGCTGCTGGACCGGGCGCTGCTGCTGGCCATGAACGACGTGGACGAGCGCAAGCGGGTGGACTGGACCAACTACGGGCACCTGGTCATCCAGCAGCACATGATCGACGCGACGCTGCCGCTCACCCGGGCCGCGGGCCGGGTCCAGGGCAGGCAGCCGACCCTGCGCGCCGTGCTCGACGCACTCGACGCGGGCAAGCTGCTCTACCTCGCGCCCGCGGACGACGAGCAGGTCGGCGGCACCCGCGCGCGCCGCGAGCGGGCCAGGACGTCGGTGGCTGACGGGCTGGGCCTGCTGGTCGACCTGGCGCTCGTCGCCACCGGGTACGGCCGCTGGGAGGTCGACTGGGCCGGGGACGCGACCCTGCGGCTCACCGACACCGGCCTGGAAGGCCTGGCCGACCTGCTCGCCGCCGCCCTCTCCGACGACCGCGACAGCACCGGCCTGCGCGTCACCGCGGGCGTGGACCTCGACTTCCAGCCGATCCCCGCGCTGCGCGCCGCCTGACACCGATCGGATACCGACGTGGCCTCGCTGCTCGACCCCAAGACCTTCCAGCTGCTGCGCCGGGCGTCGCGCGAGGCCCGCAGGCGCGGCGTCCTCGTCGACGACCTCCCCGCCGAGGTGGTCGCCACGCTGATGCTGCCCAGGGTCGACATGGCCAAGTGGGGCATGCCCGCCAACAGCGAGGTCACCGCGGACCGCGTCCACGGCAACCAGGCGCCTGCCAACGCGCTGGCCGCGGCCGCGGGGGGCTACTGGCTGCCCGCCGCCGAACTGCTGGCCGCGACCTGGGGCGACTGGGCGGCCAGGGTCGAGGTGGTGCGGGCACTCGGCGACGCCGCCGCGGCCGACGACACCTGGCTCTCGGCGTGGCGCGCGGCGCGGCCGCGGGACCCCGGGCACGCGGTGGTGCTGGCGCGCATGCTGATCGTCGTCGCCTGGCAGGTGCGGGACTCGCAGCGGGGCGTGGACACCACGCGGGAGCAGTTCGTGGGGTTCCGCCGCGTGCTGCTGGAGGCCCGGCAGGCCGCCGTCGCGGCGGCGGAGGTGGCCCCCGAGGACCCGACGCCGTGGTGGGCGCACGTCACCCTCGCCCGCGGCCTGAGCTACGAGCACGACGAGTTCCTCGCGGTGTGGTCCGAACTCCTCGCCAGGGACCCGCTGCACCGCCACGCCCACGTGCAGGCCCTGCGGTACTGGTGCCGCAAGTGGCGCGGCTCGGACGACCTGATGACCGAGTTCGCCGCCACCGCCGCCGCCACGTCACCGACCCTGGCCGTGCTCCCGCTCCAGGCGGCCTTCGAGCACGACCACGACCGCTGGCGCGACCAGGACGTCGTCGCCGCCCTCGACACCCTGCTCACCCGCCTGTCCACCGACCCCCACGACACCCCCTTCACCCGCGACGAACGCGGCTGGGCGATCCAGGCCCTCATGGCCAACAACCGCCACAACGAGGCGATCACCCAGCTCCGCGCGCTGGGCACCCACGCGGACGCCGAACCGTGGTCGCTGAGCGAGTCCCCGGTCTTCCTGTTCCTCCAGACCAGGACCAAGGCCTGCACCAACGCCGGACGCCCCTAACGCGCGCCCTGCCAGGGGGTGGCGTCGTCGAGGAGGCCGATCATGCCGGAGACGAGGCGCATCTGGGCGGTGGTGCGGATGTCGGCGGTGACCAGGTGCGGGGAGCAGACCAGCACGGCCAGGGTCTGGGCTCGGGACAGGGCGACGTTGAGGCGGTTGCGGGAGAGCAGGAAGTCGAGGCCGCGGGGCAGGTCGGCGGCCGAGGACGAGGTCATGGTGGCGATGACGACCGGGGCTTCCTGGCCCTGGAAGCGGTCGACCGTGCCCACCCGCACGCCGCCGTGGCCCGCCGCCTCCAGTGCCCGCGTCACCACCCTGGCCTGCAGGTTGTACGGGGCGACGACCAGGATGTCGTGGTCGGTGACGGGGCGGGAGCCGTCGCGGTCGTGGAAGGCGCGGCCGTGCACGGAGGCGACGACCTCGACCACGGCGGCGGCTTCCTCGGTGGAGCGGGTGGTGTTGCCCTGGTGCTGGACCTCGACCAGGTGCAGCCCGGCGGGGACGCCCTCGATGGACCGCTCGGCGGCGCTCGGGTGCGCGTGCAGCCTGCCCGCGTAGGACAGCCGCGACACCGGCGCGCACACGGCGGGGTGCATGCGGCGGGTCTGGTCGAGGAAGAACCCCAGGTCGGGCGGGATGATGTCGGCGGTGTCGAGCAGGTGCCCCAGCGCGGACGCCTCGGCACCGGCCGGGTGGGTGCCCTGCACGACCTGCGGCAGCTGGCGCGGGTCGCCGAGCAGCACGAGGTTGCGGGCGCAGGTCGACACCGCGAGCGCGTCGGCCAGCGCGAACTGGCCTGCCTCGTCGACCACCAGCACGTCGAACGGCTCCTCGCGCAGCGCTTTGTTGGCGAAGTTCCACGCGGTGCCGCCGACCAGGTGACCGGTGTCGTGCTCGCGGCGCCAGCCGGCCAACGCGGCGAAGTTCTTCGGCTGCTGCCATGCGGCGTCCGGTGCCGGGGCGGTCCCCCGTGGCCGTTTGGCGACCGGGAGGTCAGGCGCGGCGGACAGGGCGGCGGTGAGCACGTTCTCCACCGCCTTGTGGCTGGTCGAGGTGACGCCAACGGTGCGACCGGACCGGACCAGGTGCGCGATGAGCCTGCCCGCGAGGTACGTCTTGCCCGCGCCGGGCGGTCCTTGCACCGCGAGGGTCGATCCATCCAGCGCGTCGACGGTCTCGATCACCGTGTGCACCAGGTCCGCGCCCGGTGCGGGCAGGGTCGCACCGTTGCGCAACCGGGGTGGGGTGCGGCGCAACAGATCGATGCCGGGGTGCCCGGGCAGCGCCGGGAGGGTGTCGGCCACCTGCCTGGCGAGGTCGACGACCGCCTCGTCCTTGGGCGCGGGCCGCACCGGTTCGCCAGGCAGCACGGCTTGCAGCGATCCCGGGCCGATCTTGTCCGCGCCCCGGCTCTCGTCGATGACCAGGCGGTCGGCCGTCGCCTCGGTGATCTTGCCGTCGTGGCTCTCGGCGCCGTACCGCAGCCGGACCTGGTCGCCGACGCTGAACGGGTGCGGCTGGTCCTGGTCGCACCGCACGCGCAGCACGCGCTTGTGCCTGCCGTTGCGCCGTTTCGGCGGCTCCCACTCCCCCGTCTCCACCCGGACCGGCACCGTGCAGGTCGAGTCGGACTCCAGGTCGTGCACCGGCGCGGCGAGCTGGCGGAAGTACTCCCACCACGCGGGGTTGGACTCGCGCCGGTAGTAGCCGACCGAGGCGGCGAGCAGCGCCCTGGCCCGCTCGTCGGGGGTGAACTCGGCGGGGTCGTCGGGCAGTCCCTCGATCAGCGTGTCGACGAGGTCGGCCAACTCCTTGACCTTCCTGGCGCGCTCGTCGTCCTCGACGTCCCGCAGCCCGGCGTCCCATTCGGACTCGTACACCTCGACGACGGACTCGATGCCTTCCCGCGCCCGGATCTCGTGCAGGAACTCGAAAAGCCGCTGCGTGGAGACGCAGTCGTACTCGTTGTAGTCCGCGATGCCCTGCAAGACCTCTGCCGCGCGCTCGACCTCGCCCGCGGTGGTGAGCGTCAGGTAGTCCTCGTAGGCCTCGATGCTCGACACCGCCGTCTTGACCTCACCCTCGCGGGCGTCGGGCATGTAGAGCGGTTCGAGGGCCTTGATGGAGTACGAGCGCTGTGAGACGCGCAACGCCTTGCGCACCACGGCATAGAGGTCGATCAGCGAGCCGCGGCGCAGCAACGTGTCGACGGCGTCCTCACGGGTGCCGTGCAGGGCGGCCAACCGCTTGAGCGCGGACGACTCGTACGGCGCGTAGTGGTAGATGTGCGCGTCGGGGTGCTCGGCGAGCCTGCCGGTGGCGAAGTCGACGAACCGCTCGAACGCCTGCCGCTCGGCGGGTCGGGTGTGCGCCCAGAACGGGGTGAACGTGCCGTCGGCGACCGCGCCGAACAGGTACTCGAGGCCGGTGCCGCCGATCGCGTACGGGTCGCCTTCCATGTCGAAGAAGACGTCGCCGGGGCTGGGCGGCGGGATCGTGGCCAGCGCGTCGGGGTCGACGAGTTCGTAGGCGACCTCACCGGTGGCGTCCTGGCGGACCTGGATCGCCGCCTGAGCGCGCAGCGCGGTGTAAGAGGCGATCGACAGCGTCGCGGGCCTGTCGTCCGGCGCGGCGGCGGCGAGGTCGTCGATGGTGGTCAGCCCGCCGTCGAGCAGCTTGCGCCGTTGGTCGGACCGGATGCCCGCGACGAGCGCCAGGTCGCGGTCGGCCGCCCGCCCGGAGGCGCAGTGCTCGGCGTACGGGCAGCCGGAGCAGGCGGGGCGTTCGTCGCCCCAGAGCCGTGCGGGCAGGTGGGGTTCGCGGGCGAGCAGCCTGCCGGTCAGCCGCCGCAGCAGGGGGACGAACTCGTCCACCCGGAACGACGCCCGGCTGCCGTCACCGAGCAGCAGGTGCGTCTCGGGCCCGGCGGGCCACCCGGCCCTGGCCAGGGCGTCGGCGTACGCGACCACCTGGATGACCGCCGCGGGCCGCGCGTGCCTGGCCAGCTTCGTGTCGTACACCTCGTACCGGCCGTCCGGCCCCCGCAACAGGAAGTCCGCCCGCCCCGTCATCCCCCCGGGCTCGTGGAAGACGGCCTGGTAGACCACCGGAGCCCCGGCCTCCAGCGCCGCCGCGGTCTCCCCCGCCGCGACGACCGGGTCCCGCTCCTCGATCTCGACCACCGCGTGCTGCTCGGCCCGCAACCTGGTCAACGTCGCCTGCTCGTGCTCCCGCCCGTACTTGACCGTCAGCCGATCAGGCCCGGGCCCCGCCTGCGGCGCCCCGACCAGCCCCGCGGCGTTGGCCTGCGCGAGCACACTGCGGTGCTCGCACTCGAGCAGGTCGGCAAGATCCGAAGGCGTGTACATCGCCGATCAGTCTCGCACCGCCCCCCTCGAACACCTGGCCGACACGCCCAGCGGCCGACTGCGATGTCCAACTGATCCTGCAATGTGGTGACCAGATCCGAGCACGTGTCGTTCCCGAGAACAGGCCAGCGGAAACCTCCGGCGCCCCAACCGAATTGCACAATCCCTGGACGGTGAAGATCACGCTTCGGATGGATGCTGCTCACCGAAGAGCCGTCGGTGCTCGAGTTCGACGATCTGCCGCTGCTCGCCGGCGTCGACCGCCCGCAGGTCGGCTTCCTTGGCGTCGCTCTTGCGTACGTATTCCTCGATCAGCCTGTTCTTGTGGTCTTGGATGTCCCGAACGCGCCTGTCCACGGAATCCTTGGTCAGCAGCCGGTGCACTTGCACAACACCGATCTGGCCCATCCGGTAGGCCCGCGCGACGGCCTGCTCCTCCACGCTCGGCCGCCACTGCGGTTCGGCGATGACCACCACCGAGGCAGCCTGGATGTTCAGCCCGTGCGCGCCCACATCGATCTGCGCTACCAGCACGCCGTGCCCGTCGCGCCTGGTGAACTCGTCGACCAACTCCTGGCGTCGCCTGCTGGGTGTCGCCCCGACCAGCTTCCCGACCACCGCGTCACCCAGCTCTTGCACGATCACGGCGATGACATCCAGGTAGCCGGAGAACACCAGGACCTTGCGCCCGTCATCACGCGCCTCGTCGACGATCTCCACGAGCCGCTCCAGCTTGGCCGATCCGGGACCGAACGTCGCTTGCCGCATCTTGGCAATGTTCTTCGACCGGACCGCGTCGCGATAGGCCTCGAGTTCTCCTTCGTTCGGATCGACCCAGTACTCGACCTCGATCTTCGACGGCAACTCGACCAGCACGTCCTCGACGTTGCGCCGCAGGTAGACCGACGCCACCCCACGTCGGAACGCTCGCGCGCCCGCCACCGCGGTCGAGGGTTCCAGGCGCGCGGCCACCTCGGGTTTGAGGTACTCGATCAAGGCGCGGAACTCGGAGACCCGGTTCTCCATCGGCGTCCCGGTCATGAACAGCACACGGTCGGCGGACGCGGTCATCCTGGCGATCCGCTGCGACCGCTGGGAATCGGGGCGCTTCACCTTGTGCGCCTCGTCGACGACGAGCATGTCCACCGCCGCGCCGACCACCAGGTCGAACCCCCGCAGGATGTCGTACGTGGCGACGCCGACCCCGCCCACTGCCAGCCAGTTCGCCGCCACCACGTGCCGATCGGGGCCATAGAGGCTGTGCGCTGTTAGGGTTGTGTGCTTTTCTATCTCCTTCAGCCAGTTCACCAGCACACTCGACGGGCACACCACCAGGAACCGCGTCTTCCCTGCCGCTGCCAGGTGCGCCAAGGCGGCGAGCGCCTGCACCGTCTTGCCCAGACCCATCTCGTCGCCGAGGATGCAACGCCCTCGGTTGATCGCGAACTGGGCGCCGAAGTGCTGGTAGACGCGCAACCTGGTCTTCATCCTGCTGACGTCCAAGCGCGTGGCCCTGACCTCGCGCCGCGCAGGCTCCGACAAGAATCCCTGTGCGGGTTCGAGCTCATCGGTACCGCCCTGGCCACCGAGCACGGCGAGTAGCGCGTTGAAGCTCGCGGCGTCCTCGGTGTAGAGCCGCCACACGTCGTGCTGGTACCACTCGGCAATGGTCGCTCGGCGCAGGTACTCCAGTTCCTTGCCGAAGGCGATGACCTCGGGGGATTCGAGGAACTCGGCCACGTCGTCCAGCGCGTCACGTGCTGCTTGCTTGTCCTTCTTGCCGAGAAAGACGAAGCGCCACCACCTGGTGGTCGGCTTGGCCGCAGCGGTGATCGGCCCGGCGCGCTCGGTGAGGCGGCCCAACCGCAGCTCCAGTCCCGGAGCCGTGCTGACGGCGTGCCGAAGCGCCGCGATCATGGACAGCAGCACGGTCTGGCCCGGGTCCCGCCGTTGTGGGTCGAATCGGATGGTGGTGTCGCGGCGCACCTTGTCGGCCAGTACCCGCACGGCCTTGGCCACTTGGGTGGCCGTCTGTACACCGACGCCGTGTACAGCCATCAGGTCGGCTTCGCCAAGAGGGCGCACCTTGTCCGCGGTGGTGTACCCAGCCTTGATCAGCGCTTTGAGGTTGACCTGACCCTCCACCAGCGCACGCAGGTCCTCGACCGACCGTTTTGCCAGCTCCGCCTGGACTTGGGCCTGCACCAGACTGGCGACCTGCCTGGCGCCCTCGGACTTGAGCCTGCCGCTTCGAGACAGCTGCGTCCGCGCAGCCGCCACCATGTGGTCAACTTTGGCAAGCAACGCCCTCGCCTGAGCGTTTGTCCTGCTCTCGATCTGTGCCACGGCGAGAGTATCCCCGGAAGGGCGGGTAGATCTCGAGAGCGCAGTGGAGCGTCAACCCTTTGGCCCAGTGGCGTGGATGAGCAGCAGAAGGGCGGCCAGAGCGGGGAAAGTCCAGATGGCCGCGGCGAGGCTGGTGTGGCCGGCCAGCAGGCCGATGAAGGCCGGGGCGGCGAGGGAGCCTGTGCCGGTGGTGAACATGAGGGTGCCGGAGATGGGGCCGGTGTGGTGGGGGTTGGCGTTGATCGCGGTGGCTAGGAGAGAGGGGATCACGGCGGCGAGGCTGGCTCCTAGGGCTATGGCGCCGATGACCGACAGGGTGGTGCCTGCGTTGAGGGCCAGGGTTGCGCTGGCCAGTACGGCGGCGGTAGCGCACACGGTGACGGTTCGGTGAGGGTCTGCGGCGCGTAGGAGGCTGCCGAATGCCAGGCGTCCTAGGAGCATGCCGGCCCAGAAGAGGGCGGACATGTTGGCGGCCAGTGCTTTCCCCGCGCCCACTACGTCCGCGAAGTAGGTGGCGGACCAGTAGGCGAAGCCCCATTCGAGGGCTGCGGCGAGGAATACGGTGGCGATGGACCTGTCGAGCACCACGCGCCAACCGGGAGCGGGTTTGGACTCGGTCGGTTCAAGGGATCGTGCGGCGAGTAAGAGGACCAGCAGCACCAAGGCGGACGTGAGTTGGTACATCGGTTTCCACGCGCCGGTCCACGCGATCACCGCGCCCGCGAACAGCGGGGCCAGCAGGGCGCCGAGTCCGAACGAGACGTTGAGCAGGGAGAGCGCGGCGGCTCGGTGGTCTGCCGTCAGGTCCGCGATGCCCGCGTTGACCAACGTCGTCAACACTCCCCCGGCGACCCCGGTCACCCCGACGACCACCAGCAGCAGCGGCAACGAGGACACCAGCGACGTCAAGTACAGCAACGGGAGCAGCGCGCCCACACTCGCCAGCACCAGCGTCCTGAGCGTGAACCTCCCGAACACCCAGGCCGCCACCAACGAGCCCGTCAGAAACCCCGCCGACGACACCGTGAACACGGTCCCGCCCGACGAGTACCCCAGGTCGAGCTCCTCGGTGACCAGCGGCAGCGCCGGTCCGAGCAGCGTGGAGGTGAACGCCCACAGGAAGGCGCCCGCGTGCAGCGTGGCGATCGAACTCCGAACGGACAACGCGGGCTCCCTCGCTCCGGCGCGGGACTCACGCGCGGTGGACCTGCACCCCCGCCTCGCGAATCCGCGCGACATCCGCCTCCGGCGCGGCCACGTCGGTCACGAGGACGTCGACCTCCTCGATCCCGCAGACCACCGCCAGCGCGGTCCTGGTGAACTTGGCGGCCTCGGCCACCAGCACGACCCGCCGGGCGGATCGCACCGCTGCTCGCTTGACGGCGGCGTCCTCGACGTCGTGCGCGGTGACGCCGTCGTGCGGCGAGAGCCCGCAACAGGTCACCACGGCGGTGTCGAAGCGCAACGCCGAGACGCTGGACTCGGTGAGCGAGCCGACGAGCGACCCCTCGCCGAACCGCGCGTTCCCGCCGGGCAGCAGCAGGTGCACCGACGAGTTGACCGACAACGCGACCGCGACGCGCAACGACAGCGGCATCGCGGTCAGCCGGCGTCCGGCGAGCGCGTGGGCGACGGCGAGACCGGTCGTCCCGCTGTCGACGACCACCGCCTCGCCGTCGCGGATCAGGCCCGCCGTCAGGACCCCGATGCGGTGTTTCGCCTGCGCCGACTCGACTTCCCGCATCGCGAACGGCATGTCCTCGCCGTGCGCGAGCAGGCTGACCGCGCCGCCCTGGATCCGGCGCAGGGTGCCCTGCTCCGCCAACAGGTCCAGATCGCGGCGGATCGTGACCTCGGAGGTGCCCAGTCGCGCGGCGAGCTCCGAGACCTGCACCCGACCGTCCTGCCGGAGCCGGTCGAGGATGTCCTCGTGTCTCGTCTTCGCAGCCACCCCACCGAACATACATAGTCGGCTTTCGTTCGTAAACACCTACCGCACATCGGCCGGACGCGCGCGAGGATGGGGCATGGACATGGACGGGTTCCTCGCGTCGGCGGAAGAATTGTTGGCCATCCAGTCGACGGCGGATCGAGGCGACGACCTCGCCGGGGCGTTGGAGTTCGTGCTCGACGTCGTGGGGCCGGGGTTCACCGTGGATCGGTTCGAGTCCGGCGGAAGGCCCAGCGCACTGGTGTACCGGGGTGAGCGGCGGCACTTCAGGGTGATCCTCAACGGGCACCTGGACGTGGTCCCGGCGACACCGGAGCAGTTCCGGCCGAGGCGGGAAGGTGACCGGTTGTACGCGCGTGGGGCGCAGGACATGAAGCTGTCGGCGCTGGTGCAGGCGATGGCCTTCCGCGACGCGGCGAGCCAGGTGCCGGTGGCGTTGCAGCTGGTCACCGACGAGGAGATCGGCGGGCACGACGGCACGGCGCACCAGCTCGCGCAGGGGGTGACCAGCGATTTCGTGGTGATCGGCGAGTACAGCGGGCTGCGGATGGTGGTCGAGTCGAAGGGCCTGCTCACCGCGCGGGTGCGCGCCACCGGGCTGGCCGCGCACAGCGCGTACCAGTGGCTGGGCGACAACGCGGTGCTGAAGCTGATGCGCGCGGTGGACGGGATCCTGGCGTCCTACCCGGTCGCGACCGAAGAGGTGTGGCGCACCACGGTTAACGTCGCCCGGATCGAGACCGGGCCAGGGGCGGTCAACCAGGTCCCGGCAGAGGCAACGGCGTGGCTGGACATCCGCTTCACCCCCGGCGACCGCGATTTCGCCGACCGCGCACCAGCCGAGGTCGCAGCCCACCTGACCGCGCTGTGTCCCCCTGGCGTCACCGTCGAGGTCGACCGCGTGGAGCCACCCCATCACGCCGACCCGGACAGCCCTGACGTGACAGCCCTGCGCCGCGCCGCCCAGAACCAGGGCTACACCAGCGACTTCCTCCGCAAACACGGCGCCGCCGACGCCCGCTTCTACCACCAGCGCGGCACCGACGCCGTCATCTTCGGCATCGGCGGCGACGGCCAGCACGGCCCTAGCGAATACGCCGACCTCACCACCGTCGAGCCGTACTACCGCGCCCTCGTCGAGTTCCTCACCGACCTGCGGTGAGCGCGGACCTGCCGCCACACGGGTGGGTGTGGCGGCAGGCTCACCAGCGGATCAGCCCCGGATCACAGGGTGACCGTCCACGCGTCGAGCACCCCGGTGTCGCCGGAGCCGTTGTCGCCGATGCGGAGGGTCCACTTGCCGCTGGCGTTCTCGTTGACGTTAGGCACCGAGAACGTCTTCGGGTTGGGGAACGCGGTGCACTGGAAGCCGCCGTAGCGCTGCAGCGAGTACCAGGTGCCCGACGGGCCCACCAGGTTGATGTTCAGGTCCTGCTGACAGGTGTGTGTAGCAGCGACGGTGACCTTCACGGTCGTGGCAGCCCTGCCGGAAACCGTTGAAGTCAACGGGCTGACGACCGTCTGGTAGTCGCGGATCTGGTAGTCGTTGTCGCTGCGGACAGTGCGACCGCCGCCGGTGTCACCTGGGTTGGTGCGGGCTTGCACCGCCGCGCTGGCCGGTGAGGCGTTCCCCGCCGCGTCCGTCGCCTTCACAGTGAAGGTGTACGCGGTGTCTGGAGTCAGGTTGCTGACCGTCGCGGTAGTGCTGGCGCCAGAGGCAACGACAGTGGACCCGTTGTAGACGTTGTAGCCGGTGACGCCAACGTTGTCGGTAGCGGCGTCCCACGCCAAGGTCACGCTGTTGCTCGTCGTGGCGGTCGCGCGTGGGTTGCCCGGTGCGGTCGGTGCCTGCGTGTCACCGCCACCGCCCCCGGTGACCAGGGTGAGGCTCCACTTGCGCAGGGCTTCGTTCACCGGCTGGAAGATGGACTGGTCCTTGGCCCCACCGGGGCTGCACGAGGAGGCACCGCCGGAGTGCAGGCCGACGGCCTTGTCGCCCGCCAGCCACGCGCCGCCGGAGTCGCCACCGAGCGAGCACGCGGTCGTGGTGGCCAACCCCTCGATGACCACGCTCCCGTAGCTGATGGTCTGGTTGACGGCGGTGACCTCACCGCACTGCCACTTCGACGTGTTGCCGGAGTGGCACACCGCCTGCCCGACGATCGGCTCTACCGACCCGGACACGGTGACAGCGCTACTCCCCCAGGTATTGACCGCGGCCGACAGGTTCCAACCGGACTCGGTTACGGCAACGACGCCCATGTCACCTTCGCGGGCATTGACGGTCCGCGAACCGCCGACGTTGGACGTACCGATCCGGTTCTGGCTGCCGCTCTGGCCATAGGCGGCCTGGTTGGCGTCGTTGGTGCAGTGCCCGGCGGTCAGGAAGTGCTTGCCACCGGAGGAATCCGTCGCCGGGAAGCCGACCGAGCAGTTGGACTCGCTGCCCGGCCACCACGGGTTGCCCGGTTGGACGGTCCTGGCCTGCTGCACGGGCGACGAGGTCGTCGCCACGACCCGGACCCCGTCCAGCGCCGGGAACGCCCGGGAGGTGCGCGTCCGGTCGACGCGGACCTCCACCTCGTTGGTCCGCGGGTCGATGCCCCACCCGGTGACCCCGGGGAACGCGTGCTGGGCGACGGACTGGACGAGCTTGTCGAGGGTGGCCTGGTCGCGTCGCACCAGGACGGGCGCGGCACCGAGGTCACGTACGGCGGCAGCGGTGGCCTCGTCGGTCACGGCGACTTTGAGCCCACCGTCGAGCCAGTACCCAGCGGTACCGGTGCGCGGTAGGGCAGCCACGATCTGTTGGGCCTGCGCCTGGACGGCGAGCCTGTCTTGCGCCTCGGACCGGCTGATGCCCAGATCGCGGCTAAGAGCGTCCGCGACGGGGTCTTCCTGGCTGCCTCCGTAGGCGTATCCGGCACTCACGGATAGGGTCAGCGCGCACGCCAACCAGAGGGCTGTTCGGTATCGCATGTTCAACTCCGTCGGAGTCGGTTGCAGGGTGTCGTCGAAGCTAGGGACGGCCGCGCGGGCCCGAAATGGGGGAAACCCCTCGTCCGGTGGGTTCCCGCTGGTGAGCGCCGGGCGGGCGGCCCAAGATGGGCTGATGCCCCTCGTCGGTGTCCGGCCCGCAGACCACGACCGCCCCCGGTTGCTGCTGTACGGACCGGCGGGCATCGGCAAGACCGCGCTGGCCACGGCCCTGGCCGAACGCGCGGACCAGTCGATCGTGATCGCGCCGCAGCCCGCCGACGCGGACGTACCCGGTGCCGGGCTCGCGGAACTGCGGGCGGCGGCGGGCCTGTCGTGGCTGCCCGCCGCGGACGGCCTGCCCGGGCGGACGATCGCTGTGGAGACCGTGCGGGCGCTGTCCGGCGTGCTGGTCGTGGACAACGCGCAGTGGCTGGACCAGGTGAGCGCCGAACTGATCGGGTTCGCGATACGGCACGCAGAGCGGCTACGGGTGATCGTGGCCGAACGCACCCACCGGCGCCCGGTGCGCGGTGTGGCTATCTGCGGTGAAGAGGCGGTACGCGGCCCGGTGGCGCCGTTGAGTCCGGACGATGTCGCGGAGTTGCTGGCGCACAACGGGTTCCGCTACCGGTGGGCGGGGCGCGTGCACGCACTCAGTGGCGGTAATCCCGGCCTGGCGTTGGAGTACGGCGCCGCGCTCGCGGGGCGGGGGCCAGTGGCGGCGGTACCGCTACCTGACGCGGTTCGACACGCGGTCGGTAGGCGGCTGGACGAGCTGGATCCGGCGGTGCTGCGAACGCTGCGGCTGGCTGCGTTGGCCGAGCACCCCACTCTGGCAACCTTGCACCGTGCGGGTGGGGTAGAGCTGGCCGACGTCGAGGATCTCGTAGTGGTCGACGAACTCGACAGTGTCTCGTTCACGGCCGACGCGGTGTCGGCGACCCTGGCCGCGGACATCCCTTACGCGCAGCGCCTGGCGTTGCACGAGGACCTGGCGCGCGCCGTAGACGATCCGGTGGAGCAGATCCGCCACCGCGCGTTGGCCGCGACCGCGCCGGACGCGGAGTTGGCCGACGCGGCCGAGCAGGCAGCGGGGGTCGTGCGCGATCAGGGCAACCGCCGTCGTGCCGCCGAGTTGTGCCTGCTCGCCGCGCAGCGGACCCCACCGACCGACGAGGACACCCTGGTGCGGCGCGCGGGTGACGCGGCGGTCGACGCGGGTCACTCCGGTCTCGCCGAACGCGCCTGGAACGCGGCGCGGCTGGTGCTAGAGCGCAGCACCGACGTTCGGCAACGGTTCCGCGTGCGGCTCGCCCTCGCGGACTCGGCGGGTCAGGCCATGACCGATGTGGACGACCAACTGGCGGCGGCGCTGGCCGACGCGGGCAACGATCCGGACCTGCTGGCCGCGGTTCGACTGTGGGAGGCGGTACGCGCCAACATCTCCGGTGACCCTGTCGCCGCGCGTGAGCTGGCACGGCAGGCGGCAGACCTGACTGTGCACGACACAGCTGTGCGCGCGCGGGCTCTGACCGTGTGTGCCCGCATGGAACGCGTGTTGGGCCTGCCCGACACCGGTGCGCTGGACGAGGCGCTCGCGATCGGTGGCGCGGGGATCGACGTGCACGACACCCCGGAGTACCTGGCCGTGCGGCACGCGGTGTTCGATGACCGGCTCACGACGGCGCGCTCACGGCTGCTCGTGCTGCTCCCCGCGGCGCAGCGGTCGGGCGCGGTCGACGACGTAGTGGACGTGCTGAGGTCGTTGGCCGAGGTCGAGGGCCGCGCAGGTCGATGCGGGCACGCGTTGTCTTACGCCCGTCGCGGACTAGAGCTGACCGCGTCGGCTGGTCTCTCACCTGGTCCTGCCTGGTACACGGCGGCGGTAGCGGAAACGGTGGGAGGCACGTTCGAGCGGGCCGTCGCCTACGCGCGCCGCGGCGCGGTCGCCTCCGAACAGGAACAAGACCACGTCTACCTGTCGCGGTGCCTGCACGCGCTCGGGGTGGTCCGGCTGGTCACGGCGGCGTCCCAGGATGCGGTCAGCGTGCTGAGCCAGGTGCGTGATCTGGAGCACGCGCAGCGCGTCGGCGACCCGTCGATCCTGCGCTGGCACGCCGACCTGGCCGAGGGGTTGATCGCCGTCGGCGACCCGGCCGCCGAGGACCTGCTGGCCACGACCAGGGCCAGGGCGCTCGACCTCGGCCGTGATGGCGTGCTGGCGATGCTGGACCGGTCGACCGCGATCGGCGAGGGCTCGGCGACGCAGCTGCGGTCGGTCGCGGGGCGGTTCACCGCGCTCGGGCTGCCGGTGGAGGCCGGGCGGACGCTGCTCGCGCTGGCCGGGGTGCAGCGTCGGGCCAGGCGGCGCGGCGCGGCCCGATCGGTGCTGGTGGAGGCCGCGGAGCTGTTCGACCGGCTGGCCGCCCCACCCTGGTCGGCGCTGGCCGAGCAGCAGCTGCAGCACCTGGAACCGCTGGCGGGCGACCTGACCAGGACCGAGGTGCGGCTGGCGGAGCTGGTGCACGCGGGGGCCACCAACCAGCAGGCGGCGACCGCGCTGTCGGTGAGCGTGAAGACCGTCGAGGCGACGCTGACCCGGGTGTACCGGAAACTGGGTGTGCACTCCCGGGCACAGCTGGTGGCGCGGCTGGCCCAGCGGTAAGGGTTTTCCCTCATTGGTCCGCGCCCACCCGGCAGGCCAGTCTCTCGACCGTGGAGCTAAACGATGTACTGGCCGAGGTCCGCGCGACGGTCGGCACGGTCACGACCGGTGTGGTGACCTCGGCGATCCCGGCGCTGGCCAGGGTCGACCCGCACCGGTTCGGGATGGCCTTCGCGGGCGTGGACGGCGAGGTGGTCGGCGTCGGCGACTGGGACGAGGCGTTCTCGGTGCAGAGCGTGTCGAAGGTGTTCAGCCTGGCCCTGGTGCTCGCCCACGACGGTGAGGCGCTGTGGACCCGGGTCCGGCGCCAGCCCTCGGTGCACCGGTTCAACTCGCTGTCCGAACTCGACGGCGACTGCGGGATCCCGCGCAACCCGTTCGTCAACGCCGGGGCGCTGGTGGTCACCGACCGGCTGCTGGGCATCACCGGCCACGCGAAGGAGTCGGTGCTCGCCCTGCTGCTCACCGAGTCCGGCGGCGGCCCGTACGTCGACCACGCGGTGGCCGCCGACGAACAGGCCCACAACCACCGCAACAGCGCGATCGCGCACCTCATCGCCGACCACGGCAACCTGCACCACCCGGTCGAGGACGTGCTGGCGCACTACACGGGGCACTGCGCGATCGCGGCCACCTGCGGACAGCTCGCCACCGCCGCCCTGTTCCTCGCCCGCGGCGGCATCCGCGCCAACGGCGAACGCCTGCTCTCGGCCGCCGACACCACCCGCCTCAACGCCACCCTGCTGACCTGCGGCACCTACGACGCCGCGGGCGACTTCGCCTACTCCGTGGGCCTTCCCGCCAAGAGCGGCATCGGCGGCGGCATCCTCGCCGTCATCCCCGGCCGCGGCATCCTCTGCGCCTGGGGCCCCGCCCTCGACACCCACGGCAACTCCGTCGCCGCCACCCTGGCGCTGTCCACGTTCACCTCGATCACCGGTTGGTCCATCTTCTAGCCCACGACCCGGGGGACGCTGCCCAACGCCCTGGGCAGCGCCCCCCTTCCCGCGCCCACTACGGCGTCGAGGAGTTCTTGCGCACCAACAGGTAAGCCTGCGCACTGCCCTCGGGCGGCTCGGCGGCCTTGACCAGCCGGGCGCGCTCACTGAAACCCGCTGCCACGGCGAGATCCGCGACTCGGCTGGTGGGGTGCCAGGGGTGGTCGCGTCGCGCCACCGCCACCATCTCGGGTGACAGGTCGATCCCGACGCACTCCAGGCCGAGCCCGGCCAGGTACGCCGTCACCCGACCGGGCCCACAGCCGAGGTCCGCGACCCGCCCGCCCCCGGTCTCCCGCACGCACTCGGCGAACGCGCCCAGCATCGCGAGGTCGAAGGGCCTGCCGTCCAACTCGTCCCGCAGCAGGTCGGCGTAGTCGGCGGCCACCAGGTCGTAGGCAGCGCGCGCCTCGGTGAGGAACGGCGGCTCGGTCATGATCGGAGACTAGTTGCCGCGCACAGGGCGACCGGCCGGAACGAGGGAGCGGATACCGTGGTGGAGTGAGCACCACGACGGTCACGTTGAGCGACCACTTCGCCCGTGCGGTCCCGGAGATGGCGGTCGCCTGGGAGGCGGAGCCGGTCGCCGAGCCGCGGCTGCTCGTGCTGAACGAGCCGTTGGCAGCCGAGTTGGGGCTCGATGTCGACTGGTTGCGGAGCGCGGAGGGGCTGGCTTTCCTGGTCGGCACGCACGTCCCGGCGGGGGCCCGGCCGGTGGCGCAGGCGTACGCGGGGCACCAGTTCGGGCACTACTCGCCGCGGTTGGGGGACGGGCGGGCACTGTTGCTCGGGGAGTTGGTCCACGCCGATGGCGGGTTGCGCGACCTGCACTTGAAGGGGTCGGGGCGCACGACGTTCTCCCGGGGCGGGGACGGTTTCGCGGCGGTGGGGCCGATGCTGCGCGAGTACGTCATCAGCGAGGCGATGCACGCGCTGGGGATCCCGACGACGCGGTCGCTGGCCGTGGTGGCGACGGGTCGGCCGGTGCCGCGGGAGACCGTGCTGCCGGGGGCCGTCCTCGCACGGGTCGCGAGCAGTCACCTGCGGGTCGGCAGCTTCCAGTACGCGCGGGCCACCGACGACGTCGACCTGCTGCGACGGCTGGCCGACCACGCGATCGAACGGCACTACCCGTCTCACGGGTACCTCGGGTTGTTCGAGTCGGTGCTGGCCGCGCAGGCCTCGCTGGTGGCGCGGTGGACGCTGGTCGGGTTCGTGCACGGGGTGATGAACACCGACAACATGACGATCTCCGGCGAGACCATCGACTACGGTCCGTGCGCGTTCCTGGAGGCGTTCGACCCGGCGACGGTGTTCAGCTCGATCGACCACGGCGCCCGCTACGCGTTCGGCAACCAACCCGCCATCGCCGAGTGGAACCTCGCCCGGCTCGCCGAGGCCCTGCTGCCGCTGCTCGCCGACACCCAGGAGGACGCGATCGCCATCGCGGTCGAGTCACTCGGCGGCTTCCGCCGCTCGTACAACGCCGTCTGGACCACGGGCATGCTCACCAAACTGGGCCTCCCATCCGATACCGCCCCAGACTTCATCGACGACCTCCTAGCGCTACTCCACACCCACCACATCGACTACACCCTCTTCCACCACCACCTCACCACGGCGGCCCGCGGCTCCCTGGCCCCCGTGCGTTCCCTATTCACAGACCCCACCGCCATCGACGCCTGGCTGACCCGCTGGCAGTCACTTGCCCCAGACCCCACCCTTATGGCGCACGCGAACCCGCTCTACATCCCACGCAACCACCGCGTAGAGGAAGCCCTAACCGCCGCCACCACCGGCGACATGACCCCTTTCCACCACCTTCTAGCCGCCGTCCAATCCCCCTACACCGAACGCTCGGACCTAGCCCACTACGCGACCCCCGCCCCCGACACCACCACCCCCTACCAAACCTTCTGCGGCACCTGACCTCGTTCTCCCGAGCAAGTCCCCAGTCGCGGCCTCGTACGCCGCCGGTCTCGGTCACTCCGCTGGTCCTGGCCGCACCCCAGAACCGCTCCCACTGCCGGCCAATCGCTCCCGAAACACCCTGCGAGCCCACGATCCCAACAGTCCACAACGGACCCATCGGCCCCGCTCGCGCGCGCACACCAGTCCGGCCCCAGCCCCCACCCTCTCCGGGGGGCGTCCCAGGTCCCAGCCTACCGGCAGCCGCCGACAGAGGATCTTGAAACGGCCGGGCGAAGATCCACATGTGGACAACTTCTGTCGCTGAACCGGGTGAATCTTCGAGTGGCAAGAAACAAGTCGCAGCAGGTCAAGGCCATGATCGCCAGGAAGGTGAGGAAGCGTGGATCTTGCTGGCGGAAACCCGCAGAAAGCGTGATCGACATCGGGCCGCTCACCAGCAACCCGGTCCACAGTAGACAGACAACTACAGCGTCGCCCACTGGACCCACAGCGGCAAGAGCAGCAGAGCCAACAGCGAGCTCTTCACCACCACCGAAGCCGCCAAATCAACCTCGACCTCATACCGCTGAGCAAACACAAACAGGTTCTGCGGCGAAGGCATCGCGGCCAACAGAACCAGGTACTTCAGCCAGTCACCGGTGACACCGAACAGGTAGCGGCAGATGGCGAGAGTAATCAAGGGGAACGCCAAGCACTTGAAGAGGATCAGGGACAACTCCACCCGGGACGTCCCGCGGAGCGACAGCCCGGCACCGCCCAGATAGAGGCCCAAGGCGAACAGGGCCACCGGAGCAGCGGCAGCGCCTACGAAATCCAGGCCGTCGAGGAGTGGGCCAGGGACCCGCACCGACAGCAGGTTCAGCGCGATCCCCAGGTTGCACGCAAGAACCACCGGCGTGTTCAGCGACGCCCATACCGCCCGGGCCAGTTTGCGGGTCGTGCTCCCGACCCCGCCGAACTCCATGGTGGCCAGGATCGCGGTGGACAGCAGGCAGACCTGGAGCAGCAGGATCGGGAAGATCGGGGCCGCGTCGCCGAACAGCATGACGAAGACCGGGACCGCGAAGTACGCCGTGTTCACCTGCACCGCCGCCATCACGCGCAGGGCTCGGACCTTCGGGTCGCCCCGCACCACCGCGGCGACCAAGACCACGCACAGCGCCATGCCCGTCGCGTACCCCGAGATCGCGCGGACGTCGAACAGGTGGCCCAGGTCGCTGAGGTAGATCCTGCCGAAGAGGTAGCTGGGGATGGCGAACAGGAACGCGAAGTCGGTGAACACGGTGGCCGACGAGGCGGGGATGACCTCGCGGCGGGCGAAGACCGCGCCGGTCCCGAAGGCGAGGACGACCGGGACCAGTTTGCCCAGGGCGGCGAGGACGTCCACGGACCCGCACGCTAGTGGTGGCGCCAGTACCCGCAGAACATCAGGTCCTGCTTCGGCAACCCGGCGCCGACCCGGCGGTGGGTCAGTAGACCATCGACGGGGCAGCTCCCGCGCCGCGGCGAGCACCGGCCGACCCGTTCCCCCGACGACCGGGTGAGTCATGTCAACCGCCGCGAGTCCCCTCGGACGACACCCCGTGCCCGGGTCGTGTCCGCGAGTAACGGCGCCGAGACGCCCGGGATCACCGGAGTGCCCCGTGGACACCCAGGTCACCGGCACCCGACCAGCCGTAGGCGACCGGTACGGCCGAGCCGGCCCTGGTGACGGGGTTGCTCGCCGCTCACGGGTGAGAGCGCCCGGACCGGTCACGAATCGAGAAGCGCGGGGCTGGGGGCGCACCTACTGTGACTGGCAGGGACAGCCGCACCGGGTGACCAGGGCGGGTTCCGGATCAAGCGAATCGGATCACGTGATCCGCGACTACCAGGAGTGACCCATGTCCGACTCCCGCACCCACGGGATCAAAACCGTGCTGCACCCCGTGACCGACCCGGCGAAGGCCAAGGCCGTGTACGCCGCCCTGCTCGGGTTGCAGCCGCAGACCGACGCGGCGTACTACGTCGGGTTCGACGTCGACGGGCAGCACATCGGGTTGGTGCCCGGTGGCGCTGCGCAGGGGCTGACCTCGCCGGTGGCGTACTGGCACGTGGATGACATCGAGGCGAAGCTGGCGGAGGTCACCGCCGCGGGTGGCACCGTGAAGGAGGCTCCGCGCGAGGTCGGCGGCGGCCGGGTCGTGGCCACCTTCACCGACCCCGACGGCAACGTCCTCGGGATCGCCCAGGACCGCTGAGCCCCACCGTCCTCGCGCCGCGGCCACCGTGGCGCGAGGACGCCGGTAGACAGTGGACTGTCGCCGCGACAACCCGACAATTCCCCGGTAGCTGGTTAGATCGACGCCAGGCGACGTGAGACCGCCGCGGCGGCCGACCCGATGGAGAGACGATGAGCAGGGCCAAGAGGACGAGCACGCCGCACGTGGCCGACAGCCACGACCTGATCCGCGTGCACGGCGCGCGCGTGAACAACCTCAAGGACGTCAGCGTCGAGATCCCGAAGCGCCGCCTGACGGTGTTCACCGGTGTCTCCGGCTCGGGCAAGAGCTCGCTGGTGTTCGGCACGATCGCCGCGGAGTCGCAGCGGCTGATCAACGAGACCTACAGCGCGTTCGTGCAGGGCTTCATGCCGACCCAGGCGCGGCCGGACGTCGACGTGCTCGACGGGCTGACCACCGCGATCATCGTCGACCAGCAGCGGCTCGGCACCGACCCGCGCTCCACCGTGGGCACCGCGACCGACGCCAACGCCATGCTGCGCATCCTGTTCAGCAGGCTCGGCAAGCCGCACATCGGCTCCCCGCAGGCGTTCTCGTTCAACGTCGCCTCGATCAGCGGCGCGGGCGCGGTCACCATGGAACGCGGCGGCAAGACGGTCAAGGAACGGCGCAGCTTCACCATCACCGGTGGCATGTGCCCGCGGTGCGAGGGCCGCGGCGCGGTGTCCGACATCGACCTGACGGCGCTCTACGACGAGAGCAAGTCGCTCAACGAGGGCGCGATCACCATCCCGGGCGCCAGCATGGACGGCTGGTACGGCCGCATCTACCGCGGCTGCGGCTTCTTCGACCCGGACAAGCCGATCCGCCGGTACACCAAGAAGGAACTCGCGGCCCTGCTGCACATGGAGCCGACGAAGATCAAGGTCGACGGCATCAACCTGACCTACTCCGGGCTGATCCCGACCATCCAGAAGTCGTACCTGTCCAAGGACATCGACTCGCTGCAGCCGCACGTGCGCGCGTTCGTGGAGCGGGCGGTCACCTTCACCACCTGCCCGGAGTGCGACGGCTCCCGGCTCAGCGCCGAGGCGCGGTCGTCGAAGATCAAGGGCACCAGCATCGCCGAGGTCTGCGCGATGCAGATCAGCGACCTCGCCGAGTGGGTCAAGGACCTGTCGGAGCCGTCGGTGGGGCCGCTGCTCGACGCGCTGCGCGAGACGCTGGACTCGTTCGTGGAGATCGGCCTCGGGTACCTGTCGCTCAGCAGGCCGTCCGGGACGCTCTCGGGCGGCGAGGCGCAGCGGGTCAAGATGATCCGGCACCTGGGGTCGTCGCTGACCGACGTCACCTACGTCTTCGACGAGCCGACCACCGGCCTGCACCCGCACGACATCCAGCGGATGAACGAGCTGCTGCTGCGGCTGCGCGACAAGGGCAACACGGTGCTGGTCGTCGAGCACAAGCCGGAGGTCATCGCGATCGCCGACCAGGTCGTCGACATCGGCCCCGGCGCGGGCGCGGGTGGCGGCACCATCTGCTTCGAGGGCACGATCGAGGGCCTGCGGGCCAGCGACACCGTGACCGGGCACCACCTCGACGACCGGGCGGCGCTCAAGGACGAGGTGCGCGCCTCGACCGGGGTCCTGGAGATCCGCGGTGCCACGGCGAACAACCTGCGGGACGTGGACGTCGACATCCCGCTCGGGGTGCTGGTGGTCGTGACCGGGGTGGCCGGGTCGGGCAAGAGCTCGCTGGTGCACGGGTCGATCCCGGGCGGCAACGGCGTGGTGTCGATCGACCAGGGCACGATCCGGGGGTCGCGGCGCAGCAACCCGGCGACCTACACCGGGCTGCTCGAGCCGATCCGCAAGGCCTTCGCCAAGGTCAACGGCGTGAAGCCCGCCCTGTTCAGCGCCAACTCCGAGGGCGCGTGCCCGACCTGCAACGGCGCGGGCGTGATCTACACGGACCTGGCGATGATGGCGGGCGTGGCGACCACCTGCGAGGTGTGCGACGGCAAGCGGTTCCAGGCCGCGGTGCTCGACTACCACCTCGGCGGCCGCGACATCAGCGAGGTGCTGGCCATGTCGGTGGCCGAGGCGGAGGCCTTCTTCGCCGAGGGCGACGCCCGCATCCCCGCCGCGCACGCCATCCTCACCCGGCTGGTCGACGTCGGCCTCGGCTACCTGACCATCGGCCAGCCGCTGACCACGCTCTCCGGCGGCGAGCGGCAGCGGCTCAAGCTGGCCACGCACATGGCGGAGAAGGGCGGCACGTACGTCCTGGACGAGCCCACCGCGGGCCTGCACCTCGCCGACGTCGAGCAGCTGCTCGGGCTGCTGGACCGGCTGGTCGACTCGGGCAAGTCCGTCATCGTCGTCGAGCACCACCAGGCCGTGATGGCCCACGCCGACTGGATCATCGACCTGGGCCCCGGCGCCGGGCACGACGGCGGGAAGATCGTCTTCGAGGGCACCCCGGCCGAGCTGGTCGCCGACCGCTCCACCCTGACCGGCAAGCACCTCGCGGAGTATGTCGGCGCCTGATCCCCGCCCCTAGCATGGGGTGCGTGACCAAGGTTCCCCATGAGGCGCGGCAGGTGGCGGAGTCGTTCGGGGCCAACGCCGAGCGGTACGACCGCACCAGGCCGCTCTACCCGGACGCCCTGATCGACCGGATCGTCACCGCGAGCCCGGGCCACGCCGTCCTCGACGTCGGCTGCGGCACGGGCATCGCGGCCCGCCAGTTCCAGGCGGCGGGCTGCGCGGTGCTGGGGGTGGAGCCCGACCGGCGGATGGCCGAGCTCGCCCGCCGCGGCGGGGTGGCGGTCGAGGTGGCGACCTTCGAGGAGTGGGACGCCGCGGACCGGGAGTTCGACGCGGTCGTCGCGGGCACGGCGTGGCACTGGGTGGACCCGGTCGCGGGGGCGGTGAAGGCCAGGCGACTGCTGCGCCCGGGCGGCGTGCTGGCGGCGTTCTGGCACGTGTTCATCCCGCCGCCCGAGGTGAGCAGGGCCTTCGTCGCGGCCTGCGAGGACGTGATGCCCGGCTCCCCCTTCATCCTGCCGCCGACCGCCTCCCCGCACGACGCCTACCGGGCGATGGCCACCAAGACCACCGAGGGCATCCTCGCCGCGGGCGGCTTCACCGCCCCCGAGCAGTGGACCTTCGACTGGGAACGCACCTACACCCGCGACGAGTGGCTAGACCAGATCCCCACCCAGGGCGTCCTCAACCTGCTCCCCCCGGACAAACTCGCCCACATCCTCACCACCGTCGGCAACGCCATCGACGACGAGTTCCGCATGCCCTACACCGCCACCGCCGTCACCACCACCCGCACCGGCTGACCTTCGTTCCACTGTGGACAGATGAACTCGGTTGACCTCGCGCGCGACGGCGGAGCAGGGTTCTCGCGTGAGCGGCATCGACGGTAGAGCCCTGCGCGAGGTGCTGCGTGAGCAGTTCGCGTGGCGGGGTGATCGGTCGGATGACATGCCATCGGCCGATCCGACCGGGTGGTGGCGGGAGCCGTCGACGCTGGGGCAGCTCGGGCCCGCGTTGGCGGCGCTGTTCGTCGGCGAGCGGCCCACGGTCGTTCTCGGGGTCGAGGCCAGGGGGTTCCTCCTGGGGCCGCTGGTCGCCCTCGCGCTCGGTGTGGGGTTCGTCGAGGTGCGCAAGGACCGCGGGCAGCTGACCGACAGCGACGCCTGGGTCTCGCGGACGGCGCCGCCGGACTACCGCGACCGGCAGCTGCTGCTCGGGTTCCCCCGGCGGCTGGTGCGGTCCGGCGATCGGGCGCTGCTGGTCGACGACTGGGTGGACACCGGTGGGCAGGCGCTCGGGGTTCGGCGGCTCGTGGAGGCGGTCGGCGCGGAGTGGGTCGGGGTGGCGAGCGTTGTCGACGCCTTGATCGACAGTTCACTGCGTCGCAGGCTCGTGGTCCGGTCGCTCTTGTTCGAACGGGACCTCTAGCGCTGTCACCCGGTAGGTGGATGGGGCTGGCCTTGGACGTGGGGGTCCGCACGCTTGTGGGATGAGAAGCGATGACGAGGCGGACGGTGGCGGTGGAGACGAGCCTGAGGACTACACCGTGTTGTCCGTGCGGGTGATGTTGGTGTGGGCGGTGGTGATCGTCGCGGTCGGGGTGGGGGTGGCGGTGTGGTTGTTGGCCGGGGAGCCGGGGCGCGACAGTGAGGAGAACCGGGTCCGGTTGGACGCGATCAGGACTGCGGGGTCGATCGTGGTGGGGACCGGGGGCGCGGCGGCGTTGTTGCTGGCGGCGCGCAGGCAGCGCAGCACCGAGATCGGGCTGCGGCAGAAGGACCGGGACCAAGCGGCGGCCATGGTGGCGTTCCGGCTCCAGGAGCGGGTCGCGGCCGACACGCGCGACGACGCGGCGGCGCGGCGGATCACCGACCTCTACACCAAGGCCGTCGAGCTGCTCGGGTCGACGCAGGCACCGGCGCGGCTCGGTGGGCTCTACGCGCTGGAGCGGCTGGCGCAGGACAACCCGGGGCAGCGGCAGACCATCGTCAACGTGCTGTGCGCGTGCCTGCGGATGCCGTGCGACCTGCCCGACGAGGCCTCCGACGACCTTCCGGTGGAGGCGGCCGAGGAGGTGCTGGCGGCGACCTACCGCGACCGGCTCCGGGAGCGCGAGGTGCGGCTGACCGCGCAGCGGCTCATCGCCGCGCACCTGCACCCCGGCACACACCCGGGCGCCCCGGTGCCGACGTACTGGCACGACATCGACCTGGACCTGACCGCGGCGACGCTGGTCGGGTTCAGCCTGCACGGGTGCGCCGCGCGGACGGTGGTGTTCAAGGCGGCGACGTTCGTCGGGTACGCGGACTTCGGGTCGGCGACGGTGAGCGGCGACGCGGACTTCGGCGGGACGACGTTCACCTCGGGCGCCAACTTCGGCTCGGTGGTGCTGCGCGGCGACACCGACTTCGAGTGGGCCACCTTCAGCGACCACGCGAGCTTCGAGGCCGCGGTGTTCGCCGGGGCCGACTTCGAGTGGAGCACCTTCACCGACGGCGCGGACTTCGCCTCGGCGCGGTTCACCCGGGGCGCGAACTTCGGGTCGGCGACCTTCAGCGACGGCGCCGACTTCGAGCGGACCCGGTTCGACGGGGAGGTCACCTTCGGCTCGGCGACCTTCGGCGGGTACGCCGACTTCCGCGGCGCGCTCTTCCTGGCGGGCGCGGACTTCGGTGCCGCGGCGTTCGGCGGCGGCACCGACTTCCACGGCACTGGCCTGGCGGTGGGCGACAGGTCCGGCTTCCGCGGCGCCGCGGTCGACCGAGGGGCGCCGCCGGAGCCGACCGGGGTGAGAGGTCCCCTCGAGTAGCTCAAGAGGACCTCCCGGTTGGACCTAGCTGCTCGCGAGCGCCGGGGTGCGCAGGGAGGCGCCGACCGAGTGCAGGTGGCTCAGGACCTGGCGGTACGAGGCGAAGATGCCGCAGTGCACGTACGGGATCCCCTGGCGGGCGCAGAACTCCTGCACGATGGGCTGCGCGCGGCGCAGGTTCGCGCGGGGCATGTTCGGGAACAGGTGGTGCTCGATCTGGTAGTTCAGGCCGCCGAACAGGTAGTCGACCCAGCGGCCACCGGTGATGTTGCGAGAGGTGAGGACCTGCTTGCGCAGGAAGTCCACCGCGTCGTCCTTGCCCAGGATCGGCATGCCCTTGTGGTTGGGGGCGAAGGAACAACCGAGGTAGACGCCCATCACGCCCTGGTGCACGGCGATGAACACCAGCGCCTTGAGCGGCGAGAGCACGGTGAACACCGCGGCGAGGTACACGGCGGTGTGCACGAGCAGCAGGGCGCCCTCGAGCCGGAAGGTCTTGATGTCCTTGGTCACCACGGCCTGCACGCTGGCGATGCGCAGCATGATGGCCTCGACCAGCAGCAGCGGGAAGAACAGGAACGCCTGGTACTTGGTGATGAAGTGCGCGACACCGCTCTTGGTGGTGGCCTGCCGGTCGGTGAAGGCCAGCACGAGGATGTCGATGTCGGGGTCCTCGTCCTCGTGGTTGGGGTTGGCGTGGTGGCGGTTGTGCTTGCTGACCCACCACTGGTAGCTGATGCCGGTGATGGCGCCGTGGGCGTAGCCGACGACGTCGTTGCCCTTGCGGTTCTGGAAGATCTGGCGGTGCCCGGCGTCGTGGCCGACGAAGGCGAACTGGGTGAGCACCAGGCCGAACACGACCGCGGTGATCACCTGCCACCACGAGTCACCCAGCAGCACGAACCCGGCCACCGCGGCGGCGAGCAGCGCGAAGTTCGTGGCGATCCGCACCGCGTAGTAGGTGTGCCGCCGGTGCAGCAACCCCTCGCTCTTGATCGAGCGCGACAGCTCGGCGAAGTCGCTGCCACGCCGGGACTCCGGTTGCTGGGTCTCGGAAACAGGTGATGCAGTCATGGTGTGGTCATTTCTTTCGGTGGGCGCTCAGCACGGCGTGCGGTGGTGCCGGGCTGGCAGTGCGAGGGGCGGACAAACCTTCCACCACCGAGGTCAGCGTCCAGGACCCGGCTGTGGACGGACAGTGTTGTTCATCCGGCGAGAGCACCGGGGCAACACCCCGTTGGGGGGCGGTTGCCGCGCGGGGCGGCCGCCGGTGTCAGCAGAGCGTTGCGGGGGACACGCGGCGGCGCGGGAACCAGGTGCGCGGCGCGGCGGCGGCCGCGGCGAGCAGGAACCCGGCCGCGACGAGCATGGCGACCGCGGGCAGGACCAGGTCCGCCGCGGTGGGCGAGAGGGGCGCGACCGGCGGGGATCCCCGCAGCCAGAGCACGAGCAGCACGAGCAGCACGAGCAGCACCACCAACAGCAGGACGCCTGCCGCCTGGGACCCGTCGCGCGCGGCACGGACCGAGAGGGGGATTGGCAGCTCCGCGGCGGTCGGCGGAAGGGGATCCGCGGGTGGTGGAGTCGACAGTACGGGCCCGGTGGCTGGCGTATCGGTCATGGGTGCCCCCTCTCTGAGGTGGGGCTCACCGCTGAGGCTATACCACCCATTCCCCCCATGCCGACGCGGCGAGGAGGTATCTCCAGGGGGTATGCCCGGGGTGCCCGGACCGGTGATCCGGACCGGGCACCGAGGGCCGCCGACCTCGAACAACGGGGTTGGGCCTCAGGTGAGGATGACCCGGACGGGGTCGGGGAACCCGCGACCGACGACCGTCTCCCCCGCCCAGGGTTGGCTGGTGAAGCCCTTGTGGTTGTACCGGGCGACCAGCGTCCCGTCGGCGCGGACGAGGACCAGGTCGGCGCGCCCGTCGCCGTTGAGGTCACCGAACTTGACGCGGGTCGGGTCAGGTTCGTTGCCGATCACCAGCTCACCGGTCCACGGCGCCGCGACGAGTCCGTTGCCGTTGTAGCGGGCGCGCAGGTCGCCGGTGGCCTCGTGGTGCACCAGCTCGGCGCGGCCGTCACCCGACAGGTCGGCGAAGTGGACCCGGCTGGGGTCGTCGAACCCGGTGCCGATCACGATCCACGGCCGGTCCGCGCCGGAGCGGGCGCGCAGGGTGCCGTCCCGGTGGAGGACGATCAGCTCGGCCCGGCCGTCACCGGACAGGTCCGCGAAGTACACCCGGTCAGGGTCGTGGAACCTGGTGCCGACAACGACCTCTTCCGTCCACGGCCGTGTCGTGAGCCCGTTCCCGTTGTACCGAACGCGAAGCGTGCCGTCCTCGCCGATGTGGACCAGGTCGAGGCGACCGTCGCCGGACAGGTCGGCGAACCGCAGCCGGGCGGGGTCCGGGAGGCCGGAGTCCAGCGGGACGTCGGGCGAGGTGGTGAAACCGTTGTCGTTGAGCCGACCCAGCAGCGTCCCGTCCGGTCGCACGTGGACCAGGTCCGCCCTGGCGTCACCGGAGAGCGACGCGCCGGGAACGGGGTCGTCGACCACGGTGTTGCCCCGGTACGGCAGGTACTCGGCGGCCGTGTCCGCCCACCGGTACTCCCGGTGCACCGCCTGGACCGGGGTCTCCTCGTAGACCCAGTAAGCGGAGCGGTCCGGATCCGCCCAGCGGTCGAAGACGCGGACGTGGCCGAACCCGGTGGGGTCCGGGTTCACCCAGAGCAGGACGTCCCCGGCCCGCAGCTCGTCCTTGCCGATCCTGGTGGCGCGCGCGGGCAGCGTCCTGGTGGAGGGGTTGTCCCGCAGCCGCCACGCCATCGCGACGAAGCCGGAGCAGTCCTGCCGGTAGCCGTCGGTGTGCCGGACGTGGCTGTAGGGGACGGCTCTCGCCACCCAGTCCCGGGCCCTGGCCAGCACCTCGCTCCTGGTGACCTCGGTCATGGCGTTCCCCTCTGCCCGCGACGACGGCGGCGTGTCCGCACCGGCGGAGCTGGTGCCGAGGAGGGTCATCGCGGCCACCACCGCGGTCAGCACGGCGGCCGGGAGGGTTCGCTTGACAGTCATGGCCTGGTCCTCGCGTCGGATCGGGAACACCGCGGACCCCCAGCGACGCGATCACCGCGCTGTTCGTCCTCGTTCCGGACAAGGATCGAACGCGTGCCTCTAACCGGGCTCTAGCTCCAGCCTGGTTCGCTATAGATCGGCTATAAGAGCGGCTCTAGACGCGGATCTGGGCCAGCCACTCGTGCGGCTCGACGCCCGCCAGCTCGGCCGCTTCCCGACCGCCCAGGGCCGCGAACAGCTCCATCGCGATGTCCCAGTGCTCGCGCACGTCCGACGCGATGGCGAGATCCCGGCGCGTTCGCGCTTCCCACAGCGGCAGGCCTAACTCCTGCCACCCGGCCAACGCCACAGTAAGCAGCTCGGTGGCGGCCTCGTCGTCCCCGGCGGCCAGTGCCGCCTCGCCCATGGTGCGCACGGCGAGCGCGACCCCGAAGCGGTCCTTGTGCTTCAGGAACACCTCGTGACACAGGTCGAGCACCGCCGCCGCCTCCGCGCTCTGACCCTGACGGACCAAGGCCTTGGCCAACGACTGTTGGGCGTAAGCGGCGCCGAGAGGGTCACCGGCCACCCTTAGGACGACCTCGGCCTCCCTGCTCTGTTCGACGGCGTCGGCGTACTCCCCCACCGCCCGGTGGCACAGACCGAGGCCCCGCAGCGCCAAGCCCTCGCCGCGCTGGTCGCCCAGTTCGCGGTAGAGCGCCAGGCACCGACGCATCGCCTCGAACGCCTCGGGCAGGTCGCCGACGTCGCGGTGGATGGCGCCGAGCCCGTACTGCGCGGCGGCGACCACGCCCCGGTCCCCGCCGCGTTCGGCCAGGTCACTGCCCGCGACCAGGTGCCAGACCGCGGGCGCGAACTCGCCGCGCTCCCGGAACACGGTGCCGAGGCCGACCCGCCCGACACCGTGCAGCACGGCGTCGTCGACCGCCTCGGCGTGCTGGCAGGCCTGGGTGAAGTGCGCCTCGGCGGCGGCGAAGTCGTCCTGCTCGTAGCGCAGGTGCCCGAGCCCGGCGTGCACCTGGGCCTCGGCGAGCCGGTCGCCGGAGGTCCGCGCGGAGGCGAGCGCGACGTCGAGGACGCGCTGCCAGCCGTCGAACTCGTTGCGGGCCGCGAACGGGGAGCCGAGCAGCGCCACGATCAGCAGCACCGTGGCGCCGTCCATGTCGAGCTCGTGCCCGCGCTCCACGACCCGCACCACCACCGCGGTCTCGGCGGTCAGCCAGCCGGTCGGGTCCGCGCACACCTCGGCGGCCAGCCGCGGGTCGACCTCGGGGGCCGATGTCGACGGGCGCAGCCCCAGGGTCACCCGCGGCATCCGGCCGGTGCCCAGCTCGACCAGCGCCAGCCAGGTCGCCAGCATCCGGTCCAGGGCGGCCCGGACCGGCTCGACGGCGCCGCCCTGCTCCAGGGCGAAGAGGCGGACCAGGTCGTGGAACCGGTAGCGGACCCGGCCCAGGGTGTCGACGCCGACCACCTCCAGCAGCCGCAGGTCGACCAGGTGCTCGACGACGTCCTCGGCCTCGTCGACGCCGACGTCGAGCAGCGGCGCGACCAGCCAGGCGCCGAAGTCGGGCGGGTCGAGCAGCGCCAGCAGGTGGAACGCGGCGCGGTGCGCGTGGTCGAGGTCGGCGTGGTTGAGCTGCAGGCTCGAGCGCACCGCCAGGTCGCCAACGGCCAGTTCGTCGAGCCTGCGCCGCACGTCGGAGAGCCGGTCGGCCAGCGCGCGCAGCGGCCAGTGCGGGCGGGCCAGCAGCTTGGCCGCCGCGGCCCGGATGGCCAGCGGGACACCGCCGCAGAGCCGGGCGATGGTGGCCGCCGCGGCCGGGTCGGCGGCGGCCCTGGCCGCGCCGATGATCGCCGCCAGCATCCCGATCGAGGCGTCGGCGCCGAAGAAGTCCAGCTCCAGGACCTCGGCGCCGTCGAGCCCGGTCAACCGGGACCGGCTGGTGACGATCACCAGGCAGCGCGGCGACCAGGGCAGCAGCGGACGGACCTGGTGCTCGCCCGCGACGTTGTCCAGGACCACGACCAGCGCCCGCCCGGCCACCGCCCGCCGGTAGAGCTCGACCCGGTCGGCCACGCTGTCGGGCAGGTCGGCCGCGGGCACGCCCAGCGCGCCGAGGAACCGGCGCAGCGCGTCGCGGACGCCGAGCTCCGGGTCGACGCCCCGCAGGTCGGCGAACAGCTGCCCGTCCGGGTAGTCCTCCCGCAGCAGGTGGGCGCTGTGCACCGCCAACGCCGACTTGCCCGCGCCGCCGAACCCGGTCACCACGACCGTCGGCGCCGCGGTGCGGCCCTGCGCCCCCGACCGGGTCGCGATGCGCCGCAGTACCTCCAGTTGCGCGCCGCGGCCGATGAAGTCGCCCAGGTCGGGCGGCAGCTGGCGCGGCGCGGTGTAGGTCGGCTGGTGTTCCCGCGGGGCGGGCACGGCCTGGACGGCGTCGAGGACGGTGACAGCGGAGGGCCGCAGCGGCGCGAGCGTCCCGTTGAGCACGCCCGTGTGCACCTGCCGCAGCTTCTCGCCCGGCTCGACGCCGAGTTCCTCCCGCAGGTGGCGGCGCGCGTCCCGGTAGGCGGCCAGCGCGTCGGCCTGCCGCCCGCTCTCGTAGAGCGCGCGCATGAGCAGGCCGCGGGCCTCCTCGCGGGCCGGGTGGGCGGCGCTCATCCGCGCCATCCTGGACACGGCCTCGTCCGGCCGGTGCCGCGCGAGGTCGCAGCGCGCGAGGCCCTCCTCCAGGAACAACCGGTCCTCGTCGAGCGCGCTCGCCCTGGTCCTGGCGAACTCGGCGTCGACCCCGCCGAACGCGTCACCCCGCCACAGGTCCCGCGCCCGCTCGTAGGCCGAGGCCGCCGCGACGTGGTCGCCTGCGCGTTCCAGCTGCCTGCCCTGGAGCACCAGCTGTTCGAACGACTCCAGGTCCGTGTCCTGCGGCCGCAGGTCCAAGCGGTAGCCGGGCGGCTGGGTGGTCAGCACGTCCGGGGCGCCCGCGGCGGTGAGCGCCCGCCGCACCGCGGAGACGTAGGTGTGCACCAGCGGGGTCGCCGACCGGGGCGGGTCCTCGTCCCACAGGTGCGCGATCAGCTGCTCGATCGACACGACCGCGCGCGGCCGCGTCACCAGCGCGGCGAGCAGCGTCCGGGGCTTGGTGCCCCCGATGGGGACGGACTCCTCCCCACCCAGCACCACGATCGGCCCCAGCACCAACACGCGCACGTACCCACCCCCAGAACGGCTGACAGTCAACCACTACCAGGTGTTCGCCAGGTCGCGAGGTGTTTTTTCCGTTCACAGCAACAGCCGGAGGTCCCGGGAACCACACCACGAACGCCGCGGCCCGACCGGCGCGGGGACCGTTCCGGTACCGAGCACCCGCGGCCGGTCCGACGCGGCACCTGTTGCGGTACAATCGGTTCGGTCGGGGTACCAAGGTGTCGGCACCCAGCGGATCCGGTTCCCGGCTGAGACCGACCGCCGTTCTCGCGGTCGGGGACGGGAGCACCGGCTTGCCGCCGGACTACCAGCTCGCCACGTCACACCACGCACTGACCAGTCCCGCCGAGCGGTCGAGCAAGGCCGCGATCGGCTTCGCCGACGGCCGGGCGGCCGCGGAGAAGGCCGAGGCGGTCCAGCGGGTCCGCGCGGCCCGCACGGTCGCGGTGCACTCGCTCGACGCCGAGGACCGCGGTGTGCTGCTGTCCATGTTGGGCATCGCGGGCCAGGAGTCCGCGCCGTGCACCCCACCGGCTGCCGCCTCCCAGCCCGCCACCCCCCAGCCCGTCGCCGCCATCGCACCGTGGCCGAACCAAGGAGCACGTCGATGACCAGCGGGACTATCAAGTGGTTCAACGGCACCAAGGGCTTCGGCTTCATCACCCCCGCGGGTGGCGGCGTCGACCTGTTCGTGCACCGCTCGTCGATCCAGGGCTACGACAACGCGGGCCTGGCCAACGACCAGCAGGTCGAGTTCGAGATCGGCGAGGGCCGCAAGGGCCCGGAAGCGGTCTCGGTCCGGGTGCTGTAAACCCGGCTCCCCCAGGACGAACGCCGACTGTCCGCCCCCGGTCGTTCACGGGGGCGGACAGTCGTGTGTTGGTCGTGTCCCGCGGTCCAGCCCAGTGCGGGTCAGGCCTGCCGGGTTCAGCTCGGCGGGTGGTGGCCCTCGGGGGCAACACGGTCGAGATCGGCCACGCGCAGCCGGTACACCTGCAGGTCCAGGCCGAAGTACTTGCTGGTCTCACCGACCCAGTACATGCCGTTTCGGCGGATCGCCGTGGTGTCGGCACCCGGCCGGACCAGGGCGAACACCTCGTCGAGGCCGTGCGCGAAGCCCTGCGAGGCGACCAGGAACGCGGTCTCCTCGGCGAGCTGGGCGTCGGCGTCGGGACGCAGCTGCCAGGTCATGCCGGTGTCCTCGTCGCCGGGCGGCAGCGGCAGCAGGGTGGCCCCGCCGACCACGCCGCCGTCGTCGAGCCGCCGGACCGCCCACCGGCCGTGCGGCGCCCCCAGCCCCTCGCGCCCCCACTGCTCGACCAGCGCGCGCATCGCGGCCAGGTCGGCCACCCGGTCGACCTGCGGACACGGCCAGCTGGTCACCGCGGCCGCGCCGTAGACGGCGAACGCGTCGTCGACATCGGCCGCCCGCCACGGCGTCAGGCCGACCGCACCGGACAGCGTCAGTCCACTTCGGACGTCCGGGGTGATGGTCAAGGGGCGGACCGGTCCGGGTGCCTCGGCGTGGGCGCGGTGCCCGGGGTGTCCGATGAGGACTCGAAGCGGGGCACCTGGGCGTTGCCGGGGTTCCTGGTCACCGCCCGCTCCTCGGTGGTGGGGTGGCTGAACAGGACGGGGGACATCCCGCCCTCGTGCTGCGCGGTCACAGGCGTCATGGGTTCCTCTTGTCTCACGGGTGGTTCTTGGTCTGTGGTGGTGTGCACCGCGGGCGTGGTGCGCACCGCGGGCGGCTCAGCGGCCGTGCCCGCGCATGCGCTCGACGACCTCGGTCCAGTCGAGCGGGTCCGGTACCGCCGGTGCGGCGGGGCGGGCGGTGCGCCTGGCGAGCGCGACGGACACGAACCCGGCCACCTCGGCCGGGTCGGGCACCAGGTCGCCGCTGGCCGCCGACAGCACGATCGGGCGTTCCGCCGGGTCGGTCTCCACCGACACCGACCAGCCGCGCGCGTCCCACACCAGCATCACGTCGCGGTCCGGGTACGCGGTGGCCCGGTGCCCGAGCGCCACGTACGCGGTGACCGTGTCGGTGACCTCGCAGGTCACGCCCTCGGCGGGCACCCCGAGCGCCGCGGCGACGGTCCTGACGTAGCCGCCGAGCGCGTGCGCCAGGGCGTGGGCGATCTCGGTCGGCGGGGTCAGCGCGTGCCGGGACGCGGTCCTGGCGGGACGCCACCCGGCCGCGGCCCTGGGCTGCGGCGCGCCGACAACGGCGGCCTGGGTACCGCGGTGGTCGCGGTGGTCGCGGTGCGTCTCGGGGTGTGCGTCGGTGCGTGTCATGTGGATGCGGCCAGCCTCCTGGCTGTGGGCCTGCCGCGCGGCGGACCGCGCGAGTGGCTCGGGAAGGGCCGCGGCCAGCGTGCGCGTGGTGGCGACCAGGGGAAAGCGGGGAGAGCGAGCGGTGCCCGGCGGGTGGGCCGGTGCTCGGCGAACCGACCTCAGGCGGGTCGGACCAGACCGGGAAGCACACCCGCTGGATGCGGGTGGATCGGCGCGCCCTGTGGCCCAGCGTACCCCACCGACAGCCGCAACGGGGGTGACAACCGCGACGACACGGGCGATCGCCTGGTCGGGAGCGACGGAAATCCGCGATTTCGTCCCGAACCGCGGTCACCACGTGGTAGGCGGGCTGGAGGTCGCGTACCGTCAGGGATGACAGGCGGTGCCAACGGCGCGACACCGACCGGGTGGACCCCGGCAGCGCCCCGCCATCCCCGTTCGGTCGACCACGTGCTGGCGTTCACACGGCTGCCGAACGCGTCGGGCGAGAGTCCCACACCGCCGGATCCCCTTTTCACCGAGCCGCTGCCCCGCGCGGGTGCGGCACCGTGCGCCCGCACGGTCGCGCTCGTCCACGACTACCCGAGGCGAAATATGACCACAGCGACACCCAGCCCACCAGTCGACACCCCCCGACCACCGAAGAAGCCGATCCTGGCCGAGCAGGCAGGCCGAGCCGAGCTGATCACCATTCGGTTCTTCCTGATCGTGCCGTTCGTGGCCCTGGTCGGGGTCGTGCCCGCCGCGGTGTGGGGGTGGGGCGTCAGCTGGGTCGACATCGGCATCGCCGCGGTCTTTTACACGGTGTCGACGCTGGGTATCACGATCGGCTACCACCGGTACTTCACCCACGGCGCGTTCAAGGCGAACCGGGGCCTGCGGGTCGCGCTCGCCATCGCCGGTGGCCTGGCCGCGCAGGGCTCGGTGATCACCTGGGTCGCCGACCACCGCCGCCACCACGCGTTCTCCGACCGCGCGGGCGACCCGCACTCCCCGTGGCTGTTCGGCACGTCGCCGATGGCGCTGCTGCGCGGCTTCTGGCACGCGCACATGGGCTGGCTGTTCGGCCGCGACCGCACCAACGTCGACCGGTTCGCCCCCGACCTGGCCGCCGACGCCGACCTGCGGATGGTCGACCGGCTCTTCCCGCTCTGGGTCACCCTCAGCGTCGGCCTGCCCGCGCTGCTCGGCGGGCTGATCACCTGGTCGTGGTGGGGCGCGCTGAGCGCGTTCCTGTGGGCCGGGCTGGCCAGGGTCGCCTTCCAGCACCACGTGACCTGGTCGGTCAACTCGGTCTGCCACATGGTCGGCGACCGCCCGTTCGCCAGCAGGGACAAGTCCGCCAACTTCTGGCCGCTGGCGATCCTGTCCATGGGCGAGTCCTGGCACAACCTGCACCACGCCGACCCCACCTCGGCCCGCCACGGCGTCCGCCGCGGCCAGGTCGACGTGTCGGCCAGGGTCATCTGGATCTTCGAGCGGTTCGGCTGGGCCCACGACGTCCGGTGGCCCGACGAACGCCGCCTCGCCCGCCTCGTCGCGCAGTAGCAGCTCGCCCTCCGGCTGGGCTGCTCGCGGCCCAGCCGGTCATCTCCCCCTTACGGCCATCTCGCCATTGGCTCCTTGCCGCGGTCACGTCTCGCGCAGCAGTCGTCTCCCCCTTCCCGCGGGCTGTGTCGCGTTGCCGCGATCATCCCCACTTGCCGCGGCCGTATCTCTTGCCGCGGACGTCTCCGCTGCGAGTGGCGTGTCGGTCAGCGCTGGTGGACCGAGACCGCGTAGTGGCCGCCGGTGAATGGGTCCTTGGACCAGGTGGCGTACCGCTCGACGAGGGTCAGGCCTGCGGCCGCGCAATGTTCGTCGTAGTCGGTCTCCGTGTAGCCGCGGTCCAGTGAGAAGCCCGCGATGAGGACACCGTCCCGCGCGACGTGCCTCGCGACGCCCGCGGCGAGGTCCGCTTGCGTGCCGGGCGCGGTGAAGAGGGGCACGTTGCCCGCCATCACGACCACGTCGAAGGTCCGCCCGAGGTCCAGCCCCACCAGGTCCCGGCAGTGCCACGTGATGCCCGGCGCCCGCTCCCTGGCCACGGCCAGCATCGACTCGTCCCCATCGACCCCGACGACGTCGATCGCGTGCCGGGCCAACTCGATGCCGACACGCCCCGTGCCGCAGCCCGCGTCCAACACCGTCGCGGGCCGGTACCCGCGAACGAACACGGCTTCCCCGTGCACGTCCTGCCCGTCGCCCGCGAGCCGGTCGAACCGCCGCTGGTAGTCCTCGCCATTCCACGTCACCCGCCCACCGTGGCACACCCGTGCCCGGACAGCTCCGAGCGGGCTCGTCGACCTGCGCACCTTCCCCCGACCGCGGGCGGGAACCGGAAGGCTGCCCTGGCCGTAAGGGAACGGGACCGGGCTTGGGCGCGTCGACAGTGACGTGGTCGGGATGGGGCTCGCGGTGGCGGGCGCGGTGTGCGCGGGCGTGTCGATGCTGCTCGACGGCGGCTTGGCGCGGACCGACCCGGTGTGGGGTGGCGTCGGGGTGGCCGGAGCCGGACTCGCGGCGCTGCTGGTGTTGGGCGGGGCGCGGCGCGTCGGGGGCGTGGTGGCGGGGGCCGCGACGGGGTACGCCGGATTCCTGGTCGTCACCGACGTGACGTCCGGGGTGTCCGGGCCGTCGTCCTGGGTTCTCCTGGTGGGTGCGGTGGCGACGCTGCTGGGGGCGGTGACGCGTGATCGCCGGGGTTGGGTGCTCACCGCCGTGTCGGTGCTGGTGGTCGCGGCGGCGGGGTTCGGCGTCCGGTACGTGCCGGACGCGGTGGCCGTCGAGTCCGGCACGGTCGCGGCGCAGGCCCGGCCCGAGGTCGTCGACCGGCCCCGGGGTGAGCCGTGGCGCTGGACCGCGGACGCGCCGGTCGTGGAGGCGGTGGTCGCCGGGGCCGGGCTGGTGGTCGGCACCGACGCGGGGCAGGTCGTCGCGGTGGGCGCGGGCGGCAGGCAGTCGTGGCACTACACCCGCGCGGGTACCGAGGTGACGTCGCTGGCGACCACACCCGACCAGGCGCTGGTGGTGGCGACGTTCAGCGGCGGCGGGCCCCACGCGCGCGACGGCGAACTGTCGGTGTTGCTCGACGCCGCGACCGGGGATGTCGTTCGGGAGTGGGCGGTGCGCGACCACAGCACGCTCGATCCGTTGCCCTCCAACAGCGTCCTCCCGGTGTCGGAACGGTTCGACCTCCCGGACCGCAGCGCCGACCACCGCACCCATGGCTACGATCTTCGCACCGGGCAACGGTTGTGGACCTGGCAGGCGCCCGCGGGGTGCCTGTCGCCGTGGGGTGTGCACGAGTCGGGCGCGGACGTGGTCATCGTGTCGTTGAGCTGCCGGGACGACTGGGGTGTCGTGGCGTTGGGCGATCGCGACGGAGTGGCGCGGTGGCAGCGGCTGCTCCCGGTGCCACCGGGCGAGAGCTCGCACTTCCTGGTCAACCGGAACGCCGACGGTACGGCGGTTTCCGTGGACGACCTGGGCAGCCGCCGCGAACTCCTGCGGACCCGCGACGGCTCGCCCGTGGCGGTGGAGGCGTTGCGGGGCCGGAGGTTGTGGGCGAACGCGGGACAGGTCGCGGTCGGCGAGGAACAGGTCGCGGGCGGACGGGTGCTGTCGTCGGTGGCGGTGGACCCGGCCGATGGCTCCGCCACGGTGCTGGCGCAGGCGCAGTGCGCGGGCAGGCGAACGCTGGCCACGACCGCGGCGGCGGTGCTGCGACTGTGCTTCACCGATACCCGCGCCGAACTGACCCGGCAGGAACTCGGCGGGAGCACAGTCGAGCGAACGACCATCGACGGCTGGACCGCGCCGCCCGGCCACCAGAACTCGGGCAGCTTCCGCGGGTTGTTCCGCGCGGTCGGCGTGCTGCCCGCGCCGGGTTTCCTCGCCATCGTCCGCCGCGACGACCCCACTGTCCTCGGCTATCCGGGCTAGGCCTACCAGCCGGGACCGCGGGGCAGCCAACACATCCCCGGCCGTCGCGATGCCATGTCCCGGTGGCGTTGCCTGTCGCCACCGGGACGGCTCCGGAAACCAGTGCTCAGTCGGCGATGACCAGGACAGCGGCCGGTCGGGACGGCGAACGCATGCTGTCATCGTCGTCATCGTCATCGTCGTCGTCATCACCGCAGGCGGCGAGCAACGGCAGCATCGCCAACGCCCCCGCGACGACCAGGAGTCGCAACGGTCGGCGGGCGGCGGGATCGTGGGCCACAGCGAGGTCCCCTCATTTTCGGACATACCGGTCACCAGCCACAGTACCCACACCCCGGTTCGATCAACCGGGATCGATGGGCTCCAGACCCCACGGCAACGATGCACGCGGACGAGGCACCCACCGCCGACGACGACCTGGTGCGGCACCTGGTCAGCGACCAGTTCCCCGAGTGGTCCGACCTGCCGATACCGCGCCTGGCCTGGAGTGGACGCATCCACGACTGAGAACGGTCGCGTGCAACCTGATGGAACGGGTCTCCCCGATCCGCGCCGTGGCCGAAGCGCCGTTAGACGAGGGAGACACGTCCGCCGAGGGGGACGGGTGGCCACCTCGGCGTGGCAAGGGGACGCAGGGTCGACCGAGGGCGGTGTGAGGTGGTTGGTGAGATCGGCGGGCCGAGGCAGTCGCCGTGACGGCTGAGGTGGGTAGCCATGGAGGTCGGGTGTGGACAGTGGTCGAGCCTCACCAGCAGCTGGGCTGAACACTCCCCTGCTGTTGGTTGCCGTAGGGAGCGCGAGCTCAAGTGCGGTGCAAGAGGTAGTGAGACCGGCTCGTGGTTGGCACTGTCCACAGTGCATCGCGCACCCGTTCCCGCACCCGTGGGCCGAGTGGCGGCCGGGAGGCCGGTTCACCCGGGACGGGGGTAGACGCGGGGGTGGCTGGGTTTGTGGGTGATGTGGTGACGGTGTGGTGGGGGGCAAAGGGTTCGGCGGCCCGAGTGGGGGTCGCTGAGGGGGCGGAAACCCGGGAGGTTCGGCAGCGCCGGGTGTCGGCTGAGGCGTGCACCCGGTTAGCACCCGAGCGCGCACCCGACCCACTCCCGCAGGCCTCGACTCTTGTGTCATCCAGCCAGGACGACCAGGGAGAACCCGATGCGCCGCTCCATCACCACTCTCGCCGCCACCGCCCTGGCCGCCACCGCCGTCATCGTCGCGGGCCAGCCGGTCGCCTCGAACGCCGCCGCTGAGGACCAGGTCTTCCTGGTCGCCGAAGCGTTCACCTACGACGAGGGCGACGCCGTCACCGCGGCCGCGACCGCCGCCTCCGCCGCCAGCGCCTGCGAGGACACCACCTACGCCCTCAAGACCTGGAAGGTCGGCACCCTCACCTGGCTCTACAACGGTGACGGCGTCCCCGCCAACATCGCCTCCACCGCCCTCAACACCATCACCACCTCCACCAACACCGTCGCCAAGGGCACCAACCGCTGCGGCCTGGCCGCGCTGACCACCTCCACCTACACCTACGGCGGCACCACCACCCTCAAGCCCCAGGTCTCCTCCACCGCCACCTGCACCGGCAACGACAACAAGTCCGTCACCGGCTGGGGCACCCTCCCCACCAAGGTCCTCGCCTACACCTGCACCTACTACAACGCCAAGGGCATCGTCATCGCCTCCGACACCCTCATCGACAACGTCGCCTACACCTGGTTCACCACCAAGCCCACCAACTGCACCGGCCAGCAGTACGACCTCGAAACCACCCTCACCCACGAACGCCTCCACACCGCGGGCCTCGGCCACGTCGACCAGACCACCAACGCCACCCAGACCATGACCCCCGCCAGCTCCCCCTGCGACACCTCCCGCCGCCTCCTCGGCGCAGGCGACTACGCCGGCCTCAAGGCCCTCGCCGGCAAGTAGTCCTCCCCGACCACAGCCCTCTCCCCAACCACGGGGAGAGGGCTTCTGCTTGTTCCCGAGCACGATGTCCGCCTCCTGCACCACGTTCTTCGTCCGCATGAATCCAGGTTAGGGAGACCTGGTGGCGGTCAGGCGAAGAAGAACCCGGACTGTGGACTACTCGGCGGCATGTGGACAACCGGCACGATCCACAGCGGACAGAGACGCGAAAAGGGGAGCCCGACCGGCTCCCCTCCATTGCCAACTTATAGCGCACCAGGGGGCTTGCGGCAAGACCCCGCCGGTGTCGGAGAATCGTCCGCCTACGGCCAGAGCAGGGTGAGCGAGGGGGACGGATGCGGGTCTTGTTGTCGACCTACGGGTCGCGCGGTGACGTCGAACCACTGGTGGGGCTGGCGTTGGCGTTGCGGGAACTCGGCGCCGACGTGCGGGTGTGCGCGCCGCCGGACGTCGATTTCGCCACGCGGTTGGGTGACGTCGGGGTGGAGATGGTGCCGGTAGGGCCTTCGGCGAGCGCGTTGACGGCCGCCGCTCCGCCGCCGACCTCGTTGCCCGAGCGCGCCGCGCGGCTGATCGCCAGCCAGTTCGAGGCCGTCACGACAGCAGCGGAAGGGTGCGATGTGGCGGTGGTGACGGGAATGTTGCCCGCCGCGGCCGGGGCGTTGTCCGTGGCGGAGAAACTGGGCGTTCCCGCGGTGTCGGTGACGTTCCAGCAGTTGACGCTACCGTCGCCGCACCACGCGCCGTTGGCGTATCCGGGGCGACCGTTCCCGCCCGGGATGACCGACAACGCGGCTCTATGGGAGTACGACGCGGAGAGCATCAACGTGTTGTTCGGCGCGGCGCTCAACATGAACCGCGCGGACGCGGGCTTGCCGCCGGTGGAGACCGTCCGTGACTACGTGATCGGCGACCGACCGTGGCTGGCGACGGACCCAGTCCTGGACCCGTGGCGACCGACCGGCCTCGACGTCGTGCAGACCGGCGCGTGGACGGTTCCGGACGACCGACCGCTACCGCCCGATCTGGTGGCGTTCCTCGACGCGGGCGAGCCACCGGTGTACGTCGGCTTCGGCAGCATGCCCCTGCACGCGGCCGCGGACATCGCCGAGGTCGCCATCAAGGCGGTCCGCGCGCAGGGCCGCCGCCTTGTCCTGCTGCGCGGCTGGGCCGACCTCTCCCTGGTCGACGCGGACGATTGTCTCGTGGTCGGCGAAGTCAACCAGCAAGCGCTGTTCCCCAGGACCGCCGCCATCGTCCACCACGGCGGCGCGGGAACCACGACAACCGCGACCCGGTCCGGCGCACCCCAGGTCGTGATCCCACAGGCAGCCGACCAGCCTTACTGGGCGAACCGAGTAGCCGACCTGGGAATCGGCGTAGCCCACAACGGCCCGACACCGACCTTCGATTCCCTCTCAGCCGCCCTCGACGCGGCTCTTACCCCCGCCACCCGCGACAGGGCTACCACCGTGGCATCCACCATCCGCACCGACGGTGCCACCAGAGCCGCGAAGCTACTCATCGAGGGAACCTACTGACACGCTTTCCCCGCATCCAGGGTGTGCACACTAGCCCCGAGAGCGTTTCGACCGGCGGCGCAACAGGATGGCGGCGGCAAGGACGAGGGCCGAGCCGATCGCGACGGGCAGGGACCAGTCGCGAGTGGAGGGTGAGGTGGGGGCAGGAACGGGCAGGGGGTCGAGGGCGGCGGCGTAGCGGGTGTGGACCTGGGATTGGTACTGGGGAAGGGAGATGAGGGCGCCGATCGGGGATTGCGGGGTGCTGGCCCGGAGGAGCACCACGCCCGAGGGGGTCAGTTCGTACCAGCCGTTGATCTGCGGCTCGTTCAGCAGCAGGGAGTCGGGGGCCAGGCGGGCGCTGAGGAACTCCTCGTCGTTGCCGGAGAAGACGCTGTCGACCGACCAGGTGCCCGCGGCGTCGGGCGTGACGCGGAGGGTGGCGTGGTGGCCCACCTCGTCGGTGGCGGTGACGGCGACGTACTGCAGGATTCCCGCTGGGGCGCCGGGGGTGCCGCGGACGAAGTCGGGGTTGAGGACGTAGGTGGGGGTGGCGCGGGAGGAGACGGTGATGGTGGTGGGGTCGGTGCCGTGGACCTGCCGGAAGTTCGTCTTGGCGATGCTGGTCGACGCGGGCTCCCCGGCGGCGGCCACCGCGGCGGCGAGGTCGGGCGGCGAGGGTTGCCGCGGCGGCACGGCAGCGGCGGCGGGCGTGGACAGGGCGGCCGCGAGCAGCAGCGCGGCGACGAGGGGTTTCCGGCAGGCCACGGCCGTCCCCTACCGGGCCTTGGTGATGTTGACGATGGTGTCGTTCCAGCGGAACTGGGCGTTGCTGCGGTACTTGGTGTAGTTCCAGGTCTGGTACCGCTGGTAGGTCGGCCACGGGTCGCCGACCATGATGGTCTTGTTGGTGGAGTCGTAGCCGTAGATCACCTCGGCGTGGCCGCCGCCGGAGGTCCAGTAGATCCCGGTCAGGTTCGGGATCCCGGCGTCGATCTGGCTGACGACGGAGGCGAAGCTGATGGCCCCGCCCGCGTCCACGGCGTTGAACCCGGTGCCCCGGAAGCCGCGCACGATCTCGGGGATCTCGGCGGCCTCGTTGCGGCAGTACCCGCCCGAGGCGCCCTTGCCCGCGGCGCAGAACGACTGCTGCGTCGCGGTGCCCCCGAGGGTGCGCTCGATGCTGGACCCGGTCGCCGCCCAGCACCACTGGTCCTGCTGCTGGACCTGCTGGGTGTAGTTCAGCTTCTTCACCGCCAGCGGCGCCGCGCCGAGCGCGGCCCTGACGGGGACGACCTCCTTGACCTCGGTGTGGTCGGCGGTCTTGACCAATCCGTTCGGCAGCACACCGGTGGCGGCGACCGCGGGCGACGGGACCACCACCGCGACCGCGGCGAGCGCGGCCACCGCGAGCGGCAGGGCTCGCAGAAGGGTTGTTCGATGCACGAGTGTTCTCCTTGCAGGGGAAGGACTTCCGGCACGCTCGACCCGGGACCGGCGGGTCTGCCCAACCGTCGCGCTCCCCCACCGGCGTGAACAACCACGCCGCGTTGCCGGCCGCCGCCCTGTGATCGTTCACGCCCCACCACGCAGGGCGTTGCCAAGCGACGGCGCCAACATTCGCTGTTCCTTCACCGGGGGTGAACGCGCGGCGGGCGCGTCAGTGAACCGGACACCGCGCGCATACCGGTTCGCCCGTTCCGACCCCGCGCCGCGCCGGTGATCACTAGGCTCGGGGGAGGCGCCGAGCGAGGGGATCGCGGGATGTTCGTGTCGTGGATGGTGCTGTTCGTGGCGGCGTGCGGGATGCCCGTGTGGCTGCTGGCGCGGGACTACCGGCAGGCTCGGGACACCAGCGTGGCGGACCGGCACGACTGGGACCTGGTCGACACCGCGTTGCTGCGCGGTGGGCGCGCCGGGCGGGTGCGGGCGGCGGACGCGATCGTGGCCGACCTCGTCGACCGCGGGGTGCTCGAGGTGAGCGACACCCACACCCTCACCCCGGTGTCACCGGCTGCCGGGCCGTTCACCGGGATGGAGAAGGTGGTCGTCGAGTACACCGGGAAGCGAACGGCCCGGTTGTGGTCCATCCGCAACGAGATCACGGACAACTGCGACGAGGAGTTCGACACCCGGTACCGGGAGCTGCGCAAGATCGGTGTGCTGCTGTCGTTGTCCGGCCAGGGCATGGCGTTCGCGGTGGTCCACACGGCCATGCTCTTCCTCACCGTCCCGTACTTCTTGTACTGGATCGACGGCATCTTCACCAGCGAGCCGCTGTGGCTGTGGGACGGCCCCGCGGGCCGGGCCCGGCTGCTGATGTTCCTGATCTTCGCCGTCCCGGTCGGCCTCGTGGTGTGGCGGGAACGGCTCTTCCGGATGACCGCGCGCAGCCCGCTCGGCGATGTCGTCGCGGAGCGCCTGGCCACCACCGCCACCGCTGCCGACGGCCTGGGCCGCTGGGTCGCGCTCCACGGCCTGGCCACCGCCAACCCGGACCAGGACGACCCGCGCCCGCTCATCCTCGGCACCGCGGCACCGGCGTAAAGCCGTTGGGTCGCCGCAGGACAGCCGGCTAGCCTTGCCGCATGACATGCTCCAGCTGCCACGGGCCGTCCTGTGTGGACGAGGACGCGGTGGTCGTGCGCTGCACACTCGACTCATCGGTGACGCTGACCTTCTGCGACCGCCACGTCGAGTGGGTCGGCGAGTACTACGGCGGGACGGATTTCACCGTCCACGCGCGGTCGCACAGGCTGGACGCGGTGATCGACACGAACGACTGCGAGGTCGACACCGGCCTCGCGGACTTCATCGAGGGTCTGGACTTTCGCGGCTGGTCGGGCGCGCGGCGCTGGCACAGCAGGCAACTGGCGGTGTCGGCGCTCTACGAGTCGCGCGGGTACGTCAAGCTGTCCTGGACCCTGCGGTGCGACGAGTACACCGAGTACTGGAACACCACCGTGGTGATGTGGGTGGAGGCGGGTTCCGCCAAGGACGACCTGGCGGCGCGGCTGCACGTGTTCCTCAGCGGCCCCGACTAGCGGTCGGGCTCAGCTGCGGTGGTGGTGGATGAGCGGGGTCGGGCTCAGGTCCGTGTCGTCCTCGCCCTCCTCCAGCAGGGTGCTCGCGGAGCCCACGACCCGGTGGTCGGGTTTGCCGACGACGTCGAGGTCGCGGTCGGTGTAGTCCAGGCCCGCCAGGACGCTGCGCATGGCCTCGATGCGGGCCCGGCGCTTGTCGTTGCTCTTGACCACCGTCCAGGGCGCGTCCGGGGTGTCGGTGGCGCGGAACATGGCGACCTTGGCCGCGGTGTAGTCGTCCCACCGGTCCAGCGACGCCAGGTCGTTGGGGCTGAGCTTCCACTGCCGGATCGGGTCGATCTGGCGGACGATGAACCGGGTCCGCTGCTCGCGGCGCGACACCGAGAACCAGAACTTCACCAGGTGCACGCCGTCCTCGACCAGCATCCGCTCGAACACCGGTGCCTGGCGGACGAACAGCTCGTACTGCTCGTCGGTGCAGTAGCCCATGACCCGCTCGACACCGGCGCGGTTGTACCAGGACCGGTCGAACAGGACCAGCTCCCCCGCGGTCGGCAGCTGGTTGACGTAGCGCTGGAAGTACCACTGACCGCGTTCCTGCTCGGTCGGCGTGCCCAGCGCCACCACCCGGGCGCCGCGGGGGTTGAGGTTCTCGGTGAACCGCTTGATGGTGCCGCCCTTGCCCGCGGCGTCGCGGCCCTCGAACAGGATCACGACCCGCTGCCCGGTGTCCTTGACCCAGCGCTGGAGCTTGAGCATCTCGATGTGCAGGGTCCGCTTGAGCCGCTCGTACTCGCGCCTGCGCAGCCGCTTGTCGAACGGGTAGTTCTCCCGCCAGGTGTCGACCACGCTGCCGTCGGCGCGCAGCAGGACCGGCTCGCCGCCTGCACCGAACTCGACCGTCAGCTCCGTGGCCAGCTCCGGGAACAGGGTGCGCGCGTGCGCCAGCGGGTCCTCGATCACGCCAACTCCTCGATCATGCCAACACCGTGCCACAGGACCGGGCGACCCGCCCACACCGGACATCAGTCGCGGTGGGCCTTGGCCGCGGCGAAGCAGTACACCCCGAACGCGGCGAGGCCCACCGCGATGACCGCGAGCAGGACGACCCCGTACGGCTGGGCGGCGACGGTGTGCAGCGCCTTGTCCATGCCGCCGGAGTGCGCCGGGTCGCCGTGCAACGCCGCGAGGCCGACCAGCACCGCGATGACGCCGTAGGCGAGGCCCTTGCCGATCCAGCCCGCCCTACCGACGTGGTGGACCAGGCCGCGGGTGTTCGCCGGTAGCTCTGACATGTCGAGGTCGCGTTCGAAGGACCTTTTCACGCCCTTGTAGAAGATGACGGCAGCGATAACGAACACCCCGAGGGCGACCAAGCCGACCAGCACCTGCCCGTACGGCAGGGCCAGGACCTTGGCGGTCAGGGCTTGCTGCTTACCGGTGGAGTCAGTACTACCGGCGCCCCTGGCGAAGTCGAGGGCGGCGATGCCGATCCCGGTCGCGGTGATGGCCCTGGCGCCCGCCCCCAGCCGCTTGGCCAGGCGTTTGCGCGGCTTGGCGACGTAGGTGTACCCGGCGAGGCCCTCGGTGACCTGCCAGAGCGCGAACAGGAACAGGCCGATGGTCAGCGCCCACAGCAGCACCGGCCCGGCACTGGTCTCCGCGACCTCGGCGATGGCGCCCTTGGAGTCGGTCTGCTCACCCGTCTGGCCGACCACCACCTGGATGGCCAGCCAGGCGATGATGAGGTGCACACCGCCGTAGAACACCATGCCGATCCGCCCCAGCGTCTGGACAGCCGGGTTTCGCCTCATTTGTCCCACTGCGCTCACCCCGGCTACCTACCCACCCCCGGGCTCACTCACACGGGTAACGGCCGCTGGTCGCGATGACCGAGCGGGCGCGTGACGGCGGCCGGGCCGGGCGTTCGCCACCGACCGACCCGGCGAAGGCGCTCACCTCGACCCGGGCGCTGCCGATGGGGTGCGACGTGACCACTACTTGGCGCCTGCCTCGCGGCGCACGGCTGACCCCGGAGTCCTGGGCCGCCCGCCACCGCATCCTGACCGTCCTGCTCTGGCTGCACGTGCCCGGCCTGGCGGTCCTCGGCCTGCTCGGCCCCCGCCCGCTGTGGGAGTCGTGGGTGCTGCCGCTGGGCGTGGCGCTGTTCGCGGTCACCGCGAAGCTGAGCCGGGTGCCCAGGCGCAAGGCGAACCTGACCAGCCTCGGGCTGCTGGGCAGCACGTTCGTCGCGATCGAGCTCTCCGGCGGGCAGATGGCCGCGCACATCCACCTGTACGCGATCCTGGCCTTCGTCGCCCTCTACCAGCAGTGGGGTCCGCTGGTGTGGGCCGTCGTGGTGATCATCCTGCACCACGGGGTGTTCGGCCTGGTCGCCCCCGAGATGGTGTTCGGCATGTCGCACGCCGACCACGCGGGCATGGCCATGTCGATGACCGCGGGCGAGGCGCTGGTCATGGTGGGCGTGCACGCCGGGCTCGCGCTGCTGGAGTCCGTCGGCATCCTGTGCTTCTGGCACTTCTCCGAACTGGCCGAGCGCGACGCCGAGGAAGCCATGGCCCGCAGCCAGCGCGAACGCGAGCAGGAGCAGGCCGTCGAGCAGGAGGCCAAGATCACCGCGGCCGAGGTCGAGCGCGAGCGCGCCGCCCGGCTCGCCGAGCGCGGCGCCCAACTCGCCGCCGACGCCGCGACCATCGGGGCAGGCGCCCGCGCCGCCATCGACGCCGTCGCCGTGGTCGACGCGGAACTGGCGACGCTGTCCACCGCCATCCAGGAGATCGCCCGCCGGGCCGTCGACGCGGCGGGCACCGCGGGCCAGAGCCAGAGCACCGCCCGCCAGTCCGCCGACCAGGTCACCCGCCTGGAGCGCTCGGTCGGCGAGATCGCCGACGTCAACGGCATGATCGCCGACCTCGCCGAGCAGACCAACCTGCTCTCCCTCAACGCCGCCATCGAGGCGGCGCGGGCCGGGGAGATGGGCAAGGGCTTCGGCGTGGTCGCCAGCGAGGTCCGCGCCCTGGCCAACGCCACCTCGTCCTCGGTGGGCCGGGTCGAGGCCGTCATCAACACCATCGTCGGCCAGACCGGCGAGGTCACCCGCAGCTTCGACAGCACCATCGCCGTCATCGACACCGTCCGCGACACCCAGTTGGAGATCGCGCACGCCGTCGAGCAGCAGTCGCAGGTCCTCACCGAGGTGACCGACCAGCTCTCCCGCGCGACCAAGGCCGCACGCGAAGTTCTGGCCGGCCTCGACCAGCTCTCAGCCACCGCGCTCGATTGATTCCTCCCGCCACCCGCCCCCTCATCCCCACCCGGCATCGTTCCCGACTTGGCAGGTCAGCTGCCCGGAATCGTTGCCAACCAGCATGGGAAGAGCCGCTCGGCCTCGGCGTTCGGCCGCGAGCGGGGTTAGACGCCTCGACCGGTGCGGTGTTGGAGGTCGTCGATGAGGCGGGAGGCGTCGGCCTTGGTGAGGTCGTCGGGTACCTGGACGCCCGCCTCCTGGGCGAGGGTGTGCAGGTAGGACTCCTGGGGGCCGGTCATCGGCTCGTCGCCGGTGGTCCAGTCGGCGGGGTCCTTCTCCGGGGTGCGGTCCACCTCGGGGGTCGGGTCCGCGCTGGCGTCGGGGTCGGTCACGGGTGCTCCTCTCGTTCGAACACCTGTGCCCTTACCCGGTGCGCGGGGCGGGCAAACGTCAACCGCCGCCGGTGGGGCGGACCTTCGTCTTGACCGGCTTGCTCTTGCCGGGCTTGGGCGGTGTGGCGTCAGTCGTCGTCTGGTCGGTCGTCCTCTCGTCCGTGGTGGGCGGGCTGGTCGTCGGCTGGGTGGTGACGATCGGTGTCGTGGTGGGGCGCGCGGATTTCTGGGGCTTGAGTTGGTCCACCTGGGTCGGTGAGTGGTGCTCTGTCGTTCCGGGCGGCGCGGTATCGGGCGGGTCGGCGGCCGCGGGTGCGTCGGCTGTCGTGGTGGACGGCGGCATGTTCGCGGCGGGGAAGTCGGCCGGGGTGGTGTCCCGGCCGGACATCAGCCAGGCGAGCGCGCCCGCGGACACCAGGGCGACCGAGGCGAGCGCGATCGGCTTCCGGGGTCGCCTCGGCGGCGGCAGCACCGGGGCGGGCTTGCCCGCCAGGAGTTCGGCGCAGCGTTTCGCGGTGGGACGGCGGTGCGGGGGCAGCGCGGTCATCAGCATCAGCAGCCGCACGAGGTCGTCCGGCAGGTCCCTGGGGACCTCCGGCGGGCGGTGCAGGCGGGCCACCGCGCACTCCACGTCCCCGCCCTCGTACTCGCGGCGGCCGGTCAGGCATTCCAGCAGCACCAGGCCGAGCGCGTAGACGTCGGCCGGGTAGCCGACGTCGGTGCCGGTGACCTGCTCCGGGGACAGGTAGGCCGCGGTGCCGGTCATCCGGCTGCTGCTGGTGAGCCGGGTGGCGCCGACCAGCCTGGCCAGGCCGAAGTCGGCGAGCACGGGCACTCCCCCGCCGTCGAGCAGGATGTTGGACGGTTTGACGTCGCGGTGGATGACCCCGTTGTCGTGCACGTAGGCGAGTGCCTCGGCCAGGCGCGCGCCGAGGTGCCGCACGCGGTCGACGGGGACAGGGCCCGTCGCGATCTCGCGGGCGAGGGTGGCGCCGTCGACCAGGGTCAGCACCAGGAACGGGTGGTGCCCGTGGGTGCCGGTGTCGTGGACCGGGACGAGGCCGGGGTGGCGCAGGCGGGTCAGGATCCGCGCCTCCAACTCGAACCGCCGGTCCTCGGCCAGGTCGGAGTCGGGCCGGAACACCTTGACCGCGACCGGCCGGTCCCGACCCAGGTCCGTGGCCCGGAAGACCCGCGCCATGCCGCCGAGGCCGACGAGCCCCTCGATCCGGTACCGACCGACCAGGACATCGCCGACCTCGGGCCCGTGCTCACCGGAGGACATCCCAGCAGCATGCCTTGTTGATCACCTCCGGCGCACCCCCTGTCGGGAATAGGCCGGTGCGCGCCCGCCTTGGTCGTGGACATGACCGACACCACGTTCGACCCGCGCGCGCTGCTCGCGCAGAGCAGGCTCGGGATCCTGGCGACCATCAAGGCCGACGGCCGCCCGCAGCTGTCCCCCGTGATGCCGTTCTACGACCGCGACCGCGACGTCATCCTGGTCTCGATGACCGACGGCCGCGCCAAGACCGTCAACCTCCGCCGCGACCCCCGAGCCACCCTCGAGGTCACCAGCCCGGACGGCTGGACCTGGGCCACCGCCGAGGGCATCGCCACCCTCGTCGGCCCCGGCACCACCCCCGACGGCCCCGAGGTCGACGCCCTCGTCGACTACTACCGCCGCGCCGCGGGCGAACACCCGGACTGGCAGGACTACCGCGCCACCATGGTCGCCGACCACCGAGTCCTCATGACCATGACCGTCGACCACGTCTACGGCGCCAAGCTGGCCTGAAGACCTCCCGGTCCCACGCCTGCCCACCGGCAGGCGCGGGACCCCGGGTCCTGGAGGACTGTCACGGGGAGCGGCGGAGGTAGGCGATGGTGAAGGACGGGGCGGTGGTTGTCGGGGTCGGAGTGGTGCAGGTGATCTGGATGGTGAGCCGGGGCGGGGTGGAGTAGGAGTTCCAGGCGGGGATGGTGCAGTGGTGGGGGCTGAGGGCGGTCAGCTGGATGGAGTCGGCGGGGTACGGGGCGATGGGGGCTATGTCGGGATAGGTGAGGGTGTAGCGACCGGGGGCTTGGCTGGTGAGGGTTGGGGTTGAGGCGTTGCTGGTGTAGGTGCGGGTGAGGTCCAGGGCGCCTTCGTGGATGGTGGCGTAGGCGGCGGGGGTTGTGGGGTCTTGGTGGAGGCCTGCGCCTTCCACGTAGGTGAGTTGCCAGGCCGAGTCCGTGGGAACGCCGGTGGGCGTGTCGCAGGCTATGTGGAAGTGGGGGGTGGTGATGGCGGCGACCCGGCAGCGGGCGGGGGTTGGGCCGACCGGGGTGAGTTGGGGGTGGCCGGTGCCCGCGAAGGGGATGTCGGTGGTGGCGTCGTAGCGGCCGGGGGCGGTCCTGGTGACGCCGAGGGAGTCGGAGCGGATCATGACGGCGGACACGGGTTCGCCGAAGAAGACGTTGAACCAGAGGTCCTTCGGGGATCCGGTCGCGCCGAAGCAGGCCACGTCGACGAGTTCGTCGACCCCATCCGCCCTATTGTCCACAATGGAGCATGAGTCGGCCGAGCTCGAGAACGGTGTCACGTGAGCGAGCCCGGCCGCCGACCCGATCCCCGGCAACCGAACCCGGTACCGGCCAACCCCCTGGTGCACCACGGTCGCCTTCCGGACCCACAGCGCGTCCAGCAAGGGGATGCCCCGCGACCACGATGTCCACGCCCACTGCCCGTCCAGCGTCGTCTCCACACCGAGCGGGATGTCGTGCGCCGTCATCCTGGCGTACCCCCACTTCGGCGCCGCCGCTCGCGGGACCACAGCCCCGAGCGCCCCCACCAGCGGACCCGGCGGCCGGATCACCGCGACCCCGAACCGGCGGTCCACCGGCTTCCCCGCCGGGTCCACGCAGGCCACGGTCGCCCACGTGTCCCCCGCCTGCTGGTACGAGACCAGGTACTGCCCGACACAGTGCCCCGGCGCCGACCCCATCGCCGTCGCCAGCAGGATGTCCCCACGTCGACCAACGCCCCGGAACCCCACTCGGTACAGTCCGGCTGACGCCCGCTCCACTGTCATGTACCCGTTGGCGCTGTTGAAGGAACGGTCCGGATCGACCGTCAGCCCGGGCGCGGCGCCTGCCATCTGCGCGTACGCGCCCGGTACCGCAGCATCGTGGGTCAACGGCCCGCGTTCGACGTAACTGAGGTGCCAACCCGTGTCGACAGGCAGCCCACCGGTCGTCCAGCACGCCACCGACAACTCCCCGGCAGCGACGTCCTCATTCTGGCACTGCGCGGGCCCGCCACCATAGGCCGTGACCTGCGCGTACCCACGCCCGTTGAACGCGGCCCCGTCCAACGACACCCGATACCGCCCCGCGCCAACACGCGTCACCACCGGCCGCCCACCCGTCGAGTCACCGACTTCCACAGTGGACTGTCCATTGTGTCGCACGGTCACCATCGGCGCGCCACCGGTGCCAGGCACGACGAACAGCACCCCGAACGGCGCGTCCTTGGCCGCACCAGAAGCGTTGTGGCAGGCAACGGTGACGAACTGGTCCGCTGCCTCGGGATGGCTGTCCACCACACCGCAGGAACGAGCGTTGGCGCCCGCGTACACGGTCATGAAGTTGACCGACATCTGCGCGACCCCGTGCTCGGAAGCCAATCCCGGTAATCGCACCCGGTACTGGCCAGGGCCGTCGTGCACGACGGTCGGCTTGCGTTGGCTCACCGAGGGATCAGCGGCCGCGCGCCAGGTCCCCCAGGTGCTCTCGGTCGTCACCTGCTGCTCCACCCGAGGGTCCGGGTACGCGGCGGACTGCTGGTTGACCAGCACGTACCCCCACCGCGCAGGCTCCGGGACGACCACGGATGGACCAGACGTGGTTGTCGCCGTCGACGATGGCGTCGTCGCCACCGCCGGAGCCACCGCACCCGGCGCCTTCGTCCCAGCAGATCCAGACGCCGCAGGGGGTGTATCCGATGCTGTGGACCCAGCCACAACCGTGGAACCAGTGGACGCAGGTAGCGCAGACGTCCCAGTTTCAGGCACCCCCGTCTCGGACGGAGTGATAGTCGACGGCGGAGCACTGGTCGAGCTCACGGGTCCGGGAAGGCCGGTCGCCGCGTCGGTCTCCCCGTCTCCGCCGATCACCAGCGCGACGATCGCGGCCGCCACGAGCACCGTACCCGCGAGGACGGCCGCCACCACGCGCCGGAACGCGTCCGGGTTCTGCACCGCCAGGTCGGTCACCGCCCGCGGCATGCTCGCCATCCGCGTCGCGATCACCACCCGCGCCCGGTCGACGACCCCCAGCCTGGGCGCGAGCCCCAACGGCAGCCCCATCGGCACCGCCTCGGCGGGCACGCCGCGGCTGAACAGGGCGATCACCGCGCGGCGCCGTTCCTCGTCGTCCTCGGCGAGCCCGACCAGCCCCGGTCCCAGCGCCCACTTGCTGAACGCGTCGACCTGGTCCGCGTGCTGCCCGCACACCTCGCAGCTCCCGGCGTGCTTGGTCACCGCGCGGGATCGCACCGGGTCCAGGACGACCCCGGGAGTCTGTTCCCCGACGATCGCCGTCAGCCCGGGGCAGCTACTCCCCCGGGCCAGCACCAGGGCCACGATCGCCTCGGGTGTGCGCTCCCGTGCCCGCCCGAGCTGCCGGTTCAGGTCAGCGACCGGCATGTTCAGCGCCGAGGCGAGTTCGGTGCCGACGACCAGTTTCCGCGCGGCCCGGCTGAGCTGGACGTGTTCGCGCATCACCCGGGCCAGGGCGGGTGACAGGCCCACGATCGCGTCGTCGACCGCGGCCGACAGTTGCCGCTTGCCCATCAGGTGCTCGAGTTCGGCCGCGGTCTCCGGCGGGTGGTCGAGGTCGAGCACGGGCACCGAGGGCAGGTCGGGGAGCTCGCCGCTCACCCGGGCCCTGGCCTGGGTGGCCGCGTCGTAGCGTTCCTTGAGGACGTTGCGGGCGATCCCGCCGATCCAGGCGTCCAGGTCGTCGGGGCGCAGGCCGCGCCGGAAGCCCTCCAGCGCGCGGGTGACGACCTCGCTGACGCAGTCGTCGATGTCGTCGGTGGCGGGCAGCCTGCGCCGGAAGTAGGGCCGCAGGGTGCTTTGGCAGCGGCGGAAGAGTTGGCGGCGGGCGTCGTCGGTGCCGGTGTGGAGTCCGGCCAGCAGGTCGTCGGTCATCGAACCTCCCCGGAGGGCGGGTGGGCGGTGGCACCGGTTCCGTGGCGACCACGGCCCGGTTCTCCCCGGCTCGCCCCCGGATTCTTCCCAAGGTCCCCCGGTCGGACGAGCGCCCGCGGCGGTCTGTCCTGGATCTGACCGGTGGGCGCGGCGGCCGTTGCGACGAACGGGTCAGCCGGGGGTGAGCCGTCCGGCACGGGCATGATCGGTCCATGGAACGGCGGCGGGGCTGGTGGGTGGGCGGGGCTGTCGCGTTCGCCGTGGGTGTCGGCGGGCTCGTCTGGTTCCTGCTGACCAGGTCGGGCGACCGGCTGCAGCAACTGGACTCGACCGCGAGCGTGACCAGCCTCGTGGTGGGGATCGCCGCGTTGGTCGTGTCCGCTGTGAGCCTGGCGGCCGCCACGCGCGGCGGTGCGAGACGCGGCAGCCTCTCGTCAGCGCGGAACAGGCTGGCCAAGGCGGTGCGTCACCAGTGGAACCAGGAGATCGGGGCGCGCGGTCTACGGCAACCGCGACCGTTACGTCTGAGTTGGTCGCCCACGGCACGCGAGCGGGTGTCGGCCAAGGAGTCGGCGGTAGGGGCACCAGCACCGACAGGCAGTCTCACGCTGACGGCACACGAGCGGCCTACTTCGGAGTTGGTCACCGCGTTCCGGGACCTGCCGTCGAAGCAGTTGGTCGTGTTGGGACAACCTGGCGCAGGCAAGTCCGTCGTGGCGATGCTGTTCACCGTCGACTTGCTCGACACGCCCGAGTCAGACGCACCAGTCCCGGTACTGCTACCGGTGGCGGGCTGGGACCCGAGAGAGGACGTACGGGACTGGGTGGCACGGCGGGTGCACGAGGAGTACCCGGACATCGTCACCGCGGCGACGGCCCGCGAGCTGGTCGCCGCCAACCTGGTCATGCCGGTGCTCGACGGTCTCGACGAGATGCCCAGGGCGCTGCTGCCCGCCGCCCTGACCGGCCTCGACAGGGTGACCGGCGACGGCCTGCGGCTCCTGGTCACCTGCCGCGGCCAGGTCTTCGAGCAGGCGGTGCGCGAGGACCACACCCAGCTCAGCCGCGCCGCCGTCGTCGAGATCGAGCCCGTCGCCACCGAGGACGCCGCCGCCTACCTCGACGACGGCAGCGCCGAGGGCGACGACCGCTGGGCACCCGTGGTCGACGAGCTCCGCGCCCACCCGGACGCCCCACTCGCCCAAGCCCTGTCCACTCCCCTGATGCTGTCCCTGGCCCGAGCCGTCTACCGCACCTCCGCCAGCGACCCCTCGACCCTGGTGCCCCTAGCCGCGAACGGCCCAGCCGCCGTCGAAGACCACCTCCTGGCCCGCTTCATCCCCGACACCTACGCCGACTCCCCCTACCCACCGGCCAAGGCCGAACGCTGGCTGCGCACCCTCGCCCACCACCTCACCCACCCGGCCACGGACCGCGTGAACCTGAACTGGTGGCAGTTCGACCAGATGCTCCCCGCCCGCCTCATCGGCGCATTCGTCACCTCGGTCGTCACTGTCGGGGGGATGGCAGTCGGCGTGCTCGCCAAGGTCATGGGATTTGCCGAAGGGCTCGCTGTGTTCACCGGGCTGGGGCTGGTCGGGGGCGTGCTGGCCGGGTTAGCGACCGGGCGCGCTGTCGTCGGGCGGACGAGCCGCCGCCTGGGACTCACAGTCGTGGGTGCTGCCCTGCGCGACGGCGCCGTCGCCACCGCGGCCGCCTGCCTGATCATCGCTTCCGCAGGCCGGTCGGCCACGATGACCCTCGACTACCTCGCGTACCTGTCCACTCCGGTGTTCCTCATCTTGATCAGCACCATCGCGTTGGCTCTGATGGGCAACGGTTTGGCGTTGGCGAGGTCGGCGGCGCCCGCGCGACCGTCATTGCACTGGGGTGGCCTGCTCCGAGAGGTCAAGGCCGGGATTGGCACGATGGTGCTCGTCGGCATCCCGACCGGTGTAGCGATTGGCGTGTACTCGGGGCTGCGGGCGGACACCGCCACCACGGGACTCAGCGACGGAGTGCTGGCGACCGCGGTCGTCACGGTCGTGCTCGGGACCTTGGTGGGGATCGCGCGAGCGCTGGCCGCACCCGCCACCGAGGACCACATCCGATCACCCCGAACGGCGCTGAGCGACGACGGGACCGCCTTGAGCACGGTCACCCTGGTCAGCGGACTGTCGGTAAGCCTACTGGCTTCAGCCGCGGCTGCACTGCTCGACAGCAACTCCGATATCCCGGGACTGGCCTTCGCACTGGTCCCGGTGTCGATCTTGGTCATCGGATTCGGGTCCGGAGCGGCGTGGTTGCGCTATCACGCGGCACTGGCGCTCCTCGCACTGCGCAGGCGGTTGCCCTGGCACACCACGCGGTTCCTGGAGGACGCGCGTGGTCGCGGGGTGCTGCGGCAGTCCGGTGCCTCCTACCAGTTCCGGCACAAACGCCTGATGAGCCACCTCGCGCCGACTCCGGCCAAGGTGCGGGTCCACCGGTTCGCGGCCGTCCGGCGGGGGATCCACACTGGCATCGCCGTCGTGGTGCTTGCCGCGGTGACCGCGACGGTCGCGGTACCGTCCGTGCGATCGGCTGTCGCGGATCGGAACCGTGCCAGCGCCGTGGGCAAGCTGCGGCTGGAGGCAAGCATGGTGGAGGCCACAGATCCGACCAAGGCAATCCGGCTGCTCATGGCGCTGGCCGCCATCGACAAGGAAGCAGAGGACACGGGCAGGCTGGACCTGATAGCACTACGGACGCGGACCAGGTCAGCTCCGACCCGAGTCGCCGTGGACAGCCTGGCCCCCGTTGTCCCCATCAAGAGGCTGCGCCTGGCCACGGGCCCGGAACCACTCCACACGGGAACCGACCGCTTGGGTTCGATCACAGAGACCCGGGCGATGGTCACGGCACGCGGCGTCACGACCGTGTGGGACCTCAACAACGGGTGGCCGGAACGCGAGTTCGAACTCCCCTGGGCCAGCACGGAAGTAGCCGTTACCGCCGATGGAACACGTGCGGTTGCCGAGAAGACCGGGCGCGCTGTCGTGTGGGATGTGGCCGCGCGGCAGGCGATCCCCCTGCCCACCGCGCGTTCCGACAACCACGAGATCCGACTCGTGGCCGACCGGTACGCGTTCGTGTCCTCGGGCAACGCCATCGCCGTGTTCGACATCGGCCAGTCCGTGCCCCAACTCCTGCGCACGGACATCAGCGTCCTGGTCGACAGCACCGTGAACGACCGCGTGCTCGTGATGACCACCGCATGGACACCAGAGGTGTGGGACATCGCGACCGGGCAGCGGCGGACGCTGGGAGCCGTTTCCCTGAGCCACGACGGGCAGTGGGTCCTGACCCAGGCGAACGAGCGCCTGGAGTTGCGCTCACTGACCAGTGCGACAACGACCCCGTTACCCGACCACAGCAGCTTCACCATCGACGGCAACTACCTGGTTGTCCCCACAGAAGACAACCGCACCGAACTCCGCTCCCTCGACGGCACGACCCGCACACTGCTGCCATTTCCCTGGCGCGGGGTGGAGGTAAGCAAGGACGGCCGCGCCCTGATCACCTCCGTCGACAACGGCAAGGAGATCTGGGCGCTCGATCCCACACCTCGTCGCGTCACCCGGCTCAGCGATTTGCCATACGCCGCCTTCACCCACGACGGCACCGGTGTCATCACCGTCAGGTCCACCGAGATGACCACCTGGAACCTCTCCCGGCTACTCGCCGCCGACATCGACCCAGGCCCGAAAGGCCTGCGCTGCACGGTCGCCGAGCGGGGCCTCACCGAGTCCGAATGGGCTCAGTACGCGCCAGGCGTCGACTTCGTGCAGACCTGCTGACCGCTCAGCGCCGCACCACCAGGTCCACAAGGCGGTCCACCGGGAGGGCGGGCGAGCGGCGGCCCAGTCGGCCGGTCATCGTCTCGGCGGCGACCAGGGCGTTCAGGACCGCTTCCTCGACGGAGTGCACGACGGCGGCGAAGAAGTCGTCCATGCGGTTCCACGGGATGTGCCGGAGGGTGTCGTAACCCGGGTCGCCCTTCGGGAACTCGGACGGGGTCAGGACGTTGCCGGTGGAGAAGGCCAGGAAGATGTCGCCGGAGAAGTGGGAGCCGGTGGTGCCGGTGCGGGCCAGTCCCAAGGGGACGCGGCGGGCCAGGGCGGTGCACTGGCCGGGGAGCAGGGGCGCGTCGGTGGCGATGACGGCGATCACCGAGCCCGCGCCGGGGGGCACGAGCCAGTCGTCGTCCTCCATCGGGTTGTCGTCGGCGAGCGCGGCCCCCACCGGCACGCCGCACACGGTGAGTTCCTTGCGGGACCCGAAGTTCGCCTGCACGAACGCGCCGACCGTGTACGAGTCCGGTCCGTACTGGACGATCCGGGACGAGGTGCCGCTGCCGCCCTTGAAGGCGTAGCAGTTCATCCCGGTCCCGCCACCGACCGACCCCTCCGTGACCGGACCGCCCGCGGCCGAGTCGATGGCGGCGATGGCGTGCCCGGCCTGGACGTGCGGTCCGTTGATGTCGTTGAGGTAGCCGTCCCAGGTCTCCGCGACCACGGGCAGCAGCCACTGCTCGGCCACCAGCGGCTTCTCGCGCGCGACCCAGTCGATCACACCCCGGTGGCACGGTCCGACCGCGTGGGTGTTGGTGATCAGCACCGGCAGCCGCACCGAGCCGATCTCGTCGACCAGCGCCGAGCCGGTCATCTCCCCGTTGCCGTTCAACGAGAACCGCCCCGCCGCGCACGGCAGGTGCACGTCCTCGCGGGCGCGCGGCAGGATCGCGGTGACGCCGGTGCGGACGTCGTCGCCCGCCACGAGGGTCGTGTAGCCGACCTCGACGCCGGGGACATCGGTGATCGCGTTGTGCGGGCCGGTGTCTCCGGTCAGCGGCAGGCCGAGGTCACGGGCTCGCATGTCAGGCCTCCAGTTCGCAGCGGGTGGCATCGGTGGCGTAGGCGAGCAGGACCGCCTCGGCCTGGGGGACGGTGAAGGTGGGCACGGCCTGGGTGAGGTGCAGCCCGAGGCCGTCCTCCAGGGCGACGAGACCGCGCGCGATGGTGGTGGCGTCGCGGCCGAGGTCGAACACGCCGGTGGCCGCGCCCGTCTCCAGGATCGCGGTGTAGAGGGCGACCTGGCGCTCGCACAGGCGGATGTGCTGTGCGGCGTAGGCGGGGTCGCGGCGGGCGTAGGCGCCGAGTTCGTAGAGCAGCACGCACAACTCGTCGTCCTTGCCGCTGGGCAGGCCCGCGCGGATCGTCCTGACCAGCTTCCCGCGCGGGTCGGACTCCTGCCGCGCCGCTTCCTCGCGGTCGACGCAGAACCGTTCGACCGCCTCGCGCTGCACCTCGAAGAGCAGGTCGCCCAGCGAGGGGAAGTAGTACAGGACCGAGCCGGTGGACATCGAGGCCAGGTCGGCGACATCGCGCAGCCGCACGTCGAGCACGCCCCGGTCGAGGACGGCCTGGCGGGCGGCGGCGATCAGCTCGCCGCGGCGGTGGTGTGCGCGACTGGGTCTCGGCATGCCGGTGATTGTTCAACCGAGTGTCAAAGAACGCAAGTGTGTTGCTCGCCGTAACACAGCCTTTTCTAGACATGGTATTGACGTGGCGGCCGCCGAGTTCTTTGATGACGACTCAAAGAACGCGCCGCAAGGAGACCGCCATGCCGGATCCGTCGCCCACCCCACCCCCCGCTCCCCCCGGGAAGTCCACCGGGGACACCACCGCGAACACCACGCCCACGCTGCGCCGGGGCCTCAAGGTGCTCGGCACGCTGCTCATCACGCTCTCCGCGATCTCGCCTGCGTCCTCGGTGTTCATCATCGCGCCGGGCGTGGTGGCCCAGGCGGGCAGCGGCGCGTTCTGGAGCTTCGTGATCGCCGCGGTCGTCGGGGTGTTCATGGCGTTCGTCTACGCGGAGCTCGCCTCGGCGTACCCGCTCAGCGGCGGCGAGTACGCGATCGTCGCGCGCACCCTGGGCAGGCTGCCCGGGTTCGTCACCCTCGGCCTGCTGCTGGTCACCCAGCTGCTGATCATCGCGGTGATCGCGCTCGGCGTCGGCACCTACCTGGAGGTCCTGATCCCCGGCCTGCCCGGCCCGGTGGTGGCGGCGGTGACCACGGCGGGCGCGACGGTGCTCGCGGTGTTCGACATCAAGCTCAACGCCTGGATCACCGGTGTCTTCCTGGCCATCGAGATGGTCGCGCTGGTCGTGGTGAGCGCGCTCGGCCTGTTCGACCCGGCCCGCCCGCTCGGCGAGCTGATCTCCGCGCCGGTCGCGGCCGTGGACGGCGTCGTGGGTCCGGCCGCCGCCGGGTTGATCACCGCGGCCGCGGCGGTGGCCATCTTCTCCTACAACGGCTACGGCTCGGCGGTGTACTTCGGCGAGGAGACCACGAACGCGCACCGGGGCATCGCCCGCGCCATCCTGTGGGCGCTGGTGATCACCGTGATCGCGGAGCTCGTCCCGGTCACCGCCGTGCTGCTCGGCGCGCCCTCGCTGCCGGAGTTGTTCGCCGCGGACAACATGATGAGCTACTTCGTCACCGCCAAGGCGGGCTCGACGGTGAACACGGTGATCAGCCTGGCCATCGCGCTGGCCATCCTCAACGCGGTGCTGGCGATCATCCTGATCACCGCGCGGATGGTGTTCAGCACCGGCCGCGACGCCGCCTGGCCGGGCACGGTCAGCCGGGCGCTCGCCTCGGTCCACCCCACCGCGGGCACGCCGTGGATCGCGACGCTGGCCACCGGCGCGTTCGCCACCGCGCTGTGCTTCGCCGACAAGGACTTCCTGCTCGTGGTGACCGCCACCTCGATCGTCGCGGTGTACGCGGCGCTGTGCCTGGCGGTGATCAACGGGCGGCGCACCGGGGCTACCGCGCACGCGGCGTACCGGATGCCGTGGTTCCCGGTCGCGCCGGTGGTCGCGTTGGCGGCACTGGTTTACGTCATCTGGCAGAACGCGCTGGACCCGGTCATCGGACGGCCCAGTCTCGCCATCACGGTCGGTATCGGTGCCGCGGCGGCGCTTTACTACGTATTGGTTCTGCGCAGGCGCGGGCGGTGGGAACTGCGCGGGCCCGAAGAGGCGGAAAGCACACCGCTGTGAGCCGTCGGCCGGGTCCCACCGCGGACCCGGCCTGCTACGGTGCGGTGATTGGGTGCCTTGGGCCTGGGGGGTCGCACGAGTGCTGATCAGTGTCGCGCGGTGAGCACAGCCAGCACACCCCCGAGGCAGGTGTTGACACCGGAGCTGGCGGTGCTGACGTTCTGCCAGTTCCTCTACTACGGCGGCCTTGCCGTCGACCTCACGCTCACCGCGCTGGTCGGGTTGCACCTCGCGCCGTCGACCGCGCTGGCCACCGTCCCGTTCACAGTCATGGCCGCGGTGGCCGTGTTCGCCTCGTTCTTCGCGGGCACGCTGTCGGCCAGGCACGGGCACCGCGCGATCCTGGTCGCGGGCGCGACAGCCGCCACGGCAGGCGGATTGGTGTCCATGTGGGCGGTGTTCGCGCACTCGTTCCTCCTGTTGTGCGTGGGCACGGCGTGCGTCGGGCTCTACAAGGCGACCGGTGGCTACTTCCGTTACATGGCAGCGGATCGGGCCCCGGAGGGCGGTCGGACCAGGGCGTTGAGCACGGTGCTGCTCGGGGGTGTCGCCGCGGCGCTGGTGGGGCCGTGGGCGGCGACCTGGAGCGGTGACCTGTTCGGCACCCCGTTCGCCGGGTCGTACCTGCTGGTCGCGGTGCTGGCGTTCGCGGTCGTGGTGCTGGTGCTGTTCCTGCGCGGCAACCCGGGCGGTGGATCCGGTGCGCCGCAACGGGAGGAGCCGGTCCCGATCCGGGCCGCGACCCGTACGGCGACGTTCCGGACCGCGATGGTGTTGCTGGGCGCGGCCTCGGGGCTGATGACGCTGCTGATGACGATGGGCCCGATCGCGGGCGCGCACCACGACCACACCCCCGGCGACGGCGCGCTGATCATCCAGTGGCACATGGTCGGGATGTTCGCGCCCGCGCTGATCAGCGGGCGGCTGGTCACGCGGTGGGGCGCGTCGAGGTGCGCGGCGCTGGGCGCGGCGACGCTGGCCGCGGGCGGGATCACCAGCGCGCTCGACGACTCCGTCACCGGCTACACGGTGGGTCTCTGCCTGGTGGGCGTCGCATGGAACCTGCTCTACGTGTCGGGCAGCCAGTACACGATCCGCAGCTACCCGCCCGGGCGCGGCGGCCGGGTGCAGGGCGCGATCGAGGCCGCCGCGGGCGGGATCACCGTCGTCGCCTCGTTGGCCTCCGCCGAGGTCTTCCGCTCGCTCGGCTGGACCGGCGCCAACGTGGTGGTGGCGGTGATCAGCGGGCTGCTGCTGGTGTGGATCCTGGCCGTCGTCCGCGACTAGTGCCCACGGCGATGCCCGCGACCAGCGCGGCGGCCGGGATGAGGCCGAGGACCACGCTCACGCCGACGCTGCCGCCGGTGACGAGGGTGAAGTTGGAGACGACCAGCCACAGACTCACCAGAAGCCCGACGACAGCGGCGATCGGGGCGATCACGGCGGTCAGGACCCGGCCGCGGCGGGCTTGTGGGTCGCGTTGGAAGAAGGTGAACACCGCGACCGAGGTCAGCAGCATCAGCAGCACCATGCCGACCGTCGAGACACCGGCCATCGACCCGAACACGCCGACCAGCGGGTCCAGCCCGACGAGGGCGAACACGACGACGAACACCAGCGCGGTCGTGGACTGCGTCAGCGACGAGACGGCGGGCGAGCCCTGGCCCGGGTGCACGCGGCCGAGCGCGGCCGGGAACGAGCCCTGGGTGGCCAGCGCGAACTGGTAGCGGGCGATGACGTTGTGGAACGACAGCACGCAGGCGAAGACACTGGTGCACAACAGGACCTGCATGATGTCGCGCAGCACTGTGCCGAGGTAGGTGCCCGCGGAGTCGAGCAACATGTTGCCACCGCTGCCGAGCGCGGCGTTGGCGACCGCGTTGGCCTGGGACGCGCCGACGCCCTCGATGATCGCCCAGCACGACAGCGCGTAGAACACGCCGATGATGCCCACGGCGAGGTAGGTCGCGCGCGGGATGGTGCGCTCGGGATCGCGGGCCTCGTCGCGGAACACCGCGGTGGCCTCGAAGCCGATGAACCCGGTGAGGGCGAACAGAACGGCGATGCCCAGCGGACCGGACCCGATGGCGTCCGGGGTGAAGGACGTGCCGGTGATCCCGTTCGGGCCACCGTCGGCGAAGATCGCGACGTCCAGCGCGACGACGACGGCGATCTCCAGGACCAGCGCGATCCCGAGCACCTTGGAGCTCAGCTCGATGTGCCGGTAGCCGAGCAGCCCGACCACGACCACGCCGCCGAGCGCGAACACCCACCACGGGACCGCCGGGCCGCCGTAGTGGGTGACCAGGTCACCGACCGCCCACCCGAAGTAGCCGTACATCCCGACCTGGATGGCGGTGTAGGCCACCAGCGCCACGTACGCGGTGCCCATCCCGATCCGCCCGCCGAGGCCCCTGGTGACGTAGGAGTAGAACGCCCCCGCGTCCTTGACGTGCGGGGTCATCGTGACGAACCCGATCGAGAACACCAGCAGCACCAACGCCGCCAGCACGAACCCGACCGGTGCGCCCGCGCCGTTGCCCGACCCGATCGCCAGCGGCACGTTCCCGCCGATCACCGTCAGCGGCGCGGCCGCGGCGATGACCATGAACACGATGCTCCCGACCCCGAGCCGCCCGGAGAGCCGGGCCGTACCGCTCGCGTCCCCGGCCAGGTCCGGCCGTCCTACCTCGGATTGCGCCATGCCGCACTGTCGACCGTGGACAGTCCCGGCGACAAGTGACACACCGTAAACCGGGCCCCGTCCGGGCCGACACAGTGTCAGCCCCTGGCGGCCAGGTCGTGGGCGATGACGGCCAGGTGCAGGGACACCCGGGTCTCGGCGTCGGCGATGTCACGGCCGAGGACGTCGGAGAGGCGCTTGAGCCTGGCGTACACGGCGGGTCGGCTCAGGTGCAGGGTGCGGGCGAGTACGGCGACGTTGCCGTTGCTGGCGAGGTAGGAGCGCAGCAGGTCCAAGAGGTCCTGCTCCTCCCCCGGCCGGTGCGCGCGGTGGTTGAGCAGGGGGTGCAGTTGCAGTTCGGCGAACTGGTGCAGCCGGGGGTCGGCGCGCAGCGACCAGAGCAGGCCCCGCGCGCCCAGGTCACGGGTGCGGTAGACCTGCCGCGCGTCGACTCGGTCCGGGTCGGCGGCCACGGCGTCGGCGATGTGGGACGCCTCTTCCAGCGCCGCGGACAGGCCGGAGAAGCGGGTCGCGGGGGTCGCGGCGGCGGCGACCAGGCCCGCGGGCAGCCGTGGGTGGGTGGTCATCGCGGCGAGGAACGAGCGGACGGCGGCGGGTTCGTCGGTCTCGGCGGGGCAGGAGAACACGACCGCGACCCGGCCGGGGGCGGTGATGCCGGTCAACGCGGCCCGGCCCTGGGTCCGCGCGGTCGCGGCGGCGGCGTCGAGCGCGGCGTGGTCGGCGTCGGCGGAGGGAGCACCCGCGGAGCCGACGGCCAGGACGAGCACGGCGTAGGCCCTGCCCACCCGCAGGCCGATCGCCCGCAGCCGGGCGCCCATCGCCTGCTCGTCGGTGATCTGGCCGGTGAGCAGGTCGCGCAGCATCCCGCCGTGCGCGTCGAGGGCGACGTCCTTGCCGTCGCCGTGCAGCATCCGGGTGATCGCGAGGGTCGCGGCGGCGCGCTCCAGCACGCCGGTCACCTGGTCCAGGTCGGTCACCGCGACGGGGACGACCAGCCTGCCCCAGCGACCCCGGCGCGGACCGACCGGCGTGCACAGCCACCGCTCCGGCCCCGCGACCGCCGTCTCGCCGCCCGCGGCCGCCAACCGGGACCGGGATTCCCAGTCGCGCAGTACTTCCGCGGCCTTGGTGGTCCCGCTGAAGGCGACCGCGTGGTGCGCGAGGTCCTCCAGCACCACTGGGTGCCCGCTGAGCGCGCCCGCCTGCGCCAGCACTTCCTCGACCCGGGCGCCCTCCACGGTCAGCGTCGTGAACACCTCGTTGACCTGCTGGGTGAACCGCAGCCGGGCGTGCTGGACGTTGACGATCCTGGCGTGCACCGCCTCGGTGATCTCCACGAACCGGACCGTGCGGCGCAGCTCGACCAGCGGGAACCCGAGCCGCCGCGCGGTGCGGACCATCGGCTCCGGCAGCGCGGGCAGGTGCGGGCCCAGCTCGACGACCAGTCCCCTGGCGCCCGCGTCGCGCAGCGCGGCGATGTAGGCGGCGAGGTCGACACCGGGGTCGACCGCGACGATGCCGGTGGACAGCAGCAGTTCGCCGCCCTCCAGGGTGCCCGCGACGTTGGCGATCTCGCTGACGTGCACCCAGCGGACCGGCTCGCCGAGCGCCTGCTCGCCCGCGCGCACCCTCGGGTCACCCGCCTGGACGCTGGGCGTGGCGAGCACCTCCGCCACCGTGGGGTACATGGGCCGACGCTAGCACGGCGTTTTACACATCGTCGGGCATCGATCCCGATCAGCTGCACTGTGTAACTAGCCGGGGCCGGTCGGCTGGTCGAGGCTGGGAGGACCAGCGGGCGAAGGGGAGCGGATGGGCGCGGAGATCGTGGGGCACTGGATCGGTGGCGCTGAGTCCGCCGGGGAGTCCGACCGGACGGCGGACGTGTTCGACCCGGCCACCGGCAAGGTCGCCAGGCAGGTGGCGCTGGCGGGCGCGGCCGATGTCGACCGCGCGGTGGCGGCGGCGGCCGGGGCGTTCCCCGGTTGGCGCGACACCCCGATCTCCCGGCGCACCCGGGTCCTGTTCGCCTTCCGCCAGCTGCTGGACGAGGCCAAGGACGAGCTGGCCGAGGTCATCACCGCCGAGCACGGCAAGGTCGTCTCCGACGCCCAGGGCGAGGTGGCGCGCGGGCTGGAGGTCGTCGAGTTCGCCTGCGGCATCGGGCACCTGCTCAAGGGCGGCCACACGGAGAACGCCTCGACCGGGGTCGACGTGCACGCCACCCGGCAGCCGCTGGGTCCGGTCGCGGTGATCAGCCCGTTCAACTTCCCGGTGATGGTGCCGCTGTGGTTCGTGCCGATCGCGATCGCGGCGGGCAACACGGTCGTGCTCAAGCCGAGCGAGAAGGACCCGTCGGCCGCGTTGCTGCTGGCCAGGCTCTGGCAGCGGGCGGGACTGCCGGACGGGGTGTTCACGGTCCTCAACGGCGACAAGGAAGCCGTGGACGGCCTGCTCGACCACCCGGACATCAAGGCCGTGTCGTTCGTCGGGTCGACCCCGGTGGCGAGGTACGTCCACCAGCGGGCAGGCGCGGCGGGCAAGCGCGTGCAGGCACTGGGTGGGGCGAAGAACCACATGGTCGTGCTGCCCGACGCCGACGTGGACCTGACCGCGGACGCCGCGATCAACGCCGGGTTCGGCTCGGCGGGCGAGCGGTGCATGGCGATCAGCGTCGTGGTCGCCGTCGGCGCGGTGGCCGACCCGCTGGTGGCCGCGATCGCCGAGCGCGCGCGGGGACTGCGCACCGGGGACGGCAGGCGCGGCTGCGACATGGGTCCGCTGATCACCGGCGCGCACCGCGACAAGGTGGCGGGATACGTCGCCTCGGGCGAGCAGGCGGGCGCCACGGTGGTGGTGGACGGCCGGGACGTGGAGCCGGACGCGGACGGGTCCGGGTTCTTCCTCGGCCCGACGCTGCTCGACCACGTGACCCCCGGGATGTCGGTCTACACCGACGAGATCTTCGGCCCGGTGCTGTCCGTGGTCCGCGTCGACACGTACGCCGAGGCGGTCGCGCTGGTCAACGGCAACCCTTACGGCAACGGCACGGCGATCTTCACCAACGACGGCGGCGCGGCGCGGCGGTTCGCCAACGAGATCGAGGTCGGCATGGTCGGGGTGAACGTCCCGATCCCGGTGCCGGTCGCGTACTACTCCTTCGGCGGCTGGAAGGACTCGCTGTTCGGCGACACCCACGCCCACGGCACCGACGGCGTGCATTTCTTCACCAGGGGCAAGGTCGTGACCTCCCGCTGGCCCGACGACGGCCACCGCGGCGTCGACCTCGGCTTCCCCCGCAACGACTGACCTCCCGAGGAGCACCGGACATGACCCTCACCGAGCACGGCCCCACCTCGACCGGCTCCGCCTCGGCGGGCTGGGGGAACCTGTGGCCGCACTTCACCAGGCTCTCCGCCGACCGCACCCCGGTGATCACCCGCGGCGAGGGCGCCTACATCTGGGACGACCGGGGCAGACGGGTGCTGGACGGGCTGTCCGGCCTGTTCGTCGTGCAGGCCGGGCACGGGCGCCGGGAACTGGCGTCGGTCATGGCGGCGCAGGCCGCCGAGTTGGCGTACTTCCCGGTGTGGGGCTACGCGACCCCGCCGGTGATCGAGCTGGCCGAGCGGCTCGCGGCGGCGGCACCCGGCGACCTGAACCGGGTCTTCTTCACCACCGGCGGCGGCGAGGCGGTGGAGAGCGCCTGGAAGGTGGCCAAGCAGTACTTCAAGCTGACCGGCCGCCCGCTCAAGCACAAGGTGATCAGCCGCGCGATCGCCTACCACGGCACCCCGCAGGGCGCGCTGGCGATCACCGGGCTGCCCGCGATGAAGCAGCAGTTCGAACCGCTGACCCCGGGCGGTTTCCGGGTGCCCAACACCAACATCTACCGGGCCACCGAGCACGCGGACGACCCGGTCGCGTTCGGCCGGTGGGCGGCGGACCGGATCGAGGAAGCGATCCTGTTCGAGGGCCCGGACACCGTCGCGGCGGTGGTCCTGGAACCGGTGCAGAACTCCGGCGGCTGCTTCACTCCCCCGCCCGGCTACTTCCAGCGGGTCCGCGAGATCTGCGACAAGCACGACGTGCTGCTGGTCTCCGACGAGGTCATCTGCGCGTTCGGCAGGCACGGCAGCACCTTCGCCTGCGCGAAGTTCGGCTACCAGCCCGACATCGTGACCTGCGCCAAGGGCATGAGCTCCGGCTACGCCCCGATCGGCGCCATGATCACCACCGACCGGGTGGTCGAGCCGTTCCTGCGCGACAAGACCGTCTTCCCACACGGCTACACCTTCGGCGGTCACCCGGTCGCCGCCGCCGTCGCCCTGGCCAACCTGGACATCTTCGACTCGGAACGCCTCAACGAGAACGTCCTGGCCAACGAGTCCGCCTTCGGCACCACCATGCGCCGCCTCCTCGACCTCCCCGTAGTCGGCGACGTCCGCGGCGACGGCTACTTCTGGGCCGTGGAACTGGTGAAGGACAAGAACACCAAGCAGACCCTCACCGCCGAGGAACGAGAAACCCTGATCCGCGGCTACCTCCCCAAGGCCCTATTCGACAACGGCCTCTACTGCCGCCCTGACGACCGCGGCGACCCCGTCGTCCAGGTAGCCCCACCACTGATCTGCGGCCAGGCAGAGTTCGACGAGATCGAACGGATCCTCCGCCACACCCTCACCGAGGCCAGCACGCTCCTCTAACCCCCGGCACCCGCCAGCCCTAGGTTCCGACACGGCCAGCGTCGGTTTTGGTGTGGTCGGGGTTCTCGTCGAATCGAGTCGTGGTGGGGGTTTAGACGGACTTGGGTTCGGGGTGGGTGGGGGTGTGGGCTTGGCGTTGGCTTGGTAGGTCGGTGGTGTTGGGGTGGGCGGTGACGCGGAGGCGGAGGCCGCGGGGGCGCAGGGTCGCGGTGGGAGACGCGCGGACTTCGGTGCCGGCGACGGGCTCGATGTGCCATCGGGTGGTGATGGCGGCTAGGACGATGCTGATCTCGGTCAGGGCGAAGGTGTTGGCGACGCACTTGCGCGGGCCCCCGCCGAACGGCAGGTACGGCGAGCGGGGCGTCGGCGCCGAGGTCCACCGGTCGAGGTCGAACCGGTGCGGGTCCGGGTAGCGGTCCGGGCGGTGGTGCACCAGGTGCGGGCTGATGATCACCGCCGTGTCGGCCGGGATCTCGTGGTCGCCGAGCCGGGTGGCCATGGTGGTGGTGCGGGTGAACATCCACACCGGCGGCCACCGGCGCATCGTCTCCGTGATCAACCTCCCGGTGGTCGTGTCGTGGCCCGCCGCCACCCGCGTGGCCAGGATCCCCGCCGCCTCGGCCCGGACCCGCGCCTGCAACTCGGCGTCGGTGCCCAGCACGTGCAGCGCCCACGCCAGCGTGCTGGCGGCGGTCTCCGACCCCGCGATGAAGAACGTGATCAGCTGGTCGGTCAACTCGACATCGGTCGACCGCCCCCTGGTCTGCGGGTCCTGCGCCGCGAGCAACGCCGAGAGCAGGTCGCCGTTGTCGGAACCGTCGCCCGCGACGGTGCGCCTGCGCTCCACCACGATCTGGTGCAGCGTCTGCCGCAGCCGCACCGTCGCCTTCCGGTAGGCCCGGTTGCCCGGCGTCGGCACGTTGTCCAGGATCGGCGGCGTCATCATCCGCCGGTACATCCCGGTGAGCAGGACCGTGGTGTCGGCCAGCACCTGGTCCAGCCCGGCCTCGGACAGCGTGTCGGAGAACATGGTCGCCGCCACGATGCGGGACGTGATCGCCACCAACCGCGGCAACACGTCGAGCACCTCACCGTCGCCCCAGCTCCCCGCCGCGGCCGCCGCCTCCCGCGCCATCACCCGCGCGTAGTCCGGCAGCCTGCTCGCGTGGAACGCGGGCTGCACCAGCCGACGCTGCCGCCGGTGCAGGTGGTGCGGACACGAGGACAGGCCGTCCCCCGCGAACTCCCGAACCCGATCCCCGAACGGACCTCCCTTGTCGAAGACGTGGTCGTCCCGCAGCACCACGTCGGTCAGCTCCACCCCGCACACCACGACCGCCCGCATCGGCCCCAGCCGCACCCGCACCAGATCGCCCAGCGCGGGCAACGACTCCAGGAACCCCAACGGATCACGCACCAATCGCGGCGCGTGCCCCAACACCGGCACCGCCCCCGGCGCGGACGGGATGGTGCTGAACGGGTTCGCCATCGCTGGGTGCCTCCGATGCGGTGCGGACCTGAGGTCCACGCGGGCAATCCACAAGCCGGTCACAACAACCGCGTCCACCGTAGGCGCCGCCAAGATGACCTTCCAAGGAAGATCACTCGTACCGGTGATCCCGCACCGAACCCCACACCACCGACCCCGCACCCCGGCGGAGAACCCCGCCGGCACTCGGGCACTCTGGCACTCGGGCACTCGGGCACTCGGGCCGGAGAACCACCTCCTTCGACAACGTGGCAACGATCAGGACGACGCACACCATCTGCTCGGGCGGACGGCAGAGATCAGGACACCTCCCCCGGGTAGCGGATCCGACGACATGCGGTGGCGGAACAGGATTGTCAGTGCTGGGCGGCGACCACACCGGGTTGACAGCGACATCGACGTTGGCGGCACGGTCGGTGCGAGTAGCGAGGTCGGCATGGCGGCAAGGCTCGGTTCCAGTGTCGGTGTCGGTGTCGGCGGCGGTGTCAGTGTTGGCGGGTGCGGCGGCGGGCCAGGGGGACGAGGTTCAGCAGGAGTCCCGCGACAGCGACGCCGGTGACCAGGTTGAGGCCGGGGCGGAACGCGCTGAGGTCGGTGGCCGTCGAGCCCGCGAGGACGGCGGTGACCACGGCGAGGACCAGCGCGGAGCCGACCTGGCCCGAGGTCTGCAGCAGCCCGGCCGCCAGGCCCTGTTCGGCGTCGTCGATGCCGTCGGTGCCCTGGGCCATGATGGCGCTGAACCCGAACCCGAACCCGCCGCCGAGTAAGAGCATCGTGGGCAGGATGGCCAGTGGGTAGTCCGGCGTGGTGCCCGCGGACACGAGGAACCACACGTACCCGAGGCTCAGCGACACCATCGAGGCCAGGATCAGCCGCTCGGTGCCGTACCGGTCGATCAACCTGCCGACCAGCGGCGAGCCGAGCACGACCACGATGCCCGCGGGCAGCAGGGCGAGCGCCATCGTCAGCGGTGCCCAGCCGAGGACGTTCTGCAGGTAGATCGTCATCATGAACTGGAAGCTGATGTAGGACCCCATCAGCGCGACCACGCTCAGGTTCGCCCGCACCACCGAGCCGATGCGCAGGATGCCCAGCCGGATCAGCGGGTGCGCGATGCGGTTCTCGATCAGGACGAAGGTGGTCAGCAGCGCGACGACCGCGGCCACCGACGCCAGCGTGATCGGTGACAGCCACCCGCGTTCCGGTGCGGTGACGACGGTGTAGACCGCGAGCAGCGTGCCCCCGGTGAGCGTGACGGCGCCCCAGATGTCGTGGCCGCCTTCGGCTCGCGCGGTGTCTCGCGGGATCAGCCGCATGCCGACCACCAGTGCCGCGAGCGCGATGGGCACCGGCGTGAGGAACGTCCAGCGCCACCCGGCGCTGGTGAGCAGGCCACCCAGGATCAGGCCGGAGGAGTACCCGCTGGCGCCGAACACGGTGAAGATCGACAGCGCCCGGTTGCGGGCGGGCCCCTCGGCGAAGGTCGTGGTCAGGATGGACATGGCGGTCGGCGCGGTGAAGGCGGCGGCGAGGCCCTTGATGAACCGGGTGACCACGAGCAGCACCCCGTCGTCGACGAGGCCGCCGACGAGGGAGGCCACCGCGAAGGCGGCCAGGGCGACGAGGAACACCCGGCGGCGGCCGAGCAGGTCGGCGGTGCGGCCGCCGAGCAGCAGCAGCCCGCCGTAGCCGAGGACGTAACCGTTCACCAGCCATTGCAGCGAGGACTCGGACATGCCGAGTTCGGCGCCGATGGACGGCAGCGCAACGCCGACCATGGACACGTCCATGCCGTCGAGGAAGAGCACGACGCACAGGACGGCCAGCACGCCCCAGAGGCGGGCGGGCCAGGCGGCGGCGGTCGGGTCGGGGAGGGGACCGGTGGTGGCACCGGGTCCGGGGACAGGGCCTGCGGCCGAGGCAGGGGCCGTGGGCGTTTCGAGGAAAGGCACACTCGAAAACTACATGCGCTCGCATCTAATGCGCCAACATAATATGCCAACGGGTAAGATGCTTTGACATAAGTTGTTGGCGCGTGGTAGGGTGCCCGCCATGGCGCAGGGACCGGAGCTCGTCGACCAGTGGCGGTCGATGACCGCGCGCTACAACGAGATCGCCTGCAGGCTCGACCGGGAGCTCGAGGAGTCCCACGGCGTCAGCATGAACGAGTTCGAGACCCTCGACCGGCTCGCCGCGCACGACGCGGACAAACTCCGGATGCTGGACCTCGCCGCAGCCATGTACCTCAGCCAGAGCGCGCTCTCCCGCACCGTCGCCCGCCTGGAACGCGCGGGCCTGGTCGAACGCGCCCTGTGCGAGGCCGACCGCCGCGGCGTCTTCGTCCGCATCACCGACGCGGGCCGCGACCGCTACCGCGCCGCCAGCGAGACGCACCGCAACATCCTGGCCGAGCACCTGTCCGCGGCGGACTAGCCCGGATCGAGGCCTGGATCAGTCGAGGATCCGAGCTTCACGTAGATGTGCAGCAGGTGGGTCTTCACCGTCGCCTCGCTGATGCAGAGCTCTGCCGGGAGCACATCGGAATCCGTGTCGTGCCGACTCGACCTCCACGAACCCCGCCAGCGACCGGACCCGCTCCCGCAACGCGGTGAGCCCGAACCCGGGGCGGCCGAGGTCTCGATCCCCGCCCCGTCGTCGCGGACGTCCAGGACGATCACGTCCTCCATGTAGGACACACGAACCACCAGTGCCAGATGGCGAGCACGGCAGCGATAACCACGGTGATCAGATGGACGTTGGTCGCCACGGACACATTGCACGCCAACGCAAGTAGGGCGCTAGAGCCCAGATCTGGTCCCAGCGTTGTTGTTCGTGTGCGGAGTTCACCGCGCTGCCGTCCGGTAGGTGAGGCGGCGGAGCAGCACCTCGGCTGGACCTCTTACGCCCGCTTGGCGCAACAGGTCGGCGAGCAGCACTGAGACAACCCACGTCGCGAGTGCAATCACCGCCACTTCTGCCGTACCGAGCGTCTCGCCCGGTCCGAGGGTGTAGGACGACAGGAGTGCCACGAAGACCACGGATTGGAACAGGTAGCAGCTAAACGATCGTTCCCCGCACGCGGTGATGGCGAGCACCACCGGTCCACGCCGATTCCCGATGCGCAGTGCGACCAAGCCGATCAGCGCCGCATAGCCCAACCGCCCGCGATGCCGGTAACACGCGCAACGCCGATGTGATCCAGAGCGCGGCCATGCCCTCTGGTTCCCAGAACCCGCCAACCGCAAGGCCAGCCGATAATCCACCTAGCAGACTCAGACCGATGGCGGCCGTCAGGGGCAGCAACGCGCGATGCCATGCGGGATCGGAGATCACCCCGCGCCGAGCGGCCCACGTACCGACCAAGGCAGCGCAACCGACACAGAGCATGCCCAGCGGTGTCATGAGCCACTCCACTGGGCGTAACGCCATCGCCTCAAGTGGATCGGTGGTCTCGAAGGAGAAGAAGAGCGACCGCGCACCACCGAGCGCCCCTATCCACCGGTCGGCCACTCGGATCGACCGATCAGTTGATGCGCCCGTCCCCGTCCGCCACAAGAGAGCCACCGCCCCGGACCGCGAAGCCATCCACAGTAGACACAAAGCTGCCCGGGCCAGATGGTGGCCCGGGCAGCGGAAGAGCAGCGGATCAGCCGGTGAAGCCCGCGGTGATGGCGGTGAACTCCCAGTTCGGGCGGTCGCGGTTGACCGCCCAGAAGGAGAACCTGCCGATGTGGTTGGCGTTGGACCAGTCGCGGATCCGGGTCCAGATCTGCGGGGTGGTGTTCTCGCCCGCGTCGCTGGCGTTGTTCATGCCGGAGATGCCGACGTGGGCGTAGGCCTCGGCGTCGGTCCAGCCGAAGGTGGACTTGAGCTTGTTCTTCAGGCCCTCGGTGGAGTTGACGGTGGCGGCGTACATGTCGGCGGCGCCGCCGAAGTTGAAGGGCATGATGGTGAAGTTGTCGATGTTGGCGTTGAGCGCCTTGGCCTGCTCGATGAGCCGGTTGCCCCAGGAGTTCGGGCCGGTGTTGAGGGTCGGGAAGGTGAGGATGGTGCGCAGGCCGGGGTTGTTGGTCTTGACGATCTTGAGCGCGGTGAGGATCCGGTCCTGCACGGCGGCGCTCTCGAACTCGTCGGTGTTCTCGATGTCGACGTCGATGGCCTTGAGGCCGTAGGCGTCGATCACCTTCTGGTAGGCGCCCGCCAGCAGTTCGGCGGTGGCGCAGTTCGGGCCGAGCTTGTTGCCGCTCCACCCGCCGATCGACGGGACGATGTCACCGCCCGCCGCGCGGATGGCCTTGACGTTGTTCTCGTCCACGCCGCCCTTGAGCGGGCGCTGGCTGTCCCAGGTCGGGTTGCAGCCGTTCTGGGCGAGGATGAACGCCATGGTGAACCACTTGACGCCGGTCGCGCGCATCACGTCCGCCGCGGCAGGCGGGTTGCCCCACCCGAGGTAGAGGTACGGCGCGGCCTGGATGAAGCGCGGGCCGGGGTTGCCGTCGTCCTTACCGGTGGTCGCGGTGACCGCGGCCGACGCGGGAGAGGTGTTGCCAGCGGCGTCCTTGGCCCGAACCGTGAAGCTGTAAGAGGTGCTGGGCGAGAGACCGGTGACGGTAGCGCTAGTGCCGGTGGCCGGGGTTACCTGCCCGGACCGGACGACCTCGTAACCGGTGACGCCCACGTTGTCCGTCGAGGCATCCCAAGCGAGCGAGACGCTGTTCGCGGTGACACTGGTGACCCGGGGGTTCGCGGGCGCGGTCGGCGCCTGCGTGTCGTTACCGCCACCGCCACCAGGACCGTCGAGCGCGATGTCGTCCGCGTTGTAGGTGCCCTGGCCGTACCAACCGTGCAGGTAGACCTCCGCACTGGTCTGACTCGCGGTGGTCGTGAACGAGATACTGAGCTGGGTGTAGCCGGAAGCCGAGTTGGCCCACTTGACCGCGCCGCCGGTGACACCGAGGTGCACGTAGTTGCCGCGCACCCACCCGGACAGCGTGTACGCGGTGCTCGGCTTGACCGCCACCGTCTGGGCGCAGCGGGCGTTGTTGCTCGCCGACGCGGCACCGGCGAGGGCCTTGCTCCCGCCGTGCACGGGGGTGCCGACCACGGAGCCGGTGCCACCCGCGCAGGTCCAGCCGGACAGCGTGCCGGACTCGAAGCCGGGGTTGGTGAGCAGGTTGTCGGCGTGGGCGGCGATCGGGGTGATCACCAACCCCGCGGCGATGAGCGCTGCGGCGCCCAAGCCGGTGAACAAGCGATGTCGGGTACGCACGGGACCTCCCGGGTGAGGTGGGCTGACGGGGAGTGCAGGGGATGCGTCGGCCGGACCGATCAGGGAATTGGTCTGGACCATATGTCGGATTGAAGTGCAGTGCCGGGAAGGTGTCAATAGTGGGGAAATCGCGGTCCACCGGGTGATTCCGATATCCGGACACCGGCGTGCGGCCGACCGCGCGCCGCCAATCATCCACTGTGGACGTCACAGGTCACTCGGATGGCGTAACGATCATGGCGTAACGAGCCGCGTACGTCGCACGAAGAGCGTGGTGTCAACACCCCCCCATACCGGAAACGAAGGTGGCCGATGCCGTCCGCGAGCGAGACCGTCACGAAGTGGCCCAACATCCACCACACGCTGACCACCATGGTGCAGATCGACTTCGGCACGCCGTCAGTGGACTACGAGGGCAAGTCCGACGGTGGTTGGATCTACCTCAACGGCCTCAAGGTCACCCTCGGCGACACGGTGGTCGACGCGCACATCACCATCACCAAGCCCAGCAAGAAGGGCGCGGGCACCGACACCTGGAACCTGTGCCACCTCACCCTCACCCGCAAGGAGAACCCGCACGTGTTCTACGAGGTGAGCGACGACGGTGAGGTCAAGACCACCGACAAGCTCATCGACATGGCGGGCAAGAACCGCAAGGCCTCCGAGCACTACGTGGGCAACCAGATCAACGACGCGAAGGTCGTCAACGCCGTCAAGAGCGACATCGCGCAGCTGTTCGCGCACCTGGCCTAGCCGCGGGCGGCACTGGGACCGCCCGGTCCCAGTGCGACCCGACCTCACAGCCGCACTCCTCTCATGCCCGCCGCGCCGGGGCCGATTCACCCCTGTACCGCCCTGGCGCGTTGCACCCGTCGCACTCCCGAACGACGACCTGTCCCGCTCCCGCCCCGGCTGACTCTTGTGTCATCCAGCCAGGAGCCGAAGGGGACGCACACATGGGTCGCAACCGGATCGCCGCTCTCGTCGCCACCGCCATCGCGGCATCCGCCGTGATCGTGACCCAGCTCCCGGTCGCCAACGCCACCGCCGACGAGCAGATCTACGTCGTCAGCGAGGCCTTCACCTTCGACGAGCCCACCGGTGACGCCAATGTGACCACCGCCGCCAAGGCCACCGCGGACACCTCTTGCTCCGACGCCACCTACGCGCTCAAGACCTGGAAGGTCGGCTCACTGACCTGGCTCTACAACAGCGCGGGTGTCCCGTCCAACATCGCGGGCACCGCTCTTAACACCATCACGGCCTCTACGAACACCGTCGCCAAGGGCGCCAACCGCTGCGGTCAGGCCGCCCTCACCACCTCGACCTACACCTACGGCGGCACCACCACCCTCAAGCCGCAGGTCAGCTCCAACGGCACCTGCACCGGCAACGACGGCAAGTCGGTCACCGGCTGGGGTGCGCTGCCCACCAAGGTCCTGGCCTACACCTGCACGTTCTACAACGCGCGCGGCGTCGTCGTCGCCTCTGACACCCTCATCGACAACGTGGCCTACACCTGGTTCACCACCAAGCCCGCCAACTGCACCGGTCAGCAGTACGACTTGGAGACCACCCTGACCCACGAGCGCCTGCACACCGCCGGCCTCGGCCACGTCGACCAGGCCAAGAACGCCGCCCAGACCATGACCCCGGCCAGCTCCCCCTGTGACACCTCGCGCCGCCTGCTCGGCGCCGGTGACTACGCGGGCCTCAAGGCCCTGGCGGGCAAGTAGGCAGCTCGAAGAGCCCCCGTGCCACTCGGCGCGGGGGCTTTTCGCTGGCCAACGCGTAACACATCAGTTACGCTTCTGCCGTGGACGAGGTGGCGGGGGCGATCGCCGACCCGGTGCGGCGGCGGATCCTGCTGATGCTCCGGGACGGGGACCTGGCCGCGGGCGACATCGCCGGGCGGTTCGAGATCAGCAGGCCCGCGGTGAGCCGCCACCTGCGCGTGCTGCGCGAGGCAGGCCTGGTCAGCGACCAGGTCATCGGTCGGCAGCGCGTCTACCGGCTCGTCCCCGCGCCGCTGACCGAGCTGGCGCGGTGGCTGACCGGGTTCGAGCGGGCGGCCGGGGTGAACCTGGCGGCATTGGACACCGAGGTGCGCAGGGCGCGGCGGGACCGCCTGGCCCGGCGGGAAGAGGACACAGGGTGAGTGGAGAGTTGTTCCGGACGGCCGTGGGCAGCGAGCTCGTGGTGGGCCGCACGTTCCGGGGGTCGCCGGAGGACGTGTGGGCGAGCATCACCGAACCGGAGCGCACGGCACGGTGGTTCGGGCCGTGGGAGGGGAACGGGGCGCCGGGCAACACCATCCGGGTGCAGATGGTGTTCGAGGAGGGCGAGCCGTGGTTCGACGCGCGGATCGAGGCGTGCGACCCGCCCCGGCGGCTGGGCCTGTCCGTGCTCGACGAGAACGGTTCGTGGCGGATGGACCTGCTGGTGTCGCCGGTCGCGGACGGCACGAGGCTGCGGTTGGTCCACCACCTGCAGAACCTCGACGCCATCGGTGAGATGGGCCCGGGGTGGGAGTACTACCTCGACCTGCTGGTCGCGGCGCGGGAGGGCACCCCGCAGCCGTCGTTCGACGACTACTACCCACGCCTGAAGCCCTACTACCTCGGCCTGGTAGACCCCGATGGAGCGAGCACGGGACTCGACCAGCCAAGCGTGTGAGTCAGTGGGGACTCCTACGGTAAGAGGGTCACCTCTGAGAGGAGCACCGCTGTGCAGATCGTCCACCTCGCCTCGGCGCTGCGCGACCAGACCGCCGCCCTCGCCGCGGCACTGGTCGGCATCGACCCGCACGCCCCCGTCCCCACCTGCCCGCAGTGGCAGGTGCGGCACCTCGTCGGGCACGCCGACCAGGCGTTGCGCTGGAGCGCGGAGATCGCGCGGACCGGGCAGGTCACCCAGATCCCGAACTCGATGGAGTCCGACCCCGGCGACCCCGCGACCTGGGTGGGGACGATGCGCGCGGACGCGGAGGGCCTGATCGACGCCGTCGGTGACGGGTCGGCGCTGGTGTGGACGTTCTTCGGCACGCTGCCCTCGGTGTTCTGGCTGCGGCGCATGGTCGCCGACATGACCATCCACCGCGCGGACGCCGCCATCGCCGCGGGCAAGGAGTACGCCGTGGGGGCGGAGTTGGCGGAGGAGGTCATCACCGAGGGGTTGGAGTTGCTGACCTCGCCTGAGGCCGCAGCCGTGAAGCCCTCCCTGCTCAAGCTGCACGGCAACGGCGAGACTGTCCTGCTGCTGGCGACCTCGGGGCGGGGCTGGCTGATCACTCGCAAGCCGGATGGGCTTGCCTTCGAGCACACCACCACCCAGGTCGAGGCGACTGTGACCGCGTCCGGCCGCGTAGAGGACCTGCTGTGGCTGTTCGCCCGCCGTCTGACTCCCGACGACCAGGGAATCACCGTCACAGGCGACCGGGCCGAGCTGGACCACTGGCTGGCGCACACGGCCTTCTAGGCCCCGAGGCACAATCGCACCGTGAAGGTGATGCTGGGGCGGATCTGGCGGGCAGTGCGCTACCTCGTGGTCGGGGGTGCGACGTCGATGCTGGCGCTGCTCGCGCTGTGCGGTCTGGTCCTGCTGACAGCCCTGTGCGCCGTGTTCGGGTTGGGTCTACCGGTGGTGCCGGAAGCCATGCGGTTCATCCGTCGTGTGCCCGACATCGAGCGGCGGCGCGCAGCCCGGGCCTTGGGCGTATCGGTGCCGGAGGCGTATCGACCGCTGACGGGGTCTATAGGTCGGCAGGTCCACACAGTCCTGTTCGATCCGGCTACCAGGCGGGATATCGCCTGGATAGTGCTCCACGCCTTTACAGGCGTAATCGCGGCAGGTATGGCGGTAGGTCTACCGCTGGCCACAATCAACCAGGCCCTCATCCCGACCTACTGGTACCTGTTGCCGAACGGTGCGCCAAGCGGGTTCGACTACCAGGTGACGTCCTGGCGACTGGCGATGGTGAGCTTGCTCGTCGCAGCCCTCTATGGGGGCCTGACGTTGCTCCTACCTGCTGCTGCGAAGCGCCAGGCGCAGTTCGCCCGATGGCTGCTCAAGCCGACCGAGGGTGTGTTGCTGCAAGACCGCGTGGCCGAGCTCACCGCGACCAGGGCCGCGGCGCTCGACGCGCACGGTGCCGAGCTGCGCCGGATCGAACGCGACTTGCACGACGGGACGCAGGCACGCATCGCCGCCGTCATCATGCAACTGGGCATCGCGGAGCAGCTGCGCGACCGGGACACCGGCGCCGCGTTCGACCTGGTGCGCAAGGCCCAGGACACCGCGGTCTCCGCGCTCGCCGAACTCCGCGACGTCGTGCGCAGCATCTACCCGCCGGTGCTGTCCGACCGCGGCCTCGACGGGGCGGTGACCGCGCTGGCCGCCCGCTGCCCGATCCCGTGTGAGCTGGACCTCGCCCAGGTCGGCAGGCGACCGGCCGCGGTGGAGGCGGCGGCATACTTCATCATCGCCGAGGCGTTGACCAACGTCACCAAGCACTCCGGCGCCGGACAGGTCTCGATCGGGCTCGACGCCGCGGAGGACAGGTTGCTGATCACGGTCGACGACGACGGTCGCGGCGGTGCCGACGAGGCGCTGGGCAGCGGGCTGGTGGGCATCCGGCGCCGGGTCGACGCCCTGGACGGCAGCACCGTGCTGACCAGCCCGGTCGGCGGCCCCACCACGTTGCGGGTGGAGCTGCCATGCGGGTCGTGATCGCCGAGGACGACGCCCTGTTGCGCGAGGGCCTCGTACTGCTGCTGAGCACCGCGGGTATAGAGGTGCGCGCGGCCGTGGACAACGCGACGGACTTCCTGGCGGCGGTCACCGCCGAGCGACCGGACGCGGTCGTAGTCGACGTGCGGCTGCCCCCGACCTTCACCGACGACGGCTTGCGTGCGGCCGTCGCGGCCCGGAAGGTGCATCCTGGCCTGCCGGTGTTGGTGCTATCCGCGTTCGTTGAGGACAGCTACGCCTCAGAACTGCTCGCGGACGGCGCGGGAGGGGTCGGTTACCTGCTCAAGGAGCGCGTCGGGCGGGTGGACAAGTTCCTCGACGCCCTGCGCCGGGTCGCCGCGGGCGGGACCGCGATGGATCCCGAGGTCATCGCCCAGCTGCTGGTCCGGCACCGGGCGGACGACCCGCTGGTGACGCTGACCAGCCGGGAGCGCGAGGTGCTGGGGCTGATGGCCGAGGGGCACGACAACACCACGATCGGCGCCCTGCTCGTGGTCAGTGACGGCGCGGTGCAGAAGCACATCCGCAACATCTTCAGCAAGCTCAACCTGACCAGCGACGAGGCGGGCCACCGCAGGGTGCTGGCGGTCCTGGCGTACCTGAACGCCTCCTGACGCTCCTGGCTCTCCTCAGGTTCGGGTGACGGTCTCGTCCCCCGACCGGTGCCTGCCCGGTCACTGGTGCCACATTCCGTTGGCGTGGCTCCGTTGTGGGGGACATCCCGCGAGGGGCAACCCCCTGCTGTCGGCTGCGGTCCGTGGGTTCTGAGGCGTGCACCCGGTTCGCACCCGCGCGCGCACCCGACCCACTCCCCCGGCACCGGAGTCTTGGTCTCAGCAAGCCAGAACCGAAGGAGACCAGAGATGATCCGCTCGATCACCACCATCGCCGCCACTGTCCTGGCCGCCACCGCGGTGATCGTCGCCGGGCAGCCGGTCTCCTCCACCGCCCCGGCGAGCGACGAGCTGTTCCTGGTCGCCGAGGCGTTCACCTACGACGAGGGCGACGCCGTCACCGCGGCCGTGACCGCCGCCTCCGCCGCCAGCGCCTGCGAGGACACCACCTATGCGCTGAAGACCTGGAAGGTCGGCTCGCTGACCTGGCTCTACAACGGCGCGGGTGTCCCGGCCAACATCGCCTCGACCGCGCTGGACTCGATCACCACTTCCACCAACACCGTCGCCAAGGGCACCAACCGCTGCGGCCTGGCCGCGCTGACCACCTCCACCTACACCTACGGCGGCACCACCACCGTCAAGCCCCAGGTGTCCTCCACCGCCACCTGCACCGGCAACGACAACAAGTCGGTCACCGGCTGGGGCACCCTGCCCGCGAAGGTTCTGGCCTACACCTGCACCTACTACAACGCCAAGGGCGTCGTCATCGCCTCCGACACCCTCATCGACAACGTCGCCTACACCTGGTTCACCACCAAGCCGGCGAACTGCACCGGTCAGCAGTACGACCTGGAGACCACCCTCACCCACGAGCGCCTGCACACCGCGGGCCTGGGCCACGTCGACCAGACCACCAACGCCACCCAGACCATGACTCCGGCCAGCTCGCCGTGCGACACCTCCCGCCGCCTGCTCGGCGCCGGTGACTACGCCGGTCTGAAGGCTCTGGCCGGCAAGTAGTCGAAGTCCGGACCAGATCCCTCTCGGCCTCAAGGCCGGGAGGGATTTCCCTTGTCCTGGGCCAGTTGCCCGATCGGGGGTAGTGCCAGGACTACCCCCGCACTACAGACAAGTAGACCCCGAAGACTAGTGCTAGCACCATGGGAAGCGACGGAAAACCCTTGTAGCTTGGATTTCACCGGGAGAACTCACCAAACCCGGTTCACCAAGGGGGAAATCCGATGCGATCAACAGTGCGCAAGCGCGCCCTGGTCGGCGCCGCGGTCGTGGCGGGACTCGTGGCCGGTTCGACAACGGCCGTCGCCGAACCGGCAGGCGTCTCCACACGAGGCGCCGTGACCCGGGCGCTCGACCAGGTCGTCCGAACAGGGGTGCCGGGCGCGCAAGCGGTGGTCAGCGACCGAGGCCGGTCCTGGGAAGTGTCCAGAGGAGCCGGTGACCTGCGCACCGGGCGGCCTTTCCCGCCCCGGGCCAGAGTCCGGATCGGCAGCAACACCAAGACGTTCGTCGCGGTCGTGGTGCTGGGGCTGGTCGGCGAGGGGCGGGTCGAGCTGGACGCCCCGGTGCAGCGGTACCTGCCGGGCGTGGTCCGCGGCAACGGCAACGACGGCACGCGGATCACGGTTCGCCAGCTGTTGCAGCACACCAGCGGTCTGGCTGATTACCTGGCGGCGATCGATCCGCTGTCGAACCGGTGGAAGCACGTCGAGCCCGCCGAGGTGGTCCGGATCGCGATGGGCCTGGCGCCGCACTTCGCGCCGGGCAGCAGGTGGGAGTACTCCAACACGAACTACGTGCTGGCCGGGATGCTGGTCGAGCGGGTGACCGGACGCTCGGTCGCGGCCGAGGTCGAGCGCCGGATCACCGGCCCGCTCGGCCTGAGATCGACCTACTTCCCGCGCGACCACGAGACCGGGATCCGCGGGCCGCACCCGCGCGGGTACGCCGAGATCGACGGCAAGCGCGTCGACTACACCCGGCAAGATCCGTCCTGGGGTGGGGCTGCCGGTGCCATGGTGTCCACAGGGGAGGAACTCAACACGTTCTTCGCCGCCCTGCTGGGTGGTCGCCTGCTCCCGGCGGCGCAGTTGGCGGAGATGAAGCGGACCGTCCCGGCGGACGTGGCACCCGGCGCGAGCTACGGCCTCGGCCTGATCCGGTACGGCACCACCTGCGGCAGGGACCTGTGGGGTCACGGCGGCAGCATCCCCGGTTACCGCACCCGAGGCGGTATCACCACCACCGGTCGGGCCGTGACCGTCACGGTCAACCAGCTCGTGGACACGCACGAGAGCACCACCGCCCTCGACCAGGCCGTCGACACCGCCGCCTGCTCGTAGTACCAGCGCCTGTGGGGCGCTGCACCATTCACTTCGACTGACCTTGTGGAGATCGACATGAAACGCATGACCGCACTCGTGGCGGCCGTGACCGCTGGAGCTGGGCTGATGGTGGGGGTGGGCTCCGCAGGCGCGAGCGAGTCCAGTGTGGAGGGACTCACGCGGTACCACCATCAGCGGCTGGCGTGGAAGGACTGTCAGCACAGCGATTTGGACGCCGCAGGCGCGCAGTGCGCGGATGTGCGGGTTCCGCTGGACTACGCGCGACCACAGGGGCGGAGCATCACCGTGGCCATCTCCCGGATCAAGGCCACCGACCCGGCGAAACGCCGAGGCGTGATGTTGTCCAATCCCGGCGGGCCCGGTGGTTCGGGGTTAGACCTGATGGTGACGGTCCGGAAGGCGATGACCGCGGATGTCCAGGCGCGGTACGACCTGATCGGACTGGATCCGCGCGGAATCGGGCGGTCGACACCCGTCGACTGCCAGTGGCCGGTGGGGATCATGTTGCGGTCCGCCGGCGTGGACCGGGCCGCGTTCGACCGGACTGTCGCGGTGCAGGCCGACCTGGCCAGGCGGTGCGCCGCGACGGAGGGCGAGTACCTGCGGCACATCTCGACGCGGAACACGGCGCGGGACATGGACGTGGTGCGCGCGGTGCTGGGCGAGCAGCGGATCAGCTACTTCGGTTGGTCGTACGGGACCTACCTGGGCGCGGTCTATACCCAGATGTTCCCTGGGCGCAGCGACCGGTTCGTGCTCGACAGCGCGGCCAACCCCGCGGACTGGTTCACCGGTACGATGGCGGCGATGGCCGCGCCGAACGAGGCCGCCCTGGACAGCTGGTCCGCCTGGGCCGCGACCCGCGACGGCGAGTTCCACCTGGGCACGACCGGGCGACAGGTGCGTTCCCTGGTGGAGGGTCTGGTGCGGCGGGCGGCGCGGGAGCCGATCCGGATCGGCGAGTACCAGGTGGACCAGCACGTCTTACCGATGGTGCTGTTCGTCCGGTTCGACTCGGCGCGCAACGACGTCGCATTGGCCGGTGACATCCGGCAGCTCGTCGACGCCGCTGACGGCAAGGTCGTGACGCCGAACCCGGGGTTGGAGCAGATCCTGCGCGTGTTCTACCGGCCGACCGCGCAGATCCAGAACTCCGGTCAGGCGGCGGTGGTCTGCGGTGACTCGTCCGCGCCGCGGGATCCGGAGTGGTACTGGCGCCGCATCCAGCGGGTCCGCTCGACCTACCCGGTCTTCGGGTCGTTCACCCACAGCCTGACCGCCTGCGCGTTCTGGGCACCACCGGCGGAGCCGAAGACCGTCGTGCGCAACTCGGTCCCGGCCCTGATCGTCCAGGCCACCGGGGACACCCGCACCTCCTACGACGGCGCGGTCCAGCTGCACCGGGCCATGACCGGCTCCCGGCTCGTCACCCTCCGGGACGTCCGCATCCACGCCGTCTTCGGCAACTACCCCAACCGCTGCGTCGAGGACGCCGTCAACACCTACTTCCGCGACGGGACACTCCCCCGCGCCGACACCACCTGCCATGACGACTGATCCACTCGTCGGTGGCGGGCTCGGTCGAACGCGGCAAGGCCCGTCACCACACCAACCCGGACCGGAGCACCAGCCATGGCACGGACGCCACCATCACCAGAACGGGCACGGGCACGGGCAGCCGCGGCCGGTGGCTGGCCGGGCGGAGGGGGCGGCCGTAGATTGGTGGGATGTCTGCGCTGCTGCTTGTTTCCGATCTGACCTACCCGGCTCGTGGACGGCGTTACGGCGACGAGGACGCGTACCTGGCGTCGCGGCTGCGGGCGCACTTCGACGTCGCGCTGTGCCACCCGGCGGACGCGGTGGCGCTGATGGACCGGTTCGACGTGGTGCTGGTGCGCAACAGCGGACCTGTCCTGCACTACCCGGCCGAGTACGCGGCGTTCCGGGCGCACGCGCTGGCGAACGGGACAGCCGTGTTCAACCCGCTGCACGGGCGTGGGGACATGGCGGGCAAGCAGTACCTGGTGGACCTGTCGGCGGCGGGGTATCCGGTGATCCCCACGGTCGACCGGGTCGAGGACGTCGATCGGCTGCCCGATGTGGCCGGCTACGTGGTCAAGCCCAAGGCGGGCGCCGACTCGGTGGGGCTGCTGCGCACCGACCGCGCGGGCATCCCCGCCGGGGGCGACATCCTGATCCAGCCGGAGGTCGACTTCGAGTACGAGGTGTCGTTCTACTTCGTCGACCACCAGTTCCACTACGCCCTCCACGCCCCCGACCCCGGCAAGCGCTGGGAACTGCGGCCGTACGAACCGAACGGCGACGACCTGGCCTTCGCCGAGCGGTTCGTGCGGTGGAACACCCTCGACCACGGCATCCAGCGGGTCGACGCCTGCCGGACCGCGGCGGGGTTGCTGCTGGTGGAATTGGAGGACCTCAACCCGTACCTGTCCCTGGATCTGGTCGACGAGTCCACCCGGGACACCTTCGTCGAGGCGGTCGCTGCGTCGCTGCGGGACCTGAGCGGCCACTAGCGGTCCAGATACACCGGCGAGCACGCGGGCACCGGTACCACACGGATACCCTCCCATCAGGTGATGGTCGACAGCGCGCCGGCCCATTCCACAGTGGACGCTTCAGCCGTCCAGGGACTGGGCAGCCACCCCGGCGCGTTCGTAGGCTTCAACCGTTCGCCTCGCTAGCACCGCCGCTACCGACGAGCACCTATGGACGGACCATCCGCACCGGACAGTCCGGGACCCGAGCCGCGGGTCCCCCCACCTGACGCCAAGCCAGGCGAGGGGACCCGCTCCAGGTCACCGGTGACGTGCGCGCGGGACCGCCGCGAGGGCCCGCCGGGATCTCGGTGATCCGGATCCCGAAGGGCGCGCACAGATTCGCGGCGAGCGCGGTAGGCGCGGGTTCTGGTCTGGCCGACGCGCGTGGGCGCGGTGCGGTCTGGCCGTTCTGCCCGCCGGGCAGGGCACCGATCCGCACACGGGCAGCAGTGCGCGCGCCAGCCAGGGCGATCCGCGCCGCGGACGGGCATGGGCATGGGCACGGGCACGGGCACGGGCACGGGCACGGGCACGGGCACGGAAGGATCCTCGCCGAGGAACCCGTTACCGAAGCCGGGTTCGGTCGGCGTCTGGCGCGCGGCAGCCCGACCGCGAATCCGACCGGTCCACCGCTGCCATTCTGCGTGTGCGGGGCTTGCGCACCTACGGCGGCCGGAGTGTCCGCTGGGTACTCAGTCGCTCAGGTGCTCGACCGTTCGGGCAGCCCGCCGCTCAGCCGGGTGGGCGTGATCCGCCCGGCGAGGCGGGGGCTAGCGGGAGCGGCGCGGAGCCACCTTGCGGACGTTGCCTGCCTTGTCGACCTTGGGGGGCTTGGGTGCGCGGGTGGGCTTCGGTTCCGCGGGCTGGTTCTTGACCCGCTCGGACTCCTTGCGGAACTCGGCCTGGGTGGCGCGTTCCTGCCGCAGCCACTCCGGGTTGTCCGCCTTGATGGCCTCGATCTGCTCGGTGGTGAGCGGGTCCGCGTACCCGGCCCTGGTGAGGCCGCCGATGGACACGCGCAGCTTCGCGGCGACGACCGTGCGGGGGTGCGGGCCGTCGCGGCGCAGGTCGCGCAGCCAGGTGGGTGGGTCGGCCTGCAGCGCGTTGAGCTCGTCGCGGGAGATGGGGCCGTCCTGGAACTCGGCGGGGGTGGCCTCCAGGTACACGCCCAGCTTCTTCGCCGCGGTCGCGGGCTTCATCGTCTGGGGCGTCTTGTGCGGCGAGGTCATGGGGGCAAGCGTAGCGGGGGCGTTCACCGCCGGTAGTCTGGCCTGGTGACAGGGCCGGACCCAGCTGCACCCTTCAGGCTCGCCTATGTGCCGGGGGTGATCCCCGCCAAGTGGACCCGGATGTGGGCCGAGCGCTCCCCCGAGGTACCGCTCGACCTGGTGCAGGTGACCGCGGGCGAGGCCGCCGACCAGGTGCGCGAGCGCGGGGTGCACGCGGCGCTGCTGCGGGTGGGCGGCGACCGGGACGGGCTGCACGCCATCCCGCTCTACACCGAGGTGTCGGTCGTGGTCGTCCCCAAGGACCACGTCATCGCCGCCGCCGACGAGGTCACCCCGGGTGACCTGGCCGACGAGATCGTGCTGCACCCGCTCGACGACACGCTCGACTGGGTGTCCCCGCCGGGCCGCCCGGCGTTGCAGCGACCGGACACGACCGGTGACGCGGTCGAACTGGTGGCCGCCGGGATCGGGCTGCTCGTCGTCCCGCAGTCGCTGGCCCGACTGCACCACCGCAAGGACCTCACCTACCGGACGATCACCGATGTCCCCCAGTCCCAGGTGGCGCTGTCCTGGCTGGAGGACGAGACGACCGACGAGGTCGAGCAGTTGATCGGGATCGTCCGCGGTCGCACCGTCAACAGCACCCGGGGCCGCCAGCCGGAACCCGCGCAGGCGACCAAGTCCGAGCCCGCGCCAGCTAAAGCCCAGGCCGCCAAGCCCCGCCGCAAACCCGCAGCCCCCGCCCGCCGCACCCAGGCCGCGCCCAAACGCGGGAAGCCCCGCCGCCGCGGTTGATCGTCCACTGTGGACACAAGGTCCGCGCGGGGAAACTCGGTGGACACGACGGCCGTGGGCGTTCCAGGGTGGTCGTATGGGTCAGGATGACGTCTGGAACACCGAGGTCGCCGGTCGGTACGACACGCCGGGGGTGGGGATGTTCGCACCCGAGGTGCTCGGGCCGACCCTGGACCGGCTGGTGGAGCTCGCCGATGGCGGGGCCGCGCTGGAGTTCGCGATCGGCACCGGGCGGGTCGGGATCCCGTTGGCCGAGCGCGGGGTGCCGGTGACCGGGATCGAGTTGTCCGAGCCGATGCTGGCGCGGTTGCGCGCCAAGGCCGACGCGGCCACCGTCCCGGTCGTGCTGGGTGACATGGCGACCGCCACCGCGCCGGGTGAGTTCAGCCTGGTGTACCTGGTCTACAACACGATCTCCAACCTGCTCACCCAGGCCGAGCAGGTCGAGTGCTTCCGCAACGCCTTCCGCCACCTGCGCCCCGGCGGTCGGTTCGTGCTCGAACTCGGCGTCCCCGAGCTGCGCAAGCTCCCGCCCGGCCAGGACGCGGTCGTGTTCGCGCACACCGAGGGCTACACCGGGTACGACACCTACGACGTGGTCGCCCAGCGCCTCACCTCCCACCACTACCGGGAACTGGCGCCCGGCGAGCACCGGCTCTTGCGCAGCCACCACCGGTTCCTGTGGCCCGCCGAGATGGACCTCATGGGGCTGGTCGCGGGGTTCACCCTGGAGTCCCGGCACGCCGACTGGGCAGGCGCCGCGTTCACCGCGGACTCCCCGTCGCACGTCTCCGTGTACCGCCGACCCGACTGAGGGCCGCGAGAGCCACGAAAGCGTGTCCGGTCGAGCACTGAGCGTGCGATAGTGGCGGCTCTGGTCCGGTGGGGTGGAGGGCAGGTCGTGGCGGAGAACCTGGGCAACGTGCTCCCGGTGTACGTGGTCGCGGACGAGTCGGCGTCGATGGCGGGGGTGGTCGGCGAGCTGAACGCGGGGCTGGCCGAGCTGCACCGGGCGTTGCTGCGGGAGCCGATGGCCGCCGCGAAGGTGCGGTTCACCATCCTGGGGTTCTCCGACGACGTGCGGACCCGGTTGTCGCTGGCGGACCTGCGCACCGAGGCGACGCTGCCGGTGCTGGGCACCAGGTCGACCACGAACTACGGCGCCGCGTTCGAGGCGTTGTCGCGGCAGATCCCGACCGATGTCGCCGCGCTCAAGGAGCAGGGGCACGCGGTGTACCGGCCCGCGGTGTTCTTCCTGACCGACGGCCAGCCCACCGACGAGCCGGGGTGGCGGGCCGCCTACGACCGGTTGGTGGACAAGGAGGCCACGCCCGCGGCGCCGAACATCATCGCCTGCGGGATCGGCGGCGCGCGGGCGCGGACCATCCTGGACGTGGCGACCAGGCCGGAGTTCGCGTTCGTGGCCACGCCGGGGGTCGAGCTGGGTCTGGCGATCGCGGAGTTCAGCGTGGCGCTGACCAAGAGCATCGTCGCCTCGGCGCGCGCGGTGGCCGCAGACAAGACCGAGTTGGTGGTGGAGCGGCCGAACAGCTTCGTGATGGCCGTCGACGTTGTCTAGCAACCAGTCCGCCCCGGGGTTGGGCAGGCCGCTGGTGATCGGCACCCCGGTCGCCGAGTTCGAGCCGCGGCCGCCGAGGCGGGTGGGCGGGTACCGGCCGGACACAGCGGTCGACGGCTGGTCGAGCGCCGCGTTCACCGTGCGGGCCGCGTCGGTGCGGGGCTACCAGCACCGCCACGACGGCACGCCGCGGCAGGACGACTTCGCCGTGTCGTGGCACGAGGGCACCGGGGCCGTGGTCGCGGCCGTCGCGGACGGGGTGTCGAGCGTGGAGCTGGCGCACCTGGGGGCCACCCTGGCGTGCCGCAGCGCCACCGACCAGCTGGTCAGGGTGCTGGACGCGGGCGAGGAGCCGGACTGGCCGGACGTGATGCGCTGCGCGGGCTGGGCGTTGGTCGAGTTCGCCAGGGGCCAGGCAGGCGCCGACAACCCGTCGGCGCGGGCGGAGCGCCTGCTGTCCACCACGCTGCTCGTTGCCCTGGTGCGGCCGCGCGAGGACGGGTCGGCCCGCGCGCAGGTGTGCCGGGTCGGTGACTCGACCGGCTGGGTGCTCGACGGCGGGACGTGGACGTGCCTGACGGAGGAGTCCCCCGGGATCGCCGAGGTCGCGACCGTCGCGCTCCCCCACCTGCCCCGCGAGCTGCGGGCCGAGTCGGTCGACCTGCCCGTGGGGTCGGTGCTGCTGCTGGGAACCGATGGCGTCGGTGGCGCGCTCGGGGACGGCGCGGGCCTGGTCGGTGCCGCGTTCGCCGGGGCGCTGGGCAGCCCGCCGCCGCCGTTGGAGTTCGCCCGGTTGCTGGACTTCTCCCGGGAGACCTTCGACGACGACCGGACGATGTTGGGGGTATGGCCCAAGGGGGCGCCGTGAACGACGTCCCCGAGGTCGACGCCAGGGCGCTGGGCCGGTTGCGGCTGCTCGGCACCGGTGGGCAGGGCAAGGTGCTGCGGCTGCTCGACCACGCCGACGGCCCGGACGCGGTGGTGTACAAGGAGTACAGCCCGCGGGTGGTCGACGACGTGGACGTCGACGCGCTGCGCAACTTCGTGGGGTTCGCGCACGGGCTCGCCCCGGGGGTGCGCGCGAAGCTGCTGGCGACGACCGCGTGGCCGGAGGCGGTGGTGCGCAAGGACGGCGTGGTCGTCGGGTTCCTGATGCGCAAGGCGCCCGCCGCGTACACGGCCGCCATGCGCTTCGGCGAGGAGACCAGCACCGAGCCCGCGCTGGTGCAGTTCCTGCTCAACCCGCCCGAGTACCTCGCGGCGCGCGGTCTGCGGCTCAGCCCCCGGTTCCGGTACGAGTTCCTGCACGACACCGCCACGGCGCTCGACCTGCTGCACGGCCTGGGGGTGGGCGTCGGCGACCTGTCGCCCAACAACATGCTGTTCAGCCTGACCGCCCGACCGCGGGTCTTCTTCCTCGACTGCGACGCGATGCGGTTGGCCGGGGAGAGCGTGCTGCCGCAGGTGGAGACCCCGGACTGGCGGATCAGCGATGTCGGGCCCGAGGAGCTTGCCACCCCGGGCAGCGACACCTACAAGCTGGGTCTGCTGGCGGTCCGGCTCTTCGCCAACGACCAGCAGAGCAGCGACCCGCGCCGGGTGCCGATCCGGTTGCGCGCCAAGGTGACCGCGAGCCTGCGCCGGGACCCCGACAAGCGGCCCAGCGCCCGGTCGTGGATCGACGCGCTGGCCACGGCGGCCCGGGACGCGACCGACACGTCGGACACCCCTGAGCCCAAGCCTTCCCCGCCTCCACCGGAACCCGACGACGAGGTCGTCGAGCAGCCTCCCGCGCGGCAGCGGCCGCGGGTCGGCGTCGCCGGGGCTGTCGTGCTGGCCGTGGTGGCGCTCGGTGTCATCACGATGCTCAACCAGGCGTTCCCCGCCAAGCAGCCACGCGATCCGAGCCTGGGTCTGACGACCCTGGGGGTGTCGACCCCGGGGTACGACATCTACCGGTCCGTGTTGGCCCCACCGACCGGCGGTGCCCGGATCCCCACCGCCGGGCTGCCCGGCGCCGCGACACCGCTCACGGGGTTGCCCGGGATCGGCCTGCCGGACTCGCCCCTGCGGCCCACCTACTGGCCCAGCAACCGGCCCACGTTCCTGCTCGACCCGGAAGACTTCCTGGTGTGCAGGCCCATCGTGCGGGCCGACCAGGGCGTCCGGGGTGGCGCTGGGCTGGACCTGGCCAAGATCGCCGTCGGCACGGTGGTGTGCGAGATCAACGCCGCGACCAGGACCCGGATCACCCGGATCGGGCTCGAGTCGCTGACCGACCAGGGACCGGTCAGCGCGCCGCGGGTCGTCGGCTTCTGGGGTGAGGGCACCTCCTCGCCTCGGGTCGTGGCCGCGCTGACCACGAAGTCGGGTGGCTGCGTCCGGGTGTCGCTCCAGCTGACCGCGGCCTACAAGGTCTCCGCCGCGGGCGTCGCCGGGACCTGCTGAGTCGGGACCTGCTGAGTCGAGACCTGCTGAGTGGGAGCCTTCTGAGTGGGCAGGTGCTGGGGGCTCGCGCCCTTGTGCAGCTGGTCGTTGACGGCGTCGGCGATCCGGGGTGTCAAGCCTGCTGCCACGTCGTGTCCCAGTGCCTCGGCCAGCCCGAGGTGCCCTAGGTCCACAGTGGACTCCACGGCGGCGCCGAACACCTCGGCGGCCACCCGTCCCCTGCGCCACCCGACGATGCCGACACCGAGCGCGATGATCGACGACGGCCACCAGAACCAGACCGGCGCCAGGTACAGCACGCCCCACCCGACCAGCGTGGCCGCCAGGTCGAGCCTGCCCCGCGCCTGGGCGACCACGACCCGGGTGTCCGCGTCGAGCCGGTGCCAGAGCCGGGGCCAGATGAGGGCGAGCACCAGGCCGTACTGGGCGTCGACGCGGACGTCCACCAGGCGCAGCCGGTCGCCGATCCAGGTCGGCAGGGCGGGCAGGTACCGCTCGGGCAGTCGGCTGCCCGAGCGTTCCAGCGCGCGACGGGCCCGGTGGGCGCGCAGCCGGGTGATCAGGCGCCCCGGCAGCGCCAGCGGTCCACGCCACCGGCCCCACCACAGCGACCGGACCGCGCCGCCGAGACCCCGGGCGGCCAGGCTGGTCAGCATCGCGGCACCCACCGCGAAGCCGCCCCAGGCCAGTGCCTCGGTGGGCCGGTCGCGGACCAGGGTGCCGATCGCCCTGGCGGTGCCGGTGACCGCGCCGGGGTCGAACGGGTGGCCGTGGCCCTGGCGCACGGCGATGGCGAGGACGGCGAGCCAGAGCAGGCCGGGCAGCAGCGTGCCGACCAGCCAGCGGTCGGGCAGCCGCTTGGTCACCTCACCCAGGAGCGCGGTCACGGGTGCCCTCAGCAGCGCACGAAGCGCATCTGCTCGTCGAACACCGCGCACCGCGGCGGGCGGGCCTGCTCGTCGCGGTCGGCGCGGCGGGGGCACCGCTTGCCGGGGCAGACGTAGGCGCCGACCAGGCTCGGGGCGGCCAGCCAGTCCGTGCGGGCCCCCACGCCGTCGTCGCGGTTGGGCGGCGGTGCCACGGAGAGGTCGAGTTCGCGGCAGGCCGACACGGCTGACCCGCCCGCGGCCACCTCCGCCACGTGCATCTCCAGGGTGTCCTCCCAGAAGTTGCGGACCGCGCGGGCCCGCAACTCGGGCACCGCGGCGCAGAAGACCGCCAGTGCGTGCTGCTCGCCGTCGACCGGTGCGGGCACCCTCGTTCCCTTCCCGAGCCCGGCGCGCCCGGGCTACCGTGGCGGTGATCGACTCTACCCGAGGGGGCTGGGCTGGGATGGCCGATCCGGGTGGGTCGCCGCTGGACGACCTGGTCGCGCGGATGGCGCGGTTCGACCGCGACGGGGACCACTCTGCGGTGCTCGACGCCGCGGCGCACCAGGCCGCGCTCGACCAGTACGCGCGGGCGGTGGCCGACCGGACCACCGGGGCCGAGGTCGTTCGGGTGCTGGGCCAGTGGTTCCTCCGCCACCACAACGCGCTGCCGCCCGGGGTGGGCGCGGCGTCGTTGCGGATGGCGCGGCTGTGCGCCGGGTTGGCGCGCGACGCCGATCCCGGGTCCCTCCCGCACGACCTGGACGCCCTGCTGACCGGCGACTCCGATCCGGCGCACGCCGCGCACGCCACCGCGGTCGTCCTGCTCGGCCAGTTCGAGGAGACCGGGGACCCGAGCAGGGTGGCGGCGGCGCGCGAGGTGCTGCGGTCGATGACCGACGACCTGGACGCCGACCACCCGCTGCGGACCGGGTTGAGCGAGGCCGCCCTGCAGCTGTCGTCGGCGCTGCTGACCATGAAGGCCGATCCGGCGGACGCCGAGGCGCTGGTGCGGTCGGCGCGGGCCGCGGTGCACGCCGTGCCGGACTCGAACGACATGGTGAACGCGCTGGCCTGGGCGTTGCTCGTGCGCCACCAGCTCACGGGCGGTCAGCAGGACCTGGTGGAGGCGCTGGAGCTGACCGAGCGCTTCCTGCGCGACGGCCAGGGCGCGATCGTCGCGCACATCGCCGCGCAGCGCGCCGAGGCGTTGCGGGTGCGGTTCGAGAACACCCACGACATCGCCGATCTCGACCAGGCGGTCGCGTTGGTCCGGGAGGCGGTCGCCGCCACGGCGACCGGTCACCCCGTTGCCGACGCGCTGCGGCAGGTGCTCGCGACGTGCCTGATCCGGCGGGTCGAGCACCTGGACCGGGCCGACGACCTCGCGGAGGCGCTCGCGCTGTGCGCGGTGATCCGGCCGCGCCTGGCGAAGGCCGGGCCGTCGCGCGCGCACTGGCTGGCCACGGAGGCCGCGTTGATCACCCGACGTGCGCAGCGGAGTTCCGACCTGGCCGATGTGGACAACGCGGTGGCGTTGGCCGAGGAGGCACTACGACTGGCGCACGGACTTGACGGCGTGCGGCCGATAGCGCTGACGAACCTCGGTAGCGCGCTGGCGACCCGGTACTTCCTCCGCCGCGACCGAGACGACCTGGCCACGGCCGTCCAACGGATCCGTGACGCCATCGAGGCGACCCGACCGCAGGACACGCGGCTGCCGCTGCTGCACGCGCAGCTCACCACGTTGACCGCGCTGGCCGCCGAGGACGGGGTGCGCGGCGCCGGGGTCGACGACGCCATCCGGCTCGGCGAGCAGGCGGTGGCCAGGCTGGAACCGGGTCGCGCCAAGCGGGTGTCCGCGCTCATCGCGCTCGGCCACGCGCACCGCCAGCGCTACGCCACCGAGGGCGCGGAGGCCGATCTGCTCAAGGCGGTCGCGTTGTGGCGGTCGGCGGCCGAGCAGCCGACCGGGGACGCGGGCGAGCGGATGACCGCGGCCCGGGCCTGGCTCGGGTCGGCGTTGCGGCTGCGGGACCTGCCCGCCGCGGTGGAGGCGGCGACGGCGGCGATCCGGCTGTTGCCGGTGCTGGCCGAGCGGGGGCTCGACCGGGCGGCCCAGGAGCGCAGGTTGGCCGGGGTCGCGGGGCTCGCCGGTGAGGCCGCCGCGTTGGCCGTGCACGTGGGGCGGCCGGAGCACGCGGTGGAGTTGGCCGAGCAGGGCCGGACCGTGTTGTGGCGGCAGGCGGTGCAGACCCGGGGCGACCTGTCCGCGTTGCGCGCGGTCGCCCCGGACCTGGCCGACCGGCTGGAGGGCACCCGGCGCGCCCTGGTCGCCTCGGCCGACATCCCGGGCGAGGCCGAGCGCCACCGCCGACTCGCGCAGCGGTGGGACGTGCTGCTCGCCGAGGTGCGCCGGGTACCGGGGTTCGGCACGTTCCTCGGCGCGCGGCCGTTCGCGGAACTGCGGCACGCGGCGACCGGCGGGACGGTGGTGCTGGTCAACCTGGGGGTGGGGCGGAGCGACGCGCTGCTGGTGCGCCCGGACGGGGTCACCGTGGTGCCGCTGCCGTGGCTGCGCCCCGCGGACGTCCGGCGGCGGGCCGACGCGCTGTTCGCCGCGGCCGGTGAGCCGGTGGACCTGCGGCAGACGCTGGTGTCGATGCTGCGGTGGCTGTGGGACACGGCGGCCGGGCCGGTCATCACGGCGCTCGACTCGCTCGACGGTCCGGTGCGGCACCGGGTCTGGTGGTGCCCGACGGGTCCGCTGGCGATGCTGCCGTTGCACGCGGCCGGGCGCTACGGCTCGTCGACCCCCGCGGGCAAGCGGCGCCCCACGGTCCCGGACCGGACCCTGTCGTCGTACACCACGGATCTCGGCGCGCTGATCCGGAGCAGGCGCGCGGGTACCGGTGACGTGTCGCGGTTGCTGGCCGTGGGGGTGCCGGAACGCGCCGGTCGTGCGCCGCTTCCCGCGGTGGTGGACGAGCTGAAGCGGATCGCGGCGACCGTGCCGGGGACGCGGACGCTGCTGGGCGCCGACGCGACACCGGCCGCCGTGCTGGCGGAACTGCCCGCGCACCCGTGGGTCCACTTCGCCTGCCACGCGACGCAGGACCTGGACCACCCCGGTGACAGCGCGCTGCACCTGCACGACGGCGACCTGTCGGTGCTGCGGCTGGCCGCGCACGACCTGACCGGCGCGGAACTGGCCTACCTGTCGGCGTGCCACACCGCGGGCGGGTCGGTGCGGTTGGCCGACGAGACGGTGCACCTCGCCGCGGCGTTGCAGCTGGCGGGGTTCCGGCACGTGATCGCGACCCAGTGGCCGGTGTCCGACCCGGTCGCGGCGGCCGCGGCCGACTCGGTGTACCGGCACCTGGTGGTCGACGGTCGGCCGCGCTCGGCCGACGCGGCCCTGGCACTGGCGGCGACCACGGCGGCGCTGCGGGCGCGACACCCGGACCAGCCGGACAAGTGGGCGCCGTTCGTCCACATCGGACCCTAGTAGGCGGACGCGCCCACCAACCGCTCGGCGAGCACGTCCAGGACGTACCGCCGCTGCCTGGACGTCGTCACGGCGTCCTCGCGGTCGAGCAGCTCCCGGTACCGGCGCAGGCCGTCCTGCCCGAGGATCTGCCCGTACTCCGGCAACGCCTCGACGAAGACCCCGTTCTCGCTGTCCAGGGCCAGGGTCACCAGGCTCTCGGCCAGCGCCGCCGGATCCGGCGTTCCCGCCGCGCAGGCGTCGAGGTGGATCTCCTGCGCCCGGTCGAGCACGTCGACCAGGGCGCCGTCGACATCGTCGATCTCCACCCGCTCCAACGCGGTGATGGCGTACTCGGTCAAGGCGATCGCCTCGTTCGGGGAGCCCGCGCGGATCAACCGCTCCACCTCGCGCAGCGCCTCGCGAACACCGGACAGGTACGCGTCGACCCCGTCCTCATCGATGTAGTCGTCCGCCTCGACGACCTCCCGCAGCCGCGCCTGGTCCACTGCCGCCCCTCCCGCTCCTGTGCCGCGGGCATTCTGCCAGAGGGGATCAGCCCGCTGCCACGACTCGATCCTCCACAGTGGACCTGCGGTCGAGGCCGAGGATGGCGATGGCGGCGCAGACCAGGACCAGGTTCTTGAGCACGAACTCGCCGGTGGCGGTCAGCAGCAGGGGGTTGCCGTCGTGGATGGCCATGGCGGGGGCCTGGAAGAAGACGAGGAAGGTGCCCGCCAGGTGGGCGGCGACCGCGGCCGGGGCGAGCCTGCGGGGGGCGCCGAACAGCAGGGCGAGGCCGAGGGCTATCTCCACCCAGCCGAGCGCGGGTAACAGCCACGGTCCGTGGACCCAGGGCATGGTCGCCCGCACCAGGTCGGCCACCGGGGACTGGCCGATCACCTTGAGCAGGCCGAACCACAGGTACACCAGCGCCAGCGAGATCCGCAGTCCCGGCAGCGCCAACCTGCGCGCCCAGTCCGCCTCGACACGGTCGAGCACCGCCTTCATCGCGTTCCCCCTGGTCAGCCGGGTCAGGTCGTCCCAGGGTAGACCGGAGTCGTCAATATGGTCTAGACCATTGCCGGTGCCGGGCGTTCCCAGTGGATCACCCCAACTGGTGACCACTGTGGAGGGTCAGCGCGGTCGCGAGCAGCCGGGCGTCGGCGAACGGGCGGGCCTCCAGGCAGATGCCGACCGGGAGGCCCGCAGCGGTCGTCCCGGCCGGTACGGAGATCATCGGCAGGCCCGCGACCGTGCCGGGGGTGACGTTGCGGGTGACGGTCGGGAAGGTGGGCAGGAGCCGACCGTTGAGGCTGATGACATCGTCAGCGCCGAGCAGCGGAGGCGGGACGGGCGATGTCGGGAACAGGAGGACATCCACCTGCGTGAACAGGTCGAGGTAGCGCTTACGCAACTGCCAGCGGTCTGCCCGCGAGGCCTCGTAGTGCTCGACAGGGACCGGTTCGGCCATTCCCTCGACGAGCGAACGGACATCGGGCGACGCGATGTGGTCCGGCCAGTCTCTTACGGCGTGGTCGGTGCGACAGGCCAGCAGCCGCGGGGCTTCGTGGAAGACGAGGACGTTGCCGGAGTGCGCCAGGTGGTCCAGTTCCGTGAGGTCCAGGTCGATGAGCGCGGCACCGCTCTGCTCCACAGTGGACACAAAGGTGGCGATCGCGTCCTCGATGTCCGGGTTGAGGTCCCGGAACCGGTTGCCGGGCAGGCCGATCCGCAGTCCCGCAAGCGATTGCGCTACCGCAGGCTCCCCGGTGATGATCCCGTCCACGGTCCGCACATCCCGCACGGTGCGGGCATGTACGCCGACGGTGTCCCGGGTGGTCGAGAGGTTGACGACGCCATCGCCCGGGTAGCGGCCGGTGGTGGGGCGGAACCCGACCACCCCGCAGTACGCGGCCGGGATCGTGACGGATCCACCCGTGTCGGTCCCCAACCCGAACGGCACCGCGCCCGCCGCGACACTCACCGCGCTGCCGCCACTCGACCCGCCCGCCGACCTGCTGGGGTCGGCCGGGTTGCGCACGGGGCCGAAGGCCTTGTTGTTGCTCGTGATGCCGAACGCGAGCTCGTGCAGGTTCGTCTTGCCGAGCACCACCGCCCCTTCTTGGCGGATCGCACTCACGACGGACGCGTCGACCTCGGCGGGGGTCGCGCGGAGGAGAGGACTACCAGCCGTGGTGGCATACCCCCGGACGTCGATGTTGTCCTTGACCGAGAAGGGAATTCCCGCCAGCAGACCACCACCGTGCGTAGTCGCCGAGGCTCGTTCGATCCACTCCCCCAGCTCGGAACCTCCGACCCTCGCGACGGCGTCGGCGAGGCATCGAGCGCGGTCGCGCTGGTCAAGGGCAAGCCAGTCGGACAGGGTGGTCGGCACCACGGTCAACCTCCTGCGAACACGAGTCGAGCACGCACCGTAAGTTCCCCTTGTCTCAACGGTCAATGACCTGGCGCGTACACCTGTAGACGACCCGCGCACACCCCCGTCTGTCCACAACCCCGCGAACTGTCCACAGCCCCTGCCACTCCCCTATTGACAAGCCACCGGGTTCGCTACGTTCAGAGATGGGCCCCCGGCCCCCGGGAGGGAGGGCCCCGGCCGCAGAGTGGATCTTGGTCGGCGGAAGCGGCAGCAAGGCGGCGGGCCGCGTCGAGGGCGGACAGCTCCGGGCGGTTGGCGGGGTGCGGGCCGTTGGTGGGGTGGGGTGTGCCGGGGGCGAGTTCGCCTGCGCCTCGGCTCCGTTGGCTGTCTCGGACGCCAGTGTGCGTCGGAAGACCTGACGCCAGTGCGAGTCGAGAAAGGCCTTGGGCCTGTCGAGCGCGGTCGCCGGTGCGCGTCGAGGAAGACCTTGGACTCGTCGAACGCGGTCGCCCGTTGGTCTCCCTCGCCGGTCTGCGCCACCCTTTATCCCCAACCCCTTGAGCTATCCACAGCGTTTCCGCGGGCCTATTGACAGGCCGCCGGGTTCGCTACGTTCAGAGATGGGGCCCCGGGCCCCGGGAGGGAGGGCCCCGGGCGCGGAGTTGATCTTGAGGGAGCGGTGTCGAGGCGGGCGGTGGGCGGGGCGCGCCGGGGGTGGGTTCGCGGTGGGCGAACGGGTGTCGGGTGTCGGGTGTCGGACCGATAGTCGTCGAGGTGTGTCGGGGTCGTGGAGGCACTCGCGGGGGGACTGGATTCGGCCATGGGCGAGGGGCGGGTAGCCGCGCAGGCTTCGGTGATCGGTGGAGGCGCTCGCGGGCTGGATTCGCCGCGAGCGGGCGGTGGCCTGGCTCGACGTGGTGGCGGGCTGTGGCCTGGCCGGGGGGAGGGGGCTCGCCTACGCTCGGTAGCAGGCGTCTTGGGTGTGTCAAGGGTGGGGCGGTGTGGTGTGGTCCGCCGGACACGGGGGTGGTTGCTTGCTATTATTGGTCTATACCAAACGGGTGGCTTGAGGACAGGACGGACATGGAGATCGTGATCGTTGCCGACCGTGCGGCGGTGGGTGAGGTTGCCGCCGGGGCGATCGCCGACCTGGTCGCGGTGAAGCCGGACGCGTTGTTGGGGGTGGCGACCGGGTCCAGTCCGCTGCCGGTCTACACCGCGCTCGCCGCGCGGGTGGCTGCCGGGGCGCTCGACGTGGGTCGGTTGCGGATCTGCCAGCTCGACGAGTACGTCGGGCTGCCGCCCGGGCACCCGGAGAGCTACCGGGCGGTCATCGAGCGCGAGGTGCTGACCCCGCTCGGCCTGACCCCGGCGTCCTTCCTCGGCCCGGACGGCGCCGCCGAGGACCTGCCCGCCGCGTGCGCCGCCTACGAGCGCGAGCTCCAGGAGGCCGGTGGCGTCGACCTGCAGCTGCTCGGGGTCGGCTCCGACGGGCACATCGGGTTCAACGAGCCGTGCTCGTCGTTCAGCTCCCGGACCAGGGTCAAGACCCTCACCCACCGCACCAGGCTGGACAACGCCCGCTTCTTCGGCAGCCTCGACGAGGTCCCCTGGCACGTGCTGACCCAGGGCATCGCCACCATCAGCGACGCCCGCCACCTGGTGCTCGTGGCCGCGGGCGAGGCCAAGGCCGAGGCGATCGCGCTGACCGTGGAGGGACCGCTGGCCGCCGTCACGCCCGCCTCCGCGCTGCAGCTGCACCCGCACGCGACCGTGATCGTCGACGAGGCCGCCGCCAGCAGGCTCAAGCACGCCGACTACTTCCGGGCCACCTACGCGGCGAAGCCGTCCTGGCAGAAGCTCTGACGCGCCCTGGGGCGCCGCCCTCCCCCGAGGGCGGCGCCCCACCCTCGCGCGGTCAGAACCGGCGCACGATGCGCAGCGACGTCGCGTAGGTGCCGGTGCCGTCGAGGGTGGACGCACCGCCGAGGTCGGAGATGGTCGGCCCGTTGACGGTCTTGCGGCTGGAGACGAACCGGTACCGGCCGTTGCTGTCCTGCCCGACGTAGAAGCCCACGTGGTCCAGCTCGCCCACCGCGTCCGGGTCGGCGTCGAAGCAGACCACGTCGCCGATCTGGATGTTCGGGTACGCGGGCGGCGCCAGGTCGTCGCGGTGGATCACCACGCCGGGACCCTGCGGACCGATGTCGCGGGAGCGCCGCGGCATGTTGACCCCGTTGAAGCCGGTCGGGTTGTCGTAGACCATCGGGATGCCCAGGTGGTAGCCGAACACCATCCGGACCATGCCGGAGCAGTCCAGGGTGCGCAGCCACTGCGGGCCGGGCACCGGCTTGGTCTCCCCGCTGGGGAACGTCCACGCGATGCCCATGTACTCGTGGAAGTCCGCGCCCTCGATCCGGGTGCCGTCCGGGTTGAGCGGGCCGTAGCCGGACTCGCCGAGCACCTGGGCGCCGCCCTGCGCGGGCGAGTTGTACGGCGCGGCACCGGTCTGCAGCATCGCGGCCAGGGCGATGGCGTCCGGGGAGATGTCGTTGGGCCAGGCCCGCACGCGCGCCTCGATGTCGGAGGTCCAGGTGCCGTTGAACGCCGTGGGCAGCAGCCGCACCCAGGTGTCGTGGGTGACCACCGGCGGCGCGGCCCACACGCCGGTCGCCGCGAACTCGTGCACGCCCGCCTTGGTCGGCAGGGCGGTGCTGAACTTCGACGCGAGCGCCCGGATGCCGAGCTTGCCCGCGCCGAAGGTGGCATCGTCGAGCACGTGCGTCCAGGTGCCCGGCTCGGCGAGGTCGGAGCGCCACGCGCGGGCCCGCAGGGTGATGCCGGTGCGCTCGACCCGGATCCGCCACTTCTGGTTGGCGACGTACCCGGTGCCCAGCTGCACGCCCGCGGCCAGGGTCGTGACGACGTCGGCCTGCTCCTTCTCGACGCTGAGCTTCACGGTGCCGGTGGTGCTGAACGCGAGGCGGGCGCGGTAGTGGTTGTCGTAGCCCTGGTAGCCGAAGGTCAGCGCGATGGAGCTGTCCGCGCCCGCGGGCATCGTGTCCAGGCTGACCAGCGCGGTCGCGGAGAAGTCGGCGATGTTGGGGTCGTTGAGGGTGGCGAAGTAGCTGGAGTTGTTCTGCGAGATGTGGATGACGCCGCGGCCGGGCTCGACGTAGTAGTTCGCGGGCGCGCCGTTGGACGTGGTCCAGTTGCCGCCGCCGGGGGACATCCCCCAGTCGCCGGTGAAGGTGCGGGCGAAGGTGTCGGTGAACGGGCGCTTCTGCTCGGTGAAGGTGCGCTGCGGGCCGCGCACGGCGACGGTGCGGGCGCCGGTGGTGAGCACGGCGAGGGTGCCGTGCGAGTCGGAGACCTTGGTGCGGGCGGGCGTCCCGGCCAGCACCTGGACGGTGAGCGATTCCCGGACGGCGTCGGGGAACCAGGTCGGGTCACCCAGCGACACCATGCCCGGGATGCGGTTCTGCGCGAAGCTGATCCCCGGCGGGGCGGTCAGCGCGGCCGGTGTCGCTTTCACGGGTGCGGCCGCGGGCGCGGCCTTGGCGGTGGTGCTCCCGACCAGCGGAATGGCAGCGGTCGAGGCGATGGCGGCCAGCACTGATCTGCGGCGCAACGAAGACATGGCGAACTCCCCCAGAGAGTCACGGCGTTTCCGGCCAGAACACTAGGCGACTGGCGATCTTCGGACAATGGGCCAACCAGGGGTCCCACCGGAGGTGTCCTGGATCACCGCGGCGCGTCTCGGCGGTCAGCAGTCGAGGGTGGGGGTGGTGGGGTCGGGGCGGCAGAGGGTGCCGTCGCCGTGGAGGGAGAGGGGGGTGGGGAGGCGGGTGGGGGTGTCGACGCGGTCGCCGGTGGTGGGGTCGAAGGAGAAGTCGCCGCTCGCGCCCTGGTAGGGGGTGGCTCGGGTGAAGCGCTTCTCGGCGGAGACGCGCATCTGGCGCAGGTACACCCCGGGGTCGTCGCTGGTCTCGTCGCGGGCGTCCCTGGCCCAGGCGGTGGCCACGTGCAGCGCGTCCCAGGACATCACCGCCCAGCCGGTGTCCAGTTCGGACTCCCGGCCCGCGAACGCCGCCCGCAGCTCGGCGAACTTCTCGCGGTCGGCGAGCGAGTCCGGCTCGGCGAGCGAGGTGAAGTACAGCGACACCTTGCCCCCGGCGATCGACGCGAGCACCTTGTCGTACCCCCAGGCCGTCGCGGCGACGGGATCGGTGCGGCCCATCCGGAAGATCGCCGCGTCCGAGGCGCTGACCACGAGCACCCGCCCCTGGCCGCACTCGCGCCCCGCGAGCTTCTCCATCAGGCTCGACAGGTGCCGCGCCCGCCCCGCGTAGAACACCAGCGCCGGTTTGGCCGGGTTGGTGCGCAGCACCGGGCACAGCGCGTCGGTGATGCGGCGGAACTGGCTGCCCAGCACCCGGTTCAGCTGCTCCGGGTCGGTGTCGGCGGCACCGAATGTCCAGTCCTCCCCCGAGCCGAGCAGTTCCCGCACCGACTCGGCCGAGGTGCGCGAGTAGGTGTCGCCCGGGTCGTCGTTGCGCACCACGAAGGCGCCCGCGGTGTCGATCCCCTTGGCGCGCAACAGGCCTATCGATGCCTCGAACTGGACCCGGTTGGCCCAGGGGACGCGGTGGAAGTTGGGGATCTCGCCGGTCGGGTCGAGTTTGGCGGCGGTGACCACATCGGACACCATCGGGATGCCCGCCTCGCCCAGCCGCCTGGCCGCGAGCCTGGTCTCCTCCTGGCTCAGGCCCAACCCGACCACCGCGACCAGCGGCGGGTCGTCCTGCGACAGCGCGATGAGGTCCTCGACCACCGGCTCCCAGTGCGCCGCCCCGGCACCGGTGTTGGCGAGCACCAACTCGACCTGCGGGTTGTCGTCCTGGGCGTTGAGGGCGCGCTGCGCCTGGGCGAGCCCGGCGAGCTCGTGCACGATCCGGGGACCGGCCAGCGGCGAGGTCAGCGACGCCATGAACCCGATGCGCACCCGCGGACCGGTGACGTTGTCGTTCTGGTCGCCGATCTGCGTCATGACCTCGTCGTAGCGCAGGCGCGTCTGGTCCGAGACGTCGGTCAGGGCACCGGAGAAGCTGTGGTCGCCGTCGGTGAGCCCGACGCACTCCGGCTTGGTGAACCACCCGCGGACGGTGACGCCGAGGTCGATGCCGCCGCCGAAGCACAGCACGACGGGCGCCGCGGTGGTGACGGCGACCAGCGGCAGCGCCACCACGCCGACGGCCAGCAGCACCCGGCCGCGCCGCGACAGCGTCGAGTCGGGGCGGATCTCGGCGGCGGAGCGCTGGATCCGGCGCCGGGCGAGGGCCAGGCGCAGCACCCACGCCCACCCCAGCAGCACCACCAGGGCGACGAGCAGGTACGTCATGGGTTCTCCTCGACCGGGTCGGCGCACGTGACGTCGCGCCAGAGCTCGGCCTGGTCGCGGTGGTGGGCGGCGACGGAGACGAACTCGCCGTGGTCGGTGCCCGCGGCGACGGCGAGCGCGGGGATCCCGGTCGCGACCTCGCCGTGGGCGTCCGCCCTGCGCTCGACCAGGCACGGGTCCACGCTGGCCCGCCACGCGGTCAGCACCGCGGCGACGGCAGCGGTGGTGGCGTCCGGGTAGGCCTCGACCGCCCGGACCGCGGGCGGCGGCGGACAGTCGGCCAGCGCGCGGACCAGCGCGAGCCACTCCCGGCCGCGCAGCGTGGTCAGCAGTTCCTTGAGCTGGGCCGCGACCACGCCGATGTCGCCCTGCGCGAACAGCGGGTACAGGTCGTCGTCGCCGGTGGCGTCCTTCGCGAGCAGTTGGAAGACCGTGTCCCAGGTCGTCTCCCCGGTGCGCGCGGCGAGCCTGCGCAGCAACAGCAGCCGGAGCAGCGGGTGCATCGCCCGGAGGGTGTCCGGGTCCGGCGGCTCGCCGTCGACCGGTTCGGGGGCGTCGCGTGGTGCCCAGAACGCGTTCGACACCAAGGGTCCCCGGTCCTCGAACCGGGTCTTCACGTGGCCGGTCGCGAGGATCTTGTTGGCCTCGGCGAAGTGCCTGGCGGGCGCGCAGGTGACCAGGTCCTCGCGCAGCGGGCCGGGGACGCCGTCGAGGAACTGGTCGAGCACCTGGTCGGCGACCGACCTGGGGTCGCTTGTGGACAGTCGGGCGGTGAGCATGGCCTCGGGGCACGCGGTGGCCGGGTCGATGTGGTTGGCGGCCAGGATCAGCTGCCGCGTGCCGCCGGGGTGGCCCCGGGTGACGTCGTGGACCAGCCGCACGACCCGGTGCCGTTGCAGGACCGGGACGTTCAGGTCGCCCGCGAGCGCGTGGGCCTCCAGCTCGGTGAGGTCCCGCAGCGCCACCGGCAACCACGGCCCCACGCCGGGGTAGGTGCCCGCGCGGACCAGGTCCACGGCGTCCTGTTCGGACAGTTCGGTGCCCGCGGACAGCTTGTCCGGCAGGGTCGGCGCGCCCGCGGCGATCACCACGCAGCGGTCCGGTTCCCGGCGGCCGCCCGGGGTGAACCGCGCGTCGCGCACCGCCTTGAGGAACTCGACGGCCACCTCGCGCTCGGCGTTGTCGAGCAGGATCACCGGGTCGACGGTCTTGGCGGAGGCGGCGTCGCGGGTGTCGGCGAGGAACGCGGCGACGAGGACCCGGTGGTAGGCGGCCCGGCCCGCGCGGCCGCCGAACTTGCTGGTCTGGTTGAGCACCACCAGCTCGCCTGCCCAGTCGCCGGGGTGGCCGCTGTCGCGGTGGCCGTACCACTCGCGGGCGGCCTTGCGGGTGCCGCGCCCGCCGAGGCCGCGCACCAGCGCGTCGACCGCGGCGCCGACGTCGGGCAGGGCGCCCATCGAGGCGCGGACCTGCCTGGCCAGGACGTCGGCGTCGCCCTCCAGCCCGCGCCTGACCTGGTCCTCCAGCTGCTCGGTTGGCAGGGTCAGCTCGGCGACGACCTTGCCGACGGTGAACCGGGGGAACTGCCAGCGCCGGGAGTCCTGGCCGACCAGCCGCAGCACCACCGAGGTGAGCAGGTCGACCACGGTCGGCCGCTGCCCCACCCGGACCAGGTCGGCCCGGTCCACCAGCACGTGCGGCTGGTCGCCCAGCCTGCGGGCGATCTCCGCGAGCAGCGCCGAGCGCCCGGAACCCCCCACGCCGGTGACCAGGAGCGTGGGCGGTGCCCCGGCCGCCGCCCGACCACCCCGCACGATCAGCGTGCTCGCGATCTCCAGCAGCACATCTCGCCCGCGCACCGCACCCCCTCCGAATCCACCGTTCAGCCGAATATCGACTTGGGTCGACCCGCGCAGGACGAGCGTGACGCGACCGTGACCGCCCGGGGGCGTGATCCACTCGTTCGGCCCAACGACCCAGCCGATGACGGGATGGCCGCGGCGGGTGACGGGTCCGGCACCGTTTCGCTCCCTTGTGGATCCTCGGGGAGGCGCCCCGGCCACCGGGCTGAACTACCCTGCCTGGCATGGTTCACCGACTCTCCCAGCGCGACGCCCGCCGGGTCGCGGTGTCGGCGCAGCTGTTGACCCGGGACCGGCCGACCGACCTGCTCGACGTGGTGCGCGGGCTGACCCTGCTGCAGCTGGACCCGACGAACGCGGTCGCGCCCAGCGCCGACCTGGTGGCGTGGAGCAGGCTCGGGTCGGCCTACTCCCCCGCCGACCTGCGCGCGGCGCTGGACGCGGGCGAGGTGGTCGAGCTGCGGGCGTTCGTGCGCCCGGCGGCGGACATGGCCCTGTACCGGGCGGACATGGACCGGCGGGTGCGGGGTGAGGGCCTGAGCGAGTGGCAGGAGTACCGCAGGCGCTGGGTGCGGACAAACGACCGCTGCCGCCGGGAGATCCTGGGCAGGCTGAGCGCCGAGGGTCCGCTGCCGTCGCGGGAGTTCCCGGACACGTGCGTGCAGGCGTGGGGGTCGACGGGGTGGACGAACAACAAGAACGTCACCCAGATGCTGGAGCTCCTGGTGCAGCGCGGTGAGGTCGCCGTCGCGGGCCGCAAGGGCCGGGACCGGTTGTGGGACCTCGCTTCCCGCGTCTACCGCGACGACCCGGTCGTCCCGTCGCCGGAGGCCGAGCTCGAACGCGACCGCCGCCGCCTGCGCGCGCTGGGGTTGGCCCGGTCCAAGGGGCCGGAGTGCCCGGTGGAGCCCGCGGTGGTCGGCGAGGCCGGTGAACCCGCGGTGATCGACGGCGTCCGCGGCGAGTGGCGGGTGGACCCCGCGTTGCTCGACCGGCCGTTCACCGGCCGCACCGCGCTGCTGTCGCCGTTCGACCGGCTGGTGCACGACCGGGCCCGCGCCCTGGAGATCTTCGACTTCGACTACCAGTTGGAGATCTACAAGCCCGCCGCCAAGCGCCGCTGGGGCTACTACGCCCTGCCCATCCTGCACAACGACCGCCTGGTCGGGAAGCTCGACGCCACCGCCGACCGCAAGGCGGGCCTGCTGGTGGTCGACGCCATCCACCAGGACATCCCCTTCACCAAGACCCTGACGGCGGCGGTCACCCGGGAGATCACCGCCCTCGCCCACTGGCAGGGCCTGGAGCCGCACTACCCCTCATGACCACCAGGTGGGGCGGTAGGGTCCTGGGCCGGTCGTGGGTGGAAGGCCTTGTTGTGGTGGTCGATGGCTTGGTGGTCGATGACGTGGTGATCGATGGCGTGGTGGCCAGGTTGCGGGCCGCCGGGTGCGTGTTCGCGGAGGACGAGGCCCGGTTGTTGACCGAGGCGGCGGGGTCGGCCGGGGAGTTGGCGGACCTGGTGGCGGCCCGGGTCGACGGGGAGCCGTTGGAGCACCTGCTCGGGTGGGCCGAGTTCGCGGGCGCGCGGGTCGTGGTCGCGCCCGGGGTGTTCGTGCCGCGGCGGCGGACCGAGTTCCTGGCGGAGCAGGCGGCGGGGTTGGCCCGGGCCGGGTCGGTCGTGGTGGACCTGTGCTGCGGCTGCGGGGCGATCGGGGCCGCGATATCGGCGGCGGTCCCCGGGGTCGAGCTGCACGCCGCGGACATCGACCCGGTCGCCCTCGACTGTGCTCGTCAGAACCTGCCGCGTGCGCAGGTGCACGAGGGCAACATGTACGACGCCCTGCCGCCCCACCTGCGCGGCGGGATCGACGTCGTCGTCGCCAACGTGCCCTATGTGCCGACCGCCGAGATCGCCCACATGCCCCCCGAGGCCCGCCTGCACGAACCCCACACCGCCCTCAACGGCGGCTCGGACGGCCTCGACCTCCAACGGGCCTTGGCCGAGGGCGCCGCCGACTGGCTCCGCCCCAGCGGCCACCTCTTGGTCGAGACCAGCGACGAGCAGTCCGCCACCTCGGTGGCCCTCTTCGCCGCCGCTGGCTTCACCGCCACCGTCCTGACCTGCCCCGACCGCTACGCCACCATCGTCATCGGCTCCCGCTGAGCTGATCGGCGCGGCTCTCCAGGTAGCGGCGCTCGGGCAGGCTCAGGGTGCCCCGAGCGGCCGTCCGGAAGGCCTCGCGGGCTCCGTCGAGATCGCCCAGCAGCTCCAGCAGGTGCGCCCGGACAGCCGCCACCCGGTGATGCCCGCCGATCCGCTTGTCCCCCGCCAGCGAGTCCACCAACGCCAACCCCGCGGCCGGCCCCAACACCTCCGAGACGGCCACCGCGCGGTTGAGCGTCACGACCGGGTTCGGCGCGATGCGGTCGAGGATGTCGTAGAGCACCAGGATCTGCGCCCAGTCGGTGTGCCCGGACACCGAGTCGGCGTGGACGGCGGCGATGGCCGACTGGAGCTGGTACGGGCCGAGCGGGGCGCGCGACAGGGTGTCGGTCACCAGGGCGATGCCCTCGTCGATGAGGGCGCGGTCCCACAGCGCGCGGTCCTGCTCCGCCAGCGGGATCATCGCGCCGTCCGCGGTGGTCCTGGCGGCGCGGCGAGACTCGGTGAGCAGCATGAGCGCCAGCAGCCCGGTGACCTCGCCGTCGTCGGGGAGCAGGTGGTGGGCCAGGCGGGTGAGGCGGATGGCCTCGGTGGTCAGGTCGGCGCGGTTGAGGTCGGGACCGGAGCTGGCGGTGTGGCCCTCGGTGAAGATCAGGTACAGCACGTGCAGCACGACGGCGACTCGGGAGCTGTCAGCGCCGCGGGGGAAGCCCGCGCCGCGGAGGCGGGACTTGGCGCGGCTGATGCGCTGGGCCATGGTCGCCTCGGGCACCAGGAACGCGGCGGCGATCTGGGCCGTGGTGAGACCGCCGACCGCGCGCAGCGTCAGGGCTACCTGGGACGGCGCGCTGAGGTCCGGGTGGCAGCAGAGGAAGAACAGCTCCAGCGTGTCGTCGACGGCCACGGCCTCCGGCGCGACCAGCTCGGCCTGCGCGGCGACGACGTCCTCGCGGCGGCGGCGGGCGTTCTCGGCGCGCCAGTGGTCGGTGAGCTTGCGGCCCGCGGTGGTGACCAGCCAGCCGGTCGGGTTGTCCGGGACTCCCTCGCGCGGCCAGGTCGTCGCCGCGGCGAGCATGGCCTCCTGCACGGCGTCCTCGCAGGCGTCGAAGCGGCCGTGGTGGCGCACGAGGACCCCGAGGACCCGCGGCGCGCACTCGCGCAGCAGGTCCTCGACGGCCCCGCTCACATGTCCGACCCGGCGGAGAACATCACCGGCCGCACCTCGACCGCGAGGCCCTCGATGCGGCTGTCGGGGATCATCCGCGCCAGCTCGACCGCGCGCTCCTTGCTCTCGCAGTCGACCAGGTAGTAGCCGCCCATGTACTCCTTGGCCTCGACGAACGGCCCGTCGGTCACCACGGTCTCGCCGCCGCGGGTGGTCACCGTGACGCTGGTGCCGGGGTCGCCGAGCGCGTGGGTGCTGATCATCTCCCCGGACTCCTGGATGGTCTTGAGGAACGCCTGGTGGCCGGTCATCACGACCTCGCGCTCCTGCTCGGTCAGCGCGTCCAGGATGGCGTTGTTGATCTGCATCAGCAGCAGGTACTTCACTGTGGACTCCGGTGGGTTCCGCGCGGCGCCGTCGGCCGCTTGCGCCCCCATGACGAAGCCGCCGCCGAGTTCTCTACATCCTCATTCACCGAAGCCTGGAAGTCGCGGTGGGCTCCAGGAACAGGTGCTCGGGCTCCTGGACCGCGCGCCGCGCCCAGGCCTCGGGCGTCGGCGGGATGGCGGTGTCCAGGGAGAGGGTGACGAGCACGTGCTCACCCTCGCGGACCGGCAGCGCCGGGAACTCGTTCGGCCCGGGGTGGGTGGCCAGCACCAGCGGGTCGACGCCCTCGCCAGCCAGGTCGTCCGCCGGACCGTCGAAGTAGTGGATGCTGATCCGCACCGGACCCGCCTCGTCGCGGGGCTCCGGGAAGGACCCGCGCACCGGCCGCAGCAGCAGCACGTCCCGGAAGTCCACCATGGTCGCGTTGGCCGCGGCGCTGTGCTCGGCCCACACCGGTCCCGAGTAGAACGCGGTCAGCGACGGCCCGCGCCCGGCCAGGTCCGGGAAGCCGCGCAGCCAGATGAACCGGTCCGGCTCGGACGGCCGGCGGAAGGTGCCCAGGATCGGCATCCCGACCGCGGCCTGCGAGTCGACGAACTCGCGCTCGAACAGCTCGACCAACTCGTCGCGCCGCCCCGGGTGCAGCGTGTACCGGCGCAGCTCGACGATCCCCAGCGCTGACATGTGCCGTCCTCCCCCTGTGGCCCGGTTGCCGGGGGCAAGGTTACGGGCGGTCCCTGGTCTGGGCGGCGAGGGTCGAGTCGGTCATCAGCGTCGGCCTGCGCATCCACGCCCCGTGCGGGCGGGCGAGCAGCGCGTCGAGCGGCTCGGGCTCGCCGAGGTGGAAGCCCTGGGCGACCCGGACCCCCAGCCGCGAGAGCGCCTCGACCTGGGTGGCGCGCTCCACCCACTCGGCGACCACGGACAGCCCGAGGCCGCGGGCGATGTCGACGATGCCCTGCACCAGGACGGTGTCGCGGCTGCCGTAGTCGATGCCGTGGATGAACTCGCCGTCGATCTTCAGGCCGGTGATGGGCAGCTGCTTGAGGTGCACGAACGAGCCGAAGCCGGAGCCGAAGTCGTCCAGGGTGATCCGGCAGCCGCTGGCCCGCAGCTGCTGGGCGAGGCTGCGCGCGGCGTCGAGGTTGGTCACCGCGGCGGTCTCGGTGATCTCGAAGCCGAGCCTGCCGGGGGCAACGCCCGCCGCTGTCAGCCGGTCGAGCACGAACCCGCCGAAGCCCTCGTCCTCCAGCGTGCGGCCGGAGACGTTGACGTTGAACCGCAGCCCCGGGTACGGGTGCTCGACCAGCGCCTCGATGGCCTTGTCGGCCACCCACCGGTCGATCTCGAAGACCAGGTCGCTGCGCTCGGCGGCGAGCAGGAACTCCCCCGGGCCCAGCCGGGGCTCGCGGCCGTCCTCCAGCCGCAGCAGCAGCTCGTGGCCGATCACCCGGCCGCTGCCCAGCTTCACCATCGGCATCGCGTTGAGCACGAACCCGCCGTGCTTGAGCGCCGCGCGGACCCGCTCGATGACGGTGACCCGCAGCGCGGTGTCCTTGTAGTGGCCCTGCTCGTACACGGTGACCCGGTTGCGGCCCGCCGCCTTCGACGCGTAGAGCGCCATGTCGGCGTTGGCCAGCACCTCCTGCCAGCCCACGCCGGAGTCGAACGTCGCGATGCCGACGCTGACGGTGATCCGGCTGGCCCCGGCGACCCCGCTCATCGGGATCGCGGCGATGGCGTTGCGCAGCCGGTCGGCGACCGCCACGGCCTCGCGCTCGTCGGTGTCGGCCAGCACGGCGGCGAACTCGTCGCCGGAGAGCCTGCCCAGCACCTGACCCCGCACTCCGCCGAGGCGGTCGCGTAAGAGTGAGGCGAGGGTGCACATGACCCGGTCGCCGGTGGGGTGGCCGTGCAGGTCGTTGATGTCCTTGAAGTGGTCGAGGTCGAGCAAGAGGAACGCCCCGCGCGCGCCCAGCGCCAGTTGGCGTTCCAGTTCCCTGGTCAGCGCGCGCCGGTTGGGCAGCCCGGTCAGCGGGTCCTCGTCGACCATGCGCAGCAGCTCGTCCTGGTGCCCGGCCAGGCCCGCGGCGTCGAGTTCGCGGGCACGCCAGCGGGACACGTCGGACACCCGGTAGAGCAACCTGCCCTGGCGGGCCTGGGTGCAGCGGATCTCCAGCCAGCGGTGCCCGGCGCCCTCGGGCAGCGGGATGGACACGACCACGTCGGTGCCGCGCGGGCCGTCCGGGGCGCCCGCGAGCAACGCGGTCAGCGCCCGGCCGATGCTCTGCCGCGCGGTCAGGCCGAGCAGCGCGGACATCGCGGGGTTCAGCCAGCTGATGTGGCCGCGGTGGTCGGTCAGCGCGAAGGCGGTGTCGGTGGTCGCCAGGACCGCGGCGATGTCGGCGCCGACCAGGTCGTCCGGGGCCTCGTCCTGCGCCTCGTCCCGAGCTCCGCCCGGGGTGGTGCCGTTGGGCGCGGTGCCGTTCGCGGGGCCCGGCTCGGTGTCCGAGTTGTCCGGGACGCGGTCGGCACTGTCGGCGACGCTGCCGGTACTCTCGGCGAGAGCCGACCCCGGGTCCGCGACCACGACCTCGGTCACTGACTGGTGAACGCTGTCACACTCGGTGTCACTCATCACCCCAACCCCTCACCCGTTCTCGTGGGGACACGAGCACGAAGCGTAGTGGACCGGTGATGTTCAGCGCAGGCGCTCAAGGCCTTTCGCGCCCTCGCGCACCCGCTCGGCGAGTTCACCCAGCTCAGCGGGGGTGGCCCCGTCCTCGGCGGCGGTGAGCACGTCCTCGGCGGCGCAGCGCAGCTGGAAGAGCCGATCCTGCAGGTCGGCGAACTCGGCGGTGGACAGGACCACCGCGTCCTCCGGCAACCCGCCGCGCTGGACCGCGGTGCGCCGCTCGTAGGCCCGCTGCCTGCACGCTTGGGCGCAGTACCGGCGACGGCGGCCGGTGCCGGTCTCGTCCGGCAGTTGCGCCCCGCACCACCCACACGGGTTAGCCCGACCGGGTCGGCGCCTGCCGTGGCCGAAGGGGTCTGCCGCCGCGGCCTGGGTTGTGGTCGAGGACATGGCCGGTGACGCTATCCGGACACCCGGAGTGCACCGCCGCGCCACGCCGCTGGGGCACACTCGAGGGGTGAGCCCCACGTCACCGCCCCGCCACGGCTTCCTCGAAGGCCCTTACCCGCGCGCGTTCGTCCACCGTGGCTGGCACTACGGCGACCTCGCGGGCATGGAGAACTCGCTCACCGCGTTCCGCCGCGCCGCCGCGGAGGGCTTCACCTACCTGGAGACCGACGTCCACGCCACCAGCGACGGCGTCGTCGTCGTGCACCACGACAGCACCCTGGACCGCACCACCGACGCGACGGGCCCGGTGGCGGCCAGGCCGTGGCGGGAGGTGTCCCAGGCGAAGATCAACGGCGTCGAGCCGGTCAGCACGCTGGCCGACCTGCTGGAGGAGCTGCCTGCCGCGCGGATCAACATCGACGTGAAGGCCGAGTCGGCGATCGCCCCGGTGCTGGAGCTGCTGCGCCGCACGGGCGCGGCCGACCGGGTGTGCCTGGCGTCGTTCTCCGAGGGGCGGCTGGCCCGGATCCGCAAGCTGGCCGGTCCCGGGGTGCTGACCTCGATGGGCATGCGCGCGATGGTCGGCTTCTGGGCGGCCAGGCGGTTGCCGTCGGCGCTGCTGAGGCCGGGACCGCGCCCGCTGGTGGCCCAGGTGCCCGTCCGCCACGGCCCGCTGCGCGTGGTCGACGCCGCCCTGATCGCCGCGGCGAAGCGGCGGGCGGCCGAGGTCCACGTCTGGACCATCGACGACCCGGCCGAGATGCGCACCCTCCTGGACCTGGGCGTCGACGGCCTGATGACGGACAAACCCGGCGTCCTCAAGGACGTGCTCGTCGAACGCGACCTCTGGCAGCACGCCTGAGCACACGCGCCCCGGGGGCGGCGAAGGTCACGACGGCGCGGGCGGGAATCGGCGCCGGGTGCTCCCGAAACGGCCCGGGACCGGGCATCCTTGCCGGGTGAGCACCCCACCCGCGACGGACACCGGTACGACGACCTCGACGGCGGCGGGCGAGTCGGTGGATCTCGTGACGGCGGTGGTGGCCGCGCTCGGCCCGGTGGGGTCCGGGGTGACCGTGCTGGTGGGCGAGGACCGGGAGGTCCTGTCCGCGTTGCGCGCCCGCGGGCCGGTCGTCGCGGTCGGGTCCGCGGTGCGGGCGGCGACCGACGCGTTGCCGTTGGTCGACGACGCGGCCGAGGCGCTGGTGGCGGTGCACGCGCTGCGGGAGGTCGAGGACCTCGACGCCGCGATCGCCGGGTTCGCGCGGGTCGTGGGCGACGGCGGCCGGGTGGTGATCGCGGCGAACGCGCTGGCGCACCGCCGGGAGCTGCGCGGGGTGTGGGCGACGGCGGCCCGGGACTGCGGCGTGGTCGACCCGCCGCCGCTGCTGGACATCGACGAGCGGTTCCCGCTCGACCACGCGCGGGCCTGGATGCAGCGCCACCTCGCCGACGTCACCGTCACCCCCGTGCGCGGCGCCACGACACTCGACACCGCCCAGGTCCTCGCGCTGCTGCGGGCGGAGCGCCCGGACACCGCCGGGGTCACCTGGGACCTGTTGGCGTCGGTGGCGGAGAGCCGGGTCCGGGACGTGGTCGCCGAGCACGGCGGCTTCACGCTGTCCACGTTGACCGGCATCGCGACCGGCGTCGTCCGGGGGGCGTGACCCCGCCACGTGTCTGTTTGGACTCGACCGATCCGCAGGCCAGGTAAGGCAAGTACGCTGCCGCCTGCGTGATCGGCGTTACCCCTGACGGCAGTTCCCCGCACGGAGGCGGTCTTGAGCACGGTGGACGACAGCCAGACAGCCGAGGCCAGGAAGCGGGAGCAACGGGGGTGGTGTTGGTACGACTGGGCGAACTCCGTGTTCCCCACGTCGGTCACGACCGTCTTCGGTTCGCTCTACCTCACCGAGGTAGCCGCATCGGCCGCGATGGCCGACAAGACGCTCAACGGCCCCAACCCCTGCCCGGCTGACGGCGCGGGCAACACCGACAAGCTGCAGAACTGCGACATCAGCCTGTTCGGCCTGGACTTCCCCGCGGGCTCGCTCTGGGGCTACCTGCTCTCGATCGCGACCGTGATCCAGGTGCTGGTGGTGCCGCTGATGGGCGCGATCGCGGACCGCTCGACGAACAAGAAGCCGATGCTGGCCGCGTTCGCGTTCGGCGGTTCGCTGGCCACGGTGGCGATGGCGCTGGTCAGCGGCACGAACTGGGAGCTGGGGGTGGTGCTGTTCATCCTCGGCAACATCGGCTACGGCACCTCGGTGGTCGTGTACTACTCGTACCTGACCGAGATCAGCACGGCCGACGAGCGCGACGGGCTCTCCGCGCGCGGCTGGGCGTTCGGGTACCTGGGCGGTGGCTGCGCGCTGGCCATCCAGCTGGTGATCTACCTGTTCCGCGACAGCATCGGCATCACCTCGGGCAACGCCGCGCAGATCGCGTTCGTGCTCTCCGGCATCTGGTGGGCGCTGTTCACCATCATCCCGCTCAAGCGGCTGCGCGGGCACCACGACCGGCCGCCCGGCGAGGCCGCGCGAGGCTCCGTGCTGACCGCGGGCTTCCGCGAGCTGCGCACGACGCTGCGCGAGGCGAAGGCGTACCCGCTGACGCTGGCGTTCCTGGGCACGTACCTGATCTACACCGACGGCATCGCCACCGTCGCCAACGTCTCCGCCCAGTACGGCCGCGAGGAGCTCAAGTTCGAGGCGGACGTGCTGATCACCACGATCCTCATCGTGCAGTTCGTGGCGTTCTTCGGCGGCGTGCTGCACGGGCTGGTGGCGCGCAGGCTCGGCGCCAAGAAGACGATCATGGGCAGCCTGGCGGTGTGGGTCGTGGTGATCGGCGCCGCCTACTTCGTGCAGGCAGGCCAGGCGACCCAGTTCTACCTGCTGGCAGGCGGCATCGGGCTGGTGCTCGGCGGCACGAACGCGCTGTCGCGGTCGCTGTTCAGCCAGCTGGTGCCCGCGGGCAAGGAGGCCCAGTACTTCTCGGTGTACGAGATGGGCGAGCGGGCCACCTCGTGGCTGGGCCCGCTGCTGTTCGCGGTGATGGCGAGCAGCACCGGCTCCTACCGCTACGCGATCATCTCGCTGGTGGTCTTCTTCGCCGTCGGCCTGGTGCTCATGTCCTTCGTGCCGGTCCGCAGAGCCATCCGGGCGGCGGGCAACCCGGAGCCCGCCCTGCTGTGAGGCCGGTGCTCTAGGGTTGCCGCCCGTGCAGCCCGACTCCACTGATCCCCAGTCCGACCCGACCGACGCCCTGTCCGCGGTGCCCGCCGCGGGGGCCCGGCGGGCCACCCCGGTCACCGGGCACCTGCGCTTCTACTACGGGCCGATGGACTGCGGGAAGTCCACCCTCGCCCTGCAGGTCGACCACAACCACGCCAGGCAGGGCCGGGTGGGGGTGCTGCTGGTCAGGATGGACCGCTCCGGCAGGCCGCAGATCAGCAGCCGGATCGGCATCACCCGGCCCGCGGTGGAGGTGTCGGCGGCGGCGGACCTGCGCGGGCTGGTGCGGGCGCGGTGGGCGGCCGGGCAGCGGGTGGACTACCTGATCGTGGACGAGGCCCAGTTCCTCACCCCGGCGCAGGTCGACCAGCTGGCCGAGCTCGCCGACGACTACCAGGTGGACGTGTACTGCTTCGGCATCGCCACCGACTTCCAGGGCAGGCTGTTCCCGGGGGCGTCGCGGCTGGTGGAGCTGGCCGACGAGCTGCGGCCGGTGCAGGTGGACGTGCTGTGCTGGTGCGGGCTGCCCGCCAGGTTCAACGCGCGGGTGGTGGCGGGGCAGGTGGTGCGGGAGGGGGACACGGTACTGGTGGCGGACACTGCGGACACGGCCGACACGGAGACAGGCCAGTCGACGACGGAGGGTGACGAAATCGTCAGTGGCTCGGGAACCGTAGGGGCTACGGTCCGTTATCAGGTGCTCTGCAGGCGCCACTTCCGCCTCGGGGACCTCGGGACCACCTCCGGTGTGCAAGGGCAACTCGCGTTCGCCTGATCCGGCCCGGTGTGGATAGCATCCCCCGAGTGGGTGAGATGTCGACGTCGTTCTCGCGTTCGCGCGTCACAATCCCGAAGACGTGGCATCTCTTAGGAGGATGCTGTTGTTGACGGGTGAAGCATGTCACCCTGAGCGATGGCGGCGGGCGGAACGGGAATCCTTTTCTCGGTTCACTCGTTGCTCTGGGTAAGCAACACCCTGGCCCGTCCCGGCGGGCCCAGTGAAAGGACACCGCTATGGCCGACCGTGTTCTCCGTGGTAGCAGGCTAGGTGCGGTCAGCTACGAGACTGACCGCAACCACGACCTGGCCCCCCGCCGTACGGTCCGGTACGCGTGCCCGAAGGGCCACGACTTCGAGGTGCCGTTCAGCGACGACGCCGAGGTCCCCTCGGTCTGGGAGTGCCGCCTGCACGGCGCCGAGTCCAAGATGATCGACGGGTCGGACCCCGAGCCGAAGAAGGTCAAGCCCCCGCGCACCCACTGGGACATGCTCCTGGAGCGGCGCACGATCGCCGAGCTCGAGGACCTGCTCACCGAGCGCCTCACCGAGCTCCGCGGCCGCCGCAGCCGCAGCGCCTGACCGACCTCCCCCACAGACGGCCGCCCGGTACCCCCCACCGGGCGGCCGTCCCCTATCCCTGGACGGGCACCACCGGCCACGGGTGCGCACGACGTCGTCCACAACGACCGGCCCATCCACAGGCACGCGCACTCCCGGCCGCCGATGTCGGCCCGTAGTGGAAGGCTGTGTATCTGGGGCTGCTCTGCGCGACGCGGCGGACACACCGCGCGACACACCCCGTTTCCGCAGGTCAACGCCCTGGTCGGCGCGCACCGAACACAGCCCACCCCGGCGCGAGCGCCTCCACAAGGCGCGGCGTCATCAGGGCAGGGCTGTGACGCACCCCGAGTCGGGGCGCGTGCCGGTGGGGACCGTGGACTAGCCCTTGCGGACGAACAGGGACTTGAGCTGCGACCCGCGGCGGCGCAGGCCCCACTTCGTGACGCGGATGTAGGCCTCGCGGACGATGTTGCCGCTCATCTTGGACTCGCCGCGCTCGCGCTCGGCGAAGGTGATGGGGACCTCGACGACGGTGAAGCCCGCCTCGATGGTGCGCCAGGCCAGGTCGATCTGGAAGCAGTAGCCCTGGGAGGCGACGGTGTGCAGCTTGAGCTTCTCCAGGACCTCGCGGCGGAACGCGCGGAACCCGCCGGTGATGTCCTTGGGCTTGGCGCCCAGGGCGAGGCGGGCGTAGAGGTTGCCGCCCTTGGAGAGGAACTCGCGGTGCCACGGCCAGTTGACGACCTTGCCGCCGGGGACGTAGCGCGAGCCGAGCACCAGGTCGGCGTCGGGCAGCGCGGCCAGCAGGCGCGGCAGGTCCTCCGGGGCGTGCGAGCCGTCGGCGTCCATCTCGACGATGACGGCGTAGTCGCGCTCCAGCGCCCAGCCGAAGCCCGCGATGTAGGCGGCGCCGAGGCCCGCCTTCTCGGTGCGGTGCAGCACGTGGACGCGGCTGTCGGCGGCGGAGAGCTCGTCGGCGAGGTCACCGGTGCCGTCCGGGCTGCCGTCGTCGACCACCAGCACGTGGGCGTCGGGCAGCACCGCGTGCAGGCGGCGCACGATCGGCTCCAGGTTCTCCCGCTCGTTGTAGGTCGGGATCACCACCAGCACCGGTTGCAGCTGCCCTTGGCCCTGCGGCTGATCCATGCGTTTCCTCTCCCCGTCACTTCACCTGGTCGCGTCTGGCCCGCGCCACGGCCACGACCAGCGCGGCGAGCGCGATGGCGACCATGACCCGTTCGGGCCAGGCACCCAATCGGTCCGCAATGGTAGTGGCCGTCCGCAGCGGCACGCGCTCGACCAGCGCGGCAGGGGTGAACAGGTCGGTGCTCTTGCTCACCGAGCCGTCCGGCCGCACGATCGCCGACACCCCGCTGGTGGCCGCGACGACCACCGCGCGGCCGTGCTCCACGGCGCGGACCCGGTCCATCGCCAGCTGCTGGTAGGTCATCTCGCTGCGGCCGAACGTGGCGTTGTTGGTCGGTACCGCGAGCAGGTTCGAGCCGTTGCGCACCGAGTCGCGCACGACGCCGTCGAAGGCCACCTCGTAGCAGGTGACCAGGGCGACCCTGGCGTCGTCCATGGCGAACACGGTGGCCTTGTCGCCGGGCACGAAGTTGCCCGCGCGGTCGACGGCGCTGCTGAAGAGCCGGAAGAACGAGCGCATCGGCATGGTCTCGCCGAAGGGCTGCAACTGGCGCTTGGTGTAGGTGTCGACGGGGCCGCGCTGGGGGTCCCAGAGGATCACCGTGTTGCGCGGGAGCTTGTCGTCGCCGATGACCACGGCGCCCAGCGCGATGGGCACGCCGATGTCCTTGGCCGCCTTGTCGATGAGCTGGTAGGCGTCGCGGTTGCGCAGCGGGTCGATGTCGGAGGCGTTCTCCGGCCAGATGACCAGGTCGGGCTGGGCGGCGGCACCGGAGCGGACGTCGGCCGCGAGCTGCTCGGTGCGCCGGACGTGGTTGTCGAGCACGGCGCGGCGCTGGGCGTTGAAGTCGAGGCCCGCGCGCGGCACGTTGCCCTGGACGGCGGCGACGGTCACCTCGCCCGCGTCGGCGTCGGTGCCGACCAGCGGGCCGGTGGCGACCGCGGCGGCCAGCGGGATGATCACGGCGAGTGCGGGCACGGCGAGCAGCCGGGGCGCGGTCTCGCGGGCGGCGGCGCGGCGGGCCAGGTCACCGAGTCCGAGACCGGCGAGGGCGACGGCGAAGGCGACCAGCGGGGTCCCGCCCAACGCGGCGAGGTGCAGGAAGGGGCCTTCCGGCTGGCTGAACGCGATCTTGGCCCACGGGAACCCGCCGAACGGGAACAGCGACCGCAGGTACTCCCCCGCGACCCAGACGAGCGCCGCGAGGACGAGGCCGCCGCGTAACCGCGTGACCAGTGGGATCGCCATGCACGGCACGCCGACCAGCAGCGCCTCCAAGGCGCTGAGCGGCAGCCACGCGACGGCGCCGACGAAGATCCCGGTCCAGGCCAGCAGCGGCGTCATGAGGCCCATCCCGAACAGGAAGCCGTAGCCCAGGGCTGCCCGCGGGCGGCGCCCGTGCAGCAGCCACCCGAGCACGGCGAACCCGACCGGGGCCAGCCACCACAGGGTGCGCGGCGGGAAGCTGAGGTACACCAGCGCGCCCGCGCCGAGGGCGGCGAGCGCGCGCGCCGCGACCCAGGCTCTCGGCCGGGCGGCGGAGCCGGTGACCTCTGGCTCGGGTGAGATGGCGGGGGCGACCACGCGGTCAGCGTACGGGCACCCACCTGAGGCCTTGGTGAGGGGACACCGCGCAGGTCAGGGGTAAGACTCAACGTCTAGTCGAGGGTTAGGGTCCGGGATAACCCAGTCTCAAGTAGAGGGTGAGGGCGCTACGGTCTTGACCGTGACAGAGCAATGGCGCGTCGAGTTCGACGCCGAGGTGACTTTCCGCAATGGCGGCTCGCTGAGCGTGCAAGGGTTCCGGCTGGACTCCCCCGGTCCCGAGCTGTCCGACGCCGAGACCGGCGAGTCGCTGGTGCGCCACCTCGGGCTGCTGATGGTCGGCGAGGTGGCGGTCGCGAACCGGCGGATGATCGCCGAACCGCACAAGGGCTCCCGCGGCGTCGAGGTGGCCCGCCCGGCCGCGCGGCTGGTCGACCTGAGCCACCCGATCCGCGAGGGCATGATCACCTATCCTGGGGTGCCGGGTCCGGAGATCAGCGACCACCTCAGCCGCGAGGCGTCCCGGTCGGTCTACGGGCCGGGGACCGAGTTCAACATCGGCCGGATCACGCTGGTCGCGAACACCGGCACCTACGTGGACAGCCCGTTCCACCGCTACCAGAACGGCACCGACCTCGCGGGGCTGCCACTGGAGCGGTTGGCCGACTTGGACGCGGTCGTGGTCCGGGTCGCCGGGGACGGTCGGCGCGCGGTCGACAGGGCGGCCCTGCTGCCGTTCGACGTGACGGGCAAGGCCGTGCTGGTCCACACCGGCTTCGACGCCAACTGGGGCACCGACGCGTACTTCCGCGACCACCCGCACCTGACCGCCGACGCCGCCGACTGGCTGGTCTCGCAGGGCGCCGCGCTGGTCGGCATCGACAGCCTCAACATCGACGCCACCGACGGCCCGCACCGGCCGGTGCACACCACCCTGCTGGCCGCGGGCATCCCGGTCGTCGAACACCTGCGCGGCCTGGAGCAACTGCCCGCCTCCGGGTTCCGCTTCCACGCGGTCCCGCCGCCGGTGGTCGACTTCGGCACATTCCCGGTCCGCGCCTACGCCGTCCTCTGACCCACCGGACTCGTCGCCACCCGGATGCTCAGCACCAGGTGCACCAGGATGAACGGCGCCCAGCCATAGCGCTCCCACGGGCTACTGGACGCCGCATTCATCAGGGCGCCCGCGGCCAGCAGAGCTACGACCACCCAGCTGCCCTTACGCGCGACCTGCTCGGGCAGCTGGGTGATCAGCCCCCCACGGCGCAGCAGCACCAACGCCGCGAACGCCCACAGAACCACGGCGACACCACTGGCCACCCGAAGGCCGGTGGACAGTTCGGCAGCCGTGCCACCCCAGGCAGCCCGACCGAGCGGCGCACCAGCGGCCAAGGCGAACTGAAACGCCGACACCACCCCACACAGCGCGGCAGCGGCGACGGTGGATCTCTTGCGGATCATTGCTCTCCTCCGGGCAGATCAGTCTCGGTTGGGGTGGTCACGGGTTCGGGTAGGGCGGCGAGGGATTCCTCGGCCCAGGTCAGGGCGGCTCGGGCGGTGTGCTCGCCAGCGGAGATGGTGATCAGCGAGTACGGGGTGTCCGGCCCGCCCTCCGCGGCGACGGTGGCCTTCAGCGCGGCGAAACCGGCCAGCTGCTGCTCGGCATCGGCCTTGGCCTCCAGCAGCAGCTCCCGGCACGCGTCCGGCCCGAGCTGCCGACCGAAGAACAACCGCAACATCAACCCGTTGCGCGGCGGCACCCGCTGCACCGGCTCGGCCAACAACTCCCGCAACCTCACCCGCCCCGCCCCGGTCAACTCATACGGCGCCGCCCGGTCCTCCCGCCGCACAAGCCCCCGCCCCTCCAACGCGGCCAGGGTCGGGTAGATCTGCCCGAAGCTCTCGCTCCAGAAGTGCCCCAGCACATCCCTGATCGCCTCCCGCACCGCATACCCCGTCATCGGCGCCACGCTCAACGCCCCCAACACCGCCACCTCCGTCTGACTCCTCCGCGCCACAGCCACCCTCTCTGTCAGATATATCTAACAGATACCACCTCTCTGCCGCGCCGTCCACCGCCTCGACCTCGGCGTCCCGATTGCCGTCCGCCGCCCCACCCGGCGACATTTACCGGACCGAGTTCCGATTCCCATCAAAATAGTCAATAAATAAGAAATCAATGCAGGTCCACCTCTCTCCTGGCAGCGCGGCTCGATGTCCACAACAGACGGATGGGGCGCGCCCGCCTGGGCCGGACTTGAGCGATACACCTCCTGGTTGGAGCAACCCAGGACACGGTTGGTGACCGGATCGGTCCAGGTCCGACGGCAGATCGGATCGAGCACCCGACAACAGCGCGGCTGTGTCAACCTTTTGCCTCTTGCCGCATACCCGCCGGCGTCGGTCATTGCCGCCATCTCGGGGTGTCGCTGCCGGTAGCCTGGCATTTCCGGAGATCAGCTGAGAGACTGGATTCTCCATCTGGAGGAACCCGACCCGTCCGGGGGAACTTCGATGTCCATCGAGCCGCTCGACCCCGCGGGCGGGGCGCGCCGCCCACGACATCCCCGCGCGCTGGGCCACTCGACCAACCAACTCCCCGGGTCCGTCTTCGGCACCCTGGTGCAAGCCGACCGGGTCGACCTGCTGGTGGTCGGCATGTCGGACGCGGTCGACCGGGCGCTGCCGCCCCGGCAGGTGCCCGCGCCGATCTGCGAGGTGCTGGCGCGCGAGCGCGAACTGGCCGTGCTCGACCGGGCCGCGAACCCGACCGGGCGGGCACACCGGCCGAGCGTGCTGGTGGTGAGCGGCATGAGCGGGGTCGGCAAGACGGCGGTCACCACGCAGTGGGCGTGGTCCAACCGGTCGCGCTTCACCGGCGGCCAACTGTTCAGCGACCTCTCGCAGCACCGCGGTCGTGGCGCTGTCGCGACGGTCGAGGTGATGGGCGGGTTCCTCCGGGCGCTCGGGGTGCACGAGCAGCACATCCCGCCCGACCTCGCGAGCCGTGCCGCGTTGTTCCGCACCAAGACATCGGACGCGCCGGTACTGGTGGTGCTCGACAACGCCGACCAGGCGGCACAGGTCAGACCGTTCGTGCCCGGATCACCCGACAGCGTCGTGCTGGTGACCAGCCAGCACCGGCTCAGCGGGCTGCTGGTCGAGGGCGCGAGCCCGCTCGCGCTGCGGCCGCTCGACACCGACGCCAGCTACCGCCTGCTCGTCGACCAGGTCCCCGCCGAGGTCCGCGTGGCACTGCCCCGCGAGGAGGTCGGCGCGCTGATCGACCTCTGCGGCGGCCTCCCCCTGGCGTTGCGCATCGCGGGGGCCAGGTTGAACGAGGCCACCAGGTGGCCCGTGCGCAGGCTCCGCGAGTACCTGTCCGACGAGAAGCACCGGCTCCGCCGCCTAGCCGTGGGAGGACACACCGTGCGACACGTGTTCGACACGACCGTCGACAACCTCCAGCCCCGGCTGCGCACGCTCTACCGCAGGCTCGGGCTGCACCCGGGCGCCGAGTTCAGCGTCGCGGCAGCGGCGACGGTCTCCGGGTTCTCCGAGACCGACACCGCCGACGCGCTCGACCACCTCTTCGAGGCCAACCTCGTCGAGGGCGTCCGCCCGCACCGGTTCCGCTTCCACGACCTGGTGCGGCTGCACGCGCGAGCCGTCGCCGACCAGGACGAGCCCAGGGCGGAGCTGGACACCATCCTCGACCGGATCACGTCCTGGTACCTGGCCGGGGCGCGCGCGGCCGACCTGGCCATGATGGGCGTCGCGCGCTGGCGGTCCTGCGACCACGCCACCGCCGACTGGGGCGGGCCGGAGTTCACCCCGTCGACCGCGGTCGACTGGTGGGAGACCGAGCGGCAGAACCTGCTCGAGACGGTCCGCACCGCGGACGACCGGGGCGACGCAGGCACGGTGTTGGCGCTCTGCGAGGCGCTGTGGCCGCTCTACCACGGCCTGAAGTACTACACGGACTGGATCGAAGCGCACCTCGCGGGCATCCGGGCCGCGTTGATCCTGCGCGACGACGTCGCCGAGACGCGGATGCGCAACCAGTTGGCGCGCGCGTACGTGGAGCTGCGCGAGTTCGACCAGGCGGACGGGCAACTGGAGCTGGCGCTGGTCGCGGCGCGGCGGTCGGACGAGCCGCGCGCGGTGGCGGTCGTGCGGGAGTCGCGCGGGGTGGTCCGCCGTGAGCGCGGCGACTTCCCGGGCGCGGCGGCCGAGTTCGAGGAGTCCCTGCTGATCAACGAGCAGGTGGCCGACGACCGCGGGACCGCGCTGCAGCTCTACCACTTGGCGGACGTCCTGGTCCGAGCGCGGGAGCCGCTGCGGGCCATCGAGTTGCTCGACCGGGCCGCCCGCATCACCGAGGAGTTGGGCGACGACACCACCTCCGCCAGGGTGGACATCGTGTTCGGCGCCGCCTACCAGGAACTGGGTCTGCCCGAGTCCGCGCAGCCCTACCTCGAACGCGCGGCGGCGACGGCACGGGACCGCGGCCTGCGGGCCAAGGAGATCGAGGCGCTGGGGCGGTTGGTCGCGGTGCTGGGTCCGGACGCGCCCCAGTCGACCGCGGTCGCCGAGCGGTTGGCCTCGCTCACCGACACGACCGAGCCGGGGTACCACACCGAGCAGTGATCGCACCCGAACCAAGGCGAGTGCGCTGGGTCAAGGCGAGTGCGCGTTGGCCGACACCCGGGTGATCGCGAGGGTCGAGCGCGCGACGCCGACCTGGACCTCCAGCGCGGTCATCACGCAGCCCGGCTCGACCGCGAGGTGGTAGACGGCCGCGGCAACGGCGGCAGAGTCGATGGGCGCGCCCCCGGTACGCCGGACCTCCCACTTCGCACCCAGTCGAGTCCCCACGAGCAGCCGCGATTCGTGGACACCGGCGGCGAGGAAGCACTGCGAGTCGCGCACGGTGCGAGCGATCCACGCCCACACCGTGTCCGCGTCGTTGTCGTCACTGCGCACCCGGACCTCCGCCGTGTTCCTGAGGTCCCGGTTGGACTCGTGCTCGTCCACGACCAACACAGGTGCCCTGTCGTCGTCCACGGGCCGGTGGTGCTCAGCCAGGGCCGCGGGGTATCGCTCGACCGACACCGTGACCGCGCAGTCGGGTCCGATGGTGAGCGACATCCGGGAGAGGAAGGAGGTCACCCCGCGCTCGTCCCGTTCGACCTCCAGCGGGGCGTAGCGCCGCGGGTGCGGGACCTGGGCGGGCGGGTCGAGCGCCATGAGTTCGTAGAAGCGCACCTGGAGCAGCCGCAGGGATTCACCGGAGTTGCCCATCGCCTGCCTGGCGACCTGGGTGACCCCGGAGTCCGCGTAGGTCGCCATGACGTCAACGATCTGGTCGCGCAGGTCCACAGCGGGATCGAGCGGGCGAGCGGCTCGGACGAAGTCCAGCGTGGTCGAACCCTTCACCAGTTCGTCATCTCCCCTACCCGCGAACAGAAATGGTCGACCGAGCGCGGCGGCGTACACGGACACCGAGCCGTGGTCACCGATGAACGCGTCGGTGGCGATCAGCGCGGCAGGCCAGTCGGAGGTCGGCATGACCGTGATCAAACCCGCCTCGGACGCGGCGCTGAGCAGCCCCCGCACCGAGAAGCCGGAGTGCAGCGTCCACACATTGGGATGCAAGATCAACACGACTCGGTACTCGTCGTGCGGTAGCGCCGCCAGGACACGGTTCACCAGCCGGTGGTCGTACCCGAGGGTCGAGTCGCGCCCCCAGGTCGAGGAGATCCCCACCAGCTTCTGGCCTGGCGTCACACCGAGGCGGCGGCGGAACCGTTCACGCGACCCCAGGTTGGCCAACATCCTGTCCCAGGTGGGGTCCCCCATCTGGAACGCGTACGGGACCGCGCTCGGGTTCGCCCGGCAGAGCTGCTCCACCTGAGACTCGCAGGACAGCCCGATCGCCGCCGCGACGATGACACCATCGCGCACGAGTTCCGCGGTGGACAACCCGACCGGAGCGTCGAGGTCGAGCGTCCGGTACAAAACGCGACGGTTGTAGCCGGTTCCATGGGCCATGGTGGCGACCGGGCCGAGAAGGTCGCCGAGCGCGTCATCGGTGTGCGCCGCGATCACCAGGTTGAACTCCATGGTACGGGCGAGCTCCCAGTCAATCAGCCGCACATCCAACAGCGCTAACGGATCGCGCAACTTTCCGCCGAACTGGGAACCCTCGTTGACGGTCCAGAAAATGGCCAGCCGGTCATCGCCGTCAATGGCGCGCAGCACGTCGAGCACCCGGCTGAGATCCGTGCGGGTCCGGAGCACGACACAGACCCGGCGGACGCGCGACCAGGTTTCCCCGGAGTCTTCGGCAGCAGCACACATCCGGCCACTCCTTACACACGACAGGCTGAAAAACTGCCCCTCACCAAGCGACCAAGCCGACGTACGATAGCTTTGCGCCATCAGCCGATGGATGGCATGCTCTTCGACTTACGTCGGAGAGCTTGCTTAGGTTCGACATGTAGCAGCATGACATGTCGGGCGTCGTTTTGGGAGGTCGCACGTGTCCGACATCCGGGGCTCGAGACCCCAACAGCGCAAACTCCGTCTCGAACTCCGCCATGCCCGCACCAATGCGGGATTCTCCCAACGGCAAGTGGCGGACGCGCTCGAGTGGTCGCTGTCCAAAGTGGTCAGAATTGAGCAGGGCGCGGTCGGGGTGTCGATCACCGATCTGCGCGCGCTGCTACACCACTACGGAATCTCGGATCGACAGGTCGTCGACGACCTGCTCGACCTCGCCCGCAAGCGCACCGAGAGCCGCTGGTGGGAGAAGCACACCAAGGACGTCCCCTCGGCACTCATCCAGCTGATCGAACTGGAGGACGTGGCGACGCTGATCCGGCAGTACCAGGGGCACATCGTGCCAGGCATGTTGCAGACCGAGGATGTCGTTCGAGCGGTCATCTCGAGTTACCCGGGCGATCCGGCCTGGATCGAGCAGACCATCAAGATCCGCTTGCGCAGGCAGCAAATCCTGGATGACGAGAGTCGGGAGTTCGTCTACATCCTGGACGAGTCCGCCTTGCGCAGGGTCCTGGGTTCGCCGGAGATCATGTCGGCGCAGTACCGCAGGCTGTTCGAGTTGAACGACCGACCCAACATCTCGATCTCGGTGATTCCGTTCAGTGCGGGCTCCCACCAGGCCATGCAAGGGTCCTACACGGTGCTCGAGACACCCGTGGGATACGCGGAGGACGACGTGGACTCGGTCGTCTTGCTCCAGGGCCCACTCCGGGACTCGATAATCCGCCGGGACGTCAATCGGATCAGCGAGTACGTCGAAGCGTTCGCCGAACTAGAGCACATGGCCGTTTCATTGGACAAATGGGAAGGGAAGAACACCCTGGTGTAGCGCGTCAGAACCCACCTCAGGTCACCGGTTGTCGCGTATTTGTCAACACCGGTGATCGGGTTAGCCCTGTCGGCCCTAGCTCACAAGCGCCCAGGAGACCTAACCTTCACCACGTACGGCTCAGTCGGGGGCCCGGGTGGCACCGCCATGCGCGGACTCCCGCCATGGAGGGAGTTCGCGCATGGCCTCAGCAAACAAGCCCACCGTGGTTGAAGTCGACGACAATGGTAGGCGTTGGGCTAAAAGTTCGACCAGCGACGTGAACGGGGGCAACTGCATTGAGGTTGCCACCGATCGCGAATTGATTCGCATTCGCTCGTCCTTGAACAGGCGAAATGCCATCGTCACCGTGCCTGTATCCGCATGGTCGCCCTTTATCGACCTCGCGACTCGACTAACTCCTCAGAATCCAGCGTCGATCAGCTAGTCCTGATCGGCGAGGAGGCGTTTGACGACTTTGCCCGTGGCGTTGCGGGGGACGCGGGGGATGAAGATGACGTCGCGGGGGACTGAGGGGCGTTCTAGGTGGTCGTGGACGTAGTCGCGGATGGCGGTGGCGGCTAGGTGGGTGCCGGGTTTGAGGGCGATGTAGGCGGCGAAGCGTTGGCCGTATTCGCGGTCGGGGACGCCGACGACGGCGGCGTCGGCCACGGCGTCCAGGCCCAGTAGCAACTCCTCCACGGGGCGGGGGAAGACGTTCTCGCCGCCGGAGATGATCATGTCGTCGTCGCGGCCGGAGACGAAGAGCCTGCCGTCGGCGTCGAGGTAGCCGCGGTCGCCGGTGACCATCAGGTCGTCGTGCATCTCCGTGCTGGTGCCGTTGGTGTAGCCCTCGAACAGCATCTCGTTGCCCACGCAGATCCGCCCGACCGCGCCCGGTGCGACCGGCACGCCCTCCGCGTCGAGTATCCCGACCCTGGTGCCCACCGGGCAGCGGCCCGCGGTGGTCGGGGCGGCGCGCAGGTCGGTGGGGTCGGCGATGCTGGCCCAGGACACCTCGGTCGAGCCGTACAGGTTGTAGAGGACGTCGCCGTAGGAGTCCATGAAGGACGTCACCAGCTGCCGCGACAGCGCCGACCCGCTGGAGGCGACCACGCGCAGGCTGGACGTGTCGTAGCGGGCCCTGGTCCGCTCGGGCAGCGCCATGATCCGCTGCAGCATGACCGGCACGGCGATCAGCGCGGTGCACCTGAGCTCGGCGATGGCGGCGAGGGTCGCCTCGGCGTCGAACCGGCGCTGCAGCACCAGCGACGCGTGCAGCGGCATCCCCAGCTGGACCGCGGCCAGACCCCAGGTGTGGAACAGCGGCGCGGCCACGAGCATCCGCTCCCCCGCGCGCAGCGGTATCCGCGACAGCACCGAGGCGGCCGACCCGAGGCCGGGCGGGTTGCGGCGGCGGGCGCCCTTGGGGGTGCCGGTGGTGCCCGAGGTCAGCACGATGATCTTGCCTGCCTGCTCCGGCGGGCGGATCGGGGTCGCGGGCGCGGCGGCGATGACGGCGTCGAGGGTCAGCTCACCCGGCGCGGCCGACCAGGTGGAGATCCACGGCAGCGACGCGGGCAGGTTGTGGAACAGCGGCGCGAACTCGTCGTCGGCGGCCAGCGCGACCGGTCGGTGCGCCTCGACCAGGTCGGCGACCTGGTCGGCGGACAGGCCGGTGTTGAGCAGCAGCACGTCCGCGCCGAGCTTGCCGCAGGCGATGGTCATCTCGACCAGACCGGCGTGGTTGCGGCACATCAGCGCGACCCGGCGCCCGGCCCGGACACCGTGCCTGGCCAGGCCGTTGGCCAGCCGGGTGGTCCTGCGGTCGATCTCGTCGAAGGTCAGCTTGCCGCGCTCGTCGACCAGCGCCACCGCGTCGGGCACCCGCGCCGACGCCGCCTGGTACCCGCCGACCAGGGTGGCGCCCCAGCGGGCCAGCGCGCCCAGCTGCCGCATCACCCGGTCCGGTCTGCCCGGGTTGAGCACCCCGGCCCTGGCGAGGGTGCGGGCGACGGTGAGCGCGGACTGGCCGCGGGAGGTCTGGTCGATGCGGGTCGGCGAGCTGGTGATGGCCCGGCCGGAGAGGTGGTCGTCGACGCGGGTGAGGCCCTTGCGAACGCGCTTGCGCAGCCAGGCGTTGGTCATCGCGGTGCCCGCGGTGAGGTCCTCGGGCAGCGACAGCACGACCTCGACCATGGTCCGGCCCGCGGCGGGTTCGAGCCGGATGGACAGGTGCCCGCCCGCCCAGCCCGGTCCGACCAGCACCAGGTGCTCGCCGGGCCGGTTCACCAGGACCTCGACCCGGTCGTGCACCGGTTCGCCGCCGGCGACGCTGAACCGCACCCGGTAGCGGGGCTTGCCGGACTGGGCCTGCTCGCGCTCGGCGCAGGCGATCTCGCGGACGAACCGCGGGTAGAGCGCGGGGTCGCCGAGGACCTCCCAGACCTGCTCCGGCGTGTGGTCGAGGACCTGCCGCACCTCGACGAGCTCCTCCGGCATGGTCCTCCGTCGTCGACGGCCGCGGGGAACCCAGGTCAACACCCCGACAGCGTTGTTCACACCTGGTTCCGGTTGTTATCAGCGAAGGGCCGACCGGCGCAAGCCAGGCGTCCGCCGAACGGAGTAACAACAGGCAACATCACTCACTCGGCGCAGCGAAACGACTACTCGATCCCCGCTGGTGGGACCACGACCGTGCCCCTTGCGCGGGTGATGACCACAGGCGGTTCCAGCACGTCGGCCGCGGACGGTCCACGCTCCGGGGCGGCCCGGCACACCACGCGCGCCTCGAACTCCACGCCCCGCGACCGGGTGCCGACCCGCACGAGGGTCGCGGTCGCCTCGACCACGTCGCCCGCGCGCAGCGGCGCCAGGAACTCGACCTGCTCGTACCCGGCGAACAGGCCCTCGTCGCCGTCGGTCCGCACGCACAGCTCGGTGGCGACGTCGCCGAACAGGCCCAGCGCGTAGGCGCCGTCGACCAGGCTGCCGCCGTAGTGGGCGTGGGCGTGCGGCACGTAGCGCCGGTGGGTGACGCTCAGGCCGGGCTCGGGGCTCATGCGGGCTGCTCCTTGCGCTGGTTGATGGCGTGGACGAGGTAGCTGGCGACCTCGCCCGGGGTGGTGCCACGGCTGAACACGCGGTCGACGCCCAGGTCACCGGCCATCCGCGGGTCGAACCTGGGGCCACCGGCGATGAGCAGCGGGCGGCGGCCGCCCATGGCCTCGCGGAAAGCCGCCGACATCTCCTGGGTGTTGAGGATGTGCGCGTCGCGCTGGGTGACGACCTGCGACACCAGCACCGCGTCCGCCTTCTCCGCGCGCGCCCGCTTCACCAGGTCGGGCACGCTGACCTGGGCGCCGAGGTTGACCACCCGCAGCTCCCGGTAGTACTCCAGGCCCTTCTCCCCCGCGAAGCCCTTGATGTTGAGGATCGCGTCGATGCCCACGGTGTGCGCGTCGGTGCCGATGCAGGCGCCGACCACGACCATCTTGCGCCGCAGCGCCCGCTTGATCACGGTGTTGACCTCGCTGGGCGGCAGCAGCGGGTACTCGCGCTCGACGACCTCGACCTCGGTCAGGTCGATGATGTGCCGCACCGAGCCGTAGACGACGAAGAAGGTGAAGTCGGGGCCGATGGCGTGGGAGTGCACGACCATGGCCGGTTCCATGCCCATCTTGGCCGCGAGCAGCAGCGCGGCACCCTCGGCGCGGGGGCCGTGCGGGACGGGCAGGGTGAACGAGGTCTGCACCATGCCGTCGCCGCTGGTGTCGCCATAGGGGCGGACGTAGCGCTTGGTGTCGGTGGCCGCGGTGTTCGTGGCTGCCGTGTCGGTGGCCGCGGTGTCAGAGGCACTGGCGTCGGCTGGTGCGGGCCGGGTGGTGGTCACTTGGTCGCCCCCTCGTCGAGCAGGTCGGTGGCCGGGTTGCGGTAGCCGTCGGCCTTGGCGACCACGCCCGCGACGCCCCTGCCCTGGTCCGGTGGGCGCTTCATCAGGCCGAAGGTGCCGCTGGCGATGGCGGTGAGCAGCCCGTCGTCGACGATCCGGCCGAGCAGGTCGACGGCCTCGCCGAGCACCTGGTGGGCGCGCTTGACGATCAGCCCGTCCGGGGCGGGCCGGAAGTCCTCGGCCAGTCCCCCGGCGGCGTCGAGCACGTAGCGGACGTTGGCCAGGGCGAGGTCGCGGTCGGACAGGAACGGGGTGACCACGGCCTCGGTCATCATCCCGACCAGCAGGATCGACTGGCCGGTGAGCGCGCCCGCGAGGTTGAAGAACCCGTCGAGCAGGTAGCCGTTGAACACGTCGCCGGTCATGTGCTTGGTCGGCGGCATCCACTTGAGCGGGGCGTCCGGGAACAGCTCGCGGGCCAGCAGCGCGTGCGCCAGTTCCAGCCGGAACGACTCGGGGACCTTGGGGTTGATCTCGAAGGCGTGGCCGAGGCCGAGCAGCTCGTCGGGCAGCCCGGCCTCGTGCGCGAAGTGCTCGTTGAGCAGCTGCGAGACGGTGACGGTGTGCGCGGCGTCGACGGCGTCGGCGGTGGTGAGGTAGTTGTCCTCGCCGGTGTTGATGATGATGCCCGCGCGGGCGTGCACCTGGCGGGAGAACCGCTGGTCGACGAAGGTGCGGATGGGGTTGATGTCGCGGAAGAGGATGCCGTACATGGAGTCGTTGAGCATCATGTCCAGCCGCTGCAGTCCGGCGAGGACGGCGATCTCGGGCATGCACAGGCCGGAGGCGTAGTTGGTGACCCGCACGTACCGGCCGACCTCCCTGGACACCTCGTCCATGGCGGCCCGCATGATCCGGAAGTTCTCCTGGGTGGCGTAGGTGCCAGCGAACCCGTGGTGGGTGGCGCCCTCGGGCACGTAGTCCAGCAGGGACTGCCCGGTGGACCGGATCACCGCGATGATGTCGGCCCCCGCCCTGGCGGCGTTGGCGGCCTGCACCACGTCCTCGTCGATGTCCCCGGTCGCCACGATGAGGTAGATCCACGGACGGCGCGGCGGGTCCCCGAGCTTGGCGACCAGCTTGTCGCGCTGGGCGCGGTTGCGGTCGACGGTCCGCAGCCCCTTGGCGACGGCGGCCCGGGCGGCCTTGTCGGCGCGGGTGGCGTCCTTGCCGGTCGGCACCCGGAAGGTGACCTGCCCCGCGGCGGTGGCCTCGGCGAGCTCGGTCAGACTGCCCAGGTCGTGCTCGGCCAGGGCGTGGAACACCGGCCCGCACACGCCGTCTTGCAGACCACAGTGCTCGGCAACGGTGTCGACAACCCGGTTGACCCACGGCACGTCACCCGCGCGATGGGTGCTGTCCGCCCCGGTGATCCCCGCGAGCCGCAACGTGGCGCGCTCGACGGAGACCGTGGTGTGCGAGCGAGCGATCTCCACCACCGGCGCGGCCGCCTTGGCCGCCAGCCGGCGCGCGGTGGCGACCACCGCCGGATCCAGGTCAAGAAGCGGCACGTGGACTCCCCTCGCGGGTCGTGCTGTCGTTGTCGGAGTCGATGCGCGAACTGATCACCGCGTCAGGAGGTGGCATGTGGGGGCACCTCGTGGTCGTAGATGGTGTGGCCGCGCAGGACGGTGCGTAGGCAGGTGGGGGTGGGGGTCTCGGGGGCCATTGGGGGGAGGCCGGGGACTCGGGAGCGGGGGTCGGTGGACCAGCGGCGGACCCGGTCGTCGGGGACGGCTACTACGAGTTCCGGGGCGTCCCACACGGCGAAGGTGGCGGGGGCTCCGGGGACGAGGGTGCCGGTGAGGCCGTCGTCGATGCCTGCGGCGCGCCAGCCGCCTCGGGTGTGGGCGGTGAAGGCGGCTCGGGGGGAGAGGCCGGAGCCGTCGGTGCGGTGGTTGACGGCGGCGCGGACGGTGGACCAGGGGTCGACCCTGGTGACCGGGGCGTCGGAGCCGAGGGCGAGGACGACACCGGCGGCGGCGAGCAGCGAGTACGGGTTGAGCGAGGTGCCGCGCTCAACCCCGAGCCGGGTGGCGTACATGCCGTCCGGTCCGCCCCACGTGGCGTCGAACTGCGGTTGGACGGAGGCGACGACGCCCCACTGGCCCAGTTGCCTGGCCTGGTCCGGGGTGACCATCTCCAGGTGTTCGAGCCGGTGCCGCGCCCCGGCCAGCTCAAGCAGGCCGACCCGCTTCTCCGCCAGCGCGAACCCGGCGACCACCTCGGCGGTCGCGGCGTCGCCGATGACGTGGAACCCGGCCTGGATCCCGGCCTCGGTGCACACCACCAGGTGCTCGGCGATGGCCGCGGCGTCGAGGTACAGCGCGCCGCTGGTGTCGGCGTCAGCGTAAGAGGCACACAACGCCGCCGTACGGGACCCGAGCGCGCCATCGACGAACAGGTCGCCCGCCAAGCCCCGGACGCGGTGCCGGACGGCCAGGTCAGCGGGCCCGATCTCGCCCCAGTACCCGACGACCTCCGGCAGGTCGCCACCCGCGCGGGCCAGCAGCGCGGTCAGGTCGTCGGCGCCGGAGATGTCGGGGCCCGCGCACTCGTGGACGCACGCGGTGCCCTGGGCGGCGGCGTGCCGGAGGAACTCGAGTTGGGCCTCGTCGCGCTGCGCGGGGGTGATGGCGTCCTGGGCGGCGCGGCGGGCGCGGTGGTGGGCGTCGCGGGTCAGCGGGCCGTCCGGGTGGTAGCCGTCGGCGCCGCGGGCGCCGGGGGCGCGGTCGAGCAGGGCGGTCGACACCAGGGCGGAGTGGACGTCCACCCGGGACAGGTAGACCGCGGCGGACCCGGCGGCCTCGTCGACCTCGGCGCGGGTCGGCGGGCGGTTCTCCGGCCAGGTCGTCTCGTCCCAGCCGTGCCCCCACACCAGCGGGTGCCCGCTCGCCCGGACGTGCGCGGCGACCATGGCCAGGCACTCGGCGAGGGTCCTGGCGCCGGTCAGGTCGAGGCCGACGCGCAGCAGCCCGGCGGAGGTGGCGTGCACGTGGGCGTCGACGAACGCGGGCGCGACGAAGGCACCGTCGAGGTCGACCACTTCGCCGTCACCGTGCAGTGCGCGGCCCACCGAGTCCTGGCCTAGCCACACGACGACGCCGTCGCGCACGGCGATCGCGGTGGCGGACGGGTCGGCCGGGGAGTGCACGCGGCCCCCGGTGTAGAGGGTGCTGGAAGTCGTCACGGTCACTGAGTCTCGCGGGCGGCGAACAGCGCGCGCACCCCGGGCTCGGCGCGCAGCAGGTCGAGCGCGAAGGCGGCGTGACCGGGCACGTACCCGTTGCCGACGAGCATCCGGACGTCCGCGGCGAGCCCCTCGGCGCCGAGCGCGGCGGCGGGGAACGAGGTGGCCATGGAGAAGAACACGACCGTGCCGCCGTCCGCGGTCGCCATGATCGCGCCGTGCTCGCAGCCGGGCACGTCCACGCAGACGACGGTGACGTCGACCGGGGTGCCGATCGCGGCGTGCACGGCGAGCGGGTCGCGGGCGTCGGCGACGACGACCTCGTCGGCCAGCCCGGCCGCGCGCACGGCGTCCGCCTCGGCGACCGTGGGGACGAGCGCGACCACGCGGGTGGCCCCGGCGCGGCGGGCGGCGGCCAGCGACAGCGACCCGGACTTGCCGCCACCGCCGAGCACCAGCACGGACGCGCCCACGCCCGCCTCGCGGACGACGCGGTCGGTCAACGCGGGGGCGCCGCAGACGTCCATCACGGACAGGGCGATGCCGTCCGGCAGGTCGTCGGGCAGCACGGCGGCGATAGAGCGGCCGAACAGCACCGCGGTCCCCCGACACGGGACCTGCTCGCTTAGCCCGTCCCAGTCGGCGAGGCCGTCCGTGATCCGCAGCGGGGTCAGGGTAAGCGAGACGAGAGTCGCGATCCGGTCGCCGACCTCTAGCGCCAACGGCGAGTCAGGGCCGACAGCGGAGACCGTGCCCAGGAGCATGCCGCCGGACCCGGTGACCGGATTCTGCATCTTGCCGCGCTCGGCGACGATCCCCAGCACGGCGGCGCGGACGGCGTCACCGGTGCCGTGCTGCTCGCGGAGCTGCCGGTAAGAGGCCGCGTCGAGGTTGAGCCGGTCGACGTCGATGACGACCTCGTCGGCGTACGGCTCGGGGTCGGGGTCGAGCCGGTGCGCCTGCTGCGGCAGCACCCCGGCGGGCTCGACCACCCGGTGCAGCCCGAACGGCGAGCCGACCCGTGCGACCTGTGCGTTCATCCCGAGCCCTCCGTGTGACGTCATGTCAGTGACCGCATGGCGGCGAAAGTGCTGTAGATTTTACGGAGCACTAGCGCTCTGGCAGCATATCTTCACGCCACCCTAGCGGCTAGGAGTACATATGACTGCGTTGCGGGACTTGCGGCAGGCGGACACGACCGTGTCCGCCGCGGTGCGCGACGGCGCCCACCAGCCCTACGAGTACGTCCGGCGCGAGCTGGTGGAACCGGACTGGCGGCGCTTCCCCGGCTGGTCGGGGGTCACCGAGGCGCAGTGGCGGGACGCGCAGTGGCAGCGGGTGAACTGCGTCAAGAACGAGCGGCAGCTGCGCAAGGTCGTCGGCGACCTGCTCGCCGAGTCGTTCTACGCCGAGCTGCTGGCCGACCAGGAGCAGCTGGCCACCATGTCGATGCTGCTGCCCCCGCAGATGCTCAACACCATGGCACCCACGGCGGAGGCGGCCGAGTTCACCGAGGCGTTCTTCGCCGACCCGATCCGCCGCTACATGCTGCCCGTGCGCTCCGACCGCGACCCGGAGTGGCCGAGCCACCCGCACTCGGCCCGCGACTCGCTGCACGAGGCCGAGATGTGGGTGGTCGAGGGGCTGACCCACCGCTACCCGACCAAGGTGCTCGCCGAGCTGCTGTCCACCTGCCCCCAGTACTGCGGGCACTGCACCCGGATGGACCTGGTCGGCAACTCCACCCCGCAGGTCGACAAGCACAAGCTGGCCCTCAAGCCGGTCGACCGGCAGGACCAGATGATCGAGTACCTGCGCCGCACCCCGGGTGTGCGCGACGTGGTGGTCTCCGGCGGCGACGTGGCGAACGTGCCGTGGAAGCAGCTGGAGTCGTTCCTGATGCGGCTGCTCGACATCGAGACGGTGCGCGACATCCGGCTGGCGACCAAGGCGCTGGCGGGGCTGCCGCAGCACTGGTTGCAGCCGTCGGTGGTCGAGGGTCTGGAGCGGGTCGCCCGCACGGCCGCGCGGCGCGGGGTGAACCTGGCCATCCACACCCACGTCAACCACGCCCAGTCGGTGACCCCGCTGGTCGCCGAGGCGGCGCGGACGGCGCTGGAGGTCGGGGTGCGCGACGTGCGCAACCAGGGCGTGCTGATGCGGGGCGTCAACGCGACCCCGGAGGCGCTGCTCGACCTGTGCTTCGCGCTGCAGGGCGAGGCGAACGTGCTGCCCTACTACTTCTACATGTGCGACATGATCCCCAACGCCGAGCACTGGCGGGTCGCGGTGTGGGAGGCCCAGGAGCTCCAGCACGCGATCATGGGCTACCTCCCCGGATACGCCACCCCCCGCATCATCTGCGACGTCCCGTACGTCGGAAAGCGCTGGGTCCACCAACTCGCCGAGTACGACCGCGAACTCGGCGTCTCCTACTGGACCAAGAACTACCGCGCGGGCACCGAACGCTCCGAAACCGAGGACGCCGCCGCCATCCTCAGCCGCCGCTACCCGTACTACGACCCGATCAGCAGCCTCCCCACCACCGGCCAACAGCACTGGCGAGACCACCCGACCTACGAGGGCTGAACCCCGGCGGTCGCCCAAGTGAGCGAGGGCCACCTGGGCGACCGCCGATCCCCTCCCCCACGCAGCGGCTACTCACGAGCCGCCTGCAGGTCCCTGTCGCCCAGCCCGTGTGGCCACCCGCCCTGCTTCCTCGTCATGTGATCCGAAACGGCGCGGCTCGCGCAGTCGAGCCGGTGGCGCCCGCGGACCTGCTCGAACGCGCCACGGACACGGCGCCCATGGCAGCACTCGCTCGGTGTCGACGTGCCCGAACGGACGGGTGGGCAGTGATTCGGCGAGGACCCCGCCGGCACGCCATAGGCCACCGATACGCCGCTGCGGTGCTTACTGCCGACCACGCACCGCACCGGGGTCGTCTCACCTGACCGGCGTGAAGTCGCGGCGACCTCGGGCCGGGCGTGGACGACGCTCGGCGGGCTATTGGTCAGCCGCAGCCAGGGGGCTGCGGCAAGCGAAGGGGGCGGGCAGCCGTGTGGCCACCCGCCCCCTTCGTTGTCGCTCGGTTTAGAAGGGGCGCCTGCGGGGCGGCTCGGCGCGGTCGAGGTCGGTGATGCCGTCGGAGGCCTTCTCGGCGAAGGCCGGGGCGGTGACGTTGGCCCAGCGGCGCAGGGTCGCGGTGGCGGCGGTCTGGTCGGCCGGGGCGAGGGCGGCGATGTTGGCGCCGTGGTTGGCGCCCGGGGCGATGTAGAGGTGCGAGTCGCGGCGGCTGGGGACGAACTGCTCGGCGCCCCACGGGTCGTTGGCGCCGTAGACGAACAGCAGTTCCGAGCCGCGGGTGCGGACCCAGCGGTCGACGTCGAGCATCGGCCGGGAGTCGTAGCGGCGGCGCAGGTCCGGCGGGAGGCTGGAGTTCGCCTGGTACAGGTTCGGGTACTTGGTCAGGCCGCGCAGGTGCTCGAACTTGGGCTGCGGCCAGCCGAGCTGGGTGGCGGCCTGGTAGTAGTACGGCGCGTACGGGGTGATGCCCTGGTCGGCGTAGAAGGCGAACCCGGCGGTGGCGTCGATGAACGCGTACAGCTGGTCGTCGGTCGCGGTCTTGGCCGGGACGGTCGCGCAGTCGGCCTGGGTCGAGTACTGCCAGAACGCCCACACGGTGTCCAGGACGGTCATCTCGTAGGCCTTGTCGATCGACCCGAGCACCCCGGTGAACGTCCACCCGGCGGCGGTCGCGGCGGCCTGGTACTTCGCCACCAGCGCGGTGCGCCGCTTCAGGGCCTCCTTCTGCACGTCGTCGAGCTTCGCGCGGCAGGCCGGGTCGTTGCCCACGGTCTGGAAGAACCGGTCGTAGGCGCGGTCGGAGTCGTTGACCGCGTCGTTGGGGGCGACGTAGGCGACGACACCGGCGACGTCGTCGGGGTAGAAGCGGCGGTGGTAGATCGAGGTCATGCCGCCCTTGCTGGCCCCGGTGGAGATCCACTTGGCGGCGTAGACGCGCTTGAGGGCGCTGACGATGCGGTGGTGGTCGGTCGCCGCCTGCCAGATGTCCAGGTCGTCCCAGTCCGCGTTCGCGGGCCGCGACGGGGTGAAGAACCGCTGCTCCACCGAGATCTGGTTGCCGTCGATGAGCCGGGTCGGCTCCGAGCGGAACGCGTTGACCGACATGTTGTAGCCGGTGGTGTGCAGCACGACCGGCCGCGCGGTGTCCTTGTGCAGCAACTGGAACCGCTGCTCGAAGGTCGCGCCGCGCGGGTTGTGGTGGTCGACCGGCTGCTTGAACGTCAGCAGGAAGAACCGGTACCCCGCGGGCGGGGTGGCCGACTCCGACACGACCGTCAGACCGGGCACGGCCTTGAGCTGGTCGAGGATGTCGGCGCTGGTGACGTTCTGGCTGACGGCGGTGGCGGGCGACGCCTGCGCGGGGGAGGCCGCCACGGCCACCCCCACCACGGCGGCGACCGCCAGTCCCGCCGCGAGCGCCCGTCTGGTGCGGATGAGCACGCCCATACTCCTTGGGGTCGGTGTTCTGCTGCGGCAGTTCCCTGCCCGCAGGGATGGCAGAGTCTTGCGCACCGGCCCCGCTGTCCGAAAGCCGCCGACAATCGCCCCACGACGGTTGTAGGGGTCCATTCGGGAACACCCGACACCCGGCTGCTTGCCGCCCCGCCGGGGCAACTCGCGCAGGTGAGCGGTGCCGTCCGCCGGTCCCGGGATGCCGTCCGCCACCGTGCGCGCGGGCCAGGCTGCTGGCGGACGGGTGTGATCCAAACCTGACTGGGATGGAACCCGCCCCCAACCTGATAGCCCGGTCGGCGCATCACATTCACCGCACTGCGCCTGTGATTGACACCCACCCGGGAAAGTGACCACCCGTAGACGCCACAGCGCGGACAGCAGACGCCCGCCTCCGCCTCTCGCCGGAAAGCCTCCGACGGCATCGTCGCCCCGGCCTTCGCCGAGAAGGCCTCCGACGGCATCACCGACCTCGACCGCGCCGAGCCGCCCCGCAGGCGCCCCTTCTAAACCGAGCGACAACGAAGGGGGCGGGTGGCCACACGGCTGCCCGCCCCCTTCGCTTTCCGCGTCGGCGCCAGGGCAGCACCAGCACGCGTGTTGGCCGTTCCGGCGGACACCGGTACCTCGACAGAACGTCACCTCGAGAGCCTCGGGGCACACGAACGTGGTCGACATCGAGACCCGTGCAGGCGCTGACGGCGCGTCGGCAGCCCAGCACGATGGTGAGATGGCCAACCAGACTGGGTTCACCGTCATACGAAAGATGGCCGCCGCGACGGCCGCGGTCATGTTGGGCGTGGGTGCGACGCTGGTGGCCGCGTCACCTGCGGCCGCCGCACCGCCCGCGCAGTACGGCGGCGGGGTCGACATCAACGGGTGGTGCGTGGCGAAGTACAGCGCCCCGTGGCACGCGGAACTCCGCACCCACAACGCCCACGGCTGGGTGTGCCAGTGGGGCCACGACACCGCTGCCTGGCGCTCGGTCGACATGTACGCGGCATGCAGGCGCACGTACGGACCAGCGAGCACCGCGCGGTACACCGACTACAAAAATCCCTACTCCTGGTATTGCACCTGATCGACCAGTTCGTCCGGACTCCCGCCGAGGCTGCCCGGCTCGCCGTCGACGCAGGCGCCCCACCGTGATCCACAGCGGAACACCACGTTTCCGTCGTTGCGTGATCGGGTGGACACGGACTGTCCGGGGTGGATCTCGAATGGGTCGCGGTGGGTGGGATGGGGTGGGGGCGGCGGTAGCGTGCCGGTCCATGCAGTTGCCTTGGAGGGCGGCTCCGCGGGCGGCGGTGTCGAGTCCGCTGACGGTGTTGGTTGCGTTCGTGGCGGCGTTGTTGCTCAGTTTCGTGGGGGCGGCGGCGGTGTTGCACGCGGATTCGGCGGGGTCGGCGGCGGTCGCGTACCAGGCGGGGCGGTTGTGCGGGCAGACGGTGCCGCCGGTGGTGGATGGGAACCGGGTGTCGGTGGCCGACGCAGGGGATGTCCTGCGGATCTCGGCTGAGCAGGGGCGGGCGGCGGGGTTCGGCACCGTCATCGGGGCGGTGTACTCGCCGGTGCGGCAGTGGGACTTCAACGGGCCGCACCCGTGGTCGCAGTTCGGGTACCGCGACGGCGCGCTGGACAACCTGCGGGTGGTCGAGGGCGGGAGCCGGGACGGGCTGTGGGTGCCGCGCAGCGTCGCCGACGACGCCGGGATCAAGATCGGTGACCGCGGGCTGAACGGCACGCTCCCGCCGGTGACCGCGATCTACGCCGACGTCAGCGACCCGGTGCCCGCGTACTGGTGCTCCGAGCAGCAGCGGATCATGCCGAACCCTCTAGCCACCGAGGGCGCCACGGCCGCAGTCGTCTGGTTCCCCACTCTGGACTCGTTCACCGCCTCTATGGGCCCCGTGAGCGGTAACGCCGCCGCGGTCAGTGTCCGCTTCCCTGCCCCGACACCCACCACCACTGACGAGGCCGCGGCCTTGGTCGCACGCGGTAAGACCGTGGTCGACGGGGTGACCTCGCAGTTGCGGGCGCGGGACAAGGCGCGGCTGGTGATCGCGTCGAACTACTTCGCGAAACCGGTCGAGGTCGCGCACTCCGCCGAGTCGACGGTCTTGGGCGCGGTGCTGCCGTTGACGGTCATCAGCCTGCTGGTCGGGTTGGCCGGGGTCGGCGCGGTGACCGTGCAGTGGGTGCAGCGCAGGCACGCCGAACTGCGACTGCTGTGGGCGCGCGGCGCGGGACCGGTAGCCCTTGGCTGGCGCGCGGTGCTGGAGTTGGCCGCGCCGTTGCTCCTTGGCGCGGCAGCCGGTTTGCTCGCGGCACGGTTGACCCTGCCTTGGTACGCGCCCTCGACAGCCCTGACCGACGGCACAGTCGGTGTCGCCGCTCTTGTCGCGGCCAGCGTCCTAGTAGCCGCATTGCTGGTCGTAGGCGCGGTGACGGCGGCGCGGACGCACCGGGAGTTCCAGGCAGGTAGTACGCGTCGCACGTCACGGGTGTGGCGGTTCGTGCCGTGGGAGCTCATCACCGCCGGGTTGGCCTACCTCGCGTGGGCACGGCTGGACAGCATGCCCACGAAGCTCCAGTTCGGACAACCGCTGCCGCAGAACGCTGACGCGGTCGGGTTGGCGTTCCCGTTGCTGGTAGTCCTGACCGTCGCTCTAGTCACCGTCCGCCTGGCGCGGTGGGCACTCACTGCCGCACACCGCGCTGACCTCTGGCGGGCACCAGCGGTGCACCTAGCGCTGCGCAGACTGTCGGCCGCCGCCGGTTCCGCGGTGGGGATCCTGCTGGTCGGGACGCTCGCGGTGGGCACGCTGACCGTGGGGGTCGGGGTGGCGGCCGCGCAGAGCGAGGCGCTGGACACCAAGTCGGGGCTGTTCGTCGGCGCCGAGTCGACCGCGCAGATCCCCGGCCGGGTCGCCATCGCCGGACTGCCGCCCGCACTGGCCCAGCACGCCACCGTGGTCGGCGTGGTCAAGACCGGGCAGAGCATCGTGCTGGCGGTCGACCCGGCGACGTTCACCCGCTCGGCGTGGCTCGGCGACCGCGACCCGGACGACGTCGCCGCGCGGCTGTCCACACTGGCCGGTCCCGGGGTCCGCGCGCTGCGGGTCGGGTCCACACCGGACGCCCCGGCCGAGCTGCCCAGGGTGGGCGCGGTCCGCCCGGTCGGGCAGGTCGCGTCGTTCCCGCTGATCGGCACCGGCCGCGGGTACGTGGTGTCGCGGGCGTCGCTGCCGGACCCGGAGCAGATCGACGTGTGGCAGGTCTGGTCGTCCAGGTCCAGCGCCGAACTGGTCGCCGACCTGGACGCGGCCGGGATCCACCACCTGCACTCCCGGTCCAAGGCCCTGGCGCTCGACGGGCTGCCGTTCCTGACCGTCACCTGGACCTTCGACTTCGTCACCGCGCTGGGCATGGTGCTGGCCATCGTCGCCGCGGCCGCGCTGGTCCTGGCGGTGGAGGTGCGGCGCAGGCAGAACGCGCTGGCCGGGGCCCTGGCGACCCGGATGGGCCTGCGGCAGCGGACCCTGGTCGCCAGCCACCTCACCGAACTCGGGGCACTGGCGGGCATCTCGGTCGCGGCGGGCAGCGCGGCGGGCGCGGTCTGCGCGGCCGTGTCGGCACCGATGCTGGACCCGTCGCCGTGGCTGCGCCCGGTGGCGGCGGCGCCGAACCTGGTGCCGCTGGTCTCGACGACGACACTGGTGGCCGCGGTGGTGGTGGCGCTCGTGTGCTGGTCGGCGGTGCGCTCGGTCACCACCGCCCGGGTCGGGGAGCTGATCCGTGGCTGAACCGATGTTCGATGCCCGCCGAGCGGCAGCAGTGGCGCGCAGCGCTGTTCCGCGACCATCGCAGCAGGGGCGGGAGCCGATCCATGGCCGAGCTGATCGACGACCACGTCCGCTCCGCGTGGCAGGCCATCGCGGGATCCCGGGCACCGGCGCGCAGCTTCGTCGCCACCGCCCGAGCAAGGAGTTGATCCGTGGCTGAACCGACCTTCGATGCCCGCCGAGCGGCAGCAGTGGCGCGCAGCGCTGTTCCGCGACCATCGCAGGCCAAGGGCGGGAGCCGATCCATGGCCGAGCTGATCGACGACCAGGTCCGCTCCGCACGCCGCAGAACACCCACGCACCCCCGCGCGGCAGGCGATCGCGAGATCCCGGACACCGGCGCACAGCTCCGTCGCCACCGCCCGAGCAAGGAGTTGATCCGTGGCTGAGCCGACCAGTGCGGCCCGTCGCCGCCCGAGTGGGGAGTCGACCCGTGGCTGAGCCGATCTTCGACGACCAGGTGCCGCTCTACGAGCTGCGGGACACCCACGTCCGCTACCGCACCCCCGCGGGCCAGGTCACCGCGGTCGGGGGCGTGACGTTCGACGTGGCCGCGCGGGGGATGACCGTGTTGGCCGGGCCGTCCGGGTCGGGGAAGTCGACGTTGTTGCGGGTGCTGGGGTTGATCGACCGGCACACGGCCGGGTCGGTGGCCTGGCAGGGGCGGGACATCGGGCGGTTGTCGCACCGGGCGCGGCGGGCGGTGCGGCGGGAGCGGATCGCGGTGGTGTTCCAGGCGCCGCCGGACAACCTGATCGGGCACCTCGGTGTGGCCGCGAACCTGACCGCCGCCGCCCAGTCCGCCGGTCTGCCGGACGCGGACCCCGAGATCCTCGACTGGCTCGGCATCCCCGGCACCGGCGGCTGGCGGGTCAGCGCCCTGTCCGGCGGCCAGCAGCAGCGCCTGGCCTTCGGGTGCGCGCTGGCCCGTTCCCCCGCCGTCGTCCTGGCCGACGAGCCGACGTCCCAACTCGACGCCGCCTCGGCCGCGCTGGTGCTCGACGTCCTGCGCCGTCTCACCGAGCGGGGCGTGGCCGTGGTCGCCGCCTCCCACGACCCCGAACTCGTCGCCCTCGGGGATCGCGTGGTGCACCTGCGCGAGGGTCGCATCGACGAGGTGGCCGCGTGAGCGCGCTGGTCGGGATGGGGCTGACCCGGGGGTTCGACCACCCGGACGGTCGGATCGAGGTGCTGCGCGGGGTCGACCTGAGCGTCGCCTCGGCCGAGGTGGTCACGGTGTCTGGGCGGTCCGGGTCGGGCAAGAGCGCGCTGTTCGCGGTGCTGTGCGGGTTCGACAAGCCGGACGCGGGCACGGTGGCGGTGTGCGGCGAGCCGTTGGCGGAGGTACCCGCGTGGGCGGACTGCGGGGTGTTGCCGCAGGCGCTGGGACTGGCGCAGGAGTTGACGTTGGCGGAGAACGTGGGGCTGCCGCTGCGGTTGTCCGGGCGCCGGGCCGAGGTGCGCGACCGGGTCGCGGAACTGCTGGGGGAACTGGGGATCGCCGGGTTGGCCGACCGGTACCCGCAGGAGGTGTCCTACGGGCAGCAGCAGCGGGCCGCCCTGGCCAGGGCCGTGTCGGCGCGCCCCAAGGTCCTGCTGGCCGACGAGCCGACCGCGCACCTCGACCACGACAGCGTCGCCGCGGTGTTGGGGTTGCTGCGCCGGACCGCCGGGGAGGGCACGGCGGTGCTGGTCGCCACCCACCACGACGCGGTGCACGACATCGCCGACCGCGGGCTGGCCCTGGTGGACGGGCGGATCGCGGTCGCCTGAACCCGGTACGGTGTCGTGGTGACCGGGGGGAGCGCGACGTGCTGGGCATGACCGAGGTGACCGGGCGGGAAGGCACCTGGGTGTTCGACTACGACTCGGTGCGGGTGGTCCCGGCCAAGTCGGCGCACCCGCTGCGGCTGGCGGTCGGCGAACTGGTGGTGCCGTTGGCCGCGATCGCCGGGGTCGGGTTCGAGACCGACCGCAAGGGCGGCCACCTGCGGCTGCGGCCCCGCGCGGGCGCCGACCCGCTGACCCACGTGACCGGTGGCGCGCTGCCCGAGGCGGCCGACCCGTTCCGGCTCACCATCGAGCCGAGGGCGGCGGCGTCCGCCGAGTACTTCGCCGACGGGGTCCGCGACGCGCGGCTGGTCGCCCGGGTGCCCGACGCCGCGGCCGAGGGGTGGCTGCTGGCGGCCCCGAGCGCGCCGCTGTCGACCACCGGGGAGGACGGCGACGCCTCGTTCGACGGTGACCGCGTCCGGTTCGAGTGGGGCTGGGCGGCCGAGTCGTCCAAGCGCTCCGGTGGGGCGCGGGAGGTGGCGGTCGGCGACCTGCTCGGTATCGAGTGGACACCCAAGCTGGTGCGGCTGCGGCCGGTAGGCCCGCCGAGCACACAACCCGCCTCGCACGACCCGAACTGCTTCCGGCTGTGGGGCTTCAAGAAGGACATCGCCGCGTCGGCCCTGCTCGCCGCCGCTGTCGTCGCCAGACTCCCGCACCCGACCGCGTCCACGAGCGCGGCGGCGTCCACACGCGACAGTCCGGTCGACCAGGACACGGTGTTGCGGCGCCTGCGCGAACTGGGCGAGTTGCGCCGCGACGGGGTGCTCACCGAGGACGAGTTCACCGCGGCCAAGCAGGCGTTGCTGCGCGCGCTGTGATCGCGGCGCCTAGACTGGGCCGAGATGATGCGACGGTACCGATGGCATGCCGCTGTCCTGCTGCTGGTGCTCGTGCTGGCGAGCGCCGTGGTGATCGTCCTGCCCGGACCGGCCCCTGCCCCGTCGCCGCCGAGCGGGGTGCCCAGGGTGCTGGTGGCGATGGGCGACTCCACCGTCTCGGGTGAGGCCGCGGGCGATTACGAGCCGGGCACCGACGGCACCGGCGGCGACTGGTGCCACCGCTCCCGGGCCGCCTCGATCCACCACACCGGACTGCGCGGCATCGACGAGACGATCAACCTCGCCTGTTCCGGCGCCCCGTCCGCCCAGGTCGGGCTCGGCAGCACGGAGCAGTACACCGAGGGCTCCCAGGCGGCCCGGCTCGGGTCGCTGGCCAGGCAGAAGCGGGTCGTGGCGATCCTGGTGGCGGTCGGCGCCAACGACGACCCGTCGTTCTCGCACGTGCTCGACAGTTGCGTGCAGGCGTGGCTGGACCAGTCGAAGCAGTCGTGCTCGGACTCGGTGGGCGGCGAGTGGCAGCAGCGGGTGGACCGGATGGTGCCGAAGGTGGTCCGCGCGCTGGCCGACATCCGCTCGGTGATGTCCGACGCCGGGTACCAGCCGACCGACTACCACCTGGTCCTGCAGTCCTACGCCGCCCCGATCAGCCCGGACGTCCGCCAGGGCCTGCGCAACCTCAACGGCTGCCCGTTCCGCGAGGCCGACCTGCGCTGGGTCCGCGCCGAGGCCGTCCCCAAGATCACCGACGGGGTCCGCCAGGCCGCCCGCGAGTCCGGCGCCCGGCTGCTGGACGTGTCCCGCGCGGGCGTCGGCCGGGAAGCGTGCTCCCGCGACGACGCCACGCAGGAGTGGTTCAGCAGGCTGTCGGTCCGCTGGAACGACCTGGGCGACGACGACCGCGCCTCGCACGCGCTGCAGGAGTCCTTCCACCCCAACGCCGCCGGACACGCCCAACTGGGCCGCTGCTTCGGCGAGTTCCTGGTGACCGACTCCCGGGCGGCGGCCTGCCTGCCGGGGGCGGACGGGGACCTGCACCCGGCCACGACGATCGGGCCGTGATCTTGGGGTGGGTCGGGGGTACCTCCCGGACGTGGACTCCTTGTGGACCGGACTCGGCGTGGTCGCGGTCGTCGTGGTCGTGGTGCTGGTGTTGGTGGCGCTGTTCTTGGCTTATCGCCTGATCCGCAAGCACCGGCAGGTCAACCAGCCGGACACTCCTATGCCCACCAAGGTCGCGTACTGGCTCTCCCTGGCATACACGGTGTTCCCGGTCGACGCGCTGCCGGACCCGATCTACCTCGACGACATCGCGGTCCTGACCGGCAGCCTCATCTACGTGACCACGACGCTGCGGAAGAAGGACAAGGACTGATCTCTCCCCGGCCGCGCGTCGTACGATGTGCGGACTCCGGGGAGGAGGTGCGGGCCGGTGGTGAACCAGGCTGGGGATGTCGGCGGGCAGAGCTTGCAGTTCCGGGACAACTCGGGACGGGTCACGGTGGTACAGCACGCGGCGCCGGGGCCGTTGGGGAAGGTGGCCGGGCAGGTCGTCATCGGGAAGGTGCCCCGGTCGCCGCAGGGGTTCCGGGTGCCGGTGAAGCTGGACGCGCTGCGGGAGGTCGCGGCGGCCGGGGTGGCCGTTGTCGTGGCGGTGACGGGGCAGCGCGGGGTGGGGAAGACCCAGTTGGCCGCGGCGTACGCGCGGGAGCGGGCTGGGCAGGGGTGGCTGGTGGGGTGGATCGCGGCGGAGAACGCGGCCACGATGGCTGGCGATCTGCTGGACCTGGCTGACCGCTCGGTTTGCGCGGCGCCGACGACGAACCCCCGGACCGCGTCCTGGGGCGGCTGCGTGCCCACCTGAACGCTTACACCGGCTCGGGTCTGCTGGTGTTCGACAACGTGACCGATCCTGATGACGTCGTCGAGCACTTGCCGGTGGCGGGGTCGCTCCAGGTGATCGTCACCAGCACGAGCACCGACACCCACAACATCGGCACCTCCGTGGCAGTCGACGTCTTCTCCCCCACCACGGCGGTCGCCTTCTTGACCGACCTGACGCAACTTGACGACGAGCCTGGTGCCGCTGCTGTCGCCGAGGAACTCGGTTACCTACCCCTGGCTCTTGCCTTGGCGGGCGCCCGGATCCGCGACCACGAGCGCTCCTTTACGGACTACTTGCGCCACCTCAACGAGACGACGCTGGACCACCTGACTCCAGCCAAGGGCCACGGCTACCCCACCGCACTGACCAAGACGATCCTGCTCAGCGTGGGGCGCGTGGAAGCCGACCACCCCCATGCCCGTCTCCTGCTGGAAGCCATCGCCCTAATCGCCCCTGATGGCGTCCACCGCACGCTGCTGGAGACCCTGCTCCCCACCCGAGATGACCTGCTCACGACCGCAGCCGCACTCCGCCGAGCCTCACTCATCGACTACGCGGGCGAAGATGGCAACACCTACCTCATGCACCGCCTGACCCAACGCGTCCTACGCGAGGCGGCTCCCTCTCTTGACGAGACCGCCACCAAGGTCACCGATGCGCTCGACCACCACTTGCCGCCGGAGGACCGGTTCTGGGAACTCCGCGCCATCGGTCCCGACCTCGCCCGCCAACTCGCAGCCCTCACCCGCCACAGCCAGGCTGCTCTCGGGCTGGCCAACCGGACGACCCGTTTTCTCCACGCTACCGCCAGTCCAGCAGCGGTGTCCCATGCCACCACCACTCAGCTCCACCACCGGACCCACCTGGGCGAGGATCACCCCACGACCCTGCTCTCAACCAACAATCTTGCTATGACCCTCAAGGCGGTTGGCCGGCTGAACGAAGCCATCCCACTCTACGAACAAACACTCACCGACCACCGCCGAACCCTCAGCAATAGCCACCCAAGCACACTTCTCTCAGCCAACAACCTTGCCGGCGCATACGAAGAGGCTGGACGACTCGGCGAAGCCATCCCGCTCTTCGAACAAACACTCACGGACCGCCGCCGAACCCTCGGCAACGACCACTCCGACACGCTTCTCTCAGCCAACAACCTCGCCAGCGCATACCAGGCCGCCGGACGAGCCAACGACGCCATCAAGCTCCACGAACAAACACTCACCGACTACCGCCGAACCCTCGGCAACAACCACCCAAGCACGCTTCTCTCAACCAACAACCTCGCTGGCGCGTACAGGACCGCTGGACGAGATGACGATGCCATCGCACTCGACGAACAGACACTCACCGGCCGCCGCCGGATTCTCGGCAACGACCACCCCGACACGCTGTGTTCGGCCAACAACCTTGCTGGCGCGTACCTGGCCGTCGGACGACTCGACGAAGCCATTCCCCTCTTCAAGCAGGCAGCTGTCGGCTGTGAACGGGTTCTCGGGCCAGACCATCCGACCACAGTGGTTGTCATTCGCAATTACGCCACCGCGTGGAAAATAGCGTCAGAGCGCGGGTGACCGGCCTTCGTAGGGAGTCGACAGGACCACCGTTGTGCGGGTGGAGACCTTGGCGGATTCGCGGATCTTGCGGAGCAGGTCTTCCAGGTCGATAGGCGTGGCCACCCGAACCAAAAGGACGTACGACTCATCCCCCGCCACCGAATAACAAGACTCGATCTCGCTGATGTGTTGCAGCCGCTGCGGGTAGTCGTCGGGGGCCGCGGGGTCGATGGGGGTCAGGGAGATCAGGGCGGTCAGCGGCAGTCCGATGGCCTGGGCGTCCAAGCGGGCTGAGTAGCCGCGGATTACCTCGCGTTGCTCCAAGCGGCGGACGCGTTGGTGGACGGCGGAGACGCTCAGGCCGACGCGTTCGGCGAGGTCGGTGAAGCTGCGGCGGCCGTCGAGGGCCAGTTCGCGGACTATCGCCTTGTCGATGGGTTCCAGTTCGCTCATCCGGGGAGCACCACGAGCTCGTGCGGCTGGTTGTTGACCGATTCCACGCCGTCCTCGGTGACCACGACGATGTCCTCGATGCGGGCGCCCCAGCGGTCGGGCAGGTAGATGCCCGGCTCCACGCTGAAGGCCATGCCCGGCTCCAGGACCAGGTCGTTCCCGGCGACGATGTACGGGTGCTCGTGCACGTCCAGGCCGATGCCGTGGCCGGTGCGGTGGATGAAGTACTCGCCGAACCCGGCGTCGGCGATGACCTGGCGGCCCACGGCGTCGATGGACTCCGCCGTCACGCCGGGGCGGACGGCCTCGACGGAGGCGCGCTGGGCGGCCAGGAGCACCGCGTAGGTGTCGGCGACATCGGCGTCGCGGGGGGTGCCGACGGAGTAGACGCGGGTGCTGTCGGAGTTGTAGCCCTCGGCCGTGGAGCCGCCGATGTCGATCACGACGACGTCGCCGGTGGTGATCACCCGGTCGGACAGGCCGTGGTGCGGGCTGGCGCCGTTGGGGCCGGAGCCGACGATGACGAACTCGACGGTGGCGTGCCCCTCGGCGACGATCGCGGCGGCGATGTCGGCGCCGACCTCGGCCTCGGTGCGGCCCGCGCGCAGCCACTCGCCGATCCTGGCGTGCACCCGGTCGATCGCCGCGCCCGCCACCCGCAGCGCCTCGACCTCGGCGGCGTCCTTGCGCATCCGGAGCTCGCGCAGCACCGGACCGGCCAGGACCTGCGCGGCCCCCGGCAGCGCGTCCCGCAGCGGCAGCGCGTGCAGGGCGGGCAGCATGTCCCCGACCGCGACCACCGACGGCGCCCCCAGTGCCCCCGCGACCAGCGCGTACGGGTCCTCCCCGTCCACCCACGTCGCCAACCGCACACCCAGGGCGTCGAGCGGCACACCCGCGTACCCGGGCGCCTCCAGCTTCGGGACCACCAGCACGGCCTCACCGTCACCGGCGGGCACGGCCAGCGCGGTGAGCCGCTCGAACGAGGACCCCGTTCCCCCGATCAGGTACCGCAGATCCGATCCCGGAGCGATGACCAACGCATCGGCACCCTGAGCCGCGGCGGCGTGGCGGGCGCGCTGGAGCCGGGCACGCAGCAGGTCGGGATCGGCGGAGGCGGTGATGGTCGACATACCCCGCAGCTTAGTCGGCTCCCCCACCCCATCCGGGCGACTACCAAGACTGGCCCCGATCGCCGGTCGAGCTCCCGCCGCACGGAGGCCGAGGTCGCCACCGAGAACAGCGCCGCGCGTGCCGGGTCCGGTCCCGGGCCCCTCACGGTGTCCCCGGACGATTCAGGCAGCCACCGGGACCGGTGGGTGTTCCGGACGTCGGTCCAGTTGGCGCCATACGCGGAACAGGGCGGGGGTCGTGGTGGCCACGAGGTACAGCGCGGCGCAGCCTGACAGGGTCGGGAACAGGCCGATGGCCTCGACCGAGAGGCCTGCCAGGGCGGCGCCCAGGGGCATCCCGCAGAACGCGGCCGCGTGCATCACGCCGAAGACCATCGGCAGGACCGCCTCGGGTACCCGCTCGTACTCGACCGCGCCGAGGATCGGGTTGATGGCGCCGACGCCGAGGCCCAGGACGGCCCACAGGGCGAGCACGACCGGCAGCGGGGCGCCGAGTGCGAGCACCACGAACCGGGGGGCGCCGCTGAGCAGGAACGCCAGGGTGTAGGTCAGGTGTCGGGGTAGGCGGGGGCCTGCCCAGGCGTACAGGAGGGAGCCGGTGAGGGCGGCGGCGTTGAAGGTCCCGGCCATCAGGCCGAGTGCGATGCTGCTGTGCAGGACGTCCTTGGCGTAGACCGGCATCAGGACCGAGAAGAACGCGGCGTCGAGCAGGTTGGTGGCCGAGACCATCACGACGATGCCCAGCATCAGCCGGTCCTGGCGCAGGTAGGCCAGGCCGCGGCGCATCCTGGTCAGGTACGACCCGGGCGCGTCCTGCGGTGCGGCGGTGACGCGGGGCACGAACAGGCGGACCAGCAGGGCCGAGACCAGGAACGTGCCCGCGTCGACCAGCAGCACCGGCTGCGACCCCAGCACCGCGATGAGCACCCCGGCCAGCGGCGCCCCGAGCATCCGCGCGCCCCTGCTCACCCCGTCGTACGCGCTGGCGGCGCGTTCGGTGTCGACCCCGGTCAGCGCGATCAGCCCGGGCATCATGGACTGCCGGGCCGTCTGCCCCGGTGCCGCCGCCGACCCCAGTGCGACGGCGAGGGCGAGCAGCGCCCAGAACGGCAGCCCGACCGTGCCGTGCAGCAGCGGGATGGTCGACACGACGACCGCGGCGACCAGGTCGGAGGTCACGCTCACCACCCGCCGCCCGAAGCGGTCCACCACCGGCCCGGCCAGCAGCGACGCGATCACCACGCCGACGACCTCGGCGCCCGCGGTGAGCCCGGTCCTGGCGGCGCTGCCGGTGGTGGCCAGCACGAACCAGGGCACCGCGAGCACCGTCATGATCGACCCGCAGGCCGAGAACGCGTTGGCGGCCAGCAGGGCGACCAGCGGCAGCCGTCTCATGGGGACTCGCTGGTCGGGAAGAGCTGCATCTGGACGGTGACGGTCTCGTCGCCCTCGGCCGGGGTCCTGCGGTAGCGCTCGACGACCTCGTTCAGCTCGACCGCCAGCTCGCGCAGCTCGTCCGGGGTCATCGACAGCCGCCAGTCCGACAGCTCGGAGACGTGCAGCCACTCCTGCGGCAGCTGGTGGCGGGTGCGGATGTAGCGGGCGGCGCGCTCGTGGCCCAGGTCGATCAGGGCGCTGAGGAAGGTGTTGTAGGCGTCCTGGGTCTCGGGGTCGTCGGGCATGGTGTGCGACTGGACCTGGGTGACGTCCTGCGCCGCCCGCCACCAGCGCTCCCTGCGGTTGCCGCGCTCGGTGTCCTGCTCGATGAACCCGGCGTCGGCGAGCTGGCGCAGGTGCCAGCTGGTGGTGCCGGAGCTCTCCCCCAGCCAGGCGGCCAGCCCGGTGGCGGTGTTGGGGCCGTGCGCGCGCAGGACGCCCAGCATCCGCATCCGCAGCGGGTGGGCGATGACCTTGAGCGTGTCCGCGCCGACCCGGTTGAACCTCGGTCTCGGAGTCATGATCGCGACGCTACAACCGCAGAGGAAAATTTGCAAAGGACTCTCTGCGGTCCGATGTGGCAGGCTGACCCCGTGAGCGGACCCCTCGTGCTGCTGGACTCGGCGAGCCTGTACTTCCGGTCGTTCTTCGCGCTGCCGGAGTCGATGACCTCGCCGGACGGCGTCCCGGTCAACGCCGTGCGCGGGTTCGCCGGGATGATCGCCCAGATCGTCACCGAGCGGCACCCGGCCCGGCTGGTGGCCTGCCTGGACGCCGACTGGCGGCCCGCGTTCCGGGTCGAGGCGATCCCCAGCTACAAGGCGCAGCGGGTGGCTGACCCCTCGGTCAACGCCGAGGAGGTACCGGACACGCTCACCCCGCAGGTGCCGATCATCATCGACCTGCTCGACGCGCTGGGCATCGCCACCGCCCAGGCCGCCGGGTACGAGGCCGACGACGTCATCGGCACCCTGGCGCACCGCGAGGCCGCGGCCCCGGTGGAGATCATCACCGGTGACCGCGACCTGTTCCAGTGCGTCCGCGACGAGCCCACCGCGGTGCGCGTGGTGTACGTGGGCCGCGGCTGGTCCAAGGCCGAGGTGGTCGGACCGCAGGAGCTCGCGGCCCGCTACGGCCTGCCCGCCGAGGGCCTCGCGTACGCCGACATGGCCGTCCTGCGCGGCGACCCCTCCGACGGCCTGCCCGGCATCACCGGCATCGGCGAGAAGACCGCGGCCAAGCTGATCACCAAGTTCGGCTCCCTCGCCGCCCTGGTCGACGCCGCCGCCGCGGGCTCGAAGGACGTCCCCCTCAAGGTCCGCGAAGCCTTCACCCACGACGCCGACTACCTCGCCAAGGCCCCTCTCGTGGTCCGCGTCGCCACCGACGTCACCATCGAGGCCACCGGCACTCCCGAGCTACCGCACGCAGTTGACGTTGACCGGGTTCGGCAACTCCAGGAGCGGTGGGCACTGGGGTCCGCCGTGGACAGACTGCTGAAGGCTCTCGGCGTCTGAGGTTTTGGCCGCCTAGAAGAAGGTTCCGCACCACGCGGCCTGGGGAACGGCGAACAGGGTGTCTGCCTTCGCTGCCGCGCCAGGGGTTAGTTCGCGTATGCGGCCGATGGTGGTGAGGGCGCCGGCCCGCCAGGTGCCCAGGTAGAGCATCGCCAGGACGTCGACGCCCAGAGACAGGTCGGGGGTCGCGGTTGTTCGGGTCGCACCGTCCGGGGTGAGGCGATAGATGCCGGAGTTGCTGGGGAGCAAGGGATCCTCGACCTCCAGCACGACCGTTGCAGGGCCGTACTCGCGGGCTGCCAAGGCTTTCGGCACGTCCACCAGGCGCAGCCACAGGTCCGAGCGGTGCTCGGCCGAGGTGATCGCCCTCGGGTCGGTCAGGGCTTCGGCGATCGGCTCGTCGGTCGGGCGGGTCCACACCGTCACCTCGTCGACCAGGTCCACGCCGAGCAGGAAGCGCCACAGGCCGTACACCGCGTCCGGGGCGGCGGCCACGAAGTCGTCGACGGCGAGGGTCGCGTTCGTGCCGGGGAGCGCGCCGGGGGTGGGCCGGTACATCAGGTAGCCGTCGTCGCCCGTGGGTCCACTGTGGACGGCGACGATGATGTGCTCGTCGGCGGCGAAGGCCCGTTCGTAGGCCACGGTCCACCAGTAGGACGGCCGCGCCATCGTGCCCGGCCGGCTCCGGCCTGCCCGCTCGTAGATCCCCGGCATCACCGCCAGCGCCTCGGCGGGCGTGACCAGGCGGACCCGGCCGCCGGAGGATACTTCGGGACGCAGCACGGCATTCCTGGGTGCCGCGACCGTCTTGGCGCCTCGGGTGGCCTGCCCATAACCGAACCGCCCGTAGATCACCGGTTCGGTGGGGCGCAGGGCCGCCAGCACCTCGCCGCGGTCGGCGACGTCGGCCAGCTGGCGGCGCATCAGCTCGCGCAGCACCCCGCGGCGGCGGAAGTCCGACCGCACGCCGACCCGGGTGACCGCCGCCATCGGCACCACCGCGCCGCCGGGGACCAGCAGGTCCGACGACCAGGCGAACGCGGTCCCGGCCAGGGTGTCGCCGCAGAAGGCGCCCAGGGTGCGGCCGGGTTCGTAGGAACGGCTGCCCACCGCCCACTGCTCGTCGGTGGGCGGGGTGACGTGCAGAGCGGCCCGGAACAACGCGAGGGACTCACGCCACTCGGTGTCGGCCAGGGTGCGGATCTCGATGTCGGACACCCGGTGATCCTGCCCCGGGACGGGGGCAGGACGCGACCGGTTAGTTGCCGCTGGGCGGGGCGACCTCGTACTCGCCGTTGGTGTTGCGGACGGTGATGTTGACCGTCTTCTTCTCCCCACCGATGGTGACGTCGCAGGTGAAGCGGTTGTCCTTCTTCACTTCCTGCTGGGCCGGGCAGGTCACCGACTCGACGCCCTCGATGCTGTACTTCTCGGTGAGGATCGACTTCACGCCGTCCTGCACCGCGTTGACGTCGAACACCCGCTTGTTGAACCACCCGGGGGTGATGAACCCCAGCACCGCGACCGCGCCCGCGATGACCACCACGACCGCGACCAGCACCCAGATCCAGGCGCCGCCCTTCTTCGCCTGCGGCGGCGAACCGGGGTACTGCTGGTACTGCTGCTGCCCGAACGGCTGGGCCTGCTGGCCCGGCTGCCCGTAGCCACCGGGGTAGCCCGGCTGCTGGCCGTACCCGTGCTGCTGGGTCGGGTCGCCGTACTGCGGCTGCTGCTGTTGCTGCTGGTTCGGGTCGTACTGGGGTTGCTGCTGCGGCTGGCCGTACCCGGGGTAGCCCGGTTGCTGCTGCTGCGGGTAGCCCTGCGCGGGGAACCCGCCCGAGGGGGTACCGGAGGGCTGTCCATAAGGCTGCTGACCCCACTGCTGCTGCGGGTCCTGCCCACCGGACGGCCCGTAGGGGCTGCTCATCACTCGCCTCCGCCAGATCGTGTGGCCGTCGGCGCTGCCCGCGCCGCTGCTGGATTTGCCGCTTGCGCGCGATCAAACCACAGTGACCCGCCACCGCCACACCCAGGCCACGTGGTGAACCGGCAACAACGCCACCCCGGGTTCACGCCGTCGCCAGGGCGATGACCCCGCGCCGGATCCCCCGCACCGCCTCCGCCGCGGCCTTGCCGACCGGGTCGTCCCGGCCGACCACCTCCTTGATCTGGTCGAGCAGGTCGATCACCTGCCTGCACCAGCGCACGAAGTCACCGGCGGAGAGCTCCTGCCCGGCCGAGTCCGCCGCGGTGATCACCTTCTCCAGCGACTCGCCGCGCACCCACCGGTACACCGTCCAGGCGAACCCGGCGTCGGGCTGCCTGGTCCGGTCCAGCCGGTGGTGGCGCTCGTCGGCCTCCAGCTCCGCCCACAGCCGCGCGGTCGCCGTCATCGCGTCGGCCACCGCGCCGCCGGGCACCCGCGCCTCGACCTGCCCGTCCCGGCGCGCCTCGTAGACCAGCGACGACACGACCGCGGCCAGCTCGGCGGGCCCGAGGCCGGTCCACACCCCGTTGCGCAGGCACTCGGCGGCCAGCAGGTCGGACTCGCTGTAGAGCCGCGCGAGCCTGCGCCCGTGCTCGGTGACCACCTGCTCGCCGTCCTCACCCGGGGCGAGGTAGCCGCGATCGGCCAGCAACCCGCGGATGCGGTCGAACGCGCGCGCCAGCGAGTGCGTCGTCGCGGCGACCTTGCGCTGCAACTGCTCGGTCTCCGACAGCAGCCGGTGGTACCGCTCGGCCCACCGCGCGTGCGCCTCCCGGTCCTGGCAGCCGTGGCACGGGTGCGCGCGCAACGCCCGCCGCAGCGCCGCCAGTTCCGCGTCGTCGTCCACCCCGGACCGCTTGCGCGCGCGGTCCGGCGTCTCGATACCGGTCGAGCGCACCGTCGTGGCCAGGTCCCGGCGCGACTTCGGCGACCGGATGTCGACCTGCTTGGGCAGCCGCACCCGGCCAAGCGCCGCCACCGGCGCCGGGAAGTCCGACACCGAGAGCCGACCGGCCCAGCGGTCCTCGGTGACCACCAGCGGCCTCGGCTCGCCCATCGAGTCCAGGCCCGGGTCGATCACCACGGCCAGCCCGGAGCGCCGCCCGGCGGGGACCGCGATCACGTCGCCGCGGTGCAGCTGTTCGAGCGAGTGCGCCACCTCGGCGCGGCGGGCGGCGGTGTTCTGCCGCGCCAACGCCTTCTCCCGGTCGGAGATCGCGCGCCGCAGCCCCGCGTACTCGGCGAAGTCGCCCAGGTGGCAGGTCATCGAGTCGGCGTACCCGTCGAGCGCCTCGGTGTTGCGGTCGAGCTTGCGGGAGAGCCCGACCACCGACCGGTCGGCCTGGAACTGCGCGAAGGACTGCTCCAGGATCTCCCGCGCCTGCCGCGCCCCCAGCCGCTCGACCAGGTTCACCGCCATGTTGTAGCCGGGGCGGAACGACGAGCGCAGCGGGTAGGTCCTGGTCGAGGCCAGGCCTGCCACCTGCTTGGGGTCGACGCCCGGCTGCCACAGCACCACCGCGTGGCCCTCGACGTCGATGCCGCGCCGCCCGGCCCGGCCGGTCAGCTGCGTGTACTCCCCCGGCGTCAGGTCGACGTGCGCCTCGCCGTTGTACTTGACCAGCCGCTCCAGCACGACGGTGCGGGCGGGCATGTTGATGCCCAGCGCCAGCGTCTCGGTCGCGAACACCGCCTTGACCAGGCCGCGGACGAACAGCTCCTCCACGGTCTCCTTGAACGCGGGCAGCAGACCGGCGTGGTGGCCTGCGAAACCGCGCTCCAACGCCTCCTTCCACTCCCAGAAACCCAGCACCGCCAGGTCGGCGTCCGGCAGGTCCTTGGTCTTCGAGTCGACGATCCTGCGCACCTCGGCGACCTCGTCCTCGGTGTTGAGCCGCAGGCCCGAGCGCACGCACTGGGTCACCGCGGCCTCGCACCCGGCGCGGCTGAACACGAACACGATCGCGGGCAGCAGGCTCGCCGCGGCCAACCGGTCGATGACCTCGACCCGCGACGGCGGCTTGAACCGCGGCCCGCGCGCCCCGGCCGCCCGACCGCCCTTGGCCCTCGGGTTGTGCCACGGCGCGTGGACCCGCCCGACCTCCTCGGTGCGGCGCACCAGGTGCGGGTTGATCCGCGCCTCGCCGTCCTGGTCCTCCCCCACGAACAGGTCCAGCAGCCTGCCGCCGACCAGCATGTGCTGCCACAGCGGCACCGGCCGGTGCTCGTCGACCACCACGGAGGTGTCACCGCGCACCGCGACCAGCCACTCGCCGAACTCCTCGGCGTTGCTGACCGTCGCGGACAGGCTCACCAGGTTGACCCACTCCGGCAGGTGCAGGATCACCTCTTCCCACACCGCGCCCCGGAACCGGTCGGCGAGGTAGTGCACCTCGTCCATCACCACGTACCCGAGGCCGTCGAGGGCGGGCGAGCGCGCGTAGAGCATGTTGCGCAGCACCTCGGTCGTCATCACGACGATCGGCGCGCTCCCGTTGACCGCGGTGTCGCCGGTCAGCAGCCCGACCGACTTGGCCCCGTACCTGGCCGTGAGGTCGGCGAACTTCTGGTTGGACAGCGCCTTGATCGGCGTGGTGTAGAAGCACTTGCGCCCCTCCCCCAGGGCGAGGTGGACGGCGAACTCCCCGACCACCGTCTTCCCCGCCCCGGTCGGCGCGCACACCAGCACGCCGTGGCCCTCCTCCAAGGCCGCGCACGCCCGCTGCTGGAACGGGTCGAGGTCGAACGACAGCTCGGCGGCGAACCCCGCCAGCTTGGGACTGCTCGAACGCTGCCGGGAAGCGGCATACGCCTCGGCCGGACTGCGAGATGCACTGGCGGACACGTCACCAAGACTTCCACATCAGACCGACACTCGTCGCGCGAACTTCCCGGGCGGGCCGCGGCGCGGCGACCGCCGAGCGGGGGCGGGAGAACGGGGTCAGGCGACGACGGTGAGGGCGGATGGGGTGCAGGCGATGGTGATCGGGAGGGGGCCCAGTCGCTCGCCGTCGGCGTAGGCGATCCAGTCGTTGGCGGGGGTCAGGGCTACCTGGCGGGCGCGGAGGGTGCGGACGAAGGGGTGGCGCACGTGGTCGCCGGTGCGCAGGGTGGGGAGGATGCGCAGCAGGTCTACCCGGCTCGCCCTGCCGACGACCGTGATCTCCAGCAGGCCGTCGGCCGGGTCGGCGGCGGGGCAGACCGGGATGCCGCCGCCGTAGTACGGGGTGTTGCCGACCGCGACCATGGTGGCGTCCAGCTCCAGCCGCTCGTCGCCGGTGTCGACCACCAGCCCGCGGTGGCGCAGCGCGGCCAGTTCCGCGACGATCGCCAGGTCGTAGCGGCGGCGGCCGTGCGGCCAGCGCATCCGGTTCACCCGCTCGTTGACCGCGGAGTCGAACCCGGCGCACAGCACGCTGGCGAACCACGGGCCGCCGTCGAGCCGCCCGAGGTCGACGCGCCGCCGGGTGCCCTCGGCCAGCGCCCTCGCGACCGCCTCCGCCGCGGGCACCGGCTCCCCCGGCAGGCCAAGCGCCCGCGCGAAGTCGTTGCCGGTCCCCGCCGGGACGACCGCCAGCGCCACGTCGTTGTCGGCGCAGAACTGCACGCCCTGGTGCACCGAACCGTCGCCGCCGAGGACCACCACCACGTCCAGACCCGCGTCCTTGGCGCGCTCCATCAACGCCCGCGACTGCGCCACGGTGTCCGCGGACACCACCGCCAGGTCGTCCACCACGGGCCGGATCCGCGCCACCACCGCGTCCAAGGCCCGCGCCGCCGCGCCGTGCCCCGAGCCGGGGTGCACCGCCAACGCCGCCCTGACCACCGCGCCACCTCCCGAGAAACGACCGTGCCCGCCGGGAAACGACCATGCCCGGCACTCCCCGTGGGGCGTGCCGGGCATGGTACCCAGACCTCGGATCAGGTCACGTCGTCGTAGCCGCCGGGCTTGCGCGGCTCGGCGGGCGGGGTCGGACCGGACTGGACCACCGGCTCCGCGGGCGGCGGGGAGGCCGGGACCGGGCCGGTGTCGAACACCAGCGGCGTCGCCTCGTCGTCGGACAGGCCCGCGTTGGGGTCCTCCACCGCCTCGCGGCGGGCCTTGCGCCGGTCGTGCACCCGCGACACCTGGATCGCCAGCTCCACCAGCACGGCCATCGCGGCGGCGAGCACCACCATGGAGATCGGGTCGGTGCCCGGGGTGGCGAACGCGGCGAAGACGAAGACACCGAAGATGATGCCTCGCCGCCACTTGCTCAGGTTCTCGTAGCGCAGCACGCCGACCCGGTTCAGCATGATGATCAGCAGCGGGACCTCGAAGCTCACCCCGAAGATCAGCAGCATCACCAGCACGAACGAGATGTAGGCCGAGCCGTTGAGCGCGGTGATGAACGCGTCGCCACCGAAGGACACCAGCACGCTGAGGCCCTGCGGGATGACCAGGAACGCCAGCACGCCACCCGCGACGAACAGGATCGACGCGAGGAACACGAACACCGTGGCGAACCGGCGCTCCTTCGCGTAGAGCCCCGGGGTGATGAACGCCCACAACTGGTAGAGCCACAACGGGGCGGTCAGCACCATACCCGCGGCGATGCCGACCTTGAACTGGATCATGAACGCTTCGAACGGCTGGGTCTGCAGCAGTTGGCAGGTGCCGTTCGGGGACAGGCGCACCGTCTCGGGCAGCGCGCAGTACGGGTCGATCAGGACGCGGCTCAGTGACGGCACCACGCCGAAGTCGACCTCGAACCAGATGAAGCCGAAGACTCCACCGAGCAGGATGAACAGGACAGCCCAACCGAGTCTGGTGCGCAGCTCGTAGAGGTGATCCTTCAGGGACATCGTTCCGTCGGGATTGTGCCTGCGACTGCGCAGCTTGCGCTTCTCGCGACGGCTCGGATCCGGGCGGAGCGACTCGTCGCTCACCACCGTGGGGACCGGTTCTCTCAGCCCGCGTTCTTCTGCGCTTGCTGCTGGTTCAGCTTGCGCTGCAGCTCATCGATCTCGGCGCGCAACTGCTCCGGCGACTGCTCGGGCTTGGCCGCGGGCAACGCGGCGGCGGGCTGCGCGGGGGCAGCGGTCTTGTCCGCCTTGTCGTCCTCGTCGTCGGCGCGCATGCCCTTGGTCTCGGCCTTCAGGATGCGCATCGACTGCCCGAGGGACCGCGCCATCGCGGGCATCTTGCGCGCCCCGAAGAGCAGCACGACCACCACCGCGATGATCAGAATTTCCCAGGGTCCCAGGTTCACGACCGTCCTCCAGTCTCGCCTCGCCCCGCCCATGCTACGCGAGGCGAGCGCTTCCGTTCAGCTACCGCGACCCGCAGACCGGCGACCCGCGCGCGCAGCAGTCCGGTTTCGTCACCGAATGTCGCCTTCGCTGCCGCGAGGACGGTTCTGGTCCTGCCGACCCCGCGGTTCACCCGCAGGACGAGCAGACCCAGCAGCGCCAGCCCGATGAGGAGCAGCGCCGCACTCGGCAGATAAGGCACGGCCGAACTCTACCCCGCGCCCGGTCGGCGATCGAACACCCTTTCGGCGTGCGCGAGGCGGAGTTCAGGTGGCCGCGAGGTGACGATCCACCCGCGCCACCGCGGCGGCGGCCTGCTCGCGCACGGCACGGGCCAACTCGGCCGGTTCCTCCACCACGACCTCGCCGCCCTGGCCGAGCAGCAGCCGCACGATCCAGGAGGTGTCGGAGTAGCGCATCCGCACCCGCAACTGGCCGCCGTCGAGCTCCTCGACGTCCTCCACCGGGTAGTACTCGGCCACCCAGCGGGCGTCCGGGCGCAGCAGCAGCCGGGCCGAGCGCTGGTCCGGCGCGGCCCGGAACAGGCCCTCGGAGGTGTCGGTCGGCTCGGCGTAGGGCGGCGGGGCGGCGCGCTCGTCGAGCACGACCACCTCGTCGACGCGGTCCAACCGGAACAGCCGGACCCCGTCGGCGCGGCGGCACCACGCCTCCAGGTATCCACGGCCGTCGACGATCAACACCCGCATCGGGTCGACGGTGCGCTCGGTGACCTCGTCCTTGGAGGCGGTGTAGTAGCTGATCCGCAGCGCCAGCCCGGCAACCAGGGCCGACTGCACGACCTCGCGGACCCGCGCGGTGCCCTCGGCCTCGCGCACCCCGAGCCCGACCGCGACCCCACCGGGGCGGGCCTGGCCCGCGGCCGACTCGATCTTGGCGACCGCGCGCCGGATGGCGTCCGCGTCGGCCACGCCCGGGGTCTCCAGCAGCGCCCGCAGCGCCACCAGCAGCGCGGTGGCCTCGGCGCCGGTCAGCCGCAGCGGCCTGCGCATGCCCGCGTCGAAGGCGACGGTGACGGTGTCCTCGTCGAACGAGATGTCGATCAGGTCGCCCGGGCCGTAGCCGGGCAGCCCGCACATCCACAGCAGTTCCAGGTCCTTGCGCAGCTGCCTGGCCGTCACCCCGAAGTCGGCGGCCGCCTCGTCGATCAGGATGCCCGGCCTGGCCAGCAGGTACGGCACCAGGGCCAGCAGCCTGGGCAGGCGGTCCTGCGCGGCGCTCACAGCGCACCCCCCGCCGCGGCCAGCAGCCGCTCCCGCACCGACTTGGCCAGCACCTCGGGGTCGAGCACCAGCACGTCCGCCCCGTAACCCGCGATCCAGCCCGCCGCGGTGTCCGGGTAGTTCAGGTCGATCTCGATGACGTCCCCGGCGATGCCGTCGACCTCGCGCTGTCCGACGACCCTGGAGCTGCGGCGCAGACCGGCGGCCCGGCCGTCGGCGACCCACAGCGAGGCGGTGGACGAGCGGGCGGGCTCACCGCTGGTGTTGGCGACGAACGCCATCAGGTTCACGTCGTCGGGCCTGCGCACCGTGCCCGGCTTGCCGAGCTTGCGCACCTCGCCGACGATCCGCGACAGCCGGAAGCAGCGCGGCGCCTTGCGGTCGCGGTCGTGGCCGACCACGTACCAGCGGCCCCGCCAGGACACGACGCCCCAGGGCTCCAGGACCCGCTCGCGCAGCTCGACCGGCGACGGGCGGCGGTAGTCGAACGCCACCGCCTGACCGGCCTGGACAGCGGCCAGCAGCGGACCGAACGCGGGCTCGGTGGTGCGGACCTTGGACTCGACCACGGTCGGCGCCGCCTGGTCCACGTCGACCCCGGCCGCCCGCAGCTTCAACAGAGCACCGTGCGCGGCACCGGTCAACTCCGGTGAGTCCCACAGCCGCACCGCCAGCGCGACCGCCGCGGCCTCGTCCGGCTCCAGATCGATCTCGCCGAGCTCGTAGTCCCGCCGGGCGATCCGGTACCCGTCGACGGTGTCGACCACCCGGTTGCGCCCGACCTCCAGCGGGATCCCCAACTCCCGCAGCTCGGTCTTGTCCCGCTCGAACGTCCGGAAGAACGCCTCGTCACTCGGCGCGTCGGAGTACCCGGGCACGATCCCCCGGATCTTCTCGGCACTGAGGTACTGGCGGGTGGACAGCAGGCACAGCACCAGGTTCACCAGCCGTTCGGCGCGTGCGACAGACACCCGCGCACCTTAACGCCCCAGCTCCCCGCCGCGGCACCCGCCACACCCGAACACCCGTTCTAGTCGCCGACCACCCCACCGAGCAGACACCCCCTCACCCTCCGTGATCATCTCCGGGTCCTGGCGCTTGTTTCCCTTGTCGATCCCCACTCGGCCAACCAGCCGGCCCCCACCGCAATAACCGAATATCTTGATAGTTGATACCGGATAAATGACTCCAGTCTCGACAAGAGCCAGCGCAACAGGTCAGCAGAGAAAGAAGCGGGTGCGGTCAGCGGGACAGGTGCTCGGCCCTGGTCAGCCGCCAGCGGACGTCGACGCCGTGCTCGGCCGCGGTGATCGGTTCCTGCGGTGGGGAGTCCCTGGCGACCTCGCGGAACCCGAGCCGCCGGGGTACGGCGCCGCTGCGGGTGTTGGCGGTGTCGTGCACGATCTCCAGTCGGTCGATGTCGGGTAGGGCGAACGCCGCGTCGACCATGGCGGCGGTGGCGAGGGTGGCCAGTCCCCTGCCGACGTGCGCCGGGTGCAGCCAGTAGCCCATCTCCAGGCCCCCTGGCCCGACGCGGGGCATCATGCCGCAGCGGCCGACGATCGTGCCGTCGACGACGATCGCGTACGAGTAGTCCACGCCGTTGTCCCAGTCCGCGACGCACTGGTCGATGTTGGCCACGACCTGCCCGGCGGTCGGGTCGACGGCCGCCCAGGCCATCCACGGCCGCAGGTGCTCGACCGACTCGGCGACCACGCGCAGCACCTCCGGCGCGTCGGCCCGGGTGAGCCTGCGCAGCAGGACGGGCGGGTTGCTCAGCACAGCGCGAGGGCGGGCCACGCCGGGGGATGTTCCCGGTGCGGCCCGCCCTCGGCAAGCAGGTTTACAGCGAGGCGATCAGGCGTTCCACCCGCTCGTCGACGGCGCGGAAGGGGTCCTTGCACAGGACGGTGCGCTGGGCCTGGTCGTTGAGCTTGAGGTGCACCCAGTCGACGGTGAAGTCGCGGCCCGCCTGCTGGGCGGCGGCGATGAAGTCGCCGCGCAGCTTGGCCCTGGTGGTCTGCGGCGGGGTGTCCTTGGCGGCCTCGATCTCGCCGTCGTCGGTGACCCTGGCCACCAGGTCCTTGCGCTGGAGCAGGTCGAAGATGCCCCGGCCGCGGCGGATGTCGTGGTAGGCGAGGTCGAGCTGGGCGATGCGCGGGCTCGACAGCTCCAGGTTGTGCTTGGCCTGGTAGCGCTCCAGCAGCCGGTGCTTGATGGCCCAGTCGACCTCGCGGTCGATCCTGGTCAGGTCCTGCGCCTCGACCGCGTCGAGGACCTTGCCCCACATGTCCACCACGCGCTGGCCCAGCGGGTCGGGCGAGCGGCGGGCGACGTGCTCGACGGCCTTGGCGTAGTACTCGCGCTGGATGTCGAGCGCGGAGGCCTCGCGGCCACCGGCGAGCCGCACCGGCTTGCGGCCGGTCAGGTCGTGGCTGATCTCGCGGATCGCCCGGATCGGGTTGTCCAGCGAGAAGTCCCGGAACTGGACGCCGTCCTCGATCATCTCCAGCACCAGGTTCGCGGTGCCGACCTTGAGCAGCGTGGTGCTCTCGGACATGTTCGAGTCGCCGACGATGACGTGCAGCCGCCGGTAGCGCTCGGCGTCGGCGTGCGGCTCGTCGCGGGTGTTGATGATCGGCCGGGACCGGGTGGTGGCGCTGGAGACGCCCTCCCAGATGTGCTCGGCGCGCTGCGAGAGGCAGAACACCGCCCCGCGCGGGGTCTGCAGCACCTTGCCCGCCCCGCAGATCAGCTGCCGGGTGACCAGGAACGGCAGCAGCACGTCGGCGATGCGGGAGAACTCCCCGGCCCTGGTGACCAGGAAGTTCTCGTGGCAGCCGTAGGAGTTGCCCGCCGAGTCGGTGTTGTTCTTGAACAGGAAGATGTCGCCGCCGATGCCCTCGTCGGCCAGCCGCCGCTCGGCGTCGACGAGCAGGTCCTCCAGGATCCGCTCGCCTGCCTTGTCGTGGGTGACCAGCTGGACGAGGTCGTCGCACTCCGCGGTCGCGTACTCCGGGTGTGAGCCGACGTCGAGGTAGAGGCGTGAACCGTTGCGCAGGAACACGTTCGAGGAACGCCCCCACGACACCACCCGCCGGAACAGGTACCGCGCGACCTCGTCCGGCGACAGCCTGCGCTGCCCGTGGAACGTACAGGTCACGCCGAACTCGGTCTCGATGCCGAAGATCCGCCGCTGCATCCCCTAAGCCTAGGCGCTCGCGCGGCCGCGGACCGTGCGCCGTTCGGGGTGGTCCACATTCTGTTATCGAGCGCACGGTGACCGGTTGTGCACAGCGGGCCCACGACGGTGGTCTCAGTCGGCGCCCGACCCCGGGGTCGGGTTGAATCTACGATCATGTTCGGACATGTCCGGCGGACCGGACGACAGGTGGGCCGGGTCGACCTGCGGCTCATGACGCGCAGTGCCGACCTGCCCCGCACCCGCGCCGACGACGCGCTCAAGGCGCTGTCGCGCTCGGCGAACAAGGGCAGGCTGTGGTTCGCCGTGGCCGCCCTGCTCGCCGCCCGCAAGGGGGCGACCAGGCGCGGCGCGCTGCGGGGGGTCGCCGCGATCGGGATCGCCAGCGCGACGGCGAACCTGGTCGGCAAGAACCTGTTCCCCCGCAGGCGGCCCGCGGCCGAGCTGCTGCCGGAGCACCGGCGGCTGACCAAGCGCCCGACCAGTTCGTCGTTCCCGTCGGGGCACTCGGCGTCGGCGGTCGCGTTCACCACCGCGGTCGCCATGGAGCACCCGGGTGCGGCCATCGCTCTGGCGCCGGTCGCCGCCGCGGTCGCCTACTCGCGGATGCACACCGGCGTGCACTGGCCGACCGACATCGCCGCGGGGGCGGCCATCGGGGTGGGCGCGGCGTACGCGACCCGGCACTGGTGGCCCAGGACGCACGAGGGCCCAGCGCACGTGACGGAGTCCGTGCGGCTGGCCGCGCTGGAGGACGGCGACGGGTTGTTGGTGTTGGTCAACCCGCACTCGGGCGTGTCGGGGGCGGACCCCACCGAGGAGATCAAGGTGTCCTGGCCGCGGGCGACGATCGTCTACCCGGAGCCGGGCCGCGACCTGGTCGAGCAGCTCTCCGAGGAGCTCACCCGCTCGCCGGGCGACATCAAGGCGGTCGGCGTGGCGGGCGGCGACGGCACGGTGGCGGCGGTGGCGACCGTGGCCGCCGAGTACCAGCTGCCGCTGGTGCTGATCCCGGCCGGGACGCTCAACCACTTCGCCAGGGACGTGGGCGTCGAGTCGACGGCGGAGTCGGTCGAGTCCGTGGCGACCGGCACCGGGGTGGAGATCGACCTCGGCTACGTCGAGATCTCCGGCACCGAGGGCGACACGCACCGCTGGTTCGTCAACACCGCCAGCCTGGGCGGCTACCCGGAGATGGTGCGGCTGCGCGAGCGGCTGGAGGCCCGCAAGTGGCCCAAGTGGCCTGCCGGGGCGATCGCGCTGATCAGGACGCTGCGCCGGGCCCAGCCGATCCGGCTGGAGCTCAACGGCAAGCCGCACCTGGTGTGGATGCTGTTCGTCGGCAACGGCAGCTACGCGCCCAAGGGGTTCGCGCCGACCAGCAGGCCCGAGCTGGACACCGGACTGCTCGACGTGCGCTACCTGCGGGCCGACCTGCCGTACTCGCGGGCCAGGTTCGTCATCGGCACGCTGACCAGGACCCTGGGCACCAGCCACGTCTACCGGCAGCACGACCTGCGCGCGCTGCGGGTGCGGCTGCTCGACGGCTACCGGCGGATCGCCACCGACGGCGAGGTGGGGCCGCTCGGCCAGGAGTTCGGGTTCAGCGCCAAGCCCGACGCCCTCGCCATCTACCGCGCCCACCACGACGCCTGATCCCTCCAAGCAGCGGGGAGGCGCGCCAAGTCGGGAACGATGCCGGGCGGGGGCGAGGGGGTGGGTGGCGGGAAGGAGTGACTCAGTCCTCAGGGCGGAACCTGGCCCACCAGGCGGCGAAGAGCGGGTTGGTGTCGGTGAGCCGCGAGTAGGCCTCCAGCAGCGCCTTGGGGGCCTGTTCCGCGGCACCGGCCAGCGCGCTCTCCTCGTGCCACACCAGGACGATCTCCTGGCGCATGGGGGTGCCGACGATGGGGCGGATGACGATGCCGCTGCCCTCCCGCGCCACCGGCTTGGCCAGGGTGACCGCGCCCGCCTGGACCAGGGCCCTGGTGGTGGTCGAGTCCGACATCTGGTGCTTGATGTTGGGCGTGAAGCCGCTCTGCGCGCAGACCCTGGTGAAGGCCAGCTGCTCGGTGCCCTCGGCGACCGGCGGCATCACCCAGCTCTCCCCGGCCAGCTCGGCCAGGTGGATCTCGTCGTGGTCGGCGAGCGGGTGGTCGGCGGCGATGGCGAGGAACAGCGGGGCGCGGAACATGATCCGGCTCAGCAGCCGCGGCGGCAGGCTGGTGCGGAAGCCGGGGTTCTCCTCCAGCACGGCGAAGTCGACCTTGTGGTCGAGCACCTTGCGGACCAGCTCGGCGGGGTGCATGTCGATGTCGATGGTGGCCTCGGCGCCGCCGAGCCGCGTGGCGATGGCGGTGGCGAACAGCGGCACGATCAGCCCGGGCGGGCCGCCGACGCGGACCTGGCCGGTGTGGGTGGCGGCCTGGGTGCGCTGCCGGATGCCGGTCATCAGCTCGTCGACGTCGTTGAGCAGCGCCCGCGCCGAGGACAGCACGTAGCTGCCCAGGTCGGTGGGGACGACGCCGGTGCCGGTGCGGGCGAAGAGCAGGCCGCCGACCCGGCGCTCCAGGCGCTGCAGCTGGGCGGTGAGGGCGGGCTGGGACACCCCGAGCTGGACCGCCGCCTTGGACAGGCTGCCCGCGTCGGCGACCGCGCGGATGACGCGCAGATGACGGAGTTCCAACTCGCTCACACGAAAGTTATGCCCGCTGCGCCGACGTTATGCAAACTTCCTGCGGCCATCTGGGAATAACGGCACATTTTCATCACGCGGCGTGTGGAACCACCCGGTACTGCATCCGTGCGCATATCGGACGCCGGTGGTGACCGCGGGCGCGGCACCGCTCACCGGTGGTGAGCGCTCCCAGCGGCCACACCGGTGATCCCCGCCCGGCCGGTGGCCGAACGGGGATCGCGGGGTGACTACGGGGCGTCGGTGCCCTCGTCCGGCGGCAGCTCGACGTCCTCGACGGGCTGGGCCGGGGACTCGGTCTCGGCCTGGGCGGCGGGCACGGGCAGCAGCGCGGTCAGCGCGGCGCCCTGGACGCGGCGGAACGCGCGCAGCGGGCGGTGCCGCTCCAGCACCGCCACCTCCAGCTTCTCGATGCCGGGGCCCGCCTCGGTGCCCGCGCCGTTGGGGGCCGCGGTCGACCCGGCGCCGAAGGCCCGCAGCGCCAGCTTGACCGCGTCGGCGATCGGCAGCGCGTCGGTGTAGTTCTCCTTCAGCGACGCCACGATCGGCTCGGTCTGCCCGCCCATGACCAGGAATTGCGGCTCGTCGACGATGGAGCCGTCGTAGGTGAGCCGGTAGAGCTGGTCCTGCGCGGCGGTCGCGCCGACCTCGGCGACGCAGACCTCGACCTCCATCGGCTTGACCTGCTCGGTGAAGATCGTGCCGAGGGTCTGCGCGTAGACGTTGGCCAGCTGCCTGGCCGAGACGTCCCTGCGGTCGTAGGAGTAGCCCCACAGGTCGACGTGCCGGATCCCGCCGCGGCGCAGGCTCTCGTACTCGCTGTAGCGCCCGGCGGCGGCGAAGCCGATCCGGTCGTGGATCTCGGAGACCTTGTGCAGCGTCGCCGACGGGTTCTCGGCGACGAAGAGCACCCCGTCGGCGTACTTGAGCGCGACGACGCTGCGACCCCGGGCGATGCCCTTGCGGGCGTACTCCGAGCGATCGCGCATCAGCTGCTCGGGCGAGGCGTACAACGGCATCGTCACGGGGCGGGCTCCTTCGGTGCTGGTCGGCGAGGGGACAACGGGACTAGCCGCGCGGCCGGTCGGCGCGCTCGGCGACCACGGCGGCGGCGACGGTGGCCGCCTCCTGCTCGGTCACCCGCACCGCGCCCTCGTCGGCGGTGATGGTGGCGATGCTCGGGTAGATGCCGCGGGCCATGTCGGGCCCGCCGGTGGCCGAGTCGTCGTCCGCGGCGTCGTAGAGCGCCTCCACGGCCGCGCGCAGCGCCGCGTCGCGGTCGCCGTCGGGCTGGTAGAGCTTCTTGAGCGCGGAGCGGGCGAACATCGAGCCGGAGCCGATGGCGTGGAAGCCCGCGCGCTCCTCGTAGCGGCCGCCGGTGATGTCGTAGGACACGATCCGCCCGGCCCGCGCGGGGTCGGCGGCATCGATGTCGTAGCCGACGAACAGCGGCAGCACCGCGAGACCGGCCAGCGCGACGTCGAGGTTGCCGCGCACCATGCTGGCCAGCTTGTTGGTCTTGCCGTCGAGGGAGAGCTGGACGCCCTCGATCTTCTCGTAGTGGCGCAGCTCCACGGTGTAGAGCCGGACCATCTCCACGGCAAGGCCCGCGGTGCCCGCGATGCCCACCGAGGAGTAGTCGTCGGTGATGAACACCTTCTCGATGTCCCGCTGCGCGATCAGGTTGCCCGCCGTCGCCCGCCGGTCACCCGCGATGAGCACGCCACCGGCGAAGGTGAGCGCCACGATCGTGGTGCCGTGCGGGGCGGCGTCCACCGGCACCGCGGCCGGGGTGCCGCGCTGCTCGCGCCCGCCGCGGCCGCCCGGCAGCAGGTCGGGGGCCTGCGAGCGCAGGAAATCGGTGAACGACGAGGTTCCTGCCGACAGGTAGGCGGCCGGGAGCGAGGCGCCCAGCTGCCCTCGGGACGAGGTGTGTTCCATGCCTTCTTTCAATCCTGTCGCGGGTCGGGACTCGAGGCGGGCGGGGCTGCTCGGCCCTACTCGCCGCCCTTCTGCACGTAGGCGCGGACGAAGTCCTCGGCGTTCTCCTCGAGGACGTCGTCGATCTCGTCGAGGATGGCGTCGGTGTCGTCGCCGAGCTTCTCCCGGCGCTCCTGCCCGGCCGCGGTGGTGTCGTCGACGCCGTCGTCGCCGTCTCCGCCGCCCTGGCGCTGCGTCTGCTCCTGGGACATGTCGCCTCCCGGTGTGGAACTGGGGCCCTACCTGAGAACACTACCGATCCGCAGCGGCTTTCGTCGCGGGCCGCGCCGCAGCCATGATCGACCGGCTCAGCGCTTGGCCGCCCCGGTCAGCGCGTCGACCAGCTCCTCGGCGGTGTTCGCGGCGTCCAGGAGCGCTCCCACGTGGGCTTTCGTCCCGCGCAGCGGTTCGAGGGTGGGGATGCGCACCAGCGACTCGCGACCGAGGTCGAAGATCACCGAGTCCCACGAGGCGGCCGCGATGGCGCTGGGGTAGCGCTCCAGGCAGCGGCCGCGGAAGTAGGCGCGGGTGTCCTGCGGCGGGCTGGTGATGGCCGAGCGGACCTCGTCCTCGGTGACCAGCCGCTTCATCGAGCCGCGGGCCACCAGCCGGTTGTAGAGGCCCTTGTCCAGCCGCACGTCGGAGTACTGCAGGTCGACCAGCTGCAACCGGGGCGAGGACCAGGCCAGGCCGTCGCGGGCCCGGAAGCCCTCCAGCAGCCGCAGCTTCGCGGGCCAGTCCAGCCGGTCGGCGGTCTCCATCGGGTCGCGGCGCAGCGCGTCGAGGATCTCGCCCCAGGTGCGCAGCACGTCGAGCCCGACCCGGTCGGGCTCCACCCGCTCCAGGTGCTCGCCGACCAGCTCGTGGTAGGCCTGCTGGATGTCGATACCGGTGAACCTGCGGCCGTTGGCCAGCTCGACGGTCGCCTTGAGCGTCGGGTCGTGGCTGAGCACGTGCACCGCGCGGACCGGGTCGGCGAGCTTGAGGTGGTCGAACCGGACACCGGACTCGATCAGGTCGAGCACCAGCGCCGTCGTGCCGACCTTGAGGTAGGTCGACGTCTCGGCCAGGTTCGCGTCGCCGATGATCACGTGCAGCCGCCGGTACTTGTCGGCGTCGGCGTGCGGCTCGTCGCGGGTGTTGATGATGCCGCGCTTGAGGGTGGTCTCCAGGCCGACCTCGACCTCGATGTAGTCGGCGCGCTGGGAGAGCTGGAAGCCCGCGCCGTCACCGGAGGCGCCGATGCCGACCCGGCCGGACCCGCAGACGACCTGCCGGGAGGCGAAGAACGGGGTGAGGCCGCCGATGACCGACACGAACGGGGTGCCGCGGGCCATCAGGTAGTTCTCGTGGGTGCCGTAGCTGGCGCCCTTGTTGTCGATGTTGTTCTTGTAGAGCTGCAACCGGGGCTGGCCGGGCACGGTGGCGGCGCGCAGCGCGGCCTCCTCCATCACCCGCTCCCCCGCCTTGTCCCAGATGACCGCGTCGCGGGCGTTGGTGACCTCGGGCGCGGAGTACTCGGGGTGCGCGTGGTCGACGTAGAGCCGGGCCCCGTTGGTGAGGATGACGTTGGCCGCCCCCAGGTCCTCCACGTCGGGGTCGGCGGGCCCCATCCCGGGCACCCCGAGGTCGAACCCCCGCGCGTCGCGCAGCGGCGACTCCACCTCGTAGTCCCACCTGGCCCGCCGCGCGCGCGGGATGTCCGCCGCCGCGGCGTAGGCCAGCACGACCTGGGTCGATGTCAACACCGGGTTCGCCGTCGCGTCGCCCGGCACCGCGATGCCGTACTCGACCTCGGTTCCCATGATCCGCCGCATGAGCCCAGCCTACGGGGACGGTGGCGCTTTCTCCCGCCGCCCGCCCCGCGTCCCCGCCCCGGCTCGGCGGATCGGCCCGCCACACCGCCGTTACGGTGAACCCCGTGGAGATGGTGGCGCACTACGACGCGGCGGGGTCGGTCATCGGCGCCGTCACCAGGCAGCGGGTCCGGGCCGAGGGGCTGTGGCACGCGTGCTCGTCGGTGCTGGTGCGCTCCGGTGACGGCGAGCGCGTGTACGTGCACCGCCGCACCGACACCAAGGACGTCTTCCCCGGCGCGCACGACTGCTGGGCCGGTGGCGTGGTGGCCGCCGGGGAGTCGCCGGACGAGTGCGCGGAGCGGGAGCTGGCGGAGGAGCTCGGGGTCTGCGGGGTGCCGTTGGCGCCCCTGTTCACCATGACCGCCGAGTTCGACCTGCCGGGGCGGGCACCGGTGCGGGAGCACCTGTGGGCCTACGAGGTCCGCTGGGACGGGCCGGTGGTGCCGCAGGAGGCGGAGGTCGCCGAGGGCTGGTGGCTGCCGCTCGACGACCTGCGCGCCCGGCTGGCGAACCCGTCGTGGCCGTTCGTCCCGGACGGTCGGGTGGCGGTCGAGGAGTGGTTCAGGCGCCGCGGGTGAGCACCTCGGCGGCCTTGGGGGCGACCCGGGCGATGGCGGTCTTGGCGCGGGCGGCGGTGGAGGCCTCGACGGTGACGGCGGTGACCAGGCGGTCGGCGGCCACCACGACGGTGCAGGACGACTTGGTCTGGGTGGTGGCGCACCAGGCGACCTGGTCGTCGGTGTCGGGTAACCCGGGGAGGGTGAGGGACTTGTCGAGCTGGAAGGTGGTGCCCGCGACCTTGAACGTCTTGCAGGTCAGCTCCGAGCGGGCGGCCGCGACGACGTCGGCGGCGGCCGCAGTACCGGTGCTGAACACCACGACCTGGCGCAACCTCGCGCCGCTCGGGTAGGCCCAGGTCGCCTGCTTGGCCGTGCCCGCGCCCAGGTCGATGCCGCAGTCCGGGAGCGTCGTCACCGGTGTCGTCCCCGCCTGGTCGGCCACGACCTCCTCGGCGACCAGGTCCGACTGGCGCATCAACGCGTTCGTGGCGAGCTCGGCGGGCGCCTGCGCGCGGCTGGTCTCGACCGGCGTGGCCGAGGTGGACACCGGGGGCCGCGCGGTGACCTCGCCCGCCACCGCCGAGGCCGAGGTGGGGTCGTCGTAGTAGGTGTAGAGGTCGTTCGGGCGGTCCGAACAGGCCGCGAGCGCGGCGAGGGGGAGCGCGGCGACGAGCGCCAGGGCGCGAACCCGGGGCAACGGTCGTCCTTCCGGGGGATGCGGGAGTGATCACCACGACCGTATCGGGTGGTCGGGTCACTTCCCCCGCCGCGGTGCCGATCCGCCCCCCGGTCCCCGCCCCCGACTTCGTCGAGGCTCCGTGGCCATCGGTTCACCCCGTGGTCGAACCCCGGTCACCGCTGGGTGCGATGGTCTTGGCTGGGGTGGTCCGTGCACGGCGGTGGGCCCCGACCGCGTGGTCGGGGCCCACCGGGGACCGATCTGACTACCGCCAGTGCCTAGAGGTACTGGCCCGTGTTCGTCGCGGTGTCTATCGCCCGCCCGGACTCCTGGTTCTTGCCGGTGACCAGTGTCCTTATGTAGACGATGCGCTCGCCCTTCTTGCCCGAGATCCGCGCCCAGTCGTCGGGGTTGGTCGTGTTGGGCAGGTCCTCGTTCTCGGCGAACTCGTCCACAATGGCGTCGAGCAGGTGCTGCACCCGCAGGCCCGCCTGCCGGGTCTCCAACACGGACTTGATGGCCGCCTTCTTCGCCCGGTCCACGATGTTCTGGATCATCGCGCCGGAGTTGAAGTCGCGGAAGTACAGGACTTCCTTGTCCCCGTTGGCGTAGGTGACCTCCAGGAAGCGGTTGTCCTCGGTCTCCTCGTACATCCGCTCCACGGTGTGCTGGATCATCGCGTCGATGCACACCCGCTTGTCGCCGCCGAACTCGGCGAGGTCGTCGGCGTGGATGGGCAGGTTGGTGGTGAGGTACTTGGAGAAGATGTCGCGCGCCGCCTCCGCGTCCGGCCGTTCGATCTTGATCTTCACGTCCAGCCTGCCCGGTCGCAGGATGGCCGGGTCGATCATGTCCTCCCGGTTGGACGCCCCGATGACGATGACGTTCTCCAGGCCCTCCACACCGTCGATCTCGCTGAGCAACTGCGGGACGATGGTGGTCTCCACATCGGAGGAGACACCGCTGCCGCGGGTGCGGAAGATCGAGTCCATCTCGTCGAAGAACACGATCACCGGGGTGCCCTCGGACGCCTTCTCGCGCGCCCGCTGGAAGATCAGCCGGATGTGCCGCTCGGTCTCGCCGACGAACTTGTTGAGCAGCTCGGGACCCTTGATGTTGAGGAAGTACGACTTGGCGTCCTTGGGCGCGTGGTCCCCGCGCGCCGCGGCCACCTTCTTGGCCAGGGAGTTGGCCACCGCCTTGGCGATCAGCGTCTTGCCGCAGCCGGGCGGGCCGTAGAGCAGCACGCCCTTGGGCGGGCGCAGCTCGTACTCGGCGAACAGGTCCTTGTGCAGGAACGGCAGCTCCACCGCGTCGCGGATCTGCTCGATCTGCCGGAACAGGCCACCGATGTCGGTGTAGTCGACGTCGGGCACCTCCTCCAGGACCAGGTCCTCCACCTCGGCCTTGGGCACCCGCTCGTAGGCGTAGCCGGACTTGCCGTCCACCAGCAGCGAGTCACCCGCCTTGAGCGGCGCCTCGGTCAGCGGGTCGGCCAGCCACACCACGCGCTCCTCGTCGGCGTGCCCGACGACCAGCGCCCTGGTGGCGACCTCCTCGCCGTCGGCGACGAGCAGCTCGCGCAACGTGGACACCTCACCGGTGCGCTCGAAGCCGCCGCCCTCGACGACCGTGAGCGCCTCGTTGAGCCGAACCGACTGCCCGCGCCGCAGGGCGGCACCGTCCACCGCGGGCGACACCGACACCCGCATCCTGCGGCCCGCGGTGAACACGTCCACAGTGCCGTCGTCGTGGCCTACCAGGAACACGCCGTAGCCGCTGGGCGGTTGGGCGAGGCGGTCGACCTCTTCGCGCAGCGCTAGCAGCTGGCTCCTGGCCTCCCGCAACGTGTCGACCAGCTTGGTGTTCCGCTCGGTGAGCTGGTTCACCCGCTCGGTCGCCTCCGCGAGCCGCTGCTCGAGCAGCCGCGAATGCCGTGGCGATTCCGTCAGTTTCCGGCGAAGCAGAGCGACTTCCTCCTCGAGGAAGCGGATCTGCGCGGCTTCGGACACCTCGGGGCGCTCGCGCCCAGGGTCCACCACGCCTCCGTGCTCACCGTCGGCGTTCTCTGGCCGACTGCCGGGACGATCGTGCTGCATGTCGGCACCTCCTCCCGAACTCGTACCCCTACGGTACCGGCGATCACCGACAAGGACAGAGCATCGACATGTCGGAACTTGCGTGTCACACCCGCGTGACACTCGCTTGGCCGCACCCCGTCCGCCATCCCGGTACTCGCGGGAACCGGACGGGCGTCACCGTGCGTCCACGCGCTAGGCCGACCGCGCGGGTGTGAACCGGAGTGTCGCGTCAGCACGGCTGGTGTTACCAGACCCGGGTGGTGACCGGCGCGCGGGGGCGTCGGCAGCGGGTCCGCCTCGGCCACGGGCGGCGCCGTGACACGATCACCGGCACGATCGCCCGGTGGCGATCACTCCCAACCGCACACTCCACTCCCACGAGAGCCCGGGGACCATGACCCAACCGCCGCGTGATCCGTTCGAAGGACAGCCACAGGAGCCCGGCCAGCAGCCTGACCAGGGCGGATACCAACAGGCGTTCCCCGGGCAGACCCAGTTCCTGCCCTCGGGCGCCTTCCCGGGCCAGGAGCCGGACCCGGTGCAGCCGCCGCAGGGCGAGACCCCGTACGGCGCGCACGACCCGTACCCGCCGCAGCCCGCGCACGGCCAGTACCCGCAGCCGGGCGCTCACTCTGCGCAACCTCCGGACCGGCAGCCGAACGTCCCACCATTCGGGCAGTTCGCGCCCGGTCAGCACGGCGCGGACCCCGCCGCGGGGCACCCGCAGTACCCGGCCGGTCAGGCGTACCCGGGCCAGCAGTACCCGAGCCAGCAACTGCCCGGCGAGCAGCACCCCGGGCAGCAGTACCCGGGCCAGCAGTTCCAGCAGGAGCAGTACCAGCAGGCGCCCTACGGCCAGGTCCCCCCTGCGGGTGGCTACCCGCGGCAGCCGGGCGGTTACCCGAACCCGTACGGCCAGACCTACGGCCCGCGGCGGCGCAACACCACGCCGTTGCTGCTCGCAGGCGGCGGCCTGCTGGTGATCGGCGTCGTCGTCACGCTGATCCTGGTGCTCAGCGGCGACGGGACCGGGTCGCCGCGCGGCACGACCGAGGCGTTCATCGCCGCGGTGAAGGACCGCGACGCCGAGGCCTTCAACAAGCTCATGTGCGACGAGGACGACAAGACCACCCAGAAGGAGATCGACGAGGACCGCGACGTCCAGATCACCGACACCTCGGTCACCAACGTCACCGAGAACGGCGACACCGCGGTCGGCGAGTTCACCGCGTCCATCAGCGGCCGGGAGACCAAGATCCGGCTCCAGTTGCGCAAGCGCGGCGACGCCTGGTGCGTCGACCGGATCGGTCGCGGCTGAGCCGTGCCCGGTTCGTCACCCGATCGTGGCCCGCGCCGGTGGTGGGGCGGGCCGGTCGGGCGCCTTGTGGCCAATACCATGGTGGCGCCGTCACGGGATACCGTCGGCGGTGGAACGCGGTGGCGGTCCCGACCGTCTACCTCCGCGTCGGCCGCAGGCGCGGCAGCCAACGGACAAGCGCAGTCCACCCGGAAGTCAGGACGACGATGACCTACCCTCCGCAGCAGCCAGGGCCCTACGGCCAGCAGCCGCAGCAGCCCGGCGGCTACGGGAACCAGCCACCGCAGCCGGGGCAGCAGTACCCGCAGACCAGCCAGTTCCCGCAGCAGGGCGGCTACCAGGGGCTCGGCGGGTTCCCCGGCGGTGGCGGCCAGCCGCCCAAGCCGAACAACACCGGCAAGATCGTCGCGATCGTGATCATCGCGGTGCTGGTGCTCGGCGGCGCCGGGGTCGGGGTGTACTTCCTCACCAAGGACGGCAAGAGCGACGCGGGCGGCGGTGGCGGCACCACCACCAGCGCGCCCAAGACCTCGACCAAGAAGTCGGCCACCGACGAGCCGACCACCACGACCAAGGCGGCGCCGGACACCTCCGGGCCGCAGGAGGTCGTGGACGACTACCTCAAGGCCTACGAGTCGAAGAGCTTCTCGTCGGTCACCGAGAGCGCCTGCGACGCCTACAAGGACAAGTACGGCACCGACACCACCAAGCTGGAGACGGACTTGGCGCCGTTCGACATCACCGCGACCGCGAAGGGCGAGCCGACGGTGTCGGGCAACTCCGCGACCGCGGTCATCGACCTGGTGCTGAGCAAGGACGGGACGAGCAAGGACGCCAGCATCAAGATCAAGATCGTCAAGGAGACCGGCGAGTGGCGGTTCTGCGGCGAGGAGGCGGCCTGACCGGGGCACCGACCGAGAACGCGCGAACCGACCGCAGACAGCCTGAGACCGCCCTTTCGCCAGCACGAGCCGGGGAACACTTATGACCTACCCACCGCAGCAGCCGGGACCCTACGGGCAGCAGCCCGACCCCTACGGCCAGCAACAGCCCTACCAGCACGACCCGTACGCCCAGCAGCAGCCGCAGCAGCCCCAGCAGTTCGGCCAGGACCCGTACGGCCAGCAGCCCCAGCAGGACCCCTACGGCCAGCAGCAGCAGCCGTACTACGGGCAGCAGCAGCCGCAGCAGTTCGGCCAGGACCCCTACGGCCAGCAGCAGCCCTACGGCGGCTACGGCCAGCCGGTGGGCGGCCCGCCGAAGAAGGGCAGCGGCAAGATCATCGCCATCGTGGTGATCGCCGTGCTCGTGCTCGGCGGCGGTGGCGTCGGCCTGTACTTCCTGCTCAAGAACGACAGCGGCAACTCGGCGTCGCCCGGGGGCGGTGGTGGTGAGACGACCTCCAGCACCACCACGACCAAGAAGGCGCCCAAGACCACCACCGACGACGAGACGACCACCACCAAGCGGCCGACCACCACGACCGCGGACGGCGGCGGGACCGGCGGCGGTGGCGAGGACCTCAAGGCGGCTGGCGCGAAGTACGCCGACGCGGTGAACGCCAAGGACGAGGCGACCGCGAAGTCGCTGACCTGCTCGGGCACCGACGCGGGCATCATGTACACCAGCGTCGCCCCCAACGGCGGCAAGGTGACCGTGGTGGGCGAGCCGGAGACCTACGGCGACAGCAACGGCAAGGTCGACACCCAGGTGACGGTCATGGGCAGCGCGCCCATCGACTTCCCGATCGTGTTCGAGAAGAAGTCCAAGGGCTGGTGCGTGTCCCTGTAGGACCGTCCCCGGACAGGCAGGCGAAGAGGGCCGGTGGGGTTTCCCACCGGCCCTCGCCATGTGCTCAGCCCTTGCTGGGGCGCCGCTGCGGACGTGGGGTGACCACGCCATCCGCCAGGCGGCGGGCGGTGATCAGGAACGCGGTGTGCCCGATCATCCGGTGCTCCGGCCGGACCGCGAGGCCGACCGAGTGCCACGGGCGGACCAGGGTCTCCCAGGCGTACGGCTCGGTCCAGCAGGTCTGCTCGCGCAGCGCCTCCGCGACCCGCGACAGCTGGGTCGTGGTGGCCACGTAGACCACCAGGACACCGCCCGGGATGATGTTCTTCGCGACCGTGGGCAGCACGTCCCACGGGGCGAGCATGTCCAGGATGACCCGGTCGACCTCACCGGTGTGGTCGGCGAGGTCCCCGACGGTCAGCGACCAGTTGGGCGGGTGCTCGCCGTAGAACTGCACCACGTTGCGCTCGGCGTGCTCGGCGTGGTCGGCGCGGATCTCGTGCGAGATCACGGTGCCGGTGGGGCCGACCGCGCGCAGCAGCGAGCAGGTGAGCGCGCCGGAGCCCGCCCCGGCCTCCAGCACCCTGGCGCCGGGGAAGATGTCGCCGTGCATGACGATCTGCGCGGCGTCCTTGGGGTAGATGACCTGGGCCCCGCGCGGCATGGACAGCACGTAGTCGGCCAGCAGCGGTCGCAGCGCCAGGTAGGCGGTACCGGCGACGGAGCTGACGACCGAGCCCTCCGGCTGCCCGATGATGTCGTCGTGGGCGAGGGCGCCGCGGTGGGTGTGGTACTTCTCGCCCGCCTCGAGCACGAGCGTGTAGTGCCTGCCCTTGGGGTCGGTGAGCTGAACCCGGTCCCCCGCCTCGAACGGACCGCTGACCTTGCGTGCCGACACCCGGACCTCGCCCTCCTGCCGTACCTGAACCGACAGGAGATGGTCGCAGAGCGGGTCGCGCGGGCGGGCACCCACCCCGGTCAGCGGCCGCCGTGGTCGCGCAGCGCGGCGTGCAGGTCCTCGCGGCGCAGCACACCGGACGGGCGCCCCTCGTCGTCGACGACCACGAACTGCCAGGCCGGGGTCTCCAGCACCCGCTCGGCGATCTCCTCGCCCGGCTCGGAGGCCAGCAGCACCGACTCGGGCCGGATCGGCTCGGCGGCGTGCTCGGCAGGGGCGAACGGCGAGTGCGCGGCGAGCTCCCTGGCCGCGATCTCGTCGAGCAACCCGGCGGCGACACCATCGGCCCGGACCAGCACCACTCCCCTGCCCGCCGCCGCCGCGAGCGCGTCGGCGACCGGGCTCTCGGCGGGCAACTGGAGCACGGGCCGCACCACGTCGGACAGCAGCAGCCCCTCGGGCCACCCACGCCGCTGCTCGGCGGCCAGTTCCCCACCCGCGCCCGCGACCACGAACCACGCGGTGAGCACGCACACGCCCAGCCGCAGCCACCGGTCCGGGCTCTGCTCCAGAATCCCCCACAACGCCCACGCGACCAACAACCCCGCGACAGCCCACCCACCGACCACCGCGGCCCTGGTCCCAGCCCCACGACGGCCGGTGAGCGCCCACACCCCCGCCCGGAGCATCCGCCCACCATCGAGCGGGAGCCCGGGCAGCAGGTTGAACACAGCCACAGCGGTATTGGCGAAAGCGCACTCGAGCACCAGCAGCCACACCGGACCCCCAGCCGGAATGGCCAACAGCGCCAGCCCACAAGCCCCGGCCAACGCAATCGACACCGCAGGCCCCGCCGCCGCGACAACCCCCTCATGCACCGGCCTACGCGGGGTCTTGGCGATCTCGGAGAGCCCCCCGAGCAGGAACAGCCGCAGCCTGCGCACCGGCAGACCCAGCTTCAACGCCACCACACAGTGCCCAAGCTCGTGCGCCAGCACCGAGGCGCCGAGCAGAACGGCGAACGCACACGCGAGGAGGACCGAGGTCACCATTGACGCCCCAGGCATCAGGTTCCCGACCAAGGGCGCGTAGAACACGACCACCGCCAACGCCCCAACCCACCAGGACGGGGCCAGCACCACCGGTACGCCGCTGTAGCGGAACAGCAGCAGCCCACCGCCAGCAGCAGGGAGTTGGTGTGTGGTGCCCGTCACCTCACCCAGCCTATCCGCCTCCATGTAGGACAGGGGTGATCCCCACCGGGTGGCTGGTTGTCCACAGGGCGGCTGATTGCTCTGGCTGGTTTGTCGGTGCATCTCGGTAGGCTGTATATCGGGGGCTGCTTTGGGCGGTTTGATCTTGAGCTGGGGGTGGCGGCTCTCGGTCTCGCCTGCGGCGTCGACGGAACCGCCTCGCCTTCGGCATTGGCCGGGACGCGAGTTTCGAGCTGTGCTCGATGCGGCGAACTTGCTTTGCGCGGGGCCCCGACAGCACCCGTGGCAGGACCGCAAAGCAGGGGCCGAAGAGCATGGCCCTGTCCGCGAACGACGCTACGGGCACTGCTCCCCCACACAAAACAAGTCCGCCCCATCGAGCAGGGTTGGCACCAGCGACTCCGAGGAGCGTTGTTCGGCCAACGCCTGTGAGGGGCGTGTTGGGGCCAACGTCTGAGAAGGGCGCTTTCGGGCCATCGCCTGCGAGGGGGGCGTTGGGCCAATGCCTGTGAGGGCGCGTTGGGGCCAACGTCTGTGAGGGCCGGGTGGAGATGGGCGTTCGTGGGGGCCGGTGGGCTCGGCTGGGCACCGGCGCGCAGTGCGGTGTCTAGGACTGTCGGTGGTCAACACTAGGGTTGGCGGTCATGGCGACGGACACTGAGCCCATTCCGGTCCAGGCGGCCGAGGTCACTGCGGAGCCGAAGGACACAGCGGAGCGGCCCGGGCGTGGGTCGGGCAGGCGCAGGCCTGCGCTGTCGCCCTCCCGGGCGGGTGACTTCAAGCAGTGCCCCCTGCTCTACCGGTTCCGCGCCGTAGATCGGCTGCCCGAGACGCCCACCAAGGCCCAGGTTCGCGGCACGGTCGTGCACGCCGTCCTGGAGCGGCTCTATGCCCTTCCCGCTGCCGAGCGGGTGCCTGACACCGCGCGGGGCTTGCTCTCGCCGACCTGGGACGAGTTGCTGGCGGAGCAGCCCGGGCTTGGTGAGATCTTCGCCGAGGGTGAGGATCCCGGAGAGTGGCTGGCCTCGGCGGAGGGGTTGATCGACGGGTACTTCGAGTTGGAGGACCCGCGGCGGTTGCAGCCGGACGCGTGTGAGCTGTTGGTGGAGACCGAGTTGCCCTCGGGGGTGTTGCTGCGCGGGTACATCGACCGGCTGGACGTGGCGCCGACCGGGGAGATCCGGGTGGTGGACTACAAGACCGGGGCTGCGCCGAGGGAGATCGGGGAGGCCAAGGCGCTGTTCCAGATGAAGTTCTACGCGTTGGCCGTGTGGCGGTTGCGCGGTGAGGTGCCCCGGCAGCTGCGGCTGATGTACCTGGCCGACCGGCAGTCGCTGGCCTACACCCCGGACGAGGCCGAGCTGGCGCGGTTCGAGCGGACGCTGGACGCGATCTGGGCGGCGATCCTGCGCGCGGGTCGCACCGGGGACTTCCGGCCGAACAAGAGCAAGCTCTGCGGGTGGTGCTCGCACCAGGCGCACTGCCCGGAGTTCGGCGGCACCCCGCCGGAGTACCCCGGTTGGCCCGAGCCCGACCCCGGCGAGGAGTCGGCGCTGGACCGGGCCGACTAGAGGTACTTGTAGACGTCGTCGAGGGTGAGGCCGCGGCCGACCATCAGGACCTGGACGCGGTAGAGCAGCTGGGAGATCTCCTCGGCCAGTTCCGCGTCGGACTGGTACTCGGCGGCGATCCACACCTCGCCCGCCTCCTCGAGGACCTTCTTGCCCTGGGCGTGCACGCCGTCGTCGAGCGCGCGGACCGTGCCGGAGCCCTCCGGCCTGGTCGTGGCGCGGTCGGTGAGCTCGGCGAACAGCTGGTCGAAGGTCTTCACGCCGGACGATCCTGCCACCCGGCACCCGCCGGGGCGACACCACCTCGCCCCGCGGCCACGACCGCCCGCAGCACGTCGGCGTCCAGGCCGACCAGGGAGGCGCGCGGCACCCGGCGCGGCCCGTCCGGTACCGGGACCTCGCAGGGCACGACCAGCACGACGCAGCCTGCGGCGACGGCCGAGGTGGTGCCGGTCGGGGAGTCCTCGACGGCCAGGCAGGCGGCCGGGTCGACGCCGAGCAGGGCGGCCGCGCGCAGGTACGGGTCCGGCAGCGGCTTGTTGCGGCCCGCGACCTCGTCGCCGCAGACGGTGACGTCGAAGTGCTCGCGGCCGAGGGTGTCGAGCGCCACCTCGGTCAGCTCGCGCTCGGTGGAGGTGACCAGGGCGACCGGCAGCCCGGTGGCCCGCACCGCGCGCAACGCCTCCGGCGCGCCGGGCCGGAAGGCCAGCCTGGTCGCGAACAGCTCCCGCATGCGGGCGTTGATCCAGCCCATGGCCTCGCGGATGTCGGCCTCGGTGGGCACCACGCCGATGCCGCCGAAGAGCAGCCCCATGCTGGTGGGGACGTTGCTGCCGACCATCGCGGCCCTGGTGTCTGCGGCCAACGGGGTGCCCAGCTTCAGCGAGTACTCGCGCAGCGGGATGTCCCACAGCTTCTCGGAGTCGAGCAGGGTGCCGTCCATGTCCCACAGGACCGCGGCGGGCAGGCCATCCACTGTGGACGGTCCGGTCACTGGCGTGCTCCACTCGTGCGACGTCGCGGCGCGCCGGGCGGCGGCCCGGGTCCGGCCGCGGCGTCGCGGCGCTCCCTCAGCCTACGATCTCCGCCGCCGACCCCCTAGCCGTAGGCTTGCCGGGTGACCGACCCGGACCACCAGCAGATGGCGCCCGACCGCGAGCCGACGGCGCGGCAGGAACTCGTCGACCCCGTGCTGGTCGCGGCGTTCGAGGGCTGGAACGACGCGGGCGACGCGGCCAGCACCGCGATCGAGCACCTGCAGCTGACCTGGGACGCGAGCCCGCTGCTGGAGATCGACCCGGACGACTACTACGACTTCCAGGTGACCAGGCCGACCGTGCGCATGGTGGACGGTGTCACGCGGAGGGTGGAGTGGCCCACGACCCGGCTGTACCTGTGCAGGCCGCCGGGGTCCAACCGGGACGTCGTGCTGGTGCACGGCATCGAGCCGAACATGCGGTGGCGCAAGTTCTGCGCGGAGCTGCTCGGCCACATCGAGGAGCTCAACATCACCACGGTGGTGACGCTGGGCGCGCTGCTGGCCGACACCCCGCACACCCGCCCGGTCCCGGTGACCGGCACCGCCTACGACGCGACCTCGGCGGCCCGCTTCGGCCTGGAGCGCTCGCGCTACGAGGGCCCGACCGGGATCGTCGGGGTGCTGCAGGACGCCTGCGTGCGGGCCGGGGTGCCCGCGATCTCGATCTGGGCGGCGGTGCCGCACTACGTGTCGCAGCCGCCCTCGCCCAAGGCGACGCTGGCGCTGCTGCACCGGGTCGAGGAGGTGCTGGACGTGGAGGTGCCGCTGGGCACGCTGCCCGACCAGGCCGAGGAGTGGCAGCAGACGGTCAGCGAGATGGCCGAGGAGGACGAGGACGTGCGCAACTACGTGCGCGCCCTCGAGGAGCGCGGCGACGCGGAGGACACCCTCAACGAGACCAGCGGTGACGTGATCGCCGCCGAGTTCGAGCGGTACCTGCGCAGGCGCAGGCCCGGTCCCGGCCGCGGCGGGTCAGGTCCCGGGCCGACCGGGGTGTGAACCGCGGCGTCACCGTCGCGCTGTACGCGGGCGGGTTCCTTGGCCCGTTCGCGGGCGGCATCACCACCTCGATGCTGCCGGAACTGGGGGCCGACTTCGGGGTGTCGACGCAGGTCGCGTCGTACTCGCTGACGGCGTACCTGGTGCCGTTCGCGGCGTTGATGCTGTTCTCCGGCACGCTGGGTGCCCGCTGGGGCGCGGGGCGCAGCGTGCGGGTCGCGTACCTGGTCTACGTCGTGTCGTCGGCCGCCTGCGCGGTGGCGTCGACCTACCCGCAGTTCCTCGCCGCGCGGGCGGTGCAGGGCGGGGCGAACGCGTTCACCACTCCCCTGCTGCTGGCCGCCATCGCGACCGTGACGCCCCCGGAGCGGCTGGGGCGGGCGCTGGGCCTCTACGCGTCGTTGCAGGCCGCTGGGCAGACCAGCGCGCCGCTGCTGGGCGGGGTGGCCGCGGAGGTCGACTGGCGGTGGGCGTTCGCGGGGGTCGCGGTCGTGTCGGCGGGTCTGGCGCTGGCTGGCCTGCCGGAGCAGATGCGGGAGCCGCAGCGCACCCACTCGACGTTGCGGTCGGCGTGGCGGCCCCACGTGCTCAAGGCCGGTTGGCTCGCCATGGTCGGTTGGGCCTGCCTCGGCGGTATGTCCGTATTGCTCGCTTTGCGGGCAGAGGAGACCTTCGGCCTTAGCGCTGCCGAGCGCGGGTTGGTGCTGACCGGGTTCGGTGTGGTCGGTCTGCTCTCGGCGAGGCCAGTGGGGCGGGCGATCGACCGGATCGGGGGTCGGCGCGCGGTGTTGATCGGGTCGGTCGCGGGCGCGGTACCGGTCGCGTTGGTGGGGACGCTGGACTGGTTGCCCGCGGTAGCGCTGCTGTGGGCGCTTACCGGCATCTCGGCGCAGTTGGTGCTAACAGGAGTCAACTCGCTGGTGTTGAGCGGGGACGGTCCCAACCGGGCGGGTGCGGTGTCGGTGGTGCAGTCGTTGCGGTTCACCGGTGCCGCGGTGTCCCCTTTGGCGTGCACCCCGCTGTACCAGGTCGAGTCCTGGCTGGGGTTCGTCGTTCCCGCGCTGTTCGTGTCCACCTCGGCGGTGCTGCTGCTGGGCAGGAACCGGTCCCCTGACGCGACGGGTGTCGTGCCAGGGGACCAGAGCCGCTAGAGCGCGATCCCGAGGAGAGCGTCCACAGCGTCCCGGACGGCCTGGGGCGCGTCCGGGTCCGAGCCGCCCTGCTTCGCCCAGGCGTCGACGGCGGCCAGCGCGCCGGGGGTGTCCAGGTCGTCGGCCAGGTGGTCGCGCAGCCGGGCGATGACGTCCGCCGCGGGGGCGCCGGTGGCCGCGTCGACCGCGGCGCGCCAGCGGGCGAGCCTGGCCTGGCCCTCGGCGAGCACGGCGTCGGCCCAGGACCGGTCCTGGCGGTAGTGGCCGGAGAGCAGGCCGAGCCGGACCGCCATCGGGTCGACCTTGTCGGCGCGCAGCCGGGACACGAACACCAGGTTGCCGCGGGACTTGGACATCTTCTCGCCGTCGAGGGCGATCATCCCGGAGTGCGTGTAGTGCCGGGCGAACGGGTGCTGCCCGGTCAGCGCCTCGGCGTGCGCGGCGCTGTACTCGTGGTGCGGGAAGATCAGGTCGGACCCGCCGCCCTGCAGGTCGAAGGTGATCCCGAGCCGGTTGAGCGCGATGACGCTGCACTCGATGTGCCAGCCGGGGCGCCCGGGACCGAGTTCGCTGTCCCACCTGGGCTCGCCGGGGCGCGCGGCGCGCCACAGCAGCGCGTCGAGCGGGTGCCGCTTGCCCGCGCGGTCGGGGTCGCCGCCGCGCTCGGCGAAGAACCGGTTCATCGTCGGTTCGTCGTAGTTGGACTCGGAGCCGAACCGGCCGGTCGCGGTGTGGTCGAAGTAGACGTCCGGGAACTCGGCGTCGTCCACCCGGTAGGCGGTGCCGTCGGCGATGAGCTTGGCCACCGCGGTGACGATCTCCGGGATGGACTCGACCGCGCCGACGAACTCGCGCGGCGGCAGCACCCGCAGCGCGACCATGTCCTCGCGGAACAGCGCGGTCTCGCGCATGCCGAGCACCACCCAGTCGTCCTGGTCGCGCTCGGCCCGCTCCAGCAGCGGGTCGTCGATGTCGGTGACGTTCTGCACGTAGTGCACGTCGTGGCCGTTGTCGAGCCACTGCCGGTGCACCAGGTCGAAGGCCAGGTAGGTGGCCGCGTGCCCCAGGTGCGTCGCGTCGTAGGGGGTGATCCCGCAGACGTACATCGTCGCGGTCGGGCCGGGGGCCGTCGGCCGGACCTCCCCCGCGGCGGTGTCGTAGAGCCGCAGCGGCCGAGGCGTGCCGGCTACCCGCGGCACCGGGTGGGATTGCCAGGTCTGCATGACTCCGACAGTAAACGTCCCGGCCTCACCCGCGGGGGTGTGCCACGGGGTGGACGGTGGGTGAACCGGTACACCGTGGGCCAAACGTGTGACCCCCGTTACACCCACCCGGTGTTGGCGATCACCCTGTACAGGGGGCCAGCGTGCGGAGAGGGGCGGAGATGACCAATCCCGACGAGGAGAACGGCACCACGGGTCGGTTCCTGGTGCTGCTGGAGGACGGCGCGGTCGAGGCGGGCACGCGCGAGCTGGACCGGATCGCGGGGTTGCGGACCGCGAGCACCGCGGAGGCGGCCGGGGCCGAGTTCCCCGGCCCGGACGGGCTGGTGTTCGACCGGCTCGGGGTGGCGGTGGTCAGCGCCGACCCCGACCAGCTCGCCGCGCTCACCAGCGCGGTGGACGCGCCCGGGCCGATCGCGGCGCTGGAGGCGGAGCGGCGGGTGTTCGCGATCAGCGCGGCCGCCGAGGAAGCGGCGCCGGGGCCGCAGGTGGACGAGTCGGTGTTCACCTGGGGGCTGCAGGCGGTCGGCGCGAACAAGTCGGCGGCGACCGGGGCCGGGGTGCGGGTCGCGGTGCTCGACACCGGGTTCGACGCCGAGCACCCGGAGTTCGCGGGCCGGGCGATCACCACGGCGTCGTTCATCGACGGCGAGACCGTCGCGGACGGCCACGGGCACGGCACGCACTGCATCGGCACGGCGACGGGGCCGCGGGCACCGGGCGGCGGCGCGGGCTACGGGGTGGCGTACGAGGCGGAGATCTTCGCGGGCAAGGTGCTCAGCAACGCCGGGTCCGGCTCGGACGGCGGCATCCTGGCGGGCATCGCGTGGGCGGTGTCGAACAACTGCCAGGTGGTGTCGATGTCGCTGGGCGCGGCGGTGCGGCCGGGCACCCCGTACTCGCAGACCTACGAGCGGGTGGCGAGCCGGGCGCTGGCGCAGGGCACGCTGATCGTGGCGGCGGCGGGCAACGAGTCGCGGCGGCAGGAAGGCCGGATCAACCCGGTCGGGCACCCGGCGAACTGCCCCTCGGTGCTGGCGGTCGGCGCGATCGACGTGGCGACCGCGCTGGGCTGGTTCTCCTGCGGCACGGTCGACCTGATCGGCGCGGTGGACGTGGTGGCGCCCGGGGTGGACGTGTACTCGTCGTGGCCGCGGCCGAAGAACCACAACCGGATCAGCGGCACCAGCATGGCGACCCCGCACGTGGCCGGGGTGGCGGCGCTGATCGCGCAGGCGACCGGCGCGCGCGGGTGGGAGCTGTGGGCGCGGCTGCACCAGGCGGCGCGCCGGTTGCCGCTACCCTCGGTCGACGTGGGTGCTGGTGTGGTGCAGGCTCCGTGAGTGTCCCGGTGCTGGTGGTGGTCGACGACGGCGCGCTCGGCGGGCTGATGGCGGTGGTGGCGGCGTTGGAGGCGGCCGGGATGCGGGTGGACCGCGTCCTGCCGGAGATCGCCACCATCACCGGCGCGGCCGAGCCGGGCGCGTTCGCCGCCCTGCGCGGGGTGTCCGGTGTGGACAGTGTGGAACGCGCGGGTCCCGGGTTCTCCATCCCGCACCCCGGCAAGGGCGTGCAGTAGCCCGCTAGCGGCCCTCGGCGACCGCGTCGGCGAGGGCCGCGAACCCGGCCTCGGTGTTCGCGATCGTGGCCCCTAGGCGGAAGTAGCCCTGCCCGCCGTAGGAGTGCACGGCTACCTCGATGTTGTGGCGGGTGCTCAGTTCTTCGTAGTACTCCAGGGCGTCCTCTGGGCTGGTGACCCAACCTTCCGGCAGTGGCACCAAACGCATCAGGGGCGCGTGGTGCGGGCTGACCTGTCCGGTGGCGCCTAAGGCATCCGCGACGATCCGGACGCCTTTGTCCAGCAATCGGGAGCTTGCGTCAACGGCGTCCCATCCGCCTACCTCCCGCCAGAAGTCCAACGCCTCCGGTAGCGCCATCCACGCCGAGTAGTCCAATGTGCCCGCGTGATCGAACCAGCGCGGGAAGCCGAGTGGGTGCTCGAAAGACGGCACCAGGGGCCGGATCCGGTCGCGCCACTGCTCGGCGACGTACAGGGCGGCTGTCGTCCGCGCGGCGTAAGCCCACTTGTGGAAGTTGCCCGCCCAGAAGTCCGCACCGGTGTCCGCGGGTCGCTGCCTCAGGTGTCCTGGCACGTGCGCGGCGTCGACCAGCACCGGCACGCCGTGTTCGTGGGCCAGCGTCACGATCCGCTCGACCGGTAGGACCAACGCGCTGATCGAGGTGATGGCGTCGATGATCACCAGTTTGGTGTTGGTCCGCAGCCCTTCCGCGAACGCCGCGACGACCTCGTCCGGTGTGGCGGTGACCGGGAACGACACCTCCCGCACCCGCGCGCGGTCCTGGGCGGCGAGCAGCGCGGTGGGATAACCGTGGTCGGACAGCAGGATCTCGTCGCCGTCGCCGAACGGGATGGACGCGAGGACGGTCGCCACGGCCTCGGTGGTGTTGCGCACCAGCACGATCCCGTCCGAGCCGAGGAACTCCGCGCCCGCGGCCCTGGCCCGTGCCACGAGCGGGATCGTCTCGACCCGGTGGAACCGCATGGGGTTGGCCTCGGCGCGCGAGGCGTACCGCGCCCGAGCCTCGGCGACGGCCCGGGGCACGATGCCCACCGCGCCGGGGTTGAGGTGGTGGATGGCCGGGTCGACCTGGAAGCGCTCATCGGTCACCAGACCACGATGGCACAGCTCACCAGACCACGATGGCACAGCTCACCAGAGCGTGATGGCACCGCTCACCGGTCGGGCGGCTCCGGCTCGGGGAGGTTGCGGTGGGCGTCGGCGCGGACGGCGGAGCGGATCTGCTCGATGTTCTCGCGCAGCAGGTCGGAGATGAGTTCGTCGGTGCGGGGGTCGGCGAGCATCTCCAGCACGACGCGGAGGGTGGCGTCGGTGACGGAGCCGACGATCTCGTCGTGGAAGGGGACTCGGCGCAGGAGTCCGGCCTGGGGGTCCTGGCGGATCTTCTCCAGGACCATGGCGCGGATCTCGGTGCGGTTCTCCTCCAGGGCGCTGGCCAGGTTCCGCGCGTAGTGGCCGGTGCGCAGGACGGAGACGACCTCGTCGAGCACGGCCACGGTCAGTGGTTTCTTGACCACGTCGATCAGGACGCCGCCGAAGCGGGCCATCGCCCGGTGGGCCAGTTCCTCGCCGACCGAGCGGTCGACCGGGCGCCGCAGCCGGGTCAGCTGCACGCCGATGCGGACCACGCGCAGCAGTCGGAACGCGCGCAGCGCCACGTGCGCCACCGGCACCAAGCCGACCAGGTCGTACCAGTTGACCAGCAGGAACCGCCGGGTGAACCGGACGGCGGCCCACCGCCACAGGAACTCGACGGCGAACACCGCGCACAGCCCCCGGTCGACCCAGAGGATCACCCTGACCTGGTCGACCGGCGGGTGCCAGAACTTCCGGTAGACCAAGAGGCCGACCGCGAGCACCGCCAACAGGAGCATCACCCAGTCGTCCACCGAGACGCGGTGCTTGCGCGGCTCGGTGCCCGGGTTGATGACCATGACAGAAACCTCCCACGCCCCGGTGCGGGCGGCCACTCGCGGGTACGTTCGCCCCATGCCCCTGCGTGTCGAACGGTCACCGAAGCGAGTCCGTGCTTACCGCGACGGCGCCTTGGTCGTCGACTGCCTGCGCCCACGGCTGGTCTGGGAGCGGGTGTACCCGACGTACTACTTCCCGGTTGCCGACGTGCGGGCCGAACTGGTGCCGCCGGGGGCGTTGCGGGTCGCCGACGAACCGGAGCTGGCCGGGCTGGCGCGGGTCGCCTGGGAGTCGATGGACGAGTGGTTCGAGGAGGACGAACCGGTCTACGTGCACGCCAGGGACCCGTACACGCGGGTGGACATCCTGGCGTCGTCCCGGCACGTGGTGGTGGAGGTCGCCGGGACCGTGGTCGCGTCGTCGCGCAGGCCCCGGATCCTGTTCGAGACCGGCCTGCCCGCCCGGTACTACCTGCCCCTGCACGACATCCGCCTCGACCTGCTGCGGCCGTCCCGCACCACGACCATGTGCCCCTACAAGGGAACGGCCACCTACTGGCACGTGCTCGTCGACGGGACGCTGCACGAGGACCTGGTGTGGAGCTACCGCTCGCCGCTGCCCGAGAGCCAGAAGATCACGGGTCTCGCCTGCTTCTACGCCGAGCGCGCCATCGTGCGCGTGGACGGCGAGCCCGCCGGGGCCGACCGGTAGGTCAGCGGCGGACGTGCAGCCGGACGAAGGTGCCCCGCGGGTGCTGGGAGCGGATGGTGACGAGGTCGCAGAGCTGGTTGGCCAGCCAGACGCCCCGACCGCCCTGGACCGAGGGGAGCGGCGCGACCCGGCCGACGAGGGGGTTGGTGATGTGGCCGCTGTCGGTGATCTCGCAGACGAGGGTGTCGCCCTCGGTCCACAGCCGCAGGGTGCCGCGTTCGCCGCCGTGGCAGATGCTGTTGGTGACGATCTCGTTGGTGGCGAGGGTGAGGTCGAGCGCGCGGCCGCGCGGCAGGCCGAACTGCTTGGCGCGCACGGCGACCAGGTCGCGCAGCTCGGGCAGGTCGTCGAGGCAGAAGTGGACCATGTCGCTCACCTCGGCCGGGGCGGGCAGGTCCGCGGCGAACCGGTCGTGGGCGTAGCCGTGGTCGAAGACCGGGCTCACCGCGCGGGTGCCGTCGGTGACCACCGGGTGGGTGTGCGCGACCGCGGCGAGCAACTCGGGCGGCAGTGCCGCGCCGTCGAACAGGCAGCGCAGGCGCAGCGCGGCCGTCTCCTCGAACGCCAGGTTGACCAGGGCCTCGTGCAGCACCACCTCGGCGTGGTCGGCGGCGGCGCGGCCGGGCCAGGCCCACTCGCCGAGGCCGCGGACCGGGCGGTCACCGGCCTCCGCCAGCTGCGCGCGCATCGCCGGGATGAGCCGGGCCGGGTTGCGGCCCACCTCGCACGCGTCGACGAACCGGACCTCGTCGGCGAGGTCGCCGATGGCCTCGCGCAGCAGCTTGGTGCCCTGCGGCGGCAGCACGGCGAACACCGACTCGCCCGCCAACACGCCGTCGCGGGTGAACCCGGCGGCGGCGTCGACATAGGTCGGTTCGTCGCGGTAGACCAGTGCCTCGTGGGCGAAACCCGGTGCGTTCATGCGGTCACGTCCTCGAACCGGGGGGTCGGGGGGACCGGGTGCCCACCGCCCAGGGGAGTTGGAGTCGAGGCGAATCCTACCCGTGCGGGCCACCCCGGGCGACCACCGCGCCCCGCCCCGCCAGTCGGGTGATCTTCCCGCCCGACGCCGCCGGGACGGCCATTCCCCCAGGTCGCGGTTGTCCACACCGACGATGTCCGACACCGTCCCCCTCGGTGCCTGTCCTGCCGCGCGACCGGCTCAGGGGCGCAGCGCCTCGATGGCCTTGAGGATCCGTTTGTCCGACACCGCACCGGATGTGCCGAGGGTCTGGGCGAAGTAGCTGACCCGCAGTTCCTCGATCATCCACCCGATCGCGCGGACCTCCGGGGTCTCCCGCGCGCTGGGCCGCAGGTCCTCCACGGCCCCGTGGTAGGCGTCCTCCAGGTCCTGGACGGTGTGCATCCAGGCCCGGTCGCGGTCCGGCCGCTCGGGCAGCTTGTCCAGGCGCCGTTCGACCGCGCGCAGGTAGCGCTCCACGTCCGGCAGCCGCTCGACGCCGGTCGCGGTCACGAAACCGGGGAACACCAGTCCGGCCACCTGTTCGCGGATGTCGCGCAACGGGTCCACGAAGATCGGTCCGCGGGTCCGCGCCAGCCGCGCCTGGACCTCGTTCCACGCCAGCACGACCTTGCGGACCCGGTCGAGCACGTCCACCGTGGTCTCGTTCAGCGACCGGCGGACCGACTCGCGCAGCGCGGTGAACCCGGCCTCGGTCCACGCCGGTCCCCCGGCCCTGGTCATCAGGTGGTCCACCGCGGCGTCCACGCAGTCCGCCAGCAGCGCGGGCACGCCGCCGTGCGGGTTGTGCGACAGCGCCAGCTTGGCCTGGTTGGACAGGGAGCGGACCACGAACTTGGTCGGGGCGGGCACGTTCAGCAGCAGCAGGCGCCGGGTCCCGGTCCACATGGCGGCGCGCTGGTCGACGGCGGTGTCCAGCATCCGGACCGCGACCGTCGCGCCCTCGTCGACCAGGGCCGGGTAGGCGGTGACCACCAGGCCGTTCTGCTCGGTGCGGGCGACCTTGGGGAGGGTGTCGATCGTCCACGACGTCAGGCCGGTCTTCTCCAGGTCGACCGTCGCCTCGGCCAGGGACGCGCGCAGTTGGGACTTGAGCTGGTCCTTGAGCGCCACCAAGTCCTTGCCCTGCGCGAGGGTCTTGTCCCCATCGACCACCTGGAACGTGGTGCGCAGGTGATCCGGTACCGCTGAAAGCTGCCACGCGTCACGCGGGATCACGACGCCCGTCAGTGCCCGCAACTCCCGACCGATGGCCTCGGGCAGCGACTCTTCCTCCGCCCCCAAGCGCCGGACGACCGCGCGCGCGAAGTCGGGAACCGGGACGAAGTTGCGGCGCAAGGGCTTGGGCAGCGAGCGGATCAGCGCCGTGACCACTTCCTCGCGCTGTCCCGGGACCTGCAACGAGAACCCGTCGCCGTCGAGCTGGTTGAGCACCGCGATCGGGATCCGCGCGGTGACCCCGTCGTCGGCGCGGCCGGGTTCGAAGCGGTAGGTCAGCGGTAACGTGAGGCCCCGCTGGCTCAGCGCGTCCGGGAAGTCCTGCTCGCGGACGTCGGCGGCGGACTCGTTGACCAGCATGGACTTGGCGAAGGTCAGCAGCTCCGGCGACTCGTGCCTGGTCTTCTTCCACCAGCTGTCGAAGTGCCTGCCGGACACGACCTCGGCCGGGATGCGCTGGTCGTAGAAGGCGAACAGGGTCTCGTCGTCGACCAGGATGTCGCGGCGGCGGGCGCGGTGCTCGAGCTCCTCCACCTCGCGCAGCAGGGCGCGGTTGTCGCGGAAGAAGTGGTGCCTGGTCTGCCAGTCGCCCTCGACCAGCGCGTGCCGGATGAACAGCTCGCGCGAGAGCTCCGGGTCGATCCGTCCGTAGTGGACCTTCCGGTCCACCACCAGCGGCAGCCCGTAGAGCGTGACCCGCTCGGTCGCCACCACCGAGCCCTGGCGGGCCTCCCAGTGCGGCTCGCTGTAGGTGCGCTTGACCACGTGCGCGGCGAGCGGCTCGACCCACTCGGGTTCGACCCTGGCGCAGATCCGGCCCCACAGCCGGGTCGTCTCCACCAGCTCGGCCGCGACCACCCAGCGCGGCGGCTTCTTGAACAGCGCCGAACCGGGGAAGACGGCGAACTTCGCGTTGCGGGCGCCGATGTACTCCTTGCCCGCCGGGTCGCGGAAACCGAGGTGCGACAACAGGCCCGACAGCAGCGCGATGTGCACGTTGCGCGGCTCGGCGGGCACCTCGTTCGGCGTGACGCCCAGCTGCTTGGTCACCTGCCGCAGCTGCGAGTGGATGTCCTGCCACTCCCGGATGCGCAGGTAGTTGAGGAACTCGGCCTTGCACTGCTTGCGGAACCTGTTGCCGGACAGCTCCTTCTGCTGCTCCCGCACGTACTGCCACAGGTTGAGGTAGCTGACGAAGTCCGAGTCCGGGTCGGCGAACCTGGCGTGCTTCTCCGCGGCCGCCTGCTGCTTGTCCTGCGGCCGCTCCCTCGGGTCCTGGATGGACAGCGCGGCGGCGATGACCATGACCTCGGTGACGCAGCCCGCCTTGTCCGCCTCGATGACCATGCGCGCCAGCCGCGGGTCGACCGGGAGCTGGGCGAGGTTGCGGCCCAGCGGGGTGAGCCGCTTGGCCGGGTCCTTCTCCGCCGGGTCGAGCGCGCCGAGTTCCTGCAGCAGCTGCACGCCGTCGGCGATGTGGCGGCGGTCGGGCGGGTCGATGAACGGGAAGTCCGCCATCTCGCCCAGGTCCGCCGCGCTCATCTGCAGGATCACCGACGCGAGGTTGGTGCGCAGGATCTCCGGGTCGGTGAACTCGGGGCGGGCGAGGAAGTCGTCCTCGGAGTAGAGCCGCACGCAGATGCCGTCCGAGGTGCGGCCGCAGCGGCCCTTGCGCTGGTTGGCCGAGGCCTGCGACACCGGCTCGATCGGCAGCCGCTGCACCTTGAGCCGGTTGCTGTAGCGGGAGATCCGCGCGGTGCCCGGGTCGACGACGTACTTGATGCCCGGCACCGTCAGCGAAGTCTCGGCGACGTTGGTGGCCAGCACGACCCGGCGACCGCCGTGCGCCTGGAACACCCGGTGCTGCTCGGCGCTGGAGAGCCGCGCGTACAGCGGCAGGATCTCGGTGCCGCGCAGGTTCCGCCCGGCCAGCGCCTCGGCGGTGTCGCGGATCTCGCGCTCGCCGGAGAGGAACACCAGGATGTCGCCGGGGCCCTCCGCGCACAGCTCGTCGACGGCGTCGAGGATGCCCTGGGTCTGGTCGCGGTCCGGGTCGGCGTCGGGGTCGTCCTGGTCGACCAGCGGCCGGTAGCGGACCTCGACCGGGTAGGTGCGGCCGGAGACCTCGACGATCGGGGCGTCGCCGAAGTGCCGGGAGAAGCGCTGCGGGTCGATGGTCGCCGAGGTGATCACGATCTTGAGGTCCGGCCTGCTCGGCAGCAGCCTGGCCAGGTAGCCGAGCAGGAAGTCGATGTTGAGGCTGCGCTCGTGCGCCTCGTCGATGATGATCGTGTCGTACGCCGAGAGCAGCCGGTCGTTCTGGATCTCGGCGAGCAGGATGCCGTCGGTCATCAGCTTCACCAGGGTGCGGTCGCCGACCTGGTCGGTGAACCGGACCTTCCAGCCGACCGCCTCGCCCAGCGGCGAGCCCACCTCGTCGGCGACCCGCTCGGCCACCGTGCGCGCGGCGATCCGGCGCGGCTGGGTGTGCCCGATGAACCCGCGCACCCCCCGGCCCAGCTCCAGGCAGATCTTGGGCAGCTGGGTGGTCTTGCCCGACCCGGTCTCCCCCGCGACGATCACGACCTGGTTGTCGCGGATGGCGGCGAGGATGTCCTCGCGCCGCTGGCTGACCGGCAGTTCCTCGGGGTACTTCAGCGCGGGGACGGCCGCGCGGCGCTTGGCGACCCGCGCGCGGGCGGCCTCGACCTCCTCGGCGACCTTCGCCGCGGCGGCCTGCCTGCGTTTGGGGTCCCTGGTCTTGCGCAGACCGTCGAGCCTGCGGGCCAGCCGCCGCTCGTCGCGCAGCATCAGCTCCGGCAGGGCGGCGCGCAGGTCGGCCAGGCCGACCGGGGTGTCGGTGGTGCTCATTTGCCCCCCAGCCTAGGCAATGGGGGCCGCGGGCCTCACCTCGGTTTCCCCAGTTCCCGCCGCCCACCTGCACACAACCTCCACACGCCGTGCCTAGAGTCACCCCACATGGGGAACAGGCGCCGGGTACTGGTGGTCGAGGACGAGCACACGATCGCCGAGTCGATCGCCGCCCGGCTGCGCGCCGAGGGCTACGACGTCGACCTCGCCCACGACGGCCCGGCCGGGGTCGACGCCGCCGAGCGGACCCGGCCGGACCTGGTCGTGCTGGACGTGATGCTGCCCGGGTTCGACGGGCTGGAGGTGTGCCGCCGGGTGCAGGCGCGCCTGCCGGTCCCGGTGCTGATGCTGACCGCCCGCGACGACGAGACCGACCTGCTGGTGGGCCTGGGGGTCGGCGCCGACGACTACATGACCAAGCCGTTCTCGCCGCGCGAGCTGGTGGCCAGGGTGCACGCGCTGCTGCGCCGGGTCGAGCGGGCCGCCCGCGGCGAGCCGGGGCAGGCGCCGACGGTGGTCGGCGACCTGGAGGTGGACGCGGTGCAGCGGCGGGTGCGGCGGGCCGGGGTGGAGGCGCACCTGACCCCGATCGAGTTCGACCTGCTGGCCTACCTGGCGGCCCGGCCGCGCGCGGTGCAGCCGCGGGAGCGGCTGCTGGCCGAGATCTGGGGCTGGGGCGACGCGGCGGGCACCCGCACCGTCGACAGCCACGTCAAGGCGCTGCGGCGCAAGCTCGGGCCGGACCTGATCCGCACCGTGCACGGGGTGGGGTACGCGCTGGAGGTGGCCGGGTGAGCACCGCGCGCGGCCGGGCGCTGGCCCTGCTCGAACTGCTGCCGCGGCCGCTGGACCCGGTGCGGTCGATGAAGCTGAAGATCAGCATCCTGCTGGTCGCCTCCGGGACCGCGGGCCTGGCCTACTTCTGGGCCGACGTGGGCTGGATCCCGGCGTCCACCTCGGTCACCGCCATCGTCGGCGCGGTCGCGGTCTCGCAGATCCTGGCGCACGGCATGACCAGGCCGCTGCGCGACATGACCGCCGCGGCCGGGGCCATGGCCAGGGGCGACTACTCGCGCCGGATCCGGGTGACCGCCCGCGACGAGGTGGGCGAGCTCGGTCGGGCGTTCAACCAGATGAGCGCCGACCTCGAGGCCGCCGACCGCAACCGCCGCGAGCTGATCGCCAACGTCTCGCACGAGCTGCGCACCCCGATCGCGGCGTTGCAGGCGGTGCTGGAGAACGTGGTGGACGGGGTGAGCGAGCCCGACCCGGCGACCATGCGCACCGCGCTGGCGCAGACGGTCCGGCTCAGCCGCCTGGTGACGGAGTTGCTGGACCTGTCGCGGATCGACGCGGGCGCGCACCCGCTGCCGCGGGAGTCGATCGAGGTGGTGCCGCTGCTGGCCGAGGTGGTCGCGGAGGCGGAGGTGAACGCGGCCGCGGTGGGCAGGTCGGTGCGGTTCACCACGACGGTCGCCGCCGACGCGGTCACCGTGTCGGCCGACCGGGAGCGGCTGCACCAGGTGCTGGTGAACCTGCTGGACAACGCCGTGCGGCACGGCCCGCCGGACGGCCGGGTGTGGGTGACCGCGGCCCGCTCCCCCGCGGGCGTCCTGCTGGAGGTCCGCGACGAGGGCCCCGGCATCGCCCCCGCCGAGCGCGACCTCGTCTTCCGCCGCTTCACCCGGGGCGAGAAGGCCCGCGGCGGCGGCACCGGCCTCGGCCTGTCCATCGCCCGCTGGGTGGTCGACCTGCACGGCGGCACCATCGCGGTGGTCGACTCGACGCACGGCTGCCGCATCCGGGTCACGCTGCCGCTCCAGCAGTGACCGGCCCCGCCCCGCGTCCGGGAACGCGAAGGGCCGCCCACCCCGGGAAGGGGTGGACGGCCCGGTGGCGCGGGGTTTCTCAGCCCTCTTGGAGGTCTGCCAAGGCCGCCTTCACCTTGGACAGTTCCGCCTCGAGCTCCTCCATCCGCGCGCGGTGCTGCTCGCGCGCGGTGTCGAGGACGGCCTCGATGGTCTTCGAGATGTCCTCGTGCAGCTCGGCCGCCGCACGGGACACGGCGGCGGCGGGGACCTGCAGGCCCTGCAGGATCCGCTTGCCGCCCTGGCTGAGCTCGGCCTGCCACTCGCCATCGGCGGTGCCGGTGACGGTGAGGGTCAGCTCGACGGTGCGGGTCTTCTTCGCCGTGCTCTGGGCGCGCGGCGCCCTCGGCTTCTTGGTCGGCGGCTCCGCGACGGCAGGCTGCTCAGGCGCGGCGGCGGGGGCCGACGACTCGGTCGCCACGGTCTCCGCCTGCTCGGTCTCGGTCTCGGTGGACAAGATCCACTCCCTCTCACGACGCGTGGTGAATCCGGTGAATTAGAACACTCGTTCGCCTGGTCGGGATCGCCGGGTCGGGTAGCTGCCGACGTCACTCGATCGGGCGCATCTCCGATCGGGAGGTGAAGGGCCTGGTCAGGGCCTCGATACTCGATGGTGGAGAGGGAGGGTGCGCGTGTCCGGTGCGGGATGGGACTCCGAGATCCAACGGCTGGCCGCGGTGAAGGCGCTGCGGCTGCTCGACACCCCGCGCGAGGAGCGGTTCGACCGGATCACCCGGCTCGCCCAGCGGCTGCTCGACGTGCCGATCGCGCTGGTCAGCCTGGTCGACGTGGACCGGCAGTGGTTCAAGTCCTGCGTCGGGCTCGACGCCGAGCAGACCCACCGCAGCGTCTCGTTCTGCTCCCACGCCATCGCCGAGCCGACCATGATGGAGATCCCGGACGCCACCCTCGACCCGCGCTTCGCCGACAACCCGCACGTCGTGGGTGACCCGTACATCCGGTTCTACGCGGGCCAGCCGATCGCGGCCCCGTCCGGGCACCTGGTCGGCACGCTGTGCGTGGTCGGCATGCAGGTCCGCCACCTCGACGAGGCCGAGCGCCAGTGCCTGCGCGACCTGGCCGCGTGGGTGGAGCTGGAGTGCGCGGTCGTGCAGGCCACCCAGTGGGAGCGCGACGCGGTGCGGGCCAGGACCGACTTCGTCTCGGTCGTCAGCCACGAGCTGCGCACCCCGCTGACCTCGATCAGCGGCTCGCTGGAACTGGCGCTGTCCGGCGACTTCGGCGAGCTCGACCCCAGGGTCCGCGACCTGGTCGGCATCGCCGCCCGCAACGCCCAGCGGCTGGTGCGGATGTCCTCGGACGTGCTCGACCTGCACCACATGCGCAAGGGCGACCTGCGGCTGAGCTTCGACCGGGTGTCGCTCGCCGAGGTGGTCGACCACGCGGTGCACTCGGTGGAGCACGCCAGCCGCACCGGCCAGGTCCCGGTGGTGGTCGCCTGCCCCGAGTCGCTGCACCTGCGCGGCGACGCCGACCGGCTGGTGCAGGTGCTGACGAACCTGCTGGCCAACGCGGTGCGGGTGTCGGAGCCGGGCACGAAGGTGGAGGTGGCCGCCGAGCGCGCGGGCAACTGGACCACCATCACCGTCCGCGACCACGGGCCGGGGATCCCGCCGGACCGGCTCGCGGCGATCTTCGAGCCGTTCGTCCAGTTCGAGGTCCCCGCCCAGCGCCAGGCGGGCAGCGCGGGCCTGGGGCTGGCGATCACCCGCGGCATCGTCGAGGCGCACGGCGGCACCATCCGAGCCCTGTTGGCACCGGACGGCGGCAGCGTCTTCGAGGTCGTTGTCCCTGCTGACGGTCCGCAGGACGAGGACCGGCCGTGGTGGTAGGCCTACCAGCCGAGGATGAGGGCGACCTCCGCGCCGATGCGACGCGGGTCGAAGGGCTTCGACAGGACCGCGGCGGCGCCTAGGGCGCACAGGCGCTGGTTGAGGTCGGGCTCAGCGGCGCCGGTCACGAACACGACGGGTACCGCGCAGGTGTCGGGGTCGGCGCGCAACGCCGCGAGCACACCGGGACCGTCGAGCTCGGGCATGTCCACGTCCAGCAGCACCGCGTCGGGGGCCTCGTCTCGGCACCGGCGCAGCGCCTCCACCCCCGAGGTCACCGCCTGCACGTCCCACCCCTGGTAGGTGGTCAGGCACATCTCCATCAGGTCGACGAGGTCCTGGTCGTCGTCGACCACCAGGACTCGCATTGCTCGCTCGGGCGCGGCCATCCCCACATTGTGCGGGCAGGGCGGCGTTCCGGCAGCTCACCGCGCCGCGCGCACCGCCGCGGCGGCTCGCCTGCCCGACACCATCGCGCCCTGGATCGACGGGGTGTCGCGGTGGTCGCCGCACACGTAGACGCCGTCGCCGAGCGCGACCGGCTTGCGCAACGGTCCGGTGTGGACGGGTAGCGCCTCCGGGACGCGGTAGGTGCGCACGTGCAGCCAGGACGTGGTGTCGCGGTGGTACATCGCCGCCAGGTGGGCGCGGACCGCGGGCTCGCCGGGGTCCTCGGTGCCCAGGACGGTCGACGACACCAGCGTCCCGCCCGGCGCGTACTCGGGCGCGGTGTTGGTCAGCACGACGCTGTTGACCACCGGTCCGCGCCGCGCGCCGTCGACCACGATGGCCGCCTCGGCGACGGGCGGGAAGTCCGCGAGGTGGTAGTAGGTGAGGCACCCGCGCGTGCGCGGCGCCGGGATCCGCCCACCGGACAACGCGTGCGCGGCCGGGCCGTCGACCGCCACGACCACGTGCCGCGCGGTGACCGTCCCGAACTCGCCGGTGACCCGTCCCGGGTGGACCTCGCGGATCGGGTAGCTGTACCGGATCGCGTCGGTCGGCAGCGAGGCCGCCAACTGGTCCGGGACGGCGCGCATCCCCGCCGCGGGCACGCCGATCGTGCCGCGCGCGAACGACCGCACCACGAACTCGGCGAACCGGCTGGGCACGGTCAGCTCGGGGTCGAGGAACACCCCGGACAGGAACGGCAGCACGAACCGGTCGTACAGCGGCCCGGTGATCCCGTAGTCGGCGAGCCGCACCCGGAACGGCCGGTCGTCGCGCTCCCGCAGGGTCTTCGCGGGCGCGGCCGCCAACGCCGCCGCGTACGCCCCGAGCATCATCTTCCTGGCCAGCGACCCGACCGGGGCCCGCAACGTCGCGCGCAGCGTGCCGGGTTCACGCACCGGGTCGGCCAGCAGGTGCAGCCCGGTCTCGTCGCTGACCAGGGCTCCCGGCAGGAACGGCCGCAGGTCCAGGGCGTCGAGGTCGAGCAGGTCCCGCACGGCCGGGTAGCCGGCGTTGAGCACCTGGAAGCCCCGGTCCAGCAACAACCCCTGCACCCGGTCGGTCCGAACCCGACCCCCCGGCGCCTCGTCCGCCTCGACGACCACGACCTCGCGCCCGGCCTCCACCAGGACCCTGGCCGCCGTCAACCCGGCCAGCCCGGCCCCCACCACCACGATGTCGGTCTCCGTCGCCACGCCCGCCACCGTACCCAGCCCACCCCGGTCCCCGTTCCGTCCGACACGGACCCCGGACCCGGCTTCGCGGGATCAGTGGCCGGTGAAGGTGGCCCGACCGGGGCCGTCGGCCAGGAAGGAGCGGACGCCCTCTTGGAGGTCGGCGGTGTCGTAGAGGGCGGCGGCGGTGGCGGTGGTGTGGGCGGTCGCCTGGGGGATGCCGCCGGCCTCGAAGTGGCGGAGGAGGGACTTGGTGGCGGCGTGCGCGCGGGTGGGGCCGTCCGCGAGGAGGGTGGTGTAGGAGAGGGCGGCGTCGGCGAAGCCCGCTTCGGGGAAGACCTCGTTGACGACATTCCAGGCGTGCAGGGTGTCGGCGTCGTACTTGTCGCCGGTGAGCACCATCTCCTTGGCCCTGGCGACCCCCGCCCGCGCGGCGAGGCGCTGGGTGCCGCCCATGGTCGGGGTGAGCCCGATGACGCTCTCCACCAACCCGAACCGCGACTCCTCGACCGCCAACAAGAGGTCACACGCCAACGCCACCTCGAACGCCCAGGTCAAGCACAACCCGTGCGCAGCAAACACAGTAGGACACTCCAACGCCGCGATCCGCTCCGGCAACTCCACCATCACGTCGAACAGCGCCTTCGCCTCCACCACCGACCGCTGCGCCGCGAACAGGGCGACATCAACCCCACCACTGACGATGTCCCCCGCGGCCCTGACCAACACCGCCCGCGCAGGCCGAGCCTCGAGCTCGTCCAACGCCACCGCGAAGCTCTCGTGCAACTCCACGGTGTAGAGGTTCAACGGCGGATTATCGATGGTCAGCACCGCAACCCCACCAATCCGCTCCAACACCACACCCACCACAATCTCCCTCCCGTCGACCGGTCCCGGCCCTATGGCTATCACGCACCACCCGCGCCCGCCGGACACCGAAGCCCGCCGCCCCACCGACACCGGGCCTACGCCGAACCAGCCTGGAAGCCCTTGCCGTTCTCTCGTTGAGCAGCGCGTTCTCGCGTCCCACCCCAGGTCGGTGTAGTCGCGGGACAGCACACGGCCACGCCCAGCAGGACCGGATCTCGGCCGTCCGGGTCACCTCCTCACCCACTCGGCGCCAACGATGAGGTCACGGGCCACCGATCGGCGGATCTAGGCGAAACAAGACCCGTGACTAAACAGATTCCCGGTCGGGCTCGACACCTGGGTGTGAGAATCACATCTGGCGGACTCGCCGCATGGATCGGTCCACCACTGGCCGCCGGCATGGGCATGTGGTCCTGGTCAGCCGCCTGCGGATGCGTTGCGTTGGCCGTGGCTGGCTTGGTAGCCGAGTACCTCACCGGCAGAACACTTCTTCACCTGGTCGAACGCGCACCTGCGGGCACCAGTGTGGTGATGGCGCCCGCGGGCTGCTCCTCTCGCGTCGAGGTCAAGATCGGGCAAGATCGCTCGCCCGGGCAGGAGGACCACGATGAGTCCGCGGATTCCTGACGAGGCCGCGAAGGAGGTGGCCGAGTTGTTCCGCTACACGGCACGTGATCTGCACCGATACGCCTTTCGCCTCAATCGGGGCGACGCCGCGTCAGCAGAGGACCAGGTGCAGGACGCGTTCCAGGCCGCCGCGCTCGCCTGGCCCGCGCTGCGCCCGCTCAGTGCCGGCAGACGGCGGGCTTGGCTGTTCGCGGTCGTGCGGAACAAGTCGATCGACACGTGGCGGAAGTCGACAGGGGTCGAGTCGCTGACCGAAACAGGCATCTCAACGGCTCCTGAGGACACCCACTACCGCGCTGTCCACCTGATCCTCCTCGAACGTTGCTGGAAACTCCTGCTCACGATGCCAACAGCACGATTCCGGGTCGCCTACTTGCGGTGGCACGAGAGCATGAGCACGCGAGAGATCGCGGACCACCTCGGTATCGCGCCGTCCACCGTCCGTGTGCACATCAAGCACGCTCGCGACGAGATCATTGCCAATATCGGCCCTGACGTGCCGTTCCTTGTCGAATCAGAACGCCCGATCGCCCGGAGCGAACGGAAGGAGGTAGAGCAGTGAGCGATCAGAATCCGATTGACCACCAGTTGACCGGCCTGTTCCAAGTCATGGACTCCGCGCCTCTTGGCGATGACCCCGGCTACGACATGGAGGCAGGTCTGACCCGGCTCACGGCTTGGATGTCGGACGATCCGGCGGCCCGAGCGGCTCGGGACGAGCGCGAGCGAGCGCAGCGTTCGGCGAAGTCCCGCAAGCAGGAGTTGGTGGAGGAGGCCGAGCGGCTCTCCGAGTCCGACGACTGGGGCCCCACCGCAGGCCGCTACAAAGACCTCATGATCGAGTGGAAGGCCGCCGGACGCGCACCCAAGGACGCCGACGACACCCTGTGGCAACGCTTCCGCGCCGCCCAGGACGCCTTCTTCGCCCGCCGCTCCAGCGTCTTCGACGAACGCGACGCCGAGTTCGCCGACAACGCCCGCAAGAAGGAAGAACTGCTGGCCGAGGCCGAGAAGATCACCACAACCGACCTCGACGCCGCCCGCACCGCACTGCACCGCGTCCAGGAACGCTGGGAAGAGATCGGCAAGGTCCCCCGCGAACGCATCCGCGAACTCGAGGGCAGACTCCGCGCCGTCGAGGACAAGGTCCGCACCGCCGCCGACG
>NZ_FOGI01000022.1 GCF_900111175.1 Actinokineospora terrae
TTCCCTCGCGGTCGGCCTACCACGAGGGAGTCCTCATGGACCTCGACGGGGTTACCACGTTCCACATGCGCAAGAAACGGTCGGGGTGGGTGCCCCCTGGACCGCGGGGCGGTGATGTCCACCCGGTCAACCCTTGCTCCATGACCGGCACCTGCCGCTTCTCAACGGCCAGCCCTATACCCCGCCTGATATCTCCCACCGGCGAGGGTCCACCTAACGCGGCATCACTGAGGGTTCACTGCATTCACCCGTCCGACCTTCCCCTCGCCCGTAGCTCCCGGATGGAACAGGAACCCTTCGGCTTCCATTCGAGCTTCGCACCCTGCCGTTACCAGCAACGCACGTCGAAAGCGGGGACAGCTTGTTGGACACAAAGCCGGGACTACACCTCCGACATAATCAGACCTCCATATCGGTGCATCCACTTGACGCATGCGACATCGTGTCGCAAGCAGGGGACGTGGTTGATCACCAGGGTGGCGGTGGTGATGCCGTTGAGTCGCATGTGGACGGCCAGTTTCATCTCGACGTCGGGGGCGCGCAGCGGGACCCTGCGCCCGGGCAGGGAGCGGAAGTAGTCCACCGCGGCGGTGTACTTGTCGTCCTTGCCGCTGGTCTCGGCGTGGACGAGGCCGTCGTCGGCGACCCACCGGCCGTGGGTCTTAGGCGTCGGGGCCCCGGGTTCACGCTGATCAACGGTGACGACGTCGGCGGGCAGTTCCGCGCGGGCACTGGTGAGCCAGTCAGCGGATGACGGCGCGGTGGGCTTGCCAGGTGGTGTGGTGCGTGCCGGGACGAGAGCGCCGCCGTGGTGGCGGACCGCGGCGCGCAGACGTTCCTCGAGGAGATCGATCAGGTTGTCGAGGTCGCGCAGGTGCTGCTCGGCGTCGCCCAGCGCGTGATGGATGGCTGTGGCCCGCGCGGCGTCGCCCAGCAGGTGCTCGACGTCGGCCAGGACAGCGGTCACCTCGTCGGCGAGTGCGACCACTATCGCGTGTGCGCGTTCGGCCGTTATGCCAAGTGCGGCGAGGCGAGCGACATGCGCGTTGATGGATGTCCCGCCTTGGGGGCGGGTCATCGGAACGAGGAGGTGATCGCCCGCCGCGTGCCGTCGTCGATCGGCACGCGTGGGCGTCGCGGTCTGATCAGCACTGGAGGTGACTGTCGCGCATCCGGCCGCGACGATGCGGAGCCTGGGGTGAGCCACCACCGGGAGCGTGACGCCCCGGCGTGGTCGCGTTCGGTGTCGTCGGCCATCGATACCGCGCCTCCTTCACCGCCTTTGGCCCGTCGCCGTGATCATCGCCGACGCGGCCGAGATCGTCTCGTGTCCCCGGCGCCTTCGCCGACCACATCATTCCGGGCGCGAACGACCGTGTGTCTGGCTTCCCTTCCGCCGCGCCTGGGTTGGCCGCGTGGGCGGCCTGGCTTCTCCACCATCGTGCGGGGTGGGGATCACGGTTGCACCGGGTCGTCGCCGCTGTTGTGGGTGTCGGGTGGGGGTGTGGTGTCGGCGGGCGGGGTGGGGGTGTTGGTGGGGAGGTGTCGGTGTTTGCGGCGGTGGTGGAGGGTGGCGCCGCTCGCGGTGAGGACGCCGCCGCTGGTGATCCAGCCGGGCAGGGTGGTGGTGAGCCAGTGGGTGATGGCGCCGAGAGGTAGGGCGTTGGCTGCGGTGGCGATGCCTGTGATGAGGATGGTCAGGATGATCGCGGCGGTGATGATGGCGTCGCGGCGGATGGAGTCCTTGGTGACCCAGCCGTCGATGATCTCCCGCCATTCCTTCGCCCGGGGGCCGTGGCCGGGTTCGGGTTCGGGGGTGGGGTCAGCGGTGGGCGGCGCATTGCGCATGGGCGTCGCCTCCGTCCTGGTGGGTGGTGCGGGTGAGGTAGGCGGCGGTGAGGGCTTGGGCGAGTCGGAGCAGGGAGTCGTTGGCGCGGCGTCGGGCGGTGCGGGCTTCGCGTTCGATGTGGTCGGCCAGTGCGTCGAGGCGGCCGGTGAGGGTGTCGAAGCGCTGCCTGCGGTACGAGCGGCCTCCGGCTGTCGCGTTGCCGAGGTTGAGGGCGACCAGAGCGGGCAGGATCACGTTCTCGGGGAACTCTTCCGCGGTATTGAGCAGGGCTTTGCACAGGGCGGTGCGCGTGGTGTGGGTGTCCAGGCCGGGTGGGATGTCGCACACGGCGAGCAGGACGGCGTCGAGGCGCAGGTCCACGGCGTGGACGCCGGTTCCCTGGCAGAGCTTGGCCAGGTGGTCGCGGATCCTGTCGGTGAGCAGGGTGGTGTTGACCTCGAGGGTGTGGCGGTCGGGGGTGGGGATCACCACGGTGATCGGTCGGGGCGCGGGGTCACCCCCGGCGGCGGGTAGACCGCGGCTTCCGGGGTGGTGTCCCCGGGAGATGCGGCTGTCGACGATGACGTTGTCCTCCGACACGACGCTGGTGGCGGGCTCGCCGAGCAGGCGACCCCGAGCGGTGAGCCAGCGGTCGAGGTCGGGAAGGGCCTTGGCGGCGGCGAGCAGGGCCCGCAGCACCGTGGCGGTGGGCGGGCCGTCGACGCAGGCCAGGGCGCGCTGCACGGTGGTGTTCGGTATCCCGGTGCGCTCGGCGATGCGGCGTCGGGAGGTGGTGCCGAGGGTGGCCAGCAGCAGCGCGGCGAGTTGGCGGCCGAAGCCGGGCAGGTCGCGGATGTCCTCGGGGGCGGCGTCTGTGGGCAGCTGTTGTTGCTCGGCCTTGGCGGCCGACCACAACCGGCGCAGCTCGGCGACCTGCTCGCGGTCGCAGCCGGGTTCGTAGCCGCGGGTGAGGGTCGCCCGGGTGGGCATCGCCTGCCCGGACTCGGCCAGATGCAGCGTGCTAGTGGAGATCCCGGTGTGGTGCGACAACCGGTCCAGGCTGTACCCGAGGTGATCACGGCGGCGGCGCAGCGCCAGGACCAGCTCGGTCAACCGGGGACCGGCGGTCGGGTCGATCGGGCGCCGGGCACGGGCGCCGTCGAGCCCGCCGGGGGCGGGCGACGGTTGCGGGGTGTGCTTGTTCACGGCAGGCGTCCAGGGGTCGGGCAGTCACGGGTCAGGTCCACCGGGCGCGCCCTGCCGGGCCCACCCGCGCGGGGACCCTCGGTCATCTGCTCGCCCGTTGGCGCGGGCGAGCAGATGAAATGAGAGTCCCCCACCGTGCATTTTGCCCCTATCCAAGTCCAAGAACAACATCTCCGTCGGCGCGGGAAATCCCGGAAATGAACCACTCGATCCGAGCGGCCTGGCGGAAATCAGCCTTTCTCGTGGTGGCGTTCCGCTATGGCCGGAACGTGAGCCGGGACGTCCGGCTGGCGTACCGATCCGTATGACCTGCGTACCAGACGAGCGCTTGATGTGCTGTCTGACATGCGGGTTCGACTTTGTCAGGGTAGTGTCCGCGAACTGTCAACCTTAATGCGCTGCCGCGAATGACGCTTTCCGAGGAAACTTGCCGCGTAGCCGCTGGATTCTCCCGAATAGGGACAGATCCACGCGAACGTCTACTAGGGCGGGTTTCATGGACCGTCTGGGAAAGGCAGGTGTTCATGGGTCGGGCAATCACGGGTCAGGTCCGGACAAGCCTTCCGAGACGCCCCCGGGGCAGCACCGTTGGCGCGGTCTGCCCCACCGCCGCACGACGGACCGGGGGTAACCCCGGGTATCCCCCGGGACCCGATCCGTCGTGCGAACGCTCGGCCGCCCCTGTCAACCAGCCGCTCTGGACCACGGGAAGCAACCCGCCACGCACCGCGACGGCCACCTACGGCGAATCCCCGACAGTCCATGTCCAGTGACTACGTCGCCCGAGCTCGTCGTTCACACCCTGCAGAGGATGCCTGACGTCTTGGGCGTGGTTATCCGGTGTGCTGCCCAGGGTATGGAGGACTGACAGGTGGGGTGTGGGCACCAGCGCAGGGCCGCGGGGTGGTCTAGGTGCTCTCGTGCGGCGTCGAGGACCAGGCGCAGCTGCTCACGGAGATGCTCCTCGATCGCCCGCCGGGCGTGGAAGTCCCGGGTGTAGTCCATGCCGCGCACTCCGCACGCGGAGCGGTCCGAGGCCGGATCTGGCGGATGCCCAGCGCCCATCACCCGCAGCGCATTTGGTCAGGGGTTGCCGAAGGCGACGGCGTGGTGGTCGCTGCCGTGGGTGGATAGGCGGGTGGTGGTGAAGGTGGTGGCCAGTGTGCGGGAGGTGATGAGGTAGTCGTAGATGTGGGTGCCGTGGGTGGGCTGGGTGGGGGCGTAGGCGGTTTCGGTGCCTTGCAACGCGGGCTTGGTTTTGGGTGGGGTGAGGTTGTAGTCGCCGAGGACGAGCCAGGTGCCGCCTGCGGTGCGGGCGGCGGCGAGGAGGTAGCCGACGTTGAACCCGAGGGGGTCGGCACTCATGTGGGCGCTGTAGACGGTGTCGCCGGTGGACAGCCGTAGTTGGAGCAGTCCGCGGTCGCCGTTGTCGAAAGTGGCGGTTTGGCGGGTGGGCAGGTAGTCCCAGCCGGTGACGTTGACGGTGTCGGGGTCGACGACCAGGGCCAGGTTGTTCTTGCCGTCGTGGATGGCAACGAAGTAGACAACGCGTTTGTAGTCGTCGCCGTCGTTCCAGCGGCAGCGTCGGGCGGGGCGCCCGCCCTTGGTGGCGGTGCCGCAGGAGTCGAACAGGGGAGTGTTGTCGATGAACCCCAGCGTGCCGGGTTCCTGCAAGGCCACGATGTCGTAGTCCTCGGCGAGGTCCTTGACTCCGTCGGCCCACTTGTCGTTGTTGCTGCCCTGCATGTTCCAGGTGGCGTAGGTGTAGGCGTTGGGATCAGCGGAGGCCGTGACCGCGCCGCAGACCCCGGCCACCACCGCCAGCACCGCGCCGACCACACCGGTTCTCCACCTGTACCGCATCCTGGTCTCCCCACACCGACGGATTCGTGCCCGCCCAGCGTGGCCACTGCTTCTGTGTCCCACAACGTTTCCCAGGCGCGCTCCGCCGGACGCAGTGGGTTCTCACCACATCGGGGCCCGACCGCTCACCCACAGCACCCTTACCGCACCGCTCGGGCGCGCTGCGGCGACCCTCGGTCGGGTGAGCCCGCCGATCGGGGGAAGAGCAGGGCATGGCCGGGATTCCCCCACCGGGGACGCGGTCATGGTGGTCAGCAGATGGTGTTGGGTGGGCACGGCGGGGGGGATGGGTTCCCTGGTGGGTGTTCGAGTCGTTGTGGTGGTCGGTGCTGTGGTGGCAGGTCGGGTCGTGGTGGTGGGGTCGAGGTTGCTGCGGCGCGGGTGCGTTGGCGGTGATCGCCGGGATGACCGGGCGGGCGATGTTGTGGAGCCTTCCCCGTACATCTCGACCCGACTGCTTGATCACCTCGCGCCCCTCCAAGAGGAAGCCCGCAGCCACGCCGACCATGGCGACGTCCGCGACCTCGCCCACCAGGTCGCCCTGCTCCGCATCGCGGCGTGACGACCAACGCTCGACATCAATAGCTGAGAACGCGGTGAACTGTCTGGATCGAGGGCCAGAACATCGACGTGCTCGTTTATCAGACCCACATGGTCTGATGCGAACCTCCGTCGTGACATCCGCACCTGGTTCAGCATCGCGCCCGTGGTCCGACAGGGCTCGCGCTGGTCCTCACAGTCGTGTCGCCAGCGTCGGCGCCCGCACCGCGCCGGAAAGGTGGACCACCAGGAACGCCAGACCGAGGCCGATGTCCCCCAGTCGGAGGTGTCGCTCGACGGCGGTGACGAGGATCAGCCCGTGCAGCAGGCCGGACCGGGCGTAGCAGGCGAGCTGCTGTTCGATGGCGTAGCGGCCGTTGTCCCGTGCCTTCACCTCGATGCCGACCGGCCAGCGGCCAGTTGTGCGCAGGTCGATTCGCCCGAAGATCCTCAGTCGGGCCTCGCGGGTGGTGGGGATGCCTGCGTTCGCCAGCACGCGCTCCAGGTGCCTGACCATGCTGGCCTCGTCGTAGTAGCGGAACGGTTGGGCCGCGAGGATCGGGCGCACCAACGGGTCGAAGGCGTTCTTCAGGGTGTCCCGCCGCAGAGACCACTCGACCGGCGAGCCCACCGCCCGGCCGCTGTTCCACGGTCGGCGCGTCGTCACGTACCGACCGGGCCGGTGGTCCCGGAGGACCAGCAGGCCCCGCAGTCGTGGGCCAGTACGGCCGGGGCGACCTCGAAGCAGTCCTTGCCCACCAGTTCGTGCTCGTCCGCAGTGCACACCCCGCCAGCGAGGTCGCGCTCCTCCACGCCGTCGGCGTGTTCGACAACCCGGGCGGCCGAGCAGAGCCGGCCCGCCCGCGTGCGGTCGCCGCACTCGGAAAGGTCGTCGAGGCCGAGATGGCCGTTCTCGATGTCCTGGAGCAATCCGCGCGGCTGCCGAACTCCCTGCCCGCCGGGGAGCAAGGGACCGCGCGGCGCGGAGGGGCTGTGCAGCGCGCATCCGCCGCGCCCGCCCCTGCCCGTGGTGTGGATGCCATGGAAGCTGATCGTGACGCGCGCCGGAACCATGCCCGGACCGGACACCGCACCCGGCGCGGGGTAGACCCATTCGGCTTCGGGCTCGACCAGCAGCCCATCCATCGCGGTCCGGTCTCCGGCGGCAGGCAGGCCCCAGCCGCGCCCGGTAAGGACGTCGTGCGGTTCGGAGATCGCGCTGGCCAGTAGATCACGCCCGTGCCGCCACGCCTCGATCTCCTTCAGGCGATCCACCAGCCAGTCGTCACGGGTACGCCGCGCCAGTGCGGTGGAGGCGTCGACCAGCGGGTTCGCCGCGACCGTGTCGCCTAGGAAGAACCCGGCGAGCATCACGACCGCGGCCCGCCCGGTGATGCCGATCTTGGTGGCCGTCAGGGTGTCCGGGAACCGCTGGGCATCGGCAATCGCGGACGGGGGAAAGACCCACAGGCTGGTATCGGCCTCCTCGACCCAGCCCCGAGCGGATAGGACGTCGGTGACCAGCACGCCGACGCGCGCTATGGGCCGATTCCGCCCGGCACGCTGCCGCCTAGCGCGTTCGGCCGCCAGACCGCCGCGGCGCGTTCCCCGAGTCTTGGACATGGCACCGCATGGTGGAGGACGAGCCTGCACGCGAAGCACACCCACATGCCCCCGTCACCCCATCGAGCGGAACATCGACCCGGCACCGGCCGTCCTGCACACGGCTCCCGGCGTGCCCAGTGCAGCGTGAGGTGCGCGGCCAGGTCAGCCCCGGCGCATGTCGGGCGGCAGGGTGAGGCGGTAGTCGTGGGAGTCACCCTTACCGCGGTTGGCCAGCAACCCGTCGTCGACCGCCAGCGAGGACAGGTAGTCCATCATCGCCATCGCGGTGAACCGGTCGTAGACGCCGCGATGAACTGTTCCCCAGCGTCGGTGTCGGCCAGCTCGGGAGCCAAGTGCGCGGTGAAAAACTCCTCTTGGTCGAAATCCGCGAGCACCCCGTCCGCGTCGGCCGCGTCGGCGAGCGCCTCGACCAGAACGAGCTTGACCAACCCGCGCACGCGGTTCTGGTGGACCACGTCGCGGAACTGGTCGGGCGTGGCGAACACCGAGCCCGGTTTGGCGTGCAGGGCCTCGTTCCACGCCTCAAGGGCGGCCGGCTGGAATGTCATCGGTCGGTACTCCCTGCCGTCGGCCGCCACGAGTGGCGGCGGGGGTACCGATCCTCGCTGATCCGGTGATCGACAGCTCTTGCACCCCCGGGGCGGCATTCGACAAACGGTCGACGACGTCACCACCGAACTCGGACAGACCAACCTGGCACAGGCGGGCGGCCCCTGGCGGCCCACGAGCTTGCCCGAGGTCAACGCCGTGCTCGACCGCTGGTGCGTCAGCGCCGCCTTCGGCTGAGCGACCCGCCGTGCCACACCACGACAATCGCCCTGTTCGACCCCCTCAAGGCCACGTTCGACACCACCGGAACACAGGTCGCCTACGCCGATCCCGGCAGGCTTGCCCGCATCAACGGCGTGTGATTCGGCGACAGGGTCGAAACTGAGATCGAACCCGTGGCCCTGGCGCCCGGCCGACGCAACCCTCCCGAATCACCGCCGAGGCGACTCTCTGCCTGGTCGCCACAACCGCCAGCGGCGACCCCCAGCGAGCCGTGGCAGGACTCTACGCATTCATCGGCACCGCCGCCACCGCCGTGGCCGAGTTCGACCCGCGCACCGTTCCCGGGCTCATCGACGTACGGCCGATCAGCGGTTCCGTTGCCACGGCGAGATCGATGACGGGGTCACAGCCGCCACCGCCGATCTCGTGCTGCGCGTGCGTGCGCACGCTTTCATCTAGTGGTTCCGACCGCCCTCTTGCGGACGACGGGGCGTGGCCGAATTGGCAGCTGCATTGTCGATCGCACGAGCTACGGGCACGAGACGATTCCGATATTCTCCCCTTCGTTAAGTACATCGTCGTTGACGTAGCCGAAAGTCTGGGAACTTCCGGCGGTTTTTATTAGGCTCCACGCCTGCGACAATCGGCCTTCCTCTTGCAGGAACTCGTCAAACGATTCCAGAAGCCCGGAAAACATGTGCGCGCGATTTTTGTACCGCTCTCGCCAGCTCTGTGCAGCACTTCTGTCGGACGCATTACTCGGTAAAGCGATACTAGCGGCACTGTCATTAATGACCAGGTATGCCATATTCAAGGATGTCATCGAGGTCCGCATCTTCTCGATGTCGTTTGTAAACTCGGCGAGATACTGCTCGCGCTGAGCAGGGTCAAGGATGTCGTATTTTTGAGCAAGCGCCTTCAGGTTGTTGTCAGTACGATGCATGGCGTCGATGCTGATCCCCGCTTCCGTGAGGTGGTGTCGACATACCGCATTGATGTCTGCAGCCCACATCTCACGTGTGCGGACAGGTGCGGCACTGATCGTCGTACTCGGAGCGGAACGCTGCGAGGTAGGTGTCGATACTAGCGGAGCCACTTCCACACGCGCGCGATCGGGATTCTCTGAAGTCTCCGGCCAGATCCAGTTCGCGTTGAACATAACGACAAAAGCCGACAATGCGACAGTCGCCATTCGAACAGCGGCCCAGCCAAAGGTGTGGTTGTTCGCTCGCCTCCTCCAGGCAATGATGATGCCGACGAACATCGCGGCTACCACGCACCCGACCCAAATTACCTGCGGGCCACCGTCGACAACCAGCGATACAATTTGAGACGTGTCTGAGATAAAGCTATAGATGGACATCATGACTATGGCTAGCGTAGTCGCCAATAAGCGCCGCGCTAGCTGAGAAAAGGTGGCGTCAATCCGTCCGCCGCGCCCCGTGTCTTCGTCATTGTTTTCATCGACCATGCCGTGTGACTATACCGTCGAGGCATTCGAGTCATTGAGCGACTTCCTGTCACCCCTTTTGCCCACAACGTGGCGGGCGACACCTACTTTTGGTAGTCATCTTTGCGCGGCCGACCCGACCATTGACTCGATTGTCCTACGACGAACGTTGGGTTGACTCGTCCGAATCTGTCGACCGTCGCTAAATGGCCGCCGTAGATAACGAGGCCATCGCCTCTACCGCGATCGCGCCTCAGTGATCGCAGGGGATTGAGTGGCGCTGGTGCGCGCGAACTTTGCGTGGCGCTCAGGCAGTGTTGGCACGGCGGCGACTGCTGCCAAAGTTGGGGCACCGCGCGTGGTTCCGCTGGACGGGGCGCAGGTGCGTTGATGCAGCGCATGCCGCCGCCGAGGAGGTGTTGCCGTGCGCCCGGGGTATCGGCACGTCGGCAGGCTCCCGTTGAGAGGAGTCCGAAGCCGTCTGCGCTTGCCCGAGCGGCCTGGACTCTCCTGGTCATCACTCGACACTGTGTATCGTCGAGCCAGGCGTTCGCCGTCGATCGGTCACCGCTACAAATAGGCGTATGGAACACATATGGACAGAGATCGGGTCTTGCGCGGGTGGTGCCCGCTTCGAGTTGGAGCTCCGCGGCTCAACCGCGAGGGTCTGCCTCATGGATGCCGACAACTACCAAGCGTACCTTGACGGGGACGAGTATGAACTGTACGGCGGGTTTTGGGAGACGAGCCCCGTCGCCTTGGAGGTGCCCTACGACGACTACTGGTACCTCGTCATCGACAGCTACTCAGGCCGGATCAAATACTGGCTCAACGGACCCTTCGACTGAACGCTGGGCAAACACATCGTCCCGCAGAACTGACTTTGTGCCGCGGTGGTGTCCGACGGGTCCGTTACGACTCGCACGTTGGCTCAGGTCAGGGTAGGTCCGAGTGTGGCCCTGGACGCCGGGGTCCCAAGGCAACTCGGTCATCACGTTCGCGTTCCGCGATGTCGAGGGGCAGTGGTGGCGATGCGTGGGCGGCGACGAGCCCGATGTAGCACGAGGTATCGGCCGCCAACTGGTGGGTCCACTCCGCTGACGAGCCCGGCCCCGGGGTCTGACGCCACTCGCGCGGCACGTGGTCAGGGGTTGCCGAGGGGCGTCGGTTCCGAAACCTAGCGGTTAGCCGCCTCACGGCACGACACGACGAAATCCGCTCAGCGAGAGCGCCGACCCTCGAGCCCCGCACGCCCCGATGTCAGCATCGACACGCCACAGCGCCAGTCGCTGGCTCCGCAGGTTGAACCTCCACTGACCTGCACCGACGGTACTTAGACACGAAAAATCGCCGACCACGCTGCGCAACTGGCGCCATGTCGGCTAATCTAACCCACATGCACACGAACATGTCGCACGTGTGCTACGTCTCGGTGTCCGAGGGGGGACTTGAACCCCCACGCCCGTTAAGGGCACTAGCACCTCAAGCTAGCGCGTCTGCCATTCCGCCACCCGGACTCGCGGGGACCAGCCCCGCGTGGTGTGGGCATACCTTATCCGATGCTGTGGGACGGTCCCAAACCGGGGCTGTCACCGGTGGCGGGGAGTGGTAGGAAGGCGGGGTGAGTGAGCAGAAGAGTGCGTTGGCCGAGTCCCATGACACCTTGGTGGCTGAGGAGGAGGCGGTCGCGCTTACCAGTGAGTTGATCCGGATCGATACGACCAACACCGGGGATCCGGCGACCGTGGTGGGGGAGCGGGCGGCGGCGGAGTACGTGGCCGAGAAGCTCGCTGAGGTGGGGTACGAGACCACCTACGTGGAGTCGGGGGCCAAGGGGCGGGGCAATGTCATCGCCCGGTTGGCGGGGGCGGATCCGTCGCGGGGGGCGTTGTTGGTGCACGGGCACCTGGACGTGGTGCCCGCTGATCCGGCGGAGTGGTCGGTGCACCCGTTCTCGGGGGCGGTGCAGGACGACTACGTGTGGGGTCGTGGCGCGGTCGACATGAAGGACATGCTGGGGATGACCCTGGCGACCGCGCGGCGGTTCAAGCGGGACGGGATCGTGCCGCCGCGGGACCTGATCTTCGCGTTCCTGGCCGATGAGGAGGCCGGGGGCGAGTACGGGGCGCAGTGGCTGGTGGAGAACCGGGCCGACCTGTTCGAGGGGGCGACCGAGGCCATCAGCGAGGTGGGCGGGTTCTCGATCACCGTCAAGGACGGCGTCCGGGCGTACATGATCGAGACCGCCGAGAAGGGCATCGCCTGGTTGCGGCTGCGGGCCAGGGGGCGGGCCGGGCACGGGTCGATGGTGCACGAGGACAACGCGGTCACCAAGCTCACCCAGGCCGTCGCCCGGTTGGGGACGCACAAGTTCCCGGTCGTGCTGACCGACTCGGTGAAGGAGTTCTTCGCCGCGGTCACCGAGCTCACCGGCATGGAGTTCGACGAGGCCGACCTCGACGGGTCGGTGGCCAAGCTCGGTGCCGTCGCGCGCATGGTCGGCGCCACGCTGCGGGACACGGCCAACCCGACGATGCTCAACGCCGGGTACAAGGCCAACGTGATCCCGTCGGTCGCCGAGGCCGTGGTCGACTGCAGGGTGCTGCCGGGGCGGCGGGAGGCGTTCGAGCGGGAGCTGGACGAGATCCTCGGCCCGGACATCGAGCGCGAGTACATCACCAACCTCCCCTCGGTCGAGACCACCTTCGACGGCGCCCTGGTCGACGCCATGACCGCGTCCATCATCGCCGAGGACCCGGGCGCGGTGACGCTGCCGTACATGCTCTCCGGCGGCACCGATGCCAAGTCGTTCCAGTCCCTGGGCATCCGCTGCTTCGGCTTCGCACCGTTGCGCCTGCCCGCGGACCTGGACTTCTCGGCGCTGTTCCACGGGGTGGACGAGCGGGTGCCGGTGGACGCGCTGAAGTTCGGCACCCGGGTGCTGGACCGCTTCCTGCGCAGCAGCTGACCCGTGGCCGCGGCGGGTGGCGGTCAGAACGTCGGGGTCGTGTGCCTGCCCTCCGCGGCCCACCAGGCACGGAAGTGCGCGTTGCGGGCGCCGTGGTCGTGGTACAGGGTGACGACCTCGGCGGTGATCTCCTCGATGTGCGCGCCCACCAGGGTGTCGGGGCGGTAGACGACCCGCAGGCGCTGGCGGAGTGGGTTGTCGGTCAGCGGGCGCAGGGTGATGCTGCCCGCGATGTCGCGGCCGGTGATGAGGGCGGGGGCGAGGGCGGCTCGGGTGGCCACCAGGTCGTGGGCGGTGGGGGCGAAGAGGACCTCGTGCTGCTGGTCCATGCTCACCCCGAAGCGGTGGCTGGTCTGGCTGAGGTACACCGGCCACTGGCTCATCTGCGGCGGTTCGTCGACCCACGGGTACTCGGCGAGGGTGTCCAGGCGCAGGGTGTGCTCGGCGGCCAGGGGGTGGGTGGGGGAGAGCATGACCAGGACCGGTTCGTCGCGGACGACGACCTGGGCGCGGACGCTGTCGTCGAGGCGGTGGCTGAAGCCGGGCCACTCGTAGACGACCGCCAGGTCCAGCGCGCCGTTGGTGACCATCTCGATGCTGGCGCGCGGGTCGGTCTCCTCGGTGAGCCGCACGCCGGGCACCCACGCCCTGCCCGCCAGCCAACGGCTCAGCGCGAGGTGCACGAACCCGGCGTTGCCGCCCACCCTGGTCGGCGGCGCGGTGCGGTGCCTGGCCTGGGACTCGGCCCGGCTGCGGATGCCCTGCAGGCCGCGCAGCACGGCGCGGGCCTCGGTGAGCACGTTGTGGCCGAACGGGGTGGGGCTCGAGCCCCCCTCGGCGCGGAAGAACAGCTGTCCGCCCAGGCTGTGCTCTATCCGCTGCAACTGGCTGGTCAGCCCGGGTTGGGACAGCCCGAGGACCTTCGAGGCGCGGTTGAGGCTGCCGGACTCGGCGATGGCCACGATCACGCGCAGGTGGCGGATCTCGACCTCCATGTGTTGTCTCCGTCCGCAGGGCAGGGACGCCACCCGCCGAGGTCCGGTCGGCACGGCGCACCCCTGGCAGGAACGGCCGCCTCCGCCAGCGCGCACCCCGCCGCAGGCGCGGGGCGGCGGATTCACCGCTCGCCGAAAGAAAGAGCGGTCGGTCGGACCGCCGGTCCACTATAGGGCCGGTCGCCGCACAATGGTCTATCCCACTTTTGCATAGTCGCCCGCTATAGCGGCAGCGGGTCGGTTGCGCGGTATTGCGGTGGCGTGAATGTCAGCCTTGGGTCAGTTTGCACGAAACTTCCCAATAGCTGATCGATCTGGCCGAGCACGTCGAGGTCGAGCGCCACCCCGGCGGCGCCCGCGTTCTCCAGCACCTGCTCCGGCCGCGACGCCCCCACCACCACGGTGGCCACCAGCGGGTTCTGCAGCACCCACGCCAGCGCGAGCTGCGCCATGGTCAGCCCGCACGCGGCGGCGATCCCGCGCAGCGGCTCGATCCGGGTGAGCAGGTCGTGGTGCAGCAGCGGCCAGACCAGCGCGCGCGACAGTTCCCCGCCCGCGGCACGGGAACCGGCCGGGAACACCCCGTCGGCGTAGCGGCCCGCGAGCACGCCCTGGGCCAGCGACACCGCCGCCAACTGCCCGATCCCCAGCCGTTCGCAGGCCGGGATCACCTGCGATTCCGGGACCCGCCACAGCATCGAGTACTGCGGCTGGTTGCCCACCAGCGGGACCCGGTGCCGCTCGGCCAACCCGGCCGCTTCCTGGATCTGGGCCGCCGTCCACTCCGAGGTCGCGACGTAGTGCACCTTCCCCTGCCGCACCAGGTCCGACAGCGCGACGAACGTCTCCTCCAGCGGGGTCCGGTAGTCGAACCGCAGCAGGTGGAACAGGTCGACGTGGTCGGTGTCGAGCCTGCGCAACGACCCGTGCAGGGACGCGAAGAGGCTCTTGCGGCTCAACCCGCCCGGTTCCTGGCCGTTCTCCCGCGGCCAGTGGACCCCCGTGCTGATCACCACGTCGTCGCGTGGCGTTCCCACCAGCCCGCGCGCCAGCGACTCCTCCGCGGCGCCACGCCCCCAGGCCGCGGCCGTGTTGAACAGCGTCACCCCCGCCCGCACCGCGGTGCGCACGCACTCCTGCGCGACGTCACGGGTGTCGTGGGTGAGCCAGTTGCCGAACCCGATCTCGCTCACCACCAGGCCGCTGGCCCCCAGGTTCCGGTACCGCACGGCGTCATCGCCCCCCGTTCGGCGCGGCGGAACGCACCGATGGCAACCCCGCCACCGTCTCGCGCAGCCACCCGTCGGGGTCGGCCGCCTTGCGCGCGTACGCGTCGCCCGCGTCGGCGTGCGGCAGGATCAGCAGCGCCTCCTCGGCCATCGCCGTGACCACCGCCTCGGCCACCTCCTCCGGTTCGATCAACGGACCCATGGCCACCACCGCGTTCGCCGCCGGGTGGTTGGCGCGCACACCGTCGACCAGGAACGGCGTGCGCACACCGAGCGGGCACAACGCGCTGACCCGGATCCCGCGCGTGCGGTAGGTCACCGCCAGCCACTCCGCCAGCGCCACCGCCGCGTGCTTGGTGACCGAGTAGGGCGCGTCACCCGGCAGGCTCAGCAAACCCGCGCTGGACGCCGTGATCACCAGGTAGCCGTCGCGGGCGGCCAGCATCGTCGGCAACGCGGCCTGCGCGGCGTAGACGTGCTGCAGGACGTTGAGGTCGAACGAACGCCGCCAGTGCTCGTCGGAGGCGTGCACGCCGGTGCCGAACGCCACGCCCGCGTTGCTGCAGAACACATCCAGCCGTCCGTACTCGGTCAGCGCCACCTCGACCAGTGCGCGCAGGTCGGAGCGCGACGCGGCGTCGGCGCGCCTGGCGACCGCCCGCCCACCCGCGGCGGTGATCGCCGCGGCCACGGCGTCCGCGGCCCGGCCGTCGACGTCGGACACCACGATCCCGCGCGCGCCCGCCGCGGCGAACCGGGCGGCCATCGCCGCGCCCATCCCGTGGCCCGCACCGGTGAGCACGGCCACCCGGCCGGTCAACTCCATGGTCGTCCCCCCTCGCGCCGCACCTGCGGCGATGTCGGCTCCCGCCGGGCGGCGAAAGCCGCCGCGGAATGCGTTCCGATCGATCGACGCTAACACGGTCCCGAGCGCCGGGTCGGGCCGCTGAAATCTCGCTCAAGCGGCACTCAAGCCCATTCTTGGAATCTGGCGGCGCCGGCCGGGCGCGGGCATTGTCGGCCGAGGAGCCGAGGGAGCGTTCACATTTCCCGAATTGGCAACGGGTCGGGTCGTGCCCGACCGGAGAATCAGGAGGAACGATGTCCCAGGCGCAGGTCGGTGCCCGGTGGCGCGTGCTGGGCCGCGGCCCACTCGGCCTGCCCGACCCCAGGCTGGCCGCCGCGGTGAGCCGCGGCGGTGGGCTGGGGGTTCTCGAACTCGGTGCCGACGCGGCCGCCGTCCTGGCCCGCGCGGGGGCGCTGACCGACCGGGTCGGCGCCTGGGTGGGCGCCGACTGCCCGTTGACCCCGGTCGACCTGGCCGCGCACGGAGTGGAACTGGCCCTGCTCGGGCCGGACGCGCCGATCCGCGAGACCGCCGCACACCTGCCGTGCCTGGTCGAGGTCACCGGGGTCGAGCAGGCACGGGCCGCTCTCGACGCGGGCGCGCTGGGGGTCGTCGCCGTCGGCAGCGAGGCAGCGGGGACGGTCGGCGAGCTGTCCTCGTTCGTCCTGCTGCAGCGGCTCCTGCGGCTCGGCGCCCCGGTCTGGGTGCGCGGCGGCATCGGCCCGCACACCGCGCTCGGCGCCCTCGCCGCGGGCGCGGCGGGCGTCGTGCTCGACAGCCAACTCGGCCTGTTCCCCGAGTCCGACCTGCCCGCCGCGCTGCGGTCCCGGCTGGCCGTCGCCGACGGCACCGACACCGGGCCCCACGCGGGGCGGCGACTGCTGCGCGGCACGGACCTGCCGCTCGGCGAGGACGCGCACCTGGCCGCGACGGTGGCACGGCGCTACCCGTCCGCGACAGCGCTGGTCCGGGCCCTGGTCGACGCCGACGCGGGTGCCGATCCCCGCCCCCAGGGCGCGCCGGTGCGCCGCACCCTCGGCGTGCGGCACGCCATCGCCCAGGGCCCGATGACCCGGGTCAGCGACCAGCCGGGTTTCGCGCTGGCCGTGGCCGAGCAGGGCGCCATGCCGTACGTGGCGGTGGCCCTCGCGGACGGCCCCCGCACCGAGGACATGCTGCGCCGCACCGCCGACCTGCTCGGTGAGCGCCCGTGGGGCGCGGGCATCCTCGGCTTCGTCCCCGACGACCTGCGCGCCGCGCAGCTGGCGGCGATCCGCGCCGTGCGCCCCCGCAGCGTCCTCATCGCGGGCGGGACCCCGGCGCTGGCCGCCGCCCTGGAGGCCGAGGGCGTGGCGACCTTCCTGCACGTGCCGTCGCCGACCCTGCTCGCCCAGTACCTCGACCAGGGTGCCCGCCGGTTCGTCTTCGAGGGCGCCGAGTGCGGCGGCCACATCGGTCCGCGCACCAGCTTCTCCCTGTGGGAGGCCCAGTTGGGCGTGCTCGCCGAGCGGCCCGACGTCGACGGCGTGCAGGTCCTGTTCGCGGGCGGCGTGCACGACGAGGTGTCCGCGGCGGCCGTCGCGGCGATGGCGGCGCCGCAAGCCGGGCGCGGCGTCGGGGTCGGGGTGGTGATGGGCACGGCGTACCTGTTCACCGAGGAGGCCGTGCGGCACGGTGCGATCACCGACCGGTACCAGCGCGAGGTCATGTCCGCCGTCCGCACCGTCACCGTCCGCACCGCACCCGGCCACGAGACCCGGTGCCTGCCCACGCCGTTCGTCACCCAGTTCGAGGCCGCCGCCGAGGACCTCACCGCGCGCGGCGTCGTGGCCCGCGACCGCTGGCAGGCGTTGGAGGCGCTCAACGTCGGCAGGCTGCGGGTGGCCAGCAAGGGGCTGCGCCGCGAGGGCCCCGACCTGGTGGCCGTCGACGAGGACGGCCAGTTCGCCGACGGCATGTACATGGTCGGCCAGGCCGCCGTGCTGCGCGACGACCGCACCGACATCGCGACCCTGCACCACGCGGTCACCGACGGCGCCGCGGCGCTGTCGCGCGGCCGCCGCCCGGCAGGCACCGCGCCCCGGCTCCGGCCCGCACCGGTCGACGTGGCGATCGTGGGCATGGCCTGCGTGTTCCCCGGCTCCGACGACCTCGACGGGTTCTGGTCCGGCGTCCTGCGCGGCCGCGACGAGGTCACCGAGGTGCCCCCGGGGCGTTGGGACCCGTCGGTGTACTTCCGCGCCGGCGGGGGCGGACCGGGCACCACACCGTCGAAGTGGGGCGGGTTCCTGCCCGAGGTCGGGTTCGACCCGGTGTCCTTCGGCATCCCGCCCGCGTCGATGGGCAGCATCGACCCGGCGCAGTTGCTCTCGCTCGAGGTGGCCAGGCGGGCGCTGGCCGACGCGGGCTACCTCGACCGGGAGTTCGACCGCGAGCGGACCGGGGTGGTCTTCGGCGCCGAGGCGGGCGGTGACCTGGCGAACGCGACCGTCGTGCGATCGCTGCTGCCGTCGTGGCTCGGTGAGGTGCCCGAGGAGTTGCTGGACCTGCTGCCGAGCCTGACCGAGGACTCGTTCCCCGGCACCCTCACCAACGTCATCTCCGGTCGGGTCGCCAACCGGCTCGACCTCGGCGGCGCCAACTTCACCGTCGACGCCGCCTGCGCGTCGTCGCTGGCCGCGCTGGACCTGGCCTGCCGCGACCTCGCGCACGGCGGCGCCGACATGGTGTTGTGCGGCGCGGTGGACCTGCACAACGGCATCAACGACTACCTGATGTTCGCCTCGGCGGGCGCGCTCTCGCCGACCGGCCGGTGCAGGCCCTTCGCCCGCGACGGCGACGGGATCGCCCTCGGCGAGGGGGTGGCCTGCGTGGCCCTCAAACGCCTCGCCGACGCCGAACGCGACGGCGACCGGGTGTACGCGGTGGTGCGCGGCGTCGGCGCCTCCAGCGACGGCCGGTCGCTCGGCCTCACCGCCCCCCGCCCCGAGGGCCAGCGGCGCGCGCTCGAGCGCGCCTACGCGGCCGCCGGGATCTCCCCGTCCGCCGTGGGGATGGTCGAGGCGCACGGCACGGGGACGGTCGTCGGCGACAGCACCGAACTGGCCAGCCTCACCGAGTTCTTCACCGCGGCGGGCGCCCGAGCGGGCAGGTGCGCGCTCGGGTCGGTCAAGAGCCAGATCGGGCACACCAAGTGCGCCGCCGGTCTCGCGGGGGTGATCAAGGCCGCGTTGTCGCTGTGGCACGGCGTCCTGCCGCCCACGCTGCACCTGTCCGAGCCGATCGCCGCATGGGACCCGAGCAGCCCGTTCACCTTCGACACCACCGCGCGGCCGTGGCTCACGCCCCGCCGCGAGCGGGTGGCCGGGGTCAGCGCGTTCGGGTTCGGCGGCACGAACTACCACGCCGTGCTGACCACCGGCCCCGGCGCGCCCCTGGGACGGCACACGCTGCGCGACTGGGACGCCGAGCTGTTCCTGCTGCGCTCCACCGACGCGGTCCGGGACCTGCTCGCGGCCGCCCACGGCGGGGACACCTTGGTCGACCTCGCCGCCGACGTCTCGGGGTGGCCCGACACGGGTCCCGTCCGGCACGCCGTCGTCGCGCGCGATCACGACGAACTCGCCGACGCGCTGCGCGCGGCCCTCGACGGCACGGCACACCGGGCGCTGTTCACCGCCGATCCGGACGCGGACCCCGGCAGGATCGCGTTCCTCGTCCCCGGCCAGGGCAGCCAGCGCACCGGCATGCTCGCCGACCTGTTCGTCACCTTCCCCGACCTGCGCTCGGGCCTGGACTCCCCGGTCGCCGCCGCGGTGTTCCCACCCGCGGCGTGGCACCCCGACGCGGTGGTGGCCGACGACGCGGCGCTGCGCGACACCCGGGTGGCGCAACCGGCCCTGGGCATGGCGGCCGTCGCCGTGGCGGACCTGCTCGACCGCGTCGGCGTGCGGCCGGACCTGTTGGGCGGCCACAGCTACGGCGAACTGCCCGCACTGGCACTGGCCGGGGCGTTCGACCGCGCGACCCTGGCGCGGCTCAGTGCCTGCCGGGCCGACGCGATCATGACCGCGGCCGCGGGTGATCCCGGCGCGATGGCGGCGGTGCGCGCGGACGCCGACCGGGTCGCGGGTCTGCTCGGCGACACCGACGTGGTCGTCGCCAACCACAACGCGCCCGACCAGGTAGTGCTCTCCGGGCCGACCGGCCAGGTGCTCGCCGCGGTGGACCGGCTGCGCGCGGCCGGGGTGTCGGCCAAGCGCATCCCGGTCGCCTGCGCCTTCCACAGCAGCGTCGTCGCACCCGCGGCCCGGCTGTTCGCCACCGCACTGGCGGCCGAGGACATCCGGCCACCCCGGCTCCCGGTGTACGCCAACCGGACCGCCACCGCCTACACGTCCACATCGGACGTCCGGGCGGAACTGGCCGCCCAGCTCGCCGCCCCGGTCCGCTTCGTCGACCAGATCCGCGCCATGCACGCCGCGGGTGCCAGGACCTTCGTCGAGATCGGCCCCGGATCGGTCCTCACCGGCCTCGTCGACGCGATCCTCGGCCCCGACCCCGGCACCGCGGGCGCCGGTGGGCGGTCGCACACCGCCGTGGCGTGCGACCCCGGGGCACCTGGGGTGCGCGGCGTGCTCACCGCTCTCGCGCGACTGGCCGTCGCCGGGGTGCCGGTCGACACCGACTGGCTGGTGCGCGGGCGGGCCGGGACCCGGTCGGCGGCCGCGCCGTGGACGGTCGACGGGCAGTTGGTCCGGCTGGCCGACGGCACCATCCCCCGCGGGGCGCTGGTCCCCGCCAGACGAATCACGAGGTCTTCCATGTCACCGCACCCGCCCGGCCCGCCGCAGACCGCGCGCGACGAGGTCGTCTCCGTGTTCCTGCGGACCAACCGCGAGATCGTCGCCGCCCAGCGCGACGTGCTGCTCGGCTACCTCGGGCACGCCGCGCCCGCGCCCGTCCCTGCCGTCGCCCCCGCCGCCCCCGAGCCGGTCGTGGTGCGGCTGCCGGTGGCCGACGAACCGCGACCCCCGGCCGAGGTGTCGATCGACCGGCCGACCGACGTGCTGGCCGCCGTGGTCGAGGTGATCAGCACCCGCACCGGCTACCCGCCGGAGATGATCGACGGCGACCTCGACCTGGAAGCCGACCTGTCCATCGACTCCATCAAGCGCACCGAGATCGCCGGGACCCTGATCGCGCGGCTCGGTGTCAGCGCCGAGGGCACCGTCCACGACGAACTGCACCGCAGGCGCAGCGCCCGGGGCATGGCCGACTGGTTGCGGGAACGCCTGGGCGTCGGCACCGATCCCGCGCCGGTCCCGACCGGCGGTGTCGCGGGCACGCGGCCGCGGCGGTTCCTGGCGCGGACCGTCCCCGCGGCACCGGTCGGTGGGGTCCCGGACCTCACCGGCAGGCTGGTCCGCGTGGTGCACGACCCGGCGGGCACCCGGCACGCGGACGCCGTGCTGGCCATGGTGACCAGCCACGGCGCCGACGCTGCCGGAGCGGACGAACCCGCCGACACCCTGGTCCTGCTCACCCCGCTCACCCCCGCCGACGAACCGGTCGCGCCCCGGGTGTTCTCCGCCGTGCGCGACGCGGTGGCCGCCGGGGTGCGCACCGTCCTGGTCGTGTCCCCGCACGAGGACGGCCAGGCACCCGCGCACGCGGCCGGGCTGCGCGGCCTGGTCCGCGCGGTGTGCCAGGAACACCCGGAGCGCCAGGTCCGGCTGGTCGAGCTCGCGCCGGACACCACACCGGCCGCGCTCGCGGACACCCTCGCCGTCGAACTGTCCGACGACGCCGAACTGCCCGTCGTCCGGTACGCCCGCGGTGACCGGCTCGGCTTCGACGTCGTGGCCGCGGAACTGGCCGGGGGCGGCGCGCTCGGCTTCGACCGGGACTCCGTCGTCCTGGTCATCGGCGGAGCCCGGGGGATCACCGCCTGGTGCAGCGCGGCGCTGGCCGCCGCCTCGGGTTGCCACCTGGAACTCGCGGGTCGCACACCGTGGCCCCCGGAGTCGGCGCCGCCGCCGGAGTTCGCGAACCTGGACGAGACAGGGCTCAGGGCCGCGCTCGCCGCCGACGGTCGGTCACTCGCCGACGTCGACCGCACAGCCCGGCTCCTGCTGGCCCAGCGGGAGATCTCCTCGACCGTCGCCCAGGTCCGCGCGGCGGGCGGGCGGGTGGAGTACCGGCAGGTCGACGTGCGCGACGGCGCCGCGGTGCGCAGCCTGGTCAAGGACGTCCACACCAGGCACGGCAGGCTCGACGGCGTCGTCCACGCCGCCGGGGTCCTCGACGACCGGCTCATGCTCGAGAAGGACGACGCCTCGTTCCAGCGCGTGTTCGCCACCAAGGTCGACGGGGCGCGGGCCCTGCTCGACGGGCTGGCCGGGGCCGGGATCCGACCGGCGGTCACCGTGTTGTTCGGCAGTGTGGCAGGCGTGTTCGGCAACCGCGGCCAGGTCGACTACGCCGCCGCCAACGACGCGCTGGAGACCCTCGGCACCGCGTTCGCCACCGACACCGGGTGCCGGGTCCTGACCGTCCACTGGGGACCGTGGGCGCCGGTCGGCGAGCACGGCGGCATGGTGTCCGGCGAACTGGCCCGCGACCTCGACCGGCGCGGCATCGGCCTGATCGACCCGGACGCGGCCACCGACTGCCTGCTGCGCGAACTCGCCGACGGCGGCTCCCGCGCGGTCGTGTACACGGCGTGGGTGTGACCGGGATGCCCGTCACCGAGGCCGAACGCGAGCCGGTCGCGGTCGTCGGGATGGCGGTGATGCTGCCCGGCGCCCCCGACCTCGACACCTACTGGCACAACCTGCGCACCGGGTACGACGCCATCACCGACGTCCCGGCCGATCGCCGCGACCCCCACTTCCACGCGGGCGTGCCCGACCCCACCGCGACACCGCCGCCGGACCGGACCTACTGCCACCGCGGCGGGTTCCTCGCCCCGTTCACCATCGACGCCGCCGGGCTGGGCATCGTGCCCAACGCGGTCGACACCGTGGAACCCGACCAGTTGCTGTCGCTGCGGGTCGCGGCCGCGGCGGTGGCCGACGCGGGCGGCGCGCGCGCACTGGGCGACCGGAACCGCGTCGGGGTCATCCTGGGCCGTGGCGGCTACATCGGGCCACGCATGGTCGGCCTCGAGCACCGCGTCCGCACCGTCCGCACGGTACTGCGGGTGCTCGCCGAACTCAGCCCCGGCCTTGGCGCGGCGGAACTCGAGGTGGTGCGCGCGGCGCTGCTGGAGCCGCTCGGGCCGGTGCGGCCGGAGTCCATGATCAACCTGGTGCCCAACCTGGCCGCGTCCCGCATCGCCAACCGGCTCGACCTGCGCGGCCCCGCCTACACCGTCGACGCCGCGTGCGCGTCCTCGCTGCTGGCCGTGGACCAGGCGGTGGGGGAGTTGGCCGCGAACCGCTGCGACGCGGTCCTCGCGGGCGGGGTCTACCACGGCCACGACGACACCTTCTGGGCCGTGTTCAGCCAACTGCGGGCGCTGTCGCCGTCCCAGCGGATCCGGCCGCTGTCGGCCACCGCGGACGGACTGCTGATCGGCGAGGGCGCCGGTGTCGTCGTCCTGCGCAGGCTCGCCGACGCCCAACGCGACGGCAACCGCGTCTACGCCGTCATCCGCGGCGTCGGCTCGGCCAGCGACGGCCGCACGCAGAGCCTGTTCAACCCCGACACCGCGGGCCAGCGGACCGCGCTGTTGCGGGCATGGTCCGCGGCGGGACTGGACCCCACGGCGCCGGACGCGGTCGGCATGGTCGAGGCGCACAGCACCGGCACCCCAGTCGGGGACGCCGCCGAACTGACCGCGCTCGCCGAGGTCTTCGGCGCACCCCCGGGCGCTTGCGCCGTGATCGGCTCGGTCAAGTCGATGATCGGCCACACCATGCCCGCGGCGGGCATCGCGGGCCTGGTGAAGGCGGTTCTCGCGATCCACCACGGCGTCCTGCTCCCCACCCTGCACTGCGCCGACCCCAACCCCCTGCTGGAGCGCACCCGCTTCCACACCATCGACACCGCGAAACCCTGGGAGGGCGTCGAGCCCCGCCGCGCGGCGGTCAACGCCTTCGGCTTCGGCGGCATCAACGCCCACGTCGTGCTCGAGCAGCACGTCCCACCCCGTCGAGCGGCCCCGGCCCGGGTGGCCGGGGCCGTGCGGGTGGACACCTCGGAGCCGGTGCTGCGCCTCGCCGCCGACGATCCGGCCGAGCTCACCCGGCTCCTCGACGCGGTCGAGCGCGGCGAACGGGTCGCGCCGACCGGGGGCCGCTTCCGGCTGGGGCTCGTCGGGCCGACCGAGCGGCGGATCTCGTTGGCCAGGCGGTTGCTGACCCGCGCGGGTCGACCGGGGTGGAGTTGGGGAACCGGCGACGTCTGGTTCACCGGGACACCGCTGCTGCGGGAGCCGGGCGCCAAGACCGCGTTCGTGTACCCGGGGCTGGAGGCCGGGTTCGCGCCGAAGGTCGACGACATCGCGGCGCTGCTCGGCGAGACGGCCCCGTCGACCGACACCGCGACGGTCGCCCGGCACGTCGCCGCGGTGGCTGACGTCGGGATGCTGCTGCACCGCGCGCTGACCGCGCTGGGGGTGCGACCGGACGGCGTCGCCGGGCACAGCATCGGCGAGTGGACCGCGGCCGTCGCCTCCGACACCCGGGCCGGTGCGCGGCCGGTGATCGGCCTGGACGGCTTCCCCATGCCCGAGGTGGACTACCTCGCGCTGGGGTGCTCGATCGACGACGCCACCGCCGGGATCGCCGACGAGCCGCACGTCGTCGTCTCGCACGACAACGCGCCCCGCCAGACCGTGCTGTGCGGGCCCCGGGCCGCGCTCGGTCGACTCGCCACCAGGTTCCGCGCCGCGGGTGTCATCGCCCGTCCGCTGCCGTTCGCGACCGGGTTCCACACCCCGATGATGCGGCCCTACCTGGCGCCGTACCTGACCGCCATCGCCGAGGCGGGGACCCGCCCCGGCGCGCTGCCGGTGTGGTCGGCCACCACGGTCGACCGCTACCCGGACGACCCGGCCGCGCTGCTCGCGCTGGCCGAGGACTTCCTGGTGCGCCCGGTCCGCTTCCGGGAGCTCGTCGAGCGGATGTACGCCGAGGGCTACCGGGTGTTCGTCCACATGGGAGCGGGTCAGCTCGGGTCCTTCGTCGCCGACACCCTGGGCGACCGGCCGCACCTGGTGATCAACGCCGCGTCGGCCACCCGCCCCGGCATCGCCCAGCTGCGCAGGCTGACCACGGCGTTGTGGGTCCACGGCGCGCACCCCGACGAGTCCGTTGTGGACGTTTCACCGGCGCGGTCCGGGGTTCCGGTCCGGGTGAGCGCGCCGGTGCTGACGGTGGCGGAGTCCGCGCGGGGTCTGCTCGACCGGCGGGCCGTTCCGGCGGCGCCTGGGGGAGTCGCCGCCGAGCTGTCGGCGCTGGTCGCCGAGACCGAGGGCGCGGTGCGCGCGGTGGTCGCCGCCACGACCGCGCCGCCCGCCGTTGCCGCGGTCACCGGCACCGGCACCGGCGCTGCGGCTGGGGCTGGTCCTGACGCGCGAGTGGGTCGGACGCGGGTGTCGGTGCGGGACATGCCGTACCTGCGCGGCCACCGGTTCTTCCGGCAGCGCCCCGACTGGCCCGACGAGAGCGACTACCGGCCGGTGGTGCCCGCGACGACGTTGGTCGAGTGGGCGCGGCAGGCGGCCGAGCGGGAGTGGCCCGCGGAGGTCGTGATCGCGGTGCGCGACATCAGGTTCACCCGGTGGCTGGTCGCCGCCCCCGCGCGGGAGGTGGAGATCCGGTTGGAGCGGGCGGTCGCCGGGGGTTCGATCTCGGTGCGCATCGGCGAGTTCGCCACGATGTCGGTCGAGGTGGCCGCGAGCTACCCGCGCGCCACCGGGTCGCCGCTGGAGCCGGGGCCCGTCGTGGGCCAGGTGCTGACCCCGTCGACGATCTACGGCGGTAGGCAGATGTTCCACGGTCCGCGCTTCCAGGGTCTGACGGGGATTGCCTCGCACGACGGTGGGCTCGCCAGCGGTCGCGTCACCGTGCTCCCGGCGCCGGGAGCCGTCCTGGACAACGTCGGCCAACTGCTGGGGTGCTGGTTGCAGACCCGCGCCGACCGCCGGGTGCTCGCGTTCCCGGTGCGCGTCGCGGCGATCACCTTCCACGGCCCGCCCCCGCCGGTGGGCGCCGAGGTGGACTGCGTGGTGCGACCGCGCGTCCCCGACGACACCGCCGTCGAGATGGACGCCGAGGTCCGCCACGGCGATCGGGTGTGGGCGCGGATCACCGGCTGGCACGACATCCGGCTCGACTGCGACCACGCCGACCACGCCGTGTACGCCTTCCCCAGGGACAACGCGTTGTCGCGGCCGCTCGCCGACGGCTGGTGGTCGGCCCAGGACCGGTGGACGACGGTCGCCTCCCGCGACGTCTTCGCCGGTGTGTACCTGAACGCGCCGGAACGCGCCGAGTACGCGGAGGTACCGCCACGAGAGCGGCGGACCTGGCTGCTCGGGCGGATCGCGGCCAAGGACGCGGTGCGCGACCTGCTGCCCGACCGGCTCTTCCCCGCCCAGATCCGGGTGACCGGGGACGGCGACCGACTTCTGGTTCGCGGCCACCACACCCCGTCGTTGCCGCGGTTGCGGGTCGAGCTCGCGCGCGGCGCGGCGGCGGTGTCCGCTCGAGTGGAGAGGACCACTGGAGATGTCTGACACGACCACCGCACCGGACAGCGTGTTCGACGAGGTCGTCGACCTCATCGGCGCCCTGGTCGGCGACGACCTGGCCCTGCTCGGTGTCGAGGTGCGCCGCGACACCGCCTTCCACGAGGACCTCGGCCTGGAGAGCGTCGACCTGGTGACCCTCGGCGGGCTGCTGGCCGACCGGTACGGCCCGCGGGTCAACCTCGCCGAGCACCTCGCCGAGTTCGAGCTCGACGACGTGATCGGCCTGACCGTCGGCCGGATCGCCGACTACGTCGCCGCCGCCCTCGGGGAGCGGTGACGTGCCGGAGCTGAAGGTCAACGGCCTGCGCACCAACTACCAGCTGCTGCCCGGCGCGGTCGGCCCGGACCCGTGGCGGGCCAACGAGACGGTCGTGTTCATCCACGGCATGGGCACCGACAGCCTCGCCAGCTTCTACCTGACCCTGGCACCGCCGGTCGCCGCCGCGGGCATCGACGTGATCAGCTACGACCTGCGCGGCCACGGCCGGTCCGAGCGCCCGGTGAGCGGCTACGCACTGGCCGACTTCGTCGCGGACCTCGACGAACTGCTGTGCGCGCTGACCGTCACCCACCCGGTGCACCTGGTCGGCAACAGCTTCGGCGGCACCATCGCCTACGCGTACGCCGCCGCCCACCCCCACCGCGTCCGCAGCGTGGTGGCCATCGAGTCGGAACCCCCGACCGAGGTCTGGGCGGCGAAGATGGCGGGCATCCTCGCCGCCACCACCCGGATGCTGGGTGTCGAGGAGAACTACGAGTGGATCGAGGCCACCTTCGGTGCCCACCACCGCCGCCTCGCCCGCCTCGCCGCCGCCCGCTTCACCGCCACCACCATGGCCGACGAGGTCGCCACCGGCCCGATGATGACCGCCCGCGAGGTGGCCGCCATCACCTGCCCGGTCCTGTCCATCCTCGGCCGCCACGGCTACCAGGCCGACGACCTGGGCGCGGTCACGGCGTCGCTGCCGGGTGGGGAGGCGTTCGTGTTCGACGACCAGGGGCACTCGGTGCTGGTGGAGCGGCACCGGGCGGTGCGGGGGCTGCTGGTCGAGTGGGTTCGGCGGCATGGGGGTGGGTGACGGTGGCGGGGGGTGTTGAGGACGGACGCGGGGGGCGAACGTCGCGGGGGTGTTGAGGACGGGTGGGTGGGTCGGGATGAGCGGATCGGGTGGGTGGGTCGGGATGAGCGGATCGGGTGGGCCGCGGCGATGAGGACGGGTGGTCGGGTGCGATGAGCAGGGTGTTGTTCGTGGTGCCGCCGTTGGCGGGGCATGTGCACCCGTTGGTGGGGGTCGCCGCCGTGGCGGGGGAGCGGGGGCACGAGGTGGCCTGGGTCGGGCCGTGCCCGGTGGTGCGGGACCTGGTGGGGGGCAGGGTGTACCCGGCCGGGTCCACTGCGTGGCGCAGGCCGGGTGGGTTGCGGGCGTTCGCGGCGTTGCGGTTCCTGTGGGCGGGTTTCCTGGTGCCGTTGGCGGACGCGATGGTGCCGGGGGTTCGGGCGGCGGTGGCGGACTTCGACCCGGATGTGGTGGTCGTCGACCAGCAGGCGTTCGCGGGGGCGTTGGTGGCGCAGGAGGTGGGGCTGCCGTGGGTGACGTCGGCGAGCACGTCGGCGGAGTTGGCCGATCCGTTGGCGGGGATGCCGCGGGTGGCGGCGTGGGTGCGGGAGCAGCAGCGCGGGTTGCGGGTGCGCCACGGCGTCGAGGGAGATGACGACCTGCGGTTCTCGCCCTACTCGGTGGTGGTGTTCAGCACCGTGGAGTTGGCGGGTGAGCCGGTGGTCGCGGTGGCGGACCCGCGGTACGTGGGACCGTCGTTGGCGGCGCGGCGCCCGGTGGAGTTCCCGTGGGCGCGGTTGCGGCCGGACACACCGGTCGTGCTGGTCACGTTGGGCACCACCAACTCCGAGGCGGGCGGGCGGTTCCTCGCCGAGTGCGCGCTGGCCCTCGGGGACTTCCCCGCGGTGCAGGGGGTGGTCGTCGATCCCGGGGGGTGCCTGGCGGCCTCGGGGGATGTCGTGGTGGTGGCCTCGGCGCCCGTGCTCGACCTGCTCCCGCTGACCGCCGCGGTGATCTGCCACGGCGGGCACAACACGGTGTGCGAGACCCTGGCCCACGGCGTCCCCCTGGTGGTCGCCCCGATCCGCGACGACCAGCCCGCCCTGGCCGACCAGGTGGTCGCCGCGGGCGCGGGCCTGCGCCTGCGCTTCGACCACGCCCGCGCCGAGGACATCACCGCCGCCCTGCGCACCGTCCTCACCGACCCGGCCTTCACCCGGGGCGCGACCCGGGTGCGAACCTCTTTCCACCAGGCGGGTGGCGCCCACGCCGTCGTCTCCCGCCTGGAAGACCTGATCGCCCCATCCCGCTAGCCCGCACCACGCCCACGCGCTCGACCAGCGGGCGGCGCCCGCCACCGCCACCGCTCGCCCGCCCGCTAGCACGCGGGTGGCGCACGACTGGCGAGCGGCCACGAGGGCGCGACCCGGACCACCGAGCGAGCCGCCGGGTGATCCACCTAGGTGGACACGGCTCTGCGGGGGTGGGGTTCGGGGGCGTGCCAGCCGAGGGTGGGGCGGGGTCTGGCGGCGAGCGCGCGGACCGCGCGCAGGTACAGCGGGGCGACGCGGTAGCGCGGTGGGCCGCCTTGGCGGGTTCGGGGGGCGGGTTCGGCCAGGCGCAGGGTGGTGAGGCGCCAGAGGAAGGACTCGGCGCGGGGCAGGGAGAGGGTCCGGGTCGTCCACTCGGCCGTGAGGATGTCCGGGCGGTCGTCGCGGTGGGCCAGGCCCACCAGGGCGGCCCACTGCACCGGGTCCAGTCCGGCCGCGGCGCGGGAGACGCTGCGCGCGAGGTCGAGTCCGCCCGCCGCCATGGGCAGGTCCGTGCCCAGCCGGGTGGCCAGGCGGCCGAGGGACCAGTGGGGGCGGAGCCGGACCAGTTCCGACAGGATCGCCGCGACCAGGGGCAGTCCCGCGCAGCGCGACATCAGCGCGTCCGCCGCCCGGGGTTCGCGATCCACCCGGGTCCGGCCGACGCGGGCGGCGAGCAGCGCCACCAGGTCCTCCGTCGCCAACCCCGGCAGCGACACCGCCGCGACCGGGGTCGTGAGCCGCTCCGCGCAGCCGAGCAGCACCGCGCTCCCCGTCGAGGCGGGGGACAACGCCGCCAGGTCCGTCGCGCTGGTCACGTTGTCCAGCACCACCAGCAGCCGCGCGTCACCGGTGTGCCGGTGCCACAACCGCGCCCGTTCGGCCAGCCCGTCCGGCACCGCCGCACCCGGGCGCACCGCGCGCAGGAAACCGGCCAACGCCTCGGCGGTGTCCAGGCGCGCCAGGTCGGCCAGCACCCGCCCGTCGGGGTACGCGGCCCGGGTCTCGTCGGCCAGCCGGGCGCAGAACGTGGTGGTGCCCGCGCCGGGTGCCCCGACGACGGCGAGCACGGCGGGTGTCGCGCGGGGCCGCCGCGTGAGCTCGACCCGCGCGAACTCCGCCTGCGGGCCGTACCCGACGACGGTGCCGACCGGCAGGACCTGCTCCGGCCGCTGGTGCTCCCGCAACCGCCGCACGGCCGCCACCGGTGCCCGCCCGGCGGTGGGGTCGTCGCTCAGCGCCCGTTCGAACGCCGACCGCAGGGCCAGCCCGGGTTCCAGCCCGGACTCCCTGGCCAGCCTGGCGCGCACGTCGTGGAACAGGTCCGTGGCCCGCGCGCGCTGCCCCGCGACCGCGAAACCCAACAGCAGCGACGCGTAGAGCTGCTCGTGCCGGGGGTCCTCGCGCACGACGCGGTCGACCTGCGCGAGCACCGCGTCCGGGCGACCGAGGTCGAGCTGCACCCGCAGGTACCGCTCCAGCACCCCCACCCGCACCAGGTCCAGGCGGGCCTTCGCCAGGCGCAGCACCGTACCGAGCGACACGTCCGAGAGGACCTCGCCGCGGCACAGGTCCACCGCGGCGCCCAGCACCTCGGCGGCGGTGGCCGGGTCTCCGGCGCGCAGGTGCGCCTCGGCGGTGTCGCGAAGGCGCAGCAGGTGCGCGGTGTCGAGGTAGTCGGCCGCGCCGAGGTCGAGCCGGTAGCCGACCTTGGGGGTGTGCGCGCACACCCCCGCGGCGCCGAGCAGCTTGCGCAGCTGCGAGACGTAGGTCTGCACGATCCGGGCGCGCTTGGTCGACGGCGGCTCCGACCACAGCTCCTCGGCGATCGTCTCGTGCCGCACCACCGCGTCCGGGGTGGCCGCCAGCAGCGCGAGCAGGGCGCGCAGCTTGGGCTGCGACGGGGTGACCGGGGTGCCGTGCAGGTGGGCGCGCAGCGCGCCGACGATCTCGATCCGGATGGTCATGGTGTTCCCCGTTCAGGCCGACCGGCGGAAGTTGCGGGCGGCGACGGCGCTCCCGGCGAGCGCGGCGACCCCGGCGAGCAGGACCGCGCACGGCAGCGCCCACCCGGGTGACCTGCCCAGCGCGAGCGCGCGGGTGGCGTCGATGGCGTAGGTGAGCGGGTTGGCGGCGGCCACCGCCCGCACCCACAGCGGCATGTGCTCGAGCGGCATGTAGGCGCTGCTGGTGAACATCAGCGGGTACACGGCGATGAACGACACCGCCTGCATGAGCTCGATGTCGCGGCCCCACGTGGCGATGGCGACGAACACCCAGCTCAACCCCCAGCCCACCACCAGGGTCAGCGCGACGGCCGCGGTCAACCCGACCACGCCGCCGTCCGGGTCGAACCCCAGCACCAGCACCGCGGCCACCACGATCGCGACCAGTTGCACCGCCAACCGCGCGGTGTCGGCCAGGGTCCGCGCCACCAGCACCGACACCGGGCTGATCGGCAGGGTCCGCAGCCGCCCCACCACCCCGGTGTAGGTCTCGGCGAGCAACCCGGCGCCCGCGCCCATCGCCGTGATCATGGCGATGTTCACCAGCGTGGCGGGCATCAGGTAGTTGACGTACCCGTCGTAGCCGACCATCCCGGGCAGCGCGCCGACGCCCGCGAACACCTGGCTGAACAGCACCAGCAGCACCACCGGCTGCAGCAGTCCGAGGCAGACGAGCCGGTAGTCGCCGAACGCGGCCCGCAACGACCGGGTGGTCAACACCCAGACCTGGGTGCGCAGCGGACTCCCCGACCACCGGGCCCGCTCCCCATCGGAGGCGCGGTGACCCGGCACACCACCTCCCGCCACCGGCGGGTGGTCCGGGGGGAGGGTCATCGGGGGGTCCAGCCGGTGTCGTGCAGGGCGAGGTAGACCTCGTCGAGGGTGGGTTCGGTGACTGTGAGGTCCACTATGGACAGGCCGTGGCCGTCGATGGCGCGCACCAGGTCGACCACCAGCGCCGCGTTCGGCAGCGGCGCGGTCACGGTGCGCGCGTCCGCGGTCAGGGTGGGGGGCAGGCCGATCCGGTGGAACTGCCCGACGGCCCAGTGGGCGGACCAGGTGTCCGGGAAGGTGATGGCGGCGGTGCGGGCGCCGACCTGGGCCTTGAGGTCGCGCGGGGTGCCGTCGGCCACGACGGTGCCGCCCGCCAGGACGACCACCCGGTCGGCGAGGTGGTCGGCCTCCGCCAGGTACTGGGTGGTCAGCACGACGGTGGTCCCGGTGCTCGCCAGGTACCGGATGGTGTCCCACAGGCCGGTGCGGCTGACCGGGTCCAGGCCGGTGGTCGGTTCGTCGAGGAAGAGCACCTGGGGTGCCCCGACCAGGCAGGCGGCCAGGTCGAGCCTGCGCCGCATGCCGCCGGAGTAGGTCATCGCGGGGCGGTCCGCGGCGTCGGTGAGGCCGAAGGCGGCGAGCAGTTCCTCGGCCCTGGCCCTGGCCGCGCGCGCCGGGGCGCCGAGCAGCCGGGCGACCAGCACGAGGTTGCCGCGCGCGGAGAGCGTCTCGTCGACGGACGCGGACTGGCCGGTGAGCGCGATCCGCCTGCGCACCTCGTGGCCGTCGGCGCGCACGTCGAACCCGCACACCGCCGCGGTCCCGGTGGTCGGCCTGGTGCGGGTGGCGAGGATGTCGACCAGCGTCGTCTTCCCCGCCCCGTTGTGCCCGAGCACCGCCACCACCGTCCCCGCGGCCACCCGCAGGTTCACCCCGGCCAGCGCGGTCACCGGCCCGTAGCTCTTCCCGAGGTCCACGACCTCGACGCGCGCCGACCCCGGCGGCGCGCCTGGGCCGGACGGCGAGCGGTCCGGTGCGGTCGGGCGTGGTGTCGGCACGGGTCCTCCTTCGCGGTGGGCCGGGGTCACGGGAAGGGGTAGTCCCATCCGCTGGTGATGTCGGCCTCCACCACCGAGCCCGTGCCCGCCCTCGCCGCGTCCGTCCCGACCGGGTCCACCCCCGGCGTGGTCACCCGCACAGTGGCCGACCCGGTACCCACCACCTCGACACCGGCCGGGACGTCGAGGTGGCAGGCGAGGGCGGCCGGGCTGGGGTGGTCGAACACGAGGGTGGGCGGCAGCGCCCGACCGGTGGCCGCGCCCAGCCGGTTGCGCAGTTCCACCGCGGCCAGCGAGTCGAAACCGAGTTCCCGGAACGGGCGGGTCGGGTCGACCGCGCCCGCGTCGCGGTGCCCGAGCACCGTGGCGACCTCCCGGCACACCAGGGCGAGCGCCCCGTGCGGCGCCGACGGCGACTCGACGGCGGCGACGGGGACAGCGCCGCGCCGCATCGGGACCAGCACCGGCTCCGGATCGCCCAGCGCCAGGTCGAACAACGCCAGCGCGTCCACAGTGGACAGCGGCAGGACGCCGGAGCGGGCGATCCTGGCCAGGTCGGCGGCGTCGAGGTCGGCGGTCATCGCGCCGCGCCGCTCCCACACGCCCCACGCGAGGGCCGTCGCGGGCAGGCCCAACGCCGCGCGGTGTCGGGCGAGGGCGTCGAGGTACGCGTTCGCCGCGGCGTAGTTGCCCTGACCCGCCGCGCCCAGCACCCCGGCCGCGGAGGAGAACAGCACGAACCGGTCCAGGTCGCCGGTCAGCTCGTGCAGGTTCCACGCCCCGGTCACCTTGGGCCGCAGCACCCGCTCGACCTGCTCGTCGGTGAGGGAGTCGACCAGGCCGTCGGCGCGCACCCCGGCCGCGTGCACCACACCGACGAGCGGGTGCGCGGTGTCGATGTCGTCGAGCACGGTGGCCAGCGCGGCCCGGTCGGCGACGTCGCAAGCGCGCACCAGCACCGATTCGGCGCCGTCCGCGCGGAGTTCGCCGACCAGCGGGTCGTCGGCACGGGCGTGCCGGGCGAGCAGCACCAGGTGCCGCACCCCGTGTGCGCGGACGAGGTGCCGCGCCAGGACCCGGCCCAGCGCCCCCAGCCCGCCGGTGATCAGCCACGTGCCCGGTCTGGACCCGGGCAGCGACACGACGAGCCTGCCCGTGTGCGCGCCCGCCCGCATGCGGCGCAGCGGTTCGGCGATCTCGCGGATGTCCCACACCCGCGGCGGCAGCGGGTCGAGCAGTGCGGCGTCGGCGAGCATCTCGGCGATCCGGTCGGGCCCGGCCGAGTCGAGCAGGTCGAACGCCCGGTAGGTGACGCCGCGCTCGGCCGCCACCCGCTCGGGGTCGCGCACGTCCAGTTTGCCGAGGTCGACGAGCCTGCCGCCGGGCGCGAGCAGGTCGAGCGAGGCGTCGAGCAGGGGACCGGTCAGCGAGTTGAACACCAGGTCGGCGCCGCGGAAGCTGTCGGCGAACCCGGTGTCGCGCGACGAGGCGACCGCGTCGACGCCGAGGGACCGCACGAACCCGTGCTTGTCCGGTGCCGCCGTGGCCAGCACCCGGGCGCCCGCGCGCAGCGCCAACCGCACCGCGGCCGAACCCACACCGCCCGCCGCCGCGTGCACGACGACGGTCTCCCCGGCGCGCAACCCACCGAGGTCGAACAGGCCGTGCCGGGCGGTCAGGTACGCGACCGGGACCGACGCGGCGGTGGCGAACGACCAGCCGCGGGGCATCGGCGCCAGGAGTCGCCGGTCGGTCACCGCGTGCCCGCCGAACGCGCCGGGGACCAGGCCGAAGACCCGGTCGCCCGGCGCGTACCCGGACACGCCCTGCCCGATCCGGCTGACCACGCCTGCCGCCTCGGCGCCGAGCAGCCCCGGTCCCGGGTAGTCGCCCAGGGCGAGCAGCACGTCGCGGAAGTTGATCCCGGCCGCGCGGACCAGGACCTCCACCTGGCCGGGACCCGGCGCGGGCCGCTCGGCCCGCCGGGGCGCGACGTCGTCGACCGACCCGATCACGCCGGGCGCCAGTCGCCACGGTCCGTCCGGCAGGGTGAACCCGCCTGCCGTGTGCGGTCGCATCGTCGGTACCAGGACCGTGTCCCCACTCGACCTCGACTCACCGACAGCGGCGGCCGCCACCACGGCGACCTCGAGCGGGCCGTCGCGCTGCACGAGGGCGAACCGGCCGGGGTGCTCGGCCCGCGCGGAGCGGACCAACCCGGCCACCGCGGCACCGGCCAGGTCGTCCCGCCCGGTGACCACGACGAGGGTGCTGGACCGCCACCGCGGGTCCGCCAGCCACGAGCGGATCGACTCCAGTGCCCGGAGCACGGCCGTTGTCGCGGTGGACCCGTGGCAGCCGACGAGCACGAGGTCCGGCACCGGGTCGCCCGCGTCGACGGCGCGCCCCAGGGCGGCCAGGTCCTGGTGCGTCGGGCCACCGACCCAGGCGGGGCCACCCAGTGCCGCGACCCGGTCCGGTGTGGTCAGCGGCACCGCGGGTGTCCATCCGGGACGGAACAGGCCCGCGACCCCGTTGTCCACCGGGCGAAGGCCGAGTGACCCGATGACCAGCACGGTTCGCCCCCCGCTGTCAGCCGCCTCGACGGCGACCGCGGCGTCCGGGCGCGGCGTGATCCGGACCCGGAGTGCCCGCGCGCCGGGGAGTGGACACCGGACGTCGGCGAAGGTGTGCGGCAGGCCCCCGTTCAGATCGCCGTCACCCAGTACGTGCAGCGCCGCGTCGAGCAGGGCCGGGTGCACGCAGAAGGCCTCGTCCGTCCTGTGGACGGGGGTCTCGTCCGCGGAGGTCTCGGCGTAGAGGCACCCATCGGCTCCGCGCCACGCGCGCCGAAGAGCGCGGAAAGCCGGTCCGTGGTGGTAACCGCGGTCCTCCAGTGCCCGGTAGAGCTCGCCGAGGTCGATCGACCTGCCGCGCGGTGGCCACGCGGTGGCCCACGGCGACTCGCCCGGCTCCTCCTCGTCGGCGCGGAGCACGCCAGTGGCCCGGAGACTCCACTGTGAACTGTCGTCCTGGGACTCGACCCGCAGTTCGCGCGCGCCGCCGACCGGCTGCCCGGCGGTCAGCCGGACCTGGTCGCCCACCGCGATGGGCCTGTGCAGCACCAGTTCCGCGACGACCGGGTGACCGGTGTGCCTGCCAACGCGCAGCGCGCACTCCACCAGCGCCGCCGCGGGCAGGATCGCGATCCCCGCGACCCGGTGCTCCGCCAGCCACGGGTGGGCGTCGAGGGCGGCGGTGAACTCCGCGCCGTCGCCGGTCACCAGGGGACGGGTCCCGGTGCTCAGCGGCGCGTGGTCGGGCAGCCAGTACCGGGTCCGGCGGCCTGCCGGGATCAGGGGCTCCGCGGGCCAGGACGCGTCGCCCTGCTCCAGCACCACGTGCGCGTTGGTACCGCTGATGCCGAACGCCGACACCCCGGCCCGGCGCGGGCGGCCGCGATCCGGCCACGGCACGTTCTCCCGCAACACCTCCACGCGGCCCGCCGACCAGTCGACCCCGTCGCACACCGCGCCGACGTGCAGCGTGCGCGGCAGGACGCCGTGCGCCATCGCGGCGACCACCTTGATCACCCCGGCCGCGCCCGCCGCGGCGCCGGAGTGGCCGATGTTCGACTTGACCGACCCCAGCCACAACGGCGCGGTCCGGTCCCGCCCGTAGGCCGACACCACGGCCCGGCCCTCGACCCGGTCGCCGACCGGGGTCCCGGTGCCGTGCGCCTCCACCAGGTCGACCTCGTCCGGGGTGAGCCCGGCGGCGGCGAGGGCACGGCCGATCACCCGTTCCTGCGCGGGACCACTGGGCGTGCGCAGGCCCTCGGTGGCGCCGTCGGAGTTCACCGCGCTGCCCCGCACGACCGCGAGCACCCGTTCGCCGCGCGCGCGGGCGTCGGTCAACCGCCGCAGCACCAGCACCCCGGCGCCCTCCGCCCACACCGTGCCGTCCGCGCGGCTGTCGAACGCCTTGCAGCGGCCGTCCGGGGCCAGGCCGCGCAACTGGGCGAAGTCGACGATCGCGCCGGGCGTGCACATGGCGCTCACCCCGCACGCCAGCGCCAGCTCCGACTCCCCGGTCCGCAGTGACTGGCAGGCCAGGTGCAGGGCCACCAGCGACGACGAGCAGGCGGTGTCGACGGTGATGGCCGGACCGGCGAGGTCGAGCACGTGCGCGACGCGCCCGGACAGCACGCTGGCGACGCCGCCGGTGATGCGCCTGCCGCTCACCGCGGGCGGGCTCAGGTGCAGCGGCATCCCGTAGTCCTGGTAGGCGACTCCCGCGAACACCCCGGTCTCGCTGCCGGACAACGACATCGCGTCGACACCGGCGTGCGCCAGCGCCGACCGGGTCACCTCCAGCAACAGCCGCTGCTGCGGCTCCATCGCCAGTGCCTCGCGGGGGTTGATGCCGAACAGGTCCGCGTCGAACAGCGGCAGGTCGTGCAGGAAACCGGCCTCGCGCGTGTAGGTCTTCCCGGGGCGGCGCGGTCGTGGGTCGTGCAACCCCGCGAGGTCCCACCCGCGATCGGCGGGGAAGGGCCCGATGCCGTCGGCGCCGGTGACCACCGCGGTCCACAGGTCGGTCGCCGAGCCGATGCCGCCGGGGTAGCGGCACCCGATGCCGATCACCGCGACCGGGTCGAACCGCGTTCCGTTGTCCACCGCCCGACCATAAGCCGCACGTCGCGCAAATGGCCACACCGCGCCCCGGATGACGTTATAAGAAATCGCTATAACGTCGGTTGGTAATGAACTCCGGGAATGTCCCAACCTTGGCCCCGGTCTCGGCATGTGCGACCCTGACTGGGATTCCGTCCCCACCGGTGGCGCCGTCGGCAGCCACCCCCGGCCGTATGGATGTCGGAATGACCATGTTGCCTGAATTTGTCAGTAATGTGACGCGTGTGCAGTCGAAGCGTCCTTCCCGCATTGTTTTCCTGGCTATTGCCTTCGTTTTATCCGGTATCCCGGTACCGGCGGCGACCGCCGCCCCGGCAGCCCCGGTGCGCTACCTGTCGCGCCCGGACCTGGTACCGCCCGCGATCACCGTCGACCTCGCCGCGGCGCCCACCTCGCCCGGCCGGATCCTGCTGACCCCCAAGGACACCGCCGACGAGCAGATCGGCCCGCTGCTGGTCGACGACACCGGCAGCCCGGTGTGGTTCGCCCCGCGCGGCGACAAGCTGCGGCTGGTGATGAACGCCCAGGTCCAGACCTACCGGGACCGCCCGGTGCTGGTCTGGTGGGAGGGCGCGTTCGTGCCGCTGGGGTGGGGCCAGGGCACCGTGACCATCGCCGATCAGGGCTACCGCACCATCGCCCAGGTCGGCCTCGACCGCGGCGTCGACCTGCACGCCATCCGGATCACCCCGCAGAACACCATCATCGTCGTCTCCTACCGCACCACCACCGCGGTCCCCGGCCAGGTCACGTTGCGCCCGGTGGTGGAGAACGTCCTGCGGGAGATCGACATCGGCACCGGCCGGGTGCTGATGACCTGGTCGAGCCTTGAGCACATCCCGGTGTCTGAGTCCTACCTGCGCTCCAACGACATCGTCGCCTGGGACTACCTGCACGTGAACGCCGTCGACCTCGACCAGGCGGGCAACATCGTGGTCAGCGGCCGCAACACCCACACCGTCTACACCCTCGACCGCGGCACCGGCCGGGTCCTGTCGCGGCTGGGCGGCAAGCGCTCCGACTACACCCTGCCCCCGGCAGCGGTGTTCGCCTGGCAGCACAACGTCCGCGTGCTCCCCAACGGCGACATCAGCATGTTCGACAACGAACAGGGCGCCACCTTCCCGCCGACCCCACCCACCCGCCCCGCGTCCCGCGCGATCGTGCTGCACCCCGACGCCGCCACCCGCACCGCGACCATGACCCGCTCGCTGAGCACCCCCGACGGACTCGGCACCGGCGCCCAGGGCAGCAACCAGACCCTGCCCGACGGCCACGCCTTCGTCAGCTGGGGCGACCGCGGCCGCTTCAGCGAGTTCGACGCCGACGGCACGATGATCTACGACGCGCGCTTCACCAGCCCCACCGTCGACACCTACGTCGCCAACCGGGTCGACTGGCACGCCACCCCCACCGAACCCCCCGCCCTCCTCGCCCGCCGCACGAGCGGCGGCGTCACCGCCTACGCGAGTTGGAACGGTGCCACCGAGGTCAGCCGCTGGCAACTGCTCACCGGCCCCGACCGCACCCACCTCGCGGTGGCCGCCGACGCGGCCCGCAGCGGGTTCGAGACCGTGCTGACCGCTCCCGGCGACGCGGGGTACGCGGCCGTGCGGGCGTTGTCGGCCACCGGCGCCGTGCTGGGCACCTCGCCCGTCACCCAGGTGCGTGCCGGGTGAACGCCCCCGGAACCGTCATCTGGCTCACCGGCCTGTCCGGGGTCGGGAAGTCGACCATCGCCCGGCTGCTCGCCGCCGAACTCGACCGCCAGGGCGTCCCCACCGAGGTGCTCGACGGCGACGAGGTCCGCGCCGCGCTCTCGACCGAACTCGGCTTCGCCAAACGCGACCGCGACACCCAGGTGCGCCGCGTCGGCTACCTCGCCGGACTGCTCGCCCGCCACGGCGTCACCGTCGTCGTCGCCCTGATCTCCCCGTACCGGGAGGCGCGCGACGCGATGCGCGCCCGGCTCGCGCCGTTCCTGGAAGTCCACGTCCGCGCCCCGCTGGAGGACCTGATCGACCGCGACCCCAAGGGGCTCTACCGGCGGGCGCTCGCGGGCGAGATCAGCGGGTTCACCGGCATCAGCGACCCTTACGAGGCGCCGCTGCACCCCGACCTCGTCATCGACACCGACCGGTGCACCCCCGACGCCGCCGTGGCCAGGCTCCTCGCGCTGCTGCGCGCGCCCGCCGACACCGACAGCGACCACATCCTCGCCGGTGACCTCGCCGCCGCCGCGGGCAGGCGACTGCTCGACCTGCGCGCCGAACACGGGTTCGCCGCGCCCGACGAGCTGCGCGCGGCCGGGGACGTGCTGGCGCACCGCTTCCTGGCCGACCGCGTCGCCGAACACCGCCCCGGTGACGCGCTGCGCTCCGAGGAGGCCCCCGGCGACGGGACCGGCGCGCGGCTGTGGATCGTCGACCCGCTCGACGGCACCCGCGAGTTCGGCGAGCCCGACCGCGTCGACTGGGCCGTGCACGTGGCGCTGTGGCGCGAGGGCAGGCTCGCCGCGGGCGCGGTGGCGGTACCCGGACGCGACCTGCTGCTGACCACCCGCGACGCGGTCGCGCGCCCGCGCGAACCCGGCCGGTTCCGGATCGCGGTCAGCCGAACCCGGCCGCCCGCGCTGGCCGGGGCACTCGCCGGGGAACTCGACGCCGACCTGGTGCCGATGGGCTCGGCCGGGGTCAAGATCGTCTCGGTGCTGCTCGGCGAGACCGACCTGTACGTGCACGGCGGCGGGCAGCACGAGTGGGACTCCGCCGCCCCGGTCGCGGTCGCGCTCGCCGCGGGCCTGCACGCCAGCAGGCTCGACGGCACCCCGCTGGTCTACGGCCGCCCCGACGCCTGGCTGCCGGACCTGCTGGTGTGCAGGCCCGACGACGCAGACCGGGTGCTCGCCGCCGTCCGCGCGGTCTCGGTCACCCACACCGGAACCAGGGAAGGACGGGCATGAGGCTCATCGGCGCCGGACTCGGTCGCACCGGGACCGCCTCGGTCAAGGCCGCGGTGCAGCAGCTGGGCTTCGGCCCCTGCTACCACATGTTCGAGGTCACCGCCCAGCCCGAGCACGGCGAGCGCTGGCTGGCCGCGTTCGCGGGCGACCCGGTCGACTGGGACCGGTTGTTCGCGGGCTTCGACTCCACGATGGACTGGCCCGCCTGCTCGTTCTGGCCGGAGCTGGTGGAGAGGTACCCGGCGGCCAAGGTTGTGCTGACCGTGCGCGACCCGCAGAGCTGGTACACCAGCATGGCGCGCACCCTGCTGCCGGTGTGGCGGATGGCCGCGGCGTCCACCCGACCCGGCTTCGAGTGGTACGGCCGCCTGGTCGCCGCCATCGCCCAGCACTCCTTCGACGGCCGCATCGATGACCGCGACCACGTGCTCGCCGCGTTCGAGGCGCACAACGCGGTCGTGCGCGCCGCCGTCCCGGCCGACCGGCTGCTGGTCTACCAGGTCGGCCAGGGCTGGGAACCGCTGTGCGAGTTCCTCGACGTGCCCGTGCCGGACGACCCGTTCCCGCACCTCAACGACACCGCCTCGTTCCAGTCGGTTGTCGAGCGGATGCTGTCGGCCTGACCGTGGGGGAGACCGTGCACGATCCGATCGCGGTGGTGGGAACCGGGTGCCGGTTCGCCGGTGGCGTGGCCTCGGCCGACGACCTGTGGGACGTCGTGGCCGCCGGGCGCGACCTCGTCACCGGCCCGCCGACCGACCGGGGCTGGGACCTGGCCGGGGTCACCGGCGGCGGGTTCCTGCGCCACGCGCTGGAGTTCGACGCCGCGGTGTTCGGGGTGAGCCCGCGCGCGGCGCTGGGCATGGACCCGCAGCAGCGGGTGCTGCTGGAGGTGTGCTGGTCGGCGTTCGAGGACGCCGGGATCGCGCCGGGCGGGTCGGTCGGGGTGTTCGTCGGCGTGGCGCACCACGACCACGCCACCCGGCTGCGCACCGTGCCGCCGGAGCTCGCGGGCCACCTCGGCCTCGGCAGCGCCACCAGCGTCGTGTCGGGTCGGGTCGCGCACACCTTCGGGCTCTCCGGACCGGCACTGACCGTGGACACGGCCTGTTCGTCGTCGCTGGTGGCGCTGCACCTGGCCGCGCAGTCGGTGCTGCGGGGGGAGTCGGAGCTCGCCCTGGCCTGCGGGGTGACGGTGATGTCCACGCCGACCACGTTCACCGAGTTCGCCCGTCTCGGCGCGCTGTCGGCGGATGGCCGGTGCCGGGCGTTCGGCGCGGGCGCCGACGGGTTCGGCCCCTCGGAGGGCGCGGGCGCGCTGCTGCTGGAGCGGCTCTCGCGGGCGAGGCGGCTCGGGCACCGCGTGCTGGCGCTGGTGCGCGGCAGCGCGGTGAACTCGGACGGGGCGTCGGGCTGGCTCACCGCCCCGGACGCGGGCGCGCAGGCCGCGGTGATCGCCGCCGCGCTCGCCGACGCGGGCCTCGCACCGTCCGATGTGGACGCCGTGGAGGCGCACGGGACCGGGACGCCGCTGGGTGACCCGGTGGAGGTGCGGGCGCTGGCCGCAGCGTACGGCCCCGGCAGGGACCGGCCGCTGTGGGTCGGGTCGGTCAAGTCGGGCATCGGCCACACCCAGGCCGCCGCCGGCGTGGCAGGCGTGATCAAGGCCATCGGCTGCCTGCGGCGGGGCGTGCTCGCGCGCACGCTGCACGTCGACGAGTTGTGCCAGGGCGTGCGGTGGGGACCGGTGGCGGTGCTGCGGGAGCCGGTGCCGTGGCCGCGGACAGGTGGACCGCGGCGCATCGCGGTGTCGGCGTTCGGGATCAGCGGCACCAACGCGCACGTGGTGCTGCAACAGGCACCCCCACCCGTGCCGCGCCCCACCCCGGTCGACCCCGGGCTGGGTCTGGTGGGCTCGACGGTGCCGCTGCTGCTGTCCGCCGCGTCGGCCCATCGCCTGCGCGCGCGGGCTAACCTGCTCCGCGAGCACCTGTCCGACGGCATCGGCGGATGCGCGGTGTCGTTGTCGCGTCAGGCGGTCCTGGGACACCGCGCGGTGGTGCTCGCGGACTCCCCGGAGTCCGCACTGGACGGACTGGACACCCTCGACGGCCCGGCGGTGGTCCGCGGTCCCGGAGATGTCGGTCGCGGCGGCACGGGCGTGGTGCTCGTGTTCGGCGGCCAGGGCTCGGAGTGGGTCGGCATGGGGGAGCGGTTGCTCGGCGCGTCCCGGGTGTTCGCCGACCGGATGGCCGAGTGCGCCGGGGAACTGTCCGGGCTCGTGGGCTGGGACGTGCGCGCGGCGTTGTCCGACCCGGTCGCGCTGCACCGCGTCGACGTGCTCCAACCCGCCCTGTTCGCGGTGATGGTCTCGCTGGCCGCGCTGTGGCAGGCGTGCGGGGTGCGGGTGGACGCGGTCGCCGGGCAGTCCCAGGGCGAGGTGGCGGCCGCGGTCGTCGCCGGGGCACTGTCCCTGGCGGACGCGACGCGGGTCGTGGTGACCCGCTCCCGCCTCGTCGCCGGGCTGACCGGCGGCGCCATGGCGTGGGTGCACGCGTCGTGGGGATGGGTGCACGCGGCGGTGCACGGCACCGGGTCGGACTGCGCGCCGGACGGGTGCGCGGGGGTGTGGCTGGCCGCGGTCAACGCGCCGGAGTCGGTGGTCGTCTCGGGCACGCCCGAAGTGGTCGAGGGCCTGCTGGCGCACTGCGACGCCCAAGGCGTCCGCGCGGGCCGAACCCCCATCGGGTACGCCTCGCACAGCCCGCACGTCGCCGCCGTCGAGAACGACCTGCTCGACGCCCTGCGCGACATCACCCCGCTGCCGCCCCGCACACCCATGGTCTCCACGGTCACCGGGAACGAGATCGACCTGCTCGACGCCGCGTACTGGTACCGCAACCTGCGCGCACCGGTCCGGCTCGACCGCGCCGTCACCACGCTGCTCGGCCTCGGGCACACCACCTTCGTCGACTGCAGCCCGCACCCCATCCTGATCTCGGCCCTGCACCAGAACCTGCACGGCGCCGCCGGGCGCTCGGCGGTGATCCCCAGCATCCAGCGCGACGACGGTTCGCCGACGCGCCTGCTCACCAACCTCGCGACCGCGCACGCGCACGGCGTCGGCGTCGACTGGCCCGCCCTGCTCGCCCACCTGCCCGACGACCCGGTGCCGGTGCCCGGCTACCCGTTCGACCGCGCGCGGTACTGGATCCCCGCCGAGCGCGCGACCCGCGGTCAGCTGTGGTGTCCGCGGTGGAAGAGGCTGGACCCGGTCCCGGCCGACCTGCGGCTGCTCGACGACCTGGCACCCGGCGAGACCCCGACCGGGCCGCTCGCCCTGCCGGTGACCGGGCGCGACACGGTGGCCGCGCTGCGCGAGGTCTCGGCGCTGCTGTCGCGGTGGCGCACCGACCCCGACTGGGCGAACGCCTGCCCGGTGGTCGTCACGCGCGGCGCCTCGCCGTCGGACCCCGCCTGCGCCGCCGTCTGGGGTTACGTGCGCTCGGCGCAACTCGCGCACCCGGACCGGATCCGCATCGTCCACATCGGACCTGATGAGCCCGTCGCGACCGTGGCCGCCGTCGTCGGCGCCGGACACCAGCTGGTGGTCGGCCAGGACGGCGTGTTCGAGCCGAGGCTGGTGCCCGCCACGGGTGCGAGCCCCGCGCCCGACCTGGCGGCGGGCACCGTCCTGGTCGCGGGCGGCACCGACGCCGACCGGGCGCTGTTCGCCAACGCCGTGCTCGACCTCGGCGCGAAGGCCGTCCTCGTCCTCGGCGCCCCGCTGCCGGACCTCGCCGACGTCCCCGCGGTGCGCTTCGCCGACCTGGACCTGCCCGGCGCGGTCGCCGAGGCGCACCCGCTGGCCGGGGTCGTCTACGCCGGAGACCGCTACGACGAGGCGCTGGCGCTGCACGACCTCACCGCCGACCTCGGCCTGTTCGTGCTCTCCGGCTCCGCCGCCGGGGTCCTGGGCGGCCCGGGCGCCGTGCCCGCCGCCGCGTTCGACGCCCTCGCCCGCCGCCGCGCCGACCTCGGCCTGCCCGCCCTCTCGATCGCGTGGGGACCGGATGAGGACGGCCACCTCGGTATCACCCGACTGTCTACAGAGGACAAGCGGGCGCTGGTGGTCGCCGCGGCGCGGATCCCCGAGCCGGTCCAGGTCGCCGTCGAGTGGGACACCGCCGCGCTGCGCGTGTGGCCCACCGTGCCGGTCCCGCTGCGGCACCTGCTGCCCCACGTCGCGCCGGTCGAGGTCCGCGCGGAGAACCTGCTCGACCTGGTGCGCGCGCACGTCGCCGCCGTACTGGGCCACCGCGGCGACATCGCCCCCGGCACCCCGCTGCGCGACCTCGGGTTCGACTCGCTGACCGCCGTGGAACTGCGCAACCGGCTCAGCGTCGCCACCGGCGTCGCCCTGCCACCCACCCTCGTGTTCGACCACCCCACCCCCGCCGCCGTGGCCGAGTGCCTCCGCGCGGAACTCGCGTAGGAGGAACGATGCGGACAACCCCGTGGCGCAGCGCCACCACCACCGCCGCCGTGCTCGGCGTCGTGCTCAGCGGCACGCACCTGACCACCGCGGCCGCCACCCCCGTGCCGCCCGGCTCCCGCACGGTCGTCCTGCTCACCGGCGACCGGGTCGAGGTCGACACCCTCGGGCACCGCACCATCCACCCGGGACCGGACCGCGAGCGCACCGCGTTCTCCTACTACGAACGCGACGGCCACCACTTCGTCGTCCCGGTCGACGCGCTGCGCCCGCTGGCCGACGACCGCCTCGACGAGCGGCTCTTCGACGTCGACGCGCTGCTCGCCGCGGCCCACGACGGCGCCACCGTACCGGTGATCGTCACCCGCCAACCCGGCGTGGCCGCCGTCGAGCCCGCGGGCGCGGCGAGCCTGCCCGCCGTCAACGGCTACGCGACCGCGGTCCGCGGCGACGGCATGCGCGCCCTGGCCGACCCCGGTGTCCGCAAGATCTGGCTCGACGGCGTCCGCAAACCCCAACTCGACAAGAGCACCGCCCAGATCGGCGCCCCCGCCGCCTGGAAGGCCGGGTACACCGGCACCGGCGTGACCGTCGCCGTCCTCGACACCGGCATCGACCGCACCCACCCCGACCTGGTGTCGCGGGTGGCCGAGGCGCGGACCTTCTCCGACGCCCCGGACGGCCTGGACCGGATCGGGCACGGCACCCACATCGCGTCGATCATCGCGGGCAACGGCGAGCGGTACCGCGGCGTCGCACCCGGCGCACGGCTGCTCGACGGCAAGGTGTTCGACGACAGCGGGTCGGCCCGCGACTCGTGGATCATCGCGGGCATGCAGTGGGCGGCCGGGGCGGGCGCCGCGGTGGTGAACCTGAGCCTGGCCCGACCCGACCTGCCGGGCAGCGACCCGCTGGAGCAGGCCGTCGACACCCTCTCCGCCCAGCACGGCACCCTGTTCGTGGTCGCCGCGGGCAACGACGGCCCGACCGGCGGCACCGTGGGCTCGCCCGGCAGCGCCGACGCGGCCCTCACCGTGGGCGCGGTGGACCGCGCCGACAAGATCCTGCCGTTCTCCGGGCACGGCCCCCGCGTCGGTGACGGCGCCGTCAAGCCGGACATCACCGCCCCGGGCATGGCGATCGTCGCCGCCCGCTCGTCCACCTCGCCCGGCGAGGGTCCGTACGTCGCCGACTTCGGCACCTCGATGGCCGCCGCGCACGTGACCGGGGCCGCCGCGCTGCTGGCCCAGCAGCACCCGGACTGGCCGGGGGAGCGGCTCAAGGACGTGCTGATGGCCGGCGCCCACCCCGGCACCGGCCAGACCATCTTCGAGGAGGGCACCGGCCGGGTCGACGTCGCCGCCGCGATGACCCAGACCCTGTCCACCGAACCCGCGTCCGTGCACCTGGGCACCCAGCGGCTCCCCGACCCCGGCCGCACCCTCACCCGTGAAGTCACCTACCGCAACACCGGGACCACCGAGGCGACCGTCGAACCCAAGGCGGTGCTCTACGGCCCGGACGGCAAGCAGGCGAACCTGGTCACCGTGTCACCGGCCCGGATGACCGTCCCGGCGGGCGGCACCGCCGTCGCCACCTACTCCGTGGCCGCCCCGGCGACCGGGCCGCAGGGTCTGTACGCGGGGATGGTCGTCGCGGGTGGGGTGCGCACGCCGATCGTGTTCGCCCGGTCCGAGCCGACCTTCGAGATCACGGTCAGCCAACTCGGCCTCGACGGCACCCCCGCGATCGGCGGGTACGCCCGGATCGTGTCGCGGGCGGCGGGCGCGCGGCAGTACCAGGTGCCGAGCACGGGACGGCTCCGGTTGCCGAAGGGCGAGTACTCGGTCGACTCGTTGTTGGTCGGGGACAACCTGAACTGGCTGTTCCAACCGTCGTTCACGGTCAGCGGGGACTCCGAGCTCGTTATCGACTACCGGCGCACCAAGCCGTTGAGCATCACCCCGCCAGTGCGGGCTACCAGCCGCTTCGCGGACGTTGCCCTGTCCTACGGCGATTACTCCACCGGCATCGCCGGCACTGACATCACGCGGACCGCGACCGGCACGGCCGGCGCCCGCGTGCCGGGCACGGCGTTGACCACAAAGGTCCACACCCAGTGGTTGGCCGAGAACGGCGCCTTCTACGGACTGGCCTACTTCGGGCACGGCGGCCTACCGGACGGGCTCACCAAGCGGCCCAGCGTCCGCGACCTCGCGCACGTCCGGGCAGACCTCCGTGCCACCGGCCCTGACCGCCTCGGCTCGCGCGCCGCCGTGCCGTTCCCGACAACCGGCGGCGTGCTCGACTCCAGCCCCGGCTACGACACCGCGGTCCTGCCGCGGGTACGCGACGAGTACTACACAACGGAAGCCGACGGCGCCTTGTGGACGTCCCTCTTGGTACAACGTTCTGCGACAGGACAACCGGACGGCACCGCGCTGAGCCCGGTCCGCCACTACCGCCCCGGTCGGGACTACACCGAGACGTACAACCGCGGCGTCTTCGGCCCCGCCTTCCCGTCACTGCCCAAGGGCCAGTCGTTCGTCAGCCGCACCAAGGACACCCTGAGCGCGGCTCTACCCCTGTTCGGCGACGCGGACGGCAACGCGGGCGACGTCCCCCTGTCGAGCCGCGTCACCACCCTCTACCGCGATGACGTGAAGGTGGGTGAGTCGACCGACCCCACCGCCACCTTCACCATCCCCGCCGGGCGGTCCACCTACCGGTTGGTCGCCGACGCGGTCCGCACCCCCGACGCCACGCTCTCCACCCACGTCACCGCCTCGTGGACCTTCACCTCGACCCACCAGGACTCGACCCAGCCGATCCCCTTGCCGACCATCCGATTCACCCCCCGCTTGGCAGGCGACAACACAGCCCCCCGCGGCCGCGTCTTCCCGGTCCCGATCGCCGGCGCGAACAGGTCGACGACGGTCGAGGTCTCCTACGACAGCGGCAAGACCTGGAGCCGAGCGCTGGTGCTGGCGGGCACCGCCCTGCTCTGCCACCCCGATACCCCCGGCACGGTCTCCCTGCGCGCCAAGACGACCGACCCCGCGGGCCACCCGCTTGACCTGACCATCATCGACGCCTACACCCTCCGCTGACCCGTCACGGTCCGGCCAGCGCTGTTGCTCACCCCGGATGCGACGAAGGGTGGCGTCACGCGACGCTCAGAGGCGAAGTGTGGTCAGCAGGGTTCGGGTGGGGTCCGACGGGGTTGGGGCGGTCTCGGTGAAGCCGAGTTTGGCCAGGACGCGGCGGGAGGGGGTGTTCCAGGGCCAGACTGTGGCTCGGAGGCCTTGGTGGCCGGAGGATCTGGCCCAGTCGAGGACCGCCCGGGCGGCTTCGGTGGCGTAGCCCTGGTTCCAGGTCCGGCGCAGGAGTTCGAAGGCGAGTTCGGGGTCCTCTGTGGATCCGCTGCCGATCAGGCCGCAGTAGCCGATGACGTCGGCGGTGGCTTTTCGCTCGATGGCCAGCAAGTCGGTGGACGAGGTGCGGATGGCGTCCTCGAGTTCGGCGATCGTCGGGTGACCGGCGGCGTCGATCCGGCGGTGTGGTGGGACTCGGGGGTCGCGTTCGGTCCACAGTTCGCGTTGGATGGCGGCCTCGGATACCCGCCACGGCCTGAGCAGTAGGCGGCTGGTTTCGAGGATTGTCATGGCACCGAGTCTCCCACGGGGGCGCGACGTTATTGAGTGGCAGACGCGGGGGAGCGGGGGCATGGTGTTGGCGTGGACCACCTCCTCTACGGGCTTGCCGTCAACCCTGCCCTGCCTGCCGCGCTGGTCGACCGGCTGATCGATATCGCGGACGCCGAGATGGCTGTGGCGTTGGCGGAGCGCGGGGACCTGACTGCGGAGCAGGCGCTGAGGTTGGTCGAGAGGCAGCCGGAGGCCGCGCTTGTCGGGGCTGGGGTGCTCACTGTGGACGGTGTCGATTCGGTGGCGCTCGCCCTGCCGGGGAGGGGGGTGGGCGATCCTGAGTGGACACGGCGGCTCGCGGTCGAGCACAGGGTGAGGTTGGCGGCCTGCCCGGGACTTCCCGAGGATGTCGTGGAGGTGCTCGCGGGCGACGTCGAGGCTGCGGTCGTGGCGGGGCTGGCGGAGGCGACGACCTCGGTGGAGGTGGTGACGCGGCTCGCTGGACATCCGCATGCCGAGGTGCGCAAAGCGTTGGCGGGCAACGAGGTGACGCCTCCCGCGGTGTTGGCGGCGGTGATCACGGGCGAGGGTCTCCCGCCGTTGACGGGGTGTCTGGTGTGCGATCGGGAGACGGTTCCGTTCGTGCACGACAGGGAGTGTCCGCGCACCGATTGCGACCTGCGGGCGGGCGCCTCCTGCGACGGCTCGCACGAGTCCACGGTCTGGGAGACGCACCTGCTCGCGCTGGGGAACCCGGCCACGCCGCTCGACGCCGCCATCGGCTTCCTCGACCATCCCACGTGGCTGTTCCGCGAACGGCTGGCCGCCCGCCCCGACCTGCCCCTTGAGGCGTACCGGCGACTCGCCGACGACCCCATCCCGGGCGTCCGGTCGGTCCTAGCCGAGAACCCCGCGATCGGCGACGCCCTGATCCGCCAACTCGCCCGGGACGACACCTACGTCCGGCACCAGGTCGCCCACAACCCCCGTGTCCCGCTCGACGTGCTCGCCGACCTGGCCGTGACCACCAGGATCGGGCCGACCCTGGTGCCCCGGATAGCCGCCGCGACACCCGCCGAGGCCCGGGATATGGCCGCGTCCCCGACCGCGGCGCTGCGGGTGCTGCTGGCGCAACGGCGTGATCTGCCTGCCCAGGTGCGGGACGCCCTCGCCACCGACCACGACGCGACGGTGGCCAAGTCCATCGCACCGCACCCCGGCCTGTCCGAGGCTCAACTCCGCGCGATGATCGACCGCCACGGCACGCAGGTCCTCGGCGCGGTGGTGCGCAACCCGACTGCGTCCTCGGCCTTGCTGGAGGACGTGGCCCGGCACCAGCCCCCGTCGCGCAAGGCGCTCCGCGCGATCGCCGAACACCCCAACGCCACCGCACCCGCACTGCTGGCCTGCCTGGCTGACGACAGAGCAAGGCCGCTCGCCGCCGCCCACCCCGCCCTGCCACCCAAGACCATCTCCGAACTCCTCACCGACGACGACGAGTGGACGGCTCAGGCAGCGGCCGCCAACCCGTCGCTGCCGCCCGAGGTCATGGCGTCGCTGGTGGAGTAGTCGCACGGGCCTGCTGGGACCGGGGTTGATGTGTCCGCTGTGGAGGGTCAGCGCGCGGCGCTGGCGTCGACTTCATCGACGATCAGGAGGTCGAGGTCGAGGTCAATGCGCGCGAAGTGGCCCCGCCAGGTCGAGGTGGGTTTCCGGGTGACGAGAAGGTGGTTCCGTCGGCTGGCGGGCGCGAGAAGTTCCCCGCCATTTGCGGATTTCTCGTCCGCTCGGCGGAGATTGTCGACGTCCACTGCGAACATGTTCGGAGCTGCGGGAATATCGGCCGATCAGGTCATGGATTCGGGTTCTCGCAGGTTGCGGACGTCGCAATAGGTCGGATCCCGGAACGGGGTTCAGTACGCCGTCCGGACGATTTACAGCTCTGGTGGTCGGTGTTTTGATGAGCCTGTTCGCGTAACGGCGACACGGAACCCCCGGGGGGAGGTAACCATGTACGACATCGAGATCGTGGAGGACGCAGCCATGCTGCTCCACCACAAGCCCCGCTAGTGGCGAGCCGGTCGCGGGGTGTATGTGGCGCCCCGCGACCGGCTCCCGGTTCTACGGCTCATCGGCTGTTATCGCCGACTCTCGGCGCGACTACTCAAGGGGTGCGGTGAAGGTTCGTCGCCAGGAGGGGTTGGTGTGCCGGTGGCAGCCGGAGGGGTTGCAGGTGGGGTTGCCGGACCGGCACCAGTGGGTGCGGATCCCGCCTGCCCTGTTCGGACTGCTGGACAGTGCGGGTGAGTGGACCGACCTGGACGCGGTGTGTGCAAAGGTGCCCGCCGCCGACGCCTCCCAAGCGCGCGCGGCCTTGGACAAGATGGTCGACCTCGGGATCCTGGTCACCGAGGAGGTCGAGACCCCGGTGTTGTGGCGGTATTGGGGTGCGGTGGCGCGCCGGTTCCATACTGACGCGCGGGATGCGAACTATCTGGTCGATTCGCCTGAGCGCGATGCCGAGGCCAGTGCGATCGCCGCTGACGGTGCGCCGCCGCCGGTGTTCAAGGACTACCCCGGCGCGAGGGTGGTGATGCTGCCTCGGGCGCCGTTGCCGTTGCGCATGCCGGTCGAGACTGTTTTCACCTCCCGGCGTACGCATCGCCGTTTCAGCGCGGAGCCGGTGAGCCTCGACCAGCTCGGGACCCTGCTGTTCTACGCGTTCGGTCCCCAGCGGTTCCTCGACGGCGGTGTGTTCGGTCCGCAGCAGGCCAGGGTCAGTGCCTCGGCGGGCGGCAGGCACGAGGTCGAGGCGTACCTGGCGGTCTACAACGTCGATGGTGTCCCGCCGGGGCTCTACCACTACTC
>NZ_FOGI01000010.1 GCF_900111175.1 Actinokineospora terrae
GCCACCCGCCCTCCCTGCCCTGCCCTCTTGCCACCCGCCCTCCCTGCCCTGCCCTCTTGCCACCCGCCCTCCCTGCCCTGCCCTCTTGCCACCCGGAAGCCACGAGCGAGGAACCATGACCAGTACCGCCACCCCCCGCGGTGAGGGGGCCATCGCCGACTTCGGCATCGACACCACGGCGCAGTCCACCGGCGAGGCCGTGCGCGACTACGCCGCCCGGCTGCGCGGCGGCGACCTCGGCTCGCTGCCCGCGGTGCTCGGGCTGGCCGCGCTGGTCGTCGTGTTCTGGGTGCTGTCGGAGGGCTTCATGACCCTCGACAACACCGCCAACCTGCTGGCCCAGGGCGCGGGCAAGATGATCATCGCGATGGGGCTGGTGTTCGTCCTGCTCCTGGGCGAGATCGACCTGTCCGCGGGCACCGCGTCCGGGGTCTGCGCCGCGGTGATGGCCATGCACTACGTCCGGTCCGGCAATCTGCTCGGCGGCATGGGCAACACCGTGTTCTACGTCTTCGTCGGCGGCCTCGTCGTCGCCGCCCTGCTCGCGGTGCTGATGCGGATCTGGGCGGGCGCGGTCCTGGCGCTGGTGGCCATCGGCATCGCGCTGTCCGGCGCCGCCCCGAACCCGTGGCTGGAGATGCTGCTCGCGGTGTGCGTCGGCGCGGCCATCGGCGTCATCACCGGGTTCCTGGTCTCCAAGATCGGCATGCCGTCGTTCGTGGTGACGCTGGCGCTGTTCATCACCTGGCAGGGCGTCATCCTGCAGTTCATCGGCGACGGCGGCGTGTTCGGCATCGGCACCCAGCCGGTGCTGTTCGCCGTGGCCAACGGCAACATGTCCGTCGCGGGCAGTTGGGTGCTGTGCGGGGTCGCGGTCGGCGGCTACGCGCTGGTCGTGCTCGGCGAGCACCTGGGCAGGCTCGGCAGGGGGCTGGTCACCGCGCCCACCCCGATCGTGGTCGCCAAGATCGTCGCGGTCGCCGCCGTCGCCGTGCCCGCCACCTACGCGCTGACCCTCAACCGGTCCTCCAACGACTTCATCGTCATCCAGGGCGTCCCGTACGTGGTGCCGATCGTGCTCGTCCTGCTGGTCGCGGGCACCTACGTGCTCAACAGGACCCGCTACGGCAGGCACATCTACGCCGTCGGCGGCAACGCGGAGGCGGCCAGGCGCGCGGGCATCAACGTCGGCCACATCCGGGCCAGCGTGTTCGTCGTCGCCTCGGCCACCGCCGCGCTGGGCGCCATCGTCTACTCGTCCAAGGTGGGGTCGGTCGACCCGCAGGCCGGTGGCCTCAATACGCTGCTGTTCGCCGTCGGGGCGGCGGTCATCGGCGGTACCTCGCTGTTCGGCGGGCGCGGCAAGGTCTTCCACGCCGTGGTCGGCGGCCTGGTGCTCGCGGTGGTGGAGAACGGGTTGGGCCTGCTCAAGCAGCCCGCCGCCGTGGTGAACATCGTGACCGGGCTCGTACTGCTGCTCGCGGCCACCGTCGACGCGCTGTCGCGGCGCAGGGCGGCGCTGAGCAGGTAGGACGGTCGGCGGAGGGGCGAGCAAGGTGAGCAGCACACCCACCGCGGGCGCGCGCCCGGACGAGGTGCGCAGGCACAACCGCACCGCGCTGTTGCGCAGGCTGCACGTCGTCGGACCGTGCACCAGGGCGGCGCTGGCCACCGAGCTCGGCCTCAACCGCAGCACCATCAAGGCCCTGGTCGACGGGCTCGCCGAGTCCGGGGTGGTCGAGGAGCGCGTGCCCCGCGCCCGCTCCGGCGCCGGGCGGCCGTCGCTGCTGGTGCTGCCGCAGCCGCTGGCCGCGGTCGTGCTCGCGGTCGACATCCGGGTCGAGCAGGTCGCCATCGCGCTGGTCGGCCTCGGCGGGCAGCTGCTGGGCCGCGACAGCTGGAACCTGCGCGGCCGGGCCGGGGAACCCGCGGAGATCATCACCAGGATCATCGAGTCGACCAGGCTGCTGACCGAGGAGCTCGGCGTGCAGGTGGTCGGCGCGGGCGTCTCGGTCCCCGGCGTGGTCCGCCGCGGCGACGGGTACGTGCACGAGGCGCCCAACCTGAAGTGGACCGACGTCCCGCTCGGCGACCGGCTCACCGGCGCGTTCGGCGTCCCGGTCCGCGTCGCCAACGACGCCGAGATCGCCGCACTCGCCGAGCACCTGCGCGGCGCCGCCCGCGGCTCCCTCGACGCCGTCTACGTCTCGGCCGACATCGGCGTCGGCGGTGGTGTCATCTCCGACGGCACCACGCTGCGCGGCACCGCGGGCTACGTCGGCGAACTCGGCCACATCGTGGTCAACCCCGACGGCCGCGCCTGCTACTGCGGCAGCCACGGCTGCTGGGAGACCGAGGTCGGCGAACTCGCCCTGTGCCGCGCGCTCGACCTGCCGGAGCACTCCCCGCGCGGCATCGTCGTCGCCGAACTGCGCGCCCTGTCCACCGACCCCGACCGGGTCGCGGCCACCCTCGGCGACTTCACCCGCTGGCTCACCCTCGGGCTGATCACCATCGTCAACGTCTTCGGCCCCGAACTGGTCGTCCTCGGCGACCTGTTCACCGCCCTGCCCCCCGCCCTGGTCACCGACGTGGCCGCCGCCATCGCCGAGCGCAGCCTGGTCAGCAGGGCCATCGGCGGCACCAGGGTGGTCACCTCCACCATGGGCGCCGACGTCAAGCTCATCGGCGCCGCCGAACTCGCCTTCGAACCGGTGCTCGACCTGGTCTGACCCGTTCGGCCCCGGTCTTACCCCCCGGAACGCGGAAACGGGCGGGGCCCGTCGGCCCCGCCCGTTCCCGGTCGGTTCTGTCGTTGGAGTCGTGTCCGCCGGGGCTTCTCAGCCCTTCTGCAGCTCCGCGGCCATCTCGCGCAGCCTGTCCTCGTGCGCACGGGCGTGGTGCCCGCAGAACAGGAGCTCGCCTCCGGAGGGAAGTACGGCGCGGACCTGGGCCGCCGCTCCGCACCGGTCGCACCGGTCGGCCGCGGTCAGCTCGGGGCGGGTGAGCGTCGTAGTCGTCATGGGAGTTCTCCCTCCGTCCCGGCACCGGTGAGGCCCGGTGCCCTTTTCGGCTGCGGTCACGGAGGCGAACTCTCCGCCGTGGTCGCGCTTCCTACTCTTACAGACGCTCGAGCCTCCGGCAGTGTTCCCGCGCCCGTTCTCCGAGAGCGGGAACACGGATTAACCCGGATGGCCCAGAGCTACCTGGAATTTCGGCCCTACGCTGGGCTTCTCCCGGCGCAGAGTTGGTGCGTACCCGTCGTTCTGCCCTACGTCGTTCACCATCGGCGAACACGGAGCCAACCGTAGGAAAACCGCGAACGCCACACCTGAGTGTTGCCGGACAGCACTCCCGATGTCCACAGCCCACTCCAGGTAGCCGCACGACCCCCGCGAGCGACGACCGCCCCGCCCACAACGGCAAGGGGCCGCCCACTCGCGCGAGTGGGCAGCCCCTGGTGTCCGCTGGGTGTGGGTCGCGGTTTATTCGAGGTAGTCGCGCAGGACCTGGGAGCGCGAGGGGTGGCGGAGCTTGGACATGGTCTTGGACTCGATCTGGCGGATCCGCTCGCGGGTGACGCCGTAGACCTGGCCGATCTCGTCGAGGGTGCGGGGCTGGCCGTCGGTGAGGCCGAAGCGCAGCCGGACGACGCCCGCCTCGCGCTCGGACAGGGTGGCCAGGACCGACTGGAGCTGGTCCTGCAGGAGAGTGAAGGAGACCGCGTCGACGGCGACGACGGCCTCGGAGTCCTCGATGAAGTCGCCGAGCTGGCTGTCGCCCTCGTCGCCGATGGTCTGGTCGAGCGAGATGGGCTCCCGGGCGTACTGCTGGATCTCCAGCACCTTCTCCGGGGTGATGTCCATCTCCTTGGCGAGCTCCTCCGGGGTCGGCTCGCGGCCGAGGTCCTGGAGCAGTTCGCGCTGGATGCGACCGAGCTTGTTGATGACCTCGACCATGTGCACCGGGATGCGGATGGTGCGGGCCTGGTCGGCCATCGCGCGGGTGATCGCCTGGCGGATCCACCACGTCGCGTAGGTGGAGAACTTGTAGCCCTTGGTGTAGTCGAACTTCTCCACCGCGCGGATCAGCCCCAGGTTGCCCTCCTGGATCAGGTCCAGGAACGCCATGCCGCGGCCGGTGTAGCGCTTGGCCAGCGACACCACCAGGCGCAGGTTCGCCTCGAGCAGGTGGTTCTTGGCCCGCTCGCCGTCGCGCACGATCCACCGCAGGTCGCGGCGCATCTGCGGCTGGAGCTTCTCGTTCTCGTCCTCGGACTTGCGCACCCGCTCCGCGGCGTAGAGGCCTGCCTCGATCCGCTTGGCGAGCTCGACCTCCTCCTCGGCGTTGAGCAGGGCGACCTTGCCGATCTGCTTGAGGTACGCGCGGACCGAGTCGGCGGAGGCGGTGAGCTCGGCGTCCTTGCGGGCCTGCCGCAGCGCCTCGGACTCCTCCTCGTCCCAGACGAAGTCACCGTCCTTGCCCGACTCCTTGGGGTCCTTCTCCTCGGGTTCCTCGACGGGCTCCTCGACCGGCTCGACCTCGACCTCTTCCAGGTCGGACAGGTCGGGGTTCTCCAGGTCCTCGGGCTCCTCGCCCTCGGGCCCGTCGCCTGCCTTCTTGGGGCCGCCCTTGGCCGCGACGGCCTTCTTCGGGGCGCGCGCGCCAGCGGCCTTCTTGGCGGCGCCGGTGGTCTCTTCGTCCTCGGCGCCCTTGGTCGTCTTGGCGGCGCTGGCCGACGCCGTCGAGCGTCGGGTTGCGGTTCGTGCGGCTGCCACGTACGCCCTTTCACAACAGTCCATCGCGGCCGCGGCCTGAAATGGTGCGATGACCAGGCCGTTGCCGGGAGTTCGGGGGAGAGCCCTCTGGCTTGTTCCGCCGTGGGCCGTGTTCCATTGTAGCGACGTACGGCGTGTCCCCGGGAAACGCCAAGGCCGAAATGTCTCGACCGGTGTCGCGAAGGGGGTGCTACCCCGCTGTGACCTGGCGCGCGGCGTACGCGGCGCCCACGATCCCGGCGTCGTTGCGCAGCTCGGCGGCCACCACCTTGGTGCGCACCTTGAGCAGCGGGAGCCACTTGTCGGCCTTCTTGCTGACCCCGCCACCGGCGATGATCAGGTCGGGCCAGATCAGGTCCTCCAGCCCGGAGACGTACCGGCTCACCCGGTGCGCCCACTGCTCCCACGACAGGTCCTTCTCCTCCTTGACCGAGGCCGCCGCCCTGGTCTCGGCGTCGTGGCCGTCGATCTCCAGGTGCCCGAACTCGGTGTTGGGCACCAGCCGCCCGTCCAGGAACAGCGCGCTGCCGATGCCGGTGCCGAAGGTCAGCAGGACCACCACGCCGTCGCGGTCGTCGGTCCGGCCGTAGTTGATCTCGGCGATCCCGGCGGCGTCGGCGTCGTTGAGCACCACGACCTCGCTGTCGGCCCGGCCGAGCCGCTTGGCGAACAGCGCGGCGGCGTCGGTGCCGATCCAGCCCTTGTCGATGTTGGCCGCCGAGTGCGCGACCCCGCGCTTGACCACCGCGGGCAGCGTCACGCCCACCGGCCCGGTCCAGCCGAACCGCTCGACGATCTCGGCCACCACGTCGGCCACCGCGTCGGGCGTCGACGGCACCGGGGTCGGGATCCGCAGGCGGTCGCCGACCAGCGCGCCCGCGTCCAGGTCGACCTCGCACCCCTTGATGCCCGATCCGCCGATGTCCACGCCGAAGCCGCGGGCTGCACCCATCCCCGGTCCTCTCGTACTCGATTCAGTCCTTGGGCAGACCCTAGCCGCCGGGTCGGGGTGTGGTCGGATAGCCGGGTGCGTGACCTAGCTGAGATCGCGGTGGCCGTCGCCACCGAGGCGGGGGAGCTGGCCAAGTCCACCCGCGAGAACGCCATCCGCGACATCGACACCAAGAGCACCGGCACGGACGTGGTCACCGCCGCGGACAAGGCCGCCGAGGAGTTGATCCGGGACCGGCTCGCGGAACTCCGGCCGGGTGACGCCGTCCTGGGGGAGGAAGCTGGGGGCGCTACCGGATCCGGTGTCACCTGGGTTGTTGATCCCATCGACGGAACAGTGAACTACCTGTACGGCTACCCCTGGTACGCGGTCTCCGTGGCTGCCCAGATCGAGGGAGTCTCTGTCGCGGGCGCGGTCGTGGAGCCCGCGTCCGGCCGGACTTGGTGGGCGGCTCAAGGGGCTGGGGCGTGGCTCAACGGCGAGCGGTTGACCGTGTCGGCTCCGGTTGACCTGTCTGTCACGTTGATGGCCACGGGCTTCGCCTACTCCGCCGAACGTCGGCGCGCGCAAGCGGCCGCGGTCGCGAACCTGATCGGGACAATCCGGGACATCCGCCGCAACGGGTCGGCTGCCCTGGACCTCTGCGCGGTGGCCGCGGGGTGGGTCGACGCCTACTGCGAGCGCGGCTTGTCCCGCTGGGACTGGGCGGCGGGTGCCTTGATCGCGGCCGAGGCCGGTGCCGTGGTGGCGCTGCCGGGCGCGGCGGGCGAGCTGGGCGCCGACGCGATCTTCGCCGCCTCGCCCGCGATCGCCGAGCCGCTGCGGGCCGCGTTGGTCGAGGCCGGGATGGGCGCCTTCTAGCGGCGCGGCCGGGCCCGCCGGGTCAGCAGTTGACCTGGCGGGCGGACTCCAGCAGGGACTGGTCGATCGGGGCGGCGGTGGAGCCGTCGTTCTGCAGGCCGCCCTGGGTGTCGGGGTTGGCCTGGGACCACTCGGTCAGCTGCTCGAGCGCGCGCCGCGCGGCCGGGGTGGGCTGGAGGTGGTCGAAGCGCTTGCCCAGCGCCAGGTCGACGGTCGCGTCCTGGCGCTCGTCGCGGACCAGCTCGGCGCACGGGTCGACCAGGCTGAGGGTGCGGGCGACGCCCATGCCCTGCTGGCCGAAGCGGATCTGGGCGCGGCAGCCGAGGGTGCCGTTGGGGTACAGGGTGTCGTTGCCCGGTTCGCCGATCTGGGTGAAACCCAGGTCGCGCAGGGACTCGGTGACCGCGCCCGCCAGCCGGTTCTGGCCGCTGGCGTTGATCACCCGGACCAGGGCGCCCGGCGCCGGGCTCGGCGGGGTGCGGTCGAGCGCGTCGGTGGGCAACTGCTGGCCGAGCGTGGGCAGCGGCTGGCCCTCCACCGGGACCACGGTCGGCGGCGGGGCGCAGGCCTGGGCGGTGGTGACCGCGCCGTCGGACTGGATCACCCGCAGCCACACGATCCCGGCGACCAGCCCGAGCACCGCCATCAGGATCACCGCGGGCAGCGGCCGCCGCCTGCGGTAGCGCTGGGTCCTCAGACCGCCTGTCGACACGCGCGGACCCTCCCTACGGACCCCATGGCCCCACCCCCCTGGACGCGCGGCCCGGGTCGCACACCAGGGCCGTCAGACGTCGCTGCTCAGCCTATTCGTTTCGGCGCGGGACGCGGCACGGACCCGCCGGTGCGCTGGTGTGCCGCGCGCGACCGGTCGGTGGCGGGACGTCACCCCCGGGCATCGCACCACGCGCGACCGGCGCGGGGCAAGCGGGTTCGCCCGGTTCGCGACACGCCGGGCACCCGGTGTCACCACGGCGGACACCCCCAGCGGGGTGACGCTATGCGCGGCGCGGTCCGTCATGGGCTACCCTCTGCCCGCTCCAGTCGCCGAGGACGGCCTGCGGAATCGATTCCGACGGGCGGGCGGACCCGACGCGGCCTGCGAGACCTCCGTCACTCGGGTGGCGGGCACAAACCGGGGCGCTGGAACGTTGTCCAGCGGCACGACCCACATCCTGAAGGACCGCAGGGGTGAAATAGATGGCGACCGACTACGACGCACCACGGCGCAGCGAGGCCGACGATCTCGCGGAGGACTCCCTCGAGGAGCTCAAGGCGCGCCGCAACGAGAACCAGTCCGGAGTCGTGGACGTCGACGAGACCGACACCGCCGAGAGCTTCGAGCTGCCCGGTGCCGACCTCTCCGCGCTCTCCGGCGAGGACCTGACCGTCCGCGTGGTGCCGAAGCAGGCTGACGAGTTCACCTGCTCCAAGTGCTTCCTCGTGCACCACCGCAGCAGGCTGGCCGAGGACGACGGCGGCGTGTTCGTCTGCCGCGACTGCGCCTGAGACCGAGGACCTCGGTGCCCCGCGCGGGCACCGGGGGAGTTTGGGCTGGGGAACAGCCGGGTCGCCCGCGGATCCAGGGGCACCCGGCTGTTGCTGTCCCCAGGTTCGGCCCCGCCCGCGAGTCGACGGCGGGCACAGCCAAGAAAATGCCCTGAGCTGGGCCGCCGTGCCGGGCGGTTCAGCCCTCGGCGCGTTCAGTCCCGATGCGTTCAGTCCCCGACGCGTTCAGTCTCGGAGAGCTCAGCCTTCGGTGCGCTCGGCGCGGCCCGCGGCGATGGCCTCGGCCAGTTCCCGCGGCCGCCGGGTGCTGAACACCCAGTACGGGGTCGGGTCGTCCGGGTCGGTCACCCGCACCCGCAGCAGCGGGCGCACCCAGCCGCGGTGCAGCAGGAACGCGGCCGGGTCCAGGTTCGGCCCGAGCACCTTGCGCTTGGCGGCCGCCTGCCCGCTCGCCCCGGCCACGTCGAAGACCTCGACCTCGCCCGCGTGCTCCAGCGGCAGGTGCGCGTCGCCGACCCACAGCTCGCCGTCGGCGACGGCGACCCTGGTCGTGCCCGCGCGCAGGATCAGCACCAGCGTCAGCGGGATGATCACCAGGTACGGCAGCCAGGCCCGCACGCCCGGGTGGCCCATGTGGATCTCGGCGGCCAGCAGCGTCGCGGCGACCAGCGGCAACGGCCACCAGTACCAGGTGACGTACAGCCGTTCCCGGTAGGCGGCGCGCGGTGGCGCCGCGGTGGCTGCCGTGCCTGAGGTGTCGGTCACGGGCCCAGGGTAGTCTCGCCGCTCGTGCCCAGCGTGGAGGTCCTGCTCACCCGTACCGACCCCGGAGTCCCCATCCCGGCCTACGCCAGGCCGGGTGACGCCGGGGCCGACCTGGTGACCACATCGGACGTGGTCATCGCGCCGGGGGAGCGGGTGGTGGTGGGCACCGGGATCGCGATCGCGCTGCCGGAGGGCCACGCCGGGTTCGTGCACCCGCGCTCCGGGCTGGCCGCGAGGCTGGGGCTGAGCGTGGTCAACACCCCGGGCACCATCGACGCGGGCTACCGCGGCGAGATCAAAGTCTGTTTGATCAACCATGACCCGCGCGAGTCCATCGCGCTGCGCCGGGGCGACCGGATCGCGCAGCTGGTGGTGCAGCGGGTCGAGCACGCGGTGTTCCGCGAGGTCGACGCGCTGGGCGGCTCCCAGCGCGGCGACGGCGGGTACGGGTCGACCGGCGGGCACGACGTGCTCGCGGGTTCGGCGGTGTCGGGAAACGCGACGGAGGAGTAGTGGGACTGTTCGGGCGCGGTAGACGCGGGCGCGACGAGGACGTCGAGGTCGGCGCCATCACCGATGAGGACGACGTTGACCTGCCGGTCGCGGTCGAGGCACCGGACGGCCCCTACGACGAGGCCGACGCCCCCGACGACGACTTCCCCCGGCTCGACCTGGGCTCGGTCCGGGTCCCGGTGCCCGACGGCGCCCAGCTCCAGGTGGAGATGGACCCGTCCGGCTCGGTCCGGGCGGTGCACGTGCTGACCCCGGTCGGCCAGGTGACCCTCAACGCCTACGCCGCGCCCCGCTCCGGTGGGCTGTGGCGCGAGGTGTGCGGTGAGCTGGCCGAGCAGCTGCGCGGTGACGGGGCCACGGTCCGCAGCCACGCCGGCGACTGGGGCCAGGAGCTCAGCGCCTCCCTCGGCGAGATGAGCCTGCGCTTCGTGGGGGTCGACGGCCCCCGCTGGATGCTGCGCGGCGTGGTCGCCGGTCCCCCTGAGCTGGCCGACACCAGCGCGGCCGCCCTGCGCGAGCTGGTCCGCAACTCCGTCGTGGTGCGCGGCCAGCAGCCGATGCCGGTGCGCACCCCGCTGCAGATCGACCTGCCCAAGGCGATCGCCGAGCACATCGCGGCCCAGCAGCCCGGCGAGTAGCCCTCCCGGCGGGCGCGCGGCCTCGACCGGCGGCGCGCCCGACCGGGTCAGCGGGTGAACCGGGCCCGGAGCCAGGCCAGCACGGCGGCGCGGCCGAGGGATTCGCGGTCCGCGCCGAGCGCGGCGAGCGTGGTGGTGCCCAGGTGGGCTCGCGGGAGCGCGTCGACCCACGTTCGGGCGATCTCGGACGGGTGAATCGGGTCGTCCGTGCAGCACGCCACCCCGGCCGGGACGTCCAGGGACGCCAGGTCGGCCGCGGTCGGCGCGGGCTGGTCGGCCGCCACCACCAAGGAGTCGGCCAACCCGGCGCCATAGGTGGGCCACGCGCGGGACAGCTCCGCGGCCAGCCACGGGTCCACCCCGGCAACGGCGGCCGCCAATGCCGTCTCAGTACCTCTAGCGCGCACGTCAGCAGCGCTGTACCGCGCCGCGACGGCCGCAGGAGCGTTGCCAGGTTCACCGGTCCAGGCAGGTAGCGCTAGCAGCAAACCAGTGCACCGCTCGGGATTTCGAGCCGCCCACAAAGCCGCCAGGTGCGCGCCGAGGGAAATACCGCCGACCAAGACCGGGCCTGTTGTGGCGTTCAGCGCCTCTAGATGGCCTCTGACCAGGTCTTTCCCCGGTCGCGGATCAGGAGTACGCAGGGTTACGCCAACAGCGGCGAGAGGTCCGGCGAAAACGGACCGAACGAACATCGCGTCCGATCCGGTACCCGGTAGTAGTACCGCCATTAGCGGCTGGGTCACACTCACGCCGCGATCCTTGTCCAGTGACCACCCGGCGCGGTTACGCTGATTCGGCATGGGCCGCGAAAAAGGTTGTCGGGGACGGCCCCCTCACGGGAGAAGACTGCGCTATGGCCACCAAGGGGGACGGATATTGGCACCGTCTCGTCAAGCGGCTCACGGTCGACGTGGACCAGCTCGACGCGGACGACCTGTCCACGCACGCCGAGGCCCAGGGTGCCAGGCGGGCCTGCGACTGCCGATCCGGTGAGGAGGTCACGGTGTTCGGCCGGTTACGCACCGTCGAGCTGTGCCCGAGGGACGCCGCGGCCACGCTGGAGGCGGAGCTGTTCGACGGGACCGAGGGCGTGACACTAGTGTGGCTCGGGCGTCGCCGTATCCCGGGCATCGAGCCTGGCCGGACCGTCAAGGCCCAGGGCAGGATCGCGGTCAGGGACGGGCGCAAGGTGCTCTACAACCCGTACTACGAGCTGCAGACCACGGCTCCCTGACGAAACCGGTGCCATGACCAACCCGGCCGCACATGCCAACGGTTCGGGTGATCCCGACCGTCGCGACGACCTCGACGAGCAGCGGGACCCCGGCGAGCGGGGCACCGAGGAGACCGAGGAGTCGCAGCCCACGCTGCTGGAGCAGATGGGCGGCATCAGCGGGCTGATCTACTCGTCGCTGCCGGTCCTGGTGTTCGTGCTGGCCAACCAGCTCGGCGGGCTGACCGTCGGCATCTGGAGCGCGCTGGGCAGCGCCGTGCTGATCACCGTCGTCCGGGTGGTCCGCAAGGAGCCGCTGCAGCCCGCGATCTCCGGGTTCTTCGGCGTCGGCATCGCCGCGTTCATCGCCTACCAGACCGGGTCGGCGAAGGGGTTCTTCCTCTTCGGCATCTGGACGAGCCTGGTCTACGGCGGGGTGTTCGCCCTGTCCATCCTGTTCCGGTGGCCGCTCGTCGGCGTCATCTGGTCCAGTTTGAACGGGCACGGTCAGGGCTGGCGCAAGGACAAGAAGTCGGTCTTCGCCTATGACCTCGCGACGGCCACCTTCGTGCTCATCTTCGCTGCCCGCTACGTGGTGCAGAAATGGCTCTACGACGAGGACCTCACGGGCTGGCTCGCCGCCGCCCGCCTGGCGATGGGGTACCCGCTGTTCGCGGTGGCCCTCGTGGTCACGGTGTGGGCGGTCCGCAAGGCCAAGCTCCGGCAGGAAGAGCTGGAGCAGACCGAGTCTGTCGACGACGAAACCGTCGAGGCAGCCCTACGCGCGAAGTACTCGGACTGACTTCTCCCGCCACCCGCCCCCTCGTCCCCGCCCGGCACGGTTCCCGACTTGGTCGGTCGGCTCGCCCAAGACGTCCCCGACCCGGTCGCCGGGAACGATGCCGGGTGGGGACGAGGGCGGGTGGCGGGAGGAATGAACCTCAGTGCCCTAGTGCCTTGCGGATCTCGCCCTCTACCTGCGCGGATGCCACGAACAGCAGCTCGTCGCCGCCCTCCAGGGGGTCGTCCGGCTGCGGCACGATCACCCGGCCGCCGCGCAGGATCGTCACCAGGGCGGCGTCGCGGGGCAGCTTCACGTCCCGCACCGGTCGGCCTGCCCACGGCGTGTCGTCCGGCAGGGTCATCTCGACCAGGTTGGCCTGACCCTGCCGCAGCGTCAGCAGCTGCACGAGCCCGCCAACGCTGACGGCTTCCTCGACCATCGCGGCCAAGACCCTCGGTGTCGACACGGCGACGTCAACGCCCCACGCGCTGGTGAACAGCCACTCGTTGCTCGGGTCGTTGACCCTGGCCACGACGCGTTTGACCGCGAACACGGTCTTGGCCAGCAGCGACACCACCAGGTTCACCTTGTCGTCGCCGGTGGCGGCGATGACGCAGTCGCACAGCTGCACGCCCGCGTCCTCCAGCGAGGCCAGCTCGCAGGCGTCGGCGAGCACCCACTCGGCCTGCTCGACGGTGTGCGGCTCGAACTGGGTGGCCTCGCGCTCGATGAGCATGACCTGGTGGTCCCCGCCCACCAGCTCCGCGGCGATGGAGCGGCCTACCGCGCCCGCTCCGGCGATGGCGACGCGCATCAGTTGCTCTCCTCGGGTGCCTGTGCCGCTGCCGCGGTGACGTCGCTGAGGGTGCCGGACAGGGCAGCGACGTAGACGTGGTCGTCGGACTGGATGACGGTCTTGGCGACCGGCAGCACGGCGGTGCCGAACCGCATCACGAACGCGACCCGGCAGCCGGTCGCGCCCTGGAACTCCTTGACCGTGTGGCCGATCCAGTCCTCGTGGTAGGGCACCTGCAGCACCGCGACCCGGCCGGTGGGGTCGCGCCACGCGGAGGCGACCCCGTCGGGCAGCAGCGTGCGCAGCAGCCGGTCGGTCGTCCACGGCACGGTCGCCACGGTCGGGATGCCGAGGCGCTCGTAGACCTCGGCCCGCTTGGGGTCGTAGATGCGGGCCACCACGTGCTCCACGCCGAAGGTCTCCCTGGCCACCCTGGCGGAGATGATGTTGGAGTTGTCGCCGCTGGACACCGCCGCGAACGCCCCGGCCCGCTCGATGCCCGCCTCGATGAGCACCTGCCGGTCGAACCCGGTGCCCACGACCTGCTGGCCGTGGTAGTCCGAGCCGAGCCTGCGGAAGGCCTGCGCGTCCTTGTCGATCACCGCGACGCTGTGGTCGAGCCGCTCCAGGGCCGCGGCCATCATGGCCCCGACCCGGCCGCAGCCCATGATCACCACGTGCACGCCAACCGCCTCCTCGCTCCGGTGAACCCGATCGGCACCCACCGCGGGTGATGCTGCCCGATCGTGGACGAACCTACCGGTGGGTGCGCCGGATCGGTGATGTGACCGCCTACGCTGTGCGTCCGTGTCCAAGTTCTCCACGGCGGCGAAACGACTGGTGGTCGGGCGTCCGTTCCGCAGCGACCGGCTGGCGCACACGCTGCTGCCCAAGCGCATCGCGCTCCCGGTCTTCGCCTCCGACGCGATGTCGTCGGTCGCCTACGCGCCGGAAGAGATCTTCCTCATGCTCTCGGTGGCCGGGCTCTCGGCGTACACCTTCGCGCCCTGGGTCGGCGTGGTGGTCGTCGTCGTGATGCTCACCGTGGTCGCCAGCTACCGGCAGAACGTGCGCGCGTACCCCTCCGGCGGCGGTGACTACGAGGTCGCCACGGTCAACCTGGGCAAGCAGGCAGGGCTGACGGTGGCCAGCGCGCTGCTGGTCGACTACGTGCTCACGGTGGCCGTGTCCATCGCCTCCGCCGCGGCCAACATCGGGTCCGCGGTCCCGTTCGTGGCCACCCACAAGGTGGAGTTCGCCGTGGTGGCGATCGTGGTGCTCACCGCGATCAACCTGCGCGGCATCCGCGAGTCCGGCGCCGCGTTCGCGGTCCCGACCTACGCGTTCATGGCGGGCATCGTCCTGATGATCGGGTTCGGCCTGTTCCGCGGCCTGGTGCTCGGCGAGGACATGCGCGCCGAGAGCGCCGACCTGCAGATCAACGCCGAGCACGGCGAGCTGGCAGGCCTGGCGCTGGTGTTCCTGGTGCTGCGCGCGTTCTCCTCCGGCTGCGCCGCGCTGACCGGCGTCGAGGCCATCAGCAACGGCGTGCCCGCCTTCCGCAAGCCCAAGTCGAAGAACGCGGCGACCACGCTGCTGCTCATGGGCGGCATCGCGGTGGTCATGCTGATGGGCCTGATCGTGCTGGCCCAGCTCACCCAGGTCCGGGTGGCCGAGGACCCGGCGACGCAGCTGGTCAACGCCCCGCCCGGCTACGAGCAGAAGACGATGGTCGCCCAGATCGCGGGCGCGGTGTTCGACGGCTTCCCGGTCGGGTTCTTCTTCATCACCATCGTCACCGCGCTGATCCTCGTGCTGGCCGCCAACACCGCGTTCAACGGCTTCCCGGTGCTCGGCTCGATCCTGGCCCAGGACCGCTACCTGCCCCGCCAGCTGCACACCCGGGGCGACCGGCTGGCCTTCTCCAACGGCATCATCGGCCTGGCCGGGTTCGCGATCGTGCTGGTCATCGCCTTCGACGCCGAGGTGACCCGGCTCATCCAGCTCTACATCGTCGGGGTGTTCGTCTCGTTCACGATGAGCCAGACCGGCATGATCCGGCACTGGAACCGCAAGCTGGCAGGCGAGACCGACCCGGTCGAGCGGCGCAGGATGCGCCGGGCGCAGGCCATCAACGCCTTCGGCCTGGCGATGACCGGCTCGGTGCTGGTGGTGGTGCTGATCACCAAGTTCCTGCTGGGCGCCTGGATCGCGATCGCCGCGATGGCGGGTATCTACCTGGTGATGACCGGCATCCGCAGGCACTACGACCGGGTGGCCGCCGAGCTGGCCCGTGCCGAGGAAGAGGGCCCGTTCGTGCTGCCCTCCCGGATCCACACGATCGTGCTGGTCTCCAAGCTGCACCTGCCGACCCGCCGGGCGCTGGCCTACGCGCGGGCCACCCGGCCGGACGTGCTGGAGGCCATCACCGTCAACGTGGACGACGTGGACACGAAGAAGCTCGTGGCCGAGTGGGACAAGGAGCGGTTCTCGGTGCCGCTGAAGGTCATCGAGTCGCCCTACCGGGAGATCACCAAACCGGTGCTCGACTACGTCAAGAGGATCCGTACGGACAACCCGCGCGACGTCGTCACGGTGTTCATCCCCGAGTACGTCGTCGGCCGCTGGTGGGAGCAGGTCCTGCACAACCAGAGCGCGCTGCGGCTCAAGGGCAGGCTCTTGTTCCAGCCAGGCGTGATGGTGACAAGCGTGCCGTGGCAGTTGGCGTCGTCGGAGAAGGTCGCCGAGCGCGACCTGATCGCTCCCGGCGCCATCCGCCGCGGCCTTACCGGTAAGGACGCACCGAAATGACCAGCGGGACAGTGGCGGATTGGACCGGGCGCCGGTTCGAGGTCGAGGTCGGCGCGGTGGCCCACGGCGGCCACTGCGTGGCCAGGGCCGAGGGCCGGGTCGTGTTCGTCCGGCACGCGCTGCCGGGGGAGCGGGTGGTCGTCGCCATCACCGAGGACAAGGGCGGCTCGTTCTGCCGGGGTGACGCCGTCGAGGTGCTGTCGGCCTCGCCGGAGCGCGTCGACCCGCCGTGCCCGCTGGCGGCGCCCGGGGGCTGCGGCGGGTGCGACTGGCAGCACGCCTCGGCCGACGAGCAGCGCAGGCTCAAGGCCGCGGTCGTCGTCGATCAGCTCGAACGCCTGGCCGGGGTGCGGTGGGACGTCGAGGTCGAGGGGTTGGCGGGGGGCCTTGAGCACTGGCGCACCCGGACCCGGCTCGCGGTGGACCGCTCGGGACGCGTGGGGTTCCGCGCGCACCGTAGCCACAAGATCGTGCCGGTCGCGGACTGCGTGATCGCCGCTCCCGGCACCGTGGACGTCCTCGCCGGGCAGGAATGGACTCCTGGCGCGGAGCTAGAGGTGTCGGTTGACGCCACCGGCCGTACCCACGCCAGCGAGCTCCTGCCGGACAAGGGGCGGCTGCGCAGCGGTAAGCCTGTCTTGCGCCCGCACCGGGTGTTGGGGTCGTCGGTCGCCGTGGAGCAGGCCGCCCGCCGGGAATGGCGGTTGGACGCGCACGGGTTCTGGCAGGTCCACCCGGACGCCGCTGACGTGCTCGCCGAGGTGGTCGCGGAGTGGACCGGTCTTGCCGAGGGTGGCGCTGCCTGGGACCTCTATGCCGGTGTCGGACTGTTCGCGGCCGTCCTGGCCGGGCAGGTAGGCGAAGACGGCACGGTCGTCGCGGTGGAGTCGTCGCGTCGGGCAGCCGAGGACGGCGCGGAGAACCTGGCCGACCTTCCGCAGGTCCGGGTGTTCGCGGGCAAGGTCGAGGACGTCCTCGCTGACGGCGACCTGCCCGCTCCTGACGTGGTCGTCCTCGACCCGCCGCGCAAGGGCGCGGGGCGCTCGGTCGTGGACGCCATCGCGGCCCGTGAGCCCGCTCGTGTTGTCTATGTGGCCTGCGACCCCGCCGCTCTGGCCCGCGATGTGGCTACCTTCGCCGACCACGGCTACACCCTGACGAAGCTGCGAGCCTTCGACACGTTCCCCATGACCCACCACGTGGAGTGCGTGGCGCTGCTCCAGCGCTAGCGGCCGTTGTTGTCCACTGGCCCGGGTGGACCGAACGGGCGCGGTCCACTCGCCGGTGGCCGACCCGGGCCTGCCGCGTGCCTGCCCGGTCCACCTGACGGTGCCGGGTTCTCCCACGGCGGTGGGGGGGCCGCGTGTCGGCCGCCCTGCGGTCCGTACGGCGGGGTCTGCTGCACGGGCGGGCCCTGGGGTGGCTGGGCGGCTGGCTGTCCGCCCGGTGGTGTCGCCGGTGGTAGCGGGATGCCGTGCGGTGGTGTGCCCGCCGACTGGGTCTCCGCGGAGATGGCCGGGGGCATGCCCGCGCGGGCCCGGAACCAGTCGGGGATGAACTCCTCCGAGCGCGGGAACGAGCGCAGCTCGTCGACGAACCCGACCGGCGGCGGCACCCGGCGCCAGGTCGGCTCCACGTCCGGGTCGAACTCGCAGGCGAAGGTCCCCGGCGGCTCGATCTCGTAGACCGCGCCGATCCAGGTGCCCCGGCCGGGCCGGTACATGCCCGCGCGCAGCCTGGCCAGGCCGTCGACCACCTCGGCAGGCGGCCGCACCGGGCGCGCCACCCCGTCCGGGCCGGTCACCAGCAGGTCCGCCTCGACGTGCCGCCCGACCGAGCGGTACTCCGCGCGCACCCTGGTCCAGCCCTGGCCCGCGGCGCGCACCATCTCCCTGCCGACCGCCTTGGTCATCCTGTCCAGCTCGGCCTGCGCCACGACGGGCTCCACCCCGGTCACGCCGCGCCCCCCGCCGCTGCCGGTACCAACACCGCCCATGTGCTCGCGGTAGCCAGTGTCCCCGCAGTAGCTGATGTCACCAAAGACACAGCAGAAGCCCAGCCCACCGGTCGGTTCCCCCTGTCCAGCCCCCTTGACGTGTCGCGAACCCTACCCAATCGGGGCCGCGCGCACGGCCGGGTCCAGCAGGAACAGCGTGATCAGCACCGCACCCCGGTGACCCGGATGGGCGATCGCCGGGCGCGCCCCCGGCGCCGATACCGGAAGTCGGGGGTGCCCGACCGCTCGTAGACTGGGTCGAAAGCCCGCACCCGCTGCCGACCGCCAGACCCCACACGACACCGCTCTCCGACGAGGTGACGACGCGTGACCCTGCTGGACTCCGTGCACGGACCGGCCGATCTCCGGCGGATGACCCACGAGGAACTCGACCGGCTCGCGGTGGAGGTCCGCTCGTTCCTCGTCGACAAGGTCACCAGAACGGGCGGGCACCTGGGGCCGAACCTGGGTGTGGTCGAGCTGACCATCGCGCTGCACCGGGTGTTCGACTCGCCGGCCGACGGGCTGATCTTCGACGTCGGCCACCAGGCGTACGTGCACAAGATCCTCACCGGCCGCCGCGACGGGTTCGACGAGCTGCGCCAGCAGGACGGCATCTCCGGCTACCCGAGCCAGGCCGAGAGCGAGCACGACCTGGTCGAGAACAGCCACGCCTCCACCGCGCTCTCCTACGCCGATGGCATCGCCAAGGCCCACGAGCTCCGCGGCGAGAAGCGCACCGTTGTCGCGGTCGTCGGCGATGGGGCCCTCACCGGCGGCATGTGCTGGGAGGCGCTGAACAACATCGCGGCGGGGACCGAGCGGTCGGTCGTCATCGTCGTCAACGACAACGGGCGCTCTTACTCACCCACCATCGGCGGCCTGGCCGACCACCTGGCCACGCTGCGCCTGCGTCCCGGGTACGAGCGCGCGCTCGAAGGCGGCAAGAGGGTCCTCCAGGGCACTCCTGTCGTCGGCAAGCCCCTCTACGCGGCCCTGCACGCGGCCAAGCGCGGCATCAAGGACGTGTTGAGCCCGCAGGCCATGTTCGAGGACCTGGGCCTGAAGTACCTGGGCCCGGTCGACGGGCACGACCTGGAGGCGCTGGAGGCCGCGCTGCGCCGGGCGAAGGACTTCGGCGGGCCGGTGATCGTGCACGCGGTCACCCGCAAGGGCAACGGCTACCCGCTCGCCGAGAACGACGAGCTCGACCAGATGCACCAGACCGACCCGATCGACCCGGTCACCGGCAAGCCGCGCAAGTCCAAGGGCACGGTGTGGACCTCGGTGTTCGCCGAGGAACTGGCCGCGATCGGCGCCGAGCGCGAGGACGTCGTGGCGATCACCGCCGCGATGCTGCGCTCCACCGGGCTGGCGCCGTTCGCCGAGCGCTTCCCGGAGCGGGTGTTCGACGTCGGCATCGCCGAGCAGCACGCCATCACCTCGGCGGCGGGCATGGCGATGGGCGGGCTGCACCCGGTCGTCGCGATCTACTCGACGTTCCTCAACCGCGCCTTCGACCAGATGCTGATGGACGTCGCGCTGCACAGGCAGCCGGTGACCGTCGTGCTCGACCGCGCGGGCATCACCGGACCGGACGGCGCCAGCCACCACGGCATGTGGGACCTGTCCATCCTCGGCGTCATCCCGGGCATCCACATCGCGGCGCCCCGGGACGCGGCCACCCTGCGCGAGGAGCTGCGCGAGGCGGTCGCCATCGACGACGGCCCGTCCGTGCTGCGCTTCCCGAAGGCCACCGTCGGCGAGGACATCCCGGCGCTGGAGCGGCTCGGCCCGGTCGACGTGCTGCGCCGCGACGACTGCCAGGACGTGCTCCTGGTGACCGTCGGCTCGTTCGCCGCACTGGGCCTCGCGGCCGCCGAGCGACTGGCCGACCAGGGCATCGGCGTCACCGTCGTCGACCCGCGCTGGGTCACGCCGGTACCCGCCGAGCTGGCCGGGCTGGCCAGTCGGCACAAGCTGGTCGTCACCGTCGAGGACAGCGGCCGCCACGGCGGCTTCGGCTGGGCCCTCGCCGCCGCCCTGCGCGACGCCGATGTGGACGTCCCCCTGCGCGACCTGGGCATCCCCAACGAGTTCCACGCCCAGGGCACCCGCGACGAGGTCCTCGTCCGCCTCGGCCTCACCGCCCAGCACATCGCCCGCCGCGTCACCGGCTGGGCCTCCGACCTCATCGGCACCGCCGCGGTGGCCCCGAGCGAGCAAACGGAATCCGCTGACCGGAGCTAGAAGCCAGCTGCGCCGGGGGTTACGTGAACCCCCGGCGTTCGCTCTAGCGCTGCCTAGTCGAGTTCGCGGGTGACGCCGTAGCGCAGGCGGGCGACCTGGCGTTCGTAGTCGGCGCGTTCGGTGCGGTCGAGGGTGCGGGGTTTGCCCAGCAGGGACGCCCGCCAATAGAGCTCACAGCCCCACTCCAACAACAGCGCCCGGTGCGCCGCGGTGGCGAGGTCGGCGCCGAAGGTGATGCCGCCGTGGTTGGCCATCAGCGCCGCGGTCCGGCCGTCGAGGGCTTCCAGCACGGCGTCGGCCAGTTCGGTGGTCCCGAACGTCCGGTACGGCGCGACCGGGACGGTCCCGCCCAGCTCGACCAGCTGGTAGTGCACACACGGCAGCTCGTCGACGACCAGCGACAGCGCCGTGGCCATCGGCGCATGGGTGTGCACGACCGCTCCCGCGCGGAACCGCCGGTAGACGCCCAGGTGAAGGTCCAGTTCGGACGTCGGCGCGAGTGTCCCCTCGACAACGCCGCCGTCCTGGTCCACGACCGTCACGTGCTCCGCGCGCAGGTCCGCGAGCCGAGCGCCGGTAGGGGTAACCGCGACCAGGTCGCCCTGACGGGCGCTGATGTTGCCCGCCGTGCCCAGGACCAGTCCCGCCTCGGCCAGCGCCCTGGCGTGGGAGGCCACCTGTTCGCGCAGCGAGCGCAGCATCATGGGGTGATCATGCCCGACGAGTGGGGCCGGTCGGGGCGTGTGGCACCGTGGTGGGGTGCGGATTCTGATCGTGGAGGACGAGGCCGCCCTCGCCGAGGCCGTGGCCCGGGGGCTGCGGCGCGAGGGCATGGCCGTCGACATCGCCCTGGACGGGGCCGAGGGGCACGAGAAGGCCTCGGTCACCCGCTACGACGTGGTGGTGCTCGACCGGGACCTGCCCGGCATGCACGGCGACCAGCTGTGCCGCGAGATCGTCGCGTCCGGCGCGCTGACCAGGGTGCTGATGCTGACCGCCAGCGACGCGGTCGCCGACCGGGTGGAGGGCCTCTCGCTCGGCGCGGACGACTACCTCGCCAAGCCGTTCGCCTTCCCCGAGCTGGTGGCCAGGGTGCGCGCGCTGGCCCGCAGGGCGACCCCGGTCACCCCGCCGGTGCTGGTCGCGGGCGATGTCGAGCTCGACCCGGCCCGGCGCACGGTGACCAGGGCCGGGCGGCCGGTGGAGCTGACCCGCAAGGAGTTCGGCGTGCTGGAGGTGCTGCTCGCCGCGCGCGGGTCGGTGGTCAGCAGCGAGGAGCTGCTGGAGCGGGTGTGGGACGAGAACGCCGACCCGTTCACCACCACCGTCCGGGTGACCGTGATGACGCTGCGCAAGAAGCTGGGCGACCCGGGGGTGATCGACACCGTCGTCGGTTCCGGGTACCGGGTGCCCGCATCGGCCGGTGAGCCGGGGGTGTGACCGACCGCAGGCGCGGCCCGGGGTTGCGGGCCAGGATCACCCTGCTGGCCACCGGGCTCGTGGCCGTGGTCAGCGTCCTGCTGCTGTGGCTCGGGTGGGTGCTGGCGGGCGAGGTCGTCAACTCGGTCCCGTCGCTGCCGTCCGGTACGACTGTCGTGGTCGGTGGGATCAGCGTCGAGGCGGATCAGTTGGCGGAGGCGTTGTCGAACGACGCTAGAGACCGCTTGCTGCTGGCAGGCTCGGTGGCGTTCGTGTGTGTGGTGGCTGCGACCGCGTTGTTGGCCTGGGTGATCACCGGGCGGGTCTTGCGGCCACTGAGGGAAGTTACGGCTACCGCGCACCGGTTGTCCGTGGAGTCGCTGGGGGAGCGGATCAACCACCAGGGCGCGCGCGACGAGGTGGCCGAGCTCGCGGACACGTTCGACGCGATGCTCGACCGGCTTCAGGCGGCGTTCTCGGCGCAACGGCAGTTCGTCGCCAACGCCAGTCATGAGCTGCGCACGCCTCTAGCCGTTATCCGCACCGAGCTAGACGTGACTCTGTCCGATCCGGACGCTGACGCTGCCGAGCTACGCCGCATGGCCGACGTCGTGCGCACCGCGACCTTGCGCGCAGGCGACCTCGTCGAGGCACTGCTCGTCTTGGCCCGTACCGACGGCTTGGGCGTTGGCGCTACCGGGCCGGTCGAGCTTCCCGTCGTCGTCTCCGGTGCCTGGCGCTCCACGCGAGCCGACGCCGAGCGCCGCGGCATCACCGCCCGCTTCCACCACGACCACGCCACCGTCACCGGCGACGCCGCCCTGCTGGAACGCGTCGCGGGCAACCTCCTGGAAAACGCCGTGCGCCACAACCTCGACGGCGGCTGGATCGAGGTCCGCACCACCAGCGGTCCACAGTGGACCACCCTGGAGGTGGCCTCCTCCGGCCCGGTCATCCCCCCCGACCGAGTCCCCGAACTCTTCGAACCCTTCCGCCGCGGCGGCGTCGACCGCACCTCCCACACCGGTACCGGCCTGGGCCTGTCCATAGTCCGAGCCGTAGCCCGAGCCCACGGCGGCACCGTCCAGGCCGACCCAGTCCCGTCCGGCGGCCTCCGCGTGGTCGTGACCTTCCCGTCCCTCTAGAGCTTCGCCAGCCGTCTAAGCTGCCGCTCAACGTAAGCCCGCGCCCGCCGCTGCCCACCCCGCACGGCGATGGCAGCCTCTAACTCCCGCAACACCTTGACGACCCGCTCGGCATCTGGTGCCCACCCGTGCCTCTGACACTCGGCAAGCCAATCAACCGGACTCGTGTGCCCGCGCAACCGGTTACATCCACGGCAGGCCGCGACCTCGTTCTCGATCCAGGAAGGCCCACCTTTGACGCGCGGCACTAGATGGTCGGTGGTGGGGACAGCCTGACCGCGGAACGGGCGCGCGCACCAGATGCAGGTAGCGCCATCCCGAACCAGAATCAGCTCCATCCGCTCAGCGCGCCCGATATTCACAACCTGCCGGCCAACGCTTCAGCGTCCCGCGGGGCCATGACCTTCATGTCGTTGTCGAAGTAGACAAACACGTCCCGCCCCTGTCGGCGGTATGGAGCAGGCCCGGCCTTCGCGGACGCCACGTTCTTGCCCGCGCGCCAGGTCCGGATCTTCGCGGCCCACAGGTCGAGCGCCTCGTCCGAGTACCCGCTGGCGTACAGCTCCTTGTCGCCGTGCAAGCGGACGTACACGAAGTCCGCTGTCACGTCCTCCAGGAACGGCCACTTCCCCGCGGTGTCGGCCACCACGAGCGCGATCCCCTTGTCCCGCAGCATCTCGACGAACTCGGCCGTGGCGAAGTCCGGGTTGCGCACCTCGACCGCGTACCGCACCGGCCGCTCCACGTCGGTCTGGAGCCACTCCCGCCCCGTCATCCGCTCGTCACGCCCCCGTGCCACCGCCACGGCCTCGCCGGTGGTGCGCGGCAACCCGTCGAAGAACGCGGCGAGCACGTCCGGCTCGTACGTGAAGTTCTGCGGCAACTGCCACAGCACCGGCCCCAGCTTCGCCCCCAACGCCAGCACCCCCGAAGCGAAGAAGTTCGCCACCGGCACCGCCACATCCCGCAACCGCTTCATGTGCGTGATGAACCGCGGCCCCTTCACCGAGAACACAAACCCCTCCGGCGTCTCCCCACCCCACCGCAGATAGCTCTCCGGCTTCTGCAACGCGTAGAACGACCCGTTGACCTCCACCGAGTTCACCCGCCCTGCCAGGTACCCCAACTCCCGCCGCTGCGCGAGCCCCTCGGGATAGAACACTCCCCGCCAAGGCGGATACACCCACCCCGACGTCCCTACCCTCACGTCCCCGCCCACACCCCCATCCTCCGTCACCCCTCCGGTGATCGCAGCTGGGGTTCACGCAGGCGTTCGGCTAAGCGGAGGGCGTCCCAGGGGGCGGCGCCGGTCATGGTGTTGTCCAGGTAGGTGTAGACGTCGCCGGATTTGTGCCAGGTTTGGATTTGGGTGGTCCATTGGTCTAGGGCGGCGTCGGTGTAGCGGTTGGTGTAGAGCTCGGTGTCGCCGTGGAGGCGGAGGTAGGTGAAGGTGGTGGTGTTGGCGAAGAGGCAGGGCCAGAGGCCGGGGTTGTCGGCTACCACCAGGGCCACGCCGTGGGTGGTTAGTTGGTCTATGAAGGTGTCGTTGTAGAAGCTGGAGTGGCGGACTTCGAAGGCGTGGCGGGTCGAGGTGGGTAAGGCGGTCAGGAAGGTTTCGATCAGGGCCTCGTCGTAGTGCAGGGAGGCGGGGATCTGCCACAGGATGGGGCCGAGCTTCGGACCCAACTCGAGTAAGCCGGAGGAGTGGAACTCGTCCAGTAAGCCCGAAACGTCCCGTAACCGCCGGGAATGCGTGACTTCGCGTGGGCCCTTCAAGGCGAACACGAACCCCGGCGGCGTCACCTCCCGCCAACGCACATAGTCGGAAGCCTTGCGGGGCCCGTAGAAAGTCCCGTTGACCTCCACCGTGTCCAACCGCCGCGACAGGTACGCCAACTCGTCGCGCACGCCGCGCGGGTAGAAGTCCCCACGCCACGGGCGGTAGGTCCAGCCGGAGGTGCCGACGCGGATCATCACCCCATGGTGGCGGAGTTGATCACGGCCCGCACCTCCGGCTCACCTCACGCCGGGACCGAGGCCACCCCCGGTGCCAGGAACGGCTTGCCGTGCACGCGTTCGGACACCCCGGCCCGGTCCAGGTACGGGGTCACGCCGCCGAGCCAGAACGGCCACCCGGCGCCCAGCAGCAGGCACAGGTCGATGTCCTGGGCCTCGGCGACCACACCCTCGTCGAGCATGATCCGGATCTCCTCGGCCATCGCGTCGAGCACCCGGTCCAGGACCTCCTGCGCGGTCAGCGGGTTCGGCCCGAACTGCCACAGCGCGGCCACCTCCGGGTCGACCGACTGGTTGCCCGCGCTGTCCCACGTCCACACCGCGTTCTTGCCCGCCGCCACGAACCGGCGCATGTTCTCGCTGACGCCGAAGCGGTCCGGGTACGCGCGGTGCATGGTCTCCGCGACGTGCAGCGCGACGGGGGCGCCGACCAGTTGCAGCAGCACCAGCGGGCTCATCGGCAGCCCGAGCGGCTCGGTCGCGCGGTCGGCCACCTCGAACGGCGTGCCCTCGTCGATCGCGCGGACCACCTCGCCCATGAACCGGGTCAGCAGCCGGTTGACCACGAACGCGGGCGCGTCCTTGACCAGCACCGACGACTTGCGCAGCGCCTTGCCGACCGCGAACGCCGTGGCCAGGGTCGCGTCGTCGGTCCGCTCGGCGCGCACGACCTCCAGCAGCGGCATGACCGCGACCGGGTTGAAGAAGTGGAACCCGACCACCCGCTCCGGGTGCGCGAGACCGGCCGCCATCTCGGTGATCGACAGCGACGAGGTGTTGGTCGCCAGCACGCACTCCGCGCTGACGTGCGCCTCCACCTCGGCGAAAACCTTCTGCTTGACGCCGAGTTCCTCGAACACGGCCTCGATCACGAAGTCCGCGTCCGCGAACGCCGCCTTGTCCAGCGACCCGGACACCAGCGCCGTCAACCGGTTGACGCCGTCCGGTGACAGCCTTCCCCTGGCGCCCAGCTTGTCGATCTCGTCGTGCACGTACGCCACGCCCTTGTCGACGCGGGCCTGGTCGATGTCGGTCAGCACGACCGGGACCTTGAGCTGCCGCACGAACAGCAGCGCCATCTGGCTCGCCATCAGCCCGGCACCGACGACGCCGACCTTGGTCACGGGGCGCGCCAACGACTTGTCCGGCGCGCCCGCAGGCCGCTTGGCCCGCTTTTGCACCAGGGTGAACGAGTACAGCCCGGCCCGCAGCGGGTCGGTCATCAGGACGTCCGCCAGCGCCTCGGTCTCGGCCGCGTACCCGGCGTCGAGGTCGTTGGCGCGCGCCAACTCCAGCAGCTCCAACGCCTTGAGCGCGCCAGGCGAGGCGCCCTTGGTCCTGCCGTGCACGATCCCCTTGGCGCGCTCGACGGCCGTGTTCCAGCCGGCGCCCCGGTCGATCTCCTTGCGCGGCACGGAAACCACGCCATTGACCACATCGGACGCCCACGCCAGTGACCGCTCGATGAAGTCGGCCGACCCGAGCAGCACGTCGGTGATCCCGAGCTCGGCGGCCTGCGCGGGCTTGAGCATCCGGTTCTGGCTCAGCGCGTTCTCGAAGATCACCGTCACCGCGGCGTCCGGCCCGATCAGGTTCGGCAGCAGCTGCGTGCCGCCCCACCCGGGGAACAGGCCGAGGAACACCTCGGGCAGCGCGATCGCGGCCGTGTTGTCCGACAGGGTCCGGTAGTGGCACGACAGCGCCAGCTCCAGGCCGCCGCCCAGCACCGCGCCGTTGACGAAGGCGAAGGTCGGCACCGGTGACTCGGTGAACCGCCGGAACACGTCGTGCCCGGTCTGCGCGATGTCCACAGCGGACGACCGGTCGGCCACCTGCTCCACACCGGACAGATCGGCCCCGACGGCGAAGATGAACGGCTTGCCGGTCACCGCGATCGCCGAGGGTTGCGCGGCGACGGCGGCGTCGAACGCGGCGTTCAGGCTCACCAGGCTCTGCGGCCCGAAGGTGGACGGCCGGGTGTGGTCGTGGCCGTTGTCGATGGTGATCAGCGCGACCGGCTTGGCCAGCCCGGCGACCCGCACCAGCCTGGTGACCGCCTTGGTGACCACCTCGTCCGGGAAGGCCTTCGCGGCCTGCTCGTGGGTCAGCATCACTTGCCCCCGTCCCAGTTCGGGTTCTCCCAGATCACGGTGCCGCCCATGCCGATCCCGACGCACATGGCGGTGATCCCGTACCGCACGTCCGGCCGCTCGGCGAACTGCCGCGACAACTGCGTCATCAGCCGCACCCCGGACGAGGCGAGCGGGTGCCCGCAGGCGATCGCCCCGCCCCACACGTTGACCCTCGGGTCGTCGTCGGCGAGCCCGAAGTGGTCGAGGAACGCCAGCACCTGCACGGCGAACGCCTCGTTCAGCTCGAACAGCCCGATGTCCGAGATGGACAGACCGAACCGCGCCAGCGCCTTCTCCGTCGCCGGGACCGGCCCGATCCCCATGACCTCCGGCTCCACCCCGACGAACGCGTAGCCGACCAACCGCATCCCGATCGGCAGGCCCAGCTCCCGCGCGGTCTCCTCGGCGGCCAGCACGCACCCGGTCGCGCCGTCGTTGAGCCCGGCCGCGTTGCCCGCGGTCACCCGGCCGTGCGGCCGGAACGGGGTCTTCAAGCCGGCCAACGCCTCCACCGTCGTCCCCGGGCGCGGCGGTTCGTCCTCCGTGGCCAGTCCCCAGCCCAGCTCGGCCGAGCGGGTCGCCACCGGCACCAGCTCCGGGCCGATCTTGCCCGCCTTCACCGCGTCGGCGAACTTCTCCTGGCTGCGCGCGGCGTAGGCGTCGCAGCGCTGCTTGGTCAGCGCCGGGAAGCGGTCGTGCACGTTCTCCGCGGTCTGCCCCATCACCAGCGCGGTGGGGTCGACCAGCTTGTCGGCGATGATCCGCGGGTTCGGGTCGACGCCCTCGCCCATCGGGTGGCGGCCCATGTGCTCGACCCCGCCCGCGATGACCACGTCATAGGCGCCGAACGCGATGCCGCTCGCGGTGGTCGTCACCGCGGTCATCGCACCCGCGCACATCCGGTCGACGGCGAAGCCGGGTACCGACTTGGGCAGCCCGGCCAGCAGCGCTGCGGTGCGGCCGATGGTCAGGCCCTGGTCGCCGATCTGCGTCGTCGCCGCGACCGCTACTTCGTCCACCCGCTCCGGCGGCAGTTCCGGGTGGCGGCGCAGCAGCTCGCGGATGACCTTGACGATCAGGTCGTCCGCGCGGGTCTCGGCGTAGACGCCCTTCGGTCCCGCCTTGCCGAACGGCGTCCGCACGCCGTCGACGAAGACGACCTCGCGGGCGGCGCGCGCGGCTGCGGGGGCAGCGGGTGCGGCCACGGGTGCTCCTTGGCTCGATCTGGCTCGATGGGGCTACCGCGTGGTAACCCAGGTCCACTCTACCGCTTGTTACCGATGGGTAATCAGACGATCCCGACCTGTTCGGCCATCCGGTCCACCGCGAACCCGAAGAACGCGTCCGCCGGGTCCGCGCTGCCCGCGAGCTGGCCGAACAGTTCGAAGCTGACCATCCCGAACAGCTGCGTCCAGGCAAGCACGACCCGGGCGAAGGCGCCCGTCGGCACCGTGACCGGCACCGCGTCGGCGATCGCGTCGAACTGCCCGCGCAGCTCCGCCGGGATCTCGCTGTCGCCCACCCCGGCCGCCGCCGCGATGCCCAGCAGGACGATCGGGACCCGGACCGCGGAGGCGACGGTGTCCTGCGGCGCCTTGTACCCGGGGATGGGGGAGCCGTAGATCAGCGCGTACTCGTGCCGGTGCGCCAGCGCCCACTCCCGGACCGCGGTGCAGGCGCCGCGCCAGCGCTCGGCCGGGGTGTCGCCCCGGTCGGCCTGCTCGACAGCGGCGCCGAGCGCGTCGTAGGCGTCGATGATCAACGCCGTCAGCAGGTCTTCGCGGCTCGGGAAGTACCGGTACAGCGCTGAGGACACCATGCCCAGGCTGCGCGCCACCGCCCGCAGTGAGAGCTGGTGCGCGCCGTCGGTCGCCAGCTGCCGCCTGGCCTCGTCCTTGATCTCCCTGGTCAGCTCGTGCCTGGCCTTGTCGCGTGCCGTTCGACCTGCGCTCATGCCGCCAGTCTGACACCGACGAGAGCGCTGCACAAATTCGAGAGCAGTGCTCTTGACAAGCCGCGCGCCGCCGCGTTGACTGGCGGCAGACAGAGAGCGCTGATCGCAAACGAGATCACCGCTCTCACCACGGGAGGAGCCACCATGACCGAGAAGACCACCAACGCCCGCTACCTGCGCCCCGGCCGGATCGTCCGGCTGCTGCGGTTCGACGCCATCGTGTCGTTCCTGGTCCGCCGCGGCTTCGACGTCTGGGGCGCCCGGGTCCTGTCCGTGCGGGGCCGCAAGAGCGGCGAGCCGCGCAAGACCCCGGTCAACCTGCTCACCATCGACGGGGTCCAGTACCTGGTCGCCCCGCGCGGGCACACCCAGTGGGTGCGCAACCTGCGGGCGGCCGGGGAGGGCGAGCTCAGCGTCGGCAAGCGGGTCGAGCGGTTCACCGCCGAGGAGCTGCCCGACGAGGTGAAGCCGCCGATCCTGCGCGCCTACCTCAAGCGCTGGGCGTTCGAGGTGGGGGCCTTCTTCGACGGCGTCAACGCCAAGTCGACCGACGCCGAGCTGCTCGCCGCCGGCCCCAGCCACCCGATCTTCCGCGTGACGACCGCGGTCTAGCGCGAGACCTAGCCCGCGGACGCCTTGAGGGCCGTGGTCAGCGCGTCCAGCGTCAGCCCTACCTGCCAGTTCCTGGCGCCACCCGTGCGCAGCACCTCGGCGACCGACCCCTCGTCGATGTCGGCGGGCGGCTGCCAGCAGGTGCGGCGGACCAGGTCCGGCTGCAGCAGGTTCTCCACCGGCAACCGGTGCGCCTCGGCGATCTTGCTCAGCGCGCCGCGCGCCGCCGAGAGCCGGGCAGCGGCCTCGGGGTCCTTGTCCGCCCAGCGGTTGGCGGGCGGCGGGCCGTCGGCGGGCGGGGCCGGGTCGGGCAGGTCCGACTTGGCCAGCGCCGCGGCGGCGCGCAGGGCCCGCATCCAGGTGTTGGCCAGCCTGCGCTGCGCCCGCCCCTTGAACACCGGCAGCTGCAACAGCGCCTGCTCGTCCTGCGGGTTCACCGACGCCGCCTGGATGATCGCGCTGTCGGGCAGCACCCGGCCGGGGGCGATGTCGCGCTCGCGGGCCATGCCGTCGCGGGCCTCCCACAGCGCCCGGATGGCCGCCAGCCCGCGCGGGGTCCGCACGCTGTGGATGCCGGAGGTGCGCCGCCACGGCTCCTTGCGCGGCGGGGCCGGGTCCGCGGTGCGCAGCGCCTCGAACTCCTCCAGCGCCCACTCCAGCTTGCCCTGCTCGCGCAGCTCGGACTCCAGCGCGTCGCGCAGCTGGATGAGCAGCTCGACGTCGAGCGCGGCGTAATTCAGCCAGTCCACCGGCAGCGGCCTGCGCGACCAGTCGGCGGCGCCGTGGCCCTTCTCCAGGTGGTAGCCGAGCAGCAGCTCGACCAGCGTGCCGAGCGCGACCCGCTCGAAGCCCGCGAGGCGACCGGCCAGCTCGGTGTCGAACAGCTTGGCGGGGCGCAGGCCCAGGTCGGACAGGCAGGGCAGGTCCTGCGAGGCCGCGTGCAGCACCCACTCGTCGTGGGCGAGCGCGGCGATGAGGGCGTCCACCTGGTCGTCGACGGCGACCGGGTCGATCAGGAAGGTCCCCGCGCCCTGGCGGCGCACCTGCACCAGGTAGGCGCGTTGGGAGTAGCGGTAGCCGGACGCCCGCTCGGTGTCCACGGCTATCGGGCCGTGACCGGCGGCTATGCGCCCTGCCGCGCGGTCGAGGGCCTCGAGGTCGACGACGACGTCGGGCGTGCCCTCCGCGGGCTCGGTGAGCAGGACCGGAGCAGGCGGGTCGGCGGCGCTGGGTCCTGAGCCGGGGATCGTCACGGCCGATGACCCTACGGCACGACCGGTGACAATCGTCGGAGATCAGCAGCAGTCGTGTGGCTGGGCCATGCCCAGCCCAGCCACACGACTGCTGTTGTCTACCGGATGACGCCTGCCCGCATGGCCAGCGCGACCATCTGGGCCCGGTCGCCGGTGCCCAACTTGCGGCCGATCCGCGAGAGGTGCGACTTCACCGTCAGCGCCGAGAGGTTCAGCGCCTCGCCGATCTCCTTGTTGGACTGGCCGTCGGCGACCAGTTGCAGCACCTCGACCTCGCGCGCCGACAGCTCGCGCGGGGTGTTGTCGGTGCCGGGGACCCTGGTGCCGGTGGCGAGGACCGGGGCGACACTCGGGTCGGCGTAGACGCCACCCTCGAGCACCCTGCGGACCCCGTCGGTCACCACGACCGGCGACGCGGACTTCAGCAGGTAGGCCTGTGCGCCTGCCTGGAAGGCCGATCGAACGGCGTACGGGTCGTCGGACGAGGCGAGCACGACGATGCGCGGCCAGCCGTGGCTGCGCAGCTCCGTGACCAACTCGATCCCGCTACCGTCAGGCAGACCCAGGTCGAGGATCGCCAGGTCGCACGGCCCGGTGGCCTGCGCTCGCGCCCTCGCCTCGGCCACCGTGGCGGCCTCGTGCACTGTGCCCGCGCCCATCTGTGTGAGCCGAGCCGCTATCGCCTCCCTCAACAGTGGGTGGTCGTCGACCACCAGCACTGAGAACAGCTCCTCCCGCGGGTGCGGGACCATGTTCGCCGGCAATGAGCCGGCTGGCGTGGTTCGAACGGCCTGACCTAAGCCGACGGCAGCCACGTCACTACCTCCCTGGAGTCGGTCGTTGCCCCCCGACCGGCACTGGGACTTTCGACCAAACAGCCGCGCCGCCGTTGGACCGAAAGTGGTGTCGACGAAGGCAGCCTAGCCGCCCAAGCGGGTTAGCGGGACGATCAATCGGGTAAGTATCCGATCGGGTTGTGACTGAAGCCGGGGCGTGTCACACGATCGGGTGAGTCCCTAGACGGTGACGTAACGGACGGCCTCCGCTACGCGATGAAATGGAGTCACGGGTAGTGCACACCCCCTCAGTCGACCGGGCCCGACAGCTGCTGGCCCGGACCCCGCTGGTCGACGGTCACAACGATCTGCCGTGGGCTCTGCGTGACCGCCATGGGAGCGTTCCCGCCGTCACCGCCGCCCGCAGCGACCTGCACAGCCACCTCGACGGCCTGCACACCGACCTCGGGCGGTTGCGCAGCGGAGGCGTCGGCGCCCAGTTCTGGTCGGTGTACGTCCCCTGCCAGCTTGAGGGGCACGAGGCCGTCTCCGCCACCTTCGAACAGGTCGAGCTGGTGCACCGCCTCGTCGCCGCCTACCCGGCCGACCTGGGCCTGGCCACCACCGCTGACCAGGCCGAATCCGTGTTCGCCTCCGGCAGGATCGCCTCGCTGATCGGCGCCGAGGGCGGCCACAGCATCGCGGGCTCGCTCGGCGTCCTCGGCGCCCTGCACCGGCTCGGCGTGCGGTACATGACGCTGACCCACAACGACAACACGCCCTGGGCCGACTCCGCGACGGACGAACCCGCTGTGGGCGGTCTGTCCGATTTCGGCCGCGAGGTGGTCGCCGAGATGAACCGGCTGGGGATGCTCGTCGACCTCTCCCACGTGGCCGCGACGACCATGCGCGACGCCCTCGACGCCACCACGGCGCCGGTCATCTTCAGCCACTCCTCGTGCCGCGCGGTGACCGAGCACCCCCGCAACGTGCCCGATGACGTGCTCGAACGCCTCCGCGGCAACGGCGGCGTGCTGATGGTGACCTTCGTGCCCCGGTTCGTCTCGCCCGCCATCGCGGCCTGGGACGCCCGGATGGCCGAGGCGATGGCGGCGGTCGGCCGCAAGCACGCCGACCTGGCCGACCGCGAGCGCTTCTACGAGACCTGGGAGGGCCGCCACGAGCAGCCCGTCGCCACCCTGGAGGACGTCGTCGCGCACCTGGAGCACGCGCGCGAGGTCGTCGGGGTCGACCACATCGGCATCGGCGGCGACTACGACGGCTGCCCCGAGATGCCCACCGGGCTGACCGACGTCGGCGGGTACCCGGCGCTCCTCGGCGCCCTGCTCGACCGCGGCTGGAGCGAGGACGACTGCGCGAAGGTTGCAGGGCGTAACGCCCTGCGGGTCCTGCGTTGCGCCGAAGAGGTGGCCGACACCGCCGAATAACTGGCAAAAGGTAATAAGTCTTGAGCGTCCGGTAATCGGACAGCGCGCTGGATTCGGCCAATTCCCGTCGTGGCCCCATCGGCGCAACGCCGTTGCGCTGACTCCCAACTGGCAACCGGTAACGCATTTCGCTGTTTCGATCGTGGCTACCGTCACGCTCGATCGCCCCCGCGCGCGCGAGGGCGGCGTTCGGGAGGAGACGAGCTTGAGCCCTTCATCCAGACGTTTACCGCCGTGGCGGGTGCTCGCCGCGGTCGGCATGAGCGGGGCCGTGGTGTTCGGCCTGACCGCCGCCACGGCGACCACCGCGGCCGCCGCCGACAACGTCCTGCGCAGTGACGCCGACGTGGCCCGCTCCTGCTTCGAGCGGCTGCTGCCCACCGGGACCAGGGGCACCGCGCACCGCGAGGTCACCTCGACGGTCGCCGGGCTCGTGCAGGCCAGGCTGACCGCGCACGGCTCGGGCACCGGCGACTGGGACCTCGCGGTGTTCGACAAGAAGACCGGCGCCGTCGTGGCCGCCTCCGCCGCGCTGCGCAGCGCGGAACTCGCCGAGAGCTTCGTGACCAAGGACCAGCAGCTGGTCGTGCAGGCCTGCCGCTACGCGGGCACCTCCCGCACGGTGAAGCTGGGCGTCGACTTCCTCGCCATCAACAACCAGGGCGGGCCGACCGCCGCGCCGCGCGCGGAGATCGTGCGCGTGGAGACCCCCACCCGCCAGCAGAAGGACCGCCTGCTCGCGCTCGACCTCGACGTCACCGAGAAGGCCGACGCCACCGGGGTCGAGGTCGTGCTCGCCGACGACACCGACCGCAAGACCCTCGCCGACAGCGGGCTGCGCTCGACCGTCGTGCAGGCCGACCTGACCGCGCGGTCGATCGCGAACGCCAAGCGGGACAAGGACTTCGCCGGCCGGGGCAAGGCGTCGGTGCTGCCGTCGGGGCGCACCTCGTACCGCCACCTCTACGAGTACGACTACGAGATCAAGGACCTCGCGCGCCGCAACCCCGGGCTGGTCAAGGCCTTCACCCTGCCCAACGCCACCTGGGAGGGGCGTGAGGTCAGCGCGCTGGAGATCGCGACCGACGTCGACAACGCCACCGACGGCAAGGCCGTCAACGTGCTCATGGGCGTGCACCACGCGCGCGAGTGGCCCGCGGGCGAGCACGCCATCGAGTGGGCGCACGAGCTGGTCAAGGGCTACCGCTCCGGCGGCGAGATCCGGGCGCTGGTGGGCAAGACGCGCAACATCGTCATCCCGATCGTCAACGTCGACGGCTTCTCCATCTCCCGCGAGGCCGAGCCCAAGGGCGACTTCACCCGCTTCGACTACGAGATGAAGCGCAAGAACTGCAACGTCAACGACTCCCCGGAGGCCTTCCGCACCGGCGTGTGCAAGGCCAACCCGGCCGGTCGCCAGCGCGGCACCGACCCCAACCGCAACTACGCGGGCTTCTGGGGCGGCGCGGGCGCGTCGACCGCGTGGAGCAGCGACACCTACCGCGGCTCCGCGCCGTTCTCCGAGCCGGAGACCCGCAACATCCGCGCGCTGGTGTCCACCCGCCAGGTGACCAACCTGATCACCCTGCACACCTACTCGAACCTGGTGCTGCGCGTGCCCGGCGTCGCCGACGTGCGGCCGCCGCTCGACGAGCCGGTCTACAAGGCGCTCGGCGACAAGATGGCCTCCCGCAACGGGTACACCAGCCAGCCGTCGTGGGCGCTCTACGACACCACGGGGTCCACTGAGGACTGGTCGTACTTCGCCACCGGTGGCTACGGGTTCACCTTCGAGATCGGCAGCAGCGAGTTCCACCCGCCGTACGAGACCGGCGTCATCGCCGAGTACGCGGGCCTCGCCCCGGCGCCCGGCGCAGGCAAGGGCGGCAACCGCCAGGCGTTCCTGGACATGCTGGCCAACGCCGCCGACCCCGCCGCGCACTCGACGCTGATCGGCTCGGCGCCCAAGGGCTACCAGCTGCAGCTGCGCAAGGCGTTCCAGACGCCGACCTCGCCGGTGGTCAACGCCGACGGCACCGTCGGCCCGCCGCTCTACGTCGCCGACACGCTGACCTCGAACCTGACCAGCACCGGCGGCCGCTTCAGCTGGGCGGTCAACCCGTCCACCCGCCCGTACGTGGCGGGCCGCTGGGGCCGCGACCCGAAGGGCCCGGCGCAGGCAGGCGTGACGCTGCCCAACCCGCCCGGGGTCCCGGCCGCGAACACCAACTTCCCGGAGGACATGACCGCCGAGCGCATCCCGTTCCATGTGGACGGTCTGCCGAAGGTGGACAACGGCAAGCTGCAGGTGTCCATCAGCTGGGCCACCCCGGCCACCGACTGGGACCTCTACATCTTCGACGCCGCGGGCAACGTGGTGACCTCCTCGGCCAGCGGCGGCACCACCGCCGAACACGCCGTCCTGCTCGACCCGCCCGCCGGCGACTACACCGCCGCCATCGTCAACTACTCCCAGGCAGGCCCCGAGACCGACGACTGGACCAACCTCCGCGTCGACTTCGCCTCCCCGCTGCCGACCACCTACGGCCCCAAGGAGCCCTACCAGCTCACCTGCTCCGACAAGCGCGGCCGCCTCATCGGCCTGACCGACGTCTACATCGACCGCTCCCAAACAATCGACGTAGGCGACATCTGCCAGCGCTCCGCCCGCACCAACAAGGAACGCAAGCGCTGAACCGGCTTTACCGCACGGGCCGCCCTTTCCGGGCGGCCCGTGCCCCTTTTCACGCCCAATCCCCACCGGACCAACACACGTCTTCTCGCGGCAAAGCAACTCGTCCGCAGGCTTCTTTGAAGCTGCTCCCTCCTGATGTCGAACCAGCCCCCTTGCCCCCTACCGGGCTACCGGCCCCACCCCAGGCCTCTCAGCCCCACACCGCCCTCTTGTCCCACACCGAGCTCTTGGCCCCGCCAAACCCGCTTCGCGCGCCCGCGCCAGTCCGGCCCCAGCCCCCACCCTCTCCGGGGGGCGTCCCAGGTCCCACTCTACCGGCACCCTCCGACAGTGGATCTTGAATGAGGCCGCCGAAGATCTACATGTGGATAACTTCTGTCGCTGAACCGGGTGAATTGCGGCCACCGGGCAGCGCGGTTCCAGCAGGTCGAAGGCATGACGAGGCAACGAGGCAACCGGAGTCGGGCTAGGTCGCGGAAAACGAGCGGGAGCTACTCGCCCTTGCGCTGTTCGAAGAGGGCGACGCCGACCGGGGGGAGGCCCACGACGCTGGCCATGAGGTCGAGGAAGGCCTCGCCGTGGGGGTGGAGTTCGCCGGTGGGGGTCCAGGAGGCGCGGAGTTCGAGGTCGTCGGTGCGCTCCGGGCCCGCGATGTCGCCGAAGCGCGCCGAGGAGGTGTCGGTGACGGTGCCGCCGAGGGCGGTGAACTCGGCGCCGGAGGCCTCGAGGGCGTCGGTCAGCCAGGACCAGCCGACGCTGGGCAGCAGGGGGTCGTCGGCGAGTTCGGCGTCGAGTTCGGCGCGCACGTAGGCGACCACCCGCAGCACCCCGTCCCAGGCCTGCTGGCCCTCCGGGTCGTGCAGCAGGATGAGCCGCCCGGTCGCCTGGACCTCGGCCGGGCCGGTCGCCTCCGCGGTCAGCGCGAACGCCCAGGGGGCCAGCCGCTGGGGTGGCCGGACCTCGGCCAGTTGCAGCTCTGGCCGGGGCCGCAGCGACTTCAGCGCCTGGACGGCCTGGGTGAAGAGTTCAGGCGCGGTCGACGTTCCAGTCACGACTGGTAACTGTAGGACCACCCGAGTCAGTGAGCGGGGAGGGCGCGCCGACCACGCACAACCAGGTTCACGCCACCGACAGTGTGACCTTCTGCCCACGCGAACGGGGACGGGGGTGGTCGTGGGACCATGGCGGACGCGATGACTGAACTAATCACCCCGGCCGCCGCGCGCCGCCGGAGCCTGCCGACCGCACCGTTCCTGGTGGCCGCGCGTGGTGGCGTACCGGACCGGGTCCCGGTGTGGTTCATGCGCCAGGCGGGCCGCTCGCTGCCCGAGTACCGCGCGTTGCGCGCCGGTACCGCGATGCTCGCCGCGTGCTTCGACCCGGCAATGGTCACCGAGGTCACGCTCCAGCCGGTTCGCCGTCACGGTGTTGACGCCGCGATCCTGTTCAGCGACATCGTTGTGCCGCTGGTCGCCGCCGGTGTCGACCTGGACATCGTGCCCGGCACCGGCCCAGTCGTCGCCGCACCGGTGCGCGACGCCAAGGCCGTCGCCGCACTGCCGAGGCTGCACGCGCACCAGGTGGACGCCGTTGCCGACGCCGTGCGCCTGCTGACCGTCGAGCTGGGCCGGACACCGCTGATCGGCTTCGCAGGCGCGCCGTTCACGCTCGCCTCGTACCTCGTGGAGGGCGGCCCGAGTCGCAACCACGAGCGCACCAAGGCACTGATGTACGGCGACCCGGTCACCTGGCACGCGTTGCTGGACAACCTCGCCGACACCGCACTGGAGTTCCTGCGCGCGCAAATTGCCGCCGGGGTCGACGCGGTGCAGTTGTTCGACTCCTGGGCAGGCGCGTTGTCGCTGCGGGACTACCGCGAGTTCGTCCTGCCGCACTCGACGAAGGTCCTGTCCGGACTGGCCGACGCGGGCATCCCGAGGGTCCACTTCGGTGTCGGCACCGGCCACCTGCTCGGCGCGATGCGCGAGGCGGGCGCCGACGTGGTCGGGGTGGACTGGCGCACCCCGCTCGACGTGGCCGCCCGGGCCGTTCCCGGCGCCGCGGTGCAGGGCAACCTCGACCCGGCCGCACTGTTCGCCGGTGACGACGTGCTGCGCCGCGAGGTCACCAGGATCGTCGCCGAGGGCAGGTCCGCCGCCGGGCACGTGTTCAACCTGGGCCACGGCGTGCTGCCGGACACCGACCCGGATGTGATCACCCGCACCGTCGCGTTCGCGCACAGCCTGTCGACCCAGCGGTGAGGGTCGCGGTCGTCGGCGGCGGGATCTCCGGCCTGACCGCGGCCCACCGCCTGCGCGCCCTGCTCGGCCCGACCGCGGCGATCACCGTGGTCGAGCAGTCCGACCGGCTCGGCGGCAAGATCAAGACGGCCGAGCTGGCAGGCAGGCGGTTCGACGTCGGCGCCGAGGCGTACCTGGTGCGCCGCCCCGAGGTGAGCGCCCTGCTCGACGAACTCGGCCTCGCCGACGGCGTCGCGCACCCGACCGGCGCCCGCTCCACCGTCCGCGCGGGCGGCGTGACCAGGCACATCCCCGGTCGCCACGTCATGGGCGTGCCCGCCGACCCGGCCGCGCTCACCGACCTGCTGACCCCCGAGGGCCTGGCCAGGGTCGCCGCCGAACCGGACCTGCCGCCGCTGTCGCTCGACGGCGACGCGGCGCTCGGCCCGCTGCTGCGCGCCCGCTTCGGCGACGAACTCCCCGAGCGCCTGGTCGACCCGCTGCTCGGCGGCGTCTACGCGGGCGGCGTCGACGGCCTCGGCCTGCGCGCCACCCTCCCGGCCATCGCCCAGGCCCTCGACGCGGGCGCGACCTCGCTCACCGAGGCCGCGGCCCGCTCGCTGCCCACCCCGACCGGTCAACCGGTCTTCGGCACCCTCCGCGACGGCCTCGGCACCCTGGTCGACCGCCTCGCCGAGTCCGCCACCGTCCGCCTCGGCGTGCCGGTCCGCGAACTCGCCCGCACGGCCACCGGCTGGCGCCTCACCCTCGGCGCCAACGCCGCCGCCCACCAGCCGCCCGACCCGGTCCTCGACGTGGACGCCGTGGTGCTCGCCGTCCCGGCCCCCGCCGCCCGCAAACTGCTCGACGGCGTGGTGCCGGTCGCGTCCGCCGCCTACGGCCGGGTCGAGGTCGCGTCCATGGCCGTCGTCGCGTTCGCGCTGCCGGAGGGCACGGAACTGCCCGGGACGTCGGGGGTGCTGCTCGCCACGGGGGAACGGCGGCTCGACGGCACCCCGTTCGCGGTCAAGGCGTTCACCTTCTCCGCCTCGAAGTGGGCCCACCTCGGCGGCGAGTCCGTCATCATCCGCGGCTCGGTCGGCCGCTTCGCCGACCCGGGCGCCCTGAAGGCCGACGACACCGAGCTGACCCGCCTGGTCCGATCCGACCTCATCGAACTCACCGGCGTCAGCGCGCCCCCCATCGCCACCACCGTCACCCGCTGGGGCGGCGGCCTACCCCAGTACGCCCCCGGCCACACCGACTTGGTCGCCACCATCGAACGCGCCATCGCCGCCGAACCCGGCCTGGCCGTGGCAGGCGCCACCCTCCACGGCGTCGGCATCCCCGCCTGCGTGGCCACCGGCACCGCAGCCGCCCACCGCATCGCCGACCACCTGCGGAACCACCGCACCGGGTAGTCCACGGGCGACGTGGTCGGTCTAGCGCTGCTTCACCGCGACCGGACCGGCGCGCCGGCGTCGAGATCGCCACCCGCGGCAGGCGCCAACGCCGGGCCGCAGTGCTGGTCGACGATGAACCGGCAGGTGCCGGCGTGCCGCACCAGCATCGACGAGGCCGCTCACAGCGCCAATCCCGCCCCGCACCATGGACACAATTCCGCAACGCTCGACCCCAGCACCCCACCAGGCCCGCCGCCGACCAAGATCAACTCCGCGACCGGGGCCCGCCCTCCCGGGGTCCGGGGTCCCATTTCTGAGAATATCGGAGTTGGGGGGCTGTCAAGAGGGGCGCGTGCGGGCTGTGGATGGGGCGCGGGGTTGTGGACAACTGCTCGAAGCGCGGACTCCTGGCCGCTTCGGGACGGCGCGGCTGTTCGGTCGGGTCCGGGCGCGTTGCGTGCAACGGCTCCAGTGGCAGGCCGGTTCGGTCGTGGCCACGACCCGGGGACCCGATGACGGCTGCTCGGCGTGTCGCGGGACACCTGTGGCGGCGGGGGCGTGGGGGAGGGTGGGACGATGGCGGGCATGGCGCGTCTGAACTATGCCGAGCTCAATGACACCATCCGGTACACCATGTGGTCGGTGTTCCGGATCGAGCCGGGGCGGCTGCCCGATGACCGGGGGAGTGCGGCCGCGGAGACCACGGAGTTCCTCGACGCGTTGGCGGGCAAGGGGGTCGTGGTCCGCGGCGTGTACGACGTCGCGGGGTTGCGGGCGGACGCGGACTACATGATCTGGTGGCACGCCGAGGAGATCGAGCAGGTGCAGGCCGCCTACACCGGGTTCCGGCGTACCGCGCTGGGGCGGGCGTCGACGCCGGTGTGGAGCCAGGTGGCGTTGCACCGGCCCGCGGAGTTCAACCGCAGCCACGTCCCGGCGTTCCTCGCCGGTGAGGAGCCGCGCCGGTTCATCTGCGTGTACCCGTTCGTGCGGTCCTACGAGTGGTACCTGCTGCCCGACGAGGAGCGCCGCAAGATGCTGGCCGACCACGGCAAGGAGGCCCGCGACTACCCCGACGTGCGGGCCAACACCGTCGCGTCGTTCGCGCTGGGCGACTACGAGTGGATCCTCGCCTTCGAGGCCGACGAGCTGCACCGGATCGTGGACCTGATGCGGCACCTGCGCGGCACCGAGGCCCGGTTGCACGTCCGCGAGGAGATCCCGTTCTACACCGGCACCCGGGTGCAGCCCGCCGAGCTGGTGGCGAACCTGCCGTGAGGCTGGTCGGCGACGAGCGGGTCGTGGCGGGGCCGTACCGCGTGGCGCACCTGGCCGCGCGGTGCGTCGGCCTGGTCACCACCCTCGCCGCCGACCTGCTGCGCGACCGCGGCACGGAGCCGGGCGAGGTGTCGGTCGACCTGCGGCACGCGGCGGAGGCGTTCCGCAGCGAGCGGCACCTGCTGGTGGACGGTGAGCCGGTCGGCGACCTGTGGGCGCCGCTGTCCGGGGACTACCGCGCCGCCGACGGGTGGCTGCGGCTGCACTGCAACTACCCGCACCACGAGGCCGCGGTCCGGTCCGTGCTCGGCGACGACGTCACGGCGGCGGTCGCGGCCAGGCAGGCGTCGGACGTCGTCGAGGCCGTCCTGGCCGCCGGTGGGGCCGCGGCGCAGCTGAGGTCGCCCGCGGCGTGGGCCGACCACCCGCAGGGCCGCGCGGTCGCCGCCGAGCCGCTGGTCGCGGTCGAGCGGATCGGCGACGGTCCGCCGAGGCCGCTGCCGCCCGCCGACCGCCCGCTCACCGGGGTCCGGGTCCTCGACCTGACCCACGTGATCGCCGGTCCCGTCTGCGGCCGCACCCTCGCCGCGCACGGCGCCGACGTCCTGCACGTGGGCGCCGAGCACCTGCCGGTCATGCGCCCGGTCCTGGTCGACACGGGCTTCGGCAAGCGCACCACCTGGCTTGACCTGCGCAGCCAGGAGAACGCCACCAGGCTCCGCGAACTGTGGTCCGACGCTGACGTTCTGGTCCAGTCGTACCGGCCCGACTCGTTGTCCGCCAAGGGCTTCGGGCCGGACAACGCTCCACAGGGGACGATCCTGGTCTCGCTGTCGGCCTATGGCCACACCGGCCCGTGGCGCGCCCGCCGGGGCTTCGACAGCCTCCTGCAACTGGCCACCGGCATCGCCCACCGCGGCGACGGCAAGCCGGTCCCGCTCCCCGCGCAGGCACTCGACCACGGCACCGGCTGGCTCGCCGCCTCCGGCGTCCTCACCGCCCTGCGCCGCCGCGCCACCGAAGGCGGCACCTGGCACGTCAAGGTCTCCCTCGCCCGCACGGCCCACCTGCTCGACTCCCTGGGCTGGACAGACTCCGTCGAGTCCGACTCCCCGGTCGACGCATACCTGTCCGAAGTGGACACCCCCATCGGCCGAGTCCGCCACGTCCTACCCCCCGGCACCCTCCCCGCCGCCCCGCCACACTGGGACCACGGCCCACACATACCCGGCTCCGACCCCGCCACGTGGTGAACGGCGGCCCACCCGAACCGGGGTGGACCGCCGCCTCCTTCCATTGGGGACTAGTGCTTGTTCACCAGGTAAGCGCGGATGATCGTCTGCTCCACCGTCCCCCCTCGGCCGTCCTCGGCCTTGGCCCGCAACGACACCGAGGTGGCGCCGCGTGGGTGGTCGAGTACCAGGTCGTTGCCCCTGACCTGGGCCCTGCGCCAGGTCTTGCCCTCGTCGTAGGAGACGTTCACCGAGAGGTTGCGGGGGTCGACGTGGGTGCCGTTCTCCAGTTGCAGGGAGACCGGGATGGTGAACTTGCCGACCGGGGCGGAGTTGTCGTCGCGCAGGGGGGCGTGGAAGCGCACCGTCGACAGGGGGATGGTCCGCTGCCGGGAGTCGGAGCGGAACGTCCAGGTCGCTGAGACCTTGGTGCTCACGCCGAACGCCGGGTCGCGGGTCGCCGAGGTTTCCAGGCGGTAGTTCGCCGGTCCGTCCGGCACGGTGAACAGGCCGCTGCCCGGGTCGGTCGTCTCGCCGACCTTGACCCCGTTGCGGGACAACGTGGTCTTGGCCGAGGTCACCGCACCGAAGCCCGCGTTGCCGCCGCTGTCGCCCCACAGGCCGATGGTGAACGAGAGGTACTGGCCGTCGCGCTCGGCCCACGGCGTCGTGGAGCGCGGCAGCGCGGGGCCGAACACGCCGAAGTTGGCCCGGTTGCGGTGGGTCTGCCCGGCCTTGGACCGCACGGGCTCGCCCACGAGGTACAGGTCGATCTCGGGCCGGTCGCGGCGGCCGAAGAAGATCGAGCCCTCCCACTGCACGGTCCCGGCGTTGACGTACTCGACGACCTCGTCGCCCGTGAAGGTGCGCCCGACGCCGAGCAGCCCGCCGCGGCCGGTCAGCGACGACGAGAACAGCGCGCGCCCACTGGTGCTGCCCGGCAGCGACGGCCCGACCTTCGTCCGCAGCGTCGCCAGGTCCTTGCGGTGCACGGTCCTGACGAACCCGGTCGGCACGGATTTCTCCTGGAACCAGGCGAAGTTGTAGAAGTCGCCCGCGCCGGCCACGGTGTCGTAGTACACCGCCGACAGCGACCAGATGAACACGTCCGCGGGCAGTTCCGGGCCGATCTGCCCGGTGCTGAACCCGTCGAACAGGGCCCCGCCGACGCCGATCCCGACGGAGTAGCCCGCGGTCGTGGTCACCTGGTAGCCCGCGACCGCCACCCACAGCGGGACCCGCGGGTCCGGCGGCGTCACCTTCACCGGCTTGGTCTTGCGGGCGTCGACGACGACCTCGGCCGCCCCCTTCACCTCGAAGGCCGGGTACGGCAGGCTCCGCAGGTCCCGCTTGTCGCCGGTCGCCTCGTACAGGCTGTCCAGGACGTAGGACCCCTTGGGCAGGCGGAGTGTGACCGCGCCCGAGGCGTCCGGCACGGCACCGGTGAACAGGTCGGAGTCGAGGCCGATCGCCAGCGTCCGCCAGTCCTTGCTCGGCTTGCCGTCCGGCCCCAGGTACCGCAGCCGCACGTCGTAGCTCTCGACCTCCCGGTCCAGCGCGACCGGCGTGCGCAGCGACTGGCCGGAGCCCGACGCGACGACGGTGCCGGAGTACGCGCCGTCCACGGTGCCCCCCCGGGCGTCACCGGTGACCTTGACCGTCGCCGACCCGCCCGCGGGCACGGTGACCCTGGCGGGGGAGACGCCGAAGAACCCGGCGGGCGCGGGCTTGCCGTCCGGCCCGGTCCCCTCGACCGCGACGTCCAGGGTGACCGCGGTGGCGGAGCTGTTGCGGTAGGCCAGGTCCTTGGTGACCACGACGTCGTCTTGGTGCGGCCACAGCTGGGTGCCGAGGCTGACCGAGCCGGGCACGGTGGTCAGCGACTGGGTCAGCGCCTTGGCCACGTCGACCCGGCCCGAGCCCTGGGCGAACGCGCCCTCGCCCGCGGTCGGCTTGGCCGAGGCGGTCAGCACCGCCTTGAGCTGCGCGCCGGTCCAGTCCGGGTGCTGCTGGGCCAGCAGCGCCGCGGCACCGGCCACGTGCGGAGCGGCCATCGAGGTGCCGGAGAGCGCCACGTAGCCGGGCTCGACCTCGTCGCCGATGACGCCGTTGGCGGCCTTGGCGGCCACGATGCCGGAGCCGGGCGCGGTGATGTCCGGCTTGATCGCGCCGTCACCGACGCGCGGGCCGCGGCTGGAGAAGGGCGAGACCGAGTCGTCGCGCTCCACCGAGCCGACGGTCAGCGCCGCGTCCGCGCTGCCGGGCGTGCCGACGGTCCGCGCGCCGGGGCCGGAGTTGCCCGCGGAGATGACGAACAGCGTCCCCTTCTCCGCCGAGAGCCGGTTGACCGCCTCCTCCAGCGGGTCCACCTCGGGGGTGTCGCCGCCGCCGAGGCTGAGGTTGACGATCTTGGCGCCCGAGGCGACCGCCCACTCGACGCCCGCGATGATCCACGACAGCTGACCGCCGCCGGTTGCGCTGAGCACCTTCGCGTCGATCACCTTCGCCCCGTGCGCGACGCCCTTGTACTTGGCGCCGCCGCCCGCGACGGTCGACGCGACGTGCGTGCCGTGCCCGACCTGGTCCTCGGTGGTCGGGTCGTCGGTGAAGTTGCGCTCGGCGACCTCGCGGCCAGCCAGGTCGGGGTGGGTCTGGTCGACCCCGGTGTCGACGACCGCGACCGTCACGCCCGCCCCGGTGAGCCCGGCCTGCCAGGCCGCGGGGGCGCCGATCTGCGCGGTGCTGCGGTCCAGGGTGGCCTCGACCTTGCGGTCCAGCCACACCTTGCCGCCCGCGGCGGTCAGCGAGCGCCACGAGTCGGCCAGCGCGGCCTTGTCCGCGGCGAGCGCCCTGGCGCCGACGACCGGCAGTTCCCGCACCGACCGCACGCCCGCGGAGCGGGTGCTCGGGCCGGTCTGGATCAGCGGCAGGTCGCCGCGCCGGTCGTCGTAGCCCGCCTCGGCGAGCGCGGTGACGTCGAACAGCTGCCGGTCGAGCGCCCCGGAGAGCACCTGCGGCAGCGCGTCGGACGGGAAGACGTAGGTGTGGCCGCCGCGGGTGTAGGTCTGGAACACCACGCCCGCGCGGCGCGCGTCGGGCAGGATCGCCGGTCTCCTGGTGCCACCGGAATCGGTGCCGACGAGCACCTTGTCGCCGGTGAGGAGGGTGACGGTGGCCGCTGGGCCGCTCGCCGAGCCGCCGGGCGGCGCGGCGGCCGCCTGGGTGCTCGTCGCGAGCGCCACGCCCAGGACGAGCGTTGTCGAGGTGAGTACCGCTGTCGTGCGGATTCGCATGGGAGTACCCCGGTCCTTGGTCGGAGAAGGGGAACACTGAAGGGCCGGATCACCGGCAGTGGAAAAGGAATGTCGAATGTCTGGCCCCAGTGCCGAAGAAGCTATCCAGGGCCGACCCCGGATCGCAATCCGCCAAGTGACTGATCGCCCCAGCTGCGAATAGCGCGCCATTCGCTCCCACGGGCCGGGAACTGTCCACAGGAGACAGTCTGGCCAGGTGTCGGTGCCCGGGGTTAGCGTGGCCGGGTCCGCGACACCGGCGGACGAGCTGCTCACCCAGGAGGTATCCCATGGTCGTCCGCACCACCGCGTGGCCCGTCGGCACCCCGTGCTGGGTCGATCTCGGCACCGACGTCGAGCGCGCGGCCGCGTTCTACACCGCCCTGTTCGGCTGGCGGGTCGAGATCGGGCCCGCGGAGTTCGGCGGCTACGCGAACTGCTACGTCGGCGACCACCCGGTCGCCGGTCTCGGCCCGTTGCAGGAGGGCCAGGTCAGCGCCTGGGTCACCTATCTGTCCACTGAGGACGTGACGGCGGGCGCGGCCGCGATCGACGCTGCCGGTGGCCAGGTCGTCGCGCCGCCGGTGCCGATCGGCGCGCTGGGGGCGATGACGGCCGCGGTCGACCCCACCGGGGCGTTCTTCGCGCTCTGGCAGTCGGGCACGCACACCGGCACCGACCTCACCGCCGAACCCGGCTCCCTGCTGTGGGCCGACCACCACAGCGCCGACCCGGAGGCGGCGAAAGCCTTCTACGGCAACGTTCTCGGCCATACCCACCGCGAGGTCCGGCCCGATCCGCACTACTGCACGGTGCACGTGGGCGAGTCCGACGAGCCGGTCGCCGGACTCGGTGCCGCCGCCCCCGGAACCCCGCCGCGCTGGACGGTGTACTTCGAGGTGGAGGACGCCGACGCGGCCGTGGCCAAGGTCATCGAGCTGGGCGGCACGGTGCAGGAGGGGTTGACCGACACCCCTTACGGCAGGCAGGCGGTGGTGACCGACGATCAGGGTGCGCGTTTCGTGGTGAACACCTCACCCGAGTCCTGACCCGGGACGCGGTGGGTGGTGGCCGTCCCCCAGTAGCGGCCGCCACCCACCACCCCCCGGTCACGTGCCCCTGACGCCGGTCCGACGGCGAGGAGGTCGCGTTGAGCAGGTGGATCGGTTGTCGCGCCCCGGTTTCCGGGCGCGCGTCGCCGCGCAGGCAGGTGGTGTGGTCCATCGGGTCGATGGTGCCGAGACCGCCACGGGAACCCAGGGCACTGACGATGATCGTGTGTGGCGCGCGCCCTCGATAAGGGCCACACCGGGCCGGTGGGCGGCAGGGGCCTTGCGGCGGCGGTTTGCCCGACCGGCCTGGTGGCGCCCCCGAGCACCACCAGGCCGGTCACCGCTCCTTCCGCCACCAGCGACGTCTGGCCCGCGGCAGGTGCCCGTGCTCGACCGCCCACTCGGCGAAAGCGGCCGCGTCCTCCCGGAATCGCGAACCGGAGCGCCGCGGATTTCCGCGCGCGTACTCGGCGAACAATTCGGCGAACCGGTCGCCGAGCGCGTCCGCCGTTTCCGGATCGATGTCCCGCACAATCCGCCGCCGTTTTCCCAACAACGCCGCGGCTTCCACCCGGACCACCTCGGGGTCGAATCCGGGCGGCACGTCCGCACCCGCCAGCACAGCCCGCAACAACGCCCCCTGCGCCGCCGCCACGTCGTCCCGGCTCACCGGTCGACCACGGCGCGGATGGCGGCCAGTTCATCAGCCAGCACGGTGTCGGCGGGGTAGTGGTCGTCGCGCTCCAGCAGGACGCCCGGTGGCCGGACGCGGTCGCACAGCTCGCCGAGCAGGTCCAGGACGCCCTGGGGGACCGCGTGGGCGTGCGTGTCGTGGTAGACGCCGTCCACTTCCATCCCTCCCGCGACGTGGACGTACGCGAGTCGTTCCAGCGGGAGCCCGTCGAGCAGGGCCACCGGGTCGGCGCCGAGGTTCTTGGCGTTGGCCCACATGTTGGCGACGTCGACCAGCAGCAGGCAGTCGGTGCGCTCGACCAGTTCCCGCAGGAACCGCGCCTCGGTGAGCTCCGCGTCCGGCCACTCCAGCAGCGCGGCGATGTTCTCCAGCGCCAGCGGCCTGCCCAGGATCGACCTGGCCTCGGTCACGTTGGCCACCAGCACCTCCAGCGCGTCGCGGGTGCGCGGGACCGGCATCAGGTGCCCGGAGTCCAGCCCACCGGCGCGCACGAAGCACACGTGGTCGCTGACCAGCGGCGCGTCGAGCAGGTCGGCGACCGCGGCCAGGTGCTCGACCCGGTCGGTGTCGAGCGGCTCGGCGCCGCCCAACGACAAGGAGACGGCATGGGGGAGCACCGGGAGCCCCCTCGCGCGCAGCACGCGCAGCGACTCCGGGAGGTGGTCGCGGTGGATGTTCTCCGCGACGACCTCGACGAAGTCGACCCCCTGCATCCGCTCGACGGTCAGGTCGATCTCCGACCGCCAGCCGATGCCCACTCCCAAGTGCTCACCCATGCCGTCATCCTCCCCCTTACCTCCCCACCCCGGGGCGTCTAGACACCTCCACCACCGCAACCCCCGCCTCCGCCGCCGCAGCCCCCACCGCCCCCGCAGCCGTGGCCCCCGCCGCCGTGGCCGCCGGAGTCGCCTCCACCGGCGCAGCCCGCCGTGTAGGACGAGCAGCCCGTGGAGCTGTGGGTGCGGGTCGCCGCCGCGGAGCGCGCGATCGTCTCGTCCGGGTGCCCGGCCAGGCCGGAGAACACGACCACCCCGACGGACCCGGCGAACACGTACTCGTCGGCCAGCGGGCTCCCCGTCCGCTTGGCCTGCTTGGTCTCCCGCAGGACCCGCTCGCCGGCGTAGGTCCGCTCCGGCACCGCGACCGCCGCGATGAGCACGGCCAGCCCGATCGCGCCGATGACCGCGACGGTCAGCCAACCGGGCTCGGACTCGCCGCCGACCTCGCTCACCCAGCGCAGCACGCCGACCGCGGCCACGACCGCCATCGGCAGCGCCGAGCGCCGCGACCACCGCCGCCGCCCCCCGACGACCAGGCCCTGGCGCACCAGCGCCGCGCCGATCGCCGTCACCACGCCCTTGCCCGCCATCGCCGAGACCAGCACCTCGGCCGACCGGTGCCGGTGCTGCTGGATGTCGCGCAGCACCGCGGCGTCGACCTCGTCGTCGCGCTTGCCCGCCTTGGCGCCCGAGACCACCGACAGCCTGCCGTCGCGGGTGGCCCGCAGCTTCCCCTTGTCCAGCAGCCGGGTGATGGCGAGCTCCACCACCCGCCGCGCGCCGCCCGCGAGGTAGGCCAGCTCCTCCACGCTGAGCCGGGCCCCGCTCTCGCCCCGGCCGCCGCGCGCCTTGATCCGCACGGCGGCGGCGAGCAGTGCCGCGAACGCGATCCCGACCAGGTACAGCCGGAGGAAGTCAGGTCCCGAGACACCCCATGGTCGATCCATCTCTCCCCCTACCCCGGGGAGCGCCCACCCTCGGCTTTCCCCTGTGTCCCACCGGGTTTCCGCTCCCGGTCGCTGACCATGCTCGGGGTCGTGTGACCGGCGGCACAAGCGTGCTTGAGCAAGACTTAGGGGTACCGAGGGCTGGATTTAGGCTTCTTGACGTCGCCTTGATGTGACCGGGGAGTAGGGGTGCCGCTCAGGCGTCGGGCACCAGGGTCAGCGACACCGAGTTGATGCAGAAGCGCTGGTCGGTCGGCGTCGGGTAGCCCTCGCCCTCGAACACGTGGCCCAGGTGGCTGTGGCAGCTCGCGCACAGCACCTCGGTGCGCACCATCCCGTGCGCGCGGTCCTCGCGCAGCACGATGCTCTCGCCCGCCAGCGGCGAGAAGAACGACGGCCAGCCGCAGTGCGACTCGAACTTGGTGTCGCTGCGGAACAGCTCGGCGCCGCACGCGCGGCACTGGTACACCCCGACCGTCTTGGTGTCGGTGTACTCGCCGGTCCACGCGGGCTCGGTGCCCGCCTGGCGCAGCACCGCGAACTCCTTGGCCGACAGGTGCGCGCGCCACTCCTGCTCGGACTTGACCACGCGCGGGGTCGCGCCGACCACCGGTTCCATAGCCACTTGTGCGCTCACTCCTCACTCACGGGGGCAGATCGCCGACGGGTCAGAACAGGACGCCCGCGATGAACACCAGGGCGTCCCACGCGGCGACCACCACTCCCAACAAGATGAGCGCCGCGAGTATGCCCGCGGTCAGCCGGTAGTGGCCGCCGAGCCGGTTGGCCGACTCGGCGAAGTCGCGCACCCCGCCCAGGTAGCCCTCGACGGTGTAGCTCGGGCGGACCCGCTCGACCCGGTCCAGGTGCTCGGCGAACTCGCGCGCCTCCTGGTCGGTCGGGTCGAGCCCGACCAGGTCGTCGTGGAACCGGTTCGGGCGGGCGCGGCGCACCGCGTCGCCGGACTCCTCCGAGTCCCCGAACGTCCCTGTCTCGGCCATGTGTCCACGGTAACCCGGCGGTCCAGTGACCGGGCTTACCTCTCGCCGAGTGGGCGCTCCTCGGGGGGCGTCACCGCGTCCTTGACGTGCAGGACGGAGGTGAAGCCCCACTCCTGCAGCTTGCCCAGCTGCGCGCCGAACTTGCCGCGCCTGCGCACCGCCGAGGCCGTGCGGCCGCCCTGGCGCACCTCGCGCGCGGTCGCGGTGACCACGGGCAGTGGCACGTCGGCCTCGTAGAGCACCGCGACGGCGTCGGTGGCCGTGCTTCCCTCGATCAGGTCCACGATCCGCTCGAAGCCGATGGAGAAGCCGCAGGCGGGCACCTCGCGGCCCAGCGAGCGGCCGATGAGCTTGTCGTAGCGCCCGCCGCCCGCGATGGAGCCCTTGCTCGCCGGGTGGGTGATCTCGAAGATCTGCCCGGTGTAGTACCCCATGCCGCGCACCAGGGTCGGGTCGAACTCCCAGGCCAGGCCGTCCACCCCGGCCAGCGCGGCCGCGGTGTCGGCGAGATCGGCCACCACCTGCTCGGGCAGCCCGGGCAGCGCGTCGAGCAGGCGCTTGTCCAGCGTCGCCTGGTCGCCGCCCTGCAGGCCGGTGATGCTCGCCTGGAGCCGGTCGACCGCGGCGTCGTCGAGGCCGCGGCCGGACAGCTCGGCGCGCACCCCGTCCCAGCCGATCTTGTCGAGCTTGTCGAGGGTGATGAACAGCCCGGTCCACTCCGACTCCGGCAGCCCGACCGACGCGGCCAGCGCGGAGAGGAACCGGCGGTCCGACACCCGCACCGTCGCACCGCTGAGCCCGGCCGCGGCCAGCGCCTCGGTGGTCGCCTCGATCAGCTCGACCTCGGCCAGCACGGTCTCCTCGCCGAGCAGGTCGATGTCGCACTGGTAGAACTGCCGGTAGCGGCCCTTCTGCGGGCGCTCCGCGCGCCAGACCGGGCCGAACTGGAACGACCGGAACGGCTGCGGCAGGCTCGCCTGGTTCGCGCCGTAGAAGCGGGTCAGCGGGACCGTCAGGTCGTAGCGCAGGCCCAGGTCGACCAGGTCGGTCAGCGCCGTGTCGGCGGCGACGGTCTCGTCGAGGCCGCGGCGCAGCACCCGGTAGATCAGCTTCTCGTTCTCGCCGCCCTGCCCGCCGGTGAGCCTGTCGATGCCCTCCAGCGCCGGGGTCTCGATGCGCTGGTAGCCGTACCGGTGGTAGACCTCGGTGATCCTCGCCAGGACGTGGTCGCGCACGGCGACGGTCGCGGGCAGCAGGTCACGGGTGCCCCTGGCGGGGCTGTTGTCCATCTTCACCGGTGGTGGTCCTTCGTCGTCGAGGTGTGACCACGTTACCGAGCCGCGCGCGCGGTTTTCCGGCCGCCCGTAGGCTTGCCGCCATGGCGCCAGCGGAGGAGATCGAGGTCGGCGGACGGAGCGTGCGGGTGTCCAATCCGGACAAGCCGTATTTCGCCGAGCTGGGCATCGTCAAGCGGCAGGTGGTCGAGTACTTCCTGGCGGTCGGACCCGGCATCCTGGGCGCGCTGCGTGAGCGACCGACCACGCTGGAGCGCTGGCCGGGCGGGGTGTTCGAGGGCGCGAAGCTCTCCACCCGCGCCGACCACACCGGCGACGCGTTCTACCAGAAGCGGCTGCCCAAGGGCGCCCCCGACTACGTCGAGTCCGCGCGGATCACCTTCCCCAGCGGCCGCCCCGCCGACGAGGTGTGCCCCACGGAACTGGCGGTGGTCGCCTGGGCGGCGAACCTGGGCACCCTCACCTTCCACCCGTGGCCGGTATCGCGCGCCGACGTCGACCACCCGGACCAGCTGCGCGTCGACCTCGACCCGCAGCCGGGCACCGACTTCGCCGACGCGGTCGCCATCGCCCACGAGGCCAGGGACCTGCTGCGCTCCCTGGGCATGGACGCGTTCCCGAAGACCTCCGGCGGCCGCGGCGTGCACCTCTACATCCCGATCGAGCCGCGCTGGACCTTCGTCGAGGCCAGGCGCGCGCTGATCGCCCTGGCCCGCGAGCTGGAGCGGCGGCTGCCGGAGCGGGTCACGGTGAACTGGTGGAAGGAGGAGCGCGGCAGCCGCGTGTTCATCGACTACAACCAGATGGCCCGCGACCGCACCATCGCCTCGGCGTACTCGATCCGCCCCACCCCCCGCGCGCTGGTGTCCGCCCCCGTGACCTGGGACGAACTCGGCTCGGTCCACCCGGAGGACTTCTCGGTGCTGACCATGCCCGCGCGCTTCGCGCAGGTGGGCGACCTGCACGCCCCCGTGGCCGAGCACGCCTACTCCCTCGACCCCCTGCTCGACATGGTCGCCCGCGACGAACGCGACCACGCCCTCGGTGACCTCCCCTATCCGCCCGAGTACCCCAAGATGGCGGGCGAGCCCAAGCGCGTCCAACCCTCCAAGGCCCGCGACTGACCCGCTCACGGTGGGGCGGGCGAGGCTGCTCTGGTGGCCTGGGTCGGAAGTTCGGGCGTTCGGCGGTAACGGCGGTTCGGCGGCGAGCGACCTTCCCCGTGACCTCACTGGGTTGCCGCGCCGCCGCGGGCGGGGACGGCAGGCGATCGACGGTGGGTCGGCTCCACTGTGGTCGAACGCGGCGGCGGCCGTCCACAGGGGTGCGCGTGCACCGTGGCGGGAGTCCACGATACGCGGGAAGCGCCGTGCCCGCACCGATGTTGCTCCATCCGGTGGACCGCGTCCGATCCGGCGGATCCGGACCCGCCGAAACGTCGGTCGCAGCACTTACACTGCCCCGACAGGCCCGAGGCGGAAGGGGACGAACCATGTCGGAGACCTACCTCGTCCGCTACGTCGGCGGCCCGCTCGACGGCCGCGTCGACACCCTCGACGGCGCACCGGAGGACCCCCGGTCCACGGTCACCCACGTCCACTTACACGGCGGCCCGAAGATCGTGCACCACTACGACCTGGAGTACGCCCTGGAATACGGCTGCGAGTACCGGGTCCGCGAGGCCTGAGTCCTCACAGGACAGACGCCTCACCGCGCGGGTCCACCACCTGCCATCGACCACCTCCCCACGCGCTCGCCTGTTCCCGTCCAGCCGGCATGGCGCCCGAGCGCGGCGGCGCACTAGGCCCCGGTCGAACCTGTGGATGACGGCAGGGGTTGTGGAAGACCGGGCGCGCCGATGATCAGCAGGCAGAGGTGGCAGCGCGGGCCCTCGGTGGTGCCGCCCGCGAGGTCCGGCGGCGCGGCGTGGGTGCAGGACGCGCGGTAGTGCTGGTGGGACAGGCGGGTGCCCGCCGCCATCGGGAAGGCGTGCAGAACGCCGTCGTAGCAGCTCCGCCACCACAGGTACCGGACGCTCATCACCGTCAAGCTAGGTGCCGTCGCGCACGGTGGCACCTCGGGCCGCCCGAACGAGTGACTGTCGGTGCCACCCGGCACACTCGGCACCCGGTGTGCGGAGAAGGGGGATGCGGGTGGCGGAATCGGGTGCGCTCGGACCGGACGAGGTCGAGCGGTTGCGGGTGGCGTTGGCGGAGGGCAAGCCGACGCCGGTGTGGTTCACCCCGGCCGCGGTCGGGGTCGAGGCCGGTCAGCAGGCGAAGGTGGTGGCGTTCGACGAGCCCGCGGAGGGCGACTTCATCCAGGTCCGGCCGCACGGGTCGCGCGACGTGCTCGCGTTCTCCCCGGCGGAGCTGACCACGGTCAAACCGGCGCCCAGGCCCAAGCCCGCGCCGGTCGCGCCGCCGCCACCGCAGGCGGAGCCGCCCGCCGTGGTGCAGGGCATCGAGCCCGCCCCGGCCGAACCGAGCAGGCCGCGCCAGCGCGCCAAGCAGCAGCAACCGGTGGAGATCACCGTCACCCTGCACGCCACGCCGGACGGCGAGTGGAGCGTCGACGTGCTGGTCGGCAAGAAGCGCACGGTGCGCTGGGTGCCGGTCCCGGCAGGCGACATCGCGAGGGTGGCCAAGTCGCTGCCCGCCGAGGTGGGGGCGGCGATCGCGCTGTCGCTGGACACGGCGCGGGAGCGCCAGCTGCGCCGGGTCGCGGAGCTCAAGGCCGAGCTGGAGGCCGCCCAGCGGGCGCTGCGCGACCTGGGCTGACCGTCCACAGTGGTCACTGGCGGGCGTACCTGGTGGCACCGGCCGACGCGGCGACAACGCACACGATCGCGATCCACTGCGGCGGCCGCAGCTGCTCGCCCAGCACGAGCAGACCGGCGACGGCGGCGACCGCGGGTTCGAGGCTCATCAGCACGCCGAAGACCCGCGGCGGGATGCTGCGCAGCGCCTTGAGCTCGAGCGAGTAGGGGATCACCGAGGACATCAGCGCGACGCCGAGCCCGGCGAGCAGCACGCCGGGCGCGAGCAGCGCCGTCCCCGCCCCCGCGAACCCGAACGGCGCCACCAGCAGCCCGGACACCACCGCGGCCAGCGCCAGCCCGGAACCGTCGGTGGTCCGGCTGCCCAGCGCGGCGCTGAGCAGGATGTACCCGGCCCAGCACGCGCCTGCCGCCAGCGCGAGCAGCAGCCCGACCACCGACACGTCGCCGCCGGTGTTGGCCAGCAGGACCACGCCCGAGGCCGCCAACAACGCCCACAGCCCGTCGAGCCACCGCCGCGACCCGGCCAGCGCGACCGCCAACGGCCCCAGGAACTCGACGGTCACCGCTATGCCCAACGGGATCCGATCCAGCGCGGCATAGAAGCACAGGTTCATGACCCCGAGCACGACCCCGTAGGCCACGATCACCGGGATAGCGCGCCGGTTCGCGCGTAAGGACGGCCGCCACAACGCGACCAGGACCACTGCCGCTAGGACTAACCGCAGCGTCACCGTCCCAGCCGTTCCCGTGGTCGCGAACAGCTGCTTCGCCAGCGCCGCACCCACCTGCACGCTGACGATCGCCGCCAGCACCTGCACCGTGGGCGGCGCCGCCCCGACCATCCTGGGCACCCCGGACAGGACTGCCGACCAGCGCGGCACCGGACTGCGATCAACCTGCGCGACCACCACGCCCGCACACTACGACAGCGCCCCCGGATTCATCCCATGTGTTTCGGTTGGCGCTGCTCACGGGGCCGCTCACCGGGTTCTCACCCGGGCCGTGCCAAGGTGGGGGTGTTCGGTCGGCGAGGGAGAGGGACGGCGCAGGCGTGAGGGTTGGTCGCGGTGCCTTGCTGCTGCCGCTGGTCCTGCTGGCCGCCTGCACCGCGGGGCCGTCGGTCCGACCGGGCATCGTGGTCAACGACGGCGGCGACCCGGGTGTGTCGACCTCGAGCGCGGCCCCTGGTCCCGCCCCGGTGCCGCAGCTGAACCAGCCGAACCCCGGCCGCTCCATCTGGGGACCGTGCGGGCCCGAGGTGCTGGAGGCGTTCCCCGCACCGGCCAAGGTGGACCTCGCCTGCGGGAAGATCACCGGCACCCTCGACTCCCCGTACGCGCCCGGTCGCGGCGGTGTGCGGCTCCAGGTGCTGAAGGCGGGCACGGGCCCGATCCCGCTCGTGGTGGTCAACGAGGTCGACGGCCTGCCGGGCACCGTCTACGCCGCGCGCCTGGCCGAACTGCTGCCGCCCGAGCTGCTGGCGAGGTTCTCCCTGGTCGGGATCGACCGGCGGGGGACGGGCAACTCCGACGCCGTGCGGTGCGTGCCGGAGGAGGTCCGGTTCGCGCTGCTCGACGCCGACCCGCGCGCGCTCGACGTCGAGGGCTTGGTCGACCAGGCGCGCACCGCGGGTCAGCAGTGCTCGATCGCGCTCGAGTCCCGGCTGCCCGCCATCGACACCTGGCGCACCGCCGCTGACGTCGAGTCGCTGCGGGTCGCGCTCGGGATGGACCGCCTGCACGCGATCGGCCACGGCGAGGGCTCCCGGGTGCTCGCCGTGTACGCCGACCGCTACCGGGACCGGGTCGGCCGCATGGTGTTCGACGGCGCGCCGGACCCCAACGAGGACGCCGTGGTCGCGCTGGAGGGCGTCGCGGCGGGCGCCGACGCCACCTTCGCCGCGTTCGCCGACGACTGCGCGAAACGGGCCTGCGAGCTGGGCGCGAACGCCAGGCAGGCTTTCTCCGAGGTGCTCAACCAGGCCGCCAGCGCCCCGCTCGCCACCGACGATCTCGACCTGACCCCCGGTCTCATCCTCCGCGCCGTCCAGACCGCCCTCGCCGACCGCGCGGGCTGGCCCGCCCTGTCCAAGGCCCTGGCCGACGCCCGCGGCGGCAACCCGACCGCCCTCGCGGCGCTGGTCACCCCGCTGGTACTGGAGTCCGAGGAGGTCCCCGCGACCTTCGACGCCACCCTGGTCACCCGCTGCAACGACACCAAGTCCCGACTGTCCACAGAGGCCCTGAACGCGGCCGCGAAGGACTGGAACACCCGCTACCCCTACTTCGGCGCCCTGACCGCCGAGTGGCTCGCCGTCTGCAGCCCCTGGCCGGTCCCGTCACACCCGGTCACCACCCCCACCGCGCCGACCGCCCCCCCGATCGTCGTCCTGGCCACCGCCACCGATCCGTTGACCCCGTTGTCGGGCACCGAACGCGCCGCCCAACAACTCACCACCGCCACCCTCATCACCTGGCAGGGCACCGGCCACGGCGCCCTAGGCCACTCCCCCTGCGCCACCGAGGCCGCCCAATCCTTCCTCCTCAACGCCACCACCCCCCGCGACGGCACCGCCTGCCCCCCGTGATCCCTCGTCACGAGGCGTGACGGAGCGGTAGTACGACACCAGCGCGAGCAGTGCCATGGCAACCGCCACCACGGTGTGCACGGCTTGGATGGCCGAGTTGTGGGCGTAGGGCTGTATCGCGCTGACGGTCGTGATCAGCCCGCCCAGCGCGCCCACGCGAGCGAGGAGCAGGGGCCGGGGCACTCCGTCGAACGCGACCTGGGCGAGCAGCACCCCGGTGGTCACGCAGGTGGAGGCCGCCACGGCAGCCGAGTCGTCGAGGTCCAGGAACACCAGGTTGGCGTTGATGAGCAGCAGCGCCAGGAAGCCGCCGTCGAACCCCACCCGCTCGCCGTGGCTGCTCCGCCGCAGCAGGTCGCCGATCGAACACCCGGCCAACAGCACCACGCAGAGCCCCAGCGCGACGGTGAGGTAGAGGTGCTCGCTGTCCTGGACCCACCTGGGAGCCAGGGCGTTGATGACCATCCCGGCCATGCCGACAGCCAGGAGTGCCACCCTTCGCGCCGACAGCTGTCCGGATCCCTTGCCGAGTGGGCGCGTTGCGCAGGCGACGAGGATCCCGGCGGCCGCGCCGATCGCGATCGCCCAGTACGCCAGGCCGATGACGGCGCCCCCGTGTCGGAACCACAGCTTGGTGAGCATCATCAACAGCACCACCCCCGACCCCGCCAGCACGCCGGACGACCAGCGCTGGGAGCGGTGTCCGGTCGGGACGGTCGCGAGGACGAGCGCCACGACCACCGAGGTCACGAGCGCCAGCACCGCCAACGGGCCCAGCTCGGCGAACCTGGCATTGCCCGTGGGAACCGCGAGGCCGATCGACAGCGCCAGCGCCGAGACGGCACTGACACCCCGGGCCCACCTGTTCGGCGTGGCGGACTCCGGGGCCTGTGGGCCAGGATCCTTGGCCTGGGTCTCCTGGCCCTCAGACCTCCCCGGTCCGGGAAGCACCGGGTCGACCGGTTGCTCATACCCGGCGTCGGCCAACGCTGCCTTGGCGGCAGCGCGCACCATGTTGCTGTCGTCCAAGGACAGGCTCTCCAGCGTGAGACGAGCAGCGAGCGCCATTCCCCGGTGCTCGCCCGCGAGGAGTTCGCGCACTTCGTGGACGCCCGCGACTGGGACGTTGACGAACCTGCTCTGGAGCAGCTCCAGGATCTCGTCGGGCAACGTCGCCGGTCTCACCGCGGGGTTGCGCGCGACGTGGAACTCGCCCTCCAGCTGGGAGGCCCACCAGCTCGGTGTCTGGCTCGGCGAGCGGCTGCGGACGTGCTCGAACACGTAGTCGTACAGCTCGACCAGGCTGACCAGCCCGTCCCGGTTCTGGTCGGCGTCGCCGGTGCTCAACCCCTCGACGAGGGCGTGGGTGAACACCGAGGGGCTCGGGGTGTCGCCATCGGCCAGGGTGCCCGCCTCGAAGGCGTACTCGAGTGCGCTGGACGCGGTGATGACCGCCCGACCCCGGCCCTGGAAGTCGCCGCGCATGTCGATCGCGCCGCCCGCCCGCGCGGTCATGTTCCTGCCGAACGCACCGGAATAGCAGCAGTCGAGCAACAGCACGACCTGACGGGCCCGGGTTCGGTTCATCAGCTGGTTGACGGTGTGGGCCGGGACGGCCGTGCCCGCCAGCCTGCGCAGTTTCGTGGAGGACGAGGCGAAGTAGAGGTCGCCGTTCTCGTCCTTGATGCCGTGGCACGAGAAGTAGAGCAGGAGCACGTCGGTGGAGAGCCGGTCGTCGAAGAACTCCTCGACCGCCTCCATGACCTCCGGGGAATCTCCGTCCAGGATGGTGCGGACGTCGAACCCGCCGATCCGGGGATCGCGCAGCACCGCCGCGAGTTGCTCGGCGTCCTGCGCGGGCGCGTGGAGTTGGCTGAGACCGGTCTGGTTGTAGGTCGAGTTGGCCACGATCAACGCGTACCTGGTGCGGGTTGCGGGTGTCGCGGTGGCCGATCCCAGGGTGTTCGCCGTGCTCATCGACTACCGGTCTCCTCGGGCATTGTCGGCGCGCGGTTGTGGAAAGTGAAATGCTTTCGCCGCGGGAACCGCAGTCTACCGAGTTGTCCGCGATGACCAGGACTGATTGTCGAAAGGTCGCCTCGCCGTACGAGGAAGCACGTCGTTCGTGCCGGGTTTCGCGTTACTCGCCATCGCGCGTCCATTTGAGTGAAGGTGTCGGATAGCGCGGGCGGGTATGGATGCCGCCAGGTCACGATTGGTCCGAAGGGTGCTTGCGGCGAAGGTCAGGCCGGTACTCTGCGCCGATGGCTGACGATAGCGACAGACGGCGGAAACGAAACCCGGGCGCACTCCTCGGCGAGTTGCTCTGGGCAGGACCCGCGCTCGGCCTGGTGGCCGTCCTGGTGGTCGTCGGGTTCACCCTCTCGAACTCGGGTAGCCGATTGGCGGCCGTGGGAATCGCGGTCACCGGCTTTTGTTCGATCGTCTTCATCGCGGCCTACCGGGTGCGACTGGCGCACGAGGTGGGTGCCGCCTCGATCGCCCGCTGGCGGTGGCCTTCCCTCGGGGTGACCGTGGCCCTCGTGGTCGCGGGCGTCTTCGTGCCCCAGGCCATCGCGGTCGACTCCCCGCCGCACGAGGAGTCCCGCCCAGCAGGCCCGGTCATCGTCAGTTCGGGCGACGACGGCGCGGCGTCCTACCTCGCCGCGGACAAGACGGTCGTGATCGGGATCAACGGACGCCTCCCCGGGTGGAGTTTCAAGGAGTCGAACGGTACGTACACCGGGTTCGACGTGGACCTGGCGGAGTTCCTCCGGGACAAGTACGGATTTACCTTGAGGTTCAAGGAGCTATTTCAGAATAGTCGGGAAACCCAATGGGATGGCAAGACTGTCGATCCGGCTGACCTGGTCATCTCGGCATTCTCGATCACCGAGAAACGGCGTTCCGAGGTTGGCATGGCAGGGCCCTACTATATCGATATGTCGACGATGTGGATCAACGGCGGCAAGGAGGAACGGTACGGGGCGAAGGTGGCGGGCTGTGCGGTGCCGGGTACTTCGGGTTCGGACGAGATGAACAACGTGAAGAACCAGCGAGAGAAGGATTTTCAGGATCCATTTGAAGTCACGACTGAGATGGATTTGGCGGGTTGCCTCGCGCGATACTTTTCCGCTGACGACAAGACGGGCCTCGTGTTCTCCGACTGGAGCATCATTCGAGCGAGCAAGCCCAAGATCCCGCTGGTCAGGTATTCAGACAAGGCGCCGCTCGATGATCTCGGTCCACCGTCGCCGGGTTCGTCGACCGAGAGGTACGGCATCGCGTTTCGGCCAGGGCATCCTCGACTGTGCCGGGATCTCACGAAGGCGATCGACGAGTTCATCGCCAATGAGGGCAAGAGTGCCTGGACGGATGCCTTCACCGCCAACCTGGCAGGGCGTTCCGTCAGCAATACGAGAGAGTGGCATCGTCCTGCCAAGGCTGAGGAAGGCTACTGCGGCCCGGGTGGCTCGGACTAGCGGGCTCGCACATCCCCCCGCAGAACAGCCGCGAGGTCGTAGTTCGCAGGCTCCTCCAACTGGTCATACGTACAGGACTCCGGGGTCCGGTCCGGGCGCCAGCGCACGAACTGGGCGGTGTGGCGGAAGCGGCTCGGGTATCCGCCCTCCGTGTGTTCGTAAGCGACCTCCACCACCCGTTCCAGCCGCAGCGGTACCCACGGCTGTTCGGTGGTCCGCCACCGGGAAATGGCGCCCGGGACCCGGGCCTGGTCGACCTGTTCGCCGCTGATCCACGGGTGGTTGGCCGTGCCCCCGACCATCAGTTCCGCGAGTTCGACCGCGAGCGCGCGCCGGTTGGCGGCCGTGAAGGAGCCCACGACGCCGACGTGGTTGAGGTTGCCGGTGCGGTCGTAGATGCCGAGCATGAGGGAGCCGATGGCCTCGCCGGGGGTGGTGCCCTTGTGCCAGCGAATGCCGGAGACGACGCAGTCGGCGGTGCGGGAGTGCTTGAACTTGAGCATGGTGCGCTTGTTCGGGGTGTACGGGCCGCCCGCGGGTTTGCCCATGACGCCGTCGAGGCCCGCGCCCTCGAAGAGGGTGAACCACTGCCTGGCGAGGTCGGCGTCCATGGTGGCCGGGGTGAGGTGGACCCGGTCGGTCGGGGTGATGGCGTTCTCCAGGAGCCTGCGGCGGTCGTAGCCGGGGGCGTCCATGAAGAGGTCGTCGTCGAGGGCGAGCAGGTCGAAGGCGATGAACCGGGACGGGGTCTTCTCCGACAGCATGGTCACGCGGCTCGCGGCCGGGTGGATGCGCTCGGCGAGAGCGTCGAAGTCGAGCCTGCCGTCGATGTCGACGACCAGTTCCCCGTCGACCACCACCCGGTCCGGCAGCGCCTCCCGCAGCGCCACCAGCGCCTCCGGGAAGTACCGGTTGAGCGGTTTGCCCGACCGCGACTGGAGGGTGACCTCCGGCCCGTCGCGGAACACCAGGCAGCGGAAGCCGTCCCACTTGGGCTCGAACACCAGGCCCTCGCCGTCGGGGATCGACTTCGACGGCTTGGCCAGCATCGGTTGGACCGGCGGGGTCAGCGGTAGCGCCACGGGGCCATCTTGCCTCGTCAGCGCCCGTCGCGCTGCCCCTCGCGGCGGTAGCGCAGCATCAGGAACCCCTCATCGGTCAGCACCGACGCCAGAGATAGCGCTACCGGCACCGTCTCTGGCCCCGTAGCGGCCCGCCCTGAAGAGCCACCGGCCAGCACCGGTGACACGGTCAGACACATCTGGTCCACCAGGTCGGCCGCGATCAGCGACCCCAACAGGCGGGGTCCACCCTCGCAGTTGACCCTACGCAGCCCACGCGCCGACAGCTCCGCTAGCGCTACCCCCAGGTCGACCTCGGTCTCACCCGCCACGATCACGTCGACCCCCGCGTCGACCAGCGCGGCACGACGGTCAGCCGGTGCCTGCAAGGTCGTGATCACCAGAGGCGGCACAACCGTGTCCCGGACCAGGTGCGAGTCCGGTTCTACCGACCCGCGCGCGGTAACCACAGCTATCGGCGGTAGCGCACTCAGCCCCAGTCGAGCCCGCCGCGTCGCGCGCACCTCCGTCGCCTTCACGCCTCGGTAGCGCTCCGCGCGCGCGGTGCCCCACCCGACCAGGATGACGTCGGCCAGGTCCCGGCCAAGAGCGAGGATGCGCTTGTCACCCGGGCTCGACAGCCCTGCCGATCGCCCATCGACCGACACCGCGCCGTCTGTGCTGGTGACGAAGTTGCTCTGCACCCACGCGCGGTCGAGGGCGGGCGGGTAGTCGTAGATCCGCTCCAGCTCGGTGTCGTCCACCACATCGGGTGAAGCCTGACCTGGGGAAACGGGGGTGGGGGGCCACAGCCTGTGCACGGCACCATCAGAGCACGCCGTTACGCTCGCCCGCATGTCCGCTCACCTGGTCGACCGGGAGCCCGTGGTCGGCGCCGAGGAACTGGTCGCCGAGCTGGTGCCGCCGCCGCGCTTCGGCGTGGTCCGGTTCGACACCTACCTGCCCGACCCGCAGGAGCCGTCCCAGGCGGCGGCCGTCACCGCGTGCGCGGCCTTCGCCGACCGGGTGACGGGGGCGGACAAGGGCCGGTCGCTGCTGCGCCGGGTCTTCGGCGGCGGCAAGCCCGACGGCAAGCCCGGCCTCTACCTCGACGGCGGCTTCGGCGTCGGCAAGACGCACCTGCTCGCCTCGGTGTGGCACGCGGTCCCGGGCCCGAAGGCGTACGGCACCTTCGTCGAGCTGACGAACCTGGTGGGAGCGCTGGGTTTCCGGGAGGCCGTTGCCCGCCTCAGCGACCACCGGCTGCTGGCCATCGACGAGTTCGAACTCGACGACCCCGGTGACACGATGCTGGTGACCCGGCTGCTGGCCGAGCTGACCGACGCGGGCGTCTCGGTCGCGGCGACCTCCAACACGCTGCCGGACAAGCTCGGCGAGGGCCGCTTCGCAGCCGACGAGTTCCTGCGGGAGATCCAGGCGCTCTCCGCCCGCTTCACCGTGGTGCGGGTGGACGGTCCCGACTACCGCCACCGCGGCCTGCCCGACGCGCCGCCCCCGGTGTCCGACGCGGAGTTGGCCGCGCGCGCCGAGGCCACCGCGGAGTCCACTGTGGACGATTTTGGGGCGTTGTGCGCGCACCTGGCCCGGCTGCACCCGTCCCGCTACGGCAAGCTCGTCGACGGCGTTCGCGCGGTGCACCTGCGGGGCGTGCGCCCGCTGTCCGGGCAGGACGTGGCGCTGCGCGTGGTGGCCCTCGCCGACCGGCTCTACGACCGCGCGATCCCGGTGGTGGTGTCCGGCGCGCCGGTGTCGGAGCTGTTCACCCCGGACATGCTGCGCGGCGGCTACCGCAAGAAGTACCTGCGCGCGGTGAGCAGGCTCGTGGCGCTCTCCCGCGACGCGGCGACCCTGACCGGCTGAGGTTCGAGCAGCCGCAGGTGAGGTCTCAAGAACTCAAGAACGGCGGCGACCGCCACCGCTGGGCTTCTCCGGCGGGCGGTGCTCGTCGATCAGCGCCCAGACCGAGACGCCGGTGCCGGACTCCGGCTGGCCGCGCTTGCCGCCCTGCGGTGGGGGTTCCTCGGCCTTGGCGCGCAGTTCCTGGCGTATCTGGTCGTAGATGGGTGTGTCGGTCACCGCCATCCTTTCCGTTCGCACGAGGGCACTGCCAGGTTACGCACGGTACGCCTGTTCGCGTCGCAGGCGAAGCGCCGGGTGTCGGCCGGGCAGCAGGTCGAGGACCGCGGCGACGGTGATCACCGCGCCGATGGCCCAGCAGAAACCACCGACCGTGTCAGTGAGGTAGTGGTACCGCAGGCCCACAATCGCGCTCACCGCGGCGCCGGTCAGCACCAGGCACACCGCCGCCGTGCCGGTGGTGGCGCGCAGCCGCCGCCCCGGGGCCGCGTTCGACGCCGTGACCAGCGTGAACACCGTGAGGATCGAGACAAGGGCAGTGGTGTGCCCACTGGGGTAGGCCAGGTACCCGTCGAGTTCGCGGCCGACAACCGGCTTGAGCACCCAGGCGTTGAAGGTGACCGCGGCCGTCGGACCGAACACGGCCAGTAGCGCGACCCGGGGTCGTCTCACCCGATAGGCCACAATCGCCATGAGCATGATCACACCGATCATCGCGACCGGGTGGGTGGCGTAAGAGAGCGGTTCCGCGATACCGGGCACGGCGGTGAACACCCGGTCGGCGGCGGCGAACCCCAGTGAGTCGACCTCGGGCACCGGGCCGCTCACCTCACGACCCACCAAGCCGACGACGCCGAAGCACGCGGTCGCCACCCCCACCGCGGGCAGCACCATGAACCTGGGCATCAACCGGTGCGCTTCCACGCCCTCCACTATGCCCGGCGGCCGCTCTTGCCTGACCGGCTGCCGAAAGTCACTCGCCGCCGCGTCTCGGAGTGAGCGACTATGCACACCGTGGGTCATCTTGAGGCGAACGGACTGTCTTACACCTTGCCGGACGGGCGGGTGCTCTTCCGCGACGCCGGACTCAAGGTCAACGCCAACCAGGTTGTCGCGCTGGTAGGTGAGAACGGCGCGGGTAAGACGACCATGTTGCGCATCATCTCCGGTGAGCTCACCGCGCCTGACGGGTCTGTCTCCGCGCGTGGCGGTATGGCCGTCATGCCGCAGTTCGTGGGTTCCGTCCGCGATGACCGTTCCGTCCGCGACCTGCTCCTCGCCGTCGCACCGGCCCCACTGCGCAAGGCAGCGCAAGAGTTGGACGACGTCGAGTTGGCGCTTATGGAGACTGACGACGAGCCCACCCAACTCCGCTACGCCGCCGCGCTGGTGGACTACGACGAAGCCGGGGGATACACAGCCGAAGTCCTCTGGGACACGGTCACCACCGCCGCTCTGGGCATGCCTTACGACAAGGCCCGGTTCCGCGAGGTTCGCACGCTCTCCGGCGGTGAGCAGAAACGCTTGGTCCTGGAGGCGCTGCTAAGGGGGCGCGAACAGGTCCTCTTGCTCGACGAGCCGGACAACTACCTAGACGTACCGGGCAAGCGTTGGCTGGAAGAGCGACTGGCCGAGACAGACAAGGCCGTTCTGCTCATCAGCCACGACCGCGAACTGCTCAACGCCGTGGCCACCCACGTCGTCACCGTGGAGGCGGGTACCGCGTGGACACACGCGGGCAAGTTCGCGACCTGGGCCGACGCGCGCGAGGCCCGGTGGGACCGGATCGCCGAGCAGCAGCGGCGGTGGGACGAGGAGCACGAGAAGCTCAAGGAGTTGGTCCGCTCGTTGCAGCGCGCGGCCACCATGAGCGACGGCATGGCCAGCCGCTACCGCGCGGCGCAGACCCGGTTGCGCAAGTTCGAGGAAGCCGGTCCGCCGCCGGTGCCGCCGCGCCCGCAACGGGTAACCCCACGGCTCACCGGTGGCCGTACCGGAGTAAGGGTCATTACCTGCGAGCAGTTGGAGCTGACCGGGCTGATGAAGCCGTTCGACATAGAGGTTTTCTATGGCGACCGGCTCGCGGTGCTGGGCTCCAACGGTTCCGGTAAGAGCCACTTCCTGCGGCTGCTCTCCGAAGAGGACTCGGTAGCGCACACCGGTGTGTGCAGGCTCGGCGCCAGGGTCAGTCCCGGGCTGTTCGCGCAGACTCACCAGCACCCCGAATGGGTCGGCCGCACCCTCGTCGACATCCTGTGGCACGGCGACGACACCCGCCCCGGCCTCGACCGCGGCGCCGCAGCCTCCGCCCTGAGCCGCTACGGCCTGGCCGCGGCGGGCGAGCAGCGGTTCGAGACGCTGTCGGGCGGCCAGCAGGCCAGGCTGCAGATCCTGCTGCTCGAACTGTCCGGCGCGACCCTGCTGCTGCTCGACGAGCCGACCGACAACCTCGACCTGCACTCGGCCGAGGCGCTGCAGGACGCGCTGACCGCGTACTCCGGCACCGTCGTCGCGGTCACCCACGACCGCTGGTTCGCCCGCTCGTTCGACCGGTTCCTGGTGTTCCGCTCGGACGGTCGGGTGTCCGAAGTGGACCGCCCGGTGTGGGACGAGCGCCGGGTGGTCCGGGAACGCCGATGACCGGGTGGGGCGGCTCCTGCCACCGCCCCACCCGGCTCCCCACCCCTGACCAGCGCGGGCCGACGCGCTGTCAGACCTTCGTCCGGCCAGTGCCTCCCCCGGCGCACCGTCCGCGCCGGGAGAACCCGGGGAACACGGGCGAGTCGCCCGTGTGAGGGCTCCCGGGTCCGGCCCGGTAGCCGTGCGGTGGGGTGCCTACCACCGCACGGCTACCGCTGATCGTCAGGACTATCAGCGGCGGGCGCAGGTACCGACGCGCTGCCAGTTGTCGCCGTAGCACGCGGTCTGGCTGGTTGTGCTGTAGACGCAGAGCTCGGTGGAGGCGTTGAAGCCCGCCGAGCACATGTTGTCCGGGTTGATGCGGGTGTCGAGCTGCTTGAGCGTGGTCGACGCGCCACCACACCCCTGCTGCGGGCAGGTCTGACCGAAGCCGATGAGCCTGGTCGACGCCTGCGCCGCGGGGGAGGAGTCGTTGATGCTGATCGGCGCCTGCGACACGGTGCTGGACAGCTTGAACAAGGCGGTTCGGAGGGCGGCGGTGCCGCCAGCGCGCTGGGCATGGCCACGGCCGCGGCGGCGAGAACCGCCGGGATGAGGGCAGCCCGCAGCAAGGTGCGGATCTTCATGAGGAGGTTTCCTGTGACGCAGGGAGAAACTCGTCCGCCCGGTACCGGGGTGGCCGGGCGTGGAACCCACTATGTGCGGCGCGTGAACTACCGAAACAATCCCAACGTTGCATAGGGTCCGCCTATGGACATGGAACTGCGCCAGCTGCGTGCCGTTCTCGCCATCGCCGAGGCGGGCACCCTCACCGCGGCGGCGACCAGGCTCGGCGTGACCCAGCCGTCGGTCAGCGAGTCGTTACGCCGCGCCGAACGCGTCGCGGGCGGCGCGTTGTTCCAGCGCGGCCCGGCAGGCGCGGTGCCGACCGCGCTCGGCGAGGTCGTCGTGGCGCACGCGATGGCGGTGCTGGAGGCGATGGACCGCTTCACCGCCACCGCCGAACGCCACCACCCGGCCCAGTTGCCCGCCGCGGTCCGCTTCGCCTGCTCACCGCTCGCCCACCTGCCAGAAGCCCCCATCTCCGCCCTGGCGGGCGAGACCTGGTGCGTCGGCGAGTCCCACGACGACGGCCTCGCCGAGAACCTCGCCGCCGCCTTCGGACCGACGACGGCCCTCTCGACCCCCCACATCAACCGCCTCTCGCTCGAACTCGTCCGAGCCCAACACGAGGTCGTCGAACAAACCCCCGCCCACCGCCAGTGGCTCACCCGCCACCCCGAGTGGACCACCACCCCCGCCGACCACTCGTAACGGCCGTCAGGAGCCGAGCCAGCCGGGGTTGGCGGACCACCAGCCGGGGAGGCGGCCTTGGGTGGGGATCATGGCTCGGTAGGTCTCGACGAGTTTGTCGCGGATGTGGGTGGCGTGGTCGGCGACGACGCCGTTGGTGGGCCACAGGAGTAGGTGGCGCACGCGCAGGGGGGAGCCGCGCAGGGGGCGGACGACGCCGGGGAGGGTGACGCCGCTGCTGATGGCCTGGACGGGGAAGGCGACGGGGTCGCCGCGGCGGATGAGTTGGGCGGCGACGAGTTGGTCGAACTCGCGGACGGTCACCCGGCCCGCCCCCGCGCGGTCGCACTCGGCGATCAGGTGCCGGTTCATCTCGTCGTCGCCACTGGCCCACAGCAGCCAGGTGACACCGGCCAGGTCCAGCAGGTCCACTTCGGACTTACCGGCGGCCGGGTGCGTCTCGGGCAGCAGCACGAAGATCGACTCGGTCCCGACGACCGTCATCCGCGTGCCCGGCGGCGGGACCGTCTCCCGGCCGGGGAAGTCGACGTGCAGCACCAGGTCGACCAGGCCGTTGGCCAGCGCGCTCAGGCAGGGCGCCTGCCGGTCCAGCACGGTCAGGTCGATCAGCCGGTCGCCGAAGACCTCGCCGACCACCTCGCAGAACCGCGACGCCAGCACCGTGGGGCGGGTACCGAGGCGCAGCATCGGGGTGCTCGGCCCGTCGTGGGCGCGGCGCACCGCGGTGGTCAGCGCGTCGAGCGCGGCCAGCACCTCGCGGGCGTGCGGCAGCAGCACCCGGCCCAGCGTGGTCGGCCGCGCGCCGTGCCTGCCCCGGTCGAACACCGGGCTGCCGAGCACCTGCTCGATGCGGCGCAGCTGCGCGGTCAGCGACGGCTGCGACAGCCCGGGCGCCACCGCCGCCTGGGTCACGCTGCCCGCGGTGCCCACGGCGTCGATGTAGCGCAGGTGGCGCACCTCGAGCTCCGTCCGGACCACTATGCCGTGGCGCTCGGACTACTGGAAGCGGCGCAGCAGGAATCCGTGCTCGACGAGGTCGTCGAGGCCGAACTTCTCGACCATCCGGTGCTCGGGGCGCGGCTCGGCCAGCAGGTGGTCGATCTCGAACCGCTCGCCGAAGTAGGCCTCGACGTCGGCGGGGCCCACCGAGAACGGCGGTGACGGCAGCGCGGGCCGGTACTCCAGGGTGTTGATGAAGTACCAGGCGCCCGGCGCGGTCAGCGCCGTCACCGCCTCGACGTAGCGGTGGCGCATGTCCTCGGGGAAGGCGATCAGCGACGCGCGGTCGTAGACCAGGTCGACCGGCCCGATGTCTTCGGGCGCGAGGTCGAACAGGTCGCGGTTGAGGATCGTCAGGTTGCCCGCGGTGAACACGCCCGGCCTGGGCTGCCGCGGGCTCAGGCCGTTCTCGGCGATGAACTCGTCGATGGCCTGGGCGACGAGTTCCACCCCCACCACGCTGCGCGCGTGGGCGGCGAAGAACAGCAGGTCGGCGGTCTTGCCGCAGAGCGGGACCAGGACGGTGGCGTCGTCGAGCAGGCCCCGGTCGGCGAGCAGCCGCGCGTGCGGGTGGACCGAGGGCAGGTGGAAGCTCGTCTTCGAGCCGCCCTCCTGCCAGGAGTCGATCCAGAACTGGGTTTCCACCCGGGGGATTGTGAACATGCGCGGGCCCGACCGGCAGCCCCGGCCGGTTGGACTATCGGGTGACGCGCGGTCACCCGCCGTGATGGGACCGCGTGGCGGCCGGGGCCCTCGTGCCCGGCCGCCACGGGGGGATCAGCGGCCCGCGACGACCTCGGCGATGACCTCGACGCCCCGGTCGATCTCCGCCTCGGTGATCACCAGCGGCGGCGCGACCCGCAGCGTGGTCTCGTGGGTCTCCTTGCACAGCACGCCGCGCGCCATCATCGCCTCGGACGCGGCCCGACCGGACGGACCGCCGGGGGCGATCTCCACCCCGGCCCACAGCCCGCGCCCGCGCACCTCGGCGATGCCCCGGCCGACCAGGTCGTTGAGCGAACGGTGCAGGTGCTCGCCGAGCACCCGCGAGCGCTCCTGGAACTCGCCGGTGGCCAGCAGCCGCACGACCGCGCGGCCGACCGCGCAGGCCAGCGGGTTGCCGCCGAAGGTCGACCCGTGCTCGCCCGGCTTGAGCACGCCGAGCACGTCACCGCGCCCGACCACCGCCGACACCGGCAGGATGCCGCCGCCGAGGGCCTTGCCCAGGGTGTAGAGGTCGGCGCGGACGCCGTCGTGGTCGAGCGCGAACAGCGTGCCGGTGCGGGCCAGGCCGGACTGGATCTCGTCGGCGACCAGCAGCACGTTGTTCTCGTCGCACAGCCGCCGCAGCTCGCGCAGGTACCCGGCGGGCGGCACGACGACCCCGGCCTCGCCCTGCACCGGCTCGACCAGGATGGCGGCGGTGCGGTCGGTGATGGCCGCGGCGACCGCCTCGACGTCGCCGTACTTGACCGCGGTGAAGCCCGGGGTGAACGGGCCGAAGTCGGCGCGGGCCACCTCGTCGGTGGAGAACGACACGATCGTGGTGGTGCGGCCGTGGAAGTTGGACCCGGCCACGATGATCTGCGCGGTGTCCTGCGGCACGCCCTTGACCTGGTAGGCCCACTTGCGGGCGATCTTGACGGCGGACTCGACCGCCTCGGCGCCGGAGTTCATCGGCAGCACCAGGTCGGTGCCGGTCAGCTCGGCGAGCTCCCGGCAGAACAGGCCGAGCTGGTCGTGGTGGAACGCCCGGCTGGTCAGCGTGACCCGGCCGAGCTGCTCGACGGCGGCGGCGACGAGCGCGGGGTGCCGGTGGCCGAAGTTGAGCGCGGAGTAGCCCGCGAGGAAGTCCAGGTAGCGCTGTCCCCGCACGTCGGTCACCCAGGCGCCCTCGGCCTCGGCGATCACCACCGGCAGCGGGTGGTAGTTGTGCGTGCTCCACCGCTCGTCGAGCTCGATGAAGTCGGCCGTGGTGGGTGCGACAGCAGTCATGACCCCAGGCTAGGTCCCCCCGCTGACGATTTCATCCGCTGGGCATTGCTTCTAGCGCCCGTTCGTTGCGCCATCACACGCAGATGAGGTGAAACGTTGCGTCACACCACGATCTGGTGAACGACCTAGTGCGTCAGGGATGGCGAGTTCGCGCCCTCCACCACCAGTTTGGGCTGTCCGGACCCATCAGCGGAAATCGACCACACGTCGTTGACCCCGTCGTCGCGCTGGAGTGCGTAGGCGACGGTGGCGTCATCGAGCCAGATGGCCTGGTCGTCCACACTGCGGGTCTCACCCAGAGGGGTGCTGCTCAGCGTCGACAGGTCCATCACCGACAACCGCCACCCCTTCTTCGGGTCCGCGTCGATAGCGGACTTGTAGGCGATGCGTTTTCCGTCTGGCGAGAGAGAGGGACATTCCACGTTGGCCGTCAGCGTTCGCACTGTCCGCGCCGATAGATCTCCCTCGACCAGATAGCGCTTACCGCCGGTTCCTAGGGTCGCGTAGAAGCGGTTGTCGTCGGCGGTGAACGTGACACCCCAGTAGTTGAAGTCGACGGCCTGGTGCGGCTTGCCCTCGACGGTCGCGGAGAACTCCTCCAGTGAGTGCACTACCGCGTCGGTCTTGGTGTCGAGGATGCCGGTCTGCGTCGAGAAGCCGGTGGTGGCGTAAGAGTGGCCGTCCAGGAATACCGTCCACGACACCATGCGGCCGCTCGCGGACACCTTCAACCGGTTGGGGAACCCGGTCAGCGGCACTGACTTGATCTCGTTGTCCTTGATGTCCAGCAGCGACAACTTGGTGCCTACGAGCGCGTCGACAGGTCGTAGGCACGCGACCGTGCGTGCCGCGTAGTAGGCGCGGTCGCACCGCACGGTGGACAGACCGCGGGGTGCGTGTGGGTCGGTCGCCGAGGCCCAGCCCAACACGCCGTTGGTGAGCACCTGGAGGGATCGCCGGTCGACGCCGTCGTCGGGGGGAGCCACGGACGCCATTCGCGGCAGCTGCGCGGCCGCGGGAGGTGTGGATGTGCGCGCCACGTAGAACACGGCCGCGCCGACCAACAGCGCGGCCGCGGCGAGGGCGACGAGGATCCTGGTCTTGACGGTCATCACGGCTGCACGCTCCGGTTCACCCGCGCGAAGATCAGCGCGGTCACGACGATGGTGACGGCGACAGCGCCACCTGCCGCGGCACACGCCGCGGTCGGCCCCCACAGTTGCCAAGATAGGCCAAACAGCACCGAGGAACCCAGGTACGCCAACGCTTGCCCTGTTTGCACTAGCGCCATGCCGGTGGCCCGTAGTTCCTTCGGCAGGACACGCCCGGCCAGCGCCATCAGCACGCCATCGGTCGCGGCGTAGAAGAAGCCATAGAGAACCAGGACGAGGACGATCAGCGCGATCCCGTCGATAGGCCCGATCAGCGCGAGGTAGACCAAGGCGAGCGCGGAGTAGCCACCGAGCATGACCTTCGCCCGGCCGATCTTGTCCGCCAGAACGCCTAGAGGGGTCGCCAGCAGCAGGTAGACCAGACTCGTGCCGACAGCCAGAAGTGGGAACCAGCCCATGGACAGGTCACCGCGCTTCTGGAGCAGGAGGTAGACGAACCCGTCGCCGACCACTACGAGTCCCAGCAACGACGCGGCGAGCAGCAGCGCGCCCACGCCCTTGTGTCGTACCAACCCCAGTGCCGCACGGATGTCCACGGCCTTCGGTTTGGCCTTCTCGCGGTGGTCGCGCACGAACAGCACCAGGACCACCACGCCGAACGCGGCGACGAGGAAGCTGATGAAGAAGACCGCGTCGAACTCCTGCGAGCCCGCCCACATCAGCACGCCCACCGCCGCCAACGGGCCGATGAACGCGCCAAGGGCGTCCATCGAGCGGTGCACGCCGAACGCGCGGCCGAGTTGGTCCTCCGGCGTCGACAGGGTGATCAGCGCGTCCCGTGGCCCGGTGCGCAAACCCTTGCCCGCCCGGTCGGCGGTGATGGCGGCGCCGATGCCCGCGAGCGAGTTCCCGGCCGCGATCAGACCCAGCTTCGCCAGCGCGGCGAGACCGTAGCCGACGCCCGCGACCGTCTTGTGCCGCCTGGTGCGGTCAGCGACATAGCCGCCGACGAGCCGCAGCAGCGCGGTCGCCCCGGTATAGAGGCCATCGATGGCCCCGTAGGCGAGAGGGCTCATGCCCAGTCCCACCACGAGGTAGAGCGGTAAGACAGCGGTGACCATCTCGGAGGAGATGTCGGTGATGAGGCTGACCGCGCCGAGCGCGATCACATTGCCGCTCACCCTCCTCTTGAGACGGTCGGGCACCTCGGTGACCTCCGGTCGACTCACCGTGGACAGGTACACGCGCAACCTCCGTGGTGGGGTGCTGCCGGGCCACCACGGGAGAACCATGGTGGCCCGGCAACACGGTGGTCGTCTAGCGGCGCTCGCTACCCCGAGGACCCCGCGAAGTTCGGCTCGCCAGGTCGGGAGCGATGCCGGGCGGGGACGAGGGGGGTGGCGGGAGGAGTGTTGCTAGTGACAGGCGTTGGAGCCGCTGTCGTTGTAGGTCTTGCCCGCCTGGGGGACGAACTCCCAGTCGTAGCTGTTCGCGTGCAGGGTGAACTTGAGGACGCCGAAGGTGTTGTTGTTGCGCGCCTCGCTGTTGGGCTGGATGGTGCCGAAGTTGTAGAAGCCCGCACCGCCCATGCCCGCGACGAAGTGCCGGATGCCGCGCGACGAGTCCGCCGAGCCGCTGGGGTTCATCGGCGCGAACCGCTCGTAGTGGTGGTTGTGGCCGGTGACGATGACCTCGGCGTTGTAGTCGTAGAGCGCCTGCACGAGCGGGCCGGTCGCGGTGCTCGGCGCGTGGTCCGCGCCGGAGGTGAACCGCGGCTTGTGCCAGTACGCGAGGGTGCACGGCTTGCTGCTGGCCGCCAGGTCCGACCGCAGCCACTGCTCCTGCGCCGAACCGGTCGACATGCTGATCTCGCTGTTCAGCGACACGACGTGCCAGGTGCCGAGGTCGTAGGAGTAGTAACCGCGACCGGACGGACCTGCCTGCGCGCCGAAGTAGTTGTAGTAGCCAGAGGCGCCGGAGGTGTTGTAGTCGTGGTTGCCCGGCGCCGGCTTCGTGCGCGCCTTGTGCCTACCCCACGTCGGGTTGTAGTAGTTGTTGAACTCGGTGGTGGTGCCGTCGTTGTAGACGTTGTCACCGGTGGTGTAGACCGTGCCCGGGATGTTGTCCAGGAGCGCGGCGGTGGCGGTGTCACCCGAACCGGAGTTGGAGATGTCACCGGCGCCGACCAGCACAGGGTCACCCGACGGCTGCGTCGTCGTGGTCGGCAGGGTGGTCGTGGTGGGGGTGTCAGTGCTGACGACCAGCTGCGGCGCGGTGGCCGAGCCGGACTCACGCGAGTCGTAGTCGGCGCCGTCGCTGTTGGTCGAGCTGATGGCGATGCTGAAGGTGCCGTTACCGGTGACGACGGCGCCCACGTTGACCTCGTACCACGCGTTGCGGCTGACCGCGCCCAGGGTGCCGAGGGTGGCACCGTCGATGGTCGGCTGGTTGGCCCAGGTGGTGCCCGTCTCCGACCAGCTGGTGCTGCTCAGCGCCCGGAAGGTGCCGCCTGCCGGGCTGTTGGACCCGCTGACGTCATCGGTGTGCACGCGCAGCTTCGCGCCGGTGACCTGGCCGGTCACGCCGCTGACGGTGAACCGCAGGAAGGTCCGCTTGACCGGGGAGCCGTCCACCCCGAGCTGGCCGGTGGTGCCGTAGTTGGTGCTGGTGGCGCTGTTGTCGACGGAGGTGTCGGCGACCGGGGTGAACGTGGTGGTGGCCGCCGCGGCGGTGGGTGCGGTGGCGACCGCGACGACGGTGGCCGCGGCGACGGCGACCGCCCCGGCCACCGCCCCGGTGACCCTGGCCGTCCTGGCTCTGCGACTGGACATGTCCAAGCCTTTCCCTGCTTCGGTGGTCCGTTCGGGCCCTCCAACCTTTCTGGCAGCCGCCAAACGATCACCACGTGGTTCCGGACCGTCAGATGACCTGCGGGTGAACAGTGCGGTCGGCGGCAGCGGCGGTGGACGACCCGTACCACGTCAGGGGGTCGCTGGTCCATGACCAGGGATGCTCAGTGATCAGTCGATAGCTCTAGAACTCATATTCTGACAGTTCTAGAACTAATAGCTTGACGACGATGGGTGAGATCGGTGAACATCGCTGTCATGAGCAACCTGACCATGGGGCCGCCGACGACGCGGGGGTACTTCGGGCGCTTCGGCGGGCGGTTCGTCCCCGAGCCGGTCGTGCCCGCCTGCCGCGAGCTGGAGACGGCCTTCACCGAGGCGTGGGCCGACCCCGCGTTCCGCGCCGAACTCGACCACCACCTGCGCCACTACGCCGGGCGGCCCTCGCCGGTCACCGACTGCCGCGGCCTGGGCGCCGCGCTCGGGGTGCGCGTGCTGGTCAAGCGCGAGGACCTCAACCACACCGGCTCCCACAAGATCAACAACGTGCTGGGCCAGGCGTTGCTGGCCAGGCGGATGGGCAAGCGGCGGGTTGTCGCCGAGACCGGCGCGGGCCAGCACGGGGTGGCCACGGCGACCGCGTGCGCGCTGTTCGGGCTCGAGTGCGTCGTCTACATGGGCGAGGTCGACGTGGCAAGGCAGCGGCTCAACGTCGAGCGGATGGAACTGCTCGGCGCCACCGTCGTGCCGGTGACATCGGGGAGCCGGACGCTCAAGGACGCGGTCAACGAGGCGCTGCGGCACTGGGTCGCCGCCGTCGACGACACCCACTACTGCATCGGCTCGGTCATGGGCCCGCACCCGTACCCGTGGCTGGTGCGGGAGTTCCAGCGGGTGATCGGCGAGGAGGCCCGGGCGCAGTGCGCCGACCTGCTCGACGGCGGCACCCCCACGCACGTGATCGCCTGCGTCGGCGGTGGCTCTAACGCTGCCGGGACGTTCGCGGGCTTCGCCGACACGGACGCCGAACTGATCGGTGTCGAGGCGGCCGGAGGCGCTGCAATCGGGAGTGACCTCGTTGGCGTTGTCCACGGCTCCAAGAGCATGTTGCTGCAAGACGACGCCGGGCAGGTTCTTGAGGCTTACTCGGTCTCCGCCGGTCTGGACTACCCGGGGATCGGGCCCGAACACGCGCACCTGTCCGACATCGGCCGTGCGCGCTACCCATCGGTGACCGACGGCGAGGTCATCGAAGCCGTTCGCGTTGTCAGCCGGACAGAGGGCCTCATCCCGGCTCTTGAGTCCGCGCACGCGTTCGCCTACCTGCTTCGTGAAGCCGGTAGGGCTATCCCGCGCGGATCGACGGTGCTCGTCACCCTCTCCGGTCGCGGCGACAAGGACATGGAACAGATCAGCGACCTGCTCGCCCAGCGCAAGGAGTCCCAGTGACCGCCCTCATCGACAGCCTGCGCGAGACCGGTAGGCCTATCCTGATCCCTTACGTCACCGGCGGCGTCACCGAGAACTGGATGGATCACGTGCACGCGGCGGTCCACGCGGGCGCCGACGCCGTCGAGATCGGAATCCCCTTCAGCGACCCGGTCATTGATGGCCCGGTAATCCAAGCGGCGTCCGTCCAAGCCCTCGAACGCGGCACCACACCAGACACGGTGTTGCGCGACCTCGCCTCTTACCGCGGAGCAGTCCCCCTTGTCGTGATGACCTACTACAACCTGGTCCACCGCTACGGGCACGACGCCTTCGCCCGACGACTCGCCGACGTGGGCGTCACCGGTGCCGTGCTCGCGGACCTGCCCATCGAGGAGTCCGCCGAGTGGACCGAGACCGCCGACGCGTCCGGGGTCGCTACCGTGCAGATCGCCGCACCCAGCACCCCGGACGGTCGGCTCGCCGAGGTGTGCGAACGCAGCCGCGGGTTCGTCTACGCGATGGGCGTCATGGGCGTGACCGGAGAACGCGCCGTGCTCGCCGACTCCGCGTGCGCCATCGCCCGCCGGGCCAAGGCGGTCACGGACAAACCGGTGCTGGTCGGGGTCGGGGTGTCCACCCCGGAGAACGCCGCAACGGTCGCCGAGCACGCCGACGGGGTGATCATCGGCGCGCCGGTGATGCGGCGGATCGCCGAGGGCGGGTCGGTGCGGGAGCTGGTCGGCCGGTTCCGGGTGGCGCTGGGCGGGTGAGGCCGCCTGTTCGGTGAAGGGGGTCCAGAGTGGAGCCGACCGGGAGTACGGTGTGCCACGCAGGTGGGTCCCGAGTGGGAGGGTGCGGCCGTGGCGCCGAAGTACGTCGCGATCCAGGACGACCTGGTGCGCCGCATCGCCGCCGCGGAGTTCCGGGCGGGCAGACCGCTGCCGCCGCAACGCGAACTGAGCGAGGAGTACGGGGTCAGCCTGATGACCCTGCGCCAGGCGTTACGCGCGCTGGAGGACGAGGGCGTCGTCGAGCAGGTCGCGGGCAAGGGCACCTACGTGCGCGCCCACCGCGTCCCCTACCTGGCCGCGGGCCTGGGCAGCATCGTCGACGACCTCGCCGCGCAGGGCATCGCGATGACCACGGTCCAACTCCGCGCCGAGGTCGTCACCCCCACCCCGGACATCGCCCGCCGCCTGCGCGCCGACCGCGTCCTGGAGGTCGAACGCCTCCGCCTGGTCGGCGCCCAACCGGTCGTGCACCAGCTCTCCCGCATCCCCGCCCCCCTCGGCACCGCCCTGCTCGACGCCGACTTCCGCACCAAGTCCCTCTACCACCTGCTCACCGAGCTCTGCGGCAAGATCCCCGCCAGAGCCACCGAAACCATCACCCCCGTCGCCGCCACCCCCGACCTGGCCCCCCTCCTTGCCGTCCCCCCGGGCACCCTCTGCCTCCGCAGCACCCGCCTCACCCTCGAACGCGACGCCACCCCCTTGGTCGACGACGAGGCCACCCTGGTCAGCGACCGCATGGAAGTCTGCATCGAACGAGAGACCACCACCCGCGAGTTCCGCTACCGCCTCGGTACCTCCACACAGGACTGATCCCACGCCTCGCCTGCTGCTCGGGAGTGCGCAAAGAACCCCGCGCCTGCTGGTCCCACTACCGCCGTGCGAGCCCAGCCCGTCCCCGGACACGGGGAAGGGCCGTGCGGGTGGGGCGCCCGCACGGCCTGTCCGTCCCCGGGTTGTCAGCTGATCTTGGCGATCACCTCCTTGGCGGTGTCGATCGGGATGCTGAAACCGATGCCGACGCTGCCTGCGGCACCGTCCACGCTGGACACCGGTGAGTAGATGGCCGAGTTGATGCCGATGACGTGGCCGAGGGTGTCGAACAGGGGGCCGCCGGAGTTGCCCTGGTTGATGGAGGCGTCGGTCTGGATGGCCTTGTAGGACACGGAGGTGGCGGTGCTGCCGCGCATGCCGCGGGTGCCGGTCTCCGAGGGGATGGAGACGTCGCGGTCGAGTGCGCTGACGATGCCGGTGGTGACGGTGCCCTGCAGGCCCGCGGGGGAGCCGATGGCGATGACCTCGTCGCCCACCCGCAGCTGGGACGAGTCGCCGAGGACGGCGGCGGCGAGGCCGCTCACGCCCTGGGCCTGGATGACCGCCAGGTCCGCGTTCGCGTCCGTCCCGACCACCTCGGCGGCCGCGGTCTTGCCGTCGGAGAAGGTGACGGTGATCTCCTTGGCGCCGTCGACCACGTGGTTGTTGGTGAGGATGCGCCCGTCCGCGGTCAGCACCACCCCGGAGCCGATGCCCTGGGCGTTCGCGGTGCGGGTGCTGATCTCCACCACCGTCGGCATGACCTTCGACACCACCGCGCTGACGTCGGTCGGTGTGGTGGCCGCCACGGTCTGCGCGCTCGTGGCCACGGTCGCGAACGGGGTCGACGCGCCGTCCGAGCCGAAGTACGCGCCCGCCGCGCCGCCCAGCACACCCGCGCCGAGCACCGCCGCGGCCACCAGGCCCACCGCGCCCCGCCGGATCTTGCTGCGCGGTTGCGGGAGCCCCGGTGTCAGGTACGGCGGCTGGCCGTGGCCCAGCGGGAACCGGGGGTCGAAGGGGCTCCCCGAGCCGTGCGGCCCACCCAACGGCTGAGCACCCGCGGACCGGGTGCCCGGCGACTGCGTGGTGGCGGCCCGCGCGGCCTGCGACTGGGTACCGAGCGGGTGCGTGCCGTGCGTATGCGTATCCGGGTACCCCGCGCCCGACCCCTGCGACATCGGCGGGGTGTACGGGGACTGCGGCGTCTGGGGGGACTGGGGCGGCAGCTGGGGGTGTTCGTTCATGGGTCCAACTCTCGGACCGGCGCATGTGAGGAACCTGTGGAATCCCAAGGGTTTTGCCAAGAACCCGGGCTGGGCCGTCCACCGGGCGGGAGCACGGGCTGCCACGCGGGTGCCGGTGCGGATAGGTTGTCCGGCGTGACCAGTGAGAACTCGTTCCTGCGCCTACAGGCCAGGACCCAGCGCTTCACCCTCGGCTCCCCGAGGGAGTTCCGGATCGCCCCGGACGGCACCCACCTGCTGTTCCTGCGCTCGGGCTCCGGGGAGGACCGCGTCCACGCCCTGTGGCAGCAGGACCTCGCGACCGGGCAGGAGACCCGCCTGGGTGACCCGGTCGCCCTGCTCGGCGGCGCCGAGGAGCTGTCGCCGGAGGAGCTGGCCCGCCGCGAGCGCACCCGCGAGCAGGGTGGCGGCGTTGTGGGCTACGCCACCGACAGCGCGGCCAGGGTCGCCGCGTTCGCGCTGTCGGGCAGGCTGTTCACCGCCGACGCGCTCACCGGTGACACCCGTGAGCTGCCCGCCGCCACCCCGGTCGCCGACCCGAGGCCGAACCCGACCGGCACCCACGTGGCCTACGTCGCCGACAACGCGCTGCGGGTGGTCGCCGTCGACGGCACCGACGACCGCGCGCTGGCCACCCCCGAGGGCGAGGACCGGGCGTGGGGCCTGGCCGAGTTCGTCGCCGCCGAGGAGATGAACCGCACCCGCGGCTACTGGTGGTCCCCGGACGGCACCCGCCTGCTGGTCGCGCACACCGACAAGCGCGAGGTCCAGCGCTGGTACATCGCGGACCCGGCCAACCCGGGCAGCGAACCCGCCGTCGTGGCCTACCCGGCCGCGGGCACCCCGAACGTGCGCGTCAGCCTGGCCGTCATCTCGCTCGACGGCACCAGGGTCGAGGTCGACTGGGACGGCGTCGACCTGCCGTACCTGGTGACCGCGCACTGGTCGGCCGGGGGGCGGCCGCTGATCGCGGTCCAGTCCCGCGACCAGCGCACCGTCGAGATCCGCGCCGTCGACCCCGACACCGGCGCCACCGAGGTCCTGCACACCGAGACCGACGAGCACTGGATCGAGATCACCACCGGCGTGCCCGCGTGGACCCCGGCAGGCGAGCTGGTCCGGGTCACCGCCAGCGACGGCGCGAACCGCCTGGTCGTCGGCGACACCGTGGTCAGCGGCGACCTGCAGGTCCGCTCGGTCCTCGACGTGGCCGACGACGTGCTGTTCACCGCCTCGGCCGAGGACCCCACCCAGGTGCACGTCTACGCGGGCGGCCGCCGCCTGTCCACTGTGGACGGCGTGCACGGCGCGGCCCGCGCCGGTGGCGTGACGGTGCTGACCTCGTGGTCGCTGGAGTGGTCCGGCCCGCGCGTCCAGGTCCTGCGCGACGGCGCGGCGGTCGGTGAGGTCGCCTGCCTGTCGGTGGACCCCGGCGTGGTCCCGAACGTGCAGCTGCTGACCGTCGGTGAGCGCGACCTGCGGGTGGCGCTGCTGTACCCGACCGGTCACGTCCCGGGCAGCCGCAAGCTCCCGGTGCTGATGGACCCCTACGGCGGCCCGCACGCCCAGCGCGTCCTGTCGACCCGCAACGCGTACCTGAACCCGCAGTGGCTCGCCGACCAGGGCTTCGCGGTCGTCGTCGCCGATGGTCGCGGCACCCCGGGCCGCGGCCCGGCCTGGGAGCGGGAACTGGCCTTCGAGCCCGCCGACATCACCCTCACCGACCAGGTCGACGCCCTGCACGCGGTCGCCGCCACCGGCGCCGACCTCGACCTCACCAAGGTCGCCATCCGCGGCTGGTCCTACGGCGGCTACCTCTCGGCCCTGGCCGTCCTGCGCGCCCCCGACACCTTCCACGCCGCCATCGCAGGAGCCCCCGTCACCGACTGGAGCCTCTACGACACCCACTACACCGAGCGCTACCTGGGCCACCCCACCCAAAACCCCGACGCCTACACCCGCAACTCCCTCATCGACGACGCCCCCAAACTCACCCGCCCCCTCCTGATCATCCACGGCCTGGCCGACGACAACGTGGTGGTGGCCCACTCCATCCGCCTCTCCAGCGCCCTCGTAGCCGCAGGCCGCCCCCACACCCTCCTACCCCTCCCCGGCGTCACCCACATGACCCCCCAGGAGGACGACGTGGCGGAGAACTTCCTCCTGCTCCAAGTCCGCTGGCTCAAGTCCGCCCTGGGCGTGGAGTAGTCACACACTCGGGGTGCGGCCTTTCCCTCCCGGAAAGGCCGCACCCCGCTGCCATCCACCCCTGCCCGCGCACGCGGTCTCACCCCCCGCCCCGCTGCGCAGCCTCCCGCTCAAGATCAACTCCGCTCCGGGGACCCACCCTCCCGGGGCCCGGGGCCCCATCTCTGAACCTATCGACCCCGCCGGTTTGTCAATAGGGCTTGGCCGGGAGTTGTGGATGGTTGCAGGGGTTGTGGACAAGTCCCCGCGCTGAACGATCGCCAGCTCATAGCGGCCGGTCCGAGCCGGGTGAAGACTCGGCGACGGTGGTCTCCACCCGGCCTTCACGATCGTTGGCCCCAACACGCCCCTCGCAGGCGTTGGTCCGAACGTGCCCCGCGCAGTCGTTGGCCCCAACGTGCCCTTCTACGACGTTGACCTCCACGTGCTCGCAAACAACGTTGACCCCCACCCGGCCCTCACAGACGTTGGCCCGAACGTGCCCCTCTGCAGCATTGGTCCAACGCGCCCCCAAACGACGTTGGCCCTAGAACGCTCCTCGGAGTCGCTGGTGCCAACCCGGCTCGATGGGGCGGACTTGTTTTGTGTGGGGGAGAACTGCCCGTAGCGTCGTTCGCGGACAGGGCCACGCTCTTCGGCCCCTGCTTTGCGGTCCTGCCACGGGTGGTTCAGGGGCCCCGCACATAACAAGTTCGCCGCATCGAGCAAAGCTCGAAACTCGCGCCTGGGCCAATGCCGAAGGCGAGGTTATGTCGTCGATGCCGCAGGCGAGCACGAGAGCCGCCAGCCCCTCAGCTCAAGATCAAACCCGCCAACGCAGCCCCCGATTTACAGCCTACCGGCGCACACCGACAACCCGCGCCGAGCAAGCAGCCACCCTGTGGACAACTCCCACAACCAACACCCCACGCACCGACACACCCCCCAACCCCCAACGGCGGTTTGTCCAACTTCGGCAATCTGCCCGTGTGTCGTCCTGCCTCCACCCACCCCCCGCGCCGGTAGCGTGCACCGTGTGGTTCGTGCTGGTTGGGAGGGGTGGCATGTCGTCGAGGTGGGGGCTTTCACTGCCGTTGACCGGGATTCCGCTCCCCGCGCACCGCGACCTGGTTCGGGAGTTGCCGGACCTGGGCTACACCGATGCCTGGTCAGCCGAGACCGCCGGCTGTGATGCGTTCACCCCGTTGGTCCTAGCGGCCGAATGGGCGCCGCAACTCAGGTTGGGCACCGCGATCGCGCCGGTCTTCACGCGGGGGCCGGGGGTGTTGGCGATGACTGCGGCGAGTGTCGCGGAGATGGCGCCCGGGCGGTTCACGTTGGGGGTTGGGGCGTCGTCTTCGGTGATCGTGGAGGGGTGGAACGGGGGTGTGTTCCGCAGGCCGTACCAGCGGGTTCGGGACACCGTGGCGTTCCTGCGGGCGGCGTTGGCGGGGGAGAAGGTCAGCGCGGACTACGACACGTTCTCCATCTCGCGGTTCCGGCTGGAGCGGCCGCCCGCGATGCCGCCGGAGATCATGGTGGCGGCGTTGCGGCCTGGGATGTTGCGGTTGGCGGCAAGACTGGCTGATGGCGCTATCACGAACTGGTTGGCGCCGACTGACGTAGCCAAGGTCAAGGCCGAGTTGAAGCCCGACACAGAACTCGTCGCGCGCATCTTGGTCTGTCCGACGACGGACAAGGACGCGGCGCGCGCGTTGGGCAGGTTGCTCATCAGCAGTTACCTCACTGTCCCCGTCTATGCCGCGTTCCACGAGTGGCTCGGGCGGGGTGAGGTGCTGCGACCGATGCAAGAGGCGTGGGCGCGCGGTGATCGAGCGGCCGCGAACGCCGCGATCCCGGACCGCGTGGTGGACGAGTTGATCGTGCACGGCCACCCCGAGGAGTGCCGCGAGCGGGTGTCCTCCTATGTGGACGCCGGGGTGTCGGTGCCGATCCTGTCGCTGCTGCCCACCGGCGACGACCCGGTCGGGCTGGTGCGTGCCCTGGCGCCCGCGCGCTGAGCCAAGCAAGATCCCCAGGAGGGCTCGAACAGGCCGGAGGTGACCGCCGACTATCTTGGTAAGGATAGGCAAACCTAAGAAGGGCGACGGGATGGTCCGGGTGCACGCGAACGGGCTCGACTGGGTACCGGGTGGGGTGAGCGGCGGTGATCGGGCGGCCGACGCCGCGCTGGCGGGTGCGGAGACGGTGGGTGGGCTGGTGTCGGTGGCCCTCGCGGCCCTCGGGGCCGGGGTGCGCGAACGCGGCGGCCCGCTGCCCGCTGGTGGTCCGGCCGCGGTGGCCAGGGCCGTCGCCAGGTTCGACCCGCTGCCGGTGGACGGGGTGGGGGCCGAGGCCGCCATCGCCGAGTTGTCCGCGGTGCTGGCCGCCGGGTCCGCCGACCCGGTCGACCCCTGGTGCACCGCGCACCTGCACTGCCCGCCGCTGGCCGTTGCCGCCGCCGCCGACCTGGTCGCCAGCGTGCTCAACCCGTCGATGGACTCCTGGGACCAGGCCCCGGCCGCCAGCGCGCTGGAACGATCGCTGACCGACAGCGTCGCGCGGTTGTGCTACCCGGCCGCGGAGAGCCCGGACGCCCTGGTCACCAGCGGCGGCACCGAGTCGAACCTCACCGCGATGCTGCTCGCCAGGGAGACCCTCGGCCCCGACGTCGTCCCGGTGTGCGGCGCGAATGCCCACCACAGCGTCGCCCGCGCCGCCTGGCTGCTAGGCCTACCGCGCCCCGTGGTCGTCCGCACGCACCTCGACAAAGTCGACCCACGCGCGCTCGCCGACGCTCTAGCGGAGTTGGACCGACCTGCCGTCGTTACCGCTACCGCAGGCACCACGAACTCTGGCGCGATCGACCCTCTGACCGAGATCGCGGACATCACCCACGCGGCAGGCGCTTGGCTGCACGTCGATGCGGCCTACGGTGGCGCGCTGCTCTTCAGCACCCGCCGCCACCAACTCGCGGGCATCGACCGCGCCGACTCCATCGCTCTAGACCTGCACAAACTGGGATGGCAGCCGATCGCGGCCGGAGTGCTCTCCTGCCGCGACACCGCGCTAACCGCCAGGCTTTCCACCAACGCCGACTACCTAAACGCCGACGACGACACCGAGGCAGGCCTACCGGACCTGCTTGGCCGTTCGCTGCGCACCTCCCGTAGGCCCGACGCGTTCAAGATCGCCGTGACCGCTCGTGCGCTCGGTACCGCCGGCATCGGTGAACTGGTCGACCGCTGCTGCGACACCGCCACCCATGTCGCGCGCGCCGTCGCCTCTCACCCCGCTCTGCGCCTGTGGGGGGAGCCGACGCTGTCCACGATCCTGCTGCGCCCGCGCGTGGCAGACCTGTCCGACGACGGTGACGCGCTGGTCGCCGCTGTCCGAAGAGGACTCCTCGACGAAGGTGCCGCCGTCCTCGGCCGCGCCACCATGCCGGACGACGATGGCACCCCGAGGCTCTGGCTCAAACTGACCCTGCTGCACCCACACGCCACTCCCGGGGACTACCTGCCGTTGCTGGATCTAGTGGCAGACAAGGCGGAACGGTGCCGCTAGACCTCGTCGGTGTCGGCATCGGTCCGGCGAACCTGTCCCTGGCCGCGCTCGCGTCCGGGGTTGGCGGTCTGCGCGCGAGGTTCCTCGACCGGTCGCCCGAGTTCCGGTGGCACCCTGGTCTGCTCATCGACGGCACCACCCTCCAGGTCCCGTTCCTGGCCGACCTCGTCTCTCTCGTTGACCCGACGCACCCGTTGTCGTTCTTGACCTACCTGCGCGACAAGGGCCGCCTCTTCCCCTTCTACTTCGCCGAGCGCTTCCACATCCCCCGCGCGGAGTACGACGACTACTGCCGCTGGGCTGTCAAACGTTTGCCCTCCTGCACGTTCGGACAGAACGTCACCGAAGTCCGCTGGTCGGCAGCACAAGAGGCGTTCGAGATCGTCACCGAGGACGAGACCCTCTTAGCCCGCAACGTCGTCTTCGGCGTCGGCACCGAACCGGTCATTCCCGGCTCACTGGCTGGCCTGGCGCACCACTCGGCGGACTACTTGGACGTCAGAGACAGCCTCTTAGCCCTAGACGACGTCACCGTGGTGGGATCGGGGCAATCGGGCGCGGAGGTCTTCCTCGACCTCTTACGCAGACGCCAAGGTGGTCTGCGCTGGCTCACCCGCACCCCGGCCTTCGCCCCCATGGAGTACTCGAAACTCGGGCTAGAGCAGTTCACCCCCGACTACACCCGCTACTTCCGCGGCCTCCCCGAAGCCACCCGCGACGCCCTCGTCCCCGCGCAGTGGCAGCTCTACAAGGCGATCAGTGCCGACACCATCGCCGAGATCCAGGACGAGCTCTACCAACGCACAGTCGGCGGCGGCTGGCCCGATGTCACTCTTACCCCGGGCGTCGAGGTAACCGCCGCCCGAGGTGATGACGGGACCATCGAGTTGACCCTCCGCCACGACCACCAAGGCGCCACCGCCACCGTGAAGACCAACGCCGTCGTCTGCGCTACCGGCTACGCCGAGCGCGACATCACCGGCATCCTCGGCCCGCTCGTAGGCGCCAAGGACGCGGCAGGCAGGTTCACCGTGGACGCCGAGTTCCGCGTCGGCCTCGCCCCGGGCATCACCGGGTCGGTGTTCGCGCAGAACGCCGAACGGCACACCCACGGGGTCGGCGCGCCCGACCTCGGCCTGACCGCCTGGCGGTCGGCGACCATCCTCAACGCCGTGTCCGGGCGGGCGGTCCACCCGCTGCCCCAGCGCACCGCGTTCACGACGTTCGGACTGGTGCGGGAGACGGGGAGGGCGATGTGACGGTTGCTTGGCGGGACGCGGGTGCGCTGGTGACGCACAAGATGCTGGGGGAGCTCAGCTACGAGGGCCTGCTGCGGCCGGAACCGGACGGGCCGGACGGCTGGCGGCTCGACCTCGGCAGCGGCACCGAGTACCGGTTCAGGGCGCGGCGCGGTGCGTTCGAGTCCTGGGCGGTGCGACCGGGCAGCGCGACCCGCGACGGCGAACCGGCCGACGACCCCAGGACCCTGGTCGTCGACGCCCGCGCCGAGCTGGGCCTGACTGGGCTGCGGCTGGCCGACGTGCTCGCCGAGCTGACCGCGACCGTCACCAACGAGGCGGCCAGGCTCGGCCACGCCCCCACCGCGGCCGAACTGTCCACGATGGACTACGACGAGGCCGACGGGCACCTCACCGGCCACCCCAGGCTGGTGCTCAACAAGGGCAGGGTCGGCTTTTCCGCGCACGACCGCGCCAAGTACGCCCCCGAGTCCGGCGCCGGGTTCGCCCTGCCCTGGCTGGCCGTGCACCGCGACCACGCCACCTTCAACTGCGTGTCCACCCTGACCGAGGAGAAGCTGCTCACCGCCGAACTGGGCGCCGACAAGCTGGCCGCGTTCCGCGCCAAGCTCACCGACCCGGGCGACTACGTGCTGGTCCCCGTGCACCCGTGGCAGCTCGACGAGGTCGTCGGCACCCTCTACGCCAAGGAACTGGCCACCGGCGTCGTCGTCCCGGTCGGCGAGAGCACCGACCGCTACCGCCCGCACCAGACCGTGCGGACGCTGGCCAACGCCTCGCACCCGACCAGGCTGGACGTCAAGACGGCCGTGTCCGTGCGCAACACCCTGGTCTACCGGGGCCTGGCGTCCGCGGCGACGCTGGCCGCGCCCGAGGTCACGACCTGGCTGCGTGCGGTGCACGAGAGCGACGAGCTGCTGCGCGACCACTACCGGTTCGACCTGCTCGGCGAGATCGCCAGCGTCTCGGTGCGCCACCCGCTGCTCGCCTCGGTCGACGAGCTGCCCTACCGCTTCCACGAGACCCTCGGCGCGCTGTGGCGGGAGCCGATCCGCACCCGCCTCGCCGACGGGGAGCGCGCCATCTCCTTCGCCGCCCTGCCCTATCGCGGCCCCGACGGCGTCTCGGTGATCGCGCACCTCATCACCACCTCCGGCCTGTCCACCGAGGACTGGACGCGCGGGCTGCTCGACATCCTGCTGACCCCGCTGCTGCACTGGCTGCTCGAGCACGGCGTCGGCTTCTGCCCGCACGGCCAGAACCTCGTGCTGGTCGTCGGCGCGAGCGGCAAGCCCAAGCACGTCGCCATCAAGGACTTCGCCCAGGGCGTCGACCTGCTCGACGAGCCGCTGCCCGGCTACGACCGGCTCGGCGCCGCCGCGGGCGCCGACATGCTGCGCTGGCCCGCGCACCTGCTGGCCCAGTCGCTGTTCAGCTCGGTGTTCGCCGGTCAGCTGCGGTTCCTGGCCGAGGTGCTCGACGAGGAACTCGGCTTCGCCAGGCCCCGGCTGTGGGCGCTGGTCCGCGAGATCGTCTCCGCCTACCGCGACACCCACCCCGAGACCGCGGCCCGGTTCGACGCGTGCAGGCTCTTCGCGCCGGACGTGGAGCGCGTCTGCCTCAACCGCGAGCACCTGGCCGGTCAGGGCTTCGACAAGGTCGACCGCGACGACGAGTTCGACGTCCGGTTCGGGCGGGCGATCAACCCCCTCGCCGGACCGGATCCCCAGGGGGCGTGGTGAGCGTCGACCACACCAGACCGGTCGGCCCGCGGACCCTGGCCGAGCGCGCCCAGGCGGCGTCCGCGCTGTCCGGGGCGTTGCGCGGCGCGGTCGCGGCCGGGTCGGTGCGCCGGGTCGTGTGCCTGGTGCCGGACCCGCACGCCCGCTTCGCCGCCGTCGAGCTGTCCGCCGGGTACTTCGTCGACACGGTCCTGACCAGCGGGTACGGCATGTGCGCGTACGTGTTCGGCTGGAACCCGGCGCGCCAGGCGGTCAACGCCTCCGCGGTCGACCAGTTCCTCGGCGGATACGGCGACCTGCGCATCCGGCCCGACCTGGCGACCCTGACCCCGGACGGGCCCGACACCTGGCTGGTGGTGTGCGACGTCGAGTGGCCGGACGGCCGGTCGGTGCCGGAGGCGCCGCGGACCACGCTGCGCGAGCAGGTCGTGATGGCGGAGAAGCTGGGGCTCGTCGCGTCGGTGGGCATCGAGCACGAGGTGACGTTCACCTCGCCGGACGGGGTCCCGCTGACCGGCGGCGGGCTCGACTACGCCGTGGGCGGGCTCTCGCCGATGTCCGGGCTGCTGGCGGACGTGCGGTCGGCGCTGGACGGGCTGGGGCTCGGTGTGGAGTCCGCGCGCGGGGAATGCCACCCGGGGCAGTTCGAGGTGGTCCAACGGCACCGGGACGCTCTAGCCGCGTGCGACGACGCGATGCTGCACCAGCTGGTCGTCCGTAGGGTCGCTGCCGAGCACGGGGTGCGCGCGGGATACCTGGCGGCAGAGTCAGCGGGGACCGGTGGGTCCTGCCACGTGCACTTGTCCCTGTCGGACCCGGCAGGCGTGTCGCTTGTGGCCGGAGCTAGACCCGACCAGGTGTCGACCCTGTTCGGACACTTCCTCGCCGGGGTACTGCGAGCAGCCCCGGACCTGACCGCGTTCTGGGCCCCTACCTGGAACTCTTACGTCCGCCTCCGCACGTCACCGTTCTCGCCGCGTTCACTGCGGTGGGGGAGCGATGACCGCACCGCCGCCGTTCGACTGGCCGGGCGCGGGCAGTCGCTACGGATGGAGGCCCGATTCGCGGGCGCTGACGCCCAGGTGCACACCGTCGTCGCCGCCCTGATCGCGTCAGGCCTATCGGGCGTCGAGGAACGGCTGGAGCTAGCTGCGGAGAACAGGCAGGTCGGGGACCTAGCCCGAACGCCGTGGGAGGCCCTGCAGAAGCTGAGTGGGTCGAAGCTGGCGGTGGCCCTGTTGGGCCAGGCTGTCGTGGACCACCGCGTGGCGATGATGGGCGAGGAGCTGGACTCGGGACTAGAGGCCGTGAACTCGTGGCACCGCGAGCGAGGTGACCTGCGGGCTTAGGCCCGCTCGCGGAACACGACCCACCGCATGCAGACGTACATGTAGACCGCCTCACAGGCCCCCGCCGCAAGCCGGGCCAGGTGGTAGTCGACGCCTAGAGCCGCCAACCCACTACCCACGCCCAGGATCCAGGCGAGGTAGTTCACCGTCACCACCACGACGTACCGCCCCACCTGGGGCCCGACGTCCGCGTGCGACCGGAAGTTGAACGCCCGGTTCAACACGAAGCTCAACCCGAACGCGATGACATACCCGATGGTGATGCTCACCGGCAGCGGCCACCCCAACCCGCTGCGCATGACCGTCAACAACCCCATGTCCACGCAGAACGTGAACCCGTTGATCACCGCGAACCCCAACAGGCTCGGCGGCACCACCCGGGACAGCCCGAACGGCAACCGCCGCACCACCGCCACCATCACGGCCGCGAACCGCTCCCCGCGCTCCGCCCGCCTGACTTCCCGAACCGACATGCCGCCATCCTGACCACACCGGGTGTCCGGCCGCCATCGCGCAGGCGAACACAGGGTCACCACGGTGTCACTGCGACCAGATCTGCGCCGCCGCCAGGGCGATCGGCAGCGCCACGAGGGTGAACTGGGTGAACAGCGAGATGGTGCCCATCCGCAGCGGCCGGATGTCGGCGCCCCGGCTGCGGTCGATCTCGGCCAGGTACGGCCCCATCCGCGCGATGTCCTCGCGCACGTCGACGCCGTCGCGCTCGGCGAGCGCCTTGATCTGCGCCACCCGCAGGTCGACCGCCTTCGCCCCGGCCTGCCGGAACAGCACCCACGGCGCCAGCGTGAACACCGGCATCAGCAGCACGTACAGCGCGACCAGCACCCCGATCCAGGCCACATTGGTGACCCCGAGCGAGGCCAGGACCGTGGTCAGGCTCGTGCCGAGCACCGCGTTGGCCCACATCACCGTACGGTAGAACCGCGCCAGTGGGGCCCACCCGAACCGACCGTCTCCGTTGAGCCAGTCGGCACTCGGCTCGACCAGGTAGTGCATGGCGATCGTGACGTAGATGGCGCACAGGCCGACCACCTGGAACGCCAGGATGATGAAGATCGCGTACCAGGCCAGCAGCAGGTAGACCAACCTGGCCAGGTGGTGCTTGCCGCCCGCCCACTAGTGCTGGTACGCGTCTTGCAACCACACCTGGTGCGCCTCGTCGGACAACCCCTGCGGCGCCACAGTCTGGAACAGGCTGTTCTCCATCCCCATCGACAGCAGGACCGCCAGCACCAACGACACCACCGCCATCGGCACCACGAGCAGCGCCCGGTGTGCCACGAGGGTCTCGTTGACGTGCCTGACCAGGTGCCCGAACGCCTCCCGAGTCGACTTGCCCGCCACGATGGCGTCGATGCGCAGCACCCGCGACACTCTGGTCGAGCGGATCTCGTGCTTGGCGATGATGGCCCCGTTCTCGGCCAGCGACGACAGGCACTTCGACAGGTACGTCCAGTGCCGGTGCAGCAGCACCGTGCCCGCCACCACGCTCGCCGACAACAACCACGTGGTGACGTCGCGGACCAGCGGGAACGAGGGCAGGCTCGGCTCGGCCACCGGGATCCGCAGCACCCGCTTGACGTCGGCGACCACCTGGAAATCGGCCGTGGTGCCGATGGCGCCCGCCGACGCCGCCGCGATCAGGACCGCGCCGAGGTAGCCGACGCCGACGATCAACAGCCAGGCCGAGTGCCAGCCCTGGAACCATTTGTAGATCCCGGTGAACCCGAACGGGTCGAGGTCGGCGGTGGCGATCCGGCGGTCGGCGAGCGGGTCGACCTCGTCGGGTTCACACGTCGTCATCCAGTCCACTCCTGATCAGCAGGGTCGCCAACTCGGCGGGGTGCTCGAGCCAGGGCCAGTGCCCGCAGCCCGCGATGACCTCGTCGCGGTGCACGTCGACCAACCCGCGCAGCAGGCGGCGGTCCTCGTCGGTGATCAACCGGTCCGAGTCGCCGGTGATCAGGTCCACCGGCTGCCGCACCGAGCGCAGCATGGTGTCGTAGGCGATCGCCTTGGCGGTGAACAGGACCCGCAGCACCGCCGGGCTCCCGGCGCCGGTCAGGGTCTCCACCAGCAGGTCGCCCGCCAGCGCCCTCGGGTCGGCGACGAAAGGCCGCAGCAGCGCCGAGCGCAGGGTCGCCGAGCGGGCCATGGCGGTGAGCAGCGCGTGGGGGACGGGGATCAGACCCGCCAGGAACTGGGTCGCGACGGTCAGCCCGAGCAGCGGGTGCCGCAGCGCGCGGCTGGGGTGCTGGGTCAGGTCCGACGCCCGCACGAGCGCGCCGCTGACGAAGACCAGCCTGCGGAACCGCTCGGGGGCCAACGCGGCGACCTGCGCCGCCATGACGCATCCGACCGAGTGCGACACCAGCACCGCGTCCCGCACCTGTTTCGCGGCGCAGAACCGCGCGATCGCCGCCGCGGCCGACCCGACGTCGAACGCCCCGGTCGCGGTGCGGCTGCGCCCGAAGCCGGGTACGTCGACCGCCAGCACCCTGGCCGAGCGGCCCACCTGCCTGGCGATCTCGCTCCATTGCTCCAGCGAGCCGCCCAGGCCGTGCACCAGCAGGTACGTCCCACCGTCCACTGGGCCCTGCTCGGTGTAGCGGACGACGTGCTCGGTGTTCGTCCGGCCGTCCATGCCTGGTCTCCCCACCGCTGGTGACTTGCCCGGGAGTCGGCTGCAGGGCGTTCCCTGTTATGCCCAGCGGCGTGAGGGGACCGAAATCCGCGCCAGAAACAATCAAGCATGACTGCTTGAAACTTGCCGCGGCGCGTGCCACGGTGGGGTGGTGATCGAGCTGGCCGTGCTGCTCGCCGACCTGCGGGCCGAGGGTGCCGAACTGGATGCCCTCGTCGCCGATCTGCCTGGGCGGGAGTGGGCGAGGGCGACGCCTGCGGTGGGGTGGACCGTCGCGCACCAGGTGGCGCACCTGGCGTGGACCGACGAGCGGGCACTGCTGGCGGCGACGGATCCAGCGGGGTTCGCGGCCGAGTTGGCGGGCATCACCGAGCGGTTCGTCGATGACGGCGCCGAGTGCGGGGCGCGGCTGGAGCCCGCCGAACTGCTGGCGCGGTGGCGGGAGTCCCGGAGCAGGCTCGCCGAGGTGCTGGCGGGCGCGGAGGGGAAGCTGCCCTGGTACGGGCCGCCGATGAGCGCGGCCTCGATGGCGACGGCGCGGATCATGGAGACCTGGGCGCACGGCGGGGACGTCGCGGACGCGCTCGGCGTGACGCGGGTGCCGACGACGCGGCTCAGGCACGTCGCGCACATCGGCGTGCGCACCAGAGACTTCGCGTACCTGGTGCGCGGCCTGCCGGTGCCCGACGCGCAGTTCCGGGTCGAGCTGGTCGGGCCGGACGGCGTCTGGACGTGGGGCCCCGAGGGCGCCGACCAGCGGGTGACCGGCCCCGCGCTGGACTTCTGCCGGTTGGTGACCCAGCGGGTGCACCGCGACGACACCGGACTGGTCGCCGTCGGCCCGGATGCCGAGGTCTGGCTGGGGATCGCGCAGGCCTTCGCCGGGCCGCCCGGCGCGGGGAGGGGGAGGTCGTGATCAGGATCGGGAACGCGTCCGGGTTCTACGGGGACCGGTTCGACGCGGTGCAGGAAATGCTGACCGGGGGCGACCTCGATGTGCTCACCGGGGACTACCTGGCCGAGTTGACGATGCTGATCCTGGGCAGGCAGCGCCTCAAGGACCCGGCCGCCGGATACGCGAAGACCTTCCTGCGCCAGCTCGAGCAGTCGCTCGGGACGGCGAAGGAGCGCGGCGTCAAGATCGTCACCAACGCCGGTGGACTCAACCCGGCCGGGCTCGCGGAGGCCATCCGGGGCCTCGGTGTTGACGTCGCGGTGGCCCATGTCGAGGGCGACGACGTGCGCGGGCTCGGTTTCGAGGGCGCGCTGACGGCCAACGCTTACCTTGGGGCGTGGGGTATCGCGGAATGCCTGCTGGCCGGGGCCGACGTGGTGGTCACCGGGCGGGTGACGGATGCCTCGCTGGTCGTGGGCCCTGCCGCGGCGCATTTCGGGTGGGGGCGCACGGATTTCGACCGGTTGGCGGGGGCCACGGTCGCGGGACACGTGTTGGAGTGCGGAACTCAGGCCACGGGCGGGAACTACGCGTTCTTCACCGAGTTCGACGCCACGCGCCCGGGCTTCCCCATCGCGGAGATCGAGGCCGACGGCAGCTCGGTGATCACCAAGCACCCGGGCACCGGCGGCGCGGTCACCACGGAAACGGTTACCGCGCAACTGCTCTACGAGATCCAGGGCGCCGACTACCTGGGTCCTGACGTCACGACCCGGTTCGACAGCATCGTCCTCGCTGACGACGGCCGGGATCGGGTTCGGATCAGCGGCGTGCGCGGCGGGCCGCCCCCGCAGACGGTGAAGGTCTGCGTCAACACCCTTGCCGGGTTCCGCAACAGCGCCACTTTCGTCCTGTGTGGACTCGATGTCGAAGCCAAGGCCGCGTTGGTGCGGCAGCAGCTGGACTTCGACGGTGTCACATGGACCTTGGCCCGCACGGACCACGTCGACGCGGAGACCGAGGAAACGGCCAGCGCTTTGCTCCACGCGACCATCAAGACGGCGGATCCCGCTGTGGCCAAGGCCTTTTCGCGCGCGACCGTCGAGTTGGCATTGTCGAGCTATCCGGGTTTCACGCTCACCGCGCCGCCTGCGGATGGGACGCCCGTCGGGGTTTGTCGGCCGGAGTATGTGTCGCCGTCTGTCGTCGAACACGTTGCTGTCCTGGCTGATGGGACTCGCCGCGTGATTCCGTGGACACCAGGGGCGGCTGTTGCGGCGCGAACGGTTGAGGCGGAACCTGCTTCGTTCGGGGCTACCAGGCGCGTGCCACTGGGGACGGTCGTCGGTGCTCGGTCCGGGGACAAGGGCGGCGACGCCAACCTGGGTGTCTGGGTCCGCGATCCGGCCGCTTATCCTTGGCTGGCAACGGAACTGACCGTGTCCCGCCTCCGCGAACTGCTGCCCGAGATCGCCGACCTGGCCATCGACCGGCACCCGCTGCCGAACCTGCACGCCGTCAACTTCGTCATCCACGGCCTGCTCGGCGACGGCGTGGCCGCCGCGACCCGGTTCGACCCGCAGGCCAAGGCCCTGGGCGAGTGGCTGCGGTCCCGGCACCTCGAGGTCCCCGAGGAGTTCCTGTGAGCCTGTTCGACACCCCCGAACGCCGGGAGCTGCGCGCCACGGTCCGCCGGTTCATGGACTCGGAAGTGTTGCCGCACTTGGATTCCTGGGAACGCGCGGGCGAGCTGCCCCGGTCGCTGCACCGGGCGGCGGCCGACCTCGGCCTGCTCGGGATCGCGTTCCCGGAGTCGGCGGGCGGTGAGGGCGGGGACCTGGTCGACGCGCTGGTCGTGGTCGAGGAGATGCACTACGCGGGGGCCTCCGGCGGGCTCATCGCGGGGTTGCTGACCTGCGGGATCGCCGTGCCACACCTGGTGGCGGCCGGTCAGGTGGACCGCTGGGTCCGGCCGACGCTGGCGGGGGAGATGATCGGCGCGCTCGCCATCACCGAGCCGGACGGCGGTTCTGATGTGGCCGGGATCCGCACGACGGCGGTGCGGGACGGCTCGCACTACGTTGTCAACGGGGCGAAGACGTTCATCACCTCCGGAGTCCGGGCGGACTTCGTGACCACGGCTGTGCGGACCGGCGGCCCTGGGGCGCACGGGATCTCGCTGCTGGTCATCGAGAAGGGCACGCCCGGGTTCACTGTGGACCGTCAGCTGGAGAAGATGGGCTGGCACTGCTCGGACACGGCGTCAATGTCCTTTGTCGACTGCCGAGTCCCGGTGGAGAACCTGGTCGGCGCTGAGAACACCGGCTTCATCCAGATCGCGGTCAACTTCGTAGCCGAACGCCTGACCCTGGCGGTCCAGGCCTACGCGACCGCCCAGCGCGCCTACGACCTGACCGTCCAGTGGTGCCGCGACCGGCAGACCTTCGGCCACCCGCTGATCTCCCGCCAGTCGATCCAGATGACCCTGACCGACATGGCCCGCCGCATCGACGTCGCCCGCGCGTACACCAGGTCCATCGCCACCCGCCACCTGGCGGGCGAGGACGTCATCACCGAGGTCTGCTTCGCCAAGAACAGCGCCACCGAAACCGCGGACTGGACAACCCACCAAGCCCTCCAACTCCACGGCGGCGCAGGCTACCTCCGCGACTCCGAGGTGGAGCGCCACTACCGAGACACCCGAATCCTCTCCATCGGCGGCGGTACCACAGAAATCCTCACCCTCCTAGCCGCCAAACGCCTAGGCCTCACCACCTAACCCCCCAGGTCCCCCCAGTCTTCCGCCCCCAGCCCTCCGCCCCGCCTCAGGGCTCCGCCTCCAGAGTTCCATCCCGTCTCCAGAGCCCAGCCCCGTCTCCAGGGCCCCGCCCATGGGCTCCGCCTCGCCCTAGGGCTCCGCCTTCAGAGCTCCACCCCGCTCAAGATCAACTCTGCCCCCGGGGCCCTCCTTCCCGGGGGCCGGGGGCCCATCTCTGAACTTATCGAACCCGGTGGTTTGTCAATAGGGGGTAGGGACGGGCTGTGGATGATCCGAGGGGTTGTGGACAACATTCGATGGTCACACCGATAGCCCTCCTCGGCCGGAACCGACGCCACCCTCTCAGGCCGTGGGCGTACCGCTCCCAACAAACCGACGCGGCCGCCCGAGCCCCACACGCACCCGTTCGCCAATCGCGAACTCGGCCCTCGCCTGCCCCACCACACGCCCCAAAATCCGCCGCCCACCCAAGATCAACTCCGCGGCCGGGGCCCTCCCTCCCGGGGCCCGGGGGCCCATCTCTGAACTTATCGAACCCGGTGGTTTGTCACTAGGGGGTGGGGACGGGCTGTGGATGGTTCCAGGCGTTGTGGATAAGGGGGCGGATTCGCGTGGTGGTTGGCGCTGGCGTACGTGGCCGGGGCTGTGGCGGGCGCCTGTGAGCAACCCTCTCGATCGGGTGGTCTTGCTCGACTGGTGCGGGGTGGCGACTGACGATCGGGGCATGACGTCGTGGGTGGGGGTGGGTGGTGGTCACTGATGCCGAGGTGGCTGAGCGGTTGCGGGTGGGGATCGCGGGTCGGTGGGTGGGGGATGACCCGGTGTCGGCGGCGGCCAGGTACGCGATGTTGCCGCCCGGGCGGTTGATGCGGCCGTTGTTGCTGGTGCGCAGTGCGCTGGCGGTCGGCGGGGTGCTCGACGAGGTGATCCCGGCCGCGGTCGGGCTCGAGTGCGCGCACGTCGGCGGGCTGATCCACGACGACCTGATCGACCAGGGGGAGTCGCGGCGGGGGCGGCCCGCGGTGCACGGCGTGTTCGGGGCGGAGACGGCGATCGTCACCGGGAGCGCCCTGTTCTTCACCTGGTTCGAGGCGCTGGCCGACTCCGGTGTGGCCGCCGAGACGCTGGTCGAGGTGATGCGCGTGCAGGCCGACGCCGGGCGGCTCGCGTGCCGGGGTGCCGCGATGGAGGTGGCGATGGCCGAGGGGGTCGACACGCCGGTGTCCACCTACCTGGAGATGGCCCACTACAAGACCGCCGCCATGACCTCGGCCGCGTGCCGGACCGGCGCCCTGCTCGGCGGCGCCGCCCCGGAGCGCGTGGCGGCCCTGTCCGGATTCGGCGAGGCGCTCGGCATGGCCCTGCAGATCCGCGACGACCTCGCCCCGCACCGCCAGCACTCGGACATGGCGGGCAGGCGCGCCGTCCGCCGACCCACCCTCCCCGACCTGCTCGCCCAACACCGCGCCCAGGTCCTCGTCGACGCCGTCCACCAGGCCACCGACCTCGCCGACCACTACCTCGACCGCGCACACGCCCACCTCGCCCAACTCCCCGACACCCCCCACCGCCGCGCCCTGGAGTCCTGGACCCACCCCGGCCCCGTCCCCGCCCCGCGCTCGAACCAGGACGACTGACCGCACCCGGCGCCCGAACTGCGCCGGCAGCCTGGACGTCGAGCGTGGCTGCCGCGAAAACCCACACCGACCCCGTCCCCACCCCGCCCTCGAATCAAGACGACGGACCCGCCCGGCGCCCGAACCGTGCTGGCAGCATCGGCGTCGAGCTCGGCTGCCGCGACACCCCACCCCGAAGGCCGCGGGTACCGGCACCCCGACGCCCCGACCAGCCGGACGTTCTGCTCCACGCCCGAAGTCGTCGCCCTGTGCCCGGGACGCTCGGAGCGGCCTCGCCCGGGGCTGCCCGATCAGCCGGACACCGGTCCCGAGCCCGCGCCACGCCTGGACACCGACACCCGCCAAGCGGTGAAACAATCAAGCGTGCATGCTTGAAAAGCGGCACCCGGCGTGCCACGGTGGGGTGGTGACGGTGCTGCGCTCCTCGGTCGATCCCGGTGCGGCGGACTTCCTGGCCAATCGGGACGGCATGCTGGCCAAGATCGCCGAGCTCGACGGCGAGCACGCCAAGGCCGTGGCCGGGGGCGGCGAGAAGTACGTCGACCGCCACCGGGAGCGCGGCAAGCTGCTGGCCAGGGAGCGGGTCGAGCTGCTGCTCGACCCCGACTCGCCCTTCCTCGAACTGTCCCCGTTGGCCGCGTGGGGCACCGATTTCCCGGTCGGCGGCAGCCTGGTCACCGGGATCGGCGTCGTCGAGGGCGTCGAGTGCCTGGTCAACGCCAGCGACCCGACCGTCAAGGGCGGCGCGATCAACCCGTGGGGCATGCGCAAGGGCTTCCGGGCCGCCGACATCGCCGCGCAGAACCGGTTGCCGACGATCAACCTCGTCGAGTCCGGCGGTGCCGATCTGCCCACCCAGAAGGAGATCTTCATCCCCGGCGGCCGCACCTTCCGCGACCTCACCCGCTCCTCCGCCGCGAAGGTCCCCACGATCGCCCTGGTCTTCGGCAACTCCACCGCGGGCGGCGCCTACCTGCCCGGCATGTCCGACCACGTCGTCATGGTCCGCGACCGCGCCAAGGTGTTCCTCGGCGGTCCGCCGCTGGTCAAGATGGCCACCGGCGAGGACGCCGACGACGAGTCGCTCGGCGGCGCGGAGATGCACGCCCGCGTCTCGGGCCTGGCCGACCACCTCGCCGAGGACGAGCGCGACGCCATCCGGCTCGGTCGCAGGATCGTCGCCCGCCTCAACTGGCGCAAGCAGGGCCCGGCGCCCGCGGCCGACTACGCCGAGCCGGTGCACGACCCGGAGGACCTCCTCGGCATCGTGCCCACCGACCTCAAGGTCCCGTTCGACCCGCGCGAGGTCATCGCCCGCGTCGTGGACGGCTCCGACTTCGACGAGGTGAAACCGCTCTACGGCACCAGTCTGGTCACCGGCTGGGCCCAGCTGCACGGCTACCCGATCGGCGTCCTGGCCAACGCCCGGGGTGTCCTGTTCAGCGACGAGGCGCAGAAGGCCACCCAGTTCATCCAGCTGGCCAACCAGACCGACACCCCGCTGCTGTTCCTGCACAACACCACCGGCTACATGGTCGGCAAGGAGTACGAGCAGGGCGGCATCATCAAGCACGGCGCCATGATGATCAACGCGGTGTCCAACTCGCGGGTGCCGCACCTGTCCGTCCTCATCGGAGCGTCCTACGGCGCGGGCCACTACGGCATGTGCGGCCGCGCGTACGACCCGAGGTTCCTCTTCGCCTGGCCCAGCGCCAAGTCCGCGGTGATGGGACCGGCGCAGCTGGCCGGTGTGCTGTCGATCGTCATGCGCCAGGGCGCAGAGCGCCGGGGTCAGACGTACAACGAGGAGCACGACGCCGCGATGCGCGCCATGGTCGAGGGTCAGGTGGAAGCCGAGTCCCTGCCGATGTTCCTGTCCGGCATGCTCTACGACGACGGCGTCATCGACCCCCGCGACACCCGAACCGTGCTGGGGCTAGCCCTCTCGGCCGTCCACTCAGGACCGGTCGAGGGCGCCACCGGCTACGGCGTCTTCCGGATGTGAGGCCCGTGCACCCGATCGCCCGCGTCCTGGTCGCCAACCGCGGCGAGATCGCCCGCCGCGTGTTCCGCACCGCCCGGGCGCTCGGACTGACCACAGTGGCCGTCTACTCCGACGCGGACGCGGACTCCCCGCACGTGGCCGAAGCCGACTCGGCCGTCCGCCTGCCCGGGTCCGCGCCGGTCGACACCTACCTGCGTGCCGACCTGCTCGTCCAGGCCGCTGTGGACGCCGGTGCCGACGCCGTGCACCCCGGATACGGCTTCCTGTCGGAGAACGCCGCCTTCGCGCGCGCCGTCCTCGACGCCGGGCTGACGTGGATCGGGCCCGCGCCGGAGGTCATCGAGCAGATGGGCTCGAAGATCGAGTCCAAGCGCTTGGTCGCCGCCGCGGGGGTTCCTGTCCTGTCTGAAGTGGACGAACCGACCGCCGCCGATCTTCCCGTGCTGGTGAAGGCTTCCGCGGGCGGTGGCGGACGGGGCATGCGGGTCGTGCGCGATCTCGCCGACCTGGCGGGTGAACTGGAAACGGCCCGCTCCGAGGCGCTGTCCGCTTTCGGTGACGCCACGGTGTTCTGCGAGCCGTACCTGGAGACCGGGCGCCACATCGAGGTCCAGATCATGGCCGACCGGCACGGCACGGTCTGGGCGGTCGGCGAGCGCGAGTGCTCCATCCAGCGGCGGCACCAGAAGGTGGTCGAGGAAGCGCCCTCGCCGCTGGTCGACCGCACGGAAGGCATGCGCGACAGGCTTTTCGCGGCAGCCAAGGCCGCCGCGGGCGCTGTGGGGTACACCGGCGCGGGCACGGTCGAGTTCCTCGCCGATGAGACCGGCCGGTTCTACTTCCTGGAGATGAACACCCGCCTCCAGGTCGAGCACCCGGTCACCGAGCTGACCACCGGCCTCGACCTGGTCGCCCTCCAGTTCGGCGTCGCCGAGGGCGCCCGGCTGCCCGCTGAGCCGCCGCCGTCGCGCGGTCATGCCATCGAGGTCCGCCTCTACGCCGAGGACCCGGCCAACGACTGGCGCCCGCAAACCGGGACACTGCACCGCTTCGAGATCCCCACCGAGGGCATCCGGGTCGACTCCGGCGTCGAGACCGGCTCGATGGTCGGCGTGCGCTACGACCCGATGCTCGCGAAGGTCATCGCCTGGGCGGTGGACCGGTCCACCGCGGCCCGGGTCCTCGCGGGCGCCCTCACGCGCTCCCGGATCCACGGCGTGCGCACCAACCGCGACCTGCTGGTCCGGGTCCTGCGCCACCCCGACTTCCTGGCGGGCGACACCGACACCGCGTTCCTCACCCGCCACGACCTCACCGCGCCCCTGCTGACCGCCGAACCCCTCGCCGCCCTCGCGGCCGCCCTCGCCGACGCCGCGACCAACCGCGCCGCCGCCCGAGTCCTCGGCCGCCTCCCCAGCGGGTGGCGCAATGTCGTCTCCCAACCCCAGGCCAAGCTCATCGGCGACCACACCGTCCGCTACCGCCTCGGCCGCGACGGCTCACTGGGCATCGACGGCGTCCACCTCGTCGAAGCCACCCCAGACCTGGTCCGCCTGGCCGTCAACGGCGTCGTCCACCGCTTCGAGGTCGGCCGCGCACCCGGCTGGTCCTTTGTGGACACGATGGTCGGCTCGATCGCGTTCGAGGTCCCCGAGCGCTTCCCCGACCCGGCAGCCCGGGTGGCCGCGGGCTCGCTTCTGGCCCCGATGCCGGGGACAGTGGTACGGGTGGCCGCCGCGGTGGGCGACCGCGTCGACGCCGGACAGGTCCTGCTGTGGCTGGAGGCGATGAAGATGGAGCACCGCGTGGTCGCACCGGTCGCCGGGGTGGTCGCCGAACTGCCGGTGGCCGCGGGCGACCAGGTCGACGTGGGCCGCGTGCTGGCGGTCGTCCGTGACGAGTCCGTGCTGGGTGAACCTGTGGAGGGGTCGTGAGCTTCGTCGAGTCCGAGGAACGGCAGGCGCTGCGCAAGGCGGTGGGGGACCTGGGGCGCAAGTACGGGCACGAGTACGTGCTCAAGGCCGCGCGCTCCGGTGGGCACACGACCGAGCTGTGGGACGAGGCGGGCGGGCTCGGGTACCTGGGCGTCAACGTGCCCGAGGAGTTCGGCGGGGGCGGCGGGGGCATCGGGGACCTGGCCGCGGTGTGCGAGGAGTTGGCGGCGGCGGGGGCGTCGTTGCTGCAGGTGGTCGTCTCGCCCGCGATCTGCGCGACGATCATCGCCAGGTACGGCACCGACGAGCAGAAGCGGCGGTGGTTACCGGGGTTCGCCGACGGCACGGTGCGGATGGCGTTCGCGATCACCGAGCCCGACGCCGGGTCCAACTCGCACCGCATCACCACCACCGCGCGCCGCGACGGCGACGGGTGGCTGCTGACCGGCCGCAAGACCTACATCTCGTGCGTCGACGAGTCGCAGGCCGTGCTCGTCGTCAGCCGCACCGAGGACGCCAGGACCGGCAAGCTCAAGCCGGTCCTGTTCATCGTGCCGACCGACGCGCCCGGGTTCACCTACCGGCGCATCGAGATGGACATCGTCTCCCCGGACTACCAGTTCCAGCTGTTCCTCGACGACGTCCGGCTGCCGCTCGACGCGCTGGTCGGGTCGGAGGACGCCGCGCTGATGCAGCTGTTCGCAGGGCTCAACCCCGAGCGGATCATGGCCGCGTCGTTCGCGGTGGGCATGGGCCGGTTCGCGGTGGACAAAGCCGTCGAGTACGCCAAGACCCGGCAGGTCTGGAAGGAACCCATCGGCGCCCACCAGGCCGTCGCGCACCCGCTGGCGCAGGCCAGGATCGAGCTCGACCTGGCCAAGCTGATGACCCAGAAGGCCGCCTGGCTCTACGACTCCGGTGACGACATGGCCGCGGGCGAGGCGGCCAACATGGCCAAGTACGCCGCGGGCGAGGCCGTGGTCCGCGCCGTCGACGCGGCCGTGCAAACCCACGGCGGCAACGGCCTGGCCAGCGAGTACGGTCTCGGTGCGCTCGTCGCGGCGTCCCGGCTGACCAGGATCGCCCCGGTGAGCCGCGAGATGATCCTGAACTTCGTGGCGCAGTTCACCCTCGGGCTGCCCAAGTCCTACTGAGAGGAACGGCATGGGCGAGGCAGTCCGCGAACCGCGCCAGGACCGCAGCCGGGCCACCCGGGGCCGCCTGCTCGCGGCCGCGGTCGACTGCCTCGCCGAGGTCGGCTGGACCGGCAGCACGGTCTCCGTCGTCGCCGAACGCGCGGGCGTCTCGCGGGGTGCCGCCCAGCACCACTTCCCGACCCGCGAGGACCTCTTCACCGCCGCCATCGCCTACGTCACGGACGAACGCGTCGAGTTCCTCCGCGCCGCCCTGCCCACCCTGCCCCCGGGCCCGGACCGCACCCGCTTCGTGGTCGACGCGATCGGCGAGATGTACGCGGGCAAGCTCTTCAAGGCCGCCCTGCAACTGTGGGTCGCGGCCGCGTCGGACGAGCAACTGCGCGCGCAGGTGCTCCCCCTGGAAGCCCGCGTGGGCCGCGAAGCCCACCAACTGACCGTGGAAGCCCTGGGCGCCGACGAATCCCACCCCGGCGTCCGCGAGGCCGTCCAAGCCACCCTGGACCTCGCCCGAGGCCTAGGCCTGGCCAACCTCCTCACCGACGACACCAAACGCCGCCACCGAGTCCTCGCCGAGTGGGCCACCGCTCTCTCCGCCAAACTCGCCACCCTGCCCTGACGCGGCCGCTCGGGTTGTCTGGTGGTCTGGTCCTGTCCGCCACGACCGGCCCGGTGGGCAGGGTCGCGCCCGCGAACAGCAGATCGCGGCTCCGAACACCCGGCACCGGCAACACCCTGCACCGCAGACAGCCCACACCGGCGGACACCTCTCGCCGGCGGGCAGCCCGAACTGGAAGGCCCGCCGCCCAGCCGGATGCCTGAGCAGCCATCCGCCCCCGCACCGGCACACGGTCCACGCTGACAGACCGGCCGTACCCACCAGACATCCCGCACCGTCCGGCGTTCCGCCACCGTCCGGCGTTCCGCCACCGTCCGGCGTTCCGCCACCGTCCGGCGTTCCGCCACCGTCCGGCGTTCCGCCACCGTCCGGCGTGTCCCGCCCCAGCCAGCCCGGTCCGTGGCGTTCGCCCCTCGCGAACCCCACCCCTCACGGCCACCCCAGCCCGCCCCGCACCGCCCGCCGACCAAGATCCACTCCGCGGCCGGGGCCCTCCCTCCCGGGGGCCGGGGGCCCATCTCTGAACCTATCGAACCCGGCCGCTTGTCAATAGGGGGCGCGGAAGGGCTGTGGATGGTTCGGGGCCTTGTGGATGGACCGACCGGCAGGGGGCAGCGCGAAGGGCTGCGATCCGGGCGCGTGAGGCCTGTGGGCGGAGCCCCCACAGTCAACATCAAGTCCTCTATGGACAGACGGAACCGGCTGTCGGGATTCGGTGAAGTACGCCTGGGGGCACGGGTCCGGCGACGAGCCGCGGCGTGGTGTGGAGTGATCCTCATGTTTTCCCCGCGCGGCCGTTCGGGGTGTCGCGGGCGGACTCCGTGGAGTCGGGGGGGTCGACTGGGTACGGTCAGGCGGAGAACGTGACGCGCGGCGTTGTGGTCCCCATCGGCGCGGTGGTGGGCAGGCGGCGGTGGGTCACCACGTGACCGGTTGTGTGCACTCTCCGTGAAGGAGACGACCTGGGGTGCCGCTACTAACGGGTGACGTGGCACCATCTGCGCACGCGCGGGGACCGGGAAGGACGCACGCGATGAACGACCGGACCGAACAGATGGACGACCTGCAACTGGTCGCCCTGCCCACCGCTGTCGGGTGCACGGAGATGTTCGTGCGGTTCTCGGCGACCGAGTGGAACCTCAGGCCCATGCGCGACGCCGCAGCTCAAGCCGGGCGCGCCCTGGCCCAGGCCGTCGTCGGCGCGGTGGACCAGTCCAGTGCGGGCATGCTCACCGCCCGGATCAGGGTCGCCGGTCCCGATCTGGTCATCGAGATCGAGACGCCCAGGGTGGTGCGGACCCCGGCCATCCCGGATGGTCCACGAGTGGGCGTCACTGAATTGGGTGACGGGCGTTATCTGCTGTGGGCGAGCCTCCCGCTCCCGGGCGGGATGAACGCGTCAGCGGTGCCGCTGCCCCGGCGGCAACGCAGGCCCTCGCCCGCCGCGGCGATCGAGGCAGCGCGCGAGCCGGTCAACGACGACGGCGACGACGTGATGCAGCGGATCCTGTTCGGCCTGTCCAACACCCAGGACCGGCACCGCCGCTGACCAGTCGGCCGGGGCACGGGATCGGAGTGAGGATGCGAGGATCGCACGCCCCCACCTTGGAGGCGGTCGCGCGGGTGGCCGGGGTGTCCCGGTCGACGGTGTCGCGGGTGATCAACAACCTGCCGGGGGTCAGCAAGCGGGCCAAGCTCGCGGTGGACACCGCCATCGCCGAGCTGCGGTACGTGCCGAACCAGGCCGCCCGCAACCTGGTGACCCGCAGGACCAACTCGATCGCGCTGGTCGTCTCCGAGCGCGGCGACCGCGTCTTCAGCGACCCGTTCTTCGCCAAGATCCTGCGCGGCGTCTACGCCGGGATGACCGGCAGCCGCAGGCAACTGGTGCTGCTGATGGACCAGGACCGCGAGGACGGCGCCCTGGAGTCGTACCTGTGCGGCGGCCACGTCGACGGCGCCGTCGTGGTCAGCCTGCACCGCGGCGACCCGCTGCCCGCGCGCCTGGTCGAGGCCGGGCTGCCGGTGGTGCTCGTCGGCAGGCCGCTGTCGGGCATCAAGGTCCCCTACGTCGACTCGGACAACTTCACCGGCGCCGCCGCGGCCGCCAGGCACCTCATCGCCACCGGTCGCCGCGCCATCGGCACCATCGCAGGCCCGCAGGACATGGCCGCGGGCGTCGACCGGCTCAACGGCTGGCAGGCCTGCGTGCCCGAACCCGGTCGACGGGTCGCGTACTCCGACTTCAGCGTCGAGGGCGGCGCGCGCGCCATGGCGGAACTGCTGGCCGAATTCCCGGACATCGACGCCGTGTTCGCCGCCGCGGACATTATCGCGGTCGGCGCGTTAAGGACCCTCGCCGAACACGGTAAGCGCGTGCCCGACGACATCGCGTTAGTCGGCTTCGACGACTCCGTGCTCGCGACTACGACAGCGCCACAACTGACCACCGTGCGTCAGGACGTCGAGGAGTTGGGGCGCACCACCACTTGGCACCTGCTCGCGCAACTGTCCGGCGACCAGCCGCTGCCGCCGTCGGTGCTGCTGCCAACGGAGCTGGTGGAGCGCTCGTCAACCTGATTGCACCCGGCGCGCATACCCCGTTGCCACTTATTCACACCGTGAAATTCCACAGTCACCGGTATGAGTGGTATCTGCGCGCCACGCCGCTGCCTCTTATCTCACAATGAGGTCACGTTCATAACATCGGCGGGGGTCGAAACCGATGCAACCTCGTGCAGGGGTCAAGCATCCAGGTAGATGACCGCCCACCACCCCGAGGGGATGACCGACCATGAGTGAGCCCGCCGATCAGCTGAGCCACCGGGCCCGCGCCATGCTGCGCGCGGTCGCCGAGGGCAGGGCGCACCTGGCCAGCGGCACCGAGCCCGACCTCTACATCGACGGTGTCCCGTGCTGCGACCAGTTCACCGCGCACCTGCTCACCCACGACGGGCTGGTCACCGCCACCCACGGCCGCTTCGGCGAGCTCGTGCCCGCGACCCTCACCGAGGCGGGCACCGCCGCCCTCGGCGCGGCGATCCTGGCAGCCTGACCGGGCCAGCTCCCAGCCGCACCAGGGCCATCCGGAACCGAGCCCAGCAGCCCATGGGGCCGCCAGGCGAGGAACCACGCGGCTAACCGAACAGCGGCCCCGAGGCGAGATCAGCGCCCGCGTCGGCCCACCACGTGGCCTGGGCCGGGTCGGTCAGGCCGGTGACCAGGACCGAGATGCCGACCTCGCGCACCATCGGCACCAGTCCCAGGGTCGCCCGGGTGAACAGCGCCGCCGGGTCGGGCTTGGCCAGGCGGCGGACCACGTGCTCGGACATCCGGACCGTCTGGATCGGCAGGTCCTCCAGGCAGGCCAGGTCGCCGCGGCTGCGGCCGAAGCCGGTCAGCACGGAGCGGACGCCGATGTCGACCAGGACCGTCAGGTTCTCCTCGGCGGGCATGTCCGGCGAGCACAGCGACTGCACCGGCATGCCCAGTTCCAGCCGGTCGGCCTCCAGCCCGGTCTCGGCGAGCACCCGGCGCACCACCATGACCAGGTCCGGGTCGGCCGCCTGCTCCGGGGTCAGCTCCAGGTACAGCGCCGAGTCGTCGGCCGCGGCGTGCTGGGCGGCGTGGCGCAGCGCCCAGTGTCCCAAGGGGACACCCAGGCCGGTGTCGCGCAGCACCTGCTCCAGCCGGTCGCAGCCCAGGGTGCCGAACCTCGGGTGCTCCCAGCGCAGCAGCGCCTGGGTGGAGATCCTGGTCCGGTCGGCCAGGGTGACCAGCGGCCACCGGTCCAGGTCCAGCTCGCCGTTCTCCCACGCGCCGGGGATGCCCGCGGCCAGGCGGTAGTGCTCGCGGTAGCGCAGGTTCTGCTCCGGGTCGACCGTGCACCACTGCCTGCGGCCCTGCAACCGCAACCGGCGCCTGGCGATGTCGGTCGCGCGCAGCAGCTCACCGGGGTCGCTGGTCGGCGACGGCAGGCTCATCACCGCGATGGTGGCCGACGCCGCGACCCCCTCACCGTCCACATAGGTCGCCTCGGCGAGCACCTCGTTGATCTCGGCGGCGATCGAGCCGACGTCGAGCCCGCCGGGCCCGTGCACCAGCATGATCCCGAACTCGTCGCCGGTCAGCCGGGCGATGACCCCGGGGTGGTCGCCGACGACCTCGCGTAATCGCTGGGCGACCGCGCGCAGCAGGTGGTCGCCCGCCTCGCGGCTGATGCCGTCGTTGACCACGGCGAAGTCGTCGAGCCCGAGGTGGAACACCGACACGTCCGCGCCCGCGCCGAGCGCCTCCTCCAGCCTGCTGAGGAACGCCTGCCGGTTGGGCAGCCCGGTGAGCGGGTCGTGCGTGCCCTGGTAGCTGAGCCGGTTCTCCAGCAGGTACAGGTCGGAGATGTCCTCGACCATGGTCACGTGGTGCGCGGGCAGGTCGTCGCGGTCGCGCAGCAGCGACACCCCGATCCGCACCCAGGTCGTCTCGCCGTCGGCCCGCACGAACTGGGTGCGCTCGTGCAACTGGTCGCACAGCCCGGCCGCGAGCTCGTCGTAGCGCTCCCGCAGGTACTCGCGCTCCTGCGGGTGGAACAGCTCGTCGACCGAGGACACCAGGAGCGTGCCCTCGCGGTGGCCGAGCATGGTCTCCAGCGCCTCGTTGGCCCGCACCGAGCCGCCGTCGAGGTCGGAGATCACCATGCCCAGCGCGGAGGTGGTGAACAGTTCGCGGAACCGGGCCTCGCTGGCCCGCAGGTCGCGCTCGAAGTCGGCGACCACCAGCGCGTCCGACGGCCGGGTGGCCAGCGCCTCGGCGAACCCGGTCGCCAGCGCCGCGATCGCCGCCGCCGTCTCGTCCACTGTGGTCAGTCGGAGCAACCCGGCGGCCAGCACCGAGGTGCTGACCCGCAGGCAGTCCGCCTCCCGGTACCCGGCCTCGACCAGGCGCGCGCCCGCCCGCGCCGCGCGCGAGGGGTCGGCGACCACCGAGGCGATCAGCTCGTCGAGCTCGCGCGCGGGCAGCGGGTGGTCCGCGTCGACCATCTCGGTCAACGCGGTGGCCCACTCGGTGGCCAACTCAAGCCGGTCCACGCCAGAGAAGTCCTCGCCGCATTCGTTTCCGACTGGGGTGGCGGCCCCGGATGTGCTGCCGGGCCTGTGCCGCCGGTGCTGCCTGAGAAATGCCGTCCTGCCTGAGAAGTGCTGTCCTCGCAAGAGGTACCACTGTGCACCCGAACGTGGAGCCCGCGCCACCCCATCGGCCCAAGTCGACCCGGAGTTGGCTAGGCCGAACGGGTGGCATTTGCCGTCTCAGGGGACTGGGGGCGCGATCGACGACACGCACGGTGGTCCCGGCGGCCGTCCCGGCGCGCGCTGGCGGCGCGCGTGCGGCGGTGCGGGATGGGCAATCGCGTCAAGGGCAACCCATCTGGCGGATTCGACCACGGAGCGCACCTCTGCTTCGGCGTTGGTGCCATTCAGATTACTGACAAACCCCCACGTCCGTTCGGGTCATCCTGCGACGGTGCGTGATCTACCCAGAGTGATCATCATCTGCCACGTGGCAGATCGCCACCTGGCCGTCGATGCCACTGTGGACACTCCACCCGGGTCGGTCGGAGCACCAGGCCGCGCAACCGGATCGCGACGACCCTGGCCAGTTCGCCGACCGCGGCCGCCCGCTCGACCGCCCGGTCGTTGCCCGAGCGGTGCCGCAGCAGCGCCAACACCTCGTCGCGCCCCAACCCGGCCGTGCACAGCGTGAACGGGTGCCCGACGCGCTGCTCGTAGATCAGCTCGGCGCGGCCCAGGTCCGGCCACCGCTCGCGCACCCGGGGCACCTGGTCGAGCAGCGGCAGCACCTCGGCCCAGTCCAGAGTGGCCAGAACGGTCGCGGACACCTCGTCCACCTCGCCCAGCGACCGGAACGGCCGCTGCGCCACCACCGCCCGCGCCCACCTGGCCGACCCGCAGCAGCGCGACAGGTCGGCCACCGCGTCCGCCTCGTCGGCGCCGTTGAGCAGCTCGAGCAGGGACGACATCCCCCCAGTACACCCCGCCGGGCCCGCGCGGCGATACCCTCGCGCGACCGGACCGGGCCAAAGCGGTCCACCGCGATCGCGTTGCCGCGCTTGGGTTCCGCCGGGGTCCACGCCTTCGGCCGGATGCCCGCTGCCGCTCGCGATCTTGGTGCCCTAGGGTCCGGTCCATGGGTAGGGGAGTGGTGGCGCTCGCGGTGGCGGGCTTGGTCCTGGCGGGATGCGGCAGTGCGAACACCGACCCGTGGCGGGAGGTCGCCGTGCCCGGGGCCGCGGGGGACACCGCCGGGCAGTGCGGCCCGGTCGGCGTGATGGACGTCCCCGCGGGGTGGAAGGTGGAGCCGCCGAACCGGACGTACAAGGCGGGCGCGCTCTACATCAAGTGCGTCATCACGACCGGCAAGTCCGAGGACGGCACCCTGGAGGTGTACGACTCGCACTCCGACACCGTGCCGCCGCCCCGCCAGGTCATCCAGGACGGCATCGACCCCGGCAACGACCCCACCAACATCGACATCCGCGACCTCGCCATCGGCACCTCACACGGCGCCGAGGCCACCTGGACCACGGGCTACCAGAACCGCGCCTTCGTCTACCGCGTCGAGTCGACCGACCGCACCATGCTCATCATCGCCACCGGCGCCAAGGCCGAGAAGTACGACGAGGTCCTGCTCCCCGCGTACCTGCTGGCGCGGAAGAGCATCCACGACTGAGATCTTCCCTGCACAGCGGCGAAAAGCGACTGCCCGCCACCGGACGGGCCGGTGACGGGCAGTCGGAGTGCTGATCAGGCGTAGGTCTCGCCCTTCTCGGATTTCTCCACCAGCGACGCCGGCGGCAGGAAGCGGTCACCGTAGGCCGCTGCCAGTTCGCGGGCGCGGGCGACGAAGCCTGCCAGGCCGCCGTCGTAGCCGTTGATGTACTGGATGATGCCGCCGGTCCACGCCGGGAAGCCGATGCCGAAGATGGAGCCGATGTTGGCGTCCGGGACAGTGCGCAGGACGCCCTCGTCGAAGCACTTCACGGTTTCGAGGGCCTCGGCGAACAGCATGCGCTCCTGCATGTCCGCGAACGGGATCTCCGTGCTGCCCGACCCGAACGCCTCGGCCAGGCCAGGCCACAGGCCGGTCCGCTTGCCGTCGGCGTACTCGTAGAAGCCGGCCCCGGCCGAGCGGCCCTTGCGGTCGAACTCGACGACCATCCGGTCCAGCACCTCGGTGGCCGGGTGCTCCGGCCAGGTGCCGCCCGCCGCCTCGATGGCCGCGCGGGCCTCGTCGCGGATCTTGCGCGGCAGGGTGAGGGTCAGCTCGTCGAGCAGCTGCAGCGGCGGCGCCGGGTACCCGGCCTGGGCGCCCGCCTGCTCGATCGACGGGATCGCGATGCCCTCGCCGACCATGGCCAGCGCCTCGTTCATGAACGTGCCGATGACCCGGCTGGTGAAGAAGCCGCGGCTGTCGTTGACCACGATCGGCGTCTTCTTGATCTGCTGCGCGTAGTCGAACGCCTTGGCCAGCGCCGCGTCCGAGGTCTTCGCGCCGACCACGATCTCCAGCAGCGGCATCTTGTCCACCGGGGAGAAGAAGTGCAGGCCGATGAAGTCCTCCTGCCGCTTCACCCCTTCGGCCAGCCCGGTGATCGGCAGCGTCGAGGTGTTCGAGCCCAGCAGCGCGTCCGGCGCCACCAGGTCCTCGATCTCGGCGAACACCTTCTTCTTCAGCTCGGGGCTCTCGAACACGGCCTCCACGACCAGGTCCGCGCCCGCCACGTCGGCGGCGTCCGCGGTCGGCGTGATCCGCGCCAGCACCTCGTCGGCCTTCTCCTGCGTGATCTTGCCGCGCGACACCGCCTTCGCGAGGATGCCCGCCGAGTACGCCTTGCCCTTCTCGGCGCCTTCGAGGGTGACGTCCTTGAGCACGACCTCGATCCCGGCCCGCGCGCTGGAGTACGCGATCCCGGCGCCCATCATCCCGGCGCCGAGCACCGCGACCTTGCGAGCGGTGTAAGAGGGCTGACCGGCCGGGCGGCTGTTGCCCTTGGTGATCGCCTGTAGGTCGAAGAAGAACGCCTGCGTCATGTTCTTCGCGACCTGACCCACGGCCAGGTTCACGAAGTACTGGGTCTCGATCCGCGTCGCCGTGTCGACATCGACCTGCGCGCCCTCGATCGCGGCGGACAGGATGTTGCGCGGCGCGGGCATGGGGGCGCCCTTGAGCTGCTTGCGCAGGTTCGCCGGGAACGCGGGCAGGTTGGCCGCGAACTTCGGGTTCGACGGCGTGCCACCGGGGATCTTGTACCCATCGACGTCCCACGGCTGCTGCGCGCCCGGGTTCGCCTTCACCCAGGCCTTCGCGGACGACAAGAGCTCTTCCGGCGTCGACACGACCTCGTCGACCAGACCGAGCTCCTTGGCCTTAAGGGGCTTGTGTCGCTGCCCTTGCAGCAAGACGTTGAGCAGCGCGTTCTGGATGCCCAGCAGCCGCACGGTCCGGGTAATGCCACCGCCACCCGGCAGCAGACCTAGCGTCACCTCAGGCAGGCCGATCTCACTGCCCCGTACGTCCAAGGCGATCCGGTGGTGCGTCGCGAGCGCGATCTCGTAGCCGCCACCGAGCGCCGCGCCGTTGATGGCCGCGACCACGGGCTTGCCCAACTGCTCAAGCCTGCGCAGGTAGGACTTCATGGTGTTGACCGTCTTGGTCATCTCGGCGGCGTGCTCGGGACGCGCCTGGATGAGCTGGTTGAGGTCACCACCCGCGAAGAAGGTCTTCTTGCCGGAGGTGATCACGACACCGGTGATGCTGTCGCGCTCGGTCTCCAGCCGCTCCACGGTCTCGGCGAACGAGGTGCGGAACAGGTCGTTCATGGTGTTGGCGCCCTGGTTCGGGTCGTCCATCGTCAGCGTGACGATGCCGTCGCCGTCGACGTCCCAGCCGATCATGCTCATGGCCCCTCAGACTCGCTCGATGATGGTCGCGACGCCCATGCCGCCGCCGATGCACAGGGTGACCAGGCCGCGCCGGGCGCCGCGCCGCTCCAGCTCGTCGACGACGGTGCCGGTGATCATCGCGCCGGTCGCGCCGAGCGGGTGGCCCATGGCGATCGCGCCGCCGTTGACGTTGATCTTGTCGTGCGGGATGTCGAGGTCCCGCATGAACTTCAGCACCACCGCGGCGAACGCCTCGTTGAGCTCCCAGACGTCGATGTCGTCCGGGGTCAGACCCGCCAGGCGCAGCGCCTTCTGCGCGGCGGGGGTGGGGCCGGTGAGCATGATGGTCGGTTCCGCGCCGGTTACCGCTGCCGACACGATCCGCGCGCGCGGGGTCAGCCCGGCGGCAGACCCCGCGGCCTCGTTGCCGATAAGAACCAGGGCGGACCCGTCGACGATGCCGGACGAGTTCGCGGCCGTGTGGACGTGGTCGATGCGCTCCACGTGGTGGTACCGCTGCAGGGCCACGGCGTCGAACCCACCGAAGTCGCCGATGCCCGCGAACGACGGCTTCAGCTTGGCCAGGCTCTCCACGGTCGACTCGGGCCGCATGTGCTCGTCGTGGTCGAGCAGCACGACGCCGTTACGGTCGCGGACCGGTACGACTGACTTGGCGAAGTACCCCGCCGACCACGCGGCCGCCGCCCGGCGCTGCGACTCGACAGCGTAAGAGTCGATGTCGTCGCGGCTGAAGCCCTCGGTGGTGGCGATAAGGTCCGCGCTGATGCCCTGCGGGACGAAGTACGTGTCGTAGTTGGTCTCGGGGTCGTTGAACCACGCGCCGCCGTCGGAGCCCATCGGCACCCGCGACATCGACTCCACGCCGCCCGCCACGATCAGCTGGTTCCAGCCGGAGCGGACCTTCTCGGCGGCGATGTTGACCGCCTCCAGGCCCGACGCGCAGAACCGGTCGATCTGCAGGCCCGCGACGCTGTCGGGCAGGCCCGCGGCCAGCGCGGCGCTGCGGGCGATGACCGAGCCCTGGTCGCCGACCGGGGACACGACGCCCAGGACGATGTCGTCGATGGTCGCCGGGTCGAGTTCGGGGTGGCGGGCCGTGAGCTCGTGCAGGAGGCCGACGACCAGCGAGATGGGCTTGACCCCGTGCAAGGAGCCGTTCTGCTTGCCGCGACCGCGCGGCGTGCGGATCGCCTCGTAGATGAAGGCTTCGGTACTCACTCTGCCGATCCTCTCCCGAGCTGACTGGCGCTAATGCCCATTAACATACTCGCCGGTATCAACTGGTTGTCAACGTGCTGGGTTCCGCATACCGTTGTAACTCCGCTCTCACCCCAGGAGGCTGTCGAGTGACTCGCGGTGTTCAGGGTGGGCGGCAGGGAAGTCCGCAGGGTGGGCGGCGCAACCGCAAGGCCGAGCTGGCCGCGGCCGCCGCCGAGCTGTTCGGTCGACGTGGTTTCCACGCCGTGGGGGTCAACGACATCGCCGCCGCGGCCGGGGTGACCGGCCCCGCGCTCTACCGCCACTTCCAGAACAAGCAGGACGTCCTCGGGTTCGTCCTGCTCAACGGCATCGACGCCCTGGCGGAGCGCCTCGCGGGCCCGGTCGAGCTGGCCGAGGCCGACCCCGCCGCGGCGCTGCGGCCCCTGCTGGTGACCGCCGCCGAGGTCTCGATCGAGCAACGGGCGCTCACCGCGCTGTGGCGGTGGCAGGGCAGGCACCTGCACCAGGGCGACCAGAAGGAGATCCGCCGCCGGGTGGGTGCACTGCTCGGCCAGTGGATGACCGGTCTGCGCCGGTTGCGCCCGTCGCTCGACGCGGGCGAGGCCGACCTGCTGTGCTTCGCCGCACTGAGCGTGTTCGGCAGCGTCGGGGATCACCGCGTCGGACTACCCGCGCCGGAGTTCGCCTCGCTGCTGGCGTCACTGGCCGAGGCGGTTGTCCGCGCCCCGATCGCCACCGGTTCCGCCGCACCGGCCTGGCGCGGCGGCCCGGCCCAGACCCGCCGCGAGGAACTCCTAACCTCCGCGACCCGCCTCTTCCGCGAACGCGGCTTCCCGTCCGTCAGCATGGAAGATATCGGTGCGGCCACCGGTATCGCGGGCCCTAGCGTCTATCGGCACTTCGCCTCGAAGTCCGACATCCTCCTAGCCGCAAGCCGCCGCATGGCCGACCGCTTGCGATGGGGCCTAGAGGAGTCGCTGAGCAGCGCCGTTGATGCCTCCGACGCTCTAAGACGCCTCGCCCGCTCCTACGTCGACACGGTGATGCGGTCAGACGACTTGATTGCTGTCTATACGACCGAACTGGTGAACCTGCCCGAGCGCGACGCCAAGGAGTTGCGAGCGCTACAACGGGGCTACGTCGCCGAGTGGGTCCGACTGTTGCAGGAAGCCCGCCCCTCCCTGTCGGAACCAGCCGCTCGCGTTACCGTCCACGCCGCTCTCACGATCGTCAACGACCTGCCGCGCACAGGCCGACTAGCCGGACGGCCTTGCCTGGCAGCGGAGCTCGCCGGGTTGGCCTCGGCCGTGCTCGGGGTTTAGTAGGCGCTCGGCACGCGGGTTCGGCAGCCTGGTCCGGTGCTAGGTTCGGATGGTGGTGCGAGAGCTGGCGGTAGCGCCGACAGGTTTGAAGCCGGTACTGGGTGACCGTGGTTGGCCGGTGCTAGGGCACACGGTTCCGTTGTTGCGGCGCGGTGTGGAGTACCAGCTAGAGCGGTACCGTCAGTTCGGGCCGGTGTCGTGGGCCAACGTGTTCGGCACGAAGATGGTCGCCGCCGTTGGGCCTGACGCCGCGCGGGAGGTGTTCGTCAACAAGGACAAGGCGTTCTCGCAGGACGGGTGGGCGTACTTCCTGGAGAAGTTCTTCCCCCGCGGCCTGATGCTGCTGGACTTCGACGAGCACCTGTTCCACCGGCGGCTCATGCAAGAGGCGTTCACCGCACCGCGCGTGGACTCTTACGTCGCCCGCGTAGCCGAGGTCGTGCGCCGGGAACTTCCCTCTTGGCCCGAGCAGCTCGACGTCTACCCAGCGCTCAAGGCGCTGACCCTGGACGTCGCCGCCGAGGTGTTCATGGGGGAGCCGAGCGATCCCGATGTGAACGAGGCGTTCATCGGCGTGGTGCGCGCGGGGACCTCGATCGTGCGGTTCCCCGTGCCCGGCGGTCGGTGGGCGGCCGGGATCCGGGGTCGACGGCGGCTGGAGGAGTACTTCCGCGCGGGTGCCTGCCAGGACCGTGTGGGTGATGACCTGTTCACCGCCCTGTGCCACGCGCGGCTGGAGGACGGGTCCGCGTTCAGCCAGGAGGACGTGGTCAACCACATGATCTTCCTGATGATGGCCGCCCACGACACCGCCACCATCACCACCACCGCCGCGCTCTACCACCTCGGCCTGCACCCGGAATGGCAGGAACAGGCCCGCGCCGAGGCCCGCGAGATCGGCCCCGGCCCCCTCTCGACCGCCGACCTGGACCGCCTGGTGGTCCTCGACATGGTCATCCGCGAGTCCCTGCGCCTGGTCACCCCGGTCCCGTCCCCCGCCCGCCGCGCCATCGCCGACACCGAGATCCAGGGCCACTTCGTGCCCGCCGGGACCATGGTCACGGTGACGCTCTGGCTCAACCACCTGCTCCCCGAGCTCTGGCCCGACCCGCACACGTTCAACCCGCTCCGCTTCGAGACCGACATCCCCCGCTACAACTGGCTGCCTTTCGGAGCGGGCGCCCACAAGTGCATCGGCCTGCGCTTCGGGATGTACGAGGTTAAGACCCTCCTGCACCAGTTGTTGCTAACCCGAAGCTGGGACCTACCCCCGGGCTACCGAGTCCGCTGGGACCCGACAGCCCTACCCATTCCCGTCGACAATCTGCCGATAGCGCTTAAGAAGCTCCCCGAATAGCTCTTACGCGAAGGTGGTTCGGTGGCACCGGCGATGTCGCCAGTGCCCACCGGGGACCTGGGTCAGGCGGCGTTCTCGTATTGGGTGAGGGCATCCTGGACGCTGGTGACAAAGCGGGACAGGGCGCCTGCTTCGATGATCAGGTGGAAGCCGTCGGAGTGGCCGCCGAAGCGGAGTTGGACTTCGGTCTTGGTTACCTCGCAGCTGATTTCGGCGCCGGGGCGGATCGTGGCGTAGACGTCGATGTCCGGATTGCGCGTCACGGGCAACACCCTTCACTATTTGCCACGAACACGGGCCGTTCCCGCGTCGGGCAAGGCGAAGCTAGGGCGTTGCCCACCCTGCCAGAAACACCGAAGGAGGACCGCCGTGCCCAGCGGCACCCACAAACCCGCGTCCCCGAAAGACCGCGCGCTGGGCGCGGAACTGCGCAAGCTCCGCAACGCCGCAGGTCTCAGCCTCGCGGCCGTGTGCGAAGTGATCGACTGGAAGGAGTCAACCCTCAGTCGGGTGGAACGCGGCCTGCGCAGTCTTTCACCCGAAACGGTGATGGCTCTTGCGTTGATCTACAAGATCCCGCACAAGCAACGGGAGAGGCTGGTCGCTTGGTCCAAGGAGACGCCCAGCCTTGGGTGGTGGGACCGACCGCCCGCAGACATGCCTCCTGAACTCGGCGCCTTGGCTGCCTACGAACTCGAAGCCACACAGAGGTTTGACTGGAGCCCCGGGATCGTCCCGGGGCTGCTGCAGGTCCCCGCCTACACTGAGGCGGTCATGCGTGAGGCTGGCATCGCGGAGAAGGACATGTCGGTCCGCCTGGAGGCACGTCGCGCTCGTCAGCAGATGCTCATAGGTAGCCAAGCTCCTTACGCAGCCTTGATCGATTTGGGTTCTCTTCGAAACCAACTGTGTTCGCGTGAGGACTTTGTCGCCCAGTTGCGACACCTCACCCGGCTGAGTCAGTCCCCCAACATCTCTCTGCGGCTCGTCGTTCGGCCAACCATTCAGATGATGTCTGCTTGGTATCTCTTGCGGTTCGCCTACGTCGGCCCGATGGTCCACATCGAACACTTCCAGTCCGCCACCTACCTCTTCGACGGGGAAGCTGCGCCGTACATCGAGCTCAAGCGCTTCCTGGAACAACTGGCTCTGAGCGAGCAGGACACCAGGGATATGCTCAACAGTGAAATCGAGCACGTCCTTGGAGGCTGAGTTGCGGCAAGACAGTCTGCGGTTCAAGAAGTCCAGCCGGTCTGGCTCGTACACGAACTGTGTCGAGGTTGCCCAAACGCTGTCCCACCTGCGAGACAGCAAGAACCCGACCGGGTCATCTCTGTCGGCCGATGCTGCTGCGCTGATCAGGTTCGCCAAGACTCGCTAGGAGCGCGCCATGCGGTTCAAGAAGTCCACCCGATCCGCCGCCAACTCCGACTGCGTCGAGGTGGGCAGCACCCTCCGCCACCTCCGGGACAGCAAGAACCCCCACGGCCCCGTCCTCACCGCCGACATCACCGCCCTCATCCGTCACGTCAGGTGACGCTTGCTGGGCCTGGGGTCTCCAGGCCCAGCAAGCGCTGGACGGGGTGTCGGCTCATGTCAGTCGGCGATAGGGCCATGGCGCTGGGTGCTGCGCAGGCTCGGCTTGCCAAGGTAGCCGCCGACCTGGTCGGGTCGACGTCCTCGTGGTTGGCGGAGGCGCGCCAGGTCGTCGACAGGTCTCTCGGGCGCGCGGCTGGACAGGGTACTGCGCTGGCTGCGCTCCACGCCGCGAGCGCCAGGCTCGATGATCTCTGTGTGGCCCTCCGCCAGACGGAGAGCGCTATCTCCGGGACCGCTGACCACCACTTGGGTACTGGCCAGCAGGGCGACACGTCCACGCGACCGCCGGTTCACTCCAGCAGGCAAGCGCTCCCCGGGGCAGCGACGAACGAACCGCCGCCGAAGGCCGTGGGCCCAGCGAAGTTCGGCCACAGCGGTTCCGCCGACTACCGGAAGACGTTCTTCACCGCGCACCCGCACCTCAAGGGGACCGTGGTGGTTCACCACGCCGTGGAACGGCAAGCCGAACGCAGGTATCCGACTGCCGGTCTGACTCCGGAGGAAATCAACTCGTTGGAGAACTTGCGGGGCATTTCCAAAGGAGATGTCAACAACCGGATGCACCTCAGTGCGTTGCGCATCGCCTGGAACAGATTCTACGCCAAGAATGTGAGCGCGTCGAAACAGGATTTGTTGAACTTCGCCACCGAATTGGATGACAAGCATGGCGCGAGTTTTCGGCCCCGGGTACGGTGACGGCGTGAGTGACTATTTCCTGCTTGAGCCTGAGGTCGCCGGGGAGTTGGGGGAGGGGTCGGAGCAGGACAGGTCGGTGCATCCGCCCAGGGTGAGTCGGGTGGAGTACGCGTTCCACGACTGGTTGGGTGATGAGTTGATCACCGCGTTCCCGGTCTTCCTGGTGACTGCGGGCCTGGCTGAGGAGTTGGCGCGGTCGGCGCTGAGCGGGTTCGAGATCAGGGATGTCGTGACCACGCTCGCGCCCGAGGGGGAGGACTGGATCGGCGATATCGGCAAGCTGCCCCGGTTCGCATGGCTGGTCGTGATCGGTGCCGCGGGGCACGACGATTTCGGGTTGGTGCCCAACGCGAGTCTCGTCGTTTCCCGGGCCGCGCTCGCGCTCCTGAAGACCAGGCAGTTGGAGATCTGCGACATCACTCCGTACGAGCCCACCGGGGCGGCGTGATCGGTGACAAAGCGGAATGGGGCTCCCCGCGTGCGGGGAGCCCCATCCGGTGGTGGTGCGCTACTTCAGGTTGGTGTCCACCGCCGTCATCAGGGTGCCGGGGTCGCCGGACATCTCCCAGGCCATGACGCCCAGCAGCTTCTTCTGCTTCAGCCAGGTGATCTTCTGCTGGATCGACCAGGCGTCGTCGAAGGTCCACCACTGGCCGTTGGTGCCGCCGGTGTGGCAGGCGGTGGCCACGGAGGCCGTGTCGTGGTAGATCGTGCAGTTGGGCACGCTCGCGAGCAGGTTGCTGTACCCGCGTGTACCCGCCTCTTCAGCGAACTGGCCGGGAGCGGCGCCTGTCGCCGACTGCCACTCGCCCTTCTTACCGTTGTCGGGCACGCCCTGCCAGCCTCGGCCGTAGAACGCTAGACCCAACGTCAGCTTGCGTGGGTTCGCGCCCTTGTCGGTGTAGGCCTTGATGGCGCCCTCGACGCTGAACTTGTTGTTGTACGGGTCATCCGCGTCCGGGTACAGGTTGCCCTGGTGGCCGGTGCGGTTGGGCTCCCACGAGTTGTCGCTACCGGAACCGTGGAAGTCGTAGCCCTGCACGTTCGCGACGTCCAGGTAGTCGAAGATCTTCGGGACGTCCCAACCGGCCTCGACCTTGCCGGGGTCGGCGGGGGTGAACGCCTGGAGCTCGTACCTCTTACCCGTGGTCTTGCTCTTGGCGTCGAGCTGCTCGCGGAACTCCTTGAGCAGCGCGGTCAGGTTGTTCTTGTCGTTGGGCGACCAGTGGTTGCCCGGGTGACCGTCAGCGCTACCCGGCCACTCCCAGTCGATGTCGATGCCGTCGAAGATGCCCGCCGCGGTGCCAGGACCACCCGCGCCGCCGTAGGCCTTGATGTTGCCGTTGATGTAAGTGTCGATGCACGAGGACACGAACTTCTTACGGGAAGCATCGGTGGCGGCGACATCGGAGAAGTACTTCGAATAGGTCCACCCGCCGAGGGAGATCAGGATCTTGATGTTCGGGTACTTCACCTTGAGCTTCTTGAGCTGGTTGAAGTTGCCGCGCAACGTCTCCCACCCGGTGTCGCCGACGCCGTCGACGGACTGGCCCGCGGCGAAGGGCCGCGAGTAGTCGGCCTCGGCGTCGCCCGCGCCGTCACCCTGGCTCGGGTCCTGCGGGTTGGCCGTCGTGCCCTTGGTGACCCCGGTGAGGCAGGTGAGGTTGACCGGGTCGATGTTGCCGAACGCGTAGAGCAGGTGGGTCAGCTTCGCCGCGGCCCCGTTGGTGACGAGGTTCTTGACGAAGAACTGCCTGCCGTAGATGCCCCACTGCACGAAGTACCCGACGCGGGCGTACCCGTCGACGATGTCCTTCGTGGTAGCGGAAACAGCCGCGCTCTGAGCCGACGCGTTGTCGTAACTGTCGCGCGCCCGCACCGTGAAGCTGTAGGCGGTAGAGGGCGACAGGCCGGTCACCTTGGCCGTGGTGGTGGTGGCCGTGGGGCCCGCCGCACCGTTGACGAAGATGTCGTAGGCGACAACGCCGGTGTTGTCCGTCGAGGCATTCCAGGCGAGGGTGACGCTACCCGAGTCGGTCGCGGTGGAGCGCAGACCGGTGGGCACGGTAGGAGCCTGGGTGTCATCGGACGGGTTGCTGGTCGTCACGGTCAACGGCGCGCTAGCGGCTGACGAGAGACCGTTGGTGTCCTTCGCCTTCACGGTGAACGTGTAGGCCGTGTTCGGCGTGAGGTCCTTGACGTTCGCCGTCAGGTCCGGCGTGGTGGCGACAAGAGCGGCGCCTTGGTAGAGCTCGTAGTTCGCGACCGGCAGCGAGCCGATCACCGAGGCGTCCCAGGCAAGGGTGATGGTCTTGGTCGTCTTCACCGTCGCGCGCAGGTTGGCCGGGGGTGCGGGCGGTGTGTCGGGGGTGCCATCGCAGTTGCCGTTGTCGACGCGGCACTTGCCGGGGGTCGCGGCCGCGCTGAGGCGGAACGACGGGCTGTACGGGTACGTCGAGCGACCCGGCTGGATCGTGTTGATGTAGTAGGCGGGGGTAAGCGTGACCCGAGTACCGGTCTGGCTCACCGTGGCGTTGGCATTAGCGGTCGCGGTGACACCAGCAGGCAGCTCGAACTGGATGGACCAACCGGTGACGGCAGCACTACCGGAGTTGGTGACGGTGTACTCGCCACTGGTCCCGGTCAGCACAAGCGCGGCGCGCAGCGAACCCGCCGCCGAGGCCGGTTGGTTCACGACGATCAGTGCGGTGGCGGCTAGCAGGAGGCTCACCGCCGCGGTGGACAAACGACGAAGGGTGCGTCTCATGGGGATGGCTCCAGGGGATGACGGAGTAGGCCCTGTGTGGTCTAGACCACACTCGAATCTAGCGGGTGGATCGGTTTAGGTCTAGACCAATGGTCCGGCGGAATTCACCAGTTGACCCTGGTCGCGCTCCCCGTCCCCGGCCCGCTCCGAATTCGACGCCCGGCCGCTTGCCCGCCCGGGTTGTCCACAACCTCCGCGGTTGTCCACAGAATCCGCGCGTCCGTTGTCCGCCCAGCTCAGCGCTCGATACGTTCGTGGTGTGACTCGAACCAGTGGGAACGCCCCCGATAAGTGGCAACGCACCGATGACCCCTCGAATCCGACCATTCGGACCTCTACGGTCAAATTCCGCACCCGACTACCTCGACGACGTGGGGTAGTGGACCTCTTACCGCCATGACCACATCTGGGGCACCCGTGGTCCAGCGGCGGTGCGAGACGTCCGCACCGCCGCTGGCGGGAGTGGCTCAACTGGCGATCGGTGCCGCCCGCGTGCGGACCTGGGGGCAGACCGCACACGCGGTGGGGCCTTCCTGGGACCACCAGCGGCAGGTGTCGCGGATGCCGCAGTGGGGGAGAGCGATGGTGTTGTCGAGAGCGGGATTCGTGGAAGGGGTGATGCCGGGGTAGGTGCTCGACACCGGATCGGCGGGAGCCCGGCGGCCGCCCGATGGGTGGCCTTCGTCCGACAGGTCGCTGAGCGCTGGGGGTGCCGATGCCGAGTCGCCGGACGGCGGGGTGCCGCGAAGTGGGGCGGCGGCTGCCTGGCGGTCGGCTGCTGGGCTCGTCGGTGTCGGCTTGCCCGCTGCTGGGGCGTTGAGGGTTGGCGCGCCTGGTGCTTGGTGGCCGGGCGCCGGGGTCGGGTAGGTGTCGTGGGCGGCGTCGAGGGCTCGGCAGGTGCCGTCCCAGAAGGCACAACCCTTGGTGGCGCAGGGGGTCGCGAAGCGGTAGCGGGACTCCAGCGGTGCGCCGGGGTGGTTCTCGTCGACCTGTGCTTGGAGGTGGGTGCGCAGCGAGGAGGTGAGGGCGGGGCCGTGCGGGGTGAACACGACCCGGCCGCCGGGGCCCATGATGCCGAGCAGGGTGGCGCCTGGGGTGGCCTGCCCGCTCGGGCAGGTGTGGGTCACTGCTCCCGCTTGCCCAGGTAACCCTGCACCTGCTCCGCCAACTCGAGCGCGCGCGGACCGGCGAGCAGGTAGCGCCCGATCAGCTCCCACTTGCGCAGCCGGGTGCCGCCGAACTCGAGGTACGGCACATCTCGCCCGATCACCCGGTCCACGGCCGCCGTCCCCGCCTCGGCCACCGCCTGCGCGATCACCGCCTGCTGCGACTCGGACAACTCCAGACCGTCGACAACGAACGTGAACTCGGTCGCCATCGGGGACTCCTTCCCGAAAGGGTGTTTCCCCAGTTCGTCGCGACGGTCGGAGCCGGTGTGATGGCCAGGTGCGCAGCCCTGCCCCTTCGGGCAACCAGAGCGGGGGTGTGGCGAGAAAGCGACCAGGTTCTGTCCAGCGTGGGGAAGGGGTGCGGGCAGTACGGTGGACGGGCACGCGCGACACCGGCTGGGGAGGTCTTGTGAGCGAGGAACTGCCGCCGTACCTGGGTGTTCTGGTGGTCGACGCCGAGCGGTACGGGTCGAACAACGATCCGGGGCAGCAGAAGTTGGCCGAGGCGATCCCCGAGGTGGTGCGGGTCGCGTTCGCCGACAGCGGGCTCGAGCACGTCTGGGATGGGCGACTGTTCCCCCAGGACACCGGCGACGGGCTGGGGCTCGGGTTCGACAGCAGGTACCTGCCCGCCGTCACCGAGTCGGTGTTCGGGGCGTTGCAGGATGCGCTGGTGGCCAGGGATGTGTGGATGCGCAAGGTCCACCGCGGGTTGCGGCTGCGGCTGCGGGCGGCGCTGCACGTCGGGCCGGTTCGGCCGCTCGGGGGTGGTCGCGCGTTGGTCACCGCGCACCGGCTGCTCGACGCCGCCCCGCTGCGCGATGCCCTCACGCGTTCGGACGAGGACCGCACGTTCCTCGCCGCCCTCGTCTCCGACCGCGTCCACGACGACATCATCGACGCGGGCTACGCCACCCTCCCCACCGCCGCGATTCCCGTCCACATCAAGGAATACCGCGCCACCGCCCACCTCCACGTCCCCACCCCCAGCGGCGACCTCCTCACCAGCGGCCTGGTCCCCGCCCCCGCCGCTTCTCCCACCGACACCCCACCCACCTCCCACCCTCACCCCGACACCCCCGGCTCCGTCCACAACTCCATCTCCGGCACCCACAGCGGCACCGCCATCCAAGTGGGCCACCTCCACGGCGGCCTCACCAACCACTGACCCACCCCCGCCGGCCCGAACCAGGCGCCGCCCACGGCGGGCTACCGCAACCGCTGACCCACCCCCACCCCCGCCGTCCGGAGCCAGGCGCCGTCACGACAGACCGCCGCGACCGCTGACCATCCGGCCGTTCCGGAACCGGGCGCCGTCATGGCGGGCCGCCGCTACCGCTGCCGCCTTCGGGCGCGACAGCACCAGGCGAACGCTCACACTGTCGGCGACGCCAACCACCCGCCTGCCGCCGGCGGGCGCGCCTACCACCCCGACCGTCGGGTCGAGTGCGCCAATCACCCTGCCGATGTCGAGCGCGCCTGCCGCCCATCTCGGTCGGACACCCCGCCGCGCCTGGATCCTCGCGGTTACGGAACCCACCAGCGGTCCCTTGCCGCTGAGTGCTCGGCGCCCAGGGAGGCCGACGCTCCGGCTGCTCTTCCCCGCCGCCGGATCCCAGCCGCCGCCCAGTCCTGGCTGGCGTGGCTTGCCGCGTGGCGTGCTCGCCGGGAGGTGCGGCCGAATGGATGATCTTCGGGATCACCCTGCCCGCCGTTGATTCCCAGGCTGCTTTTGCGCGTGACAGTTTGTTGTCGATGTGGTCGGCGAGTCACCGAGTGGTTCCTGCTGGTAACCAGCCTTCGCTGAGAGCGTTGATTCTGCGGTGGGCATCAGTGGATGTGCCGGAATCAGCCGCGATGGCGGGTTTTGTCCGGTTTTCGGTGACCTGGCGCGTCAGGGGCATTGGGGCTCGTGAATTCCCATCACACAACGGGATTCGTGGCTAAACGTGCCGGGTGGAGTAATTTTGGTGACTTCGGGGCTCAGGCGAAACGTTGGCGGGGGTGGGGCGATGTAAGCGACGCCGGCGTGGTCGGTCTTGAACTGCGGTCGAGGACGTGACATGGGATTTCTCCGCCCCCGTCGGGCGCGTGTGGTGGTGAGCGCGCTGCTGGCATCGGTGCTGGTCGGGATGGGTCTGCCCGGTTACGCGGCCGCTGTGGCCCCCGCGTTCGTGCAGAAGGTGAGCGCCAGGGCGATCGCGGCGAGCAAGGCCGTGACGCTGCCGGGCAACGTGACCGCCGGGAACCGGATCGTTGTGCAGGTGGGCGTCTGGAGCAGCGGTAACGCTACCGCCAAGACCGTCAAGGACGCCGCCAACAACACCTACACCAAGCTCACCGCCGTCACCGCCTCCGATGGCACCGAGCTGAGCGTGTGGAGCGCACCGGTCGTCAACGGCGGCGGCACCAAGCCCGCCATCACCGTCACCGCGACCGCGAAGGCCGACCTCGGGATCGCGGCCGTCGAGTACTCCGGCCTGTCCCAGGTCGCCGACGCCACCGTGGTGGACCAGAAGTCGCAGGCCACCGGGACCAGCACCGTCGCGGGTGTCGTCACCTCCGGCCCCACGCCGGTCACCACCGGTGACGGGCTCGCGCTCGGCTTCTACGCCGACTCCGGTTTCGGCAAGACCCTCGCCGCGGGCGCCGGGTTCACCGAGCGGGTCAACGTCTCGCCGACCTCGGACATGGAGTTCGTGCTCGAAGACAGGCCTGTCGGCATCGGTGAGCAGCCGAGCGCGGGTGTGTCGACCGGTGCGGGAGTGCCGTGGTCGGTGGTCACCATCGTCTTCAAGGCAGCGCAGGGCGGCGGCAATGGCCCGACCGCGCCCGGTTCCCCCACCTCCGTCACCGCGCAGGCAGGCAACGCGAGCGCGACCGTGAACTGGACCGTCCCGCCCAACGGCGGTAGCCCCATCACGTCCCTCGCCGTCACCCCTTACGCGAACGGCGTCGCGCAGGCACCCATCGTCATCAGCGGAGCGGTGGCCACGCTCGCCGTGCCGGGTCTGACCAACGGCACCTCTTACACGTTCACCGTCACGGCCACGAACACCATCGGCACCAGCGCGCCGTCCGCCCCGTCCAACGCCGTCACGCCTACCGCGTCCCCCCAGGGCCAATGGGCACCCGCGATGAACTGGCCGTTCGTCGCCGTGCACATGGTCGCGTTGAACAACGGCAAGTACCTGCTGTGGGACGGCTGGCACCAGCCCGAGCCGACCTACCTGTGGGACCCGGCGACCAACACCTTCACCACCATCATGGCGCCGGACAGCATCTTCTGCGCCGCCAACGCCCACCTCCCGGACGGCCGCGTGCTCGTCGTTGGCGGCTACGGCGTCGTCTCCACCGGTGAGCTCGGCATCAAGGACACCACCATCTTCGACCCGGCCTCCAACACCTGGAGCCGCGGCGCGGACATGCACTACCCCCGGTGGTACCCGAGCGTGACAGAGCTACCTGACGGCCGTTACGTCACCATCAGCGGTAACACCTCTGACGCATACACCTGGGCGGAGCACCCCGAGGTCTACGACCCGGCGAACAACACCTGGACCGTCCTGTCCACTGTGAACACCTCGCAGATCCACGAGGTCGAGTACCCTTTCGCCTACCTGGCCCCCAACGGCAAGGTGTTCACGATGGGGCCCTCCGAGGACGTCTCCTACTGGCTCGACGTCAACAACCAGACCTGGACCCCGGTCGGCGCCAGCGGCGTCATCAACGGCTCGTCGACCATGTACCGGCCCGGCAAGATCCTCTACAGCGGTGGCTCCAGCACGGTCTCCGACGGCGCCCCCGCGATGGCCAACACCTCGGTCATCGACCTGACCGCGCCGACCGCGGCGTGGCGGCAGACCGCGCCGATGAAGACCGCGCGCGACTTCCACACGCTGACCACCCTGGCCGATGGCAAGGTGCTGGCGGTCGGCGGCGCCCCGACGAGCGACCAGAGCAAGCTCAACACCAACATCCTGACCACCGAGATCTGGGACCCGGCGACCGAGCAGTGGTCGACCGCCGCGTCGATGTCGGTGCCGCGCCAGTACCACCAGACCGCGCTGCTGATGGCCGATGGCCGGGTGCTCGTCGCGGGCGGTGGCCACCACATCAGCGCCACCGTGCCCGGCCAGTTCTCGGCGGAGATCTACTCGCCGCCGTACCTGTTCAACGGCGCCCGCCCCACCGTCACCGCCGCGCCCGCGAGCACCGCGTACGCGCAGACCATCTCGGTGTCCACCCCGGACTCGGCGGACATCAGCGCGGTCAACCTGGTGTCGATGGGCGCCAACACCCACCAGAGCGACATGGACCAGCGGTTCGTCCCGCTGCAGTTCACCCGGGGTGTCGGCAAGCTGGACATCCAGACCCCGGCCGGGGCGACCATGGCACCGCCGGGTGACTACATGCTGTTCGTGGTGAACTCCGCGGGCGTGCCCTCGGTGGCCAGGACGGTGCGGATCCTGCCGTCGATCACCGCCCCCTCGGCCCCGTCCGCGGTGGCCGCCGTGGCGAGCAACGCCTCGGCGACGGTCACCTGGTCGGCGCCCGGCGACGGCGGCAACGCCATCACCGGCTACACCGTCACCCCGTACATCGGCTCGACCCCGCAGACCCCGGTCGCCGTGACCGGCACGTCCGCGCAGGTCACCGGCCTGACCAACGGCACCTCTTACACCTTCCGCGTCACCGCGACCAACGCGATCGGCACTAGCGCGCCGTCGACCCCGTCGAACGCGGTAACCCCCTCGGCGACTCCTATCCCCGGCTACGTCCAGCAGGTCACCGGGCGCGGTCCTGGTGCTGAGCGGGCAGTCACCACGCCGTCCGCGGTGCAGGTCGGGGACCGGATCGTGGTCCAGGTCGGCGTGTGGAACACGGTGGGCTCGCGGGCGACCGGCGTGCGCGACTCGGCCGGGAACGTCTACACCAAGATCTCCAGCACCGTCGCGACCGACAACACCGAGCAGAGCGTCTGGACCGCCCCCATCACCGCGGGCGGCGGCCAGAAGCTGACGGTGACCGCCTCGGCCTCGGCGTCGGCCGACATCGGGGTCGGTGTCGTCGAGTACTCCGGCCTCTCGCTGGCCGCCGGGCTCGGCGCGGTGGACACGACCGTGTCCAACAAGGGCACCACCGCGGTCGCCTCCTCGGGGCAGACCGCGGCCGTCACCGACGACAACCACCTGGCGGTCGGCTTCTACGTCGACTCCGGGTTCTCCAGGAACCTGACCGCGGGCGCGGGCTTCACCCCGCGGCTCAACTCCTCGCCCGCCGGTGACATGGAGATGCTCATCGAGGACCAGCTCGTCGTGCTCGGCGCCCGACCCAACGCGACGGTGAACACGGTGGCCAACACGCCGTGGATGGTCACCACCGTCGTGTTCAAGCACGGCTGATGGACACCGACACCACGCCGGGGACCCGGCCGTCGCCAGCGCGGCGGCCGGGGGTCCTGGTCGGGGCGGCCGTCGCGGTCGCCGCCGTGGTCGGCGCGCAGTTCTGGCTGTTCGGCACCGCCGACGACACCCCGGCGGCCGCGGTCGACGGCTACTTCAAGGCCGCCATCGACGAGGACTGCCCGGCGGCGTTCGACCTGCTGACCGACCCCGTGCGGGGCAGCTACGGCACCGTCGAGCGGTTGTGCGAGCGGGCGAGGGCGGACACCATGGTCTCGTTCCAGGTGGGTGACACGGTCACCACGCCGGAGGGCGCGAAGGTCACGGTGACCCTGGTCCGACCCAACCTGACCCTGGTCGACGCGGTGACGATGGTCCAGGTCGACGGGAAGTGGAAGATCGCGTCGTTCGAGGTGCTGTCGTCGGACCGGGGCCACGGCCGCCCCTGACCGGGTGGTGGGCCAGGAGGATCTGATGGAACGCAGCAGGCTCACGCCGCTGGTCGGCATCGGCGCTGTCACCGGGGCGGTGGTCGCCGCCGGGATCGCCGCGCTGGCGCCCGTGCCGGTGCTCGGGCTGCCCGACCCCGGCGCGGTCGTGCGGTACGGGCTGCCCTCGGTCCGGGTCCTGGCCGAGGTCGCGGCGGTGCTGGTCGTCGGCGCGCTGCTGGCCGCCGCCGTTCTCATGCCGCAGCGGGACTCCGGGCGGGCCACGCGCCTGGCCGGGACCTTCGCGGGGTGGTGGGCGGCGCTGGCCGCCGCGATGGTGGTGCTGACTGTCGCGGACGCGCTGGGGCAGACCGTGACTGGTGTGCTTCCGCTGCTAGGGCCTGCGGTAGGGCGTCTGTCCGTCGCGCTCGCCTGGCTCGTAGTGGCGAACCTGGCCGCGTTGGTCTGGGTGGGTGTTCGGCTCCAGTTGAAGCCCTTGCCACTGTTGGTGCTGTCTCTCGTCGGTGTGGCGCCGGTAGCTCTGACAGGTCACTCATCGGCCGGTGGTGACCACGACATCGCCAGCGACAGCCTCATGCTGCACGTGGTCGCGATGTCGTTGTGGGTCGGCGGGCTCGTCGCGCTTCTAGTCCTGCTCAACCGCTCTTACGCCGCCACGGCCGCGCGGATGTACTCGGCCGTGGCGCTGGGCTGCTGGTTCATCGTGGTCGTGACCGGCGTGGTGAACGCGTCGCTGCGGTTGTCGCTGGGTGACCTGGGCAGGCAGTACGGCCTGCTCGTGGTGGCCAAGACGGCCGCCGCGCTGCTCCTCGGCTTCTTCGGCTACCTCCACCGCACCCGGACCCTGCGCCTAGTCGATGCGGGACGTCCGCGTGCGCTCTTGCAGTTGGGTGCGGTCGAGATCCTTCTTATGCTGGCGACGATCGGTCTCGCGGTAGGACTGAGCCGGACACCTGGACCTATCGGCGAGCGTCGGAAACTGTCGGCCACTGAGGTGCTGATCGGGTTCCCACTGCCGGAGCCGCTCAGCGTGGTCAGGGTCGTCCTGGACTGGCGCTTCGACCTGGTCTTCGGGTCGGCTGCCGTCGTTGCCGCTGTCTGGTACCTCGACCGACTGCGGCGTAGGACCGAACCGTGGCCGGCGGAGCGCACGGCCTCGTGGCTGGCCGGGTGTGCGCTGTTGCTCGTGGCTACCAGTTCGGGGCTCGGGAAGTACGAACCGGCCCTGTTCTCCGCGCACATCGGCGTGCAGTTGATCGTCGGTCTAGCCGTACCCGCGCTGTTGGCCCGAGGTAAGCCCAGAGCGTTGATCGGACCTGTCGCGGTCTGGTTGCCCCGCCCGATCATCGCCGCCCAGTTCGCCGCAGCGATCCCGCTGGTGACCTACGCGCTCGGACTGTACGACTCCGCCGCGGGACTTCACTGGGCCCGGTTGGTCATCCTCGGGGCGTCTCTAGCGACGGGGTTGGTGCTGTTCGCCCGCGTTAGCCGTGGCCCTGTGCTGCTCGTCGCCGCTGCCTACGGTCTGACCGGCGTCGTGTTGTTGTGGCGGGATACTGCGTTGGGTGCCGGGTTCTATGGCCGACTGGCACTGGGATGGCAGAACGACGTCCTGGCCAACCAGACCACTGCGGCCTGGACGTTGCTCGCCGTCGCCGTACTCCTCGCCGCCTACGCCGCACTGACCACGCGGAAGACCAAGGTCACCGAACTCGTCGCCGCCTGACCCCTTCGAGCAACGCGAACATCCCCACAGCCGCCAAGACCACGACAGCCACAACGGATGCGATGGCAGCGGCAACAGGTGGCGCCAGCGGTGACACCCCGGTGATGGACTCGACAGCGACGAGCGCGATAAGTGCCGCGTAGGCCACAACGGTCGACCACACCAACTTCAAACCAAGGTCAGCCCGCACAGCCGAGCGGTCCAAGAGCCACGCCACCACAGGGACCACCAGGATCGCGTGCATCGCGACCGCGTGGAGAGGCTTCAACGCACCCGCAGTCGTATACGCGAGCTGTGGATCCCCGCTCCGACTGGCGATCACCCCGCGCGCGATCATGGCCGCCCCCGCCGCCAACGCCACCAATAAAGCGATGAGACCGAACCGGATGGCAACGCGCATCGCGGGCGTGGACTGTCTGGTTCCGGCAACCGCCGCCACCGTGAAAGCGATCGTGGTCAGGATGAGCACCCCGCCACCGGCCGCGAGGGTCATCGAGACAGCCGTGTCGAACCCGGTCTCGAAGTTGAAATGCGACGGAACACCCCGCCATGCCTGCATGCTGACCAATACGACCTCACCCGCGCTCGCCCCCGCGAACAGCCCTAAGAGCAGCCTGCGAGCGCGCATCGCCACAAACGAGGTAGCCCAAGCGACCGTGACAAGGGTGAGTCCGAACGACAGGCCAAACGTCGCTGCCTTGCGCAGGGACAAAGGCCCCATCCACGTCCACCCTGTCACCAACAGGACCACGACGTGCACCAGCCCACCAGCGAACAGCGCAGCCCCCAGCGCATAGGACAAACGCTCCACAGGACGGGCATCGCGCCAGATTCCCATCAGCATGTGGCAAGTGTCGCGCACCTCCGCTTAGAACCCTGTCAGGCAAAACCGGACCGGAGGTGGGAATGGCAGCCTACGAAAGGACCCTAGACGGTGTCGTCGGGCGTCGAGTTGGTTTGGGAGATGCGCCCAGCCCTGGTCCTCCTGACCGTGACAGCGTCCGCGCTGCTCGGTCTTGCTGTTCCCGCCGCACATGCGAGCACGGACGCGCAGCGGCCCACCTACCTCGGATCGCTCACCCTCATCACGGGCGACCACGTGACCCTGCACAAGGTCGGCAGGCGGCTCGTACCCGCCGTCGAGCCGGGGCCCGGGCGGGTCGGCATCCAGTTCGCCACCGCCGGAACCGGCGACGACCTGTCGGTCGTCCCGTCCGACGCGTGGGCGCCCCTGCAGGCGGGCCGGGTGGACCGGCGGCTGTTCGACGTCGCCACCCTGCTGCGCGACGGTTACGGGGACGAGGACCGGGCCGACCTTCCCCTGATCGCGCCCGCCGCCGCGCCCGGCACCGGCATGGCACTGTCCAGTGTGGATGCCAAGGCGGTGCGGGTACCCAAGGCCGAGGTGGGCGCGTACTGGACGCAGCTGAGCCAGAGCCGAGCCGCGGGGAAGGTGTGGCTGGACGGGGTGCGCAAACCGAGCCTGGACGTGAGCGTTCCGCTGATCGGCGCGCGCGGGGCGTGGGGCGCCGGGTGGACCGGCAAGGGCGTGCCGGTCGCCGTGCTCGACACCGGGATCGACGGCACGCACGCAGATGTGCGCAAGAGCATCCAGGCCAGCCGCGACTTCACCGGTGAGGGCGGCGAACTGGCCGACGCGGACGGGCACGGCACCCACGTCGCCTCCACGCTCGCGGGCACCGGCTCGGTGTCGGCGGGCAAGTACGTCGGCGTCGCGCCGGAGGCCAAGCTGTTGATCGGCAAGGTGTGCGGCGGGCGGGGCTGCGCCGAGTCCGCCATCCTCGCGGGCATGCAGTGGGCCGTCGACTCCGGCGCCAAGGTCGTGAACCTGAGCCTGGGCGGCACCGACACCGCGGACCTCGACCCGCTGGAGGCCGCGGTCAACCGGTTGAGCGACAAGGCGTTGTTCGTGATCGCCGCGGGCAACGACGGCGGCTACGGCGCGGAGACCGTCGCCTCGCCCGCCAGCGCGGACGCCGCCCTCGCGGTGGGCGCGACCGACAAGTCCGACCAGTTCGCGGGCTTCTCCTCCCGCGGCCCGCGCGTGGGTGACGCCGCGCTCAAGCCGGAGATCTCCGCGCCCGGCCTGAACATCGTCGCCGCGCGGTCGAAGTACTCCAACCTGGGCACGAAGAAGGACCGCTACACCGCGCTCAGCGGCACCTCCATGGCCACCCCGCACGTCGCCGGATCGGCCGCGATCATGGTGCAGCGCCACCCGGACTGGGCGCCGCGCCAGATCAAGGCCGCGCTCATGGGATCGGCCAAGCGGCTGGACGGGCCGACCGCGTTCGACCAGGGCGCGGGCCGCGTCGACATCGGCAGGGCGGTCGACCAGGTCGGCGTCACCGACCCGCCCGCGGTGTCGATCGGCAGGCAGACGTGGCCGCACAACGACGACCAGGCGATCACCAAGAAGCTGTCCTATGTGAACACCGCGGCGGTCCCGCTGGTGCTGCGGCTGTCGCTGGCGGGCGGCGCGCCCGCGGGGATGTTCCGGTTGTCGGCCACCGAGGTGACCGTGTCCGCTCGGGGACGTTCCGAGGTCGAGATCACCGTCGACACCAAGGTCGAGGCGTCGGACACGGTCCACAGCGCGTGGGTCGTCGCCGAGGGCGGCGTGGAGCGGATCACGACGCCGGTCGCGGTCGACCGGGAGCCGGAGAGCTACGACCTCACGGTGCACACCGTCAACGCTTCCGGCGAGCGGTCCGACAGCAACTTCAGCCTGCTGTTCGGGGTGAGCGCGAACCGGTACCGTCCGATCTGGACGGTCGGTGGCGAGGGCAAGGTCCGGGTCCGCAAGGGCACCTACCACCTCGACACCGTCATCTCCGCGCCGACCGGGGACGGCCGGGTCACCTCGCGCAAGGTCGTGGAGCCGAACGTGGCGGTGTCGGCCGACACGACGGTCGAGCTGACCGCGGCGGACGCGAAACCGATCGTGATCGACTTCGACCGGGCCGACGTGCGCTCCCGGGTGGTCGGCACCGGCTACGGCCGTCGACTGCCGTGGGGCACCCTGTACGCGGGCGTGCTCGGCGACACCTTCGAGCGGATCTTCACCACCCAGCGCGGCGGCCCCATCCCCGATGTCGTGGCCGATGTCGGCGGCGCGTTCTACGTGCCGGACGCCGCGGGCGGTGTCGAGGGCGCGCCGGTCACCTACAACCTCGCCTGGTTCCAGGGCGGCGCGCTGCCGGACGGGTTCACCCGGCACGTGGCCGACGCCTCGCTCGCCCGGGTGGAAACGACCTACCGGCAGGTCCAGACCAAGCGAAGCGGCACCAAGCTGTGGCTGGTGTCCGAACCCGAGTTCCAGACCGGGTCCGGCTACGGGCTGCCGATCACGCTGCCGCTGACCAGGACCGAGTTCCACGGCGCGAGCGGCGAGGACTGGTCGGCGGAGTTCCAGCAGTGGCGGGTGGTCAAAGGCCAGGTGATCACCGAGTCGGTGTCCTCGGGTGATGTCGTCAAGCGGACCCCGGGGCAGACCTACCGCGAAGAGTGGAACACGGCCGCGTTCGGGCCCGCGCTGCCCAAGGACGGCCTGGCCGTTCGGGTGAACGACACCATCTCCATCGGGGTGCCGATGCTGACCGATTCGGCGGATCGGGTCGGTGCGTCACTTGTGGACTCGGCGCAGACCTCGCTGTACCGCGAGGGTGAGCTCATCGGCACCTCGACCGAGCCGGGTCAGGGGGTGTGGGACGTGCCGGAACAGGCCGCTCGCTACCGGATCGACGCGACGGTCGAGCGCAGCGCCGCGCTGTCGCCGCGCGTGCAGACGTCGTGGTCGTTCACCTCCGTGCGCCCGCAGCCGCAATCGCGCAAGGGCGGGGCGATCCTGCCGCTGCTGGCCGTCCGGTTCGCGCCGGTCGGGCTGGATCCGCGCAACCACGCGGTCGGCCGCACGACGCAGGTCGGCGTGAGCGTGGGGCGGCAGCCGCAGTTGGGCAGGGTGACGCTGACCCAGCTGACGTTGTCCGCCTCGTTCAACGACGGGATCACCTGGGTGGACGTACCGGTTGTGGACGGCGTGGGATCGGTTGTGCGGCCCGCCGGTACTGCGTTCGTGTCGTTGCGGGCCAAGGCGATCGACCGAGAGGGGAACGAGGTTGAGCAGACAGTGATCCGCGCCTACGGCGGATGACGCAGTCGGCCGGGCGGGCACCACCAGTGGGTGAGCCCGTCCGGTCCGGGGCGTGGTTGCGCCGAATGTCGGCTACGCGCGGGTCGCAACCGAACCACAACCCCGGTGCGGTGTGCTCAGCCTCCCTGTCATTCCCTGCTCCAGTGGAGGCTTCACGCAATGAACGCCAGGTTCAGGAAGGTGTCCCGGCGCTTCGCGCTGTTGGCGGGCACAGTCGTCGTGGTCGCCGGGTTCGGCGGAGCGGTGCCCGTCGCCGCCGCGCCCGCGCCCGCCACCAAGCCCGCGCAGATCCTGTTCGCCGACACCCCCACCGCCGTGCCGGACACCTACATCGCGGTACTCGCCGACCAGCAGGCGTCGCCGGACGTGGTGAAGCGGCGCGCCACCGAGGCGACGCAGAAGTACGGCGTGACCGTGCAGAACTCGTACTACACGGCGCTGCGCGGCTTCCAGGTCAAGGCCAGCGTCGAGCAGGCGCGCCAGCTCTCGACCGACACCGCGTTCGAGTACATCGCGCAGGACCAGGAGTTCTCCACCCAGGCACTCGGCGTGCAGACCGCGCCGCCGTCGTGGGGGCTCAACCGGATCGACCAGCGCTCGCTGCCGCTGGACACCAAGTACCACTACCCGCAGACCGCGCCGAACGTCTACGCCTACATCATCGACACCGGGATCCGCTACACCCACCAGGAGTTCGGCGGCCGCGCGATCTACGGCATCGACACCGTCGGCGGTGTCTTCCCGCCCGGCAACGACTGCCACGGCCACGGCACGCACGTCGCGGGCACCGTCGGCGGAAAGACCGTCGGCGTGGCCAAGCAGGTCCAGCTGGTCTCGGTGCGCGTGCTCAACTGCGCGGGCAGCGGCACCGGCGGCGGCGTCATCGCGGGCGTCGACTGGGTCACCAACGACGCCATCCTCACCGGCCGCAAGGGCGTCGCGAACATGAGCCTCGGCGGCCTCAACTTCCCGCCGCTCAACACCGCCGTCACCAACTCCATCTCCGCGGGCAACGTCCACTACTCCGTCGCCGCGGGCAACTCCAACGCCAACGCCTGCGCCTACTCCCCGGCCAGCGTCCCGGCCGCGACCACAGTCGGTTCCACCGACCCCAACGACACGCGCTCGACGTTCTCCAACTACGGCCCCTGCGTCGACCTGTTCGCCCCCGGCCGCAACATCTACTCCGCCCACCACACCGCCGACAACGCCTACACCACGATGAGCGGCACCTCCATGGCCGCCCCGCACGTCACCGGCACCGCCGCCATGTGGCGCCAACGCTTCCCCGGTGACTCCGCGTGGCAGACGGCGACCTCGCTGACCGCCAACGCCACCCCCGGCGTGGTGCTGAGCCCCGGCGCGGGTTCCCCGAACCTGCTGCTGTTCGCCAACCACATCCCCGTCTAACAGTCCACTGTGACCAGTCAGACCCCGGCGGTTCCGTCGCCGGGGTCTGACTGGCGCACGTACTCGTAGATCCTCTCGGTGCGCTCCAGGGCCTTGGCGTGCCCCGGGTCGTGGCGGGCGAGGTTCTGGAAGATCGCCAACGCCTCTCCGGCGGCGGTGTGAGCTTGCTGGGACGGGCCGTACGCGAGGGCGAGGTTGGCCAGGCAGATGGCCAGCTCGACGCGGTAGGCGCCGCGGTTCTCGTCGGCCAGCTCGCGGAAGAGGGTTGCCGCTTCGGTGTGGACGGTGATGGCGCCGGGGGTGTCGGCCATGAGGTCGAGGGTGATGCCGTGGTTGTTGAGGCAGGTGGCCAGGTCCGAGCGGAGTTCGGGCCGGTTGGGCAGGAGGCTGCGGTAGATCGCGATGGACGTGCGGTGGCAGTCGTCCGCGCTCATCAGCCTGCCCATCTCCCGCTGCACCGCGGCTCGCGCCTCGAACGCCTCGGCCGTGGTGGTGGCCCTGGGCTGGCTCGATGCCAGTGATACGGCTTCCTCGGCTGCTTGCAGCGCGGCGTCGAGGTTGCCGGTGGCGCAGTGGGTCAGGGAGAGGATGGTCAGACTGTGGGCGAGTGTGGCTGGACCGCACAGCCTGGAGGCGCGCAGGGTCTCGACCGCCTGCTGCGCCAGGTCGAGGGCTGGATCGTCCGAAAGGGATAGTCGGGCGATGATGGTCTGGACGTGGGCCAGGTGGGTGCGATGCGCGTCAGGATTCGCGGCGGATAGCTCAAGGGCGTTGTCCAACGCTGTCCTGGCCCTGTCGACGACAGCCCTGCGCTTGCCGGTCGCGTACTCGATCATCGCGGCATTGATCAACGTGGTGGAGAAGCTGCGGACGTCGTAGCTGTCGTTGCCCACCATGAAACTGTCACTGATGGCCCGCAGCGCCTGATCCGGGCGGGCCAAGGCCAAGAGGGCCATGGCGTGGTTGTTCAGGGCGACCGCGTGGTTGTGCCAGGACAACCGGTCGCGACCGCGGTTCGTCTCGTACGTGGTGGCCGCGTACTTCGCCGCCTGTTCGGCCTGCTTGAGATGCTCCTCGGCGTAGTAGGCGACGGCGAGTTCGTTGGCCATGGTGACGTCGAGGAGGGGGGTGGTACCGATGTGGATGGCCTCCCCGTACCTGCCCGCCCGGTTCAGCCGGATCATCATGGCCGCGTCGCCCCTGGTCACGGCCCGGGTGAGTTCGACCGCGAAGTCAGCCAACACCTCGCTGTAGTCCGGCAACAGCTTGAGCAACCGGTTGCGCCTGCCCTGTGCCATGCCCCTTGGCAGAGCTTCGACGAAGGTGTCCGAGTTCGTGAGGGATGGGGCCAGCACGAGGATGAGTTCGGCCATCTCCCTGTCACGCACCAGGAGACCGATGAGCTCGGTGAACTCGCCTCCGCCGCTTGCCTTGTCCAGGAGCAGCACGAGCCGGATCCGGTCCTCGGTGGTCGTGGACCGGAGGAGATGGCCGGGACTCGTCTGCCCGAATACGCCGAGACAACCGCGCCGGAGGAAGTCCGGTGCGGAGATGAAGTGGTGCCCGGACGGGTAGAACCGGGCGATTGCGTCGACCACAGCCTCTTTGTTGACCAACTCCAACGCGTGGGCACGGGTGGCGGGGCTCAGCAGAACGAGCTTCGCCGCGTCGTCGAGCGGAAGCCGGTGGACGATCTGCCACAGGTCCACCTCGTGGCGCAGCAGCGCGTTGATATCGCCTGGTGGGTTGCGGTGGGCATGCTCGAGATCGCGCGCTAGTTCGGCGACCCTCACTTGGATTCCCCGCACGAGCCGGCCGGTTCGCCGCAGGGGGACATCGGTGGCGCCGGTGACGACGGGGGTGATCACCGAGATCGCGGCGGAGGGGAGCGGGTGCTCGGAGAGCAGGAGAAGGTGAGTTCCGCCCTGTGGGAGCGGGATTGTGGCGTCCGGGGGCGGGTCGGCGCAGATGATCAACACTGGGTCGTGTGGGGAGAGGGCGAGGGTGGCGAGGTGGGGCCAGTCGAGCCAGGCGACTGTCCACTCGGCAGGGAGACCGTTGGCGAGGCGGGCGGTGAGAGTGGGGTGTGCGGGGAGATCGGGGTTGGCGAAGTTCAGGACCGCGTTGCTCGTGAGGAGCGTGTCGAAGGTGTCCAGCCAAGGCTGTTCGGTGGGGGTGGGGAAGGCGCCCAGGGCGGGGTTGAGGAGGGGGGCGGGGGTGAGGACGTGGCCGAAGGTGGGGAGGGTGGGGGGTGGGGTGGAGAACTCGGCCAGTTCCAAGGGTTCTGGGAAGCACGCGCCCGCGTGGGCGGCCACTACTTCGCGGAAGTTCTCGCGGTCCAACAGGGTTCGGGTAGTGACAACGGCGTGGTGGGCGGGGCTTTGTGGGGTGAGGGTGGGGATCACGCCCACGACCAAGCCCTCGTGGAAGACGATCGCGCCACCGGAGAAGGTGTAGCCGTTGGCGTCGCGGATGTGGCGGGGGTATTCGACGGTGAGGGGGTCGGTGAAGGGGAGGGTGGTGGTCCACACCAGGCGGGACGGGGCCAGGGAGCGGCCGATGACCTTGTGCTCGCCCTCGGCGCCCCCGGTGACCGGTGTGCCCCAGCGGACCGGCGGGAGGTCGGGGACGACGTCCTCGGTGGTGGTGAGCAGGGCCAGGCGCCCGGAGTGCCAGACGACTGTGCCCGTGGTCGTGGCGGATTCCCCGATGACGCCGATCTCCACCTGGTCCGGGAGCTTCTCGCTCGCAGCGAGGAGCAAGGCCAGACGTGAGGTGATGAGCAGGGCGGTGCGGTCGCCGACAGCGACGACTCTGGCCTGGGCGTCGTCCACCAGCCTGGTCGTCGGGGTGGCGATGGGGTCCGCTGCGTCGAGGGTGTTCAGGAGGTCGGTGGCGGCGGTGGCGAATTGCTGGGACTCGGCGGGGAGGGTGGCGCGGGCGGCGGGGTCCAGGATCAGGGCCGAGACGCCGGAGGGGGTGGGGGTCTGGGTGGCTATGTGGGCGGTCAGGGTTTCGACCAGGTCCCAGGCGTCCTGGTGGGTCAGGTGGGTCTGGATCAGGGGGGCGGCGGCGAGGCGGAAGGCGAGGACGGGGTAGCGGGGGTCGGGGGTGATGACCGTGAGCAGGCCGCTGGAGAGGAACTCGGCGATGTCCGACAGGCCCGCGTCGGGGACCATGGTGTGCCGGATCAAGTGCAGCAGCGGCAGGCCGAAGCGGCTGAAGTGGGAGCAGAGCACGGCCAGGCGGACGGCGGCCGGTGTGGCGGTGTGCAGGAAGGACTCGGCGACCTCGGTGATCGTCGCGGGGATGCTGGGGCGGACCGGGGAGTCCACGAGGATGGCGTCGCAGCCCGGGTGGGCGCCGCGCATGAGGGTGTGCGACCAGCGGGCGATCGAGGCCGGGGTCAACGACACGGTGGGGACGCCGGTGGTGAGGCGGCCAGGTGTGAGGGCGTGGGTCCGAACGCGGCGTTGGTTGAGGGCGGAATGGCGCCAGAGTCGTTGCGGCAGTGGGTCGATGATGACCGTGGGAGTGGTGGCCGCCGCAGAGCGCACCAGGTTCCACAGTGGACCGGAGCGCCATTCCGGGGCGGTGAAGTCCGACAGGAACATGACCAGGCGGCGGGAACCGGGGGTGCGCAGGCGCCGGGGGAGCGACGTGATCGGACCGTCGTCGTCGCGCACCGCCGCGGTGGCCGGGGCGAGCTGCCAGACCCGGACCTGTCGGAACGCGCCCATCCGGCGCAACAGGGCCACGAACGCCGACACGTCGTCGTGCCACACCGACATCGTGGTGCTGGTGTCGACGACCACCACCACGTCGAACCAGCGCTCCGGCTCCGGCGCGACCACCGGCACCAGGATCCCTTCCGCCGCATAGCGTTCGACGGTCGCGTCCACATCCAACCGGTTACGCACGCCGGCGCGCCACGGCTTGAGGAACGGCCGCAGCGCGCGCCCCATGGCCAACAGGTCCACCGACGCGCGGGTCACCGGCACGGTCGCGGGCTTGCCCTGCCTGCGCTCCAGGCTCGACGACGTCCGCTCCACCACTGGCCGCCGCTCGACGGGCGCGGGCGGGTCGACGCGCGCGGGCTCGGGAACGACCGGCGGCGTGACAACCGGAGCCCGCGGCGGCACGACCACCGGCTCGACCGGCGGCAACACAACCTGCCCCGCCAGCCACATCGCGTCCGCCACCGCCCAGACATCCAGTTCCGGCACCGCGGCCGAGATGGCCGCAACCACTCCCGCCAGCGCGTCGGTCATGACTCAGCGGCCACAGTGGTCGGGTCAGCCATGGTTCAGCGATCGCAGTAGCAGGTTTCGCAGGCTTTCCGTGTCCGCGCCGCCTGGACCCGTGACCACGTGGATGACGTTGAGCAGTTGGTCCACGGCGAGGACGTCGTTGTCCGCCAAGCGTTGCGCGAAGGCCTCGACCAGCTCCGACACCGGCTGGCTCAACGGGTCCACGTCCAGGTGCGCGGCGACGATCCGGCGCAGCTCCACCACCCCGGGCTTGGGCATCGTGAACCGCACGCAGCGCCGCAGGAACGCGGGTGGGAAGTCGCGTTCGTCGTTGCTCGTCAGGACGATGAACGGGAACTCGGTGCAGGCGACCTTGCCCGCGGACACCACGCTCGTCTCGGTGCTCTCCCAGTGCCGCACCGCGACCTCGTCCACCGCGTGCCGGGTCAGCTCCGGGATCTCGAACTCGCCGCGCTCCAACACGTCCAGCAGATCGCTGGGCAGGTCGAGGTCGCTCTTGTCGATCTCGTCGATCAGCAACGCCCGTGGCCGGACCGAGGGCAGCAGGGCCGTCCCGAGTGGACCGAGCCGCAGGAACTCGGCGATGTCGTCCACGCCGTGGTCGATGCCCTCCCGGCGCAGGTTCTGCGCGTGCACTCGACCCAGGGCGTCGTAGCGGTAGAGCGCGTCGCGCAGGGTGCTGCGGGAGGTGATGTGCCAGCGCAGCACCTGGCCCAGGTCCAGCTCGTGCGCGACCTGCTCGATGATCGTCGACTTGCCCGACCCCGCCGTCCCGGACACCAGCAGCGGCCTGCGCAGCAGCACCGCCGCGTTCACCGCCTCCACCAGTCCCGGCGGCGGCTGGAACCGCGCGTGCGGTGACCGGCGCGGGAAGGTCCGCCACGGCGGTGGGGCGGGCAGCACCTCGCGCCGCTGCTCGCCGTCACCCCGGTAGTACCGCGCCCAGGTCATGTCCACCTCTCAGTTCGCCGTCGGGGGGTTCATCTCGCGCCTGGCCAGGCGTCGGCCGAACACCAGCCAGTCCTCGTCGTGCCACACCGACCGCAGGCAGCGCAGCGGGGACCCGTCGCGGTACGCCGACGCGAGGCCCTCCGGCAGCGACCCCCACCGCTCGTACAACGCGGGCAGCCAGCCCTCGCTCTCCTCCCGCGGCCACAGCAGGATCGGGCAGTACGGCAGCAGCAGGTCCAGCACCGCGGCCAGGTCGGCGGGCCGGTGGTCGATGGCGATGGCCCGGGTGAACTCGCTGTTGGCCAGCCGCTCGTCGAGCACGTCCAGGTCGCCGAGCGCGTCGACACCCAGCGGGTCCAGCGGCACCCCGGCCGCCGCGCCCACCCGGTGCAGCACGTCGTGGGCGTTGTCGTGCAGGTCGGCGCGGTAGGTCGTCGGGTCGAGCCAGCCGGTCCACTGGGTCAGCACCTGGTGGCGGGCGCCGAGGAAGAACCGGCCCGGCCTGCTGCGCTCCGGGTACCAGGTGGCCAGCAGGTGCGCGGGCGCGGCCAGGTCCAGGTGGCGCAGCCGCTCACCCGGCCGCAGCCGCCCGTCCGCCCACGCCAGCGCCTGCCCGATCGCGGCCTCGGCGCCCGCCTGGGTCCGGTCCGACTCGAACACCGTCTGCGGGGTCGGGCTCTGGCCGGGCCGCAGCAGGTACGCCTCCACCGCGTCCGGCCACAGCGGCGCCTCGGCGGCAAGGCTCACCACCAGCCGCAACTCCTTGCGCCCCGCCAGCGGGACGTGCACCTCGGTCACCGCGTCCCGCAACTCCGGTTCCGCGTGCGCATCCGCCGCCCAAGTCCGCAACGCCGGGTGCTCGCCATCCGCGCCGACTGCCTTGGCTAAAGCCACCAGCAACCGTGCGACCGCGGCCTTCGGTTTGCCCCGCGCCGATCCGTTGAGCGCAGCGTCCTCCAGAACCCGCACCAGCAGACCCGATCCGGACCCGTCGCCGGTCACCCCGACCGCCGTTGCCGCCGCGCGGATCGCGTCCGTCGACAGGTCCAGCTCACGCGCGCACTCGGCGGCCCGCACGGCGTAGAACAAGGCGGAGTGGGTGTGCAGGATCCGCCGCGTGCCCAGGGTGTCCGGCGCCGACTCGGCCGCCGCGCGCAGTTCGTCGAACCGCTCGCGCGTCCAGACCGGCGGCACCGGGAACTCGCCCCAGGCGTGGAGCAACCGGTCCACTGTGGCGCGGCCGAGCGGTCCGATCACCTCGCCGAGCAGGTGCGGGACCCAGACCCGGTTGGGCACGAGGGGAACGGGGTCGCCGGTGAGGGTGGCACCGATTGTCGCGGCCAGCGCGGGGTCCACGGCGATGTGCTCGTCACCGGCCGGGTCACCCGCGGTGATCACGGCGCTGAGGGCGAAGGTGGCGCGGAGGTCGTGCGTCGCCGCGGTGAGGACGGTGCCGCCGTTGACGGTGACGGGGTGCGCGGCGCCGTGCAGGTCCAGCAGCGCGGTCAGGGGAACGACCTCGGCGCAGTCCTGGAGCAGTTGCCGCAGGTCGACCGTGGCGCCGGTGGCGGTGACGTACTGTGTGCCGCTCGCTGACCCCAGGACGGCCAACACGAGCCTGGCCCCCGCCCTGCTCGCGGTCCTGGCCGCGGTCATCACTTGCCTGCGGGCGTCGGCCGGGTCCGCGAACGAGGCCACCGGCGGCCCGGACATCGCCTTGAGCACCGGGTCGGTCAGCGCGGCGTGCAGGGTCGACGCGGCCCGCTCCAGGGCATCCGGCTGCCCGACCGCCCCGCACCGGGTGGCGACGACGAGCAGGTGCCGCGTCATGGTCATCCGCTCGCTCGCCGCTCCCTGTCACCGGGCAATGATCACAAGGCTAGATCGGTGCCGGGAGCGGCGGCGTTTCGGCTCAGGCGGCGGCTCGTTCCTCGGCCAGGCGCTGCGTGCCGGACTGGGTGCGGAGCGGGACCTCCCTGATGGCGGCCACGCAGACCACCGTCGCGAGGGACAACACCGCCGCCACCAGCAGGATCGTCGCCGTCGCGTCGCCGTAAGCGGTGCGGACGATGGTGGCCACGACGGGCGGGAGCTGGTCCAGCGAGCCGATGCCCGCGCCGCCGGAGCCAACGGGGATGCCCGCATCGGCCAGGCCCTGCGTGGTCAGGGTGCCCACCCGGCTGGCGAGGACCGCGCCGAGGACGGACACGCCGACCGTGCCGCCGAGCGAGCGGAAGAAGGCGACCGTGGAACTCGCCGCGCCCAGGTCGGCGGGGGCGACGGTGTTCTGCACGGCCAGGACCAGGTTCTGCATGGTCATCCCCATGCCGACGCCGAGGACGAACAGGAAGGCGCCGAGCAGCACCATGTCCGTGGTGTGGTCGATCGTGCCGAGCAGGCCGAAGCCCGCGACCATCAGCGCCGAGCCGACCACCAGGAACGCCTTCCACCGGCCGAGGCGGGTGATCAGGATGCCGGACAGGGTGGATGAGAGCACCGACCCGATGATCATCGGCAGGGTCAGCAGGCCCGCCGCGGTCGGCGAGTAGCCCCTGGCGATCTGGAAGTACTGGCCGAGGAACACCGCGCCGCCGAACAGGGCCGTGCCGACCGCGATGCCGGCGACCGTGGCCAACGCGGTGGTGCGGTCGGCGAACAGGCGCAACGGGATGATCGGCTCGACCGCCCGCGACTCCACCCACACCGCCAGCGCCAGCAGCACCACGCCGGCACCGGCCAGCGCGAACGACGTGCCCGAACCCCAGGCGAACTCGCCGCCCGCGAGCGTCACCCAGATCAGCAGGACGCTCACCCCGGCGGTGATCAGCGCGGCGCCCCAGTAGTCGATCCGCACCCTGCGCCGCACGACGGGCAGGTTCAACGTCCGCTGCACGACCAGCGCCGAGACCACCGCCAGCGGCACGCACACGAAGAAGCACCACCGCCACCCCAGCCGGCTCGTGTCGACGATGACCCCGCCCAGCAGCGGACCCGCGACCGTCGCCACCGACATGACCGCCGCGATCGGACCGGAGTACCGGCCGCGCTCCCTGGGGCTGATCATCGCCGCGATCACGATGACGACCAGCGACTGCAGGCCGCCGAGCCCGAGGCCCTGCACGACGCGCCAGACGATCAGGACGTCCATCGACTGCGCGAAGCCCGCCAGCACGGAACCGGCGGTGAACACGCCGATGGCCAGCTGCACCAGCAGCTTCTTGCTGACCAGGTCCGACAGCTTGCCCCAGATCGGGGTGCTCGCGGTGGACGCCAGCAGCGCGGCGGTGATCACCCAGGTGTACTGCCGCTGCGAGCCGTGCAGGTCTCGGATGATCGTCGGCAGCGCGTTGGACACGATGGTGGAGGACAGGAACGCGGTCAGCATGGCCAGCAGCAGACCGGTCAACGCCTCGATCACCCGGCGGTGGTCCATCCGGCCGCTCGCCTCGGCTCCGGTTCCGGTCGGGAGTGCTGTGGACTCAGTGGGCACGGGGGGACTCCTGGGTGGACAGGGCGCGCACGTCGTCTTCGAGCCTGCGCAACAGGGACAGGAGAGTCGCCGCGTCGTCCTCGGACCAGCGGTCGAGTGCCGCGAGCAGCCGCTGGGCCTCCTTGTCGCGGTGTCCTCGGAGCCAGTCGACGCCTTCGTCGGTCAGGGAGAGCAGCCCCGCCCTACCGTCCTCCGGATCCGGCCGCCGCTTGACCAGCCCATCGCGAACCAGCCCGACGACCTGCCTGCTGACCACGGACGGATCGACCGCCAGCCCACAGGCCAACTGCCCAAGCCGCTGCTCACCCGCGTGGTCGAGGAAGGCCAGCAGGGCAGCGGCCGACCGCTGCTCCTCCTGCTTGAACCCACGGCCAGCTCGCACGATCGCCCGGAACGCCTCGATCAACCCACTGGCTGTCACCCCGGCGACCATGACCGCCTCCTGTAGTGGTTGGGATAGCCAACTATAAGGAGGTTGGTTGTGGAACGCAACTACTGGGTGGCGGGGGTCACCGGACGGTCAGATCGGTGGTGATCCCCTTGGGGCGGACGCGGAACAGGTCGGCGCCGATCTGCTCGGAGTGGTCGTGGACGTACCCAGCCAGGTGGACCGGCCAGGCCGCTCTTGCCAGGGTGATGTCGCGGGTGATGGCGAGGAACCGGGCGAGTTGTCCGCGGTGAGCAGGCGGGTCAGGGCGAGTTCCCAGCCCTCGGTGTCACCTGTGCGCAGCAAGGGGGAGTGCGGCAGTGGGTCCGTCGGGGTCTCGGGCTTGGTTCACCCGATGGCGGAAGAAGGCGCGGGAAGCCACTCAGCGGACCAGGTACGGGGTTGGGTGGCCGCGTACGCGGATCTGGGTGTCTGCTCATCGGGGTGGGGTGACGCGGATGTGGAGGCTGCTGCCGTCGTCGCGGGTGTCGGTTAGGTCGAGGGTGGCGGTGTGGGGGAGGCGTTCGGTCAGGGTGCGCAGGGTGTGTTGTCTGCGGTGATCGCGTCTGGCTTGTCACCACAGGCGTAGGGCGGTGGTGACCAAGCCGCCTGCTGTTAGGACTAGCACCTCGGTCATGGTCTTCGCTCCGTTCGGCTGATGTGGGTAAGAGGCTGGGAGGGGCTTCGCCGTCACGGGGGTTCACTCGGGTGGCCCACAACGGCGTGGAACTCCGCACCGGTGCGGGATGGTGTTTGTGGACTGTGCGCCGTTCAGGGGACGTGGGGGTGTTTGGTGTACGGGGGCGGGACCTGGTGGGACAGTGGGGCGACACTGGTGCGACCAGGGAACGGTGGGCTGATGACCACTGCGAGCCGGTGGCCTCCGGCGAGTTTGCTCGGCGGTCTCGACGAGCGGGTTCGGCGGGAGTTGCTGGGGCTCGGGCAGTCCATCCGGGTGCGCGACGGCGACCGGTTGTTGCGGGCGGGGGATCCGGCGACGCACGTGTACCTGTTGCTGCTCGGGTGGTTCAAGGTCCACGCCAACCGGCCCAGCGGCGACGAGGCGCTCATCGCCGTGCGGTCCGGCGGTGACCTGGTCGGCGAGCTCGCCGCGTTCGAGGGCCGCCCCCGCACCGTGTCCGTCCGCGCCTGCGGCCCGGGCGTGGTCCGCCGCATCGACCGCGAGGACTTCCTCGCCTTCCTCACCCAGCACGGGCCCGCGTTGCGCGCCGTCCTGCGCGCCGTCTCCGAGAAGCACCGCTGGGTGACCCGGCGACTCACCGAGTTCGCAGGCTACGCCGTCCGCCGCAGGGTCGCGTGCGTCCTGGCCGAACTCCTGGAGAAGGACCTGCGGCACCAGACCGCCACCGCCATCCCGGTCCAACTGAGCCAGGCCGAACTCGCCGCCCTGGCGGGCACCTCGGTCCCCTCGGTACAACGCGTCCTACGCCAGTTCCGCACCGAAGGCCTCGTGGAAACCCGCTACCGCCGAGTGGTGGTAACCGACGTAGCGGGCGTCGCCCGACTCGCCGGCACCGAACAGGCCGTCGAGTGCGTGTGGTGAGGGCTAGAACGGGTTGCGTAGGGCGGCGTTGATGGTGCCTGCCAGAGCCGTCGCTGATTTGGCGAGGGTGTGCCAGTCGGTGGTGGGGGTTGGGGTGGGGGGTTCTTCGGATTCCCAGTGGGCTTGGCGTTCGGCCAGGTGGGTGAAGAGGGGTTCGTAGGCCGAGGCCAGTAGGCGCCAGATCTGGTTGATCAAGGTGGCGGTGGTGTCCTCGACGGCGCGGGGGAGGCCGGAGGGGCGGGTGGGGAGGGGGATGGCGATGTCCTCGGTGGGGGTGGTGACCTTGGCGAGGGTGTCCGGGGTGGGCGGTGGGTCGACGCGGAGGATGAGGGTGTGGGGTGGGCGCCAGGGACTGGGGTCGGAGAGTTGGCCTGCCAGCCAGTCGGCGTCGGTGGTGATGCCGGTGAGGATGTGGTGTTCGGCGCGCATGGCCTGGTCCATCAGCTCCGCGCGCAGCCGGTTGGGCAGGTGGGTGTCCCACCAGGTCCGCTCGTCGCCGACGCGGGCGAGGTCGGCGGTGAGGCGGGACAGGACCGCGGCCCGGTCGGCGCGCAGGTGTTCGCCGATGCGGCCGATCAGCGCCAGTTGCCGGTCCGAGAGCTGCACCCGCAGCAGTTCCCAGGTCCGCGCCCGGCTCGACCTGCGGTCGATGGACTGTCCACTGTGCACTCTCCGGGCGTCGGCGATGGTCTCGCCCGCGCTGGTGGCCATCGCGGTGCACTGGTCGGCGAGCCGGGCGGCGATCCGGCGGGCGCGCAACCCGGCCCGCTCCTGCGGCGGCGCCGAGTCGAGCAGGAACGCCCGCACCGCCGCCGTGGCGGGGTCGTCCGGCGCGGCACCGGGACCGGACAGCACCGCGATCCGGCCGACCCGCGCGGAGATGTAGGTCAGCACCCGGCCGCGTTCGGCCGAGGTGAGCCGGTCGAGCATGGTGACGACCACCGCGAGCGACGTGGTGTGCGCGGCGACCGCGTCCTCCAGCAGCCGCGAGTGCCCCGCGCCCCAGACCCCGGTGGCGGGCACCGCCAGCAGCACCCCGTCGGTGTCGGTGACCGCGGCCAGCGGCGCACCGCCCGGCTGCCACGGCGCCTCCAGCAGCTCCACCCCGGACAGCCCCTCGCGCCCCAGCACCCGGCTGACCAGCGTGGACTTGCCCACCCCCGGCTCGCCGACGACGTTGACCCGCCAGGACGGCCGGTCCCGGCCTGCCGCGAGCCGCTCGATCGCGGCCGAGGTCCTGCTCCGGCCGTGCTCGGCCGCCAGGCGCGCCACCTCGCGCAGCCACCGCGGTGTCGACGTGATGATCTCGCGGCTCTCGATGGTGCCTGCTCCCTCGCGATCGCGGCCACTGCGCGGTCATCATGGGCCGCGCCGCCCGCGCAGATGCCATCAGCGGAGGGGTTTGCCCGAACTGCCCGCCATCCGGACGCCAATGCAGACCACCTCCCGGTCCACTGAGGACGACGCGGGCGGGCTGTCGCGGAAAACGGCCACGCACCCGACTGTCCACTTGGGCCGCAGAACGCCCGGTCGGCGGGAATCGGACGCCGAATGGCCCTCTGTCACCGGTTGCGCGGTGGTGTGGCAATCTGAAGATCGCGAACCGGCGTCGGAGGGGAGCGGGTTAGGGGTTTCGGCGTAGTGGTGAGGCGTGGACCCGCGACGGTGCTGGTCGCGGTGGGGGCTCTGGCGGAGTTCGCGGGGCTCCGGGATGTCGTGCACGCCGTCGAGGCGGATCCCGATGTGGTGCTGCGGTGGAGCGCGGTGGGCGGGGCGCCCGCGGTGGAGCGCGTGTTGCGCATTGCCGGCGTGCCGACGGTGGCGTGGTCGCGGGCGGACGGGTTCGACCTGGTGCTCGCCTGCCACACCACCGGCGAGGTGCCCGGGCTGGTCGTGAGCATCACCGACAGCCACGACATCCCGGTGGCGGTCGGCGTGTCGACCGAGCAGGACCGGGCCGCCGCGGAGGCCTCCATCCCGGGGGCGGCCGGGCGGACCTTCGTGATGGGGGATCCGACCTGGGCCAGGGTGCTGGCCGCCGCGGGCAGGCGCGCGGAGTTCCGCGCGCGGCTGGGTGTCCCGGACGGCGTGGCGCTGGTCGCGCTGGGGTGCGCGCGGCCGGACGCGATCTCGCTCGTGCTGTCCCGCTTGCCTTTCGACGAGTTCCGGGTGGCCACGGTGGTCCCCGACAGCGCCGGTTCCCCCGGTCTCATCGCGGTGTCGCCGGAGTCCGACTGGATCGCCGTGCTCATCGCCGCGGACGTGGTCATCGGCGACCCAGGCCCGGCCGTCCGCTACGCGCGAGGACTCGGCCGCGCGACCCTGACCCCCGACGTCATCGACGGCGACCTGCTCGCCGCCGTGCGCGCCAACGAGTCCACAGTGGAACCCATAACCGCCCCCGCGTCCCCGCGGCTCGTCCGGGACAAAGTCCGCGAACTCGTTGACCTCGAAGCGGTCAGCGCCACTGCCGCATCGAGACCCTTCGGTCCGCTGGATCCCGCGACCGTACCCGCGACCGCGTTCCTGATGTCCGCAAGGGAATCAAGCGACGTCGTCACCGTCACCCGCGTCCCGCACCTGCCCGACCGCCGCGCGGGCGAGGACGTCCTGGCGGTCGACGCCGCCGAGCCGGACCCCGGCCTGCGCGCCAACGCCGAGATCATCGTCCACCCGGCCGCCGACGACCCGGCCGCCTGGGTCGCCGAGACGATCGCCACCTCCCACTGCGCGCTCGCCGTCGCCGCCGGGGATCGGGCCCACTTCACCTGGTACACCGGCCAGACCTGGACCGCGGACGTCCCCGGACTGGCCCTCATGGCCGTCGCGGGCGCGGTCTACCACCACGTGGTCGACAACGACGCCATCACCAAGCCGATCGACGTCCGCGTCGGCGAGATCACCGAGCGGATCACCTTCGGCGCGGGCTAGTGCGGCGCGTTGAGAATGCCTTCGAGCAGGCCCGGGTACAGCGCGTCCAGGTCGTCGCGGCGCAGCGAGGTGATGCGGGCGGTGCCGCTCGGCCGCACGGAGACCACCCCGGCCTCGCGCAGCGTGCGCAGGTGGTGGGTGCGGGTGGACTTGCTGATGGGCAGCTCGATCGACCCGCACGCCACGCCCTCGCTCAGCGTGGCCAGTTCGCGGACCATGTGCAGCCGGACCGGGTCGGCGAGGGCGTGCAGCACCCGCTCGATGCGGATCTCGGCCAGGCTGGGGTGGGGCAGTTCCTCGGGCACCGGTCCATAGTACGAGACATCTCGTAGTTTGATGCATCTCGTACTACGATCGCTCTCGTACCAGGCACCCGGCCAAGGGGGAACTCGCATGTCACCACGCACGTACCTGCTCGCGGCGGGGGCGTTCACCGTGGGAACCAGCGGCTACGTCATCTCCGGGCTGCTGCCCGAGGTGGGCCGCGAGCTGCACGTCTCGACCTCGGCGGCAGGTCAGCTGGTCACCGCGTTCGCCATCGCCTACGCCATCGCCTCGCCGCTGCTGGCCGCGGTCACCGGCCGCTGGGAGCGCAAGCGGCTGGTGATCGCCGCCCTGGTCGTCAGCGCGCTGGGCAACGCCCTGTCCGCGGTGGCGCCCACCTTCGAGCTGCTGCTCGCCGCCCGGGTCGTCGCCGCGCTCGGGGCCGCGGTCTTCACCCCGGTCGCCACCGCCATGGCGACGGCCATCAACCCGCCCGAGCGGCGCGGCAGGGCGGTCGCGGTGGTCTTCGGCGGTCTCACCACCGCGCTGGTTGTCGGTGTGCCCGCAGGCAGCCTGCTAGGTGGCTCTATCGGCTACCACGGCGTCTTCGCCCTCGTGGCCGCCGCGTCCGCGCTCGCGGCGGTGGTGAGCGTCTTCTGGCTGCCCCTGGTCGAGGCCCCGCCCGCGGTGGGCGTCCGGGAGCGGTTCGCGGTGCTGGCCGACAGCCGCGTGCGGATGGTGCTCGGCATGACCGTGCTCGGCTGCCTCTCGGCGTTCGCGGTCTTCACCTACGTCGCGCCGCTGCTGGCCACCACGGCCGGGCTGCACGGGAGCGCGATCAGCCTGTTGCTGCTGTCCTACGGCGTCGGCGGGGCCATCGGCAACGTGCTGGGCGGCAGGCTGACCGACCGGTTCGGCAGCAGGCGGCCGCTGCTGTGGTCGTTCACCCCGTTCGTGATCATCCTGGCCACGCTCCCGCTGACCGCGGTCACCGCGGTCTCGGCCGGGGTGGTGTTCTTCCTGTGGGGCCTGTGCACCTGGTCGGTGAACCCGCCGATCCAGAACTGGCTGATCGAACTCGCCCCGCGCACCAGCGGCCTGCTGCTGTCGATCAACGCGTCGGCGATCTACCTCGGCGTCGGACTTTCGGGGGTGGTCGGCGGGCTGGTGATCGACTCGTGGGGCGTCGTCGCGCTCCCGCCGGTGGCCGCCGCGGTGGCCTCGCTGTCCTTTGTGCTCCTCGTGCTGGCCGGTCGCCGCGACGGCGCGGTCGTCGAGGCGGAGCCGGTTCCGGTCCGCGCCTGAGCGGCGGGACGACCGACAGGCCCGTGCCGGGTTCGGCGCGGGCCTGTGGTGTGTCCGGGGGTTTGCGAGGTTTTACCGGGATTCGCGTCCCACCCCGGTTCCCGCCCTAAACAGTTATCCGCGGATTGCCCTGTCCGTCGCGGGTTTGCACGGCCGGGTCGTCGGACCACACGCCGCCCTCGGTGAGGTAGCGGAAGGACAGTGCGGTCCCGGCCGGGAGCACCACCGAGGTGGAGCGCTTGCCGTTGGAGCGGCCGCGCAGCACGTGGCGGCCGGGCGTCCAGCCGTTGAAGCAGCCGACCACGCTGGTCGGTCCTGGCGGGGTGTCGCGGTCGAGGGTGAAGGTCACCCTGACCTTGGCGAAGGGCAGCGGCTTGAGGTTGATCATCTTCGGAACGGGTTCCTCGGTGCTCGGGTGCGCTGGTCGAGCAGGAAGCCTGCCCGGCCGCCGCCGCGCGCACCAGCACCATCACCCGGACGTGTCGATTAGGGCGAACGGCCGCGAATGCGCCGCCCATTGCCGATCAGCCGAAACGACAGAACTCGGACATGGTTGTTGAGACCTCGACCACATTCGGGTTCTCACGCTTCCCAGATGATGGTCCGATCGGGCCGGGTTGTGGCGCGAATCTCCCCGCCGACCGATCCGGGTGTTACCCGGGGTCCGGTGTTCCCATTACTTCTCTTTGGGTGTTACTGGATCGCCGAGGGGCGTCAATGCCGATTCAGATGCACGTGCAAGTTACCCGCGAGTATCGAATGCGACAAACGCGAGAGACGTTCGGACACCGGTTCCCGAGTGCGCAATTGTTCGTACCAAAGGGAATCTGCACCGGCCATAGTGGACCATGGAATCGCTCCCCAATTCTTGTGATCGGGGTCACAGAAACGGGCTCGATAATCCGTCGTTGGGTCGCGAAACCGTTTTGCGAATGCGTCGCCTGATCGTTCAAACAAGTTTGTCGGGATTTCGCCGAGCCCTACCGCGCAAAGCAGTGGCCACAATGCATAGGGGTTCGATTGCTCCATTCGGCGGTAGCTGGTCTCCTCCGCCGCTGGTCAACATTGATTGCGTTCGAGGATTGAATCCGGTGAACGCGGGGAACACAGATCACAGGTGTCGCCGGAGTCGGCGGACTTGATTAACCCGGTCGCCGACACCGCACCCACCACGCCCGGTCCCACCCGAACTCCGTGCGTGGCCCCACCGTGCCCACCGGCACCTACCAGTGAGGACCCATGGACGCACCCGCAGGTACCCAGATCGCGGCCAGACTCGGTGAGCTGGCCGCGGCGCACGCCGTCCCCGGCGCGCAGTTGGCCATCCACCACGACGACCGCACCCGGACTTGGTGCACCGGCGAGGTCCGGCACGGCTCCGGCGAGCCGATGACCGACGCGCACGCCGTCCCGGTTGGATCGATCACCAAGGTGGTCACCGCGGCCACCGTGCTCGCGCTCGCCGTCGACGGCGACATCGACCTCGACGAGCCGCTCGCCGAGCAGGTGCCCGGCCTGGCCGTGCTGCCCGACTTCGCCGACACCACACCGCGCCACCTGCTCAGCCACACCTCCGGCCTGCCTTCCGACACCAGGGAAAGCGCGCTCACCTCCGCTACCACACTGCGCAGGCTCCTGCACGATTCGGCCTCCGGGCTGACCCCGATCGCCGAGCCGGGCACCGCGTTCTCGTACTCCAACGTCGGCTACCTGCTGCTGGGGCACGCCATCGAGTCGGTGACCGGAATGGACTGGGCCGAGGCGGTCGAGGCCATCGTGCTCGGCCCGCTCGGCGTGGACACCCGGTTCGTGGTAGGCCGCCACGCGTCGACCAACGAGGTGGTGACCGGGCACACGGTCAACCGCTCGCACGGCTCGGTCCGCCCGGTCGCCCAGTCGCTGACCGCCCTGGAGGCCCCGGCGGGCGCCCTGGCCGCGAGCGCGGCGCAGCTGGTCCGGTTGGGACGCGCGCTGGCCGGTGCCGAGGGCAACGACCTGCTCGACCCCGGTTCGCTCAAGGAGATGCGCGGTGCGGTCCCCTCGGCCGAGCCGTTCGGCATGGCCGACGGCTGGGGCCTGGGCCTCGCGGTCTACGACAGCGCCGGGCGCACCGTGGTCGGCCACGACGGCACCGGTGACGGCACCTCCGCGCACCTGCGGATGCACCCGTCTAGCGGCACCGTGGTGGCGTTCACCGCCAACTCCGGCTCCGGCTTCGCCATGTGGCGCACCCTGGCCGACGACCTGGCCGAGCTGGGCATCCCGGTCGCGGGCTTCGACCCGGTGCCGCGCGTGGTCGAGCCGGTCCCGGTGCCCGCGGGCATCGCGGGCGACTACGCCAACGGCGACACCGTGTACTCGGTGATCCCGGGCGTCGACCTGCCGCGGCTGACCGTCGACGGCGAGCCGTTCGCCGACCTGACCCCGCTGTCGGGCCTGCGCTTCGCGATGCGCGACTGCGACACCGGCGAGACCGACCAGGTCGGCCGCTTCCTCGCCGACGACTCCGGCGTGCCCGCCTGGCTGCAGGTCGGCGGCAGGCTCGCCCGCAAGACCACGGCCGCGTTCGCGGCCGCCTGAGCGCAACCCCCCTCCCCAGGCGCGCGGCCGTCTCCCCGCGCCTACCCGTCGTGCTCATGAAAGGTCAGACCAGGATGTCCGCCCGGTTAGCGAATCCGACGCTGTTGGACCTCTTCGCCGCCCAGGTCGCCCGCGATCCCGAGGCGCCCGCGTTGCGCTCGGGGGACCGGGTGGTCGACTACGGTGAACTGGACCGGTGGTCGGACCGGGTGGCCAGGGCGCTGGTCGCGCGCGGCGCCGGGCCGGAGCGGCTGGTCGCGCTGCGGCTGCCGCGGTCGGTGGACATCGTGGTGGCGCAACTGGCGGTGCTCAAGGCGGGCGCGGCGTACCTGCCGGTCGACCCGGCGTACCCGGCGGAGCGCATCGCCGACATGCTCGCCGACGCCAAGCCGCTGCTCGTGCTGACCGATCTGTCCGAAATGGACGGTATGGATGGCGCTGCCGAGGCCGAGCTGCCGGAGCGCGCCTACGCGGACCAGCCCGCCTACGTCATCTACACCTCGGGTTCGACCGGACGGCCCAAGGGCGTCGTGGTCACCCACCGCGGCCTGGCGACCTTCGCGCTCGCCGAGGTCGAGCGGTTCGACGTGCGCCCCGGCGACCGGGTGCTGCAGTTCTCCTCGCCGAGCTTCGACGCCTCGGTGCTGGAGCTGTGCATGGCCTACGCCGGTGGTGCCGCGCTGGTCGTCCCGCCGCCCGGACCGCTGCTGGGCGAGCAGTTGGCCGAGGTGCTGCGCGCCGAGCGGGTGACGCACGCGCTCATCCCGCCGGTCGCGCTCTCCACCGTGCCCGAGGGCACGGAGCTGCCCGACTTCCGGACCCTCATCGTCGGCGGCGACGCCTCGTCGGCCGACCTGGTGCGCCGCTGGGCCCCCGGCCGCAACATGATCAACGCCTACGGGCCGACCGAGTCCACCGTGGTCACCTCGTGGAGCGACCCGCTGGTCCCGTCGCCCGACTCGCCGACCATCGGCCGCCCGATCACCGGCACCCAGGTGCACGTGCTCGACGACGACCTGCGCCCGGTCGCCGAGGGCGCCCCCGGCGAGCTGTACGTCACCGGCGTCGGCGTCGCCCGCGGCTACCTCGACCGCCCCGGCCTGACCGCGCAACGGTTCCTGGCCGCCCCCGGCGGCGCCCGCATGTACCGCACCGGCGACGTCGTGCGGGTCGACGCGGACGGGAACCTGGAGTTCGTCGGCCGCGCCGACCACCAGGTCAAGATCCGCGGCTTCCGCATCGAGCCCGGCGAGATCGAGGCCGAGCTGGCCAAGGACCCGACCGTGGGCCGCGCGGTCGTCGTGCCGCGCACCGAGACCGGCATCAAGCGGCTGGTCGCCTACGTCGTCCCCGGCGACGGACACCCCCAACCGCACGCGCTGCGCGCCCTGCTCGTCGACCGGCTGCCCGCCCACATGGTGCCTGCCGCGATCGTCGTGCTCGACGCGTTCCCGTTGACCCCCAACGGGAAGCTCGACCGCGACGCCCTGCCCGCCCCCACGGTCGGGGTCGCCGAGGAGGACCACGTCGCGCCGCGCGACGAGCGGGAGCGGCTCGTCGCCGACATCTGGTCGCAGGTGCTGGGCGTGACCTCGATCGGGTCCTCCGACGACTTCTTCGCCCTCGGCGGCGACTCGATCCTGGCCGTGCGCGCGCAGACCCGGATCGCGTCGGCGTTCGGCACCACGCTGTCCGGCCGCGCGATCTTCGACGCCCGCACGGTGTCGGGTCTCGCCGCCCTGCTGCCCGAGCAGCCCGCGACCGCCGCCGTCATCCCGCCGGTGTCACGGGACGAGCCGCTGCCGCTCTCGCCCGCGCAGCGCAGGCTGTGGCTGGAGGAACAGACCTCGGTCGGACCGGTGAACAACACCGGGTTCGCGCTGCGGGTCACCGGCGTGATCGACCGCCCCGCCCTGCGCCGGGCGCTGGACCGGCTCGCTGCACGCCACGACGCCCTACGGACCACAGTGGACGGTGAGTACCAGGTCGTCGCCGAGCACGCCGCCCTGCCGCTCGCCGAGCGTGACACCACCGACCTCGACACGACCCTCACCGAGCTCGTCGCCGCCCCGTACGACCTCGCCACCGGCCCGCTGACCCGGGTGACCCTGGTCGCGGACGGCGCCGAGCACGTCCTCGTGGTCGCCCAGCACCACATCGTCACCGACGGCTGGTCGGCCGCGCTGCTGGTCGACGAGCTGACCGCGCTCTACGTCGAGGAGACCGGCGGCCCCGCCGCGGACCTGCCCGAGCACACCACCCAGTACCCGGATTACGCCGCCTGGCAGCTGGAGCGCCCCGAGCCCGACCTCTCCCACTGGCGCAACCGGCTCGACGGCCTGCTCCCGCTGGACCTGCCGACCGACCGCCCCCGCCCGCCGGTGCGGGTCGGGTCCGGCGCCGTGCTGCGCCAGGACCTGCCCGCCGACCTCGCCGCCGGGCTCACCACCCTCGGCGCCGCGCACGAGGCGACGCTGTTCATGACCCTCACCGCCGCCGTGCAGGTGTTGCTCGCCGAGCACGGCCGCACCCGCGACGTCGCGGTCGGCGCTGTCCGGGCGGGCAGGCCGGTCGCGGAGCTGGACGCGGTCGCCGGGTTCTTCGTCAACACGCTGGTGCTGCGGTCGCGGATCGACCCGTCCCTGCCCTTCAGCGACTTCCTCACCGCGGTGCGGGAGACCGTGCTCGACGCCTTCGACCACGACGACGTGCCCTTCGACCGGCTCGCCGACCAGCTCAGCACCGTCCGCGACCCGAGCCGCACGCCGCTCGTGCAGGCCGTGGTCGCGCTGCAACAGCCGTTGGTCACCCAGCACGAGGCCGCCGGGCTGCGCCTGGTCGACGAGCCGCTGCCCCGCCCGGCCGCCCGGTTCGACCTGGTCGTCGAGTTCTGGCCGTCCGCCGAGGGCCTGCGGATGGTGCTGGAGTACGACACGGCCCTGTTCGACGGCACCCGGATCGCCGCGCTGGCCACGGAACTCACCGCGCTGCTGCGGATCGTCACCGCCCGCCCGGACACCCCGCTCGGCACGCTGGTGGACCTCCCCGAGGGTTCCGCCGTCGTCGTCCCCGCGCCCAGGCCCGCCGAGCCGAACCGCTACCTCGCCCCGCGCACCCCGGTCGAGGCGACGCTGGCCACGGTGTTCGCCCAGGTGCTCGGCGCGCCCAGGGTCGGCGTGCGGGACAACTTCTTCGCCCTCGGCGGCGACTCGATCCTCAGCATCCAGGTCGTCACCGCCGCGCGGGCCGCCGGACTGCTGCTCACCGCGCGCGACGTGTTCGTCCACCAGACCGTCGCCGACCTCGCCCCGCACGCCACCGAGATCGGCGCCGACACCCGCCCCGAGGCCGGTCCCGAGTCCGGCGCGGTGCCGCTGACCCCGATCCAGCGCTGGTTCTTCGACCACTACACCGCCCACCCGCACCTGTTCGACCAGACCTGCGTGGTCGACCTCGGCCAGCCGGTGCTGCCGGATGCCCTGGCCACGGCCATGTTCGCCGTGCTGGAGCACCACGACGCGCTGCGCATGCGGTTCACGCGCGCCGCGGATTGGCACCAGGACAACGCCCCTGTCGGCGAGTCGGGCGCCATCGGTGAGCACGGGCCGATCTTCCTGGTCGAGCTGCACGGCGATTCCACTGTCCAGTTGCGAGCGCACCACCTCGTGGTGGACGGCGTCTCGTGGCGGGTGATCGCCGAGGACCTGCGCACCGCGCACCGGCAGGCGGCGGCGGGGGAGCCGGTCGTGTTCCCCAGGCGTACCACCTCGTTCCGGGAGTGGGCGACCAAGCTGGCCGAGCACGCCGTCGCCGGTGGGTTCGCCGACGAACTGCCGCACTGGGCCGAGCTGCGCGCCGAGACCCGGGTGCCGCGCGACCACTCCGGCGCCAACACCGCCGCCTCCGAGCGTTCGGTGACGGTCACGCTGACCGAGGACGAGACCGCCGCGCTGCTGCGGGAGGTCCCCGAGGCGTACCGCACGCAGGTCAACGACGTGCTGCTGACCGCGTTCGGTGCCGCGCTCGCGCGCTGGACCGGTCGGCCGGAAACCCTGGTGCACCTTGAGGGCCACGGGCGGGAAGACCTGTTCGACGGGGTCGACCTGTCCCGCACGGTGGGCTGGTTCACCACGATGTTCCCCGTCGTGGTCGGCAGTGCCGACGACTGGGGCACGGCGCTCAAGTCCGTGAAGGAGTCGCTGCGGGCCACACCTCGGCGCGGCATCGGCTACGGCGCCCTGCGCTACCTCGTCGGCGCGGACCTGGGTGGCGACGCCGAGGTGTCGTTCAACTACCTCGGTCGGTTCGACGGAACCGCCGACCTCGCCCTCGACGCCCACCCGGACTCCCGGCGCCCGCACGTGCTCGACGTGGTGGGCCAGGTCGAGCGGGACCGGCTCGCGATCACCATCTACTACAGCGAGAACCTGCACCGCGAGACCACCGCGTCGACCTTCGCCGAGTCGATCGCCGACGCGTTGCGCCTGATCGTGCGGCACTGCGCCCAGGGCGGCCGGGGCCGCACGCCGTCGGACTTCCCGCTGGTGCGCCTCGACCAGTCCACTGTGGATCGCCTGGTCACCCCGAACGTGGTCGACGTCCTGCCGCTGACCCCGATGCAGGCCGGGATGATCTTCCACGGGCTGTCGCAGGGCGGACAGGGTGGGAGGGCGGGTGAGGGACAACAGCGCGCGTACTTCCAGCAGACGGCGTTCGTGCTCGACGGTATCGACGACGTCGACCGATTGGCGTCGGCGTGGCGGCAGGTGGTGGACCGGGCGGCGATCCTGCGTTCCGCCGTCGTCTGGGAGGGCGTCGCCGAGCCGGTGTCGCTGGTGCACGAGCACGTCGACCTGCCGATCACCCGGCTGGACTGGAGCGGCGGCCACCGCGAGGCCCTGCTGGCCGCGCTGCTCGCCGCCGACCAGCGCAAGGGGTTCGACCTGGCGGCCCCGCCGCTGATGCGGTTGGCGCTGGCCGAGCTCGGCGGCGGTCGGGTGCAGGTGCTGTGGACGTTCCACCACGTGCTGCTCGACGGGTGGAGCATCTTCGGCGTCCTCGCCGACGTCGCCGGCGCCTACGCCGGTCGCGCGCTGCCGGACCGCCCGGACTTCGCCGAGTACCACCGCTGGCTGTCCCGGCAGGACCCGGCGACGGCCGAGCTGCACTGGCGTTCCGTGCTCGGCGACCTGGAGGCCCCGACCCCGCTGCCGTTCGACCGGCCGCGCGCGTCGGTCCCCCAGCCGACCACCTCCGCCCGGCTCGACATCACCCTCACCGACGCCGAGACCGAGCGGCTGACCCGGTTCGCCAAGGACCACCGGCTCACCCTCGGCACCGTCGTGCAGGGCGCGTGGGCGCTCCTGCTGGCGCAGAACAGCGGGCACCGCACCGGCGGCCAGGTGTGCTTCGGCGCCACCGTCTCCGGCCGCCCCGCCGACCTGCCCAGGGTCGAGGCGATCACCGGCATGTTCGTCAACACGCTGCCCGTGGTGACCACTGTGGACGGCCCGGTCGCCCGGTGGCTGGCCGAGGTGCAACGCGCCCAGGTCGAGTCCCGCGCCTTCGAGCACACCCCGCTGACCAGGCTGCACGGCTTCAGCGCGGTCCCCGGCGGGGTCGACCTGTTCGACAGCGCGGTGATCTTCGAGAACTACCCGGCCGACGGCCCCCGGCTCAGTGAGCTGACCGCGGTGGAGAGCACCACCTTCCCACTCAGCGTCACCGTCTACCCGGGCGAGCGGCTGCGGCTGCTGTTCGGCTACGAGCCCGGCCTGTTCGACGCCGAGACGGTCGAGACCCTCGCCGCCCAGCTGAGCAGGCTCCTCGCCGAACTCGTCGTCGACCCCGACCGCCCGGTCACCGCCATCCCGGCGCTCACCGGCGCCGACCGCGACCGGGTCCTCGTCGAGTGGAACGACACCGCGGTCGACGTCCCGGACACCACCCTCACCGCGCTGCTGGTCGAGCAGGCCGCGCGGACCCCCGACGCGCAAGCGCTTGTCTGCGGGGACCGGCGGTGGACCTACGCCGAGTTCGACGCCGAGGTCAACCGGCTCGCGCACTGGCTCACCCGGCACGGCGCCGGGCCGGAGAAGATCGTCGCCGTCTCGCTGCCCCGCTCGGCGGAGCTGGTGATCGCCCTGCACGCGGTGCTCCGCGCGGGCGCCGCCTACCTCCCCGTCGACCCGGAGCTGCCCAGGGACCGGGCCGCGTTCCTCGTCTCCGACACCGACGCCGTGCTGCTGCTCGACGCCATGCCGGACACCCACGACCAGCCCGACACCGCGCCCGGGGTGGCGGTCGCGCCGGACAACAGCGCGTACGTCATCTACACCTCCGGGTCCACCGGCCGTCCCAAGGGCGTCGTCGTCGCGCACCGCGCGATCGTCAACCGCCTGCTGTGGACCCAGGGCCGGTTCGACCTCGGCGCCGACGACCGGGTGCTGCAGAAGACCCCGGCGAGCTTCGACGTGTCGGTCTGGGAGTTCTTCTGGCCGCTGGTCGTCGGCTCTACCCTGGTCGTCGCCAAGGCGGACGGCCACCGCGACCCGGCCTACCTGGCCGAGCTGATCCGCGCCGAGCGGGTCACGACCGTCCACTTCGTCCCGTCCATGCTGCGCGCCTTCCTCGCCCACGCCGACCTGACCGGCCTCGACGGCCTGCGCCGGGTGCTGTGCAGCGGCGAGGCGCTCCCGGTCGACCTGGCCGAGCGGTTCCACGACGCGCTCGACGCCCAACTGCACAACCTCTACGGACCGACCGAGGCCGCCGTCGACGTCACGCACTGGGCGTGTCGGCCGGGTGAGTCGACGGTGCCCATCGGGCTGCCGGTCTGGAACACCCGGCTCTACGTCCTCGACGCCGACCTGTTCCCTGTGCCGGTCGGCGCTCCCGGGGAGCTGTACCTGGCCGGGGTCCAGCTCGCCCGCGGGTACCTCGACCGCCCCGGCCTGACCGCGGACCGGTTCGTCGCCGACCCGCACGGGCGCCCCGGCAGCCGGATGTACCGCACCGGCGACCTGGTGCGCTGGAACCGGGCCGGGGCGGTGGAGTACCTGGGCCGCACCGACCAGCAGGTCAAGATCCGCGGCATGCGCATCGAGCCCGGCGAGGTCGAGGCCGCCCTCACCGCCCGGCCCGAGGTCGCCGACGCCGCCGTGATCGCCCGCGACGGCAAGCTCGTCGGCTACGTGACACCGTCCGATCTGGACACCAAGGCACTGCGGGACGCGCTCGGCAGGGACCTGCCCGAGCACATGGTCCCCGCGGCGCTGGTCGCCGTGGACGCGCTGCCGCTCACCCCGTCCGGCAAGCTCGACCGCAGGTCGCTGCCCGACCCGGACTTCGGCCCCGCCGCCGAGTTCACCGCCCCCGAGACCGGAACCGAGGAAGCACTGGCCGAGATCTGGGCCGAGGTGCTCGGCGTGCCCAGGGTCGGGGTCACCGACAGCTTCTTCGACCTCGGCGGCGACTCCATCCTCAGCCTCCACGTGACCGCCCGCGCCAACGCGGCGTTCGCGGTGGAGCTCACCCCGCGCGACGTGCTGACCGCCCGCACCGTGCGCGCCCTCGCGGACGTGGTCGAGGACCACGTCCTGCGCGAACTCGAAGCCCTCGCGGGCGAGTCACTCTAAGCCCCGGGAGGCACTCACAATGACCGTTTCAAATACCCCCCCGCCCTCCCAATCATCGGACTCTCGCAGAAGCCGCCTCGACGCCCTCCCGGCCCACCTCCGCGCACAGATGGAGAAGCGCCTCGCGGGCAAGGCCGGTCCCGCCAAGGTGGAGACCATCCCGACCGCGCCCCGCGACGGCGTGCTTCCGCTGTCGTCGGCCCAGCAGCGGCTGTGGTTCCTCAGCGAGTTCAACCCCGGCGGCAACGACTACAACTCCGGCACCGCCCTGCGCTTCACCGGTGAGCTCGACGCCCCCGCGCTCACCACCGCCATCCGCGCCCTGGCGAACCGGCACGAGTCGCTGCGCACCACCTTCCGCGAGGACGACGGCAGGCCCGTGCAGATCGTGCACGAGTCGGTCGAGATCGACGTCCGGACGGCCGACTGCACCGAGCAAGCGCTTGCGGACACCCTGCAAGCCGAGTTCTCGCAGCCGTTCGACCTCCGCCGAGGTCCGCTGCTGCGGGCTCTGCTGCTGCGGTTGGGCGAGCGGGAGCACGTGCTGTTGCTGACGGTGCACCACATCGCGGTCGACGGTTGGTCGTTGGCGGTGCTCACCGAGGAACTCTCCGAGCTGTACGCCGGGCGCGAGTTGCCCGCGCCGACGCTGCACTACGCCGACTTCGCCGCGTGGCAGCAAGAACGGCTCACCGGCCCGTCGATGGACAAGCACCTGGCGTACTGGCGGGAGGCGCTGTCCGGGGTCGAACCGCTGGCCCTGCCCACCGACCGCCCACGCCCGCCGGTGCGCACCCCGGCCGGTGCGGCGCACCAGTTCACCGTCTCCGCCGCTGTCACCGCGCGGCTGGCGAACCTGGCGCGCGCCAACGACACCACGATGTTCACCACCCTCATGGCCGCCAGCCAGCTGCTCGTCGCCCGCTACGGCGGTGTGGACGACGTCGCCCTGGGCACCGTCACCGCCGGGCGCGGCCGGGCCGAGCTGAACAAGGTCATCGGGTTCTTCGTCAACACCGTCGTGCTGCGCTCCACTGTGGACCAGAAGACCAGCTTCGTCGACTTCCTGCGCGCTGTCAACGGCACCGCGCTCGACGCCTTCAGCCACGACGAGGTGCCGTTCGACCGGCTCGTCGAGGCAGTCGGCGCGCCCCGCGACCCCAGCCGCAACCCGCTGTTCGACGTGCTCGTGCTGCTGCAGAACGCCTCCCGCGGCCTGCCGGAGTTCCCCGGTCTCGCCGTGGCGGAGGTCGACCTGCGCCGCTGGGCGGCCAACTTCGACCTCAGCATCGAGTTCAGCGAGCGCGCCGACCAGCTCGACTGCGTGCTGGAGTACAGCACCGACCTGTTCGACCCGGCGACCGTCGAGCGGTTCGCCGGGCACCTGCTGACCCTGCTCGCGGGCATCGCCGCCGCCCCGGACCGGCCGATGACCGAGCTGCCCTGGCTGACCGGCACCGAACTGCGGACCGTCACCGAGGGCTGGAACGACACCGCCCTGCCCGTCGCCGCGGCCACTTTCCCCGCTGTGTTCGAGGAGCAGACCCGCCGCACGCCGGACGCGACCGCGCTGGTATTCGCCAGCGAGGCGCTGACCTACGCGGAACTCAACGCCCGCGCGAACCGCGTGGCGCACCACCTCGTTGCACAGGGTGTGCGTCGCGAGCAGGTAGTGGCTGTGTCGCTGCCGCGTTCGGTCGACGCCGTGGCCGCCCAGCTCGGCGTGTTCAAGGCGGGTGCGGTGTACCTGCCGGTCGACCCGTCGCTGCCCGCCGAGCGCCGCGCCCACCTCGTCGAGGACTCCGGCGCTGTCTTGGTCATTGACACTGCCCTGGATACCGCAGCGCTTGTCGACGGCCCGGACACCGACCCCGAGGTGGGGCTGCGGCCGGACAACACCGCGTACGTCATCTACACCTCCGGGTCGACCGGCAAGCCCAAGGGCGTCGCCGTCGAGCACCGGGCGCTGGTGAACCTGCTGCACAGCCACCGCGCCGACTTCGCCGGTGGTGACCGGCTGCGGGTCGCGCTCTCGGCCGTGTTCTCCTTCGACACCTCGCTCGAAGGTCCCGTGCTGATGGCGGGCGGCCACGAGCTGCACCTGCTCGGCGACGACGTGCGCCTCGACCCCGACGCGCTGGTCGCCTACGTGGTCCGCGAGCGGATCGACTTCCTCGACCTGACCCCGTCCTACCTGCGCAAGCTCCTGCCCGCCGGTCTGCTCGCCCACCCCGACCACAAGCCCGCCGTGCTGATGCTCGGCGGCGAGGCCCTCGGCGACGACCTGTGGCGTGAGCTGGGTTCGCTGCCGGACACGGCAGTACACAACTTCTACGGCCCCACCGAGACCACCGTCGACGCACTGTCCACTGTGGTTGGTGGAGAGCGGGCGACGATCGGCCGCCCACTGCGCAACCTCCAGGCGTACATCCTCGACGCCGACTTCCGGCCGCTGCCTGTCGGCGTCCCCGGCGAGCTGCACATCGCGGGCGCCCAGCTCGCCCGCGGCTACCTGCACCGCCCCGGGCTGACCGCCGACCGGTTCGTCGCGGACCCGTTCGGGCCAGCCGGTTCGCGCATGTACCGCACCGGTGACCTGGCCAGGTGGACCAGCGACGGCACCGTCGAGTACCTGGGCCGCACCGACGACCAGGTCAAGATCCGCGGCTTCCGCATCGAGCCCGGCGAGATCGAGGCCGCGCTGCTGGCCCGCCCGGGTATCCGGGAGGCCGCTGTCGTGGCCCGCGAGGACGGCGGCCACCGCAGGCTCGTCGCCTACCTCGTCGCCGACGCCTTTGACACCAACGAGTTGCGCGCGGCGCTGAAGGAGACGCTGCCCGACTACATGGTGCCCGCCGCGTTCGTGGGGCTCGACCGGCTCCCGATGACGCGCAACGGCAAGCTCGACAAGGCGGCCCTGCCCGCGCCCGAGTTCAGCGCGGCAGCGGAGGCCGAGTACGTCGCCCCGCGCGACGAGACCGAGGAGCTGCTGGCCCAGCTGTGGGCCGACGCCCTGGGCACCGAGCGGGTCGGGGTCACCGACAACTTCTTCGCCCTCGGCGGCGACTCGATCCTCAGCATCCAGATCGTGTCCCGCGCCCGCCAGGCCGGGCTGCGGCTGACCTCGCGGGACGTGTTCGTCAACCAGACGATCGCCGAGCTGGCGCTGGTCGTCACCCGCGAGGCCGCGCCGACCGAGCAGGCGATCCCCGAGGGCCCCGCGCCGCTGACCCCGATCCAGCGCTGGTTCTTCCAGACCCACGGCCCGCGCGCGCACTTCACCATGTCGGTGCTGTTCGACCTGGCCGAGGACACCGACCTCACCGCACTCGAAGGCGCCCTGCGGGCCGTCGTCGGCCACCACGCCGCGCTGCGCAGCCGGTTCCGCCAGGTCGACGGCCAGTGGCGGCAGGAACCCGCCGAGATCCAGGTGGACCTCGCCAGGGGCGGCGGCATCGAGGCTGCCCGCGCGGAGATCGACCTGACCGACGGCCCGCTGCTGCGCGCTCTGCTCCTCGACGACGGCAGGCTCTTCCTCACCGTGCACCACCTCGTCATGGACGGCGTGTCGTGGCGCGTCCTGCTCGACGACCTGGTCACCGCCTACGGCCACCTGCGCGAGCAGAAGCCCGTCGACCTGCCCGCAGTGGGCACGACGTTCGCCGAGTGGTCGCACCGCCTCGGCGACCTGGTCGCTTCCGGTGCCCTGGACTCCGCGCTCGACCACTGGACCGCCGTGCCGGACCCGGTGCCGCTGCCGACCGACCGGACCTCCGACACCACGGGCAAGAACACCGCCGGGACCACCGCGTCCGTCACCGTGCGGCTCGAGCCCGCCGTGACCGACGCCGTCCTGCGCACCGTGCCCGAGCGCTACCGCACCCGGATCAACGACGTCCTGCTCAGCGCGCTCGGCCGGGTGCTGACCCGGTGGACGGGCGAGCGCACCGCCGCGATCACCCTGGAGGGCCACGGCCGCGAGGAGGTCGTCGACGGCGCCGACCTGACCCGCACGGTCGGCTGGTTCACCACCCAGTTCCCCGTCGCGCTCGACATGCCCGGCGGTGACTGGGACACCGTGCTCAAGTCCGTCAAGGAGCAGCTGCGCGCGGTCCCGCACAACGGCCTCAGCTACGAGGCGCTGCGCTACCTGACCCCGGACAGCCCGCTGGCCGGGCGCCCGCTGCCGCGCATCAGCTTCAACTACCACGGCCGCTTCGACACCGACGACGAGAACGGCCCGCTCGGCGCCCGCTCCGACGCCGGTCCCGAGGTCGACCCGACCGCCGAGCGCGACTTCGACCTCGACGTCATCGGCCTGGTCGAGTCCGACGAGCTGGTGCTGACCTGGGAGTACTCGACCGCGCTGCACCACGGCGCGACCGTGCGCAGGCTGGCGGAAGCGATGCTGGCCGAGCTGCGCGGGATCGCCGCGCACTGCGCCGCCCCCGGCTCCGGTGGCCGCACCCCGTCCGACTTCCCGCTCGCGCGCCTCACCCAGTCCCAGGTGGACACCATCGCGGGCGACGGCTCCGACATCGAGGACATCTACCCGCTGACGCCGTTGCAGGCGGGCATGGTCTTCCACAGCCTCGTCGACCCGGACAACGGCGCCTACGTCGACCAGGTCCGGCTCGTGCTCGACGGCGTCACCGAGCCGACCGCGCTGGTCGCCGCGTTCCAGACCGTCGTCGACCGAACCCCGGTGCTGCGCACGGCCGTGGTGTGGGCCGATGTCGCCGAGCCGGTGCAGGTGGTGCGCCGCACGGTGCCGCTCGACGCCGACGTCCGCGACTGGCGCGACCTGTCCGAGCGCGACCAGGACAAGGCGCTGACCCACCTGCTGGCCGTCGACCGCGCCAAGCCGTTCACTCTGGACAGCGCGCCGCTGCTGCGCATCTCAGTGCTGCGCTTGACCGATGACCGCGTGCTGCTGGTGTGGTCGTCGCACCACGTGCTGCTCGACGGGTGGAGCACCGCGCAGGTCTTCGGCGAGGTCGTCGAGCGCTACACGGCGTTGGTCGAGGGCACCGCGCCCACCGCGCCGGTGCGCAGGCCGTTCCGCGACCACGTGCGGTGGCTGTCCGAACAGGACAGTGCGGCTGCCGACGCGCACTGGGCCGGGGTGCTGGCCGGGTTCGCCGAGCCGGTGGCCGTGCCGTGGGACCACGCTCCCGCGCAGGCGCACCGGACCGAGTCGAGCGCGTCGGTGAAGACGATCATCGACCCGGCGGAGTCCGAGCGGCTGCGCTCCGCCGCGCAGCGGGCCGGGCTGACGGTCAACACCGTCGTCCAGGGCGCGTGGGCGCTGCTGCTGGCGCGCTGGGCGGGCACCACCGACGTCGTCTACGGCACGACCGTGTCCGGCAGGCCCGCCGAGCTCAGCGGCGTCGAGTCGATGGTCGGCATGTTCATCAACACCGTCCCGACCCGGGTCCTCGCCGACCCCTCGCGTCCGGCCGGGGCGTGGCTGCGCGACATCCAGGCCGCGCAGAGCGAGTCGCGCCGGTTCGACTACCTCGCGCTCTCGCGCATCCAGTCGCACAGCGCGGTCGAGCCGGGCGCGGCGCTGTTCGACAGCGTCGTCGTGTTCGAGAACTACCCCTTCGAGGACGCTTCCCGCGAAGGCGGCGTGCGGGTCACCGAGGTCACGGCGGTCGACACGACCAACCTGCCGCTGACCCTGTCCGCGCACGTCGATGACCGGGTCCACCTCGACCTGGGCTACGACCCCGCGCTGCTGGACCGGCCGACCGCCGAGCGGGTCGCGTCGTGGCTGCGCACTCTGGTGACCGCGCTGGTCGAGGACCAGGACCGGGCCATCGGCACGCTGCCCTGGGTGTCTGCTGAGGACCGCGAGCGGGTTCTCCGCGCGTTCAACGACACCGACCACCCGCTGCCGTACGAGCCGCTCACCGAGGTGTTCGAGCGGCAGGCCGCCGGCACCCCCGACGCGACCGCGCTGGTGTTCGGCGACCGCGTCCTGACCTTCGCCGAGGTCGAGTCGGCCGCGAACCGGTTGGCGCACAAGCTGATCGCCGACGGCGCCGGTCCGGAGACCGTCGTCGCGCTGACCATGCCCCGGTCGGCGGACACCGTGATCGCGATCCTCGCCGTGGGCAAGGCCGGTGCGGCGTTCCTGCCGGTCGACCCGACCCTGCCCGCCGACCGCGTCGCCTACCTGCTCGACGACGCCAAGCCGGTGCTGGTGCTCGACGGCACGACCGACACCAGCGGCTTCCCGGAGACCAGCCCCGGCCGGGAGATCCGGCCGGAGCAGACCGCGTACATCATCTACACCTCCGGCTCCACCGGGCGGCCCAAGGGCGTCGTCATCAGCCAGGGCAACCTGTCCGCGCTGCACCAGGACCACCGGGTCGACATCACCAGCGTCGACCGCACCCGGTTCGCGCTGACCGCGACCTTCTCGTTCGACACGTCGCTGGAGGGCCTGCTGTTCCTGGTCGACGGGCACGAGGTGCACGTCATCGACTCGGACCTGCGCATCGACCCGGCCGCGTTCGTCGACTACGTCAGCACGCGCGGCATCGAGTACGTCGACCTCACCCCCACCCACGCCACGCACCTGGCCGCCGCCGGGCTGCTGGACAGCGGGCTCAAGGTGCTGATGCTCGGCGGCGAGGCGCTGTCGGAGAAGCTGTGGCGGGACGCGCAGGCCAAGGGCGTGCGGGTCGTGAACTACTACGGCCCCACCGAGACCACAGTGGACGCGACGGTCCTGTTCTCCGGCGAGGCCGAGCGCCCGCTGATCGGCCGCCCGCTGCGCAACACGCAGGCGTACGTGCTCGACGAGAACCTCGACCCGCTGCCGCCGGGCGTCCCCGGTGAGCTGTACCTCGCGGGCGTCCAGGTCGCTCGCGGTTACCTCGACCGCGCCGGGCTCACCGCGTCCCGGTTCATCGCCGACCCGTTCGGCGCGTCCGGCACCCGCATGTACCGCACGGGCGACCGGGTCCGCTGGACCGAGAACGGGCTGCTCGACTACCTGGGCCGCGCCGACGACCAGGTCAAGATCCGCGGGTTCCGCATCGAACCCGGCGAGATCGCGGCAGTGCTGCGGGAGCGAGCGGGGATCAGCGACGCCGCTGTCGTCCCGTTCACCGACGCCACCGGGACCCGCCTGGTTGCTTACGTCGTTGGAGCCGTCGACGGCGATCTGCGCGCCGAGCTGGCCAAGCAGTTGCCGGACTACATGGTGCCCGCCGCCGTCATCGCGCTGCCCGCCCTGCCGGTCAACGCCAGCGGCAAGCTCGACCGCCGCGCCCTGCCCGCGCCGGAGTTCACCGCCACCACCGCGCACGTCGAGCCGCGCACCGAGGCCGAGCGCGTCGTGGCCGCCGCGTGGGCCGATGTCCTGGGGGTGCCCGAGGTGGGCGCCGAGGACAACTTCTTCGCCCTCGGCGGCGACTCGATCCTGAGCATCCAGGTGGTGTCGCGGCTGCGCGCCGCGTTCGGCACCCAGATCTCGCCGCGCGCGGTGTTCGACCACCCGACCGTCGCCGCCCTGGCCAGGGCCGTGCCGGGGGAGCGGACCGACGCCATCCCGGTCCTCGACCACAGCGGACCGGTCCCGCAATCGTTTGCGCAGCGCAGGCTCTGGTTCTTGGACCAGTTCGAGCCGGGCGACACCGAGTACGTCAGCCCGACCGCGCTGCGGTTGTCCGGCGATCTCGACGTGACCGCGTTGACCTCGGCGTTGACCGCGCTCATCGCCCGGCACGAGTCGTTGCGGACCACGTTCGACGAGGTCGGCGGCGAGGCCGTGCAGATCGTCCACGAGCCGTACCCGGCCGACTTGGCCGTTGTGGACGGTGACCCGTCAGCGGTGCTGGAGCGGGAGAGCGCCCAGCCGTTCGACCTGCGACAGGGCCCGCTGCTGCGCACCACCCTCGTCCGGGTCGCGCCGCGGGAGCACGTGCTGATCCTGACGCTGCACCACATCGTCACCGACGGGTGGTCCACCGCCGTCCTCACCGACGACCTCGCCACCCTCTACCGGGCCGAGCTGTCCGGTGTGGACGCCTCATTGCCCGAGATCCCGGTCCGCTACACCGACTTCACGGCGTGGCAGCGGGAGCAGGGCAGTGACGTCGGCTTCTGGCAGGCCGCGCTGGCCGGGATCCAGCCGCTGGAACTGCCGACCGACCGGCCGCGCCCCGCCGTGCGCACCACCTCGGGGGCCAAGCACGAGTTCACCCTGCCCGCCGCGACCCTGGACGCGCTGCGCCAGGTCGGCCGCCGGGTCGACGGGACGCTGTTCACCACCCTGCTCGCCGCCTGCCAGGTCCTGTTCGCCCGCTACAGCGGCCAATCGGACATCGCGCTGGGCACCGTGGCCTCCGGGCGTGACCGCGCGGAGCTGGAGCGGGTCGTCGGGTTCTTCGTCAACACCGTCGTGCTGCGCTCCACTGTGGACCTGCGGGCGCCGTTCGCCGAGGTCCTCGCCGGGGCCAGGGCCACCGCGCTGGAGGCCTTCGCCCACCAGGACGTGCCGTTCGAGCGGGTCGTGGACGCGGTGGCCCCCGAGCGCGACGCCAGCCGCAGCCCGCTGTTCGACGTGATGGTGCTGCTGCAGAACACCCCGGACGAGGTCCCGGCGATCGCGGGCCTGACCGTCACCGAGGTGGACATCCCGGTCACCACCGCCACCCACGACCTGACCGTCGAGTTCCAGGAGTCGACGACCGGCCTGCGCGGCGCGGTCGAGTTCAACCCGGACCTGTTCGACCTCTCCACCGTCGAGCGCCTCACCGGGCACCTGACCGCGCTGCTCACCGCCATCGCCGCCGACGCCGACCAGGTGGCGGGCGACATCGAACTTCTGGACCCCGCCGAGCGGCAGCGGATCGAGGCGTGGCAGGGCACCCGCGACGGCGAGTTCACCCCGCTGACCAGGCTGTTCGCCGACCAGGCCGCCCGCATCCCGGACGCGGACGCCGTGGTGTTCGGGTCGGACCGGCGCACGTTCGCGCAGGTGGAGTCCGCCGCGAACCGGCTGGCCCGCTACCTCGTCGCCCGGGGCGCCGGGCCGGAGCGCCTGGTCGCGCTTGCCCTGCCCCGCTCGGCCGACGTCGTCGTCGCGATCCTGGCGACGCTGAAGTCCGGCGCCGCCTACCTGCCGATCGACACGACGCTGCCGCACGAGCGGGTCGAGTTCCTGCTCGCCGACGCCGCCCCCACGGTCGTCCTCGACGCCATGCCCGACCTGGATGGCTGGGACGACTCCGCACTCGAGGTCGACCCGCACCCGCGCGGCGCCGCCTACGTGATCCACACCTCCGGGTCCACCGGCACCCCCAAGGGCGTCGTGGTCGACCACGGCAACCTGGCCGCGCTCGCCGCCCACCAGGTGGCCGAGCTGATCGACCCGCTCGGCCCCGGCCTGCGCTACGGCCAGACCTCGGTGTTCTCCTTCGACACCGCCGTCGAGGGCCTGCTGTTCCTGGCCGCCGGGCACACCCTGCACGTCCTCGACGAGGACACCCGGCTCGACCCGCACGCCCTCGTCAGCTACGCCACGGCCAACCTCGACGCGCTGGACGTGACCCCCGCGCACGCCCGCCGCCTGGTCGAGGCCGGTCTGCTCGACGCCGGTCTCCGGCTGTTGACCCTCGGCGGCGAGGCCATCGACCCGGCGCTGTGGCGTGAACTGGCGGACGCCGACCTCACGGCGGTCAACCTCTACGGGCCGACCGAGGTCACCGTCGACGCCACGTGGGCCACGATCACCGGCGACCGCGCCACGATCGGCAGCCCGCTGTCGACCACCCGCGCGTACGTCCTCGACCAGGACGTCCACCCGCAGCCCATCGGCGTGCCCGGCGAGCTGTTCCTGGCCGGACCGCAGGTCACCCGCGGGTACCTCGGGCGACCAGGGCTCACCGCGGACCGGTTCGTCGCCGACCCGTTCGGCGCCTCGGGCAGCCGCATGTACCGCACGGGCGACCGGGCTCGCTGGCTCGCTGACGGGACCCTGGAGTTCCTGGGGCGCGCCGACGACCAGGTCAAGATCCGTGGACACCGGGTCGAGCCGGGCGAGGTGACGGCGGCCCTGCTGCGCCACGAGAACGTCCGCGACGCCGCTGTCGTCGCCCGGCCGCATGGCGGTCACCTCAGGCTTGTCGGCTACGTGGTCGGCGATGGCACAGTCGGGGATGGCGCTGTTGGACAGCACAGCGATTTCGCGGCGTTCCTGCGGGTGACGCTGCCGGACTACATGGTGCCCTCGGCGTTCGTGCTGCTCGACCGGCTGCCGGTGACCCACAACGGCAAGCTCGACCACCGCGCCCTGCCCGAGCCGACCATCGTGGCCGCCACGCACGTGCCGCCGCGACCGGGCACCGAGACCACCCTCGCCGGGATCTGGGCCGGGGTCCTCGGCCTGCCCGAGGTGGGGGCGACGGACAACTTCTTCGCCCTCGGCGGCGACTCGATCCTGAGCATGCAGGTCGTGTCCCAGGCCAGGGCGGCCGGTCTGGCGATCACCTCCAAGGACGTGTTCGTCCGCCAGACCATCGGTGAGCTGGCCACGGTGGCGACCCCGACCGCCGTCGCCGTCGCGCAGCCGGTGATCACCGGTCCCGCGCCGCTGACCCCCATCCAGCACTGGTTCTTCGCCACCCACACCGCGCAGCAGCGCAACCACTTCACCATGGCGATGACCTTCGAGCTGGCCCCCGGCGTCGACCGCGACCGGCTGCTCGCCTCGGTCGGTCGGGTCGTCGAGCACCACCCCGCGCTGCGCACCCGCTTCTTCGAAACCGACGCCGGGTGGGTCCAGGAGCCGACCGACTCCGGCATCACCGACGAGATCGACATCGCCGCGGGCCGGATGGTGCGGGCCGTCATCGAGCAGGACCGGCTGCACCTGGAGGTCCACCACCTCGTCATCGACGCGGTGTCGTGGCGGGTCGTGCTGGCCGACCTGGAACGCGCCCACCGCGGCGAGTTCCTCGCCCCCGCCGTCCCGTTCGGACAGTGGGCGCACCGGCTGGCCGACCTCACCCTCGGCGGCGGGTTCGACGCCGACCTCCCGCACTGGCAGGCGATCCCGCCGACCCCGGCGTTGCCCGTGGACGGTCACGGCGACAAGGACACCGCCGCCGGGTTCAGCGTCTCGATGCCCGCCGACGCCCTGCTGCACCAGATCCCGGACGTCTACCGCACCCAGGTCAACGACGTGCTGCTCGCCGCGCTCGCCCGCGCCGTCACCGACTGGACCGGGCAGCCGCACGCCCTGATCACGCTGGAGGGACACGGCCGCGAAGAGGTCATCGACGGCCTGGAGATCGGCGGCACGGTCGGCTGGTTCACCAGCCAGTTCCCGGTCGCGCTGCCCGTCGCCGACCGGTGGTCCGACACGCTGAAGGCGGTCAAGGAGTCGCTGCGCGCGATCCCGAACCGGGGCCTGGGCTACGAGGCGCTGCGCTACATCAAGGGCAGCCTCGACCACACGCCCGAGCCGGATATCGCGTTCAACTACCTGGGCCGCTGGGACGCCGGTGACGGCTCCGGTGACCTGCTGCGCGACCAGGTGGCCGACCCGGAGCGCCAGGGGCCGGTCATGCCGCGCAGCCACCTGATCGATGTCACGGCCGCCGTCACCGGTGGTGTGCTGACCCTGGACTGGGAGTACGCGCCGGGAATCCACGACGAGTCCACGGTCCGGGGTGTCGCCGAGCGGATGGTCGCCGCGCTGCGGGAGATCGTCGCGCACTGCGCCGAGCCGGGCGCCGGTGGCCGCACGCCGTCCGACTTCCCGCTCGCCCGCCTGGCCCAGTCCGAAGTGGACGTGCTGGTGGGCGACGGTTCGGACATCGCGGACATCTACCCGCTGACCCCGTTGCAGGCCGGGATGCTGTTCCACGGACTGCTCGACGCCGACTCCTACGTCAACCGCACCCAGGTGCGGCTGCGCGGGGTCACCGACGTGCGGCGCCTCGGCCAGGCCTGGCACGAGGTCGCCGAGCAGAACCCGGTGCTGCGCAGCCGCGTCGTATGGCAGGGCGTGGCGGAGCCGGTGCAGGTCGTGCACGTCGGCTCGCAGATCTCGGTGGAGTACGGGCCGATCGGCGAGGTCGGCATCGACCTGGCGCGCGGGCCGCTGACCAGGGTCGTGCTGCACGAGGTCGAGCCGGGCGTGGTCGACCTGCTGTGGGTGTCGCACCACCTGCTGCTCGACGGCTGGAGCACCGCGCAGGTGTTCTCCGATGTCCTCGCCCGCTACGCAGGCGCCACCCTGGCTGCCCGCAGGCCGTTCCGCGACTACCTGGCGTGGCTGGCCGAGCAGGACTCGACGGCGGCCGAGCGGCACTGGCGCGCGGTGCTCGCCGGGGTCGAGGGGCCGACCGCGCTGCCGTACGACCGCCCGCCGGTCGACGCGCACCGGGCCCAGTCCAGCGCCCACGTCCGCGCCGCGCTGCCGGTCGGGGAGGTCGGTGCCCACGGGTTGACGCTGAACACGGTGGTCCAGGGCGCGTGGGCGCTGCTGCTGTCGCGCTACAGCGGCGACCGCGAGGTCGTCTTCGGCACCACGGTGTCCGGTCGGCCCGCCGACCTGCCCGGGGTCGAGGACATGGTCGGCATGTTCATCAACACCGTCGCCAGCCGGGTGCTGGTCGAGACCCGCGGCAGCGCCCTGCCTTGGCTGCGTGGACTCCAGGCGGCGCAGGCGGAGTCGCGGCGGTTCGACCACGTCTCGCTGGCCCAGGTCCAGGCGTGGAGCGGGGTCGAGTCGCTGTTCGACAGCGTCGTCGCGTTCGAGAACTTCCCGGATGGTGCCGAGACTGACGGTGCGCCGGACGTCGAGACGGTGGACGGGGCCGAGGCGACGACGCTCGCGCTGAGCCTGTCCGCGCACCTCGACGGCGACCGGCTCCGCGTGGAGCTGGGGTACGACCCGGCGCTGTTCGCTGACGGCACGGCACAGACCCTTGTGGACCGTTTGGTCGCGCTGGTGTCCGCGCTGACCGAGGACCCGACCCGGGACCTGGCGCAGCTGCCGTGGCTCACCGAGGCCGAGCAGGCGCTGGTCCTCGACGGCTGGAACGACACGGCCGCCGAGGTCGAGCCTGTTGCCTTCCCTGCTTTGGTGCGGGGCGAGGCGGGGACCATCGCGGTCGAGCAGGGGGACCGGGCGCTCACGTACGCCGAGCTGGACGCCGCCGCGAACCGGGTGGCGAACCTGCTGCGAACCCTCGGTGCCAAGGCCGAGCAGATCGTCGCGCTGCAGATGCCCCGGTCGATCGACCTGGTGGTCGCGCAACTGGCGGTGCTCAAGACCGGGGCCGCCTACCTGCCGATCGACCCGGGCTACCCGGCCGAGCGCATCGCGTACATGCTCGACGACGCGCAGCCGGTGATCACCCTCGACGCGCTGCCGGTCGCCACCGGGTTCCCGGACACCGCGCCGGAGGTGGACATCGCGGTCGACTCGCCCGCGTACGTCATCTACACCTCGGGATCCACCGGGCGGCCCAAGGGCGTCGTGGTGACGCACCGGGGGCTGGCGAACTTCGCCGCCGCCGAGGCCGACCGGTTCGACGTGCGCGCCGGGGACCGGGTGCTGGCGTTCTCGTCGCCGAGCTTCGACGCGTCAGTGCTGGAGCTGTGCATGGCGCTGCCCTCGGGGGCGACGCTCGTCGTACCGCCCGCCGGGCCGCTGGTGGGGGAGCCGCTGGGAATCGCGTTGCGGGACCTGCGGATCACGCACACGCTGATCCCGCCGGTAGCGCTGGCGACCGTGCCGGAGGTGGAGCTTCCGGACCTGCGGACGCTGATCGTCGGCGGAGACGCGTCGTCGGCCGAGCTGGTGCGGCGGTGGGCGCCGCGCACTGGGCTGATCAACGCGTACGGGCCGACCGAGGTGACCGTGGTGGCGACGTGGACGGCGCCGCTGTCCGCTGGTGACGGGGCGCCGCCGATCGGGCGTCCGCTGCCGAACACCCGGGCGTACGTGCTGGATGACGACCTGCGGCCGGTTCCGCCCGGGGTTCCGGGGGAGCTGTACGTGGCCGGGGTCGGGTTGGCTCGGGGGTATCTGGGTCGGCCTGGGTTGACGGCGTCGCGGTTCCTGGCGAATCCGTTTGACGGTGGGCGGATGTACCGCACGGGCGATGTGGTGCGGTGGACTGCGGATGGCTCGCTGGTGTTCGTGGGGCGCGCTGATGACCAGGTGAAGGTGCGCGGGTTCCGGATCGAGCTCGGCGAGATCGAGTCCGTGATCGGCGCCCAGCCCGGAGTGTCCTCTGTGGCCGTTGTGGTGCGGGAGGACGAGCCCGGGGTCAAGCGGCTCGTCGCGTACGTGGTCGGGTTCTCCGTCGGGCTGCGGGAGGCACTGCTGCGGTCGTTGCCTGAGCACATGGTCCCGGCGGCGTTCGTCGAGCTGGAGTCGCTTCCGCTGACCGCCAACGGCAAGCTGGACCGGCGTGCGCTGCCCGTTCCCGAGTGGACGGACAGTGGCGACTTCGTGGCGCCGCGCACCGAGGCCGAGCGAGTCGTCGCCGCTGCTTGGGTCGATGTGCTCGGGGTCGGTCGGGTTGGGGCGCAGGACAACTTCTTCGCGCTGGGTGGTGACTCCATCCTCAGCATCCGCGTTGTCGCCCGGCTGCGGGACGCGCTCGGGACCGATGTCTCGCCTCGGGTGCTGTTCGACAACCCGACCGTCGAGTCGCTGGCTCTCGCGCTTGGTGGTGCGCCCGCTGCCGAGACGATCCCGGTGCTGTCGGACTCCGCCTCGTCGCCGCTGTCGTTCGCGCAGCAGCGGTTGTGGTTCCTCCAGGAGTTCGAGCCGAACAGCACCGAGTACGTGACGCCGCTGGCCGTGCGGTTGCGCGGGCCGCTGGACCTGGGTGCGCTTGAGGCCGCGATGACGGCGCTGTCGGCGCGGCACGAGTCGCTGCGGACCACGTTCCACGGCGAGGACGGGCAGGGCACGCAGGTGGTGCACCCGGCTTCCTCGGTCGCGGTGCCGGTCGTGGACATCACCGAGGCTGGGCTGGCCGCTGCTCTGGACCGGGTAGCCGGGGAGCCGTTCGACCTGGTGACCGGGCCGTTGGTGCGGCCGGTGGTGTTCCGGATCGGCGCGCTCGACCACGTGCTGGCGCTGACCATGCACCACATCGTCACGGACGGCTGGTCCGCTGGTGTGCTGATGGCCGACCTCGCCGAGCTGTACCGGGCCGAGGTGGAGGGTGGCGAGGCTGACCTTCCCGCGCTGCCGGTGCGGTACCGGGACTTCGCGGCCTGGCAACGCGGCCGGACCGACGTGCTCGCGGAGCAGTTGGAGTACTGGAAGTCCGAGCTGGCCGGGGTTCCCGCGCTGGAGCTGCCGACCGACCGGCCGCGACCGGCGGTGCACACGACGTCGGGCGCGCAGGTGCCGTTCACGGTGTCCCGTGAGGTCGCCGACCAGTTGCGGGCGGTGGCGCGGGAGCAGGACGCGACGCTGTTCATGGTGCTGGTGGCGGCGACGCAGACGTTGCTGCACCGGTTCACCGGGCAGGACGACATCGCCGTGGGCACGGTCGCCGCGGGTCGGGACCACCCGGATCTGCACAACCTGATCGGGTTCTTCGTCAACACGCTGGTGCTGCGCTCCACTGTGGACTCCTCGGTGCCGTTCGCGGAGTTCGTCGGCCGGGTCAGGTCGACCGTGCTCGACGCGTTCGGCAACCAGGACGTGCCGTTCGAGCGGGTCGTCGACGCGGTGGCGCCGGAGCGCGACACCAGCCGGACGCCGCTGTTCCAGGCGATGGTCGTGCTGCAGAACGCCGTGGGCCGCGCGTCGGGGCTGGCCGGGCTGGACGCCTCCGATGTCTCGTTCCCGGTGGTGACGGCCGCCTACGATGTGACGGTCGAGTTCCACGAGGTCGAGGACGGCGGGCTGCACGCGACGCTGGACTACAACACCGACCTGTTCGACTCCTCGACCGCGCACCGGCTCGTCGCGGGCCTGGATGTTCTGCTGGGCGCGGCTTCGAGCGCTCCGACGGCACGGCTGGGTTCGCTGCCGGTGCTGACCGCGCAGGACCGGCAGCAGGTGCTGGTCGACTGGAACGACACTGCTGTGGCGACCGAGCCGCGGACCGTGCCGGAGCTGGTGCGGGCACAGGCGTTGGCGCGGCCGGGCGCGCCTGCGATCATCAGCGGCGACACCGTGGTGAGCTGGGGCGAGCTGGACGCGCGGACCGACCGGGTGGCGCGGGCGTTGGTCGCGCACGGCGCCGGGCCGGAGAAGGTCGTGGCTGTCCGGTTGGGACGGTCGGTGTCCTTGATCGTCGCCGAGCTGGCGGTGACCAAGGCCGGGGCGGCGTTCCTGCCGATCGACCCGAACTACCCGGACGACCGCATCGCGTACATGCTCGACGACGCGCGGCCGGTGCTCGTGCTCGACGGTGAGCTGCCGGAAGCCGACTCGGGTGACCTGCCGGTGCCCGCGCTGGCGAACCCGGCGTACGTGATCTACACCTCGGGGTCCACCGGGCAGCCCAAGGGCGTCGTGGTGACCCACGCGGGTCTGGCCAGTTTCGCGGCGGCCGAGGTGGCGCGGTTCGACGTGCGGCCGGATGACCGGGTGCTGGCGTTCTCGTCGCCGAGCTTCGACGCGTCGGTGCTTGAGCTGTGCATGGCGTTGGGTGGGGGAGCCGCTGTCGTGGTGCCGCCACCGGGGCCGCTGCTGGGCGAGCAGCTCGGTGAGGTGTTGGCCTCGCAGCGCATCTCGCACACGCTGATCCCGCCGGTGGCGCTGGCCACTGTGCCGGAGATGGACTTGCCCGCGTTGCGGACCCTGATCGTCGGGGGTGACGCGTGTTCCGCCGAGCTGGTGCGGCGGTGGGCTCCTGGGCGTCGGATGATCAACGCCTACGGGCCGACCGAGTCCACTGTGGTCTCCACGTGGAGTTCGCCGCTGGAGCCGGGTGGGGTGCCACCGATCGGGCGGCCGATCGACAACACGCGGGCCTATGTGCTGGACGCGGACCTGTCGCCGGTGCCGGTTGGGGTTCCGGGGGAGCTGTACGTGGCCGGGGTCGGGTTGGCTCGGGGGTACCTGGGTCGGCCTGGGTTGACGGCGTCGCGGTTCATCGCCAACCCTTTCGATGGTGGGCGGATGTACCGCACGGGCGATGTGGTGCGGTGGACGGTCGACGGTTCGCTGGTGTTCGTCGGCCGGGCTGATGACCAGGTCAAGGTGCGTGGGTTCCGGATCGAGCTCGGTGAGGTCGAGTCGGCGCTGCGCGCGCACCCGGATGTGGTCGACGCGGCTGCCGCCGTGCACACGGACCCCGCCGGGCACAAGCGGCTCGTCGGCTACGTCGCCGGGCCCGCGTTGCCGGATGGTGCCGCCTTGCGCGAGTTCCTGACTGCGACGCAGCCGGACCACCTGGTGCCGACCGCGTTCGTGCCGCTCGCAACGTTGCCGGTGTCGCCGAACGGGAAGGTCGACCGCAAGGCCTTGCCCGCACCTGACCTGACTGTCAGCACCGTTGCGTATGTGCCGCCGTCGACTCCGGTGGAGGAGGCGCTGGCGAAGGTGTGGGCCGACGTCCTCGGTGTCGACCGGGTCGGATTGGCGGACAACTTCTTCGCCCTCGGCGGTGACTCGATCCTGAGCATCCAGGTGGCGGCGCGGGCCAGGCAGGCGGGCCTGAAGGTCGCCACGAAGGACCTCTTCCTGCACCAGACGATCGCCGACCTGGCGCCGGTGGTGACCTTTGTGGACACTGCGGCCGACCGCGCGGTGGTGACGGGGCCGGTCCCGCTGACCCCGATCCAGCGCTGGTTCCTCGACACGCCGCGGGCCGGGTACCACCACTTCAACCAGGCGCACTACGTCGAGCTGGCCGCGGAACCGGACATCGCCGCGCTGCGTGCCGCGCTGTCGGCGCTGACCGCGCACCACGACGCGCTGCGGCTGCGGTTCGCCCGGGATGATGACGGGTGGCGGCAGTGGAACGCGGACGTGGCCGACGAGTCCCTTGTGGACCTGGTGTCGGTGGCGTCCGACGCGGAGGCCGAGCAGGTCGCCGACACGGTGCACGCCGGGTTCGACCTGGAGTCCGGTCCGCTGCTGCGCGCCGTGCTGTTCCGCTTCCCGGACCGCTTCCGGCTGCTGCTGGTCGCCCACCACCTGGTGGTCGACGGCGTGTCGTGGCGCATCCTGCTCGACGACCTGGACACCGCGTACCACCAGGCACGCCGCGGCGAGCCCATCGACCTGGGCGCCAAGACGACGTCGTTCCAGGAGTGGTCGCGCAAGCTGACCGAGTTCGTGTCCACGGGCGGCCTCGACGACGAGCTCCCGTACTGGAACTCGGTGACCGGCGTCGCACCGTTGCCCGTCGACCACCCCGCGGGCGCACCGGCAGTGGACGCGGTGTCGGTGTCGCTGAGCCCCGAGGCCACCGACGCACTGTTGCGCGGCGCCCCGACGGCGTACCGCACCCGGGTCAACGACGTCCTGCTGGCCGCCCTGGCCTGGTCCGTGGGCCGCTGGACCGACGACCCCCGCGTCGCCATCCACCTCGAGGGCCACGGCCGCGAGGACGTCCTGTCCGATGTGGACATCTCGCGCACGGTCGGCTGGTTCACCACCATGTTCCCGGTGGGCCTCGACGTCCCCCAGGGCAACTGGCGCACCATCGTGAAGGACATCCGCAAGCAGTTGCGCAAACTCCCCGGCAACGGCTTCGGCTACAGCGCGCTGCGCCACCTGGGAACTCTCCGGGACGACACCGACCCCCAGATCTCCTTCAACTACCTGGGCCAGTTCGACTCCCGCTCCGCCGAGGAATCCACCTCCCTCTTCGCGGAGACCCTGGGCGCCATCGGCTCCGACCACCACGCTGCCGACCGCACCGGCCACCTCATCGACATCGTCGGCGACGTCACCAACGGCCGCCTGGAGTTCGCCTGGTACTTCGCCGCCGACCGCTTCGACCGCTCTACTGTCGAGGCAGTGGCGGGCGAGTTCGAGGCTGCCCTGTTGGCGATCGCCGAAGACTGCGCGGGTGGCCGATGAGCGATCCACGGGTTGAGGCGGCCCCAGTGGGGGAACCAGGGACTGGGGAGGGTGCGGTGACGGCTGTGGAGCGGGTTGAGGTGCCGTTGTCGCGGAACCGCAACTACACGCTGCTGTGGTTGGGGCAGGCTTGCGCTGAGATCGGGTTCAGCGCGTCGATGATCGCGTTTCCGCTGCTGGTCCTCGCGCTCACCGGGTCGGCGGCGGCTTCGGGGTTGGTGCTCGCGGCGGACGCGGTGGCGCAGTTGGTCGTGGGTTTGCCCGCCGGGGCGTTGGTCGACCGGTGGGATCGCAGGCGGGTGATGCTTGTTTGCGAAGCGGCCAATGTTGTTGCGTTGGGGTCGTTGGTGGCGGTCATCGTTGCTGGTGCGGCGACTGTGCCGCACATGGTCGCGGTGGCTGTGGTGCTCGGTGTGTGCCGCGCGCTGTTCGAGCCGGCGGAGGACGCGAGCCTGCCGTCGTTGGTGCCGGACTCGCAGCTCGCGACCGCCATCTCGCTCAACGCCGCCCGGTCGTCCATCGGGCAGATGGCGGGCAACGCCCTCGGGGGCGCGCTGTTCGCGGTCGGCCGGTGGGTGCCGTTCCTGCTCGACCTCGTCACCCACTTCATCTCGTTCGTCGCCCTGGCGTTCATCCGGATGCCGAAGCGCGCGCCGCGGACCGAGGACAGCCACCTCGGGCGGGAGATCATCGAGGGCATGCGGTGGGTGTTGGCGCACCGGGAGGTCCGGGTCACCGCCGTGTGCGCGCTCGCGTTGAACTTCTTCTTCAGCGCGTACTACCTGGTCGTCATCGTCCTCGCCGAGCGCGGCGGGGTCTCGGCGGCCGAGATCGGCATCATGGCGGCGATGCTCGGGGTCGGTGGCATCGTCGGCTCGCTCATCGCACCGTTCCTGCACCGGGTGCTCAGCCCGTATGTTTCCATCGTCGGCGTGTTCTGGGTGCTCACCGCGCTCGCCCCGCTCGCAACGTTGACCGACCAGGGGCTGGTGCTCGGCGCCCTGTTCGCCGGGATGGCCCTGCTCGCGCCGACCGCGAACACCACCATCACCACCCACCAGCTCCTGCTCACCCCCGACGAACTGCGCGGCAGGCTCAGCGGCGTCATGAGCGTCGTCGTCGGCGGCGCGGCCGCGCTGGGACCGGCCCTGGGCGGTGTGCTCGTCGAGGCCGTCTCGCCGGACACCGCCGTCCTGGTGGCCGCCGCGGGCATGGCGGTGGTCACCCTGCTCGTCACGATCAACCCGACGCTGCGTCGGTACCCGGGAAAGTCCGAGAGAGAGGAAGCAACACCGTGAGGGACGACATCGCCTTCCAGGTCCTGGTCAACGACGAGGACCAGTACTCCCTGTGGCCCGCCGACCGCGAGGTCCCCGCGGGCTGGCGCCCCGACGGCTTCACCGGCACCAAGGACGAATGCTCCACCCACGTCGACGAGGTGTGGACCGACATGCGCCCCCGCTCCCTCCGCGAGGCCATGAACCCCTCCTGACCCCACCGGCGGCGGCCACCCCGGCCGCCGCCAAAGGGCTCGGGCGCGGCTGCCGGGATGTGCGATCACCGCAGCGCTACGCGCCCGGACGTGCCAACGGCCACGATTGCTGCCTGACCCGCTTCAGCGGTGGTCACTCCGGCTACCGCCCGAGGGGTTCGGGTGCGCAAGGCCGGGCCGCAGCGCGATCACCGGCGAGCGTCGGCGCCCCGTGCGCACGCACCCGCGCGCTCGGGGCGTGCCAGGGCCACGATTGTTGTCTGGCTCCTGCGCGAGGCCACGGGTCCTGCCTGACCTCATCGGTGGCGGCCACCTGGACGTTGCTGAGGGGTTCGGGTGTGCAGGGTTGTCGGGTCGGTGCGGGAGTTGTGATCACCGCTCCACCGCAGTGCACCGTCCCCGCGGGGCCGCGATTGTTGCCTAGCTCCTGCGCGAGGCCGCGAGTCCTGCCTGACCTCACCGGTGGCGGCCACCTGGACGTTGCTGAGGGGTTCGGGTGTGCACGGTTGTCGGGTCGGTGCGGGAGTTGTGATCACCGCTCCACCGCAGTGCACCGTGCCCGCGTGGCCACGATTGTTGCCTAGCTCCTGCGCGAGGCCGCGAGTCCTGCCTGACCCCACCGGTGGCGGCCACCTGGACGTTGCCGAGGGGTTCGGGTGCGCAGGGTTGTCGGGTCGGAGCCGGAGTTGCGATCATCGTCCACCGCAGTGCACCGTGCTCGGGCGCTCCAGGGCCAGGATTGTTGCGTGGCTCCTGCGCGAGGCCATAGGCCCGGACTCCCACGGGTGGCGGCCACTCCGGCCGCCGCCGGGGGCTCGGGCTCGGCAATCACCGTTGCGCTGCCGAGCTGGACGTTGCGATTGCTGGCGACCCTGGCCGCGCACAAGCAGCGATCGGCGGCAATCGTGGCCAAGCCGGGCCCTCCGGCGTCCGCGTGACCACCTCCTCAGCCGCCACGGGTGCCCGACCTCAGCTCGACTCGCGGATCACCAGTTCCGTGGCGAGCACGATCGACTGCGGTAAGTCCTGTTCCCCGGTCAGCTCCGCCACCAGTCGCCAGGCAGCCGTGTTGCCCAGGTCCTCCGCCGACTGCCGTACCGTCGTCAGCGCAGGTGTGCACACCGTTGCCGCGACCGAGTCGTCGAAGCCCACCACCGATACGTCCTCCGGCACCCGTGCCCCCACCGACCGCAGGTACCGCACCGCGCCGATGGCGATCGCATCGGTTGCGCAGAATACGCCGTCGATGTCCGGGGTCGAGGCCAGCAGTCCGGCCAATGCCGCTGCTCCCGAGTCCGGTGTCAGCGCGCACGGCACCACCCCGGCGGGCGGCGACCCGCCCAGGGCACGCCGAAACCCGGCCACCCGGTCGACGCACGCCGCCACGTCGGGTGGTCCAGCCAGTACCCCCACCCGGGCCCGTCCGCGCGCCACCAGATGCCGACCGGCAAGCACCCCGCCGCCCAGGTTGTCCGAGTCCACATAGGCCAGTCCGCCGCTCAGTGGCCTGCCGACGAGCACCACCGGGACCGACAACCCCCGCGGCAACGGGTCGTGCCCGTCCATGCTCACCACCAGGCAACCGTCCACATCGGACACCGAGGGCGGGTTCACCGCCACCACCGCCCGCCGCCCATCGAGCCCCGACGTCACGCCCCGCAACACCCCCGTCAGGAACGCGTCGTCGAAGACTCGGTCGTGCACCTCGGACACGACCACCGCCACCGTGTCCGTGCGCGTCCCGGCCAGTGATCGTGCGGCCTGGTTCGGCAGGTATCGCATCGATGCGACGGCCGACTCCACCGCTGCCCGCGTCGCCGGGCTCACCCCGGAGGAGCCGTTGAGGACGCGCGAGACCGTCGACCGGGACACCCCGGCGAGCCGCGCCACCTCTTCCAGGTTCACCCCAGTGCTGCCCCGTCGAGGCCGCGGCGGCCGAACGCGGCGAACACCAGCAGGACCGGCACGGTGGCCAGGGTGGTGCCCGCGAGGACGAGCGGGTAGTCCACATAGTGTCCGGACTGCAACCGTTCCAGTGCAAGTTGCACCGTCGGGTGGTCCGCGTCGAGCGCGACCAGCGGCCACAGGAAGTCGTTCCAGCTGGCCATGAACGTGAACATACCCAGTGCCGCCAGTGCCGGGCGGACCGACGGCAGGCAGACGTGCCAGTAGGCGCGCGCCAGCGAGCAGCCGTCCACCCGCGCGGCGTCCACGAGTTCCGCCGGGACGGCCGAGAGCGTGTACTGGCGCATCCAGAACACCCCGAGCGCGGTCACCAGGTTCGGCACGATCACCGCCTGCAGCCCTCCAGCCCAGCCCAGCTCCGCCATCGCCAGGTACAGCGGGATGATCCCCAATTGCGTCGGCAGCGCCATCGTCGCCACCACGAACCGGAACATCCGGTCCCGGCCGGGGAAGCGCGCCCGCGCGAACGCGAACCCGGCCAGGCTGGCGAACACCACCGTCGAGACGGTCACGGTGCCCGCGACGACCACGCTATTGCCCAGTGCCCGCCAGAAGGGCACCGTGTCGAAAACCCGCCGGGCGTTGTCCAGGAAGTGCCCACCGGGCACCAGCGTCGCGCCGGTCATCGACACCGCGTCCTGGCTGCCGACCAGGAACGCCCAGTAGTACGGGAACAGCGAGCCCGCCACGAACGCCAGCAGCAGCAGGCAGGTCGGCGCCCTCACCCGTCGACGCCCGCCATCCGCCTGGTCAGCCGGTAGTTCACCCAGGCGAGCAAGGCGACCAGCAGCACCAGCACCCAGGCCACCGCCGAGGCGTAGCCGAGCCGCCGGGTCTCGAAGGCCGACTGGTACACGTACAGCGCGACGGTCTGGAACTGCCCGGACGCGCCGCCGTTGGCCGATCCCGGTTGCGCGTCGAGCAGCTTGGGCTCGGTGAACACCTGCAGCCCGCCGATGGTCGAGGTGACCACCACGAACAGCAGCGTCGGGCGCAGCAGCGGCAGCGTCACGTGCCGGAACCGGCGCCACCGACCCGCACCGTCCACAATGGCCGCCTCGTACAGCGTCGGCGGGATGGCCCGCATCGCCGCCAGCACGACCAGCGCGTTGTAGCCGGTCCAGCGCCAGTTCACCATCACCGCGATCGCCACGTGCCCGGCGAGCCGGTCGGCCTGCCAGTCGACCGGGTCGAGCCCGAGCCCGGCCAGCGCGGCGTTGACCAACCCGTAGCGGGGTCCGAACAGGTTGGCGAACACGATCCCCACCGCCACCACGCTCATCGCCGTCGGCGCCAGCACCGCGACCCGCCAGCCGGTGCTCGGCCGCGGCGCCGCGTCCAGCAGCGCCGCGACCCCGACCGCCACCACCAGCTGCGGGCCGGTGGCGAGCAGGAAGATGCTCAGCGTGTTGACCAGCGCGGTGCCGAACCGGTCGTCGCCGAGCAGTTCGGCGTAGTTGGCCAGTCCGACGAAACCGGGGGAGTCGCCGACCAGGTCCCAGGAGAACAGCGAGACGTACCCGGTGTAGAGCAACGGGAACAGGCCGGTGACGGTGAACAGGACGAAGAACGGCGCGACCAGCAGGTAGGGCGCGAGCCTGGTTCTCACCGGGCGATCTTCTCCGCGCCCTGGACCAGCCGCCGCCACCCCTCCTCCGGCGTGGTGCCCTGCTCGACCGCGCGCAACGCGGGCGTCACCACGGCCTCCTGGATGCGCCCGTCGCCCGGCCCCTTGTACTGCGGCGCGGACACCTTGCGGGCCTGCGCGGCGAACAGCTCCCCGGTGCGCGCCCCGCCGAAGTACTCGTCGACGGTGCCCAGCAGCCGCGGCGAGGTGAGCGCCTCGACCTGGCTGGGGAAGTTCCCGGTGCGCGCGAACGCCCGGATCTGCTGCTCCGGCGCGGTGAGCCAGGCGGCCAGCTCCGCGGCCTCCCTGGGGTGTGCGCTCTGCTTGGGCACCGCCAGGTACGAGCCTCCCCAGTTGCCGCCGCCACCGGGGAACGCGCCGGTGACCGCCCAGCGGCCCGCGTTCGCCGGACCCGCCTGCGCCTTGATCACGCCCAACATCCAGGACGGGCAGGTCTTCGTGGCGAACGCGCCCGCCCGGAACCCGGCCTCCCACTCGGCGGAGAACGCGGTCAGCCCGGCGGACTGGCCGCGGCGGGTCGCGGCGGTCACCGCGTCCCAGTTCTGCCTGATGGCCGGGTTGGTGGCCACCACCAGGGTGTCGTCGGTGTCGAAGTACCCGGTCGCCAGCTGGTTGTGCATGGCGTTGAAGATCTGCGCCGCCGAGTCGAACCACGGCTTGCCGGTGCGGGCGGCGTAGTCGTCACCGGCGGCGAAGTAGCTGTCCCACGAGGAGAACAGCGGCTTGACCAGCTCCGGGTCGGTCGGCAGGCCCGCGGCGGCGAACAGGTCGACCCGGTAGCACATGGCGAGCGGGCCGATGTCGGTCCCGTAGCCGATGAGCGAGCCGTCCCTGGCCTTGGCCGCGGCGTACTTCCAGTCCAGCCAGCGGTTCCCGGTGACGTCCCTGGGGCCGATCACCGCCAGGTCCTGGAACAGCCGGGACGCGGCGAGGGCATCGGACAGGTGCCCCTCCTCGATCGCGACCACGTCGGTGAGCCCGGAACCAGCGCCCAAGCGGGTGAACAGCTGCTGGTGGTAGGTGCCGCCCTGGCCGGTCCGCTGGTGCCGGACCTTGATCCCGGGGTGCTTCTGCTGGTACTCGATGAGCAGGTCCTCGTAACCGAACTCGGTGAACGTGGCGATGCTCAGTTCCAGTGGCGCACCGGGTTCGCGCGCGGCGATCCCGGTGCCACAGGCGGACGGTGTGGTGATGAGGGCGGTTGCGGTGGCGATGGCGAGGGCGCGGACCCTCCACGGTTGACGGCGCACGGGACCCCTCAGAAGTCGAGTCGGGGGTTGGGAGCGCTCCCACGGCGGAGCTGATCATCAGTGTGGCCTGGATTACACTACGGTGTCAAGATCCCGGGAAAACGGGGTCTGACAAGGGAAATCCCCTGGGAACGCTCCCGGCGGCGCCCGGCCGGTGCTCTAGACCACTCGTTTACAGTTCGCCCGCCGGAGGTTGCTCGCCGTGAGGTCGGCACCCACCATGGAGTCCCTCCGCTCAACCCACCACCCAGCGCGGCCCCGCCCGCGGTCGAAGGGGGACCAGGTGGACGACACCGGCGAGCACGCGGCGTTCCGCCGAGCCCAGCGGCGCGTGCCGGACCTGTTCACCCCCACCGGCGCCCCGCGCACCGTGGTCGTGGTGCCCAGCCTGAGCATGGACAGCACCAGCCTCGGCAAGATCCCCGGCATCGGCCACTACGAGGAACGACTGCTGTTCCTGCTGCAGCTGCTCAGGGACCCGCACACGCGCGTGGTGTACGTGACCAGCACCGCCGTGGCGCCGGAGGTCCTCGACTACGCGCTGGACCTGGTGCCGTCGCTGCCCCGCGCGCACGCCAGGGCGCGCCTCACCATGCTCGACTGCGCCAGCACCGAGCCCATCCCGCTCACCGCGAAGATCCTGCGCCGCCCCGGTCTGCTCGCCCGGTTGCGCGGACTCGCCCGCCAGGACGCGGTCCTGGTGCCGTTCACCAGCTCCGGCCTCGAACGCACGCTGGCCGTGCGGCTGGGGTTGCCGCTCTACGCGCCCGACCCGGACCTGGCCGAGCTGGGGTCGAAAACCGGGTCCCGCAGGCTGTTCCAGGCCGCGGGCGTGCCGGTCGCCGACGGTGCCGAGGGTCTGCGCGACGTCGGTGACCTCGTGGACGCGTTGGCGCAGCTGCGCGGCCGCGATCCCGCCACGGCCCGGGCGATCATCAAGCTCAACCACAGCTTCGGCGCGGGCGGCAACGTCCTGTTCTCCTTCGCGGGCGCCCCCGCCTCCGGCCTGCAACCCTGGCTGCGCCGGGAACTACCGCGCCGAGCGGTGTTCGCGACACCGCCGGACGAGTGGGAGCGGTACGCCGGTGAGGTGGAGGTGATGGGAGCCGTGGTGGAGCGGCTCATGGAGGGCGACGAGGTGACCTCGCCGTCCGCCCAGATGATGATGAGCACCTCCGGCGAGGTGGGGGTCTTCACCACGCACGACCAGGTGCTCGACGGGCAGATCTTCGCGGGCTGCGCGTTCCCGGCGCGCGCGGAGTACCGGCTGGAGATCCAGGCCCTGGCACTGCGGGCCGCCCACGCGCTCGCGGCCCGGTCGGTGGTCGGGATCGCCAGCATCGACTTCGTCTCGGTGCGGACCGGCGGCACGTGGCGGCACTGCGCGCTGGAGCTGAACCTGCGGATGGGCGGCGGCACGGCACCGTACTTCCTGCTGCACGGGCTGGTCGAGGGCGCCTACGACCCCGCGACCGGGCGGTACCTCACCCCGGACGGCACCCCGCGCTCGTACTTCGCCACGGATCGCCTGTACCGCACCGAGTACAGCGCACTGTCCCCTTCGGACGTCATCGACACCCTTGTCGGCGAACGCTTCCACTACCGCTCCGGCACCCGCACCGGGACCGTGGCGTACATGCTGGGCGCCCTGGAGATCGGCCGCTTCGGTGTGGTGTCCATCGCCCACGACACCCCCGCCGCCGAGGCCAGGCACCACGAACTGGTCCGCGCCTTCGACACCCGGGTGGCCGAGGTCGCCCAGACCGGCTGAGCGCGGGCTCACCCGAACAGGGCCCGTGTGGACTGCCCGCGGTTGACCCCGGGCGGCCGCGGGTATCCCGGGTCAACCGACCTCACTCCAGGGAGACCGCCATGGCCCTTCTCGACGGCGTCACCTCGGGGGTGGAGGAGGAGTTCCTCCTGGTCGACCCCCTGCACGGCGCTCCCCGCCCGGTAGCCCCGGATGTCCTGGCCGACCTGCCGCGGGCGCCGTGGCTGGGTCAGGCCGAGCTCTTCCCCACCCAGGTGGAGATCGCCACCGGTGTCTGCGCCGACCTCGACGCACTCGCCTGTCAACTCGACGAGGCGAGGCAGGCGGTGCGGAAAGCCGCCGAGACATATGGTGTCGTGCCCATGGCCTCCGGTGTCCCGGTAATGGACGGGCCCCTGTTGGAAAGGCCGGCGGGGGAGAGGTTCGCGGCGATTCACGAACGGTTCAGCGCCGTTGTCGAGGATTATCAGGCTTGTGGTTGTCATGTCCATATCGGCGTCACGGACCCGGATCTCGCCGTCGCGGTGATCAACCACGTCACGCCGTGGATTCCGACTCTGGCGGCATTGGCCGTCAATTCGCCGATCAGGAGCGGGCGCGACCGGGGGCACAACAGCCTCAGGCAACTGGATCAGGCCGGGTTCCCCGGCTCGGGGCTCCCGCCCTGGTTCAGCTCCGCCGCCGACCACCACGAACAGGTCGCCCGCCTGGTCGACTGCGGGACCATCCTCGACGACCGGATGACCTTCTGGCTGGTGCGCCGGTCACCGCACCTGCCGACCATCGAGGTGCGCGCGGCCGACACCGTGCAGCAACCCTGGGAGGCCGTCCTGCAAGCCGCGCTGGTCCGCGGACTGGCGCGCACCGCGCTCAAGGAACTTGAGCTGGGTCGAGAAGGGCCACGGCTCGACCCGCAGCTCGGCGCGGCGAGCCTGTGGGCCGCGGCACGGTACGGCATCGGGAAAGCGATCGACCCGGTACGCGGCGTGGCGACCACCGCCGAGGAACGGGTGCGGGCGATGGTGGAGTGGATCGGGCCCGAGCTGCGCGAGGTCGGGGACTGGGAGTACACCCAGACCGCGGTCCGCCGCCTGTTCACCGACGGCACCGGCGCCACCAGGCAGCGGGACGCCCTGGCGAGGGGTGACCTGGTCGCCTCCGTCACACGTGTGGGGATCACGGAGTTGGGGTAACCGCGCCGCAGGTTACGGAAAGGACCTGCGATGACCCTGCCCTCCCCGCGTGGTGAACTCTCGGCGGCTGTCCACTCCGCACTCAGCGGCCACCGCGGTCCTCTCCCGACCGCCGACCGCGCCGACCCCCACGGCGACGACCTGACGCTCGCCCTGCACCTGCTCTACGAAATGCACTACCGGGGCTTTCCCGGCGTGCCCGCGGAACTGGAATGGGACCTTGACCTGCTTCGCATGCGGGCAAGCATGGAACGAGGATTCCTCGACGCCCTGCGGTCCGAGGTGGAGGGTGGGACGGACATCACCGGAGAGCTCGACGAGCTGTCCGTCGAGGTCGTACCCGGCGCCGGGGTGTCGCACTTCCTGCGCGACCGCGGGCAGTGGTCGCAGGTCCAGGAGTTCTTCATCCACCGCTCGATCTACCACCTCAAGGAAGGCGACCCGCACGCCTGGGTCATCCCGAGGCTGAGCGGCCGGGCGAAAGCGGCGCTCGTCGCGGTGGAGTACGACGAGTTCGGCGCGGGGAAGGCCGATCAAGCGCACGCGCGGCTGTTCGCGGACCTGCTGGAGGCCGCCGGGTTGTCGAGCGGGTACCTGCACTACCTCGACGTCGTCCCCGCGCCCGCGATCGCGACGGTGAACCTGATGTCGATGTTCGGGCTGCACCGGTCGTTGCGCGGGGCCCTGGTCGGGCACTTCGCCGCCGCCGAGATCACGACCGCGCCCAGCGCCCGCCGCACGGTTTCCGCGCTGCGCAGGCTGTCCGCGCCCGAGGCCTGCGTCCGGTTCTACACCGAACACATCGAGGCGGACGCGGTCCACGAGCAGGTGATGCGGCACGACGTGGTCGACGGGCTGCTGGCGGACGAGCCGGACCTGGCCGCCGATCTCGTGTTCGGCGTGCAGGCGACCGAGCTGCTCGAAGGGCGGCTGGCCGACTGGTTGCTCGGCTCGTGGCAGGGCGGGCGCTCGTCGCTGCGCGAGTCCCTGGTGGCGGCGTGACCGCGCGCGACACCACGGTCCGGATCACCAGCGGGCCGGTGCTCGTGGACGGACCGGTGGTCGTGCACGGAGTGGACGGTTCGGTGGTCCGCTCGGAGCGGTTCGTGACGGCGGTCTGCACGTGTCGGCGCAGCAAGATCTACCCGCTGTGCGACGCCAGCCACCGCGAGGTCCGGCGCGCCACCGGCTCCTGCGCCCCGGCGGACCGGGACGCAGGAGCCGAGTGAGCTACGGGGACAGCTTCTGGGGGAACAGCTTCTAGGGGAACAGCGGAGTGTCTGCCTCGCAGCTACCCGATGGCAGGGCGCCGTCGAGCAGGTAGCGCTCGTATGCCTTGCCCACACAGGAGATCCCCACGGCGCCGTGGCCGTAGTTGGCGACGGGCAACAGGGCGGAGTTGGGCATCAGGCGGTGCAACGCCCGGGCGCCGCTGATCGGCGTGGACGGGTCGTGCGTGTTGTTGACGATCAGCAGCGGTGCCGAGGTCCACTTCTGCCACGGCCCCTGGTACGCCCCGGCCGAGCGGACCGGCCACGCCCGGCACGCCGACCCGACCCAGCTCCACATCGGACCGAAGTCCGGTGCGGTCCGGCCCGCCCACGCGGCCGACCGCACAGCGGCGTCGCGGTCGGTCGGGTTGTCGGTCTCCCCGCAGGCCACACCCTCGAAGCCGGGCGAGATCTGGCGGGTCTTGTCCTTGAGCAACGACCATGCCGAACTCGCTCGTACGCCGCGGTTGCTCGTCGCCTGGTAGGCCTCCTCGATGGCGTTCATGAGGATGGGGTAGGTCTCGGCGGAGAGCATCGCGGTGTGGGCGGTGCCGATGAGCAGCGGGTAGCTCACCGGTCCGGCCGGGGTCTGCAACGGGGCTTCCTTGGCCCGCCGCACGATGGTGTCCCACTTCTCCCGCGCCGAACCCGCCGCCACGCAGCGCGTCGGGCCGACTCGGTCGCATTCGGACAAAGCGCTCGTGAGCGCCTCCCAGGCGCCGTCACCGCTGTTGACGCGGGCGGTGACGAGGTACTGGGAGTCCTTGCCCCTGCCGGTGCTCCACTGGACCGGGTCCACGACACCGTCGACGATCATGTTGCGGACGCGGTCGGGGTAGAGAGCGGCGTACGTGGCACCGACGACCGATCCGTAGGACAGGCCGTAGAAGCTGAACGCCCGGTCACCCACCGCCCGGCGCACCAGCTCCAGGTCGCGGACGGTGTCGGCGGTCGACATGTGCCGGATGATCGGGTTGGCACCCCGCGCGCACAGGGTGCGCAGGTAGTCGTCGTACGCCAGTCGCGCCCGCAGGTCGTCGGCGGTGTGCGGGAACGGCTCCTCGGGCTTGGCCACCTCGGCAGGCGCGCCCCGGCCCGCGGTGCAGGTGACCGGTTCGCTGCCGCAGCCCTTCGTCACGCAGTTGCGGGTCCCGCCGATGCCGCGCGGGTCCAGCCCCGCGATGTCGTAGCGGGCCGTGACCCGCTTGCCCAGCAAGTCCCCGGCGACCAGGGTGAAGTCCGCCACCGCGCCGCCGGGTCCACCGTTGTTGACGAACAGGGTGCCGATCTTGTGCCGCTGGTCGGTCGCGGGCAGCTTCGTCGCCCGCAGCGCGATGGTCGGACCACCCGGTCGCGAGTGGTCGAGCGGGACCGCGATCGCCGCGCACTGGAGCACCGTGTCATCCGGACACCGCTGCCACCGCACCCGCACCCCGTCCTGCGCCGCGGCGGCGCCGGGTAACGCCACCGCCGCGACCGTGACCGCCGCCAAGGCGGCCACCGATCTGTTGAACATCGTCGTGTCTTCCCCTCTGTCTGGCCTGCCCCACTTCTACGGAACGACCACGTAGCCGGAACTCACACCGCGGGCTTGTCCTGCCGTCATTCCCCGGGTGGATACTGGCGCCATGCCCCCACGCTGCCCCTGCGGAACCGGCCACCCCTACGCCGACTGCTGCGGCCGAGCCCACCGCGGCACCCCGGCCCCCACCGCCGAAGCCCTCATGCGCTCCCGCTACACCGCCTTCACCCGCGCCGACACCGCGTACCTCACCCGCACCTGGCACCCCGACACCCGCCCGGCCCACCTCACCCTCGACCCCGACCAGCACTGGACCCACCTGGAGATCCTGTCCACAGAGGCCGGAACCCCCACCGACACCACCGGCACCGTCGAGTTCCGAGCCCACTACCACCACCAGGGCCACCCCGACTCCCTCCACGAACTGAGCCGCTTCACCCGCCTCGACAACCACTGGCTCTACCTCGACGGCGACATCCGCTGACGCTTTCGCGTGACTGTCGTCTTTCTGTCGTGCCTTCACCGATCCCTGATCCGCCGACATCCGGCATCGTTGTCGGGGTGACCACCGCCCGGGTATTCCTCAGCCACGCCCCAGAAGACGAACCGCAGGCCGAACTCGTCGAGATCGCCTTGCGCGCCCGGGGGATCCCGGTGGCCAGGGGCCGGGACCTCACCCTCTTCGACGGCATCACCGACAAGTTGCGGCAGGCGGTCGACGAGGCGTCGGTGTTCGTCGCGGTCTGCTCGCCCCATTACCTCGTGCGGCACGCGTGCCAGTGGGAGTTCACCCGTGCGGTGCTCGCGGCCCAGCGGTCGGGTGACCCCGCGGACCGGATCGTCGCGGTGGGTTGCCCCGACCCCACCGGGTTGGCCGAATGGGCGCGGGCGAACGAGATCGCGGACGTGGTGGCGGCGAAGGTCGACAAGGCGGGCCGGGTCCCGTTGTGCGGCACCCGCGACCCGCAGCCGGAGCGGCTGGCCCGGCCCCGCCGCTTCGTCGGCCGGTACGCCACGTTGTGGGAGCTGCACCGCGCGACCGGACCCGTCGTGCTCACCGGCAAGGCCGCCAGCGGCAAGACGACGCTGGCCGAGCAGTACGGCGCGTTGTTCCGCACCGCGTACCCGGGCGGCGTGGAGTGGGCGGAGCTCGACGAGCACGACCCGCTCGACTGGTACACCGCGGACCTGCGCCGGGTCGCGGCGGAGCGCTTCGGCGTGGACCTGGCCGGGCTCGGGCTGGACCAGGCCAGGGACGCCCTCGCCGAGTTGCTGACCGTCGCGGGGGCGGACATCTGCTGGTTCGTCGACGGTGTGCCGCCGGGCTGCGACGCCAAGCGGTTCGTCCTACCGTCGCCGCGCGTGCGAACGGTGCTGACCGCGCGCGCCGCCGACCGCGGCTGGGGTTTCACCGAGATCGCCGTACCGCCGTTCACGCCGGAGGAGGCGCGGCAACCCGACCACCGCACCGGCGGCGACCACGTCCGGGCCGTGCTGGCGTTCGCCTCCGTGCTCGACTCCGTGCCGATCTCCGGCGACGTGCTCGTCGACGGCGTCACGCCGGTCTACGGGTCCGCCGCCCCCATGGTCGTGGCCAGGGTGCTCGACGACCTCGACGGCGTCCTGCACCCGGTGGACCTCCCCGACTGCGCCGGGCGCCAGACCTGGCGGCTGCACCCGCTGGTGGCCGCCGAGGTCCGCCGCACCACCGACGCCGCCGCCATGGTCGACCGCGCCGCCACGGTGCTCGACCGGGTGCTCGCCGACCCCAGGGCGGGGCTGCACACCCTGCGCCACGCCACCCGGGTCGCCCGGGACGGGGCACTGGCCCCGGAGACCCGGCAGGCGCTGCTGCGAGCCGTGGCCGTGCGGCTGGAGGCACGCGGGGACAACGCCGCCGCCTTCTCGGTCCGCGTGGCCGCGGGCGACCACCTGGCCGCCGCGTGGCTCGCGCTCACCGCGGGCGCCGCCCCGGAGGCCCTCCGCGAGGCCGCGCAGCTCAAGGGCGACCCCATCAACGACTACCGCGGGCGGTTCCTCACCGCGGCCGCGTACGACCTGCTCGGCGCGCACGACCGCGCCGACGCCGTCCTCCCCGGTCTGGCGACCGACCCGATCCCGGTGTGGGCCACGGAGCCGGAACGCGGGCGGATGGCCCTGTTCCGGGTACGGGCGCTGCGGGCGCGCGGTCACCACGAGACGGCGCGAACACTGCTCGAGGAACTCCTACCGCGGATCCACCGCACCGACCCCGGCCCGAGTCACCGCGGCGAGTGGGCGGCCGCCGCGGTCGAACACGCCCACCTGCTGCTGCTGACGGGCGACCGGGAAGCCGCGCGGGAGAAGGCGGCCGAGGTCGAACTCGTGTTCCGGGCCGCGGGACTCGCCCGGCACCGGCTCGCGCAAGAGGCGGGCGCCATCGTCGTCGAGGTCACCGCGGACGTCGCCGCCGCGTGCCGTGCCGTGCGGCAGGCCGAGACCTGGTACGGCCCGGCCGACTCGCTCACCACCCGCCTGCGCGACGTCCACGGCAGGCTGACCGTCCCCGAACGGGCCGCACCGAGGTCGCGGCTGTCGCGGTTGCTGCGCGCCGTGTTCGACTGAGCCCTCAGAACACCCAGCCGATGCCGTAGGACCGGGCGGGCCGCAGGTCCTCGAACTCGGCCCGCGCCTCACCGGTGTCGTCGACGTGCGCGGACGGCCTGCTCGGTGTCGGGTCGGCGGCCTCCTTGGAGAACTCGCCGTCGATCCGCCACACCCGCGCGGGCAGCCGGTGCGACTCGAAGCGCACGTTGAGGTCGAACCGCTCGCAGTCGAACTCGGGGGTGCAGCAGTAGAACGGCGCGATGGCCCGCGCGCGGACCCGGAAGAAGAAGTCGTGCTCGTCGCCGGGGCCCAGGGCCCTCGGCGGGCGCAGGGTGAACGCGACCCGGTCCGCGGAAACCTGTTCGAGGGCGCGCACCTCGCCGCCGGAGATCTCGTCGATGCCCAGCGCCGCCAGGTCCACCGGACCCCCGGCCTGCCCGGACGGGCCGACCGACAGCGAGTGCCGCACGTCGACCAGGTCGGGCTCGTGGCTGACGATGCGGCGCGTCTCGAACACCTCGACGTCGTCGCCGCGCAGCACCAGCCGCACCTGCAACCGCTTGGTGTGCCAGGGGACGCCGTCCGCGGCCCGCGCCACCTCGCGCGTGGGGCGCGCGCAGGCCAGCTCCGCCAGCAGGTAGACGACCTCGTCCGCGCGCCGCTGCACGGTCCGCAGGTCCCGGTCCACGACGCGCCCGTGCGCGGCCAGCCTGCCGGTGTAGGTCTCGTTCGCCGGGTTGTCCACCCCGAACACCGCCCGCGCCAGGTCCCGCCTGCCCTCGGGCAGCAGGCCGACCAGGCCGCGCACCAGGGCGACCAGCTTGTCGCGCACCGCCCCCGGCGGTTCCGCCGGTGTGACCCCCGCCAGCTCGCGCAGCACCGGTCCGGCCACGGCGGGCAACGAGACCTGGTGCAGGCCCAGTCCCTTGCGGACGTCCTTGAGCTCCTGGCTGAGGATCTTGAGCCGAGTGTCGGCGTCCACTCCACACCCCCATCTCACCGGCGGGCACCCGAGTCTACCCAGTGCGCCGTCGCCTGCGAATCCCGCATCCCCTTTCACGTTCCGCTTCCCCGCTGTTCCCCGGTGTTTCCCGCAGGAGGAAAAACCTGGAAACAGGAAACCCCTGTCGTCCCCCGCCGCCCGGCACAACCATTCGAGGTGTCGGAATCGCCCACAGCGGCGCACGGGATCCACCCACCGAAGGAGAACACGATGCACACCCACTACGCCCTCACCATTGTGCTGCTGGCCGTCGGTCTGCTCGGATGACCGCGTTCACCCGGGGGCGGCCGACTCCCGTCCCCGGGTGACCCATCCGACGCGACGAGAACCAGGAGCCATGACCGAGTTCGGAACCCTGTTGCGCGACCGCAGGAAGGCCAAGGGCATGTCGCTGGACGCGCTGGCCGAGAAGGTCTTCACCAGTCGCGGGCAACTGAGCAAGATCGAGAACGGCAAGGCGAACGCCAACCCCGCCACCGTCGCCGCCTGCGACGACGTGCTCGAGGCGGGCGGCGAGTTGGTGGCGGCGTTCGGCAAGCACGAGGTCGACCGCGCCGGTGGCGGGTTGCGGGGCCTGCCCGACGCGACGGGGCACTTCGTCGGCAGGGCCGAGGCGCTCGACGTGCTCGCGTCCGTGCTGCGCGGCGAGTCCGCCCGGATGTGCGTCGTGCACGGTCTCGCCGGGGTCGGCAAGACGACCGTCGCGATCACCGCCGCTCGCGCGGCCGAGGACGCGTTCCCGGACGGCCGGGTCTTCCTGGACCTGCGCGGCCACACCCCGCGCACCACCCCCGGCACCGGCCCGGTGGAGCCGCTCGAGGCGCTGCACACCCTGCTGAGCCTGCTCGGGGTCAGCCGCGAACGGCTCCCGCCCGATGTCGACGGTCGGTCGAACCTGTTGCGGGACCTGGTGCGCGACCGGCGGATGCTGCTGGTGTTCGACAACGTCGCCACCGTCGCCCAGGTGCGCCCGCTGCTGCCCGCGGGCGGCACTTGCCGGGTCCTGATCACCAGCCGCGGCAGGCTGCCCGCGCTCGACGAGGCGTGGCCGCTGGCGCTGGGCACCCTCGCCACCGACGACGCCGTCACCCTGCTGCGCTCGGTCGCCGGGGACCGGGCGCCGACCGGCGCGCAGGCGCGGGAGATCGTCTCGTTGTGCGGCAACCTGCCGCTGGCGATCCGCATCGCGGCCGCCAGGCTGGTGGCCGGTTCCGGCACCCGGCTGCGCGACCGCCTCGCCGACGAGCGGACAAGGCTGCTGGTGCTCGACGACGGTGAGCGCGGTGTGGCCGCGGCGTTCGCCGTCTCCCACGACGCCCTCACCCCCGCCGAACGCGCGCTGTTCGGGCTGCTGGCCGTGCACCCCGGCCCGGTGCTGGAGATCCCCGCGGTCGAGGCCATGTCGGCGTTGCCCTTCGGTGAGGCCGAGGCGCTGCTCGACCGCCTGCACGACGCAGGCCTGATCACCCTCGACGCCGCCGGGCACATCGGCATGCACGACCTGGTGCGCACTTTCGCCCTGCGCCACGCCCTGCCGCCCGACCCCGAGGTGCGCGCGGCCGCGGTGGTCAACCTGGTCGACTACGCGCTGGCCAGGGTCACCGCCGCCGACGAGGTGCTCGAACCGTCGCGCTACCGACCCGACATCGGCCGTCCCACCTCGTGCACGCCCTTCGCCGACACCAGCAGCGCGCTGACCTGGTTGCGCGCGCAGTGGCCGACGCTGGAGCGGGTGGTGGACCTCGCCGCCGACCACGGCCTGCACCGGTCCTGCTGGCAGTTGGCGTTCGTGCTGCGCGCGTTCTTCTTCCGCGACAAGCTCTACGAACCCTGGCTCGCGACGCACCAGCGCGCGCTCAAGTCCACCGCGGCCCTGGACGACCTGTCGGCCACCGGCATGATCCTCAACAACCTGGGCATGGCCTACATCGACGCGGGCCGCATCAGCGACGCGGTCGACGCCCACGAACGCGCGCTGGCCGCCTTCACCTCCGCGGGCGACGAGCGCGGCCGCACCGACGCGCTCTCCAGCCTCGCGTGGGCCCGGCTCTACCACGGCGAGGCCGCGACCTCGGTGCGCGACCTGACCACCGCGCTCGAGGCCTACCGGGCCGCGGGCCGGGTCCGCAACATGGCCATCGCCCGGCGCGGGATCGCGCTGGGGCTGACCAGGCTGGGCCGCCACGCCGAGGCCGTCGAGCACGCCGAGGCCGCGCTCGCGCAGGCCGAGGCCGAGCTGCAGCCGGTCGACGCGCTGATGGCGATCAACTGCCTGGCCTGGATCCACTTCTGCGCGGGCAGGCTCGACCTGGCGGTGGAGCTCTACACCAAGGCCTGCGGTCTCGGTGAGCTGGCGGGCAGCGCCTACGAGCGGGCCCGCGCGCTGACCGGCCTCGGCAACGTCGCCGCGCTGCGCGGGGACCGGGTGGCGGCCAAGCGGCACTGGGGCGAGGCCGACCGGCAGGAGACCAGGCTGCTCTCGGCGGTGCTGGAGGAGGCCAGGGTGCGCGCGGAACTGGGACCGTGACGCACCCCGGCCCGGTCCGGGGTGCGGGCTAGCCCTGGGTCACGTTCCCGCCCGACTGGATGATGTTGCCGTGCACCACGGCGCCGGTGATCGAGTTGACCACCCCCGGTTTCCCGTTGTGCGCCGGGGGCCGCTGTTCAGGCGCGACCACGGTGCGCCGGGGCAGGTGCGGTTCCTGACCGGGCGGCGGCGCGACGTAGGCGGGCTTGTCGAGCATGACCCGCAGCAGCTCCTCCATCCCCGCCGTGGTGAAGTCGGTGATCTTGTAGTAGTTCGCGCCGTAGGGCTGGAACACGATCGGGATCTCCTCGACCTCGTGCCCGGGCAGCAGCACCGGCAGGATCTTCTTCGTCCACAGTGGACGATTGCCCTGCAACCGGTCGCGCAGGATCGCCGCCTCGCACTGCATCCCGAGGTTCGCCGCCGCCGTCGCGTACCCGTCGGCCACCCCCCGGTACACCTCGCTGGCGACCACGATGACGAAGTCGGCCGCGTTCATCTCCCGGACCGCCCACGTGTACCAGTCCTGGCGCTCGAGGTGCCAGCGGTCCAGGCAGACGTCGATGCTGTTGTCGACCAGTGCGGTGGCCAGCAGCAGCACCAGGTCCTTGTGTTCCTCGGAATCGTGCGTGTAGGAAACGAACGCCCGCGGCATCGCTTCCCCCCTTTCCTGGAGCGACGTGAGGGTCTTGTGGCGGGTTGTCGTGGTCTCGCCGGAGAGCTACCAGCGGACGCCGTAGGACAGGTGCGGGGTCAGGTTCGTGAACGTGGTGGCGAGCTGGCCGGTCGCGTCGGTGGGGATCGGCGGGTGGGTGGTGAAGTCGTCGTCCACCTCGGCCGGGGGGACGCCGTCGAGCAGCAGGGCGTGGGTCGGGAAGTGGGTCGGCGGGAACACGACCCGCAGCGAGAAGGTGGTGCACGGGGTGTGCGGGGTGCAGACGTAGAGCGGGTGCATGGGGTCGGGGTGCAGCCGGACCGAGATGGTGTGCGGCTGGCCCGCCCGCAGCGGGGCCGGGAGGCGCACCGTCGCCGCCACCCGGTTGCGGGACTTCCTGGTGCGCTCGACCAGGGTCCCGCCGTGCACCACGGAGATCGCCAGGTCCTCCACGCCGGTCTTGGCCGACCAGCCGAGGGTGATCTCGGTGAGGTCGGTGTCGGCGACCACGCGGCGGAACTCGAAGACCTCCGGCGTGCCCGCCAGGGACACCACGGCGTGCAGCTCGTCGGTGTGCCAGGACTGGCGCGGCCGGGTGGTCGCGAGTTGCGCGACGCTGGTGATGCCCTCGTCGACGCGGCGGCGGATCGTCCGGCTCTCCCGCTTGAGCTCGGAGCCCGCCCAGTTCAGCCGGTCGGCGTAGAACGGCTGGCGGGTCTGCTCGCTGAGCGCGAACGCGGCGGTGAAGCACAGCCGCAGGTCGTCCGGGAGCCTGCCTGCCAGCTCGGTGAGCTTGGCGATGACCTTGTCCCGCGCGGTGACGTCGTCGTCGGTGTCGGTGACCGCGCACAGCGCGCGCAGGGCGGGACCCAGGCGGGGTGGCAGCGGTGTCGTGTGCACGGCCCGGCCCCGGCGCAGCGCCTTGAGGTCGGTGGTGAGCGGATGCATGGGCCTCCTCTGTCGAGCAGAGTGAAGCGGCCCGCCGCGGCCGTGTGTCCGGTTGACCCGCTGTTGTCCAGGGTCTGTCCGGCATTTGTCATGTCGGTGGGGGTTTCCCGGACCGGAACCGGGTTGGCGACAGGAAACCCCGGGCGGGCGGCCCCGGGCCGGTCACCATGGTGGGCAGGCACTGCGACGAGGAGGACGTCATGGCGATGTTGGTGGCACCGGGTCGGGTGGTCAAGCTGGGGTTCTGGTTGCTGGTCATCGGGTTCACCGTGGGGTGGTTGGTCGGTGTCAGCTCGTGACCGGGTTGACGCGGGCGGCACTGTCGTTGTCGGGGAGTGCCGGGATGGGGGGTGGAGGGGGGTGGTGACGGGCGGGCGTTGCGAAGCTGTGGGCAGGCACACAGGGAGGCGGGTTGATGGACGTCATCGTGGTGGGCGCCGGGTCGGCGGGGGCGGTCGTGGCGCGCAGGCTGGTGGACGCGGGGGTCACCGTGCGGCTGCTGGAGGCCGGGGGGCGCGACACCAACCCGGCCATCCACGACCCGGCGCGGGCGGGGGAGCTGTGGCACGGGCCCGAGGACTGGGGCCACCACACGGTTCCCCAGACGCACGCGGCCGGTCGGCGGCTGCACCTGCCGCGCGGCAAGGTCCTCGGTGGCTCGCACGCGCTCAACGCGATGATCTGGGTGCGCGGCGCGGCGTCCGACTACGACGGCTGGGGACTGCCCGGGTGGGCGTGGTCGGACGTGCGGCCGGTGTTCGAGCGGGTCGAGCGGGACCTGTTGCCGATCACGGTGAACGAGCCGCTGCACCCGGTCCAGCAGTCCATCGTGGACGCCGCGGTGCAGATCGGGATCGGCTTCAACCCCGACTACAACGCAGGCACCCTCGACGGCGTCTCGGTCGAGCGGATCACCGCGCGCGACGGGCGCCGGGTCAACACCTGGATCGCCTACGGGGAGCCGATCGTCGGCAAGCCCGGGTTCACCGTCCACACCGGAGCGCTGGTGCACCGGGTGCTGTTCGAGGGCACCCGCGCGGTCGGCGTGCTCGCCGACATCGACGGTGTCGCAACGGAGCTGCGTGCTGACCACGTGGTGCTCGCCGCGGGCGCCCTTGCCTCGCCCGCGATCCTGTTGCGCAGCGGGGTCGGCCCGGCCGACGAGTTGCGCGCGCTGGGCATCGACGTCGTCGCCGACCGGCCCGGCGTCGGCAAGAACCTGCACGACCACCTGCTCGCCCCGGTGATCTTCGCGACCGACCGGCGCGAGGTCGAGCCGCCGGTCGCCGGGCGGTCGGTGACCCAGACGCACCTGTTCTGGCGCAGCAGGCCGGGGCTGCCGGTGCCCGACACCCAGCCCATCCACTTCAGCGTCCCGATGTACGAGCCGTGGATGACCGGTCCCCCGACCGGGTTCTCCCTGATGGCGGGCATGGTCACGCCGCGTAGCCGCGGATCGCTGCGGCTGTCCGGGCCCTCGGCCGCCGACGAGCCGCTGATCGACCTGGCCGCGCTGGAGCACCCGGACGACCTGGCCAGCCTGGTCGCCTCGGTCGAGCAGTGCCGCCGCCTGGGGGCCGCCCCCGCGCTCGCCGAGTGGGGTGCGCGCGAGCTCTACCCCGGGCCGGTCGACGACGTCGTGGAGTACGTGCGGCGGACCGCGATCACCTACCACCACCAGGTCGGCACCTGCAAGATGGGCACCGACGAGCTGTCCGTGGTCGGCCCCGACCTGACCGCGCACGGGCTGACCGGCCTCACCGTCGCCGACGCGTCGGTCATGCCCACCGTCCCCACCGGCAACACCAACGCCCCGGCGGTCATGATCGGCGAGCAGGCGGCCGCGTTCCTGCTCCGATAACCGGTTGGTGGACGGCACCGCCTCTGCTTACGGTGGTGGCCTGATGGCTATCTCGTGCACCGATCTCGCGTTCTCCTGGCCGGATGACACCCCCGTGTTCGAGGGGCTGTCCTTCACTGTCGGCGCAGGCAGAACCGGGCTCGTTGGGGTTAACGGCTCCGGGAAGAGCACTCTGCTGAAGCTGCTCGCCGGGGCGTACCGGCCGAGCGCGGGCAGCGTGGTGGTCGACGGGCTGGTCGGGTACCTCCCGCAGACCCTCCCGCTCGGCGACGACCTGAGCGTCGCCGAGGTGCTGGGCATCGACCGGGTCCTGGCCGCGCTCCTGGCGGTCGAGTCCGGCGACGTCCGCGACGAGCACTTCACCACCATCGGCGTCGACTGGGACGTCGAGGAGCGGACCAGGGCGCAGTTGGCCCGCCTCGGCCTCGCGGACGTCGACTTCGACCGGCGGCTCGGGACGCTCAGCGGCGGCCAGGTGGTGTCGCTGGGGCTGGCGGCGCAGTTGGTCAAGCAGCCCGACGTGCTGCTGCTGGACGAGCCGACCAACAACCTCGACGCGGACGCGCGGGCCCGGCTGTACGCGGTGCTGGAGGAGTGGAGCGGCTGCCTGCTGGTGGTCAGCCACGACCGTGAGTTGCTCGACCGGGTGGACCGCATCGCCGAGGTCACCCACGGTGAGGTCCGCCTCTTCGGCGGCAACTTCACCGAGTGGGACGCGGCGTCCCGCGCGGCACGCGAAGCGGCGGAACGGACGGTGCGCGACGCCGAACAGGAGGTCAAGCGCGAGAAGCGGGAGCTGCAACAGGCCCGTGAGCGCGCCGCCCGGCGGGCGAGCAACGCGGCGCGGACGTTGGACAGCGCCGGGCTGCCGCGGATCTTCGCCGGGAACATGAAGCGGCGCGCGCAGGAGTCGGCCGGGCGGGCGGACGGGACGCACTCGGCGCGGGTGAGCGGGGCCAGGGCTCGGCTCGACTCGGCGAGCCGCGCGGTTCGGGACGACGATCAGCTGGTGCTGGAGCTGCCGGACACGACCGTCCCGGCTGGACGAACGTTGTTCCACGGGACCGGTTTGCAGGCACGGGGACTGTTCGCCGCGCCGGGGTTGACCTTGGACATCCGGGGGCCGGAGCGGATCGCGCTGACCGGCCCCAACGGCTCCGGCAAGTCAACGTTGCTCCGCCTGATCAGAGACGCGGTACCCGCCGCCTACCTATCGCAACGCCTGGACGTCCTGGACCCCACGCTGTCGGTCTCCGACAACCTCGCACTAGCCGCCCCGTCGATGCCCCGCCCCGACCGCATGAACCTCCTGGCCCGCTTCCTCTTCCGCAGCGACCGAGCCCACCTCCCGGTGTCCGTTCTATCGGGCGGCGAACTACTCCGCGCCACCCTGGCCTGCGTCCTGTTCGCCGAACCCGCCCCGCACCTGCTGCTGCTCGACGAACCCACCAACAACCTGGACCTGTCCAGCGTGACCCAACTCGAATCCGCCCTCGCCGCCTATAAAGGCGCCTTCGTGGTAGTCAGCCACGACCCCCGCTTCCTGGCATCGCTTTCCACAACCCGCCACCTAACCCTCACCAACGGCACCCTCACCGGCTGACGCGCCCGCTTGTTCCGTGCCCCGTGAGCAACTCGCGTCTCACTTCGTTCTCGGACACCCGCCTGACCAGCCACTTCGCGGACCTGTCCACAACGCCTCGATCTGTCCACAGCCAATCCGCGCCCCTATTGACAACGCGCCAAGTTCGATAGATTCAGAGATGGGCCCCCGGGCCCCGGGAGGGTGGGCCCCGGGAGCGGAGTGGATCTTGGTCGGCGGCGGCCGCAGGCGGGGCGTGGGGTGGCTCAGGCGTCGTCTGGGGTGGGGGTTCGGGCGAAGGGGTGGCCGAGGACGTCGGGTTCTGGGGTGGAGAGGGCGGTGCGGAGGAAGCGGCGCATGACGGGGGAGTGTTCGTCGGGGCGCCAGCAGACGGCGGATTCGGTGATGGCGGTGTGTTGGCGCAGGGGGCGGGCGACGAGGCCGGGCCAGACCTGGGGGATGTGGTCGGTGGTGAGCAGGGCGACGCCCGCACCGGACTCGACCAGGGCCAGCGCGTGCGGGACGGAGTCGGCGCGGTGGCGCGGTGGGTTCGGAGAAGGCGCGAAGTCGGTGTCGGACAAAGCGATGCGGTCGTCGAGCAAGGTCGTCAGGTCCACCCGCTCCGCGCCGGCGAACGGGTGCGACTCCGGCAGCACCACCACCAGCGGCGCCCGGCTGACCACCGCCACCTCCAGCCCGCCCGCCCGCCGCGGCGACGACCGGTGCAGCAGACCCGCGTGCGCCTCCCGGTGGTGCACCCGGTCCAGCACCTCCGCGTCCGACACCTCCACCAGCGCCAGGTCCACATCGGACCCCAGCGCGCCGACCAGCCGGGTCACCAGGCGCGGCGCGATGGAGTGGCCGATGGCCAGGGCGAGCTTGCCGTGCGTCCCCAGCCCGACCGCGCGCACGGTCTCCGCGGTCGCGGACAGGTCGGCCAGCAGCCTGCGCGCGTGCTCGGCCAACAACCGGCCCGCCGCGGTGACCGTCACGCCCCGCCCGTGCCGCACCAGCAGTTCGACGCCCAGTTCGCGCTCCAGGGTCCGCAGCCGCACGGTCAGCGGGGGCTGGGTCATGTGCAGCCGTTCGGCGGCCCGGCTGATGGTGCCCTCCTCGGCCACCGCCAGGAAGCACTCCAGGTCCCGCACATCCATACGCGCAGAATATAGGACGGGTCCGCAAAGTGTATTGGACGTATGGCCCCGCGCTTCGCACACTCATCGGATGTGAGCCGGGGCACCAGCGGCCCACCCGGTCCCCACCGACAGAGCGAGGCGTTGTGAGCACCCTGACCACCGATGTGCTGGTGATCGGCAGCGGACCGGCAGGCGCGTCGGCGGCGCTGTTCCTGGCCGGCCACGGCGTCGACCACATCGTGATCACCAAGTACCGGTGGACCGCCAACACCCCGCGCGCCCACATCACCAACCAGCGCACCGTCGAGATCCTGCGCGACCTGGGCATCGAGGACGACGTCCGCGCCCAGGGCACCCCGCAGGACCTGATGGGCGACACCGTCTTCTGCACCAGCCTCACCGGCGACGAGATCGGCCGCGTGCGCACCTGGGGCACCCACCCGGCCCGCCGCGCCGACTACACGCTGGCCAGCCCGTCGAGCAACTGCGACCTCCCGCAGACCCTGCTCGAGCCCATCCTCATCGGCCACGCCGCCGAGCGCGGCAGCCGCGTCCGGTTCGACACCGAGTACCTGGGCCTCGAACAGGACGACGACGGCGTCACGGTCACCGTGCGGGACCGCCTCTCCGGGCACACCTACCCGATCCGGGCCAAGTACGTCATCGGCGCGGACGGCGGTCGCAGCCAGGTCGCCAAGGACGTCGGCCTGCCGTTCGAGGGCCGGATGGACCTCGCGGGCAGCATGAACATCGTCTTCCACGCCGACCTGTCCCGCCTGGTCGAGCACCGGCCCAGCGTCCTGTACTGGGTGCTGCAGCCCGGCTCCGACATCGGCGGCATCGGCATGGGCCTGGTGCGGATGGTGCGCCCGTGGGACGAGTGGCTGATCGTGTGGGGCTACGACATCGCAGGCCCGCCGCCCGCGGTGGACGACGCGATGGCCACCAAGATCGTGCACGACCTCATCGGCGACGACACGATCCCGGTCACCATCCGCTCGACCTCGTTGTGGGGCAACAACAAGATGTACGCCACCCGCTACCGCGCGGGCCGCGTCTTCTGCGCCGGTGACGCCGTGCACCGGCACCCGCCGTCGAACGGCCTCGGCTCGAACACCTCCATCCAGGACTCGTACAACCTGGCCTGGAAGCTGGCCATGGTGCTCAAGGGCCAGGCGGGCCCGGCGCTGCTCGACAGCTACGACGCCGAGCGCGCGCCGGTCGGCAAGCAGATCGTGTTGCGCGCCAACAAGTCCATCGACGAGTTCGGCCCGATCTTCGAGGCGCTCGGGTTCACCGAGTCCGACGACCCGGCCGAGAAGATCGCCAACATGCGGGCCAGGACCGAGAACACGCCCAAGGCCGCCGAGCAGCGCGTCGCGTTGCGCAAGGCGTTGGAGCTCAAGGACTACGAGTTCAACGCGCACGGTGTCGAGTTGGGACAGCGCTACAGCTCCGGCGCCGTCGTCGCCGATGGCACCCCGGAACCGGAGTACACCCGCGACCCCGAGCTGTTCTACCACCCGACCACCTGGCCGGGCGCGCGCCTGCCGCACTGCTGGCTCGGCCGCGACGGGCAGAAGGTCAGCACCCACGACCTGGCAGGCAAGGGCCGGTTCGCCCTGCTCACCGGCATCGCCGGGCAGGAGTGGGTGGCGGCGGCGGAGCTGGCGGCCAAGCAGCTGGACGTCGAGATCGCCACCTTCGTCATCGGCGCGGGCCGCGAGCACATCGACCTCTACGACGACTGGTCGCGGTTGCGCGAGGTCGAGGAGTCCGGTTGTGTGCTGGTCCGACCGGACGCGCACGTCGGCTGGCGGTCCTGGGCGCTGCCCGCGGACCCGGCAGGTGACCTGGCCGCGGCCCTCGCCCGGCTGCTCGACCGCGCCGCGAACTGATCGAGCAGGAGGCCATGGGTGTCCGATTTCCGCTACACCGCCGGGCCGACCCGGGTCGTGTTCGGCTCGCACACGCTGGCCGACGTGCGGCCCGAGGTGGAGCGGCTCGGGCGCACCCGGGTGCTGGTGCTGGCCGACCCCGGCCTCGGCACGCTCGGCGACCGGGTGCGGGAAGCGCTCGGCGCGCTGGCCGTGGGCCGGTTCGACGGCGCGGCGATGCACACGCCGGTAGCGGTGACCGAGCAGGCGTTGGCGCTACTGCGTGAGGTCGGAGCTGACTGCGTTGTCGCTGTCGGCGGAGGCTCCACGACAGGTCTAGCGAAGGCGTTGGCGGTAAGGACCGGCGTCGACCAGGTAATCCTGCCGACGACGTATGCCGGGTCCGAGGTCACGCCCGTGTTGGGTGAGACCGATGGCGGCATCAAGACGACCAGGTCATCACCGGACATCCTCCCCGAGACGGTCATCTACGACGTAGAGCTGTCGAGGGGCCTACCGCTGGGAATTACCGCTACCAGCGCGATCAACGCCATGGCGCACGCCGTCGAGGCCCTCTACGCCCCCGACAGCAATCCCGTGACCGACCGGCTCGCGCTGGAGGCCATCGAGCGGATCGCCCGCGCGCTGAGCCGGGTCCGGGTCGACCCGACCGACGCCGACGTCCGCGCCGACCTGCTGACCGGCGCCTGGCTCGCAGGCACCTGCCTCGGCGCGGTCGGCATGGGCCTGCACCACAAGCTCTGCCACACCCTCGGCGGCGCGTTCGGCCTCCCGCACTCGCCGACGCACGCCGTCGTCCTCCCGCACGCCCTCGCCTACAACGCGCCGCACGCCCAGGACGCCGTCCGCCGCATCGGCGAGGCACTGGGCACCACCGACGCGCCCGCCGCGATCCACGACCTGCTCGTCGAGACCGGCGCCCCGACATCGTTGCGCGAACTCGGGCTGGCCGAGAGCGACCTGGCCCGCGCCGCTGAACTGGCCGCCGCGAAGCCGTACCCGAACCCGGCGCCGCTGACCGAGGACGGCCTCGCCGGTCTCCTGCGCGCGGCGTGGGCGGGGGAGCGGCCCACCCTCGGCGGCCCGCCCAGGCTGGACTGGCTCACCGACCAGGTCGTGTCCACCATCGCGGGCCCGCCGCGGCTGCGGCACCTGCTCGGCGACCTGGTCCGCAGGCTGCACGGGTTCGCCGTCGACAACGACCTCACCCAGGCCGAGTGGCAGACCGGCATCGAGTTCCTCACCCGCACCGGGCAGCTGTGCGACGACAAGCGGCAGGAGTTCGTGCTGCTGTCGGACACCCTCGGTGTGTCCAGTGTGGTCGACGCGCTGACCAACTCGCGCACGCCGGACACCACGCCGTCCGCGGTGCTCGGACCGTTCTACGTGGAGGGTCCGCCGGAGCTGGCGCACGGCAGCGACGTCGCCGAAGGGTTGCCCGGCGTCCCGCTGCACGTCGAGGTCACCATCACCTCGACGGACGGGAAACCCCTACCGGGCGCGGTCGTCGACATCTGGCAGTCCAATGAGGACGGCTTCTACGACGTGCAGCTGCCCGAGCTGGAGGGCCCGGTGCTGCGCGGCCGGTTCCTGGCCGACGACGCGGGCCGGGTGCGGTTCTGGTCGATCCTGCCCTCGGAGTACCCGATCCCGGCCGACGGCACGGTCGGCGACATGCTCACCGCCACCGGCCGCCACCCGTACCGGGCCCCGCACCTGCACTTCATGCTCGCCGCCGAGGGCCACCAGCGGCTGATCACCCAGCTGTTCGTCGCGGGCGGCAAGTACCTGGACTCCGACGCGGTCTTCGGCGTCAAGCAGGACCTGGTCGTGGACTTCCCGGTGGGGGCTGGCACGCCCCCACCGGGAAGGTCGGTCACCGGCGAGTGGCGCGACCTGCGCTTCACCTTCCGGATCGCCCCGGCCTGATGAGGGGTCAGGCCAGGGCGGGGTCGTACTCCTCGGGGTGCACGGTGTTGCTGAGCAGGCGGCCGTGCGCCCCGAAGGTGAAGTGGGTCGGCTGCTCGCCGGTCTCGTCGAGTCCGAACAGGACGCCGTGGGACCGCAACCGGTGGGTGTCGCGGTGGTCGGCGACGGTCACCGAGGCGCACGGGATGACCTTCTCCCGCCAGGTGAACACGTAGATGCCGGGGCGCAGCCGGTACACGGAGTTCTCGTCGGTGTCGGCAAGGCCCTTCTCGGGGCCGGACAGGCACTGCCAGGTGTACCAGTGCTCGCTGAGGTAGACGTGCTCGTAGGCGTGCTGCTCGCTGTAGACCCACATGGCGCGGCGGCCGATGAGCGCCCGGGTCGGGGCGGGCGCCTCGCCGGTGACGTCCGCGCCCTCGATGACGGCGGGGGTGAACACCTGGGTGACCCGGGGGACGCCCTCGCCGTTGATGGTCGTGGTGACCACCAGGGCGCGGCCCGCGCGCAGGTCCAGGAACAGCGAGATCGCCTCGTTGGGGCGCGCCTGGGGGTGGAACTGGGTGTAGTAGAGGTCCTCGTCGACCAGGAACGTCTCGCACTGGTCGACCCCGTGGTCCCACTCGATCCGCGACCCGGCGAACGACGCGGCCAGCACCGGCCCGTCCGCCCCGCGCAGCACCACCGCCCGCCCGTGCAGGTCCCCCACCGTCGGCGCCTTGTTCTCGTCGAACCCGGGCGCCAACCCGTCGAGCGGCAACCAGGTCGAGGTGTCGGACAACGCGGTCATCGGCGTTCCTTTCTCCGGGTACCCGGAAGTCTCGACCCCGCACCCCCGCGCGCGGAACCGCGTCTACCCTCCCCGTGCGGCACCGGACAAGGACGGTGCGCCGCAGACCAACCACCGCCCCCGGCGACAACCGCAGGATGTGCCCCATGGACCTCGGCCTGAACGGCAGAAAAGCACTGGTCACCGGCGGTGTCTCCGGCATCGGCCACGCCTGCGCCCAAGCCCTGGAGGCCGAGGGCGCCCGAGTCGCGGTCCTCGACCGAGCCCCCGGCGCCCGCTTCCGAGCCGACGTCACGGACTCGGATTCTCTTGCCGCTGCGGTGGGGGCGGCCGTCGAGTGGCTCGGGGGGCTGGACATCGTGGTGGGGTGCGCGGGCATCTCGGGGCCGGTGGGGAACCTGCTGGTGGACACGTCGGCCGAGGACATCGCCGGGGTGTTGGCGGTGAATGTGCTGGGGCAGCTGCTGCTGGCCAAGCACGTGTACCCGCACATGGGGTATGACGGGTCGATCGTGCTGCTGGGGAGCGACTCGGCGTTTGTTTCCGTGCCGGGGATGGTGCCCTATAGCGCGTCCAAGGGGGCGGTGGTGTCCATGACGCGGGCGTTGGCGGTGGAGTTCTCACCGGTGCGGGTGAATTGCGTGTGTCCGTCTATTGTGGATACGCCGATGGCTCGGGGGGATCTGGGGGATCGGGCTATTGATGAGGCCGAGTTTCCGGTGCAGGCGGCGGGGGATGTGGCCAATCAGGTGCTGTACTTGGCTTCTGAGCGGTCTCGGACGGTGAATGGGCAGGCTATCTTGACGGATTTCGGGTATTCGGCTCGGTCGGGGTTTCCTGCTTGAGGGGGGCGGCTCTCGGTCTCGCCTGCGGCGTCGACGGTTGACGGCTCGCCTTCGGCATTGCGGTGGGGCGCGATTGACGAACTAGCTCGATGGGGCGAACTTGTTTTGCGTGGGGCCCCTACGGCACCCGGGCAGAACCGCAAAGCAGGGGCCGAAAGGCAGGCCCTGCCACGGTGAGCGACGCTACGGGTGCCGTTCCCCCACACAAAACAAGTCCACCCCATCGAGCCGGCTTGGCACCAGCGACTCCGAGGAGCGTTGTTCGGCCAACGTTGTTTGGGGGCGTGTTGTTGGCCAACGCCTGAGAGGGGCACCTGCGGGCTGGCGCCTGGGAGGGGCGCGTTGGACCAGCGCCTGGTAGGGGCGCGGTGGACCGATGCCTGGGAGGGGCATGTTGGGCCAACGCCTGGGAGGGGCGGCGCGTTTGGGGCGGGGGTGGGTGTTATTCGCCTAGGTAGGCGGAGTGGAGGGTTTGGGGGGTGGCTAGGAGGTCTTGGGCGGAGCCTTGGTAGGTGACTCGGCCGGAGGAGACGACGATGGCGTCTTGGGAGACGCCTAGGGCTAGGTGAGTGAATTGTTCTACCAGGAGGATGGCGGCTCCTTCCGTGGCGAAGCGGGTGACCATGGGGAGGAGGCGGGTGAAGACGACCGGGGCGAGGCCTAGGGACATCTCGTCGATGAGGAGGAACTTGGGGCGGGCGGCGAAGGCGCGGGCCAGGACGACCATCTGCTGTTCGCCGCCGCTGAGCAGGGCTGTCGGGGAGTTTCGGCGCTTGTCCAGTTCGGGGAACAGGGCGAGGACCTCGTCGACCCGGGGCCAGGTGCGGGCGGTGAGTTTGAGGTTCTCCAGCACCGTCAGGCCGGGGAACACCGCGCGGCCCTGTTCGATGTGCGAGAGGCCGAGTTTGGCGCGCGCCACCCTGGAGTGCTTCGTGACCTCGACGTCTCCGATGTGGACGGAGCCGCGGGCGGCGGGGACGACGCCGGAGATGGCTTCCAGCAACGATGTCTTGCCCGCGCCGTTGGGGCCGACCAGGGCCGTGATGCGGCCCGGCTCCAGGGTGAAGCCGACCTCGCGGATGACCGGTCCGGCGCCTCGGGTGACGGTGATGTCTCGCACCTGCAACGCGTTCACAGCAGCTCCGTTTCGCCCATGTACGCCTTGAGGACCTCGGGGTTGGCCAGCACCTCGGCCTGCGGGCCGCTGGCCAGCACCTGGCCGAAGTCGAGCACCGTGATCGTGTCGCACACCGAGCGGACCAGGTCCAGGTCGTGCTCGATGAGCAGGACCGACACGCCGAAGCGGGCCGGGACCTGGCGCAGCCGCGCGCCGAGGGCGACGTGCTCCTCGTGCGGCAGACCGGCGGCGGGCTCGTCGAGCAGCAGCACCTTCGGCTTGGCCAGCAGGTGCCCGACGACCTCCACCAACCGGCGCGCACCGACGTCGACGCGGCGCAGGGGAGTCCGCGCCGGGGGGCACCCGAAGAACTCCAGCGCCTCCGTGATCTCCGACGACGACAACCGGCGCCGGGCGACGAATCGCACGTAAGCGCCCACGGTCAACCCGGCGGGCACACGGTCCTGTTGGAACGTTCGACGCAGACCGGCCCGAGCCCGCCGGGTCGGCGACAACCCGTTGAGCGAACGCCCGTCCAGCTCGACCGCCCCGGTCGCCTGCGGCAGGAACCCGCTGATGATGTCGACCAAAGTGGACTTACCGGCACCGTTGGGTCCGATCACGCCCAGCACCCCGTTCGACGGGACCGCCAGGTGCACACCGGAAAGCGCCTTCACCTCACCGAAGTTCACGCTCAGGTCGCGCACCACCAGCACCGGCTCACCCGGCGGCGGCACGTCGACCTCGGCGGGCGGTGCCGTCAGCTCGACCCCGGCCGCCTCCTTGCTCCTGCGCCGCCACAGCTCGCGCACGGCGGTGCCCAGGTTGCCGCCGGTGGTCAGCGCGTGCGTGCCCAGCAGGCCGAACACCACGAAACCCCAGTCCTGCGGCACACCCCAGCGCTTGAGCAGCTCCGGCACCGCGACCCACAGGACCGCGCCGAACACCGCCATGTCGATCAGGTGCGCGCCGGACATGATCGCCAGCACGTACAGCGCGAGCGACTGCATGGCCGTGAAGCTCGCCGGGAACGCCAACCCGACCTGCCCGGTCAGCAGTCCACCCGCGACACCGCCGAGCGCCGCGCTGACGGCGAACGCGCTCAGCTTGGACGTCCGCACGCTCGCCCCGGCCGCCGCGGTGCCGCGCTCGGAGAACGCCACCGCCTGCCAGCCGCTGCCCCAGCGGGTGCGGCGCAGGAAGTGCACCAGCAGGCAGCACAGCGCTAGAACGATGGTGCCGAGCCAGAAGTAGCCGCGGTCGTCGGAGAACGACTCCGGTCGCTCGACCGAGACCCCGTCCACCGTCCCGGGGAACTGGATCTGCACCAGCGTCAGGTCGGCCGCCGCGGCGAGACCGAGGGTGACGACCGCGAGGTTGATGCCGCGCAAGCGCAACGCGGGCAGGCCGACCAGCACGCCGACCAGCCCCGCCGCGATCCCGCCGCACACCAACCAGACCAGGAAGCCGCCGGGGGCGCCGATCCGGTTGAGCCCGGACACCACCCACGCGCCGACCGCGGCGAAGGTCAACTGGCACAACGACACCATGCCCGCGCTGCCGGTGACCACACCCAGCCCCAGCAGCGCGATACCCGCCACGATCGCGCTCATGCCCAGGTACACGAAGTACCCGTCGAGCCCGACGCTGAACAGGTAGCCCACCACGATGGCCGCGCCCGTGACCACCAACGGGACCCCGAACCGGGTCAGCGGCCCGGATTCAGCGCGCGACATCCCACACCTCCTTGCGCTGCGACCACAGCAAGAGCCCGACGATGACGAGGAACGGCAGGAAGTAGCGGACCACCGAGAGGCTGTCGACCTGCGCGACGGCGCCCTGGGCCATGCCGAGCACGAGCCCGCCGACCACCGCGAGGTCGAGCCTGCGGAACCCGCCGAGCAGCGCGGCCGCCGCGGCGGGCACCACGAGCATCGACAGCGACGTCGCGTCGTTGGACTGCGACGGTGCCACGATCGAGATCACCAGGGTGCTGAGCAACCCGGTCACCGCCCACACCGCGACCGCGAGCGGCTTGGCCGGGATGCCCATCAGCTCCGCGGTCGTCGGCCGCTCGGACAGCGCCCGCAGCTCCAACCCGAACGAGGTCCTGCCCAGCAGCGCCCGGCACCCCACCGCGATGGCCACCGAGAGCACCACCGTCACCACCGTCACCTGGCTGACCACCACGCCGTTCACCGAGAACGCGGGGCCGTCGAGGATCGGGTGGAACGGCTGCGGCTTGTTGCCGAACAGGATGAACGACAGCGAGATCAGCAGCAGCAGCACCGCGACGGTGACCGCGGAGCGGGTGCCGATGTCGGCCTCGGCCAGCCAGGTGGAGATGATCCAGCCCAGCAGCGCGCTCAGCGCGCCGCCGAGCAGGATCCCGACCACCGTGGCAGCCCAGGTCGGGAGTCCGGCGTGGACGGACAGGTACACCGCGACGTAGCAGCCGAACATCCCGGTCGCCGACTGGGCGAAGTTGACCACCCGCACCAGCCGCGACATGAGCGTCAGGCACACGGCGAGCACGGCGTAGAGCCCGCCCGCTGCCAGACCGGCCAGCGCTCCTTGCAGCATCGAGACTCCCCTTGCCGGTGGACTTCCTCGCCCTGGTTGGTTCTTGCGCGCTTGCTAGTTCTTCGGGATGCGCAGCCAGTCGTCGGCGGCCAGTTCCCACTTGTTGCTGCCGGTGGTCAGCTTGATCGGCCAGCCCGCGGTGTTGTCGTGGTGGGTCTTGCCCTTGCCGAACACGTACGGGGTGCCGACCATCGGGTCGGTGATGGGCTGCATCTCCTGCAGCGCCTTGGTCACCGACTCGCGGTTGATGTCACCCTGGATGCCCTTGATCACCTGCAGGAAGTACTTCGCCGCCAGGTAGCCGCCCTGGCTGAACGAGGTCAGCGGGATGTTGTTCTTGGTCATCAGCTCCCGCCACTCCTTGTTCTGCGAGCTGGCGGCGTCGGTGAACGGGTAGAACTCGGCCGGTACGTAGACGCCCGCGCCCGCGTTGCTCACGGCCTTGGCGTAGTTCTCGCTGTAGACGCTGGTCAGCAGCAGCCAGGTGACGTCGTTCCAGCCCTGCGCCGCGGCGGCCTTGAGCTGGCCGATGGAGTCCGGCTCGACCGGGTTGACGGTGATGGCCTTGCAGCCCGCCGAGCGCGCCTTGACGATGTAGGAGGTGTAGTCGGAGCCGCCGTAGGGCACGGTGGCGTCCAAGTAGGTCAGCTTCTTGCCGGTGATCTTCGTCCACTCGTCGATCGCGGCCTGGTACGAGGGCAGCGTGTTGCCCGCGATCTCCAGCAGCGCGCAGATGTTGTCGAGCTTGAGCACCTCGGAGCCGTAGAGCAGCGTCAGCGTCATGTCGTGGTACGGGCCGACGTTGGCCGGGGAGATGTTGGGGCTGTTGAAGCAGGCCGGGTCCACGCCGATACCGGAGATCGACAGGATCTTCTGCTGCTCGTAGTACTTGTTGTTGATCTCGCACTCGATCAGGCTCGACGAGCCGACCAGCGCGACGGCGTTGTCCGCGCCGACGACCTCGCGCGCGGCGGTCGCGGCGGCGGCCGGGTCGCCCTTGTCGTCGAGGGCCTTGTACTGGATCTGGCGGCCGTTCACCCCGCCCGAGGCGTTGGCGGCGTCGAAGACGGCCTTGGCCGCGGCCGAGGCCTCCGGGAAGGTCGCCGCACCGCTGAGCGCGTTGACCGAGCCGACGACGATCGGCCCGCTGCCGGAGCCGCTGCCGCCACCGCTGTCGGCGCACCCCGCGGCGACGAGTGTGACCGCGGCGGCAACCGCCACGCTGCGCATGATCTTTCTCATAGCGGTCCCTGTCTGTGTTCTCGGCTGCGTTCGCTTGCGCTCGCAGGGGGCACGGGATCTGGAGGGGCGATCTGAAGGTGGAACGGACCTTACGAGTGGCCCGGCCCACGTTCCTTGACTTTGCGGGCACGCGTGTTGTCGTGCGCGGCACGGGGTGCGACCCAGGTCACGAACCGATCTCCCGGTGGAGACTTTCCGCAGCTCACAGCCCTGGACGACAGAAAGCCGCCCTCGAGCAAGGAGGTGCTCGGAGGGCGGCTTCCTGCCGCGCGAGTCGTCTCATCGGGTGACGGTCGACTCGATCGCCGGTGCTTTCCGACCGGCGCGGCTGCCGGTCGGGGGTGCACCTGTGGGGCCCTAATCGATGGCGGCTGCGACGGGGACGGAGTCGACGATCTGCTCGAAGCTGGCCACGGTGTCGCCGTCGAACTTCCAGACGTGCGCGACCCGCGCGGTGAACGACCGGCCGGTTTTCTTGTTGGTGGCGTGGTAGTGGCCGAGCCCGATGACGGTCTGCCCGCCGTCGACCAGCTCCGCGAGGGTGAAGGTGTAGCCGTCCCAGTCCTTGCCGATGGCGAAGAACACGTTCTCCCGCACCTCGTCCGGCCCGGTGTAGGTGCCCGCGTAGGGGAAGCCCTCCGCCTCGGTCCAGGTGGTGGTGGCGGTGATCGGGGCGAGCATGCCGTCGAGGTCACCGCGGTCGCTTGCCGCGTAGTGCGCGGCGACGACGTCCACAGTAGACAATGGAGTCTCCTTGGGGTTGAACGTTTCGGAAATCAGACCGGCTGGATATCGGGGTAGACGACGGCGCCCAGGGGGTAGATGTGGCCGCCGCCGGTGGAGTGCTCGGAGCGGCCCTCGCCGTTGAGGCCGAGGAACACGCCGGTGGTGCGCAGCGCGATGCTCAGGTCGTGCAGCCACACGCTGGCCACGGCGATGCGGAACTCCCGGAAGCAGAACAGGTACAGGCCGTCGGCGAACTTCCAGACCGTGGACAGGTCGGTGTCGCCGTGCCCGCGCTGGATGCCCTCCAGGCACTGCCACGTGTAGCGCTGCGAGGACACGTAGACGTGCTCGTAGAGGTGGTTCGGGCTGTACCGGTAGAGGTTGCGCTTGCCGATGAGGTCGCGCGACGGGCCGGGGGCCTCGCCGGTCGGCTCGCCGCCGTTGGTGGTGCCGGTCCAGAACGTCTGCTGGACCCGCGGCTGCCCCTCCACGTCCTCGCCGCCGATCACCGACAGCACGCCGAGCGCGCGGTGGCTGGTGGTGGAGAAGACCAGGGTCAGCGACTCGCCCTCGACGCTGGTCAGCGGCAGGTTGACGAAGTAGACGTCGTCGCGCACCGCCACCGCGTCATAGGGGTCGCGCACCCCGTTGCACGTCACGTGCTGGGCGTCCTCGAACCTCAGGTCGAGAACGGGGCCGTCCGCCAGCGCGATGACGATCTCGCGCCCGGTCAGGTCGGCGTTGGGCAGGCGGTAGGTGGCGATACCGTCGGCGAACTCGTCGTAGGTGCGCCACTCGTCCTCGGCAGGGGTCGACATGGCCCCATCGTGCGAGCCGGGTGGCCGACTCGGCCAGCGCGCGCACCCGCACCGAGCACTGGCCGGCAAGAGTAGGGCGCTGGGGGTCAACTACCCTGGACCGATGCGTCAGGTGGGGGCTTGGCTGTTCGGTGGGCTGGTGAACCTCGGGCTGGGGTACGCGTTCGTGATCCCGGCGCAGATGGTGGCGATCGCGCTGATCGCCTACGACGAGGAGGTCAGGCCGGAGTTGGGGTTCGGGACGTTCCTGCTGCTCGTGTCGGCGATGGCGGCCTTCGTGCTCGGCCTGTTCGCCGCCACCACCACCATCGCGACCTCGGTGACGCCGGTGCCCAAGCGGCTGTACTGGTCGGTGTCGACCGGCCTGCTCCTCGCCCCGGCGGCGGTCTCGATCGCCTGGCCGTGGGCGTGGGACCGCGTCGGCTTCTGGTGACCCGGCCGGCCTCCGTCCCTGCGTCAGGTGGGGGCTCGGCGCGCGACGGCGAGCATGCGCCGGCTGCCGCACCGGTGACACGCGGCGGGGCGGGCATCTCCTGCTGAGGTGCCCGCCCCGGTTCCGGTGAATGCTCAACTCAGCCCAGGGTGAGGGCCAGGTCGTCGAGGACGAAGGACGTCTGCAGCGAGGCGTCCTCGGTGCCGGTGAACTTCAGGGTGAAGGTCTGGCCGGCCAGGCTCGACAGGTCGACCGTGCGCTGGGTGTAGCCCGCGGCCTTGTTGGCGTTGGAGTACGAGGCCACAGTGGACGAACCGGCCTGCACGGTGAGCTTGTCGTAGACCGTGGTGCCGGTCTCGGCGGTGTCGATGTGCAGGTAGTACGTCAGCGTCGCCTTGCAGCCCGCCGGGATGGTGACCGACTGCGACAGCGAGTCGGTGTGCGTCGCGCCGTAGCCGTTCAGCCACGCCGAGTAGGTGCCGCCGTGCGCGGGCTCGTTCTGGCTCGCGAACTGGCCGATGACGCCGGAGGTCTGGGTCCAGCCGGTGGCGCCGGACTCGAAGCCCGCGTTGGTGAGCTTCTGGCCGGAGCAGCCGCCGGGGGGCTGGGTGGTCGTGGTGGGCGGGGTGGTGGTGGTCGGGCTGGTCGGCGGCGTGGTGGTGCCGCCGGTGCAGGTCGGGTCGGCGGACTGCGCCGGGACGCTCACCGCGTCCCACGCGGCCTTGACGGTGTTGAACTCGGTGCAGCTGCCCTGGTACAGGTTCTTGGCCGCCTGCAGTGTCCAGGTCCGGTACTTGAGGTAGGAGCTGGACGAGGTCTTCATCAGCATCGCGTTGTACATGATCTTGATGGCGGCCTGGATGCCCAGCCCGGAGATCGAGCTGTTGTTGCAGGTCGGGCTGGTCGGCTTGCCGCCGCCGGGGTTGTTGCCCTCGGCGAGCAGGTAGAACCAGTGGTTGCCGGGACCGGCCGCGGCGTGCACCTCGCCGCCGGGGACGCTGCTGGAGTAGCAGTTGGCGTTGTTGTTGACCAGCGACGGGTTGTACATGTTGCGGATCGGGCCGCTGCCGACCAGGTTGATCTCCTCGCCGACCAGGTAGTCCGGCGGGTCGTACTGGCTGGCCTCGTTGGCGAAGGCCTCGGTGGCCGCGCCGAAGGTGTCGGCGACGAACTCCTGGGTGCCCGCCTGCGAGATGCCGCCGGGGGTGTGGTCGTCCACGCCGTGGCCCATCTCGTGGCCGACCACGTCGAGCGAGCTGATCCAGCCGTTGGACTGGTTGTGCCCGATCTGGACCTGGGTGCCGTCGTAGAAGGCGTTGAGGTCGTCGAGGCCGACCTTGATCGGCCACGCGCCGCCGCTGCCGTCCATGCCGTCGCGGCCCAGCCACTGGGTGAGCATCTTGCGCTCGGTCTCGGCGGCGAACAGCGCGTCCACGCAGCCGGTCTCCCGGTTGGTGGCCTGGCCGTTGCCCCAGCTGTCCGAGGTCTTGCTGAACGGGCTGGAGGCGCTGATGTCCTGGCAGGACAGGTTGGTGGTGTTCGGGTCGCGCATCACGTAGTTGCTGCCCGAGTGCGTGGTGTCGATGGTGACCGGGCCGCTGTAGGCGGAGTTGCCGCTGCCGTGCGCGACGTGCTCCTGGGTGCGCAGGACCTTGCCGTCGGTGGCGTCGACGTACACGCTCAGCCTGCTCGGCTCGCCCGCGGCGGTGGTGCCGGTGACGGTCGACTCCCAGGCCAGCTTCGCGGTGCCCAGCGACACCACGACCAGCCTGCTCGCCTCGGTGCCGGTCACGGTCTTGAGCTGACCGCGCGCGGTGGTCTCCGCCTGCTCCTTGGTGAGCTTCGCGGTGGTGCCGACGCCCTGGATGGTCTGCTCCTGGGCGACGGAGGTGTACTTCACCGACCCGGCGTTGTCGGTCACGACCACGAAGTCGCCGCCGACGACCGGCAGGCCCTTGTAGGTGCGGTCGTAGGAGACGTACTGGTTGCTGCCCGCCGAGTACACCTTGCGCTGGACGAACGTGTCGTCGGCCGAGGCGTGCAGTGCCGCGGGCCGGGAGTCGACGAGCGAGGCGGCCGCTTGGGCAGCGGTGTCCTGAGCGACCTGGGCGGACTGCGCGGTGGTGGCCTGGGTGTTCGACGTCGCCGCGACGGCGCTGCCGATCACCACCAGACCCGACACCAACGCGCCGCCCACGGCGAGCAGGCGATGACTGGGCTTCATGAGGGTGTGGCTCCTTTCCCGGCCGCGTCCACGCGAGCCGGAAAATGCAGGGAATGCGCCAGTGGAAAGCGCACCGGAATCCGGTGTCGGCACTTCGGTCGAGTGTGGCCCCTCGCCGCTCTCCCGCTGCCTTTTCCGGACGGACTGACGTTAACTCCGGCGCACTTCACGGGGAACGCCAAGATATTCACACAGGGCAAGTGTTAACACGTCAATCCGGACGTCAGCGGCCACAAGGGGCAATGGCTTCGTCCGATTCCTCCGAAAGAGGCGCGAAAGGGTTTTCACCGGAAATGGCGGGTAACGGAGCTCTGGCGCGCCTGGTCTGATTGCGGGTGGCCGCCTGCCCGGGTTGTGCGCGCGCGGGCGAGCGGGAAGGCTCTGCGGCCATGGGCACCACGACACCCGACGCGGCCGCGTTGCTCGGCGGGTTGCCGGTGGTCGTCTGGGCGGCGGAGGTGGGCACCGGTCGGCTCACCTACGTCTCCGAGCAGGCCGAGGCGCTGCTGGGGCACCCCCGTGCGGCGTGGTTGGCCGACCCCGGGTTCTGGGCCGCGGTCGTGCACCCCGAGGACCGCGCGGCCGCGTTGTCGGCCCGCCGCGAACTGGCCCCCGACGCCGACGGGTACGAGTCGGACTACCGGGTGGTCGCCGCCGACGGATCGGTGCTGTGGCTGCACGACGTGGTGCACGTGGAGCGGGACGCGGACGGCGTCGCGACAGGGCTGCGCGGGGTGTCTTTCGACATCACCGACCGCAGGACCGCCTACGAGCGCGACCGGTTCCTCAGCGCGCTGGAACTGGCGTTGCAGCCGCTCGACGAGGCCGAGGAGGTCGTGGCCACCGCGGTCCGGGTGCTCGGCGAGCACCTCGGCGCCGACCGGTGCGCCTACGCCCGCGCCGAGTCCGACGAGGACCACTTCGTGATGAGCGGCGACCACGCGACCGGCCTGCCGCCGCTACCTGGCCGCTTCGCCATTTCCGCGTTCGGCGCGGGCGCGCTGACGGCCATGCGCGCCGGGGCGCCGTGGGTGGTCGTCGACAGCGCCGCCGACGACCGGCTCGTGCCCGCCGACGCCGACGCGTACCGGGTGACCGGGATCCGCGCGGTCATCTGCTTCCCGTTGCACAAAGCAGGCCGGTTCGTCGCGGCGATGGCGGTGCACCAGGCGACGCCGAGGGTGTGGACGGCCGAGGAAATCGACACGGTCGGCGTTGTCGTCTCCCGCTGTTGGGAATCCCTGCAACGCGTCCACGCCGGACAGGCGCTGCGAGAAGGCGAACAGCGCTATCGGATGCTGTTCGAACGCGCGACCGATGGCGTCTGGGTCGTCGACCACCAGTTGCGCTATGTGGAGGTCAACCCGGCGGGGTGTGCGTTGTTCGGCGCCACCCGCGCGGAGATCCTCGGCCGGACCGTCCACGATTTCCTGGCCCCTTATGAGAGCGACCGCCTGGCCGGATTGCTGCGCAGGCTGGGCGCGGGCGAGGTCACCACCGAAGTGTGGGACGTGCGGCGCGGCGACGGCGAGGTGATCGCGCTGGAACTCGCCGCGCAGGCCACGCCGACCGGGATGCAGGCCATCGGGCGTGACGTCACCGCGCGTAGACGGGCGGAGGCGGAGCGTGAACTCCTGCTGCGCCGCGAGCACGAGATCGCCGAGGCGTTGCAGCGCAGCCTGTTGCCCCGCGAACTGCCGAGCCTGGCGCGGTTGGCGACGTCGGCCCGGTACCTGCCCGCGGCGAGGTACGCGCAGGCCGGGGGCGACTGGTACGAGGTGCTGCCGCTGACGGACACGGTGGTGGCGCTGTCGGTCGGCGACGTCGTCGGGAAGGGACCCACCGCGGCTGCCGTGATGGGGCAGTTGCGCAGCGCGTTGGCCGGGTACCTGCTCGACGGGCACACCCCCGCGGCGGCCCTGGAGCGGTTGGACGCGTTCGTGGCGCGGACGCCAGGGGCCATGGGGTCGACCTGCGCCTGCCTGACCTTCGACCACGCGACCGGGCGGCTGTGCTGGTCGCTGGCCGGGCACCCGCCGCCGCTGGTGCTCGACTCCCGGCCGCGGTTCCTGACCGGTGCCGCGGGGCCGGTGCTAGGGGTCGCCGGGCGTGCGCCGTATGTGGAGGAGGAGACGGTGCTGGCGCCGGGCACGTCGGTGCTGCTCTACACCGACGGGCTGGTGGAGCGGCCCGGGGTGGTCATCGACGAGGGGCTGAGCAGGCTGTTCGACGTCGCGGCGGCTGGTGCCGAGTCCGGTCCGGACGACCTGGCCACCCGGGTGACCAGCACGCTGCTGGAGGACGGCCACGGCGACGACGTCGCCCTGGTCGTGGCCCGGTTCATCCCCCCACCCCTGCGCGAGCGCGACGTGCCCGCCACCACCGCCCGCCTCGGCTGGCTCCGCGTCGCGGTCGACGAGTGGGCCCGCGCGGCGGGCCTGTCCCAGGGCCTGCGCAACGACCTCCACCTGGCCCTGGGCGAGGCCGCCGCCAACGCCGTCGAACACGCCTACCCCGACGGCCCCGGCACCTTCGACCTCGCCGTCGCCCGCACCCCGGACGGCTCCGTCGCCGTCGAGGTCCGCGACCGGGGCCGCTGGCGCCCCGAACCCGCCGACAACACCCACCGCGGCCGCGGCGTCGACATGATCCACGAACTCGCGGACGGCGTGAAGTACACGCAGGGCCCCGCCGGGACGACGGTGGGCTTCCGAATCGCGGGCACCGACTCACGTCCCGACTTGCCGGTGGGGCCGTCGATCGCTTCCGCGGTCCGGTTGAGGGGGGCGATCGACTTGGCCGCGGTGGGGGAGCTGCGGGAGTCGTTGCTGGCCGAGGCCGCTCGGGGGCCGGTGGCGCTGGACATGTCCGATGTGGACTATCTGAGCAGCTCGGGCGTGGCCCTGCTGCTGGAAGTCGCCGCCGCGTGTACGGGCACGGTGACTGTGCTGGTGACGGGGGACGGTGCCGTGGCCCGGATCTTGGCGCTGTCGGGGCTTTCGGCCGCACTGTCGATTCGGGTCGTGTCCTAAGTGGCACTGGTGAATCAGTCGACCGCTGAGAGTCGGCTGCGGACCCATCGGGCAGGTGGCGGGCGCGGCGGCGGGAGGGTACGGCGACGAGGGTTGCCCACGCCGATGGTGCTTGGCCGGGTGTGGTGGCGGGCGCAGCGCTGGTGGTCCATGTCGTGCGGCTGTCCGGATCGCTCCTGCGCGGCAGGAGTTGATCAGTGCCGGGGCGGCGGCGTCGAGACGCGTCGCGGATCTTGGTGCTATCGGCCGCGCTGGCGATTGGTTTGTGTCCCAGGTGGTGCTGGGGAGTCAGTTGATCGCTGCCGGGCCTATCAGTACTGGCGGGCATTACGGGGACATGGTGGCGGACCGTGTGGCGATGATGGGCCAGCCGCGCTGATGGTGACTCTTGGCTGGATGTGTGGCCACCGAGTGGAGCCGGACTCGGCGTTGGCAGCGCTGATGGTTCGTGTCGTAGGTCCGGCTAGGACCTGGTGCTGCGCGGCGAGAGTAGATCAGTGCCGCGGCGGCGGGTGTCAGCCGCGTCGCGGATGTGGTGCTGCCGGCCGCACTGTCGATTCGGGTTGTGTCCTGGGCGCTGGTCGGGAGTTGGTCGACTGTCCGGGGCTGGCTGCGGGGCCTGTCGAGCACTGCCTCGCGGTATTGGTGGGCACCCGGGGCCGCAGTGGCGATGGTTCGGCCGGGCGCTTCTCGGATCAGTGTGGCGACCGAGTGCGGTGGCGGGGGCAGGCGCTGCCGGCCGCGCTGGTGGTCGGGTTGTGTCCTAAGTGGTGCTGAGTGCCACCGGGATGCGGCGGTGGCGGGAGGTCCAGAGGGCGGCCAGAACGCCCAGGGTGGCGTAGGTGGTGATGGCCAGGGGGATGGTGGCGGGGTGGTCGCGGGTGGTGACGGTGCCGACCAGGACCGGGTGGATGACGTTGCCGAGCATGCTGCTGGTCAGGAGGGCGGAACCCGCCAGGTGGGCGTGCGGAGTGATGCGGGCGAGCCAGACCAGGGCGGTGGGGATGATCGGCGCCAGGCCCAGGCCGGTGAGGGTGTAGCCGATCGGGGCCAGGGCGGGGTTCACGGCGGTGACCAGGCCCGCGGTGGCGAGCAGGAAGGACGCCGGGACGATCACCTCCGGGCTGCGCGCCACCAGCGAGATCACCACCCGGCCGACCGCGAGACCCGCCCAGAACAGGGCCGTCATCCTGGCCGCCGCGTCCGGGTCGGTGCCGGTCCAGGTCAGGTGGGTGCTCACCCACGCGCCAGCCGACGTCTCCACGCCCGCGTACAGGAACCCGATCACCGCGAACGGCGCGATCGCCACCACCGTCGCCCGGTCCACCGGCGGCGTCGGCGTGTGCGCCCCCACCGGACCCGCGACCACCGGCAGCGCCACGACCGCCGCGCACGCGATCGCCACCAGCACCGCGGGCAGGTCCCACTCGGCCACCAGCAGCGGTGCCGCGATCGCGCCGACGCCGAACACCGCGTTGACCAGGTTGACCATCACCACACCGCGCGGGCCCGCCGCGTACCCGGTGTTGAGCACCAGCACCGCGCCGCCGAAACCCACACCCCCGACCACCGCGCCGACCAGCAGGAACGCCCACGTCGGCGCCAGCGCGGCCGCGGTGAGACCCCCGCCGAGCGCGACCAGCGACCCCGCCAGCACCGGCCGCGGCCGCAGCCGCCGCGACAGCAGCCCGCAGGCCAGGATCGCGACGAGGGCGCCGAGGTTGTACGCGCTGATCACCTCCTCGCCGCCGCCGGTGCCCAGGTCGTACCGCACGCGCAGCCACGGAAGCGCCGCGCCCCACGCCGCGGCCGAGGCGCCGAGGGCGAGGAAGGCCGCGAACCCGGACGGCAGGGTCGCGCCCGACCTGGTCCACAGTGGTCGGCGCACCGGCTCACTTCCCTTTTTGTCTCACCGCTGGATAAAATCGGACACGCTCCACCGTAGGCGAAGGAGGCCCGGTTGCCCAGACCCACGGCTGTGGCGCGGCTCGCGCGGCTGCTGCACGACGAGGGCCCGATGAACCGCGCCGAGGCCACCACCCGCCTCGGCCTGACCCGCACCGCCGTCGGCGAGGCCGCCGCCTGGCTGACCACCGCGGGCGTCATCGCGGCCACGACCGCGCCACCGTCCGGCCGCGGCCGCCCGTCACCGCTGCTCGGGTTCGACGACCGGGGGCCCGTGGTCGCCGCCGTGCACCTGCGGCCCCGGCGCGCGGACGTCGCGATCATCGGGCTCGGCGCGACCGTCGTCGACCACGCGGGCGTCGCGGTGACCGGCTCGACCCCGCAGGCGGTCCTCAAGTCACTCGCGGCCCGGATCCGCGCGGCGGCCGAACGGTCCGGACGCCCGCTGGTCGGGGTCGGCGTCGGTCTGGCCGGGATGGTCCGGCCGGGCGGGGTGGTGCGCACCGCGGTGCACTTCGAGTGGGCGGACGTCCCCGCGCGTGACCTGCTCCAACGGCACCTGCCCGACGACGTCGCGGTGGAGGTCGGCACCGATTCCGGGCTCATCGCCCTCGCCGAACGCCGCCGGGGCGCGGGCCGCGGTCCCGGACCGGTCCTGGTGCTGAGCTGCGAGCACACCGGCATCGGCGGCGCGCTCGTCGGCACCGAGACCCGCGTGCTGGAACCGGGCCACCTGTCCATCGACCGCAAGGGCCTGCCCTGCCCGTGCGGCCAACGCGGCTGCCTGGAGCTCTACGCCGACGGCCGCGCCATCACCCGCACCACCGGCGTCCCACCCGACCACCTGGCCCACGTCATCGCCCGCGCCGAGTCCGGTGCCGCCCGCGAGCGCAGGGCTGTGCTGACCGCGGCCGACCACCTGGGGACCGGGCTGGCGAACCTGGTGAACGTGCTGGTGCCCGCGAAGGTCGTGCTGACCGGCGTGCTCGCCGACCTGCACCGGGTCGGCGGTGACCGGATCCGGGAGCAGTTGGGCCGTTCGGTGGTCGCTTCGGCGGACGGGGTCGAGGTCGTGGTGGGCCGGGTGCCGCGGTCGGTGTTGGTCGGGGCGGCGGAATCGGCCTTCGAGCACTTCCTGGCACGGCCGTGCTGACGGTTGGTCCACAGTGGAATCAGTGGTGGGGGGCGTAACGATCTCCGGTGCGCGCCGAGTGGTCAGGTGACCCGACCACAGAGAGCGCGCGATGCCCAAGTGCGCCAAAGCCGCGGCCAAGCCGAGGAACTTCGCCATCGTCCTGGCCGGTCACGTCACCGCGGACAGGATCGTCAAGATCATCAGGGCGCTGCGGGCGATCGGGCCTGGGCCGGTCACCCAGCAGCCGGACCACATCCTGGCCAAGATCACCTGGAACGCCGGGCTCGCCGACCTGTCCAACCTCAAGCTGAAACTGGAGGACGCCGCCGAGGAGCCGGACGCGGTGGACGAGATCGAGCTGCTCGGTTGAGAACCCGCAGCTCGTGGTACGTCTTGGATAACCCGCTCGCCGCCGACTCCCCGGAGTTCGCCATGTCTGCCTTCCGCACCGCCACCGCCGCCATCACCCCGCCGCGGCCCTCCCGGCCCGTCGACGAAGCCGAGTACAACGACCTCTGCGCCTGCCGCTGCGGTCGCCTGCCCGGCACGCACACCGCCGGGCAGTGCACGCAGCGCTGAGCTCGACCGCCGCACGGCCATGACAGCGATAGTCTCGGCCACAGCGCCGCCGCAGCCAAGATGTTCGCGGGTGCCGCATAGCCGATCTCTGCGCCATTGCGCGCGGTGGCGCGCCGCACGGTCACCGCACCGCCACGGTGGCGGTGGTGGCGGCCGCGGCACCGCGGCAGCCAAGATGTTCGCGGTTGCCGCATAGGCGATGTCTGCGCCACTGCGCGTGGTTGTCGCCGCTCGGTCACCGCACTGCACGACAGTGAGGTTTGCGGCCATGGCACCACCGCACGCGAGATGTTCGCGACTGCCGTGAAGGCGATGTCTGCACCACTGCGCGCGGTTGGGCGCCGCTCGGTCACCGCATCGCTGCGGCAGCGGTGGTCGCGGCTACGGCATTGCCGCAGGCGAGATGTTCACGTCTGTCGCGGAGGCGATGTCTGGGGCCACTGCACCTGCGCGCCGCCCGGTCAGCGCACCGCTGCGAGGGTGACGTCGGTGAGCATTCCGGCTGACACCACCGCCAGTACCACCCCGAATGCCCGGCGCAGCACCACGGGGGACAGTGCCGCCGATACCCGCCTGCCGTCCCAGGCCGCCAGTACCGCTGTCGCGGCGAAGGGGCCGACCACCGCCCAGTTCACGGCGGTCGGTCCGGTCGCCAGTCGGGCACCCAGCGCCACCAGTGAGTTCACCGCGATCACCAGCAGGCTCGTGCCGATCGCCACCCGCATCCGCAGGCTCAGCGCCGTCACCAGCGTCGGTACGGCCAGGAACCCGCCCCCGACGCCGAGCAACCCGGTCACCGCGCCGAGCCCCGCGCCCGCCCCGACCACCCGCGCCGCCCGCACCGGAACGTCCACACCGGACTCCTCGGGTGCCGTCCCCAGCAGGACGACCGCCGCTACCCCGGCCAACAGGGCGAACGCGGCCGTCAGCGACCACGCGGGCAAGTGCCCGGACAACACGGCCGCCCCAGCCGACACCGGTACCCCGGACCCCGCGAACAACACCCCGGTGCGCCAACAGATGTCGCCCCCGCGCGCGTGCCGCACCAGCGCGACCACAGAGGTCACACTCACGATCAACAAACTCGCCGTAGCCGCCACCGACGGCGTCATCCCCAGCAGGTACACCAGCGCGGGCACCGCCAGCACACCCCCGCCCCCACCGAGCGCCCCCATCGCGAACCCGACCACACCCCCGGCCACCAACGCCGCCACCATCATCGGCGTCCCGCCCCGGGATCCATGCCGAGGTCGCGCGTCGAGCCCGCACACGCCTGAAGTGCGGCTAGTGGACCGCGACACCTATCACGTGCTCCCACCGATGTCATGGTCATGCTGGGCTCGGTTGGTCGGTGGGTAGGCCTGCGGCCGCCCAAGCGGTGAAGCCGCCCAAGAGGTCCGTGGTGTCGAGGAAGCCGTGGGTTCGGAGGGTGGAGGCGGCGACCGAGGAGCGGTAGCCGCCGGCGCAGAACAGGACGGTGGGGCGGTCCGTGCCCAGTTCGCAGAGGCGGGACACCAGTTCGGGCAAGGGGATCAGGAGTGCGCCGGGGATGGTTCCGTGGGTGGCTACCTCGGCGGGGGTGCGGACGTCGACCACCTGGCGGTCGGGTAGCAGGTGGGACAGCTCGGTCGGCGTCAGGCGGGTGGCGGTGACGACCGGTCGCGGTCGCGTGAACCCCCGTACCCGGTCGAAACCGATGCGGGCCAACCGATTGCGTGACTCCACCGCGTTCTCCGGCTCGCACACCAGCACGATGTCGTGCTCCGCGTCCAGCACCGTTCCCGCGATCTCGGCATACCGCCCGTCCAGGCCGACGTTGATCGACTCGGGCAGGTGGCCCGCCGCGAACGCCGCCGGGTCGCGGGTGTCGAGCAGCACCGCGCCGTCCGCGACGGGTACCTCGGGCACCGGGTCGTTTTCGTCGAACACGGGTCGGGCCTCGCGGTTTCGCCCAGCGGCGTAAGCGAAGTAGTTCGGCGCGGTCGGCTGGCCCGCGCACACCGCGCGCACGAACTGGCGCTCGGTCATCGGCGCCAGCGCGTAGTTCGTCCGCCGCTGCTCACCGAGGGTGCCCGAAGTGGCCGTCGACAGGTTCTTGCCGCACGCCGATCCCGCGCCGTGGCCGGGGAAGACCCTGGTCGAGTCCGGCAACTCCAACAACCGGCGCGTCGACCGGTACAGCGAGATCGCCAGCTCCCGGGCCGTCCACCCGGTGGCGGACAACAGATCCGGCCGTCCGACGTCGCCGAGGAACAGCGTGTCGCCGGTGAGCACGCCGTAGGGCTCCGGGTCCTCGGCGTGCTCCCGCACCACCAGGCAGATCGACTCCGGCGTGTGCCCGGGGGTGTGCAGCACCTCCAGGTCGACCTCGCCGAGCGAGATCCGGCGCCGGTCGGCCAGGCGGTGGACCGGGAAGTCGACCTCGGCCGCGCTGCCGTACCCGATCACCGCGCCGGTCGCCTCGGCCAGTTCCAGGTGCCCGGACAGGAAGTCCGCGTGCACGTGCGTCTCCAGCACCCACTCGATCCGCAGCCCCAGCGCCTCGGCGTCGGCCAGGTACGCCCCGATGTCGCGGCGCGGGTCGACCACGGCGGCCAGGCCGCTCGCCCGGTCGCCGATCAGGTAGGACGCCTGCGACAGGCACGCGGTGTAGTACTGGGTGAAGACCAGGTTCGTCACGCCCGCCCCCGCAGCATCAGGTTCCAGTAGAGGAACGGCAGGCCGTGGCGCTTGAGGTACCACATGTCCGCGCGCTCCCGGATCGTGTTGATCATCGGTATCGACGGTGTCGGCCGCATCGTGTAGTCGAACTCGGCGAGCAGCATCCGGCGCCGCGCCGTCGTCAGCGGGCAGGACGCGTACCCGCCGTAGCGAGCGGTCGGCTCCGCGCCGCGCCTGGCGGCCAGCAGGTTCGCCACCAGCACCGGGGCCTGCTCGCGGATGGCCGCGCCGGTCTTGGAGTTCGGCGTGGAACCGGCGTCGCCGAGCGCGAACACCTCGGGGTACCGGACGTGGCGCAGGGTGTGCTTGTCGACGTCCACGTACCCGGACGCGGCGGCCAGCGGTCCCGACTTGATCCAGTCCGGCGCGCTCTGCGGCGGCACGAGGTGCGCCATCGTGTAGGGCAGCGTCGTGGTCCCGTTGATGACCACCTCGTCGCCGCGCACCTCGGTGACCTCGCTGGAGAAGTGCGCCGTGATCCCGTACCGCCGCACCACCCCGGCCAGCACCTCGGCGAACTCCGGCACCCCGAACAGCGTCGGCGTCGGCAGTACCAAGTGGACATCGATGTCGCGCAGAACGCCTTGCTCGCGCCAGTGGTCGGCGGCCAGGTAAGCGATCTTCTGCGGCGCCCCCGCGCACTTGATCGGGCCGGACGGCATCGCGAACACCGCCGTCCCGCGCCGGGTGCCGCGGATCAGCTCCCACGTCCGGGGCGCCAGGTCGGGGCTGTAGTTGCTGGACGCCGTGCCCGCGAACGACTCCGTCATGCCCGGGACCGCGTCCCAGTCCAGCTGGATGCCCGGGCACACGACCACCTGGTCGTAGTGCAGGTCGGTGCCGTCGTCGAGGCGCACGTGCCGGGCCTCGGGGTCGATCGAGACCGCCGCGCGCCGCACCCAGGTGACGCCCTTGGGCATGACCGAGGCCTGCGGCCGCGCGCTCTCCCGCATCGGTGCCCGCCCGCCGCCCACCAACGTCCACAGTGGCTGGTAGTGGTGGGTGTCGGCCGGGTCGACCACGGTGACCTCGCGCAGGCCCGCTCGCAGCAGCCGCGCCGCCACGGTGATGCCCGCGGTGCCCCCGCCCACGATCACGACCATGCCGCCTCCTCCGTCCAGACACTCACTTGTCCAGACATTCACCGTAAAGGGTGACCCCTAGGCGACGAGAGCAAAGGTAGGTACATTTGGCCGGTGGACACTCGGTGGCAGCGCGTGCAGGACGACCTCCTGCGGCGGATCCGGGCGGGCGAGTTCGCCGCGCACTTCCCCAGCGAGGCCGAGGTGGTCGCGGAGTACGAGGTCAGCCGCACCACGGCCCGGCGCGCGTTGCAGCGGCTGCGGGCCGAGGGCGTGGTCACCGCCGAGCGCGGCAAGCGGCCCCGGCTGCGCGTCGAGCAGGGCGTCGAGCAGCCGCTCGGCACCCTCTACAGCCTCAACGCCTCGGTCAGGACCGCCGGCCTCACCCAGCGCAGCGTCGTGCGGCGGCTGGAGGTCCACGCCGACGGGGTCGTCGCCGACCACCTCGGCCTCGACGGGTCCACCCCGCTGGTCCACCTCGAACGGCTCCGCCTGGCGGGCGACGAACCGCTGGCCCTCGACCGCGTGTGGCTGCCCGCCGACCACGGCCGCGCCCTGCTGACCGCCGACCTGACCGCCATCGGCGTCTACGCCGTCCTCGAACGCACCGGCCTGCACCTGGACCGGGCCCGCGAGAACATCCGCGCCGTCGCCTTCTCCTCACTGGAGCGGACTCTCCTCACCTGCCCCGTAGGCCTGTCCATCCACCGCCTCAGCCACGCCCAAGGCCAACCCATGGAATGGCGCCACACCCTCGTCCGCGGCGACCGCTTCACCCTCACCGCGGCCTTCGGCGGCTGACCACCGCTCGACCGTCCCCGGCCGTAGACGGACGCCGCCGGGCGTGTCGACCGCGCCCGCGGGATCAAGTTGTCTCAGCTTCAACAATGCAGCAGGCTGGGCGGCACCGGAGGACGGGAGAGGCGATGGGACTGCTCGAGGACGGCGCGTGGCAGGGGAAGGTCTGGACCGGGGCGTGGACGGCGGGTGGTGGGGGGACCTACACCGCGGTCGAGCCCGCCACCGGGGAGGCGCTCGGCGCGGTCGGCAAGGCCACCCCGGCGGACGTGAGCGCCGCGGCGGCCAGGGCGGTCTCCGCGCAGCGGGCCTGGGCCGCGGCACCGTACGAGCTGCGCGCCGCCGTCCTGCGGGGGGCCGGGGACCTGCTGACCCTGCACGCCGAGGAGATCAAGGACTGGCTCTCGCGCGAGTCCGGCGCCATCCGCCCGTTCGGCGAGTTCCAGGTGCACACCAGCGCCCAGGAGTGCTACGAGGCCGCCGCGCTGCCCTCGCACCCGTACGGCGAACTCCTGCGCACCGGCGCGCCGCGGCTCTCCTTCGCCCGCAGGCTCCCGGCCGGGGTCGTCGGCGTGATCGCCCCGTTCAACGTGCCCACCATCCTGGCCATCCGCGCGGTCGCCCCCGCGCTGGCGCTGGGCAACGCCGTCATCCTCAAACCCGACCCGCGCACCGCGATCTCCGGCGGCGCCGTCTTCGCCAGGATCTTCGCCGAGGCCGGACTCCCCGAGGGCCTGCTCCAGGTCCTGCCCGGCGGCGCGGACGTCGGCGAGGCGCTGGTCACCGAGCCCGCGGTCCGGGTCATCGCGTTCACCGGGTCGACCAGGGCGGGCCGCGCGGTCGGCGCCCTGGCCGGTCAGCACCTCAAGCGGGCGCACCTGGAACTGGGCGGCAACTCGGCGCTGATCGTGCTGCCCGACGTCGACGTCACCGCGGCCGCCTCGGTCGGCGCCTGGGGGACCTTCACCCACTCCGGGCAGATCTGCATGGCCACCAGCAGGCACCTGGTGCACGAGTCGATCGCCGAGGAGTACACCGCGCTGCTGGCCGAGAAGGTCTCCGGGCTGCCGGTCGGCGACCCCTACCGCGACCAGGTGGCGCTCGGCCCGTTGATCGACGCGGGCCAGCGCGACCGGGTGCACGGCCTGGTCACCGCCAGCACCGAGGGCGGCGCCACGGTCCGCACCGGCGGCACCTTCGACGGCCTGTTCTACCGCCCCACCGTGCTCGGCGACGTCCCGGTCGACGTGCCCGCCTACCAGGAGGAGATCTTCGGCCCGGTCGCGCCGGTCACCCCGTTCTCCTCCGTCGACCAGGTCGCCGCCCTGGCCGCCGACTCCGCCTACGGGCTCTCCCTGGGCATCCTCACCCGCGACGTCACCGCCGGGCTCGCCCTCGCCGAGCGCATCCCGTCCGGCCTGGTCCACATCAACGACCAGACCGTCAACGACGAGGCCACCGCGCCCTTCGGCGGCGTCGGGTCGTCCGGCACCGGCTCCCGGCACGGCGGCGCGCAGGCCAACATCGAGGCGTTCACCGAGACCCAGTGGGTGACCCTGCGCGGCGATCTGCCGAAGTACCCGTTCTGACCCCCGGGACCGGAAGGCAGTTGTGGAGGAATGGTGATGGCGTGCGGAGGGTCTGTGGTGACCCGCCCGCACGCCTGATCCCGCGCCGTATCCTCCGATCGCCCGGCTAGCGGCGGGCAGCTGACTTCTCCAGTCACGGGGGGCACCGGACATGGCCGACATCAAGGTTCTCGAGGCGCAGCAATGGGTCAACGCGACCTACGGCGCCGTCCCGGGGTACGTCCGCTGCCCCGAGGACGGCCGCACCGCGTGGAGCACGATGTTCTCGCTCACCCGGGCGCTGCAGCACGAACTCGGCATCACCTCGCTGTCGGACAGCTTCGGCCCGACGACGCTGTCGCTGCTCGCCCAGCGCGGCGACGTCGGCCCCGGCTACAGCAAGCCGAACATCGTGCGGATCGTGCAGCACGCCCTGTTCTGCAAGGGGTACTGGGGCGGCACGGTCAACGGCGTGTACGGCCAGCAGACCCTCACCGCCGTCGCGCAGCTCAAGTCGGACATGGGCCTCGGCGGCGACGGGACCGTGCCGCCCAAGGTGTTCAAGGCCCTGCTGACCATGGACGCCTACGTGCTGCTCTCCGGCGGCGACGAGCAGGTGCGGGCCATCCAGAAGTGGCTCAACAGCCGGTACCTGGCCAAGTCGACGTTCTTCGTCATCCCCTGCGACGGGCACTACTCCCGCGACGTGCAGAAGGCGCTGATGCGGGCGCTGCAGTACGAGTTCGGCGTCCCGGAGGACCAGGCGACCGGCAACTTCGGACCCACCACACAGGAGGGTCTGCGCACGCACCCGGTGTCGCAGGAGCAGTCCGGGGTGTTCGTGCAGCTGTTCAGCGCGGCCTGCGTGTTCAACGGGCCGGTGCCGGACGACACCATCCCCGGCAACAACTCGCTGCCGGTGCGCGCGGTGTTCAAGTCCACTTTCGACGCTGACCTGAAGCGGTTCGTCGAGTTCTTCCAACGGTTCTCGTCGTTGCCGGTCACCGGGTACGGCGACTACCCGACGTGGGCGCAGCTGCTCGTCTCCAGCGGCGACGACACCCGGCCCGCCACCGCGTGCGACACCCGGTTCCACATCAGCGTGACCCGCGCGCAGGCCCTGCGCGCCGCCGGGTACACAGTGGTCGGACGCTACCTCGACGAGGACGCCAGCAGCACGCTGGACAAGGAGTTGCAGCCCGGCGAGCTCGAGGCGATCTTCGCGGGCGGGCTGCGGGTCTTCCCGATCTCGCAGTACAACGCCCGACTGCTGGGCGACTTCACCTACGAGCAGGGCTACCAGCACGCCTTGCGCGCGCACGCCCGGGCGGCGGGCTACCAGTTCAACCGGGGAGCGGTGATCTACTTCGCGGTCGACTACGACGCCACCGACGAGCAGATCGACAGCAACATCATCCCCTACTTCCGCGGGGTGCAGGCGGGTCTGGCCAGCCAGGGCAAGTGGTACATCGCCGGTGTCTACGGGTCCCGCAACGTGTGCGCGCGGGTGACCGACGAGGCCTACGCCCGGTTCTCGTTCGTCTCCGGGATCTCGTGGGGCTTCTCGGGCAACCTCGGGTTCCCGCTGCCCGCGAACTGGTCGTTCAACCAGATCAAGGAGTTCTCCTTCGTCGCCGGGTCCGACCGGTTCGACCTCGACCGGGTCGTGCACCGGGCGGGCAGCGACCCGGGTGTCGGACCGGAGGGCGTCGGCGGGCAGCAGTCCCCTGTGGACGCCTACCTCCGGTACATCGACGACCTGTACGCGACCGCGGTTCGCTACGGCAAGGGGGATCCGAACCTGCGGGTCGCGGAGTTCCTGCGGTACCCGACCTATGTGGACCTGTACTCGGGCTGGCAGAACCTGATCGGCGACGTGGACCGGGACTGGATCGCGTACGCCGCCACCAAAGGGCCCGCCAGGGTGAACCGCTACGCCGACCCCGGCTACGGCGTGGACATCGGCGTCGACCACTTCGGGGCGACGGTGAACGCCGTGCTGCTGCGGGGAACCGGGTCGGGCACCACCGCCGACCGCGGCGACTTCGGCGGCTGGGGCGGGGACCTGGCCACCTTCTACGGCGAGTGGCGGGCCAACGGCACCGAGTACGCCTCCGGGTACGCGTTCTGCGCCGAGCGCCTCGCCAAGATCAACGTGTGCTCGTCGTTCCCGTTCAACGACCTGGTCGAGGACGTCGACGGCTACCTGGTCGGCACCGCCGTGCGCGCGGGCACCCCGATCAACACCGCCGTCCGCGATCACCTGACCGGCGGCTGCCTGTCCCGGTTCCGCCGCTTCGTCGACCTGCGCCACGGCGGCCGCGCCGACAACGTCATCGCCACCGCCCGCTCGCTGCTGGGCAACGCGGGCGACACCGAGCTCGCCGCACTGCGCACCGCGGCCATCAAGAAGACCGGCGGCTGGGACGCGCTGCTGCCCGGGCACATGCCCGACAGCAAGCTCGACCCGTTCCTGCAGGGCTACGCCGACACGCTGCTCGGCCTGGTCGGCCAGGAGAACGCGCGCAGGGCCCGGCTGGGCTGATGGACCTGCCCGGAGCCGTCGCCACCGCGGCACCACTGCTCGCCGTCACGGCTGTGGCGACGAGCCTGGTGCACCGCGCGCTGCGGCAGCTCCCGGGTTCGGTCCGGCCGTGGGTGGCGGTCTGCGCTGTGGCGGGGTTGCTGACCGTGGCGACCTACGGCTGGGGCGCGGCGCATCTGTACACACCGGACATCGCCGAGACGTGCGCCACCGTCCACCGGGTCGCGTGGGACGGCCACTTCGGCACGACGAGCCTGCTGCCGCTGAGCAGGCTCTGCGCGGCGGGGGTGGACCTGGTGCCGGGGTACGTCAACCCGGCCCTCGCGGCGTTGGCGGCGGCGGTGGTGGCGTCGCTGGGGATGGCCGTGCGGGCGCTGCGGCGCGTGGTCCGGGTGTGAGTTGGCGTGGCCGGTCTGGTGCCGGGCACGTGTTGGGGTGGAACGGGTCTGGAGGGGTTCGGGCATGGAACAGTTGGGGCGGCGGGGTTTTCTCGTCGGTGTGGGTGTGGTGGCGCTTTCGGTCGGGATGGCGCTGCCCGCGTCGGCCGACCGGTGGCCGGGGCGGTACTCGGCCAACGGCTGGCCGATCCGGGCGAAGGGGCTGACCGAGGTCGGGGTCGAGGGCTCGGCCGCCGCGATGACCGTCCTCGGCGGCGCCGTCGCCACCCTGCTCGGCCACGTCGCGCGCCGCTTCCACTACGAGATCGCCGAACTCGGCCCCGGCGACATCCACAGCCACACCACCGACCCGCGCGTCGGCGCGCCCCTGGAGTCCAACCACCTGTCGGGCACGGCCATCGCGATCCTGCCCACCCGCTTCCCCCTCGGCGCCACCGACGGCCTGTTCCCGCACGAGATCGCCCTCATCCGCGACATCCTCACCGACTGCTCCGGCACCATCCGCTGGGGCGGCGACGACCCCACCACCCCCAAACAAGGCCACTTCCAACTCGACGTCCCCCCACCCGAAGCCGCCAAAGCCGCCCACACCCTCACCGGCGCCGGCGCCATGCCCGACCCGTTCGTCCCCACCCGCCGATCCCGAGCCCTAGCCCTCGAACGCCGCCAACGCCGCCGCTGACCTGACGCCTTCGCGGGTGCAGTGGGTTGTCCCCATGGTGTCGGGTTGTCCACAGCCCCCTGCCGGGGCCTATTGACGGATCGGCCATCGCGATAGGTTCAGAGATGGGGCCCCGGGCCCCGGGAGGGTGGGCCCCCGGAGCCGAGTTGATCTTGATCCGGGACGGCGGATTGGGCTTGTAGGGGCCAGGAGCCGGTCGGGCCGAGTAGGCGCGAAAGGTCCGGGGCGCAGTAGGTCCGAGCAAGCATGTCCACGGCAAGGAATCCCTCGTCGTGAAGCCACGGGCTCCTTTGACCGAGTTCGTGGCGGGTGGTGAGCGTGAGTGGACTGGGTTGTCCCCATGGTCTTGGGTTGTCCACAGGGTGGTGTGTGGGCCTATTGACAGTTCGACCACCGCGATAGGTTCAGAGATGGTGCCCCGGGCCCCGGGAGGGTGGGTCCCCGGAGCGGAGTTGATCTTGGGCCGGGGTGGGGAAGTGGGGCTTGTGGGGGCTAGGAGCCGGTCAGGCTGAGTAGGCGCAGGAGGTCTGGGGCGTAGTAGGCCTTGGCGTAGGGCTTTTCGTCCAGGCGGTGGAGGACGCCTGCGTCTACCAGGCGGGCGCAGACGTCGCCCGCGTTCTTGGTGGTGATGCCGTGGCGTTCGGCTACCTGGCGGTGGTTGGTGACGGGGGTGGCGATCAGGGTGGTGAGGACCTTGCGGATGTTGCCGGTTCGCCTGCCGGGCAGTCGGCGCAGCAGGGCCTCGTGCGCGGCCTCCAGTTCGGTGATCAGCCGCAGTTCGTCGCGGGAGACCACGCGGATGCCGTCGGCGAAGAAGGCGATCCACTGCTCGTAGTCGCCCTCGTCGGCGAGGCGGCGGATGCGGGCGCGGTACTCGTCGAGGTTGCGGTCGATCCACGTCGACAGCGGCAGGACCTGGCCGCGCAGCACCCCGGACCGCGCCAGTTCGAGGCCGACGTAGAGCCGCGCGATGTGCCCGTTGCCGTGCCGGAACGGGCGGACCACCTCGTGGAAGAAGTGCCCCAGCGCGACCTTCGCGAGCACCGGGATCTCCGTCTCGCCCGACGACCACGCCGAGAACTGCTCGAACGCCGCCCGGCTCGCCGCTCCCGGTGGGCTGGCGAGCAGGAACGGTTCGGTGCCGCCGAGCCAGGAGTGGTGGGTGCGCCAGATCCCGGTCCCCGCGTGGTCGACCCCAGCGAACGCCTCCGCCACCGACGACATCAGCCGCACGTGGTCGGTGACGCCCGCGCCGACCGCCGCGAACCCGGTGTCACCCGCGCGCAGGTAGCTGCTGATCGCGGGTTCCACCGCCGTCTCCGGGCGCACGCCGGGCAGTTGCGAGACCAGCACCTCCAGCAGCGCCGTGCTGATCCCGTCCAACCGGGCGGACCGCTGCACCTCGCGCACCTGCGTGGCCCGCACCAACGCCGAGGTGTCGAGCAGCCGCACGGTCGCCTCGTCCAACCGCCCCAACGCCTCCTGCGCGTCGGCCAGGCCCCGGTGCGTGCGCGAGGACAGCGCGACGTCGGACGGCAGGGGTTTGGGGAGGAACGCCCCCTCGCCGAGCAGCCGCGCGGGCACCCCGTCCCACTCGTCGTGCACCGGGATCCACATACCCGCGGGAGATGACCGCGTCGTCGCCATGGCCGGAAAGCCTCCAAGACCCGCCCGGATATCCACAAACGGTGCGATCTCCACTTCGCCGCCCCGCCCTACCCGCCGAATCCCCGAATTGGTCCACCCGAAGATCCCGACTACCCCCAGATCACCTCACACATCTGTTCGCCGCACCCGGCAGGCGCGACCGGCAGTGGTCCACCCCGCCGAGTCGATCACCCGCCCCGCACGAGCCCTTTGCGTGTGCTCCTTCCCGTGCAACCTGCGAAGTTCACCCGAAGGACGCAATTGTCCCGCCACCGCCGGGCAGCCCCGGAGAAACGGCGCAACCCATTCGGCTTATCGCAGCACCACCCGCTACTCCCACTCCCTCCGGCCGCTTCCTCACTTCACGCCCCAACTCGACAGCCGACACACGACAAGCCCCAGATCCCCGCCGCCCTGGCGACTGCACCAGCCACCACACCTCGAGCGGTCATCGCGCACGAGCAGAACGCTCACGCAAGATCTGCCGAAAGCCACCCACGCTCATCCCGCCCGCCCCGCCGCGAAACAAGCCGCCCGGCCCCAGCGCCGCTCGCCGCCCGGCCCAAGATCAACTCTGCTCCGGGGGCCCACCCTCCCGGGGCCCGGGGCCCCATCTCTGAACCTATCGCGGTGGCCGATCTGTCAATAGGCCTCGCCAGGGGGCTGTGGACAGCCCGGGACCATGGGGACAACCCCACGCTCATCGGGCCACTCCCGCACCGGCCTGCCGCCCACTCCCGCGCCGACCTGCCGCCCGCGCCTGCTCTGCTCCGCCAGCTCCCGTCCAGTCCTGCCGGCCCCGCCCTGCCAGCCTCGCCCCGAGTTCGCACCACCTGCACCACTAGTAGCTCCGCGACCCCGCGAGCGGCCGGTGCGGGACGCGACTCGGCGTCCCGCACCGGCCTTCCCCCTACCCCACCAACCGGTCGAAGCGAGTCAGCACGTAGCGGCCCACCGCGCGCCCCAGGTCGGCACCAACCTCGTCCGCCACCCGCGTGTGGATGCCCGACCACACCCGGGCATCGATGTTGTCGCGGGTAAGGTCTCGCCAAGCCTGGTACTGGATCGTCACGCCAGGAGCCGTGGGGCTGGTCAAACTGAACACCTGGTGGGAGCGCGGACCGGTCAGCGAAGTCAGCACCTGCTCCGAGAAGCCCGCATACGTCGCATGGCCGCTCGGGTAGTCCGGATGCGCAGGAGTGACGTGCAGCGGAGTCCACGAAGGCTGCCCGCCCGCGCGCAACGCGGTCACCGGACGCCAGAGCTGGTACGCGTACTTCGCGTCAGACGTGGCGATCTGTGTGTCGACCGCGGCGACGTTGTAGGCGGCTACGAGTTGGACGCGGTCCGGGAGAGGGGCGCGGGACTCGGAGAGTGCCACTCGCAGCGGGGTGATGAAGGCTGGTTGTGAGCCCTGGTACCAGAACGACGCGATCCGGGTCTGGGACTCGGTGCGGACAGTGCTGTCGACCGAGCCGTAGTCGCGGACCTCGGCGAGGTCGCGGCGGTACCGCGCGGAGTCCAGGGCGGGCGGCGGCGCGGGGCGGAACTGGTCGGCGCGGCGCAGGGTGAAGGGCTTGGCCGCGCGGTTGCCGTACTGGATGGCCGGGGCGTACGCGGGCGGAGTCGGTTGCCACACACCGGGTCCGGCCGCCGGGCCGGGGAACGGCGCGTTCACCGACGCGGGGTCCAGACCATCGCCCTCGCGCTCGGCCAGGGTCCGCCGGGCCTGGGCCGAACCAGCCGCGACACCGCGCGCTCTCGCCGGACTCTCGGGGATGCGGGCCAGTGTGCGCGCCAACGCCCCGTCCACCTCCGCCGCCCGGCTCGGCACCAGGCTCACCAAGGAGTCGTGCACGGCCGAAGCCACCGCGGCGTCGGTGAACGCCCGGTCGTGGCCGTGCCGGACCGCGCGGGCGGCGGCCAGCCAGCCGATCGCCCAGGTCCGGTTGTTGGTGATCTGCGTCGGCGCGGGCGCGGCGGCCAGCACCCCCGCGGTGACGTCGTACCACTCCACCACCACGTCAACCCGTTGCCGCGCCTGGGCTTGCGGCGCGGCCACGACCGCGCTCACCACCACCGCGGCCGCCAACCCACCAAGTCGGTATCGCACGTGCCCTCCCCGTTTCCGAACACCCGTCGCCACCGTTCAACCACGCGCGGGCACCGCCCGTCCAGGCGGCCCACTGGGTGGATCGGGGTTGCTCGCGGCGCTGGGAACCGGCAAACGCGCCCGGCCGTCGGCCGCGCTCGGTAACATCGGCCACCCCTGGCGTGGCGGTCGCGCCGACGAGAGGAGCGGGTGCGGTGATGGCCGACAAGGCCCCGTTCAACCCGTTCGTCCCGCCGCAGCGCCGGGTGGGCAAGGCCATGCTGAGCCTGCGTCCCATCGACGACCCCGCGCACGACCAGCACTACGTGGACGTGTGCGGCAGTGCCCGGGCCTACCGGCGGCTCACCGACTCGCCGGACGTGGTCGAGGACATCCTGACCACCGGCGGGTACGTGCTGGCCTTCGGCGAGTCCGGCTGCGGCAAGACCGCGCTGGTCAACCGGTGCGCGAACTGGGTGCGCGCCGCGCTGCGGGAGGCGTTGGACGCCAAGGTCCTCGTCGTCGACCTGCGCCGCCACGCGTTGGCGCTGGAGTCCTCCAGCGTGGCGACCAGGATCGGCTGGGCGTGCGGGCGGCTGGTGCGGGCGTTGCGCGACGAGGACGCGCTGGTCGACCCGGCCGCCCCCGAGCTCGACTCCGGCGACCCCGACCTGATCCTCCCCGAGCTCGACACCCTGCTCGACCCCAGCCTCGCGCTGATCGTGCTGCTGCCCGACCACCTCGACCTGGTCCGCGAGGTCCTGCTCTACGCCAGCGGCATGCTCAGCCCCCGCGTGCTCTACCTGGCCGAGTCCGCGCTGCTCACCGACGCCCAGGTGCGCAAGATCGAGCTGGCGCTGGAGGACACGCGGCCGCCGATCGTGCTCCGGTTGCGCACTCTGACCAGGGCGGATGTGGCGCGGTTCGTCGACGACCGGCTCCGCCGCCACCGCGCCGCAGGCCGCTACCCGGGGGTCGCGCACACGGCGCTGACCGAGCTGGTGTCCACCAAGTCGGTCAAGACGCTGCAGCGGACCCTGGTCGGCACGTTCGAGATGTTGCGCGGAGAGGCCGTGAACTACAGTGAGTCCTACGCGGTGACCCTCGAGGATCTGAATCGATACACCAGAGGAATCCAGTCATGAGCGGCCTCGATCCGACCCGGGGGCGGGAGCACCGGCGCAACCCGTACACCGCGATGGCGGTCGCCACCACGTCCGTGGTCGACGGCGACGCGGACACCGCCGACGTCACGGTGGTCACCGACGCCATGCGCCGCGCGTACCGCACGCTCGACGACTACCTCGAAGCGGGCCCCGGGGCGTCCTCGGGCGTCGTGATGGCCCTGCTCGGCGACTACGGCCTGGGCAAGACGCACCTCGCGGTCCGGCTGGTGCGGCGCGCGCGTGCCGCGCTCGGCGGCCAGACGAAGGCGATCTACCTCGACGCCAACGCCGAGGACTTCCTGTCGCTGTACCTGCGGTTCATGCGGGAGGTCGGCAAGGAAGCCCTGGTGGCGCAGGTCCGCGACTACTACGCCGACGTGGTCGCCGCCGCGTTGCAGGAGACCGGGCTGTCCGGGGACGCGTTGCAGGCGCTGACCGCCGGGCAGGTGACCCCGCAGCGGGTCATCCGCGAGCTGGGGATGCTGGAGAGCGCGCTGCTGCGGCGGGTGCAGGAGACACTCGTCGGGGTCACCGGCGACCACGACTACAGCACGGTGCTGACCCTGTTGCTGCGCAACGGGTTCGACGACGCCGTGTGGCAGTGGCTCACCGGCGGCGAGCCGGACGAGATCCTCCTCGACCGGGGCATCACGCGCCGGATCGACGACGAACTCGTCGCGCTGGAGGCGTTGCGGGTCATCGCGCTGCTGTTCTCGGGGCTGCGCAACCGGTTCGTGCTGGTGATCGACGAACTGGACAAGATCTTCTCCGCCCGGCACCGTCCCAGTGAGACGCTGATGGCCCGGTTCCAGGACCTGCTGGCGGTCAGCGCGCGCACCGGCGCCTTCCTGGTCCTGTGTGGACTCCCCGATGTCTGGGAGGTGCTGACCCCGGCCGTGCGCGAACGGATCCCGGTGCGGGTCGAACTGGCCGGGCTCACCGACGCGGAGATCTCGGAGTTCCTGCTGGAGTCGCACCGCTCGGTGCTGCACCAGGACGGGATCGAACCGTTCACCGCCGTCGCCGTGCGCACCATCGGGCGGCTGACGCGGGGGTACGCACGGGACGTGATCAGGTTGTGCCGCAAGGCCTTCCGGCTCGCGGACAACGCCTCGGTCGCCGCGGGCGACGAGGTGCTCGTCGACGAGGCGGTGCTCCAGGCGGCGGCCGCCGACGAGTTCGGCGCGCCCAACCTCGACGACGTCGTCCACCAGATCTGGCGGCTGGCCGAGGGGCAGGGCTGGAACCCGCACCGCGACCACGTGCTCGGCGCGGCCCCGGCGGCCAGGGCGGACTTCTGGATCACCTTCCCGGAGTTCGACGGCGGCTGCGCGCTGCTGGTCACGCCGTCGCTGGTCTCCGCCGCGGAGGTGACCGGGCTGCTCGACCGGATCGCCGCCCTGCGCGCGGCGGCGCCGGGGGCCGAGGTCGTGGTGGTCGTGGTGGGCGTGCCGACCGACGTGGCCGTGGTGCGGGTTCGTGACGCGCTCGACCGCGACCCGCTGGTGGTTCGGCCGGACAGCGTGGCCGCGGATGTGCTGGCAGCGCTGGAATCCGCCCGCACCCGCCTGCCCCGACGCGACGACACCGACGACGTCAGCGGCCTGCGCAGGCAGATCGACACCTGGCTCGCCCGCATCGCCAACGGCCAGCGCGAACTGGCCGACACCCTCACCCGCCGCGTCGACGACATCGCCGCGACCGTGCACCCGGCCGCCGTCCAGGACGCCACCCTGCCCCCGACCCTGTCCGACCTGTTCGACGAGGCCACCGCCGCCCTCTCCGACCTCGCCGAGATCCGCGTCGCCCCGGAATCCTTCGCCCACGACGTCATCACCGCCGCCGACCCGCTGGTCGTGGACCTGCGGCAGCAGTCCGTGGTCGCCGCCACCGGCTCGGCAGTCCTCCTGCGCCAGGTCATCGAGGCGTTCCGGGTCGTCCTCGCCCAGTGGTACCGCGCCAACACGCCCTACGTGGACACCACGGCCCGCGCCGTGCTGGACCGCATGTGCGACACCTACGACAACATCGCCGACTCGCTGCCGTCCCGAGGCTCCCTTGTGGAACTGGTGCGGTCGGGCCTGCTGGCGGGGTCGGTGCGCCAGCGCGCGGAGCGGGCATTGGCGGACTTCAGCTTCCGGGTGCGCGAGGCCGTGCTGGACTCGGTCGCCAACCGCTGATTCCCGGGTCCACTGTGGATGTCCGGGTGCGGTCCTGCGCGCCCGCGGCCTTGTCGTCTCCGTGCCGGGAGTCAGGGGGAGGTCAGGTGCTCGGCCAGGGCGTGCATCCGGTGGTCGGTGTGGCGGACTCGGGTCTGGTCGAGGGTCACGCCGACGAGGTAGTGCTGGCGGGGGAGGCGGCGGTAGTAGATGGCGCCTTGTTGGACGTCCAGGACTATGCGGTGCAGGGGGCCGCCCAGGGCTTCCGAGGTGGCCTGGTTGAGCTGGTTGGCCAGGCCCGCGAGTTCGTGGCCGAGGGTGTTGTAGAGGGCTCGGCGGTCGTCCGGGGTGGCGAGTTCGTGGAAGCGGGACAGTTCGGGGGAGTCGAAGCAGTCGGCTGCCGCCAGGCGGTCGCCGCGGGCGTAGTAGGCGAGGCCGTGCAGGCCGTCCAGGCTCAGGGCGGGGAGCAGGGCGGCCAGGATGTCCTCGGGGCCGCTGGAGCGCAGGACGGGTTCGGTGGCGGGGATGGCGGGTCCCTCGTCGGCGAAGCCGCCGTGGTTCTGGGTGGGGAGGCGGTCCGCAGCGCGCAGGTGGTCGACGACGCCCGCCAGCGCCGCGTCGGCCCGTTCGCGCTCCGCCACCGACGCCGCGGCCGCCACGGTCCCGATCACGTGCCGCCCCGGCCGCACGGTCTCGCAGAACACCGCGCCACCCTCGGCGTCCAACACGGTCCGGATCAACCGCCCCGTCCGCAACGGCTGCACCTCCCGGTCCAACCCCCGCCACGCGACCGCCAACCGGACCCCGAGCCGCAGCAAGGCGTCCCACCGATCCGCGCCCGCCACCCGGTTCACCCCGTACACGAAGTCGTCCTGGTCGAAGAACCCGACGCAGTCCAACCCCGGCGCCGCCGCGATCGCCCCGCGCAACTGCTCCGGCACCTCGGTCGGCACCTCGGCCTGCTCATCCGCCGTCTCGACCCGCCAGCCCGGCTCAGACATCGGCCACCTCCCGGGACCCGGTGTTGGCACCGGCCTCAGATCTGCGGGATGTCGACATCGATCACCTGCCAGGGGCCGGGGGCGCCGTCGGCGACCTGGGTGTTGGTGGTGGCGGTTGTGCTGAAGGGGTGGTCGAGGGGGAGGTACTCCTCGCAGGCCGCGTGGGCGGTGGTGGCGATGGTGAGAGCATCGGGGCGGTTGCCGGTGGCGGCGGTGGCGGCGGCCAGGTTGATCGTGGCGGCCAGGGTCCACGGGTGTGCCCTGCCGAGGGCGGACTCCAGTGTGGACTGTGCGGCGCGGATCTCGACCAGGCCCGCGTCGGCCGCGCCCCTGGCGTCCAGCGCGAGGCCCAATCCCAGCTTGCCCAGTGCCACGAACGGATGCGAGGGAGCCAATCCGATCGTGTCCACCAGGCCGGTCAGCGCCGACCTGGCCAGGCGCTCGGTCTCGGCGGGTTCCCAGCCGTAGACGCGTTGGGTGGCGGCGAGGGACAGCATGCAGGCGAACCGGTCCGGGTGGGTGTCCCGGCGGACGGCGGTGAGGTGGCGCAGCGCGTTGGTGATGTCCGCCCGGGCCGACCGGGGGTCGCGGCCGCGCTTGGCGATGCCCAGGTGCCACTCCATGCTGCCGCGCAGTTGCAGGTCGCCCCAGTGCGTGTGCCGGGCCTGCCTGCTCGCCTCTTCCAGGTACGCCTCGGCCTCCGGCAACCCTAGCTGCGAGGCGTAGATGCCCGCCTTGCCCAGCGCCCACACCGTGTCCTTGTGGTCGTCGCCGTACAGGCGGGCCAACCGCTCCAGGTGCGCGCGCTGGGTGCGCAGCGCGGACCCGGCGTCACCGGCGAGGAACTCCGACACGGCGAGGTTGTTGGTCGCCCACTGGGTCTCCGGGTGGTCCGGGCCGAGCACGGCGACGTGGTGCTGCCGCGTCACGGTGTCCTGCACCAGGGCGTCCGCGAACCGCCCGAGGCCGCGCAGGTTGCCGCCCCGGTCGCGCGCGGTGGCCAGGGTGCGCGGGTCGGCCACCCCGTGCACCCGCTTCTGCACCCGCAGCACCGCCTCGTCCAGCGCCAGCGCGCCGTCGCGGTCACCCAGCTCGCGGCGCAGGTTCGCCAGCTGCGTGCCCATCCGCAGCCGCAGCTCGTCCTGCTCGCCGAAGCGCTCGGTCCACGACTCGAACACCTCCTGCCCGGACGCCAGCGCCGCGCGCCGCACCCCCACCCCGCCGAAGGCGAAGAAGAACCTGGCCTGGTTGACCAACCACCTGCGCACCGCGGGATCGTCGCTGCCCGTCGCCCCGGACGGCCCGATGTGGGTGCCCAGCTCGACGAACCGCGCCCGGTGCCCGGCGTTCACCTCGAACGGCGCGTACCCGGCCAGCGCCCGCAGCACCGCGGTCCGCCGCGCCCGCCTGGTCGCCGGGTCGATCAGCTCGGCGATGGTCGAGCGCAGCACGTCACCGACCCGCACCCGCTCCCGGCCCCAGTCGACCTCGAACAACCCGTAGCGCTCACCCAGCCACAACGCCCGATCGATCAACGGCGGGAACACCAGCAGCTCGTCGGCCGCCGACCCGATGCCCACCCCGAGCTCCGCCCGCCACGGCAGCGACCGCACCAGGTCCAGGGCCGCGCCGAGCGGCGACAGGAACGCGCCGAACTCGGCCACCAGCGCCGCCACCGCGCCCAGGTGGCGGTCGATCGGGGCCAGACCGGGGATGTCGTGGTCGCGGGCGGTGGCAAGAGTCAGCCGGGCCATTCGATGGATGGCGGTAGGGCCAGCGGTGTCCGCGCGTAGTCGGGACAACAGGTCCGTGCCCGCTACCTCGGCCGCTTCAAAGACGTCCAGGTAGCTCGACCTGGTGCCGTCTGTCAGAACGGTGATCTGCTCGCTGAGCCAGCACGCGGCCAGGTTCAGCGCTAGAGGCCAGTGGTCGAGCTCGGCGGCGACCTGCGCGGCCATCACGGGCGGCAACCCCGTCGCACCTCGGCGGACCAGCGCGGCCCCTTGCTCGGTGGACAATCCCTTCACCGGGATCTCGGCGTCCACCTCGTCGCCCTCGCCCACGCTCGCCACCGTGATGATCACGTGGCCCCGACCGCCCTTCGGCAGCAGGTCGACGATCGCGGACACCTCGGGCACGCCGTCGTAGACCAGCAAGAACCGCAAGCTGGTGTCAGCGGCGAACCGGTCGAGCGCGGCCATGCTGCCGTAGTGCTCCGGCTCGGCACGTAGGCGACTCGCCAGTTCCGCTAGCTGCACCAGGGTGGCTTGCGGCTCATGCGCTGGTAGCCACCACACGACGTCGTACGCGAAGGCGTTGCGGTGGGCGTAAGCGAGAGCCAGTTCCGACTTACCGACTCCGTGCGCGCCGGTCAACGCCACGGTGGTGACACCGTCCGACGCGGGTAGCGCTGTCCGCAGCAGATCTAGCTCAGCGTCCCGGTGGCCGAAACGAACGCTGGACGCGGGTAGCCCGAACACCGCAGACGGCAGGCCAGGCACCTTCGGCGGGACGTCCGGCGACAGCGGCGGTGTCGGGTAGCCGAGACCGCTGAACAGCCGCTCCCGCACCCCGTCGACCCGGTCGCGCACCGCCCTGAGCATGGCCTCGCTGATCCGCCCGCCGGGCACGGACACCGGGTGCAGCAGCACGTCCGCGCCACCCGGATCGGCCGACCCGAGCGCGGCGATCCGCACCACCGGCAGGTCGCCCGAGTCCGCGCCCGCCTCGCACACCGACACGTTGACCTCGGCCAACTCCGCCGCGACCCAGTCCACCCACGGCCGCAGCGCCGGGTCCGCGGTCACCACGACCCGCTGCTCGTCGCCCACGTCGATCCCGGCCACCCGGCGGTATCGACCGCGCACCAGCTCACTGACCTGCCGCGGCGCCACACCCCGGTCGGCGTCGACCATCGTCGCCAGCCGCACGTACCGGGACCACAGGTCGTCGGCTTCCTCCGCGACCACCGCGAGCAACGGCGCCGCGGTGACGTAAGACAGCTCGGGCAGCTCTACGTACGGGTCGGTCAGCCGCGAGCGGGGAGGCAACACGGGACCAAACGCCTGCCGGATCGCGGTGCGCAACCCGTTGACCCGATGCTCGGCGTCGTCGACCCGGAACCGGGTGGCCGCGACCACGATGTCGACCCGCAACGGCGCCGATCTGCGGACAGCGTCAACGGTGTCGACCGCGGCACCCAGCGTCGGCACCAGCGGCTCGAAGCACACGACGACCGTGTCCCCAAGAACGCTCGCCGCGCGCAAGGTGGCGCTGTGGCCACCAGAGGGCAACGCGACCAACACGTCGTCGTAGTCGGCGGTGGTCAGGGTCTTACGCAGATCAGCCAAGGCGTGTTCGTCGACCGTGGTGTGCCGCAGCGACGGCAGGCCGCCATCAAGGGACAGCACGTCAACCGACCCAGGCAGGCTAGGAACCACGTGCGCGGCTAACTCCCGCTGGTCACGCACTCGACTACCGCCAGCGCCTCCGACCGCCTGCGCCGCCGCCCACACCTTGTCCGGGCAGGCCTGCCGCCCGGTGTGGAAGACCCGCAGGTAGTCGCGCACGGAGGTCAGCTCGTCCGACCAGTCGAGCACCAGGACCCGCCGACCGGCCCCGGCGAGCACACCGCACAGGTTCGCGACGGCGTCGACCCGGCCCGCGTTGTCCACCACGGACACGAACACGGTCACCACGGCCTGGCCACCGGTCGTCGGCACGCTCATCGCGGTCCCCTCACCCGGCCGTTCCACCCGACAGCGAGCTCTGGTGCGCCTGGTAGCGGGTCGGCAGCGCGGCGAGCTGACCGAGCACCCCGGCCAGCGACTCCCGCAGCACGCACTCCGGCAACGCCGCCAGCTTCGCGAAATCGAGGGCGGAAACGTCGATCAGGTGTGAGCGCAACACCCCCGAATCCCCCGGGGACGGGTTTTCCGAGCCGTCCATCCGCACCCCCTCCGGCGAATCCTGGCGCACCCGACCCGATACCCGGCCCGCTCGAACCCCCGATCGGACCGGCCTGCCTCCCCGACCCTATCCGCCGGTGCGTCGCGGAGTGGTCACGCGGAGCGAAGATACACCGATCAGCCGACACCCGTGGCCGCGTCGGGCGTGTTAAGTGGAAGTCGGACCCGGGCCGCCGCGCGCCGCCCGGGACTTCGGCGCGCGGGACTTCGGCGCGCGGGATCGCGGGAAGCCGTGCGCGGGAACGGTGTGCGCGGGGGACGGGGAGGCGGATGCGGGCACGGCTGCCGACGCGCCAGTTCGTCGTGAAGCTGCACGGCCGCTGCGACCTGGCCTGCGACTACTGCTACGTCTACGAGATGGCCGACCCGCGGTGGCGCGCCAAGCCCGCGGTGATGGCCGGGGCGACCGCGGACGCGCTGGTCGACAGGGTCGCCGAACACGTGGTCGCGCACGGGCTCGATCACGTCGACATCGTGCTGCACGGTGGTGAACCGCTGTTGGCGGGACCGACGCGGATCGAGTCGTTGGTGCGCGCTGCCAGGGAGCGGATTCCGGCGCGGGTCGCATTCACCGTGCAGACCAATGGGATGCGGTTGGACGAACGATTCCTGGCGCTGTTCGCCGAGTGGGACGTCCGGGTCGGGGTAAGCCTCGACGGGACGAAAACGGGACATGACCGACATCGGGTCCGCCGTGACGGCCGCGGAAGTCATGACGTGGTCACCGCGGCACTGGGAAAACTGACCGGGCCCGATTTCCGGCACCTGTTCGCGGGCCTGCTGTGCGTGATCGATCTGGCCGCCGACCCGCTGGCGACCTACCGGGAACTGCTCCGCTTCGCCCCGCCGGTCGTCGACTTCCTGCTGCCGCACGGCAGTTGGAGCCGCCCGCCGCCCGGCAGGCACCCGGGCGACCCGGCGACCCCGTACGCCGACTGGCTGATCCCGGTGTTCGACCAGTGGTACGGGGAGTCGCCGCCGCGCACGGTGGTGCGGCAGTTCGCCGAGGTGATCACCCTGTGGCTGGGCGGGACGTCCGGGGTCGAGGGGCTGGGCGCGCAGGTCTCGCCGCCGCTGGTCGTGGCCACGGACGGGGCGATCGAGCTGTCGGACATCGTCGCCGCGGTGGAGCCGGACGCGGTCGACACCGGGCTCAACGTCCTTACCGACCCGTTCGACGCGGTAGCGCTACCGCCCGCTGTGTTGGCGCACGAGTGCCTGACGTGCCCGGTCTTAGCCGCGTGCGGTGGAGGCCACCCGGCGCATCGCCATCGCGCGGGAGAGGGGTTCGCGCACCCATCGGTGTACTGCCCCGACCTCTTCCGGCTGACCAGTCACGTGCGGGCCAGGTTGGTCGACGACCTCGCCGCGCTGACGTGAGCGCCGAGCTGGTCCGGCACGCGCTGTCCGAGGCGGTGTTCGACGACCTCGCGGCGGGCGGCGGCGGGCCGGACGTGGCCCGGGCGCTGGTCTGCGCGCGCCGGAGCCGGACGGTGGCGTTCCTCCGGCTGCTCGCGGCGGATCCGGCCTCTACCAGGGCGTTCGCGGTGTTGGGGGAGCTGCACGCGCACGATCCGGTGGCGGTGAACCGGGTGCTGGACGATCCGGTGGCCGGTCTGTGGGCTACCTCGGCGTTGCTGCGGCGCGGGATGCCGGGGTGTTTGCCGCACGTCGTGGCGGCGGCCGCGATCCGGGCGGGAGTCGTGGTGGACGTGCGGGAGCCGCTGACTGCTGTCTTGCCCTCGTTGGGGACGCTTGAACCTGCCACTGGGGTCGTCAGCACGGATCGGTTGCGGTGGAAGGCCTTTCCGGCCGTTCGGCTGGCTCCTGGCGTGACGTGGACCTTGGGTGAGTGGCCGTTCGGTCTGCTGCCGGAAGGGTTGGGGGTCGTCGCGGCGCCGGACTTGGGTCGGTGGCGGGAGGGGTTGTCAGGGGCTTGGGAGTTGCTGAGCGCCGATCACCCCGTACTGGCTGACGAGCTGGCCGTGTTGGTCACCGCTGTGACGCCATTGGAACCGTCGGACGTAGGGGAGGCCAGCGCGACCGTGGGAGACGCGCTCGGGTGTGTGTTCCTGTCCCTTAGCGGTGACGCCGAGACGATGGCGGTAACGCTGACGCACGAGTTGCACCACGCCAAGCTGACCGTGCTGATGGACCTCTTCCCCTTGTTTGACCTCACCGACACGCGCCTGTTCTCCGTCCCGTGGCGGACTGACCCTCGTCCTATCGCGGGCCTACTCCACGGCACTTACGCGCACCTGGCCATCACCGCCTTCTGGCACGACCGGCGACGGATAGCGTCATCTCCCAGAGCCCACCGGGAGTTCGCCCGATGGCGTGAGGCGACGTGGACCGTGGCGCGGACCTTGCTCGACAGTGGGGCGTTGACGCCGCTGGGGCGGAGGTTCGTGCTGGGGATCGAGGAACAGGCGTCAGGGTACGACGGGTAGCGACGTCGGAATCCGGTCCAGGATGTGGGCTCCAGCGGTGAACAGGAGATAAGTCACGACGATGGCGGGGGCCACGACCGTGACCGTGCCGGGAAAGCTCGGCTCTAGGAGCAACGCCAGGACGATCGCGGTTAAGCCGTTCTGCTGGCTTAGGGCAAGACACCAGCGGTCGTACCGGGGGAGGCGGATCGCGATAAGAGAACCAATTAACATCTGCGCCCCGAACGCCGCGACGCCCAACAGCATCCCCTTTAACAGCAACCCCAATGACCCTGACCCCACGACGCCGGCTAGTACGACTCCCAGCGCGACCCCTGCCAGGAGCAAGGCTCCGGTCATGGTCCGCTCGACCGCTTTCTCCACGCGCGGCTCGCCTTCGAACGGCCGCACCACGAGCCCGGCCAACGCGACGCCCAGCATCAGGCCCTGCGTTGCCGCGACCGCGAGGGCCGCCAGTGCTGCCAGGAGAACCAGCCATCCGGGTAGCCGGGATCGGAGCAGCAGCCACAACCCGGCGACCACGACTGCGTACCCGGCGTTGAGGAGCAGGCTGGTCCCGAAGTCCGCCAAGCCCGCGGAGAGGACGCCCGGCGTCCCGAGCGCGAACGCGGACAGGTAGACGACGAGCAACACGGTCACCGGATCGTCGAACGCCGCCCACGCCGACAGGATCGCCTTGGCCCTACCCGACATCCGCCGATCCATCGTCGCCGCCACCGACAACGGATCAATCTGCGCGACCGCCACCCCCAGCACCACACTCACCGGCCGCGAATCAACCAAGTACATAACCCCGGCAATCAACGCGGTCTTGGCCAGCACGCCAACGGTCACCGCGAGCACAACCACGCCTACATTGCCCCGCAACTCCTCTAGCGGGATACCCCGCGTGCTCCCGTAGAGCCCAACGGCAAGCAGCACCATGACGAACAGGTGGTAGGCCGCGCTCGTGTGCACCCCACTGACCCCGAACAACCCCGCAACAGCCCAACAAACCCCGATAACCCCCACCAACACCAGCGGCAGCCGCACACCCCCCGACAAGACCTCTGCCACCTCATCCCGCACCCGACGAACCCCCGATCCTATCGCGCTTCGCCACCGCACCAGTGCCACGACAGACCTCCCCCACTAGGCCGACCGGGCAACCGCCATCCCAGCCCCGGCGACCGTCCCGCCGCCTGACGCCCGCCGCCCACTGCTTGCTGCCCGCCGCCTGACGCCCGCCGCCTGACTTCCGCTGCTGCCTGCTGCCCGCTGCCCGACGCCTGTCGCTCGCCGCCCGCTGCTGCCGCCTGACTCCCCCTGCTGCTGCCTGCTGCCTGACTCCCGCTGCTGCCGCCCGACGCCCGACGCCTGCGGGCCCGCCGCCCCGACTCCTGCTGCCCACTGCCTGACGCTTTCCGCCTGGCGCAAGATCAACTCCGCTCCGGGGGCCCACCCTCCCGGGGCCCGGGGCCCCATCTCTGAACCTATCGACCCCGGCGGTTTGTCACTAGGGCTTGGCCGGGGTCTGTGGATGGTTGCCGGGGTTGTGGACAGATCGCTGTCGCCCGGTCGGTAGCACGAGCTGCTGCGGGCGAAGGGACCTCTCGGCGGCCGTGGTCCACAGCGGACGGTCAGGGCCGGTCGAGGAGGCGGCGGAGGCGGCTGGTCATGATGGCGTCGAGGTCGACCTCCGGGGTGCCGCGGTGGTGGGCGTCCTCGTAGGCCTCGTGCAGGAGTCGGCGCAGGGAGTCGGCGGAGAGGCCGATGGGGGACCAGCGCTGTTCGATCCAGTCGATCGCGGCGGGGCTCAGCGGGGGGATCGGGGGCGCGGCGGCGGCGAGGCGGGAGGTGACGAAGCGGGCGATGTCGCCCGCGACCAAGGGGCCCAGCGGCAGCACGACGGCGTCGTCGGGGGCCTCGTGGAGGTGGGACGACTCGGTGAAGAGGATCATCCGGTCCCTGGCCGCGCCCGCGTACCAGCGGAGTTCGGCGGGGAGTTCCACCGGCGGCAGCAGCACGACCAGCAGCGCGTCGGCGGGCAGCACCGCGTCGACCTCGTCGAACACCCGGCGCGGGTCGTCGCACGGGACCCCGAAACGGGCGGCCAGCCCGCGGCACACCGAGTCGATCCGTTCCCGCACCGTCAGCGCCAACGGCTCCCGGGACAGGTCCACGCACACGACCGGGTCGCCGGTGTCCAGCAACCACCGGGCACACCGCTGCGCCAACGTCGACTTCCCGCACCCCGACGGCCCCGTGACCAGCACCAACCGCGGCGGCGCCTGGGTGAAGGCGCCGGTGAACCGGGTGAAGCCGGCCGCGAAGTGGTCGATCTCGGCGACCACCGCCAGCAGCTCCGGCCGCTCGACCAGGGGCAGGGCCGCGGCGGTGAACGGGTTGGTCCACCGCGCGTGGGTCATCTGCCCGTCCCTGGTCGGCGTGCCGAGCGAGCCTGCACGCCGATCCAATACCACCGGCGCCCGGTGATCAAGAGACCGCGCCGCACCTCCACAGTGGACCACGCGCCACCCGCGCCCGCGCGGCTCGACCCGAGCGGCTCCCCGCCCACCCGGGCGCGAGTCCCACCCGTCGAACCCACCGGACAGCGCCTAGGGCAGCAGCTCCGCCGCGTGCTCCAGCAGCCGGTCGTAGGCGGCCGGGTCGTCGGCGTCGATGACCGGGAAGCCGACGCCGAAGTCGCCGTTGACCCACCTGGCGGACACCCCGGGGTTGGCCTCGTCGGTCCCGTCGTGCAGGAACACGTGCGGGCTGCAGTTGACCCTGCCGCCGCCCGCGGCCTCGAACTGGTCCATCACCGCGCGCCGGGCACGGCCGTCGTCGAGGGCCTCGGCCAGCGCCGTCACATCCACCACACCCGTCCCGCGCGCCACGTCCAGGATGACGTGCCGCATCGAGATCGTCCGACCCCCGGCCCAGAACGCGACCCGCAGCGCCAGGTCGAGCGCCTCGCTCTCGGGCAGCCCCTGCGCCTTCGCCGCCTGCACCGCCTCCAGCGCGGGCAGCGTCGTCACCGGGTACGTCCAGTCCGGGCCCTGCCAGAGCCGCCAGCCCGCCTCGGGCTCCAGCGCGCCGACCACGGCGATCTCGGAGTCCACCCCGGGGCGCTCGTTGACCGAGTGGTTGAACAGCTCCAGCGGGAACGCCCGGTGGTCGAACCACAGCCGCCCGGCCAGCCCCAGCCTGCGGCGCGCCTCGTGCAGCCGGTACACCCCCAGGTGGGCGAACGAGCAGTTCAGGTCGCTGTACACCACGATGCTGCTCGGGGCCTTGGGCAGCCGCGGGTCGACCCCGGACCGGTCGGTGCTCATCGGGTGTCCTCCTTCACCGGGTCGCAGGCGCCAGGGCGGTGGGCCTGGGCCACTTTGAGCAGGCCGGTGGCGCAGACCTGCTTCTCCTCGTCGGTCAGGTGCGCGGCGAAGTGCTGCTCGATGCCGCGCAGGTAGACCGGGACCGCGCGGCGGAACGCGGAGCGGCCCTCGTCGGTCAGCACCGCCCACACCACGCGGCGGTCCTGCCCGTCGGTCTCCTTGCGCACCAGCCCGTCGGCCGCCATCTCGTCGACCAGCCTGCTGACCCGGGTGCGGCTGAGCACGACCCGGTCGGCCAGCTCGCGCATGCGCAGCCCGGGAGCCTCGGCCGCCTGGAGCTCGAGCAGCACGTCGTACCAGGTCAGCGGGACGGTGCCCGCCCTGTCCAGCTCGGCCTCGATCGCGCGCAGGGCCGCGTTGTAGGCCAACAACACGGACCGCCACGCCTCGATGCCGAGATCGTCGGTGCGCAGGGGGAGTCGCATGCCGATGAGTGTAGGCGATTGCGTGCGTCCGCACATATCTGTTACGGTGCGTGCAGACGCACATTTCTCGGACCGTCACCGAGCACCGCGTCGCGACCGCACCACCACACGCCCGGCCCGCCGCACCCGGCGCCGCCGGTCACACCAGAAGGGGGGCCGTCATGGCTCGCGTCATCACCACCGACGAGGTCAAGCAGCGGATCGACACCGGGTCGGCTGTCGTGCTGGAGGCACTGCCGCAGTCCTACTACGACGAGGCGCACCTGCCCGGCGCGAAGAACCTGCCGCTCGACGAGGTGGACGACCGCGCCGCGGCGCTCATCCCGAGCAAGGACGCCGAGGTCATCGTCTACTGCTCCGACGACACCTGCTCCAACTCGGGCATCGCCTCGGAGCGGCTCGCCGAGCTCGGCTACACGAACGTGTTCACCTACGTCGCGGGCAAGCGGGACTGGGTCGGCTCCGGCCTGCCGACCGAGTCCGCCGAATAGCCGCCGAGCGCACCGAGAAGGAGACAGTCATGACCAACACCGAATCGGCAGGCACCGCAGCGGGCCGCGTGCTCGGCGGCGTGGAACTGCCCGTCGCGGGCACCTGGAAGGTCGACCCGGGGCACGCCGAGGTCGGCTTCGTCGGCAGGCACTTCATGCTCACCAAGGTCCGCGGCCGGTTCACCGGCGTCGAGGGCGTGGTGACCGTCGCCGAGCGGCCCGAGGACAGCTCCGTCGAGGTCACCATCGACATGGCCTCGGTCACCAGCGGCGACCAGACCCGCGACGACCACCTGCGCTCCGACGACTTCTTCGACGTCACCGAGCACCCCACCGCCACCTTCCGGTCCACCTCGGTGTCCTGGATCGGCGCCGGTGGCGTCCTGGAGGGCGAGCTGACCATCAAGGGCCTCGCCCGCCCGGTGACGCTCAAGGTCGAGCACCTCGGCCTGGTGCGCGACCCGTGGGGCAACGACCGCGCGGTGTTCTCGGCCAAGGGCCGGATCAACCGCGAGGACTGGGGCCTGAGCTGGAACATGGTGCTCGAGGCAGGCGGCATCCTGGTCTCCAAGGAGATCGACCTCGAGCTCGAGGTGGAGCTCATCCACGAGAAGGACTGAGCGGGACCGGCCACCGGGGCGCCGCGCCGAACCAGGGCGCGGCGCCCCGGCGCGCCGAGGGGTCGGGAGACGTGCGCTCCCCGCGGCTGAGGGGCCCGCGGGGAGCGTTTGTCGTATCCGGACCCGCGACCGTGAGGGGGTGCGCCGGGATGTGGGCGGATCGGATGAGGGGAATCAGCCGCTTGGCCAGTTGTTGTCCATCCGAAGGGTGTTGTTCGTCGTTTGTGGGACGCGCTCGGTGGACATTGCGGAAAGCGACAACGGACGTTCACAGCGTGATTTAGCCAGCTTCCGGCCTTGTCCGATGCGTCCGGCTCGGGACACCCGACAAGGTGTGGCGGACTCCTTATCGAGTGAATTCCAGACAGCTTGTTGCCCGGTGCGGTGGCGTGTGGCATCGTCTGCGGCATCGGTTTCGACTCGATTAAATGGGGGTCTCCGGTTCGTTGTCACGCGAACGGATCCCGGTGCGGGTCACAGCTCGGCGCCGCGTTGTCCAGCGCCCCGACCAGCTGGGATGGCACCTGACCGGCCGCGTGGACCGGAGGCGGGGAATTCGGCTGCACGATCATCATCGCGTTCATGCACGCGCGCTCACCGCAGCGCACTGACGTGGTGAGGTGGGGCACGAGGGGGTTAGGGGCGCCGTAGGCGCAGGTGCGGGGGAAAGCGCAACCCGGGCGAGCGGACCGGGACGGTCGTGTCGATCACGGCCGTCCTGCTTTCGCGCGCCGGAGGTCGTGTGGTCATTTCCGCGCGCCTCCGCCGCGGTGTCGCCGCGCCGTCGAGTGCGGCCACCGGCCACAGGGGGAGGAAACTTAGCGTGAACACCACGCCGACCACCACAGAGGTGTTCTCGACCGGGTTGGTCGACCTGACCCAGCACGAGATCCAGGCGCTCAAGACCGAGTTCAACCTGGCCGACGCGCACACCCACCAGCGGCAGTCGCCCAGCCAGCGCGCGATCGTGGCCCGGCTGCCGCAGCTGTGGTACGAGGCCGAGGAAGGCACACAGGCCGACTACGAGCACCGCTTCACCGAGGCGTTCTTCCGGCTGCACGGCCAGCACACCGCGCTGACGCTCAACCGCACGCTGCTGTCCTACGCGGCGTCCATCTCGACCCTGGTCGCCGCCATGTACCTCAAGCGGCACCGGATGTCGGTCTCGCTCGTCGAGCCCTGCTTCGACAACCTGCACGACGTCCTGGGCAACGTCGGCGTGCCGCTGTACCCGGTCGCCGAGTCGCTGCTCGACGAGGTCGGGTCCATCTACGACAACCTCGCCGCGCACGTGCGCACCGACGCGCTGTTCCTGGTGGACCCGAACAACCCGACCGGCGCCACCCTGCTGCGGCACGGCAGGCGCGGGTTCGAGGAGGTGCTGCGGTTCTGCCGCGACCACGACAAGCTGCTGCTGATCGACTTCTGCTTCGCCTCGTTCACCCTGTTCGACGACACGCTGGAGCGCTTCGACATCTACGAGCTGCTCGAGGACTCCGGCGTCACCTACATCGCGCTGGAGGACACCGGCAAGACCTGGCCGGTGCAGGACGCCAAGTGCGCGCTGCTCACCAGCAGCCGCGACATCTGGCTCGACGTCTACAACATCCACACCAGCGTGCTGCTCAACGTCTCGCCGTTCGTGCTCAACATGCTCACCCAGTACATCGAGGACTCCGCCGCCGACCGGATGGCCTCGGTGCGCTCGGTGCTCGACACCAACCGCGACGCCGCCATCCGCGCGCTGGCCGGGTCGCCGCTGAGCTACCAGGAGCCGGTCGCGAAGGTGAGCGTCGCCTGGTTCCGCGTGCTGCCGCCGCTGTCGACGGCCAGCAGGCTGCAGAGCGTGCTCGCCGACGACGACCTCTACGTCCTCCCCGGCCGCTACTTCCACTGGAGCGAGCCCAGCCGCGGCGAGGAGTACGTGCGGGTGGCGCTGGCCCGCGACCCGCGCATGTTCGCCAAGGCGATGACCAGGCTGCGGGCCGCCGTCGACGCGCAGGTCCGGTAGTGGCGCCCGCGACGCTGGTCGCCGAGTTCGTCGACGCCGCGCTGTTCATGGGCATGCACAGCGCCGACGAGCGGATCCGCCTGGCCTGCAAGGGGTTCTTCGTCGACCGGCTGGCGACCGGGGTGGTGATGAGCCTGGAGCAGGTGGGCCGCTGCGACGACATCGTGTGGTCCTACCCGCGCGAGGTCCAGGACGCCTACTACCCGTTCATGGACAACCTGCACACCGACATGACGGTGTCCAGGGTCGGCTACACCGCGACCGACGTCACCGCCGCGTTGGGGTTCACCGACCTGGCGCACCTGCCGCTGACCGAACGGCTCACCGTGAGCCAGGTCGTGGCCAGGGGCGGCACGCTGTTCACAGTGGACAGTCGATACCCGACCGGCGGCGGGCTGCCGGTGCGCGGACCGGACCGGGTCGACACCGAGCCCGCGTTCCCGGACAAGCTCGAACAGCTCTACCGGGAGTCGCTCGTGCTGCGGGTCGCCCATTCCCCCGGCGCGGGGCGGTGACCCGGCGGTGGTGACCGCTCTCGGTGTCCCCAGCGGCGGCGTGATCGTCCCGCTGGTCACCCCGCTGGCCGCGGACGGGTCGGTGTCCGGACCGGACGTGGCCAGGCTGGTGGCGGCGGTGGCCGGGCACGTGGTGGCCCTCGTGCCCGGCCTGAGCACCGGCGAGGGCTGGGCGCTCGACGACGACCGCTGGTCGGCCGTGGTCAGCCACACCCTCGCCCACCGCAGGGGATTGCCGGTCCTGGCGGGCACCCAGCGGCGCACCACCGCCGAGGTCGTGGCCAGGGCGGCCAAGGCGGTCGCCCTCGGCGCGGCGGGTGTCGTCGTCCCGACCCAGTCCGGGCCGGGCGTCACCCAGCGGGAGATGTACGAGCACTACGTCGCGGTCACCGCGACCGTGGCCGCGCCTGTCGTCGTGTACCACGAGTCCGCGGTGACCGGGAACCTGCTCGACCCGGCCACGCTGCTGCGGGTGTGCGAGTTGGAGGGGGTCGTCGCCGTCAAGGACAGCGGCGGCGACCCCGCCGCCACCCGCGCCCTGCTGGCCGCCGCGCCACCGGTCGCGGTGTGGCAGGGCTACGAGGACCTGGTCGCGCAGACGCCCGGGGTGGACGGCTGCGTGCTGGCCCTGGCCAACCTGGAACCGGACCTGTGCGCCCGCTACCTCGCCGGGCAGGCGGCCGCGGCCGACCTGGACGCGGCGTGCGCCCGCTACCGGCTCACCGAGCCGGACTGGTACCGGCACGTGAAAGCACACCTGTGCCGCCGAGGGGTCATCTCGACCGCGGCGGCCGTGACCCCGGTGGGGGAGGAACCTTGACGACGGCGGTGGACAAGGACCTGTCCCTGCTGCGGACCGGCGACCGGCCGCAGCGGGACCTGTTCCTGGACAACAGGAGCGTGCCGACCGCGGCCCGCTACGCGCGGATCGAGGCGGCCGAGGCGGACTGGATCGTCCCGCTGGTCGCCGACATCGAGGCCGACACCGCGCCGCTGGCCACCAGGGCGGACTGGGTCGCCGCGCTGGCGGTGCTGCTGGCCGAGGAGCGCGACGGCGCGCCCAGCAGCCGGTACCTGGCCGACGAGGCGACCAGGGAGCAGTTCGCGGTCGTGGTCGAGGAGTTCGCACCGGACGGGCTGACCGAGGCGCAGAACTTCTTCCCCGCGGTGGCGCGGCTGCCGATCCGGGCGCAGATGGCGGTGATGCGGGTGATGATCGACGAGTTCGGCTGCGGCAACATCGCCCAGGCGCACTCACAGCTCTACCGCGACCTGCTCGCCGAGCTGGACCTGCCCGACGAGCTGCCGGAAGTGCTGCGCGACACCAACGACGAGACCTACGCGTTCCTGAACTCGTTCTACTGGCTGGCTTCCCGCGCGGTCGACGTCGAGTACTTCCTCGGCGCGCTGGCCTACCTGGAAGCCGCCATCCCGGACGCGTTCGCCTTCCAGGCCCGCGCCTGCGAGCGGTTGGGCATCGCCAACGGCCGCTACTACACCGAGCACATCCACATCGACGACTTCCACATGAGGGAGATGCAGACCGCGATCAAGGAGTACGAGGCGGCTCGCGGGCTCGACCCGACCAAGTTGCTGGTCGGCGCGACCCTGCTGTCGTCGTTGCTCGGCGCGGCGATGGACGCCGCGGTGGCGAAGGCGGTCGCCAAGACCGCCGGGCGGTGACCGTGGCCGGGGAGCCCGTGGTCCGCCAGGTGTCGGAGCGGGAGGTGGCGATCACGGTGGGGGAGCGGGAGTTCCGGATCGCCGCCGAGTGCCCGCACCGCAAGGGCCGACTGGTGCACGCGCACGTCAACCCGCGCACTCTGCGGGTGACCTGCCCGCTGCACAAGTCGGTGTTCGACCTGGCCACCGGGTGCCGGGTCGCGGGACCGGTCAGCGGCGACCTGCCGGTGACCGAGGTCGTCCCGGAACACCGACCCGGTACGTGAAGGGGGAGAACAACAGCTATGAGCCAGACATACTCCGCCGAGGAGGTGTGGCTGCCCGCCTCGGAACTGGTGGCGGACTGGGACTCCGGGTTCCACGACCTGCTGCTCGGCGACCGGCTGCGGATGAGCGCCTACGCCGAGGCCATCGCCGAGGTGGTGCGCCCGGGCGCGGTGGTGCTCGACCTGGGCACCGGAACCGGGATCCTGGCCAGGTGGGCGCTGGAGGCGGGCGCGGCCAGGGTGTACGGGCTCGACTTCGCCGAGTCGGTGCTGGCCACCGCCGCGGCCCGGCTCGCCGAGGCGGGGTTCGCGGAGCGGTTCGTGCCGGTCGCGGGCCTGTCGTTCGAGGTGGACCTGCCGGACCGGGTCGACGTGATCATCTCGGAGACGCTGGGCAACCTGGTCGACAACGAGGGCTGCGTGGCGATCCTGGCCGACGCCCGGCACCGGTTCCTCGCCGAGGGCGGCGTCGTGCTGCCGCGCTCGGCCGAGTGCTACCTCGTGCCGGTCGCCGCGACCACCGCGCACCAGCGGGTCACCGCGGGCGACGTCCACGGGGCGCAGTCGATCGCGGGCAGCGACGGGGGACTCGGGTCGCGTGACCCGTTCTCGCTCTACTACGACGCGATCGTCCCGATCTCGACGCACCTGGCGTCGCCGCGCGTGGTGATCTCCCAGGTGTTCGGCGCGGACGCGGCCGCCGCGGGCACGGTGTCCACTCCGTACACGGTTCGCCGGGACGGGGTGTTCACCGGGTTCAAGGGGTACTTCGTGTCGACCCTGTCACCCTCGGTGGCACTGGACCTGTCGGGCGACGACATCGCCGCCGGGTCTACTTCGGACAGTTGGAAGCACGCTTACCTGCCGGTGCGGGAAGCGGTCGAGGTGCGTCAGGGGGATCGGCTGGTGCTGGACTACTCGTGGACCCCGCGGGGTTCGCTGGGCAACGACTACCGGTGGAGCGGGCGGGTGCTGCGCCGGGGCGAGGTGGTCGCGGAGTTCGACCACGGGACCGCGGCGCTGGTGCGGGGTGCGGCATGATCGACAGCCCGACCTCGATCGACAGCGCCGCCCTGGCCGAGAGCGGTGAGGTGACCGTCGCGCAGCGCAGGCCCCGGGTGCGGGAGTACGACGTCGTCGCGCTCCAGGTTCCCATCGCCTACAACGCTTTCGGCGACCACGACCGCCGCGGCGCGCTGTACGTGCTGGCCGAGAACGCTCCCGTGCTGCGGGCGGTCGCGGCGGACTGGCCGGACCCGTTCCCCAGCTACCTGACCGACCCCGACCTGGTGCCCCAACCGCACCCGTTGGCCGTGCCGCTGGTGCTGCGCGCCCGTCGTGGTGAGCTGGTGCGGGTCCGGCTGACCAACGAGCTGCCGCGCCCGGTCGGCATCACCGCGCAGGGCGTGCGCTACGACGCCCGCCGCCACGACGGCCTCGACGCGGGCGCCAACCCGGACAGCTCGGTCCGGCCGGGCGGGACCCGGGTGTTCGAGTGGCTGTGCGAGCACGAGGGCGTGTTCCACTTCGGCGACATGGCCGACGTGCGCGGCGAGGGCACGCAGAGCCGCGGCCTCAACGGCGCGCTCGTGGTCGAGCCGCACGACGCCACCTGGACCGACCCGCGCACCGGCGGTCCGCTGCCCAGCGGCATCTCCGCCGACGTGCACACCCCGCGGCGCAGCTTCCGCGAGCACGTCATCTCCATGATGGAGTACCCGAGCAACGACAACCCGGTCAGCCCGCCCGCGGGCCACGACCACGGCGGCGGGCACGACCACGGCGCGCCGCTGCTGGCCGGGATGGCGCCGTTCGCGGTGCCCACCGCCGAGCGGCCCGACGACATCGGCGACCTGGAACCGGTCAGCAACGCGATGCTGCCGGTGAACCTGCGCATCGAACCGCTGGGCTGGCGCCAGCACGTCTACAACCAGCTCATGGAGCAGCACCGGCTGGACCCGGTGCGCGACGCGCAGACCGGCGAGGAACTGCACCACAGCTCCTGGGTGTTCGGTGACCCGGCCACCCCGGTGTTCTTCGGCTACTGCGGCGACGACGTGGTGCTCCGGTTGGTGCACGGCGGGATGCGCGACACGCACGTCTTCCACACCCACCTGCACCAGTGGCGGGTCGACCCGGACGACCACGGGTCGCCGGTGGTCGACTCGGTCAGCCTCGGGCCGCAGCAGGGGCTGACGCTGGACCTGGTCGGCGGGGCGGGATCCACCCAGCACGCGGTCGGCGACGCGGTGTGGCACTGCCACCTGTACCCGCACTTCCACATGGGCATGTGGGGTCTGCTGCGCGCGTTCGACACGCTGCAGGACGGGTCCGGGCACTATCCCGATGGGACGGTCATCGAACCGCTGGTCCCCCTGCCGGGCAACCGACCGCCGACGCCGACCGCGCAGCGGCCCGGGTGGCCCGCGTTCATGCGGGAGGCGGCGACCTTCCCGCGGAAGTCGCCGCGGCCGCCGCGCACGCCGGGGATGCCCGCGGGGATGGGGCGTGAGCCCACCGCGTTGGAGTCGGCGGCGTTCGTGCCGGACGCGCAGCCGGGGGAGGCGTTCACCAAGATCGGGCCGGTCGGTGCCCCGGTGCGGCGGTACCACCTGGTGGTCACCACGGCGACCCTGGTGCAGACCGGGGACGTCCACGACCACGGCAGTCCACTATGGCATGACCACAGTGGACACTTCTTCGCACTGCACGACGACGTGGAGGCGGCGGGCGGGATCGAGGAGTTCCGGCGGCAGGTCACCGCCGGTGAGCGCACGGTCGAGCCGCTGGTCATCCGGGCGCGCAAGGGCGAGGTGCTGGAGATGACCCTCACCAACCACCTGCCGACCGGAAAGCAGGCGGCGACGGCGTTCGACCCGGAACTGCCCTACCAGGCCGAATGCGGCCTGCACTCGCACCTGGTGAAGTACGACCCGCTGGTCTCCGACGGCGCCTGCATCGGCTGGAACTACCTGTCCGCGACGACCACATCGGACTTGCGCGACGAGCACGCCGACGGCTACCACTCGTGGGTGTTCCGCTGGTACGTCGACGACGACTTCGGGACCGTGCTGTTCCACGACCACCTGCTGCCCAACTACCGGCAGCGGCACGGCCTCTACGGCGTGCTCGTCGCCGAACCCGAGGGCGCGACCTGGGTCGACCCGGCCGACCACGGCCGGGAACTGCCCTCCGGCAGCCAGGCCGTGGTGCGGCTGCCGGACGGTTCGGCGTTCCGCGAGGCGGTGCTGGCGGTCGCCGACTACGTGCCGTCGTTCGAGCACTCCGAGCACGGCCACGGCGGGGCCATCAACCCCCCGTCGGCGCCAGGCGGGATGGACGAGCAGGGCGTCATGACCGTCAACTACCGCAGCGAGCCGCTCGACCTGCGCGGCGGCGACCCGGCCGACTGGTTCTCCAGCGAGGTCCACGGCGACCCGACCACCCCGCTGCTGCGCGGCTACCCGGGCGAGTCGATCCGGCTGCGGCTGGTCGACGGCTCGTTCGACAAGCAGCACAGCTTCGTCACCCACGGCCTGCGCTGGCGCGACTGGCCCGACCGCGCCGACACCCCGTGGCGCTCCCAGCAGACCCTCGGTGTCTCCAACGCGGCCGACCTGCACCTGGAACCCGCTGCGGCGCCTGGTGATCACCTGTGGTCGTTCGCTGCCGCGGACGACCTGTGGCTGGGGTGCTGGGGGTTGATCCGTCTCCATGAGACCGAGCAGGGCGACTTGCCCGCGTTGCCCGGCGCGCACCACGGCGGGGCTGTGCTGCCCGAGCGCGGTGCGTTGCGGCGGTTCACGGTTAGGGCGCGGGCGCGGACGTTGGAGTACAGCGGGGAGCGGTTCGACCCGTTCGGCCTGGTGTATGAAGTGGACGGTGCGGAGTTCGACGGTCCGCTGGTGCTGCGGGCCAGGGTGGGGGAATGGGTCGCGGTGACGCTGGTCAACGAGCTCGACGGGCCGCCGCCCGCCAGTGAGTTCGACCCGGTGCTGCTGGCCCGCGACAACCCGGCCCGGCGCGTGGTGTCCGAGCGGGTGTCGCTGCACCCTGTCGGGCTGCGCTACGACACTGCCGAGCACGACGGCACGCGGGTCGGTGAAAACCCGGACAGCACAGTGAAACCGGGCAGCTCGCACACGTACTGGTGGCATGTGGACGAACCGGGTGTGGTCCTGCTGCGCGACCACGCCGACCCGATCACCCACCTGCGGCGCGGCCTCATCGGCGCGCTCGTCGTGGAAGAGGCGGACGCGACGCCGTACGACCTGCACGGCCACCGCTGCTGGACCGGCGCCCAAGCCGTCATCCGCCGACCGGGCAGGCCGCGCACGGTCGAACAGGTCATCATCGCCCAAGACGGCCTCCGCCTCTTCCACGACGGCGACCTCACCCAACCGGTCCGCGACCTGGTGTCCGAGGCCAAGGACGACCTGGGGCAGAAGGCGTACAACTACCGCTCCGCCCACCTGCACCCGGTCAGCCCGGCCCTGGACGACCGCACCCCGCCGACGCCGCTGGTGCGCGCCGAGGTGGGGGACGAGGTGGTGCTGCACCTGGTGATCGCCGGATCCCGCATCCGCAACCAGGGCTTCTCGGTCCACGGCCAGGTGTGGGACGTGTCCGAACGCGGCCGGGGGCCGTACGTGTCCACTTTGGGCGCACTGGCCACGGGATCGGCCCGCACCGTCCGGTTCACACCACGCCACCCCGGCGACTACGTGTACCGAACCCCCAACCTGCACTGGGGCGTCAGCGAGGGCTGGTGGGGCCTGATCCGGATCTCCTAGCGCGCGCCCGTCTCCCCCGTACCGCTGCGGTGGTGCGGGGGAGACGGACATGGGGGACCCAGCAGCTCCCCCATGTCCTGACACACCGTCGTCCCGGCCACCCCGCGCCCCTCCTTCGGGTGGAGTCCCACCACCGGGGTCGGGAGTGTGGTCCCCTGGGGGTACCGACCCGGGTCGAGCCCCGGGGCGTCACCCAGGGACGGCGCCAGGGGGTGAATGTCTCACCCGGTCGGGTAACCCCGCCCGCCGTGGCGGCGGGGGTGGCGCACGCTCGGCTGGTGACAGCATCACCGGTCAAGCGGGTGCGCGGGCTGCAGTGGACCTGGGTCCTGCTGCACGGGCTCGCGGTCGTGGTCGCCGCCCTGTTGCCGGGGGATGGGGCCAGAGTCGCGCTGGTGGTGGCGCTGGTCGCGGTGGACCTGGTCGCGTTGAACCCGTACCGGTTGTTGGTCGGGGAGCGCGGGTGGCGGGGGCCGTGGGGGCTGCTGGTGCTCGCGCAGGTGGTGGCGACCACGGCGTGGGCGGTCGGCGGGGTGTGGTTGGCGGCGGCGGCCGCGGTTGCGGCGTTGGGCGCGGTGCTCGTGCTGGGGACGGCGTACCGGGCGCGGCACGGGGTGCTCACGTACATGGACGCGTGCGTCGTCGTGGTCGCGGTCGGGGTTCTGGTGTGGACGATCCCGGGCACCGGGTCGACGGTGCCGCTGTGGCTGTGGGTGCCGGTGTTCGCCGGGATGGCCGCCCGGTTCGCGCACACGGGCTGGCGGGCGGCGCCGTGGCTGCTGGCGTGGGCCGCGGCCTGGTTGCTGGGCGGGGTGTTGGCGCGCGCGGGCCTGGGCGGGCAGTTCGCCTGCGTGTTGCTGTCGGCGGCGTTGCTGGTCGGCGCGCGGTTCGCGGTGCGGGTGCCCTCGGCGCGCAACCGGCCGGAGTGGGCGACCCAGACGACGCTCACCCTCTGCGTGCTGCTGCTGCCCGTGGTGCTGCTGCTGCGCGCCTCGCACGCGACCACCCGGGACATCGTGGTGATCGCGGCGGGGTCGTTGGTGGTGACCGTGCTGCTGCTGGTCCGGCTGCCGCTCTCGCACCGCAGCGGACCCACCGACCCGGCGCTGCGGGCGGAGCTGCGCAGGCGGCTGGTCCGGCTGTGCGCGCTGTTCGTGCTGCTGGCGATGCTGCCGGTGGTGCTGCTGGCGTACCTGTCGATCAGCGTGGCGAACGGGATGATGAGCGGCGAGGTCGACCGCAGGCTCACCCACAGCACCGACGTGGTCTCCGCCGAGCTGGAGGACCGGCTGACCGGGATCGGCTCGCTGGTCAACGCCTACGCGCAGCGCCCGACCCTGCGCGCGGCCTCGTTCTCCGCCGCGACCCCGGACCCGGCGATCTTCGACGCGGTGCTCTCGCTGCAGGGCCAGCAGCCGCCGTTCCTGGCCGCGTGGGTGCTCGACGCGACCGGCCGGCTGGTCACCATCGCGCCGCCGACGGTGGTGGTGCAGGGCACCCAGTTCGCCGACCGGGACTACTTCCGGGGAGCGATCCGCCGCGGCGGGCCGTACGTGTCGAGTGCGTTCGAGTCGGCGGTGGTGGGCAACCCGGACGTCATCGCCATCTCCGCGCCGATCACCGACATGGGCGGCCGGGTGCTCGGGGTGATCGCGGTCAGCTACCCGGTGGGTCCGCTGACGAACCTGGTGGACCGGGTGGCCGCGGCGCAGGACGTGTCGGTGGTCGTCGCCGACACCCGGGGCACGGCGGTCGGGCGGGACCCGGGGCCGGGGCTGGTGTCGGCGTTGAGCACCGCCGGGGTCGAGGCGGCGCTGGGCGGCAAGAGCGGCGCGGCCACCACGGCGGAGGGCGAGACCGAGTACCAGGCGGTGTACCGGCCGATCCCGGCGTTGGGCTGGGCGGTCGTGGCCCGGGTCGACGCGGCGAAGGCGTACGCGGGCACGGCGCTGCTGACCGGCCGGATCGTGGCGATCACGACGCTCATCGTGCAGGTGCTGCTGGGCGCGCTGGTGCTGGCGGCGCGGACCGAGCGGCGCAGGCGGCTGGCCGAGGTGCTGCTGGCGGCGCGCGGGGAGCAGGTGCGGGAGATCCTGCAGGCGGCCGGGGACGCGTTCGTCGCGATGCGGCCGGACGGGCGGGTGTCGTCGTGGAACGCGCGGGCCGAGGAGATCTTCGGGTGGACCGCGGCGGAGGCGCTGGGGGTGCCGCTGGTGGAGCTGGTGGTGCCGCCCGAGCAGCGCGACGCGCACACCGACGGGGTGCGGCGGGTGGTGGGCGGCGGTGAGCCGCACCTGCTGGGGACCACCAGCGAGGTCGTCGCGCGGCACAAGGACGGGTGGACGTTCCCGGCCGAGCTGACCGTGTGGCGGTCGGGGGACGGCGCGGAGGTGGTGTTCAGCGCGTTCGTCCGCGACATCACCGAGCGCAAGCAGCACGAGCGGGACCTGGCCGACGCCCGCGACCAGGCGCTGGCCGCGTCCAGGATGAAGTCGGCGTTCGTGGCGAACATGAGCCACGAGATCCGCACCCCGATGAACGGCGTGCTCGGCCTGTCCACGCTGCTGCTCGACACCGACCTCGACCAGCGCCAGCGCGACTACGTCTCGACGCTGCGCCGGTCGGCGGACGCGCTGCTGGAGGTGATCAGCGACATCCTGGACTTCTCCAAGATGGAGGCGGGCAAGCTGGAGATCGACCCGGTGGACTTCGACCCGAGGTCGGTGGTGGAGGACGTGGTCAGCCTGCTCGCGCCGACCGCGCGCACGCCCGGCCTGGAGATCGCCGCGGTGGTGCACCCGGCCATCCCGCCCGCGCTGCACGGCGACGCGCACCGGATCCGGCAGGTGCTGATCAACCTGGTGTCCAACGCGATCAAGTTCACCCCCGGCGGCGAGGTCGTGGTGTGGGTGTCGATCCCGCCAGCCGAGAAGTCCGACGGTCGACACCGGGTGACCTTCACGGTGACCGACACCGGTATCGGCATCCCGGCCGACCGCCAGGAGCACCTGTTCGACGCCTTCACCCAGGTCGACGTGTCGACGACCCGCCGCTACGGCGGCACCGGGCTGGGGCTGGCGATCTGCAGGCAGCTGGTGGAGCTGATGGGCGGCACCATCGGGATGCGCAGCAAGCCGGACGAGGGCAGCGCGTTCCACTTCACCCTGCCGCTGCCGCCCGCCACCGCCCCGCTGCCCGCCACCCGCACCAGCGGCGCGGTCACCGGTGCCGCGGTCCTCGTGGTCGACGACAACGCCACCAACCTGCAGGTCGTGGCCCAGCTCCTGCGCACCTGGGGCGCCCAGGTGGCCACCGCCTCCACCGGCGCCGAGGCCATGGCCATCCTCCGCGCCGCCGCCGAGGCGGGCCAACCGTTCGACGCGGCCCTGCTCGACATGCGCATGCCCGACCTCGACGGAATCCAACTGGTGGCCCGGATCCAAGCCGACCCCGCCACCGGCTCCCCCCGCCTCGGCATCCTCAGCTCCACCACGGAAGCAGAGGAATCCCGCCGAGCCCGCCGCATGGGCGTCGAGGTCTACCTCTCCAAACCCATCCGCGCGGCCGCCCTGCGCGACGCCCTCGGCCGCCTGCTGGCCGACGAAGGGCCAGTCGTACCACCCCAACAGGCACCGGTGCCCCGTCTTGAGCCGCGTCGGCCGAGTGTGGGGCGGGTGCTGGTGGCTGAGGACAACGACATCAACCAGCAGGTGGTGGTGCAGATGTTGAGCACCCTGGGGTACAGCGCGGATGTGGCGGAGAACGGGGAGCAGGCTTTGAGCATGCTCAGCACGGGGGACTATGACGTGGTGCTGATGGATTGCCAGATGCCTGTGCTGGACGGGTATCAGGCCACTACGCAGATCCGACAGCTTCCTGCGCCGCGGAACCAGGTGCCGGTGATTGCGTTGACGGCGTCGGCATTGGCCTCGGATGAGAAGCGGTGTCGGGATGTGGGGATGGACGACTTCCTGACCAAGCCGTTGCGGCGGGAGCAGTTGGAGGCCGTGCTGCGTCGCAACGCCATGCCGGGGGCGCCGCAGCCCCGGCGGGAGAATGATCAGATGTAGGTGGGTGGCCGTTCACCCGGCTCGGTGGGTCTCGAGTCGGACAGGGTTGGCGCTGTCCCTCGGTGTCAGGGGCCAGTGGGTCTAGGTCAGGCGACCAGCCAGGCGAAGCGGGTGCGGGTGGTGCCGGGGGTGGCGGTCTTGACCGCCACGCGCAGGACGGAGATCGGGATGACGCTGTGGCCGTCCGGGCCCGGTTGGGAGATGTAGGGCTTGCCCGCCCAGGCGTCGCCGGAGACCTCGTAGCCGAGGGGGTCCTCGTGGTACTCCCAGGTGGTGGCGCGGTGTTCGCGGGCCACCTCGCCGAGGTACCAGGCGGCGCCTTGGACGAAGTCGGCGTTGGCCGGGGCGGTGAAGTCGTCCAGGGTCGGGGTCCTGGTGAGGACCAGGTGCTCCACGGCGTCGAGCGACTCCACCGAGAAGTCCCACTCGCGCCCCGAGTCGGCCGCCCACCGGTCCCACTTGGCCGCGCGCTCGTCGAGCCACGCCGCCAGCCACGGGTGCGTCGAGCGGGTGACCGCGCGCTCCGGCAGCGGCGGCAGGCTCTCGGCGACCTCGGTGAAGATCGTGCCCGCGCGGGTCTGGACCGCCTGGCCCATCAGCAGCGTCGGCACGATCAGACCCGGGCCGACGTGCGCGCCGGGCACCACCACCGGCACGTCCGCGCGCTCGTCCCACTCCCACTCGCCGCCGCTGAGCCTGCGCAGCGCCTCGCCGAGGTAGGCCACCACCGACTCGGTGAACGACGGGTCCTCGCCGGGCACGAACCGCTCGACGAACGCCGATTCCAGGTGCCGCAACGACTCCACCGAGTAGTCGAGCGGGAATCCGCCGCAGACGTAGAAATCGCGCAGGCGGTCGACGAACGGGTCGACGTCCGCGCGCCACTGTTCCCCGGGGTCCGTCACACCCGCGAGCCTACCAACTTCCCGCCACGCCACGGTGTCCGCGCGGATACCGGGCGCTGACCAGTCAACGCCGACCCCGGTCCGCGAAACTGCCGGTGGGAACGCCGGGAATCGCCTGCCCGCGGCCGGGTGCCGGGTGTACGGTCCGGTGATTCATCGAGGTGGCAGGGGGTGCCGCCGTCGACGACGCCCCGTGCCGGAGGGGACCCGCTTTGAGTTCTGCCAAGGGGGGCTCGCTGTCCCGGCGAGTCACAGGAGCCGCTGCCGCGCTGGCGGTGCTGGCCACGGTCGTCACGTGGTCGCCACCGGTCGCCGACGCCCAGGCGGCGCAGCGGTGCGCGGACATGTTCAACGTCACCAAGCCCACGCCCGCGCGCAACCAGCTGCCCGGCTTCGGCAACAACGTGCCCGCGCCCAAGAACGCGAGCCGGTACGACTACGACAACCCCGGTGAGGCGGCGCGTGGACTCGGCCTGCCCGACCCGGAGGACCTGGCGGACTACGGCGAGGACAGCTCGCCCTACAAGCCCGGCAGCAAGGAACACGTCTACACCACCTGGAACGCCTACCAGAAGCGCAAGGCCAAGGAGCTCAAGGACTGGAACGACGGCGGCCAGGTCGGCAAGAAGCCCAGCGAGGCGCTGCCGTACCAGAAGTGGCTCAACCGCTACGTGCCGAACATGGGCAACGACAACAAGGGCACCGCGTTCGAGGGCCACGCCACCCGCGACATCGGACTCGGCGGCGCCGACTGGATGTGCCAGGACCGCATCCGCGACGCCCAGGGCCGCCCGGTCAGCGGCCGGTTCTACGACGCCATCAACCACCGCGAGAAGCTGATCTACGAGTTCAAGGCGGGCAGCGGCGTCGACCGCGAGCAGGTGCGCCGCGACCAGGAGTTCGCGCGCCGCCACGGCTACCGCATCCAGTACGTCTTCGGCCGCAACCCGAGCAGGGCGGCCCGGCAGGCGCTGGTCGACGCGGGCCTCGAACCCGCCGAGACGCGCCGGGCGACCGGGCGGGTGCTCAAGCCCGGTGTGCCTGCGCCGGGACCGTCCTCCGGGCTGCTGAACCCGACCCCGGCGAACCCGGGCAAGGGCGCGGCCACCGACCTGTTCGACAGCGCGGGCCGCAACCGCGAGCAGGCGCGCTCGGTGCAGGACGTCGACGACGACTTCGCCCGCCGGTCCGGCAGGCCTGACGGCAAGGTCGACGGACTGCCCAGGCGCCCCGGCGGCATCGACTTCTCGACCATGGAACTGCGGTACCTGGCCGAGCAGCCCGAGGGCGGCGCGGTCGAGTTCGCGTTCGAGGCCGACGAGAACGCCAACGAGGAAGAGGAGCCGTCGTTCGGCGGGTTCGAGGTGGCGCAGCTGACCTCGGACTCGCTGTTCACCTGGCTCGCGCTGCCGGAATCGTCGTTCTGGGTCAACCTCAACCCCGACCAGCCCGACCAGATCCTCGACGACAAGCTGGCGAGCACCGACGCCGGTCGGGTCCTGCTGGAGGCGGACCTGCGGATGAAGCACGTGCTGGCGAAGGTGATGGTGCCGGACAACCCGATCGGCACCCGGTTCTGGGACTCGCTGCGCCACGTCAACGGCGCGCCCTGCTGGGTCACCTACCGGGTGTGGGCCGAGGCCGCGCCCGCGTCGGTGCGCGAGGACGGCGGGCAGCTCTACATCCTCGACGCGCCGCTGAAGGTGCAGGCCGAGCCGCTGGCCATCACCGTGCCGCCGGGGCGGGAGTGCACCCAGCCGGAAGAGGTCCAGGAGTACAACTTCGGGCGCATCAAGGACATCCTGATCCCCGAGGTGGAGAAGGCGGTCAACACGACGCCGGACTTCCAGGACCTGCGCAGCGTCTACCACGCGCGGGTCGCGGCGGCCTGGCTGCGGCAGCGCAACGAGGTCAGGCCCAACGCCTACGACCCGATCATCGACAGCGGTGACGTGACCAAGTGGCCGGCGCGCACACAGTGGAGCAAGCAGAAGGTCTACGAGGACTACCTGAAGTCCTTCCGCGACGGCGACTACACCTTCACCCGGGAGTACGAACAGGACGGTGAGGTGCTCACGTTCACCTTCGCCACCGGTGGCGTGGACTTCGGCAAGTCGCCGCGCGCGCCCATCCCCGCGGAGACCTTCACCGCGCAGTACCCGACGCTGCCGGACACGGTCACCGACGCCCGGGCCGACGTCGTCGAGTACGAGGACACCACCGCGTCCTGGCTCGGCGCGGACAACGCCCGCCGGGCCGACCCGCCGACCACCCGGCCGCCGACGACCCAGCCGCCCACGCAGCAGCCGACGGTGAACCCACCGGCGCCGAACCAGCCCGCACCGAACCAGCCCGCGCCGCAGGGCAGTGCGTCGCCGCCGCTGGCGCAGACCGGGGCAGCGCCGCTGGGGCTGATCGGGGTGGCGGCCCTGCTCCTGGCCGCCGGTACCGCGCTGCTGGTCTGGCAGCGCCGCCGTCGCAGGAGTTGACCGAGCGCTGGTCGAGGGGGCGGCCCGTCCGGGTCGCCCCCTCTCGCGTTGACGCAGGTCAGGCGTGCGTTCCCTGTCACATGGACTCCGGCGACGGACAGGTGTAAGCAAGGAGCCACCCGAGGACTGGAGACCCGACATGCGGTACCTGATGACGAGCAAGGCAGGCGGCCAGGCCCCCGACGAGCGCCTCTACCAGGAGATGGGCAAGTTCGTGGAGGAGCTGACCGCGGCCGGTGTGCTGCTGGCGACCGGGGGACTGGCGCCCGCCGGGATCCGGGTGTCCTCGGTCGGCGACGAGATCACCGTGACCGACGGCCCGTTCGCCGAGGCCAAGGAGGCGGTGGCCGGGTTCGCCCTGGTCGAGGTGCGCTCCGCCGAGGAGGCCCTTGAGCTGACCAAGCGGTTCCGGCGCATCGTCGGCGACGGCGAGAGCGTCATCCAGCAGGTCTTCTAGTCCCGTGGTCGACGTCCACCGCACCCTCGACGCCGCCTGGAAGCTGGAGGCGGCGCGGGTGGTCGGTGCGCTGACCAGGATGGTCGGCGACGTCGGGCTCGCGGCGGAGTTGGCGCAGGACGCGCTGGTCGCGGCCCTGGAGCAGTGGCCGCGCGATGGGGTGCCGGACAACCCGGGGGCGTGGCTGACCACGGTGGCCAAGCGCCGGGCGGTCGACCACCTCCGGCGGGCCAAGCGGACCGTGGCGGCGGGGGAGGACGAGCAGGCGCAGGAACCCGACAGCGGCGACGACGTGCTGCGGCTGGTGTTCCTCGCCTGCCACCCCGTGCTGCCCACCGTGCAGCGGGTCGCGTTGACGCTCAAGCTCGTGTGCGGGTTGACGACCGAGGAGATCGCCAGGGCCTTCCTGGTCGACGCGCGGACGATCGCGGACCGGGTGGCCCTGGCGAAGCGGACCCTCGCGTCGCGGCCGCCGCGCGCGGCCGGGCAGCTCGGGTCGGTGCGGGAGGTCATCTACCTCGTGTTCAACGAGGGCTACTCGGCGACCTCGGGCGACGACCTGCTGCGGCCCGGCCTGTGCCTGGAAGCGCTGCGGCTGGGCCGGGTGCTCGCCGAACTGGTCCCGGACGACCCCGAGGTGCACGGCCTGGTGGCGCTGATGGAACTCCAGGCGTCCCGGTCGGCGGCGCGGACCGGGCCCGGCGGCGAACCGGTCCGGCTGCACGAGCAGAACCGCGGCCGGTGGGACCAGCTGCTGATCCGGCGCGGGTTCACGGCTCTGCTGCGGGCGCGGGGGAGCGGGCCGCCCGGACCCTATGTGCTGCAAGCCGCGATCGCCGCCTGTCACGCGGGTGCGCGATCGGCCGAGGAGACCGACTGGGCGCGGATCGTGTCGCTGTACGACGCGTTGGTCCACTTGGTACCGACGCCGGTGGTCCGCCTCAACCGCGCCGTCGCCGTTGGCATGGCCCACGGCCCCGAGGCGGGCCTGGCCCTGGTCGACTCCCTCACCGACGACCTGCGCGACTACCACCTGCACCCCGGCACCCGCGGCGACCTGCTGCTGCGCCTGGGCCGCCACCCGGAAGCCGCCCGCGAGTTCGAACGCGCCGCCACCCTCACCGACAACGCCGCCGAGCGGGCGTTCTTGCGCCGCCGCTCAACCGAAGCCGCCGCCCCTGTCGGCCGCGTGTTGGTCGACGTCGCCGACGAGTTCCTCGCGAGAACCGACCTCGACCGCTCAACCCTGCGCTCTTACGCCCAAACCCTGGCGAGACTCCGCAAGGCAGTCGGCGACCGAACCCCGATCGCGGCCCTGACACCCCAGGACATCGCCACCATGTTCACCGCGGCATGGTCCACCGCGTCCCCGAAGACCTGGAACCGACATCGGGCCGCGGTACGCTCCTTCTGTTCCTGGTCGGGTATTCCAGACCTGACTTCCACTGTGGAGAGACGCAAGGAAGTCAGGAACCGCGCGCAGGCGGTCGAACTCGATCGCGTGTGGCAGCTGCCCGACGCCCCGGTGCGTGAACGCCTACTGTGGACACTCCTGCACGAGTCCGGCGCTCCGGTCCGAGCGGTCCTGGACCTCGACGTCGAGCACCTTGACCTGCCCGGCCGCCGCGCCACCGGCCCGATCTCCTTGCGGTGGCGCGAGAACGCGGCCCACCTCCTACCGCAAGTCCTGGCGGGCCGAACCGCGGGCCCGCTGTTCCTCGCCGACCGCCGCCCCGGCCCCGGGCGCCCGCCGCGAGAAGGAGACCTCTGTCCCGTCACCGGTCGAGGCCGGTTGTCCTACGAGCGGGCCGAGTACCTGTTCAAGCGCGCCACCGGTCTCACCCTGGGCGCGCTGCGCCACTAGCCACCACCGGTAGGGGTGCGGGAAATGGGGATGAACCACACCCCTACCGGCGCGACACCGCAGGCGGGCGGCGTCGGCGGTGGTGGCTACTCGTCGAGGAAGTCGGGCTGCTCGGCGACGATCTCGTCCCAGAGCAGCTGGAAGCTGAACCAGCCCAGCTGCCGGTCGCCGAAGCCGTCCTTGGCGGCGACGGCCTGCTCGTGCGCCATCGGCTTGGGGTCACCGGCGGCCAGGGCCAGCAGCTGGACCTCGGCGCAGCTGTCGAAGGTGAAGAACCAGTGCACGGCCTCCTCCAGCGACCCGCCCACGGTGATCAGACCGTGGTGGCGCAGCAGGATCGCCCGCTTGTCGCCCAGCTTCTCGGCGATGTCGCGGCCCTGCTCGACGGCGACCGACGGGCCGCGGTAGTCGTCGTAGAGGACCTGGTCCTGGTAGAACGCCGCCGACTCCTGGTCGTAGGGCTCCAGCAGCCTGCCCAGCGCGCCCAGCGCCCTGGAGTGCGCGGTGTGCGCGTGCGCCGCGGCCTCCGCGTGCGGACCGAGGTCGTGGATCGCCGAGTGGATGACGAACGCGCTCGGGTTGACCGGGTGCTTGCCCTCGACCACGGTGCCGTCGCTGTCGACCAGGATCAGGTCGCTGACCTTGACCAGCTTGAACGACACGCCGAACGGGTTGACCCAGAACAGGTTCGGCTGCTCGGGGTCGCGCACCGAGATGTGCCCCGAGATGCCCTCGCCGAAGCCGTACTTGCCGAACAGCCGCAGCGCGGCCGTTAACCGCTGCTTGCGGTGCTTGCGTTCAGCGGCTGGGTCGTCGAAGGTGGCGGCCGAGGGCATCGGCAGGCCGGTGTGGGTGTCGGCGAGGTAGCCGGGCTTCACTTGCTCCACAGTGGACATCAGAGAAACTCCTCCAGGCTCAAGGGGGTGTCAGGCGGGCAGCAGCTCGTCGGCGCGGACCGCGGTCGCGCTGCTGTGCTCGCTGATCGCGGCGGCGATGTCCACCGCGCGGTCCACCAGCGACTGCACGCCGAAGGTGAAGAACAGGCTGCCCAGGGTCGGGTCGCCGAGGCCGTAGAGCCGCGGGTTGGGCACGCCGTCGACGGTCAACCGGCTGGTCGCCCGCTCCACGTGCAGGCCGCCGCGCGGGTGCGGCTCGGCCGCGCCACCGGCCACCAGCGAGCTGAACAGCGGGGTGGCCTTCTCCGAGAGCTTGCGCAGCCGCGCGTTCACCGCGTTGACCACGACATCGGCCCGGTGCTCGGTGGTGTGCTCACCGCGGGCGGTGGCGAGTCGGAAGCCGTGTCCGGTCGGCTCGATCCCCACCAGCCCGCTGACCAGCTCCACCTGGCCCGCGTCGATCAGCCGCAGCAGCACCGCGGCGTTGCCCGGCGGCATCGGGCAGCACAGGCTCATCAGCGCGCGGTCGTTCTCCGCCAGGACGAGGTTCTTGTCCTGCTCGGTCAGCAGCGGCCAGATGTCCGGCCCCGCCTCGGGCACCGCCTGCTGCACGATCCGCATCGCGATGCTCGGCGAGTCCACCTCGGCCAACTGCCTGCGCAGCCGGTCGACCGCGTCCTCGGAGCGCACCGCGTCGATCTCGCGGCGCACGGTCGCGATGTCCTCGCCCGCCTCCGCCAGTTCCGCGGCCATCACCGCGACCAGGTCGGTCAGGGTGAGCCGCTCGCCCTGGGCGGCCAGCGCCCGGAACCGCGCCGGGGTGAAGTGGCGCAGCACGTGGTGCACCGGCCGCTGGCGGACCCCGGGCAGCACGTTGCGCCGGGAGAACAACCGGATCCGGCCCTGGTGCCCGCGCGCGGCCAGCGCCAATACCACGTCCACCGCGGTGAGCCCAGCGCCGATCAGGGCGATGTCGGCGTCGGGAGCGATACCACTCAACGAGTCCCGAACGGGATACGGTTCCCCGATGAATCCAGGATGTCCGGAAAGCGCGTACAGGTCGGCCGGTCGGCCCGCTCCCACGCTGAACACAGCATAGTCCACATCGTGCCGGACTCCCTTGTCCGTCCACATGCTGAGCCCGTCCGGAGTGGACTGCGCCCGCTCCACCCGGTTGCGTACCAATTCCACCCGCCAGCCGCGCCGCACTAGTGCCAAAAGCGCAGCGCGGGCCGACTGTTCGAGGTAATCCCCGTAGACCGCGCGGGGGACGAACTGGGCCCCCGACAGGGGGTCGGCATAGGCCGAACGTGAACCCTCGAACAGGTTCCGGCCCGCCAGCCACTCCGCCATGTGGTGATCATCACCCGCCCGCACCGACATGTCCTGCGGGGTCGCGTTGACCCGGACGACATCGAGGTCAGGCTGGTACGGCCTGCCCCGCCACAGGTGCTTCGACGGCTCGAACACGGTGATCGCGCCCGGTGCCAGGTCGGTCCGCGCCGCGAGCGCGTCGAGCAGGCACACCGCGGACGCACCGCCGCCGACCACGCCAATTCTGGATAAGGACGACATGTCCCCCCTTTGTTATCCGAACCCCCGGTGGTGTCAAACGCCAGCCCGGCGTAATCAGTGCGCGCAAAAAGAGCATCGTTGTCGCACTGTTCGGCCTCACATTACCGCCGGGGTTGGGGTCGGGTTAGCGATCTCGCGCGCAGTCAGTTGCGAATAAGCGCAGCGGTACCCCTGTAGACGACGAGTTACCCCCTGTATACCTACAGTGATCGTATTGTGATGCATCTGGCTGTACGGTTTTGGGTGATTCCCAAAAACCAGTCACCGGGTTAGTCGGCTCCGGTACGCTCGCGGGCGGAGTTTGCCCGGCCATGGTCCAACAGAAGATCCCGGGGGTCGGCCAGTGACCAATGCGTCCGTCGCGGTTGCCGCGTCGCCGGTTATCGAACCGGCGCGCGCGTTCGACCTGTGGGGCGACGAGGTCCGCCGGGTCTGCGGCACGCTGCAGGTGATCGGCGACCGGGACCGCTTCGGCGCGGGCACCATCGCCACCAGGGTGTTCGGCGCCATGCGGGTGTCGCGGATCACCGCGGACCCGCACGCGGTGGTGCGCCACGACCGGGTCGCCAGCAACGAGGGCGGCCACGTCTACGTGGTGACCCTGCTCAACGGCACCGCCCGGCTCTGCCAGGACGGCACCGACATCACCGTGCGCACCGGCGACCTGGTCGCCTTCGACAGCAGCAGGCCCTACACGCTGGCCATGCCGCAGCCGTTCACCATGGTCGGGGTGCGCGCCCCGCACCGCTCACTGGGGATGACCCCGCAGAAGACCAGCTCCATCACCGCGGCGCCGTGGAACGGCAAGACCGGGGTCGGCGCGCTGGCCAGCCACACCTTCGCCGCGCTGGGCTACCACCTGGCCGAGCTCGACGACGCCGCCCGCGAGCCGCTGGGCACCACCGTCAGCGGGATGATCACCACGCTGTTCGCCGAGCGGCTGTGCTCGGCGGTGGTCGACCCGGCCGCCGCCAGGCAGCTGCTGGTGCTGCGGATTTGCGGATACGCGCAGGAGCACATGGGCGACAGTGCGCTGAGCCCGGCGATGCTGGCCCGCCGCCACAACATCTCCCTGCGCTACCTGCAGGTCCTCTTCGCCGAGCAGGGGTCGAGCCCGGCCCGCTGGATCCGCGACCAGCGGCTGGAGCGGCTGCGCACCGACCTGGTCAACCCGCGCTACGACCACCTGACCGTCTCGGCCATCGCCGAGCGCTGGGGTCTGGTGGACGCCTCGCAGGTCAGCAGGCTGTTCCGGATGAAGTACGGGGTCTCGCCGCGCGAGTACCGCAGGACGCGCGGCGAGACCGCCGGGCTCAGCCCGCTCAGTCCTCTCGGTCGTGTGGCACCGGGTTGGCGCTGAACCGCTCGGGTCGCACGAACACCGCGGCCCTGCGGTCGGCGGCCATCTCCCGGTCGTAGACCTCGAAGTCGTCGTGCTGCCCGCCCGCCGCGGTGTAGATCTCCCGCAGCAACGACGGCAGCCGTTCGGCGGACACGCCCTCGTGCGCGTCGTCGGGTCCGGCGATCTCCACCCCGCCCGCGACCGCGATCCAGTCCCACCCGGCGCGGAACACCAGCGTCGCCCTCGGGGTTCGCCGCAGGTTGCGCAATTTGGTGGTACCGCCGCGCGAGACCAGTGCCAGCACGCGCTCACCGGTGACCGGGTGCTCGACCAGCCCCACGTTCACCACCGAGGTCGCGGGCTCCCCGTCGGCGCGCTGCGTCACCAACACCGCCAACCAGTCCTGTGTGGACGCCAGCGCGACCACCCTGGCCAGCCCTGACTCCGTGTCGAACCCCTTGCCCGCCATGCGGACCACACCCCTCGTCCTGTGCGTGAAATGAGCAGAGAGCGTGCGCGCAAGCACCACGGCAGGCGCACCCCGCGCGGATACTATCGGTGGCGACGGGATGGGGCAGCGCAGGTGATGGGGATCGCCCGCCGCCCACGGCGCGCACGCGGCCCCCCGGTACGGCATCGACCGAGCACAAGACTTCCGAGTAGGAGCCTGCGGTGGGCGTTGACTTGCGCGTAGCCATGCGGAACTTCGCAACCGGTGTGTGCGTGATGAGCACCAAGGTCGACGGTCCGGACGGTCCGGAGCACGACGCGGTGACCGTCAACTCGCTCACCTCGCTGTCGCTGGACCCGCCGCTGGTGTCGGTCTGCCTGCGCCGCGACTCGGTGTTCCTGGCCGACCTGCTGGTCAGCGGCAGCTGGGCGGTGTCCATTTTGGACATCGGGGCGTCCGACGTCGCCAGGGCGTTCGCCACCAAGCGCGAGCACCGCAGGGCGGCGCTGGCCACGGTGTCGGCGGTGCCCGGCGAGCACACGGGCGCGCTGGTGCTCGACGGGCCGAGCTGGCTGGAGTGCGGCCTGCGGCAGGTCGTCGAGGTCGGCGACCACACGCTGCTCATCGGCGACGTGCTGGCCACCGGCAGCCAGGACCGGCGCCCACCCCTGGTTTTCCTGCACGGCGAGTACCACGCCGTTGGCGCAGGCGGCGCCAACCGGCACGACAGGGAGGTTCGCACCCGATGACCAGATCGGAAACGGCAAGCGCCGCACCTGAGGCGGGAAGCGCCGAGTCGCGGGCGGCCGGTGTTGCGGCCGCACTGGCCGCGGCCGAGGGCATCGTCGGCGCCGACCGGGTGAGCGGGGGCGGGCCGGGCGACAACACCGGGCTGTTCCGCAGGCGCGACACCGTCGCCACCATCAAGCCGAGCACCGCCGACGAGGCCCAGCGCGTCGTCCAGGCGTTCGCCGCGGCCGCGGGCGGGGTGTCGCTGCACGCCTACAGCACCGGGCGCAACTGGGGTCTGGGGTCGCGGGAGTCCGCGACGGACAACGTGGTCGCGCTCGACCTGTCCGGGCTCTCGGCGATCCGCGACATCGATGTCGCCGCGGGCTGGGCGGTCGTCGAGCCCGGTGTCACCCAGGGCCACCTGGCCGGGCTGCTCGCCGACACCGACCGGATGGTCAACGTGACCGTCTCCACCGCGCACTCCAGCGTCCTGGGCAACGCGCTCGACCGCGGTGTCGGCCTGCGCCACCAGCGGGTCGAGGACCTGGTCGGCCTGGAGGTCGTGCTGCCCGACGGCGAACTGGTGCACGTCGGGTGGTGGCCGGAGGCCGAGCGCAAGACCCCGGTGTACCCGCACACGCTCGGCCCGTCGCTGGTGCAGCTGTTCGTCCAGTCCAACCTGGGCATCGTCACCGGCGCGACCGTCCGGCTGCTGCCGCGGCCCGAGGCGCTGCGGGTGGTCCGCCTCAACTACACCCCCGAGAACCTCGGCCCCGCCACCGCGCTGCTGCGCCGCTGGGTCTCCCAGGGACTGGCCTCGGGCGTGCCCAAGTTCTACAACCCCACCGCCGCGCGCGGGTACGGCAGCGCTCCCGGCCAGTTCCTCGCGCACGTCCCGGTCGACGGCACCGAGGCCTCGGTCGCCGCGCTGAGCGCCATCATCGCCGACGAGGCGGTCAAGTCCGGTGTGTTCACCGAGGTGTCCACCACCGACGCCACCGACCCCGGCGCGCCGCACCACGAGGTCACCAGCCTCGTGGAGCGCTCCTACCTCGGCGACCCGGACGTCTCCGACCGGGTGTTCGAGCAGAAGATGGGCATGCGGGCCGACCAGCTCGACACCGACCTGGGCTTCCTGTTCTTCCTGCCGCTGCTGCCCTTCACCGCCGAGGCCGTGGTCACCGCCGAGCGGCTGCTCGGCCAGGTGCACACCGAGACCGGGATCCTCGCGGGCGGCACCGGCAACGTGCTCGGCGACGACCTGGTCGACCTCGTGGTCGCCATGAAGTTCGACCGGGCCGACGCGCAAGCGGCGCACCGGGCACTGGACCGGTTGTACGAACTGTTCGCCGAGCAGGGCTTCCTGCCCTACCGGCTCGACGTCGACCACCACGAGTGGATCGACCGGGTCGGGGGCCGACCGAGCGCCAGGGCGTTCGCCAGGCGGCTCAAGGATTCCCTCGACCCGACCGGGGTCATCGCGCCCGGTCGCTACCTCTAGGCCAGGAAGGGCACGCAATGACCATTGTCGACACCGTTGAGACCACCGCGCCGCTGACCGCGCAGGACGTCCTGGCCAGGGCCAGGGCCGCGGTGCCCCTGCTGCGCGAGCGGTCGGTGGACATCGAGCGCGAGCGCTGTCTGCCCGCCGACGTGGTGGAGCTGCTGCGCTCGACCGGCGCCTTCCGGGTGGCGCTGCCCAAGGACAAGGGCGGCCCCGAGCTCAACCCGATGGAGCAGACCCAGTTCATCGAGACCCTCGCCACCGGCGACATCTCCGCCGCCTGGTGCGCCATGATCGGCATGGACACCCCGCTCTACGCCCGCTTCCTCGGCGAGGAGGTCTCCGCCGAGCTGTTCACCGACGACGACACGGTGACCGCGGGCCTGATCCTGCCGATCGGCCGCGCCGACCGCGTCCCCGGCGGGTTCAAGCTCAACGGCCGCTGGGGCTTCGGCAGCGGCATCACCCACGCCGACTACGTCGTGGCGGGCGCCTTCGTCCACACCGACGGCGAGCCCGAGGCCAGCCCCACCGGGCAGCCGATGCACTGGCGCATCCTGATCGCCAAGCGCGACCAGTTCGTCGTGCACGACACCTGGCACACCACCGGCCTGGCGGGCAGCGGCAGCCGCGACTACGAGGCCGTCGACCTGTTCGTCCCCGAGGCGCACTCGTTCAGCTTCGCCACCGCCACGGTCTCCGGCCCGAACTCCACCCCGGACGCCATCCTGCGCAACATGCCCGGCGTCCCGCTCGGCCTGGCCCGCGCCGTGCTCGACTTCGTCCGCGAGCTCGCGGTCACCCGCACCGACCGGATGAGCGGCGTGCCGTGGTCGGAGATCTACCGCATCCAGTACACCATCGCCGAGGCGGAGATGGAGCTCGGCGCGGTCCGCGAGCAGGTCTACGGCTCGCTGCGCACCCAGTGGGAGCTGCTCAACGCGGGCATCGAGCTCACCCCGGACCAGCGGGTCGCCACCGTGCTGGCCCGCACCAACGCCTTCCGGGTCGCCCGCTCGATCGTCATCAAGCTCGCCGACCTGGTCGCCACCGCGTCCATCTACAAGCCGTCCCCGCTCGACCGCTGGCTGCGCGACGCGCAGACCATGCGCCAGCACGTCATCGCCCAGGACCAGGTCCTGCAGTCGGTCGGCGCGCACCTGCTCGGCGGCACCCCCAGCAACCCGTTCAGCCTCGGCATCGTGCAATAAGACACCGCGCAGTAGGCGTCTTCCACCAAGGCGTCGTCCTTGTGGACACCAGTGCGAAACGCAACGGCCCCGCGATGGTCATCGCGGGGCCGTTGTGCTGTCCGTCCCCGGCGGGAGGACGGCAGACCTCGTTGGTGCTACTGGGCTATCACAGCGGTGTGGTCGGGAACCTGTTCATGTGGCTGGGTTCCGTTGCCTGTATCGGTTCCGGAACGCTTCGCTGTCCACTCCAGCTCCCGTAACACTCCGTTGTCGCGTTACGCCCCGACGATCACCTGGGGGTCGCCGGTGTACCACACGTTGTCGATCGTCACGTGCTTGATGCGCCAGCGCTTCCCGTCGCGCACCAGGGTCGCGGCGTAGAGGTTCTTGAGCAGCGCGTGCCTGCTGTGGTCGTCGGCGGGCAGGTGCTGCGCCTCCACGATCGCCGACAGGCTCGCGGTGTCACCGTCCACGCTGACCCGGGTGTTGGTGACGCTGTGCGTGGTGTGCAGCCGCGGGTCGAGCACGATGCCCGCGATCATCTCGATGCCCTCGAACAGCGGCACCTCCAGCCCGCACTTGGTCGCCGCGGGCCGGAAGTCGAACTCGGCGTCGGTGGTGAACGCCGACTCGAACAGCGCCCGGTCGCCCAGGTCGCGGCCGAACGCGAAGCGGTGCAGGGTGTCGACGATCTCCTGCCGGTCGACCAGTTCCTGCAGCGCGGACGCGGTGTCGGCGGCCAGCGCGGTGTCCGTCGTGACGTACACGGTTCTCCTTCTTCGGTGGGGGTGTGTTGCTGACTGACTGTCCGGTGTGGAGGTCAGATCGCGGCGAGACCGCGCAGGGCGGCCCGCCGCGGCTTGCCGGTGCGGGTCTTGGGGAACTCCCCGTCGGCCAGGTAGACGACCCGGCTCGGGTCGACCCCGTGCCCGGCCCGCACCGCGGAGCGCACGGCGCCCTCGTCCGGCGCGCCCTCGACGAACAGCACCAGGCCGTCCGCGCCGACCGCGGCGCCCACGGACCCCTTGCGGGCACCGGGGAGCTCGGACACCGTCGCCTCGATCGCGCTCGCGTGGTGCGACCGCCCGCCGACGCGCAACGCGCCCGCGGTGGTGCCGGTGATGGTGAGCAGTCCGTCGCGCACCAACGCGATGTCACCGGTGTCGAGCCAACCGTCCACGGTGAACGGTGTGCTCCCGGTGTCGGTGTAACCGGGGGTCACCGAGTCGCCGCGGACCTGCATCCGGCCCTCGGTGCCCGCCTCGACGACGACGCCGTTGTCGTCGACGACCCGGACGGAGATCCCGGCGTGTGGCCTGCCGACCGGGACCGGGTCGGTCACCGCGGCCGGGTCGACCCGCAGGTCGATCACCCCGGCCGAGGTCTCGGACATGCCCCAGCCCGGCCGCACGGCGTCCGACGGGAGGCCGAACGGCGCCAGGGCCGCGGTGAACCGGCGCAGCGTGGCGGCGCGCACCGGCTCGCCGCCGTTCATCACGTAGTGCAGGCCGGTCAGGTCCCAGGTGCCGGTGCCCGCGCGCTCGGCGATCGCCTCCAGCGCGGAGGTGGTGCCCCAGGCGACGGTGACGCCGAACCGGTCGGCGATGTCGAGCCAGCGCGCCGGGTCGGCGGTGATCCACAGCCGGTGCGCGTGCACCTGCGTGCAGGCCAGTTGGGTGTCGCGCAGGTGGAACATCACCAGGCCGCCGACGTGGTCGAGCGGCATGGAGTTGAAGGTGACCTCGTGCTCGTCGAGGCCGTTGTCCTCGATGGTGGCCGCCGACCGGCTCAGCACGTTGCGGTTGGTCAGCGGCACCGACTTCGGCGCCCCCGAGCTGCCCGCGGTGCTGGTGAGCAGGACGGCGTCGTCCAGCTCGGTCTGCACCCGGTCCTCGTCGGGCGGGCCGTCGACCAGCTTGGCCACCGGGCCGACCCACCTGGGGCCGCGCGGCAGCGGCTCGTCGGCGACCAGCCAGCGGTACTCGGGCCCGAGCCCGCTCGGCGCCGCGCCCGTGGGCACGGCGACGAACCCGCCGAGCACGCAGGCCCAGAACGCGGTGACCAGGTCGCGGTTGTCCGCCTGGTGCACCACGACCCGCTCGCCGACGCGCACCCCGGCCCGGCGCAGCCCGCCGAGCACCCGCGAGGCGGCGTCGAGCAGGTCGGCGTAGGACAGCCGCGACTCGGTGCCGTCCGCGGCGATGAAGTGGATCGCGGTCCCGATCGAGCGGGCCGCTGCCCTGGTGAGCACCTCGCCGAGGCCGTGCGCGTCCAGTTGCGGGGACGGCCCGCCGTGGATGACCGACAGCTCCGACATGGAACCCCTCCTTCTCCGCAGCAGTGCGGGGCGCGCCGGTCGGCACGCCCCGCACTGCGGTGGGGTACTAGGCGGCGACGCGCTTCTTGCGCAGCGCCGAGACCAGGGTGGCCAGCAGCGTCAGCGCCGAGACACCCGTGATCACGTACATGCCGTTGTGGTAGCTGTCAATGGTGTTCGTGGCACCCGCGCCGCCCTGGCCCGCCGCCATGGTGGCGGTGACCACGGCCAGCAGCAGCGCCGCGCCGACCTGGTAGCCGGTCTGCAGCACACCCGCGGCCAGGCCCTGCTCCGAGTCGGCCACACCGCTGGTGGCCTGCACGTACGAGCCGGTGAACGACAGCGGGAAGGCCACGCCGATGAGCAGCATGGTGGGCAGCAGCACCGCGACGTAGCTGGAGTCGGTGTCGATGCGCAGGAAGGAGATGTAGGCCAGGGTGTAGGCCACGAAGCCCGCGAACATCATCCACTTCGGGCCGAACTTGCCGAGCAGGCCACCGGCGCGCGGGGCGATGATGGCGATCAGGATGCCGCAGGGCAGGAACGCCAGCGCCATCTCCAGCGGCGACCAGCCCCGGGTGTCCTGCAGGTACAGCGAGCCGATGAACTGGAAGCTCATGTAGGTGCCCAGGATGGCCGCCGCGGTCAGCGCCGCGCCGATCAGGCCGCCGTTGCGCAGGAAGCCCAGGCGGATCAGCGGGTTGGCGGTGTTGCGCTCGATCAGCGCGAAGGCCACGACCAGCACGATGACGCCCGCGAACTGCAGCAGCGTCTGCGCCGAGACCCAGCCGACCTCGGGGGCGCGCACGATGGTGAAGACCAGCAGCAGCATCGCGCCGGTCACGCTGATGGCGCCCGGGATGTCGTAGTGGCGCTTGCCGGTGGCCGCCTCGTCCTTGCGGACCAGGACGGAGGCGCCGACGAGGATGGCCAGCGCGATCGGCACCGGCAGCAGGAAGGTCCAGCGCCAGCCGATCTCGGTGAGCAGACCACCGGCGACCAGGCCGAGGGAGAAGCCGAACGCGCCGCAGGCGGTGTAGATGGCGACGGCCTTGTTGCGCGCGGCGCCCTCGGGGAACTGGGTCAGGATGATCGCCAGACCCGCGGGCGCGGTGAACGCCGCGGCCACACCCATGACGAACCGGGCCGCGATGACCAGGAACCCGTCGTTGGCCAGGCCGCCGATCAGCGACGCGATGCCGAAGACGGCGACGGCAACCAGGAACACCTTGCGCCTGCCGACCAGGTCGGCCATCCGGCCGCCGAGCAGCAGGAACCCGCCGAAGCCGAGCACGTAGGCGCTGACCACCCACTGCACCGACGAGGTGGACATGCCCAGCTCCTGCTGGATGGGCGGCACCGCGATGCCGACCATGGCGTTGTCCAGCGCGTCGAGGAACATGGCGCTGCACAGCACGATCAGGGTGGCCCAGAGCCTGCCACTCCACTTCTCGCCGTCGGTGGCCTTCGGCTCGGTCACCTCGGACTTCGGGTCCACCACCGGCGGCGGCGTCTCCTGCGGCGTCGCTTCCTGTGACGCGGTCATGGCTTTTCCCCACTCCAGGTTGAACTACAGGGTCTCGGACGGAAACAATTTTTGAACTTGAGGTACAAAACTCCCGCGCGGTCAGCCGCCCCGGTGACCGCGGGGGATGACCGTCAGATCGCCATGATCGCGGCGTCGATCGCGGCGTCGAACCGGGAGCGGTCCACCCTGGCCTTGGCCAGGACGCGCAGCCCGATCATGGTGCTCTGCATCAGGCAGGCCAGCGCCTTGGGGTCCTTCTCGGCCGCGATCTCGCCCGCCTGCTGCGCGGCGATGAACGCCGTGTGCAGCACCGCCTGGGACGAGTCGAACGACCGGCCGAGCAGCCGCGCGGCGTGCTCGTCGTGCGGACCTATCTCCACCGCGCTGTTGACCACCAGGCAGCCGCACCGGTCCGGGTCGGCCAGGTCGGCGTCGACGAACCCGGTGAGCATCGCCCTGATCCGGTCCCGGATGGTCCCCTCGGTGTCGAGCACGGCCCTGAGCTCGTGCAGCGACACCCCCGCGTAGTGCTCCAGGCTGCGCAGGAACAGCTCGTGCTTGCTGCCGAAGGTGTTGTACAGGCTGCCCTTGCCGATCCCGATGCTGTCGGCGAGGTCCTGCGGGGAGGTCTCGGCGTAACCGTTGACCCGAAAGGTCTCGGCGGCCTGCGCCACCGCCCGATCAGGGTCGAATTTCCGGGGTCTCCCCATGGTCGGGAACGGTAGACTGTTTTAGACCTTGAGGTCAAGTATTCGGCGAGGAGAGCGCTCATGACCTACACCTTCAGCGACCGACCCGGGTGGGACGCGATGTTCCGGCAGGGCGAGCTGACGCTGGGGCTGATGTACCCGCTGGAGTCCTACTCCGGTGCCGTCCCCCGGCTCGACGTCGCCGAACAGGTGGAGCAGTCGGTACTGGCCGACCAGCGCGGGTTCGCCGCGCTCTGGGCGCGCGACGTGCCGCTGCTCGACCTGTCCTTCGGCGACGGCGGGCAGCTCTACGACACCTGGGTCTGGCTGACCCACATCGCCGCCAAGACCAGCCGCATCGCGCTGGCCACCGGCTCCACCGTGCTCCCGCTGCGCAACCCGATCGACGTGGCCAAGGCCGCCGCCTCGCTCGACCAGCTCAGCGGCGGGCGGCTGGTCATCGGCGCGGCCACCGGCGACCGCGGCGTGGAGTTCCCGGCCTACGGGCTCAACCGCGACCACAGCGGCCAGTTGTTCCGCGAGTCGGTCACCACCATCCGGCGGCTGTGGGGCGAGGACTTCCCGGACGTCGACTCCGTCTACGGCACCCTGCGCGGCACCGACCTGCTGCCCAAGCCGGTCGGGCGGCGGATCCCGCTGCTGGTCACCGGCAACAGCCGCCAGGACGTCGAGTGGATCGCCGAGCACGGCGACGGCTGGCTGATGTACCCGCGCCCGATCGTCCAGCAGCGGATGATCACCACCGCCTGGCAGCAGGCGACGCCGGAGTGGAAGCCGTTCGCCCAGTCGCTCTACATCGACCTGGAGGAGGACGCCAACGGCGTGCCCAAGCCCATCCACCTGGGCTTCCGCTCCGGCTGGCGCGCGCTGGTCGAGCACCTCGGCCAACTGCACGACATCGGCGTCAACCACGTCGCGATCAACCTGAAGTACGGCCGCAGGCCCGCGCCGGAGGTGTTGCAGGAGATCGCGGAGAACGTCCTGCCGCACTTCCCGACCGTTTTCCCGGAGACGGCGAAGGTCCACTGAAGGTCCACTGAAGGTCCACTGAAGGTGCGCTGAGGGTCCCCGCCGGGTCGGGGGAGCGGGGTTCCCCGACCCGGTTCGGCATTCGGCGGACGTGGCGGCCGTCACTGTCCGCGAATGCGAACGACTGTGCACGACCGGGCCATTTCCCGCCATTTCCGCACGTCACGAAACAAAGGGGAAGGAGTTTCAGCAGGGCGCGAGCGGATTTCGTGAACCAGTGAAACGAAGTGCGCCGAGCAGGTCCGCTTCCCGGTGCCCGCGCGCGACGACCTGCACCCCGACCGGACACCCGTCGGCGGTGAACCCGACCGGCACACTGGCGGCCGGGTGGCCGGTGAGGTTGAACAGCCAGGTGAGCGCCGTGCTCATCCGCTCCCCGGGTCCCGCGTGCCCGTGCGGCCCGCTCGGCGTCGTCGGGGTGAGGATGAGGTCCACCCGCTCGAACACCTCGGCCAGCCGGCGCCGGTTCTCCTCCAGGTCGACGGCCTCACCCGCCCGGTGCGCGAACCAGGCCTCCCGCGGGTCGAGCAACTCGACCGGCACCTCCACCAGTGGCAGCTCCACCGCCGCCCTCGCGACCTCCGCCTGCTCTTGGTCGGTGTCGGCGAACCCCAAGGTCGCCGACCACGCCGCCCTCAGTCCGCCCACGTCCGTGCGGGTCATCGGGTCGCGTAGGGGTAGGCGACGGCGCAGTAGTAGTTCGAGGGCGGTGTGTATGTCTGCCGACCACGCGCCGAGGATGCCTGGGGCCACCGTGGTGTCGGAGGTGATCTTGACGCCGGTTACCCCGCACCACGCCGCTGGGATTCGGATCGATCCCGCGCCGTCCGCCCCCGTGGCCAGCGGCACGATCCCCGCCGCCACCGCCACGCCCGAGCCTGCCGAGGAGCCGCCCGGTGTTCGGTCGGGCCGCCACGGGTTTCGAGTCAGGCCTTGGGAGGTCTGCCCCCAGGTCCGCCAGGGCGTGCCCGGGCCTGGCACGCTCGTGGTTCCCAGCACCACGCATCCCGCTGCTGCCAGGGCTTTCCCCACCCGGCGCTCGCCGAACTTCACCCCGATCGGCACTCCGGCGAGCGGCAGCACCTCGCCGTCCCGCAGCCGCCGGTCCACTTCCCGCGCCGCCGCGACGACCTCGTCCTCCGCCACCCGCTGGAACGCGTTGAGCCGCCCGTCCACCTCCCGCCAGCGGCCCAACGCCATCCGCGCCACCTCGACCGCCGACACCTGGCCGCCTGCGACCAGTCGGGCGATGTCGGTGCCCGAGGTGGTCAGGTAGTCGGCGATCACCGCCGGTGCCCTCCGTCGCGTGTGGATCGACTCACTGTCCACACGCGACCGAGCGGGTCAGGCTCCCGCGGTGGGCAGTGCGCGGACGGTGGTCGTCCGGCGGCTGAAGCCTAGCTCGGACTCCGCCTCCACCAGCAGTTCCCGCACCTCCCGCAACCGGCCCGCCACCGAGTCGCGGTGCCGGTGCAGCGCGCGGACCTGCGCCTCCGCGCTGGAGACCACCCGCTGGGCCTGCTCCTCGGCCCGGGCCCGGGCCTCGGCCAACGCCGTGGCCTGCTCGGCCCGTCGCGCGGACATGGCCAGGTCGAAGTCGGCCATCACCCTGGTGCGCAGGCTCTCGGCCTCCTCGTCGAGCTCCTGCCTCCGGCGCTCGGCCGCCGCGGACTGGGCGGTGATCAGCGTGTGCGTGCGGGCCGTCAACGCGGTGTGCTCGGCTTCCGCGACCCGGTTGAGGCGTTCGTGGCGGTCGCGGGCGGAGGTCTCCATCGCGCGGACCGTCGACCAGCTCCTCGCGGCCACCGCCCGTGCTCGCGCCAGCAGTTCCTCGGCCTCCGCCTGGGCCAGCTGGAGGACCCGCCGCGCCCGGTCCTCCGCCCCCGTGAGGTCCACAGGTGCTCGGCAGATCCGGTCGATCCGCTGCCGCAGCACCAGGTTCTCGCGCCGCAGCCGCTCCAGCTCGTCCGCGACCCGTTGCGCCTTCTGCAGCGCGGCGTCACGGTCCTCGCTCACGCACCGCAGATCCTCCTCCGCGCAACGGATGTAGTCGCGTACCTGCCGCTTGCGGTATCCGCGCCAGGCGAGGTCGAAGCCGGTGGACAGCGGCACTATCTCGGACATCGGGAGCCTTCCTCAGAGCAGGATGAGCAGGACGAAGAACAGGCACACCACCACGTTGACCAGCCAGGTGTGGCTGGTCAGCCACTCCCGCACCCGCGGCATCGCCCGCCGGGCCCGGTCGCCGAAAGCCAGGTAGGCCAGCAGGGGCAGCGCGGCGATGACCGTGGTCGCCAGCACGAACGGCCACGCGGCCAGCGCGGGCGACCCGGTGCGGGCGAGGTCGGTGCCGACGGTGAGCAGGACCACCGCGTCGGACGGGAAGAGGGTGATCAGCAGGGCCGCGGTGAGGAACGCCCTGGCCGCGCCCGCCGCCATCATCCCGGTCAGCCACCGCGGCGGCTCGACGCTGTCGCGCTGCACCAGGTTCCACAGCGCCATGCCCACCAGGACCGCCACCAGCGTGATCTCGATGCCCAGCCCCATCGGCTCGACGTCGACCAGGACGAGCCCCGCCAGCCACGACGTCACCACGACGCCCGCGCTCGCCCCCACCGCCACACCGCCGATGAACGCCAGCGACAGGGCGACCGGCCGCCGCGCGGTGACGAACACGAGCGCCGACAGGATCTGCGGCCCCGCCATCATGGTGATCGCCAGCGGCAGGACCGCCGTGCTACCGGACACGCCCACCTCCCGCCACCAGGGAGCGGGGACCGGTCGACAGGTCCCCGCCCCGGTGCCCGCGCGCGGCGCGGGCCGTCGTGGTCATCACGCGAACGCGGTCCGCAGCGCGGTCTCCTGGTCCTCGCTCAGGTTCGTGTGCACCAACTCGGCCTGGTCACCGGGGAACGCGGCGCGGACCCGGTCCACGACGACGTCCTCGGTGAGCAGGAACAGCGCGGACGTGCCCGGGGTGACGGTGGCCCGCACCTGCCCGATGAACGCGTCGTCGATGCCGATGTCGGTGAACTTGCCGCCCAGCGCGCCCGCCGCGGCGCCGACCGCGATGCCCAGGATCGGCATGAAGAACAGGATCCCGAACAGCAGCCCCCAGAACGAGCCGGTCAGCGCGCCCGACCCGGCGAGGCCGTGCAGCTGCTTGGTCTTCGGCTTGTTCGCGCCCTCCGGCCAGGTCACCACCGCCGCGTCGACGAGGGTCACCGTGCCCTCCCGTTGCAGTTCCGCCAAGGTCTCCTGCGCCCGCGCCGCTCCTTCGGCCGTGCCGAACTTCCATACCGTCAAGGTCGCTGACATGCGGTGTTCCCTCCTGGTCGGCCCTGCGTCGTCGACACCCAGCCTCGCCGCGCCACCGGGGCGGGCGCATCGCATCCGGCAGGTGAGGTCCGCGGCGCAACGCCGAAGATCACTTCGGCGTCGTACGGGTGCGCGGCGAGCAGCGCCGCCCGAGCTTGGGGGAGATCTCTTATGCCACAACGACCTCGACGGCACCGGACCGGGGTGGTCGCCGCCGCCCTGGTGGCGGCGGCCACGATCGCGGTGGGGCCGGTCGGCGACGCCAGGGCCCAACCCGCCCCGAAGGCGGGATCGTCCACCGGTCACCAGGGCCAGGTGACCCTGGTGACCGGCGACCGCGTCACGGTCGTCGGCGAGCGCGCCATCGTCCGCCCCGGTCCCGGGCGCGAGCACGTGCGGTTCGTGCAGCGCCTCGACGAGCGCGGCGACCTGCACGTGCTCCCGTCCGACGTGCTCGCCGACCTCGGCGCGGGCAGGCTCGACCAGCGGCTGTTCGACGTCACCGCGCTGATCCGGGACGGGTTCGACGACCGGTCGACCCCGACCACCCCGCTGATCGCCACCTACCCCGCGAACGCCCCGGCGCCGGGGATCGCCGCCGCCGAGCAGCGCGCGCTGCCCAGCATCGGTGGCGCGTCCTTCGCCCTGCCCAAGGGAACCCCGCTGGTGAGCACCCGGGCCGCCGGGTTCACGAAGGTGTGGCTCGACGGCCGGGTCACCGCGTCGCTGGACCGCAGCGTGCCGCAGATCGGCGCGCCGGAGGCGTGGAAGGCCGGGCTGACCGGCAAGGGCGTCACCGTCGCCGTGCTCGACACCGGCGTCGACGAGACCCACCCGGACCTGGCGGGCGCTGTCACGCGCTCGCGCAACTTCAGCGACTCGCCCGACACCGACGACCGGGTCGGCCACGGCACGCACGTCGCGGCCACCGTCACGGGATCCGGTCGCTACCAGGGCGTCGCGCCGGACAGCACCCTGCTCAACGGCAAGGTCCTGGGCGACGAGGGCGGCGGCTACGAGTCCGACGTCATCGCGGGCATGGAGTGGGCGGCGGCCGAGGGCGCCGACGTGGTCAACCTCAGCCTGGGCAGTTCCAGCCCGTCCGCCGGTGACGACCCGGCCTCGCTGGCGGTCAACCGGCTCACCGCCGAGACCGGCACGCTGTTCGTCGTCGCCGCGGGCAACTCTGCCGGCCAGGTCGGCTCACCCGCGGCCGCCGACGCCGCGCTGACCGTCGGCGCCGTCGCCCGCGACGAGTCGCTCGCGCCGTTCTCCTCCCGGGGCCCGCGGGCGGGCGACGGGGCGATCAAGCCCGACATCACCGCGCCCGGCGTCGGCATCGTCGCCGCCCGCGCCGCCCACGGCCAGATCGGCGACCCGGTGGGGGACAGGCACGTCGCGCTGTCCGGCACCTCCATGGCCACCCCGCACGTCGCGGGTGCCGCGGCCCTGCTGGCCGGGCAGCACCCGGACTGGAAGGCCGACCGGCTCAAGGCCACCCTCGTCGGCACCGCCAAGCCCAACCCGGCGCTGACCCCGTTCGAGCAGGGCGGCGGCCGTGTGGACGTGGTGCGCGCGACCACCCAGCAGCTCACCGCGGAGGCCGCGTCGCTGAGCCTCGGCATCGCCCGCTGGCCGCACAATGACGACCCGGTCGTCACCCGGACTCTTACCTACCGCAACGCGGGTACGAACCCGGCCACTCTCGCTGTCACCACGGACATCCGCGGTCCTGGAGCCGCTCCTGATTTGCTGACCGTGTCGCCGTCCCAGGTTGTCGTACCCGCTGGAGGTACGGCATCGGTGACGGTCACCGCCGACACCCGGGTCGCTGGTCCTGACGGCGTCTACTCGGGCGCTGTTGTCGCCACCAGCGGCTCTAGCGTCGTCCGCACGCCGTTCGCGGTGGACAAGGAGGTCGAGAGCTACGACGTCACCGTCGAGTTCAAGAACCGGTCCACCGACCCGGCGGGCTACTTCTACCGGTTCGTCAACCTCGACCAGCCGCGGGGGTACGGCAGCTTCGACAGCCCGGCCAAGTCCGTCGTCCGGCTGCCCAAGGGTGTCTACTTCTTCGACGGCGACTCGTTCGGGCCGAACGACGTGGTGGTCGCGTACGAGCCCAGGGTCGAGATCACCAAGGACACACACCTGGTGGTCGATGGCGAGAAGGGCACCGAACTCGCGGTCACCACCGACCGCCAGGACGCGCGGATCGGCAGCGCTCAGACGCTCTTCGAGGTGGACACCGCGTACTCGACAACCGGCAGCGGCATCATCACCTCGACCTTCGACTCGTTCTCCTTCATCCCCTCGACCACGGTGGCGAAGAAGGGGGCCGCGCGGTTCACCGTGCAGGCCAGGCTCGCGAAGCCGGACGCCGAGGGAGGGTTCGCCGGAAGCCCTTACCAGTACTCCGTCGGTACGACCTACCCCGACCGTGTCCCCAACAACCTCAAGCGGCACTACCGCGACCGCGACCTGGTCAGCGTGCGCGGCGAGGCGGCGGCCCAGGGCAAGGGCGGCTTCGGCACGTTCAACGGTGTTGCGCGGCTTCCGCTGCCCGCCAAGCTCGACCAGCTCTACAGCCCGGGTATCGAGTGGTACGAGTCGTTCTCCCAAGGGCCTTCCGATTGGGAGGCGCAGGCAGTCCAGGCAGTCGACCAGCCGGTGGTCTACCAGGCAGGCAGGCCCACCGTCCAGAAGTGGAACTCGGGCGTGTTCGGCGCGGCGCTACCCGACTCCGATTACACCGGTGTCTTCCGCGAGGGCGATGAGATCGGTGTCCGCATCCCGCTCTACTCCGACCAAGACCCCACCCACTCCGGCTACTCCACCACGGCGGCGTCGAAGACCGAGCTGTTCCGCGGCACCGAACTGGTGGCCAGGTCCGACTACGGCGGCGACCTCCGGGCCGTCCTGCCGCCGGAGCGGGCCGCGTACCGCCTGCGCGCCGAGGGCACCCGCGAAGCCCCGTTCGACCTGACCACCAAGCAGACCGCCGAGTGGACGTTCACCACCGAACACGCCCCCGGCGACTCGGCGGCCCGCGTCAAGCTCCCCGTGGTCCGCTTCGCCCCGTCGCTGGACGACCACAACCAGGCCAAGGCAGGCCGCGTCTTCGTCCTCCCCATCTACACCCAGCGCTCCGGTGACACCGGCGTCTCCACCCCGACCCTGAAGATCTCCTACGACGACGGCGCCACCTGGCACCCGGCCCCCGTCATCGCCAACGGGGCCAACCCGTTCGCGATCCTCTACCACCCGGCATCGGCCAAGTACGTCTCCCTCAAGACCACCGCCAAGGCGGCGGATGGCGCCACGGTCGACCAGACCATCATCCGCGCCTACGGGCTGAAGTAGCTCTCTAGCACAGCCCTTATTGCTGAGCGGCGGTGAGCACCGCGCGGTCGGTGGGCCTGCGGGTGGTACCGACGGCGGGCAGGGTGAAGGTGAAGCGGGAGCCGCCCGCCGGGTTGTCGGTGGCGGTGATGGTGCCACCGTGTCGTTCGACGATGCGCTTGCAGATGGCCAGGCCCAGGCCGGTACCCGTGTAGTCGGCGGTGTGGTGGGCGCGGTGGAAGTTGTCGAAGATGGCGTCGTGCTGGCCCGTGGGGATGCCGATTCCGTTGTCGGTCAAGGTCACCCGCACTGTGTCACCTCGGCGCGTTGCGGCTAGGTGCAGCCGAGGGGTGATCCCGGGAGCGGTGTACTTGATCGCGTTCCCGATGAGGTTGTCCAGGAGTTGGCGCACCAGTACCAAGTCGGCGTGCACCGGCTCCAGCGGCTCTACATAGAACTCCGGCACTGCGGCGCCAGTCGCTAGTGCGGTGTCGATACGTGTGGCGGTGATGTCGTCCACCAGGGCAGTCAGGTCTACCGCCACCGGTGCCACCACGGCGTCCCGCGCGGTCGTGTACGCCAAAAGGTCGCTGATCAATCCACGCATCAGGGTCGCCGCGCGCGTGACGCGGCCGAGTCCGGCCTGTGCGCGATCCAGCGCAGGGTGAGCAGGCACGGCATCCAGTGACTGACTGGCGGCGTCAGTCCAACACTGGACCACTGTCAGCGGGCTCAAGAGGTCGTGCGCCACCACTCCGGCGAAGGTGGCCAACTCATCGCGGTGACGACGTTCGGCGGTGACGTCGTGGAACAGCACGACGGCGCTACCGTGCCCGTGGCCGTCAGGGAGCGTGGTGGCGTTAACGCTGATGATCCGTCCACCTGGCACACCGTCGTTGCGCACCAAGATGTCCATCTCGTGCACGTCGTGGCCAGCCAGAACGCGCGCGTAAGGCATGTCCTCGGCGGCTATAGGCGTCCCGTCGAGGTGGAACAGTCCATAGTGCTCACTGTCCCGCACGGTGTCGTCTGGGCTGATGCGCCCGCCGATCAGGCGTGTCGCCGCCGGGTTGCGCAGGGTGACCCGCCCATCGGCGTCCACCACGGTGAGCCCGTCGCCCATGGAGTCGATGATCGCGGCCATCAGCTCGGCCCGGCTGGTCGCCTCCTGCTGGCTGGCCGCCAGCTCCCGCAGCAGCGCGACCCGCTCGTCGCGGCCGAGGGCCAGGGCGAGCCCGACCACGGCCACCAGGGTGATGAACAGCTGGACGATCAGCGCCTTGGCCGCGTGCGAGCCGACCGAGGCGAACGGCCCCTCGCCCTGGAGCGTGGAGACCACCGCGATCGTGCCGACCGCGAAGTTGTGCACGACCACGAACGTCGTCGGCAGCCGGTTGGCCGCCCACACCGTCAGCGTGATGAGCGAGAACGCCAGCGGCAGCGTGTGGTTGACCGCGAACACCACCAGGTAGGCGGCCAGCGACCCGGCCGCGACCGCGAGGTACTCGCCGACCCGCCACGGCGACGTCCGCGCGAACCGGGCCCTGGCCGCGGCCACCCAGCCCGGCGCGCTGACCGCCCGGCCGACGAACAGCCCCAGGGCGCCGACGAGCAGGATCCCCGCGGTGTTGCGGGCGAGCCACACCGCGGCGGCCATCCACGAGTAGTGCCCGGTGACGAACCACAGCGCGGTCGGGCCCACGGCCACGCCGCTGAGGGTGGCCAGCGCGGCGGCGCCGAGCAGCCCCCACAGGTCACGCGGGCCGACGGTCGAGCGCGGTGACCACAGGTCCGGGTTCCAGCGGGCGAGGACCGCGACGAACACCCCGGCCTGGATGAGGTTGGCGGCGACGGCCACCACGGCGAGCCCGAGACTGGCGCCGGTGGACATGTTGACCGCGATCGTGACGGCGGCGAGCACGGAGGCGTCCACCCACAGGGTCGTGACGTCGCGCTGCACGCAGAACCAGACCACCGCGACCCCGGCGGCGGGCCAGACCATGCTCAGGTTGGTGCTGTCCATCACCGTCAGCCGCCCCGCGACGGACGCCACGAGGTACAGCACGGCGAACAGCGCCGTGCGCGCCAGCGAGGTGCCCACCTTCATGCGCGGGTCATCGGCGACCACCGCCGCCGGTTGAGCGCTTTCCCCGCACGGGTGATGGCCGAAATACTCGATCACGCTCGGTTGACACGCTCGGTAAGGTCAGGAAAACCCTTTTCCGGCCGGGGTGGGAAAGGGGTCTCAGTACCCTATCCGGACGGCATCACCGCAGGTGAGGCGGGTGGAAATGGATCAACGCGGCTCTTTCGGCCGAACCGGGACGACGGTGGCGGAATTCAGCGCCCCCTTTCTGGAACACGCCTGGTGCGACTCCGCGCCGACCGCCATCACCACGCTGGGTGACACCGTTCTGACCCTGGAGCGCTGCGGCACCGTCCGCCGCGACGGCGTCCCGGTCTCGACGCTGGACCGCCCTTCGGGCTTCTTGCACCAGGTAGGGCCAACGGTCGTCGCAGGCGGACGCAGCGGGACCCTGTTCGACGCCCTCTCCGGCCGTCCGCTCTACCGACACCGGTCAGCCCTCACGAGCGCGGCCACGTTCGCGGACCACATCGCGATCGGCACCAGCACCGGCGAGGCAGTGGTACTCACCGCCAGTAGCTTCCAGCCCGTCACGACGGTCACCCCACCTGGAAGCCCGCTCATAGACCTGGCTGTGGCCAACGGTGTGGTTCTCACGCTAACGGCGGACGGCAGTGTCACCTGGTGGGACATGACCACCGGCGAACGGTTGGGCCATAAGCATGATGTGCACGCCAACGCCTGCATTGCCCTACCGGACAACCGTTTCGCGACCGTAGGCGCCGAACTACGGCTCTGGTCCGAGTCGGAGGCGACGACAGTCCAGAGCCCCCATGTCCTCGCCACGCTCGCGGTGACGACCGATGGCATGTTCATCGCCACCGGTTCCCCCACCGGTCCGCTGGCCCTGTACGACCTACCCACCCGCGATTGGCTCACCACACCCATCACAGGTGTCGCGGCCTTACACAGATCCGGCAACCACTTCATCGCCTGCACCACGGACGGCCGGTTACACGAGATCTCGCCCCACGCCCTGCTCGACGGGGTTGTGCCGCGCTCGGCACCGGGCTAGACACGTCCCATGACAGCAGGTGAACACCCCCTCCCGCAGGTCACGGACCGGCAGGCCTGGCAGGCGAGGATCGACGAACTGCGGGTCAGGGAGAAGGCCCACACCAGGGCCGGGGACGCGCTGGCCGCCGAACGCCGTCGACTGCCGATGGTCGAGGTCGACCCGACCACCCCGCTGACCGGTGCCCACGGCCCGGTGCCGCTGATCGATGTCTTCGACGGCCGGTCCAAGCTGGTCGCGTACTTCCACATGTGGCACACGGGCAAGCCCGCGGCGGACCAGTGCGAGGGGTGCACCTTCTCCACCACCCACATCACCGAGCTGTCGTACCTGCACTCGCGCGACGTCAGCTACGCGACCTTCTGCCAGGGGCCGTACGAGGAGAGTTCGCGCTACCGCGACTTCATGGGCTGGACCGTCCCCTGGTACTCCGTGCCGCCCGAGTCCGCGGACCGGCTGGTCGCGGACCGGCACTTCGGCATCCTGGTCAGCTACCTGCGCGACGACAACAAGGTCTACGAGACCTACTGGACCACCGGCCGCGGCAACGAACCGATGGCCCCGTCGTACGGCCTGCTGGACCTGACCGTCCACGGCAGGCAGGAGCTGTGGGAGGACTCGCCCGAGGGCTGGCCGCAGCTGTGGGGCTCGCGGGGCGGCCAGTTCCAGCAGGACGGGCGTCCGACTGCCCAGTGGTCCCGGATCAAGGCAGGCCGCGACGACGACCTGGGCACGTGAACGCCGAAGGGGGTGACCCGCTGCCGGATCACCCCCTGTCGACTAGTGCGCCAACGCCTCTTGCTCGTAAGGGGTCTTCTCGCCCGCCTCTACCGGGAACGGCAGCCGGTTGCCCTCTGGCGGCAACGGGCACGTGGCGTAGGCCGTGAACGCGCACGGCAGGTTCACCGCGCGGTTGAAGTCCAACACCACCGCGCCATCGGCGTCGGCGTCACCCACCTCCAGCGACCGGTTGGCCGCGTAGGTGGTCACGCCGCTGGTGGCGTCGGTGAACAGGACGCTGAAGCCGCCCTTCTTGCCGTTGAACGCCGTCAGCGTGTGCTCGACCCCGCCGACCGTGAACCGGATGACCCCCGGCGCGGTGTAGACGTGCGTCAGGCCCGCCACCACCGCGCCCACCGTCGTCGGCCGGGGCTCGTCGAAGGGCTCGAACACCCCGCGCACCACCCAGCGCTCGTCCGGCTCGTAGGCGGGCACGCCGCGGAAGCCCGCCAGCACCTCCGCCGCCGGGTCGTGCACCCGGATCAGGTACCCGCCGCGCCGGGCGACCTCCACCTCGACGTCCCCGGCCCGCACCCGGGTGCCCGGGCCGCTGAGCACCAGGTCGAACCGGGTGACCTCGGTGAGCGCCCTGCCGTCGTGGCTCAGGTCGCCGCCCGCCGGGTCGACGTAGGCCGCGTCGTCGTCCTGCCACCACAGGCCGGGCAGGCCCTGGTAGGCCGTCGGCTGCTCGGTGAGCCAGTCCAGCGACACCAGCGCCAGCCACCCGACCGGGTCGGCGAGGGTCCGCTCCCGCTCGGCCTTCCACGCCTGCCACTGCCCGGCGAACTCGTCGGTGCTCATCCCGCCCGTCCCTTCCCTGGCTGGTAGATCCACGTCACCAGCCAATAGCCCCGGCGGGCGACCCGCTATTCCGGCTCCCACATGGCGGGAGGTCAGAACCGGGGCACGGCCACGGCGGTGTAGGTGGTCGTGGGCGTCGGCGGCGTCGAGAAGCGCGCGTTGACCGCGTAGAGGCGATCTCCGTAGGCCGCGACGGTGGTGGCGACGTCGAACCGGTAGTCGGTCAGCCGCCGCTCGAGGACCCCCGCCGACCCGTCCGGCCGCAGCCCGACCTTGGCGATCCGGTTGCTGCCGTTCTCGACCACGTACAGGTCCCGCCCGACCCGCAGCAGCCCGTCGTTGCCGACCACGCTCTCCCCACCGAGGTCGACCGCCTTGGCCACCCCGGTCGCCGGGTCCACCCGGAACAGCTTCCCGGACGAGGTGTGCCCCACGATCAGCGCCCGCCCGTCCGGCGTGCTCGCGATCCCGTTGGCGTTGAACGAGTTCGGCGTGTTCACCCACTCACCACCCAACGGCACGGTCACCGCCGCGGCGGGCAGGCTCCCGTCGCGCCCCAGCGGGACCTTGTAGAGCTGCCCCAGGAACGAGTCCGTCACCCACACCGCGTCCTTCGTGACCACGACGTCGTTGAGGAACCCGCCGGCCACCTTGTACCTGGCCAGCGACGCCCCGTCCCGGGTGTCCACCACCCGGATCTCACCGCTACTCCCACCCGCCACGAACAACCGGTGCCGCCCCGACTCCACCTTCAACCCCACCGCCGACCCCCCGACCGGCGCGCTCAACTGCCGCCCCACCCCGGTCCGCAGATCGACCTGCTGCACCCGCCCATCCCCCAACGACCCGAAATACCCCACCGGCCACTCCCCGATGGCGACCCCCTCCGGCCGAAACCCGTCCGGCAACCGCAACACCTCCGGCCACCCCCGATCCCCACTCCCACTGGCCGGAACAACCCCACCCCCCACCCCGAAAGCCACCAGGACTCCCACCACAACCCACATCCGCCGCATCATCCCCAGGAGTCTGCCCCGCTCCCACCCCGACCCCAGACCACCACCCGGGTGACGCCATCCCCAGAACACAGCCGGATACCTCGGCCACCACGACACTCGACCCGAGTCACCACCGCCTGCTCACCTCGGCCGTCATCGTCCGACTGCTTCGCCCATGAAAGCTCCATTGTGGACTGACTGGTGCCGGTGCGGACGTGCTTCACCCGCTGGGAACCGTTGCGGCCGCGCGGTATTCGGGTTGACCAGCGTGCGGGGTCTGGGAGCATCCTGATCATGACTGACGCCTTCGCGGCCAAGGCCACCTACGGGCAGGTCCTCGCCGTCCCCCGGTTCCGGGTGCTGTTCCTCGGGCGGGTGCTCGGCATCTCGGCGGACACGCTGCGGTCGGTCGCGCTGGCGGTGGTGGTGTACCGGCGGACGGACTCGCCGTTGTTGGCGGCGGTGGCGTTCACGGTCGGGTTCTTGCCGCAGGTCGTCGGCGGGCTGTTCCTGGGGGCGATGGCGGACCGGTTCTCGCCGCGCACGCTCATCGCCGCGGGCTACGCGCTGCAGTGCGTGGTCGGGCTGGTGCTCGCGTTCGGCAGCCCCTCGGTCGCGGGGAGCCTGGTGCTGGTCGCCGCCGTGGCCTGCCTGGCGCCGGTCACGTCCGGGGCGTTCGGCCGGGTGCTGGCGGAGATCCTCACCGGTGACGCCTACGTGCTCGGCCGGTCCATGTCCTACCTGGTCGCGGTCGCGGCGCAGCTGATCGGGCTCGCCGCCGGTGGGGGACTGATCGCGTGGCTGGGGGTGGAGCGGACGATGCTCGTCACCGCGGGGATGCACCTGCTCGCGTCGGTGATCAGCCGCTTGCTCTTGCCGCGCACGGAGATGGCCCGGTCCAACGGGTCGATCGTGCGTAAGAGCTGGCAAGGCAACGCCGCGCTCGTAGCCGCTCCCGGAGTCGTCCCGCTGATCCTGGCGCAGTGCCTACCCGCTGCCTACATGGCCGGAGCGGAAAGCCTGCTCATCCCTTACTCCGTGCAGCGCGCGTTCAGCCCTGGGGAGACCGGAGTCCTCTTAGCCTGTCTACCGGTGGGCATGCTCATCGGCGACATAGTGATCGGTCGAGCGTTCGCACCAGCCACACGTGAACGCCTGGTCTTACCGCTACTGCTGGTCCTAGGCGCGCCACCAGTCGCGTTGGCTCTAGTGCTGCCGCACGCGGGTGTCGTTGCCGTGTTCGCGGTCGCGGGCTTCGGGTCGGCCTACCTGCTGGGCCTGCAACGACGCTTCCTGGCGGCGGTGCCATCCGACCTCCAGGGGCAGGGCTTCGCGTTGCTCTCCACCGCGACCATGACCGTCCAGGGCGTCGGCCCCCTGGTGTTCGGCGCGGCCGCCGAGTTCCTGCCGATCGGCGTGGCGATGGCGCTGACCGGGGTGAGCAGCCTCGTCACCACGGTCCTGCTGCGCCGCGTTCACCGGGGGTAGAGCCTGATCACCTTGCCCTCGATGGTGGCCAGCAGGTACCCGCCGCCGTACTCGTCGCTGACGTACAGCTTCAGCGCCGGGACGTGGTCGATGAGGCCGGTGTCGACGATGATGTAGCGCATCGAGGGCTTTTCGACGCCCAGTTCCTTGTTGGCCCGCTCCCACAGGGCGGGCAGCGCGTCCCAGTTGACCTTGTTCAGGTCGACCACGGCGCGGTCGGCGTCCACCCCGTCCGGTCCCTTGCGGACCGCGGTGCCGTTGCGGTACTCGAAGTCGTCGAACCCGTTCTTCACCGCCGCGGTCGGCGCGGTCGCCATCGCGTACTTGCCGTAGATGTAGAGGGAGGACACCTTGCTGCCGCCCATGACCCCGCTGAACGCGCTGACCACCTTGCGCGCGCCCGCCGTGGTGAGCAGCTCCTCGGGGCCCGCCGCGGCAGCGGTTGTGGTGGTCGTCGCCGTGGTGGTCTTCGCGGCCTGACTGGTGCGCTCGGTGACCTTCTGCCCAGCGGTGGTGGTGATGGCCTGCGAGGACGTCTCCTCCGGCGCCGCGCCGTTGTTCGCGGGAGTGTCGTCGCTGTTCAGGACCTTGATGAGCACCAGCGTGACGGTGAGCACGAGCGCGGCCGCCACCACACCGACGATGGCGCGGGTGCGCGCGGTCTTGCGGATCGGCTGCGACACCTTGTCGGGCAGCCGGTACGCGGGGTGCTGGTGCTGCCACGGACCTGTGGACGGTGCGGACAGGACCGGCCGGGCGGGCGTGGGCGGCCCGTGCGGCCCGGTGGGGATGGGTCGCGGGGGCGTGTGGGGTCCCGGGAGGACGGGTCGGGCCGGGGTGGGCGGCCCGAGCGGCGCCCCCTGCTCGGCCGCGGCGAGCATCCGGTCGAGGACCTCGGCGGCGGGTCGGGCGTTCGGGTCGGGGACGAGGACCGCGCTGAGCACCGGCCCGAGCGCACCCGCGCGCCGCGGCGGCGGGACCGGCTCGGTCATCACCGCGGCCAGGGTCGCCATCGTCGTCGCGCGCCGCATCGGGTGGTAGCCCTCGACGGCCACGTACAGCAGCATCGCCAACGACCACAGGTCCGACGCGGTCCTCGTCTCGTCGCCGAGCAGCCGCTCCGGGGCGATGTACTCCGGCGACCCGATCACCTCGCCGGTCGCGGTGAGCTGCCCGGAGTCGTTGAGCGCGGCGATCCCGAAGTCGGTGAGCACGGCACTGCCGTCCAGGCGCAACAGGACGTTGCCCGGCTTCACGTCCCGGTGCAGCACCCCCGCCGCGTGCGCCGCGCGCAACGCCCCGAGCACCCCGCGTCCGATGCGGGCGGCCTCGGCGGGCCCGAGCGTGCCCTCCAGCAGGCGCGCGTCCAGGGAGGTGCCCCGGACCAGCTCCATGACGATCCACGGGTACGGCGAGTCGTCCGACTCGATGATCTGGTAGATCGAGACCACGTTCGGGTGCTGCAACCGGGCCAGCGCCCGCGACTCCCGCAGCACCCGCTCCCGCTGCTGCGCCGCCAGGGCGGGGTTGTGGTCGAACAACGCGGCGTCGGCGGGTCGCATCTCCTTGATCGCGACCTCGCGCTCCAACCCCACGTCCCTGGCGCGCCAGACCGTGCCCATACCGCCACTGCCCAGCCGCCCCAACAACTCGAACCGGCCACCCACCACGCGCCCGGTCTGCCCTCGCTCCGACACCGCGCACACGCTAGCAACCCCACCCCGCCACCCCACCGACGCTGGCCACATTCACACAGGTGAACGCCCCGATCGCCCCGGAAAAGGTGTGCCCACCCAACCACCCAGCGTCACCCCTGTCCGCCCCCGCTGGGCAACCGGGCCGGGTGGCGACAGGTCGGTCTCCGCCGGTCCTGAGGTGGACTCGATGGTGGCCGCGTCCCCGTCAGACGGCTTGGGCGCGGAATGCCGGGGCGTGTTCGTGGAGGAAGGCGTCCAGGGTGCGTGGGGGGCGGCCCAGGAGGTGGGTGATCGTGTTGTTGGGGTGTTCCGGGTGGGTGGTGGCCAGGTGCTGGATCTCCAGGACGTGGTCGACGAGCCAGGGTGGGGCGCCGGTGAGGTCGGCGCGGAGTTCGGTCGGGGTGAGGGTGACGCAGCGGGTTGGGGTGCCCGCGGCGGTGAGGCGGGCGGCGATGTCGGGGTAAGAGACGGCTTCGGGGCCGGTGAGCACGTGGGTGCCGGTGGTCTTGGTCATCAGGGCGGCGACGGCGACGTCGGCCACGTCCCGGGCGTCGACCATGTTCAGCGGGGTGTCGCCGGTGGTGGTCGGGAACCAGCCGGTGGCGCGGATGCGGGCGGCGTGGAACAGCAGGTTCTGGAAGAACGCGTACGGCCGCAGGAACGTGTGCCCGACCCCGGACGCGCGGACCGCCGCCTCCACCCGGTGGTGCATGCGGGCGATGGCGACCGGCGAGTCGGCCGGGCCGGGTGCGGACAGCTTGACCAGGTGGTCGACGCCCGCGCGGGCGGCCTCGGCGACCACGCCGAGTTCGATCTCCTCCTGGCGCGGGCCGTTGCCCATGGCCAGGAACACGCCGGACGCGCCTGCCAACGCGGCCCGGAGCGCACCGGGGTCGGCCGCGTCCCCGACGACCTGCTCGACGCCCGGCGGGACGGTGCCCGCGGTGCGGACGAGTGCCCGGGTCGGCACCGCGCGGGTGTGGAGGGCGTGCAGGACGGCGCGTCCGGTGGTGCCGGTGCCGCCGATGACGAGGATCATGAGTCCTTCTTCCGGTAGGAGGTGCGTGCGGCCGTGATCGCCCCGCCGAGCGCGGCAGACGGCACGGCGTCGAGGAACAGCGTCGACTCGGCGAGTCCGAAGTGGACCAGTGCGAGACTCGCCACGAACGCCAAGGCCGCGCACAAGGCTGCGGCGACAGGCACTCGGACCCAACGGCGTCCACCGCGCGGTCCAAAAGTGACGGCCAGCGCGGCGAGCGCGGAGGGGATGGCGATCGTGGTGACCGAGGCGGCCGCCAGCCGGTGGTCCGCCAGGGCCAGGGCGCTCGCGTAGCTCATGGCGGCGGGCATGACGTACGCCGGGATGACGTTCGCCGCGACCGTCGCGAGGGTTGTACGGGGCACTGTCGCGCTCCTGGAGGTTGTTGCCACGCCGTCAACGCTAGGTTCGTTGTCCCAGGTGCACTAGTGGGTGAGATTCGAACGGACTGTTCCACCCATGAGACAATGGCCGCATGGAGGAACTGGGTGACGTCGCGATCTTCGTCCAGGTCGTGGCCGCGGGGAGCTTCTCCGCCGCCGCGCGGGCGCTGTGGATGCCGAAGTCGTCGGTGAGCCGCCGAGTGGCCCGGCTGGAGAACCGGCTCGGGGTGCGGCTCCTGCACCGCACCACCCGGTCACTCGCCCTCACCGACGCCGGACGCGCCTACCACGCACGGGTGTCGGTGGCACTGTCCGAACTGGACTCGGCAGCGGGCGCCGCCGCGGACTCCGGGGAGGCGCCGCGCGGCGTGGTGCGGTTGGCCGCCCGACCGGACGTCGGCGCGGAGGTGTTGCCGGAGTTGGTGGCCGCGTTCCTGGCCCGCTATCCGGAGGTGCAGGTGGACATCACCCTGTCGCCGTCCGTGGACTTGATCGAGGGCGGATTCGACCTGGCGCTGAGAGCGGGCCCGGAAAGCCGCGGATCGACCCGCCTCCAGGACACCCGTTTCCGGCTCTTCGCGTCACCGGTCTACTTGGCACGCAAGGGAATCCCGCAGCGCCCGGCCGACCTGGAAGGTCACCTCTGCCTCCGCTTCGGCGACGCGGACCAATGGCACCTGCGCGGCCCGCGCGGAGAGATCTCCGTGGCGGTAAAGGGCCCTCTGGCAGCCGACGACCTGTCGTTCGTCCGACGATCGGCAATAGCAGGCGTGGGCATCGCCCTCCTACCCGCCCCGGCGGTGGCCGCATCGGTCCGATCCGGGCTGCTCACACCGGTACTACCGGACCACTACGCCGAAGGTCAACCACTGCACCTGGTGGTCCCTTCAGACCGCCACCTACCGCTGCGAGTGGCTGTACTACGGGACTTCCTGCTGGCCAACTTCCCCCGGTAAGGGCCGCGGCAGGGGCGACCCCTTCCCGCAAGAGTGCGACCAACCGGCTCACCCCACACCCCCGCTCGGCGGGGGCACCTCAGCCCCACCGCGCCATCGTGTGGACGCAGCACCCTCTCCGTGCGATCAATCCTTTATGGACTCACGCCCGACCGCCGAGTCCGGCACAAGACTCTCGGATGTCGTCCGCGCCCCAGTGGAGCACTCCGCCGCCCGGCTCAGCAGCAGGGCGCGTTCGCGGGTGTTCTCGGTCAGGGTGGCGGCTCGTTCGAACTCGGCTCGGGCTTCGGTGCGGCGGGCGAGCTTGGTCAGGAGGTCGGCCCGGACGGCGGGGAGCAGGTGGTAGTGGGCGAGGGCTTTCGCGGCGACCAAGGCGTCCACCAGGGGGAGTGCGGCGGCCGGGCCCTCGGCCATGGAGACCGCGACGGCGTGGTTCAGGGCGATCACGGGGGAGGGGGCGACGCGGGACAGGGTGGTGTAGAGGGTGGCGATGCGTCCCCAGTCGGTGTCCTCGGGTGTTCGGGCGCGGGCGTGGAAGGCGGCGATCGCGGCCTGCACGGTGTACCGGCCGGTGCCCCCGCCCAGGGCGATCGCCCGGTCGAGGCAGGCAAGTCCGCGCTGGATCAGGAGTCGGTCCCAGCGGCCGCGGTCCTGATCCAGCAGGGTGACGATCTCGCCCGCGGCGTCGGTGCGGGCGCGCAGCCGGGACGCCTGCAGCTCCATCAGCGCCGCCAGCCCGTGCACCTCGGGCTCGTCCGGGGCGAGGGCGGCCAGGACCCGGCCCAGCCGCATCGCCTCCGCGCACAGGGCCGGGCGGACGAGGTCGGGTCCGGCGGTGGCCGAGTAACCCTCGTTGAACAGCAGGTAGACCACACCGAGGACGGACGCCAACCGGGGTGCGAGATCGGCGCCGGTCGGCACCTCGAACGGCACCCGCGCGTCGGCGAGCGTCTTCTTCGCCCGGACGATGCGCTGGGCCATCGTCGTGGTGGGGACGAGGAACGCGCGGGCGATCTCCTCGGTGCGCAGCCCGGCCAGCATCTTCAACGTCAGCGCCGCGCGGGACGGCGGGGTCAGGACCGGATGGCACGCGGTGAACATCAGCCGCAGCACGTCGTCCTCGACCTGGTCGTCGACCTCGACGTCGGCGGCGCGCTCCAGGGTGCGGCCGAGCTCGGCGACCTTCTCCGCCAGCCGGATCTCGCGCCGGACGCCGTCGACCGCCCGCCGCCGCGCGATCGTCATCAACCAGGCACCGGGTTTGTCCGGGATGCCCGTTGCCGGCCACTGCTCGAGCGCGGCGACCAGGGCGTCTTGGGCCAGGTCCTCGGCGACGCCGACATCGCGGACCACCCTGGCCAGCCCGCCGATGAGCCGGGCCGCCTCGATCCGCCAGACCGCCTCGACCGCCCGGTGGGTGGCGGGCATCGGCTCGTCGACTGGCACGCGTGGACTCAACCCGACCGGGCGAACCCGCGCAACCCGCCGCGTCCACGCCCGGGTGGGACGAGGGCGTGGCGGGTCGCGGGAGTCAGTCCGCGTTCTCGGCGCGCCACTTGGCCACGTTGGCCCGCCCCAGCTCACCCACGCCGTCGACGAACGCGGCCACCTCCTCGGTGGCGTTGTCACCGAAGTCCGCCGCCTCGAAGATCTGCCGGATCTCCACCTCGCCGACCCCGCCGGGGATCAGGTTCGGGCTGCGCTTGACCCACTCGACGGCCTCCTCCTTCGAGGCCACCTCCAGGATCGTGAACCCGGCGATCAACTCCTTGGTCTCGGCGAACGGCCCGTCGACCACCGTGCGGTCGTCGCCGTCGAAGAGCACCCGCGCCCCCTTCGAACTCGGGTGCAGGCCGTCGCCCGCGAGCAGCACACCGGCCTTGACCAACTCCTCGTTGTACTGGCCCATCGCCACGAGCATCTCGGTGCTCGGCAACACCCCAGCCTCGGACTCGGCCGTCGCCTTGCCCATCACCATGAACCGCATGACCACACCCTCCACGTCATCCACACCCCGGGCCGTCCGCCCGGTCCACCACACGTCGAACGGGCACACCCGGTTTCGACATCCGGGCCCAAGATTCTTTCCGAGGCCTGTTCGCAGGCGAAATGTCCGTTATGGACGAATGGTCTCGCGGGCTCGTCAGTCCCGCCACTGCTGCGCGGCGGGCTTGCCCGGCAGGGGCTTGCCGATGAGGGCGAACGGGATGAAGAAGCAGACCTGGCCGATGGCGGTGGCGAGCGTGGTGAGGGCCTTGTCGTCGTAGTGGGTGGCGGCCTCGGTGTAGAGGTCGTCGGTGACCCGTTCGGTGTGGGGGCTGGGGGCGAGGACGGCTTCGACGAGGGCCAGGGCGGCTCGTTCGGGGGCGGTGAAGTGGGATGAGTCCTGCCAGGACGCGACGGCGGTGATGCGGTCTTCCGGCTCGCCCGCCGCGCGCAGGCCCGTGGTGTGCCGGACGGTCAGGTAGGTGTTGCCGACGATCTGCCCGGCGCGCAGGTGCACCAGGCTGATGGTGGTCCGGGGGATCGAGCCGTTGGCGGTGGCGGTGAACAGGGCCCCGCCGATCTGGTCCAGTTCGGGGATGAGCTTGGAGGGGTCGGGCAGACGTGACGTGTGCATGGCTTCCTTCCCGGGTCTTGCGCTGGTCACTGCCCTGACGAGTCGTGGGTGGCGGATGTGACCGTGCCTGGGGTGTCACATCCCGGGCATCCGGTTCGTCATGCGCACGAACGAAAGGCGACCCGTGGACGAACACGACTTCCTGACCCGCCGCTTCGAGGAGCACCGCGCGCACCTCAAGGCGGTGGCCCACCGGATGCTCGGCTCGCCCGCCGACGCCGACGACGCCGTCCAAGAGGCCTGGCTGCGCCTCGCCCGCACCGGGACCGAGGGCATCGACAACCTCGGCGGCTGGCTGACCACCGTCGTCGGCCGGGTCTGCCTGGACGTGCTGCGCACCCGCAGGCAGCGCCGGGAGGACCCGCTCGACGCCCACCTGCCGGACCCGGTCGTCACCGGTCCCGAGGACGAGCTGCTGGTCGCGGACTCGGTCGGGGTGGCGCTGCTGGTGGTGCTGGAGTCGCTGGGCCCGGCCGAGCGGGTGGCTTTCGTCCTGCACGATCTGTTCGGCGTGCCGTTCGAGCGGATCGCTCCGATCATGGACCGCACCCCGGCCGCCGCCAGGAAACTCGCCAGCCGTGCCCGCCGCCGCGTCCGAGGCGCCACCGTCCCCGACCGGGCCGCACAACGGCGTGTCGTCGACGCCTTCCTGACCGCCGCGCGCGGCGGCGACCTCACCGCCCTGATGGCCGTCCTCGACCCCGACGTCACGCTACGAGCTGACGGCGGGAAAACGCGCCCCAGCCAGGTCTTGCGCGGCGCCGACACCGTGGCGGGCCAGTTCGCGACCTTCCACCGCATGGCGACCACCACGACCAGTCGCGCCGCGCTGGTCAACGGCAACGCCGGATTGGTCAACACCACCGGCGACGACCTCGTCTCCATCATGAGCTTCACCATCGCCAGCGGGAAGATCACCCGGATCGACATCTTCCGCTTCTCCGGACTCGGCCGCTGCTCGGTCTTTTAGCCTGCCCTGCCAGCATCGGGTGGTCGAGGCAGTTCGGAGGGATCATGGCGGTCGACGAGAACCCCAGCGCGGTCACCGTGTGCGTCGTCGGTGCCGGGCCGCGCGGGGTGGCGGTGGTGGAGCGGATCTGCGCGAACCTGCGCGCGCTGGGTGATGCCGCGCCACGGGTGGTGGTGCACTTGGTGGACGCAGTCGGTGACGGTGGTGGTCGGGTGTGGCGGACCACGCAGCCGCGGGAGCTGCTGATGAACACCGTGGCCTGCCAGGTCACCATGTTCACCGACGAGACCGTGCACTGCGCGGGACCGGTGGCGCCGGGGCCGAGCCTGTACGACTGGGCGCGGTTCGTCACCGAGGGGATCGACGACTACCCGGAGGCCGTGCGCGCCGAGGCCGCCGCGCTCGGGCCCGACTCGTACCCGTCGCGCTCCTTCTACGGCCACTACGTGGGTTGGGTGCTGCGCGGGCTCATCAGCACCGCGCCCGCGTCGCTGTCGGTGCGGACCGTGCGCGCCACCGCCGTCGCGCTCGACGACGACGCTGACGGGACCCAGGTGCTGACCCTGGACAACGGGGATCGGTTGCGCGGCTTGGACTCCGTGGTCCTCGCGCAGGGGCACGTCGACCGCGAGCCCATCGGCCCGGAGTCGGCGCTGATCGGGTTCGCCGCCCGCGCGGGTCTGCGCTACATCCCGCCTCACAACCCGGCCGACGTCGACTTGAGTGGGATCAAGCCCGGTGAGGCTGTTGCGCTGCGCGGGATGGGGCTGAACTTCTTCGACTACATGGCGTTGCTGACCACTGGTCGTGGTGGTCGCTACACTGAGACCGCGGAAGGCCTTGCGTACCAACCATCTGGGCGCGAACCGTTGCTGTACACCGGTTCGCGTCGTGGATTGCCGTACCACGCCCGCGGTGAGAACCAGAAGGGCGTGGCGGGCAGGCACGAGCCGATGTTCCTCACCGAGGAGCGCGTCGAACGCTTCCGCGCCGGTCCGCCGGTGCACTTCCGGCGTGATCTGTGGCCGCTGATCACCTCCGAGGTGCGGCTCGCTTACCACGCCGCCATCATCGCCGAACGCGACGGCCGGTGGATGGCCCGTGCGTTCACCCTGGAGTACGTCGATGTCGCCACCACGGACCGTGCCACCGCGGTGGAGTCGCGGCTGCTGGACCGCTACGGGGTCGCCAGGTCCGAGCGCTGGGACTGGGATCGGGTGGTGCGGCCGTGGGGTGAGCGGACCTTCTCCTCGCACGCGGACTACCAGGCGTGGCTGCTGACCTACCTGCGCGAGGACGTGGCGCAGGCCGAACTCGGGAACGTCCGCGGTCCGCTCAAGGCGGCGATGGACGTGCTGCGGGACCTGCGCAACGAGATCCGGCTGGTGGTCGACCACCGCGGTCTCGCCGGAACGTCCTACCGCGACGAACTGAACCGCTGGTACGGCCCGCTCAACGCCTTCCTGTCGATCGGCCCCCCGGTTCGGCGGATCCGGGAGATGATCGCCCTGGTCGAGGCGGGCGTGCTGACCGTGCTGGCCCCGGGCGTACAGGCGCGACCGGCCCCGGGCGGCACCGAGTTCCTGGTAGGCGCGAACACCGTGCCCGACACGGTCACGGTGACATCGCTGATCGAGGCCCGCCTGCCGGAGCCGCACCTGGAGCACACCACGGACCCGTTGCTGCGCTACCTGTGGATCACCGGCCAATGCGCCCCCTACCACATCCCCGACGACCCCGACACGCCCTCCGCAGGCTTCGACACCGGCGCCATCGCCGTCACCACGCGCCCGTACCACCTGGTGGACGCCACCGGAACCGCCCACCCCCACCGCTTCGCCTTCGGCGTCCCCACCGAGTCAGTCCACTGGCTCACCGCCGCAGGCATCCGCCCCGGCTCCAACTCCGTGATCCTCACTGACGCGGACGCCATTGCCCGAGCCGCCCTCGGGCTCACTGACGAGTCCGCTGTGGACTCAACTCCCGCCCCGGCCGCTCGCCTCACCCGCTAGGGCGCTGTCGCCCTGCGATGGGGAGTTGTGAGGTGGAGTTCGGGTCGTTAGGCGAAGGGAAGGTTCGCACCTGGCGTTGACGAGGGTGGCGCGGTGGGTGCACCCGCCGCCGGACCGCTTCCGCGCGGTGTTTCCACGACGCGGGTGCGGATCCGTTGGCGGGCCGCGACCGCGACAGGGCTCCTTCGGTGTCTGCCTCGGTTCCAACCCCGCGATCCTCGCTGGCGCGGACGCCGTCGCCTGAGCCACAGTCAACCTGATCGACTGGTCCGCTGTGAATCGACCGCTCGCCTCACGAGCTAGGCGCCGCCACTTGCAGGGGGTCTGCGGGCGAAGGGAGGTTCGCATCCGGCGTCGGTGAGGGTGGCACGCAGTTGTCGCACTGCTTCTGCGCGGCGTATCCGCGACAGCACTGTGCTTGCGGTTAGGAGCCCACGCTCTGGGAGAAGTGGAAGATGTTGTCCCGGTCGTAGGTGTGTTTGATTTGGGTTAGGCGGGTGTAGTTGGGGCCGTAGTAGGCGGTTTGCCAGTCTGGGAGGCCGTTGTGGCCGTAGTTCTGGTAGGTGTGGCCGGTGGAGTACGGGGTCATGGTGGTGAAGCCGGTGTCGGCCCAGTGGGTGGCTGTGGTGTGGTCGTCGGGCGTGGTGGCGGTGGTGAGGGTGGCTGAGAAGCCCAGGGCGAACTGGGCTGTGCGGTGGGGCCAGGCAGTGGCGGTGACGGGGAGTCGGTTGGCTTGTCCGCCCCAGGCGACGAAGTTGAGGGAGCGGTTCTGGCCCGGGCGGCGGTTCGCCTCGAAGGCGGTGAGGATCGCGTCGATGCCGGGGCTGGGGATCGCGTGGGCGAAGGTGCGGTAGCGGTGCGCCACGAAGGTGGTGCGCGGCAACAGGGCGTCCGGGGTCTGGCCGGTGATGTGGCACTGCGACGCCGTCTTGTCCGAGCAGCCGAACGCGCGCATCATCGCGGTGGCGTAGGGCAGTTCCTCGGCGGTGTTGCTGGTGGGCGCGGCGCCGACGGCGGAGACCAGGCGGGCGATCGCGGCGTCGGCCGCGGCCTTGGTGCCCAGGTGCGCGCCGACGACCTGCAGCAGCGGGACGGCGCCGGGTGCCGAGTCCGGCAGCACCGCGACCAGGACCGACGCGAGTTCGTCCTCGCCGGTGATCACCCACTGCTGCCACGCGGCGACGACCTCCGCCGCCCGGTCCCAGCTCCAGGTCAGCCGGTAGCTCACCACCCGGCTCAGCTGGGTCGGCAGGCTCTCGAACTCCGTGACGACGCCGAAGTTGCCGCCACCGCCGCCGCGCAGGGCCCAGAACAGGTCGCTGTGCTCCGTGGCGCTCGCCCGCACCGCGCGCCCATCGGCGAGCACGACGCGCGCCGAGACCAGCCGGTCGGACGCGGTGCCGTACTTGCGGGTCTGCCAGCCCAGGCCCCCGCCGAGGGTGAACCCGCCCGCGCTGACCGTGGGGCAGCCGCCCGCCGGGAGCGCGATCCCGTGCGGGGACAGCGCCGCCACCGAGTCGACCCCGCGCAGCCCCGGTCCGAATCGGACGGTCGGGCCGGGGACCACGTGCGCCAGCCGGGACGTGTCGACCACCAGGCCGGGCGTGGTGGACCAGCCGTTGAAGCTGTGGCCGCCGCTGCGCACCGCGAGCGGGATGCCGCGCTCGCGGGCGAAGCGGACCGAGGCGCTGACGTCCGCGGTGCTCGCGCAGTAGACGATCGCGCGCGGGTTCACCGCGTCGAACTCGGCGCTGACGAGCTGCTTGGCGCTCGGGTAGGCGGCGTCGGACGGCAGCACCACGGTGCCGGTGATCCGCTCGCGCAGCACCGAGAGGTCCTTTGTGGACCGAACGAGCGCCGCGCCCGCGGTGGGCGCGGCGAGCAGACCGCTCGACGCCAGCGCGGTCCCGGCGCCCAGCCGCAGGAATGACCGTCGAGTGCGCATGCGCGTGCCCCGCTTTCGTCGAACGACCGGCAATGGCCTTTTCGCGCGACCAAGCTAGCAGTGATCGACGCCTGAGGCACCGGTGCCTTGCTCGATATTCTAGGTCCTGGTGTATTCGCAGTAGCGGTAACGCAGACCGGTGGAGGAATTCAGCCAACCGGTACTTGGTTCCACATCGGTGAGTTGCCACCCGGTGTCCAATGACGGGGCGTGTGCGTCGCCGTGGAATGTGCCTGCCACATGGGTGACGTGCACCTGGGTGGCCCATTCGATGGCCACCCGGTAGATCTCCCCGCCGCCAATCACCCACCGCGGTCCGGATGGGACCACCGCCAATGCCGCCGCCAGCGAGTCCGCGACCTCCGCGCCCTCGGCCCGCCAGTCGTCCTGCCTGGTCAGGACGATGTTGCGGCGCCCGGGCAGCGGTCGGAACCGCGCGGGCAGCGAGTCCCAGGTGCGCCTGCCCATGATGACCGCGGCACCGGCAGTTTTCTGCCGGAATCGGGACAAATCCTCCGGCAGGTACCAGGGTATCGTTCCATTGCTGCCCAACACGCCATTGGTCGATTGAGCCCAGATCAATCCCACGCTCATACTGCTACCGGCGCCGGAATCGCGGGGTGGTGTCGGTAGGACACGATCCTCAGGTCGGCGTAGGTGTAGTCGAACAACGACGGCGCCGGGGTCAGCTGGAGTTCGGGGAAGGGGAACGCGGCGCGGCCGAGCTGTTCGCGCACCTGGGCCTCGTGGTTGTCGTACACGTGGCAATCACCGCCGCACCAGATCAGCTCGCCGGGAACCAGACCCACCTGCTGGGCGACCATCGAGGTCAGCAGCGCGTACCCGGCGATGTTGAACGGCAGCCCGAGGAACAGGTCGGCGCTGCGCTGGTAGAGCTGGCAGGACAGCCTGCCGTCGGAGACGTGGAACTGGAACAGCACGTGACAGGGGGGAAGGGCCATCTTGTCCAGATCGGCGACGTTCCAGGCGGACACGACCATCCGCCGCGAGTCCGGGTCGGTGCGCAACGTGCGCAGGACCTGCGCCAGCTGGTCGACGTGGCCGCCGTCCGGGGTGGGCCAGGACCGCCACTGCACGCCGTAGACCGGACCGAGGTCGCCGTCGGGCCCGGCCCACTCGTCCCAGATGGTCACCCCGTGCTCGGTCAGCCAGCGCACGTCGCTGTCCCCGCGCAGGAACCACAGCAACTCGTAGGCGATGGAGCGGAAATGGACGCGTTTGGTGGTCACCAGGGGGAACCCGGCCGCCAGGTCGTAGCGCAGCCGGTGGCCGAACAGCGACCGGGTGCCGACGCCGGTGCGGTCGTGCTTGCGGGTGCCCTCGGTCGCCACGAGGCGCAGCAGGTCCTCGTACTGGGTGTCGGGTGGGGGCGAGTCGGTCATCGGGGTGTCGTCGTCTCCTGGGTCGGGTCGGGGTCAGTGCTCGCGCAGCCAGTCTCGGACGCCGACCAGGGCGTCCCCGCCGCTGGCCGCGTCGATGTCGGTGGCCAGTTCGGCGATCGTGACGGTGCCCAGCGCGGCGCGCCAGGCCAGTTCCGCGGCGCCCATCGCCCTGGCCACCGGGCAGCGGTTGGCGCACCGGGCCGGGTCCGCCGCGAGCGGGCCGCGCCTGCGGATCTCGGTGCAGCGGAAGAAGGGTGCCGGTCCGTCGATGGCCGCCACCACGTCGAGCATGGTGATCTCGGCGGCAGGCCTGGTCAGCGTGTAGCCGCCGTCCTGGCCCTGGGTCGAGCGCACCACGCCCGCCCTGGCCAGGGCCTGCAGGTGCTTGGCGAGGTAGGCGGGCGGGACGTCGTGCAGTTCGGCGAGGCGCAGGGTGGGCACCGGGTGCTCGGTCTGGCTGAGGCTGACGCAGCAGTGCAGCGCCCACTCCACCCCGTTGGACAGCTTCATTCGCCCGATCCTAGATCTCGGATGGGATGTGTCCAAGTTGATCGCTGTGTGCTAGGTTCCGGACATTCCTTGTCCGAATTGAGAGGTAGCGTCGTGACCGACACCGAAAACCCGTCCAGGACAACGGGAACACCCGTTGACCGGGCCAGCGCGACCAGTGCCGACCGGGCCGCGCTCGGCCTGGCGGCGGTGGCCCTCTTCGTCGCGGCGGTCAACCTGCGCCCCGCCATCGCCGCGGTGTCCCCGCTGGTCGACACCATCCGCGCGGACCTCGGGCTGTCCGCGACCGGCGCCTCGCTGCTGACCACCATCCCGACCCTGGCGATGGGCCTGTGCGCGCCGCTGGCCGCCGTCGTCGCCCGCCGCCGCGGCCTGCACGGCGGCGTCACCATCGGCCTGCTGATCGTCGGCGTCGGCACCCTCGCCCGGGTCCTGGGCAACGCGACCTGGCTGCAGCTGCTGTGCGCCTTCGCGGTCGGCGCGGGCATCGCCATCACCCAGACCCTGCTGCCCGCCGTGGTGAAGTCCCGCTTCTCGGCCCGGCCCGGCCTGGTGACCGGTCTCTACACCGCGGGCCTCGGCCTCGGTGGCGCGGTCGCCGCCGGGGCCACCGCCCCGCTCGCCGACGCGTTCGGCTCCTGGCCGGTGGCGCTGGGGTCCTGGGCGGTGCTGGCGGTCGCGGGTATCGCGCTGTGGTCGGTGGCCAAGAACTCGCTCAACCTGGGTGATGCCTCCGGGGTGCGCCGGTTCACCACCGTGGGCCTGCCCTGGCGCAGCTCGACCGCGTGGCTGGTGACCGCGGTGTCGGCGGGCAACTCCGCGCTCTACTACTGCGAACTGGCCTGGATCGCACCGCTGCTGACCAACGACGGCGGCCGGACGGAGTCTTCCGCGGGCGTGCTGCTCACCGTCATGATCTCCATCCAGGTGGTCGCCATGATCGCGGTGCCCGCCCTGCTCGGCGAGCGCCGCGACCAGCGCGCGGGCCTGGCCGTGACGACGGTGCTGACCGCCGCCGGGTTCCTCGGCTTCGCCCTCGCGCCGGACTCAACCGCGGTCGTCTGGCTGTCCATCGTGCTCATCGGCATCGGCCACGGCGGGCTCTTCCCGCTGGTGCTGACGCTGCCGGTCACCGCCGCCCGCGACGCCGCGGAAGCGGGCCGGATCAGCGGTATGGCGTTCTTCGTCGGTTACGGCTGCGCCGCGGCCGGGCCGTTGCTCGTCGGCCTGCTGCGGGACGCGACCGGCAACTTCGAGTTGGCGTTCGTGCTGCTGGCCGTGGTCACCGCGGTGCTGGTGGTGCCGATCCTGGCGCTGTCGCCGCACAAGCTCGAGGAGTAGTCGCACCACCCGGCCGCCCCCCGGCGGCCGGGTCCCGATCGTGTCGCACACCCTGGGGGGATTGAGCATGGTGTTGACGCATGCCCGCGTCGCCGTCATCGGCGCGGGGATCGCCGGACTGGTCATCTCGACCGCGCTGCGGGAAGCGGGCGCCGAGGTCGCGGTGTTCGAGCAGGCGGCGGAGTTCAGCCCGATCGGCGCCGGCCTGCAGCTCTCGCCCAACGGGGTCCGGGTGCTGCACGCCCTCGGCCACACCGAGGGGCTGGCCGAGAAGGCCGTGCGGGCCGGGTCGATCGAGATCCGCCGCTGGGACGACGGTGCCGTGCTCTCCGCGGTCTCGCACGGCGACGACTGCGTCACCACCTTCGGCGCCCCCTACTACCTGATCCACCGCGCCGACCTGCACGAGCTGCTGGTCAGCAGGGCGGGCGAGCGCAACATCCACATGGGACACCGGCTCGAGCGCGTCGTGGAGTGCGGCGGCGGTGTCGAGCTGCGTTTCGCCAACGGGGCCAGGTTCGGCGCGGACCTGGTGATCGGCGCGGACGGCACCCACTCCGCGGTGCGGGCCGCGATCGTGTGCGACGAGCCCGTCTTCTCCGGCTACTCGGTGTACCGCGGGCTGATCCCGGCCGGTGTCGTGCCCTCGTTAGCCACCGACCCCCGGGTCTTATTCTGGTTCGGCCCGCAGCGGCACGTGACGTACTACCCGATCCGCTCCGGCCGAACGATCCACTTCAGCGCCGTGTGCGCCACCGCCGACGGCAGGCCGGGGTCGAGCACCACCGGCGCCGAGACCGCGGAACTGGCCGCCGCCTTCGCCGACTGGCACCCCGAGGTGCGCCGCGTGGTCACCGCCGCGCGCTCGGTCACCCGCTGGGGCCTGTTCGACCGGGACCTGGTGCAGCGCTACCACGCGCACCACGCCGTCCTGGTCGGCGACGCGGCCCACCCCATGCTGCCGTACCTGTCCCAGGGCGCCAACCAGGCCCTCGAGGACGCCGCCGCGCTGCTCGACCGGCTCGGGCCGTGGCTCGCGGGCCAGGTCAGCCTGGACGACTCGCTGGCCCGCTACGAGGCCGACCGCGGACCGCGCACCGCCGAGGTGCACCGCCAGTCCCGGCTGCGCGGCGAGGCCTTCCACCTCGCCGACGGCGAGCGGCAGCGCGAGCGCGACTTCGAACTGGCGCACGAGCAGGACCTGGACCACCTCGCCTGGATCTACGGCCACGACACCCGCGCGGCCGACCTCGAGCTCACCGAGTGAGGTCGCGGGACCCGCGACCCCCGACCAGTCACTGTCCCGTCGGCACTGGAGGACCCATGCACACCCTCGTTCGGCGATTACTGCGCGGCAACGGCTTCTACCTCGGTCTGATCTTCGAGACGGCGGCCAGGCGGCGACCGGACCTGGAGATCACGTTGGACCGGCCGCTGGCCTGGGCGCCGGACACGGGCACCCGGTTCACCGCGGCGGGCCTGGCCGACATGGTCGACGACATCGCGGCCCGGTTGTGGGCGGCCGGGGTGCGCCCGACCGAGCGCGTGGCCATCTACAAGACCAACAACTTCGACATCGCCCTGTTCGCCTGCGCCGCCGCGCGCATCGGGGCGGTGCCCGCGCTGCTCTCGCCCGCGCTGGACGGGGAGACCGCGTTCGTGCTGCTGCACCGGCTGGACCAGCCGTGGCTGATCACCGACGGGGACACCCTCGACGGCGCGCTCGACGACGTGCCGGTCGCGGGCGCCACCAGGGGCGTGCTGCTCACCGCGGGGGAGAGCCGGATCGGCACCGGCCACCTCGCCGACCTGGCGGGCGCGCCGCGCAGGCCCGCCGTGGTGCTGCACCCCGGCGAGCCGTCGCTGATCTCGCACAGCTCCGGCACCACCGGCATCCCCAAGCTCGCCGTGCACTGCCCGGAGGCGGGCTACCACCGGCTCATCCCGCAGCAGTTGGCGGCGTGGCCCATCCGCGGCCGGGAGAAAGCCGCGCTGTGCATGACTTTCGTGCACTCCCGGTTCTACCAGGGCCTGGCCATGTGGCTGAGCCTGGGCAACCCGCTGGTGATCGCGGTCGACCCCGACCCGCGTTCTGTCGGCCCGCTGCTGATCCAGACCAGGCCCGGCTACGTCGAGACGCACCCGAACAACTACGTCGACTGGGAGGTCCTCGCCGACGCCGAGGGCGCGCCGCTGTCGAGCGTGCGCTACTTCGGGGCGACCTTCGACGCGATGCACCCGCGCACCATCGAGCGGATGCTGGGGGCGTCGCGGCGGCCGAGACCGCTGTTCCTCCAGGCGTACGGCCAGTCCGAGATCGGCCCCGTCGCGGGCCGCTGGTACACCCGGCGCACCGCGGGCGACGCCGATGGCCGGTGCGTCGGCATGCCGTTGCCCGGGTTCATCTCGCTGCGGGTCGTCGACGACCAGGGCAGGCGGGTGCGCCGCGGCACCGTTGGGCACCTGCAAGTGCGCAGCCGCACCAGGATCCTGACCTACCTCGGCGAGCACGAGCGCTATACCAGCCAGCTCGACGACGGCTGGTGGCGGCTGGGCGACATGGGTTACCTGGACCGCAAGGGTTTGCTGCACCTGCTCGACCGCGAGGCCGACCGGATCGCCACCATGGAGTCCAACCTGGAGGTCGAGGACGTGCTGATGTCGCGGCTGGAGGAGCTGCGGGAGATCGTCATCGTCGCCGGGCCTACCGGGGAACCGGTGCCGATCGTGTCCACCCGCGACGACGCGCCGCTGGACCTCGAGCGCTGGGCCCGGGCCGTGCGCGATCTGCCGGAGATGGCGCAGCCGAGGCAGATCGACTTCGAGGAGCTGCCGCGCACCTCCACCTGGAAGATCCAGCGCCACCAGCTGGCCAAGCGGTTGCGCGCCGAACGGTCCGCGCCGCCGCAGCGGGTCACGCGCGAAGAGGGGGCCGGGGCATGAGCGACGCGACGACCGCGCAGCGGGAGCTCATCGAGCTGCTGACCGGCTTCTGGCGCAGCCAGTCGCTGTACGTGGCGACCGAACTGGGGATCATCGACCGGCTCGACCCGCTGCGGCCCACCGCCGCTGCCGAGGTCGCGCTGTCACTGGGGTTCGACACCGACGCCGTCACCCGGCTGCTCGGGTACCTCGGCAGCGTCGGGGTGCTCGCGGGCGACGAGGCCACCGGCTACACCCTCACCGAGGTCGGCGCGCTCGCCCGCACCGACGCGGTGGGCACCATGCGCGACCACATCACGTTGTACGGCAACCAGTTCTACCGGGCCTGGGGCGAGCTGGCGCACTCCATCCGGCACGGCGGCTCGTCCTTCGCCCAGGTGCACGGCGCCGACCTGTTCACCCACCTCAAGGCGAACCCGGACCTCTCGCACGCCTACGAGCGGATGATGGTCGCGGGCGCGCCGTTCTTCACCGCGGTCGCCGAGGCGTTCGACTTCTCGGCCGCCTCGCTCGTGGTGGACGTCGCCGGTGGCCACGGCGCGCTGCTGGAGCACGTGCTGCGGGCCACCCCGGGGTTGCGGGCCGTGCTGTTCGACACCCCGCACGTCATCGCGGAGGCGGCGCGGCACCCGATCGCCGAGCTGGGCGACCGGTGCGAGCGCGTCGGCGGCGACTTCTTCGCCTGCGTGCCCGAGGGCGGCGACGTCTACGTGCTGTCGCGGATCCTGCACTGCTTCGACGACGAGGCCTGCCACCGGATCCTGACGACCATCCGGTCCGCGATCGCGCCCGGCGGGTCGCTGCTGGTGCTGGAGCGGCTCACCGGCGCCGACGCCTCGCCGCTGTCGCACGGGTTCAACATGCACATGCTGGTGGTGCTCGGCGGTGGCCGCGAGCGCGACGAGCCGCACTACCGGGACATGCTGGACAAGGCCGGGTTCACCCTCGGGGCGGTGCACCCGCTGCCGCTGGACACCCGGCTGCTGGTCGCGTCCCCGCGGCAGCCATGATCTTCAAACTGCTCGGCGCGCTCTCGGTCGGCCACCGGGGCAGCCTCACCCCCACCGCGACCAAGCAGCGCCAAGTGCTGGCGCTGCTGCTGGTCAACGCCAACGCGACCGTCCACCAGGCGCACCTGATGGAGGAGCTGTGGGAGGGCTCGCCACCCGCCCACGCGATCGCCGCGCTGCAGACCTACGTGATGCACCTGCGCAAGGCGTTGCGCCCCTTGGCGGGCGGGGAGACCCGGCTGCGCACCCGCAGGGGCGGCTACGAGTTGGTGGTGAACGGGGGCGAGCTGGACGTCGACCTGTTCGAGGCCCTGGTCCGCTCGGCCGACACCGCGGACCCGGGCACGGCGGCCGAGCTGCTGCGCGAGGCTCTACGGCTGTGGACGGGTCCCGCGCTCGTCGACGTCACCGCGGGCCCGGTCCTGCGCGACGCCGCCTGCCTGCTCGCCCGCCGCCACCTCGACGTGGTGGGCGACCGGGTCGACCTGGACCTGGCGCTGGGCCGCCACCACGACCTGCTCGGCGAGCTGAGCGCGCTCGTGCACGGCCACCGCACCACCGAGCGGTTCACCGCGCAGCTCATGGTCGCCCTGCACCGCTGCGGTCGGCGGGTCGACGCCCTGTCCGCCTTCCACCGCCTCCGCCAGGCCATCACCGACGACGGCGGCGGCCCGCTGTCCCGCCCCCTGCACGAGCTCTACTCCGACATCCTCTCCGCCGACCCCAAACTCGACCCACCGCCCACCCTCCGCCCCACCCTGACCCTGGACGTGGTCCCCCGCCAACGAACCTCCCCCAAGGAATGGGCAGCCATCTAGCCCGGCTGGCTGCCCGCCCAGACCCGCAGGTCGACTCACCCCCCTGGTCGGCCTGCGGGTCCTCCCTGGTCGGCCGCCCGCCTTTCCGCCGCCGCCAACAACGCCCCGGCCCGCGCCGCGAGTTCCCCACGCGATCGGTCGTTCTCGCGCCTGGTGACCAGTGCGAACTCAGCCAAGGCGGCGCGGGACAGTCGAGCGGCCAGATCGGGGAATCCGGCGTCGGCGAGCGCGGTTCCCACGTCGACGAGCAGGGGGAGGTTGTCGGGTCGGCCATCGTCCTGGCCGCCACCGCGGCGGCCTCGGCGAGTTCACGGGCCCGATGCCGGTCGGGTTCGACCGCCGCACGGATCGCCAGGTGCCTGGGCCTGGAAAACCTATCGGGCTCCCGCAGCGCGAGCAGGCGGGTCGCGACCCCGGGTTCCCCATCGCGAGCGCCGCCGCAGCCGCGCCGTACCACAGGTCACCGGTGAGTCCCACCATCTTCTCGACGGCGTCGACCCGTCCCGCTCGGACGCAATGCCGCGCACAACTCGCTGAGCCCGATGGGCTGGGCCAACCACATCTCCCCGATGATGCGGTGGATGATCGAGTCCCGCCAGGTCGGATCGCCGATCGCGGCGGCGCACTCGATGATCATCGCCTCGGTGTCGAACGCCCAGGGTGACCGCTCGGCGATCTCGACCAGTCCGGTGGCGCGCCCGATCCGCCCGCACCGGGCCGCGGGCTGCGCGACTGCCGCCTGCCCGCGCAGGGCCAGGATCGGGTCCGGTTCGCTCTCCAGCAGCTGTTCCGCCCGGTCCAGCAGTCCGTCCACTTCGGATTCCCAGCCGAGTGGCGCGCGGTCGGCTGCCGCGTCGAGGACCGACAGCACGGCGGTGGCCGCCGCACGTCCTCGCTGGTCAGACCGCCGCCGGACGCGGTGATCAGGCCGAGCACGGGGCGGTTCGGGCCTGCCAGCAGTGCAGGCAGCTCCTCGGTGGCGCTTTCCCGGACATCGCCCGCCGCCGAGGACATCCCCAGCGGCGAGGGCGTCACCGCGCGCAGGGCGTGACCGAGGCGGACGTCGGTGGGAAGATCGGGGGACAGGCGGCCGGCGACCAGGACGTGCACCACGGGCCGCTCGGGCAGCAGACTGGCGATGCTGGGTTTGCGGCCGCCCCGCTGGTGTCCTCGTCCAGTCCGTCGACCACCAGCACCAGCCGACGACCGGCCGACCCGGCGCGCGCCGCCGCCGCGTCCAGTAACCGTCGCAACTGCCCGGCGCGGGCGTGCAGCACCGTCCCCACCGACTCACCCACGTACGCCGCCAACTGCTCCAACGCCGCGTCCAGGAACGCGTCGCTGTCGGACTGGCCCGCGTACCGGCTGGTGATGAAACGTCCACGCCCGCGGGCGGGTCGAACGCAAACCACGACAGCAGTGCCGACTTGCCCGCCCACGGCCCGGCCTGCCACCACAGATGCGCCTCCGGTCCCGAGCAGAACCGGGTCAACTCGTCCAGTTCGTCCTCGCGGTCGAACAACCGCACGGGGGCGATCGACCGCAGTTCATCCCGGTAGGCGGCTCGCACCACCTGAGCGGGCTCCGGCGGGACCACGTCCCGCGGCGAACCGCGCCACCCCACCGCCGCCTGGATGTCCGCGGGTGCCAGCCGCAGGTGCTCCACCCGGACCGCCGCCAACCGGCCGGGACCGTCGGAGGCGTAGTGCCGGGCCAGCACGCCCACGATCGCGCCGTCCACCCACACCGCCGCCCCGGACATCCCCTCCCACGGCGACCCCGAGGACATCCGCTCCGGCGGCACCGGCACGGTGAACTCCAGCGTCTCCCTGCGCCGGCCCGACAGGCCGGTCACGGTTCCGGACGCCTGGTGGGAGTCCCGGAAGTCCCCGCGCAGCTTCCACAGCGGGAACCCCACCGCGTGCGCGGGCAGGACCGCCGCGTGCCGCCCGTCGACCACGCCGAGCTCTACCATGCCCGTGATCGCCACCGACCCACCCGCGTGCGTGGGCGTCAGCCGCTGGGTGTGGTGACGCGCCACCTTGGCGTCGGTACCGACCTCCACCACCCAGAACCTCGCCTTGCCGCCCGCCTTGGCCTCGCGCTCGACGACGACCGACACCTCCACCTCGACCCGCGCCGACCTCGAACCGCGGGTCCGCGCCCGCCCCGGCCAGTTGCTCCCGCAGGTCCCCCACCAGCTCGACCAGGTCCATCCTCATCGGCCGGGGATCGGATGTGGTGTCGGCTGCCTCACGCCGACAGGGCGTCGCGTTCCGCCAGTCTGCCCAGGGCCAGCGCTCCGCTGTGGTCGATGTGCACCGCGTCGAGGGTGGACAGCCAGCCGCCGCGCCAGTTGGTGTGGGTGAAGGGGTACGGGGAGCGGGCCAGGTGCACCTCCAGCACCCCGTTGATCACCCGCGTCCGCACGCCGGGCAGCGGCACCCCCAGCGAGCCGGGGCCGAGCCGACCACGAGCGTCAGTGGCGACGAAACCGGTCTCCGCCGTGCCATACGCCTGGCCGACCAGAACCCCGTAGCGGGCGGCGAAGTCGTCGTACACCGACTGCGACAGCACCCCGCCCGCCGACACCGCCAACCGCACCCCCAGCCGGACCTCGGCGTCGACCAGTGCGGCGAAGGCGGCGGGTTCGCCGAGCACGACGTCGACCCCCGTGGCCGGGGTGAACACCAGCGAGCCGCCCGCGGCCATCGTGTGCAGCGTGAACGCCAGGCCCGCGAACCGGGTCAGCCTGGTGGCCACCAGCACCGCGTCCCCGGGCGCCACCAGCGCCAGTCGGTCCACTTCGGACAGGAGGGACTCCGGGGAGCGGCCGACAGCAGCCAGCCGACCCGGGGTGAACTGCACCAGGCAGTGCTCCGAGACCGCGGACCTACCGCCCGGCAGCCGCCCCACCAGCACCCCGCACTCGTCGACGAACCGGCCCGGCGCCCGCGGTCCGCTGCCGATCACCACCTGGAACTGCGGCCGGTGGCGGGCGAGCAACTCGGCCCGCTCCGGCACCCCCGGGTCGACGTGCAGCACCTGGGCGCCCAGCGACCACAGCGCGAACAGCGCCCACAGCTGGGTCAGGCTCGCCGTGCCGTGCAGCGCGACGGTGTTGTCCTGGCCGATGCCCTGCGCCCGCAGGACGCGGGCGAGCCCGGCCACCCGCGCGCGCGTCGTCGCGTAGGTGACCGGGCTCGCCGCGACGGCCCACACCGCGTCGTCGGCACCGCCGAGCAGTTCGGCGCCCCACCAGGACTCCGCCGACACCGCGTCCATGCTGCCCCTCCCTCGTGGACCCGGTCCGCCGGTGCGCGCGGGGGAGGGCGCGGTCACCGGCGGACCGGTGCGGTCACTTCTCCACGCAGAACTCGCCGACCGGCCAGCCGACGTGCCGCTTGTCGGTGGCCAGGTAGCCCAGCACCTGGTCACCCGGCTTGAGCTCGGTGACGTTGAGGACCTTGGCGCCCGGGCCGAGCACCCGCACGTGCCAGTCGTCCTGCACGATCAGGTTGATCCGGCTGCCGTTCGGGCCGACCGCGTTGATGCTCAGCAGCGGGCGGGACTCCAACTTGGTCCGCCCCACCACGATCCGCCTGGTGCGCCCGTCCGCGCCGACCCCGAGCACCTCGCTGCCGGACTTGAGCTCCGAGAGGTAGTTGGTGCGGTTGTCCTGCCCGAGCACGTAGGAGTGCAGCGCGCCCGCGTTGATCCGGAACGGCCTGGTCGGCATGTACGGCAGCGGGTGGGTCTCGCTGCAGCACAGGATGAACCCGTGCGCGTACGAGCCGATCAGCATGCCCTCGTCCTCCTCGAACTGCGAGCAGGTGTCGATGCACACCCGGTCGCCGAGGCCGCGGTGCTCGATGGACTCGATGGTGAGCGCGTCGAGCACCAGCGGGGCGCTCTCCTCGGCCAGCAACCGGACCAGGGCGAACACGTCGTTCGCGGTGCGCGGCGCGAGCAGCACGCCGTCGGAGCCCTTCTCCAGCACGTCCACGATGATCCGCGCGTCGTCGACATCCTCGGCGTGGCAGATCAGCATCCCCGGCGCCGGGTCGGCGGCGGCGATCACGATCTCCAGCGGGATCTTGGTCGGGTCCTTGAACTGCACCACGGTGTAGGGCAGCGCCACCGCGGCCGCGCAGGCCAGGGTGAGCGTCGGGTCGTCGACGACGTTGACGAACGCCCCGACCGAGCCGCGCACGCCGCGCACCGCGGTCAGGTCCTCGTCGGTGGCGACCTCGCGCAGCTCCACGAGGTCACCGGTGACCTCGGCCTGCTGCCCCGGCCGCGGCGCCAGCACCCGGCGCACGGTGTTGGGCAGCGTGGCCAGCAGCGCGGGGTCGTCGCCGACGATGGCGTCGACCCTGGCGTGGATCGCCGCGTCGAGCACCGCCTCACGCTGCTGCTCGGCGACGGAACGGATGTCGATCCAGGCGTGTTTCACCGCGCACCTACCATTCGGTCGTCATCGATTCGGGGGTTGTTCCCCTTGGGTACCGGCAGTTCGAGCGCCACACTGTCCACAGTGGAGCTGTCTGGGTCGCCGCCGTGGATGACCGCGGCGATCTCCCGCACGGTCTGGCGCGGCGACGCGCTGGTGAACACCCTGCGGCCGACCGCGAGGCCGTGGCAGCCCGCGGCCAGCGCCGTGGTCGCCAACTCCGCCCCGCTCAGCTCGGCCAGCACGCCACCGGCCACCACCACCGGCAGCGGGGAGGCGGCGACCACGTCGGCCATCGCCTCCACCGGCGCGGCCAGCGGGAGCTTCACCAGGTCCGCCCCCAGGTCGGCGGCCACGGTGGCCACGTGCGCCAGCAGGTCCGGGTCGAACTGGCTGCTGATGCGCGGCCCGCGCGGGTACATCATCGCCAGCAGCGGCACCCCCCAGCGCTCGCACTCGTCGGCCACCGCGCCCGCGTCCGCCAGCTGCCGGGACTCGGTCGCCGAGCCGATGTTGACGTGCACGCTCACCGCGTCCGCGCCCAGCCGCACCGCGTCGGCCACCGTGCCCACGACGACCTTGGCGTCGGAGTCCGGGCCGTGCGCGGTGCTCGCGCTCAGGTGGATGATCAGCCCGCAGTCCGCGAGCACGGCGGCGGGCAGCGTCCTGGCCCGGCCCTTGTGGACCACGATCGCGTCCGCGCCGCCCGCCGCGATGTCGCCGACCAGCCGACCGAACCCGGCCGCGGTCCCGATCGGCCCGTCGGTGATGGTGTGGTCGAGCGGCACGATCAGGAACCGGTCGTCGGCGCGGCGGGACAACCTGGCCAACCGCAACAGCTTCCCCGTGAGTTGCACCGGCACGGCGCACCTCCCCCTCGGCATCTGTCGGATGTCGTGCTTGCCTCGATTTCACCGTCGCATTCGCCGCTAAAGAACCGAGCGACAGCGGGTTTCGGCGGAATGCGGAGGTCGGCCCGGGCAGGCCACAGCGGACCACCGGTACTGGTCCACTCCGCTTTCGACGCCGGGAATCGACGACGGCCGGGGTGAATTGCCCGCCGGGAACCGGGGGAGCGACTCCTCGGTGGTCGAGAAAACGTCAGCCGGTGCTGAGCGCGGGCGGCGCGAGCACGGCGTCGGCGGTGCGGACGGCCTCGCGCAGCCGTTGCAGCCGCGGGCTGGGCAGCATGCCGAGCTGGTCGCCGAGCAGCGAGCTGAGCCGCTCGTAGACCCGCAGCGACTCCGCGGTCCGCCCGCACCGGTGCAGCGCCACCATGAGCTGGGCGTGGGTGTTCTCGTGCGTCGGGTGCGCCTCGGCGAGCGCGCACAGCTCGCCGACCAGCTCCGCGTGCCTGCCCAGCCGCAGGTCGGCCTCGATGCGCTGCTCCAGCACGCCGCGCCGGTGCTCGGTCAGCTTCACCTGGAACGCGGTGATCGACGGGCTCGGCGCGACATCGGCCAGCACCGGACCGCGCCACAGCCGCAGCGCCCGCTCGAACTCGGCGGAACCGCGCAGGTCGTCGCCTGCGCGCACCGCGGCGCGGGCAGCCAGCACCGCCGCGGCGAACAGGTGCGCGTCGAGGTCGTCCTCGGCCAGCAGCAGCTGGTAGCCCTGCTTGCGGGTCACCAGCAGCTCACCGCGGTCGGCGCCCGACAGCGCGCGCAGCAGCCTGCGGATCTGGAACACGTAGGTCTGCAGGGTCGACATCACGGTCTTGGGCGGGTCGGCCGACCACAGCTCGGCGATGCAGCGGTCCACCGGGACGAACTCCCCGGCGTCGATCATCAGCAGCGCCAGCAGCTGCCGCGACTTGGGCGCGCTCGGTACCGCGCACACGACGCCGTCGGTGGCCATCAGCGCACCAAGGACCCCGAATCGCATCCATTCCCCCAATGGCATCGACCCCGCCGCGATCCGGCACCCGGAAATGGTCCCCGCGTGCTCGGACAAAGCGGACCGGGAATCGGAGGGGCCATTGTTCCGCACTGCTGCGATCGCGTTGTGAAATCCCATCGTAGCAGTGCGCCGGTGCGCCATCAGGGTGATTCCGCCGGTCGTGGACCCCCGCCGATCAGCCCCGGCTACCCGCCGCGGCGACCTCGTCGACCCCGGTGTCCGGATCGGCGAAGCGCGCCACCCCGGGCACGACGAGGCACAGCGCGCTGGTGGCCGCGACGACGACGGCCGCGCCGACCAGCGTCGGGCCCGCGCCGACCGCGCCGACGACCGGACCGACGAGCAGGTACCCCACCGGCAGCAGGGCGAACGCGCCGAGCTGGTCGAGGGCGAGGACCTTGCCCAGCACCTCGCCGGGGATACCGCGCTGCAACGCCGAGAGCCAGTAGACGAAGAAGAACTCGACGGCGAAACCGCCGATCGCGAAGCACGCCATCACCACGGGCAGCGGCAGCGCGACCGCGAGGCTCAACGGCACCAGCGCGTAGCCGGACAGCACGCACATCGACGCCACGCCCTTGGCCTTGGGCCGCCACCGGCCCGCCAGCGCCAGCCCGGGCAGCGCGCCGATCGCCATCGCCGCCAGCACCGCGCCGTAGGCGAGATCGCCGCCGAGCCGGTCGTGCGCGATCAGGGGCAGCAGCGTCAGCGCCGCCGCCGTCCCGGTCATCAGGTGCACGCTGGCGGTGGACATGACGGCCAGCACCCACGGCCGTTCCCGCATGGCCCGCACCCCGGCCGCCGCGTCGGCGAGCACCGAGCGCCCCAGTGCCGCGGGAGCGGTGTCGTCGAGGCGGAGCACGGTCAGGCCGCTGATGGCGAACACGGCGCCCGCGGCGAACAACGCGGCGCGAGGGCCGACAAAGCTGACCACGGCCGCGCCCGCCAACGCGCCGAGCACCGCCGCACTGCGTTGCGCCGCCGACACCAGGGCGTTGCCGCGCTCGAGCATGTCGCCGGGCAGCAGGGTGGGCACCATCGAGCGGAAAGCCGGACGCGACAACGCCTCGCCCGCGGCCACCAGCGCCACCACCACGGGCATGACCAGCAACGGCAGCGCGGGCAGCGCCACCGCGGTCGCCAGCAGCAACGCGCCGCGGAACCAGTCCGCGCCGAGTAGGACCCGGCTGCGGCGCACCCGGTCGGCGAGCACACCGCCCACCAGCAGGCACAGCACCAGGGCGACGGCGCGGGCGCCGAGCACGAGGCTCACCTCGGCCACCCCGCCACCCCGGCTGATCACGTACAGGCTGACCGCGACCGGCAGCAGTTGGTCGCCCACCGCGCCGCACGCCTGACCCAGCCACACCCGCAGGAACCGAGGGTGCGCGCGCAGTCCGCTCACCGCGAGTACACCGAGACGTGCCCGGTGCTGCGCGAGTCGAACGGGCGGCCCTCCCAGCCCGACCAGCGCTCGCTGAGCCCCAGGCCGCCGAGGCGGGACATCAGGTCCAGTTCGGCGGGGGAGATGTAGCGCTCCACGACCGGCAGCACCGTGGGCGGTCCGCCGTCGAGCACCACCGTGGTGGTCACCTGCCGCTGGGTGGCGACGTCCGCGCGGACCTGGGTGATGGCCACCCGGTCGGCGCCGACCTGGCGCACGCCGTGCTTGCTGCCCGCGTGCAGCAGCGCGACATCGGGGACCGACGCCTCGACGACGAGGACGCCGTCGGGCCGCAGCGCCTCGGCCGCGCGCGCGATACAGTCCACTTGGGACTCCTGGGTGCACAGTTGGAACAGGGTGTTGCAGCTGAGGTAGACCAGCCCGAAACCGACCGCGGGGCCCAGTTCGGCGAGCTGGATGACCGCCGCGTCCCCGTCGACCACCCGGATCGGTTCGTCGACCACCTTATCGCGCAGCTTGCGGGCCATGCTCGGCGAGGCCTCCACGGCGGTCACCTCGATCCCGGTGCGCGCCAGCGGAAGGGTCAGCCTGCCGGTGCCGGGGCCGATCTCCAACGCCTCCCGGCCATCGGCGAGCTCGGCGAGCACCGCCACCGCGTACTCGGTGTCGTCGAGCTGGCCGAACCACTCGTCGTAAACCTCGGCCCAGTGCTCGCCGTAGGCGGCCGACCCGGTCACCGCGCCACCGGCCCGGTCGTGAGCAGGCCGATGTCGGTCAACACCCGCACCAGTTGCTCCGCGCCGGGCGGTGTCAGCTCCTCGTCCCAGCGGCCGCGGTCGAGCGTGCCGGTGCTGCGCAGCTCGTCCAGCGCGCCGCGCACCTCGACCGGCAGCCGCACGCGCTTGCCGGAACCGTGCAGCGCCAAGGAGTCCCCGTCGTCGACGACCCGGAACCGCACACCTTCCCGCACGCGCAGGGATCGCGGTGGCGTGGTGGGCGGCAGCACCGGGACCGGTTCGGCGGGCATCTCCGCGAAGGCCCGGGACCGGATGGCCCACAGCAGGTCCGCCGGGTTCGCCGACTCCGCCGCCGCGGCCAGCCGCTGCGCCAAGCCGCGCAACGTCGCCCGCGCCACCTGGTCGTCGTCCTCCAACTCCGCCAGCGACACGCTCTCGCGCAGCCACTCGTCGCCGGGACCCGCCACCGCGACCAGCTCGGTCAGCAGGTCGTGCCGGGTGATCTGCGGGATGGCGAAGGTCAGGTGGATGGACAGCTCGTCGGTGGTGCGCGGGGAGTGCATGGTGCCGCGCGGGAAGTACAGCGTGTCGCCGGGGCGCAGGGTCAGCTCGTCGAGCGGGGTCGACGCGGCCGCCAGCTCCGCGCGCCTGCTCGCCGACACGTCGAACCAGGCCTGGCTGGGCAGCGGGTGCGCCAGCGGTTGCGCGCGCAGCTCCCAGTGCTTCTCGCCCGCGATCTGCAGCACGAACACGTCCTGGACGTCGAAGTGCAGGTCGACGCCCTGCGAGTGCGGCGGGGTGACGAACGCGTTGACCCGCACCGGGTGGCCGACGTCCTCGGACAGCGCCTGGGTGAACCGGCGCAGCGGCGGGTGGTAGCGGTGCAGCGCGCGCAGCACCAGCGTGTGCCCGGACGCCAGACCCGCGCGGACCGCCTCGGTGCTCAGGAACGGCGCCGAACCGGGTCGGTCCCCGGGGTCGGCGTGCCCGGCGTCGATGAGCGCGGACTCCTTGCCCGCGCGGACCAACCGCGCCGAGGTGGTGCGCAGACCGCCATCGGCGAGCAGCCGCTCCAGCACCGCGGCGGAGAACAGGTCACCGAAGCCGCCGGGGAGTTCGGCCGCGGTGGTGTGCAGGTGCCGCCGGTGCTGGACACCGGCGCGGAAGGCCTTTGTGGACAGTGTGGTGCAGCGCGCCAGCGCCATGGGTGCTCCCGGGGTCGTGGATCGGGTCGGCCTCAGACCGCTGCCGGGCCGGGAAAGGCGAAGTCCACCGGCAGTGCCAGGTCGGCCCGCTCCGGGACACCCGCGCCCAGCAGGTACACCGCGAACTCCTGGTCGCCGTCGAGCCCCAG